>JAUCCC010000001.1:0-4808 GCA_034676485.1 Pseudomonas sp.
CACCCTTACGCCGGCGCGAATCTATTGTGTTTTGTTGTTCAGACTTAGGGAAGCACTGAATAATGTTAGCGAGGCAGTCAGGGCTAGGCAAAAATCAGCGAAAAAGCGCAGTTTACAGGTAGTAAATGAGCATTTTGAGCTGATTTTTAACAACGTCCTGGCAACGCAGGTAATTATTCAGTGTTTCCTTAGGCCTAATATGTACAGCTTGTATTAAGCAGTGGGTATTATCGAGGCACTAGAAAAATCATGAAGTTGATATGCGCTTGATGTTAGCAAACACTCGTCTAACCTTGCGCACATATTTGATCACGGCCAGCTTGTTTAGCTTGATACATACGCTTATCGGCTAAGGCTAACAGTTGTTTCGGGGTCTGTACTTGGTCTTCACTGTATTCCGCTAAACCAATACTTGCCGTCAGTGGTGTGCCGTCGGGACGGGTGCCGAAGCCGTTTTTTTGCATGCGCTGCATCGCGAGCTGGGCTTGCTCTAGGCGGGTATTGGGCATGATGATTACAAATTCTTCGCCACCCCAGCGCAGTAGGCTGTCAGAGCTGCGTAAACTTTTGCCAAGCTCGACAGCGAAGGCGCAGAGTACTTGATCACCGGCTTCATGGCCAAAGCTGTCGTTGACCATTTTAAAATGGTCCAAATCAATAAAAGCCAGAGCTAATGGGTGTTGATTGCGCTGCGCTGCTGCCCACTGGATATTGAGAATTTCTTTACCGCCATCACGTGAAAAGGTACTGGTCAGAGGATCATGAATGGCCTGACGTACCAACGCGATCATAAATGCCAATTGACTGGCACTGGCTAAAGCGGTCACACCAGCGATTAAAACTAATAACCAAAAACCAGCTGCAAAAGATGGCCAGTTCACAGTTGACCAGTTTAAATAGCCGGCCACTCCTTGCGCGGCTAATAAAATACTGGCAAAGAGCGTATTTTCTGCAAGGCTCAAAGGGAAAATAGCTAAGCCAGCCATCAATACAAAGGGTAGAAATGCATAACCTGTCGCAACCGCGGAAGAGAGGTTGCTGAGCTGGTTGTCAGCCAGTAACGAGTGTGAGGCAATATAAAATAACGTAGGGATAATAAATAGAATTGCCATCGCTCGGTACGCATCAAATAAACTACCCGTAGGGCGGTAATACAACAGCAAAGCGGCGAATGCAGCGCTGGCCACCAAGCGTAATAGCGCCAGCTTGATCCACAGTGGTGAGCTAAATACCAGGATATCGACGATGCCCCATAGCGGCGTAAGAATGGCAAACAGCATGGCAAATAAGCGCACCCGATTGACAATCATCGTCGCTCGATGTTGGTTGAATAGCATTGAGTGCTGACGCGGTGATAACAGCTTACCCAGCTCGTTTGTCTTCAATTCATTGGGCAGGAAGCTCACTAAGCTGCGGGTAATAAAACCTAAGAACTTTGACATTATTTTTATAACCTTGGGTCGTAGTAGTACTAGCAGGAATAAAGTTAAAGGCGGTTATTGTAGCGTTGCGGTGGTTACTCACTATTGCGCCAGCTCATATAAGCTGTATGTTATTAAACTGTATAAGTTATAGTATATTTAATAGTAGATTAAAATAAAGCATACAGCTTGTAGCGATTAATAGTCAGTAGACTGGCTAAATGTAGCTTAAGCATAAAGCGACTGGCTTCTTGCCTCGCAGCTGCGCTAGATTGTCGAATGTATCACACTTTATTGCACCGATTGACCACCGGTCCGGCTGTTTAAACCAGTTATCTACAACTCAATGACAGCGCTTTGGCGCTTGTGCATGCTCAAATCACGAATTCGTTTGGAGCACACCATGTTACGACTAAAAGGCACACGCGGGTTTACCCTCGTAGAACTGATGATAGTCATCGCACTATTGGCCATTGTTGCCACCATTGCAGTGCCAAATTTTGTGCAGTTTATTCGTAACAACCAGGTGCAGGCTAAGGCTGATGAGCTATTGAGCTTTCTGCAATATGCCCGCAGCCAAGCTGCTGTTAGACGTACCAACTATGTCGTTAACTTTACAAATAACAACCAGATAACCCTTTACCCAGAAGGGAGTGCAGCTAATCCAGAGCGTGCAATGGAGATTGACGCTACACGCGCAATTTTGCGGCGCAAGGATATAGCTACAACGCTGATATACCGCGCCAATGGGACAGCTGCAACCTCCGGAGAGCTCAGCGTTTGTTTTGAAAACGACTTTACCAATGGCTACGTTGTCGAGATCAGCGCCAGCGGCCTGACTCAGCGCCATGCTCGAGGCAAGCGTAACCGCAACGCAACAGCCCTAACTAATTGTACGTTGCTATGAGGTTCACCATGAGACGCCATAAAGGATTCAGCCTGATCGAAGTACTGGTTGCACTGCTGTTAACTACCGTAGGAGTTCTGGGAATGGTTGCCTTACAAAGCAAAGGCATCCGTTACACTCAGGATGCAATCAACCGCAACAATGCAGCCTCCTTGACTAATGATCTAATCGAAATTATGCGCCAGTACCCTGATGAATTCTGGGAAGATAACTACAACCGACTAAGAAACACTACCGCTCTGTTCAGCGCCAGTGGTGGCTTATTGATTGATGAGGACAGCTGTGACGACGACCCGCAAAACTTAGCCGAACACGCAGGTTGTTGGGTACAGCGGATGGAGAGCACCCTACCCGGTGGAGCAACAGATGCAGTAAAAGGCCAGATCAAAATTTGCCCCAGCTTCAAGCTTGATGATAACGGCGTAATAGATTGTGCAGGCGGAAACTTCATGGGCTCCAGCATGGGCATCTTGCTGGCTTGGGAGGTTCTTGAAGGTGAGTGTATGGATGGTAGTGACGGCACGGTTTGTACTTACCAAACAAGGATAGAATTATGAGCAGACAGCAGGCAGCAGGCAGCAGGCAGCTAGGCTTATCGATGATCGAATTGCTAGTAGCACTGGCTCTTAGCAGCATTCTTATTTTGGGTATTACGCAGATTTATATAGATAATAAGCGTTCCTATATTTTCCAGCAAAGTCAAGTTGTAAATTTAAACTCTGCACGTTTTGCTGATCTACTGCTTAGCGACCTACTCGGCAAGGCCAGTTACCAGCGCACGACATTACGTGAAAAGTTCCCGACGGAAAATCTCCTGTCTGACGAGTGTGCCAACTTTGGCGATCTGGCGGTTACTCAGCTAGAAAGTGGTGACGAAGTCGGTTTTTGTTTGCGTTACCATCCTGCCGTTGATGGTGAGCTGACCTGCGCGGGCAACCGGCTAACGATGAGTGCGGATCCATTTGAGAAACCACTTAACAGTGAGCTGGCTTACATTGCTCTTAAATTCGAGCCAAATGACGACGATCTGGAAAACGGTGTTATCAGCTGCATTGATACCGTTAGCGGTCGGGCTGAACTGATCACAGGTGTTGCCGATTTTCGGATTGACTTTGGCGTTTACAGGTCACCCTCTGAAGATATTCAAGAGTGGATGTCTGCCTCTGACTGGGCGCCCAGTGACGGCCCAGTACATGCCCTTCGCTATTCTATCCTGCTCGCTAGCGCCAGGAATCAGCGCGATGGCGATTTTGCCGTCTTCCAGCGCTGGATCGAAGACCCGCGTAATGCTGAGCGCAAAGAAACCTTAGTAGCAGGGGACAGCCGCCGTATTTACCAGATTGCGACTGGCTCGCAAGCCTTGAGGAACCTCAACTTATGAACATTTCCCGACAACGAGGCGCAGTCCTATTTATTGCGCTGATTATGTTACTCGTGTTAACCGTATTAGCCGTCAGCAGTATGCGCGGGGTGGCACTGGAGTCCCGTATTGCGGGTAACCGCGCCTACACGGAACGCGCCCTGCATTTGGCTGATGCATCTTTGCGTGAAGCTGAGTTCCGCTTTAGCGCAGCATGGGAGCATCGCGATGGCATCCTAGAACCCAATGATGACAACACCCACTGCAAAAAATCTAATACGCTCAATCGCTACGGCAATAACCCACCCTGTGTATTAGAAGAAATCAACGACAGGGATGATCTGGCTAGTTTTTTCGCTAGACCGCTGACGTGGTTGGCAAACAGTGACTACAGCAATAAAACTGGAGAAGACACTCTTAATCTTGATGCGGATAGCAGTGCTGTAGTGGCTTGGATGCCCTACCGCGGGCTGGATGGAGACAAACCGTTTGTAAGTGATGTTGAGCGAGCTTACTGGCATATGTATTGCGCTGATCCTTGCTTCGGCAGCGGCGTCGGTGACGAGTATGGCAAAGTTCAGAGAGGGCAAGGAATGTATTACTTTTTGAGCAATGGGCAGGTAAATGACGAAATCGCTGTCCAGTCAATGACCAGCCTCTATTTTCTCAACTAAGGACAGAGGGCACCGATATGAATCAATATAACCGACTGACTTCCCTGAGCAAAGCGCTCACCGCTGGGCTGCTGAGTACTGGCATTTTACTGTCCGCCACCACACAGGCTGCTGTGTCACAAGCGCCTCTGAGTCAGGTTGAGGGCGTAGCACCCAATATGATATTTACCCTCGATGATTCATCGTCGATGGCTTGGGGACATGTACCCGATAAGCGACCTTGGGATACCACTAAAGATTGGGAGTATGACAGCCGCAGATACCGAGCGGCTAACACCAACCTTATGTACTACAATCCCAATGTTATTTATGAAATACCACCCGCATTCAAGAGCAGCGGTGATGAATACAACTTAGTCACATCTTTTACCAGCGCACCTGTCAATGGGTTTTCACCCAGTGGCAAACAGGGCAAAGTTGATTTATCTAAGGATTATCGTGTCGTC
>JAUCCC010000002.1:0-24079 GCA_034676485.1 Pseudomonas sp.
GCCGGGTTACCGAACAATTGGGTCGCGGATGCTGCCGGTCAGCCGGTCAAGGTGGGGTATTGTCACCACATCGCTAGGACGCAAGTATGCACACTCACGCGACAGGCGCACTCTAGTCCCTATGCTGCTCATGCCAAATTGCGGCCGCATGGGCTGCCTTTGCGTTGAACTTCATGAAATGCTTTCGGTAGGCGTTGATGAGGCCATCGTCGTTCGTTCTCTGGCAAAGAGTAAGAATTTCCAGGCCAACGCGCCAACTGATCGTGTAGCGCGTAGCTTTGATCTCGCTCTTGGCCCTTTCGAGCAAATCAAGCGATTCTTGGGTCAGAGGCGCAGTCGTCCAGAACTCGAAATGCACCGGGATGTTTTTCCAATCTTGATGCTCGTTTCTAATCCTGAAGAAAATCGGGACGTTGTGCTGTAACCAGCGCTTTACCTCACTATGCGGCGTCTGCCCATAGGGGTCATGCCCTTTGCACTCGATGAAGGTGACAGATAAATCTTGTCGCTCCGCTATCACGTCCGCCTCGGCCACGCCCATACTATTCTTGTAGATTCGGTTCAATCGTACCAAGCTAGCACCGGATTTTCGCATGAGTTCGGCAGCGAGATACTCAAACAATGTTCCACGAAGCTGGTTAGATGCTCCCGTAATCTTTCCTAGTTTGCTGAATAGATCATCAAATTTTGCTGGGTCGATAGTAGATAATGTTGCTGCCTTATTCAGCACTGCTGATAGTTCCCGCAACCCTGCGGCAACTTCTTCACCAAATAGGTTTGCTGGCGTCGCTGGAATAATCCCGTTTTTCTTCAGGATCTGAAAAGCATCGCTATTGAATTTTTCAGCGGCAAATATCTGCAAGCATGAACCTACGTTCCGAAGACTTCTCAGGGTTCGACATTTGTTGATGAAGGGCTTCACGCCCTCAATGGTGACGGAATCACCCAGATATACATCACAAACGACAAAACCTGGCTTGTCCTTGCCATCCTTGGTCGCTTTCACCATCGGCCCCAAATACGAAGGCGCGGTAAGATCCCAGGCGAACGTCCCTACACGGGGCAAGCTATCATCCTCACGAGTGGCCACCTTACCGTAACTAACAACTCCCAGTTTACGCAGCCAATCACTGACCGCCGCAAGCAGGAAACTTTCAGTTATGAGGCGTACGCGTATCATTGGCGAGAGCTGATCGTAGTACTCGTCCGCCTGCACGATAGCAATACAGTCGCCAAGACTGGGCAGCGTCACCCTTTTCAAAAGCCCCGCCTCATTGAGCCTAGTGAAGATAGTTTCAGGCGATAGGTGTTTCTGCTGCCTGATCGGGGCGCCGCAAACGATAGGGAAAAGTCGCTCTGGGACGGCTCCTCCACGTTGTCGTAACGCCGCTATAGCATTGCCGTAGGCCGTGTTGGTTTGCATCAATGCTCCAACGAGCTTCTCCCAGTAGACGGGCGAGCCAAACTGCTGCTCAAGGTACATGAACCGGGCCCTACGCGGAAACGTCACATAGCCTAGGCGTCTAACATTATCAGCAAGCCTTGAAACTCGCTTTCTAGCTGCATCAGGCGAAATCTTTAGAGTCTGGACTAGATAGTCCGCAAGTTCACTCGACAAACAAGGCCCGTGGTTCTGTAAGAAATCTTTAACCAAATCACTCATGAATTTCCACCGATGTCACACTGCGCTATTAATACCATAATTAAATGGGCCACTCTGGCTTTTTGAAATGAAGTCTAATGTCATTGATTTTAAAGAGGTTTTTTAGATAAAAAAGATTAAAAAAATAATCTATGTCACAGTGGTCGTGTCTTATAGAATGAATTAGCTCTCTAAAAAAGCATTTGTTGAGATATTTTTTGCCGGCCTGTTCTGGATCAACTAGTCAATAACTCGACTAGTTCTACGCAACAAAACAAGGCAATTTCAACGCGCCATTCATACTAACAAGGTATATACTTTATTAGTACCTGGATAAAGGAGAGAAAGATGTCCAAACAAGCCGTTTTCACAATGAAACTAGAGCCAGAGTTACGCGAAAGCTTCATGGCCGAAGCCGCTGGCGAAGACCGCCCAGCTTCCCAAATTATGCGTGAACTGATGCGCGGATATATTGAGCAACGCCATCAAGCTCGCGAGTACGACGATTATCTGCGGGAAAAGGTCGAAGCCGGACGTGCGTCAATGCATGCGGGCTTAGGTCGCTCAAATGATGAAGTTGAGGTTACATTCGCAGCCAAGCGTAACGCGGTGGGTCAAGCGTGATAGTTATCTGGACACCGAACGCGGAACAAGACCGGATAGATATTTGGAACTACATCGCAACGGATAACCCTGGTGCAGCGGTTCGCATGGACGCAGTTTTCAGCGATGCCGCTGCCCAGCTGTCAAGGCACCCGAAGCTCGGCAAAGCCGGTAAAATTGCTAGAACCCGCGAACTAATACCCCATGAAAACTATCGCCTTGTGTATGAAATTGACGGTGGCAAAGTTTGGGTGCTTGCTCTTGTGCATACCGCAAGGCTGTGGCCAGCAGTGAAATAGTTTTTCCATTACTGCATTCTTTCCAGCTCAATATGCAGCTGGTGATAATGGTCGCTCAAAGCTCTTAGCACCCCAAACGTGACTAGGGCATCTACTTTTGCGCTATGCGCTTCTCCAGGCCATGAGACACCTGCTGCCTCAGCGGCATTGGCGAGAGAAATGGTTCCATAGCGGTTAGTGGCTCCAAACGCCTGTACAGACAACTCCATAGCGCAGCGGATGTTTAGCGTGTTTAGCCAGGCGTCGTCGGTTTGGAACGCTTGAGAGGTGTTACGAAGCATGTCCAGATCAAAATCTGAATTGTAAGTGACAACGGTTTGGCCGGTCAGAAGAGCTTTGAGGTCATTAACTATTTCAGGCCACTTAGGGCATCCAGCTAAATCATCGAGGCTGATAGCGTGTATTTCTTCTGCTTTGGGATTGATCGGTACGCTTGGTGAAATGCGTTGCTCATAACAAACCCTACCATTTGCATCACACACAGCTATTTCGATGATTTGATCGTTGTCACTCAGTCCTGTTGTCTCGGTGTCCAGCACATAGCAGTCCTGAGTCAGCCAATTTTCTGCGCGCTTACCCGCTTGAGCCAAACCGCTTTCTAATTTTGACATGATGCCCAGTCGCTTTGCTGCCCTCTTTTGCTTTTCGGAACGACCAGCCTTAATCGGTCGCATCGGAACACAATCAGCGATGCGATATACAGCAAACTTACCGCCGTAACCGTTCTTGTAATAGGTAACTGGCTCAACTCCAGGCTTTGGCTTCATTCGGAATTCGCCGCGTAAGCGCCCTTTGGAAAAGCAGCGATCTTGCTCGATGGCTGCCGCACGTAATGTCTCCAACTCTTCATTCATTGCATAATCTACTAGCAGGAAAATCCATAATTCAATCGTTTTTTAAGCGGGGTTCGCTTGTTCTTCACCACCTAGTGTTTCGAGTAACTGCGGAATGAATTCACGAAAAGTAAGCATCATCAGAACAAAGCTGGCATCAAACTGACCGGCTGCATCATCACCGCCATCCTGTTCCGCCTGAGATTGCAGCAGCTCTTCAAAACGCAGGCGCTTGATGGCCAGCTTGTTGTCCAGCACAAAAGACAACTTATCTTCCCAAGCGAGTGACAGTAGGCTGGCCACCTTGCCAACAGCCAGGTGATTTTGAACTTCCTCACTAGACAGATCCTCACGCTTGATCTTGATGATCCCGCCGTCCTCAGCTGTATCACGAAGTTCGCATTCGTCCAGCAGAAATAAACCACCACCCACTTCGTGAGATTTCAGCCAACTGGTAAATGAGATTTCCGGGGATTGCTTCACATTGATGGGGCGTACCGGCAAGCTGCCTAGTACTTCACGAACCGCTGAAAGCAGTTCTTCCGCGCGCTTGGTGCTCGCTGCGTTTACGAAAATCAGGCCAGTACTGCTGTCAATTGCAGCAAACGTCAATGTTCGACGAATAAAGGCGCGTGGTAACAATGCCTGAACAATCTCATCCTTGAGCTGATCCTTCTCTTTCTTGTAGATCTTTCGGGACTCAGCTGTTTCAATTTCAGTCACTTTCTCCCGTAGTGCATCGCGTACGACCGAACTCGGCAAAATTCGCTCTTCTTCCTGGCCTGCAATCAACATAAAACCTTGTACAACATGCACAAACGGATCCTGTGGCTTTCCTAGTGCTGGAACAAAGCCATAGGTGCTAGTCACTTGGCTGCCGCAAGGGATAGCAGGTTTTTGAGCCAAAGCAGCTTCCAGGTCATCTGGCAATAGGGTTGAGTCAGCGCTAAGGCGGTAGATCAGTAAATTGGTAAAAAACATGGGGTTATACTCCTTGGGGTGGTATGCAAAGAGTGTCGTATAAATTGAGAATGAGCTGGTTCAGTAACCCGATACTGGTGGATGAGGGTTACTGAAGAAGAAAGGGGGGAGTGTGATGCAAGTTATGCTGCTTGAGGGGTATGGCTTGCACTAAGTGTTTTTCGAATTCGGATTGCTTTTTGTATTCGATAGGATACACTTGCGTTAGTGGAAACCGAGATTAACTATGATTGAAATTAAACGAACGCCAGAGTTTGACCGCTGGTTTAATGGACTAAAAGACGTTCCCACCAAAATGCGCCTAGTTACCCGGTTGAAAAAGGTTTCGCGTGGCAATCTTGGCGATGTTCAGTCGGTTGGCGAAGGTGTAAGTGAGATGCGCGAACATTTTGGCAAAGGCTGGCGAATGTATTTTGTACAACGTGGCTCTGTCTTGGTTGTCATGTTGGGTGGGGGTGATAAGTCAACGCAGGCGCGTGATATCGTCAAAGCCATTGCTATGTCGAAAACACTGGAGGATTGAACCATGGTTAAAATTACTGAGCTACCTACTTTTGATGCAGCCGACTACCTAGACAGTGAAGAGGCGATCACTGCCTACTTGAATGCTATTTTAGAGGCAGACGACGATGCGTTGCTGGCCGAAGCTCTTGGCGATATCGCTAAAGCACGTGGTATGACCCAGATTGCCAAAGACGCAGGTATCGGTCGTGAGTCCTTGTACAAAGCGCTGCGGGGGGGAGCCAGTCCACGCTTTGACACTATCAGCCGGGTGTTGGGCGCTCTGGGTGTAAAGTTGGTAGCGGTGCCTAAGACGACACATTAAAAATACGGGATATTTCGTGTAACAATTCGCAAATGCTCCGTAAAATAAGATGAGCCTGTTAAAAACTAAAATGTAGCTAATGTGTAATGGATAAATTAGAACTCCAAAATAGGGCACCTATTCTTCGGAGGTAATCCTCACCCAGTAGCATAGGGTGATAGCGTATGTTGTTTGAAAGATGATCGGTATGACCTGCATAAACTCCACCGAGACCTTTCTTCGCCTTGTTAATGACTGCGCTGGTAGTTTGGATCGTAAAATCCATGATTTCGCATGTTGGAAGCGTTAGCCAAGCATGGATACTGAGCTGTGTTTTAGAGATCCCGTTTTTAATTAGGCCTTTCATTTGCTCTTCTGTCTGCTCATAGAGTTTTTCCTGAGCCTGTAAAGCCTATTGTGTAAGTCAGCTCAGTTCCAAAATAATTACTTAGTGCTGGCAATATACGTGCGTGGTACGACAGGCATTGAGCAGCAATTTCTTCAATCGGAGGTGTGCCTATAGCATCTCTGATAATTTCAGATATGGACGAATGTATCGAGGGGGTCGGCTCCTGTGCGGTTGTACTGGACACCTATCTGGGGCTGTTCTCCCTGGCTGTGGTGGCACCCACCGCACGGATTCAGCCAAGGGGCGAGATCATTCGTGAGACGTTGCTGGCCTGCAAGCAGGACATAGAACGGGCCATCGGGCATATCTTGCGGCAGGCTTGAGAGCCCACAACCAACTAGGGTATCACCATCAAGATGGGCTTCTGGCTGATGCCCAAGCAGCCGGTGTACAAGCCCATTGTGCGTCTGGATGCCAGCGGATGATGCTATCAGCGCATATCGAACAGCTCCTGATGGAAGTGCTGATGAACCGGGAAGCCCTGGGCTGCGAAGTCCTTGCGTAACGCGTCACCGAATCCGGCCGGCCCGCAGAACCAGATGCTAGCCTCACGCCAATCCGGCACTGCGGCGCGGATGCGCTCTGCGGTCAGGTAGCCATCGCGGCTGTCGATCAGCAGGTGCAGCTGAACTTCTGTCTGGCTGACATCCTCGGTCAGTCTGGCCAGTGCCTGCTCATCCACTTCGGCCGTGCTGTGGAAGAAATCGATCTGCTGGTTCTCGCCAGGGTGGTTGGCCAGGTGTTTCAGGCGGGCGACAAAAGGCGTAACACCAATACCCCCGCCAACCCAGATCTGCCGTGGCCGCGGGTCGTCAAAGGTAAAGCAGCCATAGGGGCCCTCCACGGTCACTGACTGGCCAACTGTCAGCTTATCACGCAGCGTGCGGGTATGGTCCCCCAGCGCCTTGACCACAAAGGTGATCGCCGGGTCGGCCGGGTTCCAGCTCGAGGCAATGGTGTAAGGGTGAAAGCCTTCCCGGGTATCCGAGATGACGAAGGCGAACTGACCAGGCTGATGTCCTGGCCAGTTCGGCACCTGGGTTTCGACCTCCAGTGACTTGACGCCTGAAAAGTAATGCAGCCCGGTGATACTGCCAGGCACCTGACGCTTCGTACCGAGCTGGCGCAGCAACGACTTCACTGCCGCCCAGCTGCCGATGGCCAGCAGCACGGCGGTCAGCCAACCGACCAGTGAGCTCCAGTAACTGAACTTGAGCAAGACCAGGCTATGCACCACTAGCACCAGATAGACAAACGTCAGCAGCCGGTGACTCTGGTAGAACAGCCGATAGGGAAAACGCTTGATCAACGCCAGGGCAATCAATATCACCGCGGCGTAAAAGGCCCACTCACCCAGACTTTCGGCGGTACCACGCTGACTGGTGAGAAAGGCTTCCAGCGGTGGTTGCACAGCACCGGCGCCTTTGTGTGGGCGTTCCAGCCAGCCCCAGCCCACCGCCCATTTCGGGCCCTTAGCCGCCAGCCAGTGAAGGGTGGAAATCACCAAAGCGCCTATGCCGAGCCACTTGTGCAGACGGTACATCTTGTCCAGCCCGTCGAGCCATTGTTCCAGCCAGCGCGGACGCAGTGCCAGCAGCATGCTCAGGCTCATGCACGCCATCGCCAGCACGCCGGTCAGTTGTACCAGCAGGTTACGGTGGGGGAAGAAGCCCCGGGTATTGAATAGGCCGGGCTCGGCCAACAGCCACAAAAACGCGAACAACACCAGGCTGGACCAGAGCACCCATTTCAGACGACGCATAGCACCCCCTTGTGCGGTTCAGGCAGAATCTTGCTGATCATTAAACGCTTTTATTCGTGTGGCGGCCATGACCAGCGTCAAACATCCGGGTTTTCTTATCGCGATTGATTGCCTAACGTAAGAGGGTAGAGAAGAATTCCAATTCTGAGCCAGAACCAGGCAGTCTTGTGCATTGACCGGAGAGTGTCCATTTGTATTAGACCAGAACACTACGACTTAAGATTTATGAGAAAAACAGTGCATCAAGCGTAGAGTCTAATTAACTATACCTCGCTGAGGAACGTCCTGAAGAGCCTGTGCATTCAGCAATAGACCTTTTTGTGGTTTAAAAGTTGGCGTTTTTAATTGAAGTCTTGCCGCTCGTACGATTGCTTCGTTTATCTCATTCAAGTATTTCATATTCAGCACCTGCTTATTAAATAAAAGAGCTATTAGGCCGTGGTGGGGGTTCGCTATCAAGAGTAGTTTTAACTCGCATATGATTTTTTGGCTGGCACGGATTGCCTTTTTGCCTTTTGCCTTTCCCTGCAAACAAACCCTTTCAGGGTAGCCCCTTTGCCCTTAATCCCCCTTCCATTAATCCCTTAAAGCCATTTTCCCTTTACCCTTTTAGCGCTCTTTAGACAGGCTTTGAAGTAAGGCCACTACGGTAATCGTTTAACGGTCTATAAACTGTGAACGCCTTGACTGTATCTCAATTGAGATACAGAATAAGATTATGAATAACGAATGGAGGATACATCATGGCTCATACTTCAATGTTGCATGTTCGTGTCGATGACAAGCTGAAGGCTGAGGCGACAGAAAAACTTGCCAGCTTCGGCCTAACTATGTCTGATGCCGTCCGAATCTTGCTGACCCGCATTACTAAAGAGGGTGGGTTACCCGCTGGTCTAACGACAGATCCAGAAGCACACGATGCTTGGTTTCGAGACAAAGTGAAAGAGGCTTTGATGGATACACGACCCACAGTTACGCATAAACAAGTCATGGATGAGGCTCAAGCTTTGATCGACAAGAAACGTCATCGTGGCTGAGCTGGAATGGTCGGAACTGGCACGTATCGACTTGCTGGAGATAATAGATTATATATCAGACGATAATCTGGATGCGGCGCAGCGTGTAAAGGATGACATCGAGGAAAAGGCTAAAAAGCTGTCAACTTTCCCGAGAATGGGTCGCTTTGGCCGAGTCGAAGGAACTAGGGAGCTGATTGCCAGCGCGAATTATATTCTTGTATACGAAGAGGGTGCTCTTACTGTTCGAATACTGCGTGTGCTACATGCTGCGCAGCAATGGCCGCCATCAGCGTGAAGGTTTCGCCGCTATGAATCCTGAGTTTGACATCTCACCTGAAAAAGCTTCATTCTGATACAGTTAGCCATGGGACTTGAGGGCGGATGCCTCCTCCCGCGGACGTATGATTCAAAAAAACCTACTTTTTAGTGGGTTTTTTTGTGCCTGAGGATTAATGACTTCATTAAGGTTCTCACTCTGTTACTCCAGCCGTCAGTCTGCATGCGCCTGATACAGTTCTTCGGCTGTAGTGTATTTGTCACAACCTGCGTGTTCACACTATTAACGACTCTCTAAACCTAAGGCGACCTTATACTGCTCGAAAAGCCGCTCAGACTCGAGGAGCAGGGCGTTGAATTCGCGGTATATCGAGCGGTACTTTTCCGCCTCCTTGTGGTGCGTCATTATTTGTTTGAGCAAAGCCTCTTTGCGGGAAGCATCAGAGCATTCGTTGAGCTCCTCCTTTAAAATACACATCGTCTCTATGTCTGATATCTGGAAAGCAGCGGTTGAAACTTCAGAAAGCTGCTTCTGCCTCTGCGCCAGAGACACCCAGCGAGCGTATAAAACATCACTTTTTTAGGGCGTTGCATCACATGCCTGCGGATCCAAAACACAAGCTCCTGCTTGGCCATTTGATCCAGTATATCTTTGCTCATAAGGGCATGGGCCCTGTCATATGGGTGATTTGTTCAGGCTCAGGCAATCGGTTCGAACACTGAGTCAGCACAATCATTTTCGCCACAGCGGATTTTTAAATTAGGCTTGCCCCAGACTTGGGTTGTGCATCTTGGGCAGCGGTACTTCACACGGCTGCTGCGATTTCCAGCAATCGGAGGCGATAGCAGCTTCGATTGCTCAGGTGCTTGCCATCGAACAGATTTCGATTGATCTGGCAGGGCTGCCTCTCTAACTACTGTCACAGACTCTGAAAGTGCAGCCATAATAGTCGAGGTAATACTGAGGCGATCCTTGTGTTGCACCAGAGGAGAGAAGCGGTCAACCGAGGACGCTTGGCAGCCGGCGGCCAATAGTTTGTCAGTGGCTTGCATGAACAGGCCTCCCTTAATCGCATAATCAGCCATCTTCTCGCCAGTGCGAGAGCCGCCTAGCTTGCCAGTGCTCGACGGCATCAGGCCAATGCTCTCCATCTTGTCCGCCCACTCTTCATTGTGGTAACCGCGTCGGCCTGGGTTACCGAAATGCTGCTGCCAGGCATGGGCCATCTCGTGAACCAATGTCTGTAAAATTTCAAGTAATGGGACAATACCGAAATAGGCTGGATTGATAGCAATTTCATCAATTGTGGTGTGATCATCTCGATGTACAAAGCGCTTGGTCGAATAATAGCCATAGGTGCGCTTCTCGCGCTGCATTGTGATCAGGCAGCGTGGAATTTGGCCGTCAAAAAGCTCTACGTTGTAATGTTCAAAAGCCTGTTGCAGTTCTGCGTATGCTTGGGTGGTTGGGTCAGTCATAAGTGCTCACCGTTTTGGATTGTGCAATCCAAAATCAATAAGCCAAGCATAGTGATACGTTTCATGTCGTTGAAGTCCCCAAAATTCGATTCTGGGTCAATCTTAAATATGACGGCAGCTGGATAGGGCGTTAACCCGATATCCGAACAGACGGGTTTTGGGGCAGGCTATAAAAACGCTGGGATAATGATAATTTGCTATTGTGTGCAGACATGAAAAAACCCGCCGAAGCGGGTTTTTTTGGGTTATTTTTCGTCTTGTAACTGACGTGAGGCTAGGTCTTCAAGGAATTGATCTTTCAAACCGATGTAAGCTATGAATGAAATAAATGTGAGTAACATAGCAACTGTTATTCCGAAAATCATATTATTCACTCCTCTGTGTTAGGTTTGGGGCTGACATCAATAGGCCTGCAGCCCATGACGCGATCCCTAGTATGACAAGTATAGCTGATTTCGACTGCGCTGGACCAAGAAAAAAGCCAAAGAGGCCTGCTCCTATCATTCCCAACCCCAGCTTGCGAAGATCTTCACCAGCTCCGGCAGCATTACGAACAAAACCTGCCTTTATCCAAGACAGAAACCAAAGTATTAGCATGTGTTTCTCCAATATACGGCGGAAAAACACTAACCCTGGCGGAAAAGAGCTTTCCGCCAGGGTTATTAAAGGTGTTTAGCCTTAGCAAAGGTCCATGTTGTAAGCCTGGACGTGGATGTTTGTATCGGGTGTTTCAGTAACACCGTTTAGATGCTGCCATGCTTCAAACTGTGCTGTGCCCAGCTTGCGCATGATTGTGGGAGTATCGTAATTAACTGTTGGTGATACAGCAGGCTGCTGCTGAAGCTGTGTAACTGTTGCCTTAGCAGAGGTCAGCAAAGCTTTGCATCGAGTCAGCCCAGAGTGCAGGTGAGTAACAGTAATGCTACGAAGTTTAGAGCCTTCTGTCTTGGCAGAGCCTAGAGCAGTCTTGCACTGAGTCAATCGAGGTGACAGACGAGCGCTGGTGGTAGCACGAAGCTTAGCGCCTTCTGCTTTACTCACGACTACCACATCCCTTACCAGCTGAATCATTTCAGGACTCGTAAGAAAAGCAGTCAAAGTGGCTGGAGTGGTTTGGGCGTTGGTTTTTTTCTGAGACATGGTATTTCTCCAAATAAAAAAGCGGAGAAACACAGCTCCTGGCGGGAGAGTGATTTCTCCGCCAAGGGTAGGTAAGTTTTAACAGCAACTCATACTAATGTAGTGAGCGCCCATTTACGTGCTGTACAGGGCTTTGGGCATGTTGTCAGTCAACGACCAACGAAACATAGCCAAATCATAAAACAGGCCAGCCACTGTGTCCAATTTAATAGGTAGTGCTGAGTTTCTTGGTCTTTCAGATGGTTGTGCCATCTCCTGGTTGCTAGAGTAATAATCACCAAGCACTGAGATACAGAATCGTAGAGGTTCTGCTGATGCACCCAAAATGACACCAGTAAAATATGGGCATATAGAATTATGTTGTTGTATTAGCTAAAGTTTACAGGGACATATAGAGTTGGAAATTGCTCAGTCAGCGCTGGGCATGATTAGTCCGAGGATTAAACACCAGTTGGATTATTGGATATCAAGGAATTTAACAAGTGAAGAAAGTTTATTTAGCAGCTGTCTGCTCTGTTGTATTGCTATCAGGCTGTGCAACTGAGGACTTTGCAGCATTGAACCAAAAGATCAGTGATGCCGCCTACGATGTGAATCGGGTTGTGTATGGTGGGCGGGTAACTCCTAACAGTGTATCAAAGACTTTTTTTGTAGACGTTGACGTTGATACTGTTGCAGCAAGAATGAAATCCTACTACGGGTTTTCGAATGCGCGTATCCAGGCCACTCCTGGAGCTTTTTACCGGATGGCAGGAAATATCGGGAAAAACACTCCACGCGACGTTTTGTGGATTAGTCTGAACAAAGAAGGGGCAAATCGAACATCAATCAAGATGACACATGACTCGGCATTCGAGCGAACGCAGGCCGCGAGCTGGCGTGATGATCTGTTTGAGGGGGCAAAGGACGTTGCTGATGGGATACTTCGGTAGGCAATACGATAAAAGCCTGCATAGTCGCAGGCTTTCTGCATTCTAAAGTCTGATAACAACGGCAACGCCGATCGCATTGCCTGCCTTACCCTACTTCCTGACAACTCTTGCCGCCCTTAGCTATCCTGAAAAAATATACAGCGACCGTATTCAGATACTAAAGTGTTGCGTGTGTTCTATCAGTTATGCACAATAAAGTCTAACATGAACACTTGTTGATAAAAGGAGTGCATCATGCAAAGCATGACAGTAGAGCAACTACGGGCAACGGTCGGAGCCGGTGGCGTGACAGGTGTAACTCTGAAAGGGCAGGGTGGAGGTTTCTTTGTTGAAATCGCTACGCGCAGCGGTCAAGACGCCATGCTAGTGAAATCGCGGACTACCGAACCGCGCCGCTTTGGCAACCCCACTTCGGCGCTCATTGTGTTGCGGGACGTCGGTATTGACGTTATCCAGATCGATGCCACTGACTGGAACCCTGATCAGAAGGACATGAGCCGAAGTAGGCAGAACCGTGCCGACGCCATGCGCGAAGCGCACGAAGCAGCAGCTTATAATCAGTGGTTGGTAGCCGAGATCCAAGAAGCTATTGATGATCCCCGGTCAAGCATCCCGCATGACGAGGTCATGGTTCGGATGGACGCCCGTATTGCCCGTCACATGGCCGCAGACGAGAAGCGCTCCGGCTAACTTATGGCGAAGTCAAGAAAACCTTACAGCGTTACCTGGCGACCGATTGCCGAAGCCGATTTAGACAACATCATTGACTATATCGCCCAAGACAGTCCAGCCAATGCCAAGAAATTTGGTAAGGAGCTGCGCGACAAGACAAAGCAGCTTGCAGAGTTCCCCTGCACGGGCCGCTCGGGTCGCCCTAGCTTGCCCGACTGGTTGAGGGAATTGGTGGCACACAAGAACTACATCATTTTTTACCGGGTGCTCGATGAATCTCGTACCGTTGAAATTTTGCGAGTGAAACACGCAGCGCAACAGATGCCGTGATTGTCACTGCACTAGACAGTAGGGTAGCTTGCGAGGTTAATATGAAAATGGTTGATCCTAGTGAGGGTATATACTAGGGTCATGATTTGTTAAGTTTTTTCTGTTTGTTTTTGAAGGTTGGGGGAACATTACAATGGAACGTATATTTGAAACTCAAAACGCAGGATACGGGCAGATGATTCTTGGTTTCGCTCGAACCACCAAGGCTAAGGTGAGTGGAGTTTTCACTGCCTTAAAGCTGCCCAAATTTTTGGTCAGTATGCTGACTTGGGGAGTCTTGATCAGTCTCGGATTGATGCTGGCTGGTTTAATTGCTGTTGTGGCTCTTATTTATTTTGCACTTACGAGAAAATCAGATTCAGCGGATGTAGTTTCAGCGAATAATGTATATTGTCCGTGGGAGGACCCAACGTCAATGGAATATCAACAGTGGACTCGTGAGAACGAAGAGTGCTGGGAAGTAAACCATGGAAGCAAGTTCTAGCAATACAGAAAAAAACCTGTGCAAAACGATCAGTATTGAAGTGTTTTCAACTTGATATCTTGGAAATAAAAAAGCCTGCGTAAATTTGCAGGCTTTTTTTATTTCGCCATGACTCCAGCACCGAAATTCGCTGGACTACGCTCAAGCCCGATGCAGCAAGTTTATCAATAGTTTAGGGCGATTCATCATATGTCGGTGCTTTCTGAAACTTGACCCGGCTTCCATCCGCTTGACTCCTATCAGGCTCCTGGAATCGGGTCTTTCCGAGGAGTCATCATGGCTAAGATCAAGCTCACCAAGTCCGCAGTCGATGCGGTACAACCCCAGGCGCAGCCCGTCGAACTGCGCGATACCCTTGTTCCCGGCTTCCTGTGCAAGGTTACCCCAACAGGTCGCAAGGTGTTCATGCTTCAGTACCGAACAAATGCGGGTGAACGTCACAAACCCGCTTTGGGTTTGTACGGAGAGTTGACTGTCGAACCAGCTCGGTCGTTGGCGCAGGAGTGGCTGGCGCAAGTCCGTCGCGGCGGCGATCCTGCCTCTCAAAACTTGGACAAACTCAGAAAAAACATAGGCATTCAAACAAATGACTATGATGATCGTGAAAGGCGTAACTCTTTAAAATCGTCGCCTAAAAATCGGAATTTGTGACGAAAGAGTCCTGCAAGTTTCGTGTCTGCCGTAGCAAAGAAGATTTGCCTTGATCCGCCGATGGCAAGCTGGCGAAGATGGTCGAGGAAAGACAGCATGTTGATGTCGTCGATGTGTGCGACAGGATCGTCAAAGAGTAGAACTGGAGGGCCTGATCGGAGGCGGCCATTCATCGCCAAAAACAGCGACAAGGCAAAAGCGGCGCGCTGACCGGTACTCATATGTTCAAGCTGGATCTCAGCACCGGTGCTTCTGCGAATAATGACGAGTTTTCCTTGGATGACCTGAACTTCAAACTCATTAGGCATGTGGATGCTGGCAAAGGTGCGAGCAATCTCTGCAGCGTTCTCGGTCAGGATTTGGCTTTCCAGCTCACCCCCCGAACTCTGTTTGGCTAGCGTCTCCAGTACCTGTGCTGCATCGCTTGCGTAAGTGATCTTCGTGTTGCTGCTTTCAATTTTTTTACCAAGGACTTCGACATTTTTTGCTTCGTCGTTGAGCGCCTTGTCGTTGGCACCTTCCTGCGCGACGGCCGTTGTGACTTGCGCGAGCAATTGCTGGATAGCAGCAAGACTCAGCGTGATTTCTTCTGCGGTTGCATCAGTGCTAATCGTCAGGATTGACGCTAGAGTTTCGCGTGCTCCAAAGGCAGCTTCTGCATCTGAGATCAGTTTTTTGACCGATTTCGCGAGGTTGTCTGTATCTCCGAGGGCCTCAATCGACAGGCGTTCGGCTATCGCATTGCATTCTTGCCTCACGACTTCTGACTCATGTAGCGCGGCCTTTTCAGCGCTTTGCAGTTTTTCCAGTTCCTCTTTTTGATTCGACTGGATTCGTTGCAATTCCTCAAAAGAGGGTAGCTCAGCTATCCCCGCCGTTAGCAACTTGTTGGAGAGGTCTTTAGAGGATAGCCCATCGGTCTGTAGTTGGTGAGACTGTGCTTGGAGCTTTTCTAGCTCCTGTTGGTCACGATCAAATACTGCTCGTTCTTGGGCGGTCTGTTCGAGGACTTGGGCGACCGTGATATTAAGTTCGGTGTCTCCGATAAACGCACGCAACGGATACAGCACGGCTAACATATCTCGGGCGCCCTCTATCGATTCGTTAGCCGACGAGATATCTGCTTGTAGAAAGTTAGCTTGCTCGGACGTAGCCTCCTCGACATCTGTCATCATCCGTGCAAGCAACTGACCTTCCTCAAACTCTGTTTTGCACAGAGGACAATGGTCGGGGTTGTCCGACCGCTGCAGTATGTCCTGGGCGGTCCCTAATAGGTGCTGCCTCAGAACTGTCATCGTGCTCTGTGTCTTCTCCAGTGCATGAAGTGAGGTTTGCGTCGCGTCGCGTCGCCGCTGATGTCCCTCGATTTCGATGTCGACTGAGCCAATGGCGTCGGCAACGGGTATTTCCATAAAGCGTTGGATCGCGCTCGTATCGCTGAGTTTAAGGACTTGGCTTAGCCTTGTTTTCTGAGTGCGGACCCGATCCTGATACTCCTTTTCCTGCTTGATAAGTTGTGGGAAGTTAGTGCTTGCATAGGGGAGTAACGACTCCGTAGCGGCACTTAGCTCCATCACTGCCTGCGCCTCTCGACGCGCATTGGTCTGTACCAACCGGGCAGCTTTAGCCCGCCGATCCAAATCTTCCGCCTTGCTGGCTTCGTCGTTCAGACTCGTCAAAAGCCGAGACGCAGAATCGGACCCAGCATGAAGCATATTGATCGAC
The DNA here is from genome assembly GCA_034676485.1 of Pseudomonas sp. Lineage (GTDB taxonomy): Bacteria > Pseudomonadota > Gammaproteobacteria > Pseudomonadales > Pseudomonadaceae > Denitrificimonas. The sequence continues at coordinate 16,043 of JAUCCC010000002.1, forward strand.
GAGTGGCGCACTAGGGCAATGGCAGAGGTCGCCTCACGCAGGGGCTCTCGCAATGCTTCGAGTTGACTCTTTTCATCTGGGGGTTGGCTCCACCCTTGGCCCTTTAGCGCAGCGAGAAGTTCGAGGAAGAAACTGTCTGATAGCTTGGGGGCAGCTTTGATGGCGTCCAGGCGAGTCTGAGCGGCTAGTTTTAATTGCTTATTGCTCGTGGTTTCACGCTCTAGATCCTTAAGCTCATCCTGCAACTGCTTGAGAACCCGACGCAGCCTGTCTGCCAGACTCTCTGCCGTCGCACCTAACACCAAACGGGTGACGTCCGCTCCAATCTGTCCTGAGCTTGCCGATACGCTGAGTGCCACTGCAGCATCGGTGTCGAGGAAATTGAATTTCCCGAAACTGTCCTGGATAGTGACTGTCCTCAGTTCGGTCTTGGCATACCAGTTTGAGTGACGCGCACGAAGTCGCGTAGCGTCAGTGGTCGAAGACAACTTATGCTCGACTCCGTAAAGATCTGCAGTAATCGATGTGTTACTGAGCAGTGTGGACGATCGCCGATTCCTTCCGCAGTAGGCAAATTCAATTGCCTCAAGAAGTGAGGTCTTGCCGACACCATTGCTGCCGACAATCAAATTTACTCGACCTAAAGGGTGGTCTTTTTCTTCCGGCTGTGTGCGAAAGCCCTTGATAGTCAAGTGTTTGATGAAGCGGCTTGCGGCGGCCTGTTCGGCTGCGAGTAGTGCAACAGGCGAAATCGGGCGCGACGCTCCATCCTTCGTTCCCGCAACGATTCGCCGAACGGAGTCCGGAACGGAAATATCACTATCCAAAATGAACGCAAGGCCATGCTGTTCGAGGGTGTTTGACCATGTTGTCGCAAGGTCGATCGGCAGGGAGGTGGGAGGCTCGGGGACTTGGGCGTTGGCCAGCAAGTCGGCGACTTCGCCTTCTCGTACCACCTGCTTGCGGGCGTACTCTCGGTCCGCCTCTACCTTGGCTTTGAGTCGACCGAATTCGCCTCTCTCGGCTTCTTCGTCGCTTGTGACGAAATACAGGTAATGGTTCCATCGTAGATCGGTCGCGACGTCGTGCGAGAAGTACATTGGAGAAAGTACTTCTTCCTGGTAGCTCTTCAGCGAATCGACCGCTGTCGCCAGTCGATCGTTTAGGTCGAAGTAGCGAACAGCATAGTCACGAGCGCCGAAGCGGTCAATGCCTCGAAACACACCTTGCCCAACTCTTTCAAGATCTGGGTAGCGGTTCTTGAGCAGCGCTTCAACGCTTTTCGCATCAATCATGATCTGTCCTCTGAGAAATCCACCGGTGACTCACAGGCGGGGGTGTCGATGAGATTCGTGCCTTGGGGGCCGCGTGCACCAAAACGGTTGTCACGTCGGAAAACGACGCAAAGCCGGTCTTGAGCGCGTACTACGGCGTCGCTCAGATCTTCTCCTGTCTTGCCTGCTTCGCAGGCCTCATTGACAGCATGGGTGGTGAGGGCCTTCGTAAGCTTCTGGTGTGTGCTTTCGATCGCTGAATCGTTTGCTTGGTCGGAAAGGTAGACCAGCGATGCGGGCCCGCGCTCACCGACGCTTGGCTCCACGTTGTGATGCGGGGAATTGCGCTTCCATGAGAGCTTGAATCCGTCCGCCAAGTCCCGGACTGGTGGGGGCCATGGAACTTCGCTCTTGGCAAGTCCGATTGCATCGTGCGCGCGCTGCAGTCTTTGCAGCCGGTAGGACGATCCTGGCCGAGTAAGGTCAGGGTCTTGGTGTACTGTTACCCGGCGTATGGATTCCTCATCGCTGTCCAGATGGACCGCATCGAGCTCCTTGACTGTATGCCAGGAGGTCGGATTCCCGCGAGGCCCCATGAGAATCTCTATAGCGCGTTCGACTGCGAGTGGACTGGCTTGCGAGGCCAAGTGCAAGTGTTCGGCAATTGCATGGTAGCCCATCAGGGCGTCGGCAAAGCCGTCGTTAGCAATCGCACCATGATCCCAACTGTTGCTGCCTGAATTCCAGGACCAGCGCTCTTCCACCTCAACGAAATTTTTTGGGGCCAGCGCTTGCTCTCCGTGGAAGCGCAGCTTCTGCTTTTGCAATTGAATAATTTGGCCTTCGTAGTTCAGGAAAAATGAGTGCCATCGTTGGGCCAGCAAGCAGTAGTAAAGACCGCCGCGGTGAAGCGAATCGATGAGTCCATCGTCAGCGCTAAATTTGTTGGGTGGTGCATACCAAGCCGATCCGGCGACATTGTTCCAATCCGCGTACTTGCCTGCTCCTTTGGCTTCTTGAATGCTTTTGGCCCAGTTCAAGCACAGGAGTTCGACGTCGCTATTGGTTCCCACTGAACAAAGCCTGGTGCGGTAGGCTGCATAGTCGGTGTGTGCCGGTTTCGGATTGAGTTGGATATGAATGAGAAGGCAGTTGGTGTGAAGTGCGTCGATATGCTCAGCGAAGTTAAAAGCATCGGAGCAAATGATCGAGACGAGACTCATGGTGTTGATGCCGCGATTGAAGGCGTACACCGTCTTGCCGAGACATAATGAGGTTTGCTCTACGTCCCTGTAATCCCGGCATGCAACAGTCTTGAGCTGTGCGAGAAGGAAAAGCACAGGTTGCCCGTCCTGGTTTTGTGCCCAGAAGACGTAAAGCAGCGGGTCGACGTAACGCCGCTGTGTGGCTTGACGTATATCGAGTGGTTCGTGGTGAAACACGCAGTCCCCAGCGGCGTTGTAATTTTGAGCCAACTCTTGGAAATCAGTTGGGGAGATGCTTTCACATCCAAGCACCCAGATGGCACCTTGTGGGGGGCGATATTTCCCCGCGACAATTTCTTGTACGACGGACCAAGGGACACAATATTCTGGTGCTACTGCCAAGTCTGAATGGCTTTGTACTGCGGAGGAAAGAAATCCACTGCACAAGGCATGCCCCAGTGCGGCGTCAGCGTGACCAACCCGGACATCATTGGCTTCAACCATGCCTGTTGGCTGAAGCAAGATTGCCCTGTAGGGCTCGCGTGCTGGATTCAAGGCTTCCAAGCTTATAAGTGTCAGTGGACTTGCCAACTGCCCCAATATTTCTTCGACATCCACAATGTTTATTGCCACGATATCTCTTACCTAATGAAGTGATTAACTCGTTCCGCATTCCGTAGGCATCTACAAACTAAGAATGAGTGTTAGTTGGCAGCTTTTAGCCGTATCCTGCTATTGAGATGATTGCTCGGTTGTGACCTTCACTCGCTATTGGCTGCACCAATATCTGTTTAGAATGTATCAAAAATAAACAATCTGGTGTTGGCTCTTTTTAAATTCTTCGGGTAATCAATTCATGGCGTCTCTGCTTTGCAGACCGCGCTGCTCCAGGTTCGCTATCTGCTCATTCCTGACTGGACTGGCTATCGCCAGCCTTCAATATGTCGGTGTAGTGGAGACCCTTTGGAGCTTTCGGGTTTTAAGTGGCATCCTGTTTGTAGCGGTAGCGCATGCACAGCATGCCTGTCTGCTTGATGAACCACTGCGTTTAATATTAAAAGGAGGGGACAGTTTGTGGCCACAGTCGGGCATGATGAGTTGGTTGCTGTGCTAGATATGTTATTGGTAACCACGGCGGAGCTACATAAAAGTTGGCCGTCGAAAAACAATTTATTAGTCATAATTCGGATGAATATTGTTCATCGCTAAAAAGGAGCTTATGCGTAGTGAATGCAACCGACGCAATTCCAATCCTTAATGAAGCCATATCAGAACTTGAGTCGATGGAGCATTCATGGAAAAACTGTAGAGCCTGTCCACATTCGGGAAAGTGTTGCGATAACGCTTTTATTAACGTTGTATTTCCAGAAGAGGCAAGAGCAATTGCTCAGCACCTCAAAGCACACCCTGAAAAACTAGCATATGCGGAGGGGCGGGCCTCTAGACGCAAAAGCTGTTACTTTCATAACCCAAGTGCTAATCAGTGTTTGATTCATGACATACGGCCAATTCTCTGCCGATGGACACCTTACACAGCTACCGCGGGCGGAGGCTCGTTTCACGCTTTTATTCGAGACGAAAGCTGTAATTTTACGCTGGTGAATGAAAAAGATTCGGTAACGTCCATAAAGCCGGGGTTCGTTGAGGTTTGGCCAGTTCTTGGAACAGTGCGCCGTCAGAAATTTCTAAATCTTCAAGGGATTGTCGCTTTGCATCCATTGCTAAGCCGTGCTCATGAAGCAGTGGATATGGATGCTGTATTAGCTCTTAGCCTCAGCATATAAACGCCAGCATGAAATCCAAACAACTTATTTTTCTTGGTGCCACTACATCAGGTAGCCCAGAGCAAGCTAGCTTAAAAGCTGCGGCAGACCGTTTGTAGTTATTGCTTTTACGCAGCAGGCCGCGCCGGTAGCGCAGTCTCAGGTTGAATCCGCACCAGGCTTTGCCGTCAATGCGGTCTTCGACCCATTGGCGGTTGGCCCAGCCTCGACGGCAGCCCAGCCAGCCGATCCGACTGCTGTACAGAATCGGCAAGACCAGAAAGAAGCGTTCCTGGCTGGCGAAACTACGCAAACTCGTAATTCCGGCCATCTGCAAATGCCAGTCTCCCCTTACCAAGTCATGGCCGGGACGGTTATCGCCGGGGCATTGGTAACCGGCATCAAGTCTGATCTACCGGGCGATGTGATCGCTATGGTGACAGAGCCGGTCTATGACACCGCTACTGGAAAATTCCTGCTTATCCCCCAAGGCTCGCGCATTCTGGGCAAGTACAACAGTCAGGTGAGTTATGGCCAGAGCCGGGTGCAGGTGATGTGGAATCGCATCATCCTGCCGGATACACCGTCGTTAATGCTCGATAATCTGGTTGGCACCGATGCCGCTGGCTATGCTGGTCTGGAGGATGGCGTCGATTGGCACTGGGATCGCATCTTTGCCGGTGCCGTACTGACGACCTTGCTGGGTGTCGGTGCAGAACTGGCCGCACCGGAGAACCGCCAGGATGGGGGTCGGGTCACTATCGCCGGGCGCGACAGCGCGCAGGACAGCATTAATCAGGTCGGGCAGGAGATGACCTGACGCTAACCAGCCGTTCCGGCCTGCCAGTGAGGATCATCGTCAAAACGGACTTAGTGCTCCGAACGTACCAACCACTCTTTCTCAATCGAGGCACATCACGATGAACACGCCGACCAAGAAACTGCGGCTGGGGCTTTTGCCACGCCAAGAAGTCACGAAGCTGACCTTCGCATGCCCAGCCAGTTTGAAGGCTGACCTTGACCATTATGCCGCACTGCACGCGCAGACCTATGGTGAGGCGGTGGATGCGGTGACGCTTATTCCGTACATGCTGGAGGTGTTCATGGCGGGAAACCGAGGCTTTAAACGACGCAATTGCCGGTAAGGTTGAAAGTCGCATTGAGTAACAGCAAACATCTTGTAACATGGGCAATCCACGAGGATCGTCCATGCATGTGTTTTGGGTGCCTCGTCAACAGAACGAGGAACCTATGCACATATCCAAACTCAGCTTGGTCAACTACAGAAACTTTGCCAATACCAAGCTGCTGTTCCAAAAGGGCATCAACACAATCATTGGCGAAAACGGATCAGGGAAAACCAACCTTTTTCGAGCGATCAGGCTACTACTTGATGACAATATGATCCGCTCCGCCTACCGACTGGATTCAACTGACTTTCATCGTGGTTTGGGACGATGGCAAGGGCATTGGATCATCATCAGTCTTGAGTTCGAGGAGATTTCGGAGGATGAAGCCATCCAAGCTTTGTTCTTGCATGGGACGGTCGGCATCGATGATGAGGCAATCGGCAAGGCCACCTACACCCTCATCTTCCGCCCAAAAAAAGAGATCAGGCTGCGCCTCTCCCAGTTAGACGATGGCGACCACACTGGCCTTGACGAGATCCTAAGTGCTGTCACTTTGGACGACTACGAAACCATCTTCACGGGCCGAAGCGACGCTGACTTCAACGACGAGGCCTTTTACAAAGAGGTGGTCGGTGACTTTGAAAACGCCCGATTCAACGAAGAAATCGAACTCCCTACCATCGGAGCCAAGATTCCAAGTGTACTATCAGTTTCCAAAGAAATTTCTTTCACTTTCGTTCAAGCGCTGCGAGATGTTGTGTCGGAATTTCACAATAACAGGACCAATCCACTATTGTCCCTTTTGAAGGGCAAGAGCGGTGATATTGACCCTGTGGCATTCCAAGCGATTACCGATGGAGTGAAAGCGCTGAATGACTCGATTGAGGCATTACCAGACGTACAAGTAGTCCGGACGGACATACGAGACACCATTAAAGACGCAGCGGGCGAGGCTTACTCGCCATCCTCTCTTTCAATTAAGTCTGATTTGCCAGACGAAGCGGACAAACTGTTCCAGTCGCTTAAGCTGTTTGTCGGCGAGTCGGGCGAAGGGCACGAAGGGCCTATCCACGAATTGAGTTTGGGTGGCGCGAATCTGATTTTCCTCACGTTGAAACTGTTGGAATTCAAATATCAGAAATCTAAGCAATCGATTGCCAACTTCTTGCTAATTGAAGAGCCAGAGGCTCACATTCATACACACATCCAGAAGACTCTCTTCGATAAGCTTCAATACGACGACACTCAGATTATTTACTCGACCCATTCGACCCAGATATCAGAGGTAAGCAATGTTCAGAATGTGAACATTCTTGGCAGAGAGCAGGATCAATGCGTGGCCTATCAGCCTGCTACTGGTTTAACCACGAAGGAAGTTGGTAACATCCAGCGCTACCTGGATGCCGTACGTAGCAACCTGCTATTCGCCAAAAGCGTCGTTCTTGTAGAGGGCGATGCTGAAGAAATCCTGATCCCGATTTTGATTAAGAAAGTGCTTGGTGTCAGTCTGGATGAACTCGGCATCAGCTTGGTCAACATCCGAAGCACTGGCTTTCAAAATCTCGCCGTTCTATTCCACGATGATCGAATCCGAAAGCGGTGCAGCATCATAACCGACCTCGACAAAGCCATCATTGACACAGCTCCAGTCGCTGGCGACTCTGAAAGCATGCTCCGACGCAAGCGAAAGTATCAAGCCTCACAAGAAAAGGGTATCACCAGAAAGGCGCTCTTGGATAAGTCGTTCAAAGACAACCCATGGGTTTCGCCTTTTTTTGCTCCTCACACTTTCGAGGTTGATTTTATCGCAGCGGGTAACGCTCGCAAGGTGGTAGGCATTCTTCCTGATGTCTATATGGATGCTCCAACTATCGCGAAAGCGAAGGCAGACCTGGAGTCTACTGACAGCGCACGGTATGGCCAAAGAGCTCTGACGATGGCGAACAGCTATGGGAAGGGATGGTTTGCCATCTTGCTGGGAAAAAAGATCGATCCCGAGACGGTGATCCCGGAATACATTCTGGACGCCATCGCTTTCGCCCATCCGGTAGTCACAAAGGAGTCTGAAGAGTGAGGGCAGCGAATTCATTGGAGACATCGAGACGTTTAGAAAGGTGTTTCAGAGCCGGACAGGCATAACTATTTCAACAATCCACGGCGTGAAGGGGACGGAATTTGATGCAGTGATCGCCTATGCTTTGTTGGAAGACATGGTGCCGCACTTTAATGACCCGAACGGCCAAGAAAGTGCGCTGAAACTGCTGTATGTCATCGGATCACGCGCAAGGAAGAACTTGCACCTGATTTCAGAGCGGGGCCGAATTCGCCAGTACTCTGGTGAAGAATATCAAGCGACTCGGCAACTGGCCGCCTGCAAGTTTTCATACGACCAAGTTTAGTGATTACTCGATTTAAACCATGGCAAAGAGAGGCAGAATCGCCTGAAGCGCAGGAAAACGGGTGTGTCATAAGCTAGAGCGGCTACGGGTTCTAGCATGAGCAGGTCGACGTGGAAGAGAGCACATTCAGACGTTGCATGGGGTATGACAACGAATTGTGCTCTCAGAAACGGCTTGCTATGGCATGCTGGGACTTGCTATCTCGACACACTTGACATCTGCCATTCTTTATTCTTAACGAAGATTGCGGGCTGTACTCGCTGCTG
>JAUCCC010000003.1:0-6733 GCA_034676485.1 Pseudomonas sp.
ACACCGATTTGGCTGCCATATTCGCTGCCATTGAAGCCTCAGCTAATGGCTACCCTTCAGAAGGCGATATCAAAGGCTTGTTTGCCGATTTCGACACCACCAGCAATCGTTTAGGTAACACGGTTAAAGACAAAAATACCCGCTTAGCGGCTGTTCTTAAAGGGGTTGAAAAACTTCAGTTTGGCCAGTTTGAAGACAATAAAATCGACTTGTTTGGTGATGCTTATGAGTTTTTAATCTCCAACTACGCCGCAAACGCAGGTAAATCGGGTGGTGAGTTTTTTACCCCGCAGCATGTATCCAAACTTATTGCAAAGCTTGCCATCCACGGCCAGCAAAGCATTAATAAAATTTACGACCCTGCCTGTGGTTCGGGCTCCTTGTTAATGCAAGCGCGCAAACACATCGACCTGCACCGCATTGAAGAAGGTTACTTTGGCCAAGAAATTAACCACACCACCTACAACCTAGCGCGCATGAACATGTTCTTGCATAACATCAACTACGACAAGTTTGATATTAAGCTAGGCAACACCCTCACCGAGCCGCACTTTGGCGATGAAAAACCTTTTGACGCCATCGTCTCCAACCCGCCGTATTCAGTAAAGTGGATTGGCAGCGACGATCCAACGCTGATTAACGACGACCGCTTTGCCCCCGCCGGTGTATTAGCGCCTAAATCCAAAGCCGACTTTGCCTTTGTGCTGCATGCGCTCAATTACTTATCGTCTAAAGGCCGTGCGGCTATTGTTTGCTTTCCGGGTATTTTTTATCGCGGCGGTGCCGAACAGAAAATTCGAAAATATCTGGTCGACAACAACCATGTAGAAACGGTGATTTCACTAGCGCCTAACCTGTTTTTTGGCACCACCATCGCCGTGACCATTTTAGTGCTGGCCAAAAACAAAACCGATACCGCTACCCAGTTTATTGATGCCAGCAGCCTATTTAAAAAAGAAACCAACACCAACACCCTGACCGATGAGCACATAGCAAAAATCATGGCGGTGTTTGCCAGCAAAGAAAACATCGACCACTTTGCCCAATCAATTTCTGTAGAAACCATTGCCGCCAACGACTACAACCTGTCGGTATCCAGCTATGTGGAAGCCGAAGACACCCGCGAGAAAATCGACATTAACGCGCTCAATGCCGAGCTAAAAACCACCGTGGCTAAGATTACTCAACTGCGGAGTGAGATTGATGCCATTGTCTCTGAAATAGAAGGCGCAGAGACAGCAGGGTGTGAAGCATGAGCCAGCCAAACGTATCGCGCTTTATGGAACAATTGCTGGACGGGGTTAATATTGAATGGTTGCCTGTAAAAGAGGTAACCAAATATGAACAACCAACCAAATATCTTGTAAAGTCAACAAATTATGATGATAGCTATGCAACCCCTGTCCTGACAGCAGGTAAAACATTTATTTTGGGTTATACAGATGAAATAGAAGGGATTAACAAGGCATCAATTAGCCCTGTAATAATCTTTGATGACTTTACAACAGCTAATAAATGGGTTGATTTTGATTTTAAGGCCAAGTCATCTGCAATGAAGATGATTTCATCAAGTGACGAGACTAAATATTCTCTTAAGTATGTTTATTTTTGGCTAAATACATTGCCAAGCGAACTTATTGAGGGAGACCATAAACGTCAATGGATTAGTAACTACTCTAATAAACTCATGCCTATCCCTTGCCCAGACAACCCCGAGAAATCGCTGGCAATACAGGCCGAAATCGTCCGTATTCTGGACGCATTTACCGCCATGACCGCCGAGCTGACCGCCGAGCTGACCGCCGAGCTTAACCTACGTCAACAACAATACAACCACTACCGCGACCAGTTGTTGAGTTTTGATGAAGACGAGGTGGAGTGGAAGGCGTTGGGGGAGGTGGCGATTAATCATAATCCAAAAAGAAAGCCAATCACGAGCGGCTTAAGAGAGCCAGGTGAAATTCCTTATTACGGAGCGTCTGGTATCGTCGACTATGTAAAAGATTATATTTTCGATGGTGACTTTTTACTCGTTTCTGAAGATGGCGCAAATCTATTAGCTCGCAACACTCCAATAGCTTTCAGTATCAGTGGTAAGTCGTGGGTAAACAATCATGCTCACGTGTTGAGTTTCGATACCTATGAAGAGAGAAAGTACATTGAATACTATTTAAATAGCATTGACTTAACACCATATATTTCAGGTGCAGCACAGCCAAAACTGAATAAAAAGAATCTGGAAAGCATCCCAATTCCAAATCCGACATTTGAAGAAAAAGAGCGTATTGTCGCTATCCTCGACAAATTCGACACACTAACCACGTCGATCACCGAAGGCCTGCCCCGGGAAATCGAGCTGCGCCAACAGCAGTACGAATATTACCGCGATTTATTGCTGAGCTTTCCCAAACCTGAACCCAAAACAGCCGCCTGAACACAAGGACGTGTAGCCATGAAAAAAGACCTGAACCTACAAGACGAAACCACGGACTTCTTACTCTACACCGCGCCCAATGGCGAGATAAAAGTTGAGGTATTGCTCAATAATGAAACTATTTGGTTGACTCAGGAGCGCATGGCTGAGCTGTTTGGTGTGCAGCGCCCGGCTATCACCAAGCACTTGAAGAATATTTTTGAGGCCGGAGAATTAGACGAAAAACTGGTATGTTCCGTTTTGGAACATACCACTGAACATGGCGCGATAGCAGGCAAAACTCAAACCCAAAAGGTGAAGTACTACAACCTTGATGCTGTGATTTCGGTGGGTTATCGGGTGAATTCCGCGCAGGCCACTCAGTTTCGCATTTGGGCAACCCAGCTTACCCCTGTCATCCTGCGCGAAGTCGCAGGATCCATCGACGAGGCTGCCTAATGCCCCAAGCTGCTTATGTTTATATTTTAGCCAGCCAAAGAAACGGCACTTTGTACACGGGAGTTACCAACAACCTGGAACGGCGTATATATGAGCATAAAAACCACCTTGGGCAAGGGTTTACTAATAAATATAACGTCACGCGCTTGGTGTGGTTTACCGCAGGTGAGGACATGCAAGCCGCGATTGCTTTGGAAAAGAAAATTAAAAACCGTGGCAGGCAATGGAAAGTTAATTTGATTGAACAAACCAACCCTGATTGGAAGGATTTAGCGGCTGATAATTTTGGCGCAGGTGGTTCTTTTTGATAACAGTGTTGGGCATTGGCTTAAGTGCGTGGTTCTGGATCCTGCGACTTCGCGCAGGATGACAAAGCAGAGCGCGGAGTGACAGTGTTTAGAGTGCAGCCGCAAGATGGCAAGCGCCGAGTAAATAATTAAAGAGTAGAAAACTATGACTGAATACAAAGCCATTGCCGAATCCAATAACTTTATTGTGTTGGATAAATACACCCAAAACTGGCAAGTCGCCGAAAACTACCAAAGCGAAGACGATTTGGAGCGCGAGCTGGTTCAGGATTTGCAAAACCAAGGCTATGAATACCTGCCGGCTTTAAACAACCCACAAGCCATGCTGGCCAATGTGCGGGAACAGTTGCAAGCATTGAACAAGGTGACTTTCTCAGAGGGTGAATGGCAGCGTTTTGTTGAAACCTACTTAGACAAACCCAGCGACAGCATCACTGATAAAACCCGTAAAATCCACGACGATTATATTCTGGATTTTGTGTTTGACGATGGCCGCATTCAAAACATTTACCTGGTCGATAAAAACAACATTACCCGCAACAAGTTGCAGGTGATTAAGCAGTTTGAGCAGACCGGCAGCCAGGCGAACCGCTACGATGTGACGATTCTGGTGAATGGTTTGCCGTTGGTGCATATTGAGCTGAAAAAACGTGGCGTGGCCATTCGCGAGGCCTTTAATCAGGTGCACCGCTACAGTAAGGAGAGCTTTAACTCAGATAACTCGCTGTATAAGTATTTGCAGCTGTTTGTTATCTCTAACGGCACCGACACCCGTTATTTTGCCAACACCACTAAGCGCGATAAAAACAGCTTTGATTTCAGCATGAACTGGGCCAAGGCTGACAACAGTCTGATTAAAGATTTAAAAGACTTTACCGCTACGTTCTTTCAAAAAAACACCTTGCTGAACGTGTTGCTGCATTACTCGGTGTTTGATGTGAGCGATACCCTGCTGGTAATGCGCCCGTACCAGATTGCCGCCACCGAACGTATTTTGTGGAAGATCAACAGCGCTTTTACCAGCAAAAAATGGAGCACCACAGAGGGCGGTGGCTATATATGGCACACCACAGGCTCGGGCAAAACCCTGACCAGCTTTAAAGCGGCGCGGCTGGCCACAGAACTGGCGTTTATCGACAAGGTGTTCTTTGTGGTCGACAGGAAAGACCTCGACTACCAAACCATGAAGGAATACCAGCGCTTTTCACCGGATAGCGTGAATGGTTCTGACAGCACCGCTGGCCTCAGGCGCAACCTGGATAAAGACGATAACAAGATTGTCGTCACCACCATTCAGAAGCTGAACAACTTGATCAAGGGCGAGGCGAACCTGCCCATTTATAACAAACAGGTGGTGTTTATTTTTGACGAATGCCACCGCAGCCAGTTTGGTGAGGCGCAGAAAAATCTGCAAAAGAAGTTTAAACGCTATTACCAGTTTGGCTTTACCGGCACGCCAATTTTCCCGCAAAATGCACTGGGAGCGGAAACCACCGCCAGCGTGTTTGGCCGCGAGCTGCATTCGTATGTGATTACCGACGCCATACGTGATGAAAAAGTGCTGAAGTTTAAGGTGGACTATAACGATGTGCGCCCGCAGTTTAAGGCGGTAGAAACGGAGCAAGATGAAGCCAAGCTCAGTGCTTTAGAAAACAAACAAGCCTTATTGCACCCCGAACGGATTCGCGAAATATCGCAGTATATTCTCAACAACTTTCGCCAGAAAACCCACCGCCTGCAAGGCAATAACCAAGGCTTCAATGCCATGTTTGCGGTGAGCAGTGTGGATGCCGCTAAGTTGTATTACGAAACCTTGAATCAGCTGCAAAAAGACAGCGACAAACCCTTAAAAATTGCCACGATATTTTCTTTTGCTGCCAACGAAGAGCAAGACGCCATTGGCGATATTGCCGATGAAAGCTTTGAGGTGTCGGCCATGAACAGCAGCGCCAAAGAGTTTTTGAATGCGGCGATTGATGACTATAACGCGTTTTTTAAAACCAGCTTTAGTGTCGATAGCAATGGCTTTCAAAACTACTACCGCGATTTGGCCAAACGGGTTAAATCGCAGGAAGTTGACCTGCTGATTGTGGTGGGCATGTTTCTTACCGGCTTTGATGCACCCACCTTGAACACCTTGTTTGTGGATAAAAACCTGCGCTACCACGGCTTAATGCAGGCCTTTTCGCGTACCAATCGTATTTATGATGCCACCAAAACTTTCGGCAATATCGTCACCTTCCGCGATTTAGAAAAAGCCACCATTGATGCCATTACCCTGTTTGGTGATAAAAACACCAAAAACGTGGTGCTGGAAAAAAGTTATAAAGAATATATGGAAGGCTTTACCGATATTGTTAGCGGTGAGGCACGGCGCGGCTTTATGGCGGTGGTGAATGAGCTAGAACAGAAGTTTCCAGACCCGTCTGCCATTGAAAAAGAAAGCGACAAAAAAGCCTTTGCCAAGCTGTTTGGTGAGTATTTGCGGGTTGAGAACATTCTGCAAAACTACGATGAATTCGCCAGCTTGAAAGCTTTGCAACACGTGGATAAAAGCGACCCTGAAGCGGTTGAAGCCTTTAAAACCGAGCACTATTTAGACGATGAAAAGCTAGCAGAGCTACAAACCATACGCCTGCCAGTAGAGCGTAAAGTGCAGGACTACCGCTCTACCTACAACGATATTCGCGACTGGCAGCGTCGCCAGAAAGCCGCCGATGCGAAAGACCAATCAAACATAGACTGGGATGATGTGGTGTTTGAGGTCGACCTGCTCAAGTCACAGGAGATTAACCTCGATTACATTTTAGAGCTGATTTTTGAGCACAACAAAAAGCACAAAAACAAAGCCGACTTGGTGGATGAGGTGCGCCGCGTGATTCGCGCCAGCCTGGGCAACCGTGCCAAAGAAAGCCTGGTGGTCGATTTCATTAACAAAACCAATCTGGATGATATTGGCGACAAGGCCAGTGTGATTGAGGCTTTCTTCGTATTTGCCCAAGCGGAACAGCAGCGTGAGGCTGAAGAGCTGATTAATGAAGAAGGTTTGAACGCGGAACAAGCCCGACGCTACCTCCGCGCCTCACTGAAACGTGAATACGCCAGCGACGCCGGTACAGAGCTGAATGCCGTTTTACCCAAGATGAGCCCGTTAAACCCGCAGTACTTAACCAAGAAACAAAGCGTTTTCCAGAAAATCGCCGCTTTTGTTGAGAAGTTCAAGGGGGTGGGTGGAAAAGTATAATGGGTAATCCTCTATTTAATGGGGCTCAGAAGTAGAGCCAGGCCGACATGGCCCACTTCTGCCAGGGTGTAAGGCCACAATAGCTAAAGCACATTTTGCTGATACTAAGCGTGCGGTATCTTGCTGTGCGGTTGACACACAGGGGAGTTAGGATGGCTGATTGGTTTGCGGTAAGGTTAAGCTGTTTTTTCGAAGGATTTCTTGCCTTCTAAATCGTTTTTATCCGGTAGCGAATTGGCGTATAACCCTACGCCTCCGGCCATTAAACATGCAATACCATAATGAGATAGTTGCTTATTCTCCAGGCAC
>JAUCCC010000004.1:0-8746 GCA_034676485.1 Pseudomonas sp.
GCCGTGCTTAGGGGCCATAGTGAAGCGCAGCGTAACGGAGGTCCCAGCGCAGCGACTACAGCACTTTGTTATGTTGATAAAGGTCGGTGTGCCAGCCGAACTGAATACACACCTAAGCTTTACAGCTTGGCTAGGACAACCGATGCCACCATTGCGAGCGAGAACGCAGTCATAGGTGTGAATGAAACAGCTAAAGCTGTAAACAAAACACCGAATGCACCTAACTTCAGATGCAAGCTTGCTGAACTCGTTAATTCAGGTTTTGCCATAGGCACCCCTCTATTAACATGACCCCAGTCTTTCATAATGCCAAGGACGGGATCGTCCAGACTTTTTGCTGCTTTTTTTATTTCCGCCAGTCTTGAGGAAGCAGCAACCTTGGCGGTCATGCGCCAAGCCCAGTCAATGACTGCGCTTGAACATTCGTAAAACATAACGCCTCAAACACCGGTACAGCTTTGCTGTGTCCGAGTGCTTTGACTTGTTATGGCTTTTATACCAAAATATAATAAATATTGGTACTTCTGGGGTGATGTATGGCTAAAAATACAAGTGTTAGCTTGGGTAAACATTTTGATCAGTTTATTGCTCGACAAGTGGCTGAAGGGCGTTATGGCTCTGCTAGCGAAGTGATTCGTGCTGGGCTGCGTAAACTTGAGGATGATAGCCAAAAGCTTGAAACACTGCGCGCGCTTATACAAGAGGTATAGCCAGTGGCGCTGCCAATATAGTTATGATGGCTTGATGGCAGAACTTGATAACGAGCTTGGTAAATGAGTTTGTTTTCTGTTTCAAGGGCTGCACGTGCAGACTTAAAAAATATAGCTGCATACACACAAAAGACATGGGGTGCTGAGCAACGCAGAACTTATATAAAAGATCTCGATCTAACCTTCTTATTTTTAGCAGAAAACCCAATGTCTGGCACTCCTTGTGACTATATAATTTCTGGCTTAAGAAAGCACTCCCATAAAAGCCATACAATATTTTATGAAAATAAAGATCACTCCGTTTTTATTATTCGTATTCTTCATAAAAGCATGGATGTTGAATTGCAGCTTGGAAAACCATAACGCCGCCAGCATGCGCGGCTTTGTAGTGAAGGCAAAGCCTCAACGAAAAAGGCGTCGCCGTGCCTGGCCTTGTTAAACTTGTGGCGCTACACTGTGATAATTCCGCTCAAGTACTGAGCCGCATTACCAGATACCGCCTGCGAAAATGCATATATTAAATTTAAAATTGCACGTATTAAATAAATATCTATTTGGGTTTGCCTGTCTTGGTAATCACAGCTATAAGCTGCGCTCCACCACCAGCACCAATGGCCGAGTACGTGATGACAAAAAACAGTGCAATAGGCCACATAGATGCACCACCACCTTTATAAGGCTGTAGGAACTCAGTGAATAGAATCCATAAAGACAATGCAATAGTTGGTACTACAATAGAAACAAGCAAGCACCGGAATAAAAGCTGAATCATCGCTCCGCCGAAGAATGCAATCACCATTATCGTAAGTACACCCATTTATTTGTTCCTTTTAGCTAACGCCGCAAGCACTGATGCCACGCTTATTATGAGCCCTCACCACAGGATTCTCAGTGTTTCTTTGAGGTTCAATTCCTTGTTTTTTACTTCACGCATAGTTTCCTCTTTTTTGAATTGTCTAACGCCCGCAGCACGCGCGGCTTTGTAGTGGAGGCGAAGCCGCAACGAAAAAGCCGTCGCTGTGACTGCGATTGTTATGTGTTTTTGGCTTCACTGCAGAGTCTCAAAATACCAGAAATTTCAACCCAATTATAATGAGTATTATACCGCCCAAAAGCTCTGCCTTGCTTTCTAGCCATGTCCCACTTCTAGCACCAATAAACACACCAACCAAGCTGAATATAAATGTCGTAACACCAATGATTCCGCAAGCAACTATCGGGTTGACTTCGAGTAGATTTAATGTAAACCCAGCAGCCATTGCATCTATACTCGTAGCAATAGCTAAAATAAGCATCACTTTATGAGTGATTTGTGCAATATCTTCTTCAACACCCTCGCTAATGGCTTCATAAATCATTTTTCCTCCAACTGTTATAAGAAGGAAGAATGCAATCCAATGTGCATAATTCTCAACCCAGCCGAGCACACCTTTTCCACCAAAGTAGCCTATAAATGGCATTAGCGCTTGGAATAACCCGAAATATATTGCAGCAATTATAGCTAGCGACTTTGTCTTCTTGACACGCTTTGATCCAAGCCCTATAGAAACCGCAAATGCGTCCATGCTCAGTGCTACTGCCAAAATTAAGACTTCAATCATTAAAATATCTCACAAATATACTCGGGTGTTTATTGCTGACGAAACATAACGCTGCCAGCAGGCGCGCCGTTTTTTGGCGTCGCACTGGCTGGCCTTGTTAGGCGGTTCTTACTGTGTGATGTCAGGCAGGATTTCCATATTTATTTTCTTCAGCATTACCTTCGCTTGCCATCCAAATGATAAGCGGAATTAGCCCGATCACTGTTAACATAAGTAGTTGCCACCCACTCCTGTTCGTATCGTGTAGACGTCTTGCACCAGCAGCAATAACTGGAAAGAACAATATCAGGTTAATAATCGACGATAGCACTTGTGACGGCTCTACAAGAATAGCCCCCCAGCTTAGAAGAACAGTGAATAGGTAAAACCACCAAAACTCAGGTCTTGTCGCCCTGCCTTTGAAGTCAAAAAACTTAGAAAAACATGTTGATATTGCATTTCCAAATGTCATTGCCTGTTGTGTGTTACTCGTCATCGATATTACTCCTATCCCTTTTTGAGTTAAGTTTAAACAGTACCGGGGAATATACCGCCTAACGCCGAGTTCAGCGGCAGCTTTTAAGTTGTGGTTTTGTGAAATACTTTTGCGTAGCAAAACCACAAAAGCGCGACTTAAAAGCTGTCCAGCACCGCAGGTGCGATGCTGGAACGATTTGTTAGAAATTTTTTACCGTGGATAAGCTGCTAGCAACTCTTCAATAACAGGCTTCATTTTGCTTTCAGGGCTTGCCCACTTATTCAAAGCCAAACCTCCACCGCCTTTTAGGTGGTATTGGGCGTAACCGATTCTATTACCGTTATTATCACGTAACCATAGCTCAGCGTCTGTCATGTAAGGCGCCAAGTCCCATTTCCGCGTTGCTGTATAAGTTAATATAGTGGTGCAGTTTGCTGGTGTTGCCCCATTATAAACGCTAGTTCTGAAACCATGCTCTTCAAAGCCGTTTCTCAAAATTTCTATAAAGTTTTGAACTATTACCTTTTCATTCTTTTCAATGCATACGTCTTTGCTTAATTTTGCAGTGAGCGGTGTAACCTTGGTTGATGTACAGCCAACTAACACAGATGCGATAAATATAAGAGAGAGGCTTAATCGGTTTTTCATTTTACTTCCTCATTGTAGATTATTGGTTTTCTAACGCTTAGATAACCGTCCTTGCCTAGCCAAAAAAAAAGCCCATTCGGAACCTTAGGACGTATTGTAAAAACCACCCGCAAGGAGCGGTTCATCGACTTGTTGTACAGAGCCGCTGACACCTATGCTCAGCGCTTCTTTATTAATGGAAATTTCTTTTGATCTACGTGACCACCAGCGACGACTTAACTGCGCTGGCCCGCCACAGGTTTTGCAATAAACT
The DNA here is from genome assembly GCA_034676485.1 of Pseudomonas sp. Taxonomy (GTDB): domain Bacteria; phylum Pseudomonadota; class Gammaproteobacteria; order Pseudomonadales; family Pseudomonadaceae; genus Denitrificimonas. The sequence continues at coordinate 3,670 of JAUCCC010000004.1, forward strand.
ACCATCGATAGCCGGTCAACACTACTTGCATGCGGCATATACTCGACCGTTCCACATTGTTGCCGGCATCGCTCATATCGTAACGTACTTGCCGAAGCATACAGCCCGTAATACCGAATGGTATGCAAGCCTTTGGGCGGCACATGCTGGAGTAGCCGCGTTATAAAATCCATCGGCTTGAGTCGCTGTTGTTTAATGCGTTTGTCTCGATGATCTAGATAGCTCATCGTCACCACATCGGCGGTAACCTGCTTTAACTGTCGCGGATCAACAGGCCCGCCTTTACAGTAACGGGCTAGGTAAAGCACCACGCCTTTGCCATGCGCATAGCGCTCTTCAATACGCACACACCAATGCTTTTTGTACAGACTCCGGTACACCAACCAAAACTGCGTCGCCGACATCGTTGGTGGCAAGATCAACTCTCCCGCATCAAACGCCGCCTTAATAAACGACTGCAGCTTGCCACGATAGACCGAACGAATCACCGCGCTGGGCACGAGGTAATCCCCCAGCGCCTTCCAGTCATTGTTTGAGTCAAGGCCACCCGCTGTCACTAAGCAATGGGTATGCGGGTGGAGTGTGAGCTGTCGTCCCCACGTATGCAGCGCTATTAAAATCCCGGGCGTTACACCGCCATGTCGCTGCTGCGCGAGTAGTTGCAATAATGTTTCTTGGCTGGCTTTAAATAGAATCCGCGCAAATAGTGCTTCGTTATAACGCCACAGCGGTAAGTACTCATGGGGCAAGGTGAAAATTACATGGAAGTGCGGCACGTCGAGCAAGCGCGCCTTTTGCCTCTCAACCCAATCAAGACGTTGTTTATGGGCGCAGACATAACAGCTGCGATGGCGACACGAGTGCAGCTGCTCAATCTCGGCATGGTTTAACTTGCAGCGGTAATAACTGGCACCCAGCGCACGTGTACGGCAATGGGTTAATGCATCAATCGCTTTGAGGTTTTTAAGCGGTTGCTTAGTATTCTTTAGTTGTTCAGAGTAACAAGCAAACAGATTTTGTATGGCTCGACTGGACATATCCTTTGTCCTCAGTTGTTATATACACAACTCAAATTTTAATACTCTGCCGCGTAGCGGCTATGTGCAACGCCGCCAACACGCGCAGCTTTGTAGTGGAGGCTAAGCCGCAACGAAAAAGCTGTCGCTGTGCTTGGCCTTGTTATAGGTTTTGCGGTCAGTCCTCGATAAAAAAATCAGTGTCAATTTTTTTAACTTCATATATGGCCGCCGTACTGACTCCCACATCATGATCAATCATAAGCTGCACGAGATCTGCGCCATCAATCAATACAACCTTTGGATCAATTTGCCCGACGTAATCAAGCGCCTCTTTTGAGAAGCGACTGGTTGTTATGAATACCCCTTTCTTGGCCCGCTGGCCATGAAGCGCTCCAACAAACTTCTGAATCTCCGGTCGGCCAACCGCTGCTTCCCAACGCTTTGCTTGAAGGTATATGCTTTCCAGACCGAGGCGGTCTTCTTTGATAACACCATCAATACCTTCATCCGCTGTTTTTCGGGTAGCCCTGCCCGCTTCCTTTACAGAGCCCCCATAGCCCATTGAAACGATAAGATAAACAACCAGTTTCTCAAAAAATTCCGGGGTATTGCCCTTTATCAGGTGAAGCAGCTCGTTTGCCGTTTCGTCTCGCAACTGTTGATAGGCTTGCTCCAATGTTTCTTCCGGAGTCGTAGTCGCTGTTTCAGCGTCGCCGGTGTGGGTTACTTCTTCGGTTCGGTTTTTGCTGCTTGCCTGCCGGAATGCCTGAAACTCCTCAAACCGCTGCAAAAACTTTATGTCTATCCGCTCTGGATTTTCTGAAAGAATTTTTCGGCCTCGATCAGAAATGTGAAATTTCCCCCGTTTGGGAGATTCCAGAACCCCCGCCTGGGTCAAATACACCTTTGCCCACGCTACGCGGTTTGCGAATGTAGATTGCCGACCGCTTGGCAGTCTTTCCTGGAGGTCTTCTTCAGACAGACCCATTATTTTTGCCAAGCCCTCACGGGCTTCCTGCATCGTATGCTCTTCGTCATCAGCGGAGAACTTGAGCAATGGCAACATTAATGATTGAAAATCAGGTACAGCCAAGGGGTACTCCCATATTTTTACCTATAACGCCTTGCTCACCGTAAAATTGGGAGCGCAGCGAGTAATTTTTCCGAGTGCAGCAACTTGTTATGTGTTGAGCTTACTTGCTGGCAGCACATTTCGCTTTAATCTCGGAGATTGCTTTTGATGAACCATTGAGAGAGTACTGGAAATATGCCGGTTGCTGTCCATGCCACTGAAGCTCAAGCAATGCTGTACTAGATGCTGCAATTTTTGATATAGCTGTGGAGTTATCGCGAAAATGTATAAACTTGGCGCCCCAGTTCTGAGTTAATGAAACATTGGCAACGTTGTCGCCCCACTTAATACGAGTGCGAATTATGTTGTAGCCATCTTTAGTCTCATCGTTTGCTAAATTTGGAGCACCATTGAAACCGAAGTACACCCATTCACTTTTTGCATCGCAGCCAACCCCCATCCAACTATTTACATCATGATATGGGAACCCCATTTTCTTGGACGGGTATACAACAGGAGAATGCGCATACGCCGAGAATTTTCCTGTCATTTCATCCTTTGAGGTTGAAGTAACCCAGGAAGGCTCAGGTGAAGAAACTTTTTCTGAAGTTGCAGAGTTTTGAGAGCTACTTGATGCTAATGGAGTTTTAGGTTTACTCGACTCAGAAGAAACTTGAGACGAATTACCAGAAAACAACGAGTATATAAATATGGCAAACACTATAAGAACTAGAAGTTTTCCTAGACTATATTGTTTTGGCCCTTGCGGTGCTCCGCACTTTGGGCAAGCTTTAGCTTTTTTGCTAACCTCTGCTCCACATTCCTTGCACTTTAATAATGCCATATAGACCTCCCTTAGTTTAAAACACATAACGCCTGCCACACAGGCGAGCAACTTGTTGCGAGTCCAGCGCACGCAATGTGTGTTTGTGCTGGCACTTGTTAGTGACTTGGTAGATTGGCTTTACTGCCATGATAAAATCCATTTTTGAAGAGCAGCAGTGTGTCATTTACACCTAGCGCAAGCCTATCAGAGCCATACTCGGTAAATTCATTTTCTAGATTAACTATGTGAACACTTTCTTTGCCAAAAGCCGAGATAGAAATCTGTTTGATGTTATCGAATGATAAGTCTGCCGATGAAGCCTTTAAGATGGACTCAACTTTGCTAGTAGCGATAAATTGAGTTAACCATGCCTCTTTAAATCTACTCATTTCCATATACAGGTATGCATTGGCCAATAATGAGGCAGATAAAAAAACGCCAAGAGTTCTAACCAGTTTCATATTCATAGGATCACTAAAATTAAGCTAAGGGGCTGGCTTTAGCCAGTCCCAGCGAACGAAGTGAGCGATTTGAGCGCCTTGTTAGATGTGCACTACTCAATTTCTAGCTCAATGTCTGTTGGTGCGAGCGAAATGCTGTGGCTTGAACTGAGGCCCGGACCATCATTCCACCACTTCTCAACCCAGATACCGCCGTATTCATCGATTTCGTAGATCTTCAATACATCGCCACGCATTGATTGAATTTGTGCCCATTCTTCTGGTTCTAATGAATTTTCGAGATTAGGAACCTCAAGGACTCGAACTAATGAGCCAACACGCACTTCGTTACCTTTATGGTCTTGCATCACACATAACTCCAATGCGCATCTAACGCTTAGATAACCGTCCTTGCTTCACCAAAAAAAAGATCCATTCGGAGCTTTAGGACGTATTGTAAAAACCACCCGCAAGGAGCGGTTCATCGACTTGTTGTACAGAGCCGCTGACACAAATGCTCAGCGCTTCTTTATTAATGGAAATTTCTTTTGATCTACGTGACCACCAGCGACGACTTAACTGCGCTGGCCCGCCACAGGTTTTGCAATAAACTACCATCGATAGCCGGTCAACACTACTTGCATGCGGCATATACTCGACCGTTCCACATTGTTGCCGGCATCGCTCATATCGTAACGTACTTGCCGAAGCATACAGCCCGTAATACCGAATGGTATGCAAGCCTTTGGGCGGCACATGCTGGAGTAGCCGATTTATAAAATCCATCGGCTTGAGTCGTTGCTGTTTAATGCGTTTATCACGATGATCCAGATAACTCATCTTAACCACGTCAGCAGTAATCTGCTTTAACTGTCGCGGATCAACAGGCCCACCTTTGCAATAACGCGCCAGATAAAGCACCACGCCTTTGCCATGCGCATAGCGCTCTTCAATACGCACACACCAATGCTTTTTGTACAAACTCCGATACATCGACCAAAACTGCGCGGCCGACATCGTTGGTGGCAAGATCAACTCTCCTGCATCAAACGCCGCCTTAATAAAAGACTGCACCTTCCCACGATAAACTGAACGAATAACAGCACTGGGTACAAGGTAATTCCCCAGCGCTTTCCAGTCATTATTTGAGTCAAGGCCACCCGCTGTAACTAAGCAATGGGTATGCGGGTGGAGTGTGAGCTGTCGGCCCCACGTATGTAACGCTATTAAAATACCGGGCGTGACACCGCCATGGCGCTGCTGTGCAAGCATTTGCAATAGTGTTTCTTGGCTGGCTTTAAACAGAATCCGAGCAAATAGCGCTTCGTTATAACGCCACAACGATAAGTACTCATGCGGCAAAGTAAAAATAACGTGGAAGTGCGGTACGTCGAGCAGCCGCGCTTTTTGCTTTTCAATCCAATCGAGGCGTTGTTTGTGGGCGCAGACATAACAACTACGATGGCGACACGAGTGCAGCTGCTCAATCTCGGTATGATTTAACATGCAGCGGTAATAACTGGCTCCCAGCGCACGTGTACGGCAATGGGTTAACGCATCGATCGCTTTGAGGTTTTTCAGCGGCTGCCTGGTATTCTTAAGTTGCTCAGAGTAACAAGCAAACAGATTTTGTATGGCTCGATTGGACATATCCTTTGTCCTCAGTTGTTATATACACAACTCAAATTTTAATACTCTGCCGCGTAGCGGCTATGTGCAA
>JAUCCC010000005.1:0-24036 GCA_034676485.1 Pseudomonas sp.
AATCATCATCTAAAGGCGTCCACGGACGCCTTTTTTTGTGCCTGTAAGTCACGTGTATCAAGGGTTTTACCGCTGTAGGCGTCTATAGGTGTCTTTTCCAATCCATGGCTTTTGGTATTCCACTTGGTATTCCAAAGGGTATTCCAGAGATGTTTAATGTATTCTTGGAATACCAAAGCATGTGGAGAGACATCATGACAGCAGTGCAATCGCGCCTCAGCGATAGAAGAATCAAGACTTTACGACCTAAAGAGAAAGATTACGTCTTGACCGATGGCGATGGATTGCAGCTGCGCATACACACTAATGGATCGCTGTTATGGAATTTCAACTACCGCCAACCAGTAACAAAAAAAAGAATCAATATGGGTTTGGGGCCATACCCTGAGATTTCGCTTGCCCAAGCTCGGAAGAAGACACTTGAAGCGCGTGTATTAGTTGAGCAGGGGATTGATCCTAAGCAGGTTCGCGACAGGCAAGTAGAAATCTTAAAGGTGGCTGGCGATCAAACGCTGCTGCTGTTGCTAACGAGTGGTTCAGTGATTAAGCGTGAGCAGGTTACGCCTGATTATGCGGATGATATTTGGCGCTCTTTGGAAAACTATATTTTCCCCAGTCTTGGTGCTGTGGCGGTTTCAGAGATTGCTGCGCCTGCGGTCGTTAGTGTGCTCAAGCCGTTGGAGGCTAAAGGTAGTTTGGAGACAGTGAAGCGCATATCGCAGAGAATGAATGAAATTATGACGTTTGCTGTAAACGCGGGCATCGTGTTTTCAAACCCCTTGGCAGGTATTAGAAGTACGTTTAAAAAACCACGAAAGAAAAACTTGCCCACTTTGCTGCCTGAAGAGTTGCCGCGCTTAATGCGAACAGTAAGCACTGCCAGTATTAAGCAGACCACGCGATTGCTGATCGAGTGGCAGCTTCACACAATGACACGTCCTGGCGAGGCCGCAACGGCTGCCTGGGCAGATATTGATTTGGATAAGAAAGTCTGGACCATTCCTGCTGAAAGAATGAAAAAGCGCCGCCCGCATTCTATACCGTTAACTGATCAGGCCATTGCTCTTCTAGAGGTCATTAGGCCTTATAGCGGCCATAGAGAATATGTCTTTCCTTCAGATCGAAATCCAAAGTCTCACGCAAACACACAGACCGCTAACATGGCATTAAAGCGTATGGGGTTTGGCGGGGAGCTGGTTAGTCATGGATTGCGCTCTATTGCGAGCACCACGTTAAATGAGCAGGCTTGGGATTCTGAGCTTATTGAGGTTGCTCTAGCTCACGTAGACAGTAATGATGTTCGCAGCGCTTATAATCGGGCAGAGTACATTGAGCGTAGAAGGCCGATGATGGAGTGGTGGAGTCAGCATATTGTGAATGCTTCTCTGGAGGGCTTATCTGCAGCGTACTCAAGCCAGACTTAATTTGTATTGGTTTTTCAGGGTTTAATTTAAGTTTAATGCTGTTGTCGCGTGGTAGGTGGACTCCGCACGACACGACTTGAGGCGTACGGGTGCAACGTTAATGACTGCTCTGGGTGTTTTTCCAGAGGTTGCTGAGCGCTGCTTAAATCACATTGAAGAGAACAAGGCTAAGCGCACTTATTAGCGGCATAGCTATCAAGGTGAGATGCGGGCTGCATGGGCTGTGCTTGGAGAGTGCTTAGCTAGGGTGATCAGGCCTAGCTGCGCCACGGCTACCAAAATAAACAACTGAGAGTTGGCGGTTGTAAGGTGGGCACATTATAAATGTTTGGGATTTGATTTTGGTCAGCATCAGCATCAGCACCTGTCAGCTCTGGCGGATATTGGTGTCTGCAACGTATAGCTTAAGAGCTAATCCGATGGCAGCCGAATTTTTTACAATGCTAGGATAGAAAACTTTTGATTTATTCAGATCTTTGACCAGGTCATTGAGGAGGCTGACGGTTTGCTGCATAAGTCTGATGTTGATTTTAGTGGTGGTGGCTTTTCTTCTTGTTTCAATTGTGTAACTCATAAGAATATTTTTATTTTTTTTGATTTTTTTAAGGAAACACTGAACAAATCCCAAGCGGGCTGCAGCCTTTGGTAAAATAGTCCAATCCGTAATTAGTATCGAGTCCACAGTCATGCAAATCACTTTCGCCGAAGCCGAGTTCGTCAGCAAAAAGAAGCAAACCCGTCGGGATCGACTGTTGATGGATCTGGAAACTCTGGTGCCTTGGTCTGTTCTGGAATCAGTGATTGAGCCGTACTATCCGAAATCTGACGGCAAACGAGGTCGTCCGACTATGGGGCTTTCTCGCATGTTACGTATGTACATCCTACAGCAGGTCATGGGGTTTTCCGATGAAGGAACTGAGGATGCCGTTTATGACAGCGCAGCAATTCAGCTGTTTATGGGTATTGATCTTGGGCGTGATGCCGTGCCGGATGCGACCACTTTGTTGCGTTTTCGTCGTCTGCTGGAAACTCACGGCCTGACTCAACAAATTTTTGCTGCGGTCAATTACCAGCTGGCGAGCAAGGGCTTGTACCTCAAGGAAGGCACGGTGGTTGACGCTACAATTATTGCCGCACCACCTTCCACCAAGAATAAGAGTAAAAGCCGTGATCCGGAAATGCGCTCCACTAAGAAAGGCAATCAGTATTACTTTGGCATGAAAGCTCATATCGGTGCTGATGCGGCTAGCGGTTTGGTGCATACACTGGTCACCACTGCGGCCAACGTGCACGACGTGAACCAAGCTCATGCTTTGCTACACGGCGAGGAACAGCAGGTATACGGTGATTCTGGTTATCTGGGGGCTGACAAACGGGAAGAAAACAAGGATAAAGATGTGGAGTGGGTGGTAGCCATGCGCCATGGAAAGCGTCGAAAGCTGCGCGATAGCGGCACAGAAGAAGGTCAACTGGCTGACAAAATCGAAAAATTAAAAAGCCGAATTCGCGCCAAGGTTGAGCATCCCTTTTACTGGGTCAAAGTGCACTTTGGTCACCGTAAGACTCGCTACCGAGGCTTGGCGAAAAACACAGCCCATCTCTATAGCCTGTTTGCCTTGGCCAACCTGTTTTTGTCGAAGCGATGTATGCCATTGGCGGGATAAATCCGCCTAAAAACCGGTAAGCTGCCCGGAAAAAGCAGCAAAAACGGGTAAAACTGCTGATAAAAAGGTTTTTTATGGCCCTGAAGTTGAAATTTAAGAGCTGAATTTTAAATCCGCATGGATTGGCTGGTTTGATTGGTTTTATTCAGCGTTTCCTTAAGGGTATTATTAATGCAGTTTTCTATCAGCATCCCCTGGTTGCCTTTGTGTTGGCTGAGCAGGTAGTCAAAGATTATTGCTTCGTCTTGGGCAAGGGTATAGCTTCGCTCGACTGACTGCTGTTCGGGCTTGATGGTCCGTTTAGTATAAAGACGGTCAATAGCACGATAAATTTTGGCTCTGTCCTGTAGGTCATGGTATTGGTAGTTTGTTGCCCTATCTATCTCCGCCGCGATATTTTGCTTGCTTTTAATTGTGGCTCCACCGCAGGCTTTACTTGCTACTAAGTATAATGTGTGAGGGCTTTTGTAGCGCGAAAGAGAATTGTAGTCGACGCTAACAACGTTCTGCCAGCTCTCTAGCATGGATATGAGAGTTGAAATTTGATAGTTGGATGCTCTGTCATGAAAGTCCAGAACTTTCAGAAGCAAACTTGGTACGCCTGACTTCTTACTTTTCCCTACTATGTTGAGGAAAAGGCTTTCGTTAAGCTGAATTATCAGTTCAAGACTTTGCGCTGTATTTTTGTTTGGACTTATCCAGCTACCTAGCCGTGTTCGCAGAAAAGATTCCAGTCGTTCGACAGAGTTGTAAGGGTTCCTGTTTGCCAAGACAAGTTCATATGCGCACGAAGCATTTCTGATTGCATTAAGAGTATCCTGCGGCATTTCCTGAAGGCTGCCAAGCAGCCTAGACTTAAAATCAGAAATGACCACGAAAGTGGCTTGGAGATCAACTTCCCCGTCTTTCAAGGTAAATATTGCCCAGTCCTGATCAGTAGCATTATTAGGATTACTGGCGACTCGATTGAGTAAGCTGCGTTTATAGCTAAGCCATATCAAGGCGGATAATAAAACAACTTCTGGTTGTTCAACTATATATTCTTTCAGCCAGTCGTTAACTTCTGTTAAGGCTTTATGCCTTTTGTATTGAAGGCTTTCTTTATTGGATGGATCCTGAGGATCCCCTGTAACACGAAGTATTTTCTCATATAGCTGGAGTTGAGAGTACAGATTGATGTGTTCCCCATCAATCTCAAAGCCAGCTGTGCTCAAAACCTCGATGGGATTTATCCCTTTTTTTTGCAATGCTGTCCATAGGTTCATGGGAATCTCAAGGTCTGTTTTTGATGCCGTAGGCTCCTTCATGGGGCTTCTCACTTTGGTTATAATTTAACGATAATCTCACACTAATCTTACACTAATCTTACACTAATACCACGTTTTATCGCTGTAGTGGCCGCGGTGCGTGGCGCTTGCACCCTCTTGTAGTGATTGTTTCCTGCTGCTGGCTTCAGCATATGCCATTACAGCTTAGAGGAAATGCTCGCTTGCTGGTGGTGGCATTGATGCTGATAAGCGCAGTAGTGTTAGTTGGGACGACGTATACAAATCCGCTTCTAGTAAGTCGGTGAGGAGTCGTGAGAGGTAGATAACCTTGGCATGCGCTAGGGTAGAGGAGCAGGAGTTTGCTCAGAGTAAAATTTTATGCAAATGCCACCTGATGTGTACAAACACATACACATCGAGGTGCAACATGAAGCTATTAAAAATCAAAGACGTCTCAGCGTTAACCAGCTTAGCTAGAGCAACGATTTACAAATACATGAAAGAGGAGGCTTTTCCAAAGCAGGTGAACTTGGGCGCTAATTGTGTCGCTTGGGTTGAGAGCGAAGTGCTGGAGTGGATGGAAGAGAAAGTCGCTCTGCGCGACCTTCAAGGTGGTGGGGGAGTGAAGCCTTAATTATTTCTCATTACCCTGAAGCTTTACCAGACCAATCTTGATTTCTAAAACCCCTCGTGGGCGTGCATGCCTATCTCCTCAGCTGAAGTAATCCTCCTGATCTCTGGCATTCTGATGCAGCGTGTTTTTCGGTTATAGTAATATGCTTTTATAGCACCATTACTAGCACTCATAACCAACACGTCCTCATGCAGAACAGATCAAATAGATAGCTACCTAGATGCTATCAGTGAGCCAATACCTTACCTCTACCTTAGGCATATCTCTGGATACTCATAGACCCAGATGCAAGCTTATTATCCCAAGGTATCCTCAACTCAAGTAAAGACACTCAGCAGATGCAGATAGCCATTGCGTGCCTACCTAATACGACTTAGGTAACAACATGCGCAAAATATTTAATACACCCTATTTCAAAGACAATGAACTCATTTATGGAGATACATACAAAGACTATCCAATACAGGAAGATAAAGGCCCATTTGTCAGAAAACATTTGGATAAAATCATCGATGTCATGAATGCATCACTTGATGAGCATCCTAGAACCTTCGCCTTCAGAGTGGACTTAAGACTACCTAGTAGGCTTCAAAGTTTTAAAGAAGATCGGCTTATAGACAGTTTTATCTCATCACTTAGGGCTAAGGTCCGGCATGCTCGTAAAAAGTCACGTCTTACTAACCCTAAGGCTCATGATACCAGCGTGAGATATGTGTGTGCCCGTGAGATAGGTCAGATTGGCAGGCCGCATTACCATCTAGTTATCTTCGTCAACCATGATGCGTTCAATTGTCTTGGTAGGTATGAGCTTGGTCGGTCTAATCTGTATACCCGTCTAGTTGAGGCTTGGGCGAGCGCTTTGCGTATCAGGTCTGATGCGGCGATAGGATTAGTTGAAATACCTAAGAATGCTAAATACCAAGTCACTGCAGATGACTTTGATAGTCAAGATGAGTTGTTCTATCGAGCCAGCTATATGGCTAAGGCGGCTACTAAGCTGAGAAGCAATAGGCATTGCTTTGGTGGTAGTAGGCGCTAGTTTTCCGCGGTAGTACAAGCCAATGCGCAGCAGTGAAATGTATGTAATTGCTGCGCACTCAAATTTAAAGCATAGGTAAAGCAATGGGTTAAATGAGGCTAAGTAATTGCGGTGCGTAGAGCGGCCTGTGGTGACTCAGAAACATCTCCGGTTATGATCTACAGATATTTTCTTAGCAAACTTTGCAGCGTGCTGCTATGAGCTGTTGGGCTTGCGCTAATGGCTGGTTCTTAACCGGTAGGTGCTCTTGTAAGCTGCATGTACCTAAGGCTTGTATTGCTGTTTCTATGTGGTATGGAATCTATATGTACAAAGGAGTTTGGAATGACAACAGCGCGATTAGACATCAGGCTTGATGAGGAGATTAAAGCTAAAGCTGAAAAAGCCACAGCGCTATTGGGTTTGAAAAGCTTAACTGAATATGTAGTCCGGCTAATAGATGAGGATTCGACTCAGGTTATTGCCCAGCACGAAAGCATGACTGTTAACGGCAATGTGTTTGATCAATTTATGGCAGCCTGTGAGCAGGTTCAAGCACCGAATACAGCTTTGCTAGAGGCAGCAGCCTTTATGAAGTTGAGTGACTTTAAGTGAGGTGGCCAAATTCACTATGCCACTGCACCGTGACCCTTTTAATTGTGGTGAGAGAGAGCTGAATACGTTCGCTTTCGATCGATTGCGATCGTTTACGTGCATATACGTGCAGTTGCGTGCACATAAACTAATCAAGCTAGCTAGCCTACAAGCATGGCAGTCGTATGCGTCGTACTGCTCTAAGTTATGGCTACGCCAGCAATCTATTCATTTCAATAAGCAAATACTGAGCTACCAGACCTTTAATGCTAGCCCAGGTTTAGGCCTCCTGTTATCATCATTCTTAGTAGTACTTTGTGTACGTTACTTATTAAGATGATACCTAGATGCCTCACCTATCAGCACATGAAACCTCACCCAACCAGCGTGAGCGCCTTTGGCAGATCGACTTTCTGGCGCGTTTTCGTGGTCAAGTGACAAGGCAGGATCTGGTTTCACGTTTTGCTATAGCGCCGTCCAATGCAACGCGGGACTTCAGTCTATATCGCCAGTTAGCGCCCGATAACCTTGATTACGATCACAGTGATAAGGTCTATCGTCGTGCGCAGCGGTTTCAGCCGTTGTTTAGTTATGACCGCGAGCATACGTTGCAAGCGCTTACACTTGGCCAAGGTGTGGGCTTAGAGGCCTGCCAGCAAACCATTCTGGTGGATACAGCGCCTACTTTAAGTCAGCCTGACTTAGACATTCTAGCCACTGTCTCGCGTGCTATTTATGCTGGCAAACCCTTAGCAATCAGTTATGTGTCGATTAATAGCGGTGAGAGCACACGTGAGATCGTTCCGCACAGCTTGGTGAATACCGGTTTGCGTTGGCACACACGCGCTTACTGCCGAACCCATAATGCCTTTCGTGATTTCGTACTGACCCGCATTACCTCTGCTGAAGATACCAAAAGTGCTATTGATGCTGCCGTTGAATCTGTAGAGCACGATGAGCAATGGAATCGTAATGTCGTTTTAGAGTTGATACCGCATCCCCGTGCCATCCATAGCCGTCCTATTGAGTTGGATTACGGGCTGACGCCGGGTCAGTCGATCAAGCTATCTGTCCGCGCAGCTACAGCAGGCTACCTGTTACGCCACTGGGGCGTGGACTGCAGCGAGCAGGCTGAATTATCGCCACAGGCATACCAATTAGCCTTGCGTGACCCACTCACTGTTGCCGCACAAGCCAATCTATCCATTGCACCCGGTTTTTCTAAGGAGATCGAGTCTTGATTAACTCATCCGAAGCTCAGCAAAAGTTTGGTTTTAAGTTTGGCCAAAGCGGGGCGCATTCATCGCGCACCATGATGTTGTCGGAGTTAAGCCAACTTTTTGCTGGCCAGCCCGCTAGTACGTCATTTGAGCAATACCGGTATGACATAGAGCAGGCCAACGTGCTGCACAAACCCACCAGTAAGTCGCGCGCTTTAACGTGGCGGCATTTGGTGGACTTGTATGGTATGGATATTCAACTGCCCCTGTTTCGGATTTTTCGACAGCTTTGGGAGGCTGACGACACAGCCCGTCCCTTGCTCACCTGCCAAATGGCCTTAACGCGTGACCCATTGCTGCGCCTGTCCAAGGATAAGATTTTGTCATTGGAATTAGGCGAGCGTTTACTGCGCGAAGACATGGAGCAGGTTATGGGTGAGCAGTGCCCGGACCGTTTCAGTCCTGCAACCCTCAAGTCATTAGCGCAAAACGTAAATGGCACTTGGACTAACGCAGGTTATTTAGAAGGTCGAAATAAAAAGCATCGCGCTGAACCGCAGGTTAGGCCGGTCAACGTAGCCTTTGCGCTGCTATTGGGCTATCTGCAAGGTGCAACGGGTAACCGGCTGTTTACTACCGACTGGAGCAAGGTACTGTGCTCCCGTCACGAGCAATTGCTTGAGTTAGCACGTCAGGCCAGTTACAGCGGTTTGCTAACCTTTAAACACTCCAGTGAAGTGGTGGAAGTGACATTCCCCGACTATCTAAGCAAGGAAGAGGAGTCTTGGCTATATGAGTAATCGACTCAACCGCTTACTAAAAAGCTATTCAAGTTTTATCAGTATTCCCTGGATGAAAGGTTTGGCTGATGAGCAACGTGTCTTGTTTGCCGTGTATCACAGAGAAGATGAGCTCAAGCTGCGTGCACGTACTGAAGAGTTTCGCCTAGCGACTGAAAGCGCAGGGCATCCTTGGCTGGAGCTGGACATCACGCGTTTGTTCCCTGAGTGGATGGCACAACAAAAGTACCGTGAAGACTATTTTGAAGACCCAGGATTTTTAAAATCCAAATACAAAGCATTTGCTCGTGATTCCGTAGAAATGCTGGCAGAACGTATTCGAGACGAGGCTGATGAAAGCACCTTAGTGGCTTTAATTGGTTGCGGCACTTTGTTTGGCTTTGTCTCAGTGTCTGACTTTGTAAGGCAGCTTGCGCTCCATGTACCGGGGCGGCTCTTGGTGCTGTTTCCAGGAGAGCATGTGGATAACACTTACCGCTTGCTCGATGCGCGTGACGGGTGGGGCTATCAAGCTATCGCAATTACTGCAGACAACTGAAACTTAATTATTTAGAGGCGGCTGGCCTCATTGAGAGTGGCGCATTGTGCGCAATGGAGTATGCCAAAAATGTTAAACCGTGAAATTTACCAGCAGGACCCTGAGCACAATGAATTAGAAAACAAAGGTGTTGCTGAAGTAAAGGACGACCAGTCGGAAGTGGCGCTTAAGACGCTACGTTACGAGCTACGCACTTTTGTGTGTGATGGTGAGTATGAAGCTGGGCTCGATAAAATCTTGTCTGCCTACCTGCGCAATTTAAGTGGTGACCATGAACAGCCGGGCGTATGGATTTCAGGTTTCTTTGGCTCTGGTAAATCACATTTAGCAAAAATGCTCCGCGCCTTATGGGTCAATCAAGAATTTAGCGACGGGTCCTATGCACGTGATATTCCAGACTTACCCCAAGATATTAAAGACCAGTTTACTGAGCTGAGTACAGTGGCTCAGCGTTACGGTGGACTTCATGCAGCGTCGGGGACTTTAGGTTCCGGCGCAGACAATAATGTGCGCATGGCACTGCTCAATATAGTTTTTAAGTCTGCGAGCCTACCAGAACAATACCATCAGGCACGCTTTGTATTGTGGTTGAAGAAGCAGGGCCTTTTCGAGAGCATCAAGAGACGAGTAGAAGAAGCTGGAAACAACTGGAAATCAGAACTGGAAGATCTGTATGTTTCTCGCAGTATTGCCGGAGCCTTGCTGGAAGAAGATGAAACCCTAGGCGATAGCATTAACGATGTGCGTAATCTTCTACGTGATCAATACCCACAGGTAACGGATGTTACTAACCAGCAAATGGTCGATGCTATTTATGATGCAGTTGCGCCAGACGGTAATTTTCCTTTAACGCTAATTGTGTTGGACGAAGTGCAGCAGTACGTAAGTACTGATGCTGATAAGGCGCATCTCGTGCAAGAAATGGTAGAGACCTGCTGCAAACACTCTAAATTTAAGAGTAAATTGCTGTTTGTCGCTACAGGTCAAAGCGCACTCTCTGGGATGCCAAACCTGCAGCGCTTAATGGGCCGCTTCCAGATTACTATTCAGCTCTCTGATACCGATGTGGAAACAGTAATTCGCAGAGTAATTCTACAAAAGAAAGCATCGGCCAAGCCTAAGCTAGAAGACCTGCTCCAATCGCACCTTGGGGAGATATCTCGCCAGCTACGCGGTACTAAAATCGAGCATCACCGTGATGACGAAAAGATTATGGTGGCTGAGTATCCATTACTGCCAGTACGTCGTCGCTTCTGGGAGAAAGTGCTGCGTATTGTTGATACCACAGGTACAGCTTCGCAGTTGCGCAACCAGCTTAAAATTATGCATGAAGCGGCTAGGGCTACCGCGGAGCAGCCAATTGGAAGCGTTGTACCCGCCGACTTTATTTATGATCAGATTGCAATCAATCTTTTGCAAACCGGTGTGATCTCCAAAGAAATCGCCGAAACCATCGGGAAATTATCTGATGGCGATGAGGATGACCAGCTTAAGTCACGCATTCTTGCTTTAGTCTTACTGATTGGCAAGCTGCCTTCTGATCCAGCGGCAGACATTGGTGTGCGTGCTACGGCAGATATACTCTCAGATCTACTCATTGATGATTTAAATAGCGGCAAAGACATTATCCGCACGGCAGTACCTCGACTCTTGAAAGAGCTGGCGGATGGAGGTTTGTTGATGGCCATGCAAACCAGCGTTGGCACTGAATACCGCCTACAAACCCAAGAAAGCGCCCAGTGGTACGACACCCTGCGTCAAGAAGAAGCCGATCTGCGTGGCAATATTCAGCGCGTTGAAAACATCCGTGTTGATTTATTGCATAAAACGATTCGCCAGGACATCAGTAAAATTCGCCTGACCCAGGGCAAGTCTAATGAAGCGCGTCAGGTTATTACCTGCTTTGATCCAGAGCTGCCCAATGATGCCAACGAAAAGATTTATGCCTGGATACAAGACGGCTGGAGTATGGATGAGAAAAGCTTTGTTTCTGAAGCACGCCGCCGTCAGCCCGGCGAACCAACAATTTTTGTGTTTATCCCAGCGCGTAACCGTTCTGAGTTGGTCAGCGCAATTATTACTGAAAACGCCGCATCGGCTACGCTAGAAAAACGTGGCATTCCGAATACAGATGCCGGTATCGATGCGCGCAGTGCCATGGAAACCCGCTACCGTGATGCACAAAAACAAGTGCAAACGCTGCTGCGTGAAATCTTTGATGGCGTGCAAGTGTTGCAGGCAGGTGGTAACGAAGTCGAAGGCAGTGGCATTGCCGAACGAGTGGAAACAGCGGCGCGTGCTTCATTGATTCGTCTTTACCGCGATTTTGACATGGCGGATAACCCAAACTGGGGCAAGGTGTATGAGCGGGCCCGTAAAGAGGGCGGACAAAATGCCTTAGACGCCATTGGCTATAGCGGTGATCCTGAGCAGCACCCTGTGTGCGCACAGATCAAACGCTATATCGGTGTCTCGAAAAAGGGCAATGAGATTCGTGAATATTTTTCTGCAGCCCCTTATGGCTGGCCGCAGGATGCCATTGAAGGTGCTCTTTATGTTTTATTGGCCAGTGGCGTTCTGATTGCCAAAGACAGCCGTAATAATGCTGTTGGTGCCACTGAACTGGATCGTAAGCACATCAATCAAACCAGTTTTTACCCTGAAAGCATTACCATTCGCCCAGTAGACCTGATTAAAATCCGCGGTTTACTCAGTGCCAGCGGCATTGATTGCCAGCCAGGTGAAGAAGCCAGCAAGCTGGATTTATTGGTTGAAAAAGGTCGCGCACTGGCTAAGAAAGCAGGGGGTGATGCACCTTTGCCTGTATGCCCAAGCAGCAGTGTATTTGATGGCATTGCTCAGCAATCGGGTAATGCCAAGCTCAAACAAGTGCTGGATGAACAAGATGCCATCAAGCAGGCGCTGCAGCAGTGGACTGAAACCGCCAGCCGCATTGAACTGCGCCGTTCTGATTGGTTATTACTGCAAGATTTGCTCGGCCTTAGCCGTGGTCTGTCGTTCCATGCCGCTGTGCAAACGGAAGTGGACGCCATCATTGCCCATCGCTCGCTGCTTGATGAACCTAACCCTATCAGTGGTTTGCTTCAGCAGTTAGTGACTAAACTGCGTGAGGCACTGCAGCATCACGTGCAAAACTACCTTGAGCGTCATGCCCAGTGCTTAGCGCAACTGCAGGCCGACCCACATTGGCAGCAACTGGATGCTACTCAGCAACATGACATGCTCGCTCGACGCAAGCTGCTCACAATTGAGCAGCCAGAGCTGGGCGATGCCAATGTCATTATTGATAGCCTCGATGAGGTCAGTCTGGAGCAATGGCTAGACCGCACTGAATCGCTGACCAGTAAGTTCGACAGCGCCCGCATGGAAGCAGTGCAACTACTACAACCCAAACTGCAACGCATTAGCTTGCCGCGACCGACTTTTGAAACCGAAGCCAATGTCGATGCTTGGTTAGCGCAAGTAAAACAGCAAATTCTCGATAAATTAAACGATGGACCGGTGACCTTTTAATGATGAATACAACTCGCCAGCCTCTAGATAAAGCCTTACGTGGTGTCTTAGAAAAGACAGTGATCAAAGCCCGTGATGTCGCCGAACAAGCCGCCAGCCAAGCGCTTAAGCGCTTGGGTGTGGGTGATGCCAAAGCTGCCGACTATTTAAGCGAAGCACAACGCAAACTGCGTACTCGCTTGCGCGCCCGTGGACGCCAGCTGGGTGATATTAAAAGCGACAACGGCCAGCAAAGTACCTATAAGTTAGCCACAGAGGTGGCCTACGAGCATTGGCACCGTATGTTATTTGCTCGTTTTTTAGAGCAGAACAATCTGCTGATGTACGACGAGCACACAGCGCTGACTTTGGCTGAATGTAGCGAACTGGCGCAAGACTCTGATACCGCCCGTGATGAGCTTGAACGCCGTTGCGAAACAGGCTGGGAGCTGGCTGGTGTCTTAGCGTCTAAAATGTTGCCGCAAATCTTCCGAATTGATTCACCGGTGTTCGAGCTGGAATTTGCCCCTGAGCACCAACGCAGTTTGGAGCAGTTAGTCACCGCACTCAAAACTGAAACCTTTCAAGCGCAAGACAGCCTCGGCTGGGTGTATCAGTTCTGGCAAAGCAAGCGCAAAAAAGAGGTGAACGATTCCGAGGTCAAGATCGGTGCGGATGAACTCTCGCCCGTCACCCAGCTGTTTACTGAGCCCTATATGGTCAGCTTCCTGCTGGATAACAGCCTGGGCGCCTGGTGGGCAGGCCAGCGCTTAACCGAAAGAGACTGGCAGCACGCGCAAAGTCAGCAAGAATTGCGCGAAAAAGCCGCCATTCCTGGCGTACCACTGAGCTACCTGCGTTTTGTAAGAGACGACCTACAGGACGCAGGAAAGTGCCGATATTGCAGGAGCAAATATCGGCCGAAGCACCCAGCAATGGCAACCCGCCTCCGGCACCTTCGACGCCTGGCCCAAGCGACTAAGTAAGCTCAAAGCCCTCGACCCCTGCTGCGGCTCCGGCCACTTCCTGGTTGCTGCCTTCCTGATGCTGGTACCCATGCGCATGCAGGCCGAGCACCTCAACGCACAGCGAGCTATCGACAAGGTACTCAGCGAAAACCTCCACGGCCTGGAGTTGGATCAGCGCTGTGTCGAGCTGGCGGCCTTTGCTGTGGCCCTGGAAGCCTGGCGTTATCCCGATGCCGGTGGTTACCGCACCCTGCCAGAACTGCACCTGGCCTGCAGCGGCCTGTCAATCGCTGCCGCCCGCGAAGAATGGAAAGAACTCAGCCGCAAGGCTGGCAAGCAGAACCTGACCATTGCCCTGGACTGGATGTACCAGACGTTCAAGGATGCTTCGGTGCTTGGTAGCCTGATCAACCCTCGCCGCAGTCAGGCAGCAAAGATTGCGCCGTGGAATGAGTTGCAGAAATTGCTGGGCGATGCTCTGAACCAGGACGAGATCAACCAGCAGCATCAGGCTGATGTCGACGGTTCATCGCTGACCAGTCGTCTGGAGGCGGGCATTGTCGCCCAGGGGCTAGCCAAGGCTGCCGAACTGCTCGCGGGCCAGTACACCTGGGTGATCACCAACGTGCCTTATCTGGCGCGGGGCAAGCAGCATGACACTCTCAAGGACTACTGCGAAACCCATTATCCCGAAGGCAAGAATGATTTGGCTACGGTGTTTCTTGACCGCTGCCTGGATTTTTGTGTGCAGGGCGGGACCGCGAGTATTGTGTTGCCGCAGAACTGGCTGTTCCTGACCAGCTACCGCAAGTTCCGCGAAAAGCTATTGCAAAATGAAAGCTGGAATTTGATTGCCCGACTAGGGGCGCAGGCATTCCAGACCCCAATGTGGGATTTCAACGTGCAACTGCTTACCCTGAGCCGTGGCAATGCGGCGGGACAGTCGGCGGATCTGCTGAACACTGGCGAGCAGAGCAATTGGATTCGTGGGGTGGATGTGTCCGAACCGCGCACGGCGGCGGAGAAAGCGGCGGGGTTGTTGAATGATGAAGTGAAGAGTATGGAGCAGGGCAGGCAGTTAGATAATCCAGATGCGCGGATTGCATTTGATGAGATTACTGGAGAGCTTTTAGCAAAGTTCGCAGCAAGCCATGAAGGTTTAACCACAGGTGACCTCGACCGTTTTGTTTTGAAATATTGGGAGGTTCGTGAAACCTGCCGCTGGAAATTTTATATTCAGAATAGCTACGAGCCACTTCACTATGCGGGAAGAAGCGATGTAATTGATTGGGGAAAAAGTGGTGATACCCTTAGTTCTTTCCCTGGTGCTTACATCAAAGGGAAAAACGCATGGGGAGGGAAAGGGCTGCGGATAACTCAAATGCGAGATCTGCCGCCAACCTTGTACTCTGGTGAGTTATTTGGAAAAAATGCGGCTACAGTTATACCTAAAAAGAATAACAATCTAGCTGCGCTTTGGTGCTTTTGCTCATCGCCCGATTACAACGAAATAGTCCGTAAAGTTGATCAAAAACTTAATGTTACGATAGCAACTTTAGTCAAAGTGCCTTTTGACCTTGAGCACTGGACCAAAGTAGCAGAAGAACAATACCCCAACGGCCTACCCCAGCCCTACACCAACGACTCCACCCAATGGATCTTCCACGGCCACCCCTGTGGCTCGGTGATCTGGGACGAAGACAGCAAGTGGACCGCCCACGGCGAGCTGCGCGTCGATGACACCGTGCTGCAAGTCGCCGTCGCTCGCCTGCTCGGCTACCGCTGGCCGGCAGAGCTGGACCCGGAGATGGAGCTGGCCGCTGAACAGCGCGAATGGGTCGATCGTTGCCAGGCACTGGCTGGTTTTGTCGATGACGACGGCATTGTCTGCCTGCCGCCAGTGCGCGGCGAAAAAGCCGCCGACCAGCGCTTGGAAGCCCTGCTGCAAGCCGCCTATGGCGACGCCTGGACCACCCCGCTGAAAAACCGCCTCCTCGAAGCCGTCGCCAGTAAATCACTCAGCCTTTGGCTGCGCGACAAGTTCTTTGAACAGCACTGCAAGCTGTTCCAGCACCGGCCCTTTATCTGGCATATCTGGGATGGCCTCAAAGACGGCTTCAGCGTACTGGTTAACTACCACAAGCTCGACAAGGCCGGCCTGGAGCGCCTGATCTACACCTACCTGGGCGACTGGATCCGTACCCAACAGGCAGGCCTGGCCAACGGCGAAGACGGCGCACAGGAACGCCTCGCTGCTGCCGAAGCCCTCAAGAAGGAACTGGAAGCCATCCTCGAAGGCGAAAAGCCCTACGACATCTTCGTCCGCTGGAAGCCCCTCGCCGAGCAACCCATCGGCTGGAACCCCGACCTCAACGACGGCGTGCGCCTCAACATCCGCCCCTTCCTCAAAGCCCGCGACGTCGCCAAGAAAGATGCAGGCATCCTGCGCTGGAAGCCCAACATCCACTGGAAAAAAGACCGCGGCAAAGACGTAGAGTCTGCCCCTTGGTACAGCCTTGGGCTGGAGTATGACGGCAAAGAAGGCGACCGCATTAACGATCACCACCTAACATTGGAAGAAAAGCGTAACGCAAGGGAGAGCCAAGTATGAATGAAAACTATCAAGGAATGCGTTGGTTAAAGTGCGATTTACAGGTACAAACACCTGAAGATAGTGCGCATTGGACAGACGAGGACTTACGTCTTGAAAATCCAAGACGTAAAAAGCTCAAGGAAAAAGTTACTGATGAGACAGGTCAAGATATTGAGCGGACTAAATTTTGCGAAAAAGACATTCAGGAAAAAGCTAAAACCTTCCTAAAGCGATGTCATGAGCT
Organism: Pseudomonas sp.; assembly: GCA_034676485.1. Lineage (GTDB taxonomy): Bacteria > Pseudomonadota > Gammaproteobacteria > Pseudomonadales > Pseudomonadaceae > Denitrificimonas. Next base: position 16,479 of record JAUCCC010000005.1, read on the forward strand.
TAAATTAGATGTTGTTGGGATAACTGGTCATAATTTTTCTCAAAAAAAAGATGCTAGAGATTGGTTTTTGACTCACTTAGTTGAGCAGAATAATGGTGTTGCAAAAGAGGCTGGGCGGAGTCCATTAGTTATTTTTCCTGGTTTTGAAGTGGATATTGGATATCACGTTTTATGCTTATTTCCACCTGCTAAAAAACAAAAACAGTTAGAAGAATGTAATCGGTATCTGACAAAGCTTGGCTTGTCTGAGTCAGAAAGGTTTTCTTCAGGTACGCCTAACTTGCTTAGACAGGATGGTCAAAACATTTCACTGAAAACGCTTATTAGCTTAGTTCAAGGTGAAATGGGCGGTATTGTGATAGCTGCTCACTCTGATCAAGCGAGAGGAATGCTTGAGCAGTCTATTTATAGAGAGGACTTCAAAAACCCAGACCTCTATTGCGTTGAAGTAACTCAGAACCCGCCATCACAGAGATATTTAAATATCCTAGAAGGAAAAGATCCGAATTGGAAAAGAGAAGGCTTTTATCCAGCTTACATTATGTCATCAGATGCCAAATCTCTAAAAACTGATACTGATGGGAATCCTGATTCGAACAGCTTGGGTTATCGTCATACTTGGATAAAAATGTCAAATCCAAGTATTGAATCATTACGCCAAGCATTTTTAGACCCAGCTTCACGCATCAGACTTCCCGAAGTTATCACAATGGATAAAAATCCTGGAGATTTGAGCAGTTTCCCATATATCAAATCAATTCAAATTGAAGGTGCTGAGTTTTTAGATGATCAAGAAATTCATTTTTCACCTAACAAAAACTCTCTGATAGGTGGGCGTGGTAGCGGTAAGTCAACAGTACTTGAGTATCTGCGCCTAGCTTTGGGTAAAGAAGATAGTGAACAAGGCGGTAAGGCTGAGCGAGTTAAGAAAACCACTAATAACCCAGCCTTTAAAGCACTGGTTGAATATCGTCAAAAACATGGTGTTGATTATACGCTTGAGCTCACGTCTGCGGGAACATCAGTTATAAGTCACGATACACAAGACCAAGCCACATTATTAAAAGGTTTGCCTGCCCAGTTTTTTAGTCAGCAGCAGCTGAATAAAATTACCGAGGCCGATGAAAATGGACAGTTAAAAAGTACAGAGTTGCTACTAGGTTTAGTGGATGGTTTTGTTGCTGACGAGTTGAAGGGGTTAAAGGAAAAAGAAGAGAATTTATTAGGTCAGATCAGGTACAAGCAAAATCTAAAAACACTACATGATGATAACTCAAAAAAACTTACCAAGCTAAAGCAGGAAATTGAAGGCTTAACGCAACAGTGGCAAGCAAGAAAGGATGTACAAGCTGATGCAGAGCTCCATAGCTTACTCAACAAAGAGCAAACTTTTATTGATTCTTTAGCCAATCTAATGAAGTGCGATGTTCTACAATTAAAAAATAAAGCATTGGATTTTGATGCTGGCTTTAGCGGCTTTGCTGATGTTCCTACACCTAATGCGCAGTGGTTTAAGGAGCTTGACCAGAAAATTAAGGTTGCAAATCAGGCATTAAAAGATGGTGTTAAAACGCTGATAGAACAACATGATTCAGCTGTTAGAGGTATTTTTACGGAAGATAGCCAGTGGGCATCAATTAAAGAACAACTTGATACAGCAGATAGTACGTTTCAAGAAGCTTGCGCATCAAAAGGTATTCAGCCAGAAGACATAAAAGAATTGACTTCTTTAACAACCCAGAAAACTCAAAAAGAGCAAGAGGTTGTTCGGCTTGAAGCAAAAAACAAGGAATATGATGGTGAACTTCTGGAGCTTGCTGAATTAAAACAAAACTTAGAGGCTGTTTGGGCTCAGCAGTTTGACCTTCGAAAACAGGCTGCAGTAAGAGCAAACGAGCTAGCTGTTTACGAAGATAGTAAGGCATCTTTTGTCTCTGTAGAGGTCGTTTATCAAGGTGACCAGCAGGCTTTTTTAAACGTTTGGGAAGAGTTAAAGCCTGAGGTGCGACAAAGAAAGCTTGCCAGAGAATGGTCAGACTTGATTTTGACTGTTTATGACCGCGCCATCACTAATCTAACTGAACCTATCTGGCAGTCACTTCACCGTGAAATAGCCAGTGATCCTAGTCTATCTGAAGTTAAGGCTGAGCTAGACCTTAAGCCTACGGAGTGGGAGCGTGTTAGCTCTGTTCGTATTCCCGATTCTATAGACATTACACTTTACCGCTCTGACGGGACTGAAGCGGGTAAAATATCAGATAGCACCTTATCTGATGGGCAAAGGAACACTGCGGTCTTAGCTCTTCTTTTAGCACAGGATGGTGGGCCACTAATTATTGATCAGCCGGAAGATGAGTTGGATTCAAACTTTGTTTTTAACGAGCTTATCCCAATGATTCGTCGCATGAAAATAAAACGACAGCTTATATTTGCTACCCATAACGCCAACTTACCTGTTAATGGTGATGCTGATTTGCTTTATGCTTTTGAAGCAAAAGGCGGGAAGGGTGTTTGTAAAGCACAAGGTGGTTTAGACCGTAAAGACGTAACTGAGGCCGTTTTGGATATCATGGAAGGTAGTGAGAAAGCATTTACGCGACGTCGTGAAAAATATGGCTTTTAACTTCTGATACAAAACATGAACACAAAAAATTGTACCGGCTACTTGGCTATTAAGCGTCTCAAGTTCATAAGAAACTTGGTTAGAAAGCTTTGAGCACTTGGCAGAAGAAAAGCGATAACAGCGGTTTTGCTTACAATACAGCAGTAAATTTTATCTTAGATGTATCGTGCCTTAGCGCCTATTGCATCATTTACGGAGAACACCATGCTAAAGCAACTTAAGCTAACAAATGTGGGCCCTGCTCAAACCATGGAGCTTAAACTGGGTCAACGGCTTAATTTGATTACCGGTGATAACGGCCTTGGCAAAAGTTTTTTGTTGGATATTGCTTGGTGGGCAATAACGGGGGCGTGGCCTGCTGACGTTAACCCAGCAATGGTGTCAGGCAAAAAAGCCTTGCCACGAGATACTTTTGAGAAAAGCTGCTTAGAGTTTGCTTTAACAGGTGAAGAGACCCTAAACAGCAGCACCTTTGTCGGCAATGAACAAAGCTGGACGCCATTAAAAACGCCTCAAAATGGCTTAGCATTTTACGCCATGGCCGACGGCAGTTTTGCCGTGTGGGATGCGGCGCGTAATCGTTCTTCAATGTCAGCACGCAGCAGCACGCGTCCGCCTGCTTATGTGTTTAGCCCAAAACAAATTTGGGACGGTTTGCAGCGTGATGATGGCACCTGGCTATGCAATGGTTTGGTTCGTGATTGGGCCAGTTGGCAAAAGGAAAAAGGTACAGCCTTTAATAACCTATGTGCTGTACTTAAAGCGCTTTCACCCTCTGCAGAAGAGCAATTTAAGCCGGGCGAACTCACTCGCATTAGTCTAGACGATGCACGTGATATGCCCACTATCACAATGCCGTATGGTACTGATGTGCCTGTGCTGCATGCTTCATCGGGTATTCGCCGTATTCTTTCTTTGGCTTATTTTTTAGTCTGGTGCTGGGATGAGCACTTAAAAGCTAAAAAGCTCATCGGTGAAACGCCCGATAAGAATATTCTATTTTTAATCGATGAAGTCGAGTCGCACTTGCACCCGCGATGGCAGCGTTCGGTCATTCCTTCTTTACTTAAGGTTATGAACAATCTAGATCGGCAAACGAGCGTGCAGTTGCTGGCAGTCACGCATTCCCCGCTGGTGATGGCTTCGGTGGAGCCTGCATTTAATTCAGACACAGATGCTTGGTTCGATCTTGATTTGGAGCAGAGTGACGTTGTTCTGCGTCAACGCCCCTTTATTCGCCAGGGCGATGTATCGAGTTGGTTAACGTCGCAAGCCTTTGATTTGGCCAGTGCTCGATCCTTAGAGGCGGAACAGGTGTTAGAGCAAGCAGCACGGGTGTTATCAGAAGAGGTGATTGATGCCGAGCTTGCTCAGTCCCTTGATAAGAAACTGCGCAACCTGCTTGGTGATACTGACTCGTTCTGGATTCGTTGGCGTTATGTGGGCGAAAAACAGGGGTGGTTATCATGATACCTGTTGCTGCACAGCCTGAACCCGTTGATTTTGATGCAAATGTACGTGCTAAAGGTTTAGCGCACTTGGCTGAAAAAGGGTTTGCACTCAATCAACCGCTACCGCCTAAAGCGGATCTACAGCCTTATTGGCGTGCTTGCTTAACAAGCTTACACCAGTCCTATAACGGGGTGTGTGCTTATCTCGGTGTTTACTTTGAGCGGGTTATGGGTGGTGCTAGCGTCGATCATTTTATTGCAAAGTCCACCCATGCTGGCCTTGCCTATGAGTGGAGTAATTATCGCTTAGCCTGCTCTACGATGAATAGCCGTAAAAGAGATTATGGCGATGTGCTTGATCCTTTTTATTTATCGCCTGGGCTGTTTCGTTTGCAGCTTTCCACAGGGCGTATTTACCCAAATCCAAGCCTTGAAGCTCAAGCGATGCGTGTTGTTGAAGAAACCATCGAGCGCTTAGGGCTTGATGATGCGCCGTGTCGCAATTTGCGTGCAACTTGGTACCAAGAATATTTAGAGCATGGCTTGCCTGCGGACTACTTAAAAAAGAAATCACCCTTTGTTTGGCAGGAAGCGAACAGGCAAGGATTGTTATGAAAATAATCGATGTGCTCGTTGATGAAATTGGCGCTAGTGCTCATTACAACTGAGAGGAGTAATTATCAGTGGAAAGCGAGTCAAGGATGTACTGCATATGCCTCTATGCTAAAACGTTTAGCAAAGCTTTTTCTTGTGTCTCTGTGCGCGCTTGGGTAATCTTTGCTGTAACAACACCCGCAACGCCTCTGACTAAAGCGTACCAGTGCGGGTTTTTTTATGCCTAAAAAACGACAGTTCCAAAAAAAGTCTCGGAGTTTATCTGAGCTTATCCAGCTAACAGCTGGGGATGGGATACATGTTCTCGGTCATCAGCCTGCTCATCATACTTTGCGCAATGCAGGGTATGATCGTTTAATTGATTATTTTTCCCATCAAATAGATCTCGAAAATACCTGGGTCGCAGAAGTGACTGCCGTAATGGATGAACTGGACTGCGGTAGCAAATATTTTGGTGTACCTGAAAACGGACGGTTAAACCTGCTATGAAACTAATTGATCTGCTGGCCAGCGAAGTACGTGCGAGTGCGGACTACAACTCCAATGTGCAAGTGGCTCCCAGTGTGATTCTCTGGACTGATAAGCAACGCCAATGGGAGTCTGCTTTGCCATTGCTGCAAGCGGCGATGCCTGAGTTGGTTGTGCTGGGTGATTACGATCCCAAGCAAAAAACAGGGCCAGCCATTTGGATTAAATGTGTCATTGAAGATGTACTGCCAGACATTGATATGCCAAGCGATCGCACCCCCATTATTTATATGCCAGGTGTTGAGCGCCGGGACTTACGAGCAATCTCAACTTGTCCTGAAGAGTTAATGCCCTTGGCTGAATTGCAGTACCGTGGCAGTTGGTGGATTTACAGCAATTCAGGGCGTGATTGGACGGTTAAGGCTTTCTTGGTGTCCACTAATGGCGGTGTTGGCCTTGATGTCGCCAGTGATGATAAAACTCAACAAGCCATGCAGCGCGTACTACCTGAAATACTGGAAAGTAAGCGTGAAGATTTAGCGAACCGCCGACTGGAAGCCTCTGACTTTAATAAGCTGGTGTCCAGTGATCCTGTGCGTGACCTACTCAGTTGGATGAATGACAGTAAAAGCACACGGGAACGCTGGGATGCAAGCCGCTGGCAAGCGCTGGTGGGTATTTGTGAAACTGAATACCACTTCAACCCAGAGCGAGAAGGTGAGCTTAGCGCTGCCGAATTACTGTGTCGACGCCAAGGTGTCTGGGAGAGCGTATGGCAGCGTTATATTGAGTCATGTCAGCACTATCCCTTTTTACCGCAGCTGCTACTCAAGGTGCAGGCTGACCTTGTAGCGGATGGTGCCAGCTATCCGGTTATTAACGAGCGTGAAGAAGTCTCGTTAGAACAATCCTTAACCCAACTGCAAGAGCTGGCTCCGCTGAAATACGTCAGAAGTTACTGGTACTTGAACAACAACACGCTGAGCGTCGTGATTGGATCTGGTTTGAACTGGACATGGCTCCGTTGGCGGGTGTATTGAAGCCTTTAAGTGGCGTGGCGACGATTACTCAGCAAGTGTTTTCAGGTACTCAGCCTGAAGAGATGGCAGAGCAGTACCGCAATAAATATTGGCAAGCCGATGATCTGGTCCTTAAAGCGCTGGCCTATCCATTAGCACCTGCCCAGCAAGTTTTAGTACAAAAACTCTTAGCGCTTATCTACACGCCTTGGTTGGATGAGGTGACACGAAACTTCCAAGAGTTGGTTAAAGCAAAAGGTTATCCGGGTGTAGGGCAAGTTAATGAAGCCACCGCAGATTATGCCGCAGCCGGTGAGGTGGTGTTTTTTGTGGGGAAAAATGGTTTACGCTATGACCTGGCACAGCGCCTGCTTCTGCAGTTACAGTCATTGGGCGATGTTAAGTTTGCTACCAACTGGGGCAGCTCTACCATCAGTGACTGCCACGGCGAAAGCTGCTGTTACACCAGTGCATGATCGTTTAACCGGTCGAGAAACAGACCGTGACTTTGAACCAAGCCTGTTAGATGACGATAAGGATTTTTCTGCGTATTACTTGAAAAAGTTTCTAAAAGAGAAGGGCTGGCTCTATCTTGAGGAGGGTGAGTCAGGTGATGTTGCCAGCAATGCTTGGGTGCAAAGCGGTGATATCGACAAAGAAGGGCATGTACGTGGCCTTAAGCTTGCTGCACGTGTTGATTCTTTGCTGGATGAAATTGTTGAGCGAGTTGAAGAGTTAGTTGCGGCCGGTTGGCGTAAAATTCGTATCGCGACTGACCATGGTTGGATGCTAACGCCTGAGCCAATGGCAAGGGTTGATTTGCCTAAACACTTAACCGAAACCCGCTGGGGACGTTGTGCAGTAATTAAAGACTCAGTTGCCAGTGGTTACCAGCAAGTGAGTTGGTACTGGAACAACCAAGTAAGTATTGCTATGGCTCCTGGTGCGTCTTGCTTCAAAAGCAGGATTGCATTATGATCATGGCGGCTTGAGCTTGCAGGAATGTTTAACGCCTGTAATTGAAATTCTGAGTAAGAAAAGCATAGCTGCACAATCAACAACGACGGCAACACTCTCTGACCTACGTTGGATTGGTCTGACATGTAAAGTTCAAAGCTGAAACCAGCTCAGAAGTAGTGCTGGCTGTACTGCTAGAAAATACTGCTGATCCTGAATCTGAAATCAGTAAGCGCAGACCGCTTAAAAAGGGTAAGTGCACGTTGATGGTCGATGATAAGCATGAAGATACATCTGCTGTTCTAGTGCTGCTGAAATGAGCAAGGTCATGTGCTGGCAAAAAAATCAACATTGGTAGGGGAAGAGTAAATGGAACTGGATGCACTGGATCAAAAGGCCGCTGAGTTTTTTGAGGGGTACATTGT
>JAUCCC010000006.1:0-767800 GCA_034676485.1 Pseudomonas sp.
AACCACACTCAACCCCTACGGCAAACCCCAGCAATTGCTCACCGAAGGCCCGTTTCGAGTGACCCGTAACCCTATTTATGTCGCCGACACTCTGCTTTATATTGGTGCGGCATTACTGTTTGCAGATCTGTGGGCTTGGGTGTTTTTACCCGCGGTCGTGCTGGCGGTTAGCGTGGGCGTGATTCGCCATGAAGAACGCTTAATGGTGCAGCATTTTGGTGATGATTATCGTCAGTATATGAGTAAGGTACGGCGCTGGTTGTAATGCAGGGCGGGCTCGTACAGGGTGTTGTCGCGTGTATGACTCGCTTGCACAGGGGCTGGATTGTTGCTCTTGTATGAGCTGGCCATGCCTGCGACAGCATTCTTTCAGTCTGTGCTGCGCTTTAGATTAAAAATATATCTATTAGATGTACTTAAGTTCTTACAAAATAATTGATTGATGACGTTTAATACGGAGGCGTGTGTACAGTGAAAAAAACCAACTCTTTTGCAGCCCTCAGCGGATTGGTCTATTCAACCGACAGCGGGCGGCACTGTCCCGATTGTGAACAACCGCAAGACAATTGCACCTGCTCCGAGCAACCACTCAATAGCGGCGATGGTATTGCCCGAGTACGCCGCGAAAGCAAAGGCCGTGGCGGCAAAACAGTCACCACCATCCAGGGCTTGATCTTAACCTTCGAAGAATTAAAAACCCTGACTGCTGCACTAAAAAAACGTTGCGGCTGTGGCGGCTCATTAAAAGACGGAGTGATTGAGATTCAAGGTGAGCAGGTTGAATTGCTGCTGGAAGAACTGCGCAAGCGCGGCTTTACTGCAAAGAAATCGGGCGGTTGATGTATGGCTTGCTTTAGTTTTCGCTAGCATAGATGCCTGTTCTACGTTTTACCGTATCGGCTCTAGGTGTGTTGCTTAGCTATCTTTGTGAAGGACGGGTATTTACCCCGCCACTCGCATGGTCCGCAATTGTATGAGCCGGCCAGCAAACACACGATCAATCAACAAAGTATCTCACAACGCTTATTTAAAATACGTTGGCAAATAGCATGAGCACATACGCACCGCCTTTAACCATTACCGCGAAAATCCTGAACCTGATTGCTTCCATTAGTGAGCAGTTAGGTCGTGTTGCTGAGCGTGACAATCAAGCGCAAGCATTGCGGTTACGACGTGTAAATCAAATCCGCACTATTCAAGGCTCATTGGCAATTGAAGGTAACAGTTTAAGCGTTGAGCAAATAACCGCTGTGCTAGAAGGCAAGCCAGTTATTGCTCCTCCACGTGAAGTGCAGGAAGTAAAGAATGCCTTAGCTGTTTACGAACGCTTTGAGCAATATAATCCACAGCAGGAAATAGGCTTGCTACAGGCCCACCAATTACTCATGGCCGGGCTTATGGATGAAACAGGTCGCTATAGAAGTGGTGGTATCGGCGTTATGCGCGGTAAGCAAGTGGTGCACATGGCACCTCCTGCTAGCCAGGTGCCGCGCTTAATGGTTGATTTGTTTGCTTGGCTACAAAATACCGAGCATCATCCGCTGCTAGCCAGTGCGGTATTCCACTACGAATTCGAGTTTATCCACCCCTTCGCCGATGGTAATGGTCGTATGAGACGGCTTTGGCAGAGCCTCATTTTAGCGAAGTGGAATCCGCTATTTGCTAACTTGCCGATGGAATCCTTGGTTTATGCGCATCAAGCAGATTATTATCACGCCATTTCTACGAGCACTGCACAAACAGACTGTGCTCCGTTTGTGGAGTTTATGTTGGGTGTTATTGCAGAAACATTAAGTGCGCAAATTTCAGAGCCCTCCAGTCCGTTAGATCAGCGTACTCTTGACCTGCGGCTAGAGTCACGGCTGGAGTCGCGGCTAGAGTCAGCATTGGCAGCTAAAATTATGCTGTTATTGCACAGCCAAACGTTAAGTAAGTCCGAACTGGCCAGCCTGCTTGGGCATAAAACCGTATCTGGCGAGTTAAACAAACAAGTTAAAGTCCTGCTTAATCATTCTTTTATAAAAATGACAATCCCTGATAAGCCTAGCAGCCGTTTACAAAAATATCGCTTAAGCGAGCTCGGCAAAAAAGAAATTACACAGTTAAAGAACATTCTATGAGCAGTACCGTACAACAGGAAAAAGCTAAGCAAGGCTGTGACAAATTCGCGGCGTTGTTACCAAGAGATATGTTCCAGTTAGTGCCCATCCAGAAACAGCCATTATCGATGAGCCCACTTGATTGCGAGAGACTGGAGTAGGGCATAGTGTGCCGATGAAATCAGTGTTGTCTAAATAATCAGTCTGAGCTGGCCGGCAAGCGCAAAATTATTCAGCAAACACCGCTTCAATCGAGCTCTCGAATAATACGCGCTCAGTCCAAAGGTCCAGCTCTGCTGCATCGGCTTGGTTTAAACGCTGCTGATACTCGTCAGCTAAGTCGCCGAATTTAAGCTGTAATAGTTTAGATAACGTCGCCGCTCGGCCTCGACTCATTCCTTTCTCAATTCCTTTTTCCATGCCTCTGCGCTCAAAAGATAAGATATATGGCATCTGTGTTTCCTCCTCAGCTTGCTCGACGAGTTCATTATAGTATGTGGTGATTTCTGGGGGTAAATAAACCATCCACTCTAGAAATACAATCAACCGCCGGATTAATTCACGATCCAGGCCCTTCTCAATCACTAAGCGATAAAAGCCAACTAAGTTATCCGCTCGGGTCTTGCTATCTTTGACTAATTTAGCCGTCAATTGTGCCGCAATCAATAGGCCGAATGGGTTTTTATCGTGCAGTAATTCATCCATTCGATCGCGCAGTCCGGCTGGGAAATCGGTGGGAGCCGGGCAGATAATAAAAATGGCGGCGAAGCTGTGCGGTCCGTTTCCGCAAGCGTACGGGGGTTGCGACGGTACGGTATATCTGAACTGCGCTAGAAGCTTGCTTCGGGTGCGCCTTGCACTAAATGAATTAAACCCTGCTCAACGCCCGTAAAAGCCAGCACTTGCGGATAGCGTCGGCTGTTTAGAGTGGCTGTTTTTTTGCAGCTCCTTATCCATAAACCGGTGCTTGCTGCCAGTCAATCAGTTCAGCAATCTCTGGATATAAGAAATCCATAAACTGCCTGAACACCTAAGGGTCTTTCAGGGGCTGTCTGGTCTTATGAGCAGGGTTGTTTTGCCAGAATCAAACCTATCCATCGCACCTCCTTGTTGCGTTTTAACAAACAATAGCAAGCCCAGGCGCTGATGCAGGATGATTTATAAGAATTAGTATAGAAAAATGATAGAAAGGGGCCAACGCTATTTTGTGGGCTGAAAGTTGCGGTTGGGTATAGAGCGTACTTTGGCCGGTTGGACAAATTTTAGACACGCTAATGGCTCGAACAATCGCGCAGCAAAGTCAGCTTGCTGCACGGCTTGGTTTAAACGTTGCTGATCTCGTCAGCTAGGTCGCCGAATTTAAGCTGTAATAGTTTAGATAACGTCGCCGTTGCTCGATCATCCTTTTCAATCCTTCTCAAGACCTGTTCAATACCTTTTCTATACCTCTGCGCTAAAAGATGAGATATATGGATCTGTGTTTCCTCCTCAGCTTGCTCGACGAGTTCATTATAGTTGTGGTGATTTCTGGGGGTAAATAAACCACCACTCTAGAAATACAATCAACCGCCGGATTAATTCACGATCTAGATCCTCTCAATCACAAACGATAAAAACAACTAAGTTTCCGCTCGGGCTGCTGTTTGACCAATTTAGCCGTCAATTGTGCCGCAATCAATAGGCCGAATGGGTTTTTATCGTGCAGTAATTCGTCCATTCGATCGCGCCAGTCCAGTAGTTTTACTGTAGCGAAATTAAACTGGATGGAGCAGCCGGGCAGTTCATAATAAAAATGAGCCGGACGAAAACTGACGCGTGTATCCGTCAACACCGCCAAGCTGATCACGGGCTGTGTATAGCGGTCACGGATACGGTAATAATACTGAAACATGCGCTCAGCAAAGCTTGCTTCGGGTGCGCCTTGCACTTCAACATGAATTAAAATCCACTGCTCAACGCCCGTTAAAAATCGCACCATGACCAACTTGTCGGCATAGCGTCGGCTGTTTTTAGAGTGGACTGTGATCTTTTGCAGCTCCTTATCCATAAAGACAGGCGCTTGCTGCCAGTCAATCAGCTCAGAAATTTCGGGATATAAGATCATCTGCGCCCTGGGCTTCAAGGGCTGCAGGCTTATGGAGGGGTTGCAGAATACTCCACGCACCTCCTGGCGTTTAACAAACAATAGACAGCCAGTCGCGCTGCATCCAGAGCTGCTTGTATACAGAATAGTATAGACAAAAGATAGAAAGGCAGGCAAACGCTACTTTGTGGGCTGAAAGTTAGCGGTTGGGTATAGAGCGTCAACTATCTTGGCCGGTTGGCATCCCAAAATTATTCAGCAAACACCGCTTCAATGGAGCTCTCGAACAATACGCGCTCAGTCCAAAGGTCCAACTCTGCTGCATCGGCTTGGTTTAAACGTTGCTGATACTCGTCAGCCAAGTCGCCGAATTTAAGTTGCAACTGTTTATATAGCGTCGCCGCTCGGCCTCGACTCATTCCTTTTTCAATTCCTTTCTCAAGACCCTGTTCAATACCTTTTTCCATACCTCTGCGCTCAAAAGATGAGATATATGGCATCTGTGTTTCCTCCTCAGCTTGCTCGACGAGTTCATTATAGTATGTGGTGATTTCTGGGGGTAAATAAACCATCCACTCTAGAAAAACAATCAACCGCCGGATTAATTCACGATCCAGGTCCTTCTCAATCACCAAGCGATAAAAGCCAACTAAGTTATCCGCTCGGGTCTTGCTGTCTTTGACCAATTTAGCCGTCAATTGTGCCGCAATCAATAGGCCGAATGGGTTTTTATCGTGCAGTAATTCATCCATTCGATCGCGCCAGTCCAGTAGTTTTACTGTAGCAAAATTAAACTGGATGGAGCAGCCGGGCAGTTCATAATAAAAATGAGTCGGACGAAAACTGACGCGTGTATCCGTCAACACCGCCAAGCTGATCACGGGCTGTGTATAGCGGTCACGGATACGGTAATAATACTGAAACATGCGCTCAGCAAAGCTTGCTTCGGGTGCGCCTTGCACTTCAACATGAATTAAATCCACTGCTCAACGCCCGTTAAAAATCGCACCATGACCAACTTGTCGGCATAGCGTCGGCTGTTTTTAGAGTGGACTGTGATTTTTTGCAGCTCCTTATCCATAAAAACCGGCGCTTGCTGCCAGTCAATCAGCTCGGCAATCTCTGGGTATAAAAAATCCATAAACTGCCTGAAAAATACCTCAAGGGCTTCTTTCCAAGGGCTGTCATGGTCTTCATGAGCAGGGTTATTATTGCCAAAATCAAACCTATCCATCGCAACCTCCTTGTTGCGTTTTTAACAAACAATACACAAACCCTGTCGCGCTGCATCCCAGCAGCAGCTGACTTGTTTTCTATAAACTTCAGTATAGACAAAATGATAGAAAGTGCAGGCCAAACGCTTTTACATACGATGATCCCATTACTTAAAAAGGCTGGGGATTGATGCAGGGCGGGTATTTATGCCGGTTATTACGCTAAACGCCCAAGTAAAATACGAGAATTATAATGCTCTGTACGAGCAGTCCATGACTGCGACTACAGACTCGCAAACAACCTGAATATTTCAATTAGCGCACTCCAGTGGTAAGAGTTGCTTCTTTACGCATACGTCATCTAGCTGAGCTGTATAAAAGTATAAAAATAACGATCCTGCGCATACAACGCAGATTCACACGTGCGCACTTATCAAGGACACCATTGACTCTCGCACGGAATACCATCGTAATCGCCATCCATCTTGGTATTAGGGCAGTTGCGTAAAAAATAGGTGGCTTCCGCATAAGAGGTCATTTGCGAACAGAGTGTTCTGCCATCGCACTGAAAGTTTGCTGCAGCAGCTGAGGTTGTTTACAGCTTAAATGTTGTAGGTGGTGATGCTAATTAAGCGTTGCTGATAACTGGGTTGTTGAGCGATTTCTGTATAAAGTCAGGCCAACCGTTTTTATTGACATGCCAGGCGCCGAAAATGATTAGGGTAAAGATGATTTGTTTCATAAGTGCATTCTGATGTACGGCTACTTAAAGATTAAAACTTAGCTTGGCCTAGTTTTTACACGCTGCTGACATAAGTCGCGTTGGTGTGCCTGAGCATGTCCACTTTGTAATCAGGCCTACATTGGCTAGAGCGTCAGGGGTTAGTTTTATAGTTATGGCTTCGCCAACATTACCAGTAGCCTCGATAACGCCGGCATCAGAAACATCGAGAGATTGTACATGTTGGGTGGCAATAAAGTGATCTTTGCATTCTGTGTAAGGTGCTGTTGTCAGCTCTTTCGAGCTTTGATTTAACTCAGTAACACAAGAGCGTGCAGTGCTTGCAGCTATTACAACTTCTGATGTTTTAGCTTTTTTTGTGTAGTCTTGGTAAAAAGGTAGAGCAATTGCTGCTAAAATACCAATGATGGCAACTACGATCATTAGCTCGATTAGAGTAAAGCCTTTGTGTAATTGATGAGCCATGTTTAATACCTTTATCAAGATACAATGTGATAGTTGAATATGTATATGCAGAATTTATGCCAATTTATATTGATTGGGCTTTTTCATCGGTCGCATTTATAGGATTAATCCCAAGGTCTTAGATCAACAATAGCTATCACTTCTGCAGTGTCTTTATTGATCAGCACGACCATGTCTTGATTGTTAGCACGTAGTGGCAGCCAAGCGTCAGCGTCTGGGTGTTTGATTAGGCTTTTTTGTAAAGTTGGCGTTGTGTTGAATTTTTCAAGAACGCCCAATGAGCGCGCATTACGTAACATAGCGCCCTTCATATCAGGCAATGGCCGATACAGGTTGGGGCGTTGATAAATATCAAAGCCACCGCTGACTGATTCAAAAATAATGTCATTACCTCGCTGTAAGTCTAGCGGCATTGCGGCACCAACCCAGTGCGGGCCAAGCCAGCTTGGTTGTGCATACAACGAGTGGGAGCCTGTATTTCGCTGATCAATATCCAGTGCACGCACTAACTCAAAACGGCCAGCTCCATAGACTAACCAAGCGGGGCGTCCTTCCGCGACTGTCCAAATGCCAAATAGCAATGCAGACACTTGCAGTGCCGCGATCACACTTAGATCTAAAACGAGTGATTTTTTACCCACCTTGTAGACCAGTAGTGTTAGCAAGGGCCCAAGTACCACATCCACACATAACAAAATCAAAAATATCTGTGTGACGCCGACTGCGTTGTGCAGGGGTGCTGAGTACCATATATAAAAAATCAAATACAGTACGCAGGCTGCGATGAGTGTGGAGATGGCTAAGTGGATGGCGAAGGCTTTAGTACGGGCTTGCATAGGGGTGTCCTTATTGTTCGGAAGGCGATTCTATTGAATTGAGTAGTGTCTGAATGTACGGGTGCTCTTTGGCGTAATAACGTAATCCAGCGATGACTGCTATGTAATGCTCGGGTTTGTGCAGGCCTTTCAAAACGATTAATTGATGCTGTGCTTCGGTTAGTTTGTTATTGAGTGCTAAGGCGTAAATATAGCGACTCAAACTTGTTGCATAAGGGTAACGGTGCGCCACTTGGCGCATCCAGTCGAGATCTGTATCGGACATGCCTGCGGTAGCCGGTGTGCGAGCCAAGCGTGTGTACTCACGCAGTTGTGTGAGTAAAATAACATCAGGCGCTTTTTTCTCAGCTTTAATCGTACCGATGTTTGCAGTCTCAAAACGCATTAAGCGAAAATCATCTTCAATGATCAGGTATTCGTACATCACCCAGCTGCCTAGCACAGTTAAAATCGCTATTAAACTGAATGCAGCAGGTTTTGGAATAGTAATACGATTAATGCTCGCGACTTCATTCTGTGCAATACCCAGCAGCACCCCTAGCGGTAGGAAAAAGAACGCATAAGCGTGTGGGTACTCCAGCATACTGTGAGTAAGGATGAAACCTGCTGCTACAAGAGCGAATAAGCTTTCTTTGGATTTTGCTGCTTGTCCTAGTCTCCACAACCAAACAGTGCAAAGAAAAATTATTACGCCACCAATAACTGGCCCAAACCATATCAGTATATCCAGCAAAATATTATGAGTAAAAAACGAGAGCATTGCCAGAGGATAGACAGGGGTGATGGCGACCTGCGCGGCAGCGACGTTGCCAATACCATAGCCATACCAAGGACCATGATATACCGCTAAGGCAAATTGTTTGTACATCTCCCAGCGCTGCATTTGCTGGGCGCGCTCTATAACACCTGTGCCTTGCATTCCTATAGCATCGTTAATATATGGCAAGGCTAGCGTGAGTAAAATAAACACTCCATACCATGAAAATACAGCTTTAGCCGACAAACGTAATTGACTGCTGTTAAGCAAGACAGCGTCTGTCGATGTGTTTTTTTGTGACGTAGGTAGTTTATGAACTTTCCAAGACCAGAAAATACAAATTGCAATGCCTGTTAACCAAGGCGTGCGTGATTGCGTAAGGACCAAGCCAAACAATAAGAACAATACGAGCACAGAAGCAACCGCACGTTGCAGTATGTGTTTTTCATAAAAGTATAGAGTTGCGGCCAACCCCATACCCAACAATGTGGCCAAGCTATTTGGCTGACCTAGATTAGCAAAAGGACGCGCATTAGGGCGTAGATCAGCTACCCAAATGCTACCGCTAAGTAGCAGCCATTGCTTTAGAGCAATCCAAGTGGAAAGAATAGCAGCCAGCAGGAAAACAGCGGCTAGCCCTTTACAGAGACTTTGATACCAAATGGATTGTGCGTGCAGGCTCTGGCTAATGGATAACGCTATAAAAAAGCCGAGAACATACAAAGAGAAAACTAATACTTCGCCAGCATAATATGTTATGCCGCTAATAAATTGTAACGAGAAAATAACTAAGAATAATAAGAAGATTAGACTTTGGTTTCTGC
This sequence comes from Pseudomonas sp., assembly GCA_034676485.1. GTDB lineage: Bacteria > Pseudomonadota > Gammaproteobacteria > Pseudomonadales > Pseudomonadaceae > Denitrificimonas. The sequence continues at coordinate 9,021 of JAUCCC010000006.1, forward strand.
TAGTTGTTACTGGAGTTTTAAAACTGACCCAGAAATAGCATAGAGTAAGTGCAATAAAGGCCGAGAAATTTTGATAAGCCCCTAGCCAAGGTAAATAATGATTGGGTAGCAGCCAGCTGAGTAAAGCGGCTATAAAGCTAAAAATCAATAATATTTTCATATTTCCTATCATAAAAACGCCCGCAAAAGCGGGCGTTAAGCTATTAATGTTAGATTAAACTAACGATTAACGGCAGCTTGCAGGTAAATATTTATCTTCGATTCCAGTAGTAGCACCAGGTTGGCATAACCAACCGCGAATCGGTTTTAGAGTTGCTCGGTTAAAGTCTGCAGCAGCAGATTTAGTAGCACCAGACTGACCGCCTACGTTGGCCGTGCTATAAGGAATTAAATCAATATTTTTATTAGCACCAAGCTGAGAAATATTACGAGCAGTTACAGTGATTACGCCATTAGCATCTGTAGCAACAGTTTCAACATATTGTGAGATAGGTGATGCTGTTGTTCCGCCCTCTCCGCACCCAAAATTGTTCGCTGTAGCATCGACAGAAAAACCAGTCTGTGAAGCCTCAGTGATAGAAGTACGGCAAGTAGAAGCTGCCAGCACTACTTCAGATACCTTGGCGCGAGCGGTGTAATCCTGATACGCAGGCAACGCAATCGCAGCCAAAATACCAATGATCGCCACAACGATCATTAACTCAATTAGGGTAAAACCCTTTTGCATGTGTGCTTTCATATTGAAGCTCCTTAAATAATGTAAAGGCCTTGTGACCTGTAAGTGATTAAGCAAAGGGTGTGCCAAGTTTTAGATTAAGCTGTTTCGTATGGTGTTGTTGGGGTGAATATGTTGGCCTAAAGACCAACCTACAGGGCGCTGTCGGAGGCATGCTCGGCTGATTTAGTGCTGTAGATCGCGGGCATGGCCCGCTCGTACAGGAGCAAATGTGCGGAGCGGATCACTCGCAGGCTTTGTCAAAGAGTGACGTTTTTTGTCACTGTTTACCGAATTGTGTTTTATTTGGATGTATTGAATCGGGCTCAGATCAAACATCTGGCTAAAAAAACGCGTAGGGTTTGGCAGGGAAGCTGTTCTAGGCTATAAGTAGCGCCATGGTGCCAATAATAATGCGCGCAGGACGGAATGCATGAATGATAATGTGAATTTAATTGGCCTGGCTCGGCAGGTGCTTGAGGCTGGGTTGCTCGATGAGAAAAAAATACTCAACGCCGTGCAGCAAGCCAAGCGTGATCAAACCCCGTTGGTCACGTGGCTGGTGCAAAATAAGCTGGTTAAAAGCCGCACCTTAATGGAGTTGGCAGCAGAACAGTTTGGTGTGGCCTATTTTGATTTAAGTGCTATTGATCCAGATGTCTTTCCTAAAGACTTGGTCACAGAAAAGCTTGCACGTCAGTATCGTATTTTACCGCTGTATAAGCGGGGCGCTAGGCTTTTTGTCGCAATATCGGACTTGGGTAATCATCAAGCGATTAATGATGTGCAGTTTAGTTCAGGTATGACTGTTGAGCCGCTGTTGGTTGAAGATGACAAATTGGGTCAAGCCATTGATAGGCTTTACTTGTCAGAGACAGGCGGCTTAGACGGCATGGATGATGCCGAGCTGGATAGCTTGAGCTCCGAGAGCGGCGAAGCTAAAGGGGTAACGCCGAATGATGAGGTTGATGAAACGCCTGTGGTGCGCTTTGTTAATAAAATGCTGCTTGATGCCATTAAAGGTGGCTCCTCGGATTTACACTTTGAGCCTTTTGAGAAGCTGTACCGTGTGCGCTTTCGCACCGATGGTGTATTGCATGAGGTGGCCAAACCGCCGATCCAGCTGCGTGATCGTATCTCGGCGCGTTTAAAAGTGATGGCCAGTATGGATATTTCTGAGCGCCGTAAACCGCAAGATGGACGGATTAAGCTGAATGTGTCCGCGAATAAATCCATCGACTTTCGTGTGAATACCTTGCCGACTCTGTGGGGCGAGAAAATCGTGATGCGTATTCTCGACGCCAGCAGTGCAAAAATGGGCATTGATGCGCTGGGTTACGAAGAAGATCAAAAGCAATTGTATCTTGAGGCGCTTAAACAGCCGCAGGGGATGATTCTGGTGACTGGGCCGACCGGTTCCGGTAAAACGGTTTCTTTGTACACGGGGTTGAATATTCTTAATACGATTGATGTCAATATCTCCACCGCGGAAGACCCAGTTGAAATTAACTTGGAAGGGGTGAACCAAGTTAACGTTAACCCTAGACAAGGTATGGATTTTGCGACTGCGCTGCGTGCCTTTTTACGTCAAGATCCAGATATTATCATGGTCGGTGAGATTCGTGATTTGGAAACGGGTGAGATCGCCATTAAAGCCGCACAAACCGGACACATGGTGCTATCGACACTGCACACCAATAGCGCGGCAGAAACCCTGACCCGTTTACGCTATATGGGCGTGGCCTCGTTTAACTTGGCGACCGCATTGAACTTGATTATTGCGCAACGTTTGGCGCGTAGACTGTGTGCGTGTAAACAAGAAGTTAAAGTGCCGGATGAAGTGTTGCTTAAAGAGGGCTTTACTCCAGAGCAGATTGGTACATTTAAGGTGTACGGGCCTAAAGGCTGTGACAATTGTAACGATGGCTATAAAGGCCGTGTCGGAATATATGAAGTGGTTAAAAGTACGCCAGCCCTACAAAGGCTTATCATGGAGGACGGCAATACCATAGATATTGATGCGCAGATGCGTAAAGATGGTTTTAATGACATACGACAGTCGGGCTTGTTGAAGGTTATTCAGGGCGTGACCAGTCTTACTGAAGTTAATCGTGTAACTAAGGATTAAAGCATGGCGGCGAAAACTCCAAAAACCAGTATGTATAAGTGGGAAGGTAAAAACCGCCAAGGTGCGCCCATGTCAGGGCAAATGGCCGGTCAGGATGCCGCACTGGTCAAAGCTCAGCTACGCAAACAGGGTATTAACCCGATTAAAGTGCGTAAGAAAGGGATTGAGATATTCAGTGCGGGTAAGAAAATAACGCCCATGGATGTTGCCGTTTTTACTCGGCAAATGGCGACGATGATGAAAGCGGGTGTGCCGCTGTTGCAGTCCTTCGATATCATTATTGAAGGCATAGAAAACCCGAATATGCGCAAATTGGTGGATACGGTTAAGCAGGATGTGGCGGTGGTAATAGCTTTGCCGTGTCATTGCGTAAGCATCCACAGCACTTTGATGATTTGTATTGCAACCTGGTGGAGTCTGGTGAACAGTCGGGTGCATTGGAGACCTTGCTGGATCGGGTGGCCACCTATAAGGAAAAAACTGAAGCACTGAAAGCAAAGATCAAAAAAGCCATGAATTATCCGCTCGCTGTTATAGCCGTGGCGGTGATTGTAACGGCAATTTTGCTGATTAAAGTGGTGCCGCAGTTCCAAGAGGTGTTTTCTAGTTTTGGTGCAGAGTTACCGGCGTTTACTTTGTTTGTGATTGGTATTTCTGAGTTTGTGCAAAGTGATGGCTGGATGATTGTGGTTGGTTTTATCCTGTTTGTCTTTATTTTTGGACGGGTGCACCGCACTTCTGAAAAGTTTCGCAACTTTATTGATCGCACTTTGCTGAAATCACCGGTTATCGGCAATATTATTTATAATTCTTCTGTAGCGCGTTTTGGCCGTACCTTAGCCACCACGTTCGCGGCCGGTGTGCCTTTGGTTGACGCATTGGATTCAGTCGCCGGTGCCACGGGTAACGTGGTATTTAAGGATGCGGTTATGAAAGTGAAGTCGGATGTGTCCAGCGGTATGCAGTTGAACTTCTCCATGCGCAGTACCGGGGTGTTTCCGTCGATGGCCTTGCAGATGACTGCGATCGGTGAAGAGTCTGGTTCGCTGGATGAAATGCTGGATAAGGTGGCGACGCATTATGAGGCTGAAGTTGATAATGCTGTGGATGGCTTAACTGCGTTGATGGAACCAATCATTATGTCTGTGCTTGGTGTATTGATTGGTGGTTTGATTATTGCTATGTACCTGCCAATCTTCCAGTTGGGTGCTGTTGTTTAAAGCTGTTGTGTGGTTTGGTGTGTGCGTATAAAACGGGGCGGCTGCGACTGCCCCGTTGTTGTTTGTATGTGTCGCGCGGGCTCAGAAGCCGCGGGCATAAATGCCCGCCCTACGATTCGCGTTACGGTTCGGGGGGGGGGGTGGATTGGCTCTACGGTTTTGGTTTGGTATTTGTAGGGCGGGCACTTGTGCCCGCGTGGCGATTCGCGTTGCGGCTCGGGGTGTGTGGTTTGGCCCTTGTTGGGCGGGTAATGCCCTCTGTTGTTGCGGTTCGGGGTGTGGGTTGGCCCTGCGGTTTTGGTTTGGCATGTGTAGGGCGGGCACTTGTGCCCGCGTGGCGATTCGCAATTTGCACGTTGCGCGTGTTGTTTGCATATGCTGTGCGGGCTCAGAAGCCGCGGGCATAAATGCCCGCCCTACGATTCGCGTTGCGGCTCGGGGTGTGTGGTTTGGCCCTTGTTGGGCGGGTAATGCCCCCTGTTGTTGCGGTTCGGAGTGTGGGTTGGCCCTGCGGTTTTGGTTTGGCATGTGTAGGGCGGGCACTTGTGCCCGCGTGGCGATTCGCAATTTGCACGTTGCGCGTGTTGTTTGCATATGCTGTGCGGGCTCAGAAGCCGCGGGCATAAATGCCCGCCCTACGATTCGCGTTACGGTTCGGGGGGTGGATTGGCTCTACGGTTTTGGTTTGGTATTTGTAGGGCGGGCACTTGTGCCCGCGTGGCGATTCGCGTTGCGGCTCGGGGGGTGTGGATTGGCCCTTGTTGGGCGGGTAATGCCCCCTGTTGTTGCGGTTCGGAGTGTGGGTTGGCCCTGCGGTTTTGGTTTGGCATGTGTAGGGCGGGCACTTGTGCCCGCGTGGCGATTCGCAATTTGCACGTTGCGCGTGTTGTTTGCATATGCTGTGCGGGCTCAGAAGCCGCGGGCATAAATGCCCGCCCTACGATTCGCGTTACGGTTCGGGGTGTGTGGATTGGCCCTTGTTGGGCGGGTAATGCCCCCTGTTGTTGCGGTTCGGAGTGTGGGTTGGCCCTGCGGTTTTGGTTTGGCATGTGTAGGGCGGGCACTTGTGCCCGCGTGGCGATTCGCAATTTGCACGTTGCGCGTGTTGTTTGCATATGCTGTGCGGGCTCAGAAGCCGCGGGCATAAATGCCCGCCCTACGATTCGCGTTGCGGCTCGGGGTGTGTGGTTTGGCTCTTGTTGGGCGGGTAATGCCCTACGTTTTGCGTGGTAGGTTGCGGTTGTAGGTTTTATAATTCTAAACGGTGTGGGTATGGCGATTATTGATTTTTGGGACAGCAATATTTGGGCGTTTGTCATCAGCGTAGTCATCTTAGGGCTCCTTATTGGTAGCTTTCTAAATGTGCTGATTTACCGCTTACCGAAGATGCTAATGCGTGACTGGCGTAATCAGGCACGTGAGGTGCTGGAGATGCCAGCGCAAGATAACGCAGACACGTTTAACTTGGTCCTGCCCAACTCCCGCTGCCCGCATTGTGGTCATGAAATTAAAGCTTGGGAAAATATTCCGCTGCTCAGCTGGTTGTTGCTACGCGGTAAATGCTCCAGTTGCCACGAGGCTATTAGCATCCGTTATCCTCTGGTTGAATTAGCCTGCGGGCTGCTGTCAGGCGTGATTGCTTGGCAATTTGGCGTCAGTTGGGAAACCCTAGCGATGCTGGTGTTGACTTGGGGCTTGCTGGCGATGAGCCTGATTGATGCCGACCACCAAATTTTACCCGATGTTTTAGTGTTGCCGCTGTTGTGGTTGGGGTTGATTCTTAATCATTTTGGCTTATTTACTAGCCTGCCGGATGCGTTGTGGGGCGCGGTTATCGGTTATATGAGCCTCTGGGTGGTCTTCTGGCTGTTTAAGCTGGTCACGGGTAAGGATGGCATGGGTTACGGTGACTTTAAATTACTGGCGCTGCTTGGCGCTTGGGGGGGCTGGCAGGTATTGCCGTTGACGATCCTATTGTCTTCGGTGTTGGGTGCGGTATTGGGTATTATTATTTTACGCGTACAGCGCAACAGCATGAGTAACCCGATACCTTTTGGTCCTTACTTGGCGCTGGCCGGTTGGGTTGCTTTGATCTGGGGTGATGCCATTACCAGCAGCTACTTGCAGTTTGCTGGGTTTTAAATGTGAATGGTTGTGCACGCGGGCACAAGTGCCCGCCCTACGGTTCCAGGCTTGTGTGTGACGCATACACGAAGGTAGGGCGGGCATTTATGCCCGCGATATCAACCAATCGTAGGGCGGGCATTTATGCCCGCGGGTGCGCTCCATCAAGCCGTACAGAGCCGGTCATCAAATCCACCACGCGGGCACAAACATACGTCGCAGGTTTGTGTGATGCGTATACGAAGGAAGGATGGGCGTTTATGCCCGCGATTGCGATTTATCAAGCCCATATGATCCGTACGCACCAGAATATGTTCTATATGAAACATGCGCATGCTTTGCAGGGTAGTAAAAAAATCTGCTCAGGCGCGCTTTGCGATCGAGACTGTGCGCGTGTTGTTATGTGCCGATAAAACTAAAACGCGCCCAGAGCAGGCGCGTTGAAAGGTCGATCAATCTAGATCAAAATCATATTCTGCTAACGCTTTTTTCAAGCGGCGCTCCTCGAGCAGGTTATCAATTACACGACGCTTGGTAAGATTGGTTTTTGCTGCCTCAGCAGGCGCTTCGTCCTCAATCTCCTCAGGGTCTTCTGCAATATAGTCATCGTCTATTTCTAAGTCTTCTTTACTCATGATTTGAGCCTCGCATACGGGAGTTTCCGTTGGCGCACCTTATAACCATAAAAACAGGTTAGGTAAAAAAGATTTTTTCAATGGGGTTGGCTTGTTTCAATAGTTAAGGTTAATCATCAGATGTTTTCTCTTTGAATTCGCATAAATCTTCAATACGACAGCTACCACAACGGGGTTTGCGCGCTTGACAGACATAGCGTCCATGCAGGATCAGCCAATGGTGAGCATCGAGTAAAAATTCTTTAGGTACAAATTTGAGTAGTTGTTTTTCTACTTCTAAGACGTTCTTACCGGGAGCGATTTTTGTGCGGTTGCTCACGCGGAAAATATGCGTATCAACCGCCATCGCGACCTGACCAAAGGCGGTATTGAGTACCACGTTGGCCGTTTTGCGACCGACGCCAGGCAAAGCCTCCAGCGCTGCACGAGTATCCGGGACTTGGCTGTTATGCCGTTCAATCAGTAAGCGGCAGGTTTCCAGTACGTTTTTGGTTTTGGTGGGGTAGAGGCCGATGGTTTTGGTGTATTCACATAGGCCGTCGTAGCCAAGGGCGTACATTGCCTCCGGGGTGTTGGCTACGGGGAATAATTTATCGGTGGCCTTATTGACGCCGACGTCAGTGGCTTGCGCCGATAAAATCACTGCGATCAATAACTCAAAAGGTGAGCTGTAGTTCAGTTCGGTTTCTGGTTTGGGATTGTCTTCTTGAAATCGACGAAAAATCTCATAACGCTTGGCAGCATTCATGGTGCAGGCTCAATCAAATAAATAATTAATACATTAGCCAAGATGATACAGGTTTTACGTAGAGTGGGCATTTATGTCCTACGGTTTGTGTGATGTGTATGTCCTACGGTTTGGGTGGTGTGTGTGGCGAGGTAGGGCGGGCATTTATGCCCGCGTTTGCGGCCGATCAGCCCTACGTGAATCCAGCAAATACACGCGGATCGGCCACCATATACCCCGCGCGGGCACAAGTGCCCGCCCTACGGATTGTGTGATGTGTATGCCCTACGGTTTGTGTGGTGTGTGTGGCGAGGTAGGGCGGGCATTTATGCCCGCGTTTGCGTTGCGCTATCAGGCCTGCGTGAATCCAGCAAATACACGCGGATCGGCCACCATATACCCCGCGCGGGCACAAGTGCCCGCCCTACGGTTTGGGTGATGTGTATTTCCTGGTTTGTGTGTGTGTGTGGCGAGGGCGGGCATTCATGCCCGCGATTGCGGCTATCAGGCCTGCGTGAATCCAGCAAATACACGCGGATCGGCCCCATATACCCCGCGCGGGCACAAGTGCCCGCCTCGATTGGGTGATGTGTATGTCCTGCGATTTGGGTGATGTGTGTGGCGAGGGCGGGCATTTATGCCCGCGATTGCGGCTATCAGGCCTGCGTGAATCCAGCAAATACACGCGGATCGGCCACCATATACCCCGCGCGGGCACAAGTGCCCGCCCTACGATTTGGGTGATGTGTATGTCCTACGGTTTGTGTGATGTGTGTGGCGAGGTAGGGCGGGCATTTATGCCCGCGATTGCAAACCCACCAAACTCACACGGAACCGCCGCCAAACACGCCATTGCGCGTTTATGCCATGCCTGGCTCTTCATCGCTATGTTGCTGTTGCAACCACAGTTTGGCGTAGTAACCATTTTGTGCTAGAAACTCGTTGTGATTGCCGCTTTCGACAATCTCGCCTTGCTCCATCACCAAAATGGTATTGGCATCGCGCACTGTGGATAAACGGTGCGCAATCACCAGCGTGGTACGTTGGCGGCTGACTTCGTTCAAAGCGTCCAGAATCACGTGTTCGGAGATAGAATCCAGTGATGAGGTGGCTTCATCAAGAATCAGCAGTGGCGGGTTTTTCAGTAGCACTCGAGCAATGGCAACCCGTTGCTTTTCACCGCCAGAGAGTTTCAGGCCACGCTCACCGACTGCGGTGTCATAGCCATCAGGCAGGCTGTTGATGAAATCGTCCAAGTGCGCCTGATGGGCGGCATGCTGCACTTCCTCTACGCTTGCGCTAGGGCGACCATAAGCGAGGTTGTTGTACAAGGTATCGTTGAACAGTACGGTGTCTTGCGGCACGACGCCAATGGCGGTGCGCAGGCTGTCTTGGGTGATGTGGCGCAAATCTTGGCCATCAATGCTGATACTGCCTCTGTCGACATCAAAAAACCGAAATAGCAGACGCGCCAGAGTTGATTTGCCTGCACCGCTAGCACCCACCACAGCAACGGTATGCCCTGCAGGAATGGTAAAGCTTACGCCTTTCAAAATGGCTCGATCAGGGCGATAACTGAAGTGCACATCGTTAAACTGCACGTTACCTTGGCTAACGATCAACGCTTTAGCATCAGGTGCGTCTTCAATGGCGGGTTTATCGCCCAGTAGGCTAAATAGGCGTTCCACATTAACCAGTGATTGGCGAATCTCACGGTAAACAAAGCCCAGAGCGTTCAACGGTACAAACAACTGAATTAGGTAGGCGTTAATCATGCTGAAGTCACCTAAAGTCATTTGACCACTGGCCACTTCGCGTACGGCCATAGCCATAATAACGATCAGCGAAACGCCAATAATAAAGGCTTGGCCGCTATTGAGCGCTGCCATCGATAAGCGATTTTTCAGCCGTGCCTGTTCCCACAACTTTAGGCCTTCATCGTATTGCTCAGCTTCAAAGCGTTCGTTGTTAAAGTATTTAACAGTCTCGTAGTTGAGCAGGCTGTCGATCGCACGGGAGTTTGACTGATTATCACGGCTGTTGGCTTCGCGTACAAAGCCGGTGCGCCACTCGGTGACGCGGATGGAGAACACCACATAGACCAGCACCGAGACCAGTATGGCCAGTACATAGCTGACGTTGAAGGCGACCAGTAAGATGCCTGTAACCATGACGATTTCAAGCAGCGTTGGGACGATATTGAACAGAGTGAAGCGCAGCAGAAAACTGATGCCCGTGGTGCCACGTTCGATGTCCCGCGCTAAACCGCCGGTTTTGCGGTCCAGATGAAATGCCAGTTCACGATTGTGCAGGTGGCGAAAAACCCGCAGTGAAACTCTGCGCATGGCGCGTTCGGCGACCCGAGCAAAGATGGCGTCGCGTAGTTCGCTGAACAGGGTGCTGCTAAATCGTAGCGCACCGTAAGCCAGCACCAGTATCAGCGGAATCCACAACAACATGTCAACGCCGCGGTTTTGATCCAAATAGTCGATAATGTACTTGAGTGCAATTGGCGTTGATACGGTGGCTACTTTGGCGAGAATTAGCATGCTGACCGCTAGGATCACGCGGCCTTTGTATTCGGCCAGATAGGGCCATAGACCGGCAATTATTTTCCAGTTGGGCTTATGCTGGTCAGGGTAATGATTATCGCTGGAGGGGCGCACAGATGTTCCTTTTTAGTTACAAAACAACGAGGCGTATTAAGACGCATGGACGATAGGGCTTATACCATCAATTGAGTTTAGCGTATTGGCTTGCAAAGAAGCGCATTATCAGCGCCAAGAGCGCCAAGAGCGCCAAGAGCGCCAAGAGCACCAAGAGCACCAAGGAACCCGAGCCCCAGCCGAGCCCATGCCGTGCCTGTTATTATGCCCGCGATTGCGGTGCGCCAAACCTGCGCGGAGCTTGCTGTCAGACGTGCCACTTGCCATCAAACGGCTACGCGGGCACAAGTGCCCGCCCTACGGAATGGGTGGTGGGTATGCCCGTTTTGCGGGTTGGGTGATGGGTATGCCCGTTTTACGGTTTGGGTGGTGGGTATGCCCGTTTTACGGATTGGGGTGATGGGTATGCCCGTTTTGCGGGTTGGGTGGTGGGTATGCCCGTTTTACGGTTTGGGTGGTGGGTATGCCCGTTTTATGGATTGGGTGATGGGTATGCCCGTTTTGCGGGTTGGGTGGTGGGTGTGCCCGTTTTGCGGTTTGTGTGTGGTGGGTATGCCCGTTTTGCGGGTTGGGTGATGGGTATGCCCGTTTTATGGAATGGGTGATGGGTATGCCCGTTTTACGGGTTGGGTGGTGGGTATGCCCGTTTTATGGATTGGGTGATGGGTATGCCCGTTTTATGGAATGGGTGATGGGTATGCCCGTTTTGCGGAATGGGTGATGGGTATGCTCGTTTTGTGGTTTGTGTGTGATGGGTATGCCCGTTTTGTGGTTTGTGTGTGATGGAATGTCGTGGTAGGGCGGGCATTTATGCCCGCGTTTGCTGCGTGCCCATCTGTCATTGTCCCCAATCGTTTGGGTATAGGCCTTGTTTAACCAATCTATGAAATGACGACCATGGCCAATCGACCACATGCTGCACCAAGCCATGCTTGACCGGATTGAAATGTACATAATCCATTGTACTGTTGAGGTCTTGCTCATTCTGTATTTCGTGCTCCCAAAACCGATGCTGCCAAATCGTGCCATGCCGTTTGGCGCGCCGTCGCTCAGTTAATAAGCGTGGGTCATGATAAGAGCTTTCGCATGCATAGGTGACGCGGCGTTTAATTTGATTCCAGCGTAGAGAGAAGTCAGAGTCATTTGGTGGGAGCTGCCAGATTGTATGTAAATGATCAGGAAGCAAGACCCAAGCGGAAATTTCAAATGGGTAGTTTTGACGTACAGCGATAATTGCTTGCCGCAAAGCAATGCGAATAACGGGCTGTGTCAAGATAGGCCGACGTCCTTCGGCGACTACCGTGAAAAAATATTGACCACCATCACGGTAGGAACGGCGATAAAAAGACATATAAGCACTCCTTTGCTATATAAGGAAGCACTGAATAATGTTAGCGAGGCAGTCAGGGCTAGGCAAAAATCAACGAAAAAACGCAGTTTACAGGTAGTAAATGAGCATTTTGAGCTGATTTTTAACAACGTCCTGGCAGCGCAGGTAATTATTCAGTGTTTCCTTAATTATGATCTTGTGTTGCTGGGTATTAGGGTAGGCATGTTTCCACGCGGGCACAAGTGCCCGCCCTACGGATTGGGTGGTGGGATGCCCGTTTTACGGTTTGGGTGATAGGGATGCACGATTTGCGGTTTGGGTGTGATAGGGGGCACGATTGCGATTTGGGTGTGATGGAATGTCATGGTAGGGCGGGCATTTATGCCCGCGATTGCGGTGCGCCAAACCTGCGCGGAGCTTGCCATCAAACGGCTACGCGGGCACAAGTGCCCGCCCTACGGAATGGGTGGTGGGTATGCCCGTTTTGCGGAATGGGTGATAGGGATGCACGATTTGCGGTTTGGGTGTGATGGGTATGCCCGTTTTGTGGTTTGTGTGTGATGGAATGTCATGGTAGGGCGGGCATTTATGCCCGCGATTGCGGTGCGCCAAACCTGCGCGGAGCTTGCTATCAAACGGCTACGCGGGCACAAGTGCCCGCCCTACGGATTGGGTGGTGGTATACCCGTTTTGCGGAATGGGTGATGGGTATGCCCGTTTTATGGATTGGGTGGTGGGTATGCCCGTTTTGCGGGTTGGGTGATGGGTATGCCCGTTTTACGGGTTGGGTGGTGGGTATGCCCGTTTTGTGGTTTGTGTGTGATGGAATGTCATTGTCAGGGCGGGCATTTATGCCCGCGATTGCGGTGCGCCAAACCTGCGCGGAGCTTGCCATCAAACGGCTACGCGGGCACAAGTGCCCGCCCTACGGAATGGGTGGTGGGTATGCCCGTTTTACGGGTTGGGTGGTGGGTATGCCCGTTTTGCGGTTTGTGTGTGGTGGGTATGCCCGTTTTGCGGGTTGGGTGATGGGTATGCCCGTTTTATGGTTTGTGTGTGATGGAATGTCATGGTAGGGCGGGCATTTATGCCCGCGATTGCGGTGCGCCAAACCTGCGCGGAGCTTGCCATCAAACGGCTACGCGGGCACAAGTGCCCGCCCTACGGATTGGGTGGTGGTATACCCGTTTTGCGGAATGGGTGGTGGATATGCCCGTTTTGCGGAATGGATGGTGGGAATGCCCGTTTTATGGTTTGGGTGATAGGGGGGCACGATTTGCGGTTTGGGTGTGGCAGGTGTTGGTGTGCTGTCCATTATGTCCACCACAAACACCTTTGCTCAAGGCAAAAAAAAAGGATGCCGATTAGGCATCCTTTCTCGTAACGCAGGTGCAGGCTAGGCGTTTGGCTTAGTCTCATCCTGCTCGGCAGCAGGGGCGGCATCATGTTTGGATGGCTGCTCCTGTTTAGCTGCTGTTGGTTTAGCCTCGGCATCTACAGCTGCTGCGGCAGAGTCGGGCGTATCGTGCTTGGCAGAATCTCTGGCGACAGGCGACTCTGTTGCTGCACGTGTGGTGTCTGCAGTCGGAGCAGTATGAGTCTGTTGTGGCTTATCTGCTGCAGGCTTACTGTTGGTAACGGCTTCAGGCTTGATCTCAGACGCTTGTGCTTCAGCCTTTACCTGTGACTCAGGCGCTTTTTCTGCACGAGTGATGTCTGTAGCAGGCGTTGCTGGAGCAGTGTGAGCCTGTTGTGGCTTATCTGCTGTCGGCTGGCTGTCGGCAACGGCTTCAGGCTTAGCTTTAGGCGCTTGTGCTTCAGCTTTTACCTGTTGCTCAGGTGCTGCGACTTCGCTTTTAACCTGTGCCTCAGTTGTGGCGTGTGACTTGGCTTTCGCAGCCTCAGCTTCACGTGCTAAACGACGACGCTCACGTGGATCATTGGAGGCGCGTCCCGCAGGACGAGCGGGTTGCTTAGGCGTGTTGTCAGTAACCGTTGAGGCTTCTGGCTTCGCTGCAGCCTTAACAGTGTCGTCTTTGCTCGCCACTTTAGCTGGCGCTTCTGCAACAGACTTGTCTGCGCCTTTGGCTGGCTCAGGTTGTTTGCTTGCTTTGACGTCGCTATTTGCTACGGGTTGTGTTGTTTGCACCTCTTGCGTTGTACGCATTGGCTTGTCTGCAGCAGGGCGAGAGGCAGGCTTAGCAGCTCCAGTCTCGGCTTGTGGCGCAGGCTTGGCAGGTGTTGGCTCAGAAATCTGCAGTAATGGCTGGTCTGCGGACAACGACGCGACTTGCGCAGGGTCAACCATGTCTACAGCGCCACGACCGGCTGCTGCATCTTTAGTCATCATCGCAGGCTTTAGTTCGGTTGCTTGTACCGCAACAGCGGTGCTAGTAGAGGCTGCAACAGCAGTGGTTGTTGGAGCTTTATTAGACTCAGCGGCACTGTCTGTAACTGGCGCTGCAGGCGTCGACTCGGACGCTGTTTGTTCAGTTGCGACTGTATCGGTATCAACCTGCTGACGCTCACGACGGTTGCTGCGACGACGCTGACCACGTGAACGGCGACGTGGGCGCTCTTCATCGTTGTTGTTGTCGTCTTGCTGACCGTTTTGCTCAAGCGCATTGGTATCTTGCTCGTCGCTCTCGGATTCAGCGCTGGCCTTAGGGTGTGGCGCACGTTCCTGACGTTCAGGACGGATCGGGCGCTGATCAGTTTGCTGCGTATCGCGCGGACTGCGTGTTGCCTGTGGCGTGTCATCGCTGACGGTCTCTTGCACTGGATTCGCGCGTGCATTACGTGGCTCAGGCGTATCTAGGGCTGGACGCAACTCGCGGGTTGGGCGCTCGTTACGCTCCGAGCGGTCGTTGCGTGCTGGACGCTCTTCACGTTGTGGGCGCTCGCGACGGCTCTCTGTGGGCTTGTTATCACGGTTGCTTTGCGCAGTATCGCGCGAGCTGTTTCACGCTTAGCGCACGGCTGTTATCACGCTTATTGCTGTCACGGCTGCTGTCGCGATCAGTTGTGTTATCACGCGCATTGTCGCGCGGCTTGCGTTCTTCATCACGGTTGTTGCGCGAATTATCACGGCGACGGTTCTGAGATTGTGAACGGTCATTGCGGCGCTCGCTATTGCGGTTGCTGGTATTGCGCGCGTTGCTTTCTGGTTTGGCTACTGGCTCAGCAGGTGCTTCATCGCTGGCGAATAATCCCACCAAAGACTTCACTAAGCCTTTAAACAGGTTTGGCGACGCTTTCTTCAATAAAGGTGCAGGCGCAGTTACAGCGACTGCTGTTTTTTCTGGCGGTGGCGCGGCACGTTCAGCGTTGCTGGTTTTCACCGCAGCTTCTTCGCGTACTAATGAGCGTGTCGCACTGACAGGTTGTACTTCTTCGGTTTCTTCCGGTGCCATTTCATAGCTGGACTGGCCTGACAAGGCTTCTGGGCTGTCATCACGTAAACGCATCACTTCAAAATTAGGCGTTTCTAGATGATCATCCGGCAGAATGAAGATACGCACACGGGTACGCAATTCAATTTTGGTAATGGCGTTACGTTTTTCGTTTAATAAGAATGCAGCGACTTGGAAAGGCACGCGCGCGCGCACTTCAGCAGTGCGATCCTTCAGAGCTTCTTCTTCGATTAAGCGCAAAATAGCTAAAGATAAGGACTCAACGTCGCGGATAATGCCTTGACCGTTACAGCGAGGGCAGACCACACCGCTGCTTTCGCCTAAGGATGGACGTAGACGCTGACGGGACATTTCTAGCAAGCCAAAGCGTGAGATACGACCGACTTGCACGCGAGCACGGTCTGCTTCGAGGCATTCGCGTACGCGATCTTCTACTGCGCGTTGGTTTTTCGCCGGGGTCATGTCGATAAAGTCGATCACGATCAAGCCGCCGATGTCACGCAAACGCAGTTGACGGGCGATTTCTTCAGCCGCTTCCAAGTTGGTTTGCAGAGCAGTTTCTTCGATGTCGCTGCCTTTAGTGGCGCGCGCCGAGTTGATATCAATGGAGACCAAGGCTTCGGTTGGGTCGATCACCAATGCGCCGCCAGATGGCAATTTCACTTCACGTTGGAATGCAGTTTCGATTTGGCTTTCGATTTGGAAGCGATTAAACAGCGGTACACTGTCTTGGTAGAGTTTGATTTTGTTGGCGTACTGCGGCATTACTTGACGAATAAAGCTTAAGGCTTCTTCTTGGGCATCAACGCTATCAATCAAAACTTCGCCGATATCTTGGCGCAAATAGTCGCGAATCGCGCGGATAATCACGTTACTTTCTTGATAAATCAGGAATGGCGCACTGCGTGTTGCAGCTGCTTCAGTAATCGCTGTCCATAACTGTACAAGGTAGTCTAAGTCCCATTGCAACTCTTGGCTGCTACGGCCTAAACCGGCGGTGCGCACGATCAACCCCATATCAGCAGGGGCGTTCAGGGTGTTCAGTGCTTCACGTAATTCGTTGCGCTCTTCACCTTCAATGCGGCGAGAAATACCACCGGCACGCGGGTTATTGGGCATCAGCACCATATAACGGCCAGCGAGGCTGATAAACGTGGTGAGGGCTGCGCCTTTGTTACCGCGTTCTTCTTTTTCAACTTGAATGATAACTTCTTGGCCTTCAGTCAAAACGTCTTTAATGTTGACGCGACCACCGCCGTTTTCGCCAGATTTCTTGAAGTATTCGCGGGAGATTTCTTTGAGAGGTAGAAAGCCGTGACGCTCTGAGCCAAAGTCAACGAAAGCAGCTTCTAAGCTGGGTTCTACGCGGGTAATACGGCCTTTGTAGATGTTGGATTTCTTTTGTTCGCGGGCACCTGATTCGATATCAAGGTCAAATAGACGTTGTCCATCGACCAGTGCGACACGCAACTCTTCGGGTTGAGTTGCGTTAATGAGCATTCTTTTCATGATTTACCAATATATTCCGGGTTCACGGATCACAGCATTGGCACACACGACAAATCGGGTCGGTGTTGGGGTCGCGCAGTTAAATAATTTAACCGTGTCTAGCGTGCATGGTCATAAGCCAAGACCGCGACTGCGTCTCCAGTTGCTGCACTGTAAAATCACATGCAGCGTACTTGTATCAGGAGGAGGAATCAGTGAATGTCCGCGGACGTGATGAAACGTCTGAATCAAAGCGCTTGGCTACGCAGGACAATACTTCTGTGCATCTCCACCCAACACATTTCCCTTATTAAATCGGGTGCCGCTCGTTGTGTTGGTGAGCGGGTTTATAAAAATACAATCGCGGTTGGGCGATTGCGGATTATGTTTCTGTACAGTTTTGGCTAAGGCATACAGTGCTTAGCGAGGGTCTGTGCCCGGTGAAAATGTTTTAACCCGATTATCAGCCGACGTTTTGTTTTGATTTATTTTAGCGCTGGCTTAAATCTGACTGCTTTTGGCAGCAGGCGCAATATAGCAGCACAGGTGCTTTTCTTCAATGTGTATGTAGGCACCCCGAACGCGCAGGCGACCCACCCGCAAACGCGTAGGGCGGGCACTCGTTGCCCGCGATGTTTCAAACCACACAATGCTCCTGCTGTTGGTTTGTGGGCTGTTAGTCCGCGGGCACAAGTGCCCGCCCTACGATAATTTTGATGGTTAGGTGCCAATCCCCACACAATAGAGATTTCGCGTAGGGCGGGCACTCGTTGCCCGCGATGTTTCAAACCACACAATGCACGCTGCTGTTGGTTTGTGGGCTGTTATACGCGGGCACAAGTGCCCGCCCTACGATAATTTTGATGGTTAGGTGCCAATCCCCACACAATAGGGATTTCGCCGTAGGCGGGCACTCGTTGCCCGCGATGTTTCAAACCACACAATGCTCGCTGCTGTTGGTTTGTGGGCTGTTATACGCGGGCACAAGTGCCCGCTCTACGATAATTTTGATGGTTAGGTGCCAATCCCCACACAATAGGGATTTCGCGTAGGGCGGGCACTCGTTGCCCGCGATGTTTGCAATTACACAATGCTCCTGTTGTTGGTTTGTGGGATTTATCCGCGGGCATGAATGCCCGCCCTACGATGATTCTGATGGTAAGGCATCAATCCTCGTACATTTGCTGCCTGCGCTGGTGGGTTTGTTGTTACCATTGCATCCATTAAAGCAAAGTTACTCATTTAGGCGTTTAGGTGTATGACAAAGATGGATTCCCAGACTGCAACAGGTGTGCAGTTGCTTGAGGTGTCGGCGGGGTTAGAAGGGCAGCGCATTGATAATTTTCTTTTAGCGCGCTTAAAAGGTGTGCCTAAAACTATGATTTATCGCATTTTGCGCAAAGGCGAAGTGCGGGTCAATAAAGGTCGGATTAAGCCGGATTATCGAATTAAAGAAGGCGATATCGTGCGTGTGCCGCCGATGCGTATGACTCAAGCCGATGCGCCAGTACCGCTGGCCAAAGGTTTGCTGGAGCGCCTCGAAGCGGCCATCGTGCATGAAGATAAAGCTTTGATTGTCTTGAATAAGCCCGCCGGCATTGCTGTGCACGGTGGCAGCGGCCTGAACTACGGGGTGATTGAAGCATTTCGACAAATGCGCCCTCAGTGCAAAGAAATCGAACTGGTACACCGTCTTGATCGTGACACTTCTGGTTTGTTGATGATCGCAAAAAAACGCAGCATGTTGCGCTACTTACATGAAGCCTTACGCGGTGACGGTGTTGATAAGCGTTATATGGCCTTAGTGCGTGGGCGTTGGCCGGCAACGCGCAAACAAATTGATGCGCCGCTGCAAAAAAGTAACGTGCGTTCAGGTGAGCGCATGGTTGAAGTCAATCCAGAAGGTAAAGATGCGCTGACTCTGTTTAAAGTGATTCGCCGTTTTGGTGAGTTTGCCACCATGATTGAAGCCAACCCAATTACCGGACGTACCCACCAAATTCGCGTGCATGCGCTGTATGCTGGGCATGCGATTGCCGGTGATACTAAGTACGGTGATGAAGAGTTCAGTAAAGAAATCCGAGAGATGGGCGGTAAGCGCTTATTTTTGCATGCCAGCGATTTAAAATTCACCTTGCCCGATGGCGAAGTCTTGGCTGTACATGCCGAACCCGATGAACAATGGCAAAAAGTGATCGAACAGTTGGTTGATGGTTGATGGTTGATGAACCTGTGATTCATGAAATGTATGGCGGGTGTTTTTCGCGCACAACCATAGGGCGCGCATTTATGCCCGCGTTTTACCCGAATACGTCTTGCACGCTATTACAGGTTTCTGGGCGGTTCTGCGCGGGCACAAGTGCCCGCCCTACGATACTATCGCGACATTGTACGATCGGGTCATCCCCGCGACCCGATCAGCAGAATCTGCGCTGTCACTTAAACAAACGCGGGTTTGCACAGCAGCAATCGCGGGGGCCCGCTCATACACGGGTGCGCGCAGAATATTTTTCACATTAACGCGCATGTACAAAATATTTTCATATTCAGGAGAATTTGGTGAACAGGCTTAAGGTTTTGATTTTTGATTGGGATGGCACCTTAGTGGATTCGATTATGCGCATAGTTGAAGCCATGCATATTGCTTCAGATACCTGTGCTGTACCGCGTTGCAGCGATGATGCTGTACGCGCCATTATTGGTCTGGCCATGCCGCAAGCCTACGATGTGCTCTATCCCGATGCCGATGATGCCGAATTAAAACAACGCTTTATCCGCACCTACAGCGATACCTATATTCGTCTTGAAGAGCAGCCCTCGGAGTTTTATCCCGGCGTTATGGATGCTTTAGATGATTACCGCAGCGCTGGCTATCAGTTGGCGGTGGCGACCGGTAAAAGCCGTCGCGGTCTGCATCGCGTGCTCAGCGGACATAAGATGCTCGATTACTTTGATATCACCCGTTGCGCCGATGAAACACGCAGCAAGCCCGACCCTTTAATGCTGCATGAGATTTTAAAACACTGCGCGGCCACACCTGAGCAGGCTATTATGGTCGGCGATTCACCTTTTGATTTGCGCATGGCCAATAACGCCAAAGTCTCTGGCATTGCTGTCAGTTATGGCGCGCAACCGCTGAGCGTATTACACAAAGAGCAGCCCATCTTGGCTATTGATCATTTCTCTGAGCTGACCACATGGTTACAACAGCAACCCAATACCTTACTCGTAGGCGCTTAACATGACTGATCGCAAAGACGGTCGGCCAATCGACCCTTGGACATCCGAACCTCAGACCCGTCCGTCCGAGCAGAACCCAGAGCACTTGAGCCTAGATCTCGATTTAGACAATCTGCCACCCCATTCAAAGGAGCAGCGCATGACTGACAATAACGTTGACAACAAAACATGGAAACTGCTTGAAAAAGCTGTGCTGGCGAGCGTCAGCGAACAACGCCGATCACGCCGTTGGGGCATATTTTTTAAAGTTCTGACTTTTGCGTACTTGTTTGGCGCATTGGCCTTGTTCTCGCCACTAATGGACAGCGGCAAAGGTGGCACCACAGGCCCACACACCGCCTTGATTGAAGTGCGTGGCATGATCGCCGATCAGGAAAGAGCCAGCGCCGATAATATTGTCAGCGCACTGCGTAAAGCCTTTGACGATAAAAACACTAAAGGCATCGTACTGCGCATCAACAGTCCCGGCGGCAGCCCTGTACAATCAGGCTATATTTACGATGAAATTCGCCGCTTGCGTGCTTTGCATCCCGATACCAAAGTGTATGCGGTGATCAGCGACCTTGGTGCCTCTGGTGCGTACTACATCGCCAGTGCTGCGGATGAGATTTATGCTGATAAATCCAGTCTGGTGGGCTCTATTGGTGTGACTGCAGCCGGCTTTGGTTTTGTCGGCAGCATGGAAAAACTTGGCGTGGATCGTCGTTTATACACATCTGGCGAACACAAAGCTTTTCTTGATCCCTTCCAGCCGCAAAACGCAGCAGAAACCGAGTTCTGGCAAGAGGTACTACAAACCACCCATAAACAATTTATCGCCAGCGTCAAACAAGGCCGTGGTGATCGCCTTAAAGATGCTGAGCACCCTGAGTTGTTTTCTGGCTTGATTTGGTCCGGCGAACAAGCGCTCGAATTGGGTTTGATTGATGCACTGGGTAACAGCAGCTACGTAGCACGTGACGTAATCGGCCAAACAGATATCGTTGACTTCACTTTGGAAGAATCACCATTCGATCGTTTTGCCAAGAGGTTTGGTGCCAGCGTTGCCGAGCACATCGCCATTTGGGCAGGTTTTAATGGGCCGCAGTTGCGTTAAGTTCGTAGGGTGGTTTTGGGATTGCGGTCAGTTGGCTGTAATTCCTATTTATGTGCAAACGTTTCAAGTTTGTGCACGTTTATTGTCCATGAACCCAGTAAAATTGCTAAAGAGCTTGGCTGGTACCCGAGAAACCTTCGAGTCAGGTATTTGCAAGAGCGCCCAGAAGCTCTTAGATAATCAGCCTTGGTGCAAAAACGTCCAAGACGGTAGTTACCAACGCGAAAACTTAGGAATTACACAATGAGCAGCAACACCAAAGGTATTGTACTAGCGGGAGGTTCAGGCACACGTCTGTACCCAATCACTAAGGGCGTATCTAAGCAGCTATTGCCGATCTACGACAAGCCGATGATTTATTATCCGTTGTCGGTACTAATGTTGGCGGGTATTCGCGATATTTTATTGATCAGTACGCCAGAAGATATCAGTGGCTACCAGCGTTTATTTGGTGATGGTAGCGAGTTTGGTATCAACCTTACATACGCCGAACAACCCAGCCCTGATGGTTTAGCGCAAGCCTTTATTATTGGTGAAGACTTTATTGGCGACAGCAATGTGTGCTTGGTGCTCGGTGATAATATTTTTTATGGCCAAGGTTTTAGCCAAATGTTACGCAGCGCTACGGCTAAAAATAGTGGTGCAACGATTTTTGGTTATCAGGTTAAAGACCCCGAGCGCTTTGGTGTGGTTGAGTTTGATGATAATAAACGTGCGATTTCGATTGAAGAAAAACCTAGTGAGCCAAAATCCACTTACGCCGTCACGGGCTTGTATTTTTACGATAACAGCGTCGTGCAAATGGCCAAGCAGGTGCAGCCTTCAGCGCGTGGCGAGTTAGAAATTACCAGCATCAATCAAGCCTACCTCGAACGCGGTGATCTTGATGTTGAGCTGCTTGGGCGTGGTTTTGCGTGGCTCGATACCGGGACCCACGAAAGCTTGCTTGAAGCGGGTATGTTTGTGGAAACCATTGAAAAGCGCCAAGGTTTTAAAATTGCGTGCTTAGAAGAAATTGCTTACAACAATGGCTGGTTAAGCAAAGAAGATTTACAGCGCATAGGCCAGCAGTTGAGCAAAAATAGCTATGGGCAGTACCTTCTTGAGCGTGCGCAGCAGGAGCGTCAATTATGAAGTTTATCCCGCAAACTATAGCTGATGTTGTCTTGATTGAGCCCGTCGTGCATGGCGATGAACGAGGCTATTTCTCTGAAACCTTTCGTCAAGATAAATTTGCAGAAGCGATCGGCTATAAAGTTAATTTTTGCCAAGACAATGAATCCAAATCTACCAAAGGCGTGCTAAGAGGCCTGCATTTTCAGCGCCCGCCGTTTGCACAAAGTAAATTAGTGCGTGTCATTGACGGTGAGGTTTTAGATGTTGCCGTTGATATACGACAAGGCAGCCCAACGTTTGGGCAGCATGTTGCAGTGATTCTCAATAGCCAAAATAAACACCAGTTATTTATTCCTAGAGGCTTTGCGCATGGTTTTGTGGTGTTAAGCGAGACAGCGACCTTTACCTATAAAGTTGATAATTACTATTCTCCTGAGAGTGATCGTGGTTTAGCGTTTGATGACCCCAGTTTAAATATTGATTGGTGTTTGCCGAAAGAGCAGTTGCAATTGTCTGAAAAAGATAAAAAACAACCAAAACTGGTTGATTTAGCATTTGAATGCTCGGAGTTTAATATAGCGTTAAATTTGTATAAGTAGGCCTGTGTCATGTACTGGTTACAACAGCCGCCTATGCTAGATTTAAGGAAACACTGAATAATTACCTGCGTTGCCAGGACATTGTTAAAAATCAGCTCAAAATGCTCATTTACTACCTGTAAACTGCGCTTTTTCGCTGATTTTTGCCTAGCCCTGACTGCCTCGCTAACATTATTTAGTGCTTCCTTAAAATACTGCTTAAGGCATCAAGTAATCTGTATGGTGTGACGTTTGTCAACAACCGCAGATAGAGTGGAGTGTGTGTTTTCAGACTAGCAATATTATCTGGTTGGTGACGAAATAGCTCTGCGGGCTACAAACTGTCTTGTATCAAAAATATTACGTTCTGTGGCTTGAAAAGCTGCAGCAGAGCCCCATTTAATAGTTAGGCAAGCGGTAAAGGGTGGTCGAGCAGTTAAGTGGTTAAAGTGATGACTGGTCGACATAACACACAATTTAGCGTATGATGATTGCCACTTAGGTAAGCAAACACCTCGGGGCCGATTAGGATTCGACGCTGGTTGCGAAACTTTAGGTGCATGCCGAGTTGGTAACAGAACTCGTAAATCCACTGTTGCAACTTCTATAGTTGCCAATGACGAAAACTACGGAGCAACAGCTCTAGCTGCGTAAGCAGCCGAGCCGCTCCTCTGGTAGCTTCGGCGCCAGCAGTCACAAGAGGATGTCTGTAAACTCAAACTGACTGTCAGATAGAACAGAATCGCCGCGTAGTACGTTGTGGACGAAGTGGCTAAAACTTACACAACTCATCCAAAACACCCTGCCGATCGGGCGGTTGCGGATTAAATTAGTAGACACGGCTAAGCATGTAGTACCGACAGCGGAGTACTGGCGGACGGGGGTTCAAATCCCCCCGGCTCCACCAATTAGAAACACCTAAACCCTTGATTATCCTAGAGATTTTCAGGGGTTTTTGCTTTTTAGAGTGCAGGGTGTCGATAAAGTGTCGAAAGAAGCCAAAGGATTAAGGGTAACAGCATCATTTAAATGGTCAGGCGCCTCGTCTTCTTCGTTTAGGAGCGACTGGACAAGCTGCGCAACGTTTACCATGCGGTGACGGCCAATCTTTACCGTCGGCAGATAACTGTGTTTAATCCAACCTTCAACCACGTCATGGCCCTCATTCATCCGAATCCAGTCAGCAAACTCACGCCACGGCATTACAGGCAGGGCTACTAGCAGAGTTTTAAGATCAAGTTCTAATTCCATGATGATTGCCTTATGATGTAGTCTTTAACGGCCTGTATCGACTTATGTATTCATTGCATATGTTTCTATAACATACAGGCTTTATTTGAATGAATTTAATTTATGAAAAAGATATAAACAATAGGGCTTTACTATTGCTTGGAACGTTAAGCCTTAGTGATCTGGCTGTTACATACTCAAAAGAATATGTTCGCCGGCAAAACGTAAAGCGCGGCGGTGCTAGAATTACTGCGACTGAAATAGAAGAATTAGGTCGGATTTTTCCTAATTACCGTTACTGATTAATTAGTGGCGAAGTAATGCCTGAAGCAGGCCAAACAAACCCTGGCTATGATGCAGCAAACGAAAAATTGTCAGGACCAAACGCAGGATAGAGTTAACCAGAGCAGCGGCTCAGCGTTGGTTCAATAAGGAGATTTGAAGTGGATAAGATGGATTTATGCGCTGATCTGGATAACAGAATTTATAACCAAAAGAAAAAAAAAGAAACGTGCCTAAATGGTTATTTTTCATTGTGCTGGCTGTATGCACAGTGGGCGGGTTGATGTATCTGAACAAAGATAAAATGGCAATAATCTTTGATGGACCTGGCGGGAGAATTGTTCATTTTCTCAAGCCATATCAAAAAAGCGAACCCGTTAAGCCAATTATTGAATATGTTTTACCACCACGACCAGTAAGGCCACCACGGCCAGTTGCTGTAAGACCTGAAGACGTGACCAGCCCAACCATTAAACAATGGGAACGCGAAGACAGAGAAAAACAGTGGAAAAGACAAACAGTATTTAATGATGATAATTACCAGCCACGCGGTTCAGTGAATTCTATGGTTCCACCACCTAGCGGGTATTACGCAAAAGGGGAAGCACGATCAAAAGCACAAGTTAGCGAGATTTATCGCTCAATTGCTCCACCAGTTGAAACAAGAACAATCCCCTGGCAATGGAAAAGCGAAAAAACCTACAGAAGCGGGACGTTTACCTATACACAAAGAAACGGAAAAATAGAAACTCATACGATTTGCAGAAATTACAAATATGGGTCTTTTGAATACCGTGATTGCCGTAAAGCTGCAAAAAAATACTTTAAAGATGCTTGTTCAAGCCAGTTTGTAGCTGCATGTAATGCGAGTGACATGATTCCCTAAACTTTACTTATTGCCCATTTGTTGCCTAAACACAGAACAACACAGACAAACGTAGACCATTTTAGAAAAGTCAAAGCCTTATAAATCAAGACGTTGAACGATACAGACCAATACAGGCCGAACTATAAAAGGGGGGCAAATCCCCTCAGTTCCACCAAATCAACAAAAAAGGGGTTCTAGGACCCCTTTTTGTGCCTAAAATCCACGTACACCCTATGTGTCAGCGTAGTTGTCTATAGGGGCTTTTCCCAATCTACGGTCTTTTGTGTCCTCGGATGTATTCTAAGAGGTAGTCAAAAAAATTGATCTGATTTTGGAATACCTTAGTGTCGGGAAAACTATGTCGATATTTGGCGAGCGCAGCGCCAGATCACAAACCGCGCCTTGATAAAAACGCTATGAGCATTCGCAATAGGTTATCAATGCGCTGGCTGTAATTTTGCTCAATGCGCTTATTGTGTCTGCTGGTTGAGGTGCACTGTGCGCTGTGGGAAAGGGAAGCTGATGCCTTCGCGGTCAAAGGCTTCTTTCATTTGTTCTTGGACTTCAAAGAACACACCCCAGAAGTCAGCACTTTTGGTCCACATACGCAGTGACATATTCACCGAGTTATCGCCAAGTGATGTCATGTATACGACCGCTTCTGGGTCTTTCAGGACGCGCTCGTCTGCAGCGGCTAGACTCAGCAAAATTGCTCGGGCCTGTTTAATGTCATCGTCATAGCTGATGCCAACATTGATATCGACGCGACGGGTTGGCTTGGTCGAGTAGTTGGTGATGCTGCCGTTGGACAGTGAGCCGTTGGGCAGAATAATAGTTTTATTATCAGCGGTGCGCAGTACGGTGTGGAAAATCAGGATGCTTTCTACTGTACCGGCAGTGCCTTGCGCTTCAATATAGTCACCGGCACGGAATGGGCGTAAAAACAGAATGAGCACGCCGCCGGCAAAGTTAGCCAAGCTGCCTTGTAAAGCCAGACCCACAGCCAAGCCCGCAGCACCGATAAGCGCGATAAATGATGTGGTTTCGATTCCCAGCATACCGGCAACGCTGAGCAGCAAGAGAATACGCAGTAAACTACTTGCCAGTGAGCTAAGAAATCCGGTGAGCATGGCGTCGGCATGGCGTTTTTGTAACACGCTGGTGAAGGCTTTAATCACACGACTGATTAACCACCAGCCGATGGCGAGCGTGAGTGCGGCAAAAAGTACACTGAGGCCGTGTTCGACTATTAGGGGCAGCCAGTCGTTTTGCATGTTTTCTAGCAAGGCTTCGGGTGAGATGTCTGGCATATTATTTCTCTAATGTTCGTGAGTGTGTGAGCTATTTTACATGGCTGGGACAGGTTTTGAAGAGATATAGCAATGTGAGATACATGGTTGCGTCAGGGCTTTGCTCGCGGGCACAAGTGCCTAGCCTACGATACTTACATGGACATGTTGCAGGCATGTGTGGCTTGCTCGTACAGACTGCGCTGATTTGGTTGTTTAGGGGCGAGGGTGAATGTGTGCGTGATTAATTTGTGCTGCTTGCAGGTTTACTCGGATTATTTTCGACTATGCTAAAGGTGTTGATGGTTGTGTGATGGGTCAGGCATGAGCTTTTTGTGTACCTAAGGTTAAGGTGTTTTGAAGGATTAAAATATGAGTGCAATGGATGATAAGCACGTAACAGAGCAGGCTGTTCTTGATGCTAGGAAGCGTAAAAAAGTCTATGCAAAATCTGTAGTTGACCATTTAGCAGGTGAGGAACGCCCTGTATCAGTATTTATGGCTGGCTCACCTGGTGCAGGTAAAACAGAAACCGCCCGCAGTATGCGTGAAGTATTTGAGCAGCAAGCGGGTGCAAATTTCATTCATATAGACAATGATGAGATGAGGAAAGAATTTGAAAACTATAACGGTTTCAACTCACCTCTGTTTCAGAAGGCAGCAACGATTTTTGTTGAGGCGACCCACGATCGAGCACTGCGACGTAATGTAAGCTTCATTATGGACTCAACCTTAGCTAGCTTCGATAAGGCAAAAAGCAATATCCAGCGGTCACTTGCTAAAGATCGTTTTGTTTTAATTATTTTTGTGTATCAAGCCCCTGAACAAGCGTGGGAACTTGTGCAGGCGCGAGAAATTGTAGAGGGGCGACGAGTGCCTGCAGAAGTGTTTATTACGCAGTTTCTTGAGTCGCAAGTTACCGTAACTCAATTAAAGCAACAGTTTGGTGATCAAGTTGAATTGATGTTTGTCGAAAAAAATATTCACACGGGGCGTGAAACTATTTACCTTGATGTGAGCGATATTGACGCTCTACTGAGCAAAAAGTACACTCGCTCACAATTAGAAGCCGTTATTGGTTTAGCGAGCAGCGGAGAAGTAAATGAATACGGGAAAAAGTGAAGAGTTGGTGAAAACATCTTTCTCGGACTTTATACGCAACGCTTCAACACAGGAAAAAGAAAGAGTTTTCTCGAAAATAGTCGCTCGTGCCACTCTTGAGCAGCAGGAAATGTTGGCTAAAGCAAAGCAAATGAGCGAGCAGGCTACAAACGCGCGTTAGTGCAATAGTGGCCTGCTGTTAAGCTACCCCCCCCCCCTCTTTGTCAGCTGCTTATGTAAGGTGAGAAACCGCAAAAGCATAAGTCCTTGGGCCGTAACAGCGTTAACTCGAACTCACAAAAACTAAGATTACGTGATTTAGCTTTAAACTTAAGCTCTGCGGAAATCGTAAGGGTGGGCTTTGAGCATGGTCTGATCGCGGGCACAAGTGCCCGCCCTAGAAATGAGAGGGTGGTGGATGCTGCGACGGGTTGGCTTGGGTGTATTGCTGGTCTGTGGACTGCTCTGGGTGGCAGATCGCTTGGACCCATTGCCATTGCCTAAAGATGATATGGCGCGGGTGGTGTTGGCGCAGGATGGCACGCCGCTGTGGCGCTTTGCCGATCATAATGGCGTGTGGCGTTATCCGCTGCGTATCGATCAAGTTTCTCCCTATTACATTGAAGCACTATTGGGCTATGAAGACCGTTGGTTTTATCAGCACCCTGGGGTTAATCCGATATCGATTGCGCGTGCTGCGTGGCAAAATTTGCGCGCTGGGGCGATTGTCTCCGGTGGCAGTACTTTGTCGATGCAGGTGGCGCGTTTGCTCGATCCGCATCCACGCACCTTGCGTGGCAAGCTGCGTCAAGTCTGGCGTACGGCGCAATTAGAATGGCATCTGTCCAAAGATGAAATTCTGACTTTATATTTAAATCGTGCACCTTTTGGCGGCACCTTAGAAGGTGTCGCGGCTGCCAGTTGGGCGTATTTGGGTAAATCGCCAAAAAATCTCAGCCGCGCAGAAGCGGCTTTGCTCGCCGTATTACCCCAAGCGCCGAGTCGTTTACGCCCGGATCGTCACCCTGATAGAGCACAAGCTGCGCGCGATAAAATTCTGCAGCGTTTACAGCAGTTTGAAGTGTGGCCGCAGGCAGCGATTGCTGATGCATTACAAGAGCGGGTGTGGTTGGCACCGCGTGATGAGCCTTCTTTAGCACCTTTGCTGGCGCGGCGCTTAAATACGGCCAATAGTCCCGCAGTGATTGAAACCACCCTAGATGCCAGTTTGCAGCGTCGTTTAGAAGAGTTGTTACTCGGCTGGCGTGCGCGTTTACCGGAGCGCACTTCGGCAGCGATTATTGTGGTTGAGCACGAAAGCATGGCGGTGCAGGCGTATTTAGGTTCGTTGGATATTCAAGATGCGCAGCGCTTTGGCCATGTTGATATGATTCAAGCGGTGCGCTCGCCCGGTTCAACTTTAAAGCCGTTTTTATATGGGCTGGCGCTGGATGAGGGCTTAATTCATTCTGAGTCTTTACTGCAAGATGTACCGCGCCATGCGGGTGATTATCGACCGGGTAATTTCTCCCAGGGCTTCAGTGGGCCGGTGGCGGCCAGTCAGGCGTTATCGCGTTCGTTGAATTTGCCGGTTGTGCAGCTGCTTGAGGTGTACGGCCCGAAGCGTTTTACTGGTGAGCTGCGCAATGCTGGTGTGCCATTATTATTGCCCCGAGGTGCAGAACCGAATTTGGCGTTGATTTTAGGTGGTGTGGGTACGCGCTTAGAGAATATTGTCAGCGGCTTTAGTGCCTTTGCACGACAGGGTAAAGTTGCACAGTTGCGTTTTCAGCCGCAACAAACCTTGCAAGAAAAACCGCTGATGTCGCCGGGTGCTGCATGGATTGTGCGGCGCATTTTATCTGGGCAACGCCGTCCTGATCTTGATCCGCGTGCGCAATTGGTTGAGCGTGCGCCTTTGGCGTGGAAGACCGGCACCAGCTATGGTTTTCGTGATGCTTGGGCGGTGGGTGTCAGCTCGCGTTATTTAATTGGAGTATGGATTGGTCGCCCGGATGGTACGCCGGTGCCAGGACAGTTTGGTTTAGCTTCGGCGACGCCCTTATTGTTGCAAGTGCATGATGTGATGAATCACCGTGATCGCCAAAGCGGTAAACCAGTATTGGCTGATCCGCAGCCGCCTGAGGTGGGTGTCGCTGCGATTTGTTGGCCGCTCGGTCAGGTGCTGCCACGCACTGATAACAATTGCCGACGCTTGCGTTTTGCTTGGACACTGAATGGCACCATTCCACCGACGTTGACCATGGGTGAGCCGTTTAGCAGTACCTTGCAACCGTTAATTTGGCTGAATAAGCAAGGCTTGCGCGTGAGTAAAGACTGCCCCGACGCACAGGCGCAGCGCGTCGCACTGTGGCCGGCGGCATTAGAGCCTTGGTTGCCACTGGCCGAACAACGGCGCTCACGTTTAGCGCCAATTGATCCCAATTGCCCGCCGCCGCTGGCTGTGTCCAGTGAGTCAATACAGATTGTTGGCGTCAACCAAGGGGATCGTTTACAGCGTGCCACTGGACAACAAGGCGAGCTGCGAGTGCGTTTTTCTGCGCAAGGTGGTGGCGCACAACAGTGGTGGTACCTTAATGGTCGACCGCTATTGAGCATTACGAGCGGGCAGGGCTTTGATCAGGTGTTGAGCAAATCAGGGATCTATCAGCTCAGTGTTCTGGATGAAACAGGGCAAACAGGGTCTGTGCAGTTTTCTGTAGTCGACTGATGGTCTGCAGTCCGGCGCAGCCCTGTGGTAAACTGCGCGCACTTATTTTGATGCTGTGTCTCGGTTATTTAATCGTGCTGCGTCTTATCCAGCTTATTTATTTTTGAATCCTTAAAAACTATGTCTCTACCTCTGCATCACCTTGAGTTACTCAGTCCTGCGCGCGATGCGACGATTGCTAAAGAAGCCATTTTGCACGGCGCGGACGCGGTGTATATTGGTGGGCCAAGTTTTGGCGCGCGGCATAACGCCAGTAATAGCCTGAGCGATATTGCCGAGTTAGTCGAGTTCGCTCATCTGTTCCATGCCAAGGTGTTTGTTACGATCAACACCATTTTGCATGATGATGAGCTGGAACCTGCGCAGCAATTGATTTGTCAGTTGTATGAAGCCGGTGTCGATGCGGTGATTGTGCAAGATTTAGGCGTAATGGAGATGGATCTGCCGCCGATTGAACTGCATGCCAGTACCCAGACTGATATTCGTACCCTTGAAAAAGCTAAGTTTCTCTCGCAAGTGGGTTTTTCTCAGTTGGTGTTAGCCCGTGAGCTGAATCTGCAAGAGATCCGAGAGATCAGCCAAAATGTGGATTCGGCGATTGAGTTCTTTATTCATGGCGCGCTCTGTGTAGCCTTTTCCGGTCAGTGCAATATTTCCCATGCCCAGACTGGACGCAGCGCCAACCGTGGTGATTGCTCACAAGCTTGCCGTTTGCCCTATACCTTAAAAGATGATGAAGGCCGCGTGGTGGCTTACGATAAGCATTTGCTGTCGATGAAAGACAATAACCAAAGCGCCAACCTGCGTGATTTGGTCGATGCTGGCGTGCGTTCCTTTAAGATTGAAGGGCGCTACAAAGACATGACCTATGTGAAAAATATCACCGCCTATTACCGTCAGCAGCTGGATGAAATATTACTAGATCGCCCTGAGCTGGCGCGTTCATCCAGTGGTTTTACCGAGCATTTTTTTGCCCCTGATCCGGATAAAACCTTCCATCGCGGCAGCACGGATTACTTTGTCAGTGACCGTAAAATTGATATCGGCGCCTTTGATTCGCCGAAATTTATTGGCTTGCCAGTTGGCGAGATTCTGGGCATTGGTAAAAACGATATTAGTGTGCAAACCACTGAAGCCTTGGCCAATGGCGATGGTTTAAACGTTTTATACAAGCGTGAAGTGATCGGTTTTCGTGCCAATACCGTGCAGCAAGTCTGCGAGTATGAGCAAGACGGCCAAATGATTCGTCAGTACCGCGTGGTGCCTAATGATATGCGCGCTGAACTTAAAGCTTTACGCCCGCCGTATCAGCTTAATCGCAATATGGACCACAACTGGCAGCAAGCGCTGCAAAAGAAATCCTCTGAACGTCGTGTATTAGTGGATTGGCAGGTGCAATTGGATGAACAGCAGCTGACGCTTACCGCGACCAGCGAAGAGGGCGTAAGTGTCACTGTGCAGCAAACAGGGCCTTTTACTGTTGCAGATGATGCTAAGCAAGCGATTGCGCAAATCAAAGACACCCTGAGTAAGTTGGGTACCACGATTTATCATGCGCAGAAGATTAATGTGCAAGCCGAGCAAGCTTGGTTTGTGCCCAATTCACAACTGAAAGCTTTGCGTCGTGATGCGATTGCGGCTTTGACTATTGCGCGTATTGCCGCACATCCAAAAGGTTTTCGCAAACCTGTTAGTGATCCAGTACCGGTCTATCCAGAGTCGCATCTGACGTTTTTGGCTAACGTTTATAATGAAAAAGCCCGCGCGTTTTATCATCGTTATGGCGTGCAGCTGATTGATGCGGCCTATGAGGCGCATGAAGAGGCCGGCGATGTGCCGGTGATGATCACCAAGCACTGCTTACGTTTCTCGTTTAATTTGTGCCCCAAACAAGCCAAAGGCGTGACCGGTGTGCGCACTAAAGTCAGCGATATGCAGCTGATTCACGGTGATGAAGTGTTAACCCTGAAGTTTGATTGCAAGCCCTGTGAAATGCATATCATCGGCAAAATGAAAGGCCATATCCTCAATATGCCGCAGCTGGGTAGTGCGCAAGCTAACGCTGGTATTGTTGGTCAGATCAGCCCTGAAGAGTTGTTGAAGACGATTAAGCGCTAGGTTTGACTGCCGAATAGGCATTTACAAGGGCGGGCACTCGTTGCCCGCGTTGCGGTATTGATGTTTGTGCAGGGTGTTCGAAGCGAGGTTTTAGAAGCCGCGGGCATAAAATGCCCGCCCTACGGTGATTTGTACGGAGAGGCAGGGGAGTTTGTATAGCGAAGGTTTTGCGTAGGGCGGGCACTCGTTGCCCGCGTTGCGGTGCTGATGTTTGTGCAGGGTGTTCGATTTAGAAGCCGCGGGCATAAAATGCCCGCCCTGCGGTGATTTGTACGGAGAGGCAGGGGAATTTGTATAGCGAAGGTTTTGCGTAGGGCGGGCACTCGTTGCCCGCGTTGCGGTGCTGATGTTTGTGCAGGGTGTTCGATTTAGAAGCCGCGGGCATAAAATGCCCGCCCTACGGTGATTTGTACGGAGAGGCAGGGGAATTTGTATAGCGAAGGTTTTGCGTAGGGCGGGCACTCGTTGCCCGCGTTGCAGTGCTGATGTTTGTGCAGGGTGTTTGATTTAGAAGCCGCGGGCATAAAATGCCCATATTACGGTTGTAAGTCTGGTTTTTTTATAACATCGAGTTATATGTGATTGACTTTTATAGGTTTTTATCGTATTATTGAGAACCTAAACGTTTGAGGAGGTCATGATCGTCATGCGTATTAAAGGTTCCAGCACACGTGCGAAACCCGTAGAAGCCGTTACATCACGCGATACACTTGCAGAACAAACCGCAGCTTTTTTAAAGAAGGGCGGTGAGATTGAAGAAGTTCCTCGTGGTTTAAGTGGTCAACAACAAGTCAGCTATTTCCGTCGCTCAACACCTGAGACACGTAAACCTGCAGAATTACCAGCAACAGCAGTAAAAGCTTAATCTCCAAAAAAGATTGTAAGCGCGCAGTCGTTTCGCCTCACTAGGGCGTTGTGCGATTGCGCGTTTTTTATTGTCTGCAATAATTATCCGGCAAGCATAGTCATGTTGAAGCAGCAATAAGCTTTAGTCCGCTCAATGAATAGACATAAAAAAACGCGAGCATACACACTCGCGTTTTCAGGTTCAGCCTACGCCATCGTAGCGCAGTTACATAGCTGGCCTAACCTGCAGCATTGGCCATTTTCTGTAGCTCTTCATCACGCAGTGCGCGACGCAAAATCTTACCCACATTGGTTGTTGGTAATTCATCACGAAATTCAATCTGACGCGCTATCTTGTAGCTGGTTAAATTACTGCGCATATGTGCTATCACTTGCTTCTCGGTCAAGCTTTCGCCCGGGCGCACCACAATAAAGACCTTGATGGCTTCCCCTGATTTCTCATCGGGTACACCAATGGCTGCAGACTGCAATACGCCCGGTAATGTTGACAAGACATCTTCAATTTCATTTGGAAAAACATTAAAGCCTGATACCAAAATCATGTCTTTTTTGCGATCAACAATACGAATATAGCCATCGTCTTGAATGATCGCAATATCACCAGTGCGCAACCAGCCCTCGTCATCGAGCACTTCTTTGGTCGCATCTTCACGCAGCCAATAGCCTTTCATGACTTGCGGGCCTTTAACACAGAGCTCGCCTCTCTCGCCAATAGCTTGGTCATTACCATCATCATCAATGGTTTTGCACAGTGTTGATGCCACTGGAATACCAATAGTGCCCAGCTGGATGCTTTGAATCGGATTGACCGTTGCCAGAGGGCTGGTTTCGGTCAGGCCATAGCCTTCACAAATTTGCGTGCCGGTCACCTCGGCCCAGCGCTCCGCAGTGGAAGACTGCAAGGCCATGCCGCCAGAAATGGTCATTTTTAAATTTGAAAAGTCGAGCTTGCGAAAATCTTCGTTATTACATAGCGCAACAAACAAAGTGTTTAGGCCGACAAATCCGGTGAATGTATTCTTTTTCATATCCTTAAGCATACTTGGCAGGTCACGCGGGTTGGTGATCAGCAAGTTGTTGTTACCGGTCTTCATCATAGCCATGCAATGAAAAGTAAATGCATAAATATGATACAGCGGTAAAGGCGCAATAATGATTTCAGTGCCATGCCCTAAATTTGAAGCCATCATCGTCTCAGCTTGGAGCATATTAGCAATCAAGTTGCGATGCGTCAGCATAGCGCCCTTGGCCACACCTGTAGTGCCGCCAGTGTATTGCAACACAGCAACTTCATCAGAGGTAGGGTTGGCATTGCGCGCTGCTTTTTTACTGCCCAAGACTAATACATCATTGAGCTTTAGTGCATTCGGAATATGGAATGGCGGCACCATTTTTTTAACGTATTTCACGACACTGTTGATTAAGAAACGCTTAACTGGCGGTAAAAAATCAGCAACTTCGGTGATAATAACTGTTTTAATATCGGTGTTTGGCACTACAGTTTCAGCTAAATGCCCCATATTGGCTAAGCACACGAGGGCTTTGGCACCTGAGTCATTGAACTGGTGTTCCATCTCTCGTGTGGTGTACAGCGGGTTGGTATTGACGATAACTAAACCGGCACGGATCGCACCAAACACCACTACTGGGTATTGCAACAGGTTAGGCAGTTGTACAGCAATACGGTCACCGGGTTCCAAGTCCGTATAGTGTTGTAGCCACGCAGCAAAGTCACCAGAGAGGCGGTAAAGATCGCCATAGGTGAGCGTTTTACCCAGATTGGTAAAGGCCGGATTGTCAGCAAAACGCTGGCAGGACTCTTTCAGTACCGCTTGAATATTAGGGTACTGATCAGGATTGATTTCGGTAGGAATACCTTCAGGGTATTTGTCCTTCCAGAAGTCTTCGTTCATGCAAGTCAACTCCTAAGCAACAGCTTAATTTTGCTTGTGAAAGTGTTTAACAAAAATACACTATAAATAGACAACGTATATACGCAAGCGTCTTAAAAGCAGCTTGCGATCCAGTTTACGCTGAAGGATGCCTACCAGTTACGCGACTCTGTGCTAAAAGTCACGGAATTGCGTGTTCTTGTCAACCATCTCATTAAGGCGTGATTGTAGTTATTAGTTTTGCTTTGCTTTTTGTATTTAGTAGCAAACGGCTTGAGGTTAGCAGCTTTATAAATACGCGGCCAGTACAAAATAAGCCTTTTTAGTCACAATGCCAACTAAAGTAAGTTTCTGGTTCTAAGTTGTTGTTCTGCTCAGGGGTATCTCCCCAAGCGCATGGATAAGCACTACAATAGGTGCATGCCCGTGCCGAGGAGGAAGCCAGCATGCGCCATGAAGCATTTTGGTTAACTGCCAATGATGCAACTCAGCTGTATGTCAATCATTGGTCCAGTGAAGGGCAACCCAAAGCCATTGTTATGATTGCTCACGGTATGGCTGAGCACAGTCAACGCTATACACGCTTTGCGCACAGCTTGGCTGAGCAAGGTGTTTCTGTGTTTGCTTTAGATCAGCGAGGCCATGGTCACACGGCAACGGTTGGTACTTTAGGTTATTTTGCAGATAAGCAGGGTTGGGATTTGGTGGTCAGTGATTTGTCTTGCCTGAACCACCATATTCGAATTCATTATCCCAATACACCAATTTTTTTATTGGGCCACAGTATGGGCAGTTATGTGGCGTTAGCGTATTTAATGCAGCACAGTTGCAGTATGCAAGGCGCTATATTATCCGGTTCAAATTACTTTAAAACCTCATTGCGTTATCGTGTTGCAATGGCTATAGCGCGCTTTGAGCGCTGGCGACTGGGTGCTAAAGGGCGCAGTAAGTTATTGGATATTGTGGTGTTTTATCCTTACCAGCGAGCGGTCAAATCGCGTCGCACCAACTGGGACTGGCTCTCGCGTGATAGCGAACAAGTGGATGCGTATATTAATGATCCTTTGTGTGGGTTTACCTGTACCACACAATTATGGCTCGATTTACTCAGTGGTTTGCAACATGTAACGCCCGTGCGAAATATGGTGCAAATTGATAACTATTTGCCGTTACTGATCATTGGTGGCGATGCAGATCCCATTAACCATGGTCATCGACTGGTTGAACTGGCTGATGCGTTACGTCAATCAGGTAACCGCGCGGTGGATGTTCATATTTATCCCGACGCTCGGCATGAAGTACTGCAAGAAATCAATCATGGCGAAGTTACCGCCGACATTATTCAATGGCTCGATGCTGCTTTAGTGAGTCAGCGCGAGATCACATCACCCACAGCAGCATCCTTTGATTTGGAGACACCGCATGACACAAAGCACTAACACCCCATATGAGAGTTTAGAGGTTGGCCAAAAAGCCACCTTTAGCAAATTGGTGGCAGAGCTCGATATTATGATGTTTGCCAGCATGTCTGGCGACCGTAACCCAGTGCATTTGGATGCGGAATATGCTGCTCGTACAGCGTTTAAAGAGCGTATTGCTCATGGTATGTTTAGTGGTGCATTAATCAGTGCGGCGGTTGCCTGCGAGCTCCCTGGGCCAGGTACGATTTATCTGAGTCAGCAAATGGAGTTTAAATTACCGGTTAAGCTGGGTGATGAGCTGACTGTGCAGTTGGAGATTCTAGAAAAACTGCCTAAATTTCGTGTGCGTATTGGCACGCGAGTGGTCAATCAGCGTGATGAAATTGTTGTCGATGGTGAAGCGCTTATCGTCGCTCCACGCAGAGCACAAAGCGTTACACTTGCCGAGCTGCCACATTTTACCGCACAGTAACTTATCGACATCTGCCCGCTTTCACCACAAGCGGGCATCTAATTAAACATCACACTTCCTCTACCTGATTGCTGAGCTTTTTAGAAGACTAGCAAGCCTTGTTGATGATTAGTGAGTAGCGTGCGGGTGGCGTGGCAAGCGTAGCCAAGGATGGCGTGCGCCCGAATCGGGTGAGGAAGACCCGTTGAGGGAAGAACGGTACTTGCACGGTGCGGCAAACGTCGATAATCCCCGATGCTTTTGATTCTTAGCTTACAAGTGAGCAGATGAGCGGTGTGTGCCGTACTTCGGAATTGGTGTTTATCCGTCGATGAACCCATCCAGGGTTCAACTCCGGCGCTCGCCATCCCTGGCTCGCTCATCACACCAACCCCGAAGTACTCATTGACCAGCGGCGTTGTTCGCACTATTTATATAAGGCTCGCTTTTTTCTGAAAGCTTTATATTTACACGTTCAGTTTGGCAGGCAATATTTTATGCTCTGGGCTCTGGGCTCTGGGCTCTGGGCTCTGGGCTCTTAGATTTAGATTTGGATTTAGATTTGGGTTTGCTGGCTTATGTTTTTAGAAGACTCGCAGCCCATACCGATAGTCAAAGAGTACCGTGCAGGTGTCGTGGCAAGCGCGCCATGGATGGTGCGCGCCCGAATCGAGCCCCGGATGGGCTCGTTGAGGGAGGAACGGCACTTGCACGGTGCGACATACACAAATAATGCTTAGTGCTTTCGATTCTAGATGCACAAGTTAAAAAGTCCACCCAGATAATCCCCGCAATACCCGCCAAAAACAGCAAAAATTATTGTACTCTTAGCAGCAATAAACACTTGGACACAGCACCCTTGCCGCGCTGATTTAAATTGGAGTTAATACCAACCCCATGCCGCACTTGCTACGTATTATCATGATCCACGGCCATCTCGACGGTATCATTGAACTTGATCTCGACGGCCACACCAATATCTGCGGCACCAACGCCTCAGGCAAAACCACACTACAACGCCTGATTCCCGTGTTTTATGGTGAAAGGCCCAACACTGTCGTACCCAAAACCCGCAAAAAGTTTGATCAATTTTATCTGCCGCACAGCAACTCCTATTTAATCTACGAATACCGCCGTGAAACCGGCACTATTTGCCACGTTGCCATCACCCGTAAAAAAGATGACGGCGTCAGCTACCGTTTTATTAATGCTGCATACAGCCCAGAGCTGTATCTTAATAGCAGCCACAAAGCCCACAGCTACCAAGAGTTTAGCGCCGGATTACGTCAGCGCGGTATCGACAGCTCGCACCGTATCGACACCATCAGCGAATACCGCAGCATTATCCAAAATGACTTTAGCCTGCTGACTGGCAGCTTACCGCGTGCAGAATCGACCCGTTTACGACAAACCGCGTTGCGTTACAGTCTGACCGAACACCCACATCGCTTGCGTCATATTGAAAAGCTGGTGTCCGCCGTGCACGCCAAAGAAGGCAAAATGGATACCTTAAAAACCATGCTTGCTGCCATTTTTGAAGACGAAGGCGTGGCGTTACCCACCACCCGTATCAAAGGCGCGCAGGTGCGTGACTGGGTGCAACGCGTGCGACAATCGAGACGCTTAAGCAGCCTGCAAAAAGACATCGTTGGCATTGGTGCGCAGGTTGATACGCTGAACGCCACAGAGCGCAGCCTCTGGCAATTACAGCCCTTGTTGTTAAATGACGCCAGCCAGCTCGAACGCCAGAGTGCGGATCAAGATGCGCAGATCAAACATGCGCAGCGCGAGCTAAACTTGCACGAAGAGCGCTATGAAATCCAGCGACAAGCTCTTAACGACAAACACAGCGAAGTCAGCAGTAAGCTCAGCCAAGTTGAAACTGATCTAGATGACATTGAGCAGCGCCACACAGTGTTCACAGAAGCCGATATGCAGGGTCTTGAGTACGATGTTAATCAGTTGCCCGAACTGCGTGCTAAGCGGGATGAACTGGCCACGCATTTACAACTGCTGCGCGAAGCTGAAGGCGGTTCTCGTCAGCGCTTCGAATCACGCAAGCTGGAGTTGTCTGAACAGATCAATGCCTTTGTTGAAAAAGTAGGCCGGCAACAGCATAAGCTACGTAGCACAGAGCAGGAATTGCGCACCCAGCACAGTCAGGAACAGCAGCAACTTGAACAAGAGCACCAGCAGCAACGCCAGACTCAGCAAGATAAGTTTCAAGACGAAAACACGCAGATTATCAAACAGCAAGCCGATGTTGATGCGCGTCTTAATGCACCGCTGATCAGCACGCAAGAGCAGCAAGATTTAGATATTGAGCAAGCACGCATTGATGCTATTCAGCAGCAATTGACCCAGCAAGGTGAGGATGTAGAGCGCCTGCGCGAAGCCTATCAGCAAAGTAAAAACCAGCAAGACCAACACTTGCAGAGTATTCATGCGCAGCATAGGACACTGCGTAA
Source organism: Pseudomonas sp. (assembly GCA_034676485.1). GTDB lineage: Bacteria > Pseudomonadota > Gammaproteobacteria > Pseudomonadales > Pseudomonadaceae > Denitrificimonas. Next base: position 48,215 of record JAUCCC010000006.1, read on the forward strand.
TGCTGAACAGCATTATGCCCAGCTAAAATTACAGCAAGCCCCTAGCGTTGGTAGCTTGCGTCATTTTTTGCATGAGCAGCTACCCGGCTGGCAGCACAGCGTTGGTAAAGTGATTCGTGAAGAGTTGCTGGAGCGAACTGATTTAGCGCCCAGCCTGACTATGCCTGCAGTCAGCGATAGCCAGCCGACTAAAACAGCTGAGCAGCAGCTGTTTAATATGCGCTTGGATTTGAGCACCATTGAGCTGCCAGCCTACGCGCAAGATGAGCAAGCCTTAGAGGCAGCCATCGCCCAAGCCTTGAGCCAAGTGCATGCCATTGAACAGCAATTAGAGGCACTTGAGGCTGAACAGAAAAACCTTAACACCGCTGCGCAACAACAGCATGAACTCTGGCAGAAAGCGCGACAAAAGCGTGATAGCTACAGCAACGATCTGAACTTTGCCCGTGAAGCACGACAACGTTTACTTGAAAAGTACCAAGAGGCTCAGCAACAGCGCAAGCAAGCATTGTATGAGCAGCAACAACAGCTCAGTCAGCAATTGGATGCGTTAAAAAATAAGCAGAAAAATGCCCTGCATGAGCGTGATAGTGCCTTTAAAGAAATGCTCTTAGAATATCAAGCTGATTGGCAGCAGGCCGTGCAGGCGATACGTGAGCAGATTGAGCAGCACGATAAAAACCTGAACGCTAAACGCCGCGAAACCGAGCAGCAGGTGCAAGAGCTGCAGAGTATTTTGGAGCGTGAACTGCGTGAGCAGGGCATTGATCCGCAGACATTAAAAGACATTGAACAGCGCTTAAAAACGATCCGCGAGCAGGTCAAACAGACTGAAGAGCGCACCGATGAACTGGATGCCTATCGCACCTTTATGCGCGTCGATTGGCAGCAGCGCAAACCTGAATTATTAGCGCAAGAGCACCGACTTAAACAGGAAAAGATTGGCCTGTCTGAGCAGCTGGCAGTGCACAAACAGCAGTTTTTAGATCAGCATAAAACCGCTTTATTAGCGATCAAAGCCAGTAAGCAAACACTTGATGGGGTGCGCCAGTTGCTTGAACAAGTGCTACCGCTATTAAAACAGTTGGAACAATTTCCACCACCGGGCGAGCAGCCTGTGGCCGAGCATAACAGTGGTGATTGTGCTGAGCGTATTGAGCGTGCGCGACGTGCGTTGCAGGATAAGCAGCAATTGGATGTGCGTTTAAAAACCAGCATGCAGGTGTTTGAGCGTGAGTTGCTTAAAGATGCCGCGCTGGACTTTACCGATATGTGGAGCACACAGCAGCGGCAACTGGGCCTGACTCCGACACCGCAAGCCAGTCTGGCTGCCTATCAGGAAATGCTGCAGATTCTGCAGGATCTGCAGCTGAATTTGTTAGCGCAAGGGCGCAACTACGGTGCTGATTTGCAAAAGTTTTTTGTCGTTTTCAGCGATCTAAACCGTCTGATTAGCGCGCAAAGCCGACGACTTAGTGAAGAAGTGACTGAAGAGTTTGTCCTGCCTGGTATCAGTAAATCTGAAGTACGTATTCAGTCGACCATTGATGAGTTAAGTTTTTGGCAACCGTTGAAGCGTTTTGCCAAACTCTATGATCAGTGGCAGCACGAGACAGAGGCTTTACCCAATGATGCCTATTTGGATGCGCTTAGTGATGTTGCGGAATTGTTGCGCAGTGATCAGCAGTTTACCTTTGAAAGCTTGCTGCGCTTGGAATTGCACCTGAATGAAGGCGGTGCTGATTTAATTATTCGTAACGATCGACAGCTGTTGGAATCCTCCAGTCACGGTATGGCCTATCTGATTTTGTGCAAATATTTGTTGGCCTTTACCCGTTTATTGCGTGGTAAATCTAAAGTCACCATCCATTGGCCGATTGATGAAATCGGTACTTTGGCCTATCACAACGTGGAAAAGCTGTTTAAAGCCTGTGAAAACAACAATATCTTTATTGTGGGTGCTTTTCCCAACCCTGAGTCAGATGTGTTGACCCTGTTTAAACACCGCTACTTGATTGAAAAAGACAGCCACCCCGGCGCGCGCAGCCAGCTCAAACGCATCGAGCCAAAACTCAGTCGCTTAGCGCAACGCTTACAAGAACGCCGCGAGGAGGTCACAGCATGATGATGCAGCATGGTTATTTACTTGAGCAGTTGCTTGGCGGTGCCTTTATCTGTGAAGTGAGCGATAGCGAAGCCTTTCGCCATTTACAAAACGAGCAAACCCGCGAGGCTTTTGATCAGTATTTGCGTCCGCTGAATCGGCGCTTGGCCAGCAATCCAGAGGGTACCGTCTGGTTTTTAGCCTGGCGTGAGCTGACGCAACCTTTGCGCGATCAGTTATCACAGCAGTTTAAAGACACCCTCGACAGCTTAATTCCAATGTTGAAACTCTTGCAGTTGGCACAAGAAACCCTCGGCCATGAAAATGTGCTGACTGCCAACGACATTCTTAATCGGCATGATCTTGCTGCGCGCATTGAAAACAACCCCAGCTTGCGTGAGCAGTTGCATGCCTTGGTACAAACACGCTTTTTTCAGTCACAAAGTGAGGATGTGCTGGGCCAGCTTAAACAGGTTTTTGATCGCCTGCGTAATCACGGCTATTTGCACCAACCGCATAAAGATCGCCATCATTATTTGGTGACCGGGAAAATTGATTACCTGATTGATTTAACCCGCTTTATTCGTGAAGAAGAAAACATTCAGATCGAAGAGGAGCGTGCGCCCAGTCAAGAGGAACTGCTGACATGAGCAGCCTTGATTACCACAGTGAAACGGTAAGGCAGGGGATTGAGCGTTTAAAACTGCTGGGCAAGCATAGCGAGCTACTGATGCACAGCTACTATGGCGTGCCTGTGGATGAAGCCCAGCTCGGTGGCCGCACGGTCAACCAATTGATTGATGCCAATATTTTACGTCGTCCCGATGAGAGCTCAGGCCTTAAACTCAGCGATCCAGTGCGCGATGTGATTGTGCAGCTGATTGCTGACGAACAGCGGCGCAAAGTCAACGTGGATATCGGTGATTTTTTAATTAATATTCGTCGCTTAGTCAATAAGATCAATGGCGCGGAGCAACAGGCTGACTATCACAATAGCGCCTTGTTACAGGATCAACTCAGTCAAGAAGTGGATGACCTAAACAGCCGCATTGGCGGCGGTATCGACAGCTTGTGGAATCGCCTCAATACTGATTTTGCTTTTGTCAGTACCGTACAAGAGAAAATCGAAGAAAACGAAAAAGCCCATAACCAAGTACTGCGTTGGCTGGATGGTTTGGAGCTGATTAACTTTAAAGAGCTGATCGCTTTAGCTGGCAGTAATGGCGGTTTGCGCCATATTTTAGTACGTCAACTGCAAGGCCAAGTCAGTGGTCATTTCAGCAGTTTGCGTGAAGTGCAAAGTCGTTTAAATGAGCTGATGACGCGCTTTCGTCAGCAACAAGCACGCAATCTGTTGGTGCGCGGCATGTTGCAGTTTTTTCAACAAAAACCCAATTTTCAACCGTCTGATTATGCCCAGCGCAGCCATGTTGTGGATTTGCTCAATCAAGCTGCAGCGTTGCAGCCCAGTGTCGCTATTGCCTTAGATCGCCAGCGTGATCAACACGATATGCAGATGTTGCTGGCGCAATTACCGGCACGTTCTGAACCTGAAACCCAAGCGCCGAGCAGCGCGCAAACGCTGGTGCAGTACGATGAAGAAGTGGTGTTGGCGCAGCGTCGTGCGTTGCATGAGGATGTGGTGTCGTTTTATTTAAGCGTTTTGGATCAGCAGCACAGCCAAAGCGCTTTAACTTATCTTGAACAGGCGCAACTGAGTTGGGACCCAGAGATTTGGCTGTACCAAGTGATAGCTGAGTACCAAGGCTTGGCCAGTGTAGAAAAATCAGCCTTTCACCTGCAGTATCACCAAGATAAACAAGGGCCGTTTAACGACGTCTGGGTTATTGAAGACGTTGAGTTGCAACTGCTTAGTAGGGGTGTACTGGTATGAGTATTGATTTAGAACCCAGTGTGCGTAAGGTTTTACAACGTATTAATCAACAGTTGCTGCATCAGCAGCAGGTGCAACGCAAAGCGCAACAAGCAAGCATGCAGCAATTGCAGCTGTGGTGTGACCGTCATGAGTTAGACACCCAAGGCCGTTTTGGTCACACTCAAGTGCTGTTTGATCGGCGCATGTTACAGACCATTGAGCAAACCCTTGCTGAGTTAAACTTGGCTGGGTTGGAAACTGATTTAAGCCAAACCAGCCGACTTGAACAAGGTGAGCTGGGTGATGGCGAGTACAAGTCTGTTGGTGAGACACCCACAGAAAAGCGCGTGCTGATGGCGCAGGCCAATTGTGGCGCGTATTTTCCTGAGTGGGTGACGACAGCGCCGAGCCAGTGGGTGATGGATATTAATTGGCACAGCTTGCAGCTGTCTGCATTTACTCACGTTGTGGTGGTGGAAAATCGCGATGTGTTTTATCAGTATTTTGCCTTGCACCCGCAGCGCTACACTTTACCAGAGCAGGCGCTTAGCGCCTTGGTAATTTATCGTGGTGATGGTGAGGAAAGCAAAGGCTGTAAAGCCTTGCGTGAAGCCTGTTTAGCGCTGTCTAAGCCGGTGGTGTATTTTGGTGATTACGATAGTGCTGGGCTGAATTTTGCCATCAATGGTGGTTATACACATCTAATGTTGCCTGCTCAGGCTTATTTATTTGAGCGTGCGAATGCTGTCTCGCAAGATGCCAAGCAGATTCATTTAGCGCCCAGTGTTGTGGCTTTTGCGCAGCAGCTCACAGCGAATGATCCACTGCAGGCGCTGTTATTGCACAATATCCAGCAGCAAAAAGGCCTTAGGCAGCAGGCGTTTCAAGGGCCATTGCAAATACTGGCGATTGAGCGGGCTGCAATTTAGTTGGTGGTGTTACTGTTTATGAGTCAGTCTGCACATTGCGGTCAAGCAGTGGTGTGTGCTTTGCTTCCATAACACAAACGTTTAGCATTAGCGCTTGAGCAGCAACTTGCCTTCGATAGCAGTGAATTTCGATGCGGCACGAATTAATGAAAATGCAGTAAAGTCGGCGACTCCAAACACCTCAACTTTAACGCCATGCAATGCCTGCATCCGCTCAACCAATACATCAAAATCACCATCGCCGGATGCTAAAACAACAGTATCCGCTAAGCCAGCGAACTCCATCGCATCCACGGTAATGCCCACATCCCAATCGCCTTTGCGACTGCCGTCACTGCGCTCGACATAGGGTTTTAATTTCACCTCAAAGCCAATGGCGCGTAAAATGTTTTGAAATTGCTGTTGCTTGGGATCGCCACGCTCGGTGGCATAGGCAATTGCTTTGACCACCTCGCGGCCGGCGGTGACGTCGCGCCAAAATTGGTTGTAATCGAAGCTCGCGGCAAAGCCTTGGCGTACCGTATAATAAATGTTTTGCACGTCCACTAAAATGACGACACGTTCCATTACAAATTCCTTAAAAGTTAAAATACAGACAAACAGTGGCATGCAGCAGATGCGCACAGAACAGATAAAAGAGTGACCTTGCGCGCCTTTTCACCGATAATCAAAACACATCCGCAATCACATAGGAGAAATATATGGGCTTTTTTAATAACATTCTCGCTAAACTCGGCATCGGTAGTGCAGAGGCTGCACAGGATGATAGTCCTATTCAAGCAACAGCAGCCGTGACTCCGGCAGAAAGCACAGCTCAAACAGCTGCTATTGCGGTCGTTGATGTGGTTGCTCAGCTTGAACAACGTGCAGCTGCTAACCCACAAAAACTAAACTGGCGCACATCGATTGTTGATCTCTTAAAATTGCTTGATCTCGATAGCAGTTTCGGTGCGCGTAAGGAATTGGCCGCAGAACTTAACTGCCCTGCAGATATTATGAGTGATTCAGCACAAATGAACATGTGGCTGCACAAATCAGTTCTTGCGCGTATTGCTGAAAATGGCGGTAACATTCCGCAAGATCTACTCAGCTAATTGCCACACGGTTAGAGTTAAAAGCCAGAGCCGATCTCTGCTATCATCGGCTCTGGTTGTATGAGTTGCATCTGTTTAACGTGGTTTGATGAAAGAGGGACGCTGTTCACTTTCATCCTCAATGCGTACTGGCGATGACTAAAAAGACAGTAAAGCATATAAACAATAGATTCAGGTATATTTGCAGTCAACGACATCCTAACAGCACTTATTTAAGCGACTACGACAATGACATAAACGTTGCAGCGCTGCTCAGATTGAAACTCATCGATTCGAATACACAGGTTTAACAACGTATGACGCTGTATTTAGCTTCCACATCGCCCAGACGCCGCGAACTATTAGCGCAAACTGACATCAAATTTTCCATACTTGATATTGCTGTAGATGAAAGCCAGCGCACTAAAGAACTGCCCACAGCTTATGTTGAGCGCTTAGCGAAAGAAAAAGCTGAAGCAGGTTTTAAAGCAGTACAAAACGATGAAAACGCAATCGTTTTAGCCGCGGATACCATCGTTGTTTTGGAAGATGATATTCTTGGTAAACCCAGTGATCAAAACCACGCTGGTCAGATGCTGCGCGCTCTATCGGGACGTTCGCATACGGTGATGACTGCTTTTGCCATCAAAACTGGACAGCAAATACGCGTACAGCGGGTCAATACCACGGTTTTTTTCAGATCCATTACCAGTAAAGAAGTGGATTGGTATTGGCACACCGGTGAGCAACAAGACAAAGCGGGTGGTTATGGTATACAAGGCAAAGGCGGCGTGTTTGTTAGTACTATTTCCGGCAGCTACAGTGCTGTTGTTGGTTTGCCATTGGCCGAAGTGGTGACTGCTCTGCAAAGCCTTGGTATTTACCCTGAGCCAGCTTAACTGTGCAGCATGCAGGCTCAGCTCGAACCTAGGGCCTGCTTCGCTAACAGGTTTAACGTGTGCTTGATATTTTTGCTAAGTCGCCGCCTTCAAAGCGTAAAAAGTAATACATACCGCCCTTGGGGCCATATAGCCATTCAGCAACATGCAACTGATGCGTATGGCCATACTGATTGATCCTTTGTTTAAAGCCTAGATTTTCCTTGGCTACCGGCTCGCCACACTTATTGCGTACCTCTTGCATACTTGCGCCAAGACTGACCAGCGCGCTGTTACAACGAAAGGTGGATGACGCATATGTCGCTCCACTAAAGCTCAGCATCAATAACACAGATAAAATAGAACGTAACATAAATACTTTACTCATTAGTTGTGGCTGATAAGCTACGATCCAGTGCAGTCCACTAACTCCGGTATAGAGCGCTAGCGGCTACGTGAGTAAACTGGCTGCTTATCTAGAGCACTTTATTGGCCACGCTGGCTATCAATGCTGACCAAACGGCCACCGACAAAGCGCAAAAAGTACAACATTCCACTACGCGGGCCGTACACCCATTCTTCAATGGGTAATTCCTGGCGGTTGTATTCGCCGAGGGTGTAACCCAGCGTTTCGCGGGCCACTGGATCACCACACTTACGTAAGACCTGAAAAGAACGATCGCCCAAGCTAACCAGCTGCGTACCGCAACGAAAGGTGCTGGCCATCGCTCCAGCGCTCATGAAGCTAAGCGCGGCACATAATAAAATGCCTGTTAAATATTTCATCACATACTCCCTAAATGCAGCGTGCTGATCACGCCATCACTATCAGCGCTGACTTTGCCTTCACTGACATCAAGCAAGTAGACACGCTCAGCATCCAGTTGTGCTTGCTCAACTAAATACTCTTTAATGCTATTGGCGCGTGCTTGCGCTAAGCGACGCAAACCTACAGGGCTTTGCGCATAACTGTGCAGTACCGCTTCGCTCATTTTCTGCGCACGCTGGTCTTTTTTTAATTCAGCCCATTGCGTTGGTGGTTGTTGTTTGAGCTGTGTGCGGTAAATACCCTCGAGCAAAGCTGGCTTTTCGTCGTCTGGCACTTCAAGGTTTTCTTTGCTGGCGTCAATCTTGCCACCACGACGCTGCAAAATACTGTACCAAGCGTTTTGGTAAGCTCTGGTTAAGCGCATCTGTGCCAATGGTGGGCCGTCCAGATCAGCACGGCTGCCGCCTTCGATTTCTAAGCGCAATTGCGGGCGATCCTTTAACGCTTTAGTGAGGGTGTCTAAACCCTGTGCTGCATTGCTATTGATGACAAATTCACCGGGTAAAAAGACCACTTCGTTGAGTTCTGCAGCATTACCTCCGGCTAAATCTGCGATAAAATTAAACGGTGCCGATACCGCACGGGTAATCAAATTACGTAAGGTTTGCCACACAATAGGCGCAACTTTAAATTCAGGATTGTTCAGGTCACCTTGCACCGGCAAATTTAGAGCTATTTCTCCTTTGCGATCTTTGAGCAAGGCAATCGCTAAGCGTACTGGTAAATCCACAGCATCAGGGCTGTCCACACGTTCGCCTAACTGCAATTGTTCCAGTAGCAATTGATTGCTTGCGTTGAGCTTACCATCACTGATTTGATAGTGTAGATCTAGGCTTAAACGACCTTTTTGAATGCGATAGCCGGCAAATTTACCCGAGTAGGGTGTGAGTGTGGTCAGTTCCACATGTTTAAATGCAGTGGCAATATCGAGTTTTTTCAGCGGATCAAAAGGCATTAAGCTGCCTTTAATGCTGACAGGTGCATAACGATCAACATTACCTTGAATGTCCACTTTGGCAACGCTATGGGTCTGATTATCCAGCGTGCCAATTTGGCCGTTAAGCTGCTGAATTGCAGTAGCAAAGTTAGGTGTGAGGCTAAAATCAGCAAAATTTGCCGAGCCGTCTATGATATCAATACCGCCAATATGCAGGGCAAACTCCGGGCTGTTACTGACCTGCTCGGCAGAGGGCTGTTGCGGCTGCGGGATTAACAGCTCGCTGATATTGGTTGTGAGATTTTCATTGATAATAAAACGCACATAGGGTTGTTGCAGTGCAATTTTTTCGATCGATAGTTTTTGCTGCTGCAGAGTGTATTCAATGCCATTGATATCAACCGTTTGCCATTTGAGAAGATCACGTTGGCGTAGGCTATCGCGGACATGCAATTGAGTGAGGGCTGCATCGCCTTGCAGAGCCAACTGTAAGTTGTTTAAATCGCTGATTTGCAGCTTGAGTGCGCTATTGAGTAGGCCGCTACGTAGCTCTGCATGTGCGTAAGGGCTTATCCAGACTTGCGCGGGGCGTAAGTCAAGATTGCTGCTATTAAGCGTCATATCGACTTTGAGCGGTTGTAAAAGAACGCTTGCAGTGCTGCTGAGTGAGCCTTGCTCGCCAATCTTTGTTTTTAGTTCAGCGCTAAAGGGGCTACTGGCTTGACTGTCAAAATCTTTAATGTGCAGATTAAAATCAGCAAGATTGAGTGCAACGGGTTCACTGCGGCTGTGATCGGCGAAATGAAACTGCTGCTGGTTAAAGTCGGCCTGCTTTACGATGATGTGCCATGCAGGATTACTTTTAGTATTGTCTGGTTCGCTGGCAGGCGCATTATCCGAGGTAAGCGTTGACTGGGCTGCAGCTTGTTCTGCTGAGGCACTGGGTAACAGTTTTTGCCAATTCAGGATGCCGTTTTTATCAATTTCTGCCCAAGCTTCGAGTTTTGAGCTACTGGCTTTACCGATCTGTAATTTTTGCACAGCCAGATCAAGTGCAGTGTCACTGATGCTCAGTTTAGCTAAGCGCGCTAAAGGTTGTGTATTTTGCGAGAGTGCCACAGATGCGAGCTCGGCACTCAGCTGACTGGCTTTAAACTGTAGTTTAGGGCTTAGCTCCAGTGCGTAACGGGTATCAAGGCTTAAACGTCCATCACTCAGTTGCGCAGTGAAATGCTCGCGCACATAGGGCCACCAGCTTTTCAGTTGCGCATCTTGCAGTTGTAAATGACCTTGTGAGGCCAGAGGGTTGATGCTGAAGTCGCCTTGCCATTGCAGTTGCGTGCCATCGTTGGCTTGTGCAGTAAGTTGCAGTTCGCTACTGCTGGCAGGGCGGGTGTCGAAATTATTTAAAGTGATATTCAAATCGTTAAAACTGACATCGACAGGGTCTTGCTGGCGCTGATCGTTAAAGCGTACGCTGCCCTGTTGCAGTTGAAGTTGATCAATGAGTAGTGCTAGAGGCGTGCTCTCAGGCTTTTCAGGCAGGTCAGTGCTAGCGGGTAGGGTAAACAGCTGAGCAAGGTTCAGTTCGCCTTTTTTATCGAAAATAACCTGTGCTTTGGGTTGTAGTAATTGCACTGCATTGAGGTGCAGTGTTTTAGTCCACAGACTGTCGCTGGCTAATTTGCCATAGAGATGCTGCAAACTGAGTTGCTCATCGTCTGCATCGCCGATGTGTAAATTCCAAGCTGAAAGCTCAAGGGTAAAGGGGTTGAACTCCAAGCGCTGCAGATGCGCAGGGCTATTGGCATAGACATCCAGTTGCTGGTTGATGACCTTTAGAGCAATGCTGGGGAGCAATAAAAAACCGAGCCAGCTATAAACAGCAAGACAGCTTATTAAAATAGTTACGAGGCGTTTTAAACCTTTTGACATGACTGCAGACCCTCAAATCGGTGTATCTACAGTGTATGCAAAATAAATGTAAAGCAGTAGGAGGTTGTTGCTGATCAATAGATTTTTTAGCGCGAGGAGGTCTTTATACTGTGTTTTGGTGTTATCCGGCTTAGCTAGTAAGCCAGGCAACACCGCCACAGCTTAAGTTTGCTTAGCGTTCAATCGCCAAGGCTACGCCTTGACCGCCGCCAATGCATAATGTTGCGAGACCTTTTTTAGCGTCGCGACGTATCATTTCATGTACCAGAGTCACCAAAATACGGCAACCGGATGCACCAATTGGGTGGCCGAGAGCAATAGCACCGCCATTCACGTTGATCTTATCTGTATCCCAACCCAGTTCTTTGTTGACGCTTAATGCTTGCGCAGCAAAGGCTTCGTTGGCTTCAATCAGGTCGAGATCAGCGATAGTCCAGCCGGCTTTTTCTAAACATTTTTTTGTAGAATCTACAGGGCCAATACCCATAATAGCTGGATCAACACCGGCATTGGCATAAGCAACAATGCGTGCTAGTACAGGTACGCCAAGCTCTTTAGCTTTTTCGGCGCTCATTAGCATTACAGCTGCCGCACCATCGTTAAGGGTAGAAGAGTTACCCGCAGTGACGGAACCGTCTTTTTTAAAGGCAGGGCGCAGTTTAGCCAATGATTCAGCAGTCGTGCTTGCACGTGGTTGCTCATCGGTATCGAAAATAACTGGATCGCCTTTACGCTGTGGAATGCTCACTGGAGCAATTTCATCGACAAAGCGACCGGCTGCAATTGCTGCTGATGCTTTGGCTTGCGAGGCAGCGGCAAAGGCATCTTGCTCTTCGCGAGTTAAGTTGTATTTTTCGACGAGGTTCTCTGCAGTAATACCCATGTGGATATTGTTAAACGCATCCCATAAGCCGTCTTCAATCATGCTGTCGACCACTTTGCCGTGGCCCATGCGCAAACCTGTGCGTGCACCAGGCATCACATAAGGAGCCAAGCTCATGTTTTCTTGACCACCAGCGATAATTACATCGGCGTCTCCGCAACGAATTGCTTGCGTTGCCAAGTGCAGAGCTTTGAGGCCTGAGCCGCAAACTTTATTTAGGGTAAAAGATGGCGTGCCTACAGGTAAACCAGCGTGAATTGCTGTTTGGCGAGCAGGGTTTTGTCCGCTGCCGGCGGCGAGTACTTGGCCAAAAATTAATTCATTAACCTGGTCAGCAGCAACACCTGTTTGTTCTAGTAGGCGGCGAATAACAGTCGCACCCAGCTGTGGGGCGGGTACATTGGCTAAACTGCCTTGGAAGCTGCCCACTGCGGTACGTGTGGCGGCGACAATAACGACTTCGTGCATAATAAACTTCCTTGGGTTGATTGTTGGGTGAAACGGATCATGCGTCATTTTTATTGTAGCGAAGAGTGACTTAAAATAACTTAGACCTTAGATATACGCGCAGCGTAGGTTAACCGCGATGACGGTTTCTAAAGAAGTTGATTAAACCTTGAGTGGAGGCGTCAGCTGACTGTGTTGGTGCTTGACCTGTTAAGCGCTTATAGACATCTTCACCAAGTACTTTTCCCAACTCTACGCCCCATTGGTCAAAGGCGTTAGTGCCCCAGATCACACTTTGAACAAAAACTTTATGCTCATACAGGGCGATTAATGCGCCGAGACGGCGCGGACAAATACGCTCCAAAACCAAGGTGTTGCTGGGTCGATTGCCGGGAATTTCTTTGTGCGGCGCTAAGCGCTGTACTTCACTGTCTGCTAAACCTTTATCGCGCAACTCTTGCGCCGCCTGTGCGCGGCTTTTGCCTTGCATTAAGGCTTGGCTTTGCGATAAACAGTTGGCGTACAACCATTGGTGATGATCAGCGATTTGATTATGACTGACCACAGGCACAATGAAGTCTGCAGGCACTAGCAGTGTACCTTGATGCAGTAACTGATGATAAGCATGCTGACCATTGCAGCCAACGCCACCCCATATCACTGAACCACTCGGGTAGGTTAACGCCGAGCCGTCTTGGCGCACATGCTTGCCATTAGATTCCATATCGAGCTGCTGCAAGTGCTGGGTGAAGTTGCGCAGATAATGGTCATAGGGCAAAATCGCATGGCTTTGTGCTTGCCAAAAATCGCTGTACCAAATGCCCAGCATGGCCATGATCACTGGCATATTTTGCGCAAAGGGTGCTTCTTGAAAGTGCTGGTCCATGCTCCATGCGCCGGCTAGCAACTCTTTAAAGTTAGACATACCAATTGATAGGGCAATGGGTAAGCCAATGGCTGACCACAGAGAGTAGCGCCCACCGACCCAATCCCAGATGGGTAGGATGTTTTCTGGAACAATACCAAAAGCAACAGCGGCTTCCACGTTGCTGGATACGGCAATAAAGTGACGGTGCAGACCGGCTTCAGTGCCGCCTTGGGCCAAGTACCAACTGCGCGCAGCTTGTGCGTTTTTTAAGGTTTCTAGAGTGTTAAATGACTTGCTAGAAACAATAAATAAGGTGGTTGCGGCATTCAGGCTGTTACTCAGCTCGTGAAACTCACTGCCATCGATATTGGCTAGAAAGTGACAGTGAACGCCTTGCTGGGCAAAAGGCAGTAAGGCTTCTGAAACCAGTTGCGGGCCTAAAAAGGAGCCACCGATACCAATATTAACGATGTCGGTAATAGGTTTTTCGCTGTAACCGCGCCATAAACCATTGTGAATGCGATTGACCAATTCAGTCATGCTGTTGAGCACGTCGTGAATCAGAGGAATCAAGTCCTCACCGTCGACTATCAGGCTGTCACCAATTGGACGGCGTAAGGCTGTGTGCAAAGCTGGACGTTGCTCAGATGCATTGACCGGTTCGCCATTAAATAAGGCTTGGATCGCACCTTGCAGTTGGCTTTGTTCGGCCAGTTGCATTAACAGTTTAAGGGTGGTGTCATCCAACAGATTTTTTGAGAAATCCAGCAACAAGCCGTCGTGATTTAAAGAAAAACGCTGGAAACGCAGCGGATCTGTAGCGAAGGCATCCTGCATGCGAAAATCTTGCATGACTTGGCGTTGCTTAAACAGTTGCTGCCAAGCGGGGAGTTGCGAGGCATCCAAAGGGCGTTGGTAATGGGTCATACACCAGTCTACCTAGGGAAAAAAGGATGGGTGGCATAGCGCCACCCAACGCTGAGTGCAGACTAGTTAAGCCAGCTGTACTGGAATTGCGTTACTGCTGTGGCTCAGTGAGCCGTCAGCACCTAGATAGAGTAAGCGAGGCTTATGAGTTTCTACTTCATTTTCATCATAGAGGCAGTAGGCACAAATAATAAGCACATCGCCAACGGCCGCTTTATGTGCAGCCGCACCGTTGACAGAAATGATCTGCGAGCCAGCTTCTCCACGAATGGCGTAGGTGGTGAAGCGTTCGCCATTGGTGACGTTATAAATATCAATTTGCTCGTATTCACGAATTCCTGACATATCCAACCAGTCGCCATCAATGGCACAAGAGCCTTCGTAATCAACGACGGCGTGGGTGGTAATTGCTCGGTGCAGCTTTGCTTTGAGCATAATGGTTTGCATGGTGTTGTCCTCTTTGACTCGGCGCAGCACTGTCGGGATTAGCGGCAGTGCTCAGCGTCTGTCGTTATTACAGATCAAAGATCAGATTGTCGATTAGGCGTGTTGTGCCGAGATAAGCTGCGGCTAATAAGACCAGCTGAGTACTCTCTGCGTCAGCCGATTTTAGGGTTAGTGCATCACGCAGTTCTACATAGTCGAGACGAAAACCCGCTGCTTGTAGGCTGGTTTTGAACTGCGCAAATAGTGCTGCATAATCACGCTCACCCTGTGTTATTTGTGCTTTAACAGTCTGCATGCATTGCTGCAACACAGGGGCGTTGGCACGTTGTTGTGCGTTAAGATACCCATTTCTTGATGATAATGCGAGACCATCTGTGTCGCGCACGATGGGTACACCAAAAATCTGCACAGGCATATTTAAGTCGCTTACCATTTTACGGATGACAGCTAACTGTTGGTAGTCTTTTTCGCCAAATAGCGCGATATCTGGCTGAACCATGTTGAGCAGTTTGCAGACAACTGTGGCAACACCATCAAAATGCCCAGGGCGGCTGCCACCACATAAACCAGCGGAGACGTCAGGAACACTAACAATAGTGTGTTGCGTCATACCGTTGGGGTACATTGCCTGTGCGTCCGGAGTAAACAGCAGATTGCAACCAGCATCGAGCAGTTTTTCTTGATCGGCGACTAAGGTGCGTGGGTAGTTGTCAAGGTCTTCATTGGGGCCAAATTGCAACGGATTGACAAAAATACTGGCCACCACAAAGTCTGCGCGCTCAACGGCTTGTTTAATCAGTGCCAGATGCCCAGCATGCAAATTCCCCATGGTCGGCACCAAGGCAATACGTTGACCTGCATTGCGCGCTTGGGTGATGGCTGTGCGTAATTGTTGTAGCGACTGTACGCTATTCATGCGCGAAACTCGTGTTCAGGTGCAGGGAATGATTGGTCTTTCACCGAGCGACAATACAAACTGATAGCCTCAGTAATACTGCTTTGTCCCTGCATAAAGTTGCGCACAAACTTAGGCGTGCGGCCTGTGATGGATAAACCAAGCATGTCGTGCAATACCAGCACTTGACCGTCTGTACCGGGGCCAGCACCAATGCCAATCACCGGAATACGCACAGCGCGACTGATGCGCGCAGCCAGTTCACTGGGCACGCACTCTAAAAGCAGTAAGGCTGCGCCGGCTTGCTCAAGAGCAATGGCGTCATCAAGCATTTTTTGCGCTTGTTGCTCGCTACGGCCTTGCACTTTATAGCCGCCAAAAACGTTAACTGACTGTGGGGTTAAGCCTAAGTGTACGCAAGCTGGAATGCCGCGCTCAGCTAATAAACTAACAGTGTCTGCCAGCCAAGCGCCACCTTCGATCTTGACCATGTGCGCGCCGGCTTGCATCAGCTTGGCGCAGCTGCGGTAGGTTTGCTCAAGGGTGGCGGCGCTCATAAAAGGAAGATCGCTAAGAATCAATGCGCCTTTATTGCCGCGTTGTACTGCCGCGGTGTGGTAAGCCATATCATCAATTGAAACCGGTAACGTACTATCATGGCCTTGTAGAACCATGCCTAAGGAGTCACCGATCAATAGGATTTCCACGCCTGCAGCGCAGGCGGTGGCAGCAAAGGTCGCATCATAACAAGTCAGCATGGTGATTTTCTCACTGCGCTGCTTCAAATCTATTAGGGTTGTTAATGTGACGCCAGACATTTAATGAGTCCTCTCTGGTACCTTCTGGGTACACGTATCAAGGTGGCTATAGTCCTGATGGCTTAGGCTTAAGTCAATCATTTCTATGTGGATTGACTTAAAGTTGTGCATAGCTGAGGTGTGTGTAAGCGTTGCAGGGTTGGATCGACTGGGCATTGATGTAATAAATCAAGCAGTTGGCGACCGTCTGCAAGGGTAAAGTCAGCAGGGCATAATTCGGCCAAAGGTAGTAAGACAAAAGGCCGTGCTTGCATATGGTAATGCGGTACACGCAAACGTGCATCGTCGATTATGCGTTCGCCGAACAATAAAATATCTAAATCCAGTGTGCGTGGGCCCCAGCGTTCAGCTTTACGTTGCCGCCCCTGGTTTAGCTCTATAGCCTGCAAGTGATCAAGCAGCGCGTGCGGCGCTAAGGTAGTTTCAAGGTGTGCAACCGCATTAGTATAGCGCGGCTGATCGCTGGGTCCTAATGGTGCGCTGCAATAGTAGGCTGAGCTGGCGACTAAGCGTGTCTGTGGCAGTTGCGTTAAAGCAACCAGAGCCGCATCCAGTTGTTGCACAGGCTCAGCTAAATTGCTGCCTAAACCGATGTACAGCGCTTCCATTATTCGTGACCTGGTGCTGTATGTTTAGGTTTGCTGGTACGCGGCTTGCGTCGACGTTTGCGCGCTGTTGTGCTTTTGCCAGACAGATTGCTAATCATTTCACGCCGTTGACTGTCGCTGGCATCTTGGTACTCGGTCCACCAGTTGCCAAGACTTTCAGTTTGCTCGCCCGCGCTTTCACGCAGCAATAAAAAATCATAAGCTGCACGAAAACGCGGGTGTGCCAATAGAGTGTCGGCACGTTTGCCAGCACGGCGCGGCAAGCGTTCTTGCATATCCCAGATTTCTCGAGTGGGAATGCTAAAGCGTTTAGGTACGGCAATACGCTGTACTTGTTCGAGCAATACTTGGTGCGCAGCTTCTTGCATGGCTGGCAAGGGGGGCATGCCGTCATTTTGTAAACCGATCGCGCGTACAGTCAATGATGGCCAGAGTAAGGCTGCAAATAAAAATGCTGGAGTGACGGGGCGATCCATGTTGACGCGCTTGTCTGTATTTTTAAAAGCGTTACGCAGTAAGCGATCAACATTCTCTGGATGTCTGAGCAGGGCTTTAGCGGTGCCGGGGAACAGTTGTGCAAATAAATCATACTCGCGGAGTAACTCATAGGTGCGCAGTGCGTAGCCGCTGAGAAATAATTTTAGAACTTCTTCGTAAAGGCGTGCGGGTGGAATGTCGGCTAATAAATACGCTAAACGGCGAATGGGTTCAGCGGTGCTGTCTTCAATTTCGAAGTCCAGTTTGGCAGCAAAACGTATGGCGCGTAGCATGCGCACAGGGTCTTCCAGGTAGCGTTGCTCTGGATCACCAATCAGGCGGATTAAGCGGCGTTTAATATCAGCAAAACCTGTGCTGTAATCGTAAATTTTTTCGTTACTGACATCAAAATACAGTGCGTTCATGGTGAAGTCGCGACGCTGAGCGTCATCTTCCATGGTGCCGTAGACATTGTCGCGCAAAATACGACCGCTTGCGTCATGCGCTGATCGGTCGTTATTACTCTCATCTTCTTCTGAATGGTTTGTACGAAAGGTCGCAACTTCAATAAGTTCGCGGCCAAAATGCACATGCGCTAATTTAAAGCGCCGGCCAATAATGCGCGAGTTGCGGAATTCATTACGCACCTGTTCGGGCGTTGCGCTGGTGGCGACGTCAAAATCTTTTGGGGTGACGCCTAGTAATGCGTCACGCACACAGCCGCCCACTAAATAAGCTTGAAAGTCAGCTTGTTGTAAGCGCACAGCGACATTAGCAGAGTTGCGGCTAAAATCTGCACAGCTAAGCCGGTGCTCGTGAGCTTCCAGTACAGTGGGTTGCTCGGGTCCTTTGCGCTGGCGTGAAAGGCGAAAGGGTTTAAAAAGCTTTTTCAGCATAACAGTGCCTATTTGCGACTCGCGACAAAAGGATAATTCATCAACGCTGTGCACAATAAAGTTAGCGGCAAAGCGTGCAATGCGGCCAGTGCGATTAAACGAAAAGAATTATTATAGTGTAGGTAGAACATCATGGTTGGCGATTCTACCACCGCTAGGGTGCGAGGTGAACGAAGAAAGTTCTTAACGAGCTTAGAGTGTTGCATTGCTGTGGTGTGGGAGTGGCGATAAATAGAGCGTAGAAGGGCGAAACTATAAGATTACGAGGGAAGCTATAGCTTCCCTCGTAAATATTTGTCTGCGTTTTTATTGTTCTTCTTGGCATTTTTGTTGTTGTTATCTGCCTGCTTTTTTTACAGCTCATATAAGCTGTAGAAAAGTTAACGGATTGCTTTGAATGCTGATCTAATTGTTGCGTCTTCAGTCGATACGGGTGCTGCATGGATGCAGTTTTGTTATTCTCGGATCATCTGTGTCGCTTCAATCATTATCCTCTGCAAAGTAATCAGTTAGCTGCGTCTTCTATGCTGTTGTTTTTATTATGCTGAAGCCGTTACGTCTTATTCTTATTGTATGTTCAGTGTTTCTTATTGTTGTTGTGCCTATATACAAAGCATGTGGCGTGCCAGCTTTTAATAATCCCTTTAAAATCAAGTGCTTGTATTTTTGTTTGGGTTTTAAAGCTTTATTCGCATGATATTTTTGCTTGAAGTGTTACCACTGGCTACGCTAAGTGTTACCTGTGGCGCGGGACGGGTAACAGTTTGAGTGTTACGCATTTTAGATTATGGTGTGTGCGGTGCTTCGCAGTTGGTGTTTATCCGTCGATGAACCCGTCCGGGCTCAGCTCCGGCGCTGCGTGATGTATAGCTCGCTTGTCTGGCTACCTCGAAGCGCTCGTTGATCAGCGGCGTTGTTTGTACTATTTATATAGGACTCATCTGCTTCTACAGGATTTTCTATTTGGGATTTGGTTGGGTCGTGCTTTCAGGTTTGGTGTTTTAGGGTTTGCCTTTGTCTTTGCAGGTTATTGTTTTTAAAAGACTGGCAACGCATGCCGAAGGTCAATGAGTACCGTGCGAGTGACGAGGCAAGTACGCAATGGATAATGTAGTTCCCGAGTCGAGTCTAGGGTGGGCTCATTGAGGGAGGAGTGGCACGTGCGCGGTACGGCATACGTAAATAGTGCCAGATGCTTTGAGTTGTGCAGTTACCGTTGAGTATTCTGAATTTCAATAACGTGACCAATATTGAGCAGCATCAACACGTTTAGCACGAGTTTGGGTTAAAATAATAGTTAAATATCTAGGCCGTAGCGGTTGACTCAAGGTTACGGCACATAATAAGGAATTAAATATGAGCCAGAGTGCAAGTTTTTTCATGCCGAGTGTATCGTTATTTGGTGCTAATGTGCTGACTGAGTTGGCCGCCCGCGTGACATCACTGGGTGGTAAGAAGCCGTTAATTGTAACTGATAAAGGTATGACTCAGATGGGTTATACCAAACAAGTCACTGATCTGCTGGATCAAGCAGGCATTGCTTATGCAGTTTTTGATGAAACCATCCCTAATCCGACCGATAAAAACGTTGAGCAAGGCGTTGACGCTTACGAAAAAGGTCAGTGCGATATGCTGATTTCTTTAGGTGGTGGTAGTGCGCATGACTGCTGTAAGGGTGTTGGTCTCGTGGTTTCCAATGGTGGTGTGATTGCTGATTATGAGGGCGTTGATCAGTCGAAGAAAAGTCTGCCTCCGTATATTGCGATCAATACCACTGCGGGTACCGCCAGTGAAATTACGCGCTTTACGATTATTACCAACACTTCGAACCATGTGAAAATGGCTATTGTTGATTGGCGCGTGACGCCGGATCTAGCAATCAATGATCCGCTGTTGATGGTCAATATGCCGCCTTCGCTAACGGCTGCGACAGGTATGGATGCGCTAACGCATGCGGTAGAGGCTTATGTATCGACTGCAGCTAATCCAATTACCGATGCAGTGGCCTTGCAAGCGATTCGTTTGATTTCGAAGTATTTACGTGTGGCCGTAGCCCGTGGTGATGATCTGGAAGCCCGTGACCGTATGGCGTATGCACAATACCTAGCAGGTATGGCGTTTAATAACGCAAGTCTTGGTCATGTGCATGCGATGTCGCATCAGCTGGGTGGTATGTATAACTTGCCGCACGGGGTGTGTAATGCGCTGTTATTGCCGCACGTGTGTGAGGCGAACTTAATGGCTGCGCAAGAGCGTTATGCTGATATTGCAGAGGCTTTAGGTGAGAATATTTATGGTCTGGCCGTACGAGAAGCAGCGCAGATGGCTATTGTAGCTATTCGTTGTTTGTCAGCCGATGTTGGTATTCCGAGCACTTTGACTGAGCTAGGCGTGAAGGATGAAGATATTGAAACAATGGTTAAGCATGCGCAGCAAGATGTGTGTGCGTTAACGAACCCGCGCCGTTTGAATGATAAAGAAGTGGCCGCGATTTTTCGCGCAGCAATGTAATTATTGTTTGCTGTAAAAGTAGATCACAACTACGCCTCGCCTTAAACAGCGGGGCGTTTTGCGTTTTGGGGTGTATGTCATGCTTCGGGATCGGTATTTTCCATTGTGGGTGGGCTGATCAATGCGGAGTATGCCGTGCTTCGGAATTGGTGTTTATCCGTCGATGAACCCGTCCGGGGTTCAACTCCGGCGCGTGCCATCCTTGGCACGCTTGTCACACCAACCCCGAAGCACTGGTTGATCAGTGGTGTTGATAGCGCTATTAATATAAAGCTCAGCTATTTTTGGACGCTTTGTATTTACACGCTCAGTTTGGCAGGCAGTTTTTTGCTCTGGCTCTGGGCTCTAAGATTTGGTTCTTACTCCTGGCTTTACTGGCTTGAGTTTTTAGAAGATTAGCAAACCCTACCTCTGAGCAATGCGCTTGCTTTAAAAGAGCCATGCTACAGAACCGAAAACCACACCTGTGATCAACGAGTACCGTGCGCCCGAGTAGGGTCAGGACGACCCGTTGAGGGAAGAGCGGCACTTGCACGGTACGGCATACACATAAACTGCTTGATGCTTTTGCTTGAGGCTGTGAGGCTGTGAGGCTGTATTAATAAGTGTGGCATGCATAAATAAAAGCCGCACTTGGCTTGATGCTGTTTGGAACTTTGCTGAGTGTATGCGTATTATGCCTGTTACTCATTTCATGCAATGATATTCCCCTGCTGGCGAGGATCATTTTGTGTTTTATTTTTTTGCGCGGGGATTATATGCATTTTAAATCATCAAAATTGTGGCTTAGCTTGGTACTGGGTAATGCTCTACTGACTACGGCAGGTGTAGCGCACAGTAAGCCTTACCAGTTCGAACAAATGACGGTGCTAGGGCAGGCGCAAGAAACTGAAGTATTTACCAACCCTGCATCTGTAAGTGTGATTGATCGCGCTACGCTGGATAAAAGCGCTGGGCAATCGGTAGCGAGCTATTTGCGCAATATACCAGGTGTGCAGATTATTGAAGATGGCGTTGAGCGAATATCTATCCGTGGTGAGAATTCACGCCGCGTGGCTATTTTTATCGATGGTCAGAAGCTCACAGATCACACCGAGTATGGGCAGCCGCTGTTGATTGATCCCGCTTCCATTGAGCGCATTGAAGTATTACGCGGCTCATCTTCTGTGGTCTCCGGTGGTCGTGCGATTGGTGGTGTGGTGAATATCGTTACCAAAAAAGGTGCTGACAAGCCTTTAGAGATCAGCACGCAAGCCGGTTATTTCTCGGCAAGTAAAGGCTATCGAGCATCAACTGCATTATCTGGCAGCCAAGCGGGTTTTGATTACCGCTTAGGGGTGTCACGTTCTGAATTGAATGATCGTGCAACACCTAAAGGGCGCTTAAAACCGTCCTCAACTGACGATAGCAATATATCAGCTCACCTAGGCTATCAAGCTGGACCGCATTACATCGCAGCAAAAGCACAGCGTTATGATGTGGCGGCAGAGGTTTTTTGGAAGAAAGATGGTGTGCTGATGGATTTACCTAAGCGCGAACTTAATAAAGTTGGTTTGTTTTATCAGGGCGATCAGCTGACTGAAACTTTAGATAAGCTCAAAATCGACATCTATCGACAAACAGTTGATCGTGATTTTCGTAATAGTGTGACTCAGCGAGCGCCAGTTAGGAGTGTCAGTGTTGACATTCTCTCAGATGATGAACAAATCACTCACGGTCTGAATATGCAAGCCGAGCTGTCATTAATCAGTGGTCATAACACAGTGATTGGGGTCGAATACGAGCAAGATAGTCTTAAAACAAAAAAAGATATTTTGACGGTCATAACACCTGGCCCGACTATCCCTAAAAAAAGCTTTGATGAGGCCAGTATTGATACGACGTCTATCTTTGCCCAACACAGTGTACCGCTGGCTGAAGACCTGACTGCCAGTTTTGGTGCCCGTCATTATTATGTAAAAGCCAAGCACGATAAGTCATTTGAGAATAATGTTGCGCAGTCGCGTAGCGATAACTCCGATAACCATACTGTGGGTGCAATGAGTTTAGTGTGGCAGGCCAGTGATGCTTTAGTATTGCGCAGTAATGTCTCCCAAGGCTATGTGTATCCAACGCTGAGTCAGATGTTTTTGACTACCTCAGGGGATGGAGTAACGAAATTTAATAACCCTGATTTAAAACCGGAGAAATCGACCACCTTTGAGTTGGGTGCCCGTTACGATACCAGTGAGTTACTGTTGGATGCCACAGTGTTTTATAGTCGCTCAAAAGATTATATCGATACAGTGTCAAGCGGCGTTAAAGAGGAAATCTATCGAAATACTGATAAGGCGAAAAGCTATGGTATTGAGTTGGTTGCAGAGAAAACTTTCCAAGACAATAACTTTATCCCGTACACCACGGCCACTTTAATGCGCCGCCAAATCACTACAGCAGACTACCGCAGTTATGATAGCGGTACACCAAGTGTGTTTGCGCGCGTTGGTTTAAAACACATCAGCCACTGGAATGCATTTGAACGTGAAGCTGACCTCTTTGTGCAAGGTGCGACATCCGCAAAAAATGTCAGTAAGCCAAACAGTGAGTCTTATCAGGCTGATGGTTACGCTACATTGAACCTGCGCTTAAATATGACAACAGAAAAAAACAACAGCTTTGGGGTTGAGCTAAATAACTTACTTAATAAAACTTATCGTCCTATCGATGAGCAGCTCTACGGTGCGAAACGTAGTGTTAATGTGTTTGCAACCTATACTTTCTAAAAATGTACCGTTGTGACGCTGATGCAGTGTCGCAACGGTTGATTAGGTTTGTTCTGGAAATTAAGAGGTTTGTATCTGTCGGCAATGATTTAAGGAAACACTGAATATTTGGTGCAGGACGTTGTTAAAAATCAGCTAAAATGCTCATTTCTACCTGTAAACTGCGCTTTTTCGCTGATTTTTGCCTGCCCTGACTGCCTCGCTAACATTATTCAGTGCTTCCTTAAGAATGCAATGAGTTGCGGTGATAGGGTTTTATTGCGGTGGTAAATCAAAAAGAAGCGTCGTGTTAGTTTTGGCAGTGATGTGTTGAGTTCTACAAGCTCTCCGCGGCTCAAAAAGCGCGCTACAATTGTTCGTGATAAACAGGCTAAACCTAAGCCGGCAGCGGCGGCATGTTTAATCGCCTCTGAATTACTAAATTCAGCTGCAGGTCGCAGTTGGTGTAGGTGCGGTAATAATACGTGCTCAACGGCTTCTTGGGTGCCGGAACCGGGTTCGCGTAAGAGCCACAAGGCATCTTGCAAGTCTTGCAGCGATATTTTACGTTGCGCATTGCCTTGCAAAATAGGGTGCGTCGCTGCGCAAACAATCACTAACTCGTCCTCAAGCCAAGGTTCGGCAAGCAAGTCAGGCTCATGGCAGGGGCCTTCGATGATGCCTATATCCACTTCAAAATGCGCGACGGCTGTAGCGATGGCAGCGCTGTTGGCAATTATCACGCGTGGACAGCGTTGTTTATTGTGTGTGGCATGCTGGGCCAGCAGCTTCGGTAATAGATAAATACCAATCGTGGTGCTGGCGCCAATGTGTAAGCCTGCGCCTGGATAGCCAGCACTATTGAATTGCTGCTCAATGGTCTGTGCGGCATCAAGCATTTGTCGTGCTTGCGGCAGTAGTAAACGCCCGTTGTCGTTGAGCACGAGGCGTTTGCCAATTCGATCAAATAAATCCACATTCAGTAGGCTTTCCAGTTCTTTTAAAGCCGCGCTGGTTGCCGATTGCGATAAAGCAATGCTGTGTGCCGCCGCTGTAGTGCTGCCAGATAAAGCAATCGCAGTAAAAATATGCAGCTGGCGCAAGGTGATTTGCATTCTGAGGCTCCGATCGGGGCGAGTCTTTAACCTGTTATATCGTTTAATTATACCTATATAATTCGTTTTATTGTTTGAACATTGACTCATACACTATTCGACATCAGGTGCTGACACAGACCTTCCGAAATAGTGAGAGCGTTTAAAATGTTAGCATTACCGAGGAAAAACACAGGTATCGTTAGCGGCCTACCCAAGTGGTTGCAATTACGTGCAGATCTGATCCCGGGCTTATTGTTGTGCGCTGCTTTATCCGCTGGCGCATTAATGCTGGATCGCGTGTCTTGGTTACAGGTGCACGGGCTGTCTGCATTAACACTTGCCATTATGCTGGGTTTTGTGGTGGGTAATACAGTCTTTCCACACATGGTTGATCGCTGTGCGCCAGGGGTATTTTACGCAAAACAATACATGCTGCGTTTAGGTATTATTCTGTATGGCTTTCGCTTGACCTTTCAAGACATGGGGTATGTCGGGTTGGCAGGTGTTTTGATTGATGCCTTGGTGCTGACCACAACTTTTAGTCTGGCGCTGATGCTGGGTATTCGCTTGTTCAAGCTAGAGCGCGGTACCGCGATGTTGATCGGGATTGGCAGTTCTATTTGTGGTGCGGCAGCAATTATGGCGGCAGAGCCTGTATTAAAGGCGCGCGCTGAGCAGGTTACCGTAGCAGTTGCTACTGTGGTGGTGTTTGGAACCTTAGCGATCTTTGTGTATCCGCTGCTGCACAGTCTCAATCTGCATTGGCAGTTATTAGACACAACTGATTTTGCCTATGGCTTGTTTGTCGGTTCTACTGTGCATGAAGTCGCGCAAGTCGTTGCTGCCGGTGCCGCAATCAGCCCAGTTGCCGCAGATACTGCAGTGATTACGAAGATGGTGCGAGTGATGATGTTAGCGCCGTTCTTAATTGGTTTGGCAGTCTATTTAGCACGGGTCAGCACAAAGCAGACGAGTGATCAGGCGCAAGCTCAAACTAAAGGTCTGTTAGCGGGCGTTACAGTGCCATGGTTTGCTTTTATCTTTGTCGCAGTAGCCGGTTTTAACTCTTTGCACTTGCTGCCTGAACTGGCTATTGTGCATATTGCTGAAGTGGATACAGCCCTATTGGCGATGGCCATGGCAGCGCTGGGTTTAACCACTGACCTCAAGGCGATTCGTCGCGCTGGCTTTAAGCCTTTAATGCTCGCCGGTCTGTTGTTTGCTTGGTTAGTCGTGGGTGGTGCTGCGTTGAACTATGTCATTGCCGCAATAGTGGCTTAATGCATTAAAACTGTATAGTTGCTGAAGTAAGCGCCGCGCAGAGTTAGATCGTGTAAAGGGCAGATTCTGCGCGGTGTTTTGTCATATGCAGGTTGACGGGCGCCTGAGTGGGATCTTTACACTGGGCTTAAAGATCATCGCACACATGGTTTTTATTAAGATCGTCCATAATAAAGTTGTCTTGCAGCGATTGTGAGTTTGGCAATATATCGCCCATTTGTGCCATGCATTTTTGCAAGGCTTGGAAGTTTTTATCACTTTGCATCTTTTTAGCATAATCCATCGCTGTGTCTTGAGCCTGTTTACGCTGGCCTGCTTGGCACATTTGTTCAATTTTGTTGGCTATGGCCTCGCCACTTTTGGACATGCTTTCTAAGTAGCTCGCGTCAACATTTTCGGCCATACAGCGTTGCATTTGCATCATGCCTTGCATCATCTGTTCATGTTGGTTGGCTAAGGTAAGAGTGCTGGACGCAGTCATCACGCAGAATGTGATAACTAAAGTTAGATATTTACGCATGGCTTTGCTCCTTGGTTGCAGTTATATCTGAGAATAGGTTAACTGCGCCGACTTGCCTAGTATTTGCATATCAACATTTAGGCTAAGAAGTGCTTAGCTGTACAGTCTGCTCGAAAGTAAGCGCTGGTTGATTCTGGCATTGCAAAGCGTTAACTGTATATAATGCCAGTTATTATTACTGATAAGGAATAGCTGTGATTGGATACTTGCGTGGCACATTATTAGAAAAAAAACCGCCGCATGTGATTCTGGATGTGAATGGCGTCGGCTATGAGCTGGAAGTGCCGATGACCACTTTATTCCAGCTACCAGCGGAGGGCGAGCCCTTGGTGCTGCATACGCACTTGGTGGTGCGCGAGGATGCACAGTTGTTGTATGGTTTTTTTGCCAAGCGCGATCGAGCGTTATTTCGTGAGTTGATCCGCTTAAATGGTGTAGGACCTAAGCTGGCGCTGGCCTTAATGTCAGGTATGAGTGTTGATGAGTT
Source organism: Pseudomonas sp. (assembly GCA_034676485.1). GTDB lineage: Bacteria > Pseudomonadota > Gammaproteobacteria > Pseudomonadales > Pseudomonadaceae > Denitrificimonas. Next base: position 74,679 of record JAUCCC010000006.1, read on the forward strand.
GGTTCAGTGCGTGCATGCCGAGGACACGAGTCGTTTAATGAAAGTACCGGGTGTTGGTAAAAAAACTGCCGAGCGTTTATTGGTTGAGCTTAAAGATCGTTTTAAAAACTGGGACAGTACACCGCTCGGTGGGCAAGCAGCGATGGAACCTGCTGGGCTTTCTACAGTCACACAAGCGCACAATGCAGAAAAAGATGCTGTTGGTGCATTGATTGGTTTAGGCTTTAAGCCCGCTGAGGCCAGTCGTGCAGTCAGTGCTGTCGCTGAAGATGGACTGAGCAGTGAAGACTTAATCCGCCGCGCGCTGAAAGGCATGGCGTAATTGCGCCACATTATATTGGATAACTGCAGTTTATGATTGAAGCTGATCGCCTGATTGACGCGACACCCCGTGAGCGCGAAGAGCATATTGACCGAGCGATTCGTCCGCTGAGTTTGGCTGAATACATTGGACAGCCCAGTGTGCGTGAGCAGATGGCCTTGTTTATGGAAGCGGCGCGCAATCGCCAAGAAACGCTTGATCACACTTTGATTTTTGGCCCGCCCGGTTTAGGCAAAACCACTCTGGCCAATATCATTGCGCAAGAAATGAATGTGTCGCTGAAAAGCACATCTGGCCCTGTACTTGAACGGCCGGGCGATTTAGCGGCGTTACTGACCAACTTAGAAGAAGGCGATGTGCTCTTTATTGATGAAATACATCGCCTGCCGCCGATTGTGGAAGAGGTGTTATATCCAGCTATGGAAGATTTTCAGCTGGATATTATGATCGGTGAAGGCCCAGCTGCGCGTTCAATTAAATTGGATTTACCTTCCTTTACTTTGGTTGGAGCTACCACGCGCGCCGGTATGTTGACCAATCCGCTGCGCGACCGCTTTGGTATTGTGCAGCGCTTAGAGTTTTATAATGACACTGATCTGACCACCATTGTCACGCGTTCAGGCGGTATTTTAAAGATGCCGATTGAGCAGGAGGGCGCCTATGAAATTGCCCGCCGCTCGCGCGGAACACCACGGATTGCCAATCGCTTGTTACGTCGTGTACGCGATTTCGCCCAAGTACGTGGCACCGGTCACATCACCCAGGTCATTGCCAATCAAGCGTTGAATTTGCTAGATATTGATGAGCATGGTTTTGACCATCAAGACCGGCGTTTATTGCTCGCCATGATTGAAAAGTTTGATGGTGGCCCCGTGGGTATCGACAGCTTAGCGGCAGCGATCAGTGAAGAGCGGCATACCATTGAAGATGTATTAGAACCCTATTTGATTCAACAAGGTTTCATCATGCGTACTCCGCGAGGACGGGTAGTGACGCGGCATGCGTATCTGCATTTTGGTCTGAATCTGCCAGAGCGTTTGCTTGATCCGACGTTATTAGAGCGATATATCGAGCAAGAGTGAAATATACCTGCGATTTCTATTGGCAATGACACGAGGTAGCATTAAAGTATGCGCGCACCAACAACAGCACTCCAGTTTACTTTTCCTTGTCGTGTCTACTACGAGGATACGGATGCAGGCGGCATTGTCTATTACGTGAATTACCTAAAATTCATGGAACGTGCACGCACCGAACGTTTGCGACATTTAGGCTTTTCTCAAGCGCAAATGGCCAACGAAAACCTACTGTTTGTTGTGCATTCCTCGCAAGCACGTTATCACGCTCCAGCTCGTTTAGATGATGAGTTGGCAGTGAGCGTGCAGGTGGATGTATTAAAGCGAGCCAGTTTAAAATTTTACCAGCAAGTACGCCGAGTCGATGATGAGAGGTTGCTCTGTGAGGGGCACTTCACTGTGGCTTGCGTGCGTGCTGATACCCTAAAACCTCGGGCTATGCCCGAACTGTTATATGCGGCGTTTAATGCCGATGTGCAAGACTTTGCAGGAGAGTAAGCGTGCAAGCAAATGCTGTTGATCAGATGTCAATGTGGAGCTTAATCAGTAACGCCAGCTTGGTCGTTCAGCTTGTCATGTTGGTTTTAGTGGGTGCCTCGATCGCTTCTTGGGTGATTATTTTTCAACGCAGCCAGTTGTTACGTGCTTCGCGCAATAGCTTAAATGCTTTTGAGGATCGTTTTTGGTCGGGTGTGGATTTATCTAAGCTGTATCGCGAGGTTAATAGCAATCCTGACCCTGATTCGGGTGTAGAACAGATTTTTCGTGCCGGTTTTAAAGAGTTCTCTCGTTTAAGTCAGCAGCAAAGCGCCAATCCCGAGTCAGTGATGGATGGTGTGGCGCGCTCGATGCGCGTGGCGATTTCCCACGAAGAAGAAAAACTTGAGCAAAGTCTGCCGTTTTTAGCCACTGTGGGCTCAACCAGTCCGTATATTGGTTTGTTTGGTACGGTGTGGGGCATTATGAACTCGTTCCGCGGCTTGGCTACGGCCCAACAAGCCACGCTAGCAGCTGTTGCGCCGGGGATTGCTGAGGCGTTGATTGCCACGGCGATTGGTTTGTTTGCTGCGATTCCAGCGGTGATTGCCTACAACCGTTTTGCTGCGCGCGGTGAGAATTTGATTGCCCGCTACTACACCTTTGCTGATGAGTTTCAAGCCATTTTGCATCGTAAAGTCCACTCTAAAGAGGATTAAGGTGCCCTATGCATAGAGGTAGAATTCGCAACCGCCGCAAGCCTGTTGCAGAAATGAACGTGGTGCCGTATATCGACGTGATGTTGGTACTGTTGGTGATTTTTATGGTGACTGCACCCATGCTTAACCAAGGTGTAAAAGTGGACTTGCCCCAGGTTAGCAGTGAAGTGCTGCCGCAAGACAACACCTCAATCATACTGACGGTTTCAATTAAAGCTGACAAAAGCTTCTACTGGAATACCAGCACTGAAGTGGATGTCGACACGGTACAAGATAAAGCGGTTGAGCTGGTGCAGATGGTCAATGCTGCGCGTGCTATTTTGGCGGCGAATGCAGCGCAAGGTAAAAAAGTACAAGTCTATGTGCGTGCTGATAAATCAGTAGATTACGGCACAGTGATGGCCGCAATGGGTGGCTTGCAGCAGGCTGGCGTCAGCGACGTTGGCTTAATCACTGAGGCACCTTAATGCGACCGCATGACCGTTCTCCTTCGGAAAAGATTTTTTGGCCGGTGGTGTGGGCTGTAGGTTTGCACGCCGTGCTGTTTGCTTTTTTGTTTATTAGCTTTGCGCGAATGCCGGATTTACCCGCAGCACGACCGGTGATTAAAGCCACGTTATATCAATTGCAATCGCAAAGTCAGGCCACTACACAAACCAATCAGAAAATTGCTGGGGAAGCTGCGAAAACTTCAGCGCCGCGCTATGAAACTGAACAGTTAGAGCAGAAGAAACGTGAGCAAGAGCGTTTAGCTGCATTAGCGGAAAAAGCTGCGAAAGCACAAACAGACGCTGCTGCGCGGGCTGCACAAGCACGTAAAGAAGCTGAGAAAAAAGCCGCGGCGGCACAGCAGAAAGCAGAAGCCAGTAAGGCAGAGCAGGCTAAGCAGGCGGCAGAAAAACTTAAACAAGCACAAGTGGCCAAGCTTAAAGCAGCGGAAAACGCAAAAATAAAAGCTGCAGAAGATGCGAAGAAAAAAGCGGCTGAAGCTGCTCGTATAAAGGCGGCAGACGAAGCTAAGAAGAATGCAGCTAAAGCAGCAGAAGAAGCCAAGAAGAATGCAGCTAAAGCAGCAGAAGAAGCGAAAAAGAAAGCAGCAGCGGAAGCTGCGAAGAAAAAAGCGGCTGATGATGCCAAGAATAAAGCTGAAGCTGAGAAGAAAAAGCGCGCTGCAGAGGAGGCTGCCAGGCAACGTAAGGCGCAAGAGGCAGCACGTAAGGCCATTGAAGATAAAAAAGCCGGTGCTTTAGCTGAGTTGCTATCTGAGGACACTCAATATCAGCAAACAGTAGCCGATACACATGGCTCGCAAGTGGCGGGTAACTTAGATGACTTGATTATTCGCCTCGTCAGTGAACAATGGGTACGGCCACCATCTGCGCGTAATGGCATGCAAGTAGAAGTGCGGATTGAAATGTTACCCGATGGAACCATTACTAATGCGAGTGTCTCACGCAGTAGCGGCGATCCAGCTTTTGATGCTTCAGCCGTTGCCGCCGTGCGCAATGTTGGGCGCATCCGAGAAATACAACAATTGGATCGTCAAACGTTTGATCGCTTATATCGCAAACGTAGCGCTATATTTAAACCAGAGGATTTAGGTCTGTGAAAATTTTGAAACATTGGTTATTACTCAGTGTATTGCTGTGCGTCAGTGCTGTGCAGGCTGCTGATCCTTTATTGATTTCGGGTGGCAGTGATCGAGCCATTCCAATTGCTGTGGTGCCCTTTGGCTGGCAAGGCGCGAGCGCACTACCTGAAGATCTTGGCCCAGATAATCGGCTAATGACTTGCGTAACTCGGGCACTTTTCAGCCCATTGCACAACAAAATATGATCAGTCAGCCAGCGCAAGCCAGCGAAGTGATTTTCCGAGACTGGAGCGCCGTTGGTGCGCAGTATGTACTGGTTGGACAGATCACGCCGGATGCTGGTCGTTTGCAGGTGAATTATGCTGTGCTCAACGTCAGTACTGAGCAAGTGATGGTCAGTGGCTCTGTGACGGGTTCAGTACAGCAGTTGCGCGATCTAGCTCACCACATATCTGATCAATCCTATGAAAAGATGACCGGGGTTAAAGGTGCGTTCTCTACGCGCTTATTGTATGTCACAGCTGAACGCTTCTCGGCCACGAATACGCGCTTTACTTTGCAGCGTGCTGATTATGATGGCGCTCGCGCTGTGACTTTATTGCAGTCGCGCGAGCCTATTTTGTCGCCCTCGTTTGCACCGGACGGCAAGCGCATCGCTTATGTCTCCTTTGAGCAAAAGCGTCCGCGTATTTTTGTGCAGAATATTGAAACGGGGCACCGTGAACAAATTACCAATTATGAAGGCTTGAATGGCGCACCGTCTTGGTCGCCGGATGGTAAGCGTTTAGCTTTTGTGTTGTCGCGTGACGGTAATCCGGAAATTTATGTGATGGATATGGGCTCACGCCAAGTGCGCCGCGTTACTCAGCATGCGGCGATTGATACCGAGCCTTTTTGGGGTAAAGATGGCCAAACTATTTACTTCACTTCAGACCGTTCAGGTAAGCCACAAATTTACCGAATGAATATAAATGGCGGCGCGGCGGAGCGAGTGACCTTTGTTGGTAACTACAACGCCAACCCAAAATTATCAGCCGATGAAAAGACGCTGGTGATGATTCATCGACAAGACGGATACACCGTGTTTAAGGTGGCTGCGCAAGACCTGCAGCGTGGCAATTTGCGCATCCTGTCTGAGACAAGTTTAGATGAGTCACCTACTGTTGCACCTAATGGAACAATGGTAATCTATGCAACCCAACAACAGGGCAAGGGTGTCCTGATGCTTGCATCTATCAATGGGCGGGTGCGGCTCCCACTACCTAGCATACAAGGCGAAGTCAGAGAGCCTTCATGGTCCCCTTATTTACACTGATGAAGGGTTGTTTATTAAATACTTAACCTATGTGGTTTTTTTGGAGCTTTAAAAAATGCAAATGCTTAAATTCGGTAAACTTGCTGCTTTATCATTGGCCTTAGCAGTGGCTGTGGGTTGTTCTTCCAAAGGTGGTGATGCCAGCGGTGAAGGTGCAATTGATCCGAATGCCGGTTACGGTGCAGGTACAGGTGCTATTGATGGCAGCATGGACGGCAGCATGGATGGTCGTTTGGGTGAAGAGGCGGCGTTACGTGCGATTACTACGTTCTATTTTGAATTTGACAGCTCAGACCTGAAAGTTGAAGCCATGCGCGCGCTTGATGTACACGCACGTGACTTACAAAACAATGGTGCACGCGTTGTATTAGAAGGTCACGCCGATGAGCGTGGTACTCGCGAATACAACATGGCACTGGGCGAGCGTCGCTCTAAAGCTGTACAGCGCTACTTAGTTCTGCAAGGTGTTTCACCTGCACAGCTTGAGCCAGTGTCTTACGGTGAAGAGCGTCCAAACGTGATTGGTCATGACGAAAGCTCATGGTCACAAAATCGTCGCGTTGAACTGCGCAAGTAATAGGTAATAAAAATGATCCGTTCTACCTTGATAACATTGGTCTTCAGCCTGCCAGTTTTTGCGCAGGCTGCGATCCCAGTCACTGATCGCTCAGCATATGATCAAAGCTATGCTGGCTCAGATCAGGGTATGAGCGGGGCTGCGACTGCAGGTGGTGCTTCGGCACCGCCTTCAGCTCAAGCTCAGTTGTTTATGCAGTTACAGCAGATGCAGCAAGAAATTGCCATACTGCGTGGCCTGCTTGAAGAGCAACAACACGAACTGAGTCAGTTACGCCAAGAAAATCTTGAGCGTTACCAAACATTAGACAGCCGCATCAATGCCGGTGGAGCTGCATCCAGTGCCAGCCAACCCGCAGCGACTGGACGTTCTGCAACTGCAGCAACCCCAGAGGTCGCGCAAGACAGTACAGCAGAAGCTGATCCTGAGAAGGAAAAGCTCTTTTATGACGCCTCTTTTGATTTGATTAAAGAGCGTGATTTCGAAAAAGCACAACAAGCCTTTAGCGCTTTTTTACGTAAATACCCGAACAGTCAATACGCGGGTAATGCGCAGTATTGGCTAGGTGAAGTGCATCTAGTTCAGGGTGACTTGCAGGCGGCAGGAACAGCCTTTGCGCGGGTCAGTCATACGTACCCTGAGCATAATAAAGTACCGGACTCTTTGTACAAATTAGCCGATGTTGAGCGCCGTTTAGGCAATGCTGATAAGGCGCGCGCTATTATGCAACAAGTGATTGCAGAGTACCCGAACAGCTCAGCAGCGCAGTTGGCAGAACAAGATTTAAGAAAGCTCTAATACACTGCCTTGGTCAGTACGTTCACGCTCGGTGCGGGTTCGTACTGTGGTGTACTGGATTAAGCAAAAGAGCCGGTTGGGGTGGATTTACTATCGCGTCTAGCGCTCATGCAATACAAAACACTAGATGTATGGCTGAGTTTTTACTCGATACAAGGTTAAACGCTTACTGTTATTTTCCCTCTATCTATGCTCTTCTCCGCGACTGCCTTTGAAGCTGTCGTATATCGTGTATGTATTTAAGCAATCCTGTGATGTTGGCTGTCAGGTGCCGATAGATAGTGGCAATGCGCTAAATATCAAAGCCATTGATTCAGGCGTTAGAGCTCAAACTGTTGGCGTATGATGCGCGAGGGTGCATTACGCTGAAATAGAGTGTGGATAGCGATGATCAAACAGTGTTCTGCAGAAGGTTTTTAAAGGGTGAGGCTATGAGCAATAAACGTGCAGTCATTTTATTATCAGGTGGTTTGGATTCTGCCACAGTACTTGCTTCTGTACGCGCAGAAGGTTATGACTGCTATACCATGAGTTTTGACTATGGCCAGCGCCATCGCAGTGAGTTAGAGGCATCGCGTCGTATCTCAGCAGCGCTGGGTGCTGTTGAGCATAAGGTGGTTGGCATTGATTTAGATGGAGTCGGGGGTTCAGCGCTTACTGATACGAGTTTGGCCGTGCCTGAAAGCGTCAGTAGCGATGAGATTCCGATCACCTATGTGCCAGCACGTAATACGGTTTTTTTAGCATTGGCATTAGGCTGGGCAGAAGTGTTACAGGCCTATGATATTTTTATCGGGGTTAATGATGTTGATTACTCAGGCTACCCTGATTGTCGAATGGCATTTATTCAGGCATTTGAGCAGGTGGCTAACTTAGCCACGCGTGAAGGCGTGGAGGGGCGTCCATTTCGTATTCAAGCGCCCCTGCAAAGTCTGAGTAAGGCTGCTATCATTCGGCTTGGAACGCAGTTAGGTGTAGACTACGCGCTCAGCGTTTCCTGCTATCAGGCTGATGAGCAGGGCCGAGCATGTGGAGTCTGTGAAAGTTGTCAACTGCGTAAGCAAGGTTTTGTAAGCGCAGGTATTAGTGATCCGACGCGATATATTTGACAAAAATGAAATTTATGCTTGCTCTGAGTTGAAAAAGCCGTATTATGCGCACCCCATCCGGGTCGTTAGCTCAGTGGTAGAGCAGTTGGCTTTTAACCAATTGGTCGTAGGTTCGAATCCCACACGACCCACCAACTTCATTTCATTGTCAGTATTGTGTTGCATCTCAATTAGATCAATAAGCAATACACTTGTTAACATTGCGCCCGCGTGCGCTGTGAGGACTGGCATCAATGACGCAAATTTCTGAACGTATTTTAGTTCAAGCACACTTGGCAGCAAAGCAGGTTGAAGTCCTGACGCCTGAACAAGAAGCCCATTACTCTGAACGTATTATTGCTGAACTAAAAGCTCAAAATGCGGTGTTAGTCGCGCATTATTATTGCGATCCTGTGATTCAGGAGTTGGCTGAAAAAAGTGGTGGCTGTGTAGCCGACTCGCTAGAGATGGCGCGCTTCGGTAGTCAGCACAGTGCGCAAACCTTAGTGGTTGCGGGTGTGCGCTTTATGGGTGAAACGGCAAAAATCCTTAACCCTGAAAAACGTATTTTAATGCCGACTTTAGAGGCGACCTGTTCGTTAGATTTAGGTTGTCCGGTAAAAGAGTTTTCTGCTTTCTGTGATCAGCATCCGGAGCGTACCGTGGTGGTGTATGCCAATACTTCGGCGGCAGTGAAAGCGCGAGCAGACTGGGTCGTGACCTCCAGTTGTGCGCTGGAAATCGTGGAAAGCCTGATGGATAACGGTGAGAAAATTCTATGGGCACCGGATCAGCATTTGGGCCGTTATATTCAGCGTGAAACTGGGGCAGATATGTTGCTTTGGGACGGCGCCTGTATTGTCCATGAAGAGTTTAAATCCAAGCAGTTAGAGGATATGAAAGCTTTGTATCCAGATGCTGCTGTATTGGCGCACCCTGAGTCACCGACAGCGGTACTTGAGTTGGCTGATGTGATTGGTTCGACGACGCAGTTGATTAAAGCGACTCATGACCTGCCTAATGAGCAGTTTATTGTGGCAACAGATCGTGGCATTTTCTATAAAATGCAGCAGCTGAGTCCCAATAAGAGCTTTATTGAAGCGCCAACTGCAGGCGAGGGCGCTGCCTGTCGTAGTTGTGCAAACTGCCCGTGGATGGCGATGAATACGTTGGAAGCTTTGCTGCTTGGTTTGCAAAATGGTGACAATGAAATCATCGTTGATCCTGCCATCATTCCTAAAGCGGTGCGTCCTTTGCAGCGCATGTTGGACTTTACCCGCGATGCGCAAATTAAACTGGCCGGTAATGCCTAAGTATTATTACTGGTTGCAGGTTTAGACCTGCGACCGGTTTAGGCCACAATCAAAAAGATTAAGAGTTATCTGCGTATTCCTCGCCATGCAAGCGCTGCTCTTCCCTCAACGAGGCTTATGTTAATCGTGCTAACAGCACCGTTGGTCAATCAGTGCTTCGGGGTTGGTGTGATGAGCGCGCCATGGATGGCGCAGCGCCGGAGTTGAACCCTGGATGGGTTCATCGACGGATAAACACCAATTCCGAAGTACGGCATACACCGCAATTACCAGTAAAGCCGCAATGAAGAGTATCAAGCATTATCTACGTACGCCGTACCGTGCAAGTGCCGTTCTTCCCTCAACACGCCATCCTGGCGTGATTCGGGCGCTACGCCATCCATGGCGCGCTTGTCACGTCACCCGCACGGTACTCGTTGACTATCGGTATGGGTTGCCAGACTTCTAAAAAAACAAGCCTATAAAGCCAAAGCCAAAGCCAAAGCCAGACCTTAGAACTCAAAGCCAAAATCCAAAGTTTAGAGTCTGAGCGTAAAATACTGATTACTAGACTAAAATCCTACGCATAAAAACGCCCAGAAACAGATGAGCCCTATACAAATAGTGCTAACGGCGCCTTTGCTCAACGCGTGCTTCGGGGTTGGTGTGACAAGCGAAGCCATGGATGGCGCAGCGCCGGAGTTGAACCCTGGATGGGTTCATCGACGGATAAACACCAATTCCGAAGTACGCATACGCCGCATACGCCACATACCCCACGCACGACAATAAATCAGCTATATGCAGGCATCAAATTTAGAATTTCTGCTTAGGTACTGGCAGCTGCAGAGACTCCTTAACTTCTTCCATGACAATATAGCTTTTTGACTCACGCACATGGGGTAAGGTCAAAAGGATATCGCCGAGTAGTCTGCGATAGGATGCCATTTCATTGATTCGAGCTTTGATCAAATAATCAAAATCTCCTGATACCAGATGACATTCGAGTACATGGGGTAACTTGAGCACCGCGCAACGAAACTCCTCAAAAACATCAGCCGATTTATAGGCCAGATTGAGTTCAACGAAAACGAGTAGTCCGGCCTCAAGACGTGCTGGATTCAGCCGAGCGCTGTAACCCATAATGACGCCTTCTTGTTCCAGTCGTCGAACCCGCTCGGTACACGGCGTGGTAGATAGCCCGACCCGCTCTCCCAACTCAGTAAGCGACAGGCGACCGTCTTCTTGGAGTTCGCGAAGAATCTGACGATCAATTCGATCCAGCTCTCGTGGCGCTTTATGTCTACGCTGCATAGTGGGTATGCCTATACTTTGGTGTAATTGATCAGGATGATGTGCCGAACAAGACAGACTAATTAGTGAAAAAAACTACTGTTGCTCGCTTACAATCCAGTTTAAAGCATTCGGTCAATAGAGACGAGGATTTGAGGTATGCGTGTTTTGGTTTTGGGAAGCGGCGTTGTGGGAACCACCAGTGCCTATTATCTGGCCAAAGAAGGATTTGAGGTCACCGTAGTTGATCGCCAGTCGGCCGTAGCTGAAGAGGCCAGTCATGCTAATGCCGGACAAATTTCGCCAGGCTATGCATCACCTTGGGCTGCTCCAGGTGTGCCGTTTAAGGCCATTAAGTGGATGTTACAAAAGCATGCTCCCTTATCAATTAAGCCGACAGCTGATATTCATCAATATCTATTTATGGCTCAAATGTTGCGCAATTGCACGGCGGCCCGCTATGCAGTGAACAAAGAACGCATGGTGCGACTGGCGGAGTTCAGTCGTGACTGTTTCGATGAATTACGTGCTGACACCGGAATTGAATATGAAGGTCGTCAATGTGGAACGACGCAGCTGTTTCGTACTCAAGCACAACTGGATGGCGCAGCTAAAGACATCGCTGTACTTGAAGAGCTTGGCGTACCTTATGAATTGCTGGATCGTAATACCCTGTCCCGTGCTGAACCTGCTTTGGCTAAGGTGGCGCATAAATTAAGCGGTGGTTTACGCTTACCTAACGATCAGACCGGTGACTGTTTGTTATTCACCACTCGTTTGGCTGAAATGGCAACCGAGCTGGGCGTGGAGTTTAGTTTTAATCGGACGATTGAGCGCATTGAATACGCCGGTGATCGTATCAATGGTGTTTGGATTGATGGCAAGTTGGAAACCGCTGACATCTATGTGCTTGCTCTTGGTTGTTTTAGCCCGCAAATGCTAGCACCGCTGGGCATACGCGCACCGATTTACCCAATGAAGGGCTACTCCCTTACCGTGCCCATTACCAATCCAGATATGGCACCGGTTTCTACTTTATTGGATGAAACCTATAAGATCGCTATTACTCGTTTTGATCAGCGTATACGCGTGGGTGGTATGGCCGAGGTGCAGGGCTATGATACCAGCATCGATCCACGTCGAGGTGAGACATTGAAAATGGTCGTCAATGATCTATTCCCTGAAGGTGGTGATACAACGGGTGCTGAACTCTGGGCAGGTTTGCGACCTGGCGACACCCGATGGCACACCGATTGTTGGCGCAACACGTTATCAAAACCTGTTCTTAAATACCGGTCATGGCACCTTGGGCTGGACCATGTCCTGTGGTTCGGCGCGGCTGCTAGCAGACATGCTAGCGAAAAAAACTTCGCGCATTAGCACTGACGGATTTGATATTTCTCGTTATGAGAAAAATTAATAAGGTCAGTCACTAGAACGGTTTCTCCAGCATGGGTGCTGTATGGAATCGCTGCTTGCTCGAGGGCAGTATGCCGGCTCGGGCAGTTGTCTAAATCATCAAGTGGCAGGTGCACTTTTTGGTGGACGTATCAATAACTGCTGCACTTGTGGCTTAATTTAGCCTGATAAATCGAATAAAAAAGAGATCACAGTAATGAACAAACAATCCTTGCAAATTGCGTTAGCTTATATGTCCGTAGTTATTGGTGGGGGCTTTGCTTCTGGTCAGGAGGTGCTACAGTTTTTCACTGGTTACGGTGTCGTCGGAGTCATAGGTACACTGGTTAGTGCTGTGCTTTTTGCATTCTTAGGTATGCAAATCGCGCGCATAAGTTCCAGTATGCAAGCTGGCTCACACAAGAGGGTGCTTTATACTTTATTTGGTACGCGTGCGGGCTTTGTAGTGGATGTGGTGCTCTCGTTCTTCTTGTTCGGTGTCGGAGTGGTGATGCTGGCCGGTAGCGGGTCGATCTTTGCCCAGCAGTATGGTTTACCGCCACTTCTGGGTGGTGTTTTGATGACCGTACTGGTAATTGCAACGCTCTGTTTGAATGTGCGCGGCATCATCAATTTGATCAGTGTTGTAATGCCTTTTTTACTGATTCTGGTGTTGGCGATTACCACGTATTCAATTTACACCAGCACGACCTCAAGTGAAACGCTCAATCAAATAGCACAGGACATTCCAACCATCAGTTCGAGCTGGCCGATATCGAACTGGATCTTTGGCGCAGTGCTGTATGCGTCCTTCAATATCGCCGTTGGTTTTCCAATGCTGGCGGTGATTGGCGGCATGACCAGTTCACAGAAGTTTGCTGGGCGTGGCGGCGCGTTAGGCGGTTTGGGCTTGGGGTTGTTGATTTTTTTACTGAACATCGGTCTGTTCGCCAATATTGACCAACTAATAGGCGTTGAAATGCCAACCCTTGCTTTGGCTGCGAATATCTCTCCGACATTAGCTGTAGTGATGTCTGTGTCGCTGATTTGTATGATTTATAGTACAGCTGTCGGCATGTTCTTCGCTTTTGGTGCTCGCTTTGCTGCACCAGAGACGAACCGCTTCAAATGGCTGAGTGCGATTTTTGCGATTGTTGGGTTAGGTCTGAGCCAAGTGGGTTTCAGTAAGCTGATTGGTACGGTGTATCCAATGCTGGGCGTGGTTGGCTTGATTATGATTGTGGCGATTATTGTCAGTTGGTTCCGTAGCCGCCAACAATCAATGTAAGCGCCTTCGATCCTAGATGCTGAGGTTCTTAATTGAACGAGCAGTAATAGCTTGGCTGCAGCCATTGGGCTATGGTCAAGCGACTGGCACAACTTTAGGTTATGCGACAGTAACAGCTTGCGATATATCCCCTGCTAATACGTGCTTGCAAGGGTTCTATACGTCTTTTTTGTAGGTAGATAGACTAAGTGCATGCTATGTATGTACAGCTGTAATAAACTCCAATGCATTAGAGTCATCAATACGGTGATGGAAAGGTTGCTTATTGGTTTGGGTGAGGTGAAATTTGGCTCGATTGCATAAATATATAGCACTGAGCGGTGCGCTGCTGCTAACGGGCTGTCAGGCTGTTAATACGACGGGTTCCAGCGCGGTGGGTGTTGATCGTAAGCAGTATATGTTCAGCATGCTCAGTACTAACGAGATTAATCAAACCTATGCGCAGGCCTATCAAGAGACGCTGCAACAAGCACAGGCTAAGGGGCAGCTGGATACGCGTAGCAATAATGCCAAGCGTTTACAGGTTATTGGTCAGAATTTAATTAGGCAGGTGTCTTATTTTCGTGCTGATGCTGCGCAATGGGATTGGCAGGTGAGCTTGATTAATAGTCCTGAGCTGAATGCGAGCTGTGGGCCTGGCGGTAAAATTATTTTCTATAGTGGCATTATTACTAAGCTGAACCTGACTGATGATGAAATTGCGGCAGTAATGGGGCATGAAATTGCCCACGCCTTACGTGAGCATAGTCGCGAGGCCATGTCCAAGGCTTATGGTATTGAGGCGGCTAAACTCGGTTTAGGTGTTGTCTTAGGCGTCAGTCAAGAGACTATGCAGATTGCCGACACTGCGGTGCAATATGGTATGACTTTACCCAATAGCCGCAGTGCAGAAACTGAGGCAGACTTATTAGGTATCGAGCTGGCTGCGCGCGGCGGCTACAATCCCAATGCAGCGATTAGTTTGTGGCAGAAAATGGCACAGGCCAGTCAAGGTGCTCCAGCTGAATTTATGAGTACGCATCCGTCATCGTCAACGCGTATTCAAAATCTGCAGGCTAATATCCCGAAAGTGATGCCGCTGTACGAACAAGCGCGCAGACGCTAATTCTTACCACTGCCGGCTTTTTAACGGGCTGGCAGTTTTCTTTTACTGTGCTTAAAATGCAGCGCCTGCTTTATTTAGTCGCTTTAAAAATCACGAATTTAGCATTGGCTGCGATTTGCTCAACAGTGTGGAACATACGTTTTAGGGTGATGTGATAGCCCAAGTGGCGATTCCCGACAATCCATAGTTCTCCACCTGCTTTTAGTGCGCGATGGCTTTGCTGAAACATGCGACGGGCTAAAAAGTCACCCACCACCTGTTGTTGGTGAAAGGGTGGATTACACAGGACAAGATCAAGAGTCTCTGCCTGTTCGCAGGCCAAACCATCGCCTGCATAAATGCTGACTGAGCGCTCGCCTAGCGCTTGTTGCCAATTTTCTTGTGCTGATTGCACGGCCATATAAGACTCATCAATCATACGCAGCTGTGCTTGTGGGTTATTGAGAGCGCAGACGATGCCTAACACGCCATTACCGCAACCCAGATCAGCCACCTGTGCATCACCTGCATTACTGGGTAGATGGGGTAAAAAAAATCGTGTGCCAATATCCAGCGCTTCGCGGCAAAAAATACCAGCATGGTTACGCAAAGTCAGCGCAGGTTTTTCCAGTGCGTAGATGCTTGGGTAAGGCGAGCTGGCCTGTGCTTTGTCTGCTGGGGTGACAAAGAGTAAACGTGCTTTTTTCTCGGCAAGACTGGCTTGCACTGGACCGATATAACGCTCGAGTAGATCACCGGCTGAACGCGGCAAGTGCTTGACCATGCCAGCGGCAACGATGGTTGTATCTGCGTGTATGTGGCTTTGTAAACGGATCAGTTGTTCTTCAAGCAAGGCTAAGGTTTTTGGCACACGGATCAGCACACAGTCGTAGGTTCCGTTAAAGGGCTGGTCTGACCTGATGATCTCGAGATCGCTGTTGGCAAGTTGATTATTATCAAGATTATTGCGCAGAGCTTGATGAGCTAAAAATGAATCACCGCTGCTGTGTACTTGCATATGTGCAGTCAAACTGGCAGCCAGCGCGCCGAAGTTATCGTTCAGGATTAGGCAGCGTGCAGTGCTCTGCAAGCCGCAGCTGCTCAGGTGTTTGAGCAGGTATTCATCGGCTGCATCAAAGGCTTGCAGAGGGCTGTTATGCTGCTCTGGGTAGCGCAATAAATCCAGCTGTGCAAAAGGTGTGGTCAATATAGGCATAGAGATCGCAGGTATTTGTTTGGCCAAAAGTGGCGTATGAATAGAGGTATTAATTCGTTAATGAGGTGCAGTATGAACTCGGCGCAAGAAAAATTCACCCGTCAAACCATAACCAGCTTACATACATGGACGCCCAGTCTATTTAGTTTCCGTTGTACGCGTGATGTGGGGTTTCGTTTTACTGCGGGACAGTTTGCACGTTTAGGTGTGCGTAAAACCAGTGGCGCTATTGTATGGCGTGGTTACTCGATGGTCTCCAGTCCATTTGATGAGTTTTTGGAGTTTTTCTCGATTGTGGTACCGGGCGGCGAGTTTACCAGTGAGTTGAGTCAGTTGGCGGTGGGCGATGAGATTTTAATTGAGAAACAGGCGCATGGGTTTTTAACCTTGGACCGTTTTGTTGATGGTAAAAATCTTTGGTTACTGGCAACCGGTACAGGGCTGGCGCCATTTTTATCGATGCTGCAAGATTTTGAGATCTGGCAGCGTTTTGAACGGATCGTATTGGTGTATAGCGTGCGCTCTGAGGATGAATTAGCCTATCGGGATTTACTCGATGAGATTTTAACCCGTGAGTATGTGGCTGAGCATGCGCATAAGTTGACCTTTGTACCTGTGGTGACTCGTGAAAGAGTGCCAGGCGCTTTGGCTGTGCGTATTACCGATTTGTTGGTTTCGGGTGAGCTGGAAAAGCATGTTGGCTTGCCAATGGAGGCGGAGAATTCCCGTGTGTTGCTCTGTGGTAATCCGCAGATGGTGGAGGATTGTCGGATGCTGCTGCAGAAGCGCGATATGCAGTTGTCGATGATGCGCAAGCCTGGCGCAGTGGCTGTGGAGAACTATTGGTAAGTTTATGATTGTTATCTCTTTTAGCCAGTGCTTTATGCTGCGTTGCTTATGTATTGACTGTGGCTGCTAGTGATTTACAAGCGATAAAGAGCATCAGGATTATCTACGTATGCCGTACCGTGCAAGTGCCGTTCTTCCCTCAACACGCCTTCCTGGCGTGATTCGGGCGCTGCGCCATCCATGGCGCGCTTGCCACGTCACCCGCACGGTACTCGTTGATCATTGATGTGGTTTTCGATCCTGCAGCATGGCTATTTTAAAGCAAGAGCAAAAACATCGGGCATTACTGGCGTATGCCGCACCGTGCAGGTGCCGCTCTTCCCTCAACACGCCTTCCTGGCGTGATTCGGGCGCTGCGCCATCCATGGCGCGCTTGCCACGTCACCCGCACGGTACTCGTTGATCATTGATGTGGTTTTCGATTCTGTCGCATGACTCTTTTAAAGCAAGAGCATTGATCAACTATATGCTTTGCTAATCTTCAAAAAATTCATATTCAAACTTGAAGTATTCAGAATCAGATGAGCCCTATATTAATCATGCTAACAACACCGCTGATCAACGAGTGCTTCAGGGTTGGTGTGACAAGCGTGCCAAGGATGGCACGCGCCGGAGTTGAACCCAGGATGGGTTCGTCGACGGAAAAACACCCACCCCGAAGTGCGCTATGCCACGCAATGACCAGTACACCCCAATAAAAAGCTTCAGGAGTCATTTGTACATGCTGCACCGTGCAAGTGTCGTTCTTTCATCAACAATCTCACCTAAGCTTCATTGGCGGATAACACTTACCCCAAGGTATGGCAGGCGTTATTCTTCTCTGCACTTTTCAAGCAAGCTTCAACCCTGACAAGCAAACAGCGAGAAATATAAAACTAACCCGCTATACTCATCTAGCACATATAAAAAACGCTACTTAAACAAATTTAGCAGCAACCAATTTTAGAGCGAATCTTATGGGCAAGATTAAATTCTTTGTTTTACAAACAGCCAGTCTAATTATCGGATTGCTGTTCTGCTTTGCAGTGCAGGCTGCAGACAATTCACCCACAGGTGATGCAGGCATAATGTCGATGTCATACGGCAAGTCTGAAGGGAAGATTCTTCTGACGGTTGATGGACTTATTACGCCAGCACAGGCTCAGCTTGATTTGACGATGATTCAGGCGTTACCCCGCTCGACTGTTTACACATCCACTGTAGTGACTGATGGTGTTAAACGTTTTGACGGTGTGCTGATGCGCGATTTACTTGACCCGCTTGGCATCTCTGCTCAGGCTAAGCACGTTGAAGCCACTGCGCTCAATGACTACTTAGTTGATATACCCTTAGCAGATTTTTATGAGTATGACGTGTTGTTGGCCACGCATATGGATGGTGTGTTGCTACAGCCAACCGATAAAGGGCCGCTGTGGATTGTTTATCCGCGTGACAAACACAGAAAGCTACAAGATATTCGTTATGACTACCGCTGGGTATGGCAGCTCAAACACTTACATATACGCTAAGGCCGTGGAGTTATGACGCGTACTAAAAAAATATTTATACGCTATATCTTGCCACTCGTTACGATTATATTGCTGCTGGCATTATTAGGCGTAGCCTTGTTTCGCTTATCTGTTATCCAGCGCGAAATGCGTTATAACTCCAATGCCAATATGGTTTGGGTGGTGTATTACACGCACCTTGAAAGCTTGCGCTTAACTGATGCGATTCAAAAACAAGCGCTTGATCCTGAGGCAGATAGTGATCTGCTGTTTCGTTATCAAATGTTGTTGAGTCGTTTGAACTTACTGCATGACGGGCCACAGTCAAGATTTTTAGATGATGTTGGTTTGTTAACCGAGCTGAAGACGCATACGCTAGCACTGCATCAAATTGAACACTTATTGACTATAAGCCCTTTAAATTCAGCGCAGCTAGAGTATTTGCAACACACTCTGCATGAGTTTAGTGCGTTTATGCTGAGGGCCGCAGGGCGGGCGATGACGGCACAGTGGGAAGAGCTTGGTGCCGGCGTTGATATGAATCGCAATGCTGTCTTAACCATTCTTTTTATTATGGTCGGGATTTTATTGTGCAGTTTATTTGTCTCTTGGCAGTTGCTTGTGGCGCTTAAGCGCAGTCGGCAAAATGAACAGATTAAACAGCAGCAACTTGAGCTGCAAAAACAACTTGAGCATGAACGAAAAGTGAGTGAGCTGTATCGCAGTTTTGGGGCGATGGTTTCGCATCAGTTTCGTACCCCTTTAGCTATTATTGATGCCAGTATGCAGCGCTTAATTCGTGCGGGTGAGCGTATGACGCCGGCTCAAGTGACTGAGCGGGCGGTCAAAGTAAAAGCAGCCACTGAGCGCTTAACCTATTTAATTGACAGGATCTTAACAGCGGATCGTTTGTTAGAGCAGGTCGATATACAGTTACAGCAACACTCTTTAGCTGATGTGGTTAAGAGGGCCATTGCCGAACATTCTTTTTTAACCAACAAGCGTCAGGTGGATTTCAATGTAGAAAATAATACAAATCTACACGCTATCTGTGATCCAGTGCTAGTCAGTGAGATTGTTGGCAATTTGCTCTCCAATGCAGACAAGTATTCGCCAGTAGATAAAGCGATTTCAGTGTATATCTACAAACATCAGCAGAACGTGTGCTGTCAAATTAAGGATCAAGGTAAGGGCATTGCTCAGAACGATCTTAAGCATATTTTTCAACGTTATTTTCGCGCGGATACCGTTGCTGATGTTACTGGAACAGGTATTGGCTTATACGTTGTCGCTGAACTTGCCGAATTACAAAGAGGTAAGGTGGCTGTGAGTTCGGATGAAGGCAACGGCTCAGTATTTACCCTATGTTTGCCTTGTGCTTTTAATCAATAGAAGACGGTGCATTATGGAACACTCGTTAGCGTCTACCGACTCCATCATTCTTTGTGTTGAAGATGAAGTTGATCTGCGTGAAATACTGGCTGAGGAAATGCGTGATGCCGGCTATCAGGTGATTGAAGCGGCTGATGGCGAAGAGGCCCTTATTGTACTGCAGCATACAAAACCAGATTTGATTTTATGCGACATATTGATGCCGCGCATGGGCGGTTATCAGCTTCTACAACATATCCGTACAGATTATCCAGAACTGGCGCATGTGCCCTTTATCTTTCTGAGTGCACAAGATCAAGTCGAGCAGATTGTCAGTGGCAAGCATGCGGGGGCTGATGATTACTTGGTTAAACCGGTTAACTTTGATCTTATGTTGGCAACAATTGACGCACGTTTACGGCAAGTACAACGGCTGCATGCGCAGCTAAACCCTCAAACTAATGCAGTCAGTTCGACTGCATTAGAGTCTGGGATTGGTACAAGTAAGGTTTTGCAGCGTATCTCGAAAACCTTAGATTTCATTAGTTCGGGGATTGTATTACTTGACGGCACTGCGCAAACGTTATTTATCAATAACACCGCTAAAACGGTGATCAATACTGCGTTGTGTCCTGAAATTGCGGCAATGGTTAAACAGCATGGCGAGCAAACCATATGGCAGCATGCCACGATACGGCAAGCGCTTGGTGCCGCCAAGCGTGGTGAGGATTACAGTGAGTTTCTATCCTTAGCTTGCCAGCAAGGGCAACATGATGTGCTGCTGACTATTTGTGCTTTAAGTGTCGAAAACAGTAATAGTGATGATCCTGCTGTAGCGCTCTTTTTTAGTCATAGAGGCCACAGTGAGCTGGTGCCATTTAAGGCGCTTGAGGCACTGTTCCAGCTTACACCTATGGAAAGTCGTGTCGCTTGGGCATTTGCGCAAGGTATGCGTTCTGAGGAGATTGCGCAAACGTTTAGTGTTTCTATGACTACAGTGGCCTTCCATAAGCGTAATATCTTTCAGAAAACCCAGACCAATCGACAAGCTGACTTGGTTGCTTTGTTACTAACCCTCCCTGCTACAACTCTATAACGCCGCGCCAAAGGTTTGGCATGCTGTGCCTTATTGGATCACTCAAGTACAGACGACTGTGAGCGGCTGAATAGTCATACCGTTCGTTTAGACGGTTACCAGCACAATTAAAGTCTATAGCCTGCTCAATTAAGAACCTGTGCAAAATGCATATGCAAAAAAACCATGCATCAGGGGGGATCTAATTAGGAGGCGTTTATGTGGGATTTCAGCATAGGTAAATCAATAAATTTAATTGTTCGCACGATGCCTTTTATATTGCTGCGTTGTGCAGTGTATTTCGGTATTACCTTGGCCTATATTTTAATGACCGGTGTTGGGGCTGGAGTGGGTTACGGCATTGGTGGTTTTGGTGATGAAAGTTTTCAAACATCCGCCGCAATCTGGGGTGGTGTCGCTGGTTTTGGCATCGTTGGCGCTGTACTGTTCTTTGCCCGAGAATACCTCTTGTACACGGTTAAAGCGGGTCATATTGCCGTGTTAGTGCGCTTGATTGATGGCGAAGAACTGCCGCAAGGACGCTCACAAATTGCTTATGCCAGTCAAATCGTTAAGCAAAATTTCGCCCAGACTAATGTGTTATTTGCGATGGATATGCTGATTAAAGGCGTGATCAATGCCATCACTGGTTTAGTGCAAGGCATTGGTAGTTTCTTACCTATACCTGGGTTGCAACAGCTGATGGGTGTGGTTAAAGCTTTCTTACGCATTGCTGTCGGCTTAATTGATGAGGTTATGCTTGCTTATATCATACGTACCAATAGTGATAACCCATGGCTGGCTTCACGCTCAGCATTGGTGCTGTATGGGCAAAATGCTCAAGGTATGCTGAAAAACGCAGCATGGCTGACGTTGTTTACTTATGGCTTATCAATATTAGTTTTTCTTGTCATGCTAGCGCCTGCCGCTGCCTTGGTGTACCTGATTCCTGGTGCGTGGTCCGCGGGCGGAATGGTGTTTGCGTTGCTCTTTGCTTGGGCGATAAAAGTAGCGGTGATTGAGCCCTTTGCCATTGCGTGCTTGTTGCAGGCTTACTTTAAGGCCATCGAAGGTCAAACGCCCAACCCAGAATGGGAGGCGCGCTTAGATAAAGTGTCGAATAAATTCGGTGAGCTTAAAGGCAAGGCACAAACTTGGGTTCAACCGGCTAAGGCGACTACAGATCAAGAGCCTGAAGCATCTGCATGATGTGCATGGCATCTTATAAGGGCAGTCTTATGAAAGCGCAAATTCTTCTTACCTTGCTGATGAGTCTGCTGGCGTCGCTGACAGTGCAAGCCAATGATCCGTACCAAGATGCCTTAGCGCGCATGGAGCAAGCTGCGCAGGTGTTTATAGCTGGGAATGGCTTTGTTGAGCAGTCCGCTGACGAGTTGGCCGGCGAGCACTATTACGCTGAGAGAACCTTCCCGAGTATGGCGTCAAGCGCGGCGTCAGTTTTCCTTCCTGATGCTGATCTCGATGGGCTCACCCGCGCTATTTTGCTGCTTGAAGCGCAAGAAGCAGAGTTGCCGCATGTTCGCTATCAGATTAACTACAGCAACAATACTGATACTGAGGTACCTGAGCTAAAGCACGACTATATCGAAGTCACGCGCTATAACTTAGGTCCCGCACGGCGTGTTGATGTGCTGCAGTATGTGGACGCAGAGCATGTTGCCAGCCCAGTTGAGTTTGGTGTTGGACCCCATGTGAGCTGGCGTTTTGTGATGGCTCCCGTAATGGGCATGCAGGCCAATGTGCTGTACGCAGCACGAAAAGAGGTGACAGATACAGCGGCACAGCAGGCCATGTGCTTTACCCAGCCTTGTTTAAGCTTAGATGTTCCAGAGCTGCCTAGTGGGCAGGTTCAAGCCTTAGTGCCTGCATTACTACCCCCCGCTATTTATCGTGCAGAAAGCGCTTCTGCTGTGACACGACCAGCACGGGTTATGCAAGAGTTGTGGGCTGAGTTTAAATCTGATGATCCTTTGCCCTACCACAGGAATATACCGCAATTTACTTTTGTGATCTCTATGGATGTGGTTGGGCAAGAGAGCTCAAGTGTGGGTACAGGTTTGCAAAATATGGTGCTTGATGACGCTATTGCGAAGGTGTGGTTACAGCGCGTCCAAGCTGCTGGTATGGAGAGTGACCTCACGCAGGTTACTATTTCAAGGTATTAGGGTTAAGCCAATGAATGTATTTCTTCTATCAGTTTTTTTGCGTGCAAAGAAATGGTTTCGAGTGATTGGTCTTGCAGCGCTAACAATGTTCCTCAGTAGTTGCGCGAGCATGAGTGAGCAAGAGTGTTTAACCGCTAATTGGTTGGATCAAGGTTTTCGAGATGGACGCAGCGGTCAACCATTGACGCGTTTTGAAGATCATCGCCAAGCGTGTGCAAAAGTAGGTGTCAGGCCGGATCAACAGCTTTATTTTCAAGGGCGTGAGCGAGGTATTTTGCATTACTGCACGCCGGACAACGCAATGCAAGAAGGGCGCTTAGGTCGACAATACCGCAACGCTTGTCCTGCCCACTTAGAGCACAGGTTTTTACTTGCTTACGAACAGGGTAAGCAGATTTATGATGCTGAGCAGCGTATAGAAAAACTAAACCGCGAATCAAACCAACTCGAACAAAGATTAAAGAAAGAAAAGGATAAAGATACACGTGGATATCTGCGTCAGGAGTTGCGTGATATTGATCGTCAGTTACAGCGAGCTCGTGAAGATATGCGTTATCTCGAGAGGCGTTTGCGTTATTGATTTGCTAGAAATACATCGTGCGCAGTTTAAACAGTTGCGTGCATAACTTAAATACAGAGATGCAAGGCAGCGTTAGCAAAACGATTAAAACCTTAAGCATCTGGAGAGCATCATGCGCAAACTTTTTGATCGGTTAGTGCTGGGTGTGGTGGGTTTACTGATGTCTGCAGTTGCAGTGGCAGCACCACTGACTCAAGCGCAGGTGAAAAACTACATTGCCTCATTTGTTGAAGCACAAGCCTTGGCTGAGCAGAACCCGAGTCCACAAAAAAGCATTGACCGTCATCGACCTTTGGTTTCAGGTATTGAGCTGTTGGCGAAAGATTCACAGCTTTATCAAGACCTTAGCAATATTACACAGAAGTATCATTTTCATAATGCAGAGCAATGGGCTGATGTCGGTGATCGTGTGATGAATGCTTATTTTATTGCCAAACAGGGGACAACCTTAGAGTTTATCGAGCGTAATTATAAAGAAGCTGAAGAGCGCATTAATAGTAATCCCGATTATACCGAGCAGCATAAAAAAGGTGTGTTGGCGGGTATGGAAAAAGGTTATTTGCGTAATGTGAAAAAAATACAAGACGCGCAACCGGATTTGCCTGCAGTTACTGGTCTGCTGGATGAGATAGCGCAGCTTTATGAAGACTAAGCTGCTAAGTGTTTATCTTGAACGAGTAACCTTGCATTAAGTTTTAGGCAAACAACAGTCTATAAGAATAAAGGTGATGACCATGAAGAATAAAATGCTGCTTTTATTGCTTGCGAGCTTGTTAGTAACAGGGTGTGGTGAATCTGATGTTGGCGGCCAGTTCGGATTAAGCGAGCCGTATCAAAAATATTTTGAAGAGGCCTGGGCGGTCAGCAGTCAGGGTAAACCGCCACTGCAAGAGTGTGCCCGTGTAGTGGGCACTGCAACTGGAATGTTTGCCGCAAAAAAAGATAAGAATAATGAAGCGCAGCAAGCCTATGAAGCCTGCTATGTGGATGCGTTTGTGAATTATGCTAACGCGTATTTTGCCTTAGAGGATAATGCCGTGATTGAAGGTGACGAGCCTAAAGGCTGCTTGATGTATGAGCGCTCCTTAAGAATGCATAAGTCTTCCCTAGATAGCTACGCCGAGCGTTTTAATTTAGACCTGCAAGACTTGGATGCACGCATACGTCAAGGGCTAGGCGAAGCTGCAGCTTTATGTGTGTCTAACTGAGCAAAATTGTTGAGTGGGGTGCAGATATGAAACCGTTATATTCTTTCCTGCTTGCAGGCTTAGTCACTGCAGTACCCAGCGCCACTCTTGCGGCTGAGCAAACCATGATTGTCTTGGATGCTTCTGGCTCCATGTGGGGGCAAATTAATGGCACACCTAAACTGCAAATAGCCCGCGAAGCATTGGCTACAGTGTTGGCTGATATGCCTGCTGAAACGGAGTTAGGCCTGATTGCTTATGGTCACCGCGAGCGGGGTAACTGCAATGATATTGAAGTCATTGTAAAGCCTGCTGCAGGAACAGCGCCGGCCATTATCAAAGCGGCAAATACGATGCGGTTTCTGGGTAAGACGCCGTTATCTGCATCAGTTATCAAAGCCGCCGAAGAGCTGCGCTATACCGAAGATAAAGCCACAGTTATCCTCATTACCGATGGTTTAGAAAACTGCAACGCTGATCCCTGTGCGGTGGGTGCTGAGTTGGCTAAAAATGGCATAGATTTTACTGCCCATGTGGTTGGTTTTGACTTGACCGATGCGGAAGGTAAGCAAGTTGCTTGCTTGGCTGAAAATACTGGCGGTCGTTATGTGTCTGCTGCTAATGCGGATGAGTTGCGTGATGCCTTACTCAATACAGTGATTCAGCCTGCGCCAGAAGAAGCGCCAAAAGAGCCAGAGCCTTTGGTGTTGCCTGAAGCGACATTGGACCCTGATGAGAGTGCCAACATTGGCAGCGATATTACTGTTAATTGGGCTGGGCCCAATGCAGAAAATGATTACATCGATTTGGTTCCGCAGGGTTATAAGCCCACCCACGGTGAGCTGACTTATAGCTACACCAAAGAGGGTTCACCGCTAACTGTGCGCGCTGCGGCTAAGCCTGGTACTTATACACTGCGTTATATCTGGCGCGGTACCGATAACCAGCGTCATGTCTTAGCGCAGAGCAATGTTGAAGTGACCGACAGTGATGTTGCCTTGATTGTGCCTGATAGCGTGCAGGCGGGTAGTATGATCCCTATCCAGTGGAAAGGGCCAGCCAGTGAGGGCGATTACATTGATTTGGTTGCTGAGGGCTTTAAGCGCACCAGTGGCGAACTCACTTATGTGTATATCAAGCCGGATACAGAATCTGAAGTTGAATTACGCGCGCCGACCAAGCCTGGCATGTATGACATTCGTTATATATTAAACGGGGCTGATCAAAAACGTATTTTAGAACATGTTGCAATAACTGTTACTGAGGCTGTTGCTACTTTATCTGTACCTGAACAGGTAGAGGTAGGGGCTGCAATGCCCATTTTTTGGACAGGTCCAGCGGGTGAGAGTGATTATGTAGATATCGTTCCCATTGACCACAAGCGCATTGGTGGTGAGCTCACTTACTTCTATACCCGAAACTCAGAAGATGGCGAGTCAGGCGAATTGATAGCACCGACTAACGCCGGTGAGTACCAGGTGCGTTATATTTTACGTGGTTCCGGTGCTGATAGCGTGTTGGTTAAACAGCCCTTTACCGTCACCGCAGCAGAAGCACATGTGTCCGTACCGACACGTGTTACAGCAGGCTCGACTATGCAAGTGGAATGGTCAGGCCCTGCCAGTCATGATGATTATGTGGATATTGTGGCAGCAGACCAGAAGCGCATTGGCGGTGAGTTGACGTACTTTTATACGCGAAACTCAAAAGAGCATGAGGGCGATGAACTAAAAGCACCTTCTAAAGCTGGCGAATATCAAGTGCGCTACATATTGCGTGGCTCTGGTGCTAATACTGTATTAGCTCAGCAGTCTTTTACCGTAACTCAGCCTGAGGGCAGTGTCTCTGTGCCAGCAAGCGTTGCAGCAGGCGCTATGGTTCAGGTGGAGTGGTCAGGCCCCGCTAATCATGATGATTATGTGGATATTGTTCCTGTTGGCCATAAGCGCATTGGTGGAGAGTTGACTTATTTCTATACTCGAAGCTCAGAGGAGGGCGAACCTGGTGAGCTGAAGGCACCGCTTAAGGCGGGTGAGTATGAGGTGCGTTACATTTTACGTGGCTCAGGTGCGGGTTTCGTTCTAGCCAAGCAGCCTTTTACGGTGACTGCTAATTAAGTTGTAATGTTGCATGCCGTACAAATGATCAAGGAGTGCTTTGGGCTTGCCACAGCGTCGGAGTTGAACCCAGGATGGGTTCATCGACGGAAAACACCAATTCCGAAGTACGGCAGGCATCGTATATTTCAGTAAAACCGTCATTAAAAGTATCCGATACTTTGTGCGTATGCCGTGCAAGTGCGAAAAGCTACGTATGGGATTACCGTACAAATTAGATGGCAGGCGTACGGGCGAGTAAAAATAAGGCTGTGATTTTAGCCGCAGCCTTGGATGTTATTTTAGCTTTTATTTTGCTGTTTAAGCAGGTCACGGATTTCGCTGAGTAACACTTCTTCGCTGCTTGGTGCTGGCGGTGCCACTGGTGCTTCTTCGACAACTTCTTCTTCGCGCTTAAGGCGATTGATCACCTTAATACCCATAAAGATTGCGAAGGCAATAATCACAAAATCGATGATGGTTTGAATAAACTGACCATAGGCAATCACTACCGCAGGAATATCACCTTGAGCTGCTTTTAGAGTGATAATCAAATCACTGAAATCAACACCGCCAATTAACATACCCAATGCTGGGGTAAAGACATCGCTGACAAATGAGCTAACGATTTTACCAAAAGCGGCACCAATGATAATACCAACAGCCATATCGACGACGTTGCCTTTGACGGCAAAGGTTTTAAATTCTTTAAGAATGCTCATACTGTATTTTCCATGTCTAAATTGTTAGTTTATTGACCGCGCTGCGACTTAGTGTCGCATTAGACGTAAGTATACAGAGACGCTTTTTAAAAGTATCTTTTATTGAAAGACTACGTGCGCACTTGAAAGTGCGTGCATGTGGGGTTGTTTCTTACTGAGTGCGAGCGACAGCGAACTTCGCTAGTTCGATTAAGGCATCGCGATAACCTGATGCAGGAATAGGATCGAGGCATTTAATTGCACGCTCGGCGTATTGTTGGGCAAGTTGTGCGGTGTAGTCCAAGGCACCTGATGCTTCGACTGCTTCACTAATCGCTACTAGGTCCTCAATACCGCCTTTTTGAATCGCTTTACGTACCAGTGCTGCTTGCTCTGGTGTGCCGTTGCGCATGGCGACAATCAACGGCAGCGTCGGTTTACCTTCAGCGAGGTCATCGCCCACATTCTTGCCCAGTGTTTCAGCATCGCCACGGTAGTCGAGTAGGTCATCAACTAACTGAAAAGCAATACCTAGGTTATCGCCATAGGTACGTAGTGCTTCTGCATGTTCAACGGATGCGTCGGCCAAAACCGCAGCACTGTGGGTTGAAGCTTCAAATAACATCGCAGTTTTACCACGAATCACTTCCATATAGGTGGCTTCAGTGGTGCTGGCATCGCGAACTTTAGTCAGTTGCAGAACTTCACCTTCAGCAATCACGCGGGTGGCTTGGGAAATAATTTCCATTACCGGTAGGGAGCTAAGGCGGACCATCATTTCAAAAGAGCGCGCGTATAAGAAGTCACCGACTAATACGCTAGGGGCGTTGCCCCACTTAGCGTTGGCGGTGGAGCGTCCACGACGCAGGTCAGATTTATCAACGACATCGTCATGCAGTAAGGTGGAGGTGTGTAAAAATTCAATCACGGCAGCAAGAAGAAGCAAGTCCTCATCTTTTTTACCCAATGCATTACCGGCCAGCAATACCAAGAGTGGGCGTAGACGTTTGCCGCCAGCGGAGATGATATAATCGCCGATTTTTTCTACCAAAGGGATGCGTGAAGACAGCTGTTGTTTAATGATGCTGTCTACTGCAGCAAAATCTTCAGCGACGATTTGGTAAAAAGCCTGTGGTTGCATGACTCTGCGTACTCCAATAAGGTTGAGCGGCATGCTATGAGGCGCGCGCCTATCTGTCAAGTTAGCTGCATAGAGTACTTGCGTCTCTATCGAACTGTGCGTACAATCCGCGCTCCTGAACTTTACTTGGGTAACTCCCTGCCTTACGCAATTGCAGTGTGTCTTAATCCAACGCACAGCAGCCATGCCAGCTAATACTTACTCTTATAAAGCGCTGGGTGAGCAGGAATAACGGAGAAATGCGATGTACGCAGTAATTGTAACCGGTGGTAAGCAGTACAAAGTCGCCGAAGGCGAATATTTGAAGATTGAAAAACTGGACGTGGGTGTCGGCGAAGCCGTAACATTTGACCGCGTTCTGATGATTGGCAACGGCGAAGATGTAAAAATCGGTGCGCCAGTTGTTGATGGTGCGAAAGTGACAGCTGAAGTAATTGAGCAAGGTCGTCACGATAAAGTGACAATTATTAAATTCCGTCGCCGTAAGCACAGCATGAAGCGTCAGGGCCACCGTCAGTGGTTTACTGAAGTTAAAATCACCGGTATTCAGGCTTAATTGACTGAACCCCAAATTGATGGAGTGTTGATCTCATGGCAACGAAAAAAGCTGGTGGTAGTACCCGCAACGGTCGCGACTCGGAAGCTAAACGCTTAGGCGTTAAGATGTACGGCGGCCAAACTGTAAAAGCAGGAAACATTATCGTGCGTCAGCGCGGTACAGAATTCCACCCAGGTCCTAATGTGGGCATGGGCAAAGATCACACCTTGTTTGCTAAAGAAGCAGGCGTGTTGAAATTTGAAGTTAAAGGTGCATTTAAACGTCGCTACGTTAGCGTTGTTTCAGCCTAAGTAACTTTATACGGAAAAGCCCTGTCTTGTGACGGGGCTTTTTTGTTTGTGCAGGCAGTAAAGACGGGTTGTCCGTGCTTGTTGTATCCTGCGTTTATATTTATAAGCCTGCGGGCTCGCGGGAGGCACATTAATGAAATTCGTCGATGAAGTATCGATTGTTGTAAAAGCTGGCGATGGCGGCAATGGCTGCATGAGTTTTCGCCGAGAAAAGTTTATTGAGTTTGGTGGTCCAAACGGCGGTGATGGCGGTGATGGCGGCTCTATTTATATGGAAGCGGACGTTAACCTCAACACTCTGGTCGACTATCGTTACACCCGCCGTTTTAATGCGCAGCGCGGTGAAAATGGCCGTGGTGCTGACTGTACTGGCGCACGCGGTGAAGACACCATCTTAAAAGTACCGGTCGGCACTACTATTATTGATGCCGATACCCAAGAGATTATTGGTGATTTGACTGAAGACGGTCAGCGCATTCTTGTGGTTAAAGGCGGCTGGCATGGTTTAGGTAATACTCGCTTTAAATCCAGTACCAATCGAGCGCCACGCCAGACCAGTGATGGCAAGCCAGGCGAGTTGCGTAACCTCAAGCTGGAGATGAAAGTCTTGGCTGATGTCGGCTTGTTAGGTTTGCCTAACGCCGGTAAAAGCAGCTTTATTCGCTCGGTGTCTGCAGCTAAGCCAAAAGTGGCGGATTATCCGTTTACCACCTTGATTCCAAACTTAGGTGTGGTCAGTATCGGTCGTTATAAAAGCTTTGTGATCGCTGATATTCCCGGTGTGATTGAAGGTGCTGCAGAAGGCGCCGGCTTAGGTATTCGCTTCCTTAAGCACTTAACCCGTACTCGATTATTACTGCATGTGGTTGATTTAGCCCCGGTTGATGACAGTGATCCAGCGCAAGCTGCACAAGTGATCGTGGATGAGATTGAGCGCTTTAGTCCATCTTTAGTGGAGCGTGATCGCTGGTTGGTGTTGAATAAAGTAGATCAATTACTGGATGATGAGCGTGCAGAGCGTAAGCAAGCAGTCATTGATCAATTGGGCTGGACTGGCCCAGTATTTATGATCTCAGCACTGGATGGTGAGGGCACTAAAGAGCTGGCGCAAGCCATGATGCGTTATTTAGAAGAACGCGATCTACGCATTGCTGAAGATCCTGAGTATGCTGAGTACTTGGTTGATTTGGATCAGCGCATCGAAGAGGAGGGCCGTGCGCGTCTGCAAGAGCTGGATGACAAGCGTGCTTTGCGTCGTGCTGGTGTTAAAGCCATCGAAGATGTTGAAGACGATGACTTTGATGATGAAGACGAAGACGATGAAGACGGTGCAGAGATTATCTACGTACACTAATCGTCCCGGGTCGGTGGGCTTGACATGCTTTTAACGGAGTCGCTGAGTGTTAAATTTTAACAGGATTGTGTTATGCGTGATGAGGTAACGGGCGCTCAGCGCTGGGTAGTGAAAATTGGCAGTGCCTTGCTCACTGCCGATGGCCTTGGTTTGGACCGCAATGCTATGGCCATTTGGGTGCAGCAGATGGTGGCGCTGCGCAGACAAGGAATTGACTTGGTGCTTGTCTCCTCTGGCGCTGTGGCGGCGGGGATGAGTCGCCTTGGTTGGCTTGAGCGACCCAGTGCTATTCATGAGTTGCAAGCGGCGGCTGCCGTGGGGCAGATGAGTTTAGTCAAAGCTTGGGAAAGCAGCTTTGCTGAGCATAATGAGCGCACCGCTCAAGTGCTACTGACCCATGATGACTTGTCTGATCGCAAGCGTTATTTAAACGCACGCAGTACTCTGCGCACTTTACTGGAGTTGGGTGTGATTCCAGTGATCAATGAAAATGACACTGTCGCCACTGATGAGATTCGCTTTGGTGATAACGACACCTTAGCTGCATTGGTGGCCAATTTAGTTGAAGCGGATTTGTTGGTGATTCTTACTGACCGTGATGGCATGTACGATGCCGATCCGCGTATTCATCCTGATGCGAAAGTGATTTATGAAGCGCGTGCTGATGATCAAAGTCTCGATGCGGTAGCAGGTGGCAGCGCGGGTGCTTTAGGGCGTGGCGGTATGCAAACCAAGCTGCGCGCGGCACGTTTAGCGGCGCGCTCGGGCGCGTATACGGTGATTGTTGGTGGTCGAATTGAGCATGTTTTAGATCGTTTGCATGCTGGCGAGCGTCTCGGTACTTTGCTGACACCAGAGCAATGCCGCGATGGTGCGCGCAAGCAATGGCTGGCTGGGCATTTACAAACGCGTGGAACTTTAACCTTGGATGCAGGTGCGGTAAAAGCCTTAACCCAGGATCATAAAAGCTTATTGCCGGTGGGTGTAACGGGGGTTGCAGGGAATTTTTTGCGTGGAGAAATGGTGGTCTGTGTTGATGCGCAGGGTGTAGAGGTGGCGCGTGGTTTGAGTAATTATGGTGCAGTTGAGGCGAGTAAAATCATTGGTCTGTGCTCTGAAAAAATTATTGCAACGCTGGGCTATATGGCCGAGGCTGAATTGATTCATCGCGATAACTTGGTTGTTCTTTAAGTAAATATACTGCTCAGCTTTTAACACTGAGCAGTTGTTTAGATTGTGCAGCGGTCATCAGTCGGTCACCGCTGCACACAAGTGTTGGCTTTAGTCGCCACGCTTCCACAGGTTAGTGATTGGATAGCGTCGGTCGCTGCCAAAGCTGCGTTTACTGATGCGCGGTCCTACAGCCGCTTGGCGGCGCTTGAATTCGTTGATATCGACCAAGCGTAAGACGTGCATTACCATTTCTTTATTAAAGCCTTTGGCGACAATAGCCAGTGCCGATAGGTCTTCTTCTACATACAAGCGCAACACCTCATCAAGGATGCCATACGGCGGTAGGCTGTCTGTATCTTTTTGATTGGGTGCTAATTCAGCAGAAGGTTCGCGCGCAATAACACGTTTAGGAATAATGGCTTTCAAGCTGTTGCGGTAGCGGGCGAGACGGTAGACTAGGGTTTTAGGCACATCTTTGATGGGGGCAAAGCCTCCGACCATGTCGCCATATAGCGTTGAATATCCGATTGCGATTTCACTTTTATTGCTGGTGGTGAGCACCAGGTAGCCGTTCTTATTGGATAGCGCCATCAGTAGGTTGCCGCGGCAGCGGGCTTGTAGATTTTGTTCGGTTGTATCGCCAGCACTGGCAGGCATGCCAACAAAAACTGGATCCAAAGTCTGGGTAAACGCTTCGACCATAGGCGTGATATCGATAGATTTATAATCAACAGCCAAGGTGCGGGCTTGTTCGGCTGCATCCTCTTGACTGATTTGTGACGTGTAACGATAAGGCATCATTACTGCTTGTACTTTATCAGCACCTAAAGCATCTACAGCAATAGCCAAGACTAAAGCTGAATCCATACCGCCAGACAAGCCCAGTAGCACACCTTTAAAACCATTATCCTCAACGTAATTGCGCAAACTCATTACTAGGGCTTGGTAGATGCGTGCTTCATCGCTCAGCAGGGGGATAATGACCGAGCGCTCGATATAGCAATCAGAGCGGGTAAATTGCAGTTCAACTAAACAGAGGTCTTCAGCAAAGGCTGGTGCACGTTGGCGTAGATTGCCTTGGGCATCCATAGCACAGCTGCCGCCATCAAAAATCAAATCATCTTGAGCGCCCACTTGGCTGGTGTAGAGAATTGGCATTTCTGCTTTCCGGGCATGATCGCTAAGAATTTGCTCACGCTCTACTTGTTTCTGGCGGTGGAAAGTCGATGCGTTGAGGCTGACAATCATTTTTGCATCTGCTGCGCAGGCTTGCTCAATAAACTCCGGCTGCAAAACATCAATACCAATACTTACAGCAATTTTTATTTCATTGACTTCAATGTATAGGGGTTCATTGCCAGGCGTGAAGTAGCGTTGGGCAAAGGCGGTAGGATCAGAGGGTAAATGCTGCTTTTTATAGACGGCTTGAATTTTTCCTTGGTGAAAGTGAGCGCAGCAGTTGTAGCGGGTGCCGTCTTCAAGCCAAGGATAGCCGACTAGTACATGCAGTTTATGCGGTAGGGCAGTGCAGAGGCGATCTAGCGCTCGGTCAATACGGATTTGCATGCTATCGCGCAGCAGTAAATCTTGTGCGTTATAGCCACACAAGGATAACTCAGGAAAAACAATGAGATCAGCGCTATGCTCATGAGCTGCTTGTACGCTTGAATCTAGGATGCGTTGCAAGTTTCCGTCAATGTCACCAACGCGGATATTTACTTGTGCTAATACGGTGCGTAATGCAGTAGCCATGCTCAATCCTCAAAATGATTAAAGCGTCAGTTTAGCAAAGCAAAGTGATTGATGCGCTATTACTGTCGATAAATTGTAACCTAGGGTTCTGACTGGTCAGTTTCGTTGTATTGTAACGTGCAGGTATTACCATTTAGTTTGAATTTAATATGTGAAAAAAACTAATGCTGACTGATAATACTGATGATTGTTTAGATCGTGAGTTATCGCTTGGGTATTGTGTTCAATGACTGTTTTAAAATAGGAGAGAGTGAGCGTGGAGTTAAAAGACAAAGTAATTATTATCACGGGTGGCGGTCAAGGTTTAGGTCGTGCGATGGCTGAATGTCTGGCTAAAAAAGGTGCACAGTTGGCTTTGGTCGATTTAGATCAAGAAAAATTGGATGCCGCTGTTACTGCTTGCCAAAGTGCCGGTGCACAAGCCCGTGCTTATATTTGTAACGTAGCTAATGAAGAACAGGTCAATCATATGGTGGCTCAAGTTGCTGATGATTTTGGCGCTATTCATGGTTTGGTCAACAATGCTGGAATCCTACGTGATGGCTTTACCGTTCGTGTGAAAGACGGTGAGATAAGCAAAATGAGTCTTGCCAACTGGCAGGCGGTGATTGATGTCAACCTTACTGGTGTATTCCTCTG
This sequence comes from Pseudomonas sp., assembly GCA_034676485.1. Classification (GTDB taxonomy): domain Bacteria; phylum Pseudomonadota; class Gammaproteobacteria; order Pseudomonadales; family Pseudomonadaceae; genus Denitrificimonas. The sequence continues at coordinate 108,653 of JAUCCC010000006.1, forward strand.
TACCCGTGAAGTCGCAGCAAAAATGATTGAGCTGAAGAACCAAGGTGCGATTGTTAATATTTCTTCGATTTCTCGTGCTGGTAATATGGGGCAGGTCAACTATTCAGCTGCTAAAGCAGGTGTTGCTGCAGATACTGTGGTGTGGGCCAAAGAGCTGGCGCGTTACGGTATTCGTGTTGCCGGTGTGGCGCCTGGTTTTATTGAAACCGAAATGGTCAAAAGTATGAAGTCTGAAGCGTTGGCAAAACTAACGGCGCATATTCCTTTGCAGCGCTTGGGTAAACCTGAAGAGATTGCTCACTCAATAGTCTATATCTTTGAGAACGATTACTACACAGGCCGTATTCTTGAAGTCGATGGTGGGTTGCGTTTATAACAGGCCGCTATTGCTTGCTTATTGAAAGCGTAGCTTCTGTTGTATTTCAGGCTGGTTTTTTAGAAGGTTGTAAAACCCTGCTAATGATTAACGAGTGCCGTGTGGATGGCGTGGCAAGCGCGCCATGGATGACGTAGCGCTCGAATTGGGTTAGGAACACTCGTTGAGGGAGGAGCGGCATTTGCACGGTACGGCATACCTAGATAATCCTCGATGCTTTTCATTGTAGATTTACTGGTAATTGCGGTGCATGCCGTACTTCGGAATTGGTGTTTGTCCGTCGATGAACCCGTCCAGGGTTCAACTCCGGCGCTGGGCTCGCTCGTCACACCAACCCCGAAGCACTCATTGACCAACGGCGCTGTTAGTACTATTTATATAGGGCTCGTCTTTTTCTGGGAGCTTTGTATCTATGTTTTATGTTTGGGGTTCGGGTTCTGAGTTCTAGAGTTTGACTTGGACTTTATAGCTTTGTGTTTTTAGAAGACAGGCAAACCCTGCCGATGATCAACGAGTAGCGTGCGGGTGACGTGGCAAGCGCGCCATGGATGGTGCGCGCCCGAATCGGGTCAGGAAGACCTGTTGAGGGAAGAGCGGCACTTGCACGGTACGGCATACCTAGATAATCCCCGATACTTTTAATTGTTTTTAGCCTAAATGGTGCGGCATACATAGAAAATCACGGTGCTTTTGATTGAAAGCTTGCTGATGGGTGCGGCAAACACAAATAATCCCTTTACCAGCCCACTCCGACACCAATCAAATACCGACGATCATTTAAGTCACCGTATTGGCTGGATACTTTATCCCACTCAGCCTTCAAGCTCAGTGCCGCCCAGCTGTTAACCTTGTAACGCAGTCCTGCTTCACTGTCCAAAACGTAATTAATTTCATTGATAAAAGGTGCGCCAACCTCACCTTTAGTGTAAAGCTCAAAACTTTTACCACTGATATAGCGGTTGTAATCCCATGACAATGTACTGGAGTTAAAACTTTTCTTTTCACCTGAGTCAAATAAAAACTTATTGTGATTAATTAGGCTCGATAATGAAAACGCCCCCAATTCATCATCCCAGAACTGGTAACCAGGGCCTGTACCGTAGGTGTGTTGTCTGCGCAGTTCTTCAACATGATCGTTAATGTACTTAGTTTTGTTTTTCCAGAACCATTTCTCAGTAATAAAGCGATCGAGCGCATAGCTGGCCTCAAAACGCTCAGTCCTCTTAGCATTATTCTTGGTTTCATAATCGTACTCAGTGTCTAGCGCGTGTCGCCATAAGCCATGACGCAGTTCAGTGTTCATATCGATATCAAAGTCTTTGACATCATTTTCATTTTTCTTATAGTCAGCTGAAAAACTAATATTACCTTTCCAGCGTAAGTCTTCAATAATCGGCTTAGGCTTCATCAACTGTTGAATATCAGTCAAGGCAATGGTTTTCGGCGTGTCACCATTGATCAGAGTGACACTGCCGTCAGGTCCTGCACGTAACGCTTTAGTTGACTCAGTGGTAAATGCATCGAGTTTGACCAGTAAAGGCTGCTGCGTTTCTAGCGTCGCGACTTTTTTAATATCAAGGGTTATAGTGCCTGCATAATCGGTCTTCAGTAACAGTTTACCGTTATCTAAGAGTAGGATGTGCCCAGTCATCCGGTCACCGTTTTTCAGCCAAGCAGTATCGGCTTGCGCATTGAGAGAAAATGTTAAGACAGCAAAAAAACAGCACAAAGCAAACTGACGCATGATGGCAAACTCAAAAAAGGCTAATAGAACAGGTTTAGGTTGTGTAGTGTAACGCCACGCCATACAAGACATGTAATGAATAGTAGGGTTCCGCAATGAATATAGAAAATAAGCAACACATGCGGATCATCTTGTATATGTTGCTGTCCAAAATTCCACATGGACGCTTGGTCACCTATGGACAGCTTGCTAAGATGGCCGGTTTCCCAGGCTTAGCGCGCTGGGTCGGGCGTGTTTTGAGTCAGTTGCCCGATGATACACAGTTGCCCTGGCATCGGGTTGTTGCCGCTGGTGGGCGTTTAAGTTTGCCGCAAAATACCCGCGCGGGCGACGAGCAACGCCAGCGCCTTCGTCTAGAAGGGATCTTCGTAGAACAAGATCGTGTAAAATTAGCCAATTATCAGTGGCAGCCCGATGCTGCTAGCGAGTAGAGTACGTCCTTTGCACATGAAAACAGTACACCATGCCACAACATAGTTGGCGCACAGCCTTACAGACCTATTCTGATCCTGCGGTCCTCGCTTTATTGCTATTGGGTTTTGCGGCTGGCTTACCCTATATGCTGGTCTTCTCCACGCTTTCAGTGTGGCTGCGCGAGGCGGGTGTGGCGCGAGAAACCATTGGTTATGCCAGTTTAATCGGCCTGGCTTACGCTTTTAAGTGGGTTTGGTCACCGCTGCTCGATCAATGGCGTTTGCCGCTGCTGGGCCGCTTAGGGCGTCGTCGCTCTTGGCTGGTGTTTTCACAAGTGTTGGTGGCCATCGGTTTAGCCGGTATGGCCTTAAGTAATCCGCAAAGTCATCTCGCAGTATTAATTGCGTTGGCTGTGCTGGTCGCCTTTGCTTCGGCCACGCAAGACATTGCTGTCGATGCTTACCGCTTAGAAATTCTTGATAACACCCGTCAAGCCGCTTTAGCCGCCAGTTATATGGCCGGTTATCGTATTGCTGCACTGTTAGCCACTGCAGGTGCATTGTATTTTGCTGAATGGTTTGGTTCAACCGGCGTGCAGTACCGACACGCTGCTTGGGCCAGCACGTATTTATTATTTGCCTTATTGATGCTGCCTGGCCTGTTAACCACTTTATGGATGAAAGAGCCAAAGCTGGTCACACAAGCGATCGATGCAGTGAGCCGCTATAAGCTCAGCCATCAATTGATTTCTGTATTGGTGTTGATGATTTTGCTGGTCTCCGTTCCCGCTATGATGACCCAGTTTTACCAAACTGACTTTCAATCATTAGTGTCAGGACGTGCCGGCTTAGATGATTTGTTTTATAGCGATCGCGCATTTTTACGTGCGTTGCTCTACACCATTTTAACAATATTTTGCCTGTCCTCGATTGGCCGTAAAGGCTTAGCGCCGGTGTTGACCCCAGTCAGTGACTTTGTTGTGCGTTACCGTTGGCAAGCACTGTTATTGCTTGGACTGGTTGCGACCTACCGCATGTCTGATACGGTGATGGGTGTGATGGCCAATGTGTTCTATATCGATCAAGGTTTTAGTAAAGATCAAATTGCGGGCGTCAGTAAGGTTTTTGGCCTGATTATGACCTTGCTTGGTGCCGGTATCGGAGGCTTGCTGATTGTGCGTTTTGGCATTATGCCGATTTTATTAATCGGTGGTATCGCCTCCGCAGCGACCAATCTTATGTTTGTGATATTGGCCGGCATGGGGGCTGATCTGAATATGCTGATCGTCACCATCTCCTGTGATAATTTTAGTGCCGGATTAGCCACTGCAGCCTTTGTTGCCTATTTATCCAGCCTCACTAACTTGCAGTTTTCTGCTACACAATACGCGTTGCTCAGCTCCATTATGCTGCTCTTGCCGCGATTGATTGGTGGCTACTCAGGGGTTCTGGTCGATAAGTATGGTTATGAGCAGTTCTTTCTAATCAGTGCTGCACTGGGCGTGCCGACGGTTATTTTAATTGTGTGGCAGTGGCGCAATGATCGGCGTAAAGCTGTTGTTGCTGCGCAAGAGGCTGTTAGCACAGAGCATTCTTGATGCATTTTGTTACATGATCCAAGTGCTGTTCCCCTTGAGATTGAGTCCTATGGGGCGCATTAATTAAGTATAAATATTGTTAAGGTATGTGCAATGCGTGTTTTTTTCTTATTGTTTTTAGTTTTCCCTCTGCTTGAGCTGTTTGTATTGATTCGTGTCGGCTCCAGTATTGGTGCGCTCACTACCTTGCTATTGGTCTTGGCCGGTGGTGTGTTTGGTGTGTTGTGCATGCGCTTAGCCGGTTTAACCACGGCATTAAAAGTACGTGAGCGTATGGCCCAAGGCGAAGTGCCTAATACCGATATGCTTAATGGTTTGTTAATGGTAGTGGCCGGAGGCTTGTTATTTTTACCGGGTTTTATCAGTGATGTTGTTGGTTTGGTGTGCTTGCTGCCCATCACTCGGAAAATATTAATTAAGCGCATTGCTCTGCATATGACCCATAGCGCTGCGCAATCACAGCAGTTTTATGCACAAAGTCGCAGCCATACGCAGCAAGATACTCACGCACAGAAGCCTCAGCCTCAAATCATTGAAGGCGAATTTGAGCGCAAAGATCCTTAATTTTTTGATTTTGCGTTTGCGTGAAAAATATCAAGCGCATCCCCCTTGAAATATATCTCTACGCCCACATATACCTAACAGCATAAGATTCTGCGTAAGCAGATCAATCTGCGTGCTGTGCTGTTGCGCAGTACGCCTCCGGCTTGCCGGATTTTATAAACGTGCCGATGAGTATCATCGGTTGATGTAATTAACCCGTTGGGAGAGATCGACAATGAAGCTTCGTCCTCTGCATGACCGTGTGGTAATCCGCCGCAGCGAAGAAGAAACTAAAACCGCTGGCGGCATTGTGCTACCAGGTTCAGCGGCTGAGAAGCCAAACCAAGGTGAAATTGTTGCCGTTGGTACTGGCCGTGTTTTAGACAATGGTGATGTGCGCGCAATCGCAGTAAAAGTAGGTGATAAAGTTGTTTTCGGCCCTTATTCCGGTAGCAATGCTATCAAAGTTGATGGCGAAGAACTGCTGGTAATGAGCGAAAGCGAAATTCTCGCGGTTGTTGAAGCTTAATTTATCCCCTTGCGTAAATGACACAGAATTGAGGAACAGATTTCATGGCTGCTAAAGAAGTAAAATTCGGCGATTCAGGCCGTAAAAAAATGCTAGCTGGCGTCAACGTCTTGGCTGACGCGGTAAAAGCAACCTTAGGCCCGAAAGGCCGTCACGTTGTTTTAGAAAGAAGCTACGGCGCACCATCAATCACTAAAGATGGCGTGTCAGTTGCAAAAGAAATTGAATTGCAAGACCGTTTTGAAAACATGGGTGCACAACTGGTTAAAGACGTTGCCTCTAAAGCCAACGACGAAGCCGGTGACGGTACCACCACTGCAACAGTATTGGCGCAAGCTATTGTTAACGAAGGCTTAAAAGCGGTTGCAGCGGGCATGAACCCAATGGACCTTAAGCGCGGTATCGACAAAGCCACCATCGCAATTGTTGAGCAAATCAAGCTATTGGCTAAGCCATGCTCTGACAATAAAGCGATTGCTCAGGTGGGTACGATTTCAGCCAACGCTGATGCGTCTATCGGTGAAATCATTGCTAATGCAATGGAAAAAGTTGGTAAAGAAGGTGTTATCACCGTTGAAGAAGGTTCAGGTTTAGACAACGAACTGTCTGTTGTTGAAGGCATGCAGTTTGATCGTGGTTACCTGTCGCCGTACTTCATCAACAACCCAGAAACCATGCAGGTTGAATTAGAGCACCACTGTCATTTTGTTAGTTGATAAGAAAATCTCTAACATTCGCGAGTTGCTGCCAGTTTTGGAAGCCGTTGCAAAAGCCGGTCGTCCTTTGCTGATTGTTGCCGAAGACGTTGAAGGCCAAGCCTTAGCAACCCTAGTTGTTAACAACATGCGTGGTATCGTTAAAGTGGCTGCAGTTAAAGCACCTGGTTTTGGCGATCGTCGTAAAGCCATGCTGCAAGATATCGCTATTTTGACTGGCGGTACGGTGATTTCTGAAGAAGTAGGTCTAAGTCATTAGACACTACCACTTTAGAGCACTTAGGTACCGCTAAGCGTGTGATCTTGAACAAAGACAACACCACTATCATTGATGGTGATGGTCAGCAGGTTGATATCGAAGCACGTGTTCTACAAATCCGTAAGCAAATTGAAGAAACCTCTTCAGACTACGACAAAGAAAAACTGCAAGAGCGCTTGGCTAAATTAGCTGGCGGTGTTGCGGTGATCAAAGTTGGCGCAGCCACTGAAGTTGAAATGAAAGAGAAAAAAGCGCGCGTTGAAGATGCTCTGCACGCAACCCGTGCAGCGGTCGAAGAAGGCGTAGTACCTGGCGGTGGTGTAGCTCTGGTACGTGCACTGCAAGCAATCAGCGAGCTTAAAGGCGACAACGAAGATCAAAATGTTGGTATTGCTCTGCTGCGTCGTGCGGTTGAAGCACCACTGCGTCAGATCGTTGCCAACTCAGGCGACGAGCCAAGCGTTGTGGTTGATAAAGTTAAGCAAGGCGAAGGTAACTATGGTTACAACGCTGCAACCGGTGAGTACGGTGACATGATTGCGATGGGTATTTTAGACCCGGCAAAAGTAACCCGTTCAGCACTACAAGCAGCAGCATCAATCGCTGGCTTGATGGTAACAACTGAAGCCATGATCGCTGAAATCAAAGATGACAGCGCACCTGCAATGCCTGATATGGGCGGCATGGGTGGAATGGGCGGCATGATGTGATGCGTTTTTAACGCATTTATATCAGCCTCTTAGGCATCAAAAAAACGGCTACTCAGTGATGGGTAGCCGTTTTTTATTGGGCGCGATAAAAGTGGGTTAGGTTACAAAGGGTAGTCGGCCAATTGGCGCGCAATCAGGATGCGCTGCACTTCGCTGGTACCTTCATAAATCTGCGTAATACGTGCATCACGGTAATGGCGCTCCACTGCGTAATCTTCCAAATAACCGTAGCCACCATGCACTTGAATGGCCATGGAGCAGACTTTCTCTGCCATCTCTGAGGCAAAGAGTTTTGCTTGTGAGGCTTCGGATAAGCAGGGCAGGCCCGCTGTACGTAAACGTGCCGCATACAGCAGCAAGTGCCGCGCCGCATTAATTTGCGTGTGCATATCAGCCAGCATATTGGCGATACTTTGATGTTCAGCAATGGGCTTGCCAAACTGTACGCGCTCACGTGAATAGATCAGCGCTGCTTCAAAGGCTGCGCGGGCAATGCCAATGGATTGTGCGGCAATGCCTAAACGTCCGCCTTCTAAGCCTGATAACGCCAGTGCCAGACCTTTACCACGAGGGCCGAGCATGTTTTCTTTGGGAATACGGCAATTGACCAAACTGACCGCGCAGGTATCGGAGGCGCGCAGGCCCATTTTTTGCTCCATACGCTCCACTTCAAAACCTGATGTATCTGTCGGCACTAAAAATGCGGATAAACCTTTTTTGCCCAGTTCAGGATCGGTCACGGCAAACACAATGGCTAAATCCGCGCGTTTGGCGTTGCTGATAAATTGCTTGCTGCCGTTGAGTACCCAGTACTCGCCATCTTCGACAGCTTTAGTGCGCAGATTATTTGCTTCAGAACCGGCTTGCGGCTCGGTTAAGCAGAAACAGGCCAAGGTTTTGCCTGCAGCTAGATCAGGCAGCCATTCCTCTTTTTGTTGCTCACTGCCCCAATTAAGGATCGGCGTGCAGCCGACGGAGTTATGAATGCTCATCACTGCCCCCGTTGCTGCACAGCCGGAAGAGATTTCTTCAACGGCCAGTACATAAGAGGTGTAATCAATGTAAGAGCCACCCCAGTCTTCAGGCACCACCATGCCTAAAAAGCCCAACTCGCCCATTTGTTTGAGCATGTCATCGTCGAGCCAGCCGGCTTTTTCCCACTTGGCCGCGTTGGGCGCTAATTCTGTTTTAGCAAAGTCGCGTGCCATATCGCGGATCATGCGTTGTTCTTCGGAGAATTCGATATCATTCATAATAAAGTCCTTCTAATACATGCACTGGCTTAAGCAGATTGCATTTTAAAATCTGCAAACAGCTCATCGATTTTTGTTTTCTCTAATTGTTCGATGGTTGCCGGCTGCCATTGTGGTTTTTTGTCTTTATCAATAATCAATGCGCGCACGCCTTCCATAAAGTCGCCTTTGGCAAACCATTGCGAGCCGAGGTGATATTCCATCCGAAAACAGTCAGCCAACGACAGGTTTTTACCACGGCGTAACATCTCTAAGGTGGTGGCCATAGCTAAGGGCGAGCGGGTTTTCAGTGTAGCGATAATTTCATCGCGCCAGTGTTGAATGCTGGCATCATCCTCGTTGATCAGTGAGGCAATAATCTCTGCGATCGAGTTGTGCGCGAAGTGTTTAGCAATGGCGGCGCGTACAGTGGTCAATTGTGCACCTGTGGCATGCTTACTGGCTAAAGTATTCAATAAGCTGCGAATGGCTTCTTGTGATGAGTGCCCCCATTGCATAGTGTCGAGGCAATGGTCTAGCTCGGTGATTTGTTCTTTATGTAAGAACCAATCGGCTAGGCCTAGCTGCAAGGCGTCGGCTGCGCCAACTGGGTTACCGGTTACACCCATATAAGTACCCATTTCACCCTCTATACGGGATAAAAAGTAGCTGCCACCGACATCAGGGAAAAAGCCAATGCTGACTTCAGGCATACCTAAGCGTGCTTTTTCCGTGATGATACGAAAACTGGCACCTTGTATTAATCCCATGCCACCACCCAGAACGAGGCCATCTACCAAGGCGATCAACGGCTTAGGATAGGCATGAATCCACTGGTCTAAGGCATACTCTTCGCTAAAGAAGGTGCTGTTTAGCGTATTGCCTTGTTTGGCATTGGTATAGAGTTCGCGAATATCACCGCCGGCACAAAAAGCTTTATCACCGTTGGCACGTAATACCACGGCAACCACTTCTTCATCAGCGGCCCACTCATCCAGTTGTTGCTGAATGCTGCGCACCATTTCCAGATTAATCGCATTAAATGCTGAGACGCGGTTGAGGGTCAGGTGGCCAACGCGGTTGCGCACGTCGGTCAGTACCAGTGCATGCTTGTCGAGCATCGCAGTCACTCCTTTAAATACAGTTTAATAATGGCAGAGAAATCGAGGTTACCATGCCCTTGTAAGCTAAAGGCTTGATAAAGTTGTTGTGCTGCAGCACCTAACATCACCGGCTGTTTGCTGAGACGCGCCGCTTCTGTGGCTAAGCCTAAGTCTTTAAGCATTAAGTCACTGCCAAAACCACCACTATATCCGCGACTGGCTGGAGCGTTGTCTAAAACATCGGGGTAAGGGTTGTTGATTTCAGAACTCCAGCAGCGACCACTGGAGGTATTAATAATGCCAGCAAGGACTTTGGCGTCCATACCTAAGGACACACCTAAAGCCATGGCTTCGGCTACGCCGATCATAGAAATGCCTAGCAGCATATTGTTGGCGACTTTTGCTACTTGGCCATTACCGCTATCACCGCAATGGGTAATGTTTTTGCCCATGGCTTGCAGCATAGGTTGCGCATACTGCAAATCGTCTGCTGAGCCGCCGACCATAAAGGTTAAAGTCGCCGCTTGCGCGCCCGTTGTACCACCAGAGACGGGTGCATCAAGCATGCGGTGTCCGGCTTCTTGAGCGGCTTTGGCCACTTCGCGGGCGCTATGTGGATCAATGGTTGAGCAGTCAATTAAAAAAGTTGGCTTGCTCAGTTGCTCAATCAGACCTTCGCTACTCAAGTAGACCCCTTTTACATGGGCAGCGGCAGGCAGCATGCTAATCAATACATCAGGTGCTGCAGCTACCAGTGCTTGTACTGATGTGCAGGCCTGTGCACCTTTTTCTGCAAGCTCAGCAACGGCGTTGCTGGACAGGTCAAAAACGCTGAGTTGATAACCGGCTTTAAGTAAGTTGCTGGCCATTGGGCCGCCCATATTACCGAGGCCTAAAAATCCGATATGCATGGTTGATCTCCGCTTATTATGAGTGTTGCGCGTGTCGATGCTAAGGAGGTTTGTTCTTAATCTGCCGTACCGCGCATCCCGCCCGGCGCTAGCGTCAGGCGGGTTGGCTGTCCTACTTCAAACTGATGGTGGTATTCAGCGCGCCGACTTCTTCATCTTCATCAAACCAACGGGCGGTGACTGTTTTAGTCTGAGTGTAAAACTGCACCACTTGTTTGCCATAGGGGCCTAGATCACCCAGCTTAGAGGCGCGTGAGCCAGTGAAAGAGAACATCGGCACCGGTACTGGAATCGGTACGTTAATCCCCACTTGGCCGACATCGATGTCTTCTTGGAAGCGACGTGCAGTGGCGCCAGAGCGCGTAAAGATAGCCGTGCCGTTACCGTTAGGGTTGGCGTTAACCAGCTCAATGGCTTGTTCAATGTTGTCAGCCTGCATCACGCATAACACGGGACCAAAAATTTCTTCTTGGTAAATACGCATCGAAGTGTTTACGCCAGAGAAGATGGTTGGGCCAACAAAGTTGCCTTGCTCAAAACCTGGCACAGTGGGGTTGCGACCATCGAGATCCATGTGTGCACCTTGGCTGGCGCCACTCTCAATCAGGTCAGTAATCCGTGCTAAGGCTTGCTTAGAAATCACTGGACCCACATCGGTACCCGCTTGGCAACCGGCATTCACTTTGAGCGTTTTAGCTTTGGCGACCAATTCTGGCAACCAGCTTTGTGCTTCGCCCACCAAAACAATGACAGGCAGCGCCATGCAACGCTGACCGGCGGCACCAAAGGCAGCCCCGGCAATCGCATTCAGAGTTTGTTCTTTATTGGCATCGGGCATCACTATGCCGTGGTTTTTTGCACCCATCATGCACTGCACACGCTTACCGGTCTGTGATGAACGGTTATACACGTGGGTACCGACATGGGTGGAGCCGACAAAGGATACCGCTTTAATATCCGGATGATCACAAATGCCATTCACCGCATCGGGGCCGCCATGAATCACGTTGAGCACACCGGCTGGGATACCGGCTTCTAAAGCCAGCTCAACCAAACGCATGGTGACCATTGGGTCTTGCTCAGACGGCTTAAGAACAAAGGTATTACCGGTAACGATGGCCATAGGGAACATCCACAAGGGAATCATCGCAGGGAAGTTAAACGGCGTGATGCCGGCACAGACACCCAAAGGTTGTAATAGCGTGTAGGTATCAACACCGTTAGCAACGTTGTTGGCCAGTTCGCCCAATTGTAAATTACCGATGGCAGCCGCATGCTCAACCACTTCTAAGCCACGAAAGACATCGCCTTCGGCGTCGGCTAAAGTTTTGCCTTGCTCAGCGGTTAAGAGGGCGGCCAGTTCTGCCATGTTTTCACGGATCAGCTGTTGGTACTTAAGAAAAATACGTGCTCGTGCACCGATAGGGGTTTTGCGCCAGGTTTTAAAGGCTGTTTTAGCGCTGGCTATGGCGGCATTGATCTCATCGGCAGTAGCAAAAGGTACTTTGGCTAATACTTCTTGCGTGGCGGGGTTGATAACATCGCGCCACTGATCAGTTTTAGATTCAACAAATTGACCATCGATAAGAAGTTTAATGGTTGGGACTTGAACAGCTGTCATATCGGTACGCCTCAGTATGAAATTATTTTTGTGATTGGCTGGCTAAGTGTGGTTTCATCCTAGCAGTGCATTTTTGCTTGGGGCAACCCGTTCAAACGCAGATAGGCTCTGCAAAAATGCACATGCCGATAAAATAGAGTGGGAATGTTATGGATTGGGAACAATTACGTTTTTTTCTCGAACTGGCGAGAGCGGGGCGCTTAGTGATTGCCGCACGGCGCATGGGTGTCGATCACACCACGGTGTCGCGCAAAGTCCATGCCTTAGAAAAAGAGTTAGGACGGCCTTTGTTTTTACGTGAGCATGAAGGCTACAAACTCACCGAAGCGGGACGCGCTTTGTTGCCGCAGGTGGAAGCCATGGAAAGTGCCTTTGTTGGCATTTCCGATTCATTGCCGAATTTAGGCGAGCAGATTTCTGGGCATGTACGCATCGGTGCAACAGAGGGCTACAGTACGTTATTACTGGCTGAGCAGTTGGCGCAACTGGGGCAACGTTTCCCGCATTTGCAGGTGGACTTACTGGCGCTACCGCGTGCCGTGCAACTCTCACGCAATGAAGCCGATATTGTGATTACCCTCGAACGTCCTGAACGCGGGCCTTTTATTATTACCCGGCTCACCGATTATGCCTTGCACCTGTATGGCAGTGTGGAGTACTTAGCCCAGTATCCTGAGATTACGGAGCGTGAACAGTTACGCGGACATCGTTTTGTTAGCTATGTGGATGATTTGTTATTCAGTAAGGAGTTGATGTTTTTAGATGAATTGGTTAAACCCTGCATCGCCAGTTTGCGCAGCACCAGTATTTTGGCGCAGCAACAAGCGGTGGCCGCAGGTGCTGGTCTGGCTATTTTGCCGGCCTTTGCCGCACGCAATGAACCACGTTTACGTCGCGTATTGGCTGAAGAAGTGAGTTTTACTCGAACGTTCTGGATGTTGATGCCCATTGAGCTTAAGGATATTGCGCGGATGCGCAGCACATGGAATTTTTTACGCGAACAGGCGGCCACGCAACAGGCTGTGCTTTTACCATCAGCGAGTCAGCAGGAGGAGCGTTAGGATGCGTATGCAGAACTCGGGAACAGTATCCGCCGTGATGGTGCGTGAAGCACTTTACTCACCCTTGCAGCGGGGCTGGTTGCTCGATGATTTGCTAGAGGGCACACCCTTTGATCAGCAGATTATGGATCAGCGATGCTGAGCGTGTGCCGGTGCAGCACTATGCGCGTTTCTGGCGGCGCGTACGCCGTACCATTCAAGATGAGTTTTTTTTGATGGATCAGCGCAGCATGCGCCCGGGTAGCTTTGCTTTTATGTGCAGTATGGCTGCCCAGCAGCCGACAGTAGGGCAAGGTTTGGACGTGGCTTTACAGTTTTTAGCGTTGATCTTTGCTGATAAGCGCGCGGTGCTGCGGACCCAGCACAGTATGGCAGCCGTGGTGTTACGTGAAGAAAACACACAACCCTCGCGGGCCTTTACCTATTTTACCTTTTGGATGTATGTGCACGGTCTGACCTGCTGGCTGGCTAATCAGCGTATTCCTTTGTTATCGGTTGACTCGCGCGGTCCTGCGCCGGACTTTATTGATGACTATCGGGTTATGTTTTCTGACAACCTGCGCTTTGATTGTCGACAATCTCAGATATTGTTTTCTGCCGATGTGCTGAGCGTGCCGATCCGACGCAGTGCTCAAGACTTGCAGCGCTTTTTACGCCATGCGCCAAACAATATCATGGTCAAATACCGTGATGCACAGAGTTTGACCAGTCAGATTAGGCGTACCTTGCTCAACAGTGAGCCGAAATATTGGCCTGATGCGGTGGACTTGGCTGCAGATTTGTTTATGTCAGTATCGACTTTGCGCCGTCGTTTAAACGAAGAAGGCCAAAGTTATCAGCGGCTTAAAGATGCAGTACGCAGTTCGTTAGCCATTAAATGGTTGGCTGATGAGTCTTATACTTTTGTCGATATCGCCACTGCTTTAGGCTTCGCTGATGTCAGTACGTTCTACAAGGCATTTCGTAAGTGGACTGGTACGCAGCCCAGTCATTACCGTGCAATCCTTGTAGATAAAAACAAATGATTGGCAAAAACGTTCAAGTAGTTTGACGGATTTTGCTATTGCTTCTAGAGCTGGCTGGGGCTGACTATCGGGGCCTGTACCTTGCAATGTCAACAATAATAAAAGTTGGAGCGTGCTATGAACCCAGTACAACGTGATTATTTCCAAGCCTCACAAACCTTTGATTTTGAAAGCGCTGTGAGCCATGCGATCAGTGGCACCTTTGCCGCAATGAATGCCTGTTATGAGTGCTGTGATCAGCATGCAGATGCTGATGCTGTGGCTTTAATTCAAGAAAATGCCGATGGCAGCTCAAGTCGCCATAGCTATGCAGAGTTGCGTGATCAGTCTGCGCAGTTTGCTCATTATCTAACCCAGCAGGGTGTGCAAGCTGGTGATGTGGTGGCGGGCTTATTACCGCGCGGCCATGCACTCGTTGTTACTATTTTAGGCACATGGCGCATGGGCGGCATCTATCAGCCTCTGTTTACCGCGTTTGGCCCCAAAGCCATTGAACACCGCTTGCAGAACTCGAAGGCTAAACTGGTAGTTAGCGACGTAGAGAATCGCAGCAAGTTAATTGATGTCGAAAGCTGCCCTGCAGTGATGACTGTCACTGCGACGCAAGGCGTTGCTTTAGAAGGCGATGATTGCGATTTTTGGTCTACTTTGCAGTCATTATCGACTGATTTCGCTCCAGTAATGCGCAGCGGCGATGATCCGTTTTTATTAATGTTTACCTCAGGTACTACAGGTTTAGCTAAGCCTCTAGAAGTGCCTTTGCGTGCGATTGTTGCCTTTCAGCGTTATATGATTGATGCGGTAGGTTTACGTGCCGAAGATTCTTTTTGGAACGTGGCCGATCCCGGTTGGGCCTATGGTTTGTATTTTGGCATTACTGGACCGATGTCGATGGGTTTGCCGGTATTATCCGTAGCCGGCTTATTTAATCTTGAGCGTTGCCTAGACATCGCCAAAAAATACAAAGTGAATAATTTGGCTGGCGCACCCACTGTCTTTCGTATGTTGATTGCTGCTGGGGCAAAAGTGGCCGATCAATGGAAAGGTCAATTGCGCGTGGTCAGCAGTGCTGGTGAGCCACTTAATCCAGAGGTGATTCGCTGGTTTGAGCAACACCTTGATGTCGCCATCAATGACCATTATGGACAAACTGAGATGGGCATGGTGCTGTGTAATCACCACAATTTAGCGCATCCAATGCATATTGGTGCGGCCGGTTATGCCTCGCCAGGGCATCGTGTGGTGGTGGTTGATGAGCAAACCCTGAAAGAGTTGCCAGCTGGCGAGCCAGGTATTTTGTCGGTTGATGTTGAGCGCTCGCCGATGTTCTGGTTTAACGGTTATAAAGACATGGAAACCAAAGCGTTTCAAGGTCGCTACTACTTAACAGGGGATACTGCTGAGCTGAACAGTGATGGCAGCATCAGTTTTGTCGGGCGCTCGGATGATGTGATTACCACATCGGGTTACCGTGTTGGTCCCTTTGATGTGGAAAGTGCTTTGCTGGAACACCCCGCAGTGGTGGAAGCTGCCGTGGTGGGTAAACCAGATGCACAGCGCACCGAAATCATTAAAGCGTTTGTGATTCTGCAAGAGGGTTTTCAAGGTACGCCCGAGTTGGCTGAAGAGTTACGCTTGCATGTGCGTAACCGCTTAGCCGCGCATGCCTACCCGCGTGAAATTGAATTTCCTACTGAGCTGCCGAAAACGCCAAGCGGCAAGGTGCAGCGCTTTATATTGCGCATCAATGAAATCAATAAGTACAACGAGCAGCAAGAAGCCAAACAACAAGCCAAACAACAAGCAGTCGGCTAATTTAAGGATTAAGTATGCACATAGCAGAACATACATTTGTTATCACCGGTGGCGCCTCAGGGTTAGGTGCTGCCACTGCCGATCACTTAGTCGCCCAAGGTGCTTCGGTGGTATTGCTGGATATCAATCAGCAGGCGGTGGCCGCGCAAGCTGAAAAGCTTGGTAAGCAGGCGCTAGGCATTGCCTGTGATATCTGTGATAGCGTGCAAGTACAGCGTGCCTTGGCAACAGCCGTGGAGCATTTTGCTACGCTGCATGGTTTGATTAATTGCGCTGGGGTTGTCGGTGCACAACGCATTTTAGGTCGTAAAGGCCCACATGATTTAGATGAGTTTTCTCGTGTATTACAGATTAATGTGGTCGGTAGCTTCAATATGTTGCGCTTAACTGCGCAGGTTATGGCTAATAATCAGGTCAATGCTGAAGGTGAGCGTGGGGTGATTATCAATACAGCATCCATTGCCGCTTACGATGGGCAGCTGGGACAGGCCGCTTATGCGGCATCCAAAGGTGCGCTGGTCAGTCTGACCTTGCCGGCTGCACGTGAATTGGCCAGTTACGGAATCCGAGTGATGAGCATTGCGCCTGGCGTATTTGAGACACCGATGATGGCAGGTATGACCGACGAAGTACGGGCTGGATTGTGTGCTGATGTACCGTTTCCAGCACGCTTAGGCAGGCCTGAAGAATATGCGGCATTGGCCCAACATATTATTGAAAATAGTATGTTAAATGGTGAAGTGATTCGCCTCGATGGCGCTTTACGTATGGGAGTTAAATAGTATGAGCAAGCACGATCCTGTGGTCATTGTTAGCATGGCGCGCACTCCTTTAGGTGGTTTTCAGGGAGTTTTGCAGCAGACCACTGCTACTGAGTTGGGGGCTATGGCGATTAAAGCTGCGGTAGCGCGTGCGCAGTTAGCACCAGAGGCGGTACAAGAAGTGATGTTTGGTTGCGTCTTACCGGCAGGTTTAGGCCAAGCGCCGGCTCGACAAGCGGCGCTGGGTGCAGGATTGTCTGAAAGTACGGTCTGTAGCACGGTGAATAAAATGTGCGGATCGGGCATGCAAACAGTCATCATGGCGCATGACGCTTTACTGGCTGGCTCAGTCGATGTTGTCGTGGCTGGCGGTATGGAAAGTATGTCCAACGCCCCATATTTACTGGATAAAGCCCGTGCTGGTTATCGTATGGGGCATGGCAAGGTGATTGACCATATGTTTATGGATGGCCTTGAAGATGCTTACGATAAAGGCCGCTTAATGGGCACTTTTGCCGAGGACAGCGCGCAGCTGTATGGTTTTACTCGTGAGCAGCAGGATGATTTTGCTGAACAATCACTTATACGCGCCCGACAAGCGATAAGTAATGGCAACTTTGCTGAGGAAATTGTTCCTGTTGAGGTGCGAGAGCGAAAAGGTACTGTAACGGTGAGTGAGGATGAGCAGCCACCCAAAGCTGATCTGCAGAAAATTCGTCAATTACGCCCTGCCTTTAGCAAAGATGGTACGGTAACTGCGGCCAATTCCAGTTCGATTTCTGATGGCGCAGCAGCATTGCTGCTGATGCGCCAAAGTGAAGCGCTGCAACGCGGTCTAACGCCGATTGCAGTAATTCGTGGTCACAGTGCTTACGCAGCAGCACCGCATCTATTTACCAGTGCCCCAGTTGGTGCTATCAATAAGCTGCTGGCGCGCACTGGTTGGGACTTAGCCCAAGTGGATCTGTTTGAAATCAACGAGGCGTTTGCTGTGGTCACTATGATCGCCATGCGCGAACTGAAGTTGCCTGCAGAAAAGGTTAACGTGTATGGCGGAGCCTGTGCTTTAGGTCATCCGATTGGTGCCTCGGGTGCGCGTATCTTAGTGACCCTACTGTCTGCTTTAAAATATAAAAACAAACGTTTTGGTGTCGCCGCTATTTGTATTGGTGGCGGTGAAGCAACGGCGCTAGCTGTTGAAATCCTGAATTAATACCCTAAATGTGAATAGACAACACGCTTCACATATCGATTACTGAGGAATTTAAACCATGTCAAACGCAGTAGAAAAATATCAGAAAGCTCAGCATCTCCAGTTGACCGATAAGCTGGTTGTTGAAATGCGTGGGCATACCGCTTTACTGACACTGAACAATCCATCGGCTAATACTTGGGATGAGGATATGCTGCGAGGTGTTAAGCAGCTGGTAGAGCACCTGAATGAAGATAAAGATATCTATGCTTTAGTGATTACAGGTGCTGGAGAGAGATTTTTCAGTGCTGGTGCTGACTTAAAGTTATTTGCCAGTGGTGATAAAGCTATGGCGCGAAGCATGGCTAGGCGTTTTGGTGAAGCTTTTGAAGCACTGAGTAATTATCGTGGTGTGACCATTGCTGCGATCAATGGCTATGCCATGGGTGGCGGTTTAGAGTGCGCTTTGGCCTGTGATATTCGTATTGTTGAAGAGCAGGCACAGATGGCCTTACCGGAAGCCACTGTAGGCTTATTGCCCTGTGCTGGTGGTACGCAAAAACTACCATGGTTGGTGGGCGAGGGCTGGGCTAAGCGTATGATTTTATGCGGTGAACGCATTGATGCACGCACGGCTGAGCGTATTGGTTTGGTCGAAGAGGTGGTTGCTAAAGGCGAAGCACTGCACACGGCGTTGGCTTTAGCCGATAAAGTGGCGCAACAAAGCCCTGTAGCGATACGCATGATTAAACCTTTGATTCAAGGTGCGCGTACGCAAGCTCCAGATCACTGGTTACCGGCTGAGCGTGAAGCCTTTGTTGATTTGTTCGATGCGCAAGACACCACAGAAGGGGTCAGTGCGTTTTTAGATAAGCGCAAAGCGCAATGGCAAAATAGCTAATACAGGCTATTGATACGCTAAATCGCCATTAATTCGTTTAACGGCGATTTTTTATGCGCTGGCGGTGCTGACAGCGAGTAGTGAGCATAATGCAGGGCAAGGCAGGATTTAGCCATGACCGTAGCACCCGAAGGTACTGCGGTCAGGTTGATGGCTCTAGCCTTGAGATAACAGCTGGCGCAGCTCAATGATGGCGGCATTGGCGCGCGAGATGTAGTTGGCCATAACCAGTGAGTGGTTGGCCAGTACGCCAAAACCATCACCATTGAGAACCATCGGACTCCACAACGGTTCTTGTGCCGATTCTAATTCGCGAATGATCTGGCGAACGCTAATGGTGGCATTCTTTTTAGCGATGACATCGGCAAAATCAATTTCAATGGCGCGTAAAAAGTGCGATAACGCCCACGCTTGACCGCGCGCTTCATAAAACACGTTATCAATTTGTAACCAGGGGGTTTTAACGAACTCTTCTTCACCGGATTGTATTGCTGGCGTGCCATCAAGGGTGAGACCGCTTTCTGGATCGTTATCCATGTTGAGACGGGATTTACCGATACTGGCCGAGAGGCGTTGTGAAAGCGAGCCTAAACGCGTTGCAGCATCGCCCAGCCAATTGTTTAAGTTGTCGGCGCGGGTGTAAAACTGTGTGTTAGTTGTTTCAGGGTCACTTAAGCGCTTTAAGTAGCGATCGAGTGACTTGATCGCTAAGCGGTACTCGTCCTCAGTGGCGGGTAAAATCCAGCTTTTGTTGTCAAAGTTAAAACGTGGTTCGGCTTTAGCGAGATCAGCATCTTCGGTAGATTGCGATTGCGAGCGGGAGAAATCTTTGCGTAAGGCGCGAGATAAATCACGAACTTGCACTAACACCCCGTATTCCCACGATGGCATATTGTCTAGCCAAATCCCTGGAGGGGAGACGTCATTGGTTAAATAGCCGCCGGGCTTATCCAGCAGTGTTGATGCGACCTGCTTAAGGGTCACTACTGTAGTGTAGCCGGTGACTAGAGACTGCTGGGCTTGCTCAGCTGTTTCTTGAGTATGTTCTTGCACCGAGAAAAAATCAGGCTCTTGGCTCCAATACCAACCAATGATGAGCGTCCCTAATAGATAGACAGTGACAACCGTCAGCACTGAGCGGCTGAACCAAATGCCTCCGAGGTAACTTTTAACGTCTTCGACGGAGTCATTTACTTGGTCGTGAGCGTCTCGTGTACGTTTTTTCCAATTGAGCATGCTTGGGCCCTTTTATTGTGCTTGGTTAGCAGCCTGTTGCGTACTGCTGTATGTATGGAGTGTACTATAAAGCATGCCATGGCTCTTGTGCAGACGATGTCTGAACAATTGCTGCAACAGTTTCGGGGTTAAACGATGGTGTTTATCAGATAATGTGTAGGCCCATACTGATTGCAGTGAGGTATCGTCTGCTTGCTGCCTTGAAAGGTGCTTGAGTCAGCTCACAAACTACAGGGCTTTATAGGCCGCTTGGCGCAGTTTTTTGAGTAAAGCTTCGTTTGGGTAGCCATCTGCAGGTAAGCCTTGGGCTTGCTGGAAGCTGCGTACCGCTTGGCGCGAATTGACCCCAATAATACCGTCAGGTTTACCGCTCGGAAAACCTAGCTGGTTGAGCAGTGTTTGCAGTTCGAAGCGCTCTGTGCGACTGAGCATACGGTCATGCTTGGGCCATGCAGCGGGTGTACGGTAGCTGCCGTCGAGAGCATCGGATAGTAAACCAATGGCCAGCGCATAAGATGATGAATTGTTGTATTTTAAAATGCTGCGAAAATTGTCCAGTAGCAGGTAAGCAGGGCCTTGATAGCCGCTGGGTAAGAATAAGGTGGCCTGTTGTTGCGCGTGTTGACGGTCAATTGGGTCACGCGCTGTCAGCCCTAAAGCAAGCCATTGCTCAAGGGTTTTACTTTGTTGGCCATCTGCTTGTGCGTAGTCAAAACCGCGTGCAGGCAATTGCACTTCAAGCCCCCAAGGTTGCTCATGCTGCCAGCCGGACAAATTCAAGTAGTTCGCGGCAGAGGCGAGGGCATCAGCGCTAGAGTTCCAGATATCACGGCGACCATCGCCGGTAAAATCTACCGCGTATTGGCGGTAGGTGGTTGGCATAAACTGGGTTTGTCCCATTGCACCGGCCCACGAGCCAAGCATGTCGTGAGGACTGACATCACCTTCTTGTAAAATGTGTAGAGCAGCAAGTAATTGGCTGCGCCAAAAATCGCTACGACGGCCTTCATAGGCCAGTGTTGCCAACGAGCGAATCACACTTTTGCTACCGATTTGTCGACCAAAACTACTTTCCATCCCCCATACTGCAACTAAAATACTGGGTTCGACGTGGTAGCGTGCTTCGATGGTTTGTAAGGTTTTTGCATGTTCAGCCAATAGAGCTTTACCGCGCGCGACGCGCCATGATGAAACGGCGCTGTCCAAATACTCCCAAACGGGACGGCTAAACTCTGGCTGGCTTTGATCTGCGGCTATCACTTGAGGGTCGGGTGTGAGATTGGCAAATGCTTGCTCAAACAATAATGGGCTGACACCCTCGCTTAGGGCCTGTCTACGTAAGCCTGCACGCCAGTTAGCAAAGTTTTGCGGGGCGACGACTGCTGTATTTGAAGTTGAGACATTTGCTGTCGCCAGCGTAGCAGGCGTGTTGGCGCTCACTTGGCAGCTAAATAGGCCAATAATGATTAGAGTAGAAAAAGGTGATAAGCGCTCAAACATGGGAAGTCTCAAAAATTCTTAGGGCCCAACTTTAACATGCTGAGCGGTAATATAAATTAAGCAAAAGAAGAATAAAGTGGGTGAGTCGACTAAAGCAATGGCAATATTAAGGAAACACTGAACAAATCCCAAGCGGGCTGCAGCCTTTGGTAAAATAGTCCAATCCGTAATTAGTATCGAGTCCA
Source organism: Pseudomonas sp. (assembly GCA_034676485.1). GTDB lineage: Bacteria > Pseudomonadota > Gammaproteobacteria > Pseudomonadales > Pseudomonadaceae > Denitrificimonas. Next base: position 130,084 of record JAUCCC010000006.1, read on the forward strand.
CAGTCATGCAAATCACTTTCGCCGAAGCCGAGTTCGTCAGCAAAAAGAAGCAAACCCGTCGGGATCGACTGTTGATGGATCTGGAAACTCTGGTGCCTTGGTCTGTTCTGGAATCAGTGATTGAGCCGTACTATCCGAAATCTGACGGCAAACGAGGTCGTCCGACTATGGGGCTTTCTCGCATGTTACGTATGTACATCCTACAGCAGGTCATGGGGTTTTCCGATGAAGGAACTGAGGATGCCGTTTATGACAGCGCAGCAATTCAGCTGTTTATGGGTATTGATCTTGGGCGTGATGCCGTGCCGGATGCGACCACTTTGTTGCGTTTTCGTCGTCTGCTGGAAACTCACGGCCTGACTCAACAAATTTTTGCTGCGGTCAATTACCAGCTGGCGAGCAAGGGCTTGTACCTCAAGGAAGGCACGGTGGTTGACGCTACAATTATTGCCGCACCACCTTCCACCAAGAATAAGAGTAAAAGCCGTGATCCGGAAATGCGCTCCACTAAGAAAGGCAATCAGTATTACTTTGGCATGAAAGCTCATATCGGTGCTGATGCGGCTAGCGGTTTGGTGCATACACTGGTCACCACTGCGGCCAACGTGCACGACGTGAACCAAGCTCATGCTTTGCTACACGGCGAGGAACAGCAGGTATACGGTGATTCTGGTTATCTGGGGGCTGACAAACGGGAAGAAAACAAGGATAAAGATGTGGAGTGGGTGGTAGCCATGCGCCATGGAAAGCGTCGAAAGCTGCGCGATAGCGGCACAGAAGAAGGTCAACTGGCTGACAAAATCGAAAAATTAAAAAGCCGAATTCGCGCCAAGGTTGAGCATCCCTTTTACTGGGTCAAAGTGCACTTTGGTCACCGTAAGACTCGCTACCGAGGCTTGGCGAAAAACACAGCCCATCTCTATAGCCTGTTTGCCTTGGCCAACCTGTTTTTGTCGAAGCGATGTATGCCATTGGCGGGATAAATCCGCCTAAAAACCGGTAAGCTGCCCGGAAAAAGCAGCAAAAACGGGTAAAACTGCTGATAAAAAGGTTTTTTATGGCCCTGAAGTTGAAATTTAAGAGCTGAATTTTAAATCCGCATGGATTGGCTGGTTTGATTGGTTTTATTCAGCGTTTCCTTAAGCAACTAAAAATAAAAAAGCCTCTGGGCTGTTAACCCGAGAGGCTTTGTTGTTGCGGCGGTAGCTGCCTTTGCCTTTTTTAGGTTGCTCTTGGCGGCTGCGAAACAGCGGCTGGGCAACAATGGATTTGGCTTTATTGGTGCGTTTCTCAGAACGCTGACTCATTGTCTACTCCTTGCGAGCATTGGCTCGTAGCAGGTTGTTGGATACTTCAACGTGCGATCAATATTTTACTCTATCGTATGGATGTTCAGTGCTTTTGTTGTGGGTTTCTTATCAGACAGGCTGCACAGGGAAAAGTGCAGCTGCCGATAAAATAATTGCGTATTACGCTAAGCGTTTGTAGCGTACGCGTTTAGGTTGTGCAGCAGCATCGCCCAAACGTTTTTTGCGATCCGCTTCGTATTCTGTGTAGTTGCCTTCAAAGAACACGACGCTTGAGTCATCCTCATAGGACAAAATGTGCGTAGCAATACGATCAAGGAACCAACGGTCATGCGAGATCACGATGGCCGAGCCTGGGAAATCCAGCAGGGCTTCTTCCAGTGCACGTAAGGTTTCTACGTCAAGGTCGTTGGATGGCTCATCGAGCAGTAAAACGTTAGCACCTTGCTTGAGAGTCAGGGCTAAGTGTAAGCGACCGCGTTCACCACCGGATAAATCCTTAACAAACTTTTGTTGATCTGCGCCTTTAAAGTTAAAGCGACCGACATAACCGCGCGATGGCACTTCATAGTTGCCGACTTTAATCATGTCGTAACCGTCAGAGATTTGCTCCCAGACTGTTTTTGAACCGTCGAGGCTGTCACGCTGCTGATCAACACTGGCCAATTTGACGCTGTCACCAATAATGATCTCGCCAGAATCGGGTTGTTCTTTGCCCATGATCATACGAAACAGAGTGGATTTACCTGCGCCGTTGCCGCCGATTACGCCAACAATGGCACCTTTTGGCAGAGTAAAGGACAAGTCATCAATCAGGACACGATCACTATAGGCTTTGCTGACGCCATTCACTTCAATGACTTGGTCACCTAAGCGCTCGCCGGCAGGAATGTAAATCTCGTTGGTTTCGCTGCGTTTTTGGAACTCTTGCGATTGCATTTCTTCAAAGCGTGATAAGCGGGCTTTGGATTTAGCTTGGCGACCTTTAGCACCTTGGCGCACCCACTCAAGTTCAGCTTTCATAGCTTTATTGTGTGAGGATTCTTGTTTAGCTTCTTGGCTTAAACGTGCTGATTTGGCTTCTAGCCACTGTGAGTAGTTGCCTTCAAACGGAATGCCTTGGCCACGGTCCAGTTCAAGAATCCAGCCGGCCACATTATCAAGGAAGTAACGGTCGTGGGTGATCGCCACTACGGTGCCAGTGAAATCGTGCAAGAAGCGCTCAAGCCATGCGACTGAGTCAGCATCCAAGTGGTTGGTTGGCTCATCCAGTAACAGCATGTCGGGGGCTGATAGCAGCAGGCGGCACAGGGCGACACGGCGCTTTTCACCTCCGGATAAAAACTCAATTTTGGCATCCCAAGGTGGTAGGCGCAGGGCATCGGCCGCGACTTCTAATTGGCGTTCAATGTTATGACCGTCACTGGCTTGGATAATGGCTTCTAGCTTTGCTTGTTCAGTAGCCAATGCATCAAAGTCGGCATCGGGTTCTGCGTAGGCGGCATAGACTTCATCTAAGCGCGCTTGCGCTGCTTTAACTTCGCCGAGCGCTTCTTCAACGATTTCGCGTACGGTTTTTTGTGGATCGAGCTGTGGCTCTTGTGGTAAATAGCCAATATTGAGACCCGGCATGGGGCGTGCTTCACCGTTAAATTCGGTATCAACGCCGGCCATAATGCGCAGTAATGTGGATTTACCTGAGCCGTTAAGACCCAGCACACCGATCTTTGCGCCAGGGAAGAAGGAGAGAGAGATATCTTTTAGAATTTCGCGCTTAGGTGGCACAACTTTGCCGAGACGGTGCATGGTGAAAACGTATTGGGACATGAGCTACCTGAATAATTAGAGGTGAAGTGGTTGGCCTTGCATCTATTACTAAAAGGCCCGCCATAAAAGTGCAGCTATTGTAGCCTTTTATGGGTCAGTAAGCAGCCACTTGCACTGCATCTCTCAAAACGTAGCGGCAGAAGAAAAATTTACTGTCGCTAAGGTGCATATGTTGTTGGTGAGCTATTTAGTAGCTTGGTGCGTGGCATGCCGTGCTTCGGAATTAGTGTTTATCCGTCGATGAGCCCGTCCAGGAGTTCAACTCCGGCGCTCGCCATCCCTGACTCGCTCATCACACCAACCCCGAAGCACTCGTTAACCAACGGTGCTGTTAGCACTATTTGCATAGGGCTCATCTTTTTCTGAGAGCTTTATATCTATTTTCCGAGTCTAAATTCTGGCTCTGAGTTATAAAGTCTGGTTCTAGCATTAGCTGTGCTGGTTTGTGTTTTTAGAAGACTGGCAAACCCTACCGATGATCAACGAGTACCGTGCGGGTGTTGTGGCAAGCGCGCCATGGATGGTGCGCGCCCGAATCGGGTCAGGAAGACCCGTTGAGGGAAGAGCGGCACTTGCACGGTACGGCATGCGCACATAATGCTCGATGCTTTTGAATTTTAGCTTACTAATGAACTGATGAGCGCTGCATGCCGTGCTTCGGAATTGGTGTTTGTCCGTCGATGAACCCATCCTGGGTTCAACTCCGGCGCTCGCCATCCCTGACTCGCTCGTCACACCAATCCCGAAGCACTCGTTGACCAAAGGCGCTGTTAGCAAGATTTATATAGGGCTCGTGTTTATCTGAAAGTTTTAATATCTAGGTAATCGACCCAGTGGTTCGTATTTAAAGCTTGAGGCCTTATGGCTTGAGTCTTGGGCGTTAGCCACAGAGTTAGTTTTGAAAGATATTTATTTTAAGAACGGGTCAGCATATTTATCGGCGACACATTGAACTGTGCTGGTTTGTGTCTTTAGAAGACTGACAAACCCTACCGATGATCAACGAGTACCGTGCGGGTGCCGTGGCAAACGCGCCATGGATGGTGCGCGCCCGAATCGGGTCAGGAAGACCCGTTGAGGGAAGAACGGCACTTGCACGGTACGGCATGCGCACATAATGCTTGATGCTTTTGATTTTTAGCTTACTAGTGAACTGATGAGCGCTGCATGCCGTGCTTCGGAATTGGTGTTTGTCCGTCGATGAACCCATACCTCGATAATCCCGAAGTTTTTGATCGTAGGTTACCGAAACAAGGCTGGCATACGTCGATAACCCCGATGCTTCTAATTACCAACATATAAGTAAGCACGCCAAGTACAAATACTGCTTGATGCTGTTAGCGAGGCAGAGAAACAAAGCAGATTTATTTTGTCTGATAAAACCTGCGTGAGTAAGACTTATTGTCAGAGTGATAGCCTTTCATGTGCTATGAACGTTTAGATAATGTAGAATCCGCTCTTATCTATTTTATTAGCCTTGTTGATTCCATGAGGACCGCTATGTTCAGCCGTGATTTGACTATTGCCCGATATGACGCCGAACTTTTTGATGCGATGGAGAAAGAAGCCCAGCGCCAAGAAGAGCACATTGAGCTGATTGCATCTGAAAACTACACCAGCCCTGCGGTAATGGAGGCACAAGGTTCTGTGCTGACCAATAAGTACGCTGAAGGCTACCCAGGAAAGCGCTACTACGGTGGTTGTGAGTACGTTGATATTATTGAACAGTTGGCGATTGATCGCGCGAAAGAGCTGTTTGGTGCTGATTACGCGAACGTGCAGCCGCATGCCGGTTCACAAGCCAACTCGGCTGTGTACTTAGCCCTACTGGAAGGTGGCGACACTATTCTAGGTATGAGCTTGGCCCACGGCGGTCATTTGACCCACGGTGCGAGCGTCAGTTCTTCAGGCAAACTCTACAATGCCATTCAGTATGGGATTAACGAAGCAGGTTTGATTGACTATGACGAAGTGGAGCGTTTGGCGGTAGAGCACAAACCTAAAATGATCGTTGCGGGTTTTTCTGCTTACTCACAAGTTCTGGATTTTCCACGCTTCCGTGAGATCGCTGACAAAGTAGGCGCCTACCTCTTTGTTGATATGGCCCACGTTGCTGGTTTGGTTGCTGCGGGTGTTTACCCCAACCCAGTGCCTTACGCTGATGTGGTCACCACCACCACGCACAAAACCTTACGCGGTCCACGCGGTGGTTTGATCTTGGCGCGTGCCAACGAAGCGATTGAGAAAAAACTCAACTCTGCGGTATTCCCAGGCACTCAAGGTGGTCCACTTGAACACGTGATTGCCGGTAAAGCAATTTGCTTTAAAGAAGCCTTGCAGCCTGAGTTTAAGGTGTATCAGCAACAAGTGATCAAAAACGCACAAACCATGGCCAATGTATTTATTGAGCGTGGCTTTGATGTGGTTTCAGGCGGTACTTTTAATCACTTGTTCTTGGTGTCATTGATCAAGCAAGAAATCACCGGTAAAGATGCTGACGCGGCACTGGGTGAAGCCTTTATTACCGTGAATAAAAACTCTGTGCCTAACGACCCACGTTCACCTTTTGTAACGTCTGGTTTGCGTATCGGTACGCCTGCAGTCACCACGCGAGGCTTTAAAGAAGCTGAGTGTCGTGATCTTGCTGGCTGGATTTGCGATATCCTCGATAACATGGGTGATACCTCTGTGATCGATGCAGTACGCGCTAAAGTACAAGCTGTTTGTGCAAAGCACCCTGTATACGGTAACTAAGTTACTAACTGTACAGAAAACCCAGCTTCGGCTGGGTTTTTTTATGTCTGAGTAAAGCTGTTTGGTGTGCTGCTTGTTAACAGGCGCGCAGCGTATTGTTGCGTTGGATGTTAACAGCAGGAGGGTTAGGCTGTTGTGTCATCATTATTCAATGAAAAGACGGGCGCTTGAATAAAAAACCTTTGCATTGAATGCAAATCTTTCGCATTATTGTTCCTTGCTTTTGATCAGTATCAATTCTGCTTTAACCCTTCAAGGATATTTATAATGCGCGTTTTATCATTTGCTCATCTAAGCGTACTTGCTTTAGCCATTAATCTAGCCGCCTGTGGTGATAGCGAGAGCACGTCTTCTGCTGCAGTGACTGCCACACCAGCGCCTGCTGTTGTGTCTGTTGAAACAGCTAAAACTGCAGCTACGCAAGCAGTCACTCGAGAGCAAGTGGTTCAGCACTACGCGGATATAGCGCATGCCACCTTTGCAGATGCTTACAGCACTGCGCAAACGCTGCAAAGTGCAATCAATGCCTTTGTTGATGCACCCAGTGCTGAAACTCAGCAAGCCGCTAAAGATGCTTGGTTAGCCGCACGTGTTCCTTATATGCAGTCAGAAGTGTTTCGCTTTGGTAATGTATTGGTTGATGAGTGGGAAGGACAGGTCAATGCTTGGCCGCTGGATGAAGGTTTGATTGATTATGTCGATGGTGATTATCAGTATGCGCTAGGTAATGGCGGCGCAATTGCGAACATTATTGCCAACCAAAGCATTCAAGCTGGTGAAGATAAAGTTGATATCAGCGAATTAACTTCTGAGTTGTTGGCTGGATTGAACGAGTTAGGAGGCTCGGAAGCGAATGTGGCGACCGGTTACCATGCAGTTGAGTTCCTGTTATGGGGGCAAGATCTTAATGATACGCAGCCTGGTGCAGGCGAGCGCTCATACACAGATTATTTAACGGGCGAAAACTGCACCGGTGGTAATTGTGAGCGTCGTGCTCAATATTTAAAAGTTGTGACAGGTTTGTTAGTCGATGACTTGGCTGAAATGACCGCGCAGTGGGCAGCGGATAACTCTAAAAACTACCGCGCTGAATTGCTCGCAGAAAGCGCAGAGCAAGGCTTGCGTAAAGCATTTTTTGGCATGGGCAGCCTAAGTTTGGGAGAGCTTGCTGGTGAGCGTATGAAAGTCGCTTTAGAGGCCAGTTCCACTGAGGATGAACATGATTGCTTCAGTGATAACACGCATAACTCGCATTTTTATAATGCTAAAGGCGTGCGTAATGTTTATCTAGGTGAATACAAAAAAGTTGACGGCACTGTATTAACGGGCCCGAGCATTGCTCAGTTGGTGCAGGTAAATGATGCGGCAGTAGATCAGTTGTTGCAAGCTAACTTGGCCACGACCGAAAAGAGCTTACAGGTGATGGTTGATGCAGCTGAAAATGGTACGGCCTTTGATCAGATGATTGACCCTGAAAATACCGAAGGCCAACACATTGTGCGTGATGCGATTGCCGCTTTGGTTGAGCAAACCACTGCGATTGAGCAAGCCGCTTTAGCGTTAGGGATTACTGAGTTGAACCCAGATACGGCTGAGCACACGTTTTAAGCTGCATAAACCTGCTGCTGATGATATGTCAATGACCTGTGATATCAGCGCTACTCATGCAGTCAACACTGAATGCCGACATCTGTCGGCGTTCTTATTTTTATAGATGTTATTAGGTTATTGGCATGAACGTTTTTTTATCGATATGTTTGCTCGGCTTGAGTAGTGTAGGTATCGCGCAAGCAGCGACAGAGCAGAGCACCTTTGATCCGCAAGAACGTTTCTCTGGTGGCAGTGCCACAGTTAATAAGTTTGACTCGAATGCCTTTTCTTTACCTTCGGCGAATTTAGCGCCGACTCGGCGTTTAGATTTTAGCGTGGGTAATAGTTTTTTTCGCAGTCCTTGGGTGATTGCCCCGGCCACCACGACGTCGCGCGATGGTGTAGGGCCGCTGTTTAATACCAATGCTTGCCAGAACTGCCATATTAAAGATGGCCGTGGCCATCCGCCTGCGCCTGACGCAGTGAATGCAGTGTCCATGCTGGTGCGTTTGTCTATTGCTGGGATACCCGCTGGCAAGATGCAGGGTCTTGTTCCTGAGCCGACTTATGGTGGCCAGTTGCAAGACATGGCAATTCCAGGTGTGGCGCCAGAAGGTCGCGTGCGCGTGACATATACGCCGCTGCCAGTGTCTTTTGCTGACGGCAGTGTGGTGGAGTTGCAGCAGCCAAACTTACAGATTACTGATTTAGGGTATGGGCCTATGCATCCCGATGCCTTGCTGTCAGCGCGAGTGGCGCCGCCGATGATTGGTTTAGGTTTACTTGAGGCAATTGCAGAGCAAGATCTTTTAGCCAATGAAGACCCTGAGGATGCGAATGCTGATGGTATTCGTGGTCGTGCTAACCGGGTGTGGTCGCACGAGGCGCAAGCGCTGGCCGTAGGCCGCTTTGGCTGGAAGGCTGGGCAGCCGAGCATGCGTCAGCAAAATGCCGATGCTTTCTTTAATGATATGGGTTTGTCTACACCGCTATTGTCTGGCACGGCGTGTACTGTGCAACAAGCTGATTGCTTAGCTGCTGCGCACGGTGGTGAACCTGAAGTGAATGAGAAAATTGAAGCGCAAGTGTTGTTCTATTCACGGAACTTAGCCGTTCCAGCGCGACGTAGTCCGGACAGCCCCGAGGTGCTAAAAGGCAAGCAACTGTTTAATCAAGCCAATTGTCAAGGCTGTCACACAGCGCGCTTTGTCACGGCAAAAGAGGCAGCAGAGCCTGAATTAGCCGAGCAAGTAATCTTTCCGTATACCGACTTATTGTTGCATGACATGGGTGAGGGTTTAGCTGATCAGCGTCCTGAGTTTCAAGCCAGTGGTCAAGATTGGCGCACGCCGCCGTTGTGGGGGGTTGGTTTGACCGAGGCAGTCAGTGGCCATACGCGCTTTTTGCATGATGGCCGTGCGCGTAATTTGATGGAAGCTGTGCTCTGGCATTCTGGCGAAGCAGAAGCATCCAAACAGCAGGTGTTAAAGTTTTCGCAGCCTGAGCGCGAAGCTTTGTTAGCTTTTCTTAATTCTCTTTAGGTGCAAACGATGTTTAAAAAAATAGTTTATGCAGTCGCCAGTGTCAGTTTACTGGCCTGTACCAATAGCGCTGATCCTTACCAGCAAACCAGTGCTGCTTTAGCTGAACAAGTGATTTACCGAGCGCACCAAGATTGGCAAGCCAGTAATCAGCAACTGCTGAGCAGTACTAAAGAATTTTGCCAAGGAGAGCAAAACCTTGCGCAAACGCGCGAAGAATTCTTACAAACTCAGCACGCTTGGGCAGCTTTACAGCCATTATTGGTTGGGCCGCTCAATGAAGGTAATCGTACTTGGCAGGTGCAGTTTTGGCCGGATAAGAAAAACTTAGTGGCGCGTCAAATCAAACAGTTTTTAAAAGCTAACCCAGAGTACACACTGGCTGATCTACAAAGTGGCAGTGTGGTGATTCAGGGCTTAAGCGCGTATGAGTATTTGCTATTTGATCAGGATGTTGATTTTGCTGATACGTCACAAAAGCAACGTTATTGCCCGCTGCTAGAGCAGATTGCGGTCAATCAGCAGCAATTGTCCGATGAGGTGGTCAGCCAATGGCAAGGCAGTGAAGGCATGCTTGCGCAATTAACCACGTTTCCCAATCAGCGCTATGCTGAGCCGCTAGAGGCGTTGACCGCCATCTTACAAGCGCAAGTGATCAGCCTTGATGGCCTCAAGAGAAAACTGGGCGCACCCTTGGGGCGCAGCAATAAAAATATTGCTCAGCCGTATCAAGCACAATCATGGCGCAGTCAGGCATCTTTAAATAATTTGTCCGCTGAGTTAAACAGTGCTTTAGCCCTGTGGCAGGGCGCTGATGAGTATGCGCTGCGTAGCTTATTGACGGCAGAGCATGCGGATTTAGTCAAGCAGATCGATGCAGCCTACTTGCAAGCACAGCAAGAGTTGGCTGCCTTTAAACAGCCGTTGACAGTTTTGCTCGGCGATGAGCAGCAGCGTCAAGCGTTGTTTGCGTTGTATGACAGTTTTGATCGAGTGCACCGCCTGCATGAAGATAAGCTGGCGCGCGCTCTAGGCGTACAACTGGGCTTTAATGCCAATGATGGTGATTGAGTATGCAGCGCCGCACATTTTTAGTTGCCGGATTGGCAACCTTGGCTGGTACTGCCCTGGTTGGCTGGCGCTTATGGCCGCAGGGTCGCCAGCCGCTGTTATTGTCAGCGCGTGATAATGCCGCTGGTGAACATTTTGCCGTCGCTTATACGCTAGCTGGGGATAAGGTATTTGCCACACAGGTGAACGAACGTTGTCATGATATTTGTATGCACCCTTTCTTACCCTTGGCGGTATTTGTAGGGCGCAGGCCATCGACTGAAAGTTACCTCTTGGATCTGCAAACAGGACAGCTGCTGCAGACCTTTACCACGCCGGCCAATCGTCATTTTCAAGGTCACGCGGTATTTGATGCGCGCGGTGAACGCTTGTACAGCACGGAAAATGATACCGATGAGCCCGGGCGTGGGGTGATTGGTGTGTGGCAGCTGGCGCCGACGCAGCAGATGCAGCGTATGACTGAGTTAGCCAGTCACGGCGTTGGCCCGCATCAGTTACTGTGGATGCCAGATGGTGAAACCTTGGTGGTGGCCAATGGTGGTATTCGTACCGAATCGGGCAGCCGTGAAGAGCTGAATCTGGATGCCATGGAGCCCAGTCTGGTGTTGATGAATACAGCCGGTGAATGCCTAAGCAAAGAGCTGCTGGCTGATAGTATGAATAGCATTCGTCATTTAGCTGTGGCGCGTGACGGCACCGTGATTGCTGTGCAGCAGTATCAAGGCAGCAAGCAAGAACATATTGATTTGTTGGCAATTAAACGTCCACAGCAAGCCTTGGCAGTGTTTCCTGTGGCAGAGCAACAGCGCAGTAAAATGCAACAATACGCCGCCAGTGTCGCGATCCATGATGACTTGCGTTTAGTGGCAATGACTGCTCCACGTGGTGGGCGCGTGTTCATCTGGGATTTAGACAGCGCTGAATTACGCCTCGATGCCCCCTTTCCTGATTGTGCTGGCGTGGCAGCCAGCAGCGAAGGCTTTGTTGTTACCACGGGCGTGGGCCGTTGCCGAGCTTATGATTGCCGTACGCCCCAAATCAGCATGCAGCCGCTAGCGATGCCCGCAGGTTTGTGGGATAACCACGCTGTATTAGTGTGATTTAGTATGCGCTGCAGCTGTGCAGGCTGCAGCGCAAATACTAGCCATCTCTCGGTTAAGGCAATTGCGGGCTGTTATAAAAGCCTTGTAATACGTTAATTAAATACGCCAAGTCATGGCTGCCTGCCAGTTCTCGAATCGAATGCATAGCAAAGGTAGGCACACCAATATCGATGGTCTGTACGCCCAGCTGACCGGCAGTAATAGGGCCAATGGTTGAACCGCAACCTAAGTCGCTGCGCGTAACAAAGCTTTGCACGGGCACGTCCGCTTGTTGGCAGAGCAGCTTAAAGAAACTCGATGTTTCACTGTTGGTGGCATAACGCTGGTTGGCGTTGACCTTGATCACCGGCCCTTGATTCAGTAGCGGGCCATGATTGCCGTCATGCTTGTCGGCATAGTTGGGGTGGATGCCATGCGCGTTATCAGCGGAAATTAACAGAGAGTTTTGCAGGCAGCGGACAAAGTCTTCTTCTGATTCCAATACGCGGCGCAATACCTGTTCTAAAAATGGCCCATCGGCACCGCAGGCAGAATTGGAGCCCACTTCTTCATGGTCAGTACACACCAAAACCTGTGTGTATTGGTCATCACTGTTGAGCAGTGCGTGTAAACCAGCGTAGCAAGACAGCAGGTTATCTAAGCGCGCACCCGCAATGAAATCGTGATTTAAACCAATGACTGCGGCAGGTTGGCTGTCATAAAAGCACAGCTCATAATCCAGCACGCTGATATCACTGAGGCCGTGCTCGCGTTGTAATTGTTCGGCTAACAGCGCGCGCAAGTCTTTCTCTTCATCGCTATGCAACTGCGCCAAGATCGGAGGTAATTCAGTTTGCGCATTAATCGTCCAACCGCTATTGGCTTCACGGTTGAGGTGAATGGCTAAACTTGGAATAGTGGCAATCGCCTGTTGGAAATCAATTAAGCGGCTGTGCAGTTGCCCATTTTGTTTAAAAGTTACCCGCCCAGCCAGGGATAAGTCACGGTCGAACCAAGGATTAAGCAGCACGCCACCATAAACTTCAACGCCCAGTTGCCAGTAACCGTGGCAGGATAGCTCCGGCTGCGGCTTAACCTTTAAGCAGGGGCTGTCGGTATGCGCGCCAACCATCCGTATACCGTGTTCGATTGGATCATTCTTGCCCAACTGAATTGCAATAATCGAGGAATCATTACGGGTCACGTAATAACGTCCTTGCGGTTGCAGTTGCCATGTCTCACGCTCATCTAAGGCCTGAAAACCTGCATCCTGCAGTGCTTGGCACATGCTTTGGGTGGCGTGAAAAGGGCTCGGTGAGCGTTGTAGGAAATCCAATAAACCCTGGCTGGGTGTGTTGTGCATGATAACTCCGACAATTAAAACGATCGCAAAAGCTTAGCATTGTTGGCACGGTGAGGCGACAGGCGGCCGCTTGCATCGCTACTTTTGTGTATGACTCTCACCCAGTCGTGCTGATGGTGACTCATTGATCGTGCAGTGGTTGCTCTATTGGCCAGAGTTTGATCGGTGCACCTGCAGCCGGCCATAACAATAACTGTTGGTGCTCAGCAAACTCCCAGCGCTGGACGCTCGCCAAAGCAGCTAAAAAACGTTGCTCTTGCTCCATCAGCGCGGGTGCGCAGAGCTTACGCGTGCTGGCAATATTGTGCAGACTGAATTGCTTGCCGTTAAGTTGATACACTGCCATCCAGTTGTTACAGCCTGCTAAGCCAGAGGCGCGTTGTTTATCAACTAAGGTTAAAGTTAGCATGCTTCTGTCGATCAGAGGGCGCTCGCCAATCCATTCTACTTGATAGGTTTGCCCGCTCTGTAGCTGAGTACTGGGTAGGCTGCTGCACGCACTGAGTGCGGCGGTGCAGCTGATAAGCAGTATTTTTTTCATTGTGGTACTCCGCAGTTCAATGGCTGCATCATGACTAGGCTTCAGATTTCTGGCAGGCGCGGCACAAGTGGCGGCCATCACGGTTAATCCAGCCCAGTTCTAGCAAGCGTTGCTCAGCGGCAGGTTGTTTGGCTGCGTTACCGAGACTGGCATCCACCGCAAACTCTAAGGAGAGCAAACTGCCGCAGCCATCGCATTGCACTTGCCATGTATGGATCGCCAGTTCTTTAAAGACTGGGCCGCTGGCCACTGCCGTCCATTGTCCGGGAGGGTTAATCAGGTGACGGACTTTATTGACTTGCAAGCGCATGCTCAGTGACTTGCTGCCCTTGAGGCTGACATGCAAGGTATCGCCTGCTTGTATAGAGCCGCCTTGGCCAGTGACTTGGTACTGACCAGGCATTAAAGCGCGGCATTCAGTGAGAGTGTGCTGTGGGTTAAGCAGGGTGTAACGAAAGTCGTGTTCGGCCATGCCAATCTCCAAAGTAGAAATAAAGTGCGAGCTGTTTAATCAATGCCGAGTTTTTTTAAGCGGTAGCGCAGCGAACGAAAACTTAAGCCTAAGCGCTCTGCTGCTGCGGTACGATTCCAGCGTGTTTCTTCCAGTGCCTGTGTAATAAGCTTGCGTTCAATGTCTTCAAGGTGTCCTTCTAAGTTGTCAACGTTTTTCAGTTGTGGTTCTGTTAAGGCATTTGAAGGAGGGGGGGCTGTGGGGCTAGGTGTTTCAATGTCACTGCTGGGGTTGTGAAGGTCTGTAGACTGAAACTGCAAGTCATTGGCATGAATAAACTCGCCTTCAGCTAATGTATAGGCGCGCTCCAGCATATTTTCCAGTTCGCGCACATTGCCAGAAAACTTATAGCTTTGCAGTTTGTGTAAGGCGTCAGTATGCAAGCGTACTAAAGTGCCGTCAGTACTTAAACGTTTCAGGATTGACTCGCTGAGAATCTTTATATCTCCGGGGCGTTCACGTAACGGAGGAACCAGTAACTCAATGACATTCAAGCGGTAGTAGAGGTCTTGACGAAAGCGCTCTTGAGCGACTTCGTTTGCAAGGTTTTTATGTGTCGCACTTAAAATACGCACATCAATCAGCTGCTCTTGTTGACTGCCGACAGGGCGAATGGCTTTTTCCTGTAAGGCTCGTAACAATTTTACCTGCATGGATAACGGTAGATCTGCCACTTCATCTAAAAACAAGGTGCCGCCATGGGCAGCTTGAAATAAACCTGGCTTATCTTCGTTGGCGCCGGTAAAACTGCCTTTTTTATGTCCAAAAAACTCACTTTCCATCAGTTCTGTGGGAATTGCTCCACAGTTAACCGGAATAAATGGTTGTTTAGCGCGTGGGCCTTGCAGGTGGATTTGCCGTGCCACTAATTCTTTACCACTGCCGGATTCGCCACTGATATACACCGGTGCTTGGCTGCGGGCCAGCTTATCAATTTTCCCGCGTAACTTTTGCATGGGCATTGAGAGCCCTAGCAATGGCTCTTCACTTGTTTGTACTGGTGTATCTGGCTCGCCTAAGCGTAGTGCGCTATTGACCAGTTCGCGCAGACGCACTAAATCAACAGGCTTAGTAATAAAATCAAAGGCACCAGCTTTGAGTGCTTGCGTGGCCGTTTCGATACAGCCGTAAGCGGTAATCATAGCGATAGGTGTATGGCTGTAGTTTTTTTGCACATGCTCAATGATATCTAAACCGGTACCGTCAGGCAGGCGCATATCGGTTAAACATAAATCGAAATGCTCGCGAGCCAGCCATTGATAAGCCTCTTTAACATTGCAGGCGCTGCGCGTGCGCAGGTTCATGCGACCGAGGGTAATCTCTAATAATTCACGGATATCCGGCTCGTCATCAATGATTAGGGCTGTTTGTTGACTCATGGTTATGCGCTCAATTTATGCGAGTGGGCAAAGGTTATTCTAAAGCAGCTGCCACTGTTTTCACGGGGAGCAAAGTCTAAATGGGCTTGATTGCTTTCACAAAGCTCGCGGGAAATATATAAGCCCAGTCCTGTACCTTTATTTTCTGTGGTAAAAAAAGGTTCAAAAAGATTATGTTGGTTTTCAGGTGTGATGCCTGGACCATCATCATGAATTTCTAGGATGGGTAAATCTGTTGTGGCGTGACGGTAGAGGTGCAGCCAAACTTGGCTTAGCCCGTTGAGTTTACTGCTGTAGCGCATGCCGTTTTCGACTAAGTTCATCAATACTTGATCAAGCTGGTGCGGATCCATGCGAGTTTGTAGGCTACCGCCTTTAGTGGTCAAGTGCAGTATTCTATTGGATGTGGTTTTACTTCTAAATTCGCTGGCAAAACGGTGCAACCAGTATTTTAAATCAAGCAGTTGTGGTTCAGCTTGACGTTGTCTTGACAGTTGTAAGACATTTTCAATCACGGTGTTCATGCGTCGCGATTGATCTTGAATAATTTGTGTTAAACGTAGATCAGCACCATCTAGATGGCTTGATTCGTGGAGTAATTGCGCAGCGTGGCTGATTGCGCCTAAGGGGTTGCGTATTTCGTGAGCAATTCCTGCGGTTAAGCGGCCTAAAGATACCAGTTTAAGTTGCTGGGCTTGCTGGTTGAGATGTGAGCTGTCTTCTAAAAAAACTAATATTTGCAAACTATAGTTATTTTCCAGCTTGGCAAAGTTAGCTTGCAGTTGCATGCCGCTGGCGATTGATTGAATTGGGTTGCTGCGTAAAGAAGGGTTGCTTTGCCATTGCATTAAGCTATTTATTAAAGTAGGAAAAAGAGGGGTGAGGGTGCGCCCCAGCAGAGTCTCACAACCAATCATGGTCATTGCGGCTTGATTCGCTTGTAAGACGCGGTGCTCCGCATCCAGTACTAAAATACCGGTGCGCATGCGCTGAATAATCAACGCATTGAGTTCTTCTAAGTTAGCTACAGCGTCAGCGCGCCGTTGCGCTAAGCGTTCGCTGGCGCGCAGACGACGGCTGAGGTCTTGGACAATAAGTGCTGCGATGAAGCATAGCGTGCCGAGAATACCAGCCTGCATATATTGATTGCTGGCGGCCCCGTTGGACAAGCTCAAGTAAAATGTTAGATAAATAATACCTGTGGCGGCCATTGCGGCAATTAACAGCCCAATACGGCCACGCAATAGAATATTGGCGATGGCGACAGCAACAATAATCAGATTGCCCATGCCGCTGGGCGTCCCACCCGCTGCATAGAATAATAAACTCAGTTGCGCCACATCAAATAACGCGAGACTAAATACAGGCAATAAACGCTCAGTATTATGCATGCTGGCGGTAGCGATTATATTGACAATGAGGTAAAGCCAGCTGCCGTAGCGAAACAATTGTACGTGGGTTATTTCAAGAAAATGTCCGTCTAAATCACTAGAAATGAGCAACACTAAAGCAAAGCCGATCAGTAAGCGGTACAAATGGTACAGGCGTAAAATGCGCTGTCCTTGTTGACCTGATACGGCAAGGTAGCTATTAGTCACGGGCTTTGGGCCCTTGTTGCTGATGCGCAGAGCTGCAATACCAGAGTTGTTTATCTTGAATGGCGCGGCTCTCAGGTAAATGTACGTGACAATGCGCGCAGCACACCATGGTTAGCACAGGTGAGTTGTTCTTGTTGATACTGCTATTAAAACGTCGCCACAGCCACACGCCTAGGCCAATAATAATGGCTAACATAATTAAACGAGGTAAGCCCATCGCGTTGCTCCTTGATCACGTAAACAGTAGATGAAAGGCGCTAAGTGTACCTGTTTTTTAGCTAAGGCGTGCCATTCTTAACGGGCGGCTCAGCGACTCAGCGACTCAGCGATTCTCTGGTTTAGCGTTGAGTTGTTGGCCTAGAGTGCGCATATCTGAGCCACTTGGTGCTTGATATACGCGCAGGTTAAATTCTGGTGCAATAGCCAGTAGGTGGTCAAAGATATCTGACTGAATACCTTCGTACTCTGTCCAAGCAGTGGTATTGGTAAAACAGTAGATTTCTATTGGTAAGCCTTCTGAAGTAGGGCTGAGTTGGCGCACCATTAGGGTCATACCGCGCTGGTGGATACCTGGATGGTTGCGAATATAAAAATTAATGTAGGCTCGAAATGTACCTATATTAGTGAGTTTACGTGAATCCAAGGAGTCTCCGCTGCGTGAATTTACATGCGCTTCATTCCACTTATTAAGCTCGCTAATCTTGTCATCAAAATAGCCCTTGAGTAAGTTAAAGCGCTTTAAGTGCTCAAGCTCTTTTTGGTTTAGGAAGTGAATACTGTGCTGGTCAATAAATAAGCTGCGTTTAATCCTACGGCCGCCGCTTTCTTGCATGCCGCGCCAGTTGATAAAGGAATCACTAATAAAGCGTTTCGTAGGGATGGAGGTAATGGTTTTATCCCAGTTTTGAATTTTTACCGTGTGCAGTGCAATGTCAATCACGTCACCGTCAGCATTGAGTTGAGGCATTTCAACCCAGTCACCGACGCGAATCATATCGCCAGAAGAGATTTGTACACTGGCTACCAGTGACAATAGAGTATCTTGGAAAATCAACATCAATACCGCCGCCATGGCACCTAACCCAGAGAGCAGGATCAGCGGTGAGCGGTCAATTAAGGTTGCCACTATTAATATAGTGGCAATCGCATAGACAATGATTTTGATGATTTGCAAATAGCCCTTGATCGGCTTTAAGTAGGCATTTCTGCGGCGCAGGTACAACGCATTGACAATCTCTAGGGCTGCACCTAGAGCTAGAGCAATGGTTAGAATAATAAACCCGCTGGTCACATTTTTAACAACAGTTATTACGGCTTCAGGTAAGCCTGGGATAACACTGATACTAGAGCTGATAATCAGTGCTGGGACAATATGTGACAGGCGCTTAATGATGCCGAAATCTTTAATTTGAGCGCGGGTTACACGTTGTAATAGTTTATAAAATCCACGCACTAAAATATGCTTAACCAGCCAGTTGGCCAGACCTGCAAACAGAACTAAGACCACTAGGGCAACCAGTGTTTCGAGTTGCGGGTATTGGTTGAACACCGCGAGCCACGACAACACTTCTTCTTGCATGCCTTCTTGCATAGATAACACATCTTTTTGCATGGTGTCTCCTTAAAGAACGAATACTTAATGCTTGCTTGAATAAGGCGAGCTAAGGTGGATTGCTATCTTTCTAGCTGTTTTGGTTTGGGGTTATATCTTCTATACGCAAGGTTAAATAGCCATCGGCTAAGCGCGCGAGCAGGGTTTGTTCAGGCTGCACTGCGTTGATGCTCGAGATGACCTGTTGTTTATCTGCTGAACTGAGAATACTGTAACCCCGCTCGAGTGTCGCCAAGGGGCTGACCACCTGTAGCGTTTGTACTAGGCTATGCAGGCTCTGTTTTGCTTGATTTAAATTGTGTTGAGAGGCACGAACTAAGCGGTGTTGTAAGGTGTTCAGTTGCAGCTGATACGCTGACAGTGCTTCCTGCGGATGTTGCACGGCAAGTCGCGCATGTAGATGGTTGAAGCCTTGGCTACGCTGTTGCAGGCAAGTCTGCATGGCCCTTGTTAGGCGCAGGCTTAAGTCATCCAAGCGTTGATTATGGTGTTGTAAACGCTCTCGCGGGTGGCGTAAACGTTGGCGTAAGTGCTGCAACTGGATACGCTTGCGAGTGAGGGTTTCGTTAATGCGTAAACCCAAATGACGTTCAGAGTTGCGTAGCTGCTGCAGTAACTCCGAGCGCTCTGGTGCTAGCAGTTCAGCAGCTGCAGACGGAGTAGGGGCGCGAACATCGGCAACAAAATCACTGATAGAGACATCAGTTTCATGGCCAACAGCACTCACAATGGGCGTTTGGCAGGCAGCAATAGCGCGCGCAACTGCTTCTTCGTTAAAACACCAGAGGTCTTCCAGTGAGCCGCCGCCACGGGCTAAGATCACTGCATCAAACTGTGCGCGATCAGCTAAGGCTAGCGCTTGCACAATTTGCGAGGTAGCTTCACGGCCTTGTACTGCGGTTGGAATCAGGGTGAGTTGCACATGAGGTGCACGTCGAGCAAAAACACTAACAATATCGTGCAGTACTGCCCCTGATGGCGAGGTAATAATACCAACCCGCTGTGGATACTTAACTAGAGTGCGCTTGCGCTCTTGGGCAAATAAACCTTCAGCCTGTAAAGAGGCTTTTAATGCCTCAAAGGCTAAACGCAGGGCGCCGTCGCCAGCAGCTTCCACGCGTTCGAGAATCATTTGGTAGTCGCCACGGCCTTCATATAAAGAGACACGGCCGCGCACGCGTACCAGTAAGCCATCACGCAGCAGATCACGCACGCGACTGGCTTGTTGTCTGAAAATCGCGCAGCGTACTTGGGCGTTGCGGTCTTTTAAAGTGAAATACACATGCCCTGACGCCGGTCGAGCAATATTCGACAGCTCGCCTTCAACCCAGGCTTGCGGGAAAACATCTTCAAGGAGTAAGCGCGCACGTTGATTGAGTTGGCTGACGCTGAGAATTTCTCGGTCAAGACCTAGGCGCTGGAAAGGATCAGTTAGCATGTGCTCATAATAGAGTAAGCAAAAATTATATGCGAGGCTTGTTAGTATAGCTTTGCGCTGTTTGAAGGCTTTGTTTATCCAATAGCTTGGCTATTTGTTCTTAATATGGTATAAAACGCGCCGCTTTACTTGAATTATTCAGGTGAGGTTTAAAATCCACACACATATCGACACGAATTTCTGGGTGCCCTCGGGTTGAAGTTCGGGATATGTGGAGGCCCAACCCGTTTTATTATTTAGGAATAATCATGACTGAACAAGTCACTATGCGCGAAATGTTAAAGGCTGGTGTGCACTTTGGACACCAAACTCGCTACTGGAATCCAAAAATGGGCAAGTACATTTTTGGTGCGCGCAACAAGATTCACATTGTGAATTTAGAAAAAACCTTGCCTATGTTCAATGACGCAATGGCGTTTATTGAGAAGTTGGCAACCGGTAAGAACAAGATTTTATTTGTTGGTACTAAGCGTTCAGCCAGCAAAATCATCAACGAGCAAGCGACACGCTGCAATATGCCGTACGTTGATCACCGTTGGTTAGGTGGTATGTTAACCAACTACAAAACCATCCGTGACTCGATCAAGCGTTTGCGTGATCTAGAAGCACAAGCAGAAGATGGCACCTTTGAAAAGCTGACTAAAAAAGAAGCTTTAATGCGTACGCGTGATTTAGAAAAGCTTGAGCGCAGCATTGGTGGTATTAAGAATATGGGCGGTTTGCCTGATGCAATGTTCGTGGTTGACGTTGATCACGAGCGTATTGCTATTCAAGAAGCTAACAAGTTGGGTATCCCAGTTATTGGTATCGTTGATACCAACAGCAGTCCAGATGGTATTGATTACATTATCCCGGGTAATGACGATGCGATCCGTGCCATCCAGTTGTACCTAGGTACTGCTGCTGATTGCGTCTTGCGTGCGCGTCAAGGCAGTGCAACAACTGCTGAAGAGTTCGTAGAGGTCGTTGAGGGCTAAGCTCTGAGCATCTACCTGTAACAAGAAAAGGGGGCTAGGCCCCCTTTTTTTCCTGATTGAAGAAGCAGTTTGCTACTGCTGAAAAGACTGAATTGAAGAGGATTGTGAATTATGACTCAGATCACTGCTGCTATGGTTAAAGAGCTGCGTGAGCGTACTGGCCAAGGCATGATGGATTGCAAAAAAGCCTTGGAAGTGTCTGGTGGCGATATTGAAAAAGCCATTGATGATATGCGTTCTGCAGGTGCAATTAAAGCAGCTAAAAAAGCTGGAAATATTGCCGCTGAAGGCTCTATCGCGGTTAAAGTGGCGGACGATAATAAAAGCGCTACGATCATTGAAGTGAACTCGCAAACTGACTTCTTGGCATTACAAGATGATTTTAAAGGCTTTGTCGCAAGCAGTTTGGATGTGGCTTTTGCTGATAAGAGCATGGATGTTGAGGCGTTAATCGCTGCGCAAGAAACCGCTCGTGAGGCCTTAGTTTCGAAGTGCGGTGAGAACGTTAATATCCGTCGTATCGCTCGCGCTGAAGGTGACGTGCTGGGTGCTTACTTGCATGGCAACCGTATTGGTGTTGTTGTTGCGTTAAGCGGTGGTGATGTTGAGTTGGCTAAAGACGTTGCGATGCACGTTGCTGCAAGCAACCCGCAGTTTTTAGACCCAACACAAGTCTCTGATGAAGCAATCGCCAAAGAGAAAGAGATCTTTATGGCGCTGAATGAAGAAAAAATTAAAGGCAAGCCAGCGAATATCGTGGAAAACATGGTTGGCGGTCGTATCAAAAAGTTCTTAGCAGAGTCCAGCTTGGTTGAGCAAGCGTTCATTAAAAACCCAGAAGTTAGCGTTGGTAAGCTGGTTAAAGATGCAGGCGCGACTATTGTTTCTTTTGTGCGTTTTGAAGTGGGTGAAGGTATCGATCGTGGCGAAGAGGTAGATTTCGCTGCGGAAGTTGCTGCCCAGGTGGCTGCTTCAAAAAAATAAGCATGAGCTGATATGAAAAAGGCTGCCCGCAATTGCGCGCGGCCTTTTTTTTAAAAAGACACTGTGCTTTAGACGGCTGTCTTGTAATATGTGCGCAAATTAACAGCACTGTGTGCGTTAACTGTGGGCAGATTGCGCCACAGATGTAAAATCACATCCGCAGGAGATGAAAATCATGGCTCAACAAGTCGGTGGACGCCAACCGCGCTATAAACGAATTTTACTGAAACTCAGTGGTGAGGCTCTAATAGGCTCTGAAGATTTCGGTATTGATCCTAAAGTGCTGGACCGCATGGCTTTAGAAATTGGTCAGTTGATTGGTATTGGTGTTCAAGTGGGCTTGGTTATTGGTGGCGGTAACTTGTTCCGCGGGGCCGCTTTGTCAGCGGTCGGAATGGACCGTGTGACTGGCGACCATATGGGCATGCTGGCTACGGTGATGAACTCACTGGCTATGCGTGATGCCTTGGAACGCTCAAATATCCCTGCCTTAGTGATGTCGGCTATCTCCATGGTTGGAGTGACTGATCACTATGACCGGCGCAAAGCAATGGGTCATTTAAAACAGGGGAAAGTTGTTATTTTTTCTGCAGGTACCGGTAATCCATTTTTTACCACAGACTCAGCGGGCTGTTTGCGTGGTATTGAAGTCAATGCTGATGTGGTTCTTAAGGCAACTAAAGTCGATGGCGTATATACTGCTGATCCCCTTAAAGATCCGAACGCAGAAAAGTTCGACCACTTAACATATGATGAAGTATTGGATCGTAAGCTAGAAGTGATGGACTTAACGGCCATTTTCTTGTGCCGTGATCACAATATGCCGTTACGGGTTTTTAATATGAATAAGCCAGGCGCACTCCTGAATGTTGTTTTAGGCGGTGCAGAAGGCACCTTGATCGAGGAAAGCAAGAATGATCAATGAGATCAAAAAAGATGCACAGGCACGTATGCACAAGTCAGTTGAGTCGTTGCAGACTGCTTTTGCAAAAATCCGCACAGGTCGTGCCCACCCTGGCATTTTAGATTCAGTGATGGTGCCTTACTACGGCAGTGATACGCCCTTGAATCAAGTGGCTAATGTGACGGTTGAAGATTCACGTACGTTGGCTCTTACGGTGTTTGATAAAAGCATGACTCAAGCGGTTGAGAAGGCTATTTTAGTCTCTGATTTAGGTCTGAATCCTGCGACTTCGGGCACGACTATTCGCGTACCTATGCCTGCCTTGACGGAAGAAACTCGTAAAGGCTACACCAAGCAAGCTCGCCAAGAGTCAGAAAATGCACGCGTCGCTGTACGTAATATCCGACGTGATGCATTGGCACAACTGAAAGATTTGGTTAAAGAAAAAGAAATCAGTGAAGATGAGGAACGTCGTGCGGCGGAGGATATCCAAAAAATCACTGATGCGGCGGTTGATGGCGTTGATAAGTTATTAGCTGCGAAAGAAACTGATTTAATGGCGGTGTGATACAGAGGCTGCTGTGATGAGTAAAGCAACGCAGACGCTGCAGGGTATTGTGCCGCGCCATGTCGCGATTATTATGGATGGCAATAATCGCTGGGCTAAAAAGCGCTTTTTGCCCGGTGTGGCTGGGCATAAAGCTGGCGTTGATGCTGTTCGGGCGGTGATCGAGGTCTGTGCTGAGGCAGGCGTTGAAGTGCTGACGTTGTTTGCCTTCTCAAGTGAAAACTGGCAGCGCCCAGAGGCTGAAGTCGGTGCTTTGATGGAGTTGTTTTTAGTGGCTTTACGTCGCGAAGCAAAAAAGCTCGATCAAAATGGTATTCGCTTGCGTATTATTGGTGATCGCTCACGGTTTCATCCTGAATTGCAATTGGCGATTGATGAAGCCGAGCAGCGCACTGCGCATCATTCCAAATTCCTTTTACAAGTGGCCGCCAACTACGGTGGTCAGTGGGATGTTGTGCAAGCTGCTCAGCAGTTAGCATACGCAGTGCAGCGCGGTGAGTTAGAGCCTGATGATATTAACGCTGAACGTTTGCAAAACTGTTTAAGTACGGCGCCGTATCCTCAACCGGATTTATGCATCCGTACCGGTGGTGAGCGCCGTATTAGTAATTTTTTATTATGGCAGTTAGCCTACAGTGAGTTGTACTTTTCAAATTTATTTTGGCCTGACTTTAAGCATCAAGCGATGCGTGACGCACTAGCAGATTTTTCATCACGGCAACGTCGTTTTGGTAAAACCAGCGAACAAGTTACCGTTGAGGGACGTACATCATGCTCAAGCAACGAATAATAACTGCTTTATGGCTGGCGCCGTTGGCGTTAGTTGGTTTTTTTGCTTTACAAGGCTTTGCCTTTTTAGCATTTATCAGTGTGATTGTCGGGCTCGCCGCTTGGGAGTGGGCGCACTTAGCGGGTTATCACACCCAAGGGCAGCGCATTGCCTATGCTGTGCTGGTCGCTGTTACGTTAATGCTGCTGAGTAAAATGACTGCATTGATAATGCCGCTACTTTACCTCGCTGCAGTGTGGTGGCTGTTGGCTATTGTTATGGTGATCAGTTTTCCTAAGAGTATTGCCTTTTGGGGTGGGAATCTTGGTAAACGAATTATTGGTTTAATTATCTTGCTGCCGACAGGTTTGGGTTTGTTAGTTTTAAAAACCTTGCCGCAAGGCAATATGCTAATTTTAAGTTTAATGCTACTGGTTTGGGGTGCTGATATTGGTGCGTACTTCTTTGGCCGTGCTTTTGGTAAGCGCAAGATGGTACCGCAGGTCAGTCCAGGTAAAAGTTGGGCAGGGCTGTACGGTGGATTACTGACCAGTCTTTGCGTAACTCTAGGGCTGGTGATCTATTTTCAAATACCACTGGGCCAATTGCTACCATTAATGATTGGTGCTGCGCTGGTCGTGCTCTTTTCTGTGTTGGGCGACTTAACTGAAAGTATGTTTAAGCGACAAGCGGGGGTTAAGGATAGTAGCCAGTTGCTGCCAGGTCATGGTGGTGTTTTGGATCGAATTGATAGTCTCACTGCAGCAGCGCCGATTTTTGCCTTGTTGTTGTTACTCAGCGGTTGGGTTTTGCCTTGAGTAGTGTCTCGTATCAGCCACAACAGATCACCGTGTTAGGTGCTACGGGCTCAATTGGTAGCAGTACCCTTGATGTGATTAGTCAGCATCCAGAGCGCTATCAAGTCTTTGCGTTAACCGCGCATGCGCGCATCAGCGAGTTAAAAACGTTGTGCTTGCGCTTTAGTCCACGTTTTGCTGTGGTGGCTGATGCAATCCAAGCCCAGCGTCTGCAAAGCGATTTGTGCGGCGCAGGTTTAACGACTGAGGTATTAATTGGGCCGCAGGGCTTGCGCGAAGTGGCCGCACACCCAGATGTGGACGCGGTGATGGCAGCAATTGTTGGTGCCGCTGGTTTAGAGTCTGCGATGGCTGCAGTTCAAGCTGGCAAGAAAATTCTCTTGGCCAATAAAGAAGCCCTCGTCATGTCTGGTGCGTTGTTTATGCGTGCGGTACGCGAATATGGCGCGCAATTGCTACCGATTGATAGCGAGCATAATGCGATTTTTCAGTGCTTGCCGTGCAACTATGCCGAGGGCTTGGCGCCGGTTGGTGTGCGCCGAATTCTGTTAACTGCTTCTGGTGGGCCGTTTCGTAATAGCAGCTATGCCGAGTTAGAGCGGGTCACGCCCGCGCAAGCGTGCGCGCACCCCAATTGGTCGATGGGGCAGAAAATCTCTGTTGATTCCGCCACTATGATGAATAAAGGTTTAGAGCTGATTGAGGCGTGCTGGTTGTTTGCCGCGCGCCCCGATCAAGTTGAAGTGGTCATTCATCCGCAAAGCGTGATCCACTCTTTGGTTGATTATGTGGATGGCTCAATGTTAGCGCAGTTGGGTAACCCCGATATGCGCACCCCCATTGCCCATGCCATGGCGTGGCCGGAGCGCATTACCTCAGGCGTGGCACCGTTGGATTTATGCGCCTTGGCGCGTATGGATTTTATTGCGCCTGATTTAGAACGTTTTGCATGCTTGCGTTTGGCTATTGAGGCAGCGCAAGCAGGCGCGAGTGCGCCGATTGTGCTCAATGCAGCCAATGAGATTGCGGTTGCAGCATTTTTACAAGAGCGCATTCGCTTTACTCAAATTCCACAGTTGATTGAAGATGTGTTGAATAGGCAGCAGGCCAGCTCAGTGCAGAGCCTTGAACAGGTGATTGCGGTGGATCAGCAAGCCCGTCAATATGCCAATACGTGGTTAACTAAACAGTCGAGTTGTGTAGGTGTAAGTTTATGAGTGGTTTGTATATGTTACTGGGCACTTTGATCACTCTAGGTGTTTTGGTGACCATCCATGAGTACGGTCATTTTTGGGTGGCGCGTCGCTGTGGAGTGAAAGTCTTACGCTTTTCCATTGGATTTGGTAAACCCATAGTGCGCTGGCATGATCGTTATGGCACAGAGTTTGTAATTGCCTTAATTCCGCTGGGCGGCTATGTGAAAATGCTCGATGAGCGTGAAGCGCCAGTGGATGAGGCGCAGCATAGCCAGTGCTTTAATCGAAAGACTGTCGGGCAGCGCATTGCTATTGTGGCTGCGGGTCCTGCAGCCAATTTTATTTTGGCCTTTGTACTGTTTTGGTGCGTGGCGATGCTGGGCAGTCAGCAGGTTAAACCGGTGATTGGTGATGTGCTTGCCGATAGTCTGGTGCAGCGTGCTGGGCTACAGAGCGGCCAAGAAATTATTGCCGTGGATGGTCAAGCTGTTACAGGCTGGGCTGATGTCAATTTAAAGCTGATCCAGCGTATTGGCGATAGTGGAAGTTTGCGCATTGATGCGAGGACAGCAGGTAATACAGCTGCCAGCAGTTACACGGTTACGCTAGATAAGTGGTTGTATGGGGCAGACGCTCCTAACCCGATCAATGAACTGGGTATTGAACCTTGGCGGCCGCGCGTTTCTGCTGTTGTTGCACAGCTTGATCCTGAAGGACCAGCGCAATCTGCAGGTCTACAGCTTAACGATAAAATTATCGCAGTTGATGGTCAGGCCGTCACAGATTGGCAAGCTGTGGTGAATTATGTGCAGGCCCGCCCTGATACAAGGGTAGAATTGACCATTGAGCGTGCAGGGCAGTTCAGCGATGTGCGTGTCATGCTCAGTGCGCAAGGTTCTGATGCGGCTAAACGAGGCTATTTAGGTATGGGCGTCACTGGTGGTGAGTGGCCTGCTGAGATGCTTCGCGATGTACGCTTTGGTCCGCTTGAGGCTGTAGTAGAAGGTGCGCAGCGTACTTGGACAATGAGTGCCTTGACACTTGGCTCGTTAAAAAAGATGCTGTTTGGCGAACTCTCAGTAAAAAACTTGAGTGGACCGATAACCATTGCTAAAGTGGCGGGCGCTTCTGCTGAAAGCGGCCTAAGAAGCTTGTTGAGTTTTATGGCTTACTTAAGTATCAGTCTGGGTGTGCTTAATTTGTTGCCAATTCCTGTGCTTGATGGCGGACATCTGTTATTTTACTTTGCAGAGTTGGTGCGTGGTCGGCCGTTGTCAGAGCGTATTCAAGGCTATGGTATGCAAATTGGTATTGCCTTAGTTGTTTGCGTTATGTTGCTTGCGGTATTTAATGATTTAGCACGTTTGTAAAAATACTGATTCGCTGCACGGCAGCGGGTTTAATATATCGTTGAAATAGAAAGGTTTGCATGAAACGTCTGCTGTTACCTGCGGTGATATCCGCGCTAATAATATCTGAAGCTCACGCTGCACCTTTCACTGTCTCTGATATCCGTGTGAACGGTTTACAGCGTGTATCCGCGGGCAGTGTATTCGGTGCATTACCTTTAAACGTAGGCGAGTCTGTCGATGAAAGACAACTGGCTGAGGCAACCCGTTCATTATTTAAAACTGGGTTTTTTGAAGATATTCAGCTCAGTCGTGATGGCGATGTGTTGATTATTACCTTGCTTGAGCGTCCTTCAATTTCCACTGTCGAAATTGAAGGTAATAAAGCCATCAGTACAGATGACTTGCTCAAAGGCTTGAAACAATCAGGTCTGGCTGAGGGTGAAATTTTCCAGCAAGCGACATTAGATGGCGTACGTAATGAACTGCAGCGCCAATATGTTGCTCAAGGGCGCTATTCAGCCAATATTGACGCGAAAGTTATTGCGCAGCCGCGTAACCGTGTGGCACTTAAAATCGACGTTACTGAAGGCTCAGTCGCTTCAATTCAACATATTAACGTGGTTGGTAATAAAGTCTTTAAAGATGACGACTTAATTGACTTGTTTGAGCTGAAAACTAAGAACTGGCTGTCATTCTTCCGTAATGATGACAAATACGCACGCGAGAAGCTGTCCGGTGACTTGGAGCGTTTGCGTTCTCATTACTTTGATCGCGGTTATATCAATATGGATATAACCTCTACTCAGGTTTCTATTACCCCAGATAAAAAGCATGTCTACGTCACAGTCAATATTGATGAAGGCGAGCAGTACACGATTCGTGATGTCAAACTGTCGGGTGATCTGAGAGTCCCTGAAGAAGAAATCAAAGCACTGTTGCTGTCACGTGAAGGGCAGGTGTTCTCGCGTCAAGTGATGACCACTACGTCTGAGCTGATTACCCGTCGTTTAGGAAATGATGGTTATACCTTTGCTAACGTCAATGGTGTGCCGCAGACTCACGATGAAGACAATACCGTATCACTGACTTATGTGGTTGATCCGGGCAAGCGTGCCTATGTCAATCGTATTAACTTCCGTGGTAATACTAAAACCATGGATGAAGTGTTGCGTCGTGAAATGCGCCAAATGGAAGGCGGTTGGGCGTCAACGTACTTAATTGATCAGTCAAAAACGCGTTTAGAACGTTTAGGCTATTTTAAAGAAGTAAACGTTGAGACACCGCAAGTACCAGGCACCGATGATCAAATTGATGTCAATTACAGTGTAGAAGAGCAGCCGTCAGGCTCGATCACCGCCAGTGTTGGTTTTGCCCAGAATGCCGGTTTAATCTTGGGTGGTTCGATCAGTCAGAGCAACTTTTTAGGCACTGGTAATCGAGTCAGCTTGGGCTTAACCCGTAGTGAGTATCAAAGTAACTATAACTTTAGCTTTGTTGATCCATACTGGACTGTTGATGGCGTGAGCTTAGGTTATAACGGTTTTTATCGTACGACAGACTACGACAAGCTTGAGGTGGATGTTTCCAGCTACTCTGTTGACAGCTTCGGTGCTGGAGTTAACGTAGGTTACCCTATCAGCGAAACTTCACGTCTGAACTTTGGCGTAAGTGCTCAGCAAGATAAACTCAAAACGGGGCGTTATACCGTTGAAGAAATTATGCAGTTTATCGACAATGAAGGCAGTACTTATACAAATCTTAAAGCATCAGCAGGTTGGTCACAGTCGACCTTGAATCGGGGCATGATGGCTACACGTGGTCACTCACAAAGCTTGACTGCTGAAATGACTGTGCCAGGCAGTGATTTATCGTTTTTCCGCTTAGATTACCGTGGTCAACTTTTCAAACCCTTGACTAAAAATTACACATTGCGCTTCCATACTGATATTGGTTACGCCGAAAGTTATGGTTCTACATCTGAGTTGCCGTTTTATGAGCATTACTATGCCGGTGGTTTTAACTCGGTACGTGGTTTTAAAGACAGTAGCTTAGGTCCGCGCAGTACACCGAGTACAGGTAAGCGCCCAGGTACAATCAAAGACTATGATGATGACCCATTGCCGTTCGGTGGTAACGTACTGATCCAAGGTGGTGTTGAGTTGTTGTTCCCAATGCCCTTTGTTAAAGACCAGCGTTCACTGCGTACTGTGTTGTTTTGGGATGTCGGTAATGTATTCGATACCAGTTGCAGCTCAGAGCAAAAAAAACGTAATGAGTCCGGTTGCGGTATTGAATATGACAACCTCGCCAGTTCAGTCGGAGTTGGCTTAACATGGATCACTGCGATGGGGCCATTAAGCTTTAGCTTAGGTGTTCCGGTGAAAAAACCAGACAATGCGGATACACAAGTATTCCAGTTCTCGCTGGGTCAAACATTCTAATTTAGATTTTAACTTTATTAATAACAGTGGTTTTAGGAGTGTCTCGTGCGTAAGTTGACTCAATTGGTTTTACTGACGACTGCTTTAATTAGCGGCCCTGTGTTTGCTGAGATGAAAATTGCTGTTTTGAATTATCAAATGGCATTGTTGGAGTCTGATGCGGCGAAAAAATACGCTGTAGATGCGGAGAAAAAATTCAGCCCACAACTGACTAAGTTGAAAAACTTAGAAAGCGATGCTAAGCGCATTGAAGATCGCTTGGTGAAAGATGGCGAGCGCATGCAACAAGCAGAGCTTGAGCGTTTAGAGCTTGAATATAAGCAAAAAGCCCGTGATTTTCAGGCGCAATCTAAAGATCTGAATGAGTCTAAAGCGTTGGCTGATCGTGAGATGTTGGAAAAGCTTAAACCTAAGCTTGATAAAGCAGTCGAGGATGTACTGAAAAGTGGCAACTACGATATTGTTTTAGAGCGTGGTGCAGTGGTTGATGTGAAGCCGCAGTTTGATATCACTCTGCGCGTTATTGAGCGCATGAATCAGTTGCGTTGATATGAAACAGATACAGTTCACTCTAGCTCAGTTAGCCGACACCCTTGGCGCTGAGCTGCGAGGTGATGCGCAAAAAGTTATCTACGGTGTCGCAACCTTGCAGGATGCGACGTCTGATCAACTGGGGTTTCTTGCTAATGCACAGTACCGCAAGTACCTAGAGCACAGTCAAGCCGGTGCCGTGTTGTTATCTGCCAGCGATGCTGCTGATTATTCAGGCAATTGCTTGGTGGTGGCTGACCCTTATTTGACCTATGCCAAGTTGTCACATTCCTTTGATCGTACACCTCAATATGCGCCAGGCATTCATCCCAGTGCGGTGATTGCCGAGAGCGCTTTAATTGATTCCACTGCTTATATTGGTCCAGGGGTGGTGATTGAAGAGCATGCCGTGATTGCTGCCGGTGTAGTTATTGGCGCGCAGTGCTTTATTGGTGCGCGCAGTAGCATTGCTGAGAATAGTCGTTTACTCGCACGTGTGACTTTGTACCATGATGTTAGCGTTGGTCAGCGTGTTGTTATTCAATCAGGTGCAGTTATTGGTGGGGAAGGGTTCGGTTTTGCTAACCATCAAGGCGTTTGGCATAAGATTGCGCAAGTTGGCGGCGTGACCATTGGTGATGATGTTGAAGTCGGCGCTAACACCACGATTGATCGCGGTGCGCTCTCGGATACTTTAATTGGTAATGGGGTTAAATTAGATAACCAAATCCAAATTGCGCATAATGTGCAAATTGGTGAGAATACTGCGATTGCCGCCTGCGTTGGTATTTCTGGCAGTGCTAAAATCGGCCGCAATTGTATGTTGGCCGGTGGTGTAGGGTTGGTCGGGCATATTGAACTCTGTGATGGCGTGTTTATCACCGGAATGACGATGGTGACCCACTCTATTACTGAGCCTGGTGCGTATTCTTCGGGCACAGCAATGCAACCAGCATCTGATTGGAAGAAAAATGCTGTACGTTTTCGTCAGTTAGATGACTTAGCAAAACGTATTCGTACGCTGGAAAAAAATACTCAGAAGTGACCTCTGGTCTGGATATATCATCTGATTTGTTATCGACCTTTTTAGCTAATCAGCTTTAATTTAGCGCATTAAGTGCCGTTCAGTTACAGGTGATAGGTTTGTGGATAGGGTATCCGCAGCCTCACTTATTTGATTAAGGCTTTTTATATATGATGGACATCAACGAAATTCGTCAACTGCTTCCGCATCGTTATCCTTTTTTGCTAGTGGATCGTGTGGTAGACATTGATTTGGAGCAAAAGACAATCAGTGCTTATAAAAATGTAAGCATTAATGAGCCTTTCTTTACTGGACATTTTCCACAGTATCCGATTATGCCGGGTGTGTTGATTATTGAGGCCATGGCTCAAGCAGCTGGGGTGTTGGGTTTTAAAATAATGAACGCCTCACCGGATGATGGCACTTTGTATTACTTTGTCGGCTCTGACAAATTGCGTTTTCGCCAGCCTGTAGTGCCCGGTGATCGTCTTGATTTAAAAGCGAGTTTTATCAGCTCAAAGCGTGGCATTTGGAAGTTTAATTGCCAGGCGAGTGTTGGTGATGTCATAGTTTGTTCAGCTGAAATTATTTGCGCGGAACGCAAACTATGAGTTTAATTGATCCTCAAGCCATTATTGATCCGTCAGCTCAGCTTGCGGATGATGTGACTGTCGGTCCCTGGACAATTATTGGTCCTGGGGTTGAGATTGGCGCAGGATCAATTATTGCATCACATGTAGTGATTAAAGGCCCAACTCGAATTGGCAGCCATAATCATATTTATCAGTTTTCATCAGTGGGTGAAGACACGCCTGATTTAAAGTACCAAGGTGAAGCAACGCGTTTGGTAATCGGTGATCATAACGTCATACGTGAAGGCGTGACCATTCACCGGGGCACTATACAAGACCGTTCTGAAACTACGATTGGTGACCATAACTTGATCATGGCCTACGCTCATATTGGCCATGACAGTGTGATTGGCAATCACTGTATTTTGGTGAATAACACCGCTCTAGCAGGTCACGTACATATCGAAGATTGGGCAATTTTGTCGGGCTATACGTTGGTGCATCAGCATTGCCGCATTGGTGCGCACAGCTTTACTGCGATGGGTACAGCGGTAGGTAAAGATATTCCTGCGTTTATTACTGCCGCTGGTAACCCTGCTGAAGCGCGCAGCATGAATTTTGAAGGTATGCGTCGCCGAGGCTTTACAGAAGAGGCGATACAGGCGTTACGTCGAGCCTATAAAACTGTTTACCGTAAAGGTTTGACGGTTGATGAAGCCTTACAAGCTTTGACTGCTAGTGAAGCAGAATATTCTGAAGTGGCTTTGTTTTGTGACTCCATCCGCCAGTCTTCACGGGGCATTACCCGCTAATGACTGAGCAAACGCTGCAGCCATCTCTAAAAGTGGCCCTCGTGGCCGGTGAAGCGTCGGGGGACATCTTAGGCGCAGGCTTGATGCAAGCACTACGTAGCCACTACCCTGAAATTGAGTTTATCGGTGTCGGCGGTCCATTGATGGAAGCGCAAGGGTTAACCTCGTACTTTCCGATGGAGCGTTTGGCGATTATGGGCTTGGTGGAAGTCTTGGGTCGCTTACCTGAGCTGTTGGCACGTCGCAAACGTTTAATCAGCACCTTAAAAGCGCAACAGCCAGATGTGTTTATTGGCATTGATGCGCCCGATTTTAACTTAAATATCGAACTGCAACTGCGTGAGGCAGGGATTAAAACCGTGCATTATGTCAGCCCTTCAGTGTGGGCATGGCGACAAAAGCGCGTGTTTAAAATCCGCAAAGGCTGTGATCTGATGTTGACCCTGCTGCCTTTTGAAGCGCAGTTTTATCAGAAACATCAAGTACCGGTGCTCTTTGTTGGTCATCCATTGGCTGATAGTGTCGCCATGCATACTGATCAGCAGTCCGCGCGTGAACAGTTGGGTTTGTCTGTTGATGCACAAATCGTGGCTTTACTGCCCGGTAGCCGTGGTGGTGAAGTGGCTAAACTCGGCGCTTTGTTTGTTGATACTGCACGCTATTTGCTGGTTGAAAAACCACATTTGCGCTTTATTATTCCTGCCGCCAATCAAGCACGGTACGCACAGTTGGCTGCGATTTTAGAGGATATGCCCAATCTGCCTATCACTATTTTAGATGGCCAATCGCAAGCTGCGTTGCAAGCCTGTGATGCGGTGTTAATTGCTTCAGGCACGGCAACCCTCGAAGCCATGTTGTTTAAAAAACCGATGGTGGTGGCGTATAAGCTGGCCCCTGTCAGTCATTGGCTACTGAAAAAAATGGTCAAAAGTCCTTATATCTCACTGCCCAATTTATTGGCAGCCGAGATGCTCGTGCCTGAGTTTATTCAAGACGCTGCAACGCCAGAGGCGTTAGGTGAGGCTGTGTTAGAGCAATTGCGTGATGGTTCAAAGCAAACACAGCGCTTTACCGAGTTGCATAAGTCGTTGCGTTGTGATGCCTCGCAGCGCGCCGCGCAAGGTATTTTGCAGTTATTAGGGCGCCTGTAGTGCAGCTTGATTTACTGCAACAAGCGCGCGTTGGCAAGTGTGTTGCCGGTGTTGATGAGGTCGGTCGCGGCCCTTTATGCGGACCTGTGGTCACTGCAGCGGTTATTCTCGATCCGCAGCGGCCGATAGTTGGACTCAACGACTCGAAAAAGCTGACTGAAAAAAAGCGTGAAGCGCTGTTTATTGAGATTCAAGAAAAAGCCTTGGCATGGAGTATCGGCCGCGCGGAAGTGGAAGAAATTGATCGCTTAAATATCTTACAAGCCACCATGCTGGCTATGCAACGTGCAGTCGAGGGGTTGTCGATCACCCCTGACTTGGCTTTGATTGATGGTAACCGTTGTCCGCAACTGAGCATGCCCAGCGAGGCAGTGGTGCAGGGTGATGGTTTGATTGCGGAGATTTCTGCTGCGTCTATTTTGGCCAAGGTCAGTCGTGACCGAGAAATGACTATCTTGGACATGCAGTACCCAGGCTATGGCATTGCTAAACATAAAGGCTACCCAACGCCCGCACATCTCAAAGCACTTCAAGAACTCGGTCCTACGCCCATCTATCGACGCTCGTTTGCCCCAGTTCGGCGCTTTTTTGAAGACAATTGATAAGTCACGTTCTTTGCCACGCAGTACCAGCTAATGAAAAGCGTTGAGCATTATCTACGTATGCCGCACCGAGCAAGTGCCGTTCTTCCCTCAACACGCCATCCTGGCGTGCATTCGGGCGCTGCGCCATCCCTGGCTCCGCTTGCCACGTCACCCGCACGATGCTCGTTGATCATTGATGTGGTTTTCGATTCTGTAGCACGACTCTTTTAAAGCAAGAGCGGTGATCATCGGTATGGCTTGCCAGTCTTCTAAAAACACAAACTTACAAAACCAAAGCCAGGTTTTAAAACTTAGAACGTCAAAATGCAGTCAGCAGATTGAAAATCTAAATATAAGAATTTCCAGAAATATATGAGTCCTATATAAATAGTGCTAGCAACGCCGCTGATCAACGAGTACTTCGGGGTTGGTGTGATGAGCGAGCCATGGATGGCGTAGCGCCGGAGTTGAACCCTGGATGGGTTCATCGACGGACAAACACGAATTCCGAAGTACGGCTCACGCGATCATGGTCAGACAGCAAGCTAAAATATCAGGAAAGCCTTATTATTCAGCAATTTTCAGTTCACGCGACTTGGTATAAGCGTAACGAATCTTCTCGTATTCAAATGGCGAGTTCATTTGCCCGTAGCGTAATTTGGTGATGTAACGCTGATCAACGGTTTTCAACAGAAAAATCTCCGGGTGACGTTCGCTTTCTTTGGCCACATTCAGCCAGTTAACCGTAAAATCTAACGTATAGTCGGCAACTATACCGCCGGTATCGCGCAGGTTTGATGGGCCAAGTAAGGGCAACATCAGATAAGGACCGTGCGTAACACCGTAATAGCCCAGTGTTTGCCCAAAATCTTCGCTGTTTTTAGTCAGCCCCATTTTTGTAGCTGGATCCCATACGCCGGCTAGACCAAAGGTTGTATTAAAGAAAATGCGCGCAGTGGTTTCCATCGCGCGATGGCCTTTAAGCTGCAGCAAGCTATTCACTAAGGTTGGGATCTCACCTAGGTTACTAAAAAAGTTGCTCACCCCTTTGCGTAAAAAGTGCGGCGTTACCTTGGTGTAACCTGTCACAATGGGTAAAAATACCCACTGATCAAAGCGGTAATTAAAGTGATAAACACGGCGATTCCATTGCTCCAAAGGATCACTGATATGCAAGGCTTCTAAAGTGGCACGCTCGAACTCATGTTGACCTAAGTGTGGATTAAACTCTAAATGCTGTAATGGATTTTTAAACCCGTCTGCATCAGTGTCTTGCGCCCAGCTGTGCTGTGTTAATGCCAATATTATTAAGCATGCTGTGCAAAGAGGGTGCAATAAGCGAGTTTTAATCATGGAAAAACTCCAGTATATCGGCAGCGTTATCGCGGTAATCTAAGTTGCCAAGATGTCCACCATAGGGGTAAAGGGTTAAGCGTTGAGTAAAGTGCTGCTTGAGAAAAGCTAAGTCACCTTGACCTAAAATGATGTCATCAGCATTGTGCATCACGCCAATTTTATCAGTAGTATTGAGGTAGTCGGTTAATGCATAGAGACTGCTAGCTTGAATTAGTGCTGCTAAGTCAGCGTCAGCATTGACTACTGCTGTGTTCTGCTGTCTCTTTTGCACATGTACACGCCAAAACGGCAGCAGTTGCTGTTGTATATAACATTCGAAATCACAGAGTAAAGCCCGTTTAAAGAAGGGCGTTAGGCTGGTGCCATCATTGATTTTTTGCTGGGGTGGCGTGATGATGCCGCGGCGATTGATTAGGTCGGAGGTGAAGTTGATATCTGCAGCCATAAATCGAAACGTACTGCCAATCAGCATTGCCAGATCATTATCTGTCAACTTTTGTGCTGAGTTTTGAAAGTCAAATAACATCGCCTCGTTGAAGTCAAAGCGGCCTTTGTTGTTGAAGTAACGGCTGAGCTTATCCAGCATTAATTGATAAAAGGTACGTGTGTCAGCAGCGTTGACGACTTGAACCTGTGCGAGGCGATTAAGGTTATTGACGGAGGTATACAGATTAACTGGCGGGTTGAGCAACAATACGCGCTTAAAGTTAAAAGCGTGCTCGCGCTCATCTAAATCACTGACGAATGCCGCTTGTAAGCCCCCTAAACTGTAACCAGTTAAATGCCAATCGGTGACTTCAAGACTGTTCTGCTGTTTCTTGATGGCGCGCATCACTGTGTACAGGTCCGCAGCATCTTGTGGTGAGTAGCCTGGGGTGGCGTAGGGCGAAGCACCCGCCATAAAATCATAGGCAGTCGGTGAAGAAATTTGTGCGACATGAAAGCCCGCGCCATAAAAGAGTTTTTTCAAATACTCCATTGTTGAACTGGAATAATGTGCACCGGTGCCAGCAATAATAAAAATTAGCGGTGCTGGGGCAGGTTGTTTGGCTAGGCGGTAGTGGAAGGTTTTAACCGGCCAGAAGTTACTCGGCAAAGTGAACTCACGTTCTGGGCGTAGGCGTAAGCTGTAATCACGCTGCTTTATATCTGCATCATCAGGCAAGATTGGGCGCAAGTTGCTAGGGGTACCAGCAATGGTTGCTTCAAAGGGATTGGTGAGTGGGAATTGGTAGGCTGTATCAACTTGCTCTGCTTGAGCGTTTAACGATAAAGCGCAAATTAGGCACAGCGCTGTATAGAACGGTGTTAGCAAGCGTTTAAACATAAAAGTATCTCGCTGGGTAACAGAGGTGTGCCATTTGGTTGAGCTGTTCTCTGTGGTGCAGTCAAATAGATAGAGGTTGTGGTTTTTTATTATGTAGGTTAGTTACAGCGGTCTACCAGCCTAGCCAGCAGCAGTGCTGAGCTAGGCTGGATACTATTATTACATCACACGTTGACCTGGACGGGCGCCAGCGTCTGGGCTGAGCAGGTGGATTTCTTCACCGCCAGGGCCTGCGGCTAACACCATGCCTTCTGAGACACCAAATTTCATTTTTCGTGCGGCAAGATTGGCAACATATAACGTCAAGCGACCTTCAAGTACAGCAGGGTCTGGATAGGCGCTTTTAATACCGGAGAAGACATTGCGTTTAACCCCGCCTAAATCGAGGGTCAGCTGTAGCAACTTATCTGCGCCTTCAACAAAGCTGGCTTTTTCGATCAATGCAATACGCAAATCCACAGCGGCAAAGGTATTAAAGTCGATTTCTTTGGCCAACGGCTCTTTTTCCAGTTCGCCATTGCTAAGAACGGCTTGCGTATCGGCTGTGTTTTCCATTTCTAATAAGTCTTCTTTTGAGGATTCAATCATGGTTTCAACGTGTTTTGGGTCCACGCGAGTCAATAAGGGGCTGAAGGGATTCAGTTGATGCGCGCCCAGTGGTGTGCCTAGACTATTCCAGCTCAATGCCGGCACATTGAGGAACTGCTCAGCATCGGCCGCCAATTTAGGCAGTACCGGCTTGAGTAGAATAACCAACTGCTTAAACAGATTGATGGCTTGCGAGCACACAGCCTGCACTTGTGCTTGCTGACCGTCCACTTTATTCATCGACCATGGGGCTTGCTCGGCAATCCAAGCGTTGGCCGCATCGGCGAGCGCCATAGTTTCACGCATGGCGCGGGCAAAGTCGCGCGCTTCAAAGGCTTTAGCAATGGATGGTGTAGCTGTTTGGAATTTCTCCCAGAGTTGCAGGTTGGGCATCTCTGCCACCAGCATGCCATCGTTGCCTTTTTGGATAAAACCAGCACAGCGACTGGCAATATTGACAACTTTGCCGACCAAGTCAGAGTTTACTTTCTGAATAAAATCGTCCAAGTTGAGGTCAAGATCTTCGACGCCACGACCCAGTTTAGAAGCGTAGTAATAGCGTAGGTACTCAGGGTTTAAATGATCTAAGTACGTGCGTGCTTTGATAAAGGTGCCGCGCGACTTAGACATTTTCGCGCCATTGACCATCAAATAGCCATGTACATGGACGCCAGTGGGTTTACGGTAATCCGCACCGTCGAGCATGGCTGGCCAAAATAGAGCATGGAAGTTAATAATGTCTTTGCCGATAAAATGGTGCAGTTCAGCAGTTGAGTCTTTATTCCAGAACGTATCGAAGTCCAAATCTGGGCGGCGTGCACAGAGGTTTTTAAAGCTGGCCATATAGCCGATTGGCGCGTCCAGCCATACGTAGAAATATTTACCCGGCGCACCAGGGATCTCAAAACCAAAATACGGCGCATCACGGGATATATCCCATTCTTGCAAACCGCTATCGAGCCATTCAGCCAGTTTGTTGGCAACGGACTCTTGCAAGGTACCGCTGCGCGTCCACTCTTGTAGCATGGCTTGGAAGTTAGGTAGCTTAAAGAAATAGTGTTCAGAATCTTTTAAAATCGGTGTCGCCCCAGAAATCGCTGAACGTGGATCTTTGAGTTCGGTAGGGTCGTAGGTGGCACCACATTTTTCACAGTTGTCACCGTACTGATCCGGCGTTGCGCATTGTGGGCAGGTGCCTTTAATAAAACGATCGGCTAAAAACATGCCTTTTTCAGGGTCAAAATACTGGGTCACTGAACGTGTGGAAATATGACCTGCTGCTTGTAGGCGCTGATAGATTTGCTCAGATAAAACGCGATTTTCTTCACTGTGAGTAGTGTGAAAATTATCAAAATCGACTAAGAAATCAGCAAAATCAGCACTGTGCTCGGCATGCACATTGGCAATTAATTGCTCTGGGGTAATCCCTTCTGCTTCCGCACGCAGCATAATTGCGGAACCGTGAGCATCATCTGCGCAAACGTAAATGCATTGATTGCCGCGCATTTTCTGAAAGCGAACCCACATATCGGTTTGAATATATTCAAGCATATGGCCAAGGTGGATGGAGCCGTTGGCATAGGGCAGGGCGCTGGTCACTAAAATTTTGCGGGCTTCGCTCATGGTCTTCCTAACTACTAAAAGTGAATAGAAATAAGCCATCTACTATATAGGTAATAGCCGTTTTTTTCATCCCTTGTACGCTTTTGGCTTGCTGAAGATTAAGGTCTTACGGGGCAGTTTAGGCTAGAATGTTTATCGTTTAGTCTGTTTTAACAATGGAGAGCATCATGAGTGCAGTAACCCGCGTTGCGGTTGAAGAAACCTTAAGCCGCCTTATTGATCCTAATTTAAATGCCGACCCAGTCAGCGCAGGTTGTGTGCGCTCCATTGATATTCAAGATGATCGCGTCAGCGTACAACTTGAGCTGGGCTATCCTGCAGATGTATTTAAAACTGGTTGGGCGCAAATGCTGCAAATGAGTCTGGAGCAGATGCCAGGTGTAGCCAGCGCTGAAGTCAAGATTGCTACGGTGATTCAAGCGCATCAAGGTCAGACGGATGTGCCAACCTTAGCTGGTGTGAAAAATGTCATAGCAGTCGCCTCAGGTAAAGGGGGTGTTGGGAAATCCACTACGGCAGCGAACTTGGCTTTAGCCTTAGCCCGTGAAGGTGCCCGTGTGGGTATTCTCGATGCTGATATTTATGGTCCCAGTCAAGGTATTATGTTTGGTATCGCCAGTGGCACTCAGCCTGAAGTGCGTGATCAAAAGTTCTTTGTGCCGGTGCAGGCGCATGGTGTTGTGGTGATGTCGATGGCCTTGCTGGCCACTGATAACACGCCTATGGTGTGGCGTGGCCCAATGGCTTCAGGTGCGTTATTACAGATGATCACCCAAACTGCTTGGGATGATCTGGATTATCTGGTCGTTGATATGCCGCCGGGCACCGGTGACATTCAATTAACCTTAGCGCAAAAAGTGCCAGTGGCCGGCGCGGTGATTGTTACGACACCGCAAGATATTGCCTTACTCGATGCGCGCAAGGGTATTGAAATGTTCCGCAAAGTAAATATCCCGATTTTGGGGATTGTGGAAAACATGGCGGTGCATATTTGCTCGAAGTGCGGACATGCTGAGCATTTATTTGGCGAGGGCGGTGGCGAACGTTTAGCGGCCAATTACGATGTTGAACTGTTGGCATCGCTGCCGTTATCCATGGCGATTCGCTTGCAGTGTGATGGTGGCGAACCTACGGCCAGTGCTGATCCTGAAAGCCAAATTGCAATGATCTATCAACAGTTAGCTCGCACTGTTGGTGCGCGCATCAGTACCCTCAATCAGCGCAGTGCAGCCATGCCATCGATTGAGATCAGTGACGACTAACTTGTAACGTTGTAAAGCGAAGGCGTTTAGAAATAAACGCCTTTACTGTATTTAGGAGAAATAAAATGAGTTTTACCGTGTATCTTTCCGGAGAAATCCACAGCACATGGCGTGAAGAAATTCAGCAGGGTGTGCAGGCATTAGGCTTAGATATCAGCTTTACTTCGCCTGTGACTGATCATGATGCCAGTGATGCAGCGGGTGATCATTTAGCAGCGCAAGAGAATAGTTTTTGGCGTGATCATCAATCGGCTAAAGTAAATGCCATTCGCACTAAAACCTTGATTGAAAACAGTGATCTGGTGGTGGTGCGCTTTGGTGACAAATACAAGCAGTGGAATGCGGCCTTTGATGCCGGCTACTGCGCCGCCTTGGGCAAACCTTACATTACCTTGCACGCTGAAGATATTATTCACCCACTTAAAGAAGTGGATGCGGCTGCCATGGCCTGGACGACAACGCCTGCTCAGGTTGTTGAGATTTTACGTTATACCACGCAGGCCTAGCTGCAAGCTGTATCAGGCGGTGAGTCTTTGCCGCCTGCTTTCTAGCCCGTTCTGGGCGTTTTAAAGCGGCAAATCACTGCCGATTAGTCAGATAGTTGACAGTCTGTTTTTATTAAGTCATTGATTTATATGGCTTTAGCGCATTGGCATAAGTATTGCATTGTATTAAGCAATATGAATCACAAACAGGTGTTGCGCTATGAGCATCAATTTCGATAAAGCCCTTGGTATTCATGAGCAGGCACTGAGCTTTCGCGCCCAGCGTGCTGAGGTGCTGGCCAATAATATCGCTAATGCTGATACGCCACACTATA
Organism: Pseudomonas sp.; assembly: GCA_034676485.1. Classification (GTDB taxonomy): domain Bacteria; phylum Pseudomonadota; class Gammaproteobacteria; order Pseudomonadales; family Pseudomonadaceae; genus Denitrificimonas. The sequence goes on from JAUCCC010000006.1 coordinate 171,357, forward strand.
AAGCGCGTGATTTAGATTTCGCCAGCGTGCTATCAGCGCAAGCCGATCAGACTGCGCAGAAACAGCCATTGATGCAGCGTACCAACAGTCAGCATTTTGACGTTGAGCCCTTGCAGTTGGTTGATCCTGCGCTGCGTTTTCGTAATCCACATCATGCGTCTATTGATCAAAACAGCGTTGATTTGCAGGTTGAACAGTCCACTTATGCAGAAAACTCAGTGCAGTTTCAAGCCAGCTTTACGCTATTAAACAGTAAGTTCAAAGGGCTGATGACAGCTCTGCGCGGCGACTAAAGGAGTACCCAGTTATGTCTCTTTCCAGCGTTTTTAACATTGCCGGAAGCGGTATGAGCGCACAAAGTACGCGCCTCAATACGATTTCTAGCAATATTGCCAATGCCGAAACCGTATCGTCTAGTATCGATCAAACCTACCGCGCCAGACACCCAGTGTTTGCCACAGTATTTCAAAACAGCGTTAACGGTGGCGTCGGCCAGGGTTCTTTGTTTGCTGATCAAGATCAAGCCGGACAAGGCGTGCAGGTGATGGGCATTATTGAGGATCAAAGTGATCTGCAACCGCGCTATGAGCCTAATCACCCATCGGCTAATGCTGATGGTTATGTTTTTTACCCGAATGTAAACGTGGTGGAGGAGATGGCTGACATGATTTCCGCCAGTCGCGCCTTTCAAACCAACGTCGAAATGATGAATACCGCCAAGCAGATGATGCAGCGCGTACTCACATTGGGCCAATAAGCCTTAGGAGGCAGCAATGAGTGCAGCAGGAGTCAGTGCCGCCGGTGCAGTGATGGATCAATACCAACACTCGACTAAGGCCGCCGGAAAAGAAGAGTTAGGTAAGAATGAGTTCTTGGAACTGCTGGTGGCTCAGCTTAATAACCAGAACCCATTAGAGCCGCAAAGTAACGGTGACTTTATTGCCCAGTTGGCACAGTTCAGTACTGTCGAAGGGGTTGAAAAACTCAATGGCAGTATGGAAACCATTATGTCGGGGTATCAATCATCACAAGCACTACAGGCCTCATCTTTAGTGGGGCGTAAGGTGATTATCCCTAGCGAGAAGGCGGTGGTAGATACATCGGAAACCTTTAAAGCCAGCTTGGTGTTACCGCAAAGCAGTAGCAACGTGTATGTCAATGTGTATAGCTCAGATGGCTCTTTAGCGACGCAGCTTAATATGGGTGCGCAAGAAGCCGGTCAAGTTAGCTTTATGTGGGACGGCAAAAACAGTGATGGTGAAACCATGCCGCCGGGTACCTATAAGTTTGAAGCACAAGCCAGTATCAATGGTGAAACTAAAGGCTTGTACACTTTGTTGCCGGCTAACGTTGACAGTGTCACGTTGGGTCAAGGTGGTGGTGAGTTGTTGTTGAATTTAGCGGGATTAGGCGCAGTGCCATTGTCCCAAGTGCAGATTATTGGTCAGTGATTTTAGCGAATTGCCAACTGTCGGACGACCGGCAAGGAGAACAACATGTCATTTAATATCGGCCTCAGTGGCTTACGTGCAGCGACAAAAGACCTTAACGTCACTGGTAATAATATTGCCAACGCAGGTACTGCAGGCTTTAAACAGTCGCGCGCAGAATTTTCAGATGTCTATGCAGCCTCTGTATTGGGCACAGGTAAAAATCAGCAGGGCAGTGGTGTGTTGCTGTCGAGTGTGTCGCAGCTGTTTAATCAGGGCAACATTAACTACACGCAAAATGCCCTCGATCTAGCGATTAACGGCAATGGATTTTTCCAAGTCAGTAACAATGGCGCACTCAGCTATTCGCGTGCGGGTTATTTCGGCACTGATAAAGAAGGCTTTATTGTTGATAATTTCGGTTATAATTTGCAGGGTTATCCGATTGATGGTAATGGTGCTCTTGAGAACGGTAGGATAACTAACTTACAGATTCAGACCAGCAGTCAAGAACCAAAACCAACCAGTAAAATTGAGCAGTCATTTAACCTCAACTCAACCAATGATGTGCCGTTAAATACACCTTTTGATCCGGCTGATCCGCAAAGTTATAACTCGTCAACATCCACCAATATTTATGACACCCAAGGTAACTCTCACGTACTGACTCAGTATTTTGTGAAAACGGGTGCTAATACTTGGAACATGAATACTTTAATTGATGGTGTAAACCCAACTACAAGTGTCTCTAACGATCCGCTTGTCACCACGCTAACTTTTGATACTGCTGGAAAGTTGTCGCCGGCCGATAGTGAGATTGACTTAAGTGGTTGGGTTCCCGTTGCCCTAACAGGTAATCCGCCTGTAGCGACTCCTAATGGTGCTGTATCTAACCCCTCTGTAACATTAGATATGCGTAACGCCACGCAGTTTGCTAATGCGTTTGCGGTGAACGCTGTAGCGCAAGATGGTTACACTACGGGTGAATTGGCTGGGATTGAAATTGATGACAGCGGTAAGATCTTTGCACGCTATACCAATGGGCAATCGAAGGTGCAAGGACAGGTTATATTAGCTGACTTTGCTAACGTGCAGGGACTTATACCCGTGGGTAAAACTCAATGGGTACAGTCTTTAGCTTCAGGTGAACCTGTGCGTAATCCTGGTACCACTGGTACTTTAGGTGCGATTCAAGCCGGTGCGTTGGAGGACTCTAACGTTGAATTGTCTGATCAGTTGGTGAACTTAATTGTGGCGCAGCGTAACTATCAGGCTAATGCGAAAACCATTGAAACTGAAAGTGCTATTACCCAGACGATTATTAACTTGCGTTAACGGTGCTGAGTTTTAGGCCTAAAAAAGCGCGCTAATTAGCGCGCTTTTTGGTATCTAGCCGATTTTATTCAATGCGCTTAATAGTTTTAATGATAATTGGGTCAATCGGCACGTTTTCACTACGGCCAAAGGTGTGGGTTTTAACTTGAGCAATTTGATCAACGACATCCATGCCGCGCACGACTTTAGCAAACACGGCATAGCCAAAGTCACGACTGCTATGATTTAAGAAGTCATTGTCAGCATGGTTGATAAAAAACTGCATCGTCGCTGAGTCGGGTGAAGAGGTGCGCGCCATCGCAACGGTGCCGCGGTCGTTTTTCAAACCATTGTCGGCTTCATTTTTAATCGCAGGCTTAGTCGCTTTTTGTTGCAGATATTTGTCAAAACCACCACCTTGGATCATAAAGTCAGCAATCACTCGGTGAAAAATAGTGCCGTCATAGCGCTCAGTATCGACATAGTCTAGGAAGTTGTTGACGGTGATAGGCGCTTTATCTGCTTGCAATTCCAACTCGATTTCACCAAAGCTGGTATCAAGTACAACATGGGGGTTGTTAGCCGCAAACAGGTTGCCGGCCATCAATAACATGCAACCTGTCAGTAGAAGTTTTTTTAGCATAGAAGCCTCACTTTATCGAAATTAAAGTAGCCAGCTGCGTATCATTAGGCAGGTTTGGCTGATCTAGGGTTAAGGATCGTTGCACAGCGTTTAGTTTTGACTGAGCGGCAGTTTACCACGCTGTATTTGGGCAATACATAGCATCTTTTCCAGCTATTGAGTTCAGTCAAGGTCAGCTCGTTTAATTAAGCACGTTGCCAATCAAAACTGAGCACTTGGGCAATATTTTTTGCGTCCAATAGATGCAGTAGCACGCGATCTAAACCTAGCGCCACACCAGCGCAGTCTGGCAGACCATGCTCAAGTGCCGCAATGAGATTGGCATCATAGGGGCGCTCAGTGCCTTGCAGTTCATCTTGAAAACGTTGCAACTGCTGCTCTGCATCGGTCAGTTCTTGGTAGCCATTGGCCAATTCCATACCGTTAAAAAAGACTTCAAAGCGTTGCGCAATCAGCACACCTTGGTCGTTATTGGCCAGTTTAGCCAATGCCGCTTGTGATGCAGGAAACTCATCAATAAACACCAGCGTATTGTGCGGTAATGCCGGCTCAACTTGATGGCTCATAATTACATCCAGCCAGCCGTCGCGGTCTAAGTCTAAATCAGCGCTCGCCAATTGCTGGCCGCGCTGGGCGATGACTTGATCACTGCAATGGTGCACATCCAGTTGCGCATAGGTGTGTAAGGCTTGCGTATAGTTGAGGTGCAAGCATGGTAAGTTATTAAAGCGTGTTGCTAGTAACAATCGCAGTAATTCGGCAACTTCACCCATGAGCTGTCTATGACTCCAGTCCACGCGATACCACTCCAGCATCGTAAACTCAGGGTTATGGCGTTTACCGGCTTCACCCTCACGAAACACTTTGCAGATTTGGTAGATATCGCCGTAACCGGCGCAAAGTAGGCGCTTCATCGCGTACTCAGGTGAGGTATGCAGCCAGCGTTGCCCTGCTTGTATCGGTACAATATTAGGGTCGGCAACGGGTGCTTGCGCTAAGAGGGGGGTTTCAACCTCCAGTACAGAATGTACGTGGAAATACTCACGAATCGTACGGTACAACTGTTGGCGTGCAACTAATGCGCTGCGCGCTGCGCTGGGTGACCAAGTGCTCATAGTCCGTCTTTATCCTATAAGAAATAAGGGAGCATTAAGCTCCCTTCGTACGCTAGCGCAAAAGAATTTATGCGCGGCTGACATACTCGCCGCTGCGGGTATCAATTTTGAGCGTTTCGCCTTCTACGATAAATAAAGGTACGCGTACCACAGCGCCGGTGCTGAGCGTGGCTGGCTTGGAACCACCTTGCGCTGTATCACCTTTTAAGCCTGGATCGGTTTCCACGACATCCAGTTCAACAAAATTTGGTGCAGTCACAGAGACTACGGCATCGTTATACAGGGTCACCTCATAGACAACCTGCTCTTTAAGCCACTTGACGGTATCGCCGACGGCTTCGCTGCTGGCGCCTAATTGCTCAAATGAACCATCGGTCGCCATGAAGTACCAAAACTCATCATCGTTGTATAAATATTCCATATCGCGCTCGATGATATCTGCACTTTCTAAACTTTCGCCGGATTTAAAGGTACGCTCCCAGACACGCTGAGTGCGGATGCTGCGTAATTTTACACGGCTAAATGCTTGGCCTTTACCGGGCTTAACAAATTCAATATCAATCATGATACAGGGTTCGTTATCTACCATGACGCGCAGTCCTGGTTTGAATTCGTTGCTAGAATAGTTGGCCATAATCTAATCCTGTCGTGTTTAAGGTCTTATAAAATGCCTAGTGTAGCGCAAACCGAGAAGTTTTTTCCCCAGGCTGGCTGGGGGCAGGTATTAGCTCAGTCTGTACGCAGCTGTGACGAGTTGTTAGCCGCCCTAGAGTTGCAACCTATAGATTTTCCTAATGGTTTAAGCGCCGCCAAGCACTTTCCGTTATTGGTGCCGCGCCCCTTTGTTGAGCGGATGCGCAAGGGTGACCCGCTTGATCCGCTGCTACTGCAAGTGCTGCCGTTGGGTGCAGAGGAGTTGGTGCACCCAAGTTTTAGCACTGACCCGCTGGGTGAGCAAAGTACCAATGTGGCAGCCGGGGTGATTCATAAATACCATGGCCGAGTATTGCTACTGGCGGCCAGTGGTTGTGCGATCAATTGTCGCTATTGTTTTCGTCGGCACTTTCCTTACAGCGAGAATCGCCTAGGGCGTGCGCAATGGCAGTCGGCCTTGGATTATATTGCTCAGGATTCGAGTATTACTGAGGTGATTCTCAGTGGCGGTGATCCGCTGATGCTGCAAGATGAACATTTGGCTGACTTGGTGGAGAGCATTGCGCAGATTGCCCATGTGCAGCGCTTGCGTATTCACTCGCGTTTGCCAGTGGTGATCGCCGAACGTTTAACCGATCAGCTGACTGATATTTTAACCCGCACCCGTTTGCGCAGCAGTTTGGTTTTACATGTTAATCATCCGCAGGAACTGACGCCTGTGCATGCCCAACGTTTAGCGCTTATGCGTCAAGCTGGAGTGACTTTGTTGAATCAAACGGTGCTGCTCAAAGGCGTGAATAATAACGCTGAAGTGCTGATTGAACTGAGTGAAGCGTTATTTAATCACCATCTATTGCCGTATTATTTGCATGTGTTGGATCGCGTGCAGGGCGCGCAGCATTTTGATGTGACGAGTGCTGAGGCTTACACTTTATATCAGCAGATGCTGGCGCAGTTGCCGGGCTATTTAGTGCCTAAATTAGTGCGTGAGGAAGCCGGACAAGCGCATAAGACCCCATTGCATGCTTTTTAAAGCAAAGGCTGGACAAATCCACCGCAAACAGAGCACGTCTTGCTACACTGCACACTGGATTTATTAAGGTTAGAAAATTTTTGTGAGTACACCAACTGATTTTGCCAGCTTGCCATTACCGGCAGCATTGTTAACCAATTTAGCCGATTTGGGCTACAGCAGCATGACCGCGATTCAAGCACAAAGCTTGCCGGTGATTCTCAAAGGTATGGATGTGATTGCCCAAGCGAAAACTGGCAGCGGTAAAACCGCAGCCTTTGGCATTGGCTTATTATCACCACTTAATCCGCGCTACTTTGGTTGCCAAGCCTTGGTGCTGTGCCCAACCCGTGAGTTGGCTGACCAAGTGGCGAAAGAGATTCGTCGTTTAGCTCGTGCTGAAGGCAATATTAAAGTATTGACCCTGTGTGGCGGCGTCCCCTTTGGCCCGCAAGTTGGCTCACTTGAGCATGGCGTGCACATTGTCGTGGGCACTCCTGGGCGTATTTTAGAGCATGCACGCAAAGGCACGCTGGACTTGTCGGGTCTCAATACCCTCGTGCTCGATGAAGCTGATCGTATGCTGGATATGGGTTTTTATGACAGCATTGCTGACATAATTGAATTCACCCCGAAACGTCGTCAGACCTTATTGTTCTCAGCAACTTTCCCGGATGGTATTCAGCAGTTGGCGGCAAATTTCTTACGTCAGCCGCAGCATATTCAAGCCGATATTGAACACGCAGAGCATCAAATTGAGCAGCATTTTTACGAAATCACCCCTGAGCAGCGCCAGGGCGCAGTCGAGCGGATTCTGCGTCATTACCGTCCAGAAGCTTGCGTGTGTTTCTGTTTTACCAAGCAGCAAACCCAAGAGTTGGCTGATTACCTCAATAGCGAGAAAATCTCTGCGTTGGCCTTACACGGTGATTTAGAACAGCGCGAGCGTGATCAAGTCTTGGCTTTGTTCAGTAATCGCAGTTGCAGCGTGCTGGTTGCCACTGATGTTGCCGCGCGTGGTTTGGATATTGAGTCCTTGCCAATGGTGATTAACGTTGAGCTGGCGCGTGATGCTGAAATCCATACGCACCGTATTGGCCGTACCGGACGTGCGGGCGCGAAAGGGATGGCGATTAGTTTAGTTGCACCCAAAGAAGGCAACCGTGCCACTGCCATTGAAGCCTTACTTAAAAAATCTCTGAGTTGGCATTCGCTCAATGCCCTAAAAGAGTCTGATGGCCAACCTTTGCTGCCTGCGATGGCGACTTTGTGTATTTCAGCGGGTCGTAAAGATAAGTTACGTCCAGGTGATATCCTTGGTGCATTAACCGGGATTGGTGGTTTAAACGGTGCGCAGGTGGGCAAGATTTCGATCTTTGATCACCAAGCTTTTGTCGCCGTAGAGCGTCTACTCGCACGGCAAACCCAGCAACGCCTAGAAGCCGGAAAGATTAAAGGCCGCAGCTTAAAAATACGCGTGCTATAAGTAGAAGCATTAAAACGCTGGGTAAATTTGATTTCACTATTCCCTCGCGAAAAGGGATTTGGTGAGATCAATCACATCGGTCTTTGCTTTACTGAGATAACCATGTGTTCAGTCGTTAGTTAAGCCGTTAACGTGTGTTACGCAGCGGGGTTAGTAAGTCGCTGAGGCCATTGTGGTCAATTTCATGCATGAGCTCTAGCAGGCGACCTAAATCGCTTTTGGGAAATCCTTCGCGGGCAAACCAATTGAGGTATTGACCGGGTAAGTCGGCGATGAGCCGGCCTTGGTATTTGCCAAAGGGCATCTGGGTGGTGACGAGGCGTTGTAAGTCTTTGGGTTGCATGGGCTTTGTTTCAAGATGGTGGCAAGGGCTGCTATAGTCGCAAATATTGCTGCGTTGTGCATGTTGGTAATGCAGTTGATGAAAATTCAGTAAGCTCATCACTTATTTTTATTGTTAAAGAGAATTCAAATGATTGTAAAAGGTTTGCGTAACGGCTTGGGCCAATTGATTATTTTTGCAGACTGGCTGACGCGTCCTAAAGGACAAAAACGCACAGCAGAAAAACAAGCAGAAGTGGATGCTGCAACTGCGCAGTTAGCCTTGTACCAGTTTAATGCTTGCCCATTTTGCGTGAAAGTACGCCGTGCAATGCATGCTTTAAATCTTAAAGTTGAACTGCGTGATGCGAAAAATAATCAGCAGTTTCGTCAAGAACTCGAGCAGCAGGGCGGGCGGATTAAAGTACCGTGCTTGCGTATTGAGGAAGAGGGTGAAGTGCGTTGGATGTATGAGTCCAATGATATTATTGCCTATCTGAAAGAGCGTTTTGCTTAAGATTGTGTTTGCTGTTTTTGATTGCTGGCTGACTTGGGTGTGTGGAGTCTGTCGTACTTCAGAGTGGGTGTTTTTCCGTCGGTGAACCATCCTGGTTCAACTCCGGCGCTGCGCCATCCATGGCTTCGCTTGTCACACCCACCCCGAAATACTCGTTGATCAGCGGCGCTGCTAACACTATTTAAATAAGGCTCGTCTGTTTCTGAAAACTTTATGTCTGGGTTAGGCTTTGGCAGACAGTGTTTTGACCTGCGAGGCTCTGGATTTTGAGAGCTGATGTTTTTAGAAGACTAGCAAAGCCTACCGATGATCAACGAGTACCGTGCGGGTGTCGTGGCAAGCGCGCCAGGGATGGTGCGCGCCCGAGTCGGGTCAGGAAGACCCGTCGAGGGAAGAGCGGCACTTGCACGGTGCGGCATACGTAGATAATGCTCGACGCTTTTCATTGTACCTAGACTGCTAAATTCGCTGCGGCAGACACAAATAAAGCTCAATTTTAAAGAAGCGTGGCTAGATTAATTTGATCACTGCGTTGTATGTTCTCTGTCAGCGTCCGGCACAAGCTTAAAAATTCACTCATGGCATCGCTTTGAAACTTATGTTTATGCCAGATAAAGGTAAATTGGCGGGTCAGGTTCAGCTCTGGGGTTTCAATCGCCACTAAGCTGCCACGTTTGAAAGCATCACGCAGAGCCAAGCGAGAAATACAACCAATCCCTAAACCTGACTCCACTGCGCGTTTAATTGCTTCGGTGTGTTCGAGTTCTAAACGAATACGAGTTGGCCGCTGATGGCGCTGAAAGGCTTGCTCGAAGGCCAAGCGTGTCCCCGAGCCTTGCTCACGAACTATCCATGCTTCATCGGCCAGTTCGTTTAAGTTGGCCTGCCCCTGCTGAGCTAAAGGGTGTTGTGGTGCGCAAAAAACCACTAACTCATCGGCAATCCAGGGTTCGGCAATAATATTACTGTCTTGCTGGTAGCCCTCAATGAGGCCTAAATCCAGCTGGTAATTAGCAACTTGCTGAACGATTTGCGCGGTATTTTGCACATGTAAGCGAACTTTGCAGCTGGGATGCTGCTGCATAAAGTGACCGATCAATAGCGTCGCTAAATAGTTACCAATGGTCATGGTTGCGCCAACGGAGAGTGAGCCAAAACCATGGCTGTCGGACAGTAAGCCCTCTAAGGCTTGCGCTTGCTCAAGCAGAGCTAGCGCACGTGGCAATAGTTGTAAGCCTAATGCATTGATAATTAAGCGCTTTCCTGCACGGTCAAAGAGCAAGCAATCGTAGCTACGCTCAAGTTCTTTTAATGCTGTGCTGGCAGCTGATTGCGACATAGCCAACTGCTCAGCTGCTTTAGAAACGCTTTGATGTTGCGCGATACAGGTAAACACCTGCAGCTGGCGAAGACTAAATCGCATATCTGTATTCCTGATATAATTTATACATATTATCAATTTAACAGATTAGAGTTTTAAACTTACACTCTAGTTAGACAATTTTACGCTGGAGCGTGTTATGAGCAATTTGAATGTTGAACAGGTGTTAAGTGTTCATCACTGGAATGACAGCCTATTTAGTTTTAAAACCACACGTAATCCAGGGTTACGTTTTGAGAACGGGCAGTTTGTGATGATTGGCCTTGAGGTGGAAGGCCGCCCTTTAATGCGTGCCTATTCAATTGCCAGCCCCAATTATGAAGATCATTTAGAGTTTTTTAGCATTAAAGTGCCTGATGGTCCGCTAACTTCGCGTCTGCAGCACCTTAAAGCTGGGGATCAACTGAAAATCAGTAAAAAGCCTACCGGCACTTTGTTGCTGGGTGATTTACTGCCGGGTAAAAATTTGTACTTGCTTAGCACCGGTACCGGGTTGGCTCCTTTTATCAGTGTGATACAAGATCCTGAAACCTATGAACGTTTTGAAAAAGTGATTTTGGTACACGGTGTGCGCCATGTCAGTGATGTTGCCTATAGCGATTTTATTACTGAAAACTTACCGCGCAATGAGTTTTTTGGAGAGCAGTTGCGCGATCAGCTGATCTATTACCCAACTGTGACGCGTGAGCCGTTTCGCAATCAAGGGCGCATTACTGAACTGATGCGCAGCGGTAAATTATTTACAGATATTGGTTTGCCAGCGATTAACCCAGAGCATGATCGTGTGATGATTTGCGGTGGTCCAGAGATGCTTGATGACACCAGCAGTCTGCTCAATGAGTTTGGTTTTAAAGTATCACCACGCTTAGGTACTGCTGGTGATTATGTGATTGAGCGTGCATTTGTTGAGAAATAGTCAGACTTAAACATTGCGCGTTAAGTCATAAGCAACCGCATACAAAAACACCGCCAACTGCTAAGCAGAGGCGGTGTTTTTGTAGGGCTCGAGCTATGTTGCAGATTTAGCGCAGCAGATCGAATACTTTTTTCGCGACATCACTGGCTGCTTGTGCAGGGTTTTGACGGATAGAGGCTTCTTGCTCAGCAATGATTGCAAATAATCCATCCAATGCTTGCTCGGTCACATAGTTCTCGATCGAAGCATCCTTAGCATCGATCATGCCAAAACTAGCGGCTTGGCCGGCAAAGTTATTGTATTGTTGTGCCAGTCCAGAGGACTGGGTGACTTGTTCAATCATCGGTAAAAAGCGAGTGCGTAATTGCTCACGACTACTTTTGTCGAGATAGGCTGTCGCGGAGTTTTCTGGGCCGCTCAAAATACCTTTGGCATCACTAATGGTCATTTTTTTCACTGCATCAAGAAGCAATTCTTGTGCCTGAGGCACGGCGGCTTCAGCGGCACGGTTCATGCTGTCTTCTAAGGCTGTGACGTGTTGGCCTTGTCCGAACATTTTCATGGTGCGGGCTACTTTGCCAAGATTACCGGGTAATTCGATGCGCACGTCGGGGTTGTTATTAAAACCGCCGGGTTTGCTCAATTGCTCAACAGCGATGCGTGTGCCCTGCTCAAGCATGGCTTTCATGCCGTCACCGGCCTGGTTTTGGCTTAGGTCATTAAGAGAGAAGGCGCAGGCTTGAGCTGCAAATAGTAGTCCGATAAATCCAGTAATATAGGCTCGCATAAGGTTTGTCCTTTATTGATGAGCGCTTAGATAGCGCTTTTTAATGCCTGCTCAGGAAGCAACGCTGCTGCTTCGCGGTCCAGTACAATGGTTAGATTTTTATGTTTTTTAAGGGCTGATGCGGGCAGCGCTTCATCAATTTCACTGTCGAAGAGTTGCGCCATAATGTCGGTTTTATTGTGACCTGTGGCAACCAGTATAATTTCATTGGCCTCTAAAATATCCAAGATGCCCATGGTGATTGCGTGGGTTGGCATCTCGCTTTGCTCAGTAAAGAAACGGCCGTTATCAATACGGGTTTGCTCAGAGAGTTCGACCACATGGGTGCGACTGCTAAAGCAGGTGTTGGGTTCGTTAAAACCGATATGGCCGTTTGTACCAATGCCCAATAGTTGTAAATCCAGTCCGCCGAGGGCTTGAATAGCATTCGAGTATGCACTGCAGACCGCTTCAATATCAGAGGTTAAACCGTCGGGTAGATGAATCTGCTGAGCGGGTATATTGAGCTGATTGAATAAGTGCTCATACATAAAATAATTGTAACTTTGCGGATGCTGGGGGGCTAAGCCCATGTACTCATCCAAGTTAAAAGTCGTCAGTTGCGATACATTTAAAGGTGTCTGTTGCATGTGCTCTAAAAGTTTTGCATAGACAGGCTTCATAGTACTGCCGGTGGCGAGACCTAGAATTGCAGTAGGTTTTGCTGTGATTTTTGCAATAAGACGCTGTGCAGTGTAGTGGGAAACGTCGTCGACTGTGTCGAAAATTTTATACATAAATAAAGGTCATCAAAAGAAAAATTGGCAAAAACACGTAGCTATAATGAATTATAGCGGTGGTTACTTTGCTGTATATAGGCATTATATAGGCATTATATAGGCATTATATAGGTATTCTATATTTCTGCTCTGAGTGATCATTAGCAAAGTGCTGACACTAAGTGAGTGTTAAACGTTTAAAATTGATTGTCTGCGCGTTACGACCCTCTATTGCTGCGGCAGCATTGTTGTAATATTTCTTAACGACGCGCTATGGTATTTCGAAACTGACCTGGTGTTTGTTGTGCCCAACGCTTAAACGCCCGCTGAAATGCTTCGGGTGATGAAAAGCCCAGCAACCAAGAAATCTCTCCGAAGGTTAACTCTGTATCGCGGATATAGCTGCTGGCCAAGTCGAAGCGGGTTTGGTTGACCAGTAGGCGAAATTGCGTGCCTTGTGCGGCTAGTTTACGGCGTAATGTCCATTCTGGCAGGTGCAGTTTTTGTGCGATCTGTTTAATGTTGGGTTCGCCATTTTTTAATACAGGTGCGATGAGCTGGCTTACTTGTTCAATTAAGCTGTGGCTGCGGGTCTTTAAGGCTAATTGCTCTTCACATAGCTGCTGCAAAATATGCCAAGTGCTGGGGCAGTGCTGTGGGTTATTCAGGGCAAGGCTTTTTTGACTTAAGCGAATTCGATTATGTTTGGCATTAAATTCAATTGGGCAATTGAGCTGCTCAGCGTAAGCCGCAGCGTAGGGAGGCTCAGGAAATTCAATCTGCAGTAACTCAATGTCAATATCGCACTGACAGACTTGACGCAAATGATTAATCCAGCCCAATAAAACCGACTCAATCACAAAGTAATTGTAGGCATTGTAGGGGGCAATGGAATAAAAACTAAACCAAGCCCCGTCGTTATCTTCAAGCAGCTGGCTGGTGCCGCGATAGTTTTGTGCATATAAGGGTTCAAAACGACTGATACAGCGTGCGGCCGCACGAACAGTAGGTGCTTGCGCTGCTGTGACGCCTGCTAAGCCTAGGTGGGTGAGCATACTCTGTTCGCCCATGACTAAGCCCAGTGCAGGGTTGCCGGTCAGCTCAATGGCCGCATGTCCGAGGCGCATATAGCGTGGAATAGACAGTCGAGCATGTGCTTGTGCCAAGCGTTCAGGGGTGAGCTCAAAGCGCTCAAATAACGCAATAGAGCAATAACCCTGTTGCGCAATAGCAGCGGCGATGCTGTGGGTAAAGGCAACAGACAAATCACCAAGGCGCGTATTGGGACGTGTTGTGTTCATTGCTGAGTCTCAATGTGCTTTAAGCTGAATGTTCATTATAGTCATGATTCTGTTGAAAGAGGTCATTGAGAAGCCTTGGTGAGCTGTCTATTGTATGAATCATTAATTGACTGATTTGTGTGCCTAGTGTGCCGCAGCAAAATCAGCACTCTGTGTTTGTCTGTTTTGGAGAGTCTCGATGTCGAATCCACATTACCCACACTTACTGGCCCCGCTTGACTTGGGTTTTACCACGCTAAAAAACCGCGTGCTGATGGGCTCAATGCACACAGGACTGGAAGAGCGTCCCAACGGTTTTGAGCGCATGGCGGCTTATTTTGCAGAACGTGCGCGTGGCGGTGTTGGCTTGATGGTCACCGGTGGTATCGGCCCGAACGAAGAAGGCAGTGTGTATGCCGGTGCTGCCAAGTTGAGCACGCCGGAAGAAGCTGAAAAACACAAAATTGTTACCCAAGCGGTGCATGACGCTGGCAGTAAGATTTGTATGCAGATTCTGCATGCGGGTCGCTATGCCTACAGTCCAAAATCAGTTGGACCGAGTGCGGTTCAAGCACCGATTAACCCGTTTAAGCCGACTGAGTTGGATGAAGAGGGTATCGAGAAGCAGATTAAAGACTTTGTTAATTGTGCAGTGTTAGCGCAGTCAGCTAACTATGATGGTGTGGAAATCATGGGTTCTGAAGGTTACTTCATTAACCAGTTTCTTGCTGCACACACCAACCACCGCACCGATCGCTGGGGTGGCAGTTACGAAAACCGTATGCGTTTAGCAATAGAAATTGTTCGCCGTGTGCGTGAAGCGGTCGGCACTGATTTTATTATTATTTACCGTTTGTCGATGCTCGACCTGATGGAGAAAGGCAGCAGCTGGGAAGAAGTCGTACAACTGGCCAAGGCCATTGAAGCGGCTGGCGCAACCATTATCAATACTGGTATTGGCTGGCATGAAGCGCGCATTCCAACCATCGCCACTAAAGTGCCGCGCGGTGCCTTTACTAAAGTTACCGCCAAGTTGCGCGGCGAAGTGTCGATTCCATTAGTGGCGACCAACCGTATCAATACACCAGAAGTGGCTGAGCGTGCTTTAGCAGAAAATGACGCAGATATGATTTCTATGGCGCGTCCGTTCTTAGCCGACCCTGATTTTGTCAATAAAGCCGCGGCTGGTAAAGCGGATGAAATCAATACTTGTATTGGTTGTAACCAAGCCTGCCTGGATCATACCTTTAGCGGCAAACTGACGTCGTGCTTGGTCAATCCACGTGCTTGTCATGAAACTGAACTTAACTATATTCCCACTGCAGCAGTGAAAAAGATTGCTGTGGTGGGTGCGGGGCCTGCAGGTTTAGCAGCAGCGACTGTAGCAGCTGAGCGCGGTCATGCGGTGACATTGTTCGATTCCGCCAGTGAAATTGGTGGGCAGTTTAATGTGGCTAAACTCATTCCAGGCAAAGAAGAGTTTTTCGAAACCTTGCGTTATTTTCAACAGAAACTACAGTCTACCCAAGTTGATGTGCAGCTGAATAAACGTGTGAATGCCCAAGAGTTGCTGGCAGGCGGTTTTGATGAGGTTGTTTTGGCGACAGGGATTGTGCCGCGCGTGCCAGAAATTCCAGGCATTGATCACCCTAAAGTGCTGAGCTACTTAGATGCGATTTTAGGGCGCAAGCCAGTGGGTAAAACGGTGGCTGTGATTGGTGCAGGTGGTATTGGTTTTGATGTGTCAGAGTTGATTACCCATAGCGGTGAGTCAAGCAGCTTGGACCGTGAAGCATTTTGGAAAGAGTGGGGCATTGACTTGGGCTTAGAGGCGCGCGGTGGTGTTGCTGGGGTTAAGCCGCAAGTTGAGGCGGCTGCGCGTCAAGTGTATTTGCTGCAGCGTAAAAAGAGCAAAGTCGGCGCTGGTTTGGGTAAAACCACTGGCTGGATTCACCGTGCAGGCCTGAAGAACAAAAACGTACAAATGATTCCGGGCGTTGAGTATTTAGGCGTGGATGATGCAGGCTTGCATGTCAGCATCGACGGCGCTGAAGCGCAGGTATTAGCTGTTGATAATGTTATTTTATGTGCGGGACAAACACCTTTGCGTGAGCTACAAGCAGAGCTTGAAAACGCAGGAGTTGTTGTGCATTTAGTCGGTGGTGCTGATGTAGCTGCAGAGCTGGATGCTAAGCGCGCAATTGATCAAGGTTCTCGCGTGGCAGCTGCTGTGTAAGCGAGTGTATTAGAGTTGAATTGATAGCGCTGCAGACGAAAGTTTGCGGCGTTTTTTTTATTTTTTCCACAGCCTTTCGTTATGTCTGGTGATTGAGTTTAAGTGCATGGGTGGGAGAAATTCTGCTTTAAAAGCTCAAACTGTAGGTTGGATCGGGTAAACTCTCTTGTCTGAATAATAAAGAAGAACCATTCTCGCTTGTTAAGGTTTACCGGGCCGCTGGCTCGGAGAGAGCTAGCATCAGGCTTGACGATGTGCCGAATGAGCAGTAGGAGAGCAGCATGCATAGCACGCAACTGATTTATATTTTAGACCCCATGTGCTCGTGGTGCTGGGGCTTTAACCCTGTGCTGCAGCAAGTGCTTAAGCAAGCCCAAGCTGCAGGCGTTAAGGTAACCTTGCGCGTCGGCGGGCTACGTACCGGTCAGCAAGCAGTACTTGACGAGACTAAGCGTGCCTATATCCTGCAACACTGGCGTACGGTAGCCGAAACCACAGGCCAGTCTTTTGATTTTGATAAAACACTGCCCAGCGGCTTTCTGTATGACACTGAGCCAGCTTGCCGAGCATTGGTCGTTGCTCGTGAGCTGGATGCAAGCCTTGTGTTTGCTTTTCTAGACAGTCTGCAGCACGCTTTTTATCAGGGCGCACAAGATATT
This sequence comes from Pseudomonas sp., assembly GCA_034676485.1. GTDB lineage: Bacteria > Pseudomonadota > Gammaproteobacteria > Pseudomonadales > Pseudomonadaceae > Denitrificimonas. Next base: position 187,866 of record JAUCCC010000006.1, read on the forward strand.
ACCCAGCCAGGTATTTTGCGCGATCTCGCTGTACAGGCGGGTTATGCTCAAGAAGCATTCAGTGATGGGTTTGATAGTGAAGAGAGTCGAGTTGCGACTCAGGCGGATTTTGCTTGGGTGCGTAGTTTAGCTATCAGTGGCTTTCCCAGCGTGCTTGCTGTGCATCAACAACAATACGCTTTAATCACCAATGGTTATCAGCCTTATGCGGCGATTGAACCCCTGTTAAGACGTTGGATCTCAATTAATGCCAGTGCCTGACCACATAAACTGGGGGCAGATTCGCCGCTTAGCTGTACAGCATAAACGTAGTTTGATTTTTGCCAATATCCTTGCCGTATTAGCTACCCTGTGTAGCGTGCCTATTCCTTTATTGTTGCCATTATTGGTGGATGAGGTTTTGCTCGGGCAGGGTGGTCAAGCCTTGCAGATGATGGATCGTTGGTTGCCGAATATGTGGCAGCAGGCGGTAGGTTATATTGGCTTTATGCTGGTGTTGACCTTTGTCTTGCGCATGGCCTCACTGTTGTTTAACGTCGGTCAGAGTAAGATGTTTACCCATCTCTCCAAAGACGTGGTGTACCAGATTCGTGAGCGCTTGCTGGCACGTCTTAAGCGAATCTCACTGAGTGAATATGAGAGCTTGGGCAGCGGCACAGTCACCACTTATTTGGTTACTGATTTAGAAACCTTAGATAAGTTTATTGGCGAAACCTTAAGTCGTTTTTTAGTCTCGATGCTGACTTTAATAGGCACCGCGACAGTGTTGATGTGGATGCACTGGCAGTTGGCGCTGCTGATCTTATTGCTTAACCCGATTGTTGTTTTTTTTACAATTAAGTTGGGTAAGCGCGTTAAACACCTTAAAAAACTTGAAAATGACAGTACTGCACTATTTACCCAGGCATTGAATGAAACCTTGGATGCGATTCAAGAGGTGCGGGCGGGTAATCATCAAAGTTTCTTTTTTCAGCGTTTATCAGATCGTGCAAAACATGTGCGTGATCGAGCAATTAACTCGCAGTGGAAAACAGATATTTCCTCGCGTGCCAGTGGTTTGCTGTTCCAGTACGGCATTGATATTTTCCGTGCGGTGGCAATGCTAACCGTATTGTTCTCTGACTTGTCGATCGGGCAAATGCTAGCGGTGTTTAGTTACCTGTGGTTTATGATTGGGCCTATCGAGCAATTGCTTAATTTGCAATATGCATTTTATGCTGCGGATGGCGCAATGGTGCGTATCAACCAGTTGCTTGAGCGCGAAGATGAACTGGATTATTCCGTGACTAAAAATCCTTTTGCAGGCACTAAAACGGTACCTGTTAGCGTTGAGGGGTTGCGGTTTGCTTATGCTGAAGAGCAGGTGTTGGATAATTTAAGCTTTACTATTGCAGCGGGTGAAAAAGTAGCGATTGTCGGCGCCAGTGGTGGCGGAAAAAGCACCCTAGTGCAGCTGTTATTGGGTTTATACAGTGCTCAGTCAGGGCTGATTCGTTATGCTGGTGCAACATTGCAAGAAACGGGTCTGTCTTGTGTGCGTGAGCATGTTGCCGTGGTTTTACAAGCGCCGGCGCTGTTTAACGATACTTTGCGGGCTAATTTATGCATGGGCCGCGAACACACTGATGAGGCGTGCTGGCAAGCCTTAAGTGTTGCTCAGTTGGCAGAGACGGTGAGTACCTTGCCGAAAGGTCTAGATAGCATCATAGGTCGAGCAGGGCTGCGTTTATCTGGCGGACAAAGACAGCGCTTAGCCATTGCTCGGATGGTTCTCAGTGATCCACATGTGGTGATTTTAGATGAAGCAACTTCAGCCCTCGATAGTGCTACTGAGTTTGCTGTGCATCAAGCGTTGAGCACGTTTTTAGAGGGACGAACCACTCTAATTATTGCGCATCGCTTAAGTGCAGTAAGGCAAGCTGATCGTATCTTGGTGCTTGCCGATGGGCGTGTTGCAGAGCAAGGCACACACCAGCAGTTGTTAAATGAAGATGGCTTGTATGCGCAGTTATATGGCACGTTGCAGTGCTGAATCTTGGTTAGCTCAGTATTTAGGCTGAGCATTTGTCATTTAAATGCAGTTCAGTGTTTTAATCGTACAATTGTGTTGACAAAAATAAGGAATGGGCCTAATCTACGCCCCGTCCACGAAATGGGGCTATAGCTCAGCTGGGAGAGCGCTTGCATGGCATGCAAGAGGTCAACGGTTCGATCCCGTTTAGCTCCACCACTTTTTAATTAGCATGAAAAGTGGCATAACATGAATGTGTTATGTTTTAGAAGGTTTTGTCCCCTTCGTCTAGTGGCCTAGGACACCGCCCTTTCACGGCGGTAACAGGGGTTCGAGTCCCCTAGGGGACGCCATTTTAAAGATCTACTGTTGCATATGAGTGTTCAGTATGAGTTTTACTGCTGAAGCTCGTTTCTATGCAAGTCTTGAAACGATATAATCGTAAGCTTAATATTTCACTGATAAGTATTTAACTGTACTTGTTTCGAAGGTTTTGTCCCCTTCGTCTAGTGGCCTAGGACACCGCCCTTTCACGGCGGTAACAGGGGTTCGAGTCCCCTAGGGGACGCCAATTTTAAGAGTTACTCTTAGATACAAAAAAACCAGCCTAAAGCTGGTTTTTTTGTATCTACTGTTCTGTCGTCGTGCGGCGCAGCTGTGCTTTGCTGGGTCTAAAAGAGGGCGTCGTCGCTGCGGCGAGCTTCACGTTGCAATTGGTAAACGAATCGCTCAATGACGCGCTGGGCGCTGCCGCCTAGGTCATGAAACTTAAAACCAGCTAATGTTGAGCGGGTTGAGTCGTCATTGTGAAGATGGCGTAACTCGGCGCTTAAAGTGACGCTGCCTGATGGTAGGCTAATAGCAAAGGTTTCGTAGAGTTGGCCGGGTTGCAGGGAGGTACTGGCTGACTTGATATCAACTTTGCACCCTGTGGCGGAGATGTCTAATAAGCGCCCGCGGATTGTTTGAGAGAGTTTGTTGCTGTCAATATGTACGCTAAGTGATTGCTCTGGCAGTGTGTCGGCGCGAAAAGCGTTTCTGCGTTGATGATAGCTGATTTGAGTGGGTAGGGTGAGCCAGTAGCAGCGTGCGTCGTCGAGAATGTCGAGTAATGCAGGCTGACTATGCGACCAGGCTATGCGAACCCCTTCGCGGTAAGTAACGATATTAATCGCTTCACCATTGAGTAGGTGGCGCTCACCATCATTAGGGATTAATTCGTCAAGCGCGACACGGTTGTTTTCGCGATCGATATCAACGATATAGGTCTGAAAAATCTGCTGTCGATCGGTGAACTTTAATTCCAGTGGATCACGGTTATTCATCAGTGCGCGCAAGTGGCTGATGACTTCTATTGGAGAGTTGAGTTGTTGGGGCGGCTGGGAAGCGTTGCCTTCAGGAAACAAGTCAGACACTGTCAGTATTACCCCTTTTATTTTAGCCATACTAAAATTTGAATTGGGCGGCAGTATAGCAGCAATTACTAGGCCGCTTCACTTAATTTGGTGCTTAAGCTTGGCTGAAAGTGCGCTGCTTGTTGCTGCATGCTGCGCTGCCTGTTTTGTCGTAAAGGCTCGGGGTATCTGTGCCTCGAATGATGTTGAGCATGCTGTTGACGCTGGTTTGATTGCTGCGAATAAGCCGCCCATTGCGTAAGTTGGCCGCTTGGCATTGTTCAATCAGTGTGTTGAGTTGAGTGCTGCTGTCTAATAGTTGCGACTGCAATGGCGAGCGCGCTGCAAATTCCTGCAAACCTGGTAGGTCGGCAGTTGCATTGTTTTGTAACAGCAGTTGGCCGCGTTCTGCGGTGTGCTGTTCAAGGATGTGTAGGGCAGGCTGTTTTTTAATCAGTAACGCCTGAAGCTCATCAAGATCGCGCTCGCTTAAGGCCGCAAACTCCTGCTCAAGCAGAGTCAGCAATTGCTGTGCTGTCTCAATATCTGCTGATAAAAGTTCAAGAATGTGCTGATCAGACATAGTGGTTTTATTCTACTATTTAAATTGAGCTTCTAAGCCAAGTAGTTTGCTGGCAACGCGTTGACTGTCGACTTGATAACTGCCTTCTGCAACTGCTTGCTTCAGTTGTGCAACTTTTTCAGAATTTACGCTCGGCATGCTAGCAATTTTCTCGGATACACTTTGTAATTGGCGCGCATTTTTGCTGAGCTGTACTGGCTCACCGGAACTGGTCGGTTTGTTAGTTTGCGCAAGCACGCTTTTTTTAGCGCTATCTTGTGCGTTTGTTTGTGCGGTGCTGGGCGAGCTTGCTTTTGTCGGCTTACTCAACCCTGCATTGTTTGGGTTATTAAAGTCGATAGCCATGTTGATAAACCTCAAATACAGTATTGGAACACTTAACGGGTAATCGGCTGCTAGCGAGGAAACTTTAGCGCTATTTTTCTACAGTTTATTTGAGTGTGTTTGTTGGCACATCAGCCATGCATACTTTACTGCAGAGCGTTTTACATTGCTACTTCAACTTGGCCTGGGGCTGTCACGCGAGCATGCACAATACGTTGTGAGCGTGTATTACGAACTCTGATTTGCTGACCGATTGCGCCTTCTTCTAGAGCAATGCCTGGCATGCGTACAGACATAGAGTTGCCATGTGCGCTAATGACCACCGCGTCGCCTTTATCGATGGCTGCCGCAGCTTTTAAAGAGTTGACAGAAATAACTCGGCTGGGCTGAATAGGGCGAGTGAGTTTTTTTCCGACAACCTTTTCAAGGTCAAGTATGTAGCCTTGGCGTAGACTGCTAACATCGCGCTCGCTAAGCTGCACATCAGATGCTTGTACGATGCTGTTGCGGGGCATCGAACGCGTTGCAATTGCGACGTTTCGATATAAATTAACATGAGCAGGTACGAAGATTGTCCACGGCGCATTACTATCGCAGCGTACGCGCACAGTGACTCTGCCAATCGGTTGAGCGGGGCTTTCAAGACTGGCTTGTAATGGTGTTGAGCATGCAGGTAAGCGTAAGCGTGGGTCGAGGCGGCCAATTTTAACAGTGTAACGCCCTATTATATGATTATCCTCTAAATACTGAGCGCTAATCTGCTCAAGAAAAGCTGTACTGGTGCCGATAATTTGTTGTTGGATGCTTTCTGCGCATACGCTGCCAGCTGCTGTGAATAATACGCAGGGGAAAACAGCTTTACTGAGAAAGCAGAGTAGTTTCGATGGGTGCCAAGAAAGCGTCGTAAATAGATTCATAGTATTAGTAAAGCAATAAATATACCGTTTTTGATTTTCAGCGCGCTAAATGTGAAATAAATGTTAGGAGCCTGAGTATGGTCAGTGTAATGGATTCAGTAAACCAGCGAACTCAACTGGTGGGGCAAAACCGTTTAGAACTATTGCTGTTTAGGCTGAATGGGCCGCAATTGTACGGAATCAATGTATTTAAAGTGCGCGAAGTCTTGCAGTGTCCGCAATTGACCTCAATGCCTAAGTCCAACCCTATTGTACGGGGCGTGGCCAGTGTTCGTGGGCGAATTATTTCGGTGTTAGACCTGGCTTTAGCTACAAGCAATCAAGCGTTAGACAGTGCTTGCGCAGGGTTTGTCATTATCACTGAATACAATATGAAGGAGCAGGGCTTTTTAGTCAGTGGGGTTGATCGTATTGTTAACCTGAACTGGGAAGAAATCCATCCACCGCCTCAGGGTGCAGGTCGCGATCATTATTTGACGGCAGTAACGCGCGTAGATGACAAGATGGTGGAAATAATTGACGTTGAAAAGGTTTTGTCTGAGGTATCGCCGTCTTCCGAGGAGATTTTAACCGACTCTCTAACCGAGCAAATTCGTATCAGCGCTTTGAGTAAAAAAATACTCATCGTTGACGACTCTAGTGTTGCACGCAAGCAGGTGTTGAGTTGTTTGCAGAAGGTTGGCGTAGAAGTGGTTGCTCTAAATGACGGACGTGCAGCGTATGAGTATTTGCATAGTATGTTGGAGGCTGGTAAAAAACCTGCCTCTGAGTTCCTAATGATGATTTCTGATATTGAAATGCCGGAAATGGATGGCTACACCTTAACTGCAGCAATACGAAATAATCCGCGTCTCAAAGATATGCATATTTTGCTGCATACTTCATTATCGGGTGTATTTAATAAGGCTATGGTTAAAAAAGTCGGCGCTGATGACTTTTTAGCGAAGTTTCGTCCTGATGATCTAGTTGACCATGTTGTGGAGCGCATAAAAGCGGTTGATGGGCTATAATGCGCCATCATTGTTTGCGTGTATTTAATGACTATATTTAAGTGCTAATTTTATAAAAGGCGGTCAATGTGTCGGTCTCACCATCTGAGTTTAATGCTTTCAGGCAGTTTCTTGAGCGTAAGTCAGGCATCGTGCTAGGTGATAATAAGCAGTACTTAGTGACCAGTCGCTTGAAAAGGTTGTTGGATGAGCATGGCATTACATCTTTAACAGAGCTCATGAATCAGCTTCAGGCTCGCTCGCGTAGCGCCTTACAAGATAAAGTTATTGACGCCATGACCACCAATGAAACCTTGTGGTTTCGCGACACCTATCCGTTTGAAGTGATGAAAAATAAAGTGATACCTGAGTTGCTGGAAAAGCAACCCAGTCAACGTTTGCGAGTTTGGTCGGCAGCCTGTTCGTCAGGCCAAGAACCTTACTCGTTATCGATGATCATGGATGAGTATGAGCGCGCGCATTTAGGGCAAGTTAAAGCGGGCATGCAAATTATCGCGACAGATCTTTCACCAACGATGTTACAGGCCTGCAAAGTGGGAGACTACGATAGCTTGGCGATTGCCCGTGGTTTATCGCAAGAACGTTTGCAGCGCTATTTTGATAAGACGCCTGCTGGGCGCTGGATGGTTAAGCCAGAAATTAAAAGTCGTGTCGAATTTAGAGCGTTGAATCTATTAGACAGCTATGCGGGTCTAGGCAAGTTTGATGTGGTGTTTTGTCGAAATGTACTGATTTACTTTTCTGCAGAAGCGAAAAAAGATATTTTGACTCGTATGCATACCACGTTAAAACCCGGTGGTTATATATTCTTGGGTGCATCTGAAGCGCTTAATGGTTTGCCCGAACTGTACAGCATGGTGCAGTGCAATCCGGGGATTATTTACCAAGCCAAATAACATTTTACCAAGCAAGTAATGCTGAAATCGGTCTATAAATTAGGCCGTTCCTTTAGTCGCTATTTGAAAAAAGCAAAACTGTTTGCCCGCGCGGCTGGCCAGAAGAGTTGGAAGACCTTGTGCTCTGGTAATTGCTCGGGATTGAGTAAGTCGCCGGGTTGCAAGTAGGGGTGCAGGGTTGCTAGTGAGCGCACTAACGTCGGTGAAACTCGGCGGATAATATGCTCTGGTCCTAACTCATTGGGATGGTTTAACCCTGCAGCCTCAATCAGTTCGCGCAAGGTCGCTACGGTGCGCTGATGAAATTGCTGTACGCGTAAGGCTTTATCAGGTACATCAAGACCTTGCCAGCGCTTTGGGTTTTGCGTAGCAATCCCCGTAGGACAACGGTCGGTATGGCAGACTTGTGATTGAATACAGCCTAAAGAAAACATAAAGCCGCGTGCCGAGTTACACCAATCTGCGCCCAGCGCTAGGGTGCGGGCGATATCAAAAGCGGTGATGATTTTACCTGCTGCACCGATTTTTACTTTATCGCGTAAATTAATGCCCACGAGGGTGTTGTGCACCAACATCAGGCCTTCACGCATCGGTGTACCAATATGGTCGGCAAACTCCAAGGGCGCTGCGCCAGTGCCGCCTTCGCCGCCGTCCACAACGATAAAGTCGGGGGTGATACCGGTGCTGAGCATAGCTTTGGCAATAGCAAACCATTCCCATGGGTGGCCGATGGCTAATTTAAAGCCTGTCGGTTTACCACCAGACAACGCACGCAATTGCGCAATAAACTGCAGCAGCTCTTCAGGTGTGGAAAAGGCTGAGTGCGAGGCCGGTGAAATGCAATCTTGGCCTTGCGGAACACCGCGCGTACTGGCGATTTCGGCGTTAACTTTAGCGCCGGGTAGCATGCCGCCATGCCCAGGTTTAGCGCCTTGTGATAGCTTAAGTTCAATCATTTTAACTTGTTCAAGGCTGGCGCGCTCAGCAAAGCGTTCTGGGCTAAAAGAGCCATCAGCATTGCGCGCACCAAAGTAACCTGAACCTATCTCCCAAACCATGTCGCCGCCATGCTCACGGTGGTAGCTAGAAACCGAGCCTTCTCCGGTATCATGATAAAAATCACCGAGGCGTGCGCCTTTATTGAGTGCGCGAATTGCATTGGGTGACAGCGAGCCAAAACTCATAGCAGAAATATTAAAAATACTGGCTGAGTAGGGTTGCTTGCAGTCAGGGCCACCAATGCTGACACGAAAGTTTTTAGTTGTGATCTTTGTTGGGGCGATTGAGTGGTTAATCCACTCATAGCGTGTGCCGTAGACGTTTTGATCCGTTCCAAACGCACGAGTTTCCAGTTCGGATTTAGCGCGTTGATAGACTAAAGCACGCTGATCGTGCGAGAAAGGTACTTCATCGTCATCGCCTTCTACAATGTACTGGCGTAGCATCGGGCGCAACTTCTCAAACATATAGCGAATATGTGCGGCAATCGGATAGTTGCGACGCAGGGTGGAATGCGTTTGGCGCATATCAATCACGCCCAATGCAGTTAAAGCAATGAAGATTGTGCTAAGCAGTAGCCACCAAGGGTTGCTGACAGCTAACAACAGGGAGAGCAGGCTGCCTAAAATGGCTGCGGCTAATACTGCGTAACGTATCACAAGCATAAAAACTCCTGTATTCGTGTTCTTCATGAGTGGGCGTTGGCTTCCGTGTACTGCGAGATAGTGCGTTGTTAAGTTACAGTTGTTGGGCGGCAAAGGTATCGCATTGGTTGACTTGGCCTGTTTTATAGCCTTGACTAAACCAGCGCTCACGTTGTGCCGAGGTGCCGTGGGTGAATGAATCAGGTACAACATGGCCTTGTGCTTGTTTTTGCAGTCGATCATCACCAATTGCTTGTGCTGCATTGAGTGCATCTTTTAAATCGCCAGGCTCAAGCCATGCATGCCGCTGTTGGGCGTGGTGCGCCCAGACACCCGCAAAACAGTCCGCTTGTAATTCTTGGCGTACTAATAAGCCGTTATGTCCCGTCACTCGATCACCACGCTGACGAGCAGCCTGCACACGAGCAGAGACGCCCAGTAAGGTTTGTACATGATGACCCACTTCGTGAGCGATCACATAGGCTTGGGCAAATTCGCCGGTGGCAGCAAAGCGTTGTTCCATTTCTTTAAAGAAGGACAGGTCCAAGTAAACCTGCTGGTCGCCCGGACAATAAAAAGGACCCACTGCTGAGTCAGCATAGCCACACGCTGAGCGTACACTGCCGTTAAATAAAACAAGGCTAGGATCTTGGTAGGTTTTGCCCGCATGTTGAAACAGTAAGCGCCAAGTGTCTTCAGTGTCGCCTAAAATGGCGCGAACAAACTCACTTTGCGCATCATGAGTAGGTGCTGTCTGTTGGTTGTTGCTGGTTGCACCGCTATTAATGCCACCTTGTTGGAATGCTTGGTTGGCGATATTGCCGACAATCTGCATGGGGTCTTGACCGCTGAGCAAACCGATAACGACAATCACTGCGACTGCACCTAAACTTAAGCCTTTACCACCAAGGGCACGGCCTTTACCGCGTTTATCAATGACATTGTCACTGCGGCGGGCTTTTTTCCAGCGCATAAAAAATCCTATAAATATTTTAAATCAGTAACAGGCGTTGCAGGCTAAGAAGTGTGCCATGTAAGTGCTTCGATGTTGCCATCGGCACTGACTTGCAGCCAGCGATCAACATCGGTATCGCCGTCTGCTTCTTGCCAGCTGCCAGGTGCGCAACGCACATTGGTCTGCAAATACGCTGCTGCGGCTTGTGCGGCCTGGCTGTCATCCTGCCACGGCGTATTGTCGCTTTCTAGCAGTAGACTGTGCCATTTGCCCACAGCTTTTTCGAACCATACTACGGGAATGTTGGCGCACAGGCAGCGTGAGACACGGCCTTTTTCTTGCCAATCGCAGGGTTCGCCTAGTGCAGACTGCAGCCATTCGCTGATTGCTGCGCGGTTCGTGTCTTTGAGATAAATTTCGATATCAGGTTGGCGCATAATTTAGGTGTCCGTTTTTTCAATCCAATCATAGCGAATTGCGACGGTGGTGGTCAGCGGTTGACTGATCACTGCTTCGCGTCGTTCTGCGTTGGCACGCCAGCCGTGCGGAGTCATGGCTAATAGGTCGCAGCGGGCTTGGGCATCGTTGAGGGTTAGAGAAAAACGCAGTGTCTCGCTATGGATATGCTGCATACCCTCTGGGATCAGCTGCAGGTGTTTGCTGTCATCATAGCTGCGCACTTCATCATAGAGTTGCTCGCGCAATTCTTGGAGGTGATCACTGCAGGGCCCCATCCGCAGTAAAGCGCCACCGGGTGCCAATACGCGTTGCGCTTCTTGCCAATCTAAGGGACTAAAAATGCTGGCAATGGCTTGGCAGCTGTTACTGGCTAAGGGTAAGCGTGCCATGCTCGCGACCAACCACGTAATGCTGGCATCACGCTTACAGGCTTGCTTAACGGCTTCGCGGGAAATATCCAGGGCATAACCTTGGCTCTTCGGCAGCGCTTGGGCAATATGTGCGCTGTAGTAACCTTCACCGCAGCCGATATCCAACCATTGCTGCGGCTGGCGTTCTTGCATTAATGCAGCAAAACGCTCAGCCAGCGGTGCGTAATGGCCTGCTGAAAGAAAATCACGCCGCGCTTGCACCATCGCTGGGTTATCGCCTGGCGCACGACTATTTTTATGCTGCACCGGTAATAGGTTGAGATAGCCTTGGCGTGCACGATCAAAACTGTGTGCAAAGATGCAACGTACACTGTTGTTATGCGCAGTCAGTGCCGATTGGCAGATAGGGCAAATAAGCATGCCAGTCACCGGACCTTAGAAAAATAAGGGTTATATTGAAAAATTGAGCGCCTGTACCCTTACTTGCTGAGCACGGCGCTGAACACTGCAGTAAATGCTGTGTACAGTGTAGTGAAACAGCCGCTGTTTTGTAAGCGTTACAAGGAATACTGCTAGAATACGGCAGCTATTTTGTTGAGGTTGTCGGATGGATGATTTACGTTTTGGCGGTATTGCCCGATTATACGGTGCGGAAGGCTTGGAGCGCTTAACTCAAGCGCATGTAGCCGTGGTGGGGATTGGTGGTGTGGGTTCGTGGGCCGCTGAAGCCTTAGCGCGCTCGGGCGTGGGTGAGATTTCATTATTTGATTTGGATGATATTTGTGTGACCAACACCAACCGTCAGGCGCACACCTTAGTCGATACGGTTGGCCAAGCTAAAGTGGATGTGATGGCGCAGCGTCTGTGCGCGATCAATCCAGACTGCGTGGTACATGCTGTGGCTGACTTTGTCAGTCAGGAGACCATGACTGAATACATCACTGCAGAGCTTGATTTTGTTGTGGACTGTATTGATAGCGTGCAAGCGAAAGCCGCACTGATTGCGTGGTGTAAGCGCCGTAAAATTCAAATTGTCACTACAGGTGGTGCGGGCGGGCAGATTGATCCGACGCAAATTCGCGTGGGTGATTTAAATAAAACCTTTAACGATCCACTTGCTTCACGCGTACGCTCGTTATTGCGCAGTGAGTATGGTTTTTCTCGTACTGCTGGTCGCCACTATAGCGTGCCTTGTGTGTACTCCACTGAACAGTTGCGTTACCCCAACCCTGACGGCAGTGTATGTCTGAGTAAAAGCTTTGTCGGTGATGGGGTGAAACTCAACTGTGCGGGCGGCTTTGGCGCGGCCATGACGGTGACCGCCAGTTTTGGTTTGGTAGCAGCGGCGCGGGCGATAGATAAGCTTGTCGCGGGTGCACGGCGCCCCTCGGAGCGAAGAATGCCCCCTGCAAAGATCTAACTGTACAGTTTTTTGTCAATAATTGAGTTGGACGTACTACGCGAGTACTGTTTTTTCGTCGAGGAACTCCTCCGAGGGCAACTCCGGCGCTGCCTCATCCATGGCTACGCTTGTCACAGTAATAGTGCAACAGGTGTTAATCGTCGGTGTCGTTTGCTAGACGCAGTTCACTGATAAGTATTCAAGTGTATAAGTGCTACTGCTAAAGTATTGAACTAAGCCACAATTTTACATTCTTAAGGCTGTAGCCAGTGAATAGGGTCGCCTGTTAACATCACGACCTTTGTACCCCATAAAAGCCGTAAGGCATAAGGCAAGGACATTATAATGAAGTTACATCGTTTAGCGGCTTCGGTTGCTGTACTCACCCTCGTTTTAGTAGGTTGTGATAACACGGCCGCAGTAAGCCCTGATCTGAAAACGCCAGCGCAAAAAGCCTCTTACGGTATTGGTTTAAGTATGGGTAAAAATCTCAGCCAAGAAGGTATGGATGACCTTGACTCGCAGGCTGTGGCGCTCGGTATTGAAGATGCGCTGACTAAAAAAGATCAGCGCCTAAGTGATGACGAACTCATGGAAGCCTTTAGCTTTCTGCAAGCACGCGCGCAAGAGCGTATGTCAGCACTTAATGACGCAGCAGCTAAAGCCGGTGCTGATTTCTTAGCAGAAAATGCTAAGCGTGATGGCGTGATCACGACAGAGTCAGGCTTACAGTATGAAGTGATTGCAAAAGCTGAAGGCGCACAACCTAAAGTCAGCGATGTAGTGAGTGTGCACTACCAAGGCACTTTAGTTGATGGTTCTGTGTTCGACAGTTCTATCGAACGTGGTGAGCCGGTTGAATTCCCAGTTGGTGGCGTGATTCCAGGCTGGGTTGAAGGCTTACAACTGATGAGCGTTGGTGAAAAGTACAAGTTCTATATTCCAAGTGAATTGGCCTATGGTGCACAAAGTCCAACACCAGCAATTCCAGCCAACTCTACGTTGGTGTTCGAGGTTGAATTGTTAGATATCGTTGGTCTACCAGCAACTGATGCGGCTGATCTTGAAGCAAGCGAGCCAGCTGAGGAGATCGAAGAATAAGCATTTAATTGTCTTGTGAAAACGCCCTGTATTTTGCAGGGCGTTTTTGTTTGAGATGTGAGTTAAATTTATATATCTAATGCTCTTGACGAGCGAGGTATTTGTATAAATTAAGAGGCTTGAGTCTTGCTAAAGAGGCTTTCTTTTAGCCGACGCTCTAATGAAATTAAAATTGGTGAGCTACAAGGCTCAGTGCATGTCTTTTTTTGTGCTGTGGCGTAGTATTGAACAAGGTTTTTAGTTTATTTGGATAATGCTATGAATGTACAAGTAATTGCACGTGACGGTAAGCCTGAATATGCGGTGTTACCATGGGAGCAGTATCTGCAGTTATTAAAGGATGCCGGTCGTGAGAAAGCAGAAGCCCAGCCAGAACAGCTTCTAGGCAATTTGCGAGAGCTGAAGTCATTGCGTGAGCAAGCGATGTTGACCTTAGACGATGTGGCACGCGAAGCTGGAATTAGCCCGCATTATTTGCAAATGATTGAGAGTGGTGAGCGCGAAGTCAGTGATGTTTTGAAGCGTAACTTGGCGAGAGCTTTAAAGGTTTCAGGCTGGCAAGATGAGTGATGCGCTGGCGCTTACTGCTGAGCAACTCAGTGGTTTATTAAAGCTGCTAAATGAAACTCAGCAGCAGCGTGCAGTTATCACCTACCGGCAAGTGATTGAGCAATTACAGCTGCCTGCGCCTAGCGTACGGCGCTTAGCATTAGCATTGGAGCAATTGGCCCGGGCTGATCATGCACAAGGCTGGCCATTGCGCAGTGCGTTAGTGGTCAGTCAAGCACGCCCAGCACATCCGCAACTGGGTTTTATGCAGTGCGTGCAACAATTGGGGCGTTTTCAGGGTGTCATAGATGAGACTGCCGTTGCTGCTTGGCTCAGCGCTGAGCTAGTGCAAGTCTATTTGTTTAGCTATCCCGAGGTGTAAATATGTTATTTGCAAAGTTACGTGCTCAAGTCGGTTATGCGGTTGCGCGCAAACTGTTTAATCAGCGTTGGGCGGTAGACAATCAGCGTATTTGGCAGTGGATGCAAGAGCGTTTTGCACGCATGAGTAACTATGATGATGTTGCTGCGCGCGCTTTTTATGGCCACGTCTTATTGCATCGCGGGCAGGGGCTGGCTGCCAAAAACGAGGGTTTACGCTTGCTGCGCTTAGCTGCGCAAGCGGGAGATGGCAAATCTGCGTATCAACTCGGTGTGCAATCGTTAGCAGGGACGCTGAATGAGCCGGCTAATGCATTACAGGCGGCGCATTGGTGGGAGTTGGCCGGTCAAGCAGGGCATCCTTTGGCGTTGCAGCGCTTATTGGAATTGTATGAGCAGGGTGGCCCACAGTTGCCCGCAAGTGAAGAGGATGCACTGCGCATCAAAGAGCGATTAGCCGTCGTACAGGGCTTAGCTTAAGAGAACAACTGCATAAATCTAATGCAGCATTCCATGATAGCAACCTTATGTTCTGTGCGAGCGGCTCATATAGCCGCGACAGGACTAACAAACACCGCGCTGCTCAAGATACAGCGCGCATCTAGCGAGCACGGTCGCTGGCATGGCCAGCTCATACAGGTGCGTCAAGCCTGCGCGCAAAATGCACGCACAAGAGCGTCAAGCCCGCGTACAAAATGCAACGCTTTGGAGTGGGATAGGTACTTAGCGAAATATTGTACAAGTCTAGATCCAACAATCCCGCCATATGCAGCGGGATTGTTGTCTTAGCCGAAAATGCTTGCAGGTTTTACTTGCGACTGGCCATCGGCGCTAAGCTGAGCCAGTCTAATAAGATACGTCCGGTTTCTGCCAAATAAGCATCGTCTTCAGGCTTGAGTTTTTTATCCTTCTCAAGTGCAGCAATATGATCGTTTTCATCCTCATTGATCAGTGTTTTCAGTTGCTCTTCGCCTTTTTGCACGCGACGAGCATTTTCAATAGCGAGTTGTTTTTTCTCGATTTTTGCATACTGCGCGCGACGTTCCACTTCATTAAGACTGACTTTGGTATCTTGCATCAGACGTTGGTTCAGCGCCAAACGGGCACGGCTAAAGACGAAGTCTGGATCATTATCGGTACGTGCATCATGGCGTGCGATCAGTTCAGCAATAAAGGGCTTGAACGGATCATTGCTCGGCTCTAAAGCTGGCTTAATGCTATCCCAAGGCATGGCTTCTGGCAGTGCGCTTTCGCCAATTTCGGTGATGTCCATATCGGCTGGGTAGCTGATATCTGGGATCACACCTTGGTGTTGGGTGCTTTGTCCAGAGACACGATAAAATTTAGCTAGAGTTAACTTCAGCTCGCCGTGATTGAGCGGTTGAATGGTTTGCACCGTACCTTTACCGAAGGTTTGCCCACCAATAATTAATGCGCGGTGATAATCCTGCATCGCACCGGCAAAAATCTCTGAAGCTGAAGCGGATAAACGGTTGACCAACACCGTTAACGGGCCTTTATAGAACGCTCCTGCTTGTTCATCGGCGAGGACATCAATACGGCCATCACTGTTACGTACCAGCACAGTAGGGCCTTGCTCAATGAATAAGCCGGTCAGTTCAGTTGCCTCTTGTAATGAGCCGCCACCGTTGTTACGCAGGTCAATAACAATGCCTTCGACCTGTTCTTTTTGCAGTTCAGTGATCAGGCGCTTGACGTCACGGGTGGTACTTTTGTACTCAGGATCGCCAGAGCGGTAGGCTTTGAAGTCTAAGTAAAAGGCAGGTATTTCAATCACGCCAAGCTTGTAGTCGCGACCGCCTTTGTTCAAGTGCAGAATCGACTTCTTCGCCGCTTGCTCTTCAAGTTTGACGGCTTCACGGGTGATAGTGACAATTTTGCTGGTTTGGTCATTGGGTGCGTTGCTGGCTGGGATAATTTCCAAGCGTACTTGCGAGCCTTTTGGACCACGAATCAGCTTAACCACTTCATCAAGACGCCAGCCGATCACATCGACAAGTTCTTTAGTACCTTGGCCGACCGCAATAATTTTATCCGCAGGGGCAACCAGTTTGCTTTTTTCTGCAGGGCCCGCAGGAATTAAGCGCACAATTTTCACGTGCTCATTATCGCCTTGCAGCATGGCACCAATACCTTCTAGAGACAGGCTCATATTGATGTCAAAGTTCTCGGCGTTATCGGGCGATAGATAGGTGGTGTGTGGGTCGTAGGTTTGTGCAAAAGCATTGATATACGCTTGAAAGACGTCTTCACTGCGGGTTTGCTGTAAACGTTTTTGTTGGTTTTTATAGCGTTTAAGTAATAGCTTTTCAATCGCTTCAGGTTCTTTGTTGGCGATTTTTAAGCGTAATACTTCATCTTTTAAGCGCTTGCGCCATAAGTCTTGCAGCGCTTCATCATCGGCTGCCCATTGCGCTTTTTCACGATCTGTCTCAAAGGTTTCGTCAATGCTAAAGTCAATTTGATCAATACCCTGCTTGAGTTCAGTCAACGCGTAGTTTAAATATTGATCTAAACGTTGCAGTTGGCGCTTGTAAATGGCGTAGCCAGGCTTGAGGTTGCCACTTTTTAATAAGTCATCAAAGTCTGTTGCCCAGCGATCAAAATCTTGAATATCTGCGGCGGTAAAATACACGCGTGCAGGATCAAGCATCTTCAGATAGCCTGCATACATCATACGAGAGCGCGCATCATCTAATGGCGGCTTGCTGTAATGGTGGCGTTTAAGCAGCTCAACAACGTTAAGGCTCGCTATCATTTGGTCGCGATCGGGTTGTAAGTAGTCCCATTGTTGTGCTTTGCTCACTGCATACGCGGCGGGTAAAGCTGCTAGGCTGATAACCAGAGCGATGGCTGAACGAGTTAAAGTGTGCTTCATGCTGATTCTTCGTCCGAGTGAGTAATGACGCATTTTAGGCCGCCTAAAGTGTGTACAGTTCCATTACAGGCTGTATTCGCTGAAAAATAAATAGAGTGAATGTTTAAGATTACTAATATGGAGGCACAATGAAAGCATTGCAAGGTAATGAGGGTCGTCCGCAGTTGGTTGACTGTGCTGCACCGGCCTGCGCTGAAGGGCAGGTACGGATTCGTGTGGTCGCAGCAGGAGTCAACCGTGCAGATCTATTACAAGCGGCAGGATTATACCCACCACCACCCGGTGTCAGTGAGATGCTTGGCTTAGAGTGTGCAGGAGTTATCACTGAAGTTACTGCCGGCAGCCACTGGCAGGTTGGTGATCGTGTTTGCGCGTTATTGGCTGGCGGCGGCATGGCTGAAGAGGTTTGTGTTGATGCGCGCCATGTACTGCCTGTCCCTGAAGGCTTAACCCTAGTGCAGGCCGCCGCTATTCCTGAAGTGTATGCCACCGCTTGGCTGAACGTATTTCAGTTAGGGCAAGCACAACCGGGTGAAAAAGTGTTGCTGCATGCGGGCGCCAGTGGGGTCGGTTCAGCGGCGATTCAGCTGTGTAAAGCCTTTGACAACCCGTGCTGGGTCAGTGTGGGCTCAGCTGATCGCTTAGCCTATTGCCAAGAGCTTGGCGCGGAAGGTGGTGTGCTGCGCGGTGATGGCATTGAAACCTTACAGGCGTTTGCGCCCTTTGATGTGATTCTTGACCCTGTGGGTGCCAGCTATGCTGCGCAGAACTTGAAAATGCTGGCCCTTGAAGGACGCTGGGTTAATATCGGTTTGATGGGAGGGCGTCGCGCTGAACTTGATTTGGCGCACCTATTAAGTAAGCGTATTCAGTTGATTGGCTCGACCTTGCGCAGCCGTACCGATGTCTTTAAAGGTGAACTGATTAATCAGTTGACTGAAAAAGTCTGGCCGCTATTTACCAGTGGCGCATTAAACCCTCAGGTTGAAGAAGTGTTTGCCTGGACTGATGCTGAGGCGGCCTTTGCACGACTGGCCAGCAATCAGGTTAACGGTAAAATCGTCCTGCAGATCTCGCAAGAGTAAGTTGGTGCTAACTGCACAGCGCTGTCTGCAGTCTTGACTGCTTAGGGCGCTGTGCAGTTTACAGTCTCAGCTGCCCATGCGCAGTGCTTGCCAAACGCAATACAGAGCAAAGACTAAAAAGCTTGCCGCAGCAAAACAGCGGATCAGCTTGAGCGGTAAGCGTTCAGCGGCAAAATTTCCGACTAAGACCACCGGTACATTGGCTAACAGCATGCCCAGCGTGGTGCCGCAGACCACCATCCAGAAATACTCAAATTGCGCTGCAAGCATCACTGTTGCAACTTGCGTCTTGTCACCCATTTCGGCAATAAAAAAAGCCACTAAGGTTGCTATAAATGGGCCGTATTTAACGGCAATCTGACCGTCGTCATCTAGAGTGTCCGGCACTAAGGTCCAAGCGGCAACAAGCAGAAAGCTCGCGGCCAAGATCCATAGTAATGTTGCTTCTGAAAAAAGTTGCGCGACGTGATGGCCGACAGCTGCGGCTAAAAGGTGGTTGGCCAAGGTGGCCACCAAGATGCCGAGTATGATCGGTAGAGGCTTGCGATAACGTGCGGCAAGCAGCAGAGCGAGCAATTGGGTTTTGTCGCCGATCTCAGCGAGAGTGACGATACCAGTCGAGACTAAAAGTGTTTCAAACATACAACAAACCTTAGGGCGACATACTAAACAACCATGACACACACAGCCTCGCCACCCGGTAAGGTTATGCATGTCATGGGTCTCGTCAGCCTAAATTATGCGCAAATAATACGGTGTGCATAAGCAAAGGTGTACACGCCATGACCATTTGATCAAGTATGTTGACGCGTACGCTATGGATGATTCCATAACCGACTACTCCCCCAAGACGCAGGCAATACTAAGCAATGTTTGGCTTTAAAGCAATAATGGTAAGGTTATGTTTTTATCTGTGTTGAACCGCTAAAAATAGGCATTGGTCTGACATAAAGTACAAATGTGATTTTAATGCTGGGTACGACTGCTATGCTCTTTCTTTTTTCAACATGCAGTGGCACAGTTCTGCAGTTTTCTTAAACCGTTTTATTTGAAACGGTAGACCCGTAGTGTTAGTGGGGTAGGGTGGAGTCATGATTAAAGTAACGCACTTAAGTAAGCGCTTCGCGCAGCAGCTGGCGGTAGATGACTTGTCATTTAGCATTGAGCCAGGTGAGGTGGTGGGTTTTTTAGGTCCAAATGGTGCAGGTAAATCAACCACAATGAAAATGCTCACGGGGTTTTTGCGGCCCTGCGCGGGCAGTGTCAGTATCTGTGGTTTCGATATTGCTAAACAAACCTTGCAGGCACAACGCCTGATTGGCTATTTGCCAGAAGGTGCACCCTGCTATGGCGATATGAGTGTGATTGGTTTTCTAACTTTTATTGGTGAAATTCGCGGCTATCGCGGTCAAGAGCTCAAACAGCGAGTGATTCGTGTGATTACCTTGCTGGAACTTGAGCGCGTGCTTGAGCAAAATATCGACACCTTATCCAAAGGTTTTAAGCGCCGTGTGGGTTTAGCTCAGGCAGTACTGCATGACCCTAAGGTGCTGATTCTTGATGAACCGACTGATGGTTTGGACCCCAATCAAAAGCATCAGGTACGTAAACTGATTAAGGGCTTGGCCGTGGACCGTATTGTGATTGTCTCCACGCATATTTTAGAAGAAGTCACTGCGCTCTGCACCCGTGCAATGTTGATCAGTCACGGTCGATTGTTGACTGATGAAACACCTTACGCGTTACAAAGTCGCTCGCGCTACCACCAAGCGGTAACCATCCTTGCTGAGCAACCGTTGAATCATCAGCTGTTGCAGGCTTTGCCTGGAGTGGCAGGTCTTGAAGACAATGCATTGGATGGCAGCGTCACTGTCTTAGCTGAGCCTGGACAGGTGATTTTTCCGGCGGTGAATCAATTGATTCACGCGCAAGGCTGGCAGGTGCGTGAGCTGGAAGTGGAGCGCGGCCGTTTAGATGAAGTGTTCCGCAGTTTGACCCGTGGAGATGTGGCATGAAGCAGCTACCGATTATTTTTAGGCGAGAATTCAGCAGTTTTTTTGCCACGCCGTTGGCGTATGTGTTTTTGCTGATTTTTCTGGTGTTATCCAGTGTCTTTACCTTTTACTTAGGAGGTTTCTACGAGAGTGGTCAAGCTAACTTAAGTCCGTTCTTTAACTTTCACCCTTGGCTGTACCTGTTCTTAGTACCAGCGCTGGCCATGCGTATGTGGGCTGAAGAGCGCAAAAGCGGCACCATCGAACTGTTGATGACGTTGCCCATTACTCGTTTTGAAAGTGTGCTGGGTAAGTTCTTAGCGGCCTGGGTGTTTGCTGGGATTGCTTTGCTGCTGACCTTTCCAATGGTGCTGACTGTTAACTATCTGGGCGACCCTGATAATGGCGCTATTTTGACCGGATATATCGGCAGCTGGCTGTTGGTCGGCGCCTATTTGTCGGTGGGTTCCTGCATGTCTGCTATGGCAAAAAATCAAGTGATTGCCTTTATTTTAACGGTCAGTTTATGTTTTTTGTTTGTGGTGAGCGGTTTTTCTTTAGTGCTTGATGCGTTTAGTGGCTGGGCGCCGCAGTGGCTGTTGGATACGGTGGCATCCTTTAGTTTTTTAACGCGCTTCCAAGCGATCAGTAAAGGGGTGATTGATGTGCGTGATCTTCTTTATTTTCTAAGTTTTATTGCTGCCTGGCTGATGGCTACTGCAGTGGTGATTGATTTGAAGAAGGCGGATTGAGCATGAAGCGATTGATGTATTCCAGCGTTGGTCTTGTGTTAATTGCCGTGGCTTTTGTCGGCTTTAATGTGCTGTCTAATGGTCTATTTAAAAATACTCAGCTCGATTTTACTGAGCAAAAACTTTACAGCCTATCTAGCGGAACCAAGCAATTACTGAAGGAGTTAGAAGAGCCGATTAGCTTGCAGTACTTTTATTCTGATAAAGCTACCCGCGATGTACCGATGCTGCGCAATTATGCGCAACGGGTTGAAGAACTATTGGATACTTATGTGCGCATGGCGGATGGCAAGTTGCGCTTAGAAGTGATTGATCCAGAAGCGTTTTCTGAGGATGAAGACCGCGCCGCGGCGCTCGGTTTGCAAGCAGTGCCGTTAGAGCAGGATGGCGCGCAGCTGTATTTCGGTTTAGCGGCCGAGAATGCGCAGGGCGATCAGCAAGTGATACCGTTTTTCGCTTTAGACCAAGAAGAGCTATTAGAGTATGAGCTGAGCCGTTTAATCAGCAGCGTCGCGCAGACTGAGCGTCCAGTGATTGGTGTATTATCGGGACTGCCCCTCAATGGCGGTTTTGATATGCAGGCCGGACAGCCGTTACCGGCGTGGACGATTATTGAAGAAGTGCGTCAGCAGTTTGCTATTGAAAGCTTGAAGGATGACATTGACCTGATCCCAGCGCATGTCAGCACTGTGTTGCTCGTACATCCGAAAAACCTTAACCAAGCAACCCTATACGCTATTGATCAATTCGTTTTAGGCGGCGGCAAACTTTTAGTGTTTGTTGATCCCTACAGTGAAGCTGATAGCGGCACGAGTATGCCAGGCGAGTTAGCTTTGGATAAGGCTTCTGACTTACCCGAGTTGTTTAAAGCTTGGGGTGTACGCATGCTGCCAGACCAAGTGATTGCTGACGGTGTCTATGCTATGTCAGTTGGTGTTGGCCCGCAGCAGCGCGCTGTGCGTCATCCGGGCTGGTTAGCCCTGCCTAAGAAAGCGTTAGACGGTAGTGATGTGATTACTTCGCAGCTGAATGACATCACCTTAGCTACGGCAGGTATTTTAGAGCCTCTAGAAAACGCAAAAACGCGCTTCACAGCGTTACTGCACAGCTCTGAATACGCCATGCCCTTTAGCGCACAACGCTTTGCCATGCTGCACAATCCAGAGGAGCTCTTGGCTGAGCTGGAGCCTACTGGCGCACGTTATGTGCTGGCGGCGCGGATCAGTGGGCCAGCGAGTACCGCCTTTGCTGAGGGGATAGAAGGACGTGAGCCAGGTTTGCAAAGCGCCGAGAACATCAATGTGATTGTCGTGGCCGATACCGATATGTTGAGTGATCGCATGTGGGTACAGGTGCAAAACTTTTTTGGACAGCGCTTGCCACAGCCGTGGGCGGATAATGGCAGTTTCACCATTAATGCGCTGGATAACTTATCCGGTTCTGATGCGTTAATTAGCGTGCGTTCGCGCGGTAACTTTAATCGACCCTTTACTGTGGTGGATAACTTACAGCGCAGTGCGCAAGAGCGTTTTCGTAAAAAGGAGCAGGAATTACAAGTGCGTTTGGCAGCAACCGAAGAAAAACTTTTTGCCCTGCAGCAGGCGACTGATCCTGCACAAGATTTACAGCTAACCGCTGAGCAGCAAAGTACGCTGGAGCAATTCTTAGCAGAGAAGTTGCAGTTGCGTAAGGAGTTACGTGAGGTGCGCTACCAGCTTAATGCGGATATTGAAGCGCTGGGCACTAAGCTCAAGTTCTTTAACATTGCAGTGATGCCGATTCTACTGACTTTTGTGCTGATTATGTTCAGCTTGTCACGGCGTATTCGTCGGATACAGATAGCAGACTAGTGACAATTTAGTGCTACGCAACAAAAAGGCAGACTTATCATGAGTCTGCCTTTTTAATTCTGTTGCAATCAGCTGCGCGTAGACGTGAATTTTGAGTTCAAAGGCCTAATTTAGCGGCTTTTGGGTGGCGCTACTAACAAATCTTCAGTTGGTGTCTCGCACTGAATTTTATGTCCCAATAGCGCTTCAATCCCTGGCAAAGCGTAAGAATCATCTTCACCGGCAAAACTGATGGATACGCCGGTCGTGCCAGCACGGCCGGTACGACCGATGCGGTGTACATAGTCATCTGGATCTTCGGGCAGGGTGAAGTTGACCACGTGACTGATATCGTCAACGTGAATCCCACGACCCGCCACATCAGTGGCAACCAAGACGCGTAAGCGGCCTGAACGGAAGTCTTCGAGCACGCGAATACGCTTATGCTGAGCCACATCACCGGACATCTGCGCGGCGCTGATGCCATCACGAGTCAGGCGCTCTTCGATGCGACGCACTTCATCTTTACGGTTAGCAAAGACGATGACGCGCGGCCAGTTGTTATTCTGAATCAGGTTGTAGAGCAGCTTATATTTATCGCTGCCTGCCACAGCAAATACGTGCTGCTCAATTGAGTCGCTGGCGACATGCTCAGGCTCAATTTCGACAATGGCTGGGTCTGTTGTCCACTGTTTGGACAGGTTCATCACATCTTCGGTAAAGGTCGCAGAAAATAAGAGCGTTTGGCGCTCTTCTTTATGCGGTGTTTGCCGAATGATTTGTCGAACTTGTGGGATAAAGCCCATATCCAGCATACGGTCGGCTTCGTCTAAGACCAGTACTTCAACCATATCCAGATGCACTTCACCACGTTGGTTAAAGTCCAGCAGACGACCTGGGGTGGCAACCAAAATATCGCAGTGACGAGATTCCAACTGACGGCGTTGCTTATCAAAGTCCATGCCACCGACAAAACTCATAACATTGAGGTTGGTATATTTGGTTAACGCAATCGCATCGTTGGCAATCTGCACCACCAGTTCACGGGTGGGCGCAATAATCAGTGCGCGCGGCTCACCCATATAGCGCTCATCTGGTGGGCGTGTTTGTGTCAGTTGGCTGATGATCGAAATTAAAAAAGCGGCAGTTTTACCGGTACCGGTTTGCGCGCGGCCAATGGCATCTTTACCGGCTAAAGTGTGCCCGAGCACCTGTGCTTGAATCGGTGTGCAGTACGGAAAGCCTAAGTCTTGGATGGCATGCATTAACTCTGGGGCGAGAGCGAAGTCGTGAAAGCGTGTTTTGCCTTCGGCAGGCTCGACAACAAAATCGTCCAAAGTCCAAGTGGACTGGACAGCTGCAGGTTTAGCTTTGCGCGAACGCGGTTTTTTAGTAGCAGAGTTGCTGCGCGCTGTCGTTTTGCTAACAGGCGGGGTTTCCGGCTCAGAGTGCGGTACGTGCGGCGTGACTGTAGTTTCTTTGGCTTGCTCAGTCGGCTCTGGTTCTTTTTTGAAAATATTTTTAAGTGCTTTGAGCACGGCAGTCTCTTATCAGTAGTCTATAAATTAGTAGTAGTGTAAGGCATCGTAGCGCTTTGGAGAAATTGTTTCACTGTTGCTGGTAAAGGCAGACACGATTACGTCCCTGTTGCTTGGCTTCATACAATGCTTTGTCGGCTTTGTTTAATAGGCTCGACAGCTCGTCATCTGCTGTCAGTTGTGCGACGCCGAGTGAAATGGTGACACAGGGCAAGGCGGGTTGAATTTTGGGTAATTGCTTGAGAGAGGCTAAACAATGGCGCAAACGCTCTGCCACTTGGCTTGCTTCTGTCAGGCTTTGTTCGGGTAATAGCACAACAAATTCTTCACCACCGAAGCGCGCCATGCTGTCATGCGGTCTAAGTTGTTCGCGCAGCAGTACAGCCGCAAACTGTAAAACAAGGTCACCGGCGAGATGACCGTAGGTGTCGTTGTAAATTTTGAAGTGATCGACATCGAGCATAATCATCGACAATGGCACGTTTCTGTTTAAGCAATGCTGGCGTTCGCGTTGAAAAGCATACTCAAGCCAGCGACGATTTGGGATACCCGTTAGGCTATCAATATGCGCATTATGCTCACTGTGCAGTAGTGAGTTATTACCACTACGAATACGGCTGCATAAAATACGCAATAAATTATGGTGAATGATTGGTGTGATGTTATAAATTTTTTGTAAGTTACATCGATGCAGTCGCACGACACTGCTTTTCTGACTCGTCAGCACATATGCTGACGGATATTGGTGGTCGATAAAACTAACTTCACCTACGTAGTCACTTGAGTTTAGAAAGCTTATTGGCGGAGTACTGACATCACTTAAATGAATGCTGAGTTGGCCTTCCAGTATTAAATATAAATAGTCATTGGGTTGTTCTGGGCTGAGCAGTAATGTGCCTTGCTCTAAAGTGTGAAACGTAAAAAAAGCTAAAATAGTTTGCAGCTTAGCATCGTCAATGTGCTGAAATAGCGGGGAAGCATTCAGTATATGTTTAATCTGCTGTAGGTCGAAGCTATCCATAATGCAATCCCTTAAGGGCGCTTTATCATTCTATAGCATGCAATGTACCCTAAGACTAGAAGAACCTTGGATAACACACTGTTATTAGTCAGTAGCTTTCAATCAGACTTTACCCAATACAGGTTCTTTCTGTAAAGGGTAGAAGCCCGTTTAATATCCCACACGCTATGGGGTAAGTTACATTGCGTTGTTCAGTGTTTTGGGTACCTGCCAGAAAGCGAGTTTATTGCAGTTGCTTGCTGAGCCACGCAGCAATATCAGCGATTTGCTGCTGGCAAACTTCGTGCTGCATGGGATAGTCATGCCAAGTTACCGGAACGCCCCAACTTTCAAGTTGTTGTTGGGCAGCTTGGCCCATAAAAAATGGCACGACAGGATCATGGCGACCGTGCATACATAATGTTGGTGTACGTGCTTGTAGTGGGTTAATAGCTGTCACGTTGTCAAAAGTAGGCGCGTAGGTAGAGAGCGCCATAACGCCACCTAAAGCTTCATTCCAACGTAAAAACGCTGCGTGTAAAATCACAGCGCCGCCTTGTGAAAATCCCGCCAAGAACAAGCGGGTGGGGCTAATACCACTGTCGCGTTGTTGTTCCATAAGGGTGATCAGTTGTTGGGCAGAGGTTTCTAACTGCTCGCTGTTAATTGCGCGCTTACCTGGGCTGATCGATAAAATATCGTACCAGCTGGGCATCGCCATGCCGCCATTAATGGTCACCGCTTGGGTGGGTGCTTGCGGTAAGATAAAGCGCGTGCTGGGTAGTTGTGGCTGTAGCATGCGTGCGACAGGTTCAAAGTCGTTGCGACCAGCGCCTAAACCGTGTAACCAAATAACGCAGGCATCGGCCGGCTGTAGTGATTCAACAATTAATGCATTTTTGATCATGGATAACTCTTCTTAAAGTGTTTCGAAACGGCCCATAGGGCGATTTTTTTGTACATTATCGGTGTTAAAAATTTGCCCATTCATGGCAATATAGATACCTGAGTCTAAGCACTGCAGTGCGCCAATAGCAAAACCTAAATTAAAGGGCGCGTCAGTGTAGCGCATACGTGCGGGTTGCATTGCGCCAGTAAAGACCACGGTTTTATCAGTAATAGAGTGTAAAGACTGCGCGCTTAATGTCATGGTGTCAGTGCCGTGAATGATTAAAATATGCTGGTGTGGGCTGTTGCGCACATGTTCATGTAGTCGCACACGATCGTCATCAGTGAAGTCAAGGCTGTCTTTTTTTAATACACAATCGACGCTGTAGGGCAGGTTAACGCCAGCTTCACGCAGTAAAGCGTCTGCCATCGGCTTGCCAATGGTAAATTCCGACAAGGCATCATGATAAATTTTATCAAAAGTGCCGCCGGTGGTTAGAATATGAATGTGCATGTGCATAATCCGAAGTAAAGGCTGTTTGCCGCGGATTATTGCCTGAATTGCCTTATAAAAGCCACTTAACAGACTAGGAAATACATGACTACGGCGTTGCCATCAGTATGGTACGTGTACTTAGTACGTGCTGATAATCAAGCTTTATACTGCGGGATTAGTCTCGACGCACAGAAACGCTTTGCTCAGCATTGTGCGGGAAAGGGTGCGCGGTTTTTTTTTACAAGCCCAGCTCAAGCTCTGGTCTATGTGGAGGTATGTACGGATAAACCCACAGCTTTACGCCGTGAACTGGCGATTAAACGTTTGCCGAAACAGGCTAAAGAACAATTGCTACTGGCGCCAAGCAATCAGTTGTTAGGTGAGATGAGCGGATAATGGAAAAACGCCTCGCGAGCTGATTGCCAACGAGGCGTGTTGCGTATTACTGATAAGCGCCAGGGATTGGACGCAGATTGATTTCTACGCGGCGGTTTTGTTGGCGACCTTGTGCAGTGCCGTTATCAGCAATGGGCTGATTAGGACCAACACCGTTTACGCTCATACGCATGCCATTGATGCCTTGGTTGCGTAAGTAGTCGGCAACACTTTGTGCACGACGTTGTGACAAGTTCATATTGTGCTGGTAAGGGCCAGTGCTGTCAGTGTGACCAATGATCTCAATGGTGTTTTGATCATATTGGTTGAATGACTGGGCAAGATTGTTTAGCGTACCGTAAAAGTTACCGGAGATGGCAGATGAGTCAGTTGCGAATGTGACGTTGCCTGGCATGATCAGCGTTAAGTTGTCACCGTCGCGTTGCACATCAATACCGGTACCTTGCATGCTACGACGCAACTCAGCTTCTTGCTTGTCAGCGTAATAACCATAGCCAGCACCTGCCGCGCCCCCAACTGCCGCCCCAATTAGAGCGCCTTTACCACGGTCTTTTTTGCTTGAGGTGGCTGCGCCTACGACTGCGCCACCGAGCGCACCTAAACCACCATAGATAGCAGTTTTATTCGAGTTGCCTTGTTGGTTTTCATAGGGACTATTGCCAGCACAACCGGCCAGTAAAATAACAATACTGCTAGCAATCAGTGTGCGAGATGTTGAGAGTTTTAGCATAATAAAATCCTTATTCGGTTTTATGTTGTTGAGGGTTGGCACTGTCCTCAATGCTATTTAGAGTAGCATTATTCAAAAAAGTTCTTAAGCCCGCACAAATGGATTACTGCGCATTTCATCTATTAATAAAGTATCGGCACCGTGCCCAGTTACTACAGTGGCGTCTTCATCTAGTGTATACAGACGCTGGCGGATAGAGCGCTCAATCGTAGGGTAATCACCACCCCATAAATCGGTACGGCCAATGCCATTTTTAAACAAAGTGTCGCCAGCAATCAAGAGTTTATCTTTAGGGAACCAGAAGCTCATAGAGCCGGGCGTATGCCCTGGGGTATGTAGTGCGACACCGCAGCCACAGGCCAACTCTTCATCATCTTCAAGCCAGTGGTCGGGTGCTGGCACTGGTGTATAAGGCACACCGAACATCGAGCACTGCATTTCTAAATTATCCCAGAGAAACTGATCTTCTTTATGCAGATGCAAAGTGGCACCGGTTTTTTCTTTCATCAAGCCCGAGGCTAGAAAGTGATCTAAGTGCGCGTGAGTATGGATAATACTGACCACACGCAAGCCTAGCTCATCTAAACGCTGTAAAATCAATTCATGATTGCCACCGGGATCAATTACCAAGGCTTTTTTAGTGACGGGATCACCAATAATTGTGCAGTTGCATTGCAAGGGGCCAACGGCAAAGGTTTCGCGAATCAGTGCAGGCTGTTGAGTCAATGGTTTAAACTCCGATTAAGTCACTCTATATTTGTAAACTATAGATTAACGCATTCTCCAGATAGTGTCGGTTAATAAGGAGCAACACATGATCAAATATCAAACAGGTATTCTTGCTGAGCCTGTGCCACCATTGGCGCGTCATATTTTTTTCACCTTGGAGTCTACCGAGCATCTCACCGCAGCACTACGTCGTTTAGCGGCTATAGTGGATGGTGATGCGACGGTGGTTGGTTTTGGTAAATCGCTGTTGCAAGCATTGAATGTGCAGTTGGAGAAATTACGTATTTTTCCTGCAATGAGTAACCAAGGTATTGATATTCCGTCGACGCAGTATGGCTTGTGGTGTTGGTTGCGTGGTGATGACCGTGGTGAGCTCTTGCACCGTACTGAGGCGTTAATTGCTGCGTTAGCACCGGCCTTAAAAGTCGTACAGGTGACTGAGTCTTTCCGCTATTTATCCGGTCATGATTTAACCGGTTATGAAGATGGTACGGAAAACCCAGTTGAGCAGGCCGCTGTTGACGCGGCTATTGATAGTGAATCGCCGGGCGGCAGTTATGCCGCGATACAGCACTGGGTACATGATTTAAAGAGTTTTAAAACTTTACCACAAGAAGAGCAAGACCATATTTTTGGTCGCCGTTTAAGTGATAACGAAGAGATTGATGATGCGCCAGAGTCCGCGCATGTTAAGCGTACTGCCATGGAGGATTTTGAGCCTGAGGCGTTTGTTGTGCGTCGTTCGATGCCGTATATCGATGGTGATGAAGCGGGTTTAGTGTTTTTATCATTCGCTAAAACACTGGATTTCTTTGAAATGCAACTGCAGCGCATGATCGGTTTGGATGATGGTATTGTTGATGGCTTATTTGGTTTCAGCCGCCCGATCAGCGGCGGTTATTATTGGTGTCCGCCTACTGAAAACGGCCAGTTACAGTTGAGCGCATTGCTTTAAATAATAGAACAGGCCCGCACTGCTGATGGTCAGTAGCGGGCTTATATTTTAATGAGGCGTTGGGGCTTTGCGGTGATCAACCCAAAGTAAAGTCGCCCCAGCAATTGCTGCCGGCATCGCAATCAAATTAAAAAGCGGTACCATCAAGGCCAAATATGTAATGCCGCCAAAGCCTAGGCTGAGCCAGCGCTTAGCGCGCAACCACTCCAGCATCAAGCCCCAGCTGACTTTATTATTATCTGCAGGGTAGTCAATGTACTGTACCGCCATCATCCAAATA
This sequence comes from Pseudomonas sp., assembly GCA_034676485.1. Classification (GTDB taxonomy): domain Bacteria; phylum Pseudomonadota; class Gammaproteobacteria; order Pseudomonadales; family Pseudomonadaceae; genus Denitrificimonas. Next base: position 217,433 of record JAUCCC010000006.1, read on the forward strand.
TTAAATAGCACCCACAGCGGTGCCGCGATAATATTGAGCCCCGGAATAAAGGATAAAATCAGTAAGCCCAATGCGCGCGGTAAGAAATAACCCAGCTTGCGCATTTCACGCCATAGAGTGCGCGGCACCATCGCTATCAGCTCGGTCCAGTTAAAGGGCGGGAAATGATCTTCACCGCGGGCAATGACTTCAACTTTTTCGGCCAAAAAACTATTAAATGGCGAAGCAATTAAGTTGGCAATGGTGGTAAAAGTGAAAAATATAATCAACAGCACCAGTACGACAAACAGTGGCCACAAAATATAATCTAAGAACGATAGCCAGTTTGGTAAATTAGGCATCAGTTGTGCAACCCAACCATTAAAGCGTTGTATCGAAAAATAGATTAATGCAAAAAAAACGACGATATTAATCGACAGTGGCAATAAAACAAACTTACGCAAACCTGGGCGCATAATCATTTTAAAGCCAGCATTTAAATAGTGTGGGCCGCCAAGAGGCTGAGCATGCATAGAGCAATTCCTAGTAGAGTGGTTCGTAAAGTAGCGATGCTAGACAATACGCGCAGAGTCAAAGGCTGATTAAATGGTGTAATCTGTGCCAATCCAATATTTTAAAGGTTAGCGCTGGGATAGCGAACCTGCAAACTGTAATCTATGACACATTTTTTGCCCTTAGATCCCTTGTTAGGAGTTATTTATGTCTGAAGTTCGTCACTCACGTGTGCTTATTCTCGGTTCTGGCCCCGCTGGCTACAGTGCTGCAGTGTATGCTGCGCGCGCTAATCTAAAACCTTTATTAATTACTGGGATGCAAGCCGGTGGGCAGCTAACCACCACCACGGAAGTCGACAACTGGCCAGGTGATCCGCATGGTTTGACCGGACCTGCTTTGATGCAGCGTATGCAAGAACATGCTGAACGTTTTGAAACTGAGATTATTTTCGATCATATTCATACTGCTCAACTGCAGAGTAAGCCTTTTACCTTGATTGGTGACAGCGGCACTTATACTTGTGATGCGTTAATTATCGCGACAGGTGCCAGTGCCCGTTACTTAGGTTTGCCGTCAGAAGAGGCCTTTATGGGTAAGGGTGTGTCTGCTTGTGCCACCTGCGACGGTTTTTTCTATCGTAATCGTGAAGTGGCTGTGGTGGGTGGTGGTAATACTGCGGTTGAAGAAGCGCTGTATTTATCCAATATAGCCAGTAAAGTGACCTTGATTCACCGTCGTGAAACCTTTCGCTCAGAGAAAATCTTACAAGATAAGTTATATGCGCGAGTTGCTGAAGGAAAAATTGAGCTGGCGCTGAATGCTCAAGTGGATGAAGTGCTCGGCAATGATATGGGCGTAACGGGTGTGCGTTTATTAAATAATGATGGCAGTACGCGAGATTTAACCGTGGATGGTTTGTTTGTCGCTATTGGGCATACGCCTAATACCAGTTTGTTTGAAGGCCAGCTTGCGCTTAAAGGCGGCTATATGGTAGTTAACGGTGGAAGTGAGGGCAATGCGACTGCCACCAGTATTGAAGGCGTATTTGCTGCAGGTGATGTCGCTGATAATGTGTATCGTCAAGCGATCACATCGGCAGGTGCCGGCTGTATGGCAGCGTTGGATGTGGAAAAATATTTAGAAAGTTAAGTAAGATTTGCGTCATAAAAAAGCCGCTTTGCATAACAGCGGCTTTTTTGTGTCTTATTGAAAATTACACGTCCCCGGCGAGTTTGCGTTTGTACTTAAAGCTCCAAAGAGTGTGCATAAAAGCACTGCAAAATAACAGGATGCTGAAGAATGTTTCGGCATAACCGAGCCAAGCTTTATCTGCTGAGAAGCTGGCCACTACCCCGTGAACAAAGTAGATGTTAATTAAAATACAGGCCCATATATGCGTTTTAGCCGAACCTAAAATCATACCTAGAGCCACAATGATTAGCGGCGCTAGGGCAATGATTATAATCGCCAAAGCACCTAAGCCTGGAGCGTTGGGTCGATTTATAAAAAATAAATTCCAAACCACTAAGAGTGCTGCTAGTGCTGCCAATGAGACTAAACTGATTGCACGACTGACGCGTAAGCGCGGTTCGAGCCAGCTCAATTCAGGGAGAGGCTTAGAGCTTTTTTTAGCCACGAGACTTCTCCAGCTGTTGGGCAAATTCTGCTAGGCGTAAACCTAAGGCGGTGCATAGCATGATTTCATGCTCGTCGAGAGGCCGCTTGCTGTCAGCGCCGGCCACATGGCTAGGGCCATAAGGCGTGCCACCGGCTTTGGTGTTCAGTAGTGCCGGCTCACTGTAGGGTAGGCCGCAAATCAACATACCGTGGTGCAATAAGGGCAGCATCATACTTAGCAAGGTACTTTCCTGCCCTCCATGCAAACTGGAGGTTGAAGTAAATACCCCTGCTGGTTTATTGACCAGTTCGCCGGTCAGCCATAGGTTGCTGGTGCCGTCTAAAAAGTACTTCATGGGCGCAGCCATATTGCCAAAGCGAGTAGGACTGCCCAAGGCTAAACCAGCGCAGTTTTTTAAATCATCAAGGCTGGCGTACATCGCGCCTTCGCTGGGTACTTCTGGCGCTACTGCTTCGCATTCAGTGGATACTGCAGGTACGGTACGGATGCGTGCTTCCATACCGCCTTGTTCAACGCCTCGAGCAATATGTCTCGCCATGTCCGCTGTGGCACCATGGCGGCTGTAGTAAAGTATTAAAATATAGGGGTTAGTCACGGTAGCAACTCAATTATGTTTTCCAGCGGACGACCAATTGCAGCGCGTGATCCGACTTCGAGAATAGGACGCTGGATTAGAATAGGTGCTTGCGCCATGGCGTCGATCAATTGGGCTTCAGTTAGGCCTGGATTGTCTAGATTCATTTCGCTGTAGATAGGCTCGCCATTGCGCATGAGCTGCCGTGCAGTGAGGCCAAGCTTGCCCAGCAAAGAGCTGATCTGCTGAGCATTCAGTGGTGTGTCTAAGTAATGCACGATAGTGGCGTTAATGCCGCGTTCTTTGAGTAGGGCTTCTCCAGCACAAGATTTACTGCAGCCTGGATTGTGATACAAGATTATATTGGTCATGCCAGTTACCTCAAAATAATACGTTATTCTAACAGGCCAAGCGACTTAGGCGGTGTGCCTGCATAGGAGAGAGTCAAATGTTGAAAAAACCCCTCATTATAGTCTTGGTTTTTATCTTAACCGCCTGCGGGCAAGCGGAGTCTTTAGGCACTGATCAGCATGGTGTATCGATACCAGCGTCTTTATTGTCAGGGCGCTGGCTGGTGATTAACTATTGGGCGGTATGGTGTGCGCCTTGCCGTAAGGAAGTTCCAGTGTTGAATGTACTGCATCAAGAGTTGCATGATCAAGGTGTTCGGGTGATAGGAGTGAATTTTGATCAGCTGCAGGGTGATCAACTCTTGGCCGATAGCCAGCAGTTAGGCATTGCTTTTTCTGTATTGAGTACTGATCCGGCTGCACGCTTTAAACTGCCTGAAACACGGGGTTTACCTGCGACCTATATTGTAAATCCGCAAGGGCAATTGGTTGGCCAGTTGCGCGGTGAGCAGAGCAAAAAAAGTATTATTCAGGCGTTGCACCAAGCAGGTTGGTCAGCGCTCTAATGCGCTGACCTAGCAGGGTAATAGCGTAGTTTAAATTGCTTTTTTACGATCGTGTAATGCGCGCTGCATTTCACGATTGGAGTCACGTTCTTTTTCGACGTGACGCTTATCGTATTCTTTTTTACCTTTACCCAGTGCTATCTCACATTTGACCAGATGGTTTTTCCAGTACAGTGCTAACGCAACGCAGGTGTAGCCTTTTTGCTGCACACCGGTAAAGAGCTTATCCAGTTCATTACGATTCAGCAGTAATTTGCGCGTGCGTGTTGGATCTGTAATGACATGGGTGCTAGCAGCCGTTAGTGGACTGATATGACAGCCCATCAGCCAAGCTTCTCCGTCTTTAAGCAAGACGTAGCTGTCCACCAGCTGTGCTTTGCCAGCGCGTAAACTTTTGATTTCCCAGCCGGCCAGGGCAATGCCTGCTTCCATGCGCTGCTCGACAAAGTAATCATGTAGCGCTTTTTTATTTAGCGCGATGGTGCCTTTCGGTTGTTTTTTATGTTTAGCCATAGTCAATGATTATAAGACGTTATGCTGCGTCTGGCGAGAGGCTGCGCAGGAATCTTTAGCCTTTGCTTGAGAGGCGGCTGTTAATGCACGACAATAGCTTATTGTTTTAATGCATTTGTGTAGCTTTTTAGCAGTGCAACGTGGTGTAGAGCGTATTGTGCTGATGGCTGAGCAGTCTTTTTCTATGGCATGCCAGCTAGAGGCTATATCAACAGAATTTATTGGCGGATGAAAAACTATTATGGCCACGCATATTCAGCGTTCAGCTTTACTGCCCTACAGTGCTGCGGCGCTGTATGACTTGATCAATGATGTCTTGAGTTACCCGCAATTTTTACCTTGGTGTTCAGCCAGTGAAATTCTGGAGGAAAATGACGAGTGCATGCGTGCAGCACTGGTTATTGCCAAAGGGCCTTTGTCTCAACGTTTTGTGACAAAAAATACTTTAGTGCGCAATGAAAAGATCAGTATGGCCTTAGAAGAAGGGCCTTTTAGCCACTTGCAGGGTGTCTGGGAGTTTAAACCTCTGGGTGAGACAGCATGTAAAATCAGCTTGGATTTAAAGTTTGATTATGCTGGGCCCATTATAAAAGCTACTTTAGGACCTTTATTCACCCAGGCGGCCAACACTATGGTCGATGCATTTTGTCAGCGAGCGAAAGTCATTTATGGATAAGCAAATGATTAAAGTAGAGGTTGCCTACGCATTAGCGCACAAACAAAAGGTTGTGCAGTTGCGCGTGGCGCTAGGTACCAATGCACGAGATGCGGCGCTACGCTCGGGGTTGGATGTGGAGTTTCCCGATATAGACCTGCAGGGCAGCCCGTTAGGTATTTTCGGTAAAGGAATTGCGCGACCTGAAGAGCATATTTTGCAGGATGGCGATCGGGTCGAGATTTATCGCCCGTTATTGGCTGATCCAAAAGAGGTGCGCAAGCAGCGTGCTGCACGGGCCGCACAAGCAAAAGCAGCAGAGGCTGCACAATAGCATGCCTCTACGAGTGCGCAGCGCAAATTTTGGGGTTAGAGTTCGCCGTCTTCTAAGCGAGATTTAGGAACAGGAGCGACCTCCATCTCATCAACTTCACGCTGAATTTGCTCCAGCAGAGATCCCGGCTCTGGCTTGATACGCTCTTGAGTCTGGCCAGTATCTGCTTGTGTTTGAGGTGCGCCGGTAACGCTGTTTGTGGTGCTGTCTTGGCCTAAAATAGCCTGGTCACGGCTTACACCAGGAATAAAATCTCCACCTAGGCCTTGCAGTTGATTATCATCGTTAAACACAAGGCTGATACGTTCTTGTTTACGTGTGCCGCCAGCGAGTTGGATACTGTATAAGTAATCCCAGCGATTATTATTAAAGGTATCAGTAATCAACGGCGTGCCCATAATAAAGCGTACTTGGCGAGTAGTCATGCCTGGACGTAGTTGGTCAACCATGTCTTGGGTGACAACGTTGCCTTGCTGGATATCGATTTTATGGACGCCAGGGAATGAGCATCCAGCCAGTACAAATAGGCTGGCAAGAGTAAAACTGCGAATAATACGTGAGCTATTTTGCATTAGAGACGGACTTCCACTATCGTGAATAGGTAACAGATACGCTGATCATACCTGCATTGTGCGCCTCAGCGAAACCGCATTAGTGAGAAAATAACTATGGCTGAAAATAATGAATTACGTAAGGCGGGTTTAAAGGTCACTTTACCGCGTGTGAAGATTATGCAAATCCTTGAGTCATGCGAGCCGCGTCACATGAGTGCTGAAGATGTATATAAGGCATTGATGGAGGGGGGGGGAGAGGATGTCGGGCTGGCAACGGTGTACCGCGTATTGACGCAATTTGAAGCGGCGGGTTTAGTTATTCGCCATAACTTCGATGGCGGGCATGCAGTATTCGAGCTGGATGATGGTGAGCACCATGATCACATAGTCTGTGTTGATTCAGGTGAAGTCTTTGAGTTCTATGATGAGGAAATTGAAAAGCGTCAGCGTAAAATTGTTGCAGATATGGGTTATGAATTGGTGGAGCACGATTTAGTGCTGTACGTAAAAAAGAAACAATAGTGTTGTGTAGAGCATAGCGCTGTAAGCATCTGATACAAATGCCTTGCAGTGCATGTTTATTATGTTAATTCGTATGAGCAGCACCACCATTTGGGATGTGTTTTGTCTAAACGAATAAGGTTAAGTTCAGTCCGTGCTGAGCAATTTTATCGCCCGCCGGTGCCCATCGGATATATTGCACGTCCACGTTTGTATCAGCGTTTTAGTGCTGGATTACACGGGCGTCTGATACTGGTATGTGCGCCTGCTGGCTGCGGTAAAAGTGCGTTAGCCAGCGCTTTTTGCGATCAGTTACCCGTGTATTGGAATAGTGTTTGGTTGTCACTTAACGCGCGAGATAGCGATCCGGGTCGGTTTTTTGAGCGATTTTTAAATGCAATACACAGTGTCTACCCTGATGCGGGAGAACAAGCGCTGGCGCAATTAAAGACGCGTCAAGGACACCAAGCTTTTCCTTATGAGGCTTGGTTGAATAGCGTGCTGGATGAAATAAGCACAGATTTAAACCCTGCTACACCTTTATTATTGGTGCTTGATGATTATCACCTCGCGCAAAGCGAGGTGCTGGATCGCAACGTACAGTATTTACTGAATCATTTGCCGGCTGGGCTCTTGCTTTTGGTCGCCAGTCGTCAGCGTCCTAACTGGCATTTAGCGCGTTGGCGCTTGTCTGAATTGATACTTGAAGTCGGCGAGCAGGACTTACGCTTTAATTCAGCTGAGCTACAGATTTTATTAACTGAGCAAGGGCATGCGCACGTCAGTGACACTATAGTGCGGAGTATTTTGTTGCGCAGTGAAGGTTGGGCGGCTGGGTTGCGTTTATGGTTGCTTGCGTTAAATGGTCGGGCGGATAATGAATATGCTTTATTGGCGGGACCGCATGGCTCACAAGGTTTGATTCGTGAGTATTTGTTAGAAGAAATTATTGCCCAGCAACCGCAGTCAATTCAGCAATTCTTATATGCCACGGCAACGCTTGAGCGCTTTAATGCCAGTTTGTGTGATGCCTTGCGTGAGCGTCAAGACAGTGCAGAGATTATTGAGTATCTGCTCGATCATCATGTGTTTTTGGTGCCACTTGATGAGCACGGTGAATGGTATCGTTATCACCATTTGTTTTCAGATGCTTTGCTCGTACAGCAAGTGGCTTCTGTCGATATACGTGCCTTGCATGCGCGGGCCAGTGCTTGGTTTACTGAGCATTGCATGCTCAATGAGGCTGTTGAGTATGCGTTGCTTGCTGAGCAGCCGGCTATCGCAGCGCAGTTAGTACAGGGTTCGGCAGAGGAGTTGCTGTTAGCTGAGCAAAATATCAGCATGCTCTTGCGTTGGAAAATGGATTTACCCGATAGTGTTTTGGCCAGTACGCCACGCTTGATTATTCTTTATTGCTGGGCGTTGGGCTTAGCCTGTCAGTTGGATGCTGCGAATCAGTTGCTGGCGCAGTTGGCTAAGTTTTTACCGGCGCCTAACCGAGATGATCAGCAAAGCTTGCTAGCACAGTGGCAAGCGCTCAGTGGTTTATTAGCGCGCGGTCGCGGTGATGCGCAATTGGCTTGGCAACATTGCAGTGAAGCGCTATTACACTTACCTGTCGAGCGTCATGGGCAGCGGCAAATATGTACGTCAATATTGGGCAATATTGCGATTTTACGCGGTGATATTCTGCAAGCACGTCAGCTTGCGCGTGATAATGTCGAGTTGGCGCAGCGTGTTGGTTGTCGGCTTTACACTGCTTTTGCTTTGTATGAGCGGGCTCGAGTATTACAGCTGCGTGGACAGATTTATCGAGCCCTAGCTGTTGTGCGTGAGGCGTTAAAGTTGTTAGCAGGTATGCCACGTGAACGTGTGTATGCGGTACGTGCACGATTGACCATGTATGAAGGTTATTTGTTGGGCATGCGAGGACGTATTCAAGAAGCGCGAGTTAAGCTCTGTGCTGGTATCAGTGAGGCGCAGTCCTGCCGTGATGCCAGTATGCTGATTGGTTACCGTATGCAAGCAACGTTAGAGGCTGTTAGTGGGCGTACAGCAGAAGCCTTTGAGCAGTTGGCTGAAGCTGAGCGGGTCATGCACACGTGGGATGTGCCGAGTATTTATTACTTGGCGATGTTGACCTTGAGTAAGTGTGAATTATGGTTATTGCAAGGGCAGGTTGATTTGGCGCAACCTTGGTTGGAGCGTTTGTCGGCAACCTATAATGTGCAGCAGATGGATAAGGCCTCAGAGTTTCACCCGCAATTGGCCCTGTATGTTGAGCTACAGATGGCTTTGCTTGAGCGTGTGCTCGGACGGGTGGTGCCTGCGGAACAACGCTTGCGCGGCTTAATTGAATATGCACAACAACATGATTGTGCCGTCATTGAGCAGACGGCCTGTGTGTATTTGTGTGTGCAGTTGTTAGAGCAAGGTGCTAATGGTTGTGCGAGTAAGCAATTAGTGCAGGCGTTACAGTTGGCTCAAGGCGGTGCTCTGTTAGCATTTCAGCCACTACTGAGTCAGCATGCACATTGGCTGCGTCAGCAATTAAATTTGCGTGCTCAAGATCAGGTGCGTGATGATCTTTTAGCGGTATTGCCTAGCGCAGTTGAGCAGGCGTCTATGAGTGAGCAATTAGCACAATATGAAACCTTGAGTGCTAGAGAGCTGGCTGTTTTACAGTTGATTGCGCAGGGGTGCTCTAATCAAGATGTGAGCGATAAATTATTTATTTCACTGCATACAGTGAAAACTCATGCGCGCAATATCAATCTTAAACTGGGCGTTGAGCGCCGTACGCAAGCTGTGGCGCGTGCGCAGGCGTTGGGTGTTTTGGGCGTGGTAAATAAAACTGTGTAACGATCCATATTTGAGTTGTCTTTTTAAAAAGATCTCATTATGTGTCGTTACACAGTGTGTGGGGCGGGTTGATTTTATTTAAAGCTTTGCGGTACAAAAGGCTGAATGGTAGTCAGTACTGCTTTAAAGCATTTAGGGCCGCCAGCGACAATATGGCCGCCATCTAGAAAGTTATGATCGCCATTAAAGTCACTGACCAGGCCGCCAGCTTCTTGAATCAAGAGTGCGCCCGCTGCCATGTCCCATTCAGATAAACCGTATTCCCAGAACGCATCGTAGCGGCCTGCGGCAACGTAGGCTAAATCTAAGCTTGCAGCGCCTGCGCGACGGATACCGGCTGACTGTACAGCGAGGTCTTTGAACATCGACATATAGTTATCCATATGTGCGAGCTGACCTTCGCGAAATGGAAAACCTGTTGCCAGTAAAGCCTCGTCAAGAGTTTTGCGCTTGCTAACACGCATGCGACGACCATTGAACGCGGCGCCATTGCCGCGGCTTGCAGTAAATTCTTCTTGGCGGATAGGGTCAATAACCACTGCGTGTTCAAGGCGACCGCGGTATTTACAAGCAATGCTGACCGCAAAATGGGGGACGCCGCGAATAAAGTTAGTAGTGCCATCGAGTGGGTCGATGATCCACTCGTAGTCAGCGCCGTCACCTTTACCAGCGATACGACCGCTTTCTTCGGCGTTGATGCCGTGGTCTGGGTGTGCTTTGTGAATGGCGGTAATAATGACCTGTTCAGCGGCACGATCAATCTCGGTGACGTAATCTTTTGCGTCTTTCTCACTGATAGAGATCGTATCTAAGCGCTCAATTGAACGCACAATTAATTCACCCGCACTGCGAGCAGCGCGCAGCGCGATATTCAGCATAGGCTGCATGGAAAGTCACCGGAGGTTGTTAAAGAAGGCTGCAAATTCTACCAGAAACAAAGCGACATGTGTTCGCTTGCATGGTTCTTTTTCATAGCGTGTTTGCACGCTGTTCGGTAAGCTTGCGTCTTGACCTATTAATAAGCTGTACACAATAAAATGTTGGAGAGCCTTGTGCTGGAAAAAATTCGCGTGGTTTTAGTCAACACCAGTCACCCAGGAAATATCGGTGGGGCTGCCCGAGCGATGAAAAATATGGGGCTCAAGTCCTTGGTGTTGGTCGATCCAGTGAAGTACCCGCATCGTGATGCCAACTCGCGCGCTGCGGGTGCTGACGATATTCTAGAGGGTGCACGTGTGGTTGCTACGCTAGAAGAGGCGTTGTCTGGGTGTAGCGTGGTGTTAGGTACCAGTGCGCGTGATCGGCGCATCCCTTGGCCGTTGCTTGATCCGCGCGAAGCAGCGGAGGTCAGTCTGCATACGTGGCAGGCTGATCATAACGCTGAAGTGGCTTTGGTTTTTGGTCGTGAGTATGCTGGCCTGACTAATGAGGAGTTGCAGCGTTGTCAGTACCATATCCATATCCCAGCTGATCCTGAGTTCAGCTCTTTAAATCTGGCGGCTGCTGTACAGGTGTTGACTTACGAGGTGCGTATGGCTTGGTTAAAAGAAACGCAGCAGCCAACCCATATGCCAGAAGTTGAAGCAACCGGAATGCTGGGTGCTGCACCGGCTACGCATGATTCTTTAGAGTTGTTTTATCAGCACTTGCAAGAGACTTTGGTTGAGATTGATTTTCTTGATCCGACCAAACCGCGGCATTTGATGGCGCGTTTGCGACGTATTTTTGCGCGCAGTCAATTGAAAAAGTCTGAAGTAAATATTTTGCGCGGGATTTTGACTGAGACTCAAAAAGCTGCACGAGGTGAGATTGTTGAGCGACGAGGTGAGCATGTTTAAAGGTATGCGTGAAGATATCCAGAGTGTATTCCATCGTGATCCAGCGGCGCGTAATGCCTTTGAAGTATTAACCTGCTATCCAGGTCTGCATGCTGTTTGGCTGCACCGCTTGGCGCATGCATTGTGGGTGCGTAATTGGAAATGGTTGGCGCGGATGATCTCGAATTTAGGTCGCTGGCTGACCGGAATTGAAATTCATCCTGGTGCGAAAATTGGCCGTCGTTTTTTTATCGACCATGGTTTGGGGATTGTGATTGGTGAGACGGCTGAGCTCGGTGATGATGTGACTTTGTACCAAGGTGTGACTTTGGGTGGAACCAGTTGGAATAAAGGTAAGCGCCATCCTACTCTTGAGGATGGTGTGGTGGTTGGTGCTGGCGCCAAAGTACTAGGTCCATTTACGGTAGGCGCTGGTGCGAAAATTGGCTCCAATGCAGTGGTGACTAAAGCAGTGCCGGCAGGTGCGACGGCAGTGGGTATTCCCGGTCGCATTATTGAGAAAACCAGTGATGAGCAAGAAGCGAAGCGCCAGGCGATTGCTGAGCGCTTTGGTTTTGATGCGTATGGCATGAGTGAAGATATGCCGGACCCAGTAGCACGCTCAATTGGACAAATACTGGATCATTTGCAAGCGGTTGAAGAGCGTCTTGAAGATATGTGTACTGCAATGCATGCGCTGGGTAGTGACTATAAGGGTAAGAAGTTGCCTGAGTTGCCCGATGTAGCGTTTCCATGTTCTGAGCGTGACGAGGATGAGCAGGTAACAGAGGCAGGTGACTCTCAGCAGTCTGAAAATAAACAGTGAAGCATTGAGTGCGGTGGGCATGGTGCTGGCGGGCTGTTAGAATGCATGAGTGGTAAATCTTGAGTGATTTGATCGGGAATAATACTTGACTAAGTTGCTGGGTTATTGCATAGTTGATCTTGAAATTTACTTCCACCGGTATTTATTTTATGCGACTGACAACCAAAGGCCGCTATGCAGTGACAGCGATGCTTGATTTGGCATTGAATGCACAAGAAGGGCCTGTGCCTCTTGCGGATATATCTGAAAGGCAAGGCATATCTCTGTCATACCTCGAGCAGTTATTTGCAAAGTTACGCCGCGGTGCGCTTGTCAATAGTGTTCGTGGTCCAGGTGGTGGTTATCGTTTGGCGCATACGCCTGCTGATATTCAAATTGTTCAGGTTATAGATGCGGTGGATGAGTCTGTAGACGCCACGCGCTGCCAGGGTTTGGGTGATTGCCAAGATGGTGATGAGTGTTTGACCCACCGTTTATGGTGTGATTTAAGTAAACAAATACACGATTTTTTAAGTGGTATCAGTTTGGCGGATTTGGTTGCGCGTCAAGAGATTCAAAAAGTTGCATTGCGTCAGAGTCAGCGCGCAATAAATAAAATTCAGGCGTCCACCATAGAGTGAAGGCGCAGACCGTGAGGAGAGTTACAATGAAACTGCCGATTTATTTAGACTATTCAGCGACTACACCTGTTGATCCAAGGGTTGCTGAGAAAATGTGTGAGTGCCTGACATTAGACGGCAATTTTGGTAATGCTGCGTCACGCTCCCATGTGTATGGCTGGCGCGCTGAAGAGTCCATTGAAAATGCACGCCGTCAGGTGGCTGATCTGATTAAAGCTGATCCGCGTGAAATTGTCTGGACCTCTGGCGCTACCGAGTCAAACAACTTAGCGATTAAAGGTGTAGCGCACTTCTATGTGAGCAAAGGTAAGCATATTGTTACCTCTAAGCTCGAGCATAAAGCGGTGCTGGATACCACTCGTCAGTTGGAGCGTGAAGGTTATGAAGTCACTTATTTAGATCCAACTGAAGATGGTCTGGTTACTGTAGATATGGTTGCTGCTGCGTTGCGCGACGATACGGTTCTTGTGTCAATTATGCATGTCAATAATGAAATTGGCACTATTAATGATATTGCTGCAATTGGTGAGTTGACCCGCTCCAAAGGTATCTTATTCCATGTTGATGCGGCACAGTCAGCCGGTAAGGTAGAAATTGATCTTGAGAAACTTAAGGTTGATTTAATGTCATTCTCTGCACACAAAGCCTATGGGCCTAAAGGCATGGGCGCGCTCTATGTGCGCCGTAAGCCACGTGTGCGTCTTGAAGCGCAAATGCACGGTGGTGGCCATGAGCGCGGTATGCGTTCAGGTACTTTAGCGACTCACCAGATCGTTGGTATGGGCGAGGCTTTCGAGTTGGCGCGTTTAGAGATGGCTGAGGAGGGTAAGCGTATCGCAGGGCTGAATAAGCGCTTTTATGACAAAGTGAGCGATATGGAAGAGCTGTACTTAAATGGCAGTGCAACTCAGCGCGTACCGCATAACTTGAACCTCAGTTTCAACTATGTTGAAGGTGAGTCATTAATTATGGCTTTAAAAGACATGGCCGTATCGTCAGGATCAGCCTGTACTTCAGCTTCACTCGAGCCCTCCTATGTATTGCGTGCGCTAGGTCGCAGTGATGAATTGGCGCACAGTTCGATTCGCTTCACTTTTGGTCGTTTTACCACCGAAGAAGAAGTGGATCATGCTGCAGGACAAATTCGCGAAGCAGTGCAGCGTCTACGTGATTTATCACCGTTGTGGGATATGCATAACGACGGCGTTGATCTCTCTAAAGTTGAGTGGCAAGCACATTAATGCTTGCCCATTAAGTAAGGAATATCATCATGGCATATAGTGATAAGGTCTTAGACCACTACGAGAATCCTCGCAACGTTGGCAAAATGGATGCAGAAGCATCTGATGTGGGTACAGGCATGGTTGGCGCTCCGGCGTGCGGCGATGTGATGCGTCTGCAGATTCAAGTCAACGATGACGGTGTGATTCAAGATGCAAAATTTAAAACCTATGGCTGTGGCTCTGCGATTGCATCCAGTTCACTGGCAACAGAATGGATGAAAGGTAAAACCATTGATGAAGCCGAGCAGATTAAAAACACCACCATTGCTGAAGAGTTGGCGTTGCCACCAGTGAAAATTCACTGCTCGGTGTTGGCGGAAGATGCGATCAAAGCCGCAGTACGTGATTACAAACAGAAAAAAGGCTTAATCAAAGAGGTTTGATATGGGGATTAGCTTAACAGAAGCCGCAGCAAATCATGTGCGGCGCTCACTTGAAAACCGTGGTAGCGGCGAAGGCATTCGCCTCGGCGTACGCACCACGGGCTGTTCAGGAATGGCGTATGTCCTTGAGTTTGTTGATGAGCTAGAGGCCGATGACGAAGTGTTTGAAAGCTTTGGCATGAAGGTCATAATTGACCCGAAAAGTCTTGCGTACATTGATGGTACTGAGCTTGATTTTGTACGCGAGGGTATCAACGAAGGCTTTAAGTTTAATAATCCGAACGTGCGTGGCGAATGCGGCTGCGGCGAAAGCTTCAGTGTGTAATATGGTAGACACCGAGCGTACTGATTATTTTGCACTGTTTGACTTACAGCCTGCTTTTGTCATTGATAGCCAGGCGTTAGCCTCGAAGTACCGTGAGCTGGCTAAGGAAATGCACCCTGATCGTTTCAGTGGTGCATCTGCTGCTGAGCAGCGCCAAGCGGTAGAGCGCGCTGCGCAGCTCAATGATGCGTTTCAAACGCTGAGGTCTGCGACCTTGCGCGCTTTGTACTTATTGCGTCAGCAGGCTGACTTGCCCGACGAAACGACCATTGAAGACGGTGAGTTTTTATTTCAGCAAATGGAGTGGCGCGAGCAACTTGAAACATTGCAAGAGCAGGCTGACCTCGAAGCCTTAGCTGGCTTTGTCAAAGAGCTTAAGCAGGCGCGTATCGCGATAGACAATGCGTTTTCTGATTGCGTCAATGATCCGCAGCAGCGTGAGCAGGCCGAACGCTTGGCGCGTCGCATGCAGTTTTTAGACAAGATGTTTTATGAAGTGCGTCAGTTAGAAGAGCGCTTAGACGATTAACCCAAAGCCTGCATTGGCAGGCTGTCAGATTAAAGATCCGTATGGCCTTACTACAGATTGCCGAACCTGGACAAAGCCCCCAGCCTCATCAGCAGCGCCTCGCTGTTGGGATTGATTTAGGCACGACCAACTCATTAGTGGCGACTGTGCGCGATGGTACAGCACAAGCTTTACCTGATGCCCAGGATCGCGTCGCACTCTCTTCTGCTGTGCGTTATCACGCTGATCGAATCGAAGTTGGACGCAGCGCGCGTGAAGCAGCGGCCAGCGATCCCTATAATTGTATTTTGTCAGTTAAGCGTCTGATGGGGCGTGGACTTGCAGATGTGCAACAGTTGGGTGAGCAATTGCCTTACCGCTTTCAAGCGGGTAAGTCGCATATGCCGTTTATTGAGACAGTGCAGGGACCGAAAAGCCCAGTTGAAGTGTCAGCCAGTATTTTACAAGCACTGCGTGAGCGTGGCGAAGCTGCATTGGGTGGTGAGCTAGTGGGTGTGGTGATTACTGTGCCGGCGTATTTTGATGATGCGCAGCGCCAGGCCACCAAAGATGCCGCGCGTTTGGCTGGGTTGAATGTTTTACGTTTACTCAATGAGCCGACAGCCGCTGCAGTGGCTTACGGTTTAGATCAGCAAGCGGAAGGTGTGGTAGCAATTTATGACCTAGGCGGCGGCACCTTTGATGTATCGATTTTGCGTTTAAGTCGTGGCGTATTTGAAGTCTTAGCAACGGGCGGCGACAGTGCGCTTGGTGGTGATGATTTTGATCATGCAATTGCGCATTGGGTTATTGAGCAAGCAGGCTTATCCAGCGACTTGGCTCCCAGTGCGCAACGTGACTTGCTGGAGTTAGCCTGCACTGCAAAAGAATCGTTAACCACGCAAGATAGCGTTGCTATTGAGTATGCCGGTTGGCAGGGCAGTCTAACCCGTGATGCGTTTGATGCGTTGATTGAACCTTTAGTTGCGCGCAGCCTAAGGGCATGTCGACGCGCACTGCGTGACTCTGAGGTTGAGTTGGACGAAATTGAGTCGGTTGTTATGGTGGGCGGTTCGACCCGAGTGCCTTTGGTGCGTACTCGCGTGGGTGAGCTATTTAATTGCACACCGAAGACTGATATTGATCCTGACCAAGTAGTTGCCATTGGTGCTGCAATTCAGGCAGATACTTTGGTCGGCAATAAGCGCGCAGGCGATGAGTTGCTGCTGCTTGATGTCACGCCGTTGTCGCTTGGTTTAGAAACTATGGGCGATTTAGTCGAAAAGATTATTCCACGCAACACCACGATTCCAGTCACGCGCGCGCAGGAATTTACTACTGCGCGCGATGGGCAAACGGCAATGGTTGTGCATGTACTGCAAGGCGAGCGTGAGTTGGTCAGTGATTGCCGCTCATTGGCGCGTTTTGAGCTGCGCGGCATTCCACCGATGGTTGCCGGAGCCGCGAAAATCCGCGTAACTTTTCAGGTCGATGCCGATGGCTTGCTTGGTGTGACTGCGCGTGAGCTGGGTAGTGGTGTTGAGGCCAGTATCCAAGTGAAACCGTCGTATGGTTTAACTGATACAGAAATCAGTGGCATGCTTAAAGAATCATTTGAGAATGCTGCGCAGGATAAACAAGCCCGAGCTTTACAAGAGCAGCGTGTCGATGCTGAGCGTTTGTTAGAAACCGTTCGTGCTGCGCTGCAAGCGGATGCTGATGCTTTATTGACAGCGCAGGAGCGTGCGCTAATCGAAGAGCGCATGAGTGCGCTGGATGATATTCGTAAAGCTGAGGATATCAATGCTATTGCTCGCCATGTTCAACAGCTTAACCATGCAACGAACGAGTTCGCTGCACGCCGCCTTGATGCCACAGTGAAATCTGCTTTGGCTGGGCGACAACTTAATGATATGGAGGGTTAATCCCGATGCCGCAAATTATTTTTTTGCCTCATGCTGAGCATTGCCCGGAAGGTGCGGTAGTTGATGCCATCCCTGGTGAAACCATTATGGACGCTGCATTGCGTAATGGTATTGAAATTGAGCACGCTTGTGAAATGTCCTGTGCCTGTACAACCTGTCATGTGATTGTTCGCGAAGGGCTTGAATCATTGGACGAGTCAGATGACTTAGAAGACGATATGCTGGATAAAGCATGGGGGCTTGAGCCGGATTCACGCTTATCATGCCAAGCGGTGGTTAAAGATATCGATCTAACGGTGGAAATTCCAAAGTACACCATTAACCAAGTGTCCGAGCGTCAGTGATTGAGAGGTATGCAGCATGAAACTAAAATGGGTAGATGTGCTTGAGATTGCAATTTCACTCAGTGAGATGCATGAAGATACTGATCCACGCACCATTAACTTTGTGAATTTACGTCGCTTAGTGACCGAGCTGCCTGAGTTTGATGATGACCCTGAGCGCAGCGGTGAGAAAATTCTTGAAGCTATTCAGGCTGCGTGGATTGAAGAGATAGAGTAGTTTTAGGGTTATTCATTTGAGTTTAACCTAGAAAAATAATGAATGGCCGCTAACTACCTTTGTGATTGGCTACGCATTTCTTACAAACCCGCGTATAATTCGCGGGTTTAGTCCTTTTAAAAACTTAATTTACCTGGAGTTCTACATGACTGTTCAACGTACATTCTCAATCATCAAGCCTGACGCTGTTGCAAAAAACGTTGTTGGTGAAATCACTTCACGTTTTGAAAAAGCTGGTTTACGTGTTGTTGCCTCTAAAATGGTGCAGTTGTCAGAGCGCGAAGCAGGCGGTTTTTACGCTGAGCACAAAGAGCGTCCTTTCTACAAAGACCTCGTAAGCTTTATGACTTCAGGTCCTGTTATCGTTCAGGTTCTAGAAGGCGAAAATGCTATCGCTGCAAACCGTGACCTGATGGGCGCAACCAACCCTAAAGAAGCTGCTGCTGGCACAATTCGTGCTGATTTCGCAGTATCTATTGATGAAAACGCTGTACACGGTTCTGATTCAGAAGCCGCTGCTGCACGTGAAATTGCATACTTCTTCGCAGCAACTGAAGTATGTGACCGCATCCGTTAATAACGGATAGGTAACAAGGTGAATCCATGACAACTGTAACTGAAAAAGTGAATCTGCTTGGCTTAACGCGTGAGCAGTTGATTGCGTTTTTTGCCTCCATTGGTGAAAAAAAGTTTCGCGCTGATCAGGTCATGAAATGGATTCACCATTTTGGCGTAGATGATTTTGCGGCGATGACCAATGTCAGTAAAGCGCTGCAAGAAAAGTTAAATGCACGCGCTGAGATTCGTGGTCCAGAAATCGTCAGTGAAGATATTTCTAGCGACGGTACCCGTAAATGGGTGGTGCGAGTTGCTTCCGGCAGTTGTGTTGAAACGGTCTATATACCGCAAGGTACACGCGGTACCTTATGTGTATCTTCGCAAGCGGGCTGCGCTTTAGATTGCAGCTTCTGCTCGACAGGTAAACAAGGTTTTAATAGTGATCTGAGCAGTGCTGAAATTATTGGCCAAGTGTGGATTGCTTCTAAGTCGTTTGGCTCCGTCCCTGCTACGGCTGAGCGTTCAATCACCAACGTAGTGATGATGGGCATGGGTGAGCCGCTGCTTAATTTTGATAATGTTGTCAGTGCTATGAGCATCATGTTAGATGATTTTGGTTATGGCATTTCTAAGCGTAAAGTAACTTTATCGACTGCTGGCGTAGCACCGATGATTGATAAACTTGGTGAGCATATTGATGTGTCGCTAGCTTTATCCTTACATGCACCCAATGACGCATTACGTAATACGCTGGTCCCCGTCAATAAAAAATACCCGTTACATGTGGTGTTAGATGCCTGTAAACGTTACATCGCAAAATTAGGTGAAAAACGTTTTTTAACCATTGAATATACCTTGCTTAAAGATATTAACGATCATGCTGAGCATGCTGAGCAGTTGGTTGAGTTATTGAAAGATGTGCCCTGTAAGGTTAACTTAATTCCGTTTAATCCATTTCCACATTCGGGTTATGAGCGTCCCAGCAATAATGCGATTCGTCGCTTCCAAGATATCTTGCACCATGGCGGTTATAGTGTGACAGTGCGTATGCCTCGTGGAGAGGATATTGATGCGGCATGTGGGCAGTTGGTGGGCCAGGTACAAGACCGTACGCGTCGTAGTGAGCGCTATATTGCCGTGCGTCAAATTAACAGTTAAATGAACACTATTGCTGGTCATTTAAGCAGTGTGTCGAGTTTAAGGAAGTGGCTATGAATGTTCGAACGGGACTCTTGCTGATTTTTTGCGTTGTGCTCAGCGCATGCGTCTCGAACGGTAATAAACCACTATTACGTACTGAGCAAGGCCGTAATCAGGCACGTGATGCATACGTTCAATTAGGCATTGGTTATCTGCAGCAGGGCAGTACTGAGCAGGCCAAGATGCCATTAAAAAATGCTTTAGATCTTGATCCTAACAGTGCTGATGCACATGCTGCTTTGGCTTTGGTCTTCCAGCAAGAGCTTGAACCAGAACTGGCTGATCAGCACTTTCGTAAAGCTTTGGCGCAAGGGACAAGCACGCGAATTCAAAACAATTACGGTGGTTTTCTGTACGAGCAAGGCGATTATCAGAAAGCCTTTGAGCAGTTTAAAGCCGCCTCGCAAGACACCATGTATGGCGGGCGCTCACGTGTTTTTGAAAATATGGGCCTAACAGCTTTGCGCTTAGATAATAAGCCTTTAGCGATGAAGTATTTTGAGCGATCGTTGCGTTTAAACGCGCAACAGCCGCGTGCATTGTTAGAAATGGCGTTGTTATTATATGAGCAACAAGACTATGTCCCAGCACAGCGCTATTATGAGTCCTTTACACAGCTGAGCGAGCACACCGCGCGCAGCTTATTACTCGGTTTACGTTTAGCTAAAATATTCCAAGACCGTAATCAAGCCGCTAGTTTAGGGCTGCAACTTAAGCGTTTGTATCCTGCTAGTGCTGAGTACAAACAGTATCAATCGGAGCAGTGATGAGCGATGCATCTTTAGAGACAGACGTGCAAACTGTTGCAGTAGGTGACGTTTTACGTGGCGCGCGAGTAGCGGCTGATTGGACCGTAGCTGAAGTGGCTAACAAATTAAACCTGACCGCGAATGCGGTTGAGTCTATAGAAGCGAATCAGTTTGAGCGCTTACCTGGCGTCACTTTTGCGCGTGGCTATATCCGCAGTTATGCAAAGATACTGGGTTTAAATGCTGATCAAATGGCTAAGCATTTTGACCGACAGATTGGTAGCAGCACCATAGATAAAGCAGTGCACAGTATTGATCGGGTCGGCGAGGCGCGTCGAGTTTCACGCGGTATGCTGCAGTTTAGTGCCTTTGTGGTTTTTTTAATTGCTGCAGGCGCAGCGTATTATGCTTGGCAAACATTTAATGCTGCAAAGCCACAAGAAGGCAATCAGTCAGCTGTTTTTGATCGTGTTGAAGTTGAGCGTGCGGATGGTTCCGTACATGTGCAAACACTGGATGAGCTGGAAGATCAAGCGGTTGCGATTGCTTTGGAACCCGAAGCGACGAACAGTACGCAGTTAACTGCACTCGCATTACTTGCCAGCGAAGATGAGCAGACGCCTGCCCAGGAAGAGCAAGAAGCCGAGCTGGTTGTAGCGAGCAGTGATCCAGAAGTACCGCTCGATCCTAGTATGGGCGTTGCGCAACTGAGCTTTAAGAGTGACAGTTGGGTGCGTGTGCGGGATGCTGAGGGCACAGAAATTAGCAGTGGTTTAAAGCGTGCTGGTGAACAGCTTAATATTACCGCTAAAGCGCCGCTCGATATCCATTTAGGGTACGCCAAAGGTGTAAGCATTATTTATAATGGTGAGCCTGTCGACTTTAGTGCGTCGATTCGTGGTGAAACCGCCAGAATTACACTGGACCAATAATCATGCATGAGCAATCTTTAATTAAGCGTCGTGTTTCACGAAAAATCTATGTGGGTTCGGTTGCTGTAGGCGGTGATGCGCCGATCAGCGTGCAAAGTATGACCAATACTGATACCTGCGATGTTGCTGCTACTGTTGCGCAAGTTTTACGTTTAGAACAAGCCGGTGCCGATATCGTGCGTATTTCTGTACCGGATATGGAGTCTGCAGAAGCTTTTGGTAAAATTAAAAAGCAAGTGCATGTACCCTTAGTGGCTGATATTCATTTTGATCACCGCATTGCCTTGCGTGTTGCTGAGCTGGGTGTTGATTGCTTGCGGATTAACCCAGGTAATATTGGCAATGAAGCTCGGGTTAAAGCAGTGGTGGATGCTGCGCGTGATCGTGGTATTCCGATCCGAATTGGCGTGAATGCAGGCTCCTTAGAGAAGGACTTGCAGAAAAAATACGGTGAGCCAACGGCAGAAGCGTTGGTTGAGTCAGCCTTACGTCATGTTGAACATCTGGATCGCTTGAACTATCCCGACTTTAAAGTCAGCGTTAAAGCCTCAGGTGTGTTTATGGCTGTTGAGGCTTATCGTCAA
Organism: Pseudomonas sp.; assembly: GCA_034676485.1. Lineage (GTDB taxonomy): Bacteria > Pseudomonadota > Gammaproteobacteria > Pseudomonadales > Pseudomonadaceae > Denitrificimonas. The sequence goes on from JAUCCC010000006.1 coordinate 238,747, forward strand.
CTGGCCAAAGTCATTGAGCAGCCCTTGCACCTCGGTATTACCGAAGCCGGTGGCTTACGCTCGGGTACGGTTAAGTCTGCGGTTGGCTTGGGCATGTTACTCAATGATGGCATTGGCGATACCATTCGCGTGTCACTAGCGGCTGATCCTGTAGAGGAAATTAAAGTTGGCTTTGATATTTTGAAGTCACTCAAACTGCGTTCACGTGGAATTAATTTTATTGCTTGTCCAAGTTGTTCTAGACAAAATTTTGATGTGGTTAAAACCATGAATGAGTTAGAAGTACGTCTAGACGACTTATTAGTACCGTTGGATGTTGCGATCATTGGTTGTGTGGTTAATGGTCCGGGTGAAGCAAAAGAAGTGGATGTCGGTTTGACCGGTGGGTCGCCTAATTTGCTCTATATCGATGGCAAACCGGTACAAAAACTAGATAACGAACATTTGGTGGATAAGCTTGAAGCGCTGATTCGCCAGCGAGCCAGTGAAAAAGTTGCAGCTGATGCTGCCCTCATTGTCCGCAGTTAATTGTTAAGGGAATTTTGTGAGTAAACCATTACAAGCCATTCGCGGCATGAATGATATTTTGCCGGATCAGACACCGTTGTGGCGTTATTTCGAGAAAACTGTTGCTGACTTGCTAGACAGTTATAGCTATCGACAAATACGCATGCCCATAGTCGAATTCACTGAGCTATTTAAACGTTCCATTGGTGAAGTGACCGATATCGTTGAAAAAGAAATGTATACCTTTGCTGATCGCAATGGTGATTCACTGACCTTGCGCCCAGAAGGCACTGCCAGCTGTGTACGTGCAGTGCTTGAGCATGGTCTGGCCGGTAGCGGACAAGTGCAAAAGCTTTGGTATCAGGGACCAATGTTTCGTCATGAGCGTCCACAAAAAGGCCGCTATCGTCAGTTTCAGCAAGTGGGCGTTGAAGCCTTTAACTTGGCCGGTCCAGATATTGATGCTGAATTGATCATATTGACTTGGCGTTTATGGAAAAAGCTGGGTATCAGTGAGTATGTCACTCTAGAGCTCAATAGTTTGGGTACATCTGCTGCGCGTAGCGTCTACCGTGAAGCGCTGGTTGAGTATTTAAATGCGCGCCATGATCAGCTTGATGAAGACAGTCAGCGTCGCGTGCTAACCAATCCATTGCGCGTGTTGGATAGCAAAAATCCAGATACTCAAGCCTTATTAGGTGAGGCACCACAGCTGGCAGATTATTTAGGTGAAGAGTCGCAGGTTCATTTTACCGGCTTACGTGCTCGACTTGATGCCGCCGGTGTGCCCTATGTGATTAATCCACGATTGGTGCGCGGCTTAGACTATTACAGCGAAACCGTCTTCGAATGGGTCACTGATCAGCTGGGCGCACAAGGCACTGTGTGTGCTGGCGGCCGTTATGATGGACTGATTGAGCAAATGGGCGGTCGCGCAACTCCTGGTGTGGGTTTTGCCATGGGTGTTGAGCGCTTGATTTTGATGTTAGAAACATTAGGCAAAATACCTGAAGAACTGTCACGCCAAGTGGATGTGTATTTTTGCGCATTTGGTGAGGCCAGTGAGTTGGCTGCTTTAACCTTAGCCGAGCAATTGCGTGATGCGATGCCGAGGCTACGCTTGCAGATCAATGCAGGGGCAGGGAGTTTTAAGAGTCAGTTCAAAAAAGCTGACAAAAGCGGTGCGTTGTATGCCTTAATATTGGGCGAGAATGAACTGCAGTCTAAAACTGTTGCGATTAAACCTTTGCGTACCGATGCTGAGCAACAATCCGTTGCTTGGAGTGCTTTAGATGAGCACTTAAAGCGTTTTTTCCAGTACGATTCATCAATAAATAACTAGGAGTATCAGCGTGAGCGATAATACTGAAGAAGAACAAATTGCGCTGATTAAAGAGTGGTGGCAGCGTAACGGTAAACCATTGTTGGTGGGTGGTGTTTTAGCGCTAGTGATTGTATTTGGTTGGCAGGCGTGGCAAAAGCATCAAGTCAATCAAGCACACACATCATCTGTGCTGTATCAGCAATTACTGGAAGCAGCCTTAGTGCCAAGCGAGCAGGTTGATGCACAGCAGGTAGCAAAGTTACTGGCAGAGGTTAAAAAAGTTAATCCCGATAATGCCTATGCTCAATACGCTGGTTTATTGGCGGTTAAAGTAGCAGTGGATACCAATCAACTGGATGATGCTGCGTTGCAACTCAAAGAAATTCTTGCAAAGCCGGCGAATGACACCTTACAAGAGCTGGCTCGTCAGCGTTTAGCCCGTGTGCTTCTCGCTCAGGAACAAGCCGAGCAAGCGTTACAGTTGCTGGATGCTAAAGTTCAACCGGCTTTTGTGGCGACACGTGAAGAGTTGCGCGGTGACGCTTTGGTTGTTTTAGAGCGACCGGCTGAAGCTAAAGCAGCCTATTTAAATGCTCAGAAAGCCTTGCTGCCTGAAGCGGCAACCGGTAGCTTATTGATGAAACTCGACAACCTAAGTAATAAGGATGCCTAACTTGAAACGATACAAGTATATGGCTGTACTTGCTTTAGCACTGCTGGCCGTGGGCTGCAGTAGCGCAAGCAAAAAAGAGCTAAAGCCACAAGCGTTAGAAAAAATCAGCGCTGAGGTTCAACTCAAAAAAGAGTGGAGTACTTCAGTTGGTGCCGGCCAAGGTAAACTCTGGAATACTTTGACGCCTGCGGTTGATGGCGATTATATATTCGCTACTGATGTGGATGGTCGTGTTTCTGCGTTAAATCGTTTTACCGGTAAAACGGTGTGGACACGTAAGCTCAAATTGAATGTTTCTGGTGGTGTCGGTGCAGGTTCTGACATGGTGCTACTGGGCACGCTTAATGGTGATGTCATTGCTTTAAATGCCAGCACAGGTGAAGACTTGTGGCGCAGTAAGGTCACCAGTGAGGTGTTAGCCGCACCTGCCAGCAATGGTGATGTGGTGGTTGTGCAAACTCAAGATGATCGTTTGATTGCCTTGGAAGCAACAACCGGGCAGCAGCGCTGGATTTATGAAAGCACTCCAGCTGTTTTGACCTTGCGTGGTACAGGTGCACCTCTGGTGACTGACTATGTGGCTTACGCCGGTTTGTCGACGGGTAAAGTGATTGCGATTGATACGCAGCGTGGTTTGCCGATTTGGGAGCAACGCGTGACGGTTCCGTCTGGGCGTACAGAGCTTGAGCGTATGGTCGATATTGATGGTGGTTTGTTACTCTCTGGAAACACCTTATATGTCGCCAGTTATCAGGGTCGCGTCGCTGGGCTGGATGCGCAAAGCGGTCAGGTACTCTGGCAGCGCGAGGCATCCAGCTATGTGGGCGTCGCTGAAGGCTTTGGTAATGCCTATGTCAGCTTAGCTGATGGCACCATTGAGAGCGTGGATGAGCGCTCAGCAACCGCGATGTGGAGTAACAATGCGTTGTTGCGTCGGCAGTTGTCTGCGCCTGCAGTATTTTCAAGTTATATTGCTGTAGGTGACCTTGAGGGTTATTTGCATGTTTTGAGTCAAGTTGATGGGCGTTTTATTGCTCGGACAAAAATTGACGGCAAAGGATTGCGTGTACAACCCTTAGTGGTTGGTGGCTGGCTGTATGTTTACGGTAATGGCGGCAAGTTAGTTGCCTTAACTATTAAGTAAACTGTTAGGTAGGAAACACCTATTTAGCAAAGAGTTTGGCCGCTGTCGTTAGATCGACAGCGGCTTTTGTGTTTTTTGAATTATCGCTGGAGGAGCCAATGGTTCCCGTAATTGCTCTGGTGGGCCGACCTAATGTCGGCAAATCGACGTTGTTTAACCGCCTGACTAGATCCCGCGATGCGATTGTAGGCGATATTCCTGGACTGACGCGTGATCGCCAATATGGCGAGGCGAAGTGGCAGGATCGCAGTTATATTTTGATCGACACCGGTGGTATCAGCGGTGATGAAGAGGGTATCGATGCGAAAATGGCCGAACAGTCGCTACTCGCGATTGAAGAAGCAGATGTGGTGCTGTTTTTAGTTGATGCGCGTGATGGCATGTGCCCCTCCGATCAAATGATTGCCGAGCATCTGCGCAAGCGTAATAAAACTACACTTGTAGTGGTCAATAAAGTCGATCATATCGATGAAAATATTGCCCTCGCCGAGTTTAGCCCGCTGGGCTTAGGTCATTCTGTAGCGATCGCTGCGGCACATGGCCGTGGCATCACTCAGATGCTTGAGCTAAGCCTCGGTAGCTTTGCTAAAGATGACGTGCTGGATGAAATCGATCTGGATAGTATTGTTGAAGGTGAAGACCTCAAACGTATCCCAGGTCCTGATGCCAAAGACGGCATCAAAATTGCCATTATTGGTCGGCCTAACGTGGGTAAATCAACACTGGTCAACCGCATGCTCGGTGAGCAGCGCGTGGTGGTCTATGACCAGCCGGGCACCACCCGAGACAGCATCTATATCCCGTTTGAACGCGATGATGAAAAGTACACACTGATTGATACAGCAGGTGTACGGCGCCGCGGTAAGATCTCTGAGGAAGTTGAAAAGTTCTCAGTGGTGAAAACTTTGCAGGCGATTAAAGATGCCAACGTGGTGATCTTTGTCATGGATGCTCGTGAAGGCGTGGTTGATCACGATCTAAACTTGTTAGGTTTTGCGTTAGAGTCGGGCCGCGCAATTGTGATCGCACTGAATAAATGGGATGGCATGCAGCCCAGTGAGCGCGAATATGCAAAAAAAGAATTGGAACGTCGTCTCTATTTTGTTGAGTTCGCTGACATTCACTTTATCTCTGCTTTGCACGGTACTGGCGTGGGGCATTTGTACAAGTCTGTGCAAAATGCCTTTACTTCAGCCATTACTCGTTGGCCAACCAACCGCTTGACGCAGATCCTTGAAGATGCTGTACGTGAACACCAGCCGCCAATGATAGCCGGTCATCGAATTAAATTGCGTTATGCGCACTTGGGTGGCGCTAACCCACCGCTGATTATTATTCATGGTAATCAGGTTGAGTCTGTGCCCAAAAGCTATGTGCGTTATTTAGAAAATACTTATAGACGCGTATTGAAATTGGTAGGTACACCGATTCGTATTGAGTTTAAAGGCGGCTCAAACCCCTTTGAAGGCAAGAAAAATAAACTCAGTGATCGTCAGGTGAATAAAAAACGCCGCTTAATGGCCAATAAAAAAGAAAGAGATCTGCGTAAGAAAAAAAAAGTAAGCGGTACAGCCAGGTGTTGCTAGCAACACTTGGCTTTCGTGGTGACCTCATTCTAGAGATGATAAAATGCAGTTGCAGAGTAAGTTACCTCACGTCGGATTGACCATCTTTACGCAAATGTCACAGTTGGCCGATGTGCATGGAGCGTTAAATTTATCACAAGGTTTTCCTGACTTTGATGCACCAGAGGCGTTGAAAGAAGCGCTGCAACGCCATGTGCAAGCTGGACACAATCAGTATGGCGCAATGGCGGGTGTTCCCGCTTTGCGTGAACAAGTTGCCAGCAAAATCGCCCGTTTATATCGAAATCCTGTGTGCGCAGAGCAAGAGATCACTATTACGCCCGGTGCAACGCAAGCGCTATTTTGCGCCATTCAAACCTTAGTGCGTGCTGGTGATGAGGTGATTGTTTTTGATCCAAGCTATGACAGTTATGAGCCTGCGGTCACCTTGGCGGGTGGTCGTTGTGTGCATATTGCGCTTAATAGTGTGGATTTCTCAGTGGACTGGCAGAAATTTGCTGATGCCTTAACTGAACGTACGCGCTTAGTGATTATCAACAGTCCGCATAATCCCAGTGGCGCTGTGTTACAGCGTGCCGATCTACAGCAATTGGCTGATTTGATTCGCGCGCGTGATATTTATTTGCTCAGTGATGAAGTCTATGAGCATTTGGTCTTTGATGGTCAGTCACATTGCAGTGTTCTGGCGCATGAAGAGCTGTATCAGCGTGCTTGTGTGGTCAGCTCATTTGGTAAAACCTATCATGTCACCGGCTGGAAAACCGGTTATATGGTGGCACCGCCCAAGCTCACTGCCGAGTTACGCAAAGTGCACCAGTATGTGAGTTTTTGTGCAGTGACACCGATGCAGCATGCTTTGGCTGACTTTATGCAAGCTCAGCCTGAGCATGTCGATCAGTTACCGGCTTTTTATCAGCGCAAACGTGATCAGTTGTGCCGCACGTTAGAAAATTCGCGGTTTACCTTTGTGCCAACCGCCAGTACCTATTTTCAGTTGCTTGATTATCGCGCCATTCGTGATGATTTAAATGATGTCGATATGGCGCGTTGGCTGACTACCGAACATGGTGTGGCCAGTATCCCTTTATCGGTTTTCTATCAGCAGCCACCTGCTGATCAGTATTTGTTGCGTGTGTGCTTTGCTAAGCGTGAAGATACTTTGACCTTGGTTGGAGAGAAATTATGCGTGATTTAAATGCATTGTCTGATTTGCGCTTAGCTTTAGTACAGGGTCCAATGGTGCAACATGATGTGTGCGCTAACTTAGCGTATTTTACCCAAGCGCTGGATGAGGTGCAGACGCGGCCAGAATCTGTCGATTTAGTCATATTGCCGGAAATGTTTAATACAGGCTTTAGCATGGATTCCGCCTCGCAAGCTGAACCCGAGATGGGGCCAACGACACAGTGGCTATTGCAACAAGCAGCACGTTTAAATGCGGTGGTGTGTGGCAGTTTAATCACCCAAGTGGCCGATGGAGACTATCGCAATCGTCTGATTTGGGCACGTCCCGACGGCAGCTTCGCGCACTATGATAAGCGCCACTTGTTCCGTATGGCTGGAGAGCATCAGCATTTTAGCGCGGGTCAGCAGCAGTTGCAGGTTGAGCTAAAAGGTTGGCGCATCCGTCCATTGATTTGTTATGACTTGCGCTTTCCTGTATGGAGTCGTGATGCACAGCATACAGATTTATTACTGTATGTAGCGAGTTGGCCTGCTGTGCGTCGCGCCGCTTGGAACCGACTACTGCCAGCACGGGCGATTGAAAATATCTGTTATGTCGCTGCGGTCAATCGTACTGGCGACGATCATCAAGGACATGCCCATAGTGGTGATAGCCAAGTCTTAGATTTCATGGGCGAAACGCTATTGCAAGCGGGAGATCAAGCGGGGGTTTTTTATGCAACGCTAGCAGCGGCTGCATTGGTTCAGTTTAAACAACGCTTTCCCGCGTATTTAGATGCCGATACCTTCCGCTGGTAATCGCTTGAGCAGTGATAATTAGTCTAATACCGATTGGATTTTTCGTGATCATGTAGGGTAATGTGTTTTTATTGGCTTTCTAGTGGGTAAAATGAGTCCTTTATAAAGTTATTAGGCTTAAGAGTCGCTAATAAGATTAGTTTTACTATGAACTTTGTTAATATAGACACAAGTCATGGAACACCAGTGGAATTTATAACTCTAAATGTTGATGGCATAGGCTGGCTGCTCAATATCTTGGATTAAGTTTAGATTTTTTTGGCGTGATGCATTGCGAATGCTTTTGTACAAGCATCACGTGTGTAGGGTTGTGAAGCCCTTTTTTATTTATTGGCAATAGGAGTTAACGTATCTCATGGATATTGGTTTGCGTGAGTGGATAATTGTTATCGGCGTTATCGTTATCGCTGTTATTTTGTTTGATGCTTGGCGTCGTATGAGTGGTAATAGAAATACGTTAAAGTTTCGTTTAGATCGTAATTTGGCCGATCTACCCGATGAAGATAACCCTGAGATTGTAGGTCCTGCACGTGTGGTGACTAAAAAAGAACCCTCACTGGATGATACAAGCTTGAATTTGAGTGCCGATGCAGCGGGACGTAAGCAGCACTCCACTGACACCAGCATTGATGCTGTGCCGTTAGATGATGAGCAGGTACCGACTTTGCTTAATCCGTTTGATGATGTCGATGAGCCACAGTTTGAGAGTTCCGACAGTGATGGGACTGAGTATGATGAGATTCTTATCATTCATGTGGTCGCACGTAATGAGCAGGGTTTTAAAGGCCCAGCTTTATTGCAAAGTATTTTAGAAAGCGGTTTGCGCTTTGGCGCGATGGATATCTTTCATCGCCACGAGAGCATGACGGGTAATGGTGATAAATTATTTTCTATGGCCAATGCGCTTAATCCAGGTACATTCGATTTAGATGATATGGACTTGTTTAGCACCCGTGCCGTGTGTTTCTTTATGGGCTTGCCGGGGCCGCGCAATAGCCGCCAAGCTTTTGATTTAATGATTGCTGCAGCGCGTAAGTTAGCCAAAGAATTGGACGGTGATCTTAAAGATGATCACCGCAGCGTATTAACTGCGCAGACAATCGAGCATTACCGTCAACGTATTGCTGACTTTGAACGACAGCAGTTGACGCATAAACTATAATTATTGTCATTCTGACACTATGAAAAAGGGCAGCTCAGGCTGCTCTTTTTGTTTGAGTACTAGGCCATGAATTCAAAGCAGACTATTTCTATACGTATCGCACAGCTGCGCCAAACTATTGAGGCACATGATTACAGCTATTATGCTTTAGATGCGCCCACTGTCCCGGACAGTGAATATGATCGCTTATTTGCAGAGTTGCTCGATCTGGAGCAACAACATCCAGAGTTGATCACTGTAGACTCGCCAACCCAGCGTGTATCAGGGCAGCCTTTAGATGGCTTTACTCAGGTACAGCATGGCGTGCCGATGTTAAGTTTGGGCAACGCCTTTGCACAAGAGCAAGTGCTTGAGTTTGCCCAGCGCGCAGAGCAGGCGTTAGGTGCAAGTCAGGAGCAGACTGATTTGTTCTCCGCTGCGCCAGTCTCTATTGAGTATTGTTGCGAGCCTAAGCTGGATGGTCTTGCGGTTAGCATCAGTTACCAGCAGGGCGTGTTGGTACGTGCCGCCACCCGTGGTGATGGGCAAACGGGTGAAGACATTACCGCTAATGTGCGTACCATTCGTAATGTGCCGTTGAAATTACAAGGTGAGGGCTGGCCCGAGTTTTTAGACGTGCGCGGTGAAGTGTATATGCCGAAAGCGGGCTTCGAAGCACTCAATCAACGTGCTCTAGAGGCGGGTCAAAAACCTTTTGCCAATCCACGTAATGCAGCTGCTGGAAGTTTGCGTCAGCTTGATGCAAAAATCACTGCCAGCCGTCCATTAGAATTTTGCTGTTATGGCACTGGCACTGAAGGTTTGGCGCAGACCCATGCGAATACACTGCAGCGTTTGCAAGAATGGGGTATTAGCATCAGCCCGGAGCTGAAAGTTGTAAACAGTATTCAAGGCTGCTTAGCCTATTATGCCGATATTGGTCAGCGTCGTGCGCAACTGCCATATGACATTGATGGCGTGGTGTTTAAAATTAATGCCCTTGAGCAGCAACGCAGCCTAGGTTTTCGTGCACGTGAACCACGCTGGGCGTTGGCCTATAAGTTTGCTGCGCAAGAAGAAATCACCGAGTTATTGGATGTTGAATTCCAAGTGGGACGTACCGGTGCTGTCACCCCGGTAGCACGCTTAAAGCCCGTGCATGTCGGCGGCGTGATGGTCTCTAATGCGACCCTGCATAATATGGATGAAGTGGCACGCTTAGGTGTGATGATCGGCGACAGCGTGATTGTGCGCCGCGCGGGTGATGTGATTCCACAAATCACACAAGTTGTGCTTGAGCGTCGCCCCAGTGATGCTCGGGCTATCGAGGCGCCAAGCCAATGTCCGGTATGTGGCTCGAAAGTTGAGCGCACACAGTTAGTACGCCGTAGCAAAAACAAGCAGGTACTCAGTGACGGTGCGGTGTGGCGCTGTATGGGCCGTTTAAGTTGTCAAGCTCAACTGCAGCAAGCCCTTATTCACTTTGTCTCGCGTCGGGCGATGGACATAGATGGCTTGGGTGAGAAAATTATTGAGCAGTTAGTCACTCGAAAGCTAGTCGCCTCGCCTGCCGATTTATACCGGCTAAGCTATGAGCAAGTCATTGAGCTGGACGGCTTTGCCGACTTATCTGCGCGTAACTTACTCAGTGCGATTGCTGGGAGTAAGCAGCCGCGTTTAGCGCGCTTAATTTTTGCCTTGGGTATCCCTGATGTTGGCGAAGAAACCGCTAAAGTGTTGGCGCGCGCGTTAGGTTCTTTGCAACGATTACAGCAGGCCTATCCGCAAACGTTATTGTGGCTGCCCGAGATTGGCGCTGAAGTGGCGCATGAAATCGCCAGTTTTTTTGCCGACAGGCATAACCAAGAAGTGATTGCTCAGCTTGCAGAATTGCAGGTGCAGGCCATAGATGAAGGGCAGACTGATGTTGAGTTTCAGGCGTGTGCGACCTTCGCAGGCTTTATTGAGCAGTTTAATATTGCGGGTGTGGCGCGTACTAATGCGCAGCGACTTGCTGAGCACTTTAAAACACTTGAGGCTTTATTTTCTGCCGATTGGCTAGATTTGTGCAGCATTGAACGCCTGTCAAAAAATACCGCACAAGCGCTGCAAAACTTTATCAGTCAAGCAGGGCAGCGCGAACGTGCACTGCAGTTGGAGCAGCAACTGATTGAATTTGGCATGCACTGGAGCTGTCAGCGTGAACAGGTACAGACCGCGCCCTTGGCTGGGCAAACGTGGGTGTTAACAGGCACGCTAGAGCAGCTTACGCGTGAGCAAGCCAAAACGCGATTGGAGCAGCTAGGTGCTAAAGTGGCAGGCTCTGTCTCAGCAAAAACCAACTGTGTGGTGGCTGGTAGTAGCGCTGGTTCTAAGTTAACCAAGGCGCAAGAGTTGTCTGTTCCTGTTTTAGATGAAGCTGCTTTTATCGAAAAAATAATATGTTTAGAAGGATGATAATCATCAGTCATTTATTGACTGTCTAGACTTTTGTTTAATTGTTAGTAGTTTTTTTTAGGCTAATATGCAAACTGTCTACCTCCTGCGAGATGACAGATTCATGCGTAAAAACATTCCTCCCCCGGGATGTTTCTTTGGGCGGCCTTTTGGCCGTCTTTTTTTATCTAAAATTTGCTGAGCTATATGTTTCAAATGGTTATGACCTCGTAGCCGAGACATTGACAAGCATCTGTGCAATCAGACTCATTGCGAGCTTAGTGATTGGTAAATACGATTTTATAAAAACGGTGTATGCTAAAACAACTGAATTGTTAACGACTTGGAGGCACCGATGAGTGAGCACATAGAGGTTGAGCACGATCCACAAAAACAGTGTTTTTCAGCAGTAGTGGATGGCCATCTAGCTATTTTAGAATACCGCACGGTGGGTGCACAAACGTTAGACTTTCATCACACCTATGTTCCTAATGAGCTGCGGGGTAGAGGTGTTGCTGCCATATTGGCAAAAGCCGGCTTGGCTTTTGCGAAGCAACAAGGCTGTAAAGTGATTCCTTCCTGTTCATATATTGAAGTCTATTTGCAGCGTCATCCGCAATAAACTTAGACGCTCAAACAACAACGCCCAGCTTATAAGCTGGGCGTTGTTGTTTTGATGCGTAATGCTTTAATTGCGCTTGCGCGCAGGCAGTACGTCTTTCAGTTTTTCATGCATGCTGCGGATGCTTTTTTCTGTGGTGTCCCAGTCTATGCACGCATCAGTAATAGAAATACCGTATTTAAGCTGACTGAGGTCTTTACCAATGGATTGGTTGCCCCAGCCTAAATGGCTTTCAATCATTAAGCTGCTAATGGATTGGTTGCCATCAACAATTTGGTTGGTGATGTTGTCCAATACCAGCGGCTGCAGCGCTGGGTCTTTGTTGGAGTTGGCATGGCTGCAGTCAATCATGATGTTGCCAGAAATTTTAGACTTTTCTAGCTCTTGCTCACACAGGGCTACACTGACTGAGTCGTAGTTTGGCTTACCGTTGCCGCCGCGTAATACCACATGGCCATAAGGGTTACCTTTGGTGGTGACTATGGATACACCACCTTTCTGGTTGATACCTAAAAAGCGATGTGGGCTGGAGACGGATTGCAGCGCATTAATAGCAACCGTTAAGCCGCCATCAGTACCGTTTTTAAAGCCAACTGCAGACGATAAACCTGACGCCATTTCTCGGTGTGTTTGTGACTCTGTGGTGCGCGCGCCAATGGCTGACCAGCTGATCAGGTCTTGCAAGTATTGTGGTGAAATCGGGTCCAAAGCTTCAGTGGCAGTGGGTAAGCCTTTTTCAGCGAGATCCAGCAATAGTTTACGGCCAATGTGTAGACCGTCTTCAATTTTAAATGAGTCATCCAAGTACGGGTCGTTGATTAAGCCTTTCCAGCCCACGGTCGTGCGCGGTTTTTCAAAGTACACACGCATGATTAAAAATAGGCTGTCAGAGACCTCATCAGCCAGCGCCTTAAGACGGTCTGCATCTCATGTGCCGCTTTCAAATCATGGATAGAACAAGGACCAATAACAATAAATAAACGGTGGTCTTTACCGTCTAGAATATCACGCACAACTTGACGACCGTGCGACACGGTGTGTTGTGCCTTCTCGCTCAGTGGCATTTTCTTTTTAAGTTGCTCTGGAGTGATTAGTGTCACGTTAGAAGCAATATTTAAGTCATCGATCGGTAAATCAGCCATCGTCGTCGTTATCTCACTCGCAGGTTATAAAAGAAGCTGAGCGGTCCTGCCCAGCGCCATAACATGATCATAAAACTTTAAACCATACCGCTTTACTCGCAGTAACGAAAGTCTACTATTGCCCATAGTATACGCCAGCATTGTTGTGAATAGGCGGCTAGGGAGGATAAAGCGGTGGTAGTTGATCATCGCTACTGGCTGTAGCAGGCTCAGTAAAGGATAGCTGTGCAATAGCATGCCATAACGCTTGGCCTTGCCAGTGACTGTCGCTTTCACTGTATAGGGCGCTGTTTAAAGCATCCAAAGCATGGCTTAAGTTATTATCGCGAACGGCCATATCAGCCAGTGACTCTGAGTGTTGACGTGCCCATGCATCTAGGGCTTGGCGTGTACTCTGCGGGTCGTTGGATAAACAAGCGCGCTTTAAGTCGTCATGTAAATTGCGCGAGTTTGGCCCGTTGTTGATGGCAGTGATAACTGCTGGTTGGTGACGCGCGCGCCACCATAAGCCAAAACCGGTCAAGCTTAGACTAAGGAAGAGGGCACTGAGTGCCTGCCAGACCCACAGTTGCTGGCTGTCTAGTATATGGGGCGTGGCATCGCTGGCCAGTGCTGTTACATCGGAGGTGTTGGGCGTGAGTGCTGCGGCAATGAGCTGCAGAGTTTGTGCGGGTAACTCAGCGTATTCAAGTTGGTCTGTGTTGGTATTCCACCACGGCAGTTTGATGGCCGCTAGGGTGTGTTGACCGGCGTTTTGAAAGACAAAGGCTTGGCGTTCATCGCGATGACTGACGAGGCCTTGGTCAGTAAACTGGTGGCCGAATGAAGGTTGATCAATATACACAGTATAGGTGTTTGTCGATGTTGGAAGCAGCGCAGGTAGCTGAGAGCCCGGTAAGCCTTGCGCGTGTACTTTCAGCAAACGAGTAATGGCTGTGCCTGTGCTAATAGGCGCATCGAGGCTGGGCGTCCAGCTTTGCTCTAGGCTTACCTGCTGCGCTGGCAGCCAGGCTGCATGTTCTGGGTAGTCTTTGGGGATAGCTTTAACTTGCAATGGAATACGTGCTGATTTGACTTCAATACGCTGCCCCGCTTGGGCACTAAAAGGGGTGAGAGAGTGCGGGTCATGTCCAGCTAAGGTGGCTGAAAAGGTTTGTTCTGGGATTTCAATCAGTCCGCTTTGTTGCGGAAAAATAGCATAACTGATTTCAATAACACCATGGCGCACACCATTAATGTGCTGCTCAAATGTACGCGGCTTGCCTAAGGGTTCAACGCGTGCGTTGTCCAACAAAAGTGGTGTTAGGTTGCTGTCCGCAAACAATGGAATGGCATGGTAAATACGTAACGTGAGCAGTGTTTGCGCTTGCACATAGACCCACTCTTGATCGAGTTGTGTATCGATATACACCGGCTCAAGTGGCGCTGTACTTAAACTGGCAGATTCTTTTATATATAAATTGATAGGCGCGCTTTGCCGTTCCCCTAAGCTCAGCGAGGGGATAATTAAAAAGCCTGTTTGCTTAGGCAGTAAGGTTAAAATCCACTGCGTCACCGGTTCCTCAAAGCCTTGTGCAGTGCTAAAGCGATTAACTTGTTTGCTGTTGATAAGTTCGAAAAATGGTTTTAACGGGGTTAAATCTGGCGCTAAAAACTGCGAGCTGTCATTTGACTCTAAGATCAGCTCGATACTTTCGCCAGCATTGATCTGCGTTCTGTCGACTGTTGCAGTAAAGGTTGCTGCTTGTACTTGGCTGATGCACAGCAGTACTAGCGCGCCTAAGCAATGAACAATATGACGTATATTCAAGGTGTAGTCTCCTGCATATTGTGCTCATACCAAAACTTTCGCTTTAATAATTCACTGGGATTATCAGGGATTTGCTCCAGCCAGCTTTCTAAATGGATAGGCGGCTCTGCAAGTGTGGAGTCAGGTGAGGGCGGTTGTAACGGAGCTTGCGCTTGTATGGTTAAATCTTGCTCAAGGTCAGACACAATAGGGCTCGCTGTGCTGCTTGCTGCTGGCTCTGGGCCGCCTTGAGTTGTTGTTGCATCCTCTATTGCTGTTGTTGTCTTAATTGCACTTAATGGATCACTGAGGCCGCTGGTTGATGGCTCTTGCGTGCCGACAGTCTGCTCATTAATAGGGTCGGCTTGCTGGTTGTTGAGAGCGTCTTGGATAACGCTCAGATTAAACTGTGCAGCGAGCAGGCTCGGATCTTGGGCCAGTGCCTGTTGGTAGGCCTGAATGGCTTCAGGCAAGAGGCCAGCTAAGGCTAAAGCATTACCGCGATTATAGTGCGTCTCAGGGTTATCAAAGTGCGCAAATAATTCGGCCGCAGCTGTGTAGTCAGCGGCTAAATACAGGGCTGTTGCGCGCCAGAGCGGGTCGTTAAAATGTTGCGCTGCCAGCGAGGGTTGTTGTTGCTCGAGAAGCCTTTGTCCTTGTTGGTCCGGGCGTAGCCATAGATTGTCAAACTCAAATGCAAAAGAAGGTATCGGTAACATGCAAACCACTAGCAGTAGCAGCAGTCCACCGCGCCGCGCGAAATAAGCGAAAAGCAGCAGCAAGGGTAAAATAAACCAATAACCTTGGTCATGGCGAACGATGGAGCGTTCTGCGGCCTCGGTGGTTAGATTGCTGCTTACTTGAGTCAATATACCGAGTGCGTCTAAATCGCTGCCTTCATTATTTAACAGTGCATAAGGACTGTTGGTGTGCTTACTTAACAGTTGTAACGACACTGCATTTAAACGGCTAATAACAATGGCGCCTGAGGCGTCGGTAATAAAATGGCCATGAACAGGGTCAACAATGGGTGCGCCTGTTGTGGTACCAACACCGATGATTTTTAATTGGATGGGATGTTGTTTAAGCAGCGCTTTGATTGCGGTTTGCTCGGGCACGGATACACCTGTGCTGATCAATAAAACCTGCCCTTCACCTTGCGCACCTTGTTCTAATAAATGCACTGCACGTTCAATCGCTAAGTCAGCCCGCTGCCCAGCAACGGGCATCAAATCAGGTTGCAGTGCTGTTAGAAGATTTTTGCTAGTCAGCAAATCATTGCTCAAAGGCACCAACGTATGTGCGCTGCCGGCATACACCACTAACGCGGTAAACGCTGCGCCACGTTGCTCCAGTAGACTGAGTACTTTTGCGCGAACACGATCTAAGCGGTTGGGGGCTAAATCATTGGCAAGCATGTCTGGCGTGAGTTGGATAGCGATGACCAGTGGCGAGCCATATTGCTGAGTGCTGGGTTGTTGCAGGGTTTGCTCCCAGCTCGGACCCAGCAATGCCAAAATAGCGCACAGCCACGCACTGCCTAGTAACAGGTAACGGCTGCGCCTCTGCTGGTTTGTATTTTTACTCAATAAAATGGCGTGAAAGCTACGTGGTAACCATGCGTACCAATCATGTTGCTGCTTATCAGCCCAGTGCAGACCCCAGAGCAATAGCAATACAACTGGCAGACAAAACAGCCAATACAAACGTGTCCATTCGGGCCAACTATTGATTAAAGAGGGCATCAGCCAGACTCCTTAATACGCGCTGTACTACGTAAAGCACGGTACACGCGTAAAGCCATTAATAGCATACTTAATAGCAGTGCCGCAGCTAAAGGCCAGCTGTAGAGTTCTTGCATCGTACGTTTAGGTACTTGGTAGCCTGAGGTGGGTTCAAGTTGACTTAAACTGTTGTGCATCAGGGCTAAGTCACTGCTGTCAGTGAGGTGGAAATATTCGCCTGAAGTGGTCTTAGCAATGTTTTTTAAGCTGTGTTCATCCAATTCAAGGTTTGCAGGCTCTATTTCCTCGAGCAGAGATTCTACTTTGCGGCTGCCAATGCCAACGGTATAAATTTTAATCTGATAGCGAGCTGCCAACTGCGCCGCTGCCAGCGGTGACATAACACCGCTGTTATTGGCGCCGTCTGTGACTAATATGAGTACTCGATGCTCGGCTGGACGCATGCGCAAGCGTTTTATCGCTAAACCGATTGCGTCGCCAATTGATGTGGTATTACCGGCAATGCCTGGTTGCGCTTCTTGTACCCATGTTCTGACGCTGTGGTGATCATAGGTCAGTGGTGCTTGCAGGTAGGCTTGGCTGCCAAATAAGATCAGACCTAAACGATCGCCATGGCGCGCGGCAAGAAAGCTATCCAACCAGTGCTTCACAAAATCCATGCGCGAAAGACTGCTACCTTGCAGCGTCATATCGCTGTAGAGCATGGAGCTTGAGACATCCACTGCAATCAATAGATCGCGACCGCTAGTAGGACGTTCTTGTAAGCTGCCTTGCAGTTGTGGACGTGCAGCGGCGCATAGCAGTAGCAGCCAAATCAAAATATAAAACACAATTTGACTACGCCAATACGGTGCTGTTTTGTTCTGGGTGTTTTTTAGTGTCTTGAGCTCAGGATAAAAAGGAATGCGCAGTGCTGCACTCTGCTCGCGTAGGGGCGGTGTAAATGCTCGAACCAGCCAAGGTAAGGGTAATAATAAAAACAGCCATGGCCAAGCAAATTCAAACATGTTTGCGAATCCACGTATCGATAGCCTGCTGTAACTGGGCAATGGATTTATTATCAAGACGACAATCAGGTTGATAGGCACCTTGTACCAAAATCATCCAACGTGAAAGTCCAGCAGCAGGGCAGCGGCTGTCTAAAAAAGCTAACCATTCACGCCCGCTTAGGGTATGACTGGCGCTGTCAGGGTAGCGTGTGGCACAGATACGCTTCAGTAGTTGGTTGATTTGCTGCAGCCATGGGCCGGCTTGTACACCATCATAGGGTTTCACTAGAGCATGTAATTGTTGTAACGCGCTGTCGCGCAGAGGGTCACTGTTGATAATTTGCTGTGTTGTTGCACGAATGTGGGTCACGTAGAACCATGCGCTAAACATAAAAACAAACAACACAGCCAGCAGCCACCAGCCCAGTGCTGGCGGCCACCAATTGATAGGGGCGGGCAAAATCAGTGGCTGTAATTGTTCTACGTTGATCATGGCCCTGCCTGGGCGCCGTGCACCTGTTGTAAGTTGATGTCTTGTAATTGCTCTAGGGCGCCCTGCTGTGTACTCAGCGGCAGCAATGGTGCGCCCAGTTGCTGGGCCAGATTTTGCCACGCGGTCTGATAGGCTGCCCCTTTCTCTTGCCATTGCTGGCGTACGTGAGGGTTATGCGTGTCAATTCTGACACTGCTGTCTGCCAACGCAAATCGGGCTCGACCTATATTAGGTAAACAGTGCTCTAGGGGGTCAGATATAGGTAGTAAAATCAGTTCAGCATGTGTTGCTAAACGGCGTAATAACTGGCTGCTTTCATCATTTAAGTGGCGCTCATTGCAAATCAAAATGATCAGGCTACCAGTGTGTGTCAGACGCAGAGCTTGCCGCAACGCCTCGATGAGCGGGTTGCTTAAGTTCTGTATCAAGAGTTGCTGCAGGCGCTGATTAGCATTGGCCAGAGCTTGAATAAAGTGCAAAACACTGTGCTGATTGCGGTGCGCTGGAATGTGGGCAACGCCGCTATCGTCAAACACCAATCCACCGACGCGATCATTGTGCTGCAAGCTGGCCCAAGCAAATATACTGGCGACTTGTGCGGCTAAAACAGACTTGAAGCAGCCTGTGCTGGCAAAAAATAGGTGCTGGCTTTGTTCCGCGATAATACATGTTGGGCGTTCGCGTTCTTCATGAAAAACTTTAGTGTGTACTTCGCCGGTACGTGCAGTCACGCGCCAATCAATACTGCGCGAGTCATCACCGCTTTGATAGGCGCGAACCTGATCAAAATTCATCCCGCGGCCACGCAAGCGTGAGCGGTGTAGACCGAGCAAAGTGCTGCGTTGTAAGGGCGTACTAAACAACTCAATATGTTGCACATAATGCCGCAGCCCCAGCAACTCTTGCAGTTCAATGTGCGTGCGGCCTCGCATGTCCATCAGGCGACCGCAACAACGTCGAGTAAGTGTTGTAAAACCTGGTCTTGGTTAATGCCGGCCGCCTGCGCTTCAAAGGATAAAATAATACGGTGGCGTAAGGTATCAAACAGGACCGCTTGAATATCTTCAGGGCTGACAAAGTCGCGCCCAGCCAGCCAAGCGTGTGCGCGTGCGCAGCGGTCAATGGCGATAGAGCCGCGTGGGCTGGCGCCAAAGCGAATCCATTTGGCGAGTTCAGGATCGAACTTAGCTGGCGTGCGCGTAGCAATCACCAGTTGGACTAAGTACTCCTCCATAGCGTCTGCCATATAGATATTTAGTACGTCTTTACGTGCAGCGAAAATAGTCTCTTGAGTGAGTAAAAACTCAGGCTTTTGCTCACCTTGCAATGCAATTGAGCGGGCTTGTTGCAGTATTTTTCGTTCAATTTGCGCGTCAGGAAAACCGATTTTTACATGCATTAGAAAACGGTCTAACTGTGCTTCAGGCAGCGGATAGGTGCCTTCTTGTTCAATGGGGTTTTGTGTGGCCATCACTAAAAATAAGTCGGGCAAAGCATAGGTGCTATTACCAATGCTGACTTGGTGCTCAGCCATGGCTTCAAGCAGCGCTGATTGGACTTTAGCCGGAGCGCGATTGATTTCATCGGCCAAAATTAAATTATGAAAAACAGGGCCCCTTTGGAACTCAAATAGAGCGCTTTCTGGGCGGTAAATATCCGTACCAGTGATGTCTGAAGGAAGCAGGTCTGGAGTAAATTGAATGCGTTGGAAATTCGCCTCTAGACCGTCTGCAAGGTACTTAATGGCTTTGGTTTTGGCTAAACCCGGCGCGCCTTCTACCAATAAGTGACCGTCGGCCAATAAAGCAATCAATAAACGATCAATCAGACGTTCCTGGCCGAGGATCTGGCTGGTTAAATAGTGACGTAAAGCAAGTAAGGCTGCATGAGGTGACATAAGGTGCCTTTTCAATACACGGATCTTAGTTGCAGTGTAATGCATCTGCCGCATGCATGGATATGCAGTACAGCGGCGCTGTTGTGTGTTGCTTATTTAAAAAGGTGCAGGGCAATTAAATGCTAAAGGTTGCTTGGAGTGTGGATGAGTAAACTTTAATTCGCTGGCATGCAAGCATAAACGCGGTGCCGCTTGCAGCGCTTGCTCATGCGCGTAGAGTCCGTCACCTAATAGTGGATGACCGATGGACAGCATGTGTACCCTGAGTTGGTGCGAGCGGCCGGTGTAAGGTGTCAGCTCAACACGGCAATGATCGCCATTGCGTTGCAGCAATGTCCAAAATGTCAGCGCATGTTTCCCTTGTTCATGATCGACCACGTGACGCGGCTTGGTGGGCGGGTCGTAGCGCAGCGGCAGGTCAATCTTGCCTTCGTCTTGCTCCAGCTGACCCCAGCATAAGGCTGTATAGCGTTTATCCACTTCACGGTCGTGAAATTGACGTGATAATTCGCGGTGGCTGTCGGCATCGCGGGCAAGAATGATTAAGCCTGATGTTTCCCAATCAAGGCGGTGCACAATGCGTGCATCAGCATAGCCGTTTTCTTGCAGGCGGGTGACGAGGCAGTCTTTGTTATCTTCAGCTCGGCCTGGCACAGATAGCAGTAAAGTGGGTTTGTTGACCACCAAGATGTATTGGTCTGCGTAGATAATATCAATACTTGATAGCGGCATAACGTACTCTATAAATGCATTTGGCAGCTGCAAAGCCACCAAATAATGACTGCGAATTAAATATGCAGGGCTTAGCGATCTGGCAGAGTAATATTTAACTCAAGAATAGAGCAACTGCCTTGATTTTCTAGGGCTACTTGCACTTGATCATGTTCAATATTGACGTATTTACGAATCACCTCAACCAGCTCTTTTTGCAATGCCGGTAAATAGTCAGGCTCATCACGTTGGCCGCGCTCGTGGGCTACAATAATTTGTAAGCGCTCTTTTGCGATGGATGCAGTAGGCGCTTTTTTACGAACTCTAAGAAAGTCTAAAATACTCACTCTTTACCTCCGAACATGCGCTGGAGGAAACCTTTTCTCTGTACTTCCAGAAAACGGTGCGGTACTTCTTTGCCGAGTAAACGCTCGACTGCATCGCTGTAGGCTTGCCCTGCGTCACTTTCTTCATCAAGAATAACCGGTACGCCTTGATTAGACGCTTTCAGGACTGCTTGTGATTCAGGGATAACGCCGATCATCTGAATCGAGAGAATTTCTTCAACATCTTCCACACTGAGCATTTCACCGCGCGCGACTCGCTCTGGGTTATAGCGTGTCAGTAGCAAATGCTCGGTAATAGGTTCACGGCCTTCTTCTGCACGCTTTGACTTGCTTGAAAGTAGACCCAACATACGGTCTGAGTCACGTACTGAAGACACTTCAGGGTTGGTCACAACAATGGCCGCATCAGCCAAGTACATGGCGAGGTGAGCACCTTTTTCGATGCCTGCAGGCGAGTCGCAAATAACATATTCAAATTGTTCTGCGAGTTCGTTAATGACTTTTTCAACGCCTTCAATGGTGAGCGCATCTTTGTCACGTGTTTGGCTGGCAGCCAAAATATATAAATTTTCTAAACGTTTGTCCTTAATCAGTGCTTGATTAAGTGTGGCATCGCCATTAATAACGTTAACAAAATCGTAAACAACACGGCGCTCGCAGCCCATGATTAAATCAAGGTTACGCAGACCTACGTCAAAATCGACAATGACTGTTTTGTGCCCACGTAAGGCGAGGCCAGTGCCGATCGCAGCGCTGGTGGTGGTTTTACCAACACCGCCTTTACCTGAAGTTACAACGATAATCTTAGACAAGCGGGTCACCTTATGAATTGTGTAAAGGGTGGTTGATTGAGCTGATTATAAAGTGTTCACTGCTACAAAGGTATAGATCAAAGTGCAGAGATGTTTAACTGCTGCTCATTTAGATACGTTTGTGTGGCTTTTCCCCATAGCGGGTCACGACGTAAATCTTCAGCAACTTTATACTGACCGGCAATGGATAGCATTTCAGCACCCATTTGCTGGCAAAAAATTCGAGCATCTAGGTTGCCATTGATGCCAGCCAACGCTCGACCGCGTAATGGGCCATATACATGGATATGGCCGTCAGCTAATAGTTCCGCACCGGCACTGACCGCAGCCATAATAATTAGATCTGTGTTTTTCGCATAAATCTGTTGGCCGCTGCGTACCGGCTGAGTAATGATTTTAGCTGGAATTACGCTGGGTTCAACAGGTGCTTCAATGGCTAATGGCCGTTCGCGCGCGCCACTGGGAGGCAACACCGCAAGATCAAGTTGCTCAGCAGCGGATAGATGCTCGGGGTTCTCAGTGCGTAATGCCAGCGGGTGTAAACCATGGGTACGGCAGATGCTGAGTAAGCGTGCTAGATCTAACGTGTCTGCAGCAATCGTACATTTATCTAATGCTAAAATAATGGGTGCATCTTTGAAGAACTGAGGTGCCTGTTCAACTTTTTCAGCCAGCTGTTCATCTAGGCTGTCAAGATCACTGGATGAAAGCTCTAAAATTGTTAAGGCAAGCATGCTGCCCTTCAGCTGAAAGACAGGTGCTTTCTCAAGAATATCGACTTGATTCATGAATAGCTCTATGAAATATAAAATTAAAAGTGGTTTATATCGTTAAGCATGGCAGGCCGCAAATGAATAAGCCATGTAGAATAGTTATTTTACCCTGTTTGGTATGGTGAGTATGAAGCATTTGCGCTTTGATATCGCTTTTTTGCACCCACGCTATTGGTTACTGTGGTGTGGGTTGGCAATTTTGTGGCTGGTCACACAATTGCCCTATAGGTTTTTGTTGCAATTGGGTCGTGCGCTGGGTGCGCTGATGTTGCAGGTGGCTACCAGCCGCCGACATATCGTTACACGTAATCTTGAATTGTGCTTTCCTCAATTAAGCCAAACTGAGCGGCAGCGGCTGGTGCGCGAAAACTTTGCCGCGATGGGTATCGCTTTTTTTGAAATGGCCATGAGTTGGTGGTGGCCGAAAAAACGCTTGAGCCGTTTAGTCCAAGTGCAAGGTTTAGAGCACTTGCAAGAAGCCCAGGCACAGGGGCAGGGTGTTATTTTAATGGCTATCCATTTTACAACATTAGAAATTGGTGCGGCTTTATTAGGGCAGCAACACACCATTGACGGTATGTACCGCGCACATAAAAACCCCGTATTTGATTATGTACAACGGCGTGGTCGTGAGCGGCATAATGCTGACGCACAAGCAATTGAGCGCGAAGATGTACGTGGCATGCTTAAAGTGCTGCGCCAAGGGCGGGCGATTTGGTATGCGCCAGACCAAGACTATGGTCCAAAACAAAGCCTTTTTGTGCCACTGTTTGGCGTGCCTGCTGCTACAGTAACGGCGACCAGTAAGTTTGCAAAGCTTGGTCGTGCACAGGTTATACCGATGCGCCAGACACGTTTACCTAATGGTCAAGGGTACTTGATTCAAATAGAACCACCATTGCAAGATTTTCCAAGTGACTCAGATGAGCAAGACTGCTTGCGTATTAATCGCTGGATTGAGCAGGCTATTGCACAGCATCCAGAGCAGTATTTGTGGGCGCATCGACGTTTTAAAACTCGACCTGAAGGTGAGGCGAAGTTGTATTGAAAACACAGGAACACACATCTGCGCTGCAATTAGAGCTTGATGCTAAAAAAAAGGCAGTCACCGGTTTAATTTTATCAGGCGGTGGGGCGCGAGCAGCGTATCAAGTGGGTGTGCTGTCAGCGATTGCTGATCTACTCCCAGAGTCAGCCGAAAATCCTTTTCCGGTCATTGTGGGAACCTCTGCGGGTGCAATTAATGCTGTCAGTTTAGCTTGCGGCGCTTTAGATTTTCAGCAGTCGGTGCGCAAGTTAACTGGCATCTGGCAAGGTTTTCGTACAGATTTAGTGTATCGCACTGACTGGGTTGGTGTACTACGTCAGGCGGGACGTTTTATTGCCCAGCATTTACTCGGTATTGGTCGTGGTTCCGAGCCAGTCGCTTTACTGGATAATGCGCCCTTGCGAGATTTGCTTCTTAAGGAGTTGGACTTCTCTGGTATTACCCTTGCTGTGGCGCGGCGAAAGTTGCGTGCGGTGGCTATTACTGCTTTTGCCTACCAGTCCGGACAAGCCGTCACTTTTTATCAAGGGCGAGGAAATATTGATCCTTGGGTGCGCCATCGTCGCAATGGTTTACCGGCCCGCTTGCATATTGAACATTTAATGGCCAGTTCGGCTATTCCTGTACTGTTTCCGCCAGTGCGTCTAAATAAAGAGTATTTTGGTGACGGTGCAGTGCGTCAGGCCGCGCCGATCAGTCCAGCGTTACACTTAGGTGCTGAGCGTGTCTTAGTCATTGGTGTACGCAGTCAAACACAGGAAGAAGAAACGATACCCATGACTGCCCGCCCGCCGAGTCTTGCACAAATAAGCGGGCACTTATTAAACAGTACCTTTATTGATAATTTAGAGTCTGATCTTGAATTGCTTGGACGGCTAAATATGCTCGGTAAAATGTTACCCGAAGCGCAACGTAAGAAGCAGTTAGGGCTATCATCGGTTGATGTGTTAGTTATTTCACCGAGTAAAAAAATTGATGAAATAGCGGCACGGCATCGGCATCAATTACCGGCGTCATTGCGCTTGTTTCTACGAGGCCCCGGCGCTACGCGCGCCAGTGGTGGTGGGGTGTTGAGTTATTTGCTGTTTGAGCGCAGTTATTGCAATGAGCTGATTGAGTTGGGTTATCAAGATGCCATGAGCAAAAAAGAAGAGCTGTTAGCCTTCTTAGACGTCAACCCAGTTTAAGGCACATCTGGGATCAACTTCCATCAGTGTTGCTACTGTTATTGCTAGCCACTTGCTTGGTTCGGCAATTTAAATAAATAGAAGTCTGTAACCATTGTTGGTCAGGATACCAAGAGAACATAAACTGGCCACCTTTGAGCTTGTCAACCACAGTGCGGGCAATTTCCGGGCGTACAGCTGGACAGCCTTGGCTGCGACCAATTCGGCCTTGGCGCGGTATCCACTCTGGATTGACATAGTCTGCAGGGTGAATAACGATTGCGCGCTCCCGAGCACGGTCATTAATGCCTGGCTCTAAGCCATCCATGCGTAGCGAATAACCATGTTTACCTTGATAACTTTCAGCGGTGCGAAACAAGCCAATGCTTGATTGATGACTGCCGTTGGTATTAGAAAAACTGGTGGCAAAGTTATCACCAGAGCGGTTACCGTGGGCGACAAAGTCATGTAAGACCAGCTGCTTACTGTCTAAATCAAAAATCCATAAACGCTTTTCACTGGAAGGCAGTGAGAAATCAATAACCGCTAAGCGCTTTGCCGGATCAGCGCCATTACTCAAAGCACACTGCATTGCACTCAGCGCGGTTGCTAGCACCTTATTATTAAGAGAGGGTGCTGCTTTAATAAGTGAGTTAGACAGTTGCTTGGGGACAATGGATGCCGTTGCGGATAGGCTATAAAAGCTGGCTAGAATGGCCAGGAAAGCATGAAGAAGAAAAGGACGAAGCATGTAAAAAACCCTCGTTGTCGCACTTTAAGTAGCGCTCAATAAAACTATGATTTGAAACTTGGCGGTGTGACGACCTGCGTTGCTTTTATAATTGTGATAAAACAGGCTGTGTAAGCGTCCACTTAAAGTGGTGTGCACGTCAGTCGCATACTTTAACAGCTCATTGAATGGATCCAAAC
This sequence comes from Pseudomonas sp., assembly GCA_034676485.1. GTDB lineage: Bacteria > Pseudomonadota > Gammaproteobacteria > Pseudomonadales > Pseudomonadaceae > Denitrificimonas. Next base: position 264,005 of record JAUCCC010000006.1, read on the forward strand.
CCTTGCTTAAAAAACAAACATGGTTAGCAGTCACCCTAATTGTTGCTACACAGAGCGCATTCGGTATGGTGCAACTAGGCAACAGTCCAAATACATTGGCGCAAACGCTTGATGCGCTGCCGCACGCTTGCACTAATACTAATAATTACCGTTTGTCGGAACAGGCAATTCAACGCCTGCATGCATTCTACCAGACAGTTAATTATATGCCGGTGTGGCAGGATGCCGCTCAGCGTCAGCGGTTGGCTGGCTTGTTGCGGGACTTGCGTTTTGATGGTTTAGAGCCTGCTCAGTATCAATTGCAGCACATTGCTGCCTTGGCGCAGCCGGCTGCCTATGAGCAGCAGATCTGTGATGAGTTGCTGGTCAGCCATGGTTATTTACAAGCGCTACAACATTTAAATGATGGTGTGCTTGATCCTGACACTGTAGAACCGTATTGGTATGAGACCGCGGTGCAGCAGCCGAAACAATCGCCCATTGTCGATATGGCTGTTGCAGGTTTGCAAAATTTACCGCAAGTGTTTGCACAGGCGCGGCCGCAACACAGAACTTACCAAGCATTACGTGACATATTGAAAAATAGTGACATGCTGATACAAAAGAATTGGGGTGCTGTGCCTATAGAGGGGCGATCGTTGCGAGTTGGCGCGATTGATGCGCGTGTGCCGCGTTTGCGGGAGCGTTTGCAACTGGCAGGGTATCGCACTGAAGAACATGCACCGCCGACAGTCGCGGCTACCTCAGAGAGCATGAGCAACGCAGATCAAACAGTGCGAGATGATCCGTTGCTGTACACAGAAGAATTAGCCAGTGCTGTAAAAGTTTTCCAGAGCGATCACTATTTGGAAAGTGATGGCATTGTGGGGCCGGCGACGCTGCGTGAGCTGAATATCAGTCCTGAGCAGCGCTTGCAGCAAATACGGGTTAATCTTGAGCGTTTACGCTGGCTGGATAAACATCTTGAACCTACGATGTTGGTTGTTGATATTGCTGGTGCGCGGTTATTATTTTTCCGAGATGGCAATATTGTCTGGCGTACGCGCACGCAAGTGGGCACTGTACGGCGACAAACGCCTTTGCTGAAGTCTCGTATCACCCATTTAACGATCAATCCGACCTGGACTGTGCCGCCGACGATCTTGCGCGAAGACAAACTGCCAGCTATTCGTCGCGATCAGGACTACTTGGTCCGTAACAATATGAATGTGCTGGACTATCAAGGTAATGTACTAGACCCAGCTAGTATTGACTGGAATGCGCCGTCCGGAATTATGTTGCGGCAAGGATCCGGCCCAAGTAATGCTCTGGGTTTAGTGGCCATTCGTTTTGCTAACCCGTTTAGCGTGTACTTACACGATACGCCCAGTCAGTACTTATTTGGTCGCGCAACGCGCACTGTAAGTTCGGGTTGTGTGCGTGTGGAAGATGCGCAAAAGCTGATTGAACATTTATTGCTAGATGCGTCACAGCAAGAGCGTGAGCGGATTGAAATGATTCAGGCCAGTGGTAAAACGCGCCAAGTCAATTTGCCACAACCGGTTCCAGTGTTGTTAGCGTATTGGACGGTTGAGGTGGATATTGATAATCGCTTGCGCTTTCGCAGTGACAGTTATGGCCATGATATGAAGGTAGCGAACGCGTTGCAGGCAGCCCAGCGTTAGGAGGGATTTGAGGGATTTATAAGGCTGAAATACACGAGCCGCAACCTATTGAGGTGCGGCTCGTGTATCGGTTGTTATTTTGCTTCTGGCTTGCTATCTGCATCAAAGTCGTGTGAGTTTTCTAACCATAATGCGTTAATGATAGCAATACTGCAGGCTAGCAGAACGCCTAAAATCCAAGTGAAATACCACATAAAAACCCCTTAAATATTATAATGAAGCTGTGTGTAGTGCTTCAATCAAGCTGTTGTGCTTATCAGTCTGTGAGCGGGGTTGGCACACGCTTACTGAATGTGCCAGCCCTGCTTTATTCAACGCTCTTAGTACAGACCGTGCGGGTTACCATCAATATCTGCAACCTTAACAATGCCCCACATTTTGATATAACTCCATAAAGTATATAGCAAAATAATTGGTACAAATATTCCAGCAGCTACAAACATGATGCCTAAGGTTTTATGACTGGATACGGCGTCCCACATGGTTAGGCTGGATGCTGGATCAATGCTTGATGGCATTAAGAATGGGAACAGGGCAAAGCCAGCTGTACATAATGTACCTGTGATCGCTAATGATGAGCCTAAAAAGGCTAAACCAGAGCGGTTGATCGTTGCAGCTAAGAGCGCCAATACACCACCTAGGATGCCCACAATTGGTGCTATGCGCATGATTGGATATTGTGCGTAATTCGCCATCCAGCCAGGGTTGTTTTGCTCAACAATTTTGCTCAATGGATCAATCGCACCATTGAAGTTAATCACTGATGTCACGCTATAACCTTGAATGCCAAACCATAACCACAGGCCTGCACCAATAAAGGTGATCAAGTAAGCAATCGAGAAGATTTGTGTGGCATTGCGTGAACGCTGGAAAACCTGCTCGTCAGTACGCATCATCAGCCAAGTAGCACCGTGCGTGGTCAGCATAGCAACACTGACTAAACCTGCGAGAATACCAAACGGATTGAGTAGCCCCCAAAAGTTGCCGGTGTAGCTGATACGCATGGTTTCATCAAGCATAAATGGCACGCCGAGAAACAAGTTACCGAAAGCCACACCGAATACCAGTGATGGCACGAAGCTACCTAGGCACAATGTCCAGTCCCAACGTGCGCGCCAAGTTGGGTTGTCCAGCTTGCTGCGGTAGTCAAAACCTACTGGGCGTGTAAACAATGCAAACAGTACCAGCAGCATTGCCCAATAAAACCCAGAAAAAGAGGCAGCATACACGACCGGCCATGCAGCAAAGAGTGCGCCTGCTGCGGTGACGAGCCAAACTTGGTTGCCATCCCAGTGCGGCGCAATAGTATTAATTACTACGCGGCGCTCACTGTCTGTGCGACCAATGAAGGGCAGTAAAATCACTGCACCTAAGTCAAAACCATCGGTTAAGGCAAATCCGATTAGTAAAACGCCAACCAGAACCCACCAAATGAGTTTTAGAGTTTCGTAATCAAACATCTCGTCACTCCTTATACAGTTTTAGTGGTGTTGTGTTCGAAATGATAACGACCGGTGTGCAAGCAACTTGGACCTTTGCGAGCAAAGCGAATCATTAAATACATTTCAATAATAATTAACACCGTGTAAATCGCAGCAATGGTAATAATTGAACCCAGTACATCGCCAACAGACAGCGATGAGGCGGAGAGGAAGGTGGGTAGCACTTCAGCAATCGACCAAGGTTGGCGGCCCATCTCTGCAACATACCAGCCTGTCTGCACGCCCACCCAGGGTAGCGGTAAACACAACAAGGCAAACTTAAGCAACCAGGGCTTGTGCTCTTGGTTATGCTTGGTGGAGGCCCAGAAAGCTAAAATAAACAGTAGCAGCATTAAGAAACCAGCACCGACCATTAGGCGAAACGCCCAAAACAGGCTAGGAACATGCGGGATCGTATCGGCTGCTGCCATTTTGATCTGCTCTTCAGTGGCGTCAGCAATATTTTCTGTGTATTTTTTCAACAGTAAGCCATAGCCAAGATCTTGTTTAACCTCGTCAAACAGCGCAATATTTTCCGCAGAACGGTCACCTGCACGTAAAAGGCTTAAACGCTCGTAAGCAATCATACCGTTGCGGATACGCAACTCATGCTGAGCCGTTAAGTCTTTGATCCCCGCTACCTTAGTGTCCAGTGAGCGGGTTGCAATAATCCCCATGGCATAGGGAACCTTGATTGCGTAATCAGTGCTTTGTGTTTCCATATTAGGTAGGCCAATCAGCGTAAACGCGGCTGGCGCTTCCTCTGTGTGCCATTCGGCTTCAATAGCGGCAAGTTTGGTTTTCTGTACGTCACCAATCTCGTAGCCTGATTCATCACCGAGGATGATGACTGAAAGGATTGAGGCTAAACCAAAGGCAGAAGCAATGGCGAAAGAACGACGGGCAAAGCCTAAATCGCGTTTTTTCAGTAAGTACCAGCTCGAGATGGCTAAGACAAAGATGGAACCGGTGACATAACCGGCAGCCACAGTATGTACAAACTTAACCTGCGCTACTGGGTTGAAAATCAATGCGGCAAAGTCGGTGACTTCCATGCGCATGGTTTCATAGTTGAATTCTGCGCCGACAGGGTTTTGCATCCAGCCGTTGGCAACTAGAATCCATAACGCCGACAGGTTAGAGCCAATAGCCACTAACCAAGTAACTGCCAAATGCTGACGTTTGCTTAGGCGATCCCAACCAAAAAAGAATAAACCGATAAAGGTTGATTCTAAGAAGAACGCCATTAGACCCTCAATAGCTAAGGGAGCACCAAACACATCACCTACATAATGGCTGTAGTACGACCAGTTGGTACCAAACTGGAACTCCATGGTTAAGCCTGTGGCAACACCGATGGCAAAGTTAATGCCAAAAAGCTTGCCCCAAAAGAGAACCATATCTTTATAGACTTCTTTGCCGGTTAAAACGTAAACCGATTCCATAATAGCCAGCAAAAATGCGAGACCAATGGTCAAAGGTACAAAAATAAAGTGATACATCGCTGTCATCGCAAACTGGAAGCGTGACAGGTCAATAAGTGTTTCCGAGATCATTATGCATACTCCCCGGGAGTCATTGATACTGGTGTTGTACTTGCTAGATGCGCCTGCGGGATAACCCGTAACATTTTGCAAAGTACATAAACTTTTAAAGAAAGCATGGCGAGCCAAATGTTCTTTAAATATATGCAACATTTATATTATGTCATTATTTTCTTGATGTATGACAAGAAATCAGAGGTGACCAGTTGTCGCACTGTGCGTTTGAGCACGGTTTATATAGATTTTTATGGGGAGCGTAGTGAGGGGTACGAATATGCAAGATTCTAACCCGCTCGTTAGTATTGTTGAGCGGGTAGTGTCGGAGAGGTTAGTGTTCGTTGAGAGCGAAAGCGGTTAAAGTAAAGGTTGGCACGCCAATATCTTGCATCAGCTGCGAGCCTTGCAGTTCTGGAAGGTCGATAATAGCAGCTACTTCGTAGACGCTAGCACCCATTCTGCGGATTAATCGTGCTGCTGCAACAAAGGTACCACCACTGGCAATGATGTCGTCGATGAGCAATACTTTATCACCTTCGCACAAACTGTCTGCATGCACTTCTAAGGTTGACTGTTCATATTCAGTATCATAAGGCTCGCTAAGTACATCGGCTGGAAGCTTACCTTTTTTACGGAATAAGACTAAAGGTTTGTTCAGCTCATAAGCAATGGTAGCGCCTAGTAAAAAACCGCGAGACTCAATTGCACCAATGTGAGTAAAGTCACTTTCGACATAACGTTGTACTAAGCCATCAATCACCATACGTAGTGCACGTGGTGATTGAAAAAGAGGGGTTATATCCCGAAAAATAGTACCTTTTTTTGGAAAATCCGCAATAGGGCGAATTAAAGACTTAATTGTAAATTCATCAAAAATCATATTTTGAGCCTCAATTAAATGGATCAGTTGTCTAAGCTGCCGCCAGCTAAGGCACAGATCTCAATCAGGTTTATGAGATTGATTTCTTTTCCTTCTGCGATAAGTAGCTCATTTTGCTGAAAGCGAGTAAACACTCGTGAGACGGTTTCTACAGCTAGACCTAAGTAGTTACCAATTTCATTACGTGACATGGCTAAACGAAACTGTTGGGGAGAGTAACCACGGGCACGAAAGCGTGCAGATAAGTTCACTAGAAAGGTAGCAATACGCTCATCAGCTGTTTTTTTCGACAATAACATCATCATTTGCTGATCATCGCGGATTTCCCGACTCATGATGCGCATCAGTTGACGGCGTAATTGCGGCAGGGTGGCGCTCAGTTCATCTAGTCTATCAAATGGTATTTCGCAAATTGAGGTCGTTTCTAAGGCAATTGCGGAAACGGGGTAGAGTTCAGTGTCCATGCCAGATAGGCCGACAAATTCACTGGGCAGATGAAAACCAGTAATTTGTTCTTGCCCACAGTCGGTAACACTAAAGGTTTTTAGGCTGCCTGAGCGCACCGCATACACAGAAGCAAAATCATCGCCTTGGCGAAAGAGAAAATCACCTTTTTTTAATGGACGACTGCGTTTAACAATGTTGTCGAGAGCGTCAAGATCTTGTAGTTCTAAAGACAGGGGTAAGCAAAGTGTGGCTAAACTGCAATCTTTGCAGTGCGCCTGATGAGAGTTACGCGCGCTAATTATTTCTGCCATACCATGGATTCCTGATCAAACTGTTCAATATTATGGCTTTAGATTACCCCAGCCGACACGAAGCTGCCACTTTGTTTGCTTGGTGGTTTCAGTAATGCGCATAAACAATCACAGTTGATCAGTTGAGAATTATTCTTTTAGGGTTAAATAGCGCGTGTCATTGGCATGCTGCTTTGTTTTTCTTCAGCAAAGTAACGATCGAATACCTGACAAACAGCTAAAGTAAAAAAGCGTCCTTGCTCAGTCATTTTCAATTCTTGCTCAGTCAGTGTGAGCAAACCATCATCATGCATCAGTTTTAATGTATGCCATTGTTCGTGAAAATACTCTTTGCAGTTAATCTTGAAGCGTTGCTCAATACTGCTGAGGTCCACGCTAAAGTGACAGGTTAGAGCTTGAATAATGCTGCGTCTAATTTGATCGTCGGTATTGCACAGTAGACCCTGTGCTGGCGCGAGTTGCTGATTGCTAGAAGCAGTTTGGTAAGTGCTTAGGTCGTGAGTGGTGTGATAATACAGCTCACCTAACTGACTGATGGCTGAGACTCCGAAACCAATAGTGTCGCAGTTAGAACTGCTGGTATAACCTTGGATGCCGTGCTGCAAGATGCCATCCTCTTGTGCGGTGAGTAAGTCATCATCAGCTAGAGTGAAATGGCCCATACCGATATAGATGTAACCTGCATTGCTCAAGAGCTGTTTGGCACTGCCAAGCATGCCTGCAATGTCTGCAGAGGAAGGTAAGTCTTGTGCATGAATACGAGCCTGAATCGGGTATTTGTTAGGCTGGTGTTGAAAACCTTGCAGGCTGACGTGATCTGGCGTCAATTTTATTATATCAGTCAGTGCTTGTTTAAATGACAGGGGTGTTTGCTTGGGAAGTCCGTAAATGAGGCTGATACTAACGGTGCGAAATTGCAGTGTGCGTGCAGCCTCCACAATATTTTGTGTCTGCTCAATGGTTTGTAAGCGATTGATAGCACGCTGTACAGCTGGATCAAGGCCTTGTACTTCGATGTTAACGCGATTAAAACCAATGTCACGTAAAACACCCATGGTTGACCAGTCCGTTTCACGCGGGTCAATATCTATACTGTAGTGAGTAAAGTTATTACTACCGATATTGAAGTTGTCTTTTAGGCAGGTCATTAGTTGGCGTAATTCAGTCGGGTTTAAAAACGTTGGTGTGCCACCACCAAAATGCAGTTGCTCAATCGGTTGTTTTGTATCAGTGTGCTTGGCTATCAGGCCGATTTCTTGTTCAAGGCTGCGCAGGTAAGCAGCACCTCGACTGCGGTCTTTGGTTACTATATTTTTTGTAGTGCAGTAGTAACAGGCATTAGCACAAAATGGAATATTAATATTTAGAGCGAGCGGTTTTAGCGTTTTACGAATAGTACGTAGAGCGTTAAGGCGCGCAAATGTGCTGACCGAGTGTTGGAATTGCTCTTGGGCAGGGTATGACCTGTATGGCTTATCAAGGCGGTGGTATCTATTAAATAAAGTAGTGCTCAGTCCTGTACTGTTAGTCATATCAACTGCCCCCCTGATTGTTGTATTTTCAGTGAGTATAGGGGGTGTTGATAGTAAGCCTCTTGATTTGCATCAAGCGTATATTAATGTCCCATCAACCAGTTTTGATGCGGACCAGGTAGAGTCCATAGGCCGTATAGGATAACCAAAGTTCCTGCCGCATAGCGTACATTCTTCTTACGCAAAAAGGCTGTTACTCGTTCTGCTGCTAAACCAGACGCTATCAGTACCGGCCAAGTACCTAAACCGAACGTGAACATCAGCAGTGCGCTGGTAGTAGCATCGCCTTGGCTCGCTGTCCAAAACAAGGTGCTGTAGACCAAGCCGCACGGTAACCAGCCCCATAGAGCACCAAGCAATAGAGCATGGGGGATGCTTTTAACCGGCAGTAAGCGTCCAGCAAAGGGTTGAATATATTTCCATAGGTGTCGACCAAGATTTTCGATGCGTGTTAAACCGTGCCACCAGCCGGCTAAATACAAGCCTAAACTGATCAGTAGAAGAGCTGCAATGATGCGCAGAGCCGAAGCCGCAGGTGTTTGTTCTACCGCCCAGCCGAGCAAACCAAATAAGAATCCTGCCAGCGCATAACTACTGACGCGTCCTAGGTTATAGGCGATAAGCATGCGAAAGCGTCGATGCTGTTGTTGTTCAGGGATGCCCAAGGTGAGTGCACCCATCAGGCCACCACACATGCCAAGACAGTGACCTGCACCCAGCAAACCAAGAATAAATGCCGAGGCTAAGAGTGGAAATAAGTCAATCATGTGGCCGCTCATCAGAAGTGTTTTGCTGATCTGTAGTGTTTCTCATGCCTGCTGCTTTATGCATAGGATCTTCATCATCAAATAAAATGCTGTGTGCAGGGCTGTCCAAGTCATCATATTGGTCATTATCCACCGCCCAGAAAAACATCCAGATGGCCAGTGCAACCAGAATCATTGCTGCCGGAATCATTACATATAACGCTGCCATACTGTGCCTCGCTAAAAATAGGGTTTAACTCACGCACTAAAACGGGTGAGGCGTAGCGCGTTAAGCACTACCAATAATGAACTGGCAGACATGCCTAGAGCGGCCCAGCCTGGGGTGACCCATCCTATTGCGGCAAAGGGAATGATGAGACCATTGTACAGAGTTGCCCAGCCGAGGTTTTCAATAATGACGCGGCGTGTTTTTTTTGCGATGGACAATGCGCTAATCAAGCTGCTTAGACTGTTAGACAATAAAATAGCGTCAGCAGTGGTTTTAGCTAAATCGGTGGCACTACCCATGGCAATACTGATGTCAGCAGCCGCTAATACAGGTACATCATTGACGCCATCGCCGAGCATTAATACATGACGGCCTTGTCTGTGTAAGTCTTTCAGGACGCTAAGTTTGTCATCGGGTGTTAGTCCGCCGCGGGCATCGTCGATCTGTAGTTGTTGAGCAATTTGCTGCACCATCGGCGAGCTATCGCCAGACAGTAAAAGAACTTTCCAACCGCGTGCGCGGCAGGTGTCTAGTAAAGCAGGTGCATCTGTACGTAATTTATCGTCTAAGGCAAACCAAGCTAAGGCACCTTGTGTGTCGCCAAGTAATAACCATTGACCTTGCTGACTGGGCATTTGAGGTGTTGGATAATTGCCTAGAGCACTGACATAGTCAGGGCGTCCAATACGTAGTTGTCTACCGTTGACTGTGCCTTCTAGGCCTAGGCCGGGAGCGCTACTGACATCTTTAACGGTTGCTGTGGTGCGCCCAAAAGCACGCGCAATTGGGTGTTCTGAATAACTTTCTAAGGCGGCAGCTAGCTCAAGACAATCGTGTTCATTGAGAGCGCCTAGCGGACAGATGCTTTTTAGAGTTAATTTGCCTTCAGTTAATGTGCCAGTCTTGTCAAAAATAACCGTATCGACTTTTTGGAAACTTTCCAGCACATGCCCTTTGGTAATCAGCAGCCCCAGCTTGTGCAGCGAACCAGTTGCTGCAGTGAGCGCGGTAGGTGTGGCCAGTGACAATGCGCAAGGGCAGGTGGCAACCAGTAAGGATAAAACAATCCAGAACGCTCGTGAGGAATCAATCTGCCACCAGATGAAACCGACCACAGCGGCAATCAACAGCACGCTAATTAAGAACCATTGCGCCACTGTATCGGCCAGCTCAGCTAGGCGCGGTTTAAGTGATTGTGCGCGCTCTAATAAGCGCACAATAGCGGACAGTTGTGTCTCTTCGCCCAGTGCTAAGACATCAATGCTCAGTGGTCCTTCAATATTTAATGTGCCCGCCACAACGCTATCGCCTGGTTGTTTTGCTAAGGGCAGGTACTCGCCGGTTAACAGCGACTCATCAACACTTGAAGAGCCTGTGATAATTCGGCCATCAGCAGGGATTAAGTGGCCCGGCGGTACTAATAATTGGTCACCTTGGCGTAACTCACTGAGTAAAATACGTTCGCTACTGCCATCTGCGTTAAGGCGTAAGCAGGATGCGGGTAATAAATTCACCAACTGGGTTGTGGCTGCCGAGGTGCGCTCGCGTGCGCGGCGTTCAAGGTAACGGCCAGACAATAAAAACAAGGCAAACATGCCAGCAGCATCAAAATACAGATCACCTTGGCCGGTAATGGTAGACCAAATACCTGCGGTATAGGCTCCGGCGATCGCTAAAGAAACAGACACGTCCATGGTTAAATGGCGTGTGCGTAAATCACGCAATGCGCCAGTGAAAAATTCGCTACTGCAATAAAACACGATGGGCGTGGTTAGAATTAAACTGACCCAGCGCAGTAGGCCGTCCATGCCTTCGGATAGGTCAATATTAAACTCTGGCCAGGTCGCCATTGACGCCATCATCACCTGCATCCATAGCAGTCCAGCGACACCCAGCTTGCGCAAAGCACGGCGGTTATCGGCTTGCATTTGCTCGCTGATTTTGTCTGCTTGCCAAGGGTGCGCGGCATAACCAATGTGACGGATGGTTTTGAGTAGATCAGACAGCATAATTTGCTCCGCATCCCAGCGGATAAACAGGCGGTGGTTGCTTAGATTAAGTGATGTTTCCAATACACCTGGCAGTTGTTTAAGGTGTTTTTCGATCAGCCAGCCGCATGCTGCGCAGGTGATACCTTCAATCAATAAACGCGTTTCGCTGATAGTGCCGGAGGTGCTCACAAAAGGCTTTTGAATGTCCTCACGATCGAGTAGAAGCAGTTCGTCAGGCAACACACCAGGCAGTGCTTCAGGATTAGCTGAAGACTCGCTACGGTGTAGGTAGTAACTTTCTAAGCCGCCGGCAACAATGGTTTGTGCTACGGCTTGACAGCCAGGGCAGCAAAAAACACGGCTTTCCTCGAGGACGACAGCAGTAAAGGCATCGCCTGTGTGAACAGGCAAGCCACAATGAAAGCAGGGTAAAGGCGCAGCCATAATAGTCAGTTATCTATAAGTGAAACAGATTTAACTGTGGTCAATGACAATAGGAGAGAGGACTTAAGTTCAATTACCCAGTGTGATCGGTTGACCGCTGGTTAAAGTATGCTCTTCGAATAAACGCCATTCAGCGCCGTCCTCTAAGCCAAGTACCTCAACAAAACGTCGGCCCTGTGTATCATCGGGTAATAAACCACGATAGATATCACTACTAATAGGCTGTAGAACGATTCGTCTATCGCGCTCAGGTTGCGTTGGGGAAATCAAATTCAACACGAGATGTTGTGGCCTGCTAGTGCCAGTTAAAGCAAATTCAGCTTGACCAAGCTCAGTGTCTAAAAGCAAGGTGCCACCCATATCTAAGCGTTCAGAAAGTTTCTCACGTTCAAGTGAAGTGTTAATGCCTTTGCCGGCATCGTAGTAATTATCTACCACGAGGCTGTCAGCATTGCGAATAGATATCGTCAGTAAGGACAGCCCGAGTACTACAGAGAAACTGAGCATGCCAATGATAAACCAAGGCCAAAACTCTTTATACCAGGGTAAAACATTGTCTTCGGGCTGCATACAAGATCCTTTAATTAACGAATGGTGGGGCCGAGAAAGCGGCTTTCTGCTGATCTGTAGATACTGTTGTCATCTTCAGAAAGAATTGTAAATTCAATTGAGTTGGTGCTTGAGGGAATGTCCTCAGGATCAACTGAAATTGATACCGGAATCGATAGAATCTCTCCCGCAGCGGCAGGGATATGCTTTTTACCTTCAAGGGTTAAACCGTTAAGACCTGTAGCTTCAACCACAAATATGTGATCTTTTTGGTCTTTGTTCATGATTTTCAGTGTGTACACGTTTTCGATACGACCTTCTTGGTTTTCACGGTAGGGTGTACGGTCTTTCAGAACATTGAGTTCAACTAAGGTGCGGTTGAATACAGTATAGGCAAATAAACTACTCATAATCAGTAGTGCTGCTGCGTAACCAATCAGACGTGGGCGAATCAGTTTGGTTTTTTGGCCAGATAAGTTGTGTTCAGTAGTGTAGCTGATCAGTCCTTTTGGGTAGCCTACTTTGAGCATCACATCGTCACAGGCATCGATGCAGGCTGCGCAGCCGATACAGGCGATTTGTAAGCCATCACGAATATCAATGCCGGTGGGGCAGACATGCACACAGAGCTTGCAATCAATACAATCACCTAAGCCTTCGGCTTTATAGTCACTGCCTTTTTTGCGCGGACCACGCTTTTCACCACGCTCAGGGTCGTAGGAAACAATCAAGGTATCCTTATCGAACATCACACTCTGGAAGCGCGAGTATGGGCACATGTGAATGCACACTTGCTCGCGTAACCAACCTGCGTTCAAATAAGTCAGTAAGGTAAAAAAGCCTAACCAAAAATACGCCCAACCATCAGCGTTGCCGGTGATAAGGTCCATCGATAGTTCACGAATCGGGGTGAAGTAGCCGACAAACGTAAAACCAGTGATAAAGCCAATGCTAATCCAGAGTATGTGCTTGGCAGCTTTACGCATAAATTTGTTAGCTGACATCGGTGCTTTATCAAGTTTCATGCGTGCATTACGGTCACCTTCAGTGACTTTTTCGCACCACATAAATATCCATGTCCAGACGCTTTGCGGACAGGTATAACCGCACCAAACGCGGCCTGCATAAACGGTAATAAAAAACAAACCGAACGCGCAGATAATCAGTAGCCAAGACAGTAACATAAAGTCTTGTGGCCAAAAGGTTGCGCCAAATATATAGAATTTTCGCTCAGGCAGGTTCCACCATACGGCTTGGCGGTCACCCCATTGTAACCAAGCGGTGCCCAAGAACGTTGCGAACAGGAAGAGTCCAGAAATAATTCGAATGTTACGGAAGATACCTGTAAATGCACGCGTGTATATTTTTTCGCGTTTAGCGTACAGGTTAACGCTGTCTTTTTTTGGTGTGATATTTTTTACAGGTATTTGGTCAGTCATCAGGTTGTACCGCTGCGGTTTTTAAAATATCCGGCCAGCATTATATTGCTGACCGGAATAAGCTTATAACTGCTTTGCATGGTACGCCTGCTGACGTTCCAGCAGAGAGTGACAACATGTCGCACGCGTCATTTACTGATCTTTTTCGCCGTGTGAAAGGCTGTATACATAAGCAGCTAAGATGTGAACTTTGTCATTGCCTAAGAAGTCTTCTTGAGCAGGCATCTGGCCGTTACGGCCATGACGAACTGTTTGTTGGACTTGAGCAAAGCTTGATCCATACAACCAGGTTCTGTCTGTCAAGTTAGGTGAACCAAGCATATGATTACCTGTACCTTCTGTGCCATGGCATGCTACGCACATCGTGTTATACGATTGTTGACCTGCCTCAAGGTCAAGGCCTTCTGGGTTTTTTAAGCCCGACAAGCTGCGTACATATCCCGTCACGTTTTTGACGCCTTCATTACCTAAAGCCGCTTCCCAGCCAGGCATTGCAGCAATGCGGCCTTTCATGATCGTGGTTTTGATAGTTTCCGCGTCACCACCCCAAAGCCAATCATTGTCGGTTAGATTAGGGAAACCATGCGCACCTTTGGCGTCAGAACCGTGACACACTGAACAGTTAGAAGCAAATAAACGACCGCCCATTTTTAGTGCGAGATCATCTTTAGCGACATCTTCGATTGGCATTGCAGCATATTTAGCAAAGATAGGACCGTATTTTGCATCGGCTCTGTCCATTTCACGTTCCCACTGTTTAGTGGAGGTCCAGCCGCCATCATAGCCCGGCAGAATACCTTTCCAATTACCCATGCCTGGGTATAGAACAAGATAGCCGACGGCGAAAATTATGGTGCCGACAAACAACATGAACCACCAGCGTGGTAACGGGTTGTCATACTCTTCGATACCGTCATAAACATGGCCTACAGTTTGATCGGTGGTGTCGCTACGCTGGCCTTTACGCGTAGCAAAAATCAGCCACGCCAGTGCCAGTAGAGTAGCTGTCGTAAGGATTACGATGTACCAACTCCAGAAAGAAGTCATTGGATATTGCTCCTGGATGTGTCTTTGTTCTGCTCGCTAGAATTTGACTCTTCGTCAGCGAAGGGTAGGTTTGCAGCTTCATCAAAGCTTGATTTACGCTTGCTGTTATAGGCCCAAAATACAAGCCCAGTAAAGGCTACAAAAATGAGTATTGTACCTAAGCCGCGAAGAGTTCCGATATCCATGAGCGTTACCGTTTATTCTTAATGTATGTGCCAAGAACTTGCAAGTAAGCCACTACAGCTTCCATTTCAGTCTTGCCCTTAACTGCTGCTACCGCACCATCAATGTCTTCATCGGTGTACGGCACGCCTAACCAGCGCATGGCTTTGATTTTAGCCACAGTGTCTTTGCCGTCTAAGGTGTTTTCTACTAACCAGGGGTAAGCAGGCATCTTAGATTCAGGCACAACGTTGCGCGGGTTGTACAAGTGCGCGCGGTGCCAGTCATCTGAATAACGGCCGCCAACGCGAGCCAAGTCAGGACCAGTACGCTTAGAGCCCCATAGGAATGGATGCTCGTAAACGCTTTCACCCGCGACAGAGTAGTGGCCGTAGCGCTCGGTTTCAGCACGGAACGGGCGGATCATCTGTGAGTGGCACTGTACGCAGCCTTCACGAATATAGATGTCACGGCCTTCCAGTTGCAGTGCGGTATAAGGTTTCAGGCCATCAACAGGCTCGTTGACCATGTCTTGGAAGAACAATGGAACGATTTGTACAAGGCCACCAATACTGACCGCAATCACCATAAAGAGCGCAAGTAAACCAACGTTTTTTTCAACGCGTTCATGCTGTTTCATTAGTGAGCCTCTCCAGCAGTAAAGCGTGCATGTGCATTCGCTTTTTCAGTATCAGACGCGCGCACTGTGCGCCATACGTTGTATGCCATGAAGAGCATACCAGTTAAGAAGAATATGCCACCGATCATGCGGACTAAGTAACCGTAGTGACCTGCTTCTAACGCTTCAACGAATGAGTACGTCAGAGTGCCGTCTTGGTTAATTGCACGCCACATCAGGCCTTGCATAATACCGTTGACCCACATAGAGGCGATGTACAACACCGTACCGACTGTCGCTAGCCAGAAGTGTGTGTTAATCAGCGCAACACTGTGCATTTGCTCACGGCCAAAGAGGCGCGGAATTAAGTGGTAGAGCGAACCAATGGTCACCATTGCGACCCAGCCCAAAGCACCGGCGTGTACGTGGCCGACAGTCCAGTCAGTGTAGTGGGATAAGGCGTTAACAGTTTTAATCGCCATCATCGGGCCTTCAAAGGTCGACATACCGTAGAAGGCAAGCGATACAACCAAGAAGCGCAAGATTGGGTCGGTACGTAATTTGTGCCAAGCACCTGATAAGGTCATCATACCGTTGATCATGCCGCCCCATGAAGGCGCCAATAAAATCAAGGACATTGCCATACCCAGTGATTGTGCCCAGTCAGGTAGCGCTGTGTAATGCAAATGGTGCGGGCCTGCCCAGATATATACGGTGATCAATGCCCAGAAGTGCACGATAGATAAGCGGTACGAGTAAATAGGGCGATTCGCTTGCTTAGGTACGAAGTAGTACATCATGCCTAAGAAACCGGTGGTTAAGAAGAAACCAACGGCGTTATGTCCGTACCACCATTGCACCATAGCGTCTGTCGCGCCTGAGTACAGTGAGTAGGATTTAAACCACGTCACTGGAATCGACATGTGGTTAACGATATGCAGCATCGCTGTCACTAGGATAAACGCACCGAAGAACCAGTTACCCACATAAATGTGAGAGGTTTTGCGTTTAGCGATAGTGCCAAAAAAGACCACTGCATAAGCCACCCATACGACAGCGAGCAGAATAGCGATTGGCCACTCTAATTCGGCATACTCCTTAGTAGTGGTGTAGCCCAGCGGCAAAGTGATTGCTGCCAGTAGGATGACGACTTGCCAACCCCAGAAGGTGAATGCAGCTAGACTGTCTGAAAACAGACGCGCTTGCGATGTGCGCTGTACTACATAATACGATGTAGCAAATAACGCACTACCACCAAACGCAAAAATCACTGCGTTAGTGTGCAGAGGACGGAGCCGGCCGAAGCTGGTCCATGGGAGGTTAAAGTTCAGTTCTGGCCAGACTAATTGGGCGGCAATTAGAACGCCAATGCTCATACCTACGATACCCCAGACCACCGTCATAATGGCGAACTGGCGTACAACCTTGTAGTTATAAGCATTCTCTTGGATTGCTGTGCTCATGCTAAGACTTCCACGGGTAATGGATTTTTCGGAATTAATTCACCGCAAGTATGGATAAAGCACATTGCCATTGCAATCAGTACGTGTTTGTCACGACTGAGCAATCAAGCAACAAGTGCTGCAAGTCAATTTTTATCTTGATAGATTCAAAATAAAGTACATAAAGGGCATGTTAAAGACCGCAGCGTGCTACCAACTTACAAATGATTATTTCTATCTTAGCGTATTTTTCTTTAAAAATAATGTTAATGGCCAACAATACGACTATATATTATCTGTGATTGGATACCTCGGTGAGTTGATACCGGTCAATTTTGTAGAAATATGACTGGCAGTCAACGACTGTTTACTGCCAGTCATGCTTCTAATTGCTACTCATTAGTATTGGATAGGCTGTACACATAGGCGGCTAGGATGTGTACCTTGTCTTCACCCAAATACTGCTCCTGTGCTGGCATTACCCCATTGCGGCCGTGGCGAATTGTTTGTTGTAATTGCGCGAGGCTTGAGCCGTAAATCCAGCCAGCATTGCTGGTAAGACTTGGTGAGCCAAGCATCGCCATGCCTTCGCCATTGGCGCCATGACAAACTGAACAATTCGTTGTGTAGATGGTTTTCCCTGCGGTTGTATCTGCATCATCGCCGTCCGTGAGTGACAGTCCAGCCAAGTCCTTACGAACATAGGCAGCCACGTTTTTCACCCCATCTTCGCCGATGATTGCGCCCCATGCGGGCATAACACCATTACGGCCTTGTAGAATACTAGTTTTAATTGCAGCGGCATCACCGCCCCAGCGCCAATGTTTATCAGCTAGGTTAGGAAAGCCTACCGCACCTTTGGCATCTGAACCGTGGCAAATCGAGCAGTAGTTAGCAAATAGACGTGAGCCCATTTTTAACGCCTGCGGGTCTTGTGCAACTTGTTCAATGTCCATGGCGGCATATTTAGCAAAGATAGGGCCGTACTTTTCATCGGCTTTATCCATTTCGCGTTCCCACTGTTTGGTGGATGTCCAGCCATCTTTGTAGCCAGGCAGCACGCCTTTCCAGTTACCCATGCCGGGGTAAAGGATTAAATAGGCTACTGCGAACAGTAAGGTGCCAACAAACAACATAAACCACCAGCGTGGTAACGGGTTGTCATACTCTTGAATACCATCGAACGAGTGCCCCACGGTTTGATCTGTGGTGTCTGGGCGCTGCCCTTTGCGCGTTGCAAAAACAAGCCACGTCAGCGCTAGCAAGGTGCCAGAAGTGAGTAGCGTAATATACCAACTCCAGAATGAGGTCATTGGTGAGTGCTCCTAGAAGAGTTTTGTACAATTGCAGTGTCGTTGAGTGTTTCGTCGCTGAAGGGCAGCTGTGCTGCCTCGGCAAAACTTTCTTTACGCTGACTGCTATATGCCCAAAATACGAGGCCAATAAAAGCCACGAAAATTAAGACTGTGCCTAAACCACGTAATGTGCCGATATCCATTAACGTTACCGTTTGTTCTTAATGGATGTGCCGAGCACTTGTAAATACGCAACCAGTGCATCCATTTCGGTTTTGTCTTTAACAGCTGCGACCGCGCCTTTCAGATCGTCAGGTGTGTAAGGCACGCCTAGCCAGCTTAGGGCTTCCATTTTTGCCACAGTATCTTTACCGCTCAGAGTGTTTTCCACCAGCCAAGGGTAGGATGGCATTTTTGATTCTGGAACAACGTTACGAGGATTAAACAAGTGAGCGCGGTGCCAGTCATCCGAGTAGCGACCACCGACGCGCGCTAAGTCTGGCCCGGTACGTTTAGAGCCCCATAAGAATGGATGGTCATAGACACTTTCGCCAGCGACAGAGTAGTGCCCGTAGCGTTCGGTTTCAGCGCGGAATGGACGAATCATTTGTGAGTGGCAACCCACGCAACCCTCACGAATGTAGATATCACGGCCCTCCAATTGCAGAGCGGTGTAAGGTTTTAATCCTTCAACTGGCTCATTGACCATATCTTGGAAGAACAACGGTACGATTTGTACCAAGCCGCCAATACTCACAGCAAGTATCATAAAGAGTGCGAGTAGGCCAACGTTCTTTTCTAGTTTCTCGTGATTCTTCATTTAGTGTGCTCCTTCTACAGAAAAGCGAGCCGCTGCTTCTGCGTCAGCAGGCTTAGCTTGAGCAATGGTTTTCCAAACGTTCCAAGCCATCAGTAGCATGCCGACAAAGAAGATTGAGCCGCCAATCAAGCGCACCACAAAGCCTGGATGACTGACGCTAATTGCTTCAGCGAACGAGTACGTTAAAGTGCCATCGTCGTTGATCGCGCGCCACATTAAACCCTGGGCGATACCGTTGACCCAT
Organism: Pseudomonas sp.; assembly: GCA_034676485.1. Classification (GTDB taxonomy): domain Bacteria; phylum Pseudomonadota; class Gammaproteobacteria; order Pseudomonadales; family Pseudomonadaceae; genus Denitrificimonas. The sequence goes on from JAUCCC010000006.1 coordinate 282,888, forward strand.
AAAGAGGCGATATAGAGTACGGTGCCGATGGTAGATAACCAGAAGTGGGTGTTAATTAGACCAATGCTGTACATTTGCTTGAGGCCAAATAAGCGCGGAATCATGTGATACAGCGAGCCGATTGAAACCATTGCCACCCAGCCGAGCGCACCGGCGTGTACGTGGCCGATTGTCCAGTCAGTGTAATGTGACAGAGCGTTAACGGTTTTAATCGACATCATTGGGCCTTCAAAAGTCGACATGCCGTAGAAAGCGAGTGATACCACTAAGAAGCGTAAGATCGGGTCGCTGCGCAGTTTGTGCCAAGCACCCGATAATGTCATCATGCCGTTGATCATCCCGCCCCATGACGGTGCAAGTAGAATCAGCGACATTACCATGCCCAGTGATTGTGCCCAGTCAGGCAGAGCGGTGTAGTGCAAGTGGTGAGGGCCTGCCCATATGTACACAGAGATCAAGGCCCAGAAATGCACGATAGATAAACGGTAGGAGTAAACTGGGCGTTCAGCTTGCTTGGGTACGAAGTAATACATCATGCCTAAGAAACCGGCGGTTAAGAAGAAACCAACGGCGTTATGACCATACCACCATTGCACCATGGCATCGGTAGCGCCAGCATACATAGAGTATGACTTGGTCATGGTTACCGGTACTTCCATATTATTGACAATATGCAGCATCGCAACGGTCAAAATAAATGCACCGAAGAACCAGTTGCCCACGTAGATATGTTTAACTTTGCGCTTAACCAGCGTGCCAAAGAAAACAACTGCGTAGCTCACCCAAACAATGGCGATGAGAATATCAATCGGCCATTCGAGTTCTGCGTACTCTTTCGATGAGGTGAACCCCAATGGCAAGCTGATTGCGGCCAGTAAAATAACTAGCTGCCAACCCCAGAAGGTGAACGCTGCTAGTTTTGGCGCAAAGAGTTGCGTTTGACAGGTTCGTTGCACGGCATAATAGGAGGTTGCAAACAGTGCACAGCCACCGAAAGCGAAAATTACCGCATTCGTATGCAGGGGGCGTAAGCGACCATAAGAAGTCCAAGGGAGGTCGAAGTTTAGGACGGGCCAAACCAGTTGCGCAGCAATCAGGATGCCGACTGCCATCCCGACGATGCCCCATACCACCGTCATGATAGCGAACTGGCGAACCACCTTGTAATTGTAGGCGGAGCTCGTTGTAGTGTTCATATTTGAGGTTCCATTCTATTTTTGGGCAGATAATCAGTCGTGCTTATGGATAGTAAGACGGCTGTTGTCAGGCGCAAGAATGACTAAAGCCCCCACTGTTAGTATTGATAAGGGTCAACGGTCGAAGAGTTTATAAATAGGTATATTTATGAGGGTTTCATGTCTTTTTTATTTGATAATGCTGCAGAATCTTGGTGCACGTTGATTTTTGCACATGGTGCAGGCGCGCCAATGGACAGTGCCTTTATGCAAGAGATGACCCAGTGTTTGCAGGCTTTAGGGGTTAGCGTTGTGCGTTTTGAGTTTCCTTATATGGCGCAACGCCGACGGGATAGTGTGCGGCGGCCACCCAATCAGGCGGCTGTGCTGCTAGAAACTTGGCGCACCGTTTATGCAGAGGTGCGCGCTAAAGTCGCAGGGCCTATAGCTATTGCCGGCAAATCAATGGGTGGGCGTATGGCCAGCATGCTCGCCGATGAGTTGCAAGTCGATGCGCTGGTGTGCCTAGGTTATCCGTTTTATCCTGCTGGTAAAGTCGATCGTCCACGCATTGAGCATTTAACTGATTTGCGCACAGCAACGCTGATTGTGCAGGGTGAGCGTGATGCTTTGGGCGCTAAGTTGGTTGTGCAGCAGTACACATTGTCGCCAGCGATTGAGTTGGAGTGGTTGGCTTTTGCTGATCATGATCTTAAACCGCTTAAGCGCAGTGGCTTTACCCATGAGCAGTACATGACGTACAGCGCGCAGCGCGTAGTAGAGTTTTTGCAAAGGGTTGTGCAGGCAAAAAAGTAGCGTGCCTGCAATAATCTGTTTTTTATATTAGCCTGTCGCTGCTTTACTAATTTGTTGCGCCACTTGCAGTAACTGCTCTCGCATCCATTGATTGGCGAGGTCTTGATCTGCGCTGCTGTGCCAGAAAAGATGGCTTTCAATCGGAGCTATTCCTGCTATAGGTAATTCAACGCTATGCAGTCCGTGGCGCGCAGCAAAACGAGCCGGTGCGGTAATGGTTAAATCAGTATTTTGTAAAACTGTATGTGCCATTAAATAGTGTTGTGAGCGCAGTACAATATTGCGTTGATAGCCCATTTTACCTAACGCTAAATCGACTGGGCCTAAACCGCTGCGGCGCGAAGAAATATGGATGTGCTGTGCATCTAAGTAGTGCTGCAGGCTGATGCTTTTATGTGCTGCTAAAGGATGCCCTTGGCGCATAGCGCAGACATAGCGGTCTTCCAGTAGTTTAGTGTGGCGCAGCTGAGGATCGTTACTTAAGGGTATATCAATGGCAAAATCTAAATGCCCTGCGGCCAATTCTTTAGCGGTATCGCGGCGGCGAGCGAGTAGGCTTTCAATCCGTATGTTTGGGGCTTGTGTGCTTAGGCGCTGAAAAGTAGCGGGTAATAATATCTCTTCAATTAAGTCAGTCATGCTTAAACGAAAGGTTTTGCTGGCCTGGCGGGGGTCAAATACGCGGCTATCTTGGACAGACCCTCGCAATAATTGTAGGGCGTTGCGTACCGGGGTGATAATGTTTTGTGCTAGTGGTGTAGGCGTCATGCCTTGCGCTGTACGAATAAATAGTGGGTCATTAAATGTGGATCTAAGACGTGATAATGCATTGGAAGCGGCAGGCTGTGTGATGCCCATAATTTGCCCCGCACGAGTCAGATTACCTTCGGTATAGATGGCATCAAAGACAATAAATAAATTAAGATCAATATTCGATAAATTCATTTCTCTTCCAAGGCAAAACTAAACTCATGCAGGTTAAGTCTATAGAGGTGTTTGAGTTGCGTTGTTAACAGTATTCGCAAAGGTATGCAGTATCACTTTTGACTTGAATTAAAAAGCTACTGTTAGCTGCTACTTTGAAGTGTTCTCCAGCATTAAAGCTATTCCAAGATTCTGTGTTGGCTAGTTTTACCTTAGCGCTACCGCTGATGATATGCATAGTTTCTGCACTTGTCGTTGCAAAACTGTATTCGCCAGGCGTTATTACGCCGATGCTTGCAGGTGATGTGTTATTGGTGAAATTGATTGATTTTACTGCGCCGTTAAAGTATTCGTTAGTATTTAGCATTGTCAGAACTCTTGAATTTAAAGGTTTATAGCATAACGGTACGTTGTAGTGGCGTCACTGTTTTGTCGATAGAGTATGGCGCTGATAAGTACACTATAAAAATGGGTGGTGATATATGGCGCGCATTGCGTTTATTGGCTTGGGTGCGATGGGTTATCCCATGGCAGGGCATTTAGCTCGCGAAGGGCATGAGGTTACTGTGTACAACCGCACACAGAGGACTGCTCAGCAGTGGATGGAAGAGTATTCAGGAAGCTGTGCGCAGACGCCTGCGCAAGCGGCATTGAATGCAGAGTTTGTTATATGTTGCGTGGGTAATGATGATGACTTGCGTGCGGTAACGCTTGGCAGTGATGGTGCTTTTGTGTCGATGTCGGCTGGCAGTGTGTTTGTTGATCATACTACGGCGTCAGCACAGGTTGCCAAACAGTTGGCTGGAGAGGCGCAACAGCGCGGTTTTGCGTTTTTAGATGCGCCGGTATCAGGCGGGCAATTGGGTGCGCAAAATGGTGTTCTGACTATTATGGTGGGGGGTGAGCAGGCTGTGTATGAGCGAGCTGAACCCATTTTGCAGTGTTATGCCCGTATGCAACGCTTAATGGGCGAGGTGGGTAGCGGTCAGTTGACGAAAATGGTTAATCAGATTTGTATTGGCGGGCTGCTGCAAGGCTTGGCTGAAGCACTGCACTTTGCGCAACGTGCCGGTTTAGATGTCGAGGCGGCGATGCAGGTGATCAGTAAGGGGGCAGCGCAGTCTTGGCAGTTGGAGAATCGCTATCAAACGATGCTGGCTGGCGAGTTTGATTTTGGCTTCGCAGTAGAGTGGATGCGTAAAGATTTTTCTATAGTTTTTGATGAAGCGCGCCGTAATGGCGCATCATTGCCAGTCACTGCGTTGGTTGATCAGCTTTATGCAGAGGTCGAAGCAATGGGTGGTGGGCGTTGGGACACCTCTAGCTTAATTGCTCGATTAGAAACCAAACAGTAATAGAGGATTGCATGAGTATCACTGGTCTAGTAAATATTTGCGTGGTGTTTTAATGGAATGCCGAATGGGCTGCGGTGCTTGCTGTATCGCGCCCTCTATACGTACGCCGATGCCGAATATGCCGCATGGTAAAAAAGCGGGGGAGCGCTGTTTAAACTTAAGCGATGACAATCTATGCATGTTGTTTGGTTTGCCAGAGCGGCCGTTGTTTTGTGGAGTTTTTCAAGCGGAAATTAGTGTTTGTGGTGCTACTCAAGAAGAAGCTATTCGACTGATTGGTTGGTTGGAGGGGGTTACAGCGCAGGTCTAATAAAGCGTTAGGGTTGTACGAGCGAATAAAAAAGGCTGTGCATTAATGCACAGCCTTTTTTGCAACTAGTTAAGCATTAACGCTTGTCTAGTGGCGCGTAGTCGCGTTTTACGTAGCCGGTATACAGCTGACGTGGACGACCAATTTTGTAAGGGCTTGCAAGCATTTCAGTCCAATGTGAAATCCAGCCCACAGTACGTGACATAGCAAAAATCACGGTGAACATGCTGGTCGGGATGCCGATTGCTTTCAGGATAATGCCTGAGTAAAAGTCAACGTTTGGATAGAGGTTGCGCTCTTTGAAGTACGGATCATTCAATGCGTATTCTTCAAGCTTCATTGCTAAGTCAAGTGTAGGGTCATTGACGCCTAGCTCGGCAAGCACTTCATCGCAGGTTTGTTTCATAACTTGCGCGCGAGGGTCGAAGTTTTTGTAAACGCGGTGACCAAAGCCCATCAGTTTGAATGGGTCATCTTTGTCTTTCGCTTTTGCAATAAACTTCTCAATGTTAGACGCATCGCCAATTTCATCAAGCATCGTTAGAACAGCTTCGTTGGCACCACCGTGTGCAGGTCCCCATAGGGCTGCAATACCAGAAGCAATACATGCAAATGGGTTTGCACCTGTTGAGCCAGCAAGGCGCACTGTTGAAGTTGAGGCGTTTTGCTCGTGGTCAGCATGCAGAATAAAAATACGATCCATAGCTTTAATAAGGGCGGGGCTGAATCGTTTGGTTTCTGCTGGTGTATTAAACATCATGTGCAAGAAGTTCTCTGAGTAGCAGAGATCATTGCGCGGATACATGATGGGCTGGCCGATTGAGTACTTGTATGCCATTGCTGCGATGGTTGGCATTTTAGCAATCAGGCGATGTGCGGAGATTTCACGATGCTTTGGGTTATTGTTGTCCAAAGAGTCATGGTAGAACGCTGATAGTGCGCCAACAATACCGCACATGATCGCCATGGGGTGAGCATCGCGACGAAAACCATTCAGGAATGATTTTAGTTGCTCGTTCACCATGGTGTGCTTGCTGATCGTCGCAACAAATACTTCTTTTTGCTCGGCAGTTGGTAGTTCGCCGTGCAGTAACAAGTAACATGTCTCTAAGTAATCAGACTTGTCCGCAAGTTGCTCAATTGGGTAGCCGCGGTGTAGCAGAATACCTTTGTCACCATCAATGTAAGTGATTTTAGATTCGCATGCCGCCGTCGACATAAATCCTGGGTCATAAGTAAATACATGGCTTTCAATTAGATTACGAACGTCGATGACATCAGGTCCAATAGTACCGCTTAATACTGGCAGCTCTACGGGGGCTGAGCCCTCGATGATTAACTGCGCTTTTTTGTCAGCCATTGTGGCCTCCTAGTTATGCTTGGAATCATCACGGCCCTCACGTAGGGCTCGCGATATAATAGTGAGATAACAGCCAATGTCAATTTGTACTACTGTAACAGCGCAAGTAGGTATGGAGGTCAATTATCTCAATTTAAAACTTCGAATATAGATATTTACGCTAAATGTCAAAGTAGGGCAATGCGCATTTAGGCGAATGTATTTGCGTTGTCATTACGGTCTTTTTTGCACTATACTCGGTAACAGACCGATCAGAGGCTTTTGCCAATAAACTGGCGGTCGTCACTCCTATGGTGACGGGTACTTCTTGTAAGTACCTTCCCGACAACTCGCCCTGCAGTTTAGGGCTCTCTCTAAGTGTGAATACGCCGTGAATAGCCAAAGACCTGTAAATCTCGACCTTAGGACTATAAAACTCCCAATCACTGCTTACTCTTCCATTCTGCACAGAATTACGGGTGTCATCCTGTTTTTTGGTATTGCTGTGTTGTTATGGGGACTTGATAAGTCGCTTGCCTCAGAGCAAGGCTTTGCTGAAGTCAAAGAGTGCTTATCCAGCCCGCTGGCCAAGCTAGTAATTTGGGGTCTTCTTTCTGGACTGATGTATCACTTAGCTGCTGGTATCCGCCATTTAATTATGGACTTGGGTATTGGTGAATCGCTGGAAGGCGGTAAGCTTGGTGCTAAAGTAGTCTTCATTGTTTCAGCCGTACTGATTGTATTGATGGGGGTCTGGATATGGTAACTAACGTAACAAACTTCTCCCGCTCCGGCCTTTTTGACTGGATGGCTCAGCGAGTATCAGCTGTAGTGTTGGCTGTATACTCATTGTTTCTGCTGGGCTATGTAGTAGCTAACCCAGGCATGGGTTATGCAGAATGGCAAGGACTGTTTGCGCAAAACTGGATGCGTATCTTCAGTATGCTGAGTTTTGTAGCTCTGAGTGCCCATGCCTGGATTGGGTTGTGGGCAGTCACTACTGATTATCTGACGCCCATGACATTAGGTAAGTGGGCAACAGGTGTACGATTTTTAGTCCAAGCGCTGTGCGGCATTATGATGTTCGTACTGTTCGTCTGGGGCGTGCAGATTTTGTGGGGAATTTGATCCATGTCCAATATTCGTACTATTTCTTATGATGCCATAATTGTTGGCGGCGGCGGTGCAGGTATGCGCGCGTCACTGCAGTTGGCGCAAGGTGGACATAAGACTGCTGTAGTAACTAAAGTATTCCCTACGCGCTCGCACACTGTATCAGCACAGGGTGGTATTACTTGTGCGATTGCTTCAGATGACCCGAATGATGATTGGCGCTGGCACATGTACGATACCGTCAAAGGATCCGACTATATCGGTGACCAAGATGCTATCGAGTACATGTGTTCAGTAGGGCCTGAAGCTGTGTATGAGCTTGAGCATATGGGGCTGCCGTTCTCGCGTACTGAGAAAGGACGTATTTATCAGCGTCCGTTTGGTGGGCAGTCAAAAGACTACGGTCGTGGCGGTCAGGCTGCGCGTACCTGTGCCGCAGCTGACCGCACTGGTCACGCACTGTTACACACCTTATACCAAGCAAACTTAAAGCACGGTACGACCTTCTTAAACGAATGGTATGCGGTTGACTTAGTTAAGAACCAAGATGGTGCTGTTGTCGGTGTTGTAGCTATTTGCATTGAGACCGGTGAAGTTGTTCATATTCGCTCGAAGGCAGTCGTGTTGGCAACAGGTGGTGCAGGACGTATCTTCGCTTCAACCACGAACGCACTGATTAATACCGGTGATGGTGTGGGCATGGCGTTGCGCGCTGGTATACCTGTACAAGATATGGAAATGTGGCAGTTCCACCCGACCGGTATTGCTGGTGCAGGTACCTTGGTAACTGAAGGTTGCCGTGGTGAGGGTGGCTACTTGATCAATAAGCATGGCGAGCGTTTCATGGAGCGTTATGCGCCGAATGCTAAAGACCTTGCCGGACGTGACGTTGTCGCGCGCTCTATGGTTAAAGAAATCTTAGCCGGTAACGGTTGCGGCCCTAACGGTGACCACGTATTGCTGAAGCTCGATCACCTTGGTGAGGAAGTGTTACACAGTCGTCTGCCAGGTATTTGTGAGTTATCAATCACCTTTGCACACGTTGATCCAGTGGTTGCGCCAATTCCAGTTGTTCCAACCTGTCACTACATGATGGGTGGTATTGCCACTAATATTCATGGCCAAGCAATTGCCCAAGACGCAAATGGTGTTGATCAGATCGTTGACGGTTTGTTTGCCGTTGGTGAGGTCACCTCGGTTTCGGTGCACGGTGCTAACCGTCTCGGTGGTAACTCATTGCTTGACTTGGTGGTGTTTGGTCGTTCGGCGGGTATCTTCCTTGAGCAGAGCTTACGTGAAGGCGTTGATGCGCGTAACGCAAGTCAGAGTGATATCGAAAGCTCAATGGCGCGTCTATCAGCATTGAATGAGCGCACTAAAGGTGAAGATATGGCACCGCTGCGCAAAGAATTGCAAAACTGCATGCAGAATAACTTTGGTGTATTCCGTACCGGCGAATACATGAAAAAAGGTATTGCAGAACTCGCGCAAATGCGTGAACGCATTGAAAACGTGAAAATCACTGATAAAAGCAATGCTTTCAATACTGCGCGTATTGAAGCACTTGAGTTGCAAAACTTGTTTGAAGTGGCTGAAGCGACTGCTATTGCTGCCGAGGCACGTACGGAATCACGCGGAGCACATGCGCGTGAGGACTATGAAAGTCGTGATGATGAAAACTGGTTATGCCATAGCATGTATTTCCCCGGTGAAAAACGTGTTGGCAAGCGCGATGTTAATTTCACGCTCTCTTCAGCAATTGGAAAAGATGCTGAACACTTTAAACCCCAAGAACGTAAATATTAAGGGTTATCACGATGACGTTGCCTAAAATATTGCAAGTAAGCGTTTACCGCTACAATCCAGACGTGAACCCTGCACCTTTCATGCAAAACTTCAATGTAGAAATTGATGGTAGAGATATGATGGTGTTGGATGTTCTTGCTCTGATTAAAGAACAAGATGAGAGCTTGTCTTATCGTCGCTCATGCCGTGAAGGTGTGTGTGGATCAGATGGCATGAACATCGCGGGTAAAAACGGCTTAGCTTGCATCACGCCACTATCAAGTGTGGTCAAAGATGGCAGACTGGTAGTGCGTCCACTACCTGGTTTGCCAATTATTCGTGACCTTGCTGTTGATATGAGCATCTTCTATAAGCAATACGAGAAGGTGCAGCCATATTTGCAAAACGATACCCCTACATCGGGTATGGAACGTTTGCAATCACCAGAAGATCGCGCAAAATTGGATGGGTTGTATGAGTGCATCCTGTGTGCATGTTGTTCAACCGGTTGTCCATCGTTTTGGTGGAATCCTGACAAGTTCTTAGGTCCTGCAGCTTTACTGCAAGCCTATCGGTTCTTGGCAGATACACGCGATACCCAGACAGAAGAGCGTTTATCGCGCCTTGATGATCCGTTCAGCGTGTTCCGGTGTCACAACATTATGAATTGTGTCAATGTGTGCCCGAAAGGCCTCAACCCAACGCGGGCAATTGGTCATATTCGCAGCATGTTGCTACAAAGCGGTACTTGATTTACTGCAGAGCTTGCGGTAAATAATTGAGCCGCTCACATGAGTACCTTTATGTGGGTGGCTTTAAACAAAAAATTGCTTACAAAGCTTTTTTTAACGCAATTGACGATCAGTAGGGGCATCCGAGCTAATCTCGGACTATCTGCGGGAATCGTAGTGGCTTTACCCAAGTCGCTGTATGTGACTTAAAGCCGTTAAGTTTCCATGCCGATAGCGTCCCCCTTAATCAAGGGTGACCTAGCATGCAAGAAAGCGTAATGCAGCGCATGTGGAGCAGCGCCCACCTATCCGGTGGAAATGCTGCCTATGTGGAAGAGCTATATGAACTCTACCTGCACGATCCGAATTCTGTCTCAGAAGAGTGGCGTACTTATTTCCAAAAGCTGCCAGCTAATGGTGGGTTAAGTACTGATGTCTCGCACTCTACGGTTCGTGATCAATTTGTCTTATTGGCGAAAAACCAAAGACGAGCTCAGCCAGTGTCTGCTGGCAGCGTCAGCACTGAACATGAGAAGAAACAAGTTGAAGTGCTTCGACTAATGCAAGCCTACCGTATGCGTGGCCATCAAGCGGCGCAGCTTGACCCGCTCGGTTTGTGGGTGCGCCCAATGCAGGCTGACTTGACCATACATCATTACGGTTTGACTGATGCCGATCTTGATAGTGTGTTTCAAACTGGTGATTTAAATATCGGCAAAGAAGAAGCCACACTACGTGAAATTCAGCAATCTTTGCAAGATACCTATTGCCGCACGATTGGCGCTGAATTTACTCATATTGTTGATTCAGAGCAGCGCCGTTGGTTCCAAAAGCGTCTAGAAAGTGTACGCAGTCGCCCAGGTTTTTCACATGAAGTGCGAACGCATATCCTTGAGCGTTTAACTGCAGGTGAAGGCCTCGAAAGATATTTGGGTACTAAGTATCCGGGTACCAAACGCTTTGGTCTTGAAGGTGGTGAGAGCCTTATTCCTTTAATGGATGAGATTATTCAACGCTCAGGCTCTTATGGTGCCAAAGAAGTTGTCGTTGGCATGGCGCACCGTGGACGTCTCAACGTTCTAGTGAATACCTACGGTAAAAATCCGCGTGATTTGTTTGATGAGTTTGATGGTAAGCGCGTTGAAGGTTTAAGTTCTGGTGACGTGAAGTACCACCAAGGATTTTCATCCAATGTTATGACGCCAGGCGGTGAAGTTCACTTAGCACTTAGTTTTAACCCGTCGCATCTAGAGATTGTATCTCCAGTTGTTGAAGGGTCTGTACGTGCGCGTCAAGATCGTCGTAACGATACGGATGGCGATAAAGTCATTCCGGTCACTATTCATGGTGACGCTGCATTTGCAGGGCAGGGTGTGGTACTGGAAACGTTCCAAATGTCACAAACCCGTGGTTTTAAAACGGGCGGTACAATCCGTGTTGTGATTAACAACCAAGTTGGTTTTACCACCAGTAAGCCTGAAGATACACGTTCAACTGAATACGCAACTGATGTTGCAAAAATGATTCAAGCACCTATTTTGCACGTGAATGGTGATGATCCGGAAGCTGTTTTATTTGTGACTCAGCTAGCGGTTGACTACCGTATGGAGTTTAAGCGTGACGTTGTCATTGATTTAGTTTGCTACCGTCGTCGCGGCCATAATGAAGCAGATGAGCCAAGCGGTACTCAGCCATTAATGTATCAATATGTTAGCAAGCAGCGCACGACACGTGAACTCTATGCTGAAGCTTTGATTAATGATGGCGTACAAACCGCTGAGCAAGTGCAAGCATTAAGCGATGAATACCGTACCGCGTTAGATAATGGCTTGCATGTTGTGCAAAGCTTGGTTAAAGAGCCCAACAAAGAGTTGTTTGTTGATTGGCGCCCCTACTTGGGTCATAAATGGACGCCACATTTTGATACGCGTTTTGATCTGAAAACCTTGCAAGAACTTGCGTTAAAAATGCAAGAGACACCTGATGGCTTTATGGTTCAGCGTCAGGTCGCAAATATTCTTAAAGACCGTCAGAAAATGGCAGCCGGTGGTTTACCTATTAATTGGGGCTTTGCAGAAACGACTGCTTATGCCACGTTGTTATTTGAAGGCTATCCAATTCGTTTCACAGGTCAAGACGTCGGTCGTGGTACGTTCTCACACCGTCATGCGGTTTTGCATAACCAAAAAGATGGTGAAACTTACATTGGTTTGCAAAATCTCTATAAAGACCAGCCGCGTTTTGATTTGTATGACTCTTTCTTGTCTGAAGAAGCTGTACTTGCATACGAATACGGTTACGCCAGTACCCAGCCTAATGCGTTAGTGATTTGGGAAGCGCAGTTTGGTGATTTTGCCAACGGCGCACAAGTAGTAATTGATCAGTTTATTACCAGTGGTGAAACAAAGTGGGGCCGCTTATGCAGTCTAACGATGTTGTTGCCACACGGTTATGAAGGTCAAGGCCCAGAACACTCATCAGCTCGCTTAGAGCGTTACTTGCAATTGTGTGCTGAACACAATATCCAAGTCTGTGTGCCAACTACGCCAGCTCAGGTTTATCATATGCTGCGTCGTCAAGCGATTCGTCCGTTGCGTAAACCGCTGATCGCTTTAACACCGAAATCTTTGCTGCGTCACAAATTGGCTATTTCAACATTAGAGGACTTAGCTGAAGGCACATTCCAGAATGTGATTGGCGAAGTTGATACGTTGGATGCGGATAAAGTTGATCGACTGATTATGTGTAGCGGTAAGGTCTATTACGACTTATTAGAAAAGCGTCGTAATGAAGGCTTAGATAACACAGCTATTGTGCGTATTGAGCAATTGTACCCATTCCCTGAGGAAGATTTGTCCGGGGAGTTTGCTAAGTACAAGAACCTTAAGCACATTGTTTGGTGTCAAGAAGAACCAATGAACCAAGGCGCTTGGTATCCAAGTCAGCATCATATGCGTCGTGTAGCATCTGCTTACAGTTCGGCATTAGAGTTGCAGTATGCAGGCCGTGTTGCTTCAGCATCGCCGGCTTGTGGGTATCCATCAATGCACGCAGAGCAGCAAGAACAGTTACTGCAGGATGCGTTTGAAGTCTAAATCAGCGAGAAAGCCGCATTAAGTGTAATGCGGCTTTTACGTAACAACCGAATTTATAGGAACATATTTATTATGGCTATTGAAATTAAAGCCCCAGCATTTCCCGAGTCGGTCGCTGATGGCACCGTTGCAACCTGGCATAAACAAGTTGGTGAGGCGGTTAAGCGTGATGAGCTGATCGTTGATATTGAAACTGACAAAGTTGTTATGGAGGTTTTAGCAGAAGCTGATGGCGTGCTGACTGAAATCGTAGCTAATGAAGGTGACACTGTATTAAGTGCACAGCTATTGGGTCGTTTAGACACTGACGCTGTTGCTGCAGCACCGGCGGCTGCACCCGTTGCAGTTGCGAGCGCTGCAGCTCCAGCGGCCAGTGGTGATGCTCTTTTATCACCGGCTGCACGTAAAATTGCTGAAGAAAATGCACTGGATCCAGCCGCTATCCAAGGTACGGGTAAAGATGGTCGCGTAACTAAAGAAGATGCGATTGCCGCGATTGCCAACAAACCTGCTGCAACTGCTCCTAAAGCCGCTGCTCCAAGTGCAGAAGCGCCGTTATTCGCAGTTGGCGACCGCGTTGAAAAACGTGTACCAATGACGCGTTTACGCACTAAAGTTGCCGAGCGTTTAGTTGAAGCGCAGTCTTCTATGGCAATGTTGACTACGTTTAACGAAGTCAATATGAAACCGATTATGGAATTGCGTAGCAAGTACAAAGACTTGTTTGAAAAGACCCACAATGGCGTACGCTTAGGCTTTATGTCATTCTTCATTAAAGCAGCAGTTGAAGCATTGAAGCGTCAGCCAGGTGTCAACGCTTCTATTGATGGTAAAGATATTGTTTACCACGGTTATCAAGATATTGGTGTTGCAGTATCAAGCGATCGTGGCTTGGTTGTACCTGTATTGCGTAACACAGAATTTATGAGCTTGGCAGAAATTGAAGGCTCGATTGCTGGCTTTGGTAAAAAAGCTAAAGAGGGTAAGCTCACTTTAGAAGATATGACCGGTGGTACTTTTACTATTTCTAACGGTGGTGTATTCGGCTCTTTACTATCAACGCCAATCGTTAATCCACCACAAACAGCTATTTTGGGTATGCATAAAATCCAAGAGCGTCCAATGGCTGTCGACGGTGAAGTAGTGATCTTGCCGATGATGTATTTGGCATTATCTTACGATCACCGTTTAATTGATGGCAAAGAAGCAGTGACGTTCCTTGTCACCATGAAAAACCTATTAGAAGACCCAGCACGTTTGTTGCTGGATATCTGATTATTCTGTAGCCGCTTATTAAGCTTAAGCGGCTACAGTGTGGCTATACGCCACTTAACGAGGAAGACTCATGAGTCAGAAGTTTGATGTAATTGTTATCGGTGCAGGCCCTGGCGGCTATGTTGCGGCGATTAAAGCAGCACAGCTCGGTTTGAAAACTGCGTGTGTCGAAAAGTATCAGGGTAAAGACGGAAAGTTGGCATTAGGTGGAACCTGTTTGAATGTGGGTTGCATGCCATCTAAGTCGTTGCTCGACAGTTCGTGGAAGTTCCATGAAGCTCAAGAAGGCTTGGCTGTACATGGTATTGAGGTTAAAGACGTTGCTATGGATGTGCCTACAATGGTTGGTCGTAAAGACACTATTGTAAAAAACCTAATCGGTGGTATTGCTGGCTTATTTAAAGCGAACGGCGTGACTACTATTGAAGGTCACGGTAAGTTACTGGCTAACAAACAAGTTGAAGTCACTGCTGCCGATGGTTCTGTGCAAGTTTACGATGCAGAAAACGTGATTATCGCAGCGGGTTCACAGCCGATTGATATTCCACCTGCTCCAGTTGATCAGGACGTGATTGTCGATTCAACAGGCGCATTAGATTTCCAAGCTGTACCGAAAAGACTTGGCGTGATTGGCGCAGGTGTGATTGGTCTTGAATTAGGATCTGTGTGGGCACGTTTAGGTGCTGAAGTCACGGTGATTGAAGCGCAAGATAAGTTCTTAACAAACGTTGATGAGCAAGTGGCTAAAGAAGCATTGAAGATTTTTGCTAAACAAAAATTGGATATTCGTTTAGGTGCGCGCTTAACAGGCTCTGAGGTTAAAAACGGCGAAGTTACTGTTAACTTTACTGATGCCAAAGGCGAGCAGCAAATGACGTTTGATAAGTTGATTGTTGCTGTTGGCCGTCGTCCTGTGACAGAGAATGTACTCACAGCTGACAGTGGCGTGACCCTGGATGAGCGTAACTTTATCTATGTTGATGAGCACTGCGCAACCAGTGCGCCCGGTGTGTATGCCGTTGGTGACGTGGTTCGTGGCCCAATGTTGGCACATAAAGCGTCGGAAGAAGGCATTATGGTTGCCGAGCGTATTGCTGGCCATAAAGCTCAGGTTAACTATGATCTGATTCCTAGTGTTATTTACACTCATCCAGAAATTGCAGGTGTCGGCAAAACCGAGCAGCAATTGAAAGGTGATGGTGTTGCAATCAATGTCGGTGTGTTTCCGTTTGCTGCCAGTGGTCGTGCCATGGCTGCCAATGACACTGCAGGCTTTGTGAAAATCATTGCTGATGCAACAACAGATCGTGTCTTAGGTGTGCATGTGATTGGCCCAAGCGCTGCAGAATTAGTGCAGCAGGGTGCGATTGCGATGGAGTTTGGCTCCAGTGCTGAAGATTTAGGTTTGATGGTGTTCTCACACCCAACCCTATCTGAAGCACTCCATGAAGCGGCGCTCGCCGTGAATGGGCAGGCGATTCATATAGCGAATCGCAAAAAGCGTTGATCGATTTACCGCCCCTTTTTAGGGGCGGTATTCGTTCTGCAGTAAGACAAGTGACTGGCATTGTGCTGGCGCTTGATAGATTACTGTAATTAAGCAGCTAAAACTGCAGACTAACCTTCATAACCTGCGCATTACGCATAATTCACATTCAATGGTAGGGCAGCATGAATCTTCATGAGTATCAAGCTAAGCAACTGTTTGCTGAATATGGCCTGCCTGTTTCTTTAGGGTTTGCCGTAGAAACAGCCGAAGCTGCAGCACAAGCGTGTCACGATATTGGTGGTGAGCGTTGGGTGGTCAAAGCACAGGTGCATGCCGGTGGACGAGGTAAGGCCGGTGGTGTGAAGTTAGTCACCAGCGCTGAAGATGCGCAAGACTTTGCCGCGCAATGGTTGGGTAAGCGTTTAGTGACTTACCAAACCGATGCCAACGGTCAACCGGTCAATCGTATTCTTGTTGAAGCCTGCACTGACTTTTCCAACGAATTGTATTTAGGTGCTGTGGTTGACCGTGCTACACGTCGAGTTGTATTTATGGCGTCTACAGAAGGTGGCGTAGATATTGAAAAAGTCGCTCATGAGACACCAGAAAAAATCTTACAGGTCATGATTGATCCTGCAATTGGCGCACAGCCTTACCAAGGCCGTTACTTGGCGTATGAATTGGGTTTGCACAATGATCAAGTTAAACAGTTTACAAAAATCTTCCTCGACTTAGCTAAACTTTTTGTCGAGCATGATTTAGCCTTACTCGAAGTGAATCCTTTAGTGATTAAAGATGATGGCAAACTGCATTGCTTGGATGCCAAAATCACTGTTGATAGCAATGCCTTGTACCGTCAGCCGAAGCTGCGTGCGATGCAAGACCTAGGGCAAGATGACCCTCGTGAAGCACACGCTGCACAGTTTGAGCTGAATTATGTAGCGCTCGATGGTGATATTGGCTGCATGGTGAATGGTGCAGGCTTAGCTATGGGAACCATGGATATCGTTAATCATCATGGAGGTAAACCAGCGAACTTTTTAGATGTTGGCGGGGGTGCTACTAAAGAGCGTGTTTCAGAAGCTTTTAAAATTATTTTATCCGACAGTAACGTTAAAGCTGTTTTGATCAATATTTTTGGCGGCATTGTTCGTTGTGACATGATCGCCGAAGGTGTGATTGGCGCAGTTAAAGAGGTTGGAGTGAAAGTCCCTGTGGTAGTACGTTTAGAGGGCAATAACGCAGCACTTGGTAGTAAGGTTTTAGCTGAGAGTGGGCTCAATATTATTGCAGCTAATAGTTTAAGTGAGGCCGCAATGCTGGTTGTTGAGGCAGCCCAAGGAGAGCACACATGAGTATTTTAATTAATAAAGATACCAAGGTGATTTGCCAAGGGTTTACCGGCGCACAAGGCACGTTTCACTCTGAGCAAGCCATTGCGTATGGCACAAAAATGGTTGGTGGTGTTACCCCTGGTAAAGGTGGAACGACACATCTAGGTTTACCCGTCTTTAATACAGTTTTAGAAGCAGTGCAGGCAACTGCTGCGGATGCCTCAGTTATTTATGTGCCAGCACCGTTTTGTAAAGACTCAATTTTAGAAGCTGCTTTTGCTGGTATTAAGCTGATTGTTTGCATCACTGAAGGCATACCAACCTTGGACATGCTGGATGTGAAAATTAAATGTGATGAGCTGGGTGTACGTTTAATTGGCCCGAATTGTCCAGGTGTGATTACCCCAGGTGAGTGTAAAATAGGCATTCAGCCTGGTTTTATTCATATGGCCGGCAAAGTAGGAATTGTTTCGCGCTCGGGTACCTTAACCTATGAAGCAGTTAAGCAAACCACTGATGCTGGCTTTGGTCAGTCAACCTGTGTCGGAATTGGCGGTGATCCAATTGCGGGTACAAGTTTTATTGATATCTTGCAAATGTTCCAAGCAGACCCTCAAACTGAAGCCATTGTTATGATTGGTGAGATTGGTGGTAGTGCTGAGGAAGAAGCGGCGTCCTTTATTAAGGCCAATGTGACTAAGCCTGTGGTGTCCTATATTGCCGGAGTCACTGCACCACCGGGTAAACGTATGGGGCACGCTGGTGCGATTGTTTCAGGTGGTAAGGGTACAGCCGAAGAAAAATATGCTGCATTGGAAGATGCAGGAGTAAAAACTGTGCGCTCCTTAGCTGACATTGGTACTGCACTCGCTGAGATCACAGGTTGGAAGCATAAGTAAAATTTAAGCTGTGTTAAAAAAGGCGCGATCCTGTAATGGTCTGCGCCTTTTTTTAATGGATAAAGACATCAATATGCCCAAACAATGACCAGTAATAAAACCCAAGCCAGAAAAGAAGCAGCAATAATGGTGTAGGTCGCTGACATACTCGCCACATCATTTCCGGAGTCGTGACTTAAGGCCTTACAACCCCGATAAACCAAAGTAATAGACAAGGCTAGCGCTGCTGCCACGATCAGTACATTAAACAGCAGCATCGGTATCAATAAGGCTAAAGAGGATAGCCATAAAGGCAAGGGTGCAATAGCGGCCACAAGGTACGCATCATGGTAACTAACCTTTAACTTTTGCCCTTCTAGTACCGAATGAATCAGCCAACCCATTACAAAAAAGGTTAACAGCTCAGCCAAGAAGAGGATCGTGGTTATAAAGTGCCAATCCTTATCACCAAAGCCAGGCAGAAAACTGTTGCCATAATGAGTTCCGGCATAATATATAAGCACCGGAGGCACAAAAGACAAAGGAACCACCAATAGCCAAGCAAGTAGAGGAATAGATAGCTTTTTTTGCTGTAATTGAAACCAGCCTTTTGTAGAAAAGGGTAGTCCAAAGATTAATGAAATATTCATGCCTGCCTCCTTATGTATCACGGTGTGATATATAGTATCTTATAGTCTATTCTATGACTGCTGACAAGCAGAATTTTTTTAAAATGAAAGGGTAATAAAATGACCCAGCTAAGCAAGCAGGACTTTCAAAATCTGTCAGATTTACGTTTTAGATTAAGAGTTTTTCAGCGTCAAAGTGAAGATATCTGCAAAGAATACGGCTTAACCTCGTTGCAATATTTGCTTTTACTGCACCTAAAAGGCTTTGCTGATAGAGAATGGGCAACTATTAGCGAGCTATCAACAAAGCTTCAGTCCAAACACCATGCAACGGTTATGCTAATCGATCGTTGCAGCGAATTGGGATTGGTTGAGCGACGCTGCTCGACAAAGGATAAGCGCTGTATAGAAATACATCTGCTGGCTAAAGGTGAGGCATTAGTCGTAGCCATCGCGGGGAAGCATCGCCCTGAATTAAACCATCTACAACAGGTTTTCCCTTTGGCAAAATAAAATCTTTAATAGCCTGAGTAACGCTATATATTTAAGTATTTAAAAGTTTGAAGAGAATGATGGTTGGGTGGTTGCAGACTCTGAGTGCAACACCTAGTGCTTTTGTTCTTCATTAATATTAGCTGACAATAGTGCATCGATTATCACTTCAATTGGACAGCGAAAATCAAAGCGTTTTCCTAGTTGGATATTGAGCTAATAGGCTATCACATCCAAATCCGCCTGAGAATGAATCGACAAGTCTGTACCCTTAGGTAAATACTGCCGAATCAAAGCGTTGATATTTTCATTGCTGCCGCGCTACCAAGGGCTGTATACAGCTGCAGTTATATTTATGCTTAACTTCACTGTGCTGTCACTGATCTACTATTTGTATAGGCAAGACTACCCGATTGCTCCTGATAGCCTTAGCGCGATGACGCTACGAACCATAGTTTGGCTGGTTTTATTTGGCGGGGGATTACCGCGGTTTTAGCAGATTAAATTATAGGAATAAAAAACATGACGACAAAATTAAGAGTCATGCATGGCGATATTACAGCCATAGAGATTGATGTCATTGTCAACGCAGCTAATCCATCACTGCTTGGTGGTGGCGGCGTTGATGGTGCAATTCATCGTGTGGCGGGTTCCGAACTACTGCAGGAATGTCGAACTCTGCAGGGATGTAAAGCGGGAGAGGCTAAGATCACCAAGGGTTACCGTCTGCCGGCCAAGCATGTGATCCATACGGTGGGTCCAGTATGGCAGGGTGGCAATAATAAGGAGGTTGAGTTGTTAGCTTCGTGCTATCGCAAGAGTTTGGAGTTAGCAGTTAACGCTGGTTTACGCTCAATCGCTTTCCCATGCATCAGTACAGGCATCTATGGATTTCCAGCTGAACTGGCGGCGAATATTGCCGTACAGACTGTACGAAAATTTATTGGGTTAGGCTCCGAACTTAAAGAAGTGGTGTTTTGTTGTTTTTCGGATGAAGATCTGGCTTTATACTTGCGTGTACTAAATAAGTCGGAGGTTTGATTAGTCGTTACAGGTGTGACGGTTGTAATGGGCTGTAACCTGACAATAGTCGTTAGAAAACGAGTTGAGCGACGTGGAAGATTTTAATGTAAATCTTATGTTTTTCTGAAACTTAGACTAGTGTAGGCGTCATAAAATTTAGCCTGGATTGTATTTAAGCACGAGAGTAAGGGGCACTGTAATTAGCTCACTGTCTACCAACCAATAATCATACTAACTTTATCGTAATACAGCACAAATGGACTATCGAAGCCTAGCGGACGCCAAAAAACTTCGGAAGCTGTCAGTTGGGTTATTACAGCCGACAGCTGTTTATCTACTCTTTTATTCAAGAGCTGTTGTATCGACAGTTAGACCGTGTTCTTCGAATATATCTTTAGCCACTGATAAAGCATTTAATACGCTAGGAAATCCTGTGTAGGGGATCAGATGCATAATGCAGCCGACGATCTCTTCTGGCGTTAAACCTACTGTTAGACCGGTTTTTATATGCATGCCGATTTGTGGCTTGCCTTGAGCAACCAGTGCGGTAATTGTGGTCAGTACTTTTTGTTTGTTATCTAGGCCTGGGCGTGAATAAATACCGCCAAACGCAAACTCAACAACATACTTAGTTAAATCAGGCGCAATATCTTTAAACTTCTCACCGATATCCATTTCACCTGTTGGGTTGTCGTCAGGTGATGCGGTCAGTTCTTGGATTTTGTTTATCCCTTTTTGATACAGATCGTCTGACATGTGCAAGTGCCCCTTAGTGTTTTGGCGGTTTTGACGGCGAGCGTCGTGTGAACCCGCCTAATAAATACAGGCCTGCAGACTACCTAAAATCTATGCGAATTTATAGAGTAGGGTGTTTCCGCGCAACATCCTTAACGGCAGAATTATTATGCTCACTCGTATCTAGAGTTGTTAGTCTATGGCTAGGCTGCCTGTAGGATGACAAGCGGTTAGCGACATCTCGGCAGTGCAGTTTGCGCGAGTATACAAAGCAGTTGCTATATAGTTCTCGAAATAAATATTTTATTGTTAGGCGTTAGGTACGGGTTAAATATGTTTAAGCAATTTCGTCATTGGCGAGAAAATAGGCGCATTAAAAAAATGGGCTTCACTGCCGAGCAGTGGGAGTCAGCGATTGCGGACTGGCCGGTGATGCAACGCTATAAGGGTGCTGAGCGCGATAAGCTACGCACTATGACCTTTCGCTTTCTTGCCCGAAAAAGCTTCACGTCTGGTAGTGGTTTTCAATTCAGTGATGCGATGGGTTTAAAGATAGCAACTATGGCTTGCGTGCCCGTGCTGCATCTTGGCTTAGATTGGTATAACCGTTGGCGTACGGTGATTATTTACGAGGGCGGTTTTGTGCCAAATCGACCGCATCGCAGTAACGATGGCATCGTCCATTCTCAAGGCCCTGCTTTAAGTGGCGAGGCATGGTTTCGTGGGCCGATAATTTTGTCGTGGGATGCGGTCAGTGAGTCCGGTGCACACGCCTACAATGGTAAAGCCAGTAATGTGGTGATTCATGAGGTGGCACACAAACTTGATATGTTGCGTGATGGTGCTAATGGCGCACCGCCAATGCACCCTGATATGCGTTCAGGTGAGTGGCACGCTATTTTTACCGCGGCTTGGGATCGGTTGCAGAAAGATTTTCAACGCAAGCGTCCATTGCCACTTAATGACTATGCGCTGACCAGTCCAGCAGAGTTTTTTGCGGTGTGCAGTGAGACTTTCTTTGAGGCTCCAGAAACCATGCAAGAACAGATGCCAGAAGTCTATCGATTGCTCTGCCAGTTCTACCGTCAGCAGCCTGTACCCTTAGCAGCTTGCGTTATGTAAGATCCTGCGCTGCCTGAATATCCTAGATGGCGCTTAATAGGGCTCGTTTTTTGCTTGATTGACTCGCGAGCTACAGATTGAGCTTTTTTATAGATTTCTATTGTGCTTAAAATTACAGCTAATCCTGTTAGTTCGTGTAGTACATGCCTTAAGTCCTTTGTACATTATGGTCGGTGCTTTAGACTTGTGCGCTTAATTTGATATTTAAGCTTAAGGGTCTGCATGAATACCACAACAGCGACATCATCCCATTTTAGTCGGCGTGATGTATTTGCACTGGGCTTTATGACGTTTGCATTATTTTTGGGCGCTGGGAATATTATTTTCCCTGCGGAGTCTGGGCTACAGGCCGGTGCTGCAGTCTGGCGTGCAGCAATCGGTTTTTTACTAACAGGCGTCGGTTTGCCGTTACTCACTGTAGTGGCGTTAGCGCGTGTCGGTGGTGGTTTGGCGGCGTTGACTCGGCCGTTAGGCAAAACTGCGGGCACGGTGCTAGCCGTTGCGGTGTATTTAGCCATAGGCCCATTTTTTGCCACACCACGCACAGCTGTAGTGTCGTACGAGATTGGCGTTGTACCATTTTTTGGTAGTAGTAGCGCGGGCCTGTTGCTTTACTCGACGGCGTATTTTTCTTTAGTGCTCTATTTGGCGATTACCCCCAATAAGATAATTGATCGCATTGGTACAGTCATTACCCCGGTGTTATTGCTGGCTCTGGCCATCCTTGGGGGTGCTGCGTTTTTCAAGCCTGCTGGGGCTGTTGGCACTGTATTAGGTATGTACCAAGAGGAAGCCTTTTTGCAAGGTTTTCTGCATGGTTATCTGACCATGGATGCCCTTGGTGCATTGGCCTTTGGTGTGGTGATTGCCACCGCGCTACGCAGTAAGGGCGTGCAGTCAGAGCGGTTGGTCACGCGTTACTCGATTTATGCTGGCCTGATCGCTGCCGTCGGGCTGTCTGCGGTGTATTTGTCATTGTTTTATTTGGGCGCTACCAGTCAAGGAATTGCCAGTGAGGCGCAAAATGGCGGCCAAGTCTTAGCCATCTATGTGCAACATATGTTTGGGCCGCTGGGCAATCTGCTGTTGGCTCTGGTGATTACTCTGGCGTGTTTAACCACTGCAGTGGGTTTGTTGGTAGCCTGTGGTGAGTTTTTTAGCGAGCGACTCAATATTGCTTATAAATACATAGTGATCTTTTTCGTGCTGTTCAGTTGGGCAGTATCGAATCAGGGTTTAGATCAGCTGATTCAAGTGTCAATTCCTGTGCTGACAGGGTTGTATCCATTGGCCATTGTTTTAGTGGTTTTAAGTTTGCTTGATCGCTGCTGGAGCTCAACCACTCTAGTATTTCGCGGCACGATGCTGGTTACTTTAGTGTTTGGAGTGATGGATGGTTTGGCCGCAGCAGGCTTATCCGCTTGGGTGCCAGAATTGTTTAACCAGCTGCCTTTAGCGCAGCAGAAAATGGGCTGGTTGCTACCAGCTATTGTGGTTATGTTGTGCCTGACAGTGCTCGATCGCTATCGCCCATCACGCCAAGCTTAGACGTGCTTGGCCTCGTAGCCATCAAGCGGTAGATACGTGTAATGGCCTGCAAGTACCAGAGCCGATGCAGGTCAAACGGATCTAACCGTTGATTGATGGCAGATTCTTAAAGGCAGTTAGCGCCCGTTGCCGGCTGGCCGATAAAGCAACAATAGGTTTGGGGTAGTCCTCAGTGCCAAATAAGCCACTGCACAGTTTCGGCTGATGAATATCTTTAGCGCTGAGGTGCTTGAGCTCTGGTACCCAGCGGCGAATAAAATCGCCACTGGGGTCAAAGCGCTTGGATTGACTGATGGGATTAAAAATACGAAAGTAAGGTACAGCATCGGTGCCAGTTGAAGCGCTCCACTGCCAGCCACCATTATTCGCAGCTAAACTGCCATCGATCAGATGCTGCATAAAAAAGCGTTCGCCTTCACGCCAGTCGATGAGTAGATTCTTGGTTAAAAACATAGCAACGACCATGCGCAAGCGGTTGTGCATCCAGCCGCTGGCTAACAGTTGGCGCATGGCTGCATCAATAATGGGGAAACCGGTGCGGCCTTGTTGCCACGCCAGTAAGTCGTTGGGTGCGTCACGCCAGGCTAAGGCTTCTGTTTCTGCTTTAAAGGCTCGGTTACGTGAAACCTTAGGGTAGCCAACCAGAATATGCGTATAAAACTCGCGCCAGAGTAACTCGTTAATCCAGGTCAGCACGCCTTGTTTACCTGAATCAAATTCACCTTGATTGGCGGCTAATGCTGCATGCAGGCATTGGCGTATGGAGAGTACACCGGCAACTAAGTAAGCTGAAAGCTGGCTGGTGCCAGCTTTCTCGGGGAAGTCGCGTTGCTCTAAATAATCAGCAATGGCCTCAGCAGTAAAGGTCGTTAAACGGTTTTGCGCTACCAGCTCACCGGCAGGCCAGAGTGCTTGTAGCTCGCTACTCACAGTGCTAAAGCCGCTTACATTGGATGGGATTGGGTCACTTTTAATCGCTAGCGCTGTTTGTGCTTTGGGCGTGCTAATGCATTCTGGCACGGCGTCGTACAGGTGTTTATAGCAGGTTTTTTTAAACTGACTGAATACTTTAAAGTAGGTGCCGCTTTGCGTCAGAATACTGCCAGGCCTAAATAATAGTTGGTCAAGGTGACTATGAAATAAGACACCTTGATCGACTAACTGTGTGCCCACTGTCGCATCGCGCTGACTTTCATGGATGCCGTATTCGGTATTGACATGCACAGCGCCAATATTAAATTCTTGGCACAGTTGCGCTATAACTTCAGGCGCTTGCTGCCAGAGATCGGCAGTGCGGATTAAGAGCGGCACGTTGAGTGAGGCGAGGCTTTTTTGTAGCGCAGCTAGATTGCGTAGCAAAAAATCAACTTTACAGGCCGCATCATCATGCGCGAGCCATTGCCCTGGACTAATGATAAATACAGCAATGCTTGGGCCGGCTTGTAAGGCTGCGTGTAATGCAGTGTTGTCATGTATACGCAGATCATTACGAAACCAGATGAGTTGCTGCATGCAGACGTCCTTAATTATGTTGGCGAAGGTTGAGGCATCATTCGTTGTGGTATATGAGCGCTAGATTCATTGCACAGCTGAGCTGAGGTTATTCATCTGGCAGTTAAACTGAACGTTAAACGCATTTTTAAATGCAGCAGTCGACGATGTGGTTCATTGAGAAATTTACTCAGCATGCTTTGATATCGATCATATGGCGTTGCGCAAGCTGAGGTTTTCAGGGTGCGGTTGTAAGTACACTTGCCCAGCAATATAGCGATCTGGATGACGTTTAAAGTGGTGTTTGAGCAGTGTCAGCGGTACAATCAAGGGCACGATACCGGTGCGATACTGGCTGATTAATACCTGTAGCTCGCGCTTTTCATCGGTATCCAGTGAGCGCTTAATGTAGCCGCTGATATGTTGCAGTACATTGGTATGTGAGCCACGATTGGCTATTTTTTTCAATGCTGACATAAACACGCTGAAGTACTGTGTCGCGACAATACCAAGGCGCAGTTGATGGTTACTGGCCAGCAAACGCCCGAGTGCTGAACAGTCCGCTGGGCTATTGGCCATCAGCTGATATTTATAGCGGGCATGGAACTCATAGAGTTTTTTCCGTGATAAGCCACTGCTTAATAGTTGCTGCCACTCGGCATAGGCAAACACGCGAGTAATAAAGTTTTCCCGTAGCACGGGGTCATTTAAACGGCCATCCTCCTCAATGGGTAAGTTTGGCTGTGCACGCATTAGGGCGGCAGCAAATAAACCACTGCCACCTCGCTCAGTGGTGTGCCCGTTGTCTTGATAGACCTTGACCCGCTCCATGCCGCAGGAAGGTGAGTTCTGCATCAGAATATAGCCACACAGGTCATTCAATTCTGCAGCGGTACGCTGGCCAAATGCAGTTAGCGCATCTGTCACATCCAAAGACGGGTTGACGGTGCCGATAGCACGCGGGTTGTTGGTGTCACCGACTAGACGAATAGGTTCGCGTGGTGTGCCAAGGCCAATGGCTTGTTCAGGGCAAACAGAAACATACTCAAAATATTGACTGAGTACGTCTTTACACAGGCGTGATTGTTTATGACCGCCGTTAAAACGTACGGGTGCGCCTAACAAGCATGCGCTGATGCCAACCTTAATTTGGGTATTTATAGAGCTCATAATGGTACTTTATAGGCAGTAGAATATGCCTATAAGAATATAGAGGTGGTTGTACAAGTCAATATATTTGTATAGGTTATTATAGGTTGTGTATAAGTATTTGTAAGTTGGCAGCTTGTCTATTGTTTGTATTTAAGAGCAGACGTGCAATGTTGCTGTATGGGCGTTAGTGCTGGACCCTGTGAATCTGTACTCGGTAGTGGCTGCAATAGCCCACGTTGATCTTTGCAACCAAGACGTGGGCTGGATTTACACAGCAGTAAGTAGTACTTACTCTGCTTCGGTTGCTTCGTGCAGTTGTGCTTTGACCGCATCGATGCTGTCTTTGCTATCGTGTTTGATGTCTTCGATGATTTCTGCGCCGGCATCAACTGCATCGTCAAGCTCTGCTTGGGCTTGTGCTTTAGCCTCTTCGCTTTCATGGATGATTTCGTCAAGTTGTTCTTGTGCTTCTTCGGCGTGTTCTTCACGGATTTCAGCTACTTCGTCAATTTTCTCTATGACCTCTTCAGCGGCTTTTTCACTGGCTTTTTCTAGTTGTTCAGATTTGTGCTTAATGGTTTCTTTAGTTGCATCGAGTTTGTTCTGTGGCTCGCTATCGCAGGCGGTTAAACCGAGAGTGGTTGCAAGCAGAAGAGCAGTAAGGAAAGACTTTTGCATAATCCATCTCCATTATGTTTTAAGTACATCTGCATTTAAGAGTAAATGCCGTAACATTATTGCACATCGTTGACGCTATAGTTCAAACGACCTAGAACTGTGTCACGATCCTTAATAGATACACAATGATTGTTTTCAATACAACAGGGGATTATGGGTATGATGCCGTGTGTCGAGCCCGTCTGAGTTGTGTCGAAGTGTTTTGAGGCCTTTTTAAATGACGACATATCAGTCGGTTTTTGCAGGCACCTTGAATGTACATATTAATTTATAGTAGGGATTAGAGCATGGCGGCTTTACTGATTCTTGGTGGTTTTTTATTGATTGGCTTGGGTCTGCTCTGGTTGATTGTAATTGCTTTTAAAGTGAGCTTGCTGTGGGGTTTTGGTAGTTTTTTTCCGCCTATTATGCTGCTTTTTATTGTGCGCTGTTGGTCTGTTGCGCGTAAGGCAGTGATGTTTACTGCGTTAGGGGTAGTGCCTTTAACTGCTGGCGTTACTCAGTTGGCCAGTGAGGATGCCAGCAAGATTGATGCGTTGTTGAGTCTAAGCTGGTTGCAGCCTACTGTCGAAGATACCCACGCTAAAATGCGTTTCGATTTACACGGTGAGTTATATGGGCAGTCGTTTCAGCCGCATTACGGCGAACTCATTGATGGGGTTTTAGTCTTGCGCGAAGGGCGAGACTTTTTTGCACAACGTGAATTGCGTATTACTTTACCTCGCAACCTCGCCAGCCAAGCTATGAAAAGGCTGCGCTTAGATGTATTGCCACAAGATATCGACGACTTACCTGAGATTGAAATTATGTGGCTACAAGCAGGGCAAGCGTTACCGGAAGCACGGCGTATCAATCGCGGTTATACCTTGCATTTAGATTTGTTCGGTCAACCACCCAATACGTTGCAAGGTGATTTTCACTTGGTGCTGCCACCACACTTTAAAACATCAGTAAGTGGGGATGTATTGTTGTTGACTGATCGCTTGCAGTACATTGCAGGCAAAGTGAATCGTCAGTATGACGCGATCAGTACGCTTGAGTATGTTATTGAAGATTACTTACAGCGGCGTTTTGCTGTCGACAGTGTGCGTATTGAACCGCTGGAAACGCCCCTGCCTTTAGTCTCACCGATCGATATCGCAGTGACTGCTGATGTTTCTGGTCAGCAGCGCACAGCATTTGCTCGGCTAATTAAAGATACAAAGGTCGGCTGGGTGGTGGCAGGAGATCAGTACCCCGAATATGTTGCACCATCACAAAGCTCGGCGAGTACTGCCAATGAAGAGCGCGCCATACCTATGAGTCTCAATGCTCAGAACCGTAATGATCGACGTATAGGTTTTACTTTGCAGCGCTTATTACTTAACCCTGCTCAGTATCAAAACGTGCAAGTACAGGTGCAAACCACGCAGGGCAATCAAGTGGTGGGGCGCTTTATGGGCTTAGATACTGAGAATGCATTAATCATTGAGCGCGAGGTAAAGGCCCCAGGACGGGTTAGTTTCACATTACTCGCTAATGAAATCAGCCAGATAACCCTGCTTGAGCCTTAGCTCCGCTGTGCAACCTAGCGCCGTATTGAATCATGATCAGCAGTTGAATTTTTAACACGAACCCCCATATCCATTGCATCGCCAGCATAACGTGGCCTGTTTTAGTCGATATGGAGTGAGTAACGATGGCTGTTGAAGCACAAAAAGAAACATTAGGTTTTCAAACCGAAGTTAAGCAACTGCTGCATTTAATGATTCATTCGTTGTATTCAAATAAAGAAATTTTTTTACGTGAGTTGATTTCTAACGCCTCTGATGCAGCAGATAAACTGCGTTTTGAAGCCTTGTCTGCGCCTGAATTATTAGAAGGTGATTCGGAGCTGAAAATTCAAGTCAGCTTTGACGCAGAGGCTAACACCCTAACCATCGAAGACAATGCCATTGGCATGAGCCGTGATGAAGTCATCAATCATCTGGGTACCATTGCCAAGTCGGGCACGGCTGAGTTTTTCAAAAACCTGTCCGGTGATGCCAAGAAAGATTCACAGCTAATTGGTCAGTTTGGTGTGGGTTTCTACTCCGCCTTTATTGTTGCCGATAAAGTTGAAGTCTATACCCGCCGTGCTGGACTGCCTGCATCAGAAGGTGTGCTTTGGAGCTCGCAAGGTGAGGGTGAGTTTGATATTTCCAGTATTGAAAAAGCCGAGCGCGGTAGTCGCATTGTTTTGCATCTGAAAAAAGAAGACAGTGAATTTGCCGATGGTTTCCGCTTGCGTAATATCATTAAAAAATACTCTGACCATGTTGCTCTGCCCATCGAGCTGCCAAAAGAGGCAAGCGCTGAGCAAGAAGCCGATGCGCCTGTTAATACTGAGTGGGAAGTGGTCAACCGCGCCAGTGCGCTGTGGACACGTCCACGCACTGAGATTAAAGACGAAGAGTATCAAGAGTTTTATAAGCATGTTGCCCATGACTTTGAAGACTCACTGGCGTGGAGCCACAACAAAGTCGAAGGTAAGCTTGAGTACACCTCATTGCTGTATGTACCGACCCGTGCACCCTTTGATTTGTACCAGCGCGAAGCACCGCGTGGCTTAAAGCTCTATGTGCAGCGCGTATTTATTATGGATCAAGCGGATGAGTTTTTACCGCTCTACCTGCGCTTTATTAAAGGTATTGTTGACTCCAATGACCTTTCGCTGAATATCTCCCGTGAAATCTTGCAGAAAGATCCGGTCATCGACAGCATGAAATCAGCACTGACCAAGCGAGTGCTGGATATGCTGGAAAAAATGGCGAAAAACAAAGCTGAAGATTACCAAAAGTTTTGGGAAGCCTTTGGTCAGGTGCTTAAAGAAGGCCCAGCGGAAGATTTCTCTAACAAAGAGAAAATCGCCGGTTTACTGCGCTTTGCTTCGACGCTCAGTGGTAATGATGAGCAGACAGTTGGTCTCAGCCAGTACATTGAACGTATGAAGGATGGTCAGGATAAGATTTACTTCCTCACCGGCGAAAGCTATGCGCAGGTGAAAAATAGCCCGCACCTTGAAGTGTTCCGCAAGAAAGGCATCGAAGTCTTACTGCTCACCGACCGTATTGATGAGTGGCTGATGAGTTACTTAACTGACTTCGATGGTAAAAGTTTTGTTGACGTGGCGCGTGGCGATTTAGATCTCGGTGCACTGGACACTGAAGAAGACAAGCAGGCGCAAGATGAAGTGGCAAAAAGCAAAGAAGCTCTAGTCAGCCGTTTGAAAGTTGCACTGGGCGATCAGGTGGCTGATGTTCGCATCTCGCATCGCCTAACTGAGTCGCCGGCTATTTTGGCAATTGGCGAGCAGGACTTAGGCTTGCAAATGCGTCAGATTCTTGAAGCCAGCGGTCAAAAAATACCGGATTCAAAGCCCGTATTTGAGATTAATCCAGCACACAGCTTGGTTGAAAAACTCGACGCTGAAACCGATGAAGCACGCTTTGCTGATTTATCGATGATCTTATTTGATCAAGCAGCATTAGCCGCCGGTGACAGCTTAAAAGATCCGTCTGCTTATGTGCAGCGTTTAAATAAGCTGCTGGTTGAATTGAGCAGCTAAGCCTTGGCTTAACCTAATAAAAAAACCGCGAATTTCGCGGTTTTTTTATGTCTAGCTGATACTTGCAATATTGTGCTGGTTTAGCTCTATGCAACACACATATGTTGAGTGGCTGTTTACTTGTCGAGTACAGTGAGCAACTGAGTTGAGTTGATCAAATTGTCGCCAACCGGGCAGCGCTCTTCAATTTTATCTAAAAATGCTTGTTTTGCTTCATCATCTAAATCTGCATCTATCTTCACTTTTAAACGCATTTCTTGAAAACCAGAGCGCGCTGTAGTTTCACGACCAAGCAAACGGTCTGGATCATAATCGGCTTCAACTTCGAAAGTCATACCACGTAAAGTGATTTTTTCTTGAAAAGCAATAATACGACCAATACTACCAACACAGCCGGCGTATGCAGCAAGAATTAACTCTGGTGGTGCAGGACCTAAATCAGCACCGCCAGCATTTTTAGGCTGATCCATATAGATTTTATGTTCTCCGCACATGATTTCAATTGTCATGCCAGCGCCCATATGACCGGTAGCGCGTAATGTTTTTATCGCCATGTTTGATAACTCCTAAGGGAAAACCTGATGTATCTAAATTGATGGCCTTTATTATATTATATATTCAGGTTAAATGTTTTGATTGTGATCAACTCAATAAAATAGCTGATCAGGTTTCATTCTGGAATTGTAGTGGTTAATCGCGACAAGGCTAGTGTTCTGGCAAGCAATAAAGTGCTGGCGACTGGTTTTATAAAAGGTAGTGGATGGTATGAGGTGGGGAGTCAGCCACAAGCTCATAGATGGCAGAATCAGTGAGCTTTTAGCAACCATAAAACCGTATGCAGCGACCCCTAAGGCAGCAGAGCACACTGACCTAGCAGCCATCATTCAAAGAGACATATAGAAAAGATTCAGGCAGCTCAGATGATCAATGAGTGCTTCGGGGTTGCTGTGACAAGCGCGGCTATGGATGGCGCAGCTCCCGAATCGAACCCCGGACGGGTTCGTTGAGGGATAAACAGCAACTGCGAAGTACGCTAAGTACCACGTATACGGCAAGTTCTACATATACGCCAAGCGCTATAAAACAAATACTGTCTAATGCAAAAACCTCAGCCATAGCGCACAAGCGCTATCACTGAGGCTAGACAAAACGAGAAAATGCTTAGCTACGCCCTTTGACAGTTTTGCTATTGACCGTACCGCTTTCTAGAATGATTTGGTATTCCTTGCCGTCTTTTTCAACTTGCTGCAAGCGCACCAACAAGTAATCCCAGTCTTTGGCAAACCATAAAATAGTAATGCGCTTGCTTTGGGTGGGATCGCGCACGCGCTCAACTTTAATTGCATCAACGCTACCCACGACAGTGTCTACGCGCTCTTCACCCAGTACGCGAAAGTCATAGGTGTCTATTTCGTCGCCATCCATTACTTGATAGGTCATACTGGTTTTGCCTTCAGCGATATCACGCTGCAAAGCCAACTGGTAAGACGACTTATCTTGCACACCTTGCAGTAAAGTAGCGTTAATCGGCTCGCCACGGTCACTGCCTGTTACGCGTTGTGTATTCCAGTCGAAGTCTTGTTTGATTTTCTTCGGCTTGCCTAAGCCTTTGCGTGAATAACGGTATTTATGCGGCAGTACATCATCGTTACTCAGGCTTAACCAGCTGGTTTCATTGAGACCAGCAACTAGCATAGAAGCAGAAAAGTCTAATTTCCATGTGCCATCATCTTGTAGTTTTAAGCTGCGTTCAGCGGTACCGCTAAAAGGCAGTTGCTTCCAGTCTGCAGTGTAACTTGCGGAGAAAGGCTGCAGTTCGGCAGCCATTAGGCTGGTAGGCAGGCTGAGTGCAGCCAAGATAAAAAATATGGCGCGACGCATGGTGTTATCTCCTAAGATTTAAACTGAAAGCCAGAGCTCGTTAAGGGTTGCCCGTCTAACACCGCACCTTGCGGGCTCAGCTGCAGGCGACCTTCGGCAAACCAGCGTACTGCGAGCGGATAGATCTGATGCTCTAAAGCATGCACTCTTTGTGCTAATTGTTCAGCATTGTCGTCTGCAGTAATCGGCACTACAGCTTGTATGACTACCGGTCCGCCATCGAGTTCCTCGGTGACAAAGTGTACGCTGCAGCCATGCTCTGAATCACCGGCATCAATGGCACGTTGGTGCGTATGCAAACCTTTGTATTTGGGCAGCAAAGAAGGGTGAATATTGAGCAAGCGCTGCGCGTAGTGACGGGTAAACTCCGGTGT
The DNA here is from genome assembly GCA_034676485.1 of Pseudomonas sp. Lineage (GTDB taxonomy): Bacteria > Pseudomonadota > Gammaproteobacteria > Pseudomonadales > Pseudomonadaceae > Denitrificimonas. Next base: position 315,218 of record JAUCCC010000006.1, read on the forward strand.
CAGAATGCGCATAAAACCCGCCAATACCACCAAGTCAGCGTGGTATTGGTCAATCACTTGCATTAATGCTGTGTCAAAGGCTAAGCGGTCAGCAAAGTCTTTGTGGTTTAACACATGCGTAGCAATGCCCGCCTGTTGCGCGCGCAACAAACCATAGGCATCGGCACGATTGCTGATCACTGCACAGATTCGTGCGTTGGGGTGACCGGCTAAGTCGTCAATAATAGCTTGTAGGTTGCTGCCTGATCCGGAGATCAGGACAACAATATTGCAGGGTGTTGAATGGCAGAAAGTTGAGTCAGTCATTAATGGCTTTTTAGGTTGTTAAGAACAATGCGTTCAGCGTTGTCGTCGGCTGCTTGAATATGGCCGATCAGCCAAGGCTGCTCACCATTGGCTTGCAAGTGTTCAAGTACAGCCGTTTGTTGCTCAGCGGCAACACAAATCACCATACCGACACCGCAATTTAGAACACGGTGCATTTCAACTTCGTCAACGTTACCTTGCTCTTGTAACCAGTCAAATATTGCAGGACGTGTCCAGCTGGCGACATCAATCACAGCTTGTGAGTTAGCAGGCAATACACGTGGAATATTTTCTAATAAACCGCCACCGGTAATGTGCGACATAGCTTTCACTGCGCCAGTTTCTTTGATCAATTTGAGCAGTGGTTTTACGTAAATACGTGTCGGTGCCATCAGTAAATCACTGAGTGCTTGACCATCCACTTGAGTGGTTTGGATATCAACCTGTGCCACTTCAATGATCTTACGAATCAATGAATAACCATTGGAATGAGGACCGGAAGACGGCAGGGCGATCAAGACATCACCAGCAGCTACTTGAGTGCCATCGATGATTTCTGATTTTTCAACCACGCCAACACAGAAGCCCGCTAAGTCATAATCTTCATCGTTGTACATGCCCGGCATCTCAGCCGTTTCACCGCCAACTAAAGCGCAACCGGCCTGCTCACAGCCTTCACCGATACCGGTAACCACTTGCGCAGCGATATCGACATTGAGTTTGCCAGTGGCGTAATAGTCTAAGAAAAATAAAGGCTCAGCACCGCTGACAATTAAGTCGTTGACGCACATGGCCACTAGATCAATACCGATTTTTTCATGCTTGTTTAGATCAATAGCTAAACGCAGCTTAGTACCCACACCATCGGTGCCGGACACTAAAACGGGTTGGCGGTAGCCTTCAGGGATTTCACATAAAGCGCCAAAGCCGCCAAGGCCACCGAGGACTTCAGGTCGCGCAGTGCGCTTAGCAACGCCCTTAATACGCTCAACCAGTGCTTCACCAGCGTCGATATCTACACCAGCGTCCTTGTAGCTTAAAGAGGTTTTATTGTTGCTCATGAATTGGGCCTTTGCGAAGTATGCGAAAAATACGTTTAATTGTAAGATTTTATCAGGCTTCAAGCCGAGCGGCCATCATCGGATGGTAAAGACAGGCTTAAACTGAGTAAAGATTGAAATCTTTAGGGGTTGCAGCTTAAGTTCGATGTTTATTTGTGCTTATTTAGCCTGATTTACAGCTCAACGCGTGCCGGTTGATAGCCTTGCTTGCGGTATTCGACGAAGTTTTGTCGACTGATTTGCAGTAGTTCAGGTTCTTGATTAACAATTTCAATCACGCGGCTAAAGGCACTTAGGTGGCTCGACAACTGCTGATGTAAATTAATCAATACACCGTCGTTAAAGGGTGGTGACTGATCAATACCTAGAATAACCGGCGCCTTGGTCTGTTCTGAATGCACATCATGAGGGATAAAACTGTGCTTGCGAAAAGTCCACAGCAGGTCATCCAGTTCGCTTTGCTGTGCTGTGTCAGCGCAGCGGATAAACGTCATAAAGCCTGCGCGCCAGGCTTTATGTGCCAAGCGGCAGGCCGCATTTAAGCGGTCCGCCGGCTGGGTAGTTGGTAAAACATAAAACTCTATTTTCACTGCACGCGATCCAATAGGTATTGGCTTAACAAGGGTACTGGACGGCCTGTTGCACCTTTCTCTTTACCGCCACTGATCCATGCAGTACCAGCAACATCCAAGTGTGCCCATGGGTATTTTTTGGTAAAGCGTGACAAGAAACAACCGGCGGTGATGGTACCGGCTTTGGGTCCGCCGATATTGGCAATATCAGCAAAGGGGCTGTCCAGTAGTTCTTGGTAGTCATCAAACAGAGGCAGCTGCCAAGCCACGTCACTGGCTTGTTTACCGGCGCTGAGTAAACTCTCAATCAGGGTTAGATTGTTACCCATTAAGCCACTGGTCTGACTGCCTAAAGCAACAATACAGGCACCGGTTAGAGTAGCTATATTGATAACTGCTTGTGGTTTGAAACGCTCCGCGTAAGTGAGGGCATCACAAAGCACTAAGCGGCCTTCAGCATCAGTATTGAGAATTTCTACCGTTTGTCCACTCATGGTGGTGACGATATCACCAGGGCGGGTTGCGCCACCGCTTGGCATATTTTCAGCACAAGTTAAAACACCAATCACGTTGATCGGTAGCTGCAGCTCGAGCAAGGTTTTAAACGTGCCAAGCACACTGGCAGCACCGCCCATATCGTATTTCATTTCATCCATGCCAGCGCCAGGCTTGAGGCTGATGCCGCCGGTATCAAAGGTGATACCTTTACCGACCAAAACATAGGGTTGCTCAGCTCTCTTACCACCTTGGTAGTTCATAATGATCATACGTGGTGGTTGATCGCTGCCTTGAGCGACTGCAAGGAGTGCGCCGGCACCGAGTTCTTTGAGCTGTTTTTCTTCTAGAACGTCAACGTTGAGGTTTTTATGCAGTTTACCCAGCTCTTGCGCTTGCTCGGCAAGGTAGCGCGGGTGGCAGATATTAGGTGGCATATTGCCTAGGTCGCGTGTGAATGCCATACCTGAAGCAATAGCTTTGCCGTGTGTGCAGGCTTTCTCAACAGCCACTTGCTGTGCTTGGCTGCAGACAAAGGTGATTGTATTGATCTGTACGACTGGCGCTTTTTCGCTTTTGAATTGATCGAATACATAAAGGCCATCCACCAAGCATTCTGCGACTAAGCGGGCACTGGAGTAAGCGTCACGGTCTTTGAAAATGAGATCGGCAAAGCCTAAGGCCGCATCTTTAATAGACAGGTTTTTGAAAGTATTTAAAATAGCACTGACTAATTTGCGTGCGTTGCGGTCAGAGAGTTCGTCATCTTTACCGATGCCGACTAAGAGTACACGCTGTGCTTTAAGGTTAGCGAGGTTGTGCAGCAGTAAGGTTTGCCCTAATTTGCCTTGGATGTCGCCCGCTTGCAGGTGAGTGCTGAGAGCACCGGCACAGAGTTTGTCAATCAGTTGGCCTTGGCTATCAAGTTGCAACTGCTCGTTAACGGTTAATACCAGTGCGCTGGTTTCCAGTGTTTCAACTGAACCGGGTTTGACTAAAAAGTCCATACTCAATGATCCTCAAGACAAAGATAGATAGATGCAGGATAATACTGTTCGTTTGCATCGGCGTGTATGTACACTGCCATAATATGTATGACTAGTGTGAGCCGCGTGAGGCGGTTTTGACAAGCATGGAGCCAATACTTGATAGTTTTTCGTTACCTTTCTCGAGAAGTTTTGTTGACCTTTAGTGCGGTCAGTACGGTTTTGCTTGTGATTATTATGAGTGGCCGCTTTATTAAGTACCTTGCGCAAGCAGCGCAAGGGATGCTTGATCCTGGGGTACTGTTGCTGATCATGGGCTACCGTATACCTGGTTTTTTACAACTTATTTTGCCTTTAGGTTTGTTTCTAGGGGTTTTGCTGGCGTATGGGCGTTTGTACCTTGATAGCGAAATGACAGTGCTGTCTGCTACCGGAATGAGTGAGCAGCGCTTGTTAGCCTATACATTTGCTCCGGCAATATTAGTTGCCGTGCTCTGTGCATGGTTAAGTTTTGTGCTGACGCCACAAGGCGTGCAAAGTGTTGCGCAAATTTTAAATGATCAAGATGCCCTGACGGAGTTTGATACCTTAGTGGCGGGGCGCTTTCAGTCCATGCGTGATGGCTCACGGGTGACCTACACGCAAGAGTTGTCTGATGATCGTGATGAGTTGCGTAATGTCTTTATTTCCGAGAAACGTGATTTGAGCAAAGCCAGTGAGAAAGATGAGGGTATTACTGTGCTGGTGGCTAAAACCGGTCGCCAAGAAATTCAAGAGGATGGCAGTCGTTATTTGATTTTAAATGATGGTTACCGCTATGACGGTACACCGGGTGAAGCAGACTATAGGGTCATTCAGTACGATACCTACGGTGTGTTGCTGCCTAAACCATCGGTCGAAGTAGAAGTTGGTGAGCGTGAAAGCATGACCACTCAACAACTCTTGGATAACCCGCAGCCAAGAATGCAATCTGAATTGCACTGGCGCTTGTCCTCGCCGTTGTTGGTGCTGATTGTGACCTTGATTGCTGTACCTTTATCGCGAGCTAATCCACGTCAGGGGCGTTTTTTAAAGTTACTGCCGGCGATTCTTTTGTATATGGCGTATTTGGCGTTGCTGGTGGCCGCGCGCAGCGCGCTCGATAAAGGGCACATTCCTATTGGCTTCGGCTTGTGGCCGGTGCATGGCTTATTTTTACTGATTGGTCTGCTGCTGATGTATTGGCAGCCTCTGCAGTTGCGTATGGCGCAGCGTCGTGCACGCAAGGAGGCACAGCATGCGTAGGTTGGATCGTTATATTGGTAGCAGTGTTTTTCTGGCGATTATTACGGTGCTGGGCATCATCACTGCTTTAGCTTTATTGTTCGCATTCATTGATGAACTGAATGATGTTAAAGGTGCTTATACTTTCTGGGATGCAGCCAGCTATGTCGGTTTAACAGCGCCGCGGCGTATCTATGAGATGTTGCCAATGGCAGCTTTGATTGGTTGTTTAGTGGGGTTGGGTAGCTTAGCCAGCAACAGTGAACTGACCGTGATACGTGCCGCTGGCGTTTCTATTCGACGTATTGTCTGGGCGGTCATGAAGCCGATGCTGGTGTTGATGCTAATCGGCTTGTTAGTGGGCGAGTACCTTGCCCCTTGGACCTCAAGTATGGCGCAAGCCAATCGCTCTCTGGCGCAGTCAGTCGGTAAAGCGCAAAGCGCTAAACATGGCTTATGGCATCGGCAGGGGAACGAGTATATCCATGTCAATGCGGTGCAGCCCGGTGGTAAGTTAATTGGCGTGACGCGTTATATGTTCGATGATCAGCAGCGTTTATTACGCTCAAGTTTTGCCCAGCAAGCACTCTATCAAGAAGGCTATTGGCAGCTTGAAGATGTGGTCTATACCGAATTAGAGGCGCGTGGCAGCAGTATTAAACAAGCGGCTAGCGAACGCTGGGGTGTAGAAATTAGTCCACAACTGCTCAATACCGTGGTGATGGAGCCCGATACTTTACCCATTAGCGGCTTGTGGCAGTATGCCAGTTACCTCAATGAACAGGGCTTAAATGCCAACCGTTATTGGTTGGCATTTTGGGTCAAGGTGTTACAGCCTTTAGTCACTGCAGCACTGGTGCTGATGGCCATTTCCTTTGTGTTCGGCCCGTTACGCTCAGTGACTTTGGGGCAGCGTGTGTTCACTGGCGTGGTGGTTGGTTTTGTCTTTCGTATTGCACAAGACTTGCTTGGACCCGCTAGTTTAGTGTTTGGTTTTGCGCCCATTGTTGCGGTGGTATTGCCGGCATTAGTGTGTGCTGCTTGCGGTTTTTGGTTGCTACGACGGGCAGGCTAACAGTTTTAATATTGCGGCAATGATTGCCAATTGTAGGCAGCGTGGTTAAAGTGTTGCCCCGTTTAATTTGTCGGGCCGACACTCACCATGACACCACTTGAACGCTATCAGAATGATTTACAGCGCGCGGACTTTTTCCGTGATGCTGCACAAGAAAATGCCGTGCGCCACTTGCAGCGTCTTTATGATGATTTAGTGGCTGAAACACCACCCAGCACTGGCTTATTGGGCCGTTTATTGGGTAAAAAGCCAGAAAAGCCCATTAAAGGGCTGTATTTCTGGGGCGGCGTGGGTCGCGGTAAGACCTATCTAGTTGATACCTTTTTTGATGCATTGCCATTTGAACAGAAGATGCGCACGCACTTTCACCGCTTTATGAAACGCGTGCATGAAGAGTTGCGCACGCTGGATGGTGAAAAAAACCCTCTGGTGATAGTAGCGCAGCGCTTTGCTAAAGAGGCGCGAGTGATTTGCTTCGATGAGTTTTTTGTCTCAGATATTACCGATGCAATGATTCTTGCAGGCTTACTCGACGAGCTGTTTAAAAACGGCGTCAGTTTGGTGGCTACATCCAATATAGTGCCTGATGGTTTATACAAAGACGGCTTACAGCGCGCGCGTTTTTTGCCTGCCATTGCTTTGTTAAAGCAGTATACGGAAGTGGTTAACGTTGACAGTGGTATTGATTACCGCTTGCGTGCGTTAGAGCAAGCTGAGCTCTATCACTACCCGCTCAGTGCTGAAGTTGAACAAGAATTGGATAAAAGCTTTCGCAGCTTGTTGATCGGAAACTGTAAAGTTTTAGAAAACGAGCAGCTGAGCGTGGAAAACCGCATCATTGTTGCGCGCAAGGTTGCTAACGATGTGGCTTGGTTTGATTTTCGAGCGCTGTGTGATGGGCCGCGCAGTCAGAATGATTACATTGAGTTGGGTAAGATTTACAGTGCAATTATCCTGTCTAATGTTGAGCAGATGAATACCAGCAATGAAGACATGGCGCGTAGGTTTGTTAACTTAGTGGATGAGTTTTACGACCGCAATATTAAGCTGATTATTTCTGCAGAGGTAGCGCTCAAAGATTTGTATGTGGGTAACCGTTTACAGTTCGAGTTTCAACGCACATTAAGTCGTTTGCTAGAAATGCAATCCCATGAGTTTTTAGCACGACCGCACAGATCTTAAAGATCTGGTATTTGTGTACATATCCAGCACAGTAGAGTAGACGCAATGCAACGAGCGACTCAATCGGATCTACTGCTGGTTGCAGTGACAGTGATTGCCGGTATCAGCTGGATGTTTTCTAAAGAATCCATCGCCTTGATGCCGCCTGTGTTGTTTATGGGGCTGCGCTTTTTACTGGCGGCGGCATTTTTAGCCTGCATTGGTCATCGAAAATTACGCCAATTAACCTCTGAGCATATACTGCGTAGTGCGCGTGTTGGCACCGTGTTTGGCGTGGCGATGTTATTTTGGGTGTTGGGCTTAGCGCACAGTCCGAGCATGGGGGAGGGCGCTTTTTTAGTTAGCCTTGGTGTTTTGTTAGTGCCGGTTGTGGCACGCGTTTTTTTTGCTGAACCTGTCTCACGCAGTACATGGTTGGCCTTGCCTGTTGCGCTGTTGGGTGTAGCTCTGTTGTCGCTAGCACAGGGCTTTACACTTCGCTGGGGGCAAGTTTTTTATTTGCTTTCGGCCATTGGTTTGGCTGTTTTTTTCACTTTAAATACCAGAGCTGCGACGATTACCGTACGGCGTGCCAACATGCGCAAGAGTGCCGCCGAGCTCAGCGCGGTTGATCCGTTAGCCTTAACAATTATTGCTTTAAGTGCTGGGGGCATGGTGATGTTGTTGGCTTCACTGCTGATAGAACCCGGGCAGTTTACGATCGTACAATGGTCACCGGCGCTCTTTGGTTGGTTACTTGCTAGCGCCATTATTGGCACAGCCGCACGTTTTTGGTTACAAACCTATGCGCAAAGCCTGACCACGCAAACCAGTGGTGCTGTGATGTTAATTCTGGAGCCGATTTGGGTGGCGTTGTTTGCCGCAGTATGGTTTTTGGAAACCCTGAGTACACTACAGATTATAGGTTGTATGGTGATATTTTTAGCCTTGTTGATTAATCGCTGGCAAGTACTGCGTAGTCTTTTTAAAAGACGCGGTTTATAGAATTAAATAGGTAGATTACTGGTGCGAGATGTAGTCTGCTCGATAACAGCGGTCTAACATAGCGTTACAACAAGCGGTTGCCGTCAAGGTAGAGGCTGTTTAAGCTAGGCGTTGGGCTTGGTTCAACGAGTTAGAGAGGATACACATGCGATTTTTTATAGGTCTTGCTGCTGCACTGATGTCCTTTGTCACGGTTACGGCTCAGGCTGCACCTGTGGTTGGTTTGTACCAAGTTCGTGAGGAATTGGAAAGTCAGGAAAGCGACGTGCGCGATGCTGGTTTACAACAAGCGTTTGTGACCTTGATGCAGCGTTTAACGGGGCAGGCCGATGCAGCACAGGCTATTCAGTTGACAGAGTATAAAACTGACCCGCAGGCTTTAATTAGTCGTTATGGCTATGAAGGCAATACGTTAATTGTAAGCTTTGATCCTCAGAGTGTGCAGGCTGCTTTGGACGGTACTGATTTACCTCAATGGGGCAGTAATCGGCCAGTGGTCCTGACCTGGTGGTTGATTGATGACCTCAATGGTCAGCGGTTACTCAGTGACGGTCAACCCAGCGCGCAAAAACTAGCAAGCACGGCACAGTATTACGGTGTACCGGCTCGACTGCCGCTAGGTGACTTGGCTGATCAGATGTTGATTGGCCATGATGCACTGAGTAATAGTCAAGATCTTCGTGCGTCTGCTCAGCGTTATATGGCTGATGCAGTAATGCTGGTGCAGCAAAAAACTGAAGGCGATGCGCTGCTGGCGCAGTGGTATCTCTGGATCGGTGATGAAGCGCAGCAAGGTCAGATCAGCGAGGCGTCTCAGTCAGCATTAGAGCATCATGTCTTTGCTCAAGTGAATCAGCGTTTAGCGCAGCGCTTTGCAATTATACCGGGTCAAGGTGAGTCATTTAGCGTGCGTGTTGCCGGTGTGGATTTAGAGCGTTTTGTTTTGGTTGAACGCTTGCTAGAGCCTTTTGCCGCGCAACTGCAAGAAGTCAATCAAGATTATGCGCAATGGCAAGTACGCAGTACCGCAGAGCAGTTAAAAACACAGTTGGCTTTGGGCCATTTGCAAGAGCAAACCTCACCCGCAATAGAAGACGATATATATTCATATGATATCTCTGCCGGTGGCTCTATAGATGCAGTAATTCCAAGAGAGGGCTTAGCGAATAGCGCTGACGCTCAGGTGCTGTATTTTAGCTGGTAAAATTTTTGAGAGCATAGATGATGGCGAAAAATTTAAAGAGTGGCATGCTGTTGGCTATATTGGGCTTGACACTGCTGATCTTTTATCAGTTGTTACCCATTCTTTCGCCATTTTTAGTCAGTATTTTATTGGCCTATATGGGCGATCCGGTTGTGGACTTGTTGGAACGCTATAAGTTGTCACGCACTTGGGGCGTGGTTGTAGTGTTTGTTGTACTGAGTTTGATCATGTCGCTGTTGTTATTAGTACTCATACCCATGATTGGGCGGCAGTTGGTGAGTCTCTATGGGCTCACTCCGCAATTGATTGACTGGCTGCAACATAGCGCTTTACCTTGGTTGCAGGTGAATGTTGGACTCGATGCAGACGTCAGTAGCCTGAATGAAATCAAAAAGATGTTCACTGAAAATCTTGGTAAGACTACCGATGTTGCACAGTTGTTGCTTAGCCAAGTCACGGCCTCAAGTTTGGCCTTTTTAGGTTGGCTGGCCAATATGTTACTGATCCCTGTTGTAACCTTTTACTTGCTACGTGATTGGGATATTTTAGTCGCGAAAATGCGTCGCCTGCTACCCAGACAAAATGAAAACTTGGTCGTGCAGCTGATAGGTGAATGCCACGAAGTGCTCGGTGCTTTTATGCGTGGTCAACTGCTAGTCATGTTAGCACTGGGTATTGTCTATGCTGTTGGCTTAACCAGTATCGGTTTAGAACTGGGCTTGCTGATTGGTTTGTTAGCCGGTTTAGCCAGCTTAGTGCCTTACCTCGGCTTTGTCGTGGGCATCAGTGCCGCTCTGGTGGCAGGTCTGTTCCAGTTCGGCTTAGATCCGTATCCGATTATCGGCATTGTTGTTGTATTTAGCATAGGGCAGGCATTGGAAGGCATGCTGTTAACGCCTTTACTGGTCGGTGACCGTATTGGCTTGCATCCGGTTGCGGTGATTTTCGCCATTTTAGCCGGTGGTCAGTTGTTTGGCTTTACTGGTGTATTGCTGGCATTGCCAGTAGCGGCGGTGATAATGGTACTGCTCAGGCATGTGCATGAGCTGTACAAAGACTCAAATATGTACGGACAGCCCAATGCCTGCGAGCCCATCACTCCGAGCCAGACTGAGCAAGTCGCGGTCGATGATCCGTCTATAAAAGAGACCCCATGAAACCCACCCAACTATCACTGGGCATGCGTCTGCGCGATGATGCCACCTTTGCCAATTACTACCCTGGCGCCAATGCAGTGACCTTAGGCTATGTTGAGCATGCTTGCGACACAGAAGACCAGTGGATTGATAGCGTGCTCTATATCTGGGGTCCAGCCGGTGTAGGACGCAGTCATTTATTACAAGCGGCGTGTTTACGCGTTGAAGAGCGTGGTGGTCGCGCCTTGTATTTGCCATTGGCTGAGTTGGCTGAACATGGGCCACAATTACTCGATAATGTTGAATTTTGCGACTTGCTCTGTCTGGATGATATTCAAGCGGTAGCGGGTCAACGGCACTGGGAAGAGGCATTGTTTCATGCGTTCAATCGCCTGCGCGATGCCGGTAAACAGTTATTAATTGCAGCCAATGCCGCACCGAGAGAGCTGGGCGTTGAGCTGCCTGACTTACAATCACGCTTAAGTTTAGCGTTAGTATTTCAGCTGCACGAACTCAGTGACGATGATAAATTACGCGCTTTACAGTTGCGCGCATCACGCCGTGGTTTGCGTTTGCCGGATGACGTTGGACGTTTCATTTTGGCGCGCTCGGTGCGCAGTATGACGGTGTTGTTTGACACCTTAGAGCAACTGGATCACGCCTCCTTACAGGCGCAACGCAAACTCACTATTCCTTTTCTAAAAGAAGCTTTGGGCTGGTAATCAGCGTAGTGACTGCACTCGTGTTAAAATTCGCTGCCCACCATTGAGATTTGAAATTCATGAGTAAACAACAGCAACAGAGTCAGAGTAGCTCTGGGGTTAAAATTTATTTTCGCTTATTGGCTTACGTTAAACCCTATATCGGCATGTTTGTTATCAGTATTGTCGGTTTTTTAATTTTTGCCTCAACCTCACCGATGCTCGGCTATGTGTTGAAATATTTTGTTGATGGCTTAGCTAACCCAGAAGCGGTGTTGTTTCCTGATATTCCTTGGTTGGCGGATGTGCGCCTGCTACAGGCCGTGCCCTTATTGATTGTGGTTATTGCATTGTGGCAAGGGGTTGGCTCATTTTTAGGTAACTTTTATCTGGCTAAAGTCTCCTTGGGTTTAGTCCACGATTTGCGTGTACAGCTGTTTAATAATTTGCTGGTGTTGCCCAACCGCTATTTTGATAATCACAACTCCGGACACTTGATTTCGCGTATCACCTATAACGTGACCATGGTCACGGGTGCGGCGACCGATGCGATTAAAGTGATTGTGCGTGAAGGCATGACCGTGGTGTTTTTGTTTTGCACCCTGTTGTGGATGAACTGGAAATTGACCTTAGTGATGGTGGCGATCCTGCCGATTATTGCTTTAATGGTAAACAGCACCAGTAAAAAATTTCGTAAACAAAGTAAAAAAATCCAAGTCGCCATGGGCGATGTCACTCATGTCGCTTCGGAAACCATTCAAAGCTACCGCGTGGTGCGCAGTTTTGGTGGTGAACCCTATGAGCGCAAACGTTTTTTACAATCCAGCCTCAGTAACACTGAAAAGCAACTGCGTATGATCAAAACCAATGCGGTGTATACACCCTCATTGCAGTTGGTGATTTACTCAGCCATGTCAGTACTGATGTTCTTGGTACTGTTGCTGCGTGGCGATTCCACGCCAGGTGATTTGGTTGCTTATATTACCTTGGCTGGTTTATTGCCTAAGCCGATTCGGCAGTTGTCTGAAGTCAGCTCCACGATTCAAAAAGGTGTGGCTGGCGCAGAGAGTATTTTTGAACAGTTTGATGAAGAGCCCGAAACGGATGAGGGTACGGTCGAGCTTGATCAGGTCAGCGGTCAACTTGAAGTGCGTGACTTGTCCTTTATCTACCCCAATACCGATACACCTGTGCTAGAAAATATCAATTTTACGGCTGAGAAAGGGCAAATGGTTGCTTTGGTCGGGCGTTCAGGTAGCGGTAAATCAACCTTGGCTAATCTGATTCCGCGTTTTTATGAGCATCAAAAGGGACAGATCTTGCTGGATGGCGTTGAGGTCAAAGACTTTACCTTGACCAACTTGCGTCGCCATATGGCGTTAGTCACGCAGCAAGTGTCGCTGTTTAATGACACAGTGGCGAAAAATATTGCCTACGGTGATCTTGCCGATGCTTCGTTAGACGAGATTAAGGCCGCCTCGGAAGCGGCTTATGCGGCTGAGTTTATTGAGCGCATGCCGCAAGGCTACGACACCATGGTCGGTGAAAATGGTGTATTGCTCTCTGGTGGTCAGCGCCAGCGTTTAGCCATTGCCAGGGCCCTGCTGAAAAACGCACCCTTGCTGATTCTTGATGAAGCGACTTCGGCTTTGGATACCGAATCAGAGCGTCATATTCAGGCTGCTCTCGATCACGCTGTACAAGGCCGCACCACCTTAGTCATAGCGCACCGCTTGTCGACGATTGAAAAAGCTGATCTGATTTTAGTAATGGATCAAGGCCGCATTGTTGAGCGCGGTAATCACCAAGAGTTGCTGGCACAAAATGGCTACTACAGCCGCTTGCATGCCACTCAGTTTCAAGACTTAGAATCTAAAGACGAGGTTGAACAATGAGTTTTGCGGCCCAGTATCAACTGAACGACTTATTGTATTTAATGGCGCGTTTACGTGATCCGGACGGTGGTTGTCCGTGGGATTTGCAGCAAGATTTTGCCAGCATTGTGCCGCACACTCTTGAAGAGGCGTACGAAGTGGCGGATGCCATTGAGCGTGAGGATTTTGCTCACCTGCCCAGCGAACTGGGTGATTTACTGTTTCAGGTGGTGTATTACAGCCAGCTCGGTGAAGAGCAGCAGTTATTTGATTTCTCAACGGTAGTGCACAGCATTACTGAGAAGCTGGTGCGTCGTCATCCGCATGTCTTCCCAACTGGCGAGCTGTATGACACCAAGCAAACGGCTGCGCTCAACACTGAGCAGATCAAAGAACGCTGGGAAGAGATCAAGCAACAAGAACGGGCAGAGCAAGTGCCTGCTGATCAGGTCGTGAGCGTTTTGGACGATATTCCTTTGAGTATGCCGGCCTTGAGTCGCGCTCTGAAGATTCAAAAACGTGCGTCCAATGTGGGGTTCGATTGGAGCAGCTTATCACCCGTGCTGGATAAGGTTGATGAAGAGCTACAAGAAGTGCGTGACGCGATTGCTAGCGGTGACGCAGCAGCGATCAGTGACGAATTGGGTGACTTGTTATTTGCTACGGTGAATGTCGCGCGCCATCTGAAGCTGAATCCAGAAACGGCATTGCGTGCGGCAAATATTAAATTTTCTCAGCGTTTTCAGTGTGTTGAACAACAAGCACAAACGCAGGGTATGGCAATCAGTGATTGCACAGAGGCGCAGTTGGACGCCTTATGGAACTTAGCTAAACAGACGCTGAGCAAGCCGTAACACGAGCGGTGTATGGCGTGCTGTGTTTTTTTAAATGATTAAAGACAGGTTTAAAATCAGATGAGTTTATCTTTGCGCGATCAGATGCTGAAAGCGGGACTGGTCAACGAGAAACAAGCCAAGCAAGCAACTAAAGAGCAAAAAAGACAGCAACGTCTAGAGAAGAAAGGTGCAGTTGCAGTCGATGATACGCAACGCCAGGCCGCGTTAAAGGCCATGGCTGAGAAGCAGCAGCGTGATCAAGAATTGAATCGTGAACAGCAAGAGAAAGCTGAGCGCAAAGCGCAGGTTGCACAAATTCGTCAGCTGATCGAAAGTGCGCGTCTGCCGAAGTTAGATAGCGAAGATTATTACAACTTTGTTGATCATAAAAAAGTGAAGCGCATTGCGGTCAATGACATGGTGCGCAATAAACTCAGTAGTGGCAGCCTCGCTATCGTTAAACATGGCGGTGGTTATGAGATTATTCCGCGTGATGCGGCGCTAAAAATTCAAGAGCGCGATGAGCGTCGTATTGTTCTGCTTAATATAGTGACAGAAGAAGTCAGCGAAGATGATCCGTACGCGGCCTACCAGATTCCTGATGATTTAATGTGGTAAATACCTTTTAGTCACACGCCAACAGGCGCAGAGCTCTACGGAGACTGCGCCTGTTGTGTTTTAGCGCTGTAAAAGCGTGAGCAACTCTTATCGGTTATGTTTAACGGGCTTTCTAAGCCAGTATAGAGTCATCAGTTTCAGCAGGATAGGTACGCCGGCATACAGCCAGAGTAAACCCTGCAGGCTCTCTGCGCTCTGCTGCTCCCAACCCAGCCAACCGAGTGCAGGCAAGGCTAAGCCCACGGCTAAGGCCAACGCCAACTTAGTCAACATGCCCCACACAGCAAACAGCAAGCCACTCATATTGCCATTTTTCTTACTCAAGTCTTGTGCGATATCGGCCTGAATGGAAGCGGGCAAAGCTACATCAGCTGCAACGCTCAAACCGGAGATTAAGCAGATCAGGGCAAAACCCCACAGACTACCCGGTGTTAAACTAAATACCCAAACAAAACTGAGACAGGCGCTGATCATCGATACGCGCCACGCTGCATATTTGCCGATTTTTTTTGCTAACCAGACCCATAATGGCAACGTCAAAATGCCACTGAGAAAAAAGCCTAGCAATAATAAGCCCATGTAGTCTTGCAGCTGTAAAAAGTGCTCAACAAATAATAAGAATAAAGTAGCGGGTAAGGCATTGGCTAAGCTGTTGAGGAAATACGCAGGCAGTAGCGTGCGGCTGCTGTGGTCGCGCCAGATTAAGCGCAAAGTATCGATTTTTAAAATGCTAGGTATGCGTTGCGAGGGCTCCTGCTTGAGCAGGCGTAAGCGCCAGAGCATCAGCGCTAGGGCTAAGGTTAGACTGATGCTCACCAGCGGGTAGAGTACGTGAAAAAGCTGCTGGTAATCTTGGCTGTCGTCGAGGACAAAAGGCAGGACCAAGACGGTGATCACGCCAACTACGGAAAAGCCTTCGCGACTGGCGGTATAGTAGGTTTTCACATGAGCATCTTGGCTCACTTGCGCGCTGAGTGCTTGGTAGGGAATCATAATCAAGGTCCAGGCCAGATAGACCCACATCGCCCAGAGCAACAATTGCCCAGCGCTGGCTTGAGATGGCAGTAACAGTTGCCATAAGCCAATCAGCAGCAACAACCAGCCCAGCACAATCAGCCGGTAACGACCACGCTGCCCACTGTAGTCACAGAGTAAGCCCACCAGCGGGTCTGAGATAATATCGCTAACGCGCGCCAATAACAGCATGCTGCCAACGATGGCCAACTCAAGTCCGAGCTGGTGATAATACGTCGGTAAGTAGACGTATAGTGGAATACCCAACATTGCCAATGGCCAAGCTGCAAGCCCATAAATCAATGGTTGGCTGAATGCGCTGCGCGTGTTCATGTGCTGCTCAGACGCTTATTGATCATGGCAATCACACGGCCTAACAGCGGCACTTTTTGGTAGACATATTCGCCGGTGTCCCAATAATCAATATGACTGCAGACTTGATTGTGCTGATTAATTTGAATTTTACTCACACCCTTAATCAGCAGAATGTCGCCATTGGCGTTGAGTTTAAAAGTGAGTTGCCACTCTAGAAAACCTCTGTTTTGGTTACCTGCGAAATCAAGAATACGAAACTGTGGTTCAAGCAAGCTGCTAAACATATGACGAAAAATGGCTTGCAAGTGCGCCAATCCATGCGTGGCGTTGAAGGGGTCTTTAAAGTAGACATCGCTACTGAATACCTGCAAAAAATCCTCATCAACCGCCTGCAGGCTTAAGTTTTCAAATAACAGTTTGTAGTTTTCTAATACCTCGTTGATAGCGCTCACGGTTCATTCCTTAGCATTTTACCGGTCAGTGCCAGCGACCAAGAGTAGGGCATCCACTTAAATAGGCTGAGGATGATGCGCAAACGAAACGGAAAACGGATTTCGAATGTTTTACTGCGCTCCAGTGCTTTGGCGATCTGCGCTGCGGCTTGCTCAGGCTCTAACAAACCGGGCATGGCAAACTGGTTTTTCTCAGTTAAGCGCGTGCGCACAAAGCCGTGATTAATAATTTGTAAATTGATCTGCTGTTCGGCAAGTTCAGGCTGCAAGGCTTGGGCTAAATTCACCAATGCAGCTTTGGGTGCCGAATAACCACCGCCATAGGGCAGGCCGAAATACGAGGCTAAGCTGGCATTCCACACCCAACGGCCATGGCCTTGCGCTTTAAAGAGCTGTTGCAGCGGCAGCATCAGTACGACCACGCCCAAGTAGTTGCTTTGATTCATCTGCATAAATGCCGACCAATCCCATTCCTCGCACGTCATCGGTTGGTAGGCGCCAACATTGTAAAACCACATATCTAAACCACCGAACACAGTCCACGCGTGCTGCGCTTGTGTTGCGCAGGCCTGTGCGTCGCTGACATCAACATTTAAGCATTGCAGTTGCGCGCCGTAGTGCTGTTGCAGTTGAGCTAAATCGTCGGATTGTTCGGCTTGACGCGCCGAGGCAATCACTTTATGCCCTTGCTCCAGCCAGATTTTTACCAACTCCAAGCCGATTCCTTGCGAGGCGCCGACTAACCAGATGCGCTGTTGCTGAATATTTTTTTTCATACGTCACCTTGTACAAGGGTGTATAAGTTGTGTATAAATAATATATAGCAAATTTACGTAAGGTGTCAGAAAAAATGTTCGACTCTGAGAAAAGATACAAGGTTGCAGTGATTGGCAGCGGCATCAGCGGCATCAGTAGCGCTTGGTTTCTCAGCCAAAAGCATGAGGTCACTTTGTTTGAGAAAAACCCAACGCTGGGTGGACATACCAACACCCTCGATGTGACTTTGAAGAATGGTGATGAAATCCCTGTGGATGCGGGCTTTATAGTCTATAACGAGCCTAATTACCCCTTGCTCAAAGCTATGTTTGCCTACTTAGATGTGGCCACCTATCCGACTGATATGAGTTTTGCTGTATCTATTGATCAGGGGCGTTTGGAGTATGCCGGCAATAACCTCAACACGTTATTTGCCCAACGCAAAAACCTATTTTCACTGAAACACTGGCGCATGATTGCCGATATTTTGCGTTTTAATACATTAGCTAAAAACGATCTTGTACAAGGTTTGCCTAAGCACTTTACGCTGGGCGATTACCTGCGTGAAAACGCGTTTGGGCAGACCATGCAACAAGATTATTTACTGCCCATGGCAGCGGCAATCTGGTCATGTCCGACTGAAACCATGTTGAAATTTCCAGCGCAGAGTTTTTTACAGTTTTTTGCTAATCATGGCTTATTGAATGTGAATGACCGCCCACAGTGGCGCACGGTGATCAATGGTGCCCGCACCTATTTAGAGAAAATTGTCGCACTCAATCGCTTTGCAGTACATCAACATGCTGTGACTGACGTGGCGCTGGCAGACACAGATGGGCAGACAGTGTCGTTGCGCAGCAGTGATGGCCAAAGCCATGTGTTTGATCAGGTGGTGTTTGCCTGCCATGCCGACGAGGCGTATGCCTTACTTAATAATTCAGAGTTTGATCTATTAAAGAGTTTTACCTATCAGGCCAACCGCGCTTGGTTGCACACCGATCGAGCGCAGATGCCCAGCAAAGAAATGGCTTGGGCCTCGTGGAATTATCTCAGCGGTAAAAACTACCAAGCTGAGCGTGCGGTGGGGGTGACCTATTGGATGAACGCACTGCAACCACTGAAGACTGCAGAAAATATTTTTGTGACCTTAAATCCAATCGTTGAGCCACGCGCTGAATTGGTGCTTAAGGTTATTGATTACCAGCATCCGGTGTTTGACCCGCAAGCCATACACGCGCAAGCGCAGTTGCCGGATATTCAAGGACTGAAAAGCTGCTGGTTTACTGGTGCTTACACTGGCTATGGTTTTCATGAGGATGGACTGGCCAGCGCCGTACGCTTAGCCAAACAGTGGCAGATTAGTTTGCCCTGGGAGGCTGTATGAGCTCGCAACTCTATGTCGGCCAAGTGGCGCATGCGCGTAAGAAACCGGTGGAATATCGCTTTGCCTATCGCACCTTCAGCATCAAAGTGGATCTGGATTGTATTGAGCAAGAAGCGCAGCCATTGCGCTGGTTAAGTCTTAATCGTTTTAATCTGCTCAGCCTTAATTATAAAGACCATGGTCCACGTGATGGCACGCCATGGCGGCAATGGCTTGATGGTTTTCTAGCGCAATACGGCATTGAACGCCCCGCGCGCGCCGAGTTGGTGTGTTATCCACGGGTGCTGGGCTACAGCTTTAATCCGTTATCGATGTGGTATGCCTACGATGCTGATAAGCAGCTGATCGCCATCATTGCTGAGGTCAGCAATACCTTTGGGCAGTGGCATCACTATGTACTCAAGTTGACCGGTTGCAGCGCAAAAAACATTGAGGCGCAGGCTGAAAAAATCTTCCATGTCTCGCCTTTTATCGATATGGATGCGCGCTACCATTTTCGTTTTGGTGTGCCGCGCGACAAAGTTTTTACCAGTATTCGCGAAACACGCCAAGGCGTTGAGTTCTTTAGTGCCAGTGAAGCGGGGCGCGCCTTGGATCTCACAGACCGTCACTTAATCAAGCAGGTTGGTTTTGCGCCATTGAGCATGCTCAAAGTGATCGCTTTGATTCATTGGTGGGCCTTAAAGATTCTAATAAAAGGCGGCAAATTTCATCGTACGCCCAAGCATTTAGAGGGTGTTCAGTACAGCCATTCGGAGATGACACTATGTTAACGCGCACACAAAGCTGGTTGCTGGGCTCATCTTGTGCACCCAAACAAGCTGCTTGGTTACTTAAGCATCTGCCGTTTGACCGCCTACAACATGGCTCATTAACGGTCAGTATCGGTGATCAACAGCGCCGCTTTAATGGTGCTAATGCGGGTGTGCATGCAGAGTTGGTTATTCATAAACCGCTCAAGTTTATTTGGCTGTTTAGCAGTCAAGGTGAGTTGGGTTTTGCTAAAGCCTATGCTGAGCAACTGATTGATACGCCGTGCTTGCATACATTGCTGCAGCTGGGCGCTATCAATGAGCAAGCGTTAAGTGATACACGCCTGGGTTTTAATTGGTTTTATCAGCGTTTTTTAAAGCGCCACCGTAGCAACCATAATTCCATTGAAAACAGCCGCGACAATATCAGTGCGCATTATGATTTGGGTAATGATTTCTACCAGCTCTGGCTGGATGAAACCATGAGCTATTCCAGTGCGTTGTTTAGCCAGCCTGAGCAACCAATGGCGCAGGCGCAGGTCAACAAATACCAGCGCATTCTTGATCAGCTGGATTGGCAGGATGGCGATCATATTCTTGAAATTGGTTGCGGCTGGGGCGGTTTTGCCGAGTGCGCAGCGCAGCAGGGCTGCAAGGTCACCGGGATTACTTTGTCCAGCGAGCAACTTGAATTTGCCCAACAGCGCATGCAACGCCAAGGTTTGGTAGGTCAGGCACAGTTGCAGCTAATGGATTACCGTCATCAGCAAGGTCAATTTGATCATATTGTCAGTATTGAGATGTTTGAAGCCGTCGGTAAAGAGTATTGGCACCAGTACTTCACTCAGCTTAAACGTTTACTGAAAAAGGATGGTAAAGCTGTTCTGCAAATCATCACCATTGAAGATGCGCGGGCTGAGCGTTATCAAAATGATGTTGATTTTATTCAGATGTTTATTTTCCCCGGTGGGCTGTTGCCATCCAAGCAACAGTTGCATCAACTGGCGCAGGAGCATGGTTTTAGCATCAGTAATGAGCTGTCCTTTGGCCAAGACTATGCACGCACTTTACAGCTCTGGCAGGCGGGCTTTGCAGAGCACAGAGACGAATTGCTGGCGCTGGGTTACGACCAACGGTTTCAGCGAATTTGGCGCTATTACCTAGATTACTGTCGTGTCGGTTTTGAAACTCAGTCGACCGATGTGGTGCAACTGACTTTGGAGCATACGCTATGAACATACGCCGCTATTTATTCGCATTAGGTGCCTTATTACTGCTTGCAGGTTGCAGTGGGCCCAAGGTGCAAGACTATGCTCAGACTGAGCCAAAGCTTGATTTGTTCAGCTATTTTTCTGGAAAAACCCAAGCCTATGGCCAGTTTCAAGATCGCTCAGGCGAGGTTAAGCGCCGCTTTACCGTGGCAATTACGGGTACGGTTGAAGACGATGTACTAACCTTGGATGAACGCTTTGTCTATGACGACGGTGAACACGAACAACGCATTTGGGTGATTAAGCGCTTGGCTGAAAATAACTACAGCGGTACTGCCGGCGATGTGACTGGCGAGGCGGTTGGACGCAGTGCGGGTTCGGTATTCAGCTGGCGCTACACCTTAGATCTGCCTTATAAAGGCAGCAGTATCCAAGTGAAATTTGATGATTGGATGTTCTTGCAATCTGACGGAGTGATGCTTAATCGCGCCCAAGTCAGCAAGTGGGGCTTTAAAATCGGTGAGGTCACTTTTTTTTTTAGCAAGGCTCGGCCATGAGGACTCTGTGTTGCGTGCTTCTATTAGCGCTGTCAAATTTGGCTAGCGCTCATGTAACCCAAGTGGGTGCAGGAACAGCACGCTGGGGTTTCTTTAAAGTCTATGATGCGCAGTTTTTCACCGAAGCGGGCGTGACACTGGAGCAAGCGCTATCTGAGCAAACGCCTGCGCGTCTTGAGTTGTGCTATGCACGTGAGTTGTCGGTGGAGAATTTTATTGAAGGTGCGCAGCAAGGTTTGCCTGAGTTTTTACCAGTAGAGTTAGAAAGCGCAGTTGGTCGCTTGCATGCGGCTTATCAGCCGGTTAAACAAGGCGATTGCTACCATCTGGATTTTCAGCCAGAGCAGGGCACAGCTTTAGTACTCAATGGCAAAACGCTGGTGCAAATCGACACGCCGGGTTTTAAAGCGCTGTATTTCGGTATTTGGTTGGGCAAACAGCCTTTATCAGAGCCGCTTAAGCGCAGTTTGATTGCTGGTTTAAAGCTCTAATGGCTTAAATCGTCGCCAAAATCAGCGCGGGTCGGTACACTTATCGGTTGCTGCATAAGTTGTGTACATGTTTTATTATTCAAAAAATTATTGAGTGTGATGCCTAATGAGCGATGCAATCGAGCAAAACGCACTGTACCCCATCCGCGAAGTGGCTCGGTTGACGGGGGTGAATCCTATTACCCTGCGGGCTTGGGAGCGCCGTTATAACCTGATTGAGCCTGTACGTACTGAGTCAGGGCATCGGTTGTATACTCAGGATCATATTGATTTTCTCCACGAAACATTGCGCTTGATGGATGAGGGCGTGCCGATCAGTCGGGTTAAATCGGTGATCACTGAGATGACACCACGGCAAGTACCCACTACAGCAGCAGTGTCGAGCGATGATAGCCAGCAGTTGTTAGAAAATATTTGCCAAGCTGTCAGCCAACTGCAGGTGCAAAAACTTGAGCGTTTACTGGATCGATTATTTGCCGATTACAGTCTCAATGCCATGCGTGTCTTGTTAGTTGAGGTGGAACAGCAGTTACAGCGTAATGAAAACACAGTGTTGTTTGCATTTTGGCAGAACAGTTTGATTCGCCGATTGCAGGTGCGCTTGCACAGTTTGCACTGTCAGCCAGTGCTACCCAGCAAGCGCATTGTTATTCAAAAAGCATCACACAGCTCTGCATACTTAACCAAGTTGGTGGCGTTATTTTGCTTTGAGCAAGGCTATCAGCCCATTGAACTGGATGAGTCGGTGAGCTTGGAGCTGGTGTTTGCCTCAGCTAAACCTCTAACTGTGCAGGCTGTGCTGGTTATTGATGATAAGGCCAACGCGACTGCACAATGGATACAATGCTTTAAAAAATACGCCTCGATGCGCACCTGGGTGTTCGGCAATGATGCCTTAGCTGATATCCCGCCACCCAGTGTCAACTGCGAGCTGCGGGTCTGCGAACAGTGGTTTACGCCGCTGAACTTATAAAGGTTTCGCCAGTTGCTCGGTCAGTTTCTGGATGGTTTCACGTGCAGCGTCAAGCTCTAAAGCCAGCTCAACCTCTGTACTGACATCCTTTTGAATGCCGATGTAGTAGGTGATTTGATCGAGCTCGTCATAGAAGGGTGTGACACTGAGTTCGTTCCAAAAAATTGAGCCATCTTTGCGGTAGTTTTTCAGCACAGTACGCACTGGCGCCTGGTCATCAATGGCTTGGCGAATGACTTTCACTGCATCAAGGTCAGTGTCTTCACCCTGCAAAAAGCGGCAGTCTTGGTAGAGAATCTCATCTGCGCTATAGCCGGTTAAGCGTTCAAAAGCCGGATTCACATAGACTAAAATAGTATCTTCACCCTCTTTTTCCGCGATGACGATGCCGTCTTGAGCAGACTCTACCAACTGCAATAAAATTTCATTACGCAAATTAAATCGTTTCATGAGATGCCTTATCAGATCGTTAGCGCATTCTAGCAAGCTAGGCCAACCTTTCAATCACTGGTTCGAGTAAATATGCACTGATAAACACTTGTGCACAATTTGCTAATGGATAAATACTTTTGCTTCAATTGTTTCTGTGGTTGTTTATAGAGGCTTTGCTCTGTCTAAGTGATTGAATTTATAGGCTATTTTTAATTGATCAAAAAACGCTCAGAGTTCGCTTGGGTTGATGCGTAGGCTGTTTGCGCGATCGCTAAACAGAGTATACACAGAGTTATCCACAGGCTCTGTGCATAACTGCAAAAGCGCGTTGTTGCTCAGTTTTAGCGTTGCTTTATCAGGTGTATGGCCGCTAGCGTGCTCTGTCGTTTATAGTGTGTGCAGATTATTCATATTATGTTGGAGCAGTGTATGTGGCGCAAAGGACTTCTTAGTACGCTAGTGGTATTTATGTTGAGCGCATGTGACTCAGGCGAGCAAACGATTAGCTCAGTTGCACCACAGTCCTCGACAGGGAAGGCTGTAAGCGTTCAGCAGGTTAATGATCCTGCAGCCCTAGCTGAACAGTATAAAAACC
The DNA here is from genome assembly GCA_034676485.1 of Pseudomonas sp. Classification (GTDB taxonomy): domain Bacteria; phylum Pseudomonadota; class Gammaproteobacteria; order Pseudomonadales; family Pseudomonadaceae; genus Denitrificimonas. Next base: position 338,443 of record JAUCCC010000006.1, read on the forward strand.
AAACACTGCAGATCTTGGACGCCTCAGAGCTTGAGCATGAAGGTGCCAGCGTGCTCAGTTTGACCTTTTCTGTGCCACTGCAAGCTGAGCAAAACTTTGCCCAGAAAGTCCATGCCGTGGACAGCAAAAGCGGCAAGCTGGATGGTGCTTGGGAGCTCAGCGATGACTTGCTAGAATTACGCCTGCGCCATATTCCACCCAAGCGTAACTTGATCGTTAGTGTTGATGCCGGTTTGCTGGCAGTCAATCAGGCGCAGTTAGATAAAGACTTCAGCACAACCATTAAAACCCGTGATTTACAGCCATCGGTAGGCTTTGCCAGTCGGGGTTCTTTGCTGCCTGCCGAGTTCAGCCAAGGGTTGCCGGTGCTGGCATTAAATGTAGAGCATGTGGATGTGGAGTTTTTCCGCATTAAAGCCAATGTTTTGCCAGCGTTTTTAGCGCAATGGGGGCGCAGTCAAAGTTTAGAGACCTGGCAAGCGCGTGACTTACTCTCTTTAGCGGATTTAGCCCACAGCGCGCGTTTTGAATTAAAGCCAGCGTTGAACACTCGCGAAACCCTACAACTGCCGATTAAGCCGATTAAAGCATTGAACCAGGCGGGTGTGTATCTAGCAGTGATGCGCGAGGCGGGTAGTTATAATTATTCGCAGCCGGCCACGGTGTTTTCGGTCAGTGATATTGGTGTGTCTGTGCACCGTTTTCAGCAGCAGTTGGATGTGTTTGCGCAGGCGCTGTCCAATGGTTTGGCGATGGAAGCGATTGATCTGCAGATTTTAGATAAAAAAGGTCAGGTGCTCGCATCAGGTAAAACTGACAAGCAAGGCCATGCCCAACTGCCTATTACTGAAAAAGCCAATCTGCTGGTCGCACAACAGGGTCAGAACACCAGTTTCTTACGTTTAGACAGTGCCAGTTTAGATTTGGCTGAGTTTTCTATTGCCGGGCCGGTAGGGCAGGCGTTGCAGTTTTTTGTGTTTGGTCCACGTGACTTATACCGTCCCGGTGAAACGGTTCTGCTCAATGGTTTGTTGCGTGATGCTGATGGGCAGAAAGTCGATCCGCAACCAATAAAAGTTGAAGTACGCCGTCCTGACCAACAACTCAGTCGTGAGTTTGTTTGGCAGGCGGATGAGCAGGGTTTGTACCAATACCAGTTACCTATTGGGGAGAATGCGCCGACGGGGCGTTGGCAGTTACTGCTGGATTTAGGCGGTGGTATCAAGCAGGTCTACGATATTTTAGTCGAAGACTTTTTGCCTGAGCGTTTAGCCCTTGAATTACAGGCTAATCCTGCGCCGATTAAGCCGCAGGATGCTTTAGAAATAGCCGTTGAGGGGCGTTATTTGTATGGTGCACCAGCGGGCGGTAATCGCATCACTGGTCAGTTGTATGTCAGGCCTTTGCGTGAAGCCGTCAGTGCCTTGCCAGGCTTTCAGTTTGGTGCTGTGACCGATGATGATTCGCTTAAGCAAGAGATTGATTTGGATGAGCTGGTACTGGACGAGGAAGGCCGCGCACAGATCAAAATCGACAGCCAATGGCCAGAAGTACGCTCGCCACTTAATTTAATTGTGCAGGCCAGTGTCTTGGAGTCGGCTGGGCGTCCAGTCACGCGGCGTGTGCTGCAAGCGGTGTGGCCGGCAGCACAATTGCCGGGAATTCGTGGCCTTTTTCAAGGTGAAGAAGTGGATGCCGACAGTCAGCCAGAATTTGAACTGGTCTTGACCAATCCGCAAGGTGAGAAACTGGCTGCTCAGCAACTAAAAGTGCGCTTGATTCGTGAGCGCCGTGATTATTACTGGAATTACTCTGACAGCAACGGTTGGAGTCATAACTACAATAAAAAGCTGCTCACAGTCAGTGAGCAAACGGTCAATATCGAAGCGGGCGCTACTGCGAAGGTTAGCTTCCCCGTGCAGTGGGGACCTTACCGTGTTGAAGTGGAAGATCCGCGCAGCAAAATGGTTAGTAGTTTGGGCTTTTGGGCCGGTTACGCGCAGCAAGATAATGCCTCAGGTGGCGCTGTACGCCCTGATCAGGTCAAGTTAGCGCTGGATAAGCCGGCCTACGCCAATGGTGAGACCGCGCGCGTCACCATCAAAGCTCCGGCGGCTGGTAGTGGTTATTTATTGGTTGAGTCAGCCGCAGGACCGCTCTGGTGGCAGCCGCTGAATGTGCCCAAAGAAGGCGCTATGGTTGATATCCCCATCGCTGATGATTGGTTGCGCCATGATTTATACATCAGTGCCTTAGTGGTGCGTCCCGGCGAACGTCAAGCGCAAATCACTCCTAAGCGTGCGGTGGGCTTACTGCATTTACCTTTGCAACGTACAGATCGGCAGTTAGCGCTGACTTTACAAGCACCCGAGCGGATGCGTCCAGGTCAACCTTTGACAGTTAAGCTTAAAGCTCAACGTGCTGATGGGCAGCTGGCAGGGCAGCCGGTGCAGGTGCTGTTATCGGCGGTGGATGTAGGTATTTTAAATATCACCGACTTTGCTGCGCCTGACCCTTTTGCAGAGTTTTTTGCCCGTAAGGGTTACAGCGTTGATCAGTTTGATGTGTATGGGCAGTTGATCGAAGGCGGTAATGGGCGTTTAGCACGTATGTTATTTGGTGGTGATGCGGCTTTAGCTGGCGGTGGTCAGCGGCCGCAAACCAGCGTCAATATCGTTGCTTTGCAAAGTCAGGTAGTCACGCTGGATGAGCAAGGTGAAGCAGAAATTACTTTGGATATCCCAGACTTTAATGGCCGTTTGCGTTTAACTGCGCAAGCTTGGAGTGACAATCAGTTTGGTATGGCTGAGCAACCCATTGAAGTGGCTGCGCCTTTGGTTGCAGAATTGTCGGCACCACGCTTTTTAGCCGGTGGCGATCAGAGCCAAGTCGCACTCGACTTGCATAATCTGACGGATCAAGCGCAAAGCGTCTCAGTACAGTTAAGCAGTAGTGGTTTGCTCGCTCTCGATCAAACTGCACAGAGTATAAGTGTGGAGCTGGCGGCGCAGCAGCGTAAGATTCTAGATCTGCCGATCAGTGCCTTACCGGGTTATGGTGTTGGCGAATTGCGCCTGCAGGTGGATGGCATGCAGCTGCCTGATGAAGCCTTAGCGCCGTTAACCCGCAGTTGGACCCTTGGTGTGCGCCCAGCTTATCCGGCGCAAAGCCGCAGTTACCAAGCAGCCATTAGCGCAAGCCAAGGGTGGCAGTTGCCGCCAGAAGCCTTAGCTGGCTATCAACGCGCTGGTCTGGAAGCGCTGCTGAGTGTGTCTAGCCGTCCGCCGCTCAATATTGCTGAGCACCTGCGTGCTTTAGATGCTTATCCCTATGGTTGTTCGGAGCAAACCACCAGTGGTTTATTGGCCTCGCTCTATATCAATGATACGCAGTTGGATGGCGTGCGCGTCAGTACTGACACGCCAGAGCACCGCCGTCAGCAGATCGAGTTGGGCATTGAGCGCTTATTAGCCATGCAGCGCTACAACGGCAGTTTTGCCATGTGGAATGCCGAAGGCCGTGAAGAGCACTGGGCGACTGTGTATGTCACTGACTTTTTACTGCGTGCGCGTCAACAAGGCTTTGCGGTGCCGCCTGCAGCATTGAAATCAGCACAAGAGCGCTTGCTGCGTTACCTACAAGAAGGCTACTTAATTGACAGTGATTACAGCCAAGCGCCAGACAGCACCCGTTTTGCTGTGCAAGCCTATGCCGGATTTGTCTTAGCCCGTGATAAGCATGCACCATTGGGCGCATTGCGCAGCCTGTTTGAACGCCGCCAGCATGCGCGTTCAGGTTTGCCCTTAGTGCATTTAGCCTTGGCGTTAAAGTGGATGGGCGATGCACCTAAAGCCGAGCAAGCCTTGCATGCCGGTTTGAATGTGCAGCGCAGTGATGAGCTGTATATGGCTGATTATGGTAGCGAGCTGCGTGATCAGGCGCAGATTTTAGCCTTGCTGCAAGAGTATGACTTAGCAGTGACTGAGCAAAGCCAGCGTATGTTTGCTTTAGCGGATACTTTAAACACGCGTAGATGGTTGTCGACGCAAGAGCGCAACGCATTGTTTATGGCGGCACGGGCGCAGTTGCGCAGTGCCGACAGCAGCGGGCAAGCACAGTTGGAAGCCGGTGCGCAGAGCATTGCGCTGACAGCACAGAGCAGTCAGTTACTGTTGGATGAGCAGCAGTTAGCTGCAGGACTCAGGCTCAGCACTGAACATGATAAAGAACTGTATCAACGCTTAGAGCTGTCAGGCTATCCAAACCAAGCACCAGCTGCCGGCGGTCATGTGCTGAGTATTGAACGCCAGTACTTTGACCCACAAGGTGAGCCTTTAAATTTAAGCACGCTGCGCAGTGGGGACTTGGTTGTGGTGCATCTTGCTGTACGGGCGACGCAAGCAGTGCCTGATGCCTTGTTGGTGGATTTATTGCCAGCAGGTTTAGAGTTAGAGAATCAAAATCTTGCACAAAGCTCAGCCAGTCTAAGCAATGCCAGCAGCGCGCTGCGTGATTGGCAAGAAGCCATGCAAAACACTGATATTGCGCACCAAGAATACCGCGATGATCGCTATGTGGCGGTGTTGTCGATTCCGGCTCAGCAAGTCAAGCATCTGCTGTATTTAGCGCGCGCAGTGACGCCGGGGCGCTATGTGGTGCCGCCTGCTCAAGTCGAGTCGATGTATCGCCCAGAGTGGCAGGCAATCAGTGCGAGCACTGAAATGATGCTGATTAATTCTCATTAATAAACTTAGGCGCGGGTTGATCTGTGTTAGGGCACTTGTCAACCCGAAATACTGCAAAATAATTTAATAAATATGCTCTTTTGCCCTTGATATTTACTTTGTTTTTGTTAGGCGCTAAGAAGTTGTGCACATTTATACAGGTGTTTGATTAAAAGCTGGTAGCTGCTGCTTAAAGGTGTATCTATTTATCTCTTGACTTTATAAGTCTTTGATTTTAAAGGATTTAAAAGTTTGGTGAAAAAAACATCAGTTTGTAGCAAAGCCCCGTATTGTGGCTGCCAAGCGCATTTATTAGCATGTTACTCACAGAGTTATCCACAGGGTTTGTGGATTGTTTTTGCAAAGCCGCGTGAGCTATAGCTTTGCGTGTTGTTGATCTATTTTATTGGCTGTTTTGTCAGACGATTTAGAGCCTGTTTATAGAGTTTAAAATATTATTTGCACGCGTTAATTGCTAAATATGGATCGACAATGCAAGGCTGAGCGGTCCTTCGCTTGCGCTGCATGAGCTACACATAAAGTTAGTGTGGCGTTGCTGCATAAATATGCCTGCGTGCTATTTTATGTAAACGCACAGCCAGCATCAGTGCCGCGCAACTGAGTCCGACAATCAGGCCTTGCCATAATCCTGCCGGACCTTGTGCTAAGCCAAACTGATCGGTGAGTCCTAGCATATAACCAACCGGCAGACCCACACCCCAGTATGAAAATAAGGTAATCAGCATAGTGATGCGCGTGTCCTGATAGCCGCGTAGCGCACCGGCTGCGGTAACCTGGATGGCATCGGAAAACTGAAAAATAGCAGAGTAAACAATCAGTGATGTGGCAACCGCTAATACCGCTGCGTCGGGGGTGTAAATACGAGCAATATGCTCACGTAATAAAAGCATAAAACTGGCTGAAACGCAGGCGCATATCAGTCCTGTCGCCATTGCTACTCCGGCCGAGAAACGAGCTTGACGAGGGCGATTAGCCCCCAGAGCTTGGCCAACACGGATGGTGGTCGCCATCGCCAGCGAATAGGGAATCATAAACACCAGCCCGCTGAAATTAAGGGCCACTTGGTGACCGGCGACCACGTTAGCACCGAGACCGCCAATCAAGAGTGCGATCACTGAAAATAAGCTGGCTTCGGCAAAAATTGACACACCAATGGGCAAGCCTAGCGCTAACAAGCTTTTTTGTGCAGGCCAGTGTGGCCATTGAAAACGCAAAAATATTTGGCTGGATGTGTAATAGGGTGCCCAGCGCACCCAAACAAACATAGCGATCATCATAAATGCCATGACAAAAGCTGTGGCCCAACCGCAGCCGACACCGCCCATGGCGGGTAAGCCAAGATGGCCGTTGATAAAAATGTAATTGAGAGGAATATTGAGCAGCAAGCCTAAAATGCCAATCACCATGCTCGGACGGGTTAGCCCTAGGGCATCGCTGTAGCAGCGAAACACCAAATAAATCGCCACAAAAGGAAATCCGCAGGCGACCGCACGCAAATACCCGATAGCGGGCTTAATCAAAATGGGATCAATGCCCATTGCCTCCATCAAAGGCTGAGCATTCCATAGCAGCACGCCGAGTCCGCAGCCCAGTGCCAGCCCCAGCCATAGTGCTTGGCGCACTAAATAACCCATTTCTAACTCTGCACCACGGCCAAAGGCATGTGACACTTTAGCCGTGGTAGCCAGTAAAATACCGCTCATTAATAAGAAAATAGGCAGCCACACCGAGTTACCCAATGCTACCGCCGCCAGATCGTTAGGACTGACGCGTCCCGCCATTACCGTATCGACAAAGCCCATCGCCGTGTTGGCCAGTTGCCCAATAATAATAGGCATGGCAAGTTTTAGTAGAGCACGCCATTCGGTCGTGACACGTTGGTAGCGAGAGACAGTGGACATACAAAACAGCCTAGAGTAAAGCCTATACAGCAATCATTGCTGCGCAGTGCGGAGGTGATAGATCGTGTGCGAGCAGTAGGTGAGAAACAGGCTAGCAGCGCGTATAGTTTACTCTGTTGTGCTAATCGTTAGGTAGCTATCATTACGCTTTAAAGCAGCGTTACAGATTTTTAAACCACCAAGAGGGTATACAGGTGCGCATATTGGCTGATGAAAACATTCCAATGCTTGAGGTGTTTGAGCGTCATGGCCAGTTGCGCCGTGTTGCTGGACGCAGTCTTGATCGTGCAGTACTGGCGGATGCCGAGGTGTTGTTGGTGCGCTCAGTGACTCAAGTTGATCAAGCCTTACTGGCTGGATCACAGGTGAAGTTTGTCGGTACCTGCACGATTGGTACTGATCATTTGGATTTGAATTACTTGGCCGCACACAACATTGGCTGGGCCAGTGCGCCAGGTTGCAATGCCCGTGGCGTGGTGGATTATGTGCTGGGTGCTTTGCTGGTCTTGGCTGAGCGTGAAGCTGTTGATCTGGCGCAGCGCTGTTACGGCGTGGTCGGAGCTGGGCAGGTGGGTGAGCGCTTGGTGCAGGTGTTGCGTGGTTTGGGTTGGCAAGTGCTAGTCTGTGATCCGCCGCGCCAGCAACGTGAAGGCGGTGATTATGTTGATTTAGAAACCTTGCTGGCGCGTTGTGATGTGATCAGTGTGCACACACCGTTGACCGCGCAGGGTGAGCACCCTACTGAGCATTTAATCGACGCAGAGCAACTGCAGTCGCTCAGCCAAGGTGCTTGGTTGATCAATGCCAGTCGTGGTGCAGTGGTGAATAATCAGGCGTTAAAGCGGTTTTTAGCACAGCGTAGCGATGTGCGTGCAGTGCTGGATGTGTGGGAGGGTGAGCCACAAGTGGATGTTGAATTAGCGCAACGCTGTGATATTGCCACCGCACATATTGCCGGCTACAGCTTAGACGGTAAAATTCGTGGCACCGAACGTATTTATCAGGCGTTTTGTGAGTACTTTTCTGTGCCTATTAAGAGCGCAATTAATTTTCCTGCACAAACCTTATTGTCCATGCAATTGGCAGGACATACTTCGCAGGCAGATGCGTTACGCGTTGTGTGCCGTGCAGTCTATGACCCTCGCGCTGATGATGCGGCGTTTCGCTTAAGTTTGCAGGGTGATACTGCGCAGCGTCGTGCGGCATTTGATCAGGTGCGTAAAAGCTACCCCGTGCGCCGTGAGATACCTGATTTACAGGTGCAGGTCAATAAACCGACAGCAGCGCTGCGGCAGATGATTGTCGCCTTAGGTATGACGCTGTAAGGTTTTACTTATTTGTGCAGGGTCTCTTGGCAACCTAGGCTCAGGCCGCCAAGAGATGTTAATGCTAAGTCCCAGAGGTAGCACTCTCTTCCGATACAATATGCCCTACATGCAGCAACTTCATGGTGTTGGTGCCGCCGATGGTGTGGTAGCTGTCGCCTTTGGTTAGAATCACCCAGTCGCCTTCTTCGACAATGCCGCGCTGAACCAACTCTTCTACAGCCGCTTGACTGACTGATGTTGAGCGCGCAGTACTTGGGTCGAATGGCACCGTATACACGCCTCTAAATAAAGCAACGCGTGCTTGTGTCTGGCGCGATGGGGCAAATGCATAGATGGGCATTGATGAGCGAATACGAGACATCACCAACGGAGTATAACCGCTTTCGGTGAGGGCAATAATGGCTTTGACACCGGGGAAATGATTGGCGGTATACATTGCCGCTAAGGCAATACTTTCATCCCAGCGCTCAAACTGCTGATCAATACGGTGGTTTGAGCGGCGCATAATCGGATTTTTCTCTGCACCTAAACAGACCCGAGCCATGGCTGCGACTGCTTGTACAGGGTATTCGCCCGCAGCCGTTTCGGCAGAAAGCATGACTGCATCCGTGTAATCCAGTGCCGCGTTGGCCACGTCGGAGACTTCAGCACGGGTCGGCATTGGACTGTGAATCATCGACTCCATCATTTGCGTGGCAGTGATCACAGCTTTATTTTGTTTACGAGCTGCGGCGATAATTTTCTTTTGAATACCCACCAATTCAGCGTCACCAATTTCAACAGCCAAATCGCCGCGAGCGACCATCACAGCATCACTGGCGCTGATCAGGCCATTTAGAGCATCATCGTTTATCACCGCTTCAGCACGCTCAATTTTCGCCACCAACCAAGCATGGCACTGTGCTTCTTTGCATAAGCGCCGTGCTAGGTGCATGTCTGCAGCATCGCGAGGAAAGGATACCGCTAAATAATCCAGATCCAATTCAGCTGCTAAACGTATATCGTGTTTGTCTTTGTCGGTCAGTGCAGGAGCGGTTAAACCACCGCCGCGTCGATTGATGCCTTTGTGATCGGAGAGCGGGCCTCCAATAATAACGCGGCAATCTAAAGCATCAGCAGTCACGTTTTCCACTTGCATGACGACTCTGCCATCATCTAGCAGGAGTTCGTCACCGATACTGCAGTCGGTGACTAAATCAGGATAGTCAATGCCGACCACCTCTTGATTGCCAGCATCACGCGGATGAGTGATCGAGAAGCGAAAAGTATCGCCAGCTTGCAGTTGGATTTTGTTATTGGTGAATCGAGCGATACGGATTTTCGGGCCTTGTAAGTCGCCTAGTAGAGCAACATGGCAATTGAGTAGAGCAGCTTGCTCACGGATCAATATCGCACGCGCACGGTGTTCATCAGCATTACCGTGTGAAAAGTTTAGACGTGCGACATCCATGCCGGCGAGAATTAGCTGTTTAATAATTTCAGCTGAGCTACTGGCTGGGCCAATGGTGGCAACGATTTTAGTGCGGCGTAAAGCCATGTTGAGAGTCCTTTGCTGAGTGTAAAAAATAAAAGCAACACGCCTAACGCGGTAAGAAAACGCTAGGCGTTGAGCGTATTACTGCGCTAGGCGGGGTGATTTAATCACCAGTAAGTCGGTTTGTACCGCTTCTAGAATGCGCTCAGCAGTGTTACCAATCAAAGCATTTTCAAGGTTGCCACGTGAAACTGCGCCCATCACCAGTAAGTCTATGCCGTGTTTTTTGACAAACTCAGGGATGCTTTCTTCTGGGAAGCCTTCCAGTAGGTGGCGGTTGGTTTTTTCAATGGGATAGCCGGCCATGAGTTTTTCAAATGCATCGCGGTGGTGTTTGGCACTGCGTTCAACATATTGGTCATAAGCAGCGACAAGCTCGGTATCGAATACCATGGTACGCGGCAGCGGCGCATAGCTGTGTATGTAATCGGCTTGCATATTCAGCATATCGGCTAAAGCCCCTGTTGATTTCACCAGTAGGTGGTCAAGTGCTGCAGTGCTGTCGGCGCTGTGCGCAGGATCAACTGCTGCACAGATGCGCTCAGCTTTCCATTCGCCATCGCGCACCAGCCATAAAGGCACGGGGCACTGACGAATCAGTTGCCAGCAGGTGTTGTTGAAAAATAAGCGTTGTAATACCCCGTGGCTGTGCGCATCACGCAGCACTAAATCAGGATTCACCTCATTAATGCGTTGTAAAATCATGCTGTACAAGGGCTTACCCCAGCGTGCCTCTACACTCACGCTAATCCCTGCGTCGCGCAGTGGTTGAGCGAGCGTATCGAGCCATTTTTTGCGATCTTTCAGCAGTGATTCTCTGGCTTTTTGCTGTGCAGGACCGTCAAAAAAATAACCACCATCGAGGACAGAGTTGTATTCACATAGCAGTAACTCAACAGTTGAGTTTGACTGCTTAGCAACCCATGCAGCACGTTCAAGGGATGGCTGAGAGTCACCAGAGGTCGGATCTATAACCACTAAAATTTTATGTAATTCCATGATAAAGCTCCTTAACGAATAACTGTTAAACCGTTGGTAGCGATAGAGCAGATGTTTAACCCAGTTCGCTTAATATACTTACAAACAAGTATAGCTGTTTTGTGAAGGTTAGATGTTATTGCTGCTACTGTGTCGACTTAGCGTACTTTATATGTCTGCACTTCACCTTAATCCGAGGTTAATAGTGTCCAGATTTTTTCATTTTTAGATATTGACTGACCAGCTTGGCGGTCAGTTGGCTGGGTCGCACATCTAATAGATCCACCCCTTGGCTTAATAGTTTTTGCTGATTGTGCTGACGTGTTTGCAAATAGTCGATGCCGCCGCAATATAAGAGTGCTTGCTGGTAATTTTGCACAGGTTGCTCACGCAGCTGATCTAAAACCTCTTCACGTAAACTGACCAGTAATGTGCGGTGATGTTTTTTTAGAAGTTGCAAGGCTAGGGTTAAATCACTGTCGGCTTGATCGGCAAGACTGCTGATCACAATGACTAGGGCGCGACGTTTTTGTGTGACTAACAACTGTTGCACGATGGCACTGTAGTCAGCGCTGTTGTGCGTAGCCTGGATGTCGTAGAGACTGTTGAGTAACACTGACATCTGCGCTTGGCCTTTGCGTGGAGCAATGACGCGCTTATGGCCGGCAAAAGTGTGTAGGCCAACCGCATCACCTTGACGCAGTGCGGTATAGGCCAGCAATAAGCAAGCATTGAGCGCGTGATCTAAATGACTGAGAGCGCCATCCTGGCTGCGCATGCTACGGCCACAGTCGAGTAAAAATATAATCTGCTGATCACGTTCATCTTGGTATTCACGGGCAATGGGTGTGCGTTTGCGTGCGGTAGCCTTCCAGTCGATTTGCTTTAAATTGTCGTCGGTGCGAAATTCGCGCAGTTGATGAAACTCAAGTCCACTGCCACGCCGTTGTTGTTGCTGGACCCCGAGCTGACTCAACCAATGTTCACTGGCTTGCAGTTGGCCACTTTGCACACGAGCAAAGTCGGGGAAAACACGCACAATACTGCGCTCTGTTAAAAAGTGCTGCGCAGTCCATAAGCGCATTGGGCTGGGTAGGCGCACGGCACAACCTGAGATGGAAAATTGTCCGCGAAGTAGGGGCGTTAAACGGTAATGGCTACTACTGAGATGGCCAGGCTGTAGTATCACACTGTAGGGTAATTGTTCAGTTTGAAAGCTGTCAGGTAGATGGTCAAAACACTCAAGCGTTAGCGCAGTAGCATAATTATGGCTGAAGCTCAGTGTGACTTCTGTGCTGCGCCCTAAGGATAATGTGTGTGCCACGCTACGTTGACAGCTGGGTGCGGGTATACGATATAAGCGCCATACATCGATGAGCGCCAATAACAGGCTGCCCAGCACTAGGCCGATTAATACGGAATCTAGGACGGCAGGAACCGCAAGCTTTAAAGCATGTGCGGAACCTAAACCGATGGCCAGTAGCAGTAAGCTACCAACGGCCAGTAGCAGCGTCGATGACGGCTTAATCATCATTGGCGTGGCGCAGCAACGCTGTTGATCAGTTGTTGTAACACTTGATCAACCTGCAAGCCTTCAATGTCAAGTTCTGCAGACAAGTGCACGCGATGGCGTAAGACATTGAGCGCAGAGTGTTTGATATCGTCAGGGGTGACAAATGCATGGCCGTTAAGTAGTGCACGGGCGCGCGCATAGCGAATTAAATCAATCGATGCACGGGGACCTGCACCGCTGCTGAGCCCCGGCCATTGCCGAGTCATGCGTACTAAACTGACAGCATAATTTAATACTTGATCGTCAACCGGCAAGGCACTGGCAATTTTCTGTATGGCTAATACATCGCGCGGTTGCAAGAGTACGCGCAAGGACGTGCTGTCGAGCATGTCGGCTTGCGCTGAACGGGTCACTGCACGCACTAAACGTTGTTCTTCGTGTTCTTCAGGGTAATCAATCTGTAGCTTTACCATAAAGCGGTCAAGCTCGGCCTCGGGCAGTGGGTAGGTGCCTTCTTGTTCAATCGGGTTTTGTGTTGCCAGTACCATAAATGGTAGGGGGACAGCCAGCGAGCGACCCTCAAGGGTGATGCTGCGTTCTTGCATCACTTCCAATAATGCCGCTTGGGTTTTAGCTGGGGCACGGTTGATTTCATCGGCGAGTAGCAAGTTAGTAAAAGCCGGGCCTCTACGTAATTTGAATTGCTCACTTTGTAGGTCATAGATGGCATGCCCTGTGACATCGCTGGGCATTAAGTCTGGGGTGAATTGAATGCGGTTAAATTGGCCACTGAAACATTGCGCGATAGCGCGTACTAACAGGGTTTTACCCAACCCCGGTACGCCTTCTATCAGTACGTGTCCCGAGGCTATTAGTGTACAGAGTACGCCGTCGACGATGGCAGTTTGACCTATCAGCACTTTTCCCAGTTCATCGCGCACCACTTGCATTAAACGGCTGGCGCGGGCACGTTGTTGTTCAACTTTACTGGCATCTGAGTCGGCAGGGTTTTGCACCGAGGGTGTGTTGAATATGCTTTCAGCAGCCGTGCTGCTGGCTTTTATAGAGGCATTATCGCTAGATACAGGAGGGTTGATTGTTGATTCATTGAGATCTAATTCAAGATCCGAAGGACTTTGACTCATAGTGCATTCCTTAAGAGTTGTAAGCGTGCCACATGCTGGGTAAACATCTGTGCAGAGAGTTTTTTAGTTGCAGGTGGGCGCATACTTTGCGAGATCAGTGCGATAGGTTGCCTGCTAAGCTGTTGCAAAATACGCCATTGCTCAGCCACTGCGAGCTGGGCAAAGCCGGGGAAACGCAAGTGCGCGCGTTGTTTAATATCGTTTTGTAAGGCCAGCAACAAATTGCGTTGGCCGTTGTAACGTAGATTAAACAACGCGCCGGCTTGTAGATGTTCAGCCAGTCGCCGGCGAGTGAGTGGTGCGGGTCTGCGAATCGGCGCAAAGCGCGGGGCCGCTGACCAAGCGCCAAGCAATAACAATATCAGCAAGACAACACAGGCGAGCGCATAGTACTGCCAGAGCAGCTTCAGTAAGCCCTGCTGTGCCGGTGGCTTAAATAGGGTGACGTGGGTATCTTGACTCAGATACCAGAGCAACCAAGCGTGGTCATATTTACCGATCTGCGTACGCTGCCATAATTTAAAATCATTGAGTACGGTAATCAGTCCTTGGCCATGACTCAATTGCAGCAAGTGTGTGGCCGCATGGCTGTTAGCCCAAGCATGAGCACGATTGTCGCTGTCCTGTAAATGGGTGCGCGTATCTAAAGCTAAATAGGCCGGTGATTGTTCGTTTTCAAGGTACAAACGCGTTAGATTCGCTTGGTTTTTTTTTGATGTACTTTGCGGGATGTTGTGTGCGATTGGTTCGGGGTTATCTAAGTCTGCTGCGTTTTGTTTTCTAATGCCAAGACTGCTCAGAAAAGAGTTTTCAGTGTTATTGAGCGGCTCATGTTGTGCGGACACAATCAAATGACCGCCTTGCGCCACCCAGTGCAAGAGCATTGTCTGCTGTTGGTCAATCAATTGTGCATCGCTGCTGAGCAGAATCAAGGTATCTTGAGCGGCAGTGGGAGTAGATAGTCGCGCCAAGCTAGGTCGCCACGTCACAGGGATGCCTTGCTCAGCTAGAAAATAGGCCATGGCTAAATAGGTGTTGCTGCGTGCTTCAGGACTTGCTCCTAGCTCAACACGCTCTTCATAGTGGGTGACTTTTTGACTGAGCCATATACCTAAGCCAAGCAGCAGTAGTCCAGCAATAATGACCAGCCCATAGCGCTTCATGCTGTGCGCTCCTGATGTTGCAGGTGTTGCCATTGTGCGCACAGATTGGCGAACTCGCTGTATGGCAGTAAACGTTGTCCCCACGCTAGATTTTTCCAATGCTGTGTCAGTTGCTGCGTATAGCGACGTAGAGAATCAGGTGATGCTTGGGTCAGGACGATAACTTCACCTTCGGTATGCGCCGTGCTGAGTGGCAGAGCCTGTACTTCGACTAAGTGGTTGAGTAAACCACGGTAGAGCATACTTAATGCGGCACGCGGATCATTTGCCCAGAGTGCTTGCGCTGTGGCAATCAGGTCGTCGGGCAGACTTGCTGTGCTGATATCAAGGCCCAAGAGTTCTGTTGGTGCTGCCTGTTGATATTTTTTACGGGGTAACAACTGCTGGCCGAATGTTTTAAGCCATTGCCGATAACGCCATACAATGACAGCGCTGATCAGCAGTACAAAAACCCAAAGTAAGGCTTGGATGCTCAATGAAAGGTGTGTCAGTAGGCTGTTTAACCAAGCTGGAGTGGAAAACGTACTTGGAGCGTTGGCGCTTTCGCTGGCTTCACTCATGCGCCATCTTTTGACGGTTTTATAGTTTTGAAAGGGCGGTTGATCCAGTAGGCTGTTGATACTCTGTTGCGCTTGCTCGCTGTTGAGCATTTGTTTGAGTAAGCGTGGTTCAGCAACGTCCAGCTCATCATGATAGTTGTTGGCTATGTGATTGCTCTCAGCAAAAGCAGGTTGGCTGTAGGGTAGAATGCCTAGTATTGCGATAAGTAACAATGCTGCGCTGCTCTTTAGCCGCTCTACCAGGCTGCGAAAAACCAGCTCAACATCCCAAGCTTCTAATTCAGTACGGCGATTGAGGTACAAGGTAAAACCACAGGCCACGTAAATCGGCTCCCAGACAATTAAAACCAAAACGTACAAAAAATTGCTCAGGTGTTCAGCCCACAGCCATTGATGCTGAGAGATCTCAAGCAGTTTTGCCCAGCTCCAGTCTGTTTGTAATTGTGCAGGGATCAGTAAATATAATAAAACGATTAAACCCAACCATAGCGCCATTTCGATATGTGTGCCGATAATGGTCAACCAAGTGGGCGTACGAGTGTATTGACGACCTAAGGTAACGAGACGCTGCTGGCGTTGCGTACCGGCGGCACCTTCTAATTGCTGCACGGGTAAATCAAAGCTGCGCGTCATGCTCAGTCTACGCCAGGTTAAGCTGGCCAATAGTTGTGGTTTTAGCAGCGTTGGCCAGGCTTTGAGGCTTTGCCTAAAGCTTGGCGTATTATCAAATAATGCATTGGATAAAATATATAAGGGCAAGCGTTCAAACGCGGGCTTAAGCCACCAAATGATCAGTATCGCTACCGTCGGCTGTTGCCAGAAAATCATGCTTAAGACAAGAAACAGCGGCACGGTGATCACCGCCCAGGTTGCCATCAATAAACCAGCATGGCGCCGCGCGAGCACAATACCCAAGTCCATAGCTTCCCATGGGTTGCGCGCGCGCAGCACGGCTTGGGCTTTATCGAGTTGCATAGCGCACCCGTCCTGAAGCAAAAAGATAGAGCGCAACCAGCAGCCATAAAGCGCTGCCCACGGCGATTTTTATCGCTGTAGCGATGCTGTTACTTGATGACCAATACGCTTCAATAAACGCGGCCAATAATAAGAAAATAATAGCGCCTCCAATCAGCCTAATACTGACGCTGGCCGCTGTGCGCAGTGCCGCTATTCGAGTCATCGAGCCTGGGGCGATCAGCGCAGCACCGAGTTTAAGGCCTGCCGCTCCGGCAATCACAATGGCTGTGAGCTCAAAAGCGCCGTGGCCAATCACAAAAGGCCAAAAGGTGTCGCTGTAGCCGATGCGGGTTAAATGGCCGGCAACAGCACCAATGTTTAAGCCGTTAAAGAGTAAAAAGAAAGCACTGCCTAAGCCAAAGAGCAAGCCGCCGGCAAAGGTTTGAAAGGCAATACCGATATTGTTCATGATGTAAAAACCAAACATCACCCAGTCATCTTGGTGATTACGTAGACTCAGTGGGCCAATTTGGCGCTGCGCTGGGTCATACATATTTTCCATATTTGCCACTTGCGAGGGGCTGAGTAGGCTGTAAATCAAATCTGGAAACAATCCAGTTAAAATGGCCATTAAGGTAAAGCTGCCAAAAAATAAGCCAGCCGATAGTGTCATACAACGCCATTGTTGGCGCACCGTTGACGGAAAATCGATCACAATAAAAATCAATAATTGCGCTAAAATTGGGCTTTTATGACGATAAAATTGCTGGTGTCCTTGCAGCGCTAATTGTTGTAATTCCTCTAGTAATGGCGCGCTATAACCGCGTTGTTTGGCTAAGGCAAGATGCTGACAGATACGTCGATAGTCTTGATTAAAGTGCGCGCTGTGCTCAGATTGCGCTGTGCCGCCATGCAGTGCCTGTACTTTTTCAGCAAAGGCGTTCCAACTGGCTTGGTGCAGTTTTTCAAAACGGGCTTGCTTCATACCGACCCCACAATGCCACGGGCGATGCTGTGTAGCCGAGTTACCGCCTGCGCTTTGGGTAGCTGTAATGCGGGGGCAATAATGGCGGCTAGCTCTTCGCTGCGTTGCGCAGACAGTTGCTGGTGACGTTCAGCAAAACTTAATAGTGCTTGTTGTTCTGCGAGAGTTAGCGCTAGCGGTGACGCACAAGCATCGACCTCGGGCATGGGATGGCGCGCAGATACACGCGATTGGTAAACGACAAGTGTTCCTGCAGCTAAATCGCCGAGTCTTTGAAAATTAGCATTGCTGAGTATGCTGAGTATGCCGATGCAATATGCGAATGGCAGCAAATCAATAACGCGCAGTAGGTTGCGGGTCAGCGAGCCGGCCCAGCTAACCGGTGTACCATCGCTGTGAATAACTTGTAGGCCAAGCAATTGCTTACCGGGCGTGCGCCCTTGATTAAATACTTCAAACAGCACCATGTACCACCACAGCAATATAAAAGCGCTGATTGAGGCCAGACCTGAACCAAATTTACCTAAATATAACCAAGCTGCACCGGTTAAGGCCAATAAGGCCGCACGTAAAAGTAAGTCAATCACAAAGGCTAGGACGCGCACAGGTAAACCGGCCGGACGCAGCGGCAGCTCAATACCTTCAGGTGTTTCTAGATACAGTAGCGTATCTAAACGATTGTGCGTGCCTGAGTGCTCTGGGTAAGATTGATTATTCAAAAGTATGTCAATATGTAAAGTTAAATATAGGCGCAGTATAAGTGCGTCTAGGCAAAATAAAAAACTTCCTGAGCAATATGGTATCGAATGACTATAGTGAATATTGAGCCGCTACAGTGTGCCATTGGTTCCTGCAATGCGTATGCTTTATCTAATAGGTCAAGAACAGTAACCATTCAGTTGCAGCTCTGCAAGTGAGGCAGTGTAAAAGCGTGAGCTGTTAGGGTGTTTTTGATATCGACCGTGCAATAAGGAGTTCACTCAGTGACTGCGAGTATTTTTTGGTATGACTTTGAAACGACAGGCATTGCGCCGCACAGTGACCGACCTATGCAGGTCGCGGGGATTCGCACCAATGAGCAGCTCGAAGAAATAGGCGAACCGCTGAATATCTATTGCCAGCTGGCTGAGGATATTTTGCCGCATCCGATGGCGACCGTTGTTACCGGTATCGGGCCCGATACTTTACAGGCGCAAGGTTTGCTTGAAGTTGATTTTATTGAGCAACTGCAGCAACAGATGATGATTCCAAATACCTGCAGTGCGGGTTTTAATAACTTGCGTTTCGATGATGAAATGACGCGCGCTACTTTGTACCGTAATTTCTATGATCCATATGCGCGTGAATGGCAGGGTGGCAACAGCCGCTGGGATTTAATTGATGTGTTGCGTTGCACTTGGGCGTTACGCCCTGAAGGCATCAACTGGCCTGAATACGATGGTCGCGCGAGCTTTAAATTGGAAAATTTTACTGCAGCCAACCAGATTGCTCACGGCCAAGCTCACGATGCTTTAGCCGATGTGCGGGCAACTATTGCGGTGGCGCGCTTGTTGCGTGAGCGGCAACCTAAGTTGTTCAACTATTTATATGGTTTGCGCCGTAAAAACGCAGTACTTGATCGTGTACGCTTAATGCAACCTATCTTGCATGTCTCTGGTATGTTTTCCGTTGAGCGTCATTGTCTCGCGCCAGTATTGCCGTTAGCGTGGCACCCTACTAATCGCAATGCGCTGATTGTGTGTGACTTGCATGCGGATATAACGCCGCTACTCGAGCTTGATGGCGAGACACTTAAGGCGCGCTTGTATACGCGCCATGACGAGTTGGCCGATGGACAGCTACCAATTCCGCTGAAGCTGATTCATATGAATAAAAGCCCTGTGCTAGCACCGCTTTCAGTCTTGCGCGAAGAGGATACGCAGCGTTTAGCCTTTGATCATGCGCGCTGGCAGGCGAATTATCAGTTGCTCAAAGAACAGAGTGAACAGCAGTGGCAAAACAAACTCAATACAATCTACAGCGAGCAACGTGAGTTTGCCGAGCAAGATGTAGAGCAGCAGCTTTATAGCGGTTTTTTAGCGCCACGAGACCGAAAGCTCTGTGATCAATTACGACGAGTGGCTCCAGAGCAGTTAGCACCTGATCGTTGGCCGTTTGATGATCCACGCTTGCCAGAATTACTGTTTCGCTATCGGGGCCGTAATTATCCAGAAACCTTGAATGATGAAGAGTTACAGCGGTGGCGAGTATTTTGTCGAGCTCGGTTAAGTGGCGAGCAAAAAGGTGCGCCGCTTAATATAGAGGATTATCTAAATGCGTATGCTCAGTTGCCAGCAGAGCAACAAGCGCAGCCGGCAGTACAAGCTTGGTATGATTATGTACAGGCGTTACGCCAGCGTCATCAAGTGTAGAAATGCGAGTCAACGTTATTTATTAAGCGTAAACAAAAATGCCCTACTTAGAGTAGGGCATTGTATTAACTGAAAGACTCAGCCTATAGCATAGGAGCAGTATTATTTAATCAAGTATAGTAACCCAAGACTCAACAGTGTCGCCGCCCCACTTAGCTTTCCATTCTTTAAGTGTTTTGTGGTTGCCACCTTTAGTTTCAATCACATCGCCTGTGTGTGGGTTGTCGTAGCGCTTAGTTTTGCGTGGACTGCGTGTGCGAGCTGGGGTTTTACCTGCTGTTTCGCGCGCTGCTTGAGGGTCAATAATTACAGTGATATCGCGCAATGACTTATTGTATTCAGCCATTAGTGCACGTAACTTTTCTTCAAATTCAAGTTCTTTTTGCAGCTTAGTATCTTGCGAGAGATTGGCAAGGCGTGTTTCTAATTCTTTAATGCGTTCTTTTGTTTCGCGAAATTCATTAATCAATGACATTTGGAAAATCCTATTAGAGAGAGTGTATTAATAAATTAAGGATCGTTGAGCATGTCCATCGTCACTAGTGAACCAGTGAAACTCTATAAAACTCCAGTGTCTCAAACATTATGAAAATATTTTTTGAGACCCCTTAATATGAGATGAATGATAAACCTATACTCGCTATATGTAAAGAATACAAAGTAAAATAAGAGTATAAGTGTGAGCATGTCTACAAATAGAATAGTGGCGTTGAATTTAACTTAAGAGAGTGGTTGTGTGGCTGTCCTGAATATTAGAAAGCGTTAGTGTTTTTAATACAGATTCTTTTGTTTTTATATCAAAATAAGTAAAACAGAAAATATAACTATCAATTACATAAAGTCCGTTTGCTAATGGCTAAATGCCTTGATTGAGTAGTTACGCTTGCCTCTAGCATACATCAGAGCATTGCTTTGCTGACGTAAGCGCTGCAGAGCGGTAGAATGCGGCATATTCTCTTACCAAGAAAACCCTTATTTGTTTGGAGTTTTGCATGCACACGTTTCGCCTTATTATTGCTTGCCCAGATCGCGTGGGTATTGTCGCCAAGGTCAGTAATTTTTTAGCCACATATAACGGCTGGATTCATCAAGCAAGTCACCATTCTGATGAGCAAAGCGGCTGGTTTTTTATGCGCCATGAAATACGCGCTGAATCTTTACCGTTTGATTTAGAGGGCTTTAAACAAGCCTTCACGCCGATTGCTAATGAGTTTTCGATGACCTGGCAAGTGTCTGACTCGAATGTCAAAAAACGAGTTGTTTTAATGGCCAGTCGCGAATCACATTGCTTAGCTGATTTATTGCATCGCTGGCATCGTAATGAACTGGATTGTGAGATCCCTTGTGTCATTGCTAACCATGATGATTTACGCAGTATGGTCGAGTGGCATGGTATTCCGTTCTACCATGTGCCTGTTGATCCGCAAAATAAAGAGTTGGCGTTTGCTGAAGTCAGTCGTTTAATTGAAGAGCATGAAGCAGATTGCGTTGTTTTGGCGCGTTATATGCAGATTTTGCCACCAGAATTATGTGAGAAATACCATGGCCGAGTGATCAATATTCATCACAGTTTTTTACCCTCATTTATTGGCGCTAAGCCTTACCATCAAGCTGCTTTACGTGGTGTGAAATTGATTGGTGCAACCTGCCACTATGTGACCCAAGATTTAGATGCAGGGCCGATTATCGAACAAGATGTGGTGCGCGTCAGTCATCGCGATAGCATCGAAGACATGGTACGCAACGGTAAAGATGTTGAGAAAATGGCGCTGGCGCGTGGTTTACGCTATCACTTAGAAGACCGTGTGTTGATTCATGATAATAAAACCGTTGTGTTTGATTAGTTGTAGCGCATTGTAAAGCTCGTATATAACGGTTTGTGGATTTGTAGTTGTAAGCCTTCACAAGCAAAGTACTGGGAGAAATTATGAGTAGCGACGATAAGCAGCAACCGATCCTGCAAGCAACGGTGCAGCCGTTACCGAAGGTTGGTGAGGGCTGTTTAAGCCGTTTTGATCCCGATGCTTTAAATGATCAGCAAGGCGCTGATTTTTCTGCGGCTGAAGAGTTTCGTCAGCAACTGCTTGTCGAGCATAATCCTGTGCTGACTAAGCCATAATAGTAATGATTTATCAACGCTGAGCTATTCGACTGTATAGAGAATACGCACCAATATGGAGAACAATGCTATGACGCAAACAGGTCAATTATTGCTGGGGGCGGATGAGCAAGGCTTGCCTATTGGTCATCTATTACGCTTTGCTAATCGTCACGGCTTAATTGCGGGTGCGACTGGAACGGGCAAAACCGTAACCATGCAACGTTTGGTGGAAGCTTTTAGTGATGCCGGTGTCCCCGTGTTTGCCGCCGACATTAAAGGTGATTTTTGTGGTGTTGCGGCGGCGGGACAACCGAAAGGTAAAATCGCCGAGCGTATTGCTTCAATGCCTTGGCTTGCGCACACACCGCAAGCGTACCCAGTATCGATGTGGGATGTGTACGGTGAAACTGGACATCCTCTGCGCACCACTATTAGCGATATGGGCCCTTTGTTGCTGGGTAACCTGCTTGAGTTGACTGACAGTCAGCAAGCTATTTTGTATTTGGCGTTCCAAGTAGCTGATCGTGAAGGCTTGTTGCTGCTGGATTTGAAAGACTTAAAGGCATTGCTCAATCATTTTCGTGAGCAGCCTGATGTGTTGGGTGATGATCGGGCCTTATATACCACACAATCGGCGAATGCTTTGCAGCGTAAACTGGCAATGCTTGAGCAGCAGGGCGGTGAGTTGCTGTTTGGCGAGCCGGCGTTGCAGCTTGATGATATTTTGCGCGTTGACCGTGACGGACGCGGTCGAATTCATATGCTGGATGCCAGTCGTTTAGTACATCAAGCCCCTCGAATTTATGCAACATTTTTACTGTGGCTGCTGGCAGAGTTGTTTGAGCAATTACCAGAACGTGGTGATGCCGATAAACCTGTGTTGGCGCTATTTTTCGATGAGGCGCATTTGCTCTTTAAAGGTACACCGCAAGCATTGCGTGATCGCTTAGAGCAAGTCGTACGTTTGATCCGTTCAAAAGGTGTGGCTGTATTTTTTGTCACCCAGTCGCCGGCAGATTTACCGGATGCGGTGCTGGCGCAACTGGGTATGCGTATTCAGCATGGTTTGCGTGCGTTTACTGCCAAAGAGCAGAAGTCTTTAAGGGCTGTGGCCGATGGTTTTCGTCCTGATCCAAAGATGGATACCTTAAAGGTCTTGACTGAGCTTGGGATTGGTGAGGCGCTGTATGGTGGTCTAGAGGCTAAAGGTACGCCGTCAGTGGTTCGACGAGTTTCGATTGCGCCGCCACAATCGCGAGTGGGGCCGCTGGATGATGCTGAGCGTGCCGACTTGGTCAGTCGCTCGCCTTTGTTGGGCTATTATGAAAAAGCCTTTGATCGTGTTTCAGCCTATGAAATGTTGGCTGAACGGGCAGAGCAGCAAGCACAGCAAACACAGGATGCGCCGGATGAGGCGGTGGTTAAAACGAAAAAAACTGCCACTAACAGCACGGCAGGTGGTGTGGCTGATGCCTTGGGTGGCATTGCTGGGCAAGTGTATAAAAGCACCTTGCGCCAAGCGGTGAATCAGATCAGCCGGCAGATTGTGCGTGGAATTCTTGGCTCCTTGATGGGTAAACGCTAGGGGTTTATTCGTGTTTGGGTGGGCTCTTATCATCAGGCAGCGCAGGGTACTGAGTGAGCATTGGTGTTGTTTTTAGGTCTGTAGCACTGCTTTTAAAGCAAAAGCATCAGGTGTTATTTACGTAGGTGAGTACCGTGCAAGTGTCGTTCTTCCCTCAACGGGTCTTCCTGACCCGATTCGGGCGCGCACCATCCATAGCGTGCTTGCCACGTCACCCGCACGCTACTCGTTGATCATTGATGTTGCTTTCAAGTTTGTAGCACGGCTCTTTTTAAGGCAAAAGCATTGTGCATGATCTGTGCATGTTGCAGCGCGCAAGTGTTGTTCTTCCCTTAACACGCCCTCCTGGCGTGATGCGGGCGCTGCGCCATCTCTGGCTTCGCTTGCCACAACACCCGCGCACTGCTATTGATCATCGGTATGGTTTTTAAGTGTGTAGCATGGCTTATTTAAAGAAGAGCATTGAGTAATATGTACACTTGCCGCGGCGTGTAAGTTTCAATCGCCCATTTGATTAACTCAAGGCCTTTAGAAGCAGACGAGCCGCATATCAATCATGCTAACAACACCTTTGATTAACGAGTACTTCGGGGTTGGTGTGACAAGCGTGCCAGGGATGGCACGCGTCGGAGTTGAACCCTGGATGGGTTCATCGACGGATAAACACCAATTCCGAAGTACGCTATGCCACGTACATTCCAACAAGCTAGTCATTCAAAATGAATTGAGCATTATCTGCGCCTGCCGTACCGTGCAAGTGCCGTTTTTCCCTCAACACGCCATCCTGGCGTAATTCGGGCGCTGCGCCATCCATGGCACGCGCCGGAGTTGAACCACGGAGGGGTTCATCGACGGATAAATACCAATTCCGAAGTACGCTATGCACCGCACGAGCTGTTAAAGCTAATAAAAACACCCACCCTGAAGCACAGTATGAACCCTCCAATAACACCGTGCATAAGTACTTAATTCAGCATTTTCTTGATGGCTTGCTCTTCATTAATCAACACCTGTTGGCGAGCATCGATACGGGCGGCGCGGGGGAAATTGTTGCTGGCACGGCGCCTCGCATAATCGAGCTGCTCAATAGCTTGTGTATAGTCTCCCACTCTTGCGTAAAATTCTGCACGTGCTTCATGCAGGCCGATAATGTCATTGGCTAAGCCGCGAATTTCAGCGACTTCAAACCAAATATCTGGATCATTAGGGCGCTGCTTGAGCAGCTGATTAATAGTTTTTCCGGCGCCAGCGATATCTTTTTGCTTAAGCTGTACTTCATATTTTGCGCTCAGCAATGGGAAGTTAGTAGGGTGACGCTGCAGCAGTTTATCGACACGAGCATTGGCTTGCTTAAATTGACTGCGGCTGATTTCTAAATCAACCGCGGCTAAATTGTAAATAATGCTGTTGGGGGCTTTTTCCAGTAATTGGTCCAAGTGAGTTTGCGCCTCAGCCAGTTGATTGCTTCGAATTAAGGCTAAAACCAGTCCGTAGCGTGCCGAGTCAAGGCTTGGATCTTCGTTAAGCTGGTTGCGAAAGCGCTTGAGTGCTAAGCCAGATGTGCCTTCAAAGGTGAGCTGGAGGCGCGCACGAATCAACTGGTAATACAGGCTATCAACCGTGCCTTGACCGTCACTGTATTGCTCTGCGCGGTTACGGGTATCAGCAATCCTGGATTCAGATACGGGGTGCGTCAGTAAAAACTCAGGCGGCATGCTGTCGAAACGGTATTGGCGCATCAAACGCTCAAATAAGCTTGGCATAGCGCGCGGATCGAAACCTGCTTTATGTAAATTCAGTAAGCCAATGCGGTCGGCTTCTTGTTCATTCTGTCTAGAAAACCGGCGTTGCTCTTGAATGGCGGCCGCTTGCGTTGAGAGAATAGCTGCCATACCAATGTCGCCACCACCGGCTGCTGCAGCAATTACACCGGCTAGCATGGCGGCCATAAAGGGCACTTGCATACGTTTTTGTGCTTCCAATCCGCGAGCGAAATGGCGTTGTGATAAGTGCGCCAATTCATGCGCCATGACTGAAGCATATTCGGCTTCTGTTTGCGCATGCATTAATAGGCCGCCATTGACGCCAATAATACCGCCTGGGGCGGCAAACGCGTTGAGCTCAGGGCTGGCTAAAATAATAAACTCAAGGCGACGATCATTCAGTTGGCTGCTTTCTGTTAAGCGGTAGACACTGGTTTCAACATAATCTTTGAGTAAAGGGTCTTCGAGTTGGCGCACTTGTCCTCGCAAAACGCTCAGCCAAGCGCGACCCAATTGATGCTCTTGTTCGGGAGAAATAATTGACGAGCTGGAGTCTCCCAGTGAGGGCAAATTAAAAGCTAAAGACGGCTGAGCAAAGACGCAAGCCAAGACCAATAGAGCAGGGCGGAAGAACCTCATAGCACTCTCTTTTACAGAAATTAAGTCGGGGTATACGCTACAATGCGCACGCTAAGTGAGCAAGGGCGTGGCGCAAATCACTGTCGACCCTAGTGAGACCATACATGGGGCTTAATGTTCGTTGGAAGGATGGAGTTTTTAATGAGTGAAATAACCCAGCAGTACGATGTAGAGCTTGATGCCTGTCATTTGGCCTGTCCAATGCCTTTGCTGAAAGCAAAACTGGCGCTCAACAGTATGCCAGTTGGTGCTGTCCTGAAGGTTTTGGCGACGGATGCCGGCTCGCAGCGTGACTTTCGCTCTTTTGCCCAACTTGCTGGGCACAGCCTGCTGCATGAAACAGTTGAACAGGCTGTGTTTACCTATTGGCTGCGCAAAGAGTGTTAAGTTTTCCGTAGTAAAGTTAGCTGTTGCTGTGCAGCGCTTGAGCGGCAGTAAGCACTTCTGCGGCATGTCCTGCGACTTTGACCTTGCGCCACTCATGGCGTAACACGCCCGCAGCATCAATTAAGAAGGTACTGCGCTCAATACCAAAATGCTTCTTGCCGAAGGTGTTTTTTTCTTTGATGACATCGAACTGCTTGCACAGTGTTTCTTCTGTATCGCTGATCAGTTCAAAGGGAAAGCTGTGTTTGGCCTTGAAATTCTCATGGCTGCGCAAGGTGTCACGTGAAATGCCAAATATGACAGTGTTGGCTGCAGTAAACTGCTCATGCAGGTCTCTAAAGTCCTGGCTTTCAGTGGTGCAGCCTGGGGTATTGTCCTTCGGGTAGAAATACAGCAGTACCTGCTGTCCAGCCAGATCTGCTAACTGCACGGTTGTTTCGCTGGTGGCGGAGGCAGCAAAGTTGTTCACGGGTTGATTAAGCATAGTGACTCCTGAGAATTAAGGTGTTTGTGGGCGCCAAGGCTCGATTAATGCATCAAGGTTGAGTGAATCGGCAAAATCTAGAAATTGATCACGTAACCAGTTAATTTGCGTACTGGCCAATAAGGTTACAGTAATAGTGGCGTTGAGCATGGTGGTATCTGTTTGTGGCGCTTGATAGGTATCGTAGGTGATGTTTTCCAAACCGATTTGATGGTCAACAAAGAACTGGCACAATTCAGCGAGAATATCAGGCTGATACAAAGCACTGACATAGACAATATAAGGTAAAGCTTGTGGGCGTGCTGCATCATCTTCACTGCGCGTGTGGGTCAGTTGTAAGTCATGGCGTTTAGCCAATGCTGGCAAGCAGCCTTCAAGGCGTGCTAAAGCATCCCAGGTGCCGCCAGCTTGAACAATGAGTACGCTATATTGGCCGTGACGCGTTAAACGGCTGCTGATCATTGAGCAGCGGTTTTCTTGGCAAGCGCGGCAAATGACGTTGGTCAGTTCGAGTGGATCGCGCCCCGTTGCACTGATAAGGACATATTGTTCACGTAAAGGTAGTACAGACATTAGTATTCCTGAAGCAGGGTTTGAGCGTGTTTTACGCTTCTAAGCGCACTAGAGTAACGAAAAGAAGTGGCAAGTGGAATGCTCAAAGACGCGAGCAGTGCTTGTGCAAGCTGAAGGGCATCAGTAATATTACTCATCATTTATATTTTGGCAGGAGCGGTTGCATGATTTCGGGCAGTATGGTCGCAATAGTCACGCCCATGGATGCGCAAGGCGCACTTGATTGGCAGGCATTAACTCGGTTGGTGGACTTTCACTTGCAAGAAGGCACCGATGCTTTGGTCGTCGTCGGCACGTCTGGCGAGTCCGCCACGTTAAATGTTAAAGAGCACGTTGAGGTGATTAAACGTGTGGTTGATCAGGTTAATGGCCGCATCCCCGTGATCGCCGGCACCGGTGCTAACTGCACGCGTGAAGCCGTTGAACTGACGGGCAATGCTCAGAGTGTGGGTGCGGATGCCTGCTTACTGGTCACTCCGTATTACAACAAACCAACTCAGGAAGGCTTGTATCAGCACTTTAAACACATTGCTGAGGCTGTAGCTATTCCGCAGATTTTGTATAACGTACCCGGTCGTACGGTCTGCGATATGCTGGCTGATACGGTGGTGCGTTTATCTGCAGTGCCCAATATTATTGGTATTAAAGAAGCTACCGGGGATATCTCGCGCGCTAAAGATATTATTGCCCGCGTGCCCAGTGATTTTTATGTGTACTCAGGTGATGATGCAACGGCCTATGAGTTGATGCTGGCTGGCGGTAAAGGAAATATTTCCGTAACAGCTAATATTGCACCGCGGGCTATGCATGATTTATGTAAAGCAGCTATAGCTGGCGACGCAGTCACAGCTAAAGCGATGAATGATAAGTTGATGCCGCTGCATAAAAATCTATTCTTAGAAGCTAATCCGATTCCGGTAAAGTGGGCGTTGTATGAGATGGGCTTGATTCAAGAAGGTATACGCTTACCATTGACAGTGCTTAGCGAGCAGTACCGTGACACTTTACGCCAGGCCATGCGTCAGTCCGGCATTTTGAACTAATTTGAGGTTTTAAAACGCATGAAGCGATTTGCTGGAATATGTGTGTTAGCGGTGACTGCAAGCAGTTTGACAGGTTGTGGTTGGTTAATGGGTAAAGATGGTTACTTCCGCGACCGTGGTGGTGATTACCTTGAAGCACGTCCGACGCCGACAATGCAGTTGCCCGAGGGCGTGCAAGTTAAACCGCTTGATCCATTGCTACCCATACCGCACCGCATCGCTTCTGCTGCGCCGACTGCTGAGTATGCTGTGCCGCGTCCACAGTCTTTGCCGGCGAGTGCTTTGACAGGCGACTTTAGTGTGCAAAAAAGCGGCTCACTCAGTTGGGTTGTTGCGCAACGCATTCCTGCTCAGGTATGGCCTGCTGCACAACAGTTTTTTGAGCAAAACGGTTTTAAAATTGCTGATGAGCGTCCGCATTTAGGTGAGTTCACCACTGAGTGGCAAGCGCCGAGTGAATTAAACGCTAGCTTAGTACGGCAGGTTTGGGGCGATGTGCCAAGCGATTTACAAACACGTTTTCGCGTACGTATCGAGCCTGGTGTGCAACGCAACAGCAGTGAAGTATTTATTGATCAAGCACAACGCAGCAGCACAAGTGCGATGGATGCCGCCTGGAGTGATAGCACAACAACCGCGGCAGCCGCCGGCGAATTGCTGAGTGAACTCAATGGTTACTTAGAGCAGCGCAATGAAAAAGGTGATTCTTTTTCTCTGTTAGCCAGCAAAACCTATGACGCACCCAAGCGTATTGCTCTATTGGATAGTGGCAATGGCGTTAAAGTGTTACGTCTGGATGCAACCTTTGATCGTGCATGGTCGAGTATTGGTCGTGCCTTGAGTGCCGCCGATATTCGTGTTGATGACCTTAATCGCAGTACCGGTTTGTATTACATTGATTTAGCGCAGAGCGCGAAAAAAGATGAGCCGGGCTTCTTTAAGCGCTTGTTTAGTTCAAAACAGCCTGCATCAGAAACAGCCAGCACTGAGCGCTACATTCTACGCTTGACAACCATCAGGCATCAGGTGTTTGCCAGCATTGAGCGTGACCAAGACACTTTGGCGCCTGCTGATGTGACAGAGCGTATTTTAGAGCAAGTGCGTAGCCACTTAGAATAAACCATTGCCCCGTAATAACGCAGCAGGCGAAACTTAGATTTCGCCTGCTGCGTTTCTAACCATAGGATTTTTGCAATGAGCAACCAGCCTCAACTGAGTCTAAAGAAACTGTACTCAGGAAAAGTGCGTGACCTGTATGAAATTGATGCGCAACGCATGCTGATGGTCGCCAGTGATCGCCTGTCTGCATTCGATGTGATTTTAGAACAACCCATTCCAGAGAAAGGCAAGATTCTCACCGAGATTTCTAACTTTTGGTTTAACAAACTTGAGCACATCATCCCTAATCATTTCACTGGTGATAAGGTCAGTGATGTGGTCAGTGCGCAAGAGTTGCCTCTGGTCGAGGGGCGTGCGGTGGTGGCTAAGCGCCTCAAACCGGTTGCCGTCGAAGCCATTGTACGTGGTTATTTAGTCGGCTCGGGTTGGAAAGAATATCAGCGCAGCGGCACTGTCTGCGGCATTCAGCTGCCTGCTGGTTTACAAGAAGCGCAGCAGTTACCCGAGCCTATTTTTACCCCATCGACCAAAGCTGAAGTGGGTGACCATGATGAAAATATCAGTTTTGCTCAATGTGCTGCGATTATTGGTGAAGAGTTAGCTAATCAGGTGCGTGATGCTTCATTGGCTCTGTACCAAGCAGCGGTTGAGTATGCGGCTACGCGCGGCATTATCATTGCTGATACCAAATTTGAATTTGGTTTAGATGATGAGGGCACTTTAACCTTGATGGATGAAGCATTAACACCTGACTCCAGTCGTTTTTGGCCGGCAGACAGCTATCAAGTGGGTACCAATCCGCCGAGTTTTGATAAGCAGTTCGTGCGCGACTGGTTAGAAAGCAGTGGTTGGAATAAAGAACCGCCAGCGCCGGCAATCCCTGCAGATGTTGCGCAAAAAACTGCGGATAAATACCGCGAAGCATTGCAGCGTTTAACCCAATAACGTATCAACGGCTTAACATGTTTTAAGCTGCTCTTTATTTGTTGAGAAAGGTTGCTTCATGTCGGCTTCATTTGTTCATTTGCGTGTGCACAGCGAGTTTTCATTGGTGGATGGCTTGGTACGCATCAAACCTTTGATTAATGCGGTCAGTGATGCAGGCATGCCGGCTGTGGCTGTGACCGATCAAAGCAATATGAGCTCGCTGATTAAGTTTTACACTGCTGCACAAAAAGGCGGGGTGAAACCCGTTTGTGGTGCTGATATTTGGCTGGCCAGTGCGCAAGAAGATGGCCCGCTGACGCGCATGACGCTGCTGGTGATGACGCCTAAAGGGTATCGCAACCTGACTGAACTGATCTCTTTAGGCTTTACTCAGGGGCAGCACAATGGCTTAGCCATTATTCAGCGCGACTGGCTTAAAGAGTCTGCCGAAGGGTTAATTGCTTTATCTGGTGCTAAAGAAGGTGAGATTGGTTTAGCGCTGTTAGCCGATGAAACTGCTAAAGCTGAGCAACTCGTCACTGAATGGCAGGCAGTGTTTGAAAATCGTTTTTACTTAGAACTGCAGCGCACTCAGCGACCCAATGATGAAGAGCATGTGCACGCCGCTGTAGCTTTAGCGGCGCGCACAGGTGTGCCAGTGGTGGCCACTAATGATGTACGCTTTTTAAAGCAAGAAGATTTTTCTGCGCATGAAACTCGGGTTTGTATCGGTGAAGGGCGCGCATTAGATGATCCACGCAGGCCGCGTACGTATTCCGAGCAGCAGTATTTGAAAACGCCAGAAGAAATGGCGGAACTGTTTTCTGATCTGCCAGAAGCCTTGGCCAACAGTGTTGAAATTGCTAAACGCTGTAATATTGAAGTGCAATTAGGTACGCACTTTTTGCCCGATTTTCCCGTGCCAGAAGGCATGACCATTGCAGATTACTTGCGCCATGTGTCCTTTGAAGGGCTGGAAGAACGCTTATCGGTAACCCTGCCTAAAGACACGCCAGACTACGCTGCTAAGCGTCAAGTGTATGATGATCGCTTAAATTTTGAGTTGGATATTATTATCCAAATGGGTTTTCCCGGTTATTTCTTAATCGTGATGGATTTTATTCATTGGGCGAAAAATAATGGCGTGCCTGTTGGGCCGGGGCGTGGCTCGGGGGCCGGTAGTTTAGTGGCCTATGTGCTGCATATTACCAACCTAGATCCTTTGCTGTATGACCTCCTGTTTGAGCGGTTTCTTAACCCTGAGCGGGTCTCCATGCCTGACTTTGATGTTGACTTTTGCATGGACGGCCGCGATCGGGTGATTGAATATGTGGCCAATACCTATGGCCGTGAAGCAGTGAGTCAGATCATTACTTTCGGCACCATGGCTGCTAAAGCGGTGGTGCGTGATGTGGCGCGGGTACAAGGCAAAGCCTATGGTTTAGCTGATCGACTCTCGAAAATGATCCCCTTTGAAGTGGGTATGACCCTCAGCAAGGCCTTTGAGGCAGAAGAGCCTTTGCGTGATTTTTTGGCCGTTGATGAAGAAGCGGCTGAAATTTGGGAGATGGCGCTTAAGCTCGAAGGTATTACCCGTGGTACCGGTAAGCATGCCGGTGGTGTTGTTATTGCACCGACTAAGCTGACTGATTTCTCCCCTATTTCGTGTGATGAAGAAGGCGGTGGGCTGGTTACACAGTACGATAAAGACGATGTTGAGTCGGCTGGATTGGTTAAGTTTGACTTTCTGGGCTTGCGTACGTTAACCATTATTAAATGGGCGCTGGAAAACGTTAACCGTGACCGCGCTAAGCTGGATGAGCCACCGCTAGATATTGATTTTATCCCGTTGGATGACAAGCCCACGTATCAAATGCTGCAGCGTGCAGAAACTACAGCTGTATTCCAGCTTGAATCGCGTGGCATGAAAGAGCTGATCAAAAAGCTTAAGCCAGACTGCCTTGAAGACTTGATTGCTTTGGTGGCTTTGTTCCGTCCTGGTCCTTTGCAGTCAGGCATGGTTGATGACTTTATCAACCGTAAACATGGTCGTGCTGAATTAGCTTATCCGCACACTGATTATCAATATGAGGGCTTGGTGCCTGTTCTGCAGCCGACCTACGGCATTATTTTATACCAAGAACAGGTTATGCAAATTGCCCAAGTGATGGCCGGCTACTCTTTAGGTGAAGCAGATATGCTGCGCCGAGCGATGGGTAAAAAGAAGCCTGAGGAAATGGCCAAGCAGCGTGGCGGCTTTATTGAAGGCTGCAAAAATAATGATATTGAGGCAGATCTAGCCGGTAATATTTTTGATCTGGTAGAAAAGTTCGCCGGTTACGGTTTTAACAAGTCGCACTCGGCAGCCTATGGCTTAGTGTCGTATCAAACCGCTTGGCTTAAGCAGCATTACCCGCCACAGTTTATGGCAGCAGTGCTATCTGCTGATATGGATAACACCGATAAGGTGGTGATCCTGGTTGAAGAATGCCGCAATATGAAATTGCGCATTATGGCGCCTGATGTTAATCAGTCTGAATACAAATTTACCGTAAACGATGATGGTCATGTGGTGTATGGCTTGGGTGCAATTAAGGGTGTCGGTGAAGGCCCTGTTGAAGCCATTGTCAGTGCCCGAGGTGATCAGCCGTTTACGGATTTGTTCGATTTCTGTGCACGCATGGACCTTAAGCGGATCAATAAACGTACTCTTGATGCGTTGGTGCGCAGTGGTGCGTTAGATCGTATGGGGCCCTATTTTTCCGACCAAGTTGATGAGTATCAAGCCGGAATTGACCGTAATCGCGCCGTGTTATTGGCTGCTATGGAAGAAGCTATTCAAACCGCCGATCAAGCGGCGCGTAACCGTGACAGTGGGCATATGGATTTATTTGGCGACATATTGGCTACAGAAGACGTCGACTTGTATGCGCAGTACCATAATGCCCGTGAGCTAACGCTCAAAGAACGTTTAAAAGGTGAAAAAGATACCTTAGGCTTGTATTTGACCGGCCATCCGATTGACGAGTATGAGGGTGAGGTGCGTCGTTTTGCGCGTCAGCGCATCATTGATTTAAGGCCGTCGCGTGATAGTCAGACGGTGGCCGGTTTGATTATCAATTTACGGGTTATGCGCAATAAAAAAGGCGACAAAATGGGTTTCATTACCCTGGATGATCGTTCTGCGCGCATTGAAGCTTCGTTATTTTCCGAAGCTTTTAATCAGGCTCAAGCACTGTTACAGACAGACGCTTTGGTTGTCGTAGAAGGCGAGGTCAGTCATGATGATTTTTCTGGTGGTTTGCGTTTGCGTGCGAAGCGGGTAATGAGCCTTGAAGAGGCACGTACTGGTTTGGCGCAAAGTTTACGCTTGAATATGTCTGTGACAGACTTAAGTCGTGACAGCGTAATGCGACTAAAAGCATTACTATTGCAATATAAAGGTGCATGCCCATTGACAGTAGACTATAGCGGGCAGACAGCTAAGGCTCTGTTAGAGTTTTCAGCAGAGTGGAAAATTGAGCCTACTGACGACCTGATTCAAGGGTTACGTGACCTCTTAGGTCGTGATAACGTCTTTTTGCATTATCGCTAGTATTAGCATGCCTATATGGCATTGAGTCGAAGAGCTCTGCTAGAAAATAGAATTGGTGGTTTACACGGTATGCTCCGTGTCAATCTTTAACATTGAAGCACGGCCTAGCCGCCGTAAAAAAACGGATGCCCCTGATGAGTCTTAGTTTTTTGGATTTCGAACAGCCCATTGCCGATCTACAGGCGAAAATTGAAGAGTTACGCTTGGTAGGTAATGACAATGATTTGAACATTGGTGAAGAGGTTTCGCGCTTACAAGAAAAAAGTAATGCAAAAACTAAAAGTATTTTTGCTAATTTAACCAGTTGGCAAATCGCCCGTATGGCGCGACACCCTCAGCGCCCTTATACGCTTGACTACATTGAGCATCTGTTTACTGAGTTTGAAGAGTTGCATGGCGATCGCCATTTCTCTGACGATGCCGCGTTGGTTGGTGGTATTGCCCGTTTTAACGATAAGCCAGTGATGGTGATTGGTCACCAAAAAGGTCGTGAAGTACGTGAGAAAGTACGCCGTAACTTCGGTATGCCGCGCCCTGAAGGCTACCGTAAAGCCTGTCGTTTAATGGAAATGGCTGAACGCTTTAAAATGCCAATCTTCACTTTTATTGATACACCAGGTGCTTACCCGGGTATAGACGCAGAAGAGCGCGGGCAGAGTGAAGCCATTGCGTGGAACTTGCGTGTCATGTCACGTTTGAAAACCCCGATTATTTCCACTGTAGTCGGTGAAGGTGGTTCCGGTGGTGCTTTGGCCATTGGTGTTTGTGACCGTTTAAATATGTTGCAATACTCAACCTACGCAGTGATCTCACCAGAGGGTTGTGCCTCTATCTTGTGGAAAACCTCTGATAAAGCAGCTGAAGCTGCGGAAGCCATGGGCATCACTGCTGAGCGCTTGCAAGGCTTGAAAATCGTTGATCATGTTATTCAAGAGCCCTTGGGTGGCGCGCACCGTGATGTGCCTGCAATGGCTGAGTCGATTCGTGAAACACTGGCTGAGCAATTGGATGAATTACTGATGCTGGATACGGATGAGTTATTGGCGCGTCGTTACGAGAAGCTGATGGGCTTTGGTATTGCTTAATTGCCAAGGCTGTACATTGTGGCGTGTCCTAAGTATGCCGTGGGATGCGTCACGCAGCCTGTAACGCAAGGCTGTCTCTTATGTTAAATATCGAAAAGCACGTACTTAAAACACTCGAGCCTTGGCGTCAGGCGCACAGCTTTTGTGTGGCTTTTTCCGGCGGTATGGACTCGACTGTGCTGCTCTATGCTTTAACGCAATTAGTTCAGCACCACTCTTTGCCAGCACTCAGAGCTATTTATATTCATCATGGTTTGCAAGAAGCGGCTCAATTTTGGCCTGCGCATTGTCAGCAGGTGTGTGATGCGCTGCAGGTGCCGCTTAGTATTGTGCAAGTTAGTGTTGCACCGACAGCCAGTGTGGAGCAGGCGGCACGCGAGGCACGCTATGCAGCCTTTGCCCAGCACGTGCAGGCCGATGAAGTGTTATTGATGGCGCAACACCAAGATGATCAAGCTGAAACCTTGTTGTTTCGTTTAATGCGCGGCACCGGTGTTGCAGGTTTGCGCGGCATACCCATGACGCGATCTTTAGTGCAGGGTCATGTGCTACGACCGTTGTTAACAGTCAGTCATCAACAGTTACTGCAGTATGCCAAGCAGCATCAGTTGGACTGGATTGAAGACCCCAGTAATGCCACTGATGCTTTTGATCGCAACTATCTGCGCCGCCAAGTGATACCTGTATTGAAGTTGCGTTGGCCTAATATGCAGCAGAGCTTGCAGCGCACTGCAGAGCATATGCATGAAGCGCAGCAGTTATTGGACGAGCTGGCCGCAGAGGATCTTCAGCAAGCGTACATAGAGCCTGTATTGGATTGGTTAAACGTGCCGTGTTTGAATTTAGACGTGCTGCGTGACTTGACGCTGGTTCGGCAAAAAAATCTATTGCGCTATTGGCTTGCACCTTTCACCTTATTGCCTGATAGCGCGCACTGGGCCAGTTGGGAAACCTTGCGTGATGCACAGTTGGATGCGCAACCGCTTTGGCGCTTACATAATGGTGCGTTAGTGCGCAGTCAAAATAGACTGTATTGGCTTGCTGATATGTGGTTGCAGGCTCCGACGCAGCTGAGCTTAACTGTGCGTTGTGCGGGGCGCTATGAGTTACCTGGCAATGGCTTTTTGTTGGTCAGTGGTCATATCACCACGCCACTGCAGGTTCGCTACCGGCAAGGTGGTGAGCGCTTAGTTATCGCAGGGCGAGGCCATCGTGACTTGAAACGACTCTTACAAGAGCAGGCCATACCTTATTTCATGCGTGCACGCTTACCTGTGCTGTTTATTGCAGAGCAACCAGTGGCTGTGGCGAATGTGTCGATTTTAAATCATCCAGATGTTCAACGGTTGACAGTGACATGGCAGATTCCTGAATCGATTGCCCGGCGATATTCAACTTGATACGAGTGCTGGATGTGAGTGTTACTCGGTTTGTAGCATAAAATATGCTTTTTAGTGTTTTCTTGGTTTGAGTCATAAACAGCTTTCGCGTAGACTGTTCTCCCGTCTATTAGTTGATTAGTACAGGTGCTTGATTGCTCCTGTAGCGCTTGATTTTAATTGCAAATTTTCAAGCACAGTTTTCAATGCTTATCTTCGGCGGCTTGCCGCTTAAACGCAGAATCCAGGGTTATTTATGACGCGCTACATCTTCGTCACAGGCGGTGTTGTTTCTTCATTGGGGAAAGGTATTGCCTCAGCTTCATTGGCGGCTATTCTTGAGGCGCGTGGCTTAAAAGTCACCCTGCTAAAACTCGATCCGTATATTAACGTTGATCCCGGGACCATGAGCCCGTTTCAGCACGGTGAAGTTTTTGTCACCCACGATGGTGCAGAAACCGATCTCGATTTAGGTCATTACGAACGTTTTGTAAACACCACCATGACGCAAAATAACAACTTCACCACCGGTCGAGTGTATGAAGAAGTCTTGCGTCGCGAACGTCGCGGTGACTATCTGGGTGCCACCATCCAAGTGATTCCGCATATCACTGATGAAATTAAACGCCGCATTATTAAAGGCGCCGGCGATGCTGATGTGGCTATGGTCGAAATCGGTGGCACGGTGGGTGATATCGAATCACAACCATTCTTGGAAGCCATTCGCCAGTTGCGTGTAGAGGTCGGTGCTAAACGTGCCATGCTGATGCACTTAACCTTAGTGCCATATATCGCCACTGCTGGTGAAACCAAAACCAAGCCAACCCAGCACTCAGTTAAAGAGTTGCGCTCGATTGGTTTGCAACCTGATGTACTAGTCTGTCGCTCTGATCGTACGATTGATATCTCTTCACGTCGCAAGATTGCTTTATTTACTAACGTTGAAGAGCGCGCGGTGGTCAGCCTGCCTGATGTGGATACCATTTATAAAATCCCCGGTATTTTACATAGCCAAGGTTTAGATGATTTTGTTATGGAGCGCTTTGGCTTAGAGTGCGACGGTGCAGATCTGTCTGAGTGGGATCGGGTGATTGATGCCAAACTCAATCCTAAGCAAGACGTCACCATTGCTATGGTGGGTAAGTATATGGAGTTGCTCGATGCCTATAAATCGCTGATTGAAGCGATGAGCCATGCGGGCATTGAGACACAGACCCGAGTGAAAATGCGTTATATCGACTCTGAAGATTTAGAGAACCAGGGCGTTGAATTGTTAGAGGGCGTTGACGCAATACTGGTGCCCGGCGGTTTTGGTTTGCGCGGTGTCGAAGGCAAGATTCAAGCAGTGCAGTATGCACGTGAAAATAAAATTCCTTACCTTGGTATCTGCCTCGGCATGCAAGTTGCGGTGATTGAGTTTGCGCGCAATGTGCTGGGTTGGACTGATGCCAACTCGACCGAGTTTGACAAGCACAGTGAGCACCCTGTGGTGGGTCTGATTTCTGAATGGCAGGATGCTGATGGTAGCGTTGAGCAGCGCAATGAAGATGCTGATATTGGTGGCACCATGCGTCTTGGTGCACAACAATGCCATTTAGTTCCAGATAGCTTAGTGCATAACAGTTATGGCACAGACTCTATTGTTGAGCGTCACCGTCATCGCTATGAAGTAAATAATCAATTATTGCCACAGTTGCTTGAAGCTGGCTTACAGGTGTCTGGTCGTTCAGAAGACAGGGCTCTGGTTGAGGTGGTTGAGGTGGCTGACCATCCATGGTTTGTTGCTTGCCAGTTCCATCCAGAGTTCACTTCAACACCGCGTGGTGGTCATCCATTATTTAAAGGTTTTGTTGAGGCAGCACTGGCGTATAAGGCAGGTAAGGCATGAGTCAAAAAAACATTCGTGTCGCCGATATCGACATCGCCAATGACAAACCCTTTGTTTTGTTTGGCGGCATTAATGTGATTGAATCGCGTGATTTGGCCATGCGTGCCTGCGAAGAGTATGTGCGCGTGACAAAAAAGCTCGGTATTCCTTATGTATTTAAAGCCAGCTTTGATAAGGCCAATCGCTCATCAATTAACTCATTTCGTGGCCCAGGACTGGATGAAGGTCTTAAGGTTTTTGAAGAGATCAAAAACACTTTCAATGTGCCGGTGATCACCGATGTGCATGAACCCTATCAGGCACAGCCGGTCGCTGAAGTGTGCGATATTCTTCAGCTGCCTGCGTTTTTGTCACGTCAGACTGATTTAGTTGTGGCAATGGCGAAAACCAAGGCAGTGATCAATATCAAAAAAGCCCAGTTTTTAGCGCCACATGAGATGCAGCATATTCTCACCAAGTGCGAAGAGGCGGGTAATGATCAACTGATTTTATGTGAGCGCGGTTCAGCCTTTGGCTACAATAATCTTGTGGTGGATATGCTCGGCTTTGGCATTATGAAAGAGTTTGAGTACCCGGTTTTTTTTGATGTCACCCATTCGCTGCAAACACCAGGTGGCCGTGCTGATTCAGCCGGCGGTCGTCGTGCGCAGGTGACTGAGCTTGCTAAAGCAGGTATGAGTCAAGGTTTGGCAGGTCTGTTTTTAGAGGCGCACCCTGACCCTGATAATGCCAAGTGTGATGGCCCCTGTGCCTTACGTTTGGATAAGCTGGAGCCGTTTTTGACTCAGCTTAAGCAGCTGGATGATTTGATTAAAAGTTTCCCAGTAATTGAAACAGCTTAAGACGATTACTTCGCTTTAAGTTTGACTGAATACAGTACGGAGCGTGCAGAACAATGGCAAAAATTATCGACATCAAAGGTCGTGAAGTCTTAGATTCCCGTGGTAACCCTACGGTTGAAGCCGATGTTATTTTGGAAAACGGCATCATTGGCAGCGCCTGTGCACCATCAGGCGCTTCAACAGGTTCGCGTGAAGCGCTGGAGTTGCGCGATGGCGATAAAAGCCGTTATTTAGGCAAGGGCGTACTCAAGGCAGTCGCTAATATTAACGGTGCAATTCGCGAGTTGTTAATCGGAAAAGATGCAACTGATCAACAGACACTTGACCGCGCTATGATTGAGTTGGATGGTACTGACAACAAAGCGACCTTGGGTGCTAACGCAATTTTAGCCGTGTCATTGGCTGCTGCTAAAGCTGCTGCTCAAGCCAAAGGTATACCTTTGTATGCGCATATTGCTGATCTCAATGGCACACCGGGTGTTTATTCAATGCCAGTGCCAATGATGAACATCATCAATGGCGGTGAGCATGCAGATAACAACGTGGATATTCAAGAGTTTATGGTGCAACCGGTTGGCGCAAAAACCTTTTCTGATGCTTTACGCATGGGTACAGAAATTTTCCATCACCTTAAAGCTGTTTTGCAAGCCCGTGGCTTAAGCACATCAGTCGGTGATGAAGGTGGTTTTGCACCGAATCTGGCCTCCAATGAAGATGCGCTTGCGGCCATTGCTGAAGCTGTGGCCAATGCGGGTTACACGCTGGGCGAGGATGTTACTTTAGCCCTAGACTGTGCAGCCAGTGAATTTTACCGAGATGGTCAGTACGACTTGGCCGGTGAAGGTAAAAAGTTTGATGCACAAGGTTTTTCTGACTATCTGGCTGGTTTAACCGAGCGCTTCCCCATCATCTCTATTGAAGATGGTATGGATGAGTCAGATTGGGCAGGCTGGAAAATTCTGACTGATAAAATTGGTGAAAAGATCCAACTTGTTGGTGATGATTTGTTTGTCACCAATACCAAGATTCTACAGCAAGGTATTGATACGCAAACGGCCAATTCGATTTTGATTAAATTCAATCAAATTGGTACCTTAACGGAAACCTTAGAAGCGATTCAAATGGCGAAAGCGGCGGGCTTTACTGCGATTATTTCGCACCGCAGTGGTGAAACCGAAGACTCAACCATTGCAGATTTAGCCGTGGGTACAGCTGCAGGGCAAATCAAAACCGGTTCGCTGTGCCGCTCGGATCGCGTGGCCAAGTACAACCAATTACTGCGTATTGAAGAGCAGTTAGCAGGTCTTGCACCTTATCGTGGACGTGCAGAGTTTCGCGGCTGATGTGCAACCTCTGTGAGCGATGCATGTCACAGACTCTGTAATGTTCAAAGGGCAGCCATATCAGCTGCCCTTTTCTATGGAAAACTATGATGAAGAAAGAACCCTACTGGTTGCTGATTGTACTGCTCGTGATGCTGATCGGGTTGCAGTACCGTCTTTGGTTGGGGGATGGTGGCATCGCGCAAGGCGTGCAGCTTAAGCAGCAAATTGCTGAGCAAAAAGCTGAAAACGAGCGCTTATTTGAGCGTAACCGAGTGATGGACGCTGAGGTTACGGAGCTGAAAAAAGGTATGGAAACCGTTGAAGAGCGCGCCCGTTACGAACTGGGTATGGTCAAGGAAGGAGAAACCCTTTTCTTGTTAACAGAGTGACGACTCCTTTCTTTTGGCTCGTCATTCCCGCGGCTGGAATTGGTAGCCGCATGCAGGCGCAATGCCCAAAGCAATATTTGACAGTGTCTGGTAAAACCATCCTTGAACTGACGTTAGCCTGTTTTTTAGAGCATCCGAGTGTGCGCGGTATTGTTTTGGCTTTAGCTGAGGATGATCGTTGGTGGTCACAGCTGCCACTGGCAACTGATCCACGTATTGGCACTGTCACTGGTGGTACAGAGCGCGCTGACTCGGTACTCAATGCTTTGCTGGCGCTGCATGACTGCGGTGCTAAGGCGGATGACTGGGTCTTGGTGCATGATGCCGCACGCCCGCTATTAAAGCGTGAAGATTTAGATCGTTTGTTGACGTGTTTGGCCACTGATCCCGTTGGTGGTTTATTGGCTGTACCTGCGCGTGATACATTAAAACATGTCGGTGCTGATGGTCGTGTCTTAAAGACCATTGACCGCAGCGTGATCTGGCATGCTTTAACGCCGCAGATGTTTCGTTTAGGCCTATTGCAACGTGCTTTAGCTGCTGCACTACAAGCACAAGTTGCGGTAACTGATGAGTCTTCGGCAATGGAGTGGGCGGGTTTTACCCCGCGTGTCATTGAGGGGTTGGCCAGTAATATTAAAATCACTCGCCCAGAAGATTTGCTACTGCTATCAGTTTGACTGCTTTTATTGATAATGTAGAGCGTGTATTAAAGTGTGAATGCGTTCAGTTTTACACTGTACTGTGCCATTTCTGCTTGAATGCCTGCCAACAGCGTCACAGCGTTTGATTTGGGTTTTGTTATAGTGAGGCTTGAGTCTTCAATGCATTATCTATGCGTTTTGCTTGTATTTAATAGAGAGAATTCATGCGCTTAAAAAATAACCCACAGATGGTTGAGGCCGTGATGTTCTTTGCGGACCAGAAAATCTCTAAGCAAATGCTCTATCCAGAGTTTGAAGCGGTGCTCGATGGCGTAGTTAATATACCTGAGTTTACTGATCAGCAGATGCATGCGGCTTATGTGTTGATAAATCCGAGATTACTGGTCCGCTCATTGGTTTTCTTTTATATTGACTTTGATGAAAAAGGCGCTGTTGACCCCAGTTGGAATATTCCTTTGCGCCATTTGGCTGAACGCGCAGGGCGAGGACCCGACTTAGGCGCTGGACCGATTCGCTTAGCGTGCCGCAGCCAATCATCGGTACCATGGCATCAAATGCACTTGTGGGATCCAGAGTTATCACCTAAAAACAATCATTTATTGATGATTCGTGATGCGGTTAAGAGAAATAACCTCGGTCTGCTGTTTGATGAGGCGCAAGAACATTATTTTGCCTCAGAGCAGTTCACTGTAGCGGCTGAAGACCGTTGGGAGTCAGGCGTGCAGGTGGACGCAGGTGCGCAGGCATTTGATCGAGAAAAAGATCAAGCACAGCGACAAAAGGCTGCGCAAATTATTAAGCAACAGCGTTTGCGTATCAGTACCTTAGAAACACAGCATGAAGAACAATTGGCTGCATTTCGTTTGCAACATCAGAGTGCGTTGACTGCGCAGCAACAGCATGCGCTAGCGTTACAAAAGCAGCTCACTCAGCAAGAATCATTGAATACACAACTCAAACAGCAGTTATCCGTTCAGGCT
The DNA here is from genome assembly GCA_034676485.1 of Pseudomonas sp. GTDB lineage: Bacteria > Pseudomonadota > Gammaproteobacteria > Pseudomonadales > Pseudomonadaceae > Denitrificimonas. The sequence goes on from JAUCCC010000006.1 coordinate 380,432, forward strand.
GATAACTTGAAAAGCTTACGCGCTGATTTACAAACACGCTTACGTGCTTTTGAGCAACATGAGCGCGAAGCGATGGACTCCGTACGGCAACAGTTTGAGCATGAGCTGCAAGCTCGGATCGCTGTTGCAGTTGTTGAATATAAAGAGCAAGTAGCCATTCGCGATGTAGAAGTAGCCTACAAAACTGAGCAGGCAACGCAATTAAATAATGAGATAGTGCAGCTTAAGCAGCAATTGCAAGAGCAGGCGGGGCAAAGTGGTGAGCAGATTTTAGAGCGACTCAGTCGTTCTGGTGTGGTCTTTGTTGCCTGTCACCCAGGGGTTGGGCATATTACTATACCGTTGAAGGATATGACGCTTTATCAAAACAAACCGCTGCAGTATATTGCTAATAAATGTGCTGTCACTGAAGATCAATATAGGCGATGGTTAGCGCATTATGAAAACCCAGTATGCTCTGTGCAGTTTGATGAGCATGCACTATGTGGTTTACCTTTAGCACGAGAGAATAAACCCAGTAGTTTTATAGATGGTGTGACAGACCGCTGTTCTAAACATAAGAGACTTTAGCTTGCATTCGTTGCTGCAATATTTATAGTTGCATGGTGTGTGTTTACAGGAGTGTGCAGGCGCATGAGTCATTACTTAAGTCCAGCGCAGTTAAAGGGGTTTTCGTCTTTAAGCGAGCTTTCTGCTCGGCAGTATTCTGATATTCAAGCGCAGTTAAGCATTCAGCCTTTTTTGGCAGGGCAAACCGTTGTGTCGGCGCAAAAGAGTATGCAAACCACCTGTTTTTTGCTCTCTGGCGATTTGTTTTATCAGTCCGTACAAGGTGAAGAGTTGTATATAGAGGCGGGCAGTGAAGACAGTCAGCATGCGCTGCCAAAAAACACAGCCCAGCCTTATGTATTAATAGCAGCGACTGATTGCAACGTTATACTGGCAGATCGCATGCATTTGTCTCGATTGTTGACCTGGCAGCAGGCTTTGCAGCATTTATTGCTGGAGTTTGAAGCAGAAGGTGAAGATGTTGAATGGCTGTCGATATTATTAGATAACCCGCTATTTTCCCGAGTCCCCGCCGCCAATATTCGACAGATCGTACAGCGCTTAAAGTGCCTAGAGCTCGCCAAGGGCACCCATGTTATATCTGAGGGTGAGCAAGGGGAACGGTGTTATTTTTTACGCCGTGGTTGTGCGCAAGTCAGTCGCAGTATTGAGGGGCAGACTCATGTCTTAGCGCAATTGACTGTGGGGGCATGCTTTGGTGAAGAAGCATTGCTCAGTGATGCGCCGCGCAATGCAACTGTTACCCTGCTAGCTGACAGTCAAGTGTTGTACCTTGAGCGGGCTGAGTTTTTAGCTTTATTGAAAGCGCCTGTCATGCAAGAGGTTGAATTTTCGCAGGTGGGCCACTTGTTGGAGCAAGGTGCGCAGTGGTTGGATGTGCGCCGTTTAGATGAATATGAGCGTGGTCATGCTGCGCAGGCTTTGCATATGCCTTTGGATTTACTACGTTTGAAATCGCGTATGCTTAAGAAAAATACAGTGTATCTATGCTATTGCGATGATGGTAAGCGTAGCCAAAATGCAGTTTTTTTGCTGACACAGTTAGGATTTCAAGCCTATGCCTTGCGCGATGGTGTTGATGTGTTGTCGCTTGTGCCGCGAGACGCGTTTCTATGTGAAGATGGCTCTGGCTATATATTACGCTGCGGTGGTCGCGTAGAGCGCAGTATTTAAATAAGACGAGATTGAGTGTGGCCACTTAATCCAGTTGCTGCTTATTTTTTTGCGATTGGGGTAAACACTTGTCCGCTCACACCCTGTGGTATTTCATCTATTACACCACCTGAGTCTAAAAAATGAGTAATTTGTAAGCGTAACGACTCACTGCTTTGTTGTGCGTTAGGCTGACTGCGTTTCTGATTAGAACCTTTCACTCGCGTATTTGACATAGTGCTACTCGGCTTTAACACAAGGGGTGAGTTAAACAGCCTACACTGATTTACTGATACTTTCTGGCATATATAGTCCTCGCTCTCAGCCTATCGAATGCGGGTCTCTGCTATGCTTTGTACTTGTAAAATATCTGGAGAATGAAATGATTAAGTCTCGCGCTGCGGTTGCATTTGGTCCGGGTCAGCCCTTACAAATTGTTGAAGTGGATGTTGCTCCACCAAAGGCTGGTGAGGTGCTGGTACGTATTGTCGCCAGTGGCGTGTGCCATACTGATGCGTTTACTTTGTCTGGCGATGATCCTGAAGGTATTTTCCCCGCTATTTTAGGCCACGAAGGGGGTGGTATTGTTGAGGCAGTGGGTGAAGGCGTGACCTCACTTGAAGTGGGTGATCATGTGATTCCACTGTACACCGCAGAGTGTCGTACTTGTAAGTTTTGTACCTCGGGGAAAACCAATTTATGCCAGTCTGTGCGTGAGACCCAAGGTAAAGGTTTGATGCCAGATGGCACCAGTCGTTTTTCCTACAAAGGTGAGCCCATTTACCACTATATGGGCACCTCGACTTTTTCTGAGTACACCGTAGTGGCTGAAGTATCTTTGGCGAAAGTGCCAAAAGATGCACCGCTAGAAAAAATCTGCTTGCTGGGCTGTGGTGTGACCACAGGTATTGGCGCAGTGCTCAATACCGCTAAGGTTGAAGAGGGTGCTAGCGTGGCGATCTTTGGGTTGGGTGGTATTGGTTTAGCTGCGATTATTGGCGCGAAAATGGCCAAGGCCAACCGCATTATTGCCATTGATATCAACCCGGATAAGTTTGCGATTGCTCGGGAATTAGGCGCAACTGATTGCGTTAATCCAAAGGATTTCGATAAACCCATTCAAGAGGTGATTATTGAAATGACTGATGGTGGTGTGGATTATTCCTTTGAGTGCGTGGGTAATGTGCAACTGATGCGCGCGGCACTAGAGTGCAGCCATAAGGGTTGGGGCGAGTCAGTGATTATTGGTGTGGCCGGTGCAGGGCAAGAAATCAGCACTCGTCCATTCCAGTTGGTGACCGGTCGTGTCTGGCGCGGCAGTGCCTTTGGTGGGGTTAAAGGCCGCACTGAGCTGCCGAGTTATGTTGCTAAAGCGCAAAGCGGTGAAATCCCATTGGATACCTTTATTACCCATACGATGGGTTTAGATGAAATCAACACTGCATTTGATTTGATGCACGAAGGTAAGAGTATTCGTAGCGTTATTCATTTTTAATCATCAACCATAGGTCTAAGACAGATAAGCGTTAAGCCAGTGTGTTTTAGTCATTGTTTTTGGAGTTAACTATGTCGTTACAACAATTATCATCAAATAAAGTTTTTGGTGGGCAGCATATACGCTATGAACACCAATCTACTGCGCTTAATTGCAGCATGCAGTTTGCTGTTTATTTGCCACCGCAAGCAATTCAAGGTGAAAAACTGCCGGTGCTTTACTGGCTGTCAGGCTTAACCTGTAATGATGAAAACTTTATGCAAAAAGCGGGCGCATTAAAAACTGCAGCTGAGCTGGGCTTAATTATCGTTGCACCCGATACCAGTCCACGCGGTGCTGGCGTACCCGGTGATCCGGAGGGTGCATGGGACTTTGGTTTAGGTGCTGGTTTTTATGTTAATGCTACGCAAGAGCCTTGGGTCAAGCACTACCGCATGTATGATTATGTGGTGGATGAACTGCCTGCGTTAATCGAGAAACACTTGCCTGTTTCCGAGAAGCGCAGCATCAGTGGTCACTCGATGGGTGGGCATGGTGCGCTGATTTGTGCGTTGCGTGAGCCACAGCGTTATCAGTCGGTGTCAGCCTTTGCTCCAGTGTGTCAGCCAACCCAGTGCCCGTGGGGCGAGAAAGCTTTTTCTAACTATTTAGGATCGCAGCGTGAAACTTGGATGGAGTGGGATGCTAGTGCGCTAATGGCAACAGCTAGCCAGCACTTACCAATGTTGGTTGATCAGGGCGATGCGGATAGTTTTTTAGTCGAGCAACTTAAGCCTGCAGCGCTACAAGATGCCGCCGAACGCGCTGGTTACCCACTAACCTCACGACTGCAGCCTGGCTATGATCATAGTTATTACTTTATCGCGAGCTTTATTGACGAGCACTTGCACTTTCATGCGCAGGCTTTAAACGCTTAATCTGCGCGATATGATTTACAGGCTGTTCAGGTGGGCGCTGTTAAATCTGTGTAGAATGGCGCCTGTTTTTAATAGCTAGGTAACAGCATGCGTATAGGTCATGGCTATGATGTACACCGCTTTCAGTCCGGTAGTTTTATTGTTTTGGGTGGCGTGCAAATTGCACACGATAAAAGCTTTGTGGCGCACTCGGACGGCGATGTTTTATTGCATGCGCTGACCGATGCTCTATTGGGTGCGGCTGCGCTGGGCGATATTGGCCAGCATTTTCCGGATACTGATCCCGCCTATAAGGGTGCAGACAGTCGTCAATTATTGCGCAATGTCGTTGACTTACTTGAGCAGGCCGGCTGGCAAGTGGGTAATGTGGATAGCACGGTTTTAGCACAAGCGCCGAAAATGGCGCCGCATATTATGGCGATGCGCGAACATATTGCGGCTGATTTGCGTATCGCATTGGATCAAGTCAATGTAAAGGCTACCACCACTGAAAGCTTAGGCTTTGTCGGTCGCGAAGAAGGCATTGCAGCGCATGCTGTGGTGATGTTGGTTAAGCGATGAATGACTTAGAACTGCTCGGCCCATTGGCCTGGGGCGAACCCTGCGGAACAGCGCAACTCAAAGCCTGCGCAGAGGACTTTCAAGTTGATGAAGTGTTGGACATTGCATTGTCCGGCAGCGGTGAGCATTTGTGGCTGTGGGTTGAAAAACGCTTGCTCAATACTGAAGAGGCAGCGCGCCGTCTGGCGAAAGCAGCCGGTGTTTCCTTACGCAATATCAGTTATGCCGGCTTAAAAGATCGCCAAGCTTTAACCAGACAGTGGTTTAGTATTCACCTGCCTGGTAAAAGCGATCCAGATTTCAGTGCTGCTGAAGCTGAAGATTTACGTATTTTAGATCGCCAACGCCACAGTCGTAAGTTGCAGCGTGGCGCGCACTCGGCCAATGGTTTTACCATTCGCTTAACCGATTTAAAAGCAGATCGAGCGCTGCTTGAAGCACGTTTGCAAATGCTTGCAACGCAAGGCGTACCCAATTATTTCGGCTTACAACGTTTCGGTGAGAAGGGTAATAATCTTTTAGGTGCACTGGAGTATGCGCAGCGTAACGAGTTGCCGATACAACGTAATTTACGCTCGCGCTTATTATCAACTGGACGCAGTGCACTGTTTAATCGCGTGTTGGCGCAGCGGGTCAAAAATAAGACGTGGAATATTGCCCAAGTCGGTGATGTCTTAGCCTTTACTGGCAGTCGCAGTTTTTTTGTGGCAGGTCCTGATGACTGTGATGATCCGCGTTTAGCGCTGTTGGATGTGCACCCGACCGGCCCACTGTGGGGCGACGGGGAAATGGCCAGTCAAGCGCAAACTTTGCAGGATGAACAGCAAGTGGCGGCTATTTGGTCTGAATTATGTGTATGGCTTGAACGTGCGAATCTGAAGCAAGAACGTCGTATTTTACGTTTGCCTGTGCGTGATTTGACCTGGTCATATCCGACAGAGGACTGCTTGCAGTTGCACTTTATTTTACCTGCAGGTTGTTTTGCGACAGTGGTGTTGCGCGAGTTAGTGGATCTTTTATCGGTGACTGAGGCGGTGCATGCGTGCGAATCTTAATTGCTAATGATGATGGTGTGAATGCACCGGGTTTATCGGCGTTACATGCAGCACTCAATGATTATGCTAAGTGCTCAATAATAGCGCCTGAGCAAGACTGCAGTGGCGCCAGTAGTTCGCTGACCTTAGATCGCCCTCTGCATCCGCAAACTTTAAATAATGGTTATATCAGCTTAAATGGCACGCCGACAGATTGTGTGCATCTAGGTCTGAATGGTTTATTGCCGCACACTATGGATATGGTGGTTGCGGGGATTAATTTAGGTGCCAATCTGGGCGATGATGTGCTGTATTCGGGCACTGTCGCTGCAGCTTTAGAGGGACGCTTTTTACAACGTCCCTCTTTTGCGTTTTCATTGCTATCGCGTCAACCCGATAATTTGTCCAGTGCTGCATGGTTTGCACGGCGCTTGATTGAAGCGCATCACGAGCTGCCGATGGCGGCGCATACAGTATTTAATGTCAATGTGCCTGATTTACCGCTTGAGCAAATTAAAGGGATTAAACTCACTCGTTTGGGACATCGTGCGCGGGCAGCAGCACCAGTGCGCACAGTCAATCCACGCGGTAAAGAATGTTATTGGTTGGCCGCTGTAGGCGCGGTAGAAGACGGCGCCGAAGGGACCGATTTTCACGCTGTAGCACAGGGCTATGTGTCGATTACGCCGTTGCAACTGGATCGTACATTCCATCCGCAATTGCACAATGTTAAGCAGTGGCTGGAGGATGTATTGTGAGTTTGCAAAAGGATAATTTACATCGCGGTGGGATTGGTATGACTTCGCAACGCACCCGTGAACGTTTGATTCAGCGTTTGAGTGATGAAGGGTTAAGTAACCCGCAGGTGTTGGATGTGATTCGGCGCACACCGCGCCACCTTTTCGTTGATGAAGCGTTATCGCACCGTGCTTATGAAGATACCGCCTTGCCGATTGGTAATAATCAAACCATTTCTCAGCCCTATATTGTTGGGCGTATGACTGAACTGTTGCTGGCAGAAGGGCCGTTGGATAAGGTCTTAGAGATTGGTACGGGCTCGGGTTATCAAACGGCTGTTCTTGCACAATTGGTTGAGCGTGTATTTTCAGTTGAGCGCATTCAATCTTTACAAGAGCGCGCTAAAGAGCGGCTGGTTGAGCTTAATCTGCGTAATGTTGTGTACCGTTGGGGCGATGGCTGGGATGGCTGGAACGCTTTGGCACCTTACAATGGCATTATTGTCACTGCTGGCGCTACAGAAGTACCACAAGCGCTGCTTGATCAGTTAGCACCAGGTGGACGATTAGTGATCCCTGTCGGTGAAGGCGATGATCAGCAGCTTTTATTAATTGTGCGTGAGAACGATGGCTTTGTGCGCCGAGTTTTGGAAGGTGTTCGTTTTGTACCTTTGTTGAGCGGGGCCTTAGCGTGAAGCACAAAGCCCTTTTGTTTTTAAAAGGTATCGCGATGGGGGCTGCTGATGTTGTACCTGGCGTATCTGGCGGTACCATTGCTTTTATTACTGGCATTTACGACGAGTTGCTGACAGCCTTATCGCGCATACCAGAAGCAACGTGGCTGCTGCTGCAAGGACAGGTCAAGCGTGCTTGGCAGCTGGCCAATGCAAATTTCTTATTGATTTTGTTTTCTGGGATACTACTCAGTATTTTAAGTTTTGCGCGTTTGATCACGTGGTTGTTAGAGACGCAGCCTATTGCGTTATGGTCGTTTTTTTTCGGCTTAATTTTAGTATCTTGTTATCTCGTTGCACGTGATATCCAGCGCTGGCAATTCAGTCGTTGGCTCAGTTTTTTTGTGGGCGTTGGTTTTGCTTGGTGGATTACTGTCACTGCACCGATTATCTGGGGAACTGATCCACTGAGTTTATTTGTTGCGGGTGCTATCGCTATTTGTGCAATGATTCTTCCCGGTATTTCTGGAAGTTTTATTTTACTGTTGATGGGTCTGTATCCAACTATTTTGTTAGCTATTAAACAATTGGATATGAGTATTCTAATGATATTTGCAGCGGGTTGTTTGTTTGGCTTATTGGCTTTTGCACGAGTATTGCGCGCAGCTTTGCAGTCTTTCAGGGACCTAACCTTGGCCTTGTTAACAGGGATTATGTTCGGCTCTTTGAATAAAGTCTGGCCATGGAAAAATACTTTAAGTTGGCGTGTGGACAGCCAAGGCAGTGAAGTGCCTTTACTGCAAGAAAATATTTCACCATGGCAGTTTGCCGATATTTTTCAAAGCAATGCGCAGTTACTTCCTGCTCTGTTATTGATGCTATTAGGTGTTATCTCAGTCATAGGCATTGAGCGTTATGCAAGCAAGTGAATATATCGCAGTACGCTGTTTAGCCGTCAAGGAGTCAGGCGTGAAGCCAGTTCAATTTATCGTATCAAGCGTTGCCAGAATCAATATAAAATTGTTATGTGTCGTATTGCTGAGCACAGTATTGCTAGGTTGTGCAGGAACTTCGGGTAAAGCACCAGTTATTGATCGCTCACACGCGGCAAAGCAGCGCCAATATAATCCTGTTACCAGTGGGCACTATGTTGTTAAACGTGGTGATACTTTGTATTCAATTGCGTTTCGTTTTGGTTGGGACTGGAAAGCATTAGCCGCGCGCAATGGCATTCGAGCCCCTTATGTTATTGTGCCGGGTCAAGTGATTCGATTTTCTGCAACTTCGAAAGTGCCTGTTGTTGCTAAAAAAACCACGAGAAAACCTGCGCCAATAGCTAAAAGCACGCCTATTTATGTTGCTAAACCTGTGCAGCCTGTCACACCTACGGAAAAAACCTCAAAGCCTGCTGCTGCAGGATCTCAAGGCAAATGGCTGTGGCCTACGAACGGTACGCTGGTTGGCCGATATTCTTCAAACACCAGTTTGAATAAAGGGATTGATATTGCTGGTCAGCTTGGACAATCTATTATAGCAACTGCGGATGGCAGTGTTGTTTATGCTGGAAGCGGTCTTCGCGGGTACGGTGAACTGATCATCATCAAACATAATGATACGTTCATTAGTGCTTATGGACATAATCGGCGTCTGCTGGTGAATGAAGGACAGACAGTTAAAGCAGGGCAGAAAATTGCAGAAATGGGATCTACAGGAACAGATCAAGTCAAGGTGCACTTTGAAATTCGCCGCCAAGGCAAGCCTGTTGATCCGCTGCAGTACCTACCCAAGCGATAACGCGTAGGTTCTTTCAAACACGGTAGAAAAGCTGCTGCAGTAAGTATCTTAAGCTGCAGTGTGCGCTGTGCTATGAAATGGGTGGATGGGAATGACACTAAAGGATTTAGTACTGGATCTAGATACGACAAATGATATGACTGGTCAATATAAAGTACGCGAGCAGGCGCGGCATCATAAAATGACCACAGTAAAACATGGAGAGACAATTAGCAGTAACAATAAGGATATTAAGAGCCTTGATGCAACACAGCTGTACCTTGACGCTATAGGTATGTCACCGTTACTGACGGCTGAGCAAGAAGTTGCTTACGCGCGATGTGCTTTACAGGGCAGCTCGGCCGCACGCAAACGGATGATTGAATGCAATTTGCGCTTGGTTGTGAATATCGCTAAGCGCTACCAACATCGTGGTTTAGCACTTTTAGACTTAATAGAAGAAGGTAATTTGGGTCTTATTCGTGCTGTCGAGAAATTTGATCCTGAGCGTGGCTTTCGCTTTTCAACCTATGCAACCTGGTGGATTAGACAGTCGGTTGAGCGCGGCATAATGAATACGTCGCGTGTCGTGCGCTTGCCGGTGCATGTGGCGAAAGAGCTCAATGCTTATTTAAGGGCTGTGCGTGAGTTCACGCAGCAGGAGGGTGAGCCGCCTAGTCTAGAAAAAATTGCTACACACTTGGGACTTTCATGTGCTTATGTGCAGCAAATGCACGAGTTTAATGAACATGCGTTATCATTAGATGCCTCTAATAGCACTGATTCAGATGTCAATTTGCTGGATACATTAGTGGATGATAACCATGCGGATCCGAGTGATTTTGTTCAGCGTGAAGATTTGGCTGCCAGTATTGATCAATGGGTATCTGCGCTGCATCAGCGTCATCGTGAAGTTGTACTGCGACGTTTTGGTTTGCGTGGCTATGACTGCCAAACCTTGCAGGAAATTGGTGATGCAATGGATTTGACACGTGAACGTGTACGGCAAATTCAAGTGGATGCACTGGCTCGCTTGCGGCAGATTTTAGAGGCGAATGGTTTGTCCAGTGAGTTACTGTTTAACTGATAGCAACATAAGCTCAGCAACCGTGCTCTGGTGTCTAGCAGTGTACGGCTGTTGACTGTTGTCCAGCTTATCGTGATCTGCTATTTGCGTTAAACTATGTAGCGTTTATAAAGTTTTAACTTATTAAAGGAATCTACTATGCAGTATGTAACCCCTGATTTATGTGACGCTTATCCTGATGTTCAAGTTGTTGAGCCGATGTTTGCTAACTTTGGTGGGCGAGATTCCTTTGGTGGTGAAATTGTCACAGTTAAGTGCCATGAAGACAATTCAGTGGTTAAAGAACAAGTAGGTTTGCCCGGTCATGGAAAAGTATTAGTGGTGGATGGTGGTGGTTCACTGCGTCGCGCGATGCTCGGTGATATGTTGGCTGAAAAAGCTGCACAAAATGGTTGGGCAGGAATCATTATCTATGGTTGTGTGCGTGATGTTGATGTCTTAGCGCAAACGGATTTAGGTATTCAAGCGCTGGCCAGTCATCCAATGAAAACTGATAAGCGTGATATTGGTGATTTAAACATTGCAGTGACTTTTGCTGGCGTAACCTTTCGTCCCGGCGCGTTCGTATATGCGGATAACAACGGTATTATCGTCTCTGATGCTGCGTTGAGCATGCCGCAATAATGGATTGTCATGCAGCATTCTGATCGACTCAGTCAAGGCTTATTGCATGCATTTGTCTTGGATGGCAAAGGCTCGGCGCAGGCGATTACTGCCTCAGACTTAGCAGGGCTACACTTGGCTGAGCAACAAAGTCTATGGTTACACTGGGAACGTAGCCACCTTTATGCTGAACAGTGGTTACGTGAAAGCAGTGGCTTAAATGAGTTTGCCTGTGACCTTTTGCTTGAGGAAAATACGCGACCACGCTTATTGCGCTTAGAGGGGCAAGAGTTACTATTGTTTTTACGCGCGATTAATCAGGCGCCTGATGCAGAGCCTGAAGATATGATTTCTTTGCGTTTGTTTGCTAATGCACAACATATATACTCGTTACGGCAACGGCCTGTGCAGGTCACTGATGAGCTTATTAAAGCCTTTAGCAAAGGCTTTGGGCCCAAAAACACATCAGAGGTTTTGTTGTTTTTTGCGCAAAGCTTAACTGACCGTATTGAAAACAGTGTTGGTCAACTGGCTGATACTGTGGATCAAGAAGAGGCAAGTACGGACAATGATAAACGCTATGCGCCTGCGCTATTACCTTTGTTGCAGGCGCGTCGACGTGCGGCTAATTTACGCCGATTTTTAGCACCGCAAAGAGATGTTTTTGCGATGCTAACGCACAGTCAAGAAGCATGGTTTATGGCTGATGATGGGCTGTATTGGAATGAGCTTAATAACCGTCTCACACTGCACCTTGAGGAACTGGAGTTGACTCGCGAGCGCATTGGTTTGGTTTTAGAGACTGAGCATCGGCGACGCAATGAACGCATGAGTCATACCATGTATATGCTGGCCATTATTACTGGATTTTTCTTACCCATGACGTTTGCTACGGGGTTGCTGGGCATTAATGTTGGTGGCATTCCTGGTGCTGAGCAGCCGTATGGGTTTTTAATTGCCTGTCTGCTGCTGGGTGTTTTAGCCGCTGGTCAGTGGCTATTTTTTCGTTGGTTACGTTGGGTATAATAGGACATTAATTCAATCTGTCTTTCCCCTTCTTATGACCTTTACGCGCGCAGGATTGATATATTATATGAACGAGGATCTTTTTGAGCAGTCGCTGCGCGATATGCTTAAAACACCAGAAGTGCAGGGTAGTAATGATATCTCGCTGGGTAAGGTGTTGAGAAAAGCGAATCGACAACAAGGCGCTGGCGCTATTTTTGGCTTATTTGGGCGTGCACTTGAATCGGTTTTGATTGGCTTAAGTAATGGCTCTGAGCATTTAAAACCCGTATCCAATTTATCTAAAAACAATACTGCAAACAAGGCTGATTAACTATGCAACTTGATTCTTGGACACAAAATTTAGTTGGGGCGATGAGTGGCTTATGGGGCAAGATAGCTAGCTTTATTCCTAATTTATTTGGCGCTTTAGTTTTAGTGATTTTAGGCTTTGTAGTGGCCAAGTTGCTGGATACTCTGCTGTCTAAAGTCTTGGCTAAAATAGGATTGGATCGCTTAATGAGCGGTACCGGCTTGACTAAGTTATTGGCACGTATTGGTGTTAAAGCGCAGGTCTCCACGCTTATCGGTAAAATTGTATATTGGTTCGTATTATTAATATTCTTGATCTCTGCAGCTGAATCGTTAGGTCTTGAGCGGGTTTCTGCAACTTTAGATGTTTTGGCGTTGTATGTGCCAAAAATGTTTGCTGCTGCGCTGGTATTGCTGGCAGGTATTTTGCTTGCACAGTTGCTTAATAGCATGGTTAGAGGTGCTGCAGAAGGCGTTCGCATGGAGTATGCCGCCGGCTTGGGACGCATTGTACAAAGCATGGTGATTATCATCAGTGTGTCTGTTGCTATCGGGCAGTTGGAAATAAAAGCAGAGCTGTTGAACTATGTTGTTGCGATTGTCCTTTTGAGTATTGGCTTGGCTTGTGCATTGGCCTTGGGTTTGGCAAGCAAAAATATAGCAGGGCAAATCATTGCTGGAATTTATGTGCGAGAGCTGTATGAGCTTGGTCAGCATATTCAAGTCGATGAAGTGCAAGGACGTATTGAGGAAATGGGCACAGTGAAAACGATTTTGGTTAATGAGGCAGGCGAGTGGTTTTATATCGCCAACCGAGTATTACTTGAGCAAAAAGTAACGAGCCGCTAGGGTTTTTATCGGGGTTAGGTGACGATGCCTCATATCGTCGTTTGCAGCATTTATTTTGATAGCTGGTTTGATTTGTTTTGACTGACATTAAAGTGCCTTACCAACGTTATGTGCCGCAGGAGCTCAGTGATGAGGAGCTTGTGGTGCATGCGAAAAACGAATTATTCCATGTGACGCGAGCTTATGAAGAGTTAATGCGCCGCTATCAGCGCACTTTATTTAATGTGTGCGCGCGGTACCTGGGTAATGATCGTGATGCAGATGATGTCAGCCAAGAAATTATGCTTAAAGTATTTTACGGTTTAGAAAAGTTTGAAGGTAAGTCGAAGTTTAAAACATGGCTGTACAGTATTACTTACAATGAATGTACAACACAGTACCGTAAGGATCGGCGAAAAAGACGATTATTCGATGCTTTGAGCTTAAATCCGTTAGATGAAGAGGCTGATCCTGAGCCGGTAGATGCTAAAAGCAATGAATTAGATCGTTGGCTAGTTGGCGTAAATACTATTGATCGAGAAATTATTATCTTGCGATTTGTGGCTGATCTTGAATTTAAAGATATTGCAAGCATTATGCATTTAGGCTTAAGTGCAACAAAAATGCGCTACAAGCGCGCAATAGATCGACTTCGTGAAAATTTTCTAGTACAATAGGCTAACGACTATTTTAAGGTGCGTCAAATAATTTTTTTTGACGCTTGATAACACTAAAGTAATGATGAGGTATGTATAATATGAAATTGAAAAGCACGCTGGGTTTAGCTATCGGTTCTTTGCTTGCTGTATCTTCCTTCGGCGTATTCGCTCAAGGCCAAGGCGCTGTTGAAGCAGAAGTATTTGCTAAGCGTTATTTCACTGACAGTTATCGTGATATGGATGACGGCAACCTCTACGGTGGTTCTGTTGGTTACTTCCTAACTGACGATGTTTCATTAAACTTGTCGTACGGTGAGTACAAAAGCCTGAATCATGATTCGTACATGGATGGCACTACTAAAATTGGAAGCAAAAAAGCATACGGCAGCCTGAGCTCTTTGGATGCTGTATACCATTTTGGTACACCTGGTATTGGCCTACGTCCTTACCTGTCTGCAGGTTTGGGTCACCAGAGTATCAGTCAAACTGCACGTTCTGGTCGTGATCACACAACCTTTGCTAACATTGGTGCCGGTGCTAAATACTACTTCACTGAAAACGTATTTGCTAAAGCAAGCGTAGATGGTATGCATGGTTTTGATAACCATCAGTCAGAGTGGATGGCCGGTGTTGGTATTGGTGTGAACTTTGGTGGCAAGCCAGCTGCTGCACCTTATGTTGAGCCAGTAGCAGCTGTAGTTGAGCCTGTTGTTTACGAAGAAGTAGAAGCAGAGCCTGTGCGTGTTGAGCTTGATGTTAAGTTTGATTTTGATAAAGCTAACGTTAAACAAGACAGCTACAGCGATATCGAAAACCTCGCTGAGTTCATGAAGCAATTCCCACAAACAGCAACAACTGTTGAGGGTCACACTGACTCAGTTGGTAACGCTGCTTATAACCAAAAGCTCTCTGAGCGTCGTGCTGGCGCAGTTCGTGATGCATTGGTTAACCAGTATGGCGTAGAAGCTGAGCGTATCAATGCGGTTGGTTATGGTAAAGAGCGTCCTGTTGCTGATAACGCAACAAGCGAAGGCCGCGCTATTAACCGTCGTGTAGAAGCATCTGTAGAAGCGCAAGCTGAGTAATTAGCCTGTGTTATAAAAAACCCCAGCCTAGGCTGGGGTTTTTTTATGCATAAAGATTGCAATCTTTATGCTGCCCTGCGGCGATATAAAGGTAAGCCACCTTGATCGCAAGCACCTTGGTAGGTCACTGATAGTTCGGTTAGGCCCTGTAACGCATCAATTGGGCAGCGGTCTGCGCGGATCGCGTAGGCATCAAAACCACAGCGCTGCATAAAGAACAATTGATCTCGGAATACATCACCAATGGCTCTTATTTCTCCAGTATAGGCATAACGCTCACGCAGTAAGCGTGCGCTACTGAAGTGTCTACCGTCGGTAAATACTGGGAAGTTCAAAGCAATTATATCGAAATGAGCTAAATCGCCAGCTAAGTCTTCAATAATTTCGTGAGCTTCAAGCCAGACACCTAAAGGCTTGACATCTTGCAATGCGCTTTTGTGTTGCTGCCAAAGTGAAAAAGGGATAATAGCAGATGGCGTCTGTAGTGCTTCATCGAGCGGAGTTTCAGCGCTTAATAGTGTCCACAGATCGTCAATGACTTGGTTGTTTTTAATGATTGCTTGCATACACGCGCTCCTTAAATTTGTCGATGCCAATACGATTGAAGGTATCAATGAAATGTTCTTCCTCGGTTCGTTGCTCGATATAGACATCAATCAGCTTACTAATCACGTCAGGCATTGCATCCTGAGCAAAAGAAGGGCCGAGTATTTTTCCTATGCTGGCTGCGCGGCCGCTATTGCCGCCTATTGAAACTTGATAAAATTCAGCTCCTTTTTTATCGACGCCTAAAATACCAATATGACCAATATGGTGATGACCGCAGGCGTTCATGCAACCCGAAATATTTAGGTCAAGATCGCCAATATCGAATAAGTAATCGAGGTTTTCAAAGCGTTCTTGAATGGCTTCTGCAACTGGAATTGATTTGGCGTTAGCTAAGGCGCAGAAATCACCGCCTGGGCAGCAAATGATGTCGCTCAACAAGCCAATGTTAGGTGTGGCAAATCCATGCTCACGTAATTGTTCCCAGAGTTCAAAAAGCTTGCTCTGCTCAACATCAGCCAGCACTATATTCTGCTCATGGGTGTTGCGAGCTTCTGAAAAACTGTATTTATCAGCTAAGTCAGCAATAGTATCCAGCTGTTTGGCGGTCACGTCGCCGGGTGCAATACCGGTTTTCTTCAATGACAAAGTGACAGCCGCGTAACCTGGCTTTTTATGTGCGGTCACGTTACGGTTGCGCCAGCGAGCAAAACCTGGGTACTCGGCATCCAGAGCGGCCAGCGCTGCATCTTGATCGTTAAGCGTCAAGTAGGCTGGGTCAGTAAAATGCTTGGATACACGCTGCACTTCTTCTTCAGTTAGGGTGATGGGGCCGTCTTTTAGGTGTGCCCATTCTTCAGCGACACGTTCAGCAAAAACAGGTGCAGTCAGCGCTTTTACGAGTATTTTAATACGCGCTTTAAATTTATTATCGCGGCGACCAAAGCGGTTATAAACACGTACTATGGCCTCTAAGTAACCAAGCAAATGTTGCCAAGGTAGAAATTCATTAATACAGCTACCGACTATCGGTGTACGTCCTAAGCCGCCACCAACTAATACGCGAAAACCCAGCTCACCGACGTCGTTTTTGACCACTTCAAGGCCGATATCATGCACTTCAATCGCCGCGCGATCTTGTGAGCAGCCATTCACGGCAATTTTAAATTTGCGCGGTAAGCGCGCAAATTCAGGGTGAAATGTTGACCATTGACGAATGATTTCGCACCATGGGCGTGGGTCGATCTGCTCGTCACGTGCCACGCCAGCGTATTGGTCGGTCGTAGTGTTGCGGATACAGTTGCCGCTGGTTTGAATGGCATGCATTTGCACGCTGGCTAGATCTTCTAAAATATCAGGTACATCTTCTAGCGCAGGCCAGTTTAGCTGCACGTTGGTGCGTGTGGTGATATGTGCATAGCCTTTGTCATACTTGCGGGTGATGTGCGCGAGCATGCGCAGTTGCTTGCTCGCGAGCAAACCATAGGGTACGGCAATACGCAGCATCGGCGCATGGCGTTGTACGTACAGACCATTTTGCAGGCGCAGTGGCAGGTATTCATCTTCAGAAAGTTCGCCAGCAAAGTAACGGCGGGTTTGATCACGAAATTGGCGCACGCGATCTTCAACAATTTGCTGATCGTATTGGTCGTAAATATACATGGTTGTCCCTGTATCAAGCTGCTGTAAGCGTATGGCACGGAGTGCAGAATTGTGACTACAGTAACAATCATTGCTTATACTATAAAGTAATTATTTTTCATAAGATGATTCTTTTTTGATATAAGGGTGGTTGTTGTGATAGTGACTGAATAGCTTCTGTGAAATATTATGGGCGACATATGTGCCGCCCATAATATTACTTTATACGTCGTAACCGAGCGCAGGGCTGAGCCAGCGTTCGGTGTACTCGATATCATCATTGCGACGTTTGGCGTAACTTTCTACTTGGTCCTTATCGATTTTACCCACGGCAAAATATTGCGCATTTGGGTGAGCAAAATACCAACCACTGACTGCTGCGGTTGGGAACATCGCATAGTGCTCAGTCATACTGACACCAAAGTCTTTATTGGGGTCAAGCAGTTCAAACAAGGTGCCTTTTTCCGTGTGATCAGGACACGCAGGGTAGCCCGGTGCTGGGCGAATGCCTTTGTACTTTTCGCGAATCAGGTCATCATTGCTGAGTTCTTCAGCGGTGTCGTAACCCCAGTAGTTGGTACGCACTTGCTGGTGCAGCCATTCGGCGCAGGCTTCAGCTAAACGATCCGCCAGCGCTTGTACCATGATTGCGTTGTAGTCATCGCCTTGTTCTTGGTAAGACTTGGCCAGTTCGTCGACACCAATACCTGCAGTAACGATAAAACCGCCAATATAGTCTGTTACACCACTGTCTTTCGGAGCAACAAAATCGGAGAGACACAGATTCGGTTTGCCATTGGCTGTTTCGATCTGCTGTCGCAGGTGGTGCAGCATGGCGATAGGCTCGCCAGCATCGTCATATAACTCAATGTCATCATGATTGACTTGATTGGCTGGCCAGAATGCAAAGGTGGCTCGCGCTTCAATCAACTTCTCATCAATCATTTTTTTCAGTAAAACTTGGGCTTCATCAAATAAGGTTTGCGCCGCCTCGCCAACCACCTCGTCTTTGAAAATACGTGGATATTTACCAACTAAGTTCCACGAAATAAAGAACGGCGTCCAGTCGATGTATTCAGCCAGTACCGATAAATCGATATCATAGAGACGCTGAGTGCCAACCACCTTGGGTTGAGTCGCGTGATAGTCTGTCCACTCGAACTTTGGCTTGTTGGCGACGGCTTGCTCGTAGGTCAGGCGCTTGGTGCGTACGGTACGCGCGGCGATACGCTCACGCATTTGCGCGTACTCTTCACGAATCTTACGGGTGTACTCAGGTTTGAGCTCTTTAGACAAGAGGGTGGTAACCACGCCAACCGCACGTGATGCATCGGTGACATAGACCACCGCGTCATTGCTGTAGTTGGGGTCAACTTTCACCGCAGTATGCGCTTTAGATGTGGTTGCGCCGCCAATCAATAGGGGTAAATAGAAGTTTTGTCGTTGCATTTCTTTAGCAACGTTAACCATTTCATCCAGCGATGGGGTGATCAAGCCGGATAAACCAATGATGTCGCATTTTTCCGCAATCGCGGTCTTCAGGATTTTATCGGCAGGTACCATCACACCTAAATCAACAATGTCATAGCCGTTACAACCGAGCACCACGGCAACAATATTTTTACCAATATCGTGCACATCACCTTTAACTGTGGCCATCAACACCTTGCCTTTAGCTTCAGGTTTGTCGCCTTTTTCAGCATCAATAAAGGGCACTAAATGGGCAACCGCTTGTTTCATCACGCGAGCCGATTTAACCACCTGTGGTAAGAACATTTTACCGCTGCCGAACAGGTCGCCAACGATGTTCATGCCGGACATCAGTGGACCTTCAATCACTTCAATAGGGCGGGCAAATTGCTGGCGGGATTCTTCAGTATCTTCCACAATCCACTGGGTGATGCCTTTAACCAGTGCATGTTCTAAGCGCTGATTAACCGGCAGGTTGCGCCATTCTTCTGTTTCAACTTCTTTAATCGAGCCATCGCCGCGGTAGTCTTCGGCAATCGCCAGTAAGGCTTCAGTGGCGCCAGAGTGGCGATTGAGAATCACATCTTCCACTTTATTACGCAAATCCGTTGGGATTTGGTCGTAAATTTCCAGCTGACCGGCATTCACAATCCCCATGCTTAGACCATTTTGAATGGCGTAATAGAGGAACACTGAGTGAATCGCTTCACGCACAGGGTTATTACCACGGAAGGAGAAAGAGACGTTGGAGACACCGCCCGAGGTTAAAGCATGTGGTAGGTTGTCACGAATCCAGGCGCAGGCCTCAATAAAGTCCACGGCGTAGTTATTGTGCTCTTCAATCCCGGTGGCCACGGCAAAGATATTAGGGTCAAAAATAATATCTTCTGGCGGGAAGCCGACTTGATTGACCAATATATCGTAGGAGCGCGCACAAATTTCTTGTTTACGTGCCGCAGTATCGGCTTGACCTTGTTCATCAAAGGCCATCACCACCACCGCAGCGCCGTAACGACGGCAAAGTTTGGCGTGCTCAATAAATTGCTCAACGCCTTCTTTCATCGAGATGGAGTTGACGATGCCTTTACCCTGAATACACTTCAGGCCGGCCTCGATAATCTCCCATTTCGATGAGTCAATCATAATGGGTACGCGTGAGATATCAGGCTCACCAGCGATCAGATTGAGGAAGGTGACCATGGCCGCTTTAGAATCAAGCATGCCTTCGTCCATGTTGATATCAATCACCTGGGCACCAGACTCCACTTGCTGCAAGGCAACAGCGAGGGCTTCAGTGTAATTGTCTTCACGAATTAAGCGCGCAAAGCGTGCGGAACCGGTGATGTTGGTGCGCTCACCGACGTTAACAAAAAGTGAGCTTCGGTCAATGGTGAACGGCTCTAGACCTGATAAACGGCAAGCTTTGGGGATGTCTGGAATCACGCGCGGTGGGTATTTAGCGACTTTTTCAGCAATGGCACGAATATGCTCAGGCGTAGTTCCACAGCAACCACCAACAATATTAATAAAGCCTGAAGCGGCAAAGTCTTCAATTAAGGCTGCAGTTTGTTCCGGCGTTTCGTCGTATTCAGCGAAGGCATTGGGCAAGCCAGCATTGGGGTGAGTTGATACAAAGGTATCGGCTTTTTCAGAGAGCTCTTGTAGGTAAGGGCGCAACTCTTTAGCACCTAAGGCGCAGTTTAAACCGACCGACAAAGGCTTGCAGTGACGGATTGAGTTCCAGAAGGCCTCTGTGGTTTGTCCCGATAAGGTACGGCCTGAGGCATCAGTAATGGTGCCGGAAATCATAATCGGTAGGGTGATACCGAGCTCTTCGAAGACACCTTCCACCGCGAAAATAGCGGCTTTAGCATTCAGCGTATCGAAAATAGTTTCGATCATAATAATGTCAGCGCCACCATTCACTAAGCCGCGCGTGGCTTCGCTGTAGTTCTCAACCAGAATATCGAAGGTGACGTTACGAAAACCTGGGTTATTCACATCCGGTGATAATGAACAGGTGCGACTGGTTGGGCCCAATACGCCAGCAACAAAACGGGGTTTATCTGGTGTTTCTAAGGTTTTCGCATCGGCCACTTCGCGGGCAATACGCGCACCTTCAAAGTTCAGTTCATAGGCAATTGACTCAAGGCCATAATCGGACTGTGAGACTTGCGTTGAGTTAAAGGTGTTGGTTTCTAAAATGTCAGCACCAGCATCCAAGTAAGCTTTTTCAATTTCTTGAATACGTTCGGCTTGAGTCAGAATTAATAGGTCATTATTACCTTGTAGGTCTTGTGGCCAATCAGCAAAGCGTTCACCGCGAAAATCATCTTCAGTGAACTTACAGCTTTGAATCATTGTGCCCATACCGCCATCGAGCACTAAAATGCGCTGCTGTAATGCTTCTTTTAGGATGTGTTGACGCGCTAAATGGTTGGCCATGAGTATTTACCTAATCAATGCTGTGTACATATAAAGTCGGCAATCATAGCAAATCAACTGCATCTTGAGTGGGATGCTGGGGTATTAAATACCTTTGTGTGTTGGCAATTATTGAATAGATGCAGCGTTGAGTGGGTTTTGTTGGTATGTTTTGTTGTTTTATCTTCTTGATGGGTAAGTTGTTACCTTATGAAAGCGTTGTATTTAGGGTTTTTAAGTGTTGTTTTTAGTCAGTCGCTATTTGCCAGTCAAGCTATTTACAGTGAGCAGATTCAGCCCATATTTACTAAGAAATGTGTGGCCTGTCATGCCTGCTATGACGCACCTTGCCAGTTGAACTTAGGTAGCGGTGAAGGGCTTGAACGTGGTGCTCATAAGCAGACCATTTACAACGGTGGGCGCAGACAAGCGCAAGAGACGACACGCATTTTTATGGATGCACACAGCGTCGAAGGCTGGCGTAAAAAAGGTTTTTTCGATGTGCTGGGTGATGGCCAGCCACAAGCGGCACTCTTAGCCAAGATGTTGGAGTTGGGTCGCCAGCAGCCGTTTGCGCCCAATAGTCGCTTACCAGATGATTTGGATATTGGTATTTTGCGTGATAATCAGTGCGCTAAGCCTGGTGAATTTGCGCAGTTTGCAGCAGAAAACCCTCACAGCGGTATGCCCTTCGCAGTAACAGGGTTAACCGATGCTGAATACAACAGTATTGAGCAGTGGATGCAGAGTGGTGCAGAGGTTGATTGGCAATCTTGGACTGCCAATAGCTTAGAGCAGCAACATATTATGCAGTGGGAAACATTTCTAAATGCATCTGGAGCACGCGAGTCAGTGGTTAGTCGCTGGCTGTTTGAGCATTTATTTCTGGCTCGTATTCATTTTGCTGCTGGGGATGCGACGCACTTCTTCCGACTTGTCCGTTCGCGCACGCCAAGCGGCGTAGCCGTTCGTGAGATTTCGACACGCCGTCCCAATGATGATCCTGGGGTGGAAATGTACTACCGTTTTGTGCCAGTGGCTGATGTGATTGTGCACAAAACTCATATTACCTATGAGATGAGCGCTGAGAAGCTTGAGCGGGTTAAGTCATTATTTTTAAGTGATAATTGGCGTACCGATAAAGTTCCAGGTTATGGCGCTTTCTCGCGCAGCAATCCGTTTGCGACCTTTGCTGCAATTCCAGCGCAAGCACGCTATCAGTTTATGCTTGATGATGCAGAGTTCTTTGTGCGTACTTTTATTCGTGGGCCGGTGTGTCGTGGGCAGATTGCTACTGATGTGATTCGTGATCATTTTTGGGTGTTTTTTCAAGATCCGCAGCAGGATGCTTATATCATCGATTCTGATTATCAAGACAAGGTAACACCTTTATTGGCGATGCCTGGGCAGTTTGATGATGTTAGGGAGCTATTAAGGTTTTGGCGTACATATAAGAAAAAACGCAATGCTTATGAGGATTTACGTCGTAAGCGCTATAAAAATGCGCAGCAACCGGACTGGTCACATATCTGGGCAGGCAGTGATCAGGCACTGCTCAGTGTTTTTCGTCAGCATGACAGTGCAAGTATACGCAAAGGTTTAATTGGTAGTATTCCGCAAACCATGTGGCTGATGGATTTTCCATTACTTGAACGTACCTACTATCAGTTGGTGGTTAATTTTGATGTATTTGGTAGTGTTTCGCATCAAGCACAGACCCGTTTGTATTTTGATTTGATTCGTAATGGTTCAGAGGTGAATTTTTTACGCTTAATGCCACGGGAGGTGCGTGATGGTGTACTGAAAGATTGGTACCAGCGCAGCGGTAAGGTCAAACTCTGGCTTAATTACACTAAAATTGATCACGGCACTAAAAGTGCTCTTGGTTTACCTACAGAGAAGAGTGTAAATGTTTTCGCTGAGCGTGCTTTGCAGCGTTTTGCTGACATCAATGCGCGCGTTGATCCGATTAATCGCTGCTCAGGTGCCTACTGTCATCGTGAGGGGTTGAGCCGTGAAGCAGCAGCTGTTGAGCAAACGTTATCACGCTTAAGTAATCGGCCAGCAGCGGGATTGAAGGTGATTCATTTCTTACCAGAAGCGAGCATGCTGCGTGTTGAGTTCAGTGACGGTGAGCGCGAGGTGTACAGTCTGTTGCGTGACCGAGCGCATAGCAATGTGGCGTTTATGTTGGGTGAGCACTATCGTTATCAACCTGGGTTGGATACTTTAACTGTCTACCCAGAGGTGCTCAGCAGTTATCCTAACTTTATCTTTAATGTGCAGGCTGCGGATGTGCCAAGCTTTGTCATGACGTTGCATCAGGTCAGTGATGAGGCGGATTTTCGTAAGGTGGTTGAGCGTTGGGGTATTCGCCGTACGCACCCACAGTTTTGGCAGTATTTTCACGATCTTAGCGAACATATTCGCGAGCGTGAGCCGTTTGAGGCTGGCGTGCTAGATATGAACCGTTATAAAAATTTATAACTTAGCGTGTATGGGTTGTTTAGACGCGAAGAGGCCGCTTAAGGTGTTAAATTAAGCGGCCTCTTCGGGATTATTGTTGATCAAGAAAGCGCTCGTGCCATTCCACTAGCGGCATCGGCGCTTGCAGTTTTTCGCCATAGATCACCGAATACGTCAGTACGTTTTGTACATACAGGCGCGTTTCGTCAAACGGAATGCTTTCCACCCAAACATCATAAGGTAAGTGCTTGGCATCGCGAAGCCATTGGCGCACGCGTCCGGGGCCAGCGTTATACGCAGCAGAGGCTAGGACACGGTTACCTTTAAACTGTTCCAAGACTTGGCTTAAGTAGGCCGTACCTAACTGGATGTTGGTGGATGGGTTCACTGCACTGCGTGGATTGGCTAAAGGAATGCCATAACGCTGCGCAGTTTCTTTAGCTGTGGCAGGCATCAGCTGCATTAAGCCCATCGCGCCCACGTGTGATTCGGCTTGAATCATAAAGGCACTTTCTTGGCGAGTAACGGCAAAAACCCAACTGGAGTGGACGCCACGGGTTTTTGCTTCGGCAATAAAATTGCTTTGGTGAGCCATGGGGAAGCGTATTTCTAAATCATCCCAATACTGGGCTTTGCTGATGGTGCGAATCGCTGGAAAATACCAGCCCATATCATAAGCAATCCGTGCTTGTGCAACCAATTCATCGCGGCTTAAAAAATTACTCAGGTGATACCATTCGCGACGTGACTCAGTGATCTCGCCTCGCGCATCAAACTCTAAGGCACGTTGCATACCGGCAGCATTACGTACTTTTTGGATGGTTTTGGGCTGCAGTTTTAATGCTTTATGTTTGAGATGATAAGGCTGGTCACTGCGATCAGCGGCCATAAAACCATAAAAGTCACGTTCGCGCGCCAGCGGTTGATAGAGCAGTAAAGGCTGCTGACTGTTGGGTTGCGCCAACTGCAAGCTGCGCGCCTGCCAATAACGCCAACGGTTGCTGCTGCTCAGTTCTTCAGGCAGCTGACGGGTCAGTTGGTAGGCTTCATCCCAGCGTCCTAAGCGTAGCAATAGGCGGGCACGCCACTCGGTTAAATTGGTATTTTTAAGCTGCGGGTCATATTTTTGCATGACAGCTAATGCGCGCGGATCAAAACGTTTGGCTAAGCGCAAGCCAATATCATTGGCCAGTGTCAGTTGATCGTTAGGGCTAAAACTGACGTGTTTTCCGTAATGACTGAGTAAGCGCACGCTGGCGTCTAAATCTTCTCGGGCCAGTTTGCGCAGGCCTAAGGCAATAATAGCTGCACTGGTGCTGTCACGTGCAGTAAAACGTTCGGTTTGTTTGAGTAAACTTGGCTTTCTCGCTACATCAATCAGTAGTTTGCCTTTCTGTTCTTGGCTACTCAGCAGTGTGACTAAGTATTGCGCGACACCGTAGTTGCCCGCATCAGTTGCGAGTATTAAGCGTTGCCAAATTTTATCTTCGTTGAGTTGCCCAGCGGCGCGCCAGCTATCAAACAGTGGATCGCAGGCGTTGGGCTGTGATTGTGCACTCAACCAGAGTTTGTCAGCACTGGCAAAGGCGGCGGATGCCTGCCCATGCTGCAGTTGGTATTGCGCGAAATGGCAGTCCAGTTCGGTGAAGTTGAGCTCAGGACTGTAGTATTGCAAAAACAGTGGCCATTGTCGGCGCTCGCTAAGCAGGCGCAGCCAGCGTAGCTTCATCCATTTGATTTGTGGTAAGTCACCATGCTCAAGGAGGAACTTCTCGACCTCGTCGCTGCTGGCAGTTGCTAGACGCTGAGTGAGTTCATCATAGGCTAGGTAAGGTGTCAGCGGATAGTCACGCAAGGCCGCGCGGTTATTTAAGTACAATGACGCATCATTCTTGCTCAGTGCTAATTTGGCTTGATTGTAGAGTGTGCGTTGTTGTTGCAACGTGGCGGCGCTCACGCTAAACACGCTGTGACTCAGTGCTACAAATAAAACCAGCGGTAATAGATATCGACTGCGCATAAGAAACCCTGAAAATAAATGCCCAGTAAAGCGCCAGTAGAGGATTGGCCCAGTGGCGAAGACAGCATAGCTTAGCTGCTTGTGTACAACGGTGATAGGGGGGGAGCAGGCCACTAAATGCAGTTATTCAACGAACCCTAGCGCGAAGCTGTACAATACCTCGCAGATTTTAGGAGAACTACAATGACTTTGCTCAAATTGACTCAAGTATCACTTGCCTACGGCGCGACACCTCTTTTGGAAGAGGTGTCATGGCAGATTGCTCGCGGCGAACGCGTGTGCATCATTGGCCGCAATGGTACGGGCAAGTCAAGCATGCTGCACTTGGTCAAAGGCGCACGTTTGGCCGACAGCGGCGAAGTATGGCGCGCACCTGGACTGAAAATAGGTGAGTTGCCGCAAGAGTTGCCAGCGGCCGATGATCGCACTATTTTTGATGTGGTCTCGGACGGGCTTGATGGTGTCGGTGCATTATTGGCTGAGTTCAATCATATCAGTCAAAATATCCAAACCGATGAAGATTTAAATAAGATGATGCACGTGCAGCAAGAGTTGGAGGCACGTGATGGCTGGCGTTTGCAGCAGCTAGTGGATAGTACTTTAAGCCGCTTACAGTTGCCCGCCGAGAAAAAAATGAATGAGCTATCCGGTGGCTGGCGTCGTCGCGTGTTGCTGGCGCAAGCGTTAGTGGCTGAGCCTGACTTACTGCTGCTCGATGAGCCGACGAACCACTTGGATATCGGTGCAATTGCTTGGTTGGAAGATGCGCTGTTAAATTTCACCGGTGCGGTACTTTTTATTACCCACGACCGGGCATTTTTGCAGAACTTAGCGACACGTATTTTTGAGCTGGATCGTGGCCATCTGATTGATTGGAATGGCGACTATGCGAGCTTTTTAGTGCATAAAGAACAGCAGTTGGCGGCTGAAGAAACCGCTAATGCGCTGTTTGATAAAAAGCTGGCGCAAGAAGAAGTTTGGATTCGCCAAGGGATTAAAGCGCGCCGTACGCGTAACGAAGGTCGCGTACGTGAGCTCAAAGCGTTGCGCGTTGAACGCAGCCAGCGTCGTGAGCGTCAAGGCGCAGCGAATATCAATATTGGTGCTGCTGAGAAATCTGGTAAGCAGGTGATCGTAGTTGATAAAGTCAGCTTTGCTCACAAAGGTGGACCTGAACTGATTAAAGACTTCTCAATGGTCTTGCAGCGCGGCGACCGTATTGGTTTGCTTGGCGCTAACGGTAGCGGCAAAACCACACTGCTGAAGTTGTTACTGGGTGATTTACAGCCGACGAAGGGTACCATTGAAGTAGGTACCAAGCTCGAAGTGGCCTACTTTGACCAGCTACGTCATCAACTTGATCCAGAAAAAACCGTGATTGAGAACGTGGGTGAAGGTAGCGATACCATCATGATTGATGGGCAGAGCAAGCACGTATTGAGCTATTTGGGTGATTTCTTATTTAGCCCGCAGCGTGCACGTACTCCAGTTAAAGCATTGTCCGGTGGCGAGCGTGCACGCTTACTATTGGCTAAGCTGTTTACCCGACCGGCTAACTTACTCGTGCTCGATGAACCGACCAATGACCTTGATGTGGAAACACTCGAGTTGCTGGAAGAAGTGTTGATGGAGTTCAAGGGCACAGTGTTGATTGTCAGTCACGACCGAGCGTTTCTTGATAACGTCGTCACCAGCACCTTGGTCTTTGATGGTACTGGGCGAGTGCGTGAATATGTTGGTGGCTTCGATGACTGGCTCAGACAAGGTGGCAGCATTCGTCTGCTGGGTGTTGCTGATGACCTTGAAGCACCACAAGCAGCAGTAACAACAACTACAGTAAGCAAGGATGTAGAAAACGTCAGTTTAACAAAAGACACGGATGATGGCGCAGCGCCTAAACAGAAACTCAGCTATAAGTTGCAGCGCGAGCTGGATGCGATTCCTGAGCATATCGACAGCTTAGAAACAGAGTTGGAGGCATTGCATAATCAGGTATCGCAAGTTGATTTTTATCAGCAGTCTGCGCAAGTAACTGAAGCTGTATTGGCAAAGATCAGTACTGTACAGGATCAGCTTGATGGGTTAATTGAGCGCTGGGCTGAGTTAGAAGGTTAAGCGCTACTATGAATGGCTGCCCTAGTCTGAACTATGCGTTAGGAGTGTAATTACAAAAACTACTCGATGATCATGAGTACGAGGGTGAAGGGCATTTAGGCTGTTGATCAAAAGTCAGTAGACTAGGTGCCCTTCATTGCATTATTCGTCAGAGTCATGTTCTTTCAGGTCGACTGCTAACACGTCACAAGGCGCACCGGATAACAAATCGTTAGTGGTGGAGCCGAGTAAAAGAGCTAAACCGTGGCGGCCGTGACTGCCAACAATAATCAAGTCGCAATTATTGTCTTTTGCCAGCTGATGAATCTCTTGACGAGGTTGTCCATAGCATAGATGACAGTTGTTTTCTCTAAGCAATTGATGCTTCTCGGCAAGAATATTGAGCTTGTCTTGTGCTTGCTCGGTTTGCTGTTGTTGCAGTAGTGATAAGTCCATCGGCACGTCACCACCGAAAGCCATAGTTAACGGCTCAACAACGTGAACCAAAGTGGCTTGCGCGGATAAAGCATGACAAAGCTTATTAGCTTTATCCAAAACGCGATGACAATCTTCTGTTAGGTCAATAGCAATAAGCAGATGCGAATACGCCATACATGTCTCCGTAGGCGCTCTATATTGAAACGTAAAGAGCGCAGCTGAGCTTAAATATTTAGCAGCGCGTATTGAGCAGCTACCTGCTCAAGGCTTTGCGTGATGCTACGTGCAAACTTATCAATCACGAAAGGTACGCTGTTTTCATTATAGTTTTTTAATGAGTTTTCAATGTAGCGCCACTTCACTTCAATTGCACGTAATGATTGCTTGATACTTGGATTATTGTTTGGATGGTTTTTTAGAACTAAAAAGTTGCGTGCAAACTGCTTGCTGAGTTGGTCAAGCGGTTGTTTCTCGCCGTCTGCGAAAAAAAGAGGCGCCGACTGAAGCGCTGCGTGCTGCATAGTCAGCTGCAATACTCTGCATCAGTAAGCTTTGCTCGCGAGCCAGTTGCGTCAATTCAGGTGCAGTGTATTGCTGCTCTTGTGCAATCAGAAGTGCCAATGCATGGCTGTTTTTTAGAATACTGCTGTTTAATACAGCAAGGTCGGCCACCGGTTGTAGATCACTATAACCTTGTTTTTGTATGGCGCTGATAAGCCTGTCAAGTTGCCTGCTGTAGGCGCTAAAGTCATCGAGTAATTGGACTTTTAAACTCTCAACGGCAGTGCTTTCAGGCGCAGTAAGACTCCATAAGTAGCGGGCGGCTTGGGTGGCGTTGTCAGCTGCGATTTTTGCGTAACGTTGATCTTGCTCTTGGCCATTAAACATATAAAAAGCACCAATACTTCTTTGTGTTGCCAGGCGCATCTGGAACAGTTGGTTGAGCGTGCTTTGAATTTCAGTATAGGCGGTTGACGGCTGTGTATCAGCAGCGATGAGTGGCGTGGACAGAGAGATAAGCGCAGTTAAGCACACTGCGATAATAGAATTCCTCATGATTGGAAGCTCCAGATTTGCGTAATATTTATTGTTTTTATTGAAAGGCAAAATAGCACCTTTTTTCGACTCTACCGTTTCATGGTTAATTTGGCTACAGGTTCATGCCGGGTGTGTGTGTTTTATGCTAAGACTGCTGATGCATACTCATCTAGATAAATTATTTCTTCTTATAAAACCAATAGCTTGCGAAAACCGGGTACAGATTTACACCATTTCTTCAGGTCTTATAATTGACAAAGAGAGAAAATTCCCTGAATGTGTGCACACCCCAAATCAAACGGGCGTATGAAATGCATATTGGCATAGATCTGTGTATTGTATTTGGATACATAAATCAGCGAGTATGCTGGTAAGTACTACGCAACGTGCTATGCACATTGTTTAATTGCTGTCAGTGGCCCAAGTGTAACTGTTCAGCTTCCATATCGTGGAGATCAGTTGATGATTTACGAAGGTAAAGCCATCACGGTGAAGACCCTTGAAAGTGGCATTGTCGAATTTAAATTCGACCTTGAGGGCGAGTCCGTTAATAAGTTTAACCGCCTTACTCTTACCGAGCTGCGTGATGCAGTTGTTGCAATTAATGCCAATAACGATGTTAAAGGTGTGATTGTAACCAGTGGTAAGGGTGTGTTTATCGTTGGTGCCGACATTACAGAGTTTGTTGATAACTTTAAGCTTCCTGAAGACGAGTTGGTTGCAGGTAATCTTGAAGTTAATACATTTTTTAACGCGTTTGAGGATCTTGAAGTCCCCACCGTTGCAGCAATTAATGGCATCGCTTTAGGTGGTGGTTTTGAAATGTGCCTAGCAGCGGACTATCGTGTTATGGCCGACAGCGCTAAAATTGGTTTACCAGAAGTGAAATTGGGTATTTACCCAGGTTTCGGTGGAACTGTGCGCTTAACACGAATTATTGGTGCAGATAACGCCATTGAGTGGATTGCCGCAGGTAAAGAAGCACGGGCTGATGAAGCCTTAAAAGTTGGTGCTGTTGATGCAGTGGTCAGCTTAGATAAATTGCAAGCAGCCGCTCTAGATTTAATCAAGCGTGCGATTGCCGGTGAGCTTGACTATAAAGCCAAACGTCAGCCTAAACTTGAGAAAATCAAACTCAATGCCATCGAACAAATGATGTGCTTTGAAACAGCTAAAGGTTTTGTTGCAGGTAAGGCGGGTCCGAACTATCCGGCCCCCGTTGAAGCCATTAAGACCATTCAAAAAGCAGCCAACCATGGCCGTGATAAAGCCTTAGAAATTGAAGCTAAAGGCTTTGTTAAGCTGGCTAAGACTTCAGTTTCTGAAAGTTTGATTGGATTGTTCTTAAATGACCAAGCGCTGAAGCGTAAAGCTAAAGTGCACGCAAAAATTGCGCGCGATGTCAAGCTCTCGGCGGTATTGGGTGCAGGTATCATGGGTGGCGGTATTGCTTACCAGTCTGCTCTGAAAGGCACACCAATCCTGATGAAGGATATCCGTGAAGAGGGTATTCAGTTAGGTCTTGATGAAGCTGCTAAGTTGCTGGTTAAGCGTCTTGAACGTAAGCGAATTAAGCCTGATGCAATGGCTAAAGCGCTGAATGCGATTCGCCCAACCATGTCTTATGGCGATTTTGGTCATGTTGATATCGTGATTGAAGCGGTCGTTGAGAATCCAAAAGTTAAGCAAGCCGTATTGGCTGAAGTTGAGCAGCATGTTGGTGAGAACACTATCATTGCTTCCAATACTTCAACCATTTCCATTAATTTGTTGGCTAAAGCGCTGAAGCGTCCGGAAAACTTTGTTGGTATGCACTTCTTTAACCCTGTGCACATGATGCCCTTGGTTGAAGTGATTCGCGGTGAGCATTCATCTGACGAAGCGGTAGCAACCACTGTTGCTTATGCACAAAAAATGGGTAAAAACCCCATTGTTGTCAATGACTGCCCAGGCTTCTTAGTTAACCGTGTCTTGTTCCCGTACTTCGGTGGGTTTGCTAGGCTGATCAGTGCTGGCGTTGATTTTGTGCGCATTGATAAAGTTATGGAGAAATTCGGTTGGCCGATGGGTCCTGCTTACTTAATGGATGTGGTGGGTATTGATACCGGACACCATGGTCGTGATGTGATGGCTGAAGGCTTTCCTGATCGTATGCAAGATGATCGCCGCAGCGCGATTGATGCGTTGTATGAAGCAGATCGTTTAGGTCAGAAAAACGGTAAAGGTTTCTACTCGCACGAAACAGATAAGCGCGGCAAATCGAAGAAAGTTGTTGATGAAGCTATTGCTGATATTTTAGCACCAATTGTTTATGAGCAACGCGAAGTGACTGATGAGGACATTATCAATTGGATGATGATTCCATTGTGCATGGAGACTGTGCGCTGTCTTGAAGACGGTATTGTTGAGACCGCTGCAGAAGCAGATATGGGTTTGATTTACGGTATCGGCTTCCCACCTTTCCGTGGTGGTGCGTTACGTTACATCGACAGCATTGGTGTCGCTGAGTTTGTTGCTTTAGCGGACAAATACGCTGACTTGGGTGCGCTGTATCACCCGACCGAGAAATTGCGTGAAATGGCCAAAAACGGTCAAACCTTTTTCGGTTAATCGTGAACAGATTAGAGCGGGAGTAAAGAAATGAGCTTGAATCCAAGAGATGCAGTGATTGTCGATTTCGGACGTAGCCCTATGGGTCGGTCGAAAGGGGGCATGCACCGCAACACACGTGCTGAAGATATGTCAGCGCATTTAATCACTGGTTTGCTAAATCGTAATGACAAAGTCAATCCAGCTGAAGTTGAAGATGTTATTTGGGGTTGTGTTAACCAGACTATGGAACAGGGTTGGAATATTGCCCGTATGGCGTCTTTGCTGACAGCTATTCCACACACCAGTGCTGCGCAAACGGTAAGCCGTCTGTGCGGATCGTCGATGAGCGCGCTGCACACTGCTGTACAAGCCATTCAAACCGGCAACGGTGATGTGTTTGTCGTGGGTGGTGTTGAGCACATGGGTCACGTCAGCATGATGCACGGTGTTGACCCTAACCCACACATGTCGCTGCATGCGGCAAAAGCATCGGGCATGATGGGTTTGACCGCAGAAATGCTGGGTAAAATGCATGGTATCAGCCGTGAGCAACAAGATGCATTTGGCGAACGTTCGCACCGTTTAGCACAAAAAGCCACCGTTGAAGGTAATTTCAAAAACGAAATTATCCCAATGCAAGGCTATGATGCTGATGGCTTCTTGAAAATGTTTGACTACGATGAAACCATTCGCCCAGAAACAACACTGGAAAGTTTGGCGGCATTGCGTCCGGCATTTAACCCGAAGGGCGGTACTGTAACTGCTGGTACGTCTTCACAAATTACTGATGGTGCGTCATGCATGATCGTGATGTCAGCACAGCGTGCTAAAGACCTCGGTATTCAGCCAATGGCTGTGGTTCGTTCGATGGCGGTCGCCGGTGTAGATCCAGCGATCATGGGTTACGGCCCAGTACCTGCAAGCCATAAAGCATTGAAGCGTGCCGGTGTGACGATTGATGATATTGATTTTGTTGAGCTTAACGAAGCCTTTGCTGCACAAGCATTGCCCGTTCTTAAAGATCTGAAACTGCTTGATAAAATGGAGCAAAAGGTTAATTTGCACGGTGGTGCGATTGCTTTGGGTCACCCATTCGGTTGCTCGGGCGCACGTATTTCAGGCACTTTGCTTAATGTTATGCAGCAAAACAGTGGTACTTTAGGTCTGGCCACTATGTGTATTGGTCTAGGTCAGGGTATTTCTACGGTATTTGAGCGCGTGTAAACGCCAGTTAAGTACGAAAGCCGAGGCCTTGAGCCTCGGCTTTTTTTTATTAAGGATGTACAGTGAGTATACAGACAGGTATTTATCAGCACTATAAGGGTCAACAATACCGGGTTTTTGCCGTTGCCCAGCACTCTGAAACTGAAGAGCTGATGGTCGTCTACCAAGCGCTATACGGCGCTTGTGGCATGTGGGAGCGACCTTTGACGATGTTTGTTGAGCAGGTTGATATTGCAGGTCAGTTGCAGCCGCGTTTTGCCTTACTCAGCGCCGAAGAATCGCTGCTGGCGCAAACATAAAGATACAAGCAAATTGCGCAAAAACTTGACCTATACGGGTTTCAACCTATATATAGCGTGACTATAAGCAACGTTATCGTATTTTTATGTGATATTTGTAGCGCTAGGATAGGCATATCACTTTATCTATTTCAGGAATATTCTAAGCAATGAGCAAATCGCTGGTTATCGTAGAGTCCCCTGCTAAAGCGAAGACAATCAACAAATACTTAGGTAATGAGTATGTGGTGAAGTCGAGCGTGGGTCATATTCGTGATTTACCGACAAGTGGCTCAGGCTCCGGTAAAACACCAGCTAAGCGTGGTAAAGCGGCTGACACTACAGAGCTCACGCCTAAGCAAAAGGCCATGCGTACCTTAGTTGCCCGAATGGGTATTGATCCTGAAAATGACTGGAAAGCCCGTTACGAGATTTTGCCGGGCAAAGAAAAGGTGATTGAAGAGCTGCGCCGCTTAGCTAAAGATGCTGACACCATCTATCTCGCAACTGACTTGGACCGCGAAGGAGAAGCGATTGCTTGGCACCTGCGTGAAGCCATTGGTGGTGATGACAGCCGTTACAAGCGTGTGGTATTTAACGAAATTACTGAAAAAGCCATTAAAGGTGCTTTCGCTGAGCCGGGCAAGCTCGATATTGATCAGGTCAATGCGCAGCAAGCACGCCGTTTCTTGGACCGTGTGGTGGGCTTTATGGTCTCGCCGCTGCTGTGGAAAAAAGTTGCCCGGGGCTTATCCGCTGGACGCGTGCAATCGGTGGCAGTTAAATTAGTGGTTGAGCGTGAGAAAGAAATTCGCGCCTTTATCCCTGAAGAGTTTTGGCAGGTGCATGCTGATTTAAGCAATGCTGAACAACTCGCTACGCGTTTTGAAGTGATTCGTGATACAGGTAAAGTGTTCCGTCCGGTCAGTAAAGAACAAACTGATGCAGCGTTAGCGGTTTTAGAAAAAGCCCCTTATACGCTGATTAAGCGTGAAGACAAGCCCACCAGCAGTCGTCCCAGTGCACCCTATATCACCTCGACCTTGCAACAGGCTGCCAGTACACGTTTAGGTTTTGGCGTTAAAAAGACCATGATGATGGCGCAACGATTGTACGAAGCGGGTTACATCACTTATATGCGTACTGACTCAACCAATATCTCTAACGATGCTATTGAAATGGTGCGCAGCTTTATTGATCAAGAGTTCGGCGCAAAGTACTTGCCAGAAAAACCAATTGCTTACAGCAGCAAGCAGGGTGCGCAAGAGGCGCATGAGGCGATTCGTCCTTCTGATGTGAATATCCAGACGGCTCAACTGAAAGGCATGGAGCGCGACGCTGAGCGTTTGTATGAGTTGATTTGGCGCCAGTTCGTTGCGTGCCAGATGCCAGCAGCTGAGTATATAGCGACCAGTTTGACAGTTGAGGCCGCACAGTTTGAATTGCGTGCCCGTGGCCGCATTTTGAAATTTGATGGTTATACTCGTGTACAGCCGCAACAAGGCAAGGGTGGCGAAGATGCAGTGCTGCCTGATTTAAAAAAAGGCGATGTGCTGAGTTTGCTCAAGCTCGATCCGACTCAGCACTTCACTAAACCGCCAGCGCGCTACAGTGAAGCAAGCTTGGTTAAAGAGTTGGAAAAACAAGGTATTGGCCGACCGTCGACCTATGCCGCGATTATTTCGACCATTCAAGACCGTGGCTATGTCGCTTTACAAAACCGCCGTTTCTATGCTGAGAAAATGGGCGATATCGTCACTGAGCGTCTTGGTGAAAGTTTTTCTGATTTGATGGACTACAGCTTTACCGCGCAGATGGAAGAGCGATTAGATAGTGTTGCCCATGGTGATCTGCAATGGAAGCAGTTACTCGATGAGTTTTATAAAGACTTTAAGACAAAGCTCGAGCAGGCTGATTCCAGTGAAAACGGTATGCGTGAAAACACGCCAACCCTGACCGATATCCCATGTAAAGAATGCGGTCGTCCTATGATGATTCGCACTGCTTCAACTGGCGTGTTCTTAGGCTGCTCCGGCTACGCGTTGCCACCTAAGGAGCGCTGCAAATCAACGGTGAATTTAGTACCAGGTGATGAAATTGCCGCCGATGACGAAGGTGAGTCAGAGTCTCTGTTGCTACGTCATAAGCGCCGTTGTGTTAAGTGCGACACTGCGATGGATGCCTACTTAATTGATGAGACGCGCAAGTTGCATGTCTGTGGTAATAACCCAGACTGCACGGGTTTTGAAGTTGAAGAAGGGCAGTTCCGTATTAAGGGTTATGAAGGCCCAAGCCTTGAATGTGATAAATGCGGCAGTGAAATGCAGTTAAAGACCGGCCGTTTTGGTAAGTATTTTGGTTGTACCAATAGCGAGTGCAAAAACACTCGCAAGCTGTTGCGCAGTGGCGAAGCAGCACCGCCAAAAATGGATCCAGTGCCTATGCCGGAACTGCAATGCCAGAAAGTTGATGATACTTATGTCTTGCGTGATGGCGCCGCTGGAATGTTTTTAGCGGCTAGTCAGTTTCCTAAAAAACGTGAAACCCGTGCGCCTTTGGTATTGGAGTTAATTCCGCATAAAGCCGAAATCGATCCTAAATACCATTACTTGCTTACTGCGCCGACCCAGGATCCAGATGGCCTGCCATCAGTGATTCGTTACAGTCGTAAAAATAAAGAGCAGTACGTGCAGTCGGAAATTGAAGGTAAACCCAGCGGTTGGAAAGCGTTTTACGACGGTAAAAAGTGGCAGGTCGAAGATAAGCGTAAAAAATAAATTGCCGCTGTATTGATTGCGGGGCTATTAACACGGCTCCGTATGTTTTATTTGATTTTTAAGAGTTTTTTTATGTCCAGTGCGTTTTTGGAAATTGTTGAGTTGCCAGATGGCCGAATTGTTTTGCGTCGCTCGGAAGAGGAGACCGCTTTAGTGACCTTGACCTTTTCAAGTGAGGCTCGTGGTTTTTTAAAAGCCAGCTACATTGATGTTGCTAAAGAAATGTTTCATGCCGGTTTAATGGTGGCCGGACAGGTGGCTGAGGAAGAGGCTGTCAACGAAGCGGATGAGGATGACCCGACTGGGCATACCGTGCATTAATTGTTGGCATGACTATTTCTCCCTTGTTTGGTGCAAGCAGAGTGCGCCTGCCGCATGCAGCGTACTCTCTGTTATTGGATTTTCTCAGTGAGCGTTTTATTGCGATCAGCCGTGAGACATGGCGTCAACGTATGCTTGCTGGTAAGGTTTTGGATGAGCAGCAGCGCTGTCTGTTGCCGAACGAGTCCTATCAAGCGGGCGCTTTGGTGTATTATTTTCGTGAAGTGGTGGATGAGCCCATAGTGCCCTTTACAGAAACCATTCTATGCCAAGATGAACACTTGCTTGTTGTCGATAAGCCGCATTTTTTATCGACCCAGCCCGCAGGACGCTATGTCGAAGAGAGCCTATTACGGCGCTTAATGAAGCGTTTAGATAATCCTAATATCGTTCCGATTCATCGCCTTGATCGTTTAACCGCAGGTGTTGTGCTGTTTTCAGTTAACCCTCGTAGTCGTGATGCCTATCAAGGCTTGTTTCGCCAGCGCAAAGTATTTAAGTGCTATGAAGCGCTGGCAGCAGCACTGCCAGATCAGCAATGGCCGTATCGACACCGCAGTCGACTTGAACCTGCGCAAGAGTTTTTTCGCATGCAAGAAGTCACTGGTGAACCCAATAGCGACACAGTCATTGAGGTGTGTGAACGGCAAGGTGATGTTTGGTGCTATCGCTTGTATCCTGTGACCGGACGTAAACATCAGTTGCGTGTGCATTTGGCTGCTTTAGGTGCGCCGATTATCAATGATCCGCTCTATCCTGACTTGCAAATACTTAACGAGCAGGACGATTACACCCAGCCATTGCAGTTATTGGCGAGGCAAATTAGCTTTGTTGATCCTTTAAATGGTCTTTTGCGTTACTTTCAAAGCGAAATGCGCTTAAAAATGTGAGTTACTTAACAAGCACTAGGCAGTTGCCTGAAAAGGTTGCTATAATATGCGCCGGCCAGATCGGCCCCCGTTAAGGTTACTGCAATATCCCGAAGTACTGCTTCGACTGCTTGTCCAATAGTGGACTCTCCTAGACGTTTTATCTAAACAGCGTTTTCGCAAATACTCGCAAACAGGCTGCCAAAAGGGCGACCATTATGGTCTTTCATGGCGTGTGCAGCTTTCATGGGTCTTTGCGGATGCACATAAGGCATACCATGACCCAAGAAATCAGCACCACTCCAGACGTTGGCACTTTTGCTACGCTCGGCCTTCATCCTTCAGTTCTTGCAGCCATCACTGCAGTCGGTTACGAAGAGCCATCCCCGATTCAAACACAGTCTATTCCGTTGATTATGGCTGGCCACGACATGATTGGCCAGGCACAAACCGGTACCGGTAAAACGGCTGCGTTTGCTTTACCTATTTTGTCGCGTATTGATGCTAACCGTCGCGAAGCGCAAGTGTTGGTGCTAGCACCCACTCGTGAGTTGGCACTGCAGGTGGCTACTGCATTTGAAAGCTTTGCGGCACAAATGCCAAGCGTCAATGTTGTCGCTATTTATGGTGGCGCGCCGATGGGCCCGCAACTGAAAGCTATCCGCAATGGTGCGCAAGTGATTGTAGCGACGCCAGGTCGTTTAGTTGACCACCTCAGTCGCAATGGTGGTTTACTCTCTACCATTAAATTCTTAGTCCTTGATGAAGCTGACGAGATGTTAAAGCTCGGCTTTATGGATGACTTGGAAGTTATTTTCAACGCCATGCCCGATGATCGTCAGACCGTGTTGTTCTCAGCAACATTGCCAGCTTCGATCCGAGGTATTGCGGAAAAACACCTGCGCAAACCTCAGCAAGTTAAAATTGCTAGTAAGACACAAACCGTTGCACGTATTGATCAAGCGCACTTGATGGTGCACGCGGATCAAAAAGTAAATGCTATTTTGCGTTTGCTTGAAGTCGAAGACTTTGATGCAATGATCGGTTTTGTGCGTACTAAGCAAGCCACTTTAGATATCGCAGCAGCATTGGAAGCCAAAGGCTACAAAGTTGCCGCGCTGAATGGTGATATCGCGCAGAACCAGCGCGAGCGCGTGATTGATTCATTAAAAGATGGCCGTTTAAATATTGTGATTGCCACTGACGTTGCGGCACGTGGTCTTGATGTTCCGCGTATTACTCACGTATTTAACATTGATATGCCGTACGACCCAGAATCTTATGTGCACCGTATTGGTCGTACTGGTCGTGCTGGCCGTGATGGTCGTGCTTTATTACTAGTGACTCCGCGTGAGCGTCGTATGTTGCAGGTGATTGAGCGTGTAACTGGTCAAAAGGTTGCAGAGATCTCATTACCTGATGCAAAAACTATTCTGCAGGCGCGTATTCGTCGCTTGACCCAAGATTTAGCACCACGCGTTAAAGATAAAGGCAATCAAAACACTGAATTACTAGCGCATTTGACTACTGAGCTTGGTTGCAGTGTGGAAGAGTTGGCATTGGCTTTGTTGGCGAAAACTACTGAAGGTCAGGCCTTTACCATCGCGGGTGTTGAACGTGAGCAACCAGTGATGACGTCACGTAGTCGTGATGATCGTGGTCAACGCGGTTCGCGTGATGGCGGTGGTCGTGGTGAAGGGCGTGGTGATCGAGGTGATCGTGGCGAAGGCGGGCGCGAACGTCGTGCACCACTAGCGTTAAGCGAAGGTAAAGTACGTTGCCGTACTGCATTGGGTACCCGTGATGGTGTTGCTGCACGTAACTTATTGGGCGCTATCCTGAATGAGGGTGGTTTATCGCGTGAAGCGATTGGTCGTATTCAAATTCGCGAAAGCTTTAGCTTGGTTGAGTTGCCTGACGAAGGTTTAGAGAACTTGCTGAATAAGCTGAAAGATACCCGCGTTGGTGGTAAAGCACTGAAGTTACGCCGTTATCGCGAAGATTAAATTTAAGGTAAGCGGTGATGCTTAGGCATTCTCCGTAAATAAAAGCCGATTCAGCTGCGAAGTTGAGTCGGCTTTTTTGTTTTCATAATCCTACTCATTATGTGCAAGCTCTTAATGGTAGGGTGCTGTTTTATTTAGGTCTATAAAATTAGCAATATGTCAGGCTATACTGTGTGTTTGATCAGTGGTTTTGGAGGTGATGGTCTTGCGAATATGTATTTTAGAGTCTGATGATTTGCATCCGACGATGCAAGATACATTTATTGGCTTTGGACAAATGTTTAAACAGCTTTTTTCAGCGCAAGAGGCTGCGCTTGATTGCCAAGTTTTCAATGTGGTCAGAGGTGAGTATCCATCCGCTGAGCAGGAGTTTGATGCGTACTTGGTGACCGGTAGCAAAGCTGACTCTTTTGCCAATGATCCGTGGATTGTTACTTTGCGAGACTATTTGCATACACGCTTTAGTCGGGGTGATGTGCTTTTAGGTATTTGTTTTGGCCATCAAATTCTTGCCTTAGTGCTGGGTGGTGATACCCAGCGCTCCAATAAAGGCTGGGGTATTGGCGTCCATCGTTACCGTTTAGAGCATAAGCCAGAGTGGTTGCCAGACAGTGCTGATGAGTTTCAATTGCTGATCAGTCACCGTGATCAAGTGACAGCTTTGCCAGAGGGTGCACAATTATTGGCCAGCAGTGAGTTTTGTGAGAACGCCGCTTTTATGCTGGGTCAACAAGTGTTGTGTTTCCAAGGTCATCCTGAATTTACCCATGAGTTCTCGAAAAACTTATTGACCATTCGGCAGGCACTGTACTGCCCTAAAGAATATCAAGCGGCTTGTCAGAGCCTAGTACAGCAGCATGATGGGCACAAGGTAGCGCAGTGGATATTGTGTTTTGTCCGGATGGCTAAACGATCGCGTACAGCAGTTTCTGGCGAGCAATCGACAGCACAAAGAGATGGCTTATGCTCAGCTTAACAGTGCAAGAACTCAGACCCTACGCTGCGCCATTACTGGCCGGCGTTGTTGTTCTGGGTATAGCTGTTCAGCAGTTTATGCGCGCGCATAAAGTACAGCGGCAATTAGCAGATAGCGAAGAGGCACTGCTTGCAGCGCGCGAGGAATTGCATGAGCAGGATATTGAGTTGCAGGTGCTGGGCAGTCAGCAGCAGCAATTGCAGGTTCAGCTAGAGCGACGTGAAGCGGATTATCAACAGTTAAAAGTTGAACACAGCGCCTCACATGCGCAGTTATTGCAAGTGCGCGGGGTGGCTGATGCTGCGCGCGCTGCTTATCGTGAGCTGAAAGAACAGCAGGTGCGGCGAGACAGTACTCTAGCCGAGCAGCAAGCGCGCCATCTTGAGTTGCAGCAAGCGCACCAACAGTTGCAGCAAGACCATACGGCATTAACGGGCCTTAGCGCGCAAAAAGAACAGCATTTGTTAGAACAACAGCAGTTGCTCAAAGACAGTCGTGAGCAGTTAAAACTTGAGTTTGAGCAGCTGGCAACGCAGATTTTTGAGGCGCGTGGCAAGTCGCTGACGCAAAGTAGCCAGCAATCACTGGAGGCTATGCTCAAGCCGTTTCGCGAGCAGATCGATGGCTTTCGGCAAAAAGTTGAAGATATTCACCATAAAGATGCCCAGCAACAGGCGTCTTTACAGCAGCAGTTGTTACAGTTAAAAGAACTCAATCAGCAGATCACCCATGAGGCGCATGAATTGAGCAGCGCCTTGCGCGGTCAGAAAAAAGCACAAGGTAACTGGGGCGAGTTGATTCTAGAAAATGTATTAGAGCGTGCCGGCTTGCAGTTGGGTAAAGATTTTGCCCGTGAAGTCAGTTTTAGCACCAGTGAAGGGCGCAAACGGCCCGATGCAATTGTTTATTTGCCACAAAATAAGCATTTAATCATTGATGCCAAAGTGTCTCTGAATGCGTATTTACGCTACGTTAACGCTGATGATGAAGTGTTACGCGCACAGGCGTTGCGCGAACATGTCAGTGCGTTTGCGGCGCGAGTCAGTGAGTTGGCTGAGCGTGATTATGCTGCGCTACCAGGTCTTAATTCGCCGGATATGGTGTTTATGTTTGTACCGATTGAATCGGCTTTTGCTGATGCGATGCGTGCTGATGATGGTTTATTGCAGCGTGCTATTGAACAAAATATTTTGATTGCGACGCCAAGCACCTTGCTGGCCAGCTTGACCATTGTGCGTCAGTTATGGCGCTTTGAAGAGCAAAGCCGCAGTACTGCTGAGCTGGCTGAGCGTGCGAGCAAAGTCTACGATAAGTTACGCATCTTTCTTGGCAGTATGGATGGTATTGGCAATAGCTTAGATCGAGCGCAAGAGGCGTACCGCAAGGCCTGCGATCAGTTAGTAAACGGGCGTGGCAATTTGCTTAAGCAGGCCAGTGATTTTCAGCAGCTGGGTGTGGCGGTGAAGAGCGAGATTTCCGAGCAGTGGCAAGATCGCGCACGGCTCGAATTAACCCATATTGAAAACGATAACACTAACTAGCTTTTAAGATACTTTGCAGTTGCTGTACAGCCTGCACGGATGCTTGTTTATGCAGCAGCTCTAGTTCTGCGAGATGACGCTCATGAGGCTTTTTTTTCTGCACTACTGAGTGCAAGCCAAGCGTCATGGGTGGGAATGTTTTCAGTAGCGTCAAATACTTGATGCAATACGCGGTAGTCACTTTGCATGCCGAGTTCAAAATCATAGTGATCTAAAATCACCTTGATACGGATGCAGCCTTCAGCCCAGGGCATTTGTTCAGATATGAAGCTGTCTGTCAGCACAACTAAATCATCATGTAATTGTTTTTTTTGTGCTGCGCGCTGTTGTTTGTGCTGTTGTTCTGTTTGCCAAACACGGCGCCATAGAATGATTGCGTAAACAGCTAAAGCTAGAATAAAAACAGCACCGAAAATCATTGTTAGCATTAACATATCAAGCACCATGACACTTTTTATATTTTTTCTGGCTGCCACAAGGGCATGGATCATTACGACCAATGGCTTTCAGTGGGTTAGTTACAGGCTCTTGATGGCTGTGGTTGCAATGCGGTCCGTGTACGTGCGCTGTTGGTTCGTGATCATGCTGATCATGCTGGCAGTCAGGGCCGTGAACGTGTTCTGTAGTAGAGGTCATGGTCATTACTCGCGAATATAGTCGCCTAGGATGATATCACCGTGGCGTAGAATGTTGATTTTTTTGCTGAATAAAAGCCCCGTTTTTACATCCGCATGCAGCGCATAGTGGATGGCTTGTTCTGGTTTTTCCAGCATCCGCACAATTACTTTCATATGTCGCCATAGGTTGGTGTGTACGGGGATTTTAAAGTATGCATGAGAGTTGCCTGGTACAGTCAGCCACTGATTATTACTACCGCTTGCCAGCGGTGTATCGTTGAGCAATATTCGGTAATTGATGCTGCGTATGGGTAAGCTCTGTGAATTCGGATTATCAA
Organism: Pseudomonas sp.; assembly: GCA_034676485.1. Classification (GTDB taxonomy): domain Bacteria; phylum Pseudomonadota; class Gammaproteobacteria; order Pseudomonadales; family Pseudomonadaceae; genus Denitrificimonas. Next base: position 422,600 of record JAUCCC010000006.1, read on the forward strand.
CACGAAAGTGTAAAATAAACTGTTGTTCGAGCAGTTTTGCGTGCACCAACTCAACATCGACCAGTTGCATGTCAGGCTTTTTAAAGCTGTTGCTGAGCCAAGTAGAACAACCGCTAAGTGATGTTAATATCGCTAAGAATAACAACAGTGGTGGTGTTTTTTGTATAGTTGCCAAGTAGCTCATTGATTAACTCCAAATCCCACGGCAGTGTATCAAGCAAATGTTGGGCGCAGTAAATAAAAGATCAACAGTGCCTGTTTATGTAAGAGATATCAATTACATTGCTGCGCGAATCATGAATGATAGAGGGTTGAGTATGCAATACTTTGAAATTGCTTTTTGCGGTGAGATCTTGCCAGGTGCTGAGCTTGATCAGGTCAAGGCAGCAATTGCGAGATTGTTTAAAGCCGATGATGCTTTATTAGCGAGACTTTTCTCAGGTCAACGTATGATCATCAAGCAGCGTCTTGATGCCGAGGCAACTGCGAAATACCAAGCTGCATTTCAGCGTGCCGGAGCCGTGCTTGAAGTGCGCGATTTAAGTGCGCCCGCAGGTGATAGCAGGGCAGCCAGTGATGCCGTCACTGCTGAGCCGGCTGAGCCTACAGAAACGCAGCAAGAACAACCAGTGCAGAACGCTGTGCCTGCGGCAAAAGCTCTGCTGCAGATCGCGCCGCGCGATGAGTATATGGCAGCATTTAGTGATGTACAGGCACCTGATTTTGGCATAGCGCCGCTGGGCGATGATTTACAGCCGACGCCTGTCGAAAAACCAGCACCAAAATTAGATTTATCAGGCATGACCCTAGCGCCTGTTGGCAGTGATTTGGGGCAACTACCTGGAGAGCAAGTGGTTCCATTGCCTGATGTTTCACATCTTAAATTGGCCGCTGAAGACTAAGAAACAGTAAAGTTAGCTGCATTATTTATAAGTAGGGTGCGCAGCATTTTTTAAACTTTAGAGTGCTGCCACACGGACAAGGTGCATTGCGTTCAGCGTGTAGCGGTACATTTGGGTCATAAAAATACCAGCAGTTATCGGGCTTAACAAAAACAGACGTTTCTTGGTGTTGATGGCAGCCTTGTGCATCCTGCCAGTGTGCTATGAACTCTACCGTAGCGTGGCGCTGATCGTGGTGAATATGTTCTGCAATAACCTCTAAGCCTAACCACTGGCTGTTCTGGCTCCACTGGGTAATCGCTGCCATATCAAGCTGCACCCGTTGTGCAGGTAAAGTGCTGGCTTTAATAAACTCAATCGAGTGTCGCGCAAAGGCGCTGTAACGTGCACGCATCAACTCTTGCGGTGTGTTAGCTGTAGCGCCTGCGTGGTAGCGACCACAGCAATTTAGATAGTCGCGGTCCGCGTTGCAGGGGCAGGTAGAAATAGCAGTCATAAGTAATCCGTAAAGCATAAAACGTATAAGCAGGCTATTATAGGTTTTTAACAGGCACTGAACAAACATACAGCTCGATTAAGTGGAAGCAGCATGCTCAGCGATGAATTAAAAAACACCATTCAAAGCGCCTATACACGCTTTTTGGACAAGAAAGGCCTCAAGGCACGTTATGGTCAGCGCTTAATGATTGCTGAGGTTGCTAAAGCCTTAGGCTGTATTGCTGTCGATGACGAGGGCAAACGTTCTGGCGAGCCAGCTGTACTGGCTATTGAAGCCGGTACGGGAACAGGCAAGACTGTGGCCTACAGCTTGGCCGCCATCCCAGCGGCGCGTGCGGCGGGTAAGCGCTTGGTCATCGCCACAGCGACGGTGGCGCTGCAAGAGCAAATCGTTGATAAAGATTTACCCGATATCATTAAAAACAGTGGTTTGAGTTTTACCTATGCCTTAGCTAAAGGCCGTGGCCGCTATTTGTGTTTATCTAAATTAGATGCAATATCTCAGCATGGAGAGGCAGAGCAGGCCACTGCACAGTTATTTGCCGATGATGGTTTTCATATCGAAGTGGACAGCGACAGTGAAAAGCTGTTTAGCGAAATGATTAATCAGCTGGCCAGCAACCGCTGGGACGGTGATCGTGATAGCTGGCCGCAGGTGCTCGAAGATGTGACTTGGTCGCGGGTCACAACTGATCATACTCAGTGTACAGGCCGCCATTGCGCTAACTTTCAGCAGTGCTCTTTTTATAAGGCTCGCGAAGGTATGACCAAGGTGGATGTGATCGTCACCAATCACGATATGGTTTTGGCGGATTTAGCGCTGGGTGGTGGCGCAGTGTTGCCGGATCCGCGCGAAACCATTTATGTGTTTGATGAAGGCCACCACTTGCCTGATAAAGCCATTGGCCATTTTGCTCACTTTACCCGTTTGCGTTCCACTGCTGACTGGTTAGTGCAAGTAGATAAAAACCTGACCCGCTTATTGGCGCAAAATCCTTTACCCGGTGATTTTGGTCGCTTGCTGGAGCCGGTGCCAGAGTTGGCAAAAAGTCTGCGCACACAGATGCAGTTTATGTTTACTTTTTGCGAGCAGCTTGCGGAGTTTCGCCCCAATAGCGATCCTGATAGTTATGAGAAGCCACGTTATCGCTTTGTTGGCGGGGTGATTCCTAATGAAATGCGAGAGTTGGGCGTTGAGCTAAAAAAAGAATTTGCCCGCTTAACTGATATTTTTAGTCGCGTGACTGAACTATTGAAAAAAGCCATGGATGACGAGCCGGGTTTAGGTGTGCCCAGTCATCAGGCCGAAGAATGGTACCCTCTGTTTGGTAGTTTGTTAGCACGTGCGCAAAATAATCAAGAATTATGGACAGCCTTTACTGCCGAAGACCCAGAGAAAAGCCCGCCAATGGCGCGCTGGTTGTCGCTTGCTGATAGTGGCGGGGCGTTTGATATTGATGTTAATGCCAGTCCTATTTTGGCTGCCGAAACCTTGCGCCGACACTTATGGAATGTCGCTCATGGTGCGCTAGTGACCTCTGCAACCTTAACGGCATTGGGTACCTTTGATCGTTTTAACATGCGTGCTGGTTTACCTTTTGATGCGAAAAAAGCTGTGGTGCCCAGTCCCTTTAAATACGCTGAAGCCGGTGTCTTGCGCGTGCCCGATTTACGCGCTGATCCACGTGATGCTGATGCGCATACACAGGCGATTATCCGCGATTTACCGGGTATTATAGAGGGTGCGCAAGGCAGTTTGGTGTTGTTTTCATCGCGACGACAAATGCAAGATGTGTTCTCTGGAGTGGATGCGGAATGGCGCAAGCGGGTGTTAATTCAGGGCGGTTTGTCGCGTCAAGAGACCTTAGCTAAACATAAAGCGCAGATTGATAAAGACCGTGTCAGCGTGCTGTTTGGCTTAGCCAGCTTTGCTGAAGGTATCGATTTACCCGGCGCTTATTGTCAGCACGTGGTGATTGCGAAAATTCCTTTTGCCGTGCCTGACGATCCAGTCGAAGCAGCATTATCGGAGTGGATTGAAGCGCGTGGTGGTAATCCGTTTATGGAAATAGCGGTGCCGGATGCCTCGCTGCGTTTGATTCAGGCCTGTGGGCGTTTGCTGCGTAATGAGCAAGATACCGGTAGCATTACTTTATTGGATCGGCGTTTAGTGACGCAGCGTTACGGCAAAGCGATTTTAAATTCCTTACCGCCATTTCGGCGTCAAATTGATTAACGTATTACAGTTATAAATAGAGGTCAGCATGCATATCGATGGCAGCAGTGACAGTGCATTTTCGAGCGTTCTTGATGTATTCACGCAAATACTAGAAGAGCCTGAGCAGCGCGGTGCATCCTTATGCGTGCAAGTTGCTGGGGAAACCGTGTTGGATGTTTGGGGCGGGGTGACCGATCGCCATGGTGAGCAACTCTGGCAGCGCGACACGCTGATCAATATCTTTTCCAGTGGTAAACCGGTGGCCGCTGTAGTGCTGCTGCAGTTGGTGGCGGAAGGACGTTTGGAACTGGATACAGCGCTAGTTGAATATTGGCCTGAGTTTGCTGCGCAGGGTAAACAACAGATAACTCTGCGCCATGTTTTAAGTCATCAAGCGGGGCTGCCTGCAGTGCTTGAACTGCTAGCGCCTGAGGCGTTATTTGACTGGTCGCAGATGGTTGATGCTGTACAAAATACCCCGCCTTGGTGGACGCCGGGCAGTGCCCACGGTTATGCCCCGATGACCTATGGCTGGCTGGTGGGTGAGCTGATTCGTCGTGTTGACGGCTGTGAGCCGGGTGAGGCGATTGCGCGGCGTATTGCTCAGCCACTGCAACTGGATTTGCATTTGGGGCTAACAGAGCAAGAGTTACCGCGGGTGGGCGATGTGATGCGAATGAAGGGTGTGGTGGCCGATGCGGCGTCGTTGCGCCTGATGAAAGCTATAGGCAGTGCTCCGTCTGGGATGACTGCCAAAGCCTTTAATAATCCGCCGTCGATGTTGACCAGTACCAATAAGATCGAATGGCGCCGTATGCAGCAGCCAGCGGCCAATGCGCACAGTACCGCACGCGGCCTTGCGGGTTTTTATACGGGTTTGCTTCAGGGGGAGCTGCTGGACACGGAAATGCTCAATGAAATGCTTAAAGAGCACAGCAAGGGTATGGACTTAACCTTGTTGAGCCAAACGCGCTTTGGTTTGGGTTGCATGCTTGAGCAAGCCGACCAGTTGCCAGCCAGTTACGCTTTAGGTGCGCGCAGCTTTGGTCACCCAGGGGCGGGAGGTACCTTAGGTTGTGCTGACCCTGAGCGTGAGGTGAGTGTTGCCTTTGTTAGCAATAGCCTTGGTGCTAGCGTCTTAATGGACCCGCGAGCGCAGAAGATTAACGCTATGCTGAAGAAGTGCTTATAGCCGTTTGTCTGCGCTGCTTAATAATCGGTACGCGTAGGAATTAGATAAGATTTGTGTCGTTCCTGCTAATGCAGTTCTTTTTGAATGAGTCTTATACAAATAGTGCTAGCAGCGCCTTTGGTAATGAGTGCTTCGGGGTTGGTGTGACAAGCGTGCCAAGGATGGCACGCGCCGGAGTTGAACCCAGAATGGGTTGTCGACGGAAAAATACCAATTCCGGAGCACGGCATCTCTGCTTATCCGATTAGTTTATAGGCTGAAAATACAAAAGCGTCGGGGATTATCTACGTTTGCCGCACCGTGCAAGTGCCGTTCTTCCCTCAATAGGCCTTCCTAGCGTGATTCGGGCGCTGCGCCATCCATGGCGCGCTTGTCACGGCACCCGCACGGTACTCGTTGATCATTAATGTTGTTTTCGAGTCTGTAGTGTGGCTCTTTTAAAGTAAAAGCATTGAGCAATATGTGCACCTGTGAGCGCGTAAGTGCCAGCAATTCATTTAAAGAACCTCTGAATAACTTCCCACTCTTTGCGACAATAGCCGCATCGTCCATTTTTTAGCCCAGCGAGCCAAATCATAAGCCAACTGACCTTTGCCGAAGCAGAATACCAGAACAAAAAGCGTAAGCGCCGTGAGATTTTTTTGGAAAAAATGGTTTCACTTTCCGTGAAAGCACTTGGAGAATCGCGCCGCTAAGCATTACCCAAAGGTGAAATGGGGCGTCCCTTTTCGCTAGTGTGATGCTGCGTGTGCACTGTTTGCAGTTGTTCTACAACCTAGCGTCAGCTCTGGAAGATTCGCTGTATGAAATTGAATAATGCGCCCTTTGAGGACTGCGTTTATAGACAGCATTCCTGATGAAACGACGATTTTAAACGTCCGTTCTTCCTTGAAAAGCATAGGTGGGCAAGCTATTTCTGAAGGAAATTAACAAGCACTTGCAGCATAAGGCCTGTTGTTTGCGAAGGCACCATTGTGGATGCCAGCATTTTTCTGCACCGAGCTAACCAAGAATCAAAGCCGCAAGCGCGACCCAGAAATGCATTCCACAAGAAAGGCAATAATGGTACTTTGGATGAAGATGCATATCGGTGTGGATGATGTCAAGGTATGATTTATAGCGTGGAAAGTACGGCGGCAATGAGCACGACGTAACCATGACTGCAAGCCTATTGCATGGCGAGGAAAAGCGCGTATTTAGTGATGCCAGATACGTGGGTGTTGAAAAACGTAAAGAAAACAAAGAGCGCAAAACTTGCTTGGCTGATAGCGCTGAATAGTAAGCGTAAAACCATGACAAAAATGAGCAGGAAATTGAAAAAATGAAAACAAGCTACGCGTTAAAGTTGAGCTCCGTTTCGCTACATAAGTGCGTATTTGGCTATAACAAAGTCCGTTACATAGGGCTTGCTAAAATCATAACCGTTTGTGCCTACTGGCGGGACTTACCAGCCTCATGATCGGCAGGAAATACTTGCTGGCCTAGGGTTGGTGCGCTCTTAATTCGTAAAAACGGCGAATTAAGGGCTAAAAGAGGTGGTTTCGCCTCGAAAGCGGCCTTTTTTTAGGTCTTTTTTGGATTTTGGCGGATTTCAGAAAAACTCAATAATAGCTGGCTCTTAGAGCTCTTGAAATTTGTTCTATGTGTTAAACCCGAAGAAACCTAACCAAAGACACGAAAAGAATTGCAAAGTATGAATGCTATGTATTATAAAGAAGATGCTGAAGCCTAACGTATAAAGGCGATGTAATAAAGCAGCTTAAACATAGATAGAATGTTATTTATTGATAACAATCGCTGTAATTAGTTTGAGAAATAGTTTGGGTTTTCAAGAGAGTTTATAAAAATAAAAGGTGCTTATTTGCGACATGGTGATATTTAAGAGTAACGATAAGTTGGCGTAGAGGTTAACTATAAAATGCCGTTTATAATAGAAAAGAGGTGTTAGAAAATGCTAAAAAATAGCAGATATGATTGTCGGAATGAAGAAAGGCCTTAGGATGGTCTGTATTTTTCCTGATAGCCTTAAGGGATTATGTATGACATGATGAAATGATGGAAAAGCTGTACTTTGGTGATGAAAAGAATATTGCTAAAGTGCCGAAAGAAATACGGGGGTGTTTTTTTACGGCGAACGCATGAAGAGCACCTAAAAGTCCTTATAACACATTAATTTAATGAATAATAAAGGAGATATTGTAAGAAATACCGTAAAATTAGCTTGGTGATGAAGGTGGTACCAGGTATGGACTTTGTACGAAGGACAAAAGGTATGAAAAGTTTAATTATTGTGATGATGGTACTTGAGATTTGGGAGATGTGTATGAAAGGAGAGAGCTAATGTTAGGTGTAAGGTTTATGTATCATAAAAGAAAGCAGATACTATGGGAGAGAATGGTTGGGCTAATTTATGTAGCTGTTGCTAGCCACTGGGTTTGATGGTGTTTTTGCTTTGGACACTAGCTATTAGGTTTGATGGTATACGCTGGGATGGGCGAAGAAGAAATGGGTTTAATACGGTAATTGTGTTCGCAAATGGTGAAGAGAAAGATAATCAAAAATACTTTTCTTCTAACGTGGATACACAGGATCACACCTAGGAGATGGTGATAAAGGGCTTGCTAAAGCCATTTGTAGAAACTGGGTAAACGATGCTGAAAAAAAAAGAGAAAGTTGAAGGATTTACTCGCGAAACAATTGGGGTAGCTATGCCCTATAGGCACTCTTATAATGAAAAGAAAAAGAAGTTAATAAAACTAAGGGCTTAGCTATATAGCTAGAGCCTTTGAAGGAGAACGCTATGCCATTTAACGATATGTTAGATGATATTGGAAAAAAAAGTAGGCGAGCTTAAATGTTGAGACTACATAGACATAGATGTTAAAGTGATAAATAGTAATAAAAAATTAAATAGTCATATAAATTTGATATTGTTGATTATGGAAATGGTTGAGTTGAGATAATAGGTAGAAAAGAGTTAAAAGATAAATGATATGTTAGAAATTGTTAGGGCTGATATTACCGACCAAGAAAGCCTTTTATAATTATTGCTGGCCTAAGGGTAGGTAAGACTGAAATAGTAAGAGTGTTGCGAAAGTATATGGGATTAGACGAATTGTGAATGATATGATACTCTTCTAGTCACATTATGCTGCGTCTTTAAAGGAGCACATGGTTATGTTGGATAAAGGAGGACTAAATAATTGATGAAGATAGATAGAAGGAAAGCTGGAATGGAATATATGATGGTTAGAAAAAGTAGACTGAAGTTGAGGCCACGTTTGATAATGGGTTTTCTGTTGTGGGGGAAAGAATATATAGGTACTTGTGAAATGAAATAAAATAGAGAGGTAAAAAAGAAAACAGATAGTAAAAGAAAAAATGATAAAAAAAGTGGTGAATGTAAGGGCAATGTTATTGGTTGAGGAGAGCAGTAAAATAATGATGGGTAAAAAATTAATAGGTTATTAAGATAAGTTGTTTGGTTGTTGGGTTTTAATTTGTTAGTGGTTGTAGAGTGGCGGATTTGGGAAAAGATGGAATAAAATGTGGGGTGTAAAGTTTAAATAAAAATAAGTGGGTAAGAAAGGGGGGGGGGGAAAGGGGGGGACGGTGGGGGTATGGGGGGGGGGGGGTGGGGGAGTAAAAGAGGGTGCGAAGGGGGGTTTTCACATAGAAGGTTGATCAGGGGGCGAAATAAAATGGCCGGTTAAAAAAGGACAAGAATGGGGTGTTTCCGGAAAGAGGCGGAAAAATAGGGGGGGGCTCAGAAGGGGATAAAAAAAGGCAGGGGTCTAGGGATGGCAGGGTAGGAAAAAAAACAGGGGGGATATTAGCGGTGGGATGTGTGGTTTTGGGTTTGGGGGGGGGGGGGGGCATGGGCTATGGGGGGGGGGGGGGAGGGGAAAAGGGAGAAGGAAAAAAATGGGGGGGGGGGGGTAAGCGGGAGAAGGAAAAAGCGGTATGCTACGCCCGCAAACTAGAGAGGACCACGACTTAAAAACTGACGAGCAAGCACCTACCTCAAAGTACGGCATACTACGCACTCGCCTGTAAGGCAAAATAAATCAGCGTGTGTGCATGAAATGTCGTGCAAGAGCTTACTGTTCTGCTTGCTCACAGGCTTGTAAGGTGTTTTCTAGTAAGCAAGCGCGCGTCATTGGGCCAACACCACCGGGTACTGGGGTGATCCATGCGGCGCGTTCCAGTGCTGCATCAAAACCCACGTCACCAATCAGTTTGCCATTGGCTTGGCGGTTAATACCGACGTCGATGACAATCGCGCCGGGCTTAATCCACTCGCCTTTAACCAAGTCAGGAATACCGACGGCAACCACAACCAGGTCAGCGCGGCGCACGTGGGCTTCTAAATTTTCAGTGAAACGGTGGGTAATGGTTGTCGTGCAGCCGGCTAATAACAGTTCAAGCGCCATTGGACGACCAACAATATTAGAGGCACCAACGATGACAGCATCTAAACCGTGCAAATCAACGCCAGTATGCTCAAGTAAGGTCATGATACCTTTGGGAGTGCAAGAGCGTAGCAGTGGCATACGCTGTGCTAGACGACCGACGTTATAGGGGTGGAAGCCATCGACATCCTTATAGGGGCTGATACGCTCAAGCAGCAAAGATGAATCCAAATGTGCGGGCAGTGGTAGTTGCACTAAAATACCGTCAACACTGTCATCAGCATTGAGGGTGTCAATTAAATCAAGCAGTTCTGTTTGCGTGGTGGTAGCCGGTAAATCGTAGGCTTGTGACTGAAAGCCAACTTGCTCGCAGTCTTTACGCTTATGCGCGACATACACCTCAGACGCGGGATCGTTACCCACTAAAATGACCGCTAAGCCTGGAACACGTAAACCTTGGGCGAGACGGTCCTGTACTTGCTGGGTGATATTTTTGCGAATATCTGCAGCGATTTGTTTGCCATCAATCAATTGTGCTGTCATGAGGTTATGAGCCATACTAATTTAAATAAAAGATGGCGGGTATTCTCGCATGACCGACAGCATGGGGCAAAGATGCGTGAGGGCTATTTTACTAACATTCACTATCTAATTGATTCTTTTGCAAATAATGGTTGACGGGTGTGAGTCTCGTGAGTAATATACGCCCCGCTTACCCAGTACAGCCTGAAGCTGGATACGAAAGCTGAACAAGTCAAATTGGACAGTAATCGAGCCTTGAGTCAGTTGCTTATATTAGTAACGACAACAAGCGCCCGTAGCTCAGTCGGATAGAGCACCCGCCTTCTAAGCGGGTGGTCGCAGGTTCGAATCCTGCCGGGCGCGCCATTAGGCGATACTGGTAAGTTAAGTAAGTTACATGTAGTATGCATAACGCAATATGGTGGGCGTAGCTCAGTTGGTAGAGCACGGGATTGTGATTCCCGGTGTCGTGGGTTCGAGACCCATCGTCCACCCCATATTCGGAAAACATAAAGCTTGTTATAGGGCTTTATGCGTGAGTAACATGCGGACGTGGTGGAATTGGTAGACACACCAGATTTAGGTTCTGGCGCCGCGAGGTGTGAGAGTTCGAGTCTCTCTGTCCGCACCATCTAAAGGTTTTAAGCCTGACGAATAAAAAAGCCCCTTAATTGGGGCTTTTTTATGCCTGCTTGTTATCGACTGAGTCATGCGACTATAAGTCGCGCTGTAAAGCTGTTACTTGCTTATCTAAAGGGCTGGTTACATAATCACTTAAGACTTTTGTAAAGTATAGGGTGAGGGTGTGCCGGTGAGAATAATAAGACAGCTTTTTCTTACACTTGCAGCTGTGTTGGTAAGCCAATGTGTTATTGCGCAGGAGCCTGCAACAGCTGAAGTGACGCGCGGATCTTCAGCCAGTAGTGTTGTGTATGAAGGCTATATCGAGGCGGTGACAGAGACATCTATCGCCGCGCAAGTGGCTGGCGTGATTGAGCAGATTGAAGTTAGTGCGGGCGATCAGGTACGCGCCGGTCAAGTGCTGCTGCAGATCGATGCCACCCATGCCAAGCAACAGCAGGCTGCGGTGACTGCGCAAGTGGATGCAGCACGCGCCGAGTTGCATGCTCTGAACCAAGAGCTAAATCGTCAAAAGCAGTTGTTTGCTAAAAATTACATCAGTAAAGCGGCCTTAGAGCGAGTGCAAGCTCAGCAACAGGCTGCGGCGGCGCAATTGAAAGCCCAGCAAGCGCAAGCGCAAGCAGCACAAGTAACCACCGACTTCTTTATTATTCGCGCACCCTATGATGCGGTAGTGATTGATGTCCCAGCGATGCAAGGGGATATGGCCATGCCGGGTATGCTGTTGCTGTCGTTATTTGATCCAAAGCTGTTGCGCGCCAGTGTGGCGATTCCAGTTGCTGCTGCTGAACAGGCACAGCTCTCTGAAAAAGATACAACAGCGCTGCGCGTGCTGCATGAGCAGCGCCCCTTAACTGTAGAAAATATACAGGTTTTACCCACAGCAGACCGCGCCACTCATACGGTGCGTTTGCGCATTGGTGTGGTCAATGATAAGGGCGATTTGTTTCCTGGGCAGCACGTGAAAGTCATGCTGCAGCAGGCTGCTACGGCAGGACAGGATCAACGTTTATTTATTCCAAAAGCAGCAGTGATTCAGCGCGCAGAACTGACTGCTGTCTATGTGCTGAGCGAGCAAGGCAAGCCACTGTTAAGGCAAGTGCGTTTAGGTGTTGCTGATAACGAGCGCGTAGAAGTGCGCAGCGGCCTATCGGTAGGTGAGCGCGTCCTTCTTGATCTTCATGCCGTAAGTAAGGAGTAAGCATGCGTCCTGATCTAGGTGTTTCTGGCCGTGTTGCCGCTGCGTTTCAGTCGGCACAAATTACCCCGCTATTAGCTTTGGTGGCATTATTGTTGGGCTTTTTTGCTGTTTTGGTGACGCCGCAAGAAGAAGAGCCGCAAATTAATGTGACCATGGCCAACGTGCTTATTCCCTTTCCAGGCGCTTCGGTGCGCGATGTGGAAAGTATGGTAACCACGCCAGCTGAGCAAGTGTTATCACAGATGACCGGTGTAGAGCATGTGATGTCGGTTTCTCAGCCGGGTATGGCGGTTCTAACTGTGCAATTTGACGTAGGCATACCACGCAATGATGCATTGGTTTACCTACACGACACCTTGCGCTCCAATGAGGAGTGGCTGCCTAGGGGGTTAGGTGTTTTAGCGCCAATTACACGACCGATGGGGATTGATGATGTGCCGATTGTCGCGGTGACCCTGTATAACACTGCAACCGACTCTGGCGCCTATGATTTAGAGCGCATTGCACACAGTATTGAAGTTGAGCTCAAACGTGTCTCAGGGACGCGTGAAGTGCGGACTATTGGCGGGCCGGGGCGTGCGGTACGGATTGATCTACAACCTGAGCGTTTAAGTGCTTTGGGGCTAACGGTGAATGATTTGCGTGGCACTTTGCAGTCGGCCAACTTAGGCTTGCCAGTCGGTAATCTGGTGCGTGGCAATGTGCAGGTGCAGATTGATGCTGGACTTTTTTTAAGTAGCGCGCAAGAGGTTGCTCAGCTTGTTGTGGCTGTGCAGGATGGCCGTGCTATTTATTTAAGTGATGTGGCTAACGTCAGTGATGGACCTTTGCAGCCCAGTAATTATGTACGTTTTGGCACTGTAGGCGAAGAAGGACAAGAATACCCAGCGATTACTCTCACAGTAACCAAAAAATCGGGTGAAAATGCTATTGATGTGTCCAATGCGGTGATGCAGCGCATCGCTGAATTAGACAACACTCTAATTCCTCATGATATTACCGTGGTAGAAACCCGTGACTATGGCGCTACTGCTAACGAAAAAGCTCGTAAATTGATTCAGAAGTTAATTTTTGTGACCTTATCGGTTGTAGCGTTAGTGTTTTTCTCTCTGGGGCGTCGTGAAGCAGCAATTTTAGGGGTGGCAGTGGGTTTAACCTTAGCTGCAACGTTATTTGCTTCATGGGCGTGGGGTTTTAACTCGAACCGCGTTTCCTTATTTGCGTTAATTTTCTCTATTGGTATTTTGGTCGATGATGCCATGGTGGTGGTAGAAAATATCCACCGACATCAGACTTTATATCCAACAAAAAAAACTCTCCGAAATCATTCCTTACGCGGTAGATGAGGTGGGTGGTCCAACGATTCTCGCAACCTTTACCGTGATAGCAGCCTTATTACCGATGGCGTTTGTCACAGGCTTGATGGGGCCCTATATGAGCCCGATACCGATTAATGCCAGCATGGGTATGGTGCTGTCATTGGCCATTGCCTTTACCCTGACGCCGTGGTTAGCCCGTTTATGGCTGAAGCACTCGACAGCTGAGTCAACTGAGCAAGTACCACAAAAGACCAGTCGTTTAGGGGTGTTTTTAACGCGTTTATTTGAAGGCATCTTTAAGCCATTTTTAGATCCACGTCGCGGCACCCTCAATCGCTTTTTCTTAGGTCTAGGGATTATGGTGCTGATAGGTCTGTCGGTGTTGCTGCCGGTATCGGGCTTGGTACTGCTGAAAATGCTGCCGTTTGATAATAAGTCCGAATTTCAAATTATCGTTGATATGCCCGCTGGCACACCCTTAGAGCAAACCTCGGCTGTGCTCGGTGAGTTGGGTGCGTATTTAGCCACAGTGCCAGAAGTCACGCACTACCAAAGCTATGCCGGTACCGCGGCACCGATTAACTTCAATGGTTTGGTGCGTCAGTATTACCTGCGCAGCAACAGCGAAAGTGGCGATATTCAAGTCAATCTGGTGGATAAATCCGAGCGTTCAGAGCAAAGCCATGCAATTGCTACGCGCTTACGTGGGCCTCTGCAAGACATTGGCCGCCGCTTTAACGCTAATGTGAAAGTTGTCGAAGTACCACCTGGTCCGCCTGTGCAAGCGCCAGTGGTTGCTGAAATATATGGTCCAACGGCAGAGGGCCGCCAAACCGTCGGTGATGCCGTACGTGCGGTATTTGCTGAAGTGGACGGCATGGTTGATATTGATGACAGTGCCATTGCTGATGCACCGCGCAAGTTATTGCTGATTGATCGGCACAAAGCCAGTCAGTTGGGTGTGACTCAGGCTGATATTGTCAGCACTTTGCGCGCAGGTTTGCATGGTGAGTCTGCGACTTGGCTGCATGATGGCAGTAAATACCCAGTGTCAGCTTACTTGCAATTAAGCCCTGAATTGCACGGTGATTTGTCAACATTGCTGCAGCTTAAAGTACGCACCGCTAACAACGACTTAGTGGCGATTGCCGAGTTGGTGACCATCACCGATGCCCTGCAAGAGCAACCGATTTTTCATAAGGATTTACTGCCGGTGCATTATGTGACCGCCGATATGGCGGGTGCGGTGGACAGTCCGTTGTATGGTATTTTTGCTGCGCGCGCTGCCATTGCCGAGATTGTTACGCCCGCTGGCACACCGATTGATGAGTATTTTATTAATCAGCCGCAAGATCCGTATCGTAATTATGCGTTGAAATGGGATGGCGAATGGCAGATCACTTATGAAACTTTCCGCGATATGGGCGCAGCTTATGCAGTGGGTATTTTACTGATTTACTTGCTGGTGGTTGCGCACTTTTCATCCTACTTAACCCCGTTGGTGATTATGGCGCCGATCCCGTTGACCATTATTGGCGTGATGCCAGGTCATGCCTTGCTCGGTGCGCAGTTCACCGCGACCAGTATGATCGGCATGATCGCGCTGGCCGGTATTATTGTGCGCAACTCCATCTTGCTGGTGGACTTTATTAACTTAGAAGTGAAAGCCGGACGCTCGCTTGAGCAGGCGGTAGTTAACTCAGCGATTACCCGCGCGCAGCCGATCATTCTAACTGGGCTGGCGGCCATGGTGGGTGCGTTCTTTATTCTTGATGATCCTATTTTTAATGGTTTAGCTATCTCACTGATCTTTGGTGTGCTGGTTTCGACCGTGCTGACCTTAGTGGTCATTCCATTGCTGTATTACGCAGCCTATCGCAACAAGCCTCATGTCCTTAATAAAATAGGAGAATCGTCATGACTTCATGGCAAGTAGTGCGCGTCGTCGCAGGTGTTTTTATTGTTTTGTCGGTTGCTTTTGGTGCGCCGTCGAGCCCGTTTTTTATTAGCCAGTGGTGGTTAGTCTTTACCGTGTTTGTGGGAGCGAACGTCTTACAAAGCGGCTTAACTAAATGGTGCCTGATGGAAACAATGTTACGCAAAATTGGTATTAAACCAGGCTGTTAAGGAGTGGCGAACCATGCCTCGATTGACCTGCAAAAGTAAGCGTTCTGCACTGGGAGCACTATTGGTTGCTGTGTTGTGGCACAGTGCAAGCGTTGCTCAACCTTTGGATCTAGTGGATACGTGGCGTTTAGCGCTCAGCCACGATCCTGAATACCGAGCGGAGCAAGCTGCGGTTGAGGCGGGCGCTGAGCAGCGTAACTTGGCGCGCAGTTTATGGCTGCCCACTATCGGTGCCAGTGCGACAGCGGGGCGTGCAGGTCATACTTCAAGTGTACAAGGTGCGCAATTTATTACTCCAAATATGAGTTCTGAAGATGTTGAATTCAACACTTCAATTCGTGGCGGTAACCTGCACAGCTATGCGTTGGGGATTAAGCAGCCGCTGTTAAATCGCGCGCGCTTAGCTGAGAGTCGTCAATTACGGCTGTCGGCTGAGGTGGCCGATTTACAGTGGCAGTCAGCACAGCAAAATCTCATGCTAAAAGTTGCGCAACGCTATTTTTCGGTTGTCTTAGCGCGAGAAAAAGTTAGTTTTTTAACCCAGCAGCAACGTCAAGTTGAGTTGATTCAACAAGAAACTCTAACGCGTTTTGAGTTGGGTGATCGCCCGGTTACTGATACTTATGAAGCTTTAGCGCATGCGCAAGGTTTGCACGCTCAGGTACTGGCTGCACAGATGCAAGAAGACTTGGCGGTGGCAGATTTTACTGATTTGACCGCGCAGGCGCCGGACAGCTTACTGAATGTGCCGCTGTCTGACCCTTTGCCAGCACCCAAGCTGGACCCGCTGTCAGATTGGCTGGCAGAAACCTTGCTGCTCAACCCTTTACTGCAAATGCATAACAAAGGCGTCAGTATTGCTGCCGAACAGGTTGCGCAGTACTCCAGTTGGAGCAGTCCGACCGTGGATGTGATTGGGCGGCTAGGGTACGAGAAGTTAGATGGCAGTGGTCGTTATGGTTCAGCGCTGAATAAATCTGATGATTGGATGATTGGTGTGCAGATCAATGTACCCATTTTTACCGGTGGTTACCGCAGCGCAAAGCATCGACAGGCTTTGCACTTACAGGATCAAAACCTTGCGCAAGGTGATCTTTTGCGCCAACAGGTTAAGCAGCAAACTCGCGCGGCGTGGTTGGGCGTACAGGTCAATGGTCAGCAAGTCACGGCGTTGCAAAAAGCCTTAAAGGCCAGTCAGCAGCGTCTTTTAGCGACACGCTTAGGGCATGAACTGGGTGATAACACCACCTTAGAACACTTAGATGCTGAGAACACAGTCGCGCAGATGCAGTTTGAGTTATTAGATGCAAAAGTATCGTTGATTATCCATCAGTTACAGTTAACCGCTTTGGTTGGCGGCTTAGATGAAGGGCACTTGTTGCAAGCTAATGCGTATTTACAGGTTCGTTAGTCAGTGATTCATATCAACATATAAACCCGCCGCGTGCGGGTTTTTTAATCAGAACACTGTCTATTTAGTTCCCATGTTTTTAGTCAAGTATGGGTTGAGACTGAAGACGTAGACTCATAGGTAAGCACTGCGCTAAGAGTAGGGTTTTATAAATGCACTGACTTGTTACTGAGTTAATATCAACTAAGTTGCTGATCAAGGGGAAATACTATGTTTGCTGAGCACTATGTATTGATTAAAAATATACATATCAGCTTGGTGCTGTTAAGTGGCAGTTTATTCATGCTACGCGGTTTATGGGTTTTATTAGCAGGCAGTGGCAGCGCATTACAGAAAAAAGTAAATCGCCTCAGTTACGTTATTGATAGCTGCTTACTACTGGCGGCTGTGTTGCTGTTGATTGCTCTAGATTATGCGCCGCTGGCTGCCGCGTGGTTGCAGGTTAAATTAATCTTGTTAGTGCTGTATGTAGTGCTGGGTGTGTTTGCCTTTCGCAACAAATACAGCATGCCGGTGCGTTGGTTGGCTTACGCTGCGGCGCTGGTGTGTTTTGCGCTGATGTACTATTCGGCGCGCTTACATCAACCGTTGGCGGGGCTATTGAGTTAGATGTTCAGTGGCCAGTCTATTCATCATCCTGTTGTGGCTGGTGCGGCAGCAGCAAGGTGGCATCCTCTGCCGCTGACTTGCTATAGAAACCCTTTGGTGCTTTGCCTTTTAAGTACCAGGCAAAGGCAATGATTTCAGCAATGGTTTGATATAACGACTCAGGAATAGCATCGCCCAATTCCAGGCGCGCCAGTAGGCGTACCAGATCTGCGTTTTCGTAAATAGGTACGTCATTTTCACGGGCGATTTGCAGAATTTCTTCAGCCAGCGCATCGTTGCCCTTAGCGGTTACATTGGGCGCGTTTTCACCATCATATTTTAAGGCAACGGCTTGCCGTTCAGTTTTTTTACTCATGCTAAATCATCAATCCAACGCTGTTGTAAGGTGGTTTTCTCACCTTGAGGCGGCACACCTTGGTGACAGGTTAAGTCTTTTACCGTTAGGCCGATAGCCAATAAGCGATCACGTAAATGCCCGAGTTCATGATCAATCAAATTGGCCGTAGCAGTGTTTTGTGCCCAGAGATGGCTGGAAATACTACCGCCTTGCAGGCTGGCTTGAATGTGCAGCGGCCCCAGTGGCTCTAAATCAAAACTTAAATCGATTTTCCAAACAGGCGTGGCCGGCTCACCTGATTTTTTTTGCGCAGGCTCTTCATGCTGAAATTTAATTTGCAGTGGGACAATGTTGTGTTGGTCACGAGTCGGGATCTCCACTTGCCACACAGTGACTTGTGTGCCTTCACTGTTGGTATGGGTTTGCCCAAGACTGGCAAGTTGGTGGGTTTGCAAGCGCGACACGGCAGCAGCGGCTAAACGCAAGAGTGAGCCGAGGTCATTGGGATTGTCCAATGCTTGCAATACGCGTGTGGGGAGTGGAAAACGCAATGCTTGCTCACGCAGTTGTGCTTGGCCGCTACCCAGTAACTGGTCGCGCAACAGACCGGGTAGGGCTTGGGATAACAAGACGCTTTGTGATGCAGCAAGAGTTGGATTGCTATTGGGTAGCATGGGCATGATTTGCGCAATTAAACGCAGTAAATTGGCCTTTACATCGTGATTGGCATTCTCTAGAGCGCCGCTGAGCAAGCGGTTCTCCAATTGTGCACCGCTGTTTGTTAGGCTCTGCGCTAGTTTTTTCGGATCAAGCATTTGACTGAGCTCTGGCATACTGCCAAGTAATTGTTGCAGAGTTCTTTGTGCGTCTGGAGAAAGATTACTAGGTGATATAGTATTTAAACCTTGGAACAGCTGACTGAAAGAGCCCTGTTGGTTAAATTGTTTTTGCAGTTCTTGGTTAATGGCTAGGGGTTCAAGGCGCGTATTTAACGGTTGGAAGGTCAACTGCTGGGCACTGTCGATACGGGCATTAAGCTGGCTGTTAAGTGGTAGCGATTTAGGACTGTCAATTTGCAGTTGCTGCCCAGCTAACGCACTGTTGTTGATGCTAACGGTGATTTTAAAGCCACCTTGGGTACTGGGCGTGACTTGGACGACCTTAGCTTCGAGTAAGGTACCGGGCGCTAAGAGGGCGGTATCGATACGTGTAGCGATCGCAGTCTGAGCGGCGGGTACTAAGCTAAAGGCCAGCTGCTGCGCCGACAAGGCTGTGACATTAAGGATATTGCCAGGCGCTAAGGGTTGGTTGCTTTGCACTTCAATGGTGCGCTGTTGGCCATTGGGCAGTGATAAACGTAGCAAAACCTGAAAAGCATGTTGCGCTTCACGTAAAGCAAGTACCTGCGCTTGCGTTGAGTCGCCAACATTGAGTTGGGTTGGGAGGCTGCTGTGCAATTGTAAAACAGAGTTAATCGCTGACGCGGCAGGGCGTTGCACACTGGGGATGCTAGGAGAAGGGCGGGAAGAAGGTATTTCGCTGGCCATTTCGATTGCAACCTATTGTAAATGCTTTGTAAATGCCTGCCGCGCTGGCTGCACAGCTGTGTATAATCGCGGCTCATCATAGTGTCTGTTGGGCAGTATAGCTGCTCTGTAAAATTGACTTGAATCTTTTTCACAAGGCGACGTGTTTGTGACCGATGCTTATCTTGAAACTATTGATCTAGCCTGCGAGCGTGATTGGCGGCTGTTGTTTGAGCATCTTCACGTCAGTGTTAGGCCGCAAGACATGCTGCAGATCAGCGGTCCTAACGGCAGTGGCAAAACCAGTTTGTTGCGTTTGATGTCTGGATTGATGCGGCCCACACAGGGTGATGTGTTGATTAAAGGTGTCAGTATCCATCAACAACGCAATGCGTTGGCTGCTAATGTATTGTGGCTTGGGCATGCTGCCGGAATTAAAGGCTTGTTGACCGCAGAAGAAAACCTTATGTGGTTATCTGCGTTGCACCATGGCGCAAGCCGTGAGCAGATCTGGCAGGCATTGGCTGCGGTGGGCTTAGCCGGCTTTGAAGATGTGCCGTGTCATACCTTATCTGCAGGGCAGCAGCGACGGGTCGGTTTAGCACGTTTATACCTCGATGCTCCGGCACTATGGATATTGGATGAGCCGTTTACTGCGCTCGATAAGCAGGCAGTGACTCAGTTAGAACTGCATTTGACAGAGCATTGTGACAACGGTGGCATGGTAATCCTGACCACGCATCATTATTTACAAAACGTACCCAAAACATTTCGAGAACTTGATTTAGGGCAGGCGAACTTATGAGTAATGTCTTTACTCTGATGTTACTGCGTGAGACGCGATTGATGTTTCGTCGCCCAGCAGAGTTGGTCAATCCGCTGGTGTTTTTTGCGATTGTGATTGCTTTATTTCCGTTGGCGGTTGGGCCTGAGTCACAATTGTTACAAACCTTGTCACCAGGTTTATTGTGGGTGGCCGCATTGTTGGCGGTGTTGTTGTCATTGGATGGTTTGTTTCGCAGTGATTTT
This sequence comes from Pseudomonas sp., assembly GCA_034676485.1. Classification (GTDB taxonomy): domain Bacteria; phylum Pseudomonadota; class Gammaproteobacteria; order Pseudomonadales; family Pseudomonadaceae; genus Denitrificimonas. The sequence continues at coordinate 442,545 of JAUCCC010000006.1, forward strand.
GAGGATGGTTCGTTAGAGCAATGGGTGGTTTCGCCGCATCCTTTAGTGGTTTTAGTTCTGGCTAAGGTGTTGGCACACTGGTTGTATTGCGGGTTGGCCTTGGTGATGTTGTCACCTTTATTAGCCTTGATGTTGGGTATGCCTGGAGATCGGATTCCGACCTTGTTGTTGTCATTGCTGCTGGGTACACCGGTGTTAAGTTTATTGGGAGCAGTGGGTGCTGCGTTGACTGTTGGCCTGAAGCGCGGTGGGATTTTATTGGCATTATTGATTTTGCCGTTATACATTCCCGTGCTGATTTTAGGTAGTGGGGCGATTCAAGCGGCTTTGCAAGGCTTGCCCACCATGGGCTACTTATTATGGATGGCGAGTTTGACCATGTTGACAGTGACCCTAGCGCCTTTTGCAATTGCTGCTGGTTTGCGCATCAGCGTGGGTGAATAAGAACTCAATGAAATGAATTTTATATGTAACGGTGTCGTGCTCAAGTAAGTAACAACCCTGGCATGTACCGTATAACTGATATTGAATAACTGTGAGTATCTCAATGAATTGGACGTGGTTTCATAAATTAGGCTCGCCCAAATGGTTTTACGAAATTAGTGGACGCTGGCTGCCTTGGCTGAGCATTAGTGCAGCGCTATTGATGTTGGCCGGCGCTGTCTTAGGTTTAGTCTATGCACCGCCTGACTACCAACAAGGTAATAGTTTTCGTATTATTTATATCCATGTTCCCGCAGCTTTTTTAGCACAATCCACTTATATCTCGCTGGCGGTTGCTGGCGTTGTTGGTCTTGTCTGGAAAATGAAAATTGCCGATGTAGCCCTGCAGCAGGCCGCGCCTATTGGTGCTTGGATGACTGTTATCGCACTCATTACGGGGGCGGTGTGGGGTAAACCGACTTGGGGTGCTTGGTGGGTGTGGGACGCACGCCTGACTGCGATGCTGATTTTATTGTTTCTGTACTTTGGGATCATTGCACTAGGGCATGCCATCACTAATCGTGACAGTGCGGCAAAGGCCTGTGCCATTTTAGCGATAGTTGGGGTTGTTAATATTCCCATCATCAAGTACTCGGTAGACTGGTGGAATACCTTGCATCAACCCGCTACGTTTAAAATTACTGAGAAACCGGCGATGCCGATGGAAATGTGGTTGCCATTGTTAATTATGACGATCGGCTTCTATTGTTTTTTTGCAGCAGTCTTGTTGATGCGCATGCGCACTGAAGTATTGCGCCGCGAGTCGCGTACACGTTGGGCGCAAGCTGAAGTGGCACGGCAGATCGGGAGAAATGTATGAGTTTTAATTCGTTTTCTGAGTTTTTAGCGATGGGTAACCATGGAGTTTATGTGTGGTCATCCTATGGCATCAGTGGCGCAATATTACTGTTGAATGTGGTGTTACCTTTGCTGGCCCGTCAACGTTATTTAAAGAATGAGGCGCGTCGTTTGCGCCGGGAGGCTCAACAGTGAATCCGATTCGTAAAAAACGTTTAATTATTATTGGGGCGATTTTGTTGGGTGTAGTCGCGACTGTCGGACTGGGCCTAATGGCGTTGCAGCAGAATATCAATCTCTTTTATACGCCAACACAAATTGCTAATGGTGAAGCGCCACAAGGTACGCGCATTCGTGCCGGGGGCTTGGTTAAAGAAGGCTCGCTCACGCGCAGTGAAGACTCGCTGACAGTGGACTTTGTTGTCACTGATGGCGATGCCGATACGGGTATTCAATACCGTGGGATTTTGCCTGACTTGTTCCGTGAGGGGCAGGGTATCGTTGCTTTGGGTCGTTTGAATGAAGTTGGCGTATTGATCGCTGATGAAATTCTGGCCAAGCACGATGAAAACTATATGCCACCTGAAGTCAGTAGTGCTTTAGAAAAAACCGGCATGCTACAACATTACGAAGATGGCCAAAAGGAAGCAGGAAAATGAGTAACGCGGCGTTGTATGTGCCGGAGTTGGGTCAGTTAGCATTGATCCTCGCCTTGTGTTTTGCAGCAGTGCAATCATTTTTTCCATTGGTTGGCGCTTGGCGCGGTGATCATAAATGGATGAGTTTAGGGCAGCCTGCAGCTTGGGGGCAGTTTCTATTTTTGCTGTTTGCTTTCGGCTGTTTAACGTGGTCATTTATGACCGATGATTTCTCGGTTGCTTATGCAGCGTCCAACTCTAACAGTGCATTGCCTTGGTTCTACAAGTTCAGTGCGGTGTGGGGTGCGCACGAAGGATCATTGCTATTGTGGACATTGATCTTAGCTGGTTGGACCTTTGCGGTAGCGATCTTTTCACGCCAGTTGCCGGAAGAAATGCTTGCGCGTGTGCTGGCCATTATGGGCCTGATCAGCGTCGGCTTTTTGTTGTTTTTAATTATGACTTCCAACCCGTTTGAGCGTTTATTGCCACAAATGCCAATGGATGGGCGTGACCTCAATCCGCTACTGCAAGACTTTGGTTTGGTCGTGCATCCGCCTATGTTGTACATGGGTTATGTGGGTTTTTCTGTAGCTTTTGCTTTTGCCATTGCGGCATTGCTCGGTGGTAAGCTGGATGCAGCGTGGGCGCGTTGGTCACGTCCGTGGACACTGGTCGCTTGGGCATTTTTAGGTATAGGTATTGCTCTAGGTTCTTGGTGGGCCTACTACGAGTTAGGCTGGGGCGGTTGGTGGTTTTGGGACCCCGTAGAAAACGCTTCATTCATGCCATGGTTAGTCGGTACTGCTTTAATTCACTCTTTGGCTGTTACTGAAAAACGTGGTGTGTTTAAAAACTGGACCGTACTACTGGCCATTGCTGCCTTCTCTTTGAGTTTGTTAGGTGCGTTCTTGGTGCGTTCAGGCGTACTGACGTCAGTGCATGCTTTTGCTGCTGATCCCGAGCGTGGTGTCTTTCTCTTAATATTTTTATTGGTTGTCGTCAGTGCTTCCTTAACTTTGTTTGTGATCCGCGCGCCAGCGGTGAAAAGCAAAGTGGGTTTTGGCTTCTGGTCAAAAGAAACACTGCTGCTGATCAATAATATTATTTTAGTGGTCGCTACCGCTATGGTGCTGTTGGGGACCTTGTACCCGCTGATTCTTGACTCACTAACCGGTGCTAAATTGTCAGTGGGCCCGCCGTACTTTAATGCTTTGTTTGTCCCCTTAATGGCCATCCTGATGTTCACTATGGCTGTGGGTGTAACTACGCGCTGGAAAAACACTCCAGGACAATGGCTGATTAAAATGCTTGGCCCAGTGCTTCTACTCAGCGCTGCATTAAGCGTGATTGGTAGTTTGTTGTACCGCGACTTTAATATTGCTGTGCTGGCTTTGTTCTTTGTTTGTGCTTGGGTGGTGCTTGCTGGTGTGCGCGATATCCTTGATAAAACACGACATAAAGGCTTATTTAAAGGTATGCGTTCGCTGACTCGCAGTTATTGGGGTATGCAGTTGGGACACATCGGTATGGTGTTTATGGCTGTGGGCGTGGTGTTGTCCAGTCAATACAGCGATGAGCGTGATTTAAAAATGGCACCGGGCGATTCTTTAGAGATGGGTGGCTACCGCTTTGTCTTTGAAGGTGCTGAGCACTATGAAGGTCCGAATTTTATCTCTGATAAAGGCAGTGTTCGCGTCTTCGAAAATGATCGTGAGATTGCGTTGTTACACCCAGAAAAGCGTCTGTATGTAGTGCAGCAAATGCCTATGACAGAGGCGGGTATCGATGCTGGATTCACCCGTGACCTATATATTGCGATGGGTGAACCGTTGGAAAATGGCGCATGGGCGATACGTGTGCACATTAAGCCGTTTGTACGTTGGATCTGGTTAGGTGCTTTATTAACTGCCCTAGGTGGGTTTCTCTCAGCCATGGATCGTCGCTATCGCGTGAAGGTCACGAAAAAAGTGAGAGAGACTCTGAACTTGACTGAAAAAGGGATAAGTGCACATGTCTAGAGCACGTTTGCTCGCCGTACTTGGCATACTGTTGGGTGCGGTGTTATTCGCCGCGATGGCGCTGTTTGGCATCAATAACGATCCGAGTGAGCTGCCTTCTGCCTTAATTGGTAAACCGTTCCCAGAGTTTTCTACCGGCTCAGTTGATGACGCCGATGCGGTGATTACCCGTAAGGATTTATTAGGCCGCGCCGCCTTGGTCAACGTCTGGGCAACTTGGTGTGTCTCATGCAAGGTTGAACACCCAGTTCTGAATGACTTGGCCAAGCAAGGTGTGGTGATTCATGGTGTCAACTACAAAGATAACACCCCGGATGCGCAGCGCTGGTTAAAAGACTTTTTGAATCCGTACCAGCTCAATATCAGCGACCCTAAAGGCACTTTGGGTCTGAATCTTGGTGTCTATGGTGCGCCCGAGACCTTTATTATTGATAAGCAAGGCATTATTCGCCATAAGTTTGTTGGGGTTGTGGATAAGCGCGTATGGCGTGAGAAATTAGCGCCTATTTATCAGGAGTTGGTTGACGAATGAAACGCTTTATTTATGCCCTTGGTTTAACCCTTGCTTGTTTTGGCTCTGCGCAGGCCTCGATTGATACTTATGAGTTTTCAACCCAAGCTGAGCGTGATCGCTACCGAACGTTAGTTGAAGAACTGCGCTGTCCAAAATGTCAGAATCAAAACATTGCTGACTCTGATGCACCGATTGCAATGGACATGCGTGATGAGATCTTTAAGAAACTCGAAGAAGGCGAAAGTAATGAGCAGATTGTCGGGTTTCTGGTTGATCGCTACGGTGACTTTGTCCGCTACAAGCCACCGGTTAACAAAAGCACGTTGATTCTTTGGTATGGCCCTGCTGCGTTCTTAGTGTTTGGTTTTGTGATGGTGGCGATTATTGTTATACGCCGTCGCCGTTCGACGCGCGCACAACAAGACGAGCAACAGCTGTCTAGCGATGAAAAAACTCGCTTGTCAGATATTCTTAAGCACGATAAGTAGGATACCCCATCGTTATGACACAGTTTTGGATTTACGCGACGCTACTATTGCTTGCAGCGTTGTTTTTATTGCTTTGGCCGGTACTCCGAGGCCGTAAAGATCAAGCTGAAGAGGACCGTACGGCACTCAATATTGCCTTATATGAGGAGCATATTGCTGAGCTAGAAGAGCAGCATGCTAATGGTGCACTGTCTGCCGATCAGCTTGCAGAGGGGCGGCTTGAGGCTGATCGTGAGTTGCTGGATGACACTGATGTAGGGCGCCCAAAACAGAGTGTGAGCCTCGGTAACGCTTTGCCTTTGATTGTCGCTTTATTGTTACCTATCGCTGGATTGGGTTTGTACTTTCATTGGGGTGCCAGCGATAAAGTCGCCTTGACCTTGAGTCTTGCTGAGCAGCCTAAGACGGTTGAGGAAATGATTCAGCGCTTGGAAGATACCGTGCGCGTACAACCTGAGTCAGTTGACGCATGGTATTTCTTAGCACGCACCTATATGGGTGAAAAGCGGCCTAAAGATGCTGCCCACGCCTATGAGAAAACCATTGAGTTAGTAGGCCGTCAACCAGACTTGCTCGGCCAATGGGCGCAGGCATTGTATTTTTCCAATGGCAATCAGTGGACGGCTAACATAAAAGATTTAGTTGATGAAGCATTGAGCCAAGATCCCAATGAAGCAACCAGTTTGGGTTTGGTTGGGATTGCTGCTTTTGAAAGTCAGCGCTTCCAAGATGCGATTGATGCTTGGTCGCAGTTATCGAAAGGCTTAGACCCTCAAGATCCATCCTATCAAGCGATTCAGACGGGTATTGATCGTGCGCGCAGTAGTTTAGCTGAAATGCCACAATCAGCTGACACCGCTGTGGAGATTGCTACTGATGTTCCGGCTGCAGTTAATGATTTTAAATTGTTGATTGATGTAGCGCTGAGTGATGAGTTGGCTAAGCAAACCGCAGCAACTGATACCGTGTTTATCTTTGCTCGTCCTGAAAGCGGCCCGCCGATGCCGCTGGCAGCTAAACGCTTAACTGTTGCTGATTTGCCGGCTAGTATAGCGCTTACCGATGCTGACTCATTATTGCCGGACTTAAAACTGTCCAGCATTGGCCGCTTAAAACTGCAAGCTAGTATCTCCAGTACTGGTGATGCGATGCAGGCACAGTGGATTAGTGAAGCAGTGTTGGTTGATGCAACTGAAGAAGATGCTAAGCACGTTTTATTGATTGATCAGAAGAAATAAACTTAGCTCTATCGCTTCATACTAAGCCGCTTATCTGTTGATGCAGTGAGCGGCTTAGTTATGTTTGCATATAACAATGAGATTAAATACGTGAGCAGTGATCATGACTCGAAAACTTTTGACCGCTGAAGGTTATAAGAAACTTAAAGACGAACTGGAGTATTTGCTGCGTAAGCATCGGCCTGAAATTACTGAGATCGTATCTTGGGCTGCGAGTCTTGGAGATCGTTCTGAAAACGCAGATTGTGGATTACAACAAGCGTAAGTTACGCGAAATTGATCGCAGAATCCGCTATTTAACCAAGTTGTTTGAAGTGGCTGAAATGGTTGAGTACAGCCCTGTACAAGAAGGGAAAGTCTATTTTGGAGCTTGGTGCGAGCTTGAGGATGATGACGGCAAGAGCATTAGGTTTCGTATCGTCGGTGATGAAGAGATTTTCGGCAACAACGACTACATATCACTCAAGTCGCCGATGGCCAAAGCCTGCTTAGGTAAGGCGCTTGATGATGAAGTATCCGTGCAAACCCCCAGCGGAGATATGCATTGGTATGTGGTTAAGATTGAGTACAATGCTGAGTGTGCTGATCTAACGTAGCTAGAGGCTTTAATTAACGACAATAATGATTAATAAGTGGAGTATCAAAAAGAGCCAAACAAACGTAGTTACAAGCACTACTCGGCATCGTGTATAGAAGAAGCTGAGAGCTCGAGACTTTAGATGCGCTTTCACTTTTGTACTGACACGTATAAGTTGTATTTTGTATAATTTTCTTTTAAAAGAACCTTTGAAAACAAAAAACCTCAATAAAAGCTTGCACTTACCGAAAAGATCTCATATATTAGCGCCCTCGATTGGGAGACGCACTAAGCAACTTCCAATCACGCTTCTACCGCCCGGATGGCGGAATAGGTAGACGCAAGGGACTTAAAATCCCTCGAAGGTAACTTCGTGCCGGTTCGATTCCGGCTCCGGGCACCATATATAACAAGCACACCGCCAGGGCTTGTAAGAAAAAACCCGCTCTAAGCGGGTTTTTTTATGTCTGCAGAAAAGTGCCAGCGTTCAGGCTGGCAGTTCTCGTCAGTTAATAATCATCAAAATCTTCAGCATTAGCCCGCGCCACACGTTCGCGCTCTTCACTGAGTACTGCTTGAATATCAGCCATCACTGAATCGATATCGGCCGGCGTATCAGACTCGACAAACTCACCTGTCAGCACCGTATCCATTTCTAAGCGGCCTTCTTTATACAGGCTCCACATTTCTGCACTGTAGCGGGTGTTGCGCAGTTCGGGTGCGAATTGTGAATAGTAGTTGGAGATATTGCTGACATCACGGTGCAGCATAAAAAACGCATTGTTATTGGCAGCCGCATCTACGGCTTGTGGCAGGTCGATAATCACTGGGCCGTGTTCGTCGACCAGCACATTAAACTCTGATAAGTCGCCATGAATCAGGCCGATGCAGAGCATGCGCTTGATCGACTCCATTAAGGTGGCGTGGTCTGTGCGCGCTTGTTCGGCATCAAGAGTGACATCATTCAGGCGCGGCGCGACTTGGCCGTCGGGTAGAGTGACCAAATCCATCAGCAGTACGCCATCAAAACAGCCGTAGGGCTGTGGCACGCGTATATCGGCGGCAGCGAGTCGATAGAGGGCATCCACTTCGGCATTTTGCCAAGCGTCTTCCGTTTGTTCGCGGCCAAACTTAGAGCCTTTTTCCATGGCGCGGGTGCGGCGACTATTGCCGGTTTTACGACCCTCACGGTACAACGCAGCTTTTTTAAAACTGCGCTTATCGGCGTCTTTATAGACTTTGGCACAACGGATATTATCGCCACAGCGCACCACATACACGGCGGCTTCTTTACCATTCATTAGGGGGCGTAACACCTCGTCAATCAGCCCGTCTTCAACGAGAGGGATTAGGCGTGCAGGGGTTTTCATAGGGCTCCCGAATAAATAATGATAGAAACCAACAGTAAATGCTTAAAAACTGTTGATCAAGTGCTGGGCATCATTCTCAGCGCGCCAAGTATAACCAGCTTGGCGCGAGATATTGTGAATGGATGAGAAAATGCAGTGCATTTATTTAAAATAGGTGGGAGTTATTTATCCAGGGCCAGATGCGACAGCGTTATTGTGCTGCGATGATATTGCCAGCATGTAAGCCGCATTCTTTTTGCGTGGCTTCTTCCCACCACCAGCGGCCTTCGCGCTCGTGTTGATTGGGTAATACAGGGCGCGTACAGGGCTCACAGCCAATACTGATAAAACCGCGCTCATGCAGACTATTGTAGGGCAGCTCCAGCATGCGGATATAGGCCCAGATCTCTTCGCTGCTCATCTTGGCTAAAGGATTAAACTTATACAGTGGCTGTTCTGCTGTAGAGAACGCAGTATCGAGCTCGACTGCCGCGACACTACTGCGCGTGCCCGGGCTTTGGTCACGACGTTGTCCGGTGGCCCACGCTTTAACGGTTGCCAGCTTGCGTTTTAATGGCGCAATTTTACGCACGCCGCAGCACTCACTATGGCCGTCTTTATAAAAACTAAATAAACCTTTTTCGCGCACCAGATTTTGTACCTGCTCGGCATCGGGCGAGAGCACTTCAATAGTGATTTTATAATGCTCGCGCACTTTTTCAATAAATTGATAGGTTTCTGGGTGCAAACGTCCGGTATCTAAGCTAAAGACTTTGACTTGAGGGTTGATTTTCCACGCCATATCCAACAGCACCACATCTTCAGCGCCACTAAAGGACAGCCACAATTCATCACCAAAGGCGGCAAAAGCCTGTTTAAGAATGGTCTGGGGTGAAGCGTCGGCGCAATCAGCAGTCAGTTGCTGAAGGTCAATTGAGGCAGTCATGCTGAATTCCTGTGCGGGTCATAGATGTTTCGAGTTGCTCATACTAACAAACAGAGTGGTGCGAATAGAACGAATAAAAACCGTTATGCTTATGCTTTATGGGTATACAAGGCATGATTACGCATCTTAATCTTGCATGGTTTGGGTTGAGCGGCTAGAGTGCCTCTTTTTATGTGATGAGGAATTGCTGTGGAAATCGCCTGCCTAGACCTTGAAGGTGTATTGGTTCCGGAAATCTGGATTGCCTTTGCAGAAAAAACGGGTATCGAATCACTACGGGCGACCACACGTGATATCCCTGATTATGATGTGCTGATGAAGCAACGTCTGCGTATTTTGGATGAGAATGGTCTAACTTTAAATGACATCCAGGACGTGATCGCCACGCTTAAACCGTTAGACGGTGCCGTGGAGTTTGTGGATTGGTTGCGTGAGCGTTTCCAAGTCATTATTTTGTCGGATACGTTTTATGAGTTCTCGCAGCCGTTGATGCGTCAACTGGGCTTCCCTACCTTGTTCTGCCATAAGCTGGTGACCGATGAGAAAGGCCGTGTGGTTGACTATCAGTTGCGTCAAAAAGACCCTAAGCGTCAATCCGTACTGGCGTTGAAAACCCTGTACTACCGCATTATTGCCGCCGGTGACTCTTACAACGACACTACTATGCTGGGTGAGGCAGATGCGGGCATCTTATTCCACGCGCCCGATAATGTGATTGAGCAATTCCCTCAGTTCCCTGCAGTACATACGTTTGATGATCTGAAAAAAGAGTTCATTAAAGCTTCAAACCGTCAGCTCAGCCTATAACGGTTTCTGTTTGGGTTGTTTGGCTTTGTGCTGATTAGTGAAATCGCGCAGAGTTAAACAGCCCATACAAGCTATCTCCAGTCTTCAAGTACAGTCTTCGTATCAATTCGCTAGCCACTAGCCCTAGTGCTGCTTTCGATACTCTCCCGGCGTTACCCCTGCTCTGCGCTTAAAAAATCTAAAAAATGATCGTGGCTCAATAAAGCCCAATTGTTGGGCAATGCTAGGCAAAGGCTGCTGAGTGTTTTTCAGTTGCTGTTTGGCCAAATCAAACCTCACTTCATCGAGTAATTGTTGGTAGCTGGTACCGGCGTCTTGTAAACGGCGCTGCAAGGTACGCAGTGACATGGCGCAGCGCTGTGCAACTTCTTCTTGGCGCGGCACACGATTGTTTAGCACCTCTCGAATGACCTGTTTGACCTGCTCGCTGATGGCAGGCTCAAGCGGCGCTTGCAGCTGATTGAGTAAGCTGCTGGCGTGTTGCTCCAAAGTCTGCAGTAGCATGGCATCGGCTTGACGCACCGGCAGTTGTAAATGCTCTGCGCTAATCACCAAATAGTTGTGTGACTGATTAAATTCTACCGGACAGGCAAAGAAGGCTTGGTAATCATCCAGTGACGTATTGGCCGGTTGCGGGTGGGTGAAGCAGACTTTAAGCGGCGCGCTGGCGTCGTCCAGTAGAAACTGAGCATAAAGCAGCCAAGCCGCTAACACATGCTCGCTGAGTTGTTGGCGAATAAGAGGCAGTTGATGCTGGCAATGCCACAGCAGATGAGTATTGGCAGCAACCTGTTGTAACTCACTGGTGCCGCTGTCGCTGACCAGTTTTTCATAGGGAATAATGCGCTCTAGCGCATCGCCTAAAGTGGCGCAGTTCATGGTGATATAACATGCCAAGACGCTGGTTGCACGTGCCGCGCAGCTTCTAAGCCAAATAAAGGCTGTGGCCGCTGCGCCAGTAAATGGCTTAATAAAACTTCAAACGCAGGCAAAGGCACACGCTGATTATTATCTTTAAGCTGCTCAGGGCTGATGCCTGCTGCGGCTAGAGCGGACTGCGTATCAAGCTGTTGCTGCTCGGCATAGTCTAAATAACGCCAAAGGGCTGCAACGGAAGTGGTGCCAAGCGTGTGCATAAGAGGTTTCACAGTATTATTAAGTGGTTTTATCCTAGTCGCAGTTGGCGTAATTGGCTACTCGTGCGGTGTAATCCGACCTCGGTTTGTCTGTGCAACAGGGCTATGCTCAGTTTAAAGTCAATTTAGACAATATCGGCAGATGACAATAATAAAGGGTGAGGTGGCTATGCGGCGTTGGAATGGATGGGGCGACAGTGCCACGACTATGGAATTACCTGAGCAAGGCACAGCATTTTTGCACAATGCAGTGGGCAGCGGGCGTGTGCTGACTGATGCCAGCTTAGACGCGGTGATGGCTCAAGTGCCGCCATCGCGTTTGCCTGAGCATAAGAGTGTCAGTGTCGATGCGGAAATTCGGCTGCGCCATGCCCGCGGGCAAAGTTTGCCAGATTGGTTGGCGATGCGCAGCGGTGATTTTGGTGTCTTCCCTGACGGTGTGGCTTTCCCCGAGACGGCTGCAGATATTCGTCAGTTATTAGCCTGGGCTGCGACGGAAAATATCGTGGTGATTGCTTATGGCGGTGGTACGTCGGTGGCGGGGCATATTAATCCGCAAGCCGATACACGCCCGGTGTTGACCGTGTCTTTGGCGCGGATGAATCAGCTGCTGGATCTGGATGAAGACAGCTTGCTCGCCACCTTTGGCCCTGGCGCTAATGGCCCGCAAGTGGAAAATCAATTGCGCGCGCGCGGCTATACCTTGGGGCATTTCCCACAGTCGTGGGAGCTGTCGACTTTAGGTGGTTGGGTCGCCAGCCGCTCCAGTGGTCAGCAGTCGCTGCGTTATGGCCGTATTGAACAGCTGTTTGCCGGCGGCGAAGTGGAAACCTTTGCCGGTACTTGGACGCTGCCATGCTACCCTGCCTCTGCTGCTGGGCCTGATTTGCGTGAGTGGGTGATGGGCTCGGAAGGGCGTTTCGGTATCATTTCGCAAGTGAAAGTGCGGGTGACCCGCTTGCCCGATGATGAGCGTTTTTATGGTGTGTTTCTGCCGTCTTGGCAGCAGGCACAAGAGGCGATACGTGAGTTGAGTCAGGCGCGCATTCCGCTATCGATGCTGCGTTTATCCAATGCGGTTGAGACCACTACGCAATTGGCGCTGGCCGGTCATCCGCGCATGATTGGTGTACTGGAGCGTTACTTAACCTTGCGTGGTTGCAGCGAAGGTAAATGCTTACTGACCTTTGGCGTGACCGGTGACCGTCGACAAAATGCGCTGTCCGTGCGCCAAGCTAAACGCCGTTTAAAAAAGCATGGCGCTGTATTTACCGGACGCTTTCTTGGCAACAAGTGGCAGCAAGGGCGTTTTCGTTTCCCTTATTTACGCGAAGCCTTGTGGAAGGCCGGTTATGTGGTGGATACCTTAGAAACCGCAACGCAATGGGGCAATGTACTGCCATTGATGAACAAGGTTGAGCAAAGCTTGCGTGACGGTCTAGCAGAGCAAGGTCAGCAGGTGCATGTGTTCTCGCACTTGTCCCATATTTATGGGCAAGGCTCAAGCATTTACACCACCTATGTGTTTGCCTGTGGCAAGGACTACGAGCAAACGCTGGCAAACTGGCGCACGCTCAAAACCCTAGCCAGCCAAACCATTGCTGATAATCAAGGCACCATCAGCCATCAGCATGGCGTGGGGCGTGATCATGCGCCTTGGTTAGCACAAGAAAAAGGTGACTTGGGCATGGCGGCAATTGAGGCCATGGTGGATACCTTTGACCCCCAGCACCAGCTAGCACCGGGTGTATTACTAATGGATAAACGCCATGACTCGTTCAACGATTAAACCAACCAATTGGACGCAAGCCTGGCGTGATCAGGTGCTGCCTGAGTTAGCTCAGCAGGCTTGGGATTTGATTGTGATTGGTGGCGGCATCACTGGTGCTGGCGTGATTCGCGAAGCCGCCAAGCGTGGCTGGCGTTGCTTGTTAGTGGAGCAGCGGGACTTTGCTTGGGGTACATCGAGCCGTTCTTCAAAAATGGTGCACGGTGGTTTGCGCTATATCAGCCAAGGTGAGTTGGCTTTAACCCGTGATAGCGTGCGTGAACGTCAGCTATTGCTTGATAACGAAGCCGGTTTGGTTGAGCCACTGCCGTTTTTATACCCGCATTATCAAGGTGAGTTTCCCGGGCGCTGGGTATTTTCTTGGGTATTGCGTCTTTACGATGGTTTTGCTGGGCAATCTTTGCAACAGTTTCATCCACCGTGGCAAGTGCCGATGGTGGCTGCGGGTTTACAGCAAGAGCATTTACAAGGAGTCAGCCAGTTTCAAGATGCGGTGACTGACGATGCGCGTTTAGTCATGCATGTGCTGGCAGAGGCTCGTGCGCTCGGTGCCTGTGTGGTGAGCAATTTGCGTGTGCTAGAGCGTTTATACAGCGACGATAATGCCGCCGCAGAAGGGGATGTTGAGCAGCGTGTCAGCGGTGTGCGTATTGAAGATACCTTGACTGGCGCGCAGTTTGACTTGACCTGTAAAGCGCTGGCGCAAGCCACTGGGGTGTGGACCGATGCGGCGGGCTTAAGTCAGCAACAGCAGCATATTCGTCCGTTACGCGGCAGCCATTTGTTATTACCCAGTTGGCGTTTTCCGGTCAGTCAGTCGGTGAGTTTTAAGCATCCTGTTGATGGTCGTTTAATGTTTATCTTCCCATGGGAAGGCGCTACGGTGATTGGCACGACTGATATTGATCATAAGGATGATCTCAACCAAGAAGCAGCGATCAGTCAAGCTGAAGTCGATTATTTGCTGGCGGGTTGCGCTAAGGTATTTCCCAGTGCGCAGATCACTGCCGTGGATGTGTTATCCACGTGGTCGGGGGTGCGCCCGATTGTGGCCAAAAGCACCGGCGGTAAACATAAACCCTCGGATGAATCACGCGAACACATGCTCTGGGTCGAGCCGGGCTGCGTCAGTCTAGCTGGCGGCAAACTCACCACCTTTCGTTTGCTGGCCTTAGAGATGCTGCAAGCCTGTAGCGCGTTTAATGGTTGCTCGATGCAGGAAACCGAGCAGGCAAAAAACCTATCTGTACCGCGCCCAGTCAATGATTGTTTGGCGAACTTGTCGAGCAGCGTACAGCGCCGTCTTTATGGTCGTTATTGCGCTAATTGGTCGGAGTTCTGTGCGGTTTTTAGCGAAGTAGGCGCGCAGCAGATCAGCACGACTCCGATTTACTGGGCTGAATTGGCTTTTGCTTGCGAGCACGAGTTAGTGATTCATCTGGATGATTTATTGCTCCGCCGTACGCGCATCGGTTTATTGTTGGTGCAGGGTGGCGTGGCTATCCTTGAACAGGTACGCGAGCTCTGTCAGCCACGCTTAGGCTGGGATGATCAGCGCTGGGCGCAAGAACAGCAGCGTTATTTAACGATCTATCAGCAGTTTTATAGCTTGCCCAGTGCTGCAGCGGTGAGCCTATGAGCACAGATCAAACCAGCCAGCAGCCATTAGCTGAGTATGTACTGAGCATTGATAACGGCACCCAGAGCGTGCGTGCCATGCTGTTTGATGCAGCAGGCAATCTGCATGGCTTAAGCCGCATTGAGATTGAGCCCTATGTTTCACCTGAACCGGGCTGGGCTGAACAGGAGGCGGATTATTATTGGCAAGCAGTAGGGCAGGCCTGTCAGCAACTCTGGCAGCAAGCCAGTATTGATAAAGCGCAGATTAAAGGCGTTAGCGTTACCACCCAGCGCGGCACTGTCGTGAATGTAGATCAGCAGGGGCGTGCGTTGCGCCCGGCCATGGTGTGGCTGGATCAGCGCTTGGCCGATGTCAACACGCCTTTACCTAATCCTTGGCGCAGTCTGTTTAAGCTGGTGGGTGCGGCCAGTATTGTCGATTACTTTCGTGGTCAAGCGGAAGTCAATTGGGTGGCGCAGCACCAGCCTGAAATTCATGCGCAAACCCATAAAGTGTTATTGCTCTCGGGCTATTTGAATTATCAACTAAGTGGGCGCTTTGTCGATTCGCTGGCCAGCTGTGTCGGCTATTTACCCTTTGATTATAAAAAATTGCGTTGGGCCGCGAAGCGCGACTGGAAATGGCATGCCTTAGCTGTACGCCCAGAGCAATTGCCTGAACTTATCGCACCGGGAGAGTTGCTGGGTCATGTGCATGCTACAGCCAGCTTGCATACCGGGCTGCCAGAAGGCTTGCCGATTATTGCTGCTGCCGCCGATAAAGCCTGTGAAGTGCTGGGCGCTGGCGCAGTAGATGAAAGCATTGCCTGTTTATCCTACGGCACAACTGCCACGATCAACACCACGCGTAGCACATACCTGGAAGTGACGCGCTTGATTCCGGCCTATCCGGCGGCAATTCCCCAGTACTTCACCACCGAAGTGATGATTTACCGCGGCTTTTGGATGGTCAGTTGGTTTAAACGTGAATTTGGTCTGCGTGAGCAGCAACGTGCTGAGCGTTTGGGCGTCAGTGTGGAATCCTTGTTTGAAGAGCTGATTGAGCAAGTGCCAGCCGGTTCCATGGGCTTAATGCTGCAGCCCTATTGGTCGCCGGGCGTGCGTGAGCCGGGATTGGATGCCAAGGGCGCGATTATTGGTTTTGGTGATGTGCATACCCGTGCGCATATTTATCGGGCCATATTAGAAGGCCTGGCCTATGGCTTGCGTCAGGGCAAAGAACACATCGAAAAGCGCAGCGGTGTACCTATTCGGCGTTTACGGGTGTCCGGCGGTGGCTCGCAAAGTGATGCGGTTTTGCAAATTACCGCGGATATTTTCGGCCTGCCGGTGGAACGTCCACATACCATTGAAACCTCAGGGCTGGGCGCGGCGATTGCATGTATGGTTGGTGTCGGTTTGCAGCCGGATTTTGCTACGGCAGTGCAGACGATGACGCGCAGTGCCGAGGTGTTTTATCCCGATCAGCACAATCATGCGTTGTACGATAAACTCTATCGCGAAGTGTACTGCAAAATGTATCGGCGTTTGCAGCCGTTGTATCACAGCATCCGCGGCATCACCGGTTACCCAAAGTAAACTGTAATTAATGTATTGGTTGTTGATGCTTTTTCCGGGCTGGCCGATACCGTTATATTCTATTGTTAAAAGGTGGTGTATTGATGGCCAGTATTCTTGATAGCGTTGACCAGCGCACGCAACTGGTGGGTGAAAACCGCTTAGAAATTTTAATGTTTCGTTTGCATGGTCGCCAGCTGTTTGCGATTAACGTGTTTAAAGTGCAAGAAGTGGTGCGTTTGCCTAAACTGACCTTAATGCCGCAGCGTCATCCGCATATGTGTGGCGTGATTACTTTGCGTGGCCAAACCATACCTGTGATTGATTTGGCTCAAGCCATTGGCATGCGTCCGCTGCTGCAAAATGAAAACAGTACCGTGATTGTCACGGAGTACAATCGCTCGATCCAAGCTTTTTTGATTGGCAATGTTGAACGCATTGCTAACCTCAACTGGGAGTCTGTGCAGCCGCCACCGCGTACTGCCGGCCGCCAGCATTATTTAACTGCGATCACCCATGTTGAAGAAGCCATTGTAGAAATCATTGATGTGGAAAAAGTGTTGGCTGAAATTGTGCCAATGAATACCAAAATATCAGAAGAAAAACTCAGTAACCCGCTACTTGCTAAGGCCCGTGGCCGCGAAGTGTTGATTATTGATGACTCCAACGTAGCGCTCAATCAGCTGACGGAAGCGTTATCACAGCTCGAAATTACCGTGCATAAAGCCACTGATGGCCTCAAAGGCTTACAGCAATTGCAACAGTGGGCTGATCAGGGCGAGGTGCTGACCAATAAGCTATTGATGGTGTTTACTGATGCGGAAATGCCTGAAATGGATGGCTATCGCTTAACCACCGAAATTCGTAAAGACCCACGTTTGCGTGATCTGTATGTGGTGATGCACACCTCGCTGTCTGGCAGTTTTAACGCGGCAATGGTGGAAAAAGTCGGTTGTGATAACTTTTTATCGAAATTCCAGCCAGACCGCTTAGCTGACGTGATTCATGAGCGGCTGCTGGTGGATGAGGCCTAATAGTTCTGATACCTCATGGATGAATTCAGATGCTGCAGCATTGAACGACTGCTGCGGCATTAAAACACCCGCTTATGCTATTTAAACAGGCATAATAGGCTTCTTTAAATGCTTAATTAAGGTGTACAGGCATGGCGTTGATTGGAGATATGAATACCCTACAGGTTATTCGACAGGCTGATTTTGGCGTGTATTTGGATGGCGGCCCTGATGGGGATATTCTTTTGCCTCGGCGTGAAATGCCTAAAGATGAGCCCTGTGAAGATGAAGACTGGCTCAATGTCTTTGTCTACTTGGACAGTGAAGACCGTATCATTGCCACCAGTCGTAAGCCGACGATTAAAGTGGGCGAGTTTGCGAGTTTGAAAGTGGTGGATATCAACCCGGTTGGTTTGTTTTTAGACTGGGGCTTAAATAAAGATTTACTGCTGCCGCATTCGGAAGAAAAACGTCCACTGCAAGAAGGCGATTACTGTGTGGTCTATGCCTACATTGATGAGCGTACCAAGCGCATTACCGCTACCGCACATTTAGACCGTTACTTAGACCGCACGCCAGCCAACTATACGGTCGGTCAAGAAGTTGATTTGCTGATTGTTGAGCAGACTGACTTAGGTTTTAAAGCGATTATTAATCGTCAACACTGGGGCTTGATCCATAAAAATGAAGCCTTTAAGTTTTTGCGTGGCGGTATGCAAGAGCGTGGTTTTATTCGTGAAATTCGTGAGGATGGCCTAATCAATCTCAGTCTGCAGCCACAAGGGCGCGAGCTGCGCGATACCTTGAGCGAGGCGATTCTAGCTAAGCTCGATGCAAACAATGGCCGTTTACCGTTGAGCGATAAAAGCCCTGCGCCATTGATTGCACAAACTTTTGGTGTCAGTAAAGGCAACTTCAAAAAAGCCATTGGTGGTCTGTATAAGCACGGCATCATCCGTATCCTGCCAGATGGTATCGAGTTGGTTTAGTACTGTTGTAACGAGGCCTAGATGCGCATTGTTTATGGAATAGTCATTGCTGCCCTCTGTGTGGCGCTGTTACTTGGCGTACAGAAATGGCGTGGTCCAGTATTGCCTGCACTCAGCGTTGAGTTGATGCCGCTTGAGCTGCGTATCGTGGCCAGTGGCGAAGTGCGCTATCAGACCTTGGCACGCATTGGCAGTGAGATTACCGGCACCGTGATTGCGCGCCATGTGCGTGAAGGTGATCAGGTTAATACAGGCGATTTGCTGATTGAGCTTAATCCAGAAGAATTGCAATCGCGCTTAGCGCAAGCACAGACGCTGCTGCAGCAATTGCGCGAAGTCAGCCGACCGCAAGCGCAGGCGGCGTTAGTCGAGGCGCGGGATAACTTACGCCAAGCCAGCCGTGAAGCGCGCCGCCGTGAAACTTTAGCCAAGCAAGGCATGATTCCGACTGAGCAGGTTGAGCAAGCGCAGCGCTTAGAGCTCAATGCCAAAACTGCTTTAACCCGAGCACAGCTCTCTGTTGACTCTTTAGCGGTGGATAGCACTGAAGAGCGTTTACTGCAGCAGCGTATTGCCAGCGCCGCAGCAGAGCTGGCGAAAACTCGCATTTATGCCCCTTTTGCTGGTCGTGTGCAAACGCGCAATGTTGAACCCGGTGATTTGGTGCAGCCGAGTAAAGTTCTGCTCGAAATCGCGCGCAGCGATGGGTTTGATCGTGATGGTGTTGCCAGCGATGGTTTAGAAGTGGTAGTGGCGCTGGATGAAAAAAACTTTGCCCCGCTCAAACTACAGCAACCGGTGCAATTGATTGCTGATGCGTGGCCTGAGCAAACGTTGCCAGGCGTGGTGAGTTTTATTGCCCCAGCAGTGGATAGCTCGCGCGGTACCATTGATGTGCATATCAGTCTGCTGGCCGATGACAGTCATCAACGTAATACGCTTTTACAGGGTATGACGGTGTCAGCCAATATTATTGCCGCTAAGCGCGAGCAAGTCTTAGTTTTGCCTAATGATTATCTGCTGTTTAGTTCAGCAGGGCAGGCGCAGGTGTTGCGCTGGCAAGATGGCGAGGTCAATGCGGTGGATGTACAGTTGGGTTTACGCAATATGACCCACAGCGAAATTCTTTCCGGCCTCGCTGAAGGTGATGTGGTGGTGCAGGCTGGCAAGGTCACTGACGGCCAGCGCGCCCGTGTGCGCTTTGAGCAGGCGCAGCATGTCATTCGTTAGTCAAATCGCAAGTTGGCGTAATTCACTGTGGATTGAATGGCGCATTGCTCTACGCTTTTTAGCCGATAACCCGTTGCAAACCTTATTGATCAGTGTGGCGATTTCTGTTGGTGCAGCGGTCATCGTCTTTATTACCGCACTGATGACCGGCCTGCAGGATAACGTAATTAATAGAACGCTTGGCACGCAAGCGCATATTCGCATTGAGGCCACCCGCCAGCACAATAACTTATCAGCCTCGCCAGAAGGCCAGTATGTTTGGGCGCTGGAAAGTCCGCGCGCACAGCGTTTGCAAACCATTAATAATTGGCAAGAGGTGCGCGATGTGTTGGATCAGTACCCTGTGCTTAATACAGTATCGCCACTTATTTCAGGGCCAGCTTTCGCGCAAAAAGGCACAGCGCGTGCCTCGATTGCCTTGATGGGTATTGATCCTGAGCGTTACCACGGCATTATTGAGCTCAAAGAGTATCTGCGCGAAGGGCGTTTTATTGTTGGTGCTAGCAATGTGTTGATTGGTCAGCAGCTGGCGGAGGATTTAGGCTTGCGCACGGGTGATAAGTTACGTTTGGATGCCGGTGATAATCGTCAAGCAGTGATGGATGTTGCTGGTATATTTGAGCTGGGCGTGCGCGAGCTGGACAGCCGTTATGTCTATACCGATCTTAAACAAGCGCAAACTTTGCTGGACTTGCCCGGTGGCGTGACGGTTTTAGAATTAAAGATTACTGATGTGTTCAACGCTGACTATTGGGCGCAGCGCCTTACCCAGCTGACCGGTTTGCATGTACAAAGCTGGATGGAAAGCAATGGTCAGTTGCTCAATGCTTTGAGCTCGCAAACCATGACCACACAAATGATTCGGGTGTTTGTCGCACTCTCGGTGGCCTTTGGTATCGCCAGTGTGTTGGCGGTGAGTGTGGTGCAGCGTACCCGTGAGATTGGTATTTTGCGTGCGATGGGCAGTACACAGCAGCAAATATTACGCGTGTTTTTGTTACAAGGAGGTCTGCTGGGTTTGGCCGGTTCGTTGCTCGGGGTGCTGGTCGGGTACACCTTGGTGCAGGTGTTCAATGGTATTGAAGAGCGCTTGTTCTTAATCCGACTTGAGCCGTCCATGTTGTTATCTGCCATCGCAATTGCCACTGCTGCCGGTGTGGTGGCGGCGATGGTGCCGGCACGCCGTGCAGCAAAGTACGATCCGGCGGTGGCGATTCGTTATGTCTAAGTTTGATGTGTTAAATCATGCTGATGAGCAACAGGTGGTGTTGCAGCTGGATCAGCTTAATAAAATATTTAACGCGGATACGCCGCTGCAAAACCATGTCTTGCATGACATTTCCTTGCAGGTCAGCCGCGGTGAATTGGTGGCGTTGGTGGGTACCTCTGGCTCGGGCAAAAGTACGCTGCTGAATGTCATGGGTTTACTGGATGTCTCATCATCGGGCGAGCTGCGTATTCAAGGGCATTTGGTGCAGGGCATGACTGAGCAACAGCGCACACAATTGCGCAGTGAGTCGATTGGTTTTGTCTTTCAATTTCATCATCTGATCAGTGCGTTTAGTGTGCTGGATAATGTTTTGATGCCGCTGATGTTGCGCTTTGGTAAACCGTCAAAAGAGCAAGTTGAGTATGCTGAGTATTTGTTGGGTGAAGTGGGGTTGATGCAGTTTATACGGCAATCGACCAACCGTTTATCCGGGGGGCAGCAGCAGCGTGTGGCCATTGCCCGTGCTTTGGTAACGCGTCCGGCGTTGGTGTTTGCTGATGAGCCAACCGGTAACTTGGATACGCAAACGGCGGATGAGGTGTTTAGTTTGTTTGAGCGTTTTAATGTTGAGCATCGCTGTGCCATTGTGATTGTGACGCATGACCCCCGTTTAAGTTCGCGCTGCCCGCGGACGATTCGTCTGACTGATGGGCGTGTTGTGTATGATGGCCCCTCTGTTAATTTGCCCAGTTTGTTTGCGAGCCCACTATAAAGTTTAATTGCAGATCTGGTGTGAGTTACTGGGTGATCGGTGTTGTATGAGTGACTGGGTAGTTAACATTGTGCGTGATGCGCACTGCGCTAAGTCTGTTTTTCCCTCAACGAGCCCATCCGGGGCTCGATTCGGGCGCTACGCCATCCATGGCTCGCTCGCCACAGACCCAGCGCAGCACGCGTTGACTATGTGTATGTTTTGCTAGATATGCGTAAGTCTCTTTTTGCAGAGCAGGTGTTTTCTGCGTTGTTTAATTGCAAGTTCTATATGGGTGACTGGGTAGTTCACATTGTGCGTGATGCGCACTGCACTAAGTCTGTTCTTCCCTCAACGAGCCCGTCCGGGGCTCGATTCGGGCGCTACGGCATCCATGGCTCGCTCGCCACAAACTCAGCGCAGCACGCGTTGACTATGTGTATGTTTTGCTAGATATGCGTAAGTCTTTTTTTGTGAGCGCTAGATGACTTGTTGATTATGTTTTACAGGCATCGGCCAAATAGCGTCTGAATAGTGCATAAAAACTAGAGCCTAGCTTGCTCTGAGTTTATAGAAGACGTGAAAGCAACTCCGCTGATCAACGAGTACTTCGGGGTTGGTGTGACAAGCGAAGCAGGGATGCGTAGCGCCGGAGTTGAACCCAGGATGGGTTCGTCGACGGATAAACACTTACCCCGGAGTACGGCATACACCGTGCTCATTCTCATCCGACCAGCACACACCGATATATCAGATAAAACTACAGCGCTGTGACGGACAAACACTTACCCCGGAGTACGGCATACACCGTGCTCATTCTCATCCGACCAGTACACACCGATATATCAGATAAAACTACAGCGCTGTGACGGACAAACACCTGCCCAAAATACGGCATACACCGCACTCAATTACACTATGCACCGGCGAAGCTTCTTTCAGATAAACGGTCTATGCGGCAAAGCGCGGCATGGCGGGGGTTTGCTTGTTGGCCATGATTTTGATCAAGATGCGTATATTTTATTCGGCTTGCCGTTCACCATATATAGATATAGCATTGCTTAGTAAATACAATATGTAGTGTTTCTGCGGTTTTTTAGTAGTCCGTTGAATAGATTTTATAGACTTTTATCGCAGGCTAGATTTTTAGGAGCTCATAATGAATCAAGCTGTTTCGGCAGTTACTCAGGTTTTAACATCAACTGATATTGGCTTGCAGCCGGCTTCACTGGATATTTGGGATTCTAAATACCGTCTAAAGACTAAAGACGGCCGAGGCATTGATGCCGACATTGATGCGACCTATCAACGTGTTGCGCGGGCCTTGGCTGATATCGAGTTGCCTGAGCAGCGCGAGCATTGGTATGAGCAGTTTTTATGGGCGCTGTACCGTGGTGCGATTCCGGCGGGGCGGATTATTTCCAATGCTGGCGCGACTGCTTACAAACCAGCGACCTCGACCATTAACTGTACGGTGTCTGGGTCGGTCGGCGACTCGATGGATGATATTTTAAGCAAATTGCATGAAGCGGGCTTAACGCTAAAGGCTGGCTGTGGCATTGGTTATGAGTTTTCAACGCTCAGACCCAGAGGCGCTTATGTGTCTGGTGCTGGTGCTTACACCTCGGGTCCGCTGTCGTTTATGGATATCTACGACAAGATGTGTTTTACCGTATCATCTGCTGGTGGCCGTCGTGGCGCGCAAATGGCGACCTTCGATGTCGGCCATCCTGATGTATTGGATTTTATCCGCGCCAAGCGTGAAGACGGACGTTTACGTCAGTTTAATCTGTCATTGCTGATCACCAGCGAATTTATGCAGGCCGTGCAGGATGACAGTGATTGGGCGTTGGCTTTTCCGTTGGGCCCTGCTGAATTGGAAACCGATAAGCTTGACCTCAATGACAGCAGTCAAGTGATTTGGCGCTACTGGTCCTCGACGAAAAACTATATTACTCGTGACGATGGCATGGTTGCCTGTCGAGTCTATCGTACTCTGAAGGCGCGGCGCATTTGGGACTCCATTATGGCGTCCACCTATGATTTTGCTGAGCCGGGTTTTATCCTGATTGACCGTGTTAATGAATACAATAACAACTGGTTCTGTGAAGCTATTCGTGCCACCAACCCTTGCGGTGAGCAGCCATTGCCGCCCTATGGTGCCTGCTTACTCGGCTCGATCAATCTAACCCGTTTTGTCCGTCAGCCGTTTACTGAGCAAGCCAACTTTGATTGGGATGAATACCGCAAAGTGGTAAATATCTTTACCCGTATGCTCGACAACGTCGTAGAAATTAATGGCTTGCCGCTACCTGAGCAGCGTGAAGAAATTATGCGCAAACGCCGACATGGCATGGGTTTTCTGGGCTTAGGTTCAACCATCTGTATGTTGCGCATGAAGTATGGCGATCCAGAGTCGCTGCTCTTTACTGAGCGGGTGGCCAAAGAAATGGCGCTGGAAGGCTGGCGCGCTGCTTTGCAGCTGGGTCAAGAAAAAGGCGCTGCGCCGATCATGGATGAAGAGTTCAGCGTGACCGGAGAAATGCTGGCTAAGCGACCAGAAATGCGCAAAGACGGTTATAAGGTGGGGAAAAAGGTCAAAGGCAAAGTGCTGTGGGCCAAATACAGTCGCTATATGCAGCAAGTAGCTGCTGAAGAGCCTGAGCTGATTGAACAGCTGGCTGAGTTCGGCGGGCGCTTTACCCATCACAGTTCGATTGCACCAACCGGCACCATTTCTTTGTCGCTGGCCAATAATGCCTCTAATGGTATTGAACCCAGTTTTGCCCATCACTATTCGCGCAATATCATTCGTGAAGGCAAAAAGTCTAAAGAAAAAGTCGATGTGTTCAGCTATGAGTTACTGGCCTATCGCACGCTGATTGATCCAGAAGCATTGACCGATAATCTGCCTGAATACTTTATCAGCGCTGATGAAGTCAATCCGGTACAGCATGTGGATGTGCAAGCGGCGGCGCAGAAGTGGATTGATTCCTCTATTTCGAAAACGGCCAATGTGCCAACCGATTACCCGTATCAGGACTTTAAAGATATTTACCTGTATGCCTATCAGCAGGGTTTAAAAGGCTGCACCACCTTCCGCTTTAATCCTGAGGCGTTCCAAGGGGTGTTGGTGAAAGAGGAGGATTTGGCTAAAACCACCTATAGATTCAAGCTGGCAGATGGCTCAGCAGTTGAAGCCAAAGGCAATCAACAGATTGAATACGATGGTGAAATGCACAGCGCAGCCAACCTTTATGATGCCTTGAAAGAAGGTTATTACGGTAAATTTTAAGCTTAGGAATAAATGATGAGCATTAAAATCAGTGAAAAAATTATTGGCTATGAACTGGTCTCTGAAAGTGAGCAGGCCGTAGCGGCACCTATTGCAGCAGCTGAAGCCAAGTTTGTCGAGATGCATGAAAAGGTTAAGCGACCTGAGTCTTTGGTCGGCTCCACTTATAAAATTAAAACGCCAAATTCAGAGCATGCGTTTTATATTACGATTAATGACATCGTCTTAAATCCGGGCAGTGCGCATGAGCAACGGCGTCCATTTGAGGTGTTTATCAACTCAAAAAATATGGAGCACTATCAGTGGATTGCTGCGCTAACTCTGATTATTTCAGCAGTATTCCGTAAGGGTGGCGATTGTACTTTTCTGGTGGAAGAGCTGAAAAGTGTGTTTGACCCAAAAGGTGGCTACTTCAAGCAAGGCGGGCAGTGGATGCCGTCTTTGGTGGCTGAAATTGGTGATGTGTTGGAGCGTCATTTGAAGTTTATTGGCTTGATGGATGATGGCCTAGATGAACATCAACAGCAGTTTATCGCACAAAAAAAAGCTGAGTTTGAGCAGTTGTATGCGGCCAAACAAACTGCAGCAAATTGCGATGATAGTACAGAAAGATACCCAGCCGGCTCGCAACTGTGTAGCAAGTGCCACACGCAAGCAGCGGTACAAATGGATGGTTGTTTAACTTGTTTGGCTTGTGGTGATAGTAAGTGCGGTTAAATTTAAAACCTTAGTTTGGGAGCGTTTTTTCTGTATGGCTGTATAGCTGTATGGTAAATATTGTGTATGTTGCGTGCTGTGTTAAGTCTGCTCTTGCCCAGCGTAAGTACGTCGCGACCCTCGGTTTTGTAGCAAGCTTAGCAGTGGCTATTAAGCATAAAAAATAGATGCGTATATTGCGCGCCATGCTAAGTTTATGTACTCCTTAACGAATCCAGTCTGACCCCATATCCACGCCTGTTTAGCGCGGGGATATGGGTTTCCTTTGCTTTAAGAAACCTCTGAATAACTACCTGCGTAGCTATCACTGCGTTAAAAACGTACTAAAAATGCTCATTTACTCGGTGTAAACTGCGCTTTTTCGTACGTTTTTGCCTTGTGCTAGCGTCCTCGGTAACGTTATGCAGAGGCTCCTTAATTTTATTTGTAGCAACTCAATGTTCTGCCGTTGAAATTGACTTGTTGTAACTCTTGTATACAGTTAAATTATTGATGATTCTTTTTAATTGCATAACTGAAGGTGTGTGAGGGGATTGGGAGACCCGACTTGCTAAAAGTGGTGATACTCTTAACAGCATAACGCGTGACATTAGTGAGCTGGCACTCGTTTTATATTAAAAATAAAACCGAAGCGAATCAGTGTTGATTGGCGCTTGGCAATAATTAAGGTCGACAGATATATGTTGAATGCAGCCCCTCTATCCGAATTCGATATTGTTCCGTGGAGCTCAAGTTTTGAGATTGGTATAGGGGTCATTGATAAGCAACATCGTCAGCTGGTTAATTTGCTGAATGAGCTTGGCCATGGGTATGTGAGCGGCGTGGAGCACAGCGAAGTAGAGCGTATTATAGACGCTTTGGTTGAGTATGCTGGCTATCACTTTGCAACAGAAGAAGCGTTGTGGGCTGAGATGCCGATAAACGACAGTTTGTTTAAGGGGCATGTGAAAGCCCATAGCGGGTTTGTCGGTAAAGTCCGAGCAATGCAGTCCAGACTCAAAACAGATGACAGTCGCAGATTGATTGAAGATTTGTTGTCTTTCTTGGTGACTTGGTTGGCGCATCATATTCTGTACGAAGATAAGCATTTCTCATTGGTGCTTTTGCAGGTGCGTGAGGGTGTGGAGCTCGGTATAGCCAAGCAGCAGGCACACGCAGCTATGACGGGGCAGACGTCTGTGCTCATTCAAAGAGTGCTGTCTATGTATAAGCAGCTTTCTTCGCGCACACTGATCCTTGAGCGAGAGGAGTATTCGCGCCAAGTAGCCGAACAAGCGTTGGCTGCTCAGGAAAAACACTGGAGCTCAGTGCTCGGTGCCAGCAGCGACAACCTCTGGGATTGGGATTTCAGTACGGTCGATTCTGCGCAGGATGGTCAGTTACTGACTGCAGATCGGTTTTCTCAGCAGGGTTTTACCATACACCCAGACGACTGGCTGAGCCTGCGGCAAGCGTTTCTTACTCACATGGCGGGTCAGAGTGAAGTATTCCTGCATAAGCACCGCGTTTTAGATGCAGACGGTAACGAGCGCTGGATACAGTCGCGCGGGAAAATAATAGAAAAGGATTCCAACGGCCGCCCCAAACGTATGGTGGGTACACAAACTGATGTGACAGAGCGTAAAACTGCAGAGCTGACGCTGCAGCGTGAACGCGATACTCGTATGCTTATTAGTGAGTTTGCGACTGATTTTATGGTGTCATCAACAGAAGATTTTGATGCTGCTGTTAATCGCTCGCTGCAACGTAGTTGTGAGTATATGCGTGCTGATCGTGCCTACGTCTTTTTAATGAGTGCTGATGGTCGTTACACTAATAATACCCATGAGTGGTGTGCAGCAGGTATTAAGCCTGAAATTGATAACCTGCAGAACATTCAAGTCAGTGATCTATCTTGGTGGTTGACGCAGTTTCGCGATAAGGGCCATGTACTGCTGCCACGGGTTAGTGACATGCCTCCTGAGGCGCAAAATGAACGTGATTTTTTAGAATTACAAGACGTTCGCTCGCTCTATGCATACCCTCTGTATGTTGACAAAAAGCTGGTAGGCTTTATGGGCAGCGATGCGGTGGCTGAGGAACGGCATTGGTCCGCAGAATCCATTGAGTTTTTAAGTTTGATGGGTGATTTGCTGGGCATAGCTTTGGGGCACCGGCAGATGCATCAGAAGCGTATGCAGGCCATTAGTCAACTGGAGCGCGCAGAGCAGCAAGCTCACCTCGGACACTGGCGTATAGATTATGCCTCGGACATGATGACGTGTTCACAAGAAGTGTTTCGAATTTTTGAGCGCGATGCGAATGAATGCACCCCTAATTTAGAAGTCTATATTGAGGCAGCCCATCCTGATGATCGTGCCTCATTGTGCCGTTCTTATGAGGCTGCAAAAGCGTCATTGAGCGATTTGTATCTTGAACACAGGATATTGCTTAATGGCGCGAAGGTTAAATACTTAGAAATTCGAGGGCGCTTTAATGCTACAGCTGAGGGGTGTCCAGCTATCGCTGAAGGCATCGTTCAGGATGTGACTGAAAAGGTGCAGCATAGAGAGTCCTTACAGCGTCTGGCTTTTGAGGATTCTCTGACAGGTTTACCCAATCGCAGGTCAATTGAAGGCACGTTGACTGATGAGATGGATTATTGCGAACGCCATGGTTGCCGTCTGGTCTTGGCACTTCTCGATTTAGACAATTTTAGTGAGGTGAATGATCAGCATGGTGCGGCCTTGGGTGATGCTTTACTTAAGGCTTTGGCGCAACGCATACGCCGGTTGCTCAGTGACACGGCAGTTATTGCGCG
This sequence comes from Pseudomonas sp., assembly GCA_034676485.1. Taxonomy (GTDB): domain Bacteria; phylum Pseudomonadota; class Gammaproteobacteria; order Pseudomonadales; family Pseudomonadaceae; genus Denitrificimonas. The sequence continues at coordinate 470,532 of JAUCCC010000006.1, forward strand.
AGTAGGTGGGGACGAGTTTGTTGTGTTGTATACACGACTTAAGCTTGGAGACAGTTACTTTCAACAACTCAACCGATTGCTGGCGAGCATTAGCCAGCCCTTGACTATCGATGGTATCGACATCGTTTTGACCGCCAGTATTGGTGTCACTGAATACCCACAGCCCATGCAGGTGGCCGCTGAGCAGCTTGTACGTCAAGTGCAGCATGCATTGTTTCAGGCTAAAATGATGGGTAAAGGGCTCTTCCAAAAATACGATATTGGCTTTGAGCAGGACGCCCGTGCACTGACAAATTATTTAGATCAAATCCGCAGGGCATTACACGCTGGTGAGTTTGTTCTGCATTACCAGCCCAAAGTGTATATGAAAACCGGTGTTGTATTCGGGGTTGAGGCACTGGTGCGCTGGAAAAAAAGTACAGGCGAATTGGTGCCGCCAGGTGAGTTTTTACCCGCTTTGTATAACCATCCATTGGAGATTGAGCTGGGAGATTGGGTGATTCGCACCGCATTGGCGCAGATGCGAGTATGGAAACAGCAGGGACTGGAGGTGCAGATCAGCGTCAACGTTAGCTGCGGGCAGCTGTTTGACGATGCTTTCGTTGAGAAACTGGGTAAAAATCTCAAAGAGTATTCTGATATTTCACCCGCTGCACTGCAGCTTGAGGTACTTGAAAGTAGCATGCTGAATGATCTTGAGGAGGTTTCTGGGATTATGCAGCGTTCTCGTCAGTTGGGTGTCAGCTTTGCGCTTGATGATTTTGGTACCGGTTACTCATCCCTTGCTTATCTCAAACATTTACCCGCCAGTGTGCTAAAAATTGATCAGAGTTTTGTGCGGGAAATGATGGAGAGTTCCGATGATTTGTCGATTATCTCCGGTGTTATTGGTATGGCTAAGGCCTTTGGTTTGCAGGTTATTGCTGAGGGCGTTGAGAGTATTGAGCATGGTAACTTATTGTTGAGGTTAGGCTGCGAGCAGGCTCAGGGGTATGGCATCGCAAGGCCGATGCCGGCAGATGAGTTTCCAAGCTGGCTTCAACATTGGAAAGCTGCACCGTCTTGGGCTGGGCAGAAACCGGTCGAAACTCAAAATTTACCATTGCTTTACGCTGAGGTTGAACATCGTTGCTGGGTGATGGAGTTGGAGCGCTGGTTGTGCGGTGAGAGCGAAGGTACTCCGATTATGGATCACCACCAATGTAAGGTGGGTCTCTGGATCGACAGTGAAGCATACAGCCGTTTTGGGCTGCGCCCAAAATTTTCTCAGCTGAATCATTTACACCGTGATTTACACAGACTGGGGCAGAGCGCTGTATCCATGCATGCTAAGGGCGAGTCAGAGGCTGCACTAATGATGTTGCCAGAAATCAAACAACAACGTGACCTGCTTCTGGCAGAATTGAAGATGTTGATAGGCTAAAGAGGGATCGGTGTTGTGAGGGGTTAGAAGCGCAGGCGTCCAGCTTGGAATGCATGCTTGAGTGGTCAGCGTTTTAGGTATGGCACACTGCGCTAAATTTATTGATTACTCAATGACTCCGTTCAGGGCTCGATTCGGGCGTTGCGCCATTCATGGTAACACTCATCACCGGCCCCGCCCCAGTCAACATGCTTTGATTATCTGACTTGATGGTGTCTGAAAACTGCGAAAGTTGCTCTGTTTAAATTCGCTAAATATGTAATAGCATAATGCATATGCGGTGGTACTCGCCTTTATTAGATGTACCCTCTAAACTATTGAGTGCTGATTAACACCCGATAATAATTAAGGTCGATAGACATATGCTGGATGCAGCCTCACGTTCCAAGTTTGATATTGTTCCGTGGAACCCAAGTTTTGCAACCAACATACCGATTATTGATGAACAGCATCGTCAGTTGGTTGCGTTGATTAATGATCTTGCTCATGAGTATGTCTACGGCGGCAAAGCTGGCGAGGCAGAGCGTATTTTAGAAGCTTTGATTGATTACGCCGCCTATCACTTTGAAACGGAAGAGGCGTTGTGGGCTGAGGTGCTGGCCGATGATGATTGGTACACAGGGCATTTGCATACCCATAGCGGCTTTGTTAATAAAGTCCTAGACATGCAGAGTAACCTCAAAACAGGTAACAGGCGTACATTAATAGATGGCCTGTTATCTTTTCTGACGGGCTGGTTGGCACATCATATTTTATATGAAGACAAACGCTTTTCGTTGGTGTTTTTGCAGGTGCATGAAGGGGTCGATCTAGATACCGCCAAGCAAAAGGCTCATGAAGCGATGACGGGGCAGACCTCTGGGCTTATTCAAAGTGTGCTGTCCATGTACAAGGAGCTCTCTTCCCGCACTCTGGCTTTGGAACATGAAGCGTATTCGCGTGAAGTAGCTGAGCAGGCCTTGTTAGATCAGGAGCAACATTGGAGCTCAGTGCTTGGCGCGAGCAGTGATAGCCTTTGGGATTGGGATCTGACCACTATCGGTGTTATGCAGGACGAACAGCTACTAGCTGTAGATCGCTTTTCTCAAAATGGTTTTACAGTACACCCCAGCGACTGGCCGAGCCTACAGCAGGGTTTTCTCGCCCATGTGATGGGTCAAAGTGAAGTGTTCGAGCATCAGTACCGTGTTACAAATACACTCGGTAATGAGCGCTGGATACAGTCACGGGGGAAAATTATAGAACAGGATTCAAGTGGCCGCCCCAAACGAATGGTTGGTACTCACACTGATGTGACGGAGCGCAAAACAACGGAACTGACGCTGCAACGTCTGGCTTTCCAAGACTCGCTGACAGGCTTACCCAATCGAAGGTCAATCGAAGGTACTTTGGCTGATGAGATGGGTTACTGCGAGCGCCACGGTCAGCGTCTCGTCTTGGCTCTTTTGGATCTAGATAACTTCCGCGACATTAATGAAGAGCATGGTGCAGCTTTAGGCGACGTTTTACTCAAGGCTTTAGCGCAGCGAATGCGACGACTGTTTAATGATGCGGCGGTTATCGCTCGTGTAGGCGGGGATGAGTTTGTTGTATTATTTAGGCGGCTGCTGCCAGAAGATAATTACTTTCAACAACTCAATCGGCTGTTGGCGGTTATCAGTGAGCCCTTAATGATCGATGGTATCGACATCATTGTGAGTTCTAGTATTGGTGTCACTGAATTCCCGCAGCCAATGCAGGTTTCTGCTGAACAGCTTGTACGCCAAACGCAACACGCGTTATTTCAGGCCAAAACTTTCAACAAGGGTCACTTTCAGAAATATGATATTGGTTCAGAACACAATGCCCGCGCACGTCTAGAGCGTTTAGAACAAATCCGTAAGGCGTTACACTCGGGTGAGTTTATTCTGTATTACCAGCCCAAAGTGCATATGAAAACAGGTGTGGTATTCGGCGTTGAGGCGCTGGTGCGTTGGCAAAAGAGCACAGGCGAGCTGGTGCCGCCGAGTGAGTTTTTACCTGCTTTGTACAATAACCCTTTGGAGGTGGAACTGGGCGATTGGGTGATTCGCACAGCGCTGGCACAGATGCGCTTATGGAAACAACAGGGGTTGGAGATACAGGTTAGCGTTAACGTTAGTAGCGGGCAGCTGTTTGATGATGCTTTTGTTGAGAAACTCAGTAAAGACCTTGAAGCGTATTCTGATATAGCGCCTTCGGCACTGCAGCTTGAGGTGTTAGAAAGCAGCATGTTGACTGACCTTAATGCGGTTTCTGGGATTATGCAGCGTTCTCGCCAGCTGGGTATCAGCTTCGCGCTCGATGATTTCGGGACCGGTTACTCATCCCTTGCTTATCTCAAACACTTGCCCGCCAGTGTATTAAAAATTGACCAAAGCTTTGTACGGGAAATGATAAAAAGCACTGATGACTTGTCGATTATTTCTGGTGTTATTGGTATGGCCAATGCTTTTGGAATGCAGGTTCTTGCTGAGGGTGTCGAGAGCATCGAACAGGGTGATTTGTTGCTGAGGTTGGGCTGCGAGGAGGCTCAGGGTTATGGTATCGCTAAACCCATGCTCGCAGATGAACTCCCTGCTTGGCTTCAGGGTTGGAAAGCTGTGCCTTCTTGGATTGGGCAACAAGCAATTGAAGTTCAAAGCCTGCCACTGCTTTATGCTGAGGTTGAGCATCGTAGATGGGTGGTGGAGTTGGAATGCTGGTTACGCGGCGAGAGCGAAGATGTTCCTGTTTTAGATTACCGACAGTGTAAGGTGGGACTTTGGATCAACAGCGAAGCGCACAGTCGTTTTGGACTGTATGCAAAGTATGCTCACTTAGATCACTTACACCGTGATTTACACACGCTTGGGCAAAGTGCGGTATCCATGCATGCTAAGGGTGAGGCAGAGGCTGCGTTGATGATGTTGCCACAAGTTCAACAGCAGTGTGATCTGCTTCTGGCAGAATTGAGGATGCTGATAGGTTGAGGTCAGTGCTGCGCTTAGCTGTGCTGGTGGCTGGGATTGTGCAGGTCTCATTTCTAGCGTGCTTGGCGCGATATGCGTACGTCTCTTTTTTATTCTAACGTGGAGTGTTATGCACTGCGCTAAGTCTGTCTATCCCTCAATGACTCCGTTCGGGGCTCGATTCGGGGCTATGGCATCCACGGTTGTGCTCGCCACAGTCCTAGCGCAGCATGCGGTTAGCGTGGGTGTTTTTTCTAGATATGTAGACGTCTCTTTTGCTCCGCCTGCAGACTTTAACGCGCAGGCAATAAGGTCAGCCGCTGCTTGCCGTACACTGTATGAATGTCTTTATAGCTGACTGGCAATGGATAGAAGGTACCTTTAGCACCTGCTTGTAACTGGTAATAGGGACTATAGGGATTATCCGATTGCCCGCTAAAACTTGCTGCAGATAAAGGCATCGAGCGTGAGAAATCCACCAGCATCATTTGCCTGCTGGCTGGCTGTGCTTCTAGCACGGACTGGCTGGCTGCTTGGCGACTGCTCAATAGATTATCTATAAGGAATTGTGTTTTTGATGTTGACACAGATTTCCAGAATGGACTGTCTTCACGCCCCAGTAGATGATCCAACCAAGCCGGATAGTTATGCTGATTATGCAGGGCAAATGCGCGCTGGATGCTGGCGGGTAGCGCCTGTAATTCTGCTTTAAACAATTGAGCTTGCGTCTGCGCTAAAAAGCGTTGCAACCAAGCAGCCTGCTGTTGAGATAAAGGCTGTTCAGCACTCAAATTTAAAAAACTTTGCAATGCCTGTTGTGCTGACGAGCGTTGCTCAATCGGCAGCTTAGTAATCGTTTGCTTTAGCGCGCTAGGCATACCGCCAGCGCTGAGCATGTGCTGTAACTGCGCAATCAACCAAGGTCGTTGTTGTAGGTGGTTTTGCGTGACAAGGTTTGCTGCGACGGGCTTTTTACTCAACTGCAGCGCTAGGTTTTCTGCGCGTTCGGGATTGGCCCAACTGCTCGATAGCTGCATGCCGTAACCGGGTTGGGTCAGACGTTGGTTGGCAGCACTGAGCCAGCCTTGTGGTGGGTCTTGATCGTAAGGGTAAAGCATCGGATCAGCATAGCCTTCCCACGCCACACTGGCATCCCAACCGGCTGAAGGAAATAGGCCGCGACTGTTGCGACGGTTGGGGTAGGTGCCGGTGACTTGCCAAGCAATATGCTGCGCGTCGGCCAGTAACACATTAGCCGGTAGCGCGCGCAGATCTTGAACGAACTGCGTCGCCTGTTCAACAGTTTTGCTGCGCGACAGTTGCCACAGCGTATTTAAACTGCGGTCATCGCTACTTTGGGTCAGTTGCAGGGCTAAGCCATAACCGTTGCTAGCAGTGTTTGGCAGCGAAGCGATTAACGGGCCGTGGGCTGTACGGTAAACCGCTTCACGTACCGGGTGCTGGCCACGAATAAAAAAAGTTTCCATGCGTTGCTGTGCCGGTTGCCATGTGCCATCGGCAAAGAACTCAAGGCGACCATTGTGCTGGCGCAGTTTTTCAATAAATACGTCCTGGGTATCGGCCATCACAGCGCTGATGCTGTAGGCCAGTTTTCCATTAAAGCCCGAGAGTAATAACGGCACACCAGGAATTGACAGACCTGCAGCTTGCAGTTGCGGTGACTGAATATTCACCCAACTGTAGAGCGCAGGTTGTGGTTTTGTCGTATTCAAAGCCTGATGTTCAGGTTGCACTGCTTGCAATGTGTTAAGTGCTAACAGGCTGCGGCGATTGACACTGTGCTGCGGGCTAACCGCCCAACTGCTGGCCAAGGGTGCTTGCAATGAATTGAGGGCAGAGAGTTGATTCAGCGTAGCTAACAACTGCAGGCTGCTGTCACGCAGAGCACTGTTTTGCAGAACCGAACGGGGCAGGGCCAGCAGTTTTTCCGTGTCATTGAGTGCCAGCGCCTCATCGGGGTAGATCGGCAAGAGCCAAGGCAGTTGTTCTGTGTCTAAATGCTGGGCCAGCGTTAGAGCCAAAATTTCTTCAGATACATTACCGCTTTGGCTAAAGCTAAACAGGCTAAACAGTAACGCGCTGTCCTCGGCTTTCCAGTAGTCGGGCTTGTAGTTTGCCTGCGCCAGTTCTGGCGGCAGGCTCTCGCGCATTTGGTACAGATAGGCATTGATACCGCGCGCATAGACTTCGAAATACTTGTGCAGGTTTTTCGATGCGTTCTTATATAGATTCTGCGCATCGGCTTGCAGATTAATCGAACGCATTAAGCGGTCGAGATTGAGCATCTCGGTTCCGTGCAACTCAGCTAAACGGCCTTGCGCTAATAAACGCAGTTCTAGCATTTGCGTGAGACGATCACTGGCGTGGCTGTAACCTAAAGTAAAGAGTACATCATGGAAGTTACTCGCCTCAATCAATGGCATGCCCGCGACGTTTTTTGCAATATGACTGGACTGGGCAATACCTTGCACGCGCAGTACGCCGCTGTCTGGCACGACACTTTTTCCCGCGCGCGACTCCAAGAGCTGGCAGCCAGACAAACTACCTAGCGTGCTTAGCAGCAACGTCGTACCAATGGCAGGCAAATAAGAGGTTGGCAAGCCAAGCAATCGGCGCATAGTGATCATCCGCGAGTATAAAGTTTAAGTCAGAAGAGGAGGCAGGTAGTCAGACCTGCAGACGCCCATTGTAGGCTGTTAACTGCTATCCTTGACAGTCTTTTACTCTACTTACTCTGCAAGTGAACTGAACAAACTAAGAGTAAGCTGAATGCTGGGCAGAAATAGGCATAAAATATGCTGATACTTGTTCAGCAAAGCGTTTAAGGGTGTCATGAATGCTGCGGCGATAGGATCGAATAGAGTGCAGTATTGCATCAGTATTTTGCAGTGATTGTCATTGATAATTAAGGGTATAACGCGTGTTGCAAACAGAAAAAAAACTATGTGCAGTGGCAAGATCATGAAACCTCTCGCAACACCCGTTGGTTGTCGGAAAGTAATCAGCCGCCACCGGCGCGCATCGTTATTGTTGATGATCAAACCAGCGCTGATCAAGCTTACCGTTTCGCCTGTGAAGGTACGTCCATGCTGTGGCGCGGTGATTTTCATAATGCGCGGCAATTATTGCAGGCGATGACGCGGCGCATCGAACGTACTGAGCAACGTAAAGCCAGCAAAGCTGCTAAACCAAGCACTGACGCAACTGCGATACCCAACCTGTTTCACCTGCAGCGCCAAGCCCAAGGGCAACGCTCACGTATTTTAAGTCGTGTGTTATTGGAGTTGGACGCGGGCTATATCAGTCGCTTGCGCCGAGCGCCTGATTTTAGTGCTGCTTGCACTGCAGCCTTTGGTGAACTGGATGAGCCCTGTCTTATCTCATTTCGTGATCTGCAAGGTGCTTTAGGTGCAGCGCAGTGGCGCGAGAAGGGCGTGCCGATTAGCAGTTTAGATCTATCTGTTTTCCCGCATTACGGCGTATTTGCACCGACACGTCATGAGTATGTGCAATTGATGCTCGATGCACCGTTGCCAGCAACACATGACCTGGCCTTTGATATTGGTACAGGCACCGGACTGCTGGCGATTATCTTGGCGCAACGCGGGGTTAAACGGGTGGTTGCCACCGACCTGAATCCGCGCGCTTTGGCCTGTGCGAGCGACAATATCCAGCGCTTAGAGTTGGAAAATGTACAGCTGCAACAGGCGGATTTATTCCCCCCTGAGCAGCCGCTCGCCAATCTGATTGTCTGCAATCCACCTTGGCTGCCGGCCAAACCCAGCTCGCCACTGGAATACGCGGTTTACGATGCCAATAGCGCTATGTTGCGTGGTTTTTTACAAGGTGTGTCCAAGCATTTAGCAGCGCAAGGCGAAGCTTGGTTGATCTTCTCGGACCTGGCTGAACACTTACAACTGCGCACCCGCGAAGACTTATTGGGCTGGTTTGCCGAGGCCGGCTTAGCGGTCAAATACCGCCTCGATACCCAACCCAAGCACGGCCGCAGTCAAGACGCGAGTGATCCGCTGTTTGTTGCGCGCAGTGCGGAAGTGACTTCGTTGTGGTGTTTGGTCTGTGCTGGAGAAAACTAAGGGGCAAGGACGCATAGAATGTAAGCAGTTTGTGATGCGATGAGTTATAAAACTACTCGAGTTAGTCTTGCGCGATAGTTAGCTTGAAATCTGCGCTGTGCACATTTTCCTAGATCGTCGTTTTGTACCACGGCTGAGTAAATTTAACCTGAGCTGTGCAGTCTGCCTGAATTAATATGATGATTCTGGTGATGGCAAGGAAATGCTCTCTGAGTAGACAGAGTATTACCTAATGGTGCTTTCACCTGTGTGGATTTCTCGCTGCTACATTTAATCCCCATTGACCTACGACAAGGCACTGCATACCCATTTAGTTACTCTGAATTGATAATGTTGCGCGCGGCTGTGTGCAACGGCGTTAAGTGAGGAACTCAATATGCAAACAACCCGCTGGCTGATGATCGACGGCAATGAAGCCACCGCAACGATTGCCCACCGCTTAAGTGAAGTGTGTGCGATTTATCCGATTACCCCAGCTTCGGCGATGGGCGAGTGGGCGGATGAGTGGTCGGCGCAGGGGCGCACCAATCTGTGGGGCACTGTGCCGCATATCGTTGAAATGCAAAGTGAAGGCGGTGCGGCTGGTGCAGTGCATGGTGCTTTGCAGTTGGGCAGCTTAGCCACCACTTTTACCGCCTCGCAGGGATTATTATTGATGATCCCAAGCATGTATAAAATTGCCGGTGAACTGACGCCGGTGGTGATTCATGTGGCGGCGCGTTCTCTAGCCTGTCAGGCCTTATCGATTTTTGGTGATCACAGTGATGTGATGGCAACGCGACAGACCGGCTTTGCCATGCTTTGTGCCGGCTCTGTGCAAGAGGCGATGGATTTTGCGTTGATTTCCCATGCCGCGACTTTGATTGGCCGTTTGCCTGTTTTGCATTTCTTTGATGGTTTTCGCACCTCGCATGAAGTGGTGAAAATTCAAGCCGTGGGTGATGAGGTTTTGCATGCGCTGATTTCTCAAGACGCTTTGCATGCCCATCGTGCCCGCGCCATGAGTCCGGATCATCCGGTGCTGCGTGGTACCGCGCAAAACCCTGATGTGTATTTTCAAGGCCGCGAGACGGTCAATAAGTTTTACTTAGCTTTTCCTGAACTGGTGCAGCAGTTGATGGATCAGTTTGCCGAGCTGACCGGTCGCCACTATAAATTATTTGAATACCACGGCGCTGCAGATGCGCAGCGGGTGATTATCCTGATGGGCTCTGGCGCAGAAACCGTGCATGAGACGGTGGATTACCTGCAGGCGCAAGGTGAAAAGGTTGGTGTGTTGCGGGTGCGTCTGTATCGGCCGCTGGATGCGCAGGCGTTATTGGCCGCGTTACCCAGCAGCGTGAAACAGATTGCCGTGCTTGATCGCACCAAAGAGCCGGGCTCAGACGGTGAGCCGTTGTATAAAGATGTGATCACCGCTTTGGCGCAAGGGCAGATGCAGGGCAATAGCCCCTTTGCTGAGTTGCCGAAAGTGATTGGCGGGCGTTATGGTTTATCCTCTAAAGAATTTACCCCAGGCATGGTTGCGGCGATCTTTACCGAGCTGCAGCAGCCACAGCCAAAAAACGGTTTTACCATTGGTATTTATGATGATGTCACCCACACCAGTTTGGCATGGGATGAGCATTGGCATACTGATGCGCATAAAGAGTCAGTGCAGGCGCTGTTTTACGGATTGGGCTCGGACGGTACGGTTGGCGCCAATAAAAACTCGATTAAAATTATTGGCGAAACCACTGATTTATATGCGCAAGGCTATTTCGTCTATGACTCGAAAAAGTCCGGCGCGATGACCGTTTCGCATTTGCGTTTTGGTCCGCAGCCGATTCGTTCCACCTATTTGATTGGTGATCATCAGGCGCAGTTTATTGCCTGCCATCAGCCGCAGTTTATTGAGCGTTTTGAAATGCTGGATAAAGCCGCTAAGGGTGCGGTGTTTTTGCTTAATACCGCGCATCCAGTGGATCAGGTTTGGGATGAGCTGCCGCGGCGCATGCAAGAGCAGATCATTGAGAAACAGATCCGCGTGTATTGCATTGACGCTTACGCGGTGGCGCAGCAAGCCAACATGGGTAAGCGCATCAATACCATTATGCAGACCTGTTTCTTTGCCATCTCTGGGGTACTGCCCCGTGAACAGGCGATTGCTTCGATCAAAGAGGCGGTGCAAAACACCTACGGTAGCAAAGGGCAGAGCATCATCGACTTTAACTTCCGTGCGATTGATGCGGCTCTGGCCAGTTTGCATGAAATGTCCGTGCCCAATGCAGCGACCAGCACCTTTGAGCGCCCGCCCTTGGTGGATGACAATGCCCCCGACTTTATTGGCCGTTTTACTGCGCGTTTGATTGCCGGTGAAGGTGATCGTGTGCCAGTGAGTATGATGCCGGTGGACGGCAGCTTCCCGCTGGGCAGTGCGGCCTATGAAAAACGTAAATTGGCCTTAGAGATTCCAGTGTGGGATGCCGAGCTCTGCACCCAGTGCGGCAAATGCCCGATGGTGTGTCCGCATGCGGCGATTCGCAGCAAGTTGGTGCTCAAAGACTTAGTCGCAGATGCCCCAGACAGCTTTAAATCGCATCAAGTCTTGGGCCGTGATTACCCTGATGATCATGTGATGATGTATCAAGTTTCGCCCGATGACTGTACCGGTTGTGGTCTCTGTGTGGATATCTGTCCGATCCGTGACAAGTCCAATGCCTCGCATAAAGCTTTGAATATGCAGCCCATTGAGCCGATTCGTGAGCAGGAACAGGCCAACTGGCAGTTCTTTGAGGCGTTACCTGAATACGACCGCAGCGTGGTCAAACAGACCACGATTAAAGGTGCGATGTTGTTGCAGCCTTTATTTGAGTTCTCTGGCGCTTGCGTGGGTTGTGGCGAAACACCCTATTTAAAACTGGCTACTCAGCTGTTTGGTGATCGCATGGTAGTGGCCAATGCCACCGGCTGTTCCTCGATTTACGGCGCTAACTTGCCAACCACACCTTGGACCGTAAATAGCGAAGGTCGTGGTCCAGCGTGGAATAACTCGCTATTTGAAGATAACGCTGAGTTTGGTTTAGGCATGCGCATCGCCATTGATCAACAAGAAGCCTACGCCAAAGAACTGTTGGAAGCGTTGCGCGACAGCATTGGTGGTGAGTTAGTCGATGCGCTACTCACGGCTGAGCAAAACACCGAGCAAGAAATTGCCGAACAGCGCATACGTGTTGTCCAACTCAAACAACGCTTGGCAGAATTCACTGATCAGCCGTGTGCCAAAGAGTTGCTCACCGTTGCTGATCAACTGGTGGTGCGCAGCGTGTGGATTATTGGTGGTGATGGCTGGGCCTATGACATTGGTTATGGCGGATTGGATCATGTGTTAGCCACTGGGCGTAATGTCAATATCTTGGTGCTGGATACTGAGGTGTACTCCAATACCGGTGGTCAGACTTCTAAAGCCACCCCGCGCGGTGCGGTGGCCAAATTCTCTAATGCCGGCAAACCTACCGCGAAGAAAGATTTAGCCATGCTCGCCATGGGTTATGAAAATGTCTATGTCGCTAAAGTGGCTTATGGCGCGAAAGATACACAAACCCTGCGCGCCTTTATTGATGCAGCGGCCCATGATGGCCCATCACTGATTATTGCCTACTCGCCTTGTATCGCGCACGGGGTGGATTTAACCCATAATCACCGTCAGCAAAACTTGGCGGTAAAAAGTGGGCACTGGCCGTTATTTCGCTATGAGCCATCCCGCGCCGAAAAAGGCTTGAATCCTTTGCGTTTAGATTCAGCCGCGCCTTCGATTGATTACACCGAGTTCAGCTCCACTGAGACGCGCTTCAGTATGCTCAACCGCACTTACCCAGAGGCAGCTAAGCAGTATCAAGAGCAAGCACAGGATGATGTGATCGCACGCTTTGCCCATTATCAGTCGCTGGCGGATTTGCCCGGTGCTGCAGATTTAGAGAAAAAGGAGTCCAGTGATGATTGATTTATCCACTGAGTATTTAGGACTAAAACTGAAAAATCCGCTGGTGCCATCCTCCTCGCCACTCACCGGTGATTTGGACAGCGCTCGCGAACTGGAAGATGCGGGCGCCAGTGCCTTGATTCTGCCGTCGTTATTTGAAGAAAGTATCTTGGCCAGTGAAGCCGCTGCCGCACGTTTTTTGCACGAGCAGGATATTGGTTTTGGCGAGGCGGGTAGCTTCTTACCCATTCCTGATGATTCGATTTATCAGAGCGAGCTGGATGAATATTTGCACTATATTCAGACGCTAAAAAGCAGCCTGTCGATTCCAGTGATTGCCAGTCTCAACGGGATTTCTACCGAAGGCTGGACCCGTTATGGCCAGCAGCTGCAAGAAGCTGGCGCTGATGCGCTGGAGCTCAATGTTTATTATGTTGCAGCGGATATTTTTGAGTCCGGTGCTGAGGTGGAAGCGCGCTATCTCAATGTGCTGCGTGAGCTTAAACAACATGTGACAGTGCCGGTCACCATGAAATTGTCCTCGCAGTTCAGCTCGGTGGGGCATTTTGTGCGTAGCTTGCAAGAGGCTGGCGCGCAAGGGGTGTCCTTGTTTAACCGCTTCTATCAGCCGGATATTGATCTGCTGACCCGTGAAGTGGTGCCGACCATTAGTCTGTCGTCGTCCTATGAAAATCTGCTGCGCATCCACTGGGTTGCCACTTTGTTTGGCAAGGTCGATTTGTCTTTGGCGGTGACTGGTGGCGTGCATAGCGCAGAGGATGCACTGAAAGCCTTAATGGCTGGGGCGGATGTGACCCATTTATGCAGTGTGTTGCTTAAACAAGGCCCGCAAACGCTCGCTGAGATTGAGCAGGGCATGCGCGAATGGATGGCGGAGCATGAATATCAATCAGTGCAGCAACTCAAAGGCAGTGTCTGTCGCGATCGAGCGATTGATCCCAGCGCCTATGATCGCGCCAACTATGTGCAAGTGATGCACAGTCATCGCAGTGCACGTGGCGTCTGGCGCTAAGCCTGTAGTACTGACTCTGCGCCTCTGTACGACCCACTCGAACAGGATGTGCACTCCGCAGGCCGGCGCTCTTGTATGAGTGGGCCATGCCCACGACATGGTTTGCACAATAGGTGTGGCAACTTAAAAATGCGTTGTTTGCAAAACTACTATCGCGGGTAAGTGACTTGCTCGTACAGGGTTTGTGCTCTGCAGACTTACCCAGCGCTATACAGAACTGGGTAAGGATTGTGGATAGAAAAGGACTGCACACAGTTATCCACAGAAGTTGTGGATAACTGTGTGGGTAAGTTGGTTGTAGATGGCTGCAAGGCCGATGCTATGGGGCTGCAGCTTAGATTGATGAAAAATCAAACGCTGTAAAAATTCCTTTACAATCAATGTGTTAAGGAATTTTATAGAAGCTTCAGAACAGATAGCCAGAAAAATAATAAATATAAAAGTCAACCGCTAAAGTGTGGACAAGTTTATGTATTTTTTGTGAAAACGGCTTGACAGCAGTGACTTGGCGGGGCTAGTAACACTGGAAGCGCCGCTGTTTTGTTCAACGTCATGCTATCGTTCAGTGATTGTGCTTGTGTGCTTGTGTGCATTGTGCATACCGTGCTGACGGCCGTTGTTGTGAGTGCGATCATCTCTTTGCGAGCCAAGTCAGGTAAAGCGTAGTATATTGATTGCCATACACATTCTTAAGATTTAAAGCGTAGCGAACATGACTGTTAATCCCTTAAACCCAGATCACTCTGAGCAGTATGATGACGATTTAACGACGGCACCGGCCAAGCCAGAGCTGCAGCCGCCACCAATGTACCGCGTATTAATGCTTAATGACGACTACACTCCGATGGACTTTGTGGTTGAAGTATTAGAAACCTACTTTGCCATGAGCCGTGAGCAGTCCACACAAACCATGCTTGCGGTGCATCACCAAGGGCATGCTGTGTGTGGTCTGTATACGCGTGATATAGCTGAGACCAAAGCACATCAGGTCAGTGAATATGCACGTGAATGTAACCATCCATTATTATGTGAAATAGAAAAAGACGTATAAATAGGCACATTGTTTTAAATGAGGTGAAACCATGTTGAATTTAGAACTTGAGGTCACCCTCAATCTTGCATTTAAAGATGCACGCGCCAGTCGTCATGAGTTTATGACGGTTGAACATTTGTTATTGGCTTTGCTGGATAACCGCGAAGCAGCAACAGTTTTACGTGGTTGTGGTGCAAATCTTGATGTGTTACGAGAAGAGTTGCGTGCCTTTATTATAAACACCACTCCTGTATTGCCAGAGCATATCGAAGTCGTCGATACCCAGCCTACGTTAGGCTTTCAACGCGTATTGCAACGTGCTGTATTTCATGGGCAAAGCTCGGGTAAAGAAGAGATTGGCGGTGCCAGTGTTTTGGTCGCAATCTTTAGTGAGGCCGATAGTCATGCTGTGTATTTACTCAGGCGGCATGAAGTGCAACGCCTTGATCTAGTTAGCTATATCTCACATGGTCTAGATGCTGAACGTGGTACATCTGCTGCTGATGCAGACAGTGAAGCCGGCGAGACAGATAGAGGCACCAATGCCAGCCCTTTGTTGGCCTATGCGCAAGATTTAAACGAGCAAGCGCGCCAAGGCCGAATTGACCCATTGATTGGTCGTGAGCTTGAGCTTGAGCGTGTTGCCCAGATTCTAGTGCGTCGACGCAAAAACAACCCCTTGCTGGTGGGTGAGGCGGGTGTAGGTAAAACTGCCATCGCTGAAGGCTTGGCACGACGTATTGTTGATGGTGACGTGCCGGAGATTTTACTCGATAGCGTGGTCTACTCCTTGGACTTGGGAGCGCTGCTGGCCGGTACCAAATACCGTGGTGATTTTGAAAAACGTTTAAAAGACTTACTCAATGAGTTGCGTAAACGGCCTAACGCAATTTTGTTTATTGATGAAATCCATATGATTATTGGTGCCGGTGCTGCGTCAGGTGGCGTGATGGATGCGTCTAATTTGCTTAAGCCTTTATTATCATCTGGTGAAATCCGCTGTATTGGCTCAACCACTTACCAAGAGTTTCGTGAGGTATTTGAAAAAGATCGTGCTTTAGCGCGACGTTTTCAAAAAGTGGATGTCAGTGAGCCCTCGGTGGAGGATACCTATCGTATTTTACAGGGCTTAAAAGAGCACTTTGAGCAGCATCATCAGATTACTTACACCGATGCGGCGTTGCGTGCAGCTGCTGAGCTTGCGGCAAAGCATATTAATGACCGTTATATGCCCGATAAAGCCATTGATGTGGTCGATGAGGCCGGTGCTTTCCAGCGTTTACAGCTTGAGGGCGCACGTGCTGAATGCATTGATGTCACGCAAATTGAAGAGATCATTGCGAAAATAGCCCGCATCCCAACGCGGCAAGTCAGCAGTTCAGACAAAGAACAGTTACGCCACCTTGAGCGTGATTTGCGTTTGACCGTATTTGGCCAAGAAGCTGCGATTGATGCGTTAGCTACAGCAATTAAACTGTCGAGAGCTGGACTTAAATCGGCCAATAAGCCGGTCGGTTCCTTCTTGTTTGCCGGTCCGACTGGTGTCGGTAAAACAGAAGTGGCCAAGCAGTTGGCGAATTCGCTAGGTATTGAGTTAGTACGCTTTGATATGTCTGAGTATATGGAACGCCATACCGTCTCGCGTCTGATCGGTGCGCCACCCGGTTATGTGGGTTTTGATCAAGGTGGATTGCTCACTGAGGCAATCACCAAGCAGCCGCATTGCGTGCTGCTCTTGGATGAAATCGAAAAAGCCCATCCAGATGTATTTAATCTACTGTTGCAGGTGATGGATCACGGCACACTGACCGATAACAATGGCCGCAAAGCGGACTTTAAACATGTGATTTTGGTGATGACCACCAACGCTGGAGCAGAGTCTGCAGCACGTGCTTCTATAGGTTTTGCTCAGCAGGATCACAGCAGTGATGCGATGGAAGTGCTGAAGAAGAGTTTCAGTCCTGAGTTTCGTAACCGTCTTGATAGCATTATCCAGTTTAGCCGTTTAAGTGCGAAGACATTAGAGTCGGTCGTAGATAAGTTCTTAACTGAACTGCAAGCACAGTTGGAAGAAAAACGGGTACAACTGGATGTGACGGCTGCCGCGCGGCACTGGTTAGCTGAGCATGGCTATGATCAAGATATGGGTGCAAGGCCCATGGCTCGTTTGATCCAAGAGCATATAAAGCGCCCACTTGCGGAAGCGATACTATTTGGTGATTTGGCTGAGAATGGCGGTATTGCCCGAATAGATGTCACAGAAGATCGATTAGTATTGATCTGTGTAAATAAACAGAGTGTAGAACTGGCTTAGGCTGGTCTTTGTTTCCAGTGAGCAGCCAAAGGAAATGGATTTTCTTTGGCATGCATCCTGCTTTATATACAACACATACATCAATACAGAGTGTTTTTGTCAAAAAAATAACGCCAAAAAAACGACTCACTACTTAATAATGGAAAAACTTATACCGTTTTTAGAGTAACCCTTTAGTTGTTGTTCTATTTGCCGATACACACACTGTGTAGGATAGTAAAACTGTGATCAGGTTAGCGATGTGCTGTGTCTGGATGACGCGAGCATTAAATAATTTAATTTAGCCGTCTTGGGGTTAACAGCTATGGGCCACCAGCCTGCAAAACGACAAATGTCGGTACAAACAAAAATAAATATTGCACTGCTGTCGGTGTTTTTTGTGGTGATGTCAGCGGCGCTGATTTTTTCAGTCAATAATGAAAAAACATTAATATTAGAAGTCGTTGAGCAACAGACTAAAGACGCTGCAGACAGTTATTTCGATAGCATTAATACCATGATGCTGACGGGTACGATGGCGCAGCGTAGTGTCCTACGCGACAAAATTCTTGCACGGCCTGGGGTGACAGATGCGCGCATCGTCCGTGCTGATGGCATCACTGCAGTATTTGGCGCCGGCTATGATCATCAAGCCCCTGTGGATGAGTTGGATCGCCGCGCGCTGGCCGGTGAAGAAATTATTGAAATCTCTGAAGACAGTAATGGCCGTTTGTTAACCGTGATTAACCCGATACATGCAGAAAAAAATTATCGCGGTACCGATTGTTTAGCCTGTCACATGGTTCCTGAAGACTCTATCGTGGGTGCGGTGCGCATCAGCTATTCGTTAGATGCGCTAGACAGTCGTGTTGAGCGCAATCTATGGACTGCAGCCGGTATTCAGTTACTGTTGTTGATGGCAGGTCTAGCCGTTATCGTATTTATTGTACGGCGCACAGTGATTAAGCGCATTCATGCCATGCGTCATACTATGGAAGCGATTGCTAAGGATGATGATTTAAGCCATAGCGTATCGATTGGTGCGCGGGATGAAATCGGGGCAATGGGGGAGGCCTTTAATCACATGATCGCTAAGTTTAAGCAGAGTTTGCATGCGGTGTCTGATGTGACTCAGCAGCTTAATGATGTCTCCGATCAAGTTGCTAATGTAGCCGACTCTACTCTCAAGGCTGTGGTTGAACAGCGCACAGAAACGGACATGGTTGCTTCGGCAATGAATGAAATGAGTGCAACGGTACAAGAAGTTGCTCGTCATGCCACACAAACAGCCGAAGCATCACAAGGGGCTGACGATGAGTCGAAGGCAGGTGTTTTAGTCGCTGAAGAAGCCATTGAAGGAATTAAAGAGCTGATCGCGGAAATTGAAAGTGCGGCGGCTGTTGTCCAACAAGTTGAAACCGATACAGCCAGTATCAGTGCTGTGTTGGATGTGATTAAAGGGATTGCTGAGCAGACCAACTTGCTCGCGCTAAATGCGGCGATTGAGGCGGCACGGGCTGGCGAGCAAGGTCGCGGCTTTGCTGTGGTAGCTGATGAAGTGCGAACATTGGCGTCACGGACACAAAAATCCACTGAAGAAATTCAGAATATGATTGAACGCTTACAGCATGGCGTGAAAAACGCAGTAGGAGCGATGGCGGGAGCGCAAGGGCGTGCAACTACAGGTTCAAATTGTGTAGAAAAAGCATCACAGAGTTTGCATGTGATTGCTGCTGAAGTTGCGACGATTAATGATATGAATATCCAAATTGCAACTGCAGCAGAAGAGCAGAGCGTGGTGGCAGAAGAGATTAATCGCAATATCACTACGATCAGTACAATTGCTGATACGACCTCGGCAGGGGCAACGCAAACAGCGCAGAGTAGTGAGGAGTTGGTACGTTTAACTGTTGAGCTGCGTAGGCTGGTTGATCAATTTAAGCTGTAGTGCAGCTCAATGATGAAGACAAAAAAACACGCTACGGCGTGTTTTTTTGTAAGTTGAGTACCTGTTTTTGTAGTGCGGTGATGGTGCGATTGGTTTGTGCGCGATAGGCGTCGAAGTCAGCAAGAGTGGGGCCAGCATTGCTTGCTGTTGGTGCTGGTAGGTTATCGACTTGGCTGCGCAGAATCAGTAAGTCTTGTTGCATGCGAGTAATATCGTCATTCAGGGTCGTGTCTTTTTGCAGTGAGTTCAGCGCTGTGGACATGTTTTTTAAGCGTGTGTCGAACTCATCTAATTGGCTTAACTGTTGTTGATTAGACTCTAGCTTGGTGTGTAAATTCTGCAGCTGTGTTTGTTGTGCTGCGAGGCTATTGCTCAACTCGGACTGTGCTGCAGTTATTGTTTTTGCGTGCTGTATCAACGCAGTTTGTTGCGTTTCTAGTTGACTCCCCAAGTTGCTGGCGCGCTCAGTTAGCGAGAGGAGATCGGTGCTGAATTTGCTTAAGCGTGATGAGTTTTGCGTTAAGCTAATTTGTTGCTGTTTATGTGTTTCTACTACGCGACTTTCTAGTGTGTTAAGTCGTTTTTTTAATGCTTCGTTATCGCTCTGTATTGTGCTTTGCGTGGCGCTGACTGTGCCGGTGATAGCGTTAATACGACCCGATGCATCTTCGTTTATTTTTGAGAAGCTGTCTTGTGTGGCGATCAATTGCTGCTCTAATAGCTGAATACGTTGTGTGCTCCACCAAGCAAAGGCAGTGCTTGAGCATACGATAGCAATAGTTAAGGCTGATAATACACCAAGCGCTTTGCTCAAACGGATTTGAGTGTTTGGCGAAACTGTCGAACTTCCGTGGTTATCTATTGGCGCTGTATGCACTGCTGAAGTATCAATGCGAGGCTCTTTGCGCTCGGAGGTTAATTTAGGAAGCTCATCAATGTCATCCTGTGAATCATTACGCATAGTCAATAAACCCGTGTATAAGGCTAATATAAAATTAGATGCAGTATAACGGAAAATACTTTACTGCCATCTCTAAGTACTTTAGATGCTGGTGGTTGTTATGGTTCAAGTTGCCGGATAGTAAACAGGTTTGTGTTTTGTGTGAGTGGCAGATAGAGTGTCGGGGCGATGCGGGCGCTACGCCATCCCTGGCTCGCTTGCCACAGACGGGGGGGTGGTGATAGCCGGGGGGGGGTTGTGTGAGATTAAATTTTAGATATTGTCTGCGTAGTTGAGCGGTAAACAGTGTGCGTATGGCGAGCTGTGCTAAGTCTGTTCTTCCCTTAACGAGCCCATCCGGGGCTCGATGCGGGCGCTACGCCATCCCTGGCTCGCTTGCCACAGACCTAGCACAGCACGCGTTGACCTTTTGTATTGCTGGCTAGATTTGCGTAAGTCTCTTTTAGAGCACAGAAAGCTTGCTTGTAGCTGTTAGCAAGGCTTAATTGTTGTTGAGTAACAAATACAATCGTTGCTTGCTGTGAGTATATAAATAACGTGCAAACAGCTCTGATGATCAACGAGTACTTCGGGGTTGGTGTGACAAGCGAGCCAAGGATGGTGAGCGCCGGAGTTGAACCCTGGATGGGTTCATCGACGGATAAACACCAACTCCGAAGTACGGGATGCTACGTACTTACTGAAAAATCAAAATACAAAAGCATCAAACATGATTTGTGCGTGTTGCAGCGTGCAAGTGTTGTTTTTCCCTTAACACGCCTTCCTGGCGTGATGCGGGCGCTACGCCATCCCTGGCTCGCTTGCCACAACACCCGCACACAGCTATTGATCATCAGTATGGTTTGCCTGTTTTCTAAAAACTCAGACCTTTCAGAGCAACGCTGTGCTTGTGCTCTAAATCAAAGCCTGCAGAAACAGACGAGTCTTGTATCAATCATGCTAACTACGCCGTTGATCAACGAGTACTTTGGGGTTGGTGTGACAAGCGAGCCATGGATGGCGAGCGCCGGAGTTGAACCCTGAATGGGTTCGTCGACGGACAAACACCCACCCCGAAGTACGATATGCCACTACAACCGCACTCACCCATATCCGCATCACATATTAAATAAAGTAGCGAAACGGTATGCATAGGGTGCGTGTCGCTGGCTCAGGTCTATGCCTCAACTTCAAACACTACAACCTATAAACAATGGTAACTGCTTGTGCTAGCGATTAAACTGCAGCTTTGTTATGCCATTCAATGGAGCGTCCGATGAGTTTGTTTTTAGTGGGGTTTTTGATTGCCGCTATCTTAGTACTGGCTTGGGGTGTGAGTTTATACAACGCCTTGGTACGCTTAAAACATAGCGTAACTAAAGCATGGTCCAATATTGATGTACTGCTTAAGCAGCGCCATGATGAACTTCCAAAATTGGTAGAAACCTGCAAGCAATACATGCAACATGAGCGCCAAACTTTAGAAGAGGTTATCAGTGCGCGCAATGCCGTCTCCAATGCTCGTGAACAGCATGATATTGGCGCTCTAGGCACGGCAGAAACTGGATTGCGCCTAGGGTTGGGTAAGCTGTTTGCTTTGGCAGAAAATTACCCTGATTTGAAAGCTAACGAAAGTTTCCAGTTTTTACAACAACGCATCAGCGGCTTAGAGAATGGTATTGCCGATCGCCGTGAGTTGTACAATGAAGCAGTGAACCTTAATAACGTGCGTATTGAGCAATTTCCTGATGTGTTAATCGCACGTTACTTCAACTTTGTTGCGGCTGAATTGTTGCGCTTTAGTGATGCTGAAAAAGCCGATGTCGACATTAAAAGTTTGTTTGGTTAAGCCTCTGTGGATATTGTTGGTGTCAGCATCACTTTAGGGCTCACCACGCTTGGTAGTATTGCTAGTGGCTGGTGGTGCATCTATAAATTAAAAAAAGCACGCTATCTATTGGATACACCGACCTCCAAAGTGCGCTCAGCTGCGCAAGGTTATGTTGAACTATACGGCGTGCTTAAGGATAGCGTAGGGCAATTGAATGCGCCTCTGAGTGGTGAGCCTTGTGTGTGGTGGTCATTCAGTATTGATGAGCAAATTCGCAGCGGTAATAATAACAAACGTTGGCAGCAGGTAGAAAAATCCAACAGCGCGGCATTATTGTGCTTAAACGATGGCACCGGCGATTGCTTAATTGATCCTGTGGGTGCGCACGTTATCCCTATGACCAAGCGTGTGTGGTATGGAGCGGCGAGGCATCCGCGTAAGGAACAGTTGCGTAAGAATTTTCTGCAAAGCATGCTCAGTGGCGTGAAGCGCTACCGTTATAGCGAGCAGCGTTTGCATGCGCATGAGCCGCTGTATGCGATTGGTGATTTTGTCAGCCGCGGTGGTGGTCAAGACGCTTTTGATTTGAGTGCCAGTCAAGGTGCGTTGATCCGTGAGTGGAAGCGTGATTATACGGGTTTGCTGCGTCGTTTTGATCGCGACCGCAATGGTCAGCTTGATCAGCAAGAATGGCAAAATGTGCGTGACAGTGCCAAAGTTGAAGCACAGCGTTTGCATCGTGCGCGCAGTAGCGATCCTGCACAGCACTATTTGCGTAAACCCGCAGAAAACCAGCCGTTTATTTTGTCCAGTTATGGTGAGGATGAAATCGCTAAGCGTTTTTATTGGCAGGCGCTACTCGGTGCTTGCGTTTGTGTCGGCTGTGCGCTGGCTGCGGCCTATATCATCAACACACAGTTCTAGCGCGTAGCTGACTCAGTCAAGTATATGCTTTCTAGGGTGTCCATCAGCACTCGCACTTTTTGAATTGACTCTTGGTATTCTTCGTCGCTATTAGAGTCATAGACAATGCCACCGCCGCCCCAGCAGCTGATCTCGCCATTGTTTGCTAGCAAAGTGCGAATGGTAATTGAGCTGTCCATTTCGCCGCGCGTATCCAAATAGAAAATACTACCGCAATAAATGCTACGCACGCTGGCTTCAAGTTCTTGGATAATCTGCATAGCGCGCAGTTTTGGTGCGCCGGTAATTGAGCCGCCGGGGAAACTTCCCATTAGTACATCGAGTGCATCATATTGCTTCGACAAAGTACCGGTGACGCTGCTGACCATATGATGTACGTTGGGGTAGCTTTCTAGAGTAAATAGCTCAGGTACACGAATACTGCCGGTGCTGCAGTAGCGGCCTAAGTCATTACGCAGTAAGTCGACAATCATTAGGTTCTCGGCACGGTCTTTAGTGCTGCTCAGCAACGCATCGGCCAGTGTTTGATCTTCTGCTACTGTTACACCACGGGCGCGGGTGCCTTTAATTGGACGGCTTTCAACCTGATGCTGGCGCACTTGAATAAAACGTTCAGGCGATAAACTGACAATAACTTGCTGCTGATTGACACGGATAAAGCTGGCAAAAGGTGTTGGGCAGCGTTCACGCAGGCTGAGGTAGGCTTGCCAAGCATCGCCTTGATAATGACTGCTAAAACGTTGTGTATAGTTGACCTGATAGCAGTCACCGGCGCCTATATAGTCATGAATACGCTGCAGGTCGCTGTGGTAACGCTCAGAGCTGATCTGTGCTTGAAATGGGCCAGCTAATTGAAATGCTTCTATAGGGTTTGACGTTGCCGTACAAGCGTGTCGTACTAAACAACAGTATCAGTTCAGTTTGCCTTTGGGTGGCCATGCTCGGGTGGCAGACCAGCCAGCAGCGCTGCAGTTGATGATCACTGATCAGTGCCCAGTTATACAGACCCACTGTTGCGCTGGGCAAGCCTTCAACCTCGGTACATTGCGCAAGACTATTGAGCTCATAGGTTAAATAACCCAGTAAACCGCCGGTAAAAGGCAGTTCCACTGTCTCTGGTGCTTGGCATACCGCAAGCTGCTTAAGCAGTGCTTGGCAACGCTGTCGGAAACTGTCGATTGATTCTGCTGGGCTGGGCGTAATAGAGGCCAACGGCCACGCACTGAGGATGTCAAAACGGCCACGCTGACTGACAGGGTGGCCGCAGTCCAGTAGCACAGCGCCGCATTGCGCATGCACTTTTTCAAAGTGATGTGCGGGATCAGCATGGTAATCAAGCGCAAACAGCTGGCAAGTGAGCATAGACAGTAGATGACGCCAAGCCCAAAAGGGCTCAGCGTGTCAGGCCTTTTTAGTGGTGTTAAGAAGGGGTGCTGGCAAATAAGCTCTGTGAAAAGCGTACGCGCTCTTCAACAGACTCAGTGCGGCCTTGGCGTTTTAACTCCGCGATGTGGTTTTCTACCGCATGTGCGCGCAAGGTCAATCCAGCGTTGTTAGCAATTTGAATATTCAAACCCGGGCGTGCGTTGAGCTCCAAAATTAATGGCCCTTGTTCCTGGTCGAGCACCATATCCACGCCAATATAGCCCAAGCCACACAGCTCATAACAGCCCGCAGAGAGCGTCATAAAACCATTCCAGTCTGGCAGTTGTACGCCAGCCACGTGATTGCTGGTATCAGGGTGTTTGCTGATTTTATTGTTTAGCCACGTGCCTTGCAGAGTCAGCCCCGTTGCTAAGTCAACACCAACACCAATCGCGCCCTGGTGTAGGTTAGCTTTACCGCCAGATTGGCGCGTGGGTAAGCGCAACATCGCCATAATCGGATAGCCCATCAGTACGATCACGCGAATATCCGGCACACCTTCATAGCTGATACTTTTAAACAGTGGATCAGGTGTCACACGGTATTCAATCAGGGCGCGATCACGTGAGCCGCCGAGAGAGTAAAGGCCAGTTAAAATACTGGAAATTTGATATTCGATTTCTTCGTGACTGATAATTTTTCCAGAAACCGTTTTGTAGCGATCCTCAAAACGATCAGCGATCACTAAAATACCGTCACCACCAGCACCCATCGCGGGTTTGATAACAAAGTCTGTACGCCCACCAATAATTTTATCGAGCTTTTCGATTTCTTTTTCAGTGGAAATAATACCGTACATTTCCGGCACATTAATGCCAGCAGCGATGGCACGCTCTTTGGTGAGGATTTTGTCATCCACAACAGGGTAGAGGCTGCGCTTATTGTATTTAAGTACGTAATCAGCATTACGGCGGTTGATGCCCATGATGCCTTTGGCGCTAAGCTCACGCCACGTTTTAATTAAACCAAACCCGAACATGGCATCAGTCCTTTAAGAAGGCTTTGAAACGGAACAGTTCTGTTAAACGGTAGCCGCGGTAACGCCCCATCGCCAACATAAAGCCCACCATAATCAACAGCACAGCTGGGAAGGTAAAGATAAAGTAGTTGAGCTCAGAAATGCTCATTAAATAATGGGCCAACGAAGCAGCAAATAAAGTACCAATCGCGACTTTGAAGGCATGGTTACCACCGCGCTCTTCCCACGTAATGGACAAGCGTTCAATGGTCATGGTCAAAATTACCATAGGGAATAAGGCCACCGATAAACCGCGCTCTAAGCCCAGCTTGTGACTGAACAAACTGATCACCGCAATCAATACCACAACAAAGGTCAACACCACTGAGAGCCTGGGCAGCATTTGCAGTTTCAAGTGCTCAAGATAGGAGCGCAGTGATAAACCTAAGGTGGTAATTACAGTAAACAGAATAATACCAAAGCCCAGCTGGGTTTCGCGGAAGGCGAGGGCGATCAGTACCGGAGTAAAGGTGCCTAATGTCTGTAGACCACCGAGGTTACGCAGGATCAAAATAACCATGACGCCGAGGGGAATCATAATCATGATTTGATAGGTCTGCTGGGTTTGCAAAGGCAAGCCATACAGCGTGTAATCTAAAAAGCTGGCATCGGTGTTTTCATTACTCAGTTGCGCTAAACGGATGGCGTTGATCTCACTGTTGTTCAGCGTAAAGGTCACTGTAGGCTTGCTGCCGCCCTCTAGTGTCACTAATGGTTCGTCACCAAGCCACCAGATTAAACGGTCACTGGGCAGACCTTGCGCGCCTGACTGCGGGTTAAAATACAGCCATTTGTCACCATTAAAGCTACGCAACCACAGCTCAGGCTCTTGGGCAATATCGGCTTGTAAGCGAATGGTGTGCAAGCGCTGCATGGGTACATGAGCAATGGATAGCAGCAAATCAATTGCGTTAGCTTTACGCTCACTTGAGGTATCACCACCCAGCAGCAGACGCACATTGTCATCGCTGGTGTTGTTGACTCGCTTAATGGTTTCACTAATAAAGGTTTCGACATCAGCGGAGTGCTGGCGTATGGGTGCTAGCAGTGCTTCAGCGGCTATTTTTTCGGCACCCTCAATAGGCAAAGTTTCACGGTAAATCGGGCCATTGGCTTTAGTCTGTGTTGCGCTGAAGCGCTTAGTCATAACCATGCGGTAGTATAGGGTTTGCTTGCCTTTGGCACGACGTGCAGACCATGTTACACGACGGTTCTCCTCAACTAGATTGTCGCTGACACCGTAGTTGTTGGAAATAAAACTTTCATTCAGGCTGACGTAACCTTGATTCAGTGGCGGTACAAACATCTGCAACTTAACCGGCTCATTGCCATTGGCGTTAAATGCAACCTTGGCGTCGATGTTCCACAGGTTGTCTGTTTCATCCGCTGAAACAGGGATGTCCAAGACAAATACTTGGTAGGCCGTGACCGAGGCTCCGATGATGAGGCACAGAGCGATTAGTATTTTTAGATGCAGGGTCAAAGAGCGCATGATAATTACTCAGCAATGGCAGTGGTGGTGTTTTGAGTGTCACACTGTGGTTTGCCCACAGAATATTTTAGGCTTGGGTCAACTAATGCAGCAAACTTTTTCAGCGCTTTTGAGCCCAATAAAAATGGGTATTGAAAGGTGCTACGGTCGGTTAAGTTAATTTCAATCGTTTTCAGTGTATGCCCCATGCACACCGTCATATTAACTACAGGACGGGGGGTGTAACTCTTATCCTCTTCAGGGTCATAATCGCCCGAGCGTCGCTTGATTCGACTGATGCGTGCTAGGGGTAGTTCGAAAGCACGCTCGTGCGCTTCATCGAGTGCTAAGTAAAAACGCACCCAAGCTTTTCCGTCACGTTTAAACTGTTCAATATCGCGCGCGCTGAGCGAGGCAGTTTTAGCGCCAGTGTCCAGTTTGGCCGTCATATGCATATCTATATCTGCGATATACACATGTTCATTTAAACCGTAGATGTTTTTCTCGTTTGCTGTGGCCATGCTGGGCAATGCAACAAGGCACATGAATAGTGCAACTATATTAAATCTCATAATGCTCGCAAATATAAAAACTGAGTGTGTCCTAAACTGTCGACGCTCAGCTTAGGGAGATAAAAGATTAACCTTGTGCTGCAGAGTATGACAGTCGTGGGCAGCGTATTCTAATCGGCAATGTTAAAAATAACCATTTAATCCTGTATTGACACTGTTTTCGTTTATTGTACTGTGAAAAGGCTGAACTTGTTTCACTCCAATCGATTAACGTTCATACAAAGAAGGTGCTTTTTTATTCGACCTTGGTCGGAAGATTGTCGACAATGTGTTTTGTTTTGTTGACATGTGCAGGGCTCAAAGGTAACTTTTAGCTATTGTTTGATCGAAGGTGTCGACACTGTGGCTGAGCAGATTGAAGAAATAGCACGCGTCAGCGGTGATTCTGCAACCCTGTCAGAACAGGTGTTTCGTAGTATTCAAGCGGCGATTGTCTGTGGTGATATTGCGCCTGGCAGTAAGATTTCTGAGCCTGAGTTGGCGCGCACCTACGGTATCAGTCGTGGACCTTTACGCGAGGCAATCCATCGCTTAGAAGGACAACGCTTGCTGGTCAGGGTTCCACATGTTGGCGCTCGTGTGGTGTCATTATCGCATGCTGAGCTGATTGAGCTGTATGAAATTCGTGAATCGCTAGAAAGCATGGCCTGTCGTTTAGCCGCTGAACGCATGAGCGCAACAGAAATTGAAGAGTTACGTGCAGTGCTCGATACCCATGAGCGTGATGCCGCTTTCCAAGCTGGCGTCGGCTATTACCTGCAGGAAGGTGATTACGACTTCCATTACAAAATTATTCAGGGCAGCGGTAACCAGATGTTGGTTAAGCTGCTCACTCAAGAATTGTATCAGTTGGTGCGCATGTACCGTATTCAGTACTCAACCACGCCCAACCGCCCCCAGCAAGCCTTTAAAGAACATCTCGGCATATTAGATGCCATTGCCGCAGGCGATGGTGAGTTAGCCGAGCTACTGATGCGCCGCCATATCGCTGCCTCGCGGCGCAATGTTGAGCGTCATTACCAAGGTGCCAATGACACCGTCCAACCCTTACGAGGTAAATTATGAGTCGTACAACTCCAGGTCAACGCTTTCGTGATGCTGTTGTAGAAGAAAGCCCGCTACAAGTTATCGGCGCGATCAATGCAAACCACGCTTTATTAGCGCAACGTGCTGGTTTTAAAGCTATTTACCTGTCGGGTGGTGGTGTTGCGGCCGGCTCACTGGGTATCCCAGATTTAGGTATTACCGGTTTAGAAGACGTTCTTATTGATGTACGTCGTATCACTGATGTGTGTGAACTGCCATTGTTAGTCGACGTTGATACCGGTTTTGGTTCATCGGCATTTAACGTTGCACGTACCGTGCGCTCAATGAGCAAAGCCGGTGCAGCTGCGATTCACATTGAAGACCAAGTGGGTGCTAAGCGTTGCGGCCACCGTCCCAATAAAGAAATCGTCACTCAGCAAGAAATGGTTGACCGTATCAAAGCTGCAGTGGATGCGCGTACCGATGATAGCTTTGTAATTATGGCGCGTACTGATGCGCTAGCGGTTGAAGGCTTGAACTCAGCGTTAGACCGTGCTGCAGCCTGTGTTGAAGCCGGTGCAGATATGGTCTTCCCAGAAGCCATTACCGAACTAGAAATGTACAAGTTATTTGCTGAACGCATTAACGCGCCAATTTTGGCCAACATCACTGAATTCGGTGCAACACCGCTGTTTACAGTAGAAGAGCTGAAAGCAGTCAATGTAGGTTTGGTGCTCTACCCATTGTCTGCATTCCGTGCCATGAACAAAGCTGCGGAAAATGTATATGAAGCAGTACGCCGTGATGGCACGCAAAAAAATGTAATTGATACCATGCAAACCCGTATGGAGCTGTATGACCGCATCAACTACCATGCTTTTGAGCAGAGCTTAGATGCTTTGTTTGCTCAGAAAAAAAACTAATCTCAAATTAATCGCTAATTAGAGTGATGACCAATAATAAAAGTACGAGGAATAACCTAATGACTGAAGCAAAGAAGAAAGTACTGAGCGGCGCGGGTTTGCGCGGCCAAGTTGCCGGAGAAACTGCACTGTGTACTGTTGGTAAAGAAGGCGCTGGCTTAACCTACCGTGGTTACGATGTTCGTGACTTGGCTAAGCACTGCAAAACCTTTGAAGAAGTGGCCTATTTACTGCTTTATGGCCACTTGCCCAATCAGAGTGAGATCGATGCCTACTTGAAACGTTTGCATGGTATGCGTGACTTACCTGCGACGCTAAAAGATGTCTTGGAGCGTATTCCTGCTGATGCTCACCCTATGGATGTGATGCGTGTGGGTACTGCAATGCTGGGTACTTTAGAGCCAGAGTTGAGCTTTGATCAACAGCTTGATGTGGTTGATCGTCTATTGGCTGCTTTCCCTGCAATTCTGTTGTATTGGTATCATTTCAGCCATGACGGTAAGCGTATTGACTGCACCACCAATGAGCCCGATATTGGCAGCCACTTTCTTGCTTTGTTACATGGCAAGTCGCCGAGCGCATTGCACCGTGAAGTGATGAACGTGTCACTGATTCTTTATGCAGAGCACGAGTTTAACGCCTCAACCTTTACCGGTCGTGTGTGTGCTTCAACCTTATCCGATCTCTACTCTTGCATTACCGGTGCAATTGGTTCGCTACGTGGACCACTGCATGGCGGTGCTAATGAAGCAGCAATGGATCTGATTGATCGTTTCTCTTCACCAGAAGAGGCGGTTGCAGAGTTGCGTGCCATGATGGCACGTAAAGACTTGATCATGGGCTTTGGTCATGCGATCTACCGTGATTCTGATCCGCGTAATGAAGTGATCAAAGGTTATGCGAAGAAATTGGCTGACGAAGTGGGTGATACGGTGATTTACCCTGTTTCAGAAGCCATTGAGAAGCTGATGTGGGATGAAAAACGTTTGTTCCCCAATGCTGACTTCTTCCATGCCTCTGCTTACCGTTTTATGGGCATTCCGACCAAACTGTTTACGCCAATTTTTGTTTGCTCACGCGTGACTGGCTGGGCCGCTCATATCTTTGAACAGCGTGCGAACAACCGCATTATTCGTCCAAGTGCGGAATATATCGGTGTAGAGCAGCGCCCTGTACCACCGCTTGAGACTCGTTAAAAGCTTGCGCGCTTAAGCTGATCCAGTAACCAGCTGTGTTAAAGCGCAGCTGGTTTTTGTGGTTGAGCGACTGGCGTTTTCCATGTTGACCTGAGGGATTTTAAAACATTATGAATACCGAATTCCGTAAAAAACTACCTGGCACAGCACTCGACTATTATGACGTGCGTGAAGCAGTTGATGCCATTGAACCGGGTGCTTACGCCAAGCTGCCTTACACATCACGCGTATTAGCCGAAAACTTAGTGCGCCGCTGCGAACCCAGTGAGCTTACGGATTCGCTCAAGCAGTTGATTTATCGTAAAAGTGATCTCGATTTTCCTTGGTATCCAGCGCGCGTTGTTTGCCATGATATTCTAGGGCAAACGGCTTTAGTTGACTTGGCTGGCTTGCGTGATGCGATTGCTGAGCAGGGTGGTGATCCGTCTAAAGTCAACCCAGTGGTACCCACGCAGTTAATTGTTGACCACTCCTTGGCTGTTGAGGCCGGTGGCTGTGATCCTGATGCCTTTGATAAAAACCGCGCCATTGAAGATCGCCGTAACGAAGACCGCTTCCATTTTATTGAGTGGACCAAAACCGCTTTTAAAAACGTTGATGTGATTCCTGCCGGTAACGGCATCATGCACCAAATCAACTTGGAGAAAATGTCGCCTGTGATTCAGGTGCGTGAGGGTGTTGCCTTCCCTGATACCTGCGTCGGTACAGATAGTCACACGCCACACGTGGATGCTTTAGGTGTGCTGGCCATTGGTGTCGGTGGTCTGGAAGCAGAAACCGTCATGCTCGGTCTGCCATCGATGATGCGCTTACCTAATATCGTTGGTGTTGAATTGCTGGGACAGCGTCAGCCTGGCATTACTGCGACCGATATCGTTCTAGAGTTAACTGCGTTCTTACGTAAAGAGCGTGTGGTCGGTGCTTACCTTGAGTTCTTTGGTCAGGGGGCTGCGAGCTTGTCAATTGGCGACCGCGCCACCATTTCCAATATGACCCCAGAGTACGGCGCAACCGCGGGTATGTTCTATATTGATGGACAAACCACGGACTATTTAACCTTGACGGGCCGCGAGCCAGAGCAAGTGAAGTTGGTGGAAAACTACGCCAAAGTCACAGGTTTATGGGCGGACGACTTAAAAGATGTTGAGTATGAGCGCGTGCTGACTTTTGATTTGTCTAAAGTCGGCCGCAACATGGCGGGTCCTTCTAACCCGCACGCACTGGTTTCAACCAGTGACTTAGCTGCCAAAGGCATTGCTGGTGCGTGGGAAAAAGAAGAAGGCTTAATGCCCGATGGCGCAGTGATTATTGCTGCCATCACCAGTTGCACCAATACCAGTAACCCACGTAACGTGATTGCTGCAGCCTTGATTGCCCGTAATGCCAACAAAATGGGCCTAGAGCGCAAACCTTGGGTGAAAACCTCGTTTGCCCCAGGTTCTAAAGTGGCAGAGCTGTACCTACAAGACTCTAATTTGCTTGGTGAGCTTGAGCAGTTAGGTTTCGGTATTGTTGGTTTTGCCTGCACCACCTGTAACGGTATGAGCGGCGCTTTGGATCCAGTCATCCAACAAGAAATCATTGATCGCGACCTCTACGCCACAGCAGTGCTGTCCGGTAACCGTAACTTTGATGGCCGTATCCACCCCTATGCCAAGCAAGCCTTCTTGGCTTCACCGCCTTTAGTGGTGGCCTATGCAATCGCCGGTACCATACGTTTCGATATTGAAAAGGATGCACTGGGCTACGATAAAGAGGGTAATCCGATTACCCTGAAAGACTTGTGGCCAAGCGATGAAGAAATTGATCAGATTGTAGCGGCCAGCGTTAAGCCGTCGCAGTTCAATCAGGTGTATATTCCGATGTTTGATCTGGGTTCCATTACCCAGTCGCCAAGCCCCTTGTATGACTGGCGTCCAATGAGTACCTATATCCGTCGCCCGCCCTACTGGGAAGGTGCATTAGCGGGTGAACGCACCATGAAAGGTATGCGTCCATTAGCGGTACTGGGTGACAATATCACCACAGACCACTTATCACCCTCTAACGCAATTATGATGGACAGTGCCGCCGGTGAGTATCTGCATAAAATGGGCGTGCCAGAAGTTGACTTTAACTCCTACGCAACCCATCGTGGTGACCACCTCACGGCGCAGCGCGCTACCTTTGCTAACCCTAAGCTGTTTAATGAAATGGCCGTGGATGAGCAGGGCAAGGTGATGCAAGGTTCGCTCACGCGCATTGAGCCAGAAGGCCAAGTGACCCGTATGTGGGAAGCCATTGAAACCTATATGGAGCGCAAGCAGCCGCTGATTATTGTCGCTGGTGCTGACTACGGTCAGGGTTCATCGCGTGACTGGGCGGCTAAAGGTGTGCGTCTGGCTGGTGTTGAAGTGATTGCGGCGGAAGGTTTTGAGCGCATTCACCGTACCAACCTGATTGGTATGGGCGTCTTGCCATTGCAGTTCGCTGAAGGCACGACGCGTAAAACACTGGGCTTGGACGGTACTGAAACCTACGATGTGGAAGGTGAACTCAAGCCGCGCAATAGCATGACTTTAGTCATCACCCGTCGTAACGGTGAGGTTGTTCGTGTGCCTATGCTCAGCCGTATCGATACAGCAGCTGAGTTGGTCGTGTATGAGGCGGGCGGTGTGTTACAGCGCTTTGCTCAGGAGTTCTTGGCTTCAGAAGCTACCAGTGCCTAATGCTGGTTAAAGCGTAACCCAACCCGCTAAGTGAGTGACCCTTGCTTAGCGGGTTATTATTTTCTGCCGGTTGCGCTGATGCAACTGGGATTATTTCAATTGTTAGCTGAGGGAGATTCCACTATGAGTCAGGTCCCACAAATTAAAATCCCCGCCACGTATATCCGTGGCGGTACCAGTAAAGGTGTGTTTTTCCGTATTGATGACTTGCCCGAAGCGGCGCAACAGCCCGGTACAGCTCGCGATAATCTGTTGCTGCGGGTGATTGGCAGTCCAGACCCTTATGGTAAGCAAACCGATGGCATGGGTGGTGCAACATCCAGTACCAGTAAAACTGTACTGCTGGCAAAAAGCAGTCAGCCTGAGCATGATGTTGATTACTTATTTGGCCAAGTTTCGATTGATAAACCCTTTGTCGATTGGAGCGGTAACTGCGGTAACTTAACTGCTGCAGTGGGTTCCTTTGCTATTTCCAATGGCTTGGTCGCCGCAGATAAAATTCCCGACAATGGTATCTGCACCGTACGCATTTGGCAGGTCAATATTGAGAAGACCATTATTGCGCATGTTCCTATTACCAATGGTCAAGTGCAAGAAACCGGCGACTTTGAGCTGGATGGCGTGACCTTTCCAGCCGCTGAAGTGCAGATTGAGTTCCTCGATCCAGCGGATGGCGACGGTGATGATGCCGCCATGTTCCCTACCGGTCATGTCGTGGATGATCTTGAGGTGCCAGGCGTAGGTACGCTCAAAGCCACCTTGATTAATGCGGGTATTCCAACCATCTTTGTTAACGCTAAAGACATTGGCTACACAGGTACTGAACTGCAGTCTGCAATCAACAGTGACAAAGATGCATTGGCTAAGTTTGAGCTGATTCGCTCACACGGTGCAGTGAAGATGGGCTTGATAAAAGACGTTGCCGAGGCTGCCGCGCGTCAGCACACGCCAAAAGTGGCCTTTGTTGCGTCACCTGCAGATTATGTGTCTTCGAGTGGTAAAGCGATTAAAGCGACTGATATTGATGTACTGGTTCGTGCACTATCCATGGGTCAATTACACCACGCCATGATGGGTACTGCGGCAGTGGCGATTGGTACCGCGGCAGCGATTCCAGGGACCTTGGTTAACCTTGCGGCTGGTGCTGTTGATCGTCAAGCGGTGAACTTTGGCCATCCATCGGGCACCTTGCGTGTCGGTGCTGAAGCGGCGCAAGAAAACGGCAAATGGGTGGTGAAAAAAGCCATTATGAGCCGTAGCGCACGCGTCTTGATGGAAGGTTGGGTGCGTATCCCCGGTGATTCTTTCTAAAGCGGGGCGTGTACATGGTTGATTTGTCGCCCATAAATGGACGTATCTACAATTTCGCGATAAACGGTAGGGTGGGCATTTATGCCCACGTCTTGGCACAAACACATCATGCGGGCATAAACCCCGTACCGGTGTGAATACCCCACGCGGGCACAAGTGCCCGCTCTACCACTAAAAAGCGCTCAATGAGCGCTTTTTAGTCTGTGGGAATAACCGCTGAATGCTGTACGATTATTTTTTTTGCTCCAGCGGAAATAGCGTATCGGACAATTTCACATACCAAGCCGCGGATTGCACTTGGATAATATAGGCCAAAGCAATCAGCAGTGCAGCTTGTGCACCGGCTTCACCGAAAGCGGTCATGGATAAGGCTAAGGCGATCGATAAATTACGCATGACTGTGCCGTACACTAAGGCAATGCCATCACCGCGGTTTAAACGCTTCTTGGCAATCACGGTACTGACCACATAGTTGATGCCATATAAGAGTAATAACGGGACAAGTAAGCGTAGGATCAAGCTTGGTGATTCGAGTAGATCAGGGCCTTTTAACGCCATCGCGACAAAGACAATACCCAATACACCTAAGCTTGAAAAGGCAGGAAATTTAGGCGCATAGTTTTTTTGGAAGCTCTCTACGCCGTGCTTGCGTACCAATAGGGTGCGGGTGATTTGTCCGGCGATTAAGGGGACGGCGATAAACAGGATGATTTGCTGAAACACCAACATAAGTTGCACGGGAATTTCTGAGCCGAGCAAAAACTGCACATAAAAAGGTGTCAGCAGCGAACCCATAAACAGGCCAATAATGGTCAGTTTGATTGCTGCAGGTAGATTGCCTTTAGCAAAACCCGTCCAAGAAATTGTCATGCCGCTGGTGGGTAACAATGCCGCTAATAATAAGCCCAGTGCCAACTCAGGCTGCTCTGTAAAGAATATGCGGCCTAGTAGGTAGGCAACAAATGGAATGCACAAGAAGTTAATCGCTAGAGCCCACAGTTGCACAGCATTATCACCGGCCACCAACAATTGTTTAGGCTTAATACCCACCATCATGGGGTAGACCATTAAAATGGTTAATGGCGCAATCAGGATACTCATTTTTTCTGTAGAGAGTGTTAATCCGGCGACTAAGCCAAGCAGTAAAAATAAGGGGATGCTTAGGCTTAAATTTTTGCTTAGCCAGGTGATGTACTTCATATCAAACTCCGAATGCATGCCTGTGAGCTATGAAACTGCAGCATGCAGATAAATAGAAGGTTAAAATATATCATTATATATAATATATGTGCGCGTTCTTGTCTAAAATAACCTTGTTGCATTCAGGTATTTGTGTATTGATGGCATAGCTGTGCTGCTTTAGAAGCTATTCTAGGTATACAATACTGTGCGTAAATACGTGAATTCGCAGAATAAGTCGTATGATCGCCATAGTTTAGTGCTTTAACGCTATTATGTAAGCCATGTGTCGAATCATGGGCTGTACTCTTAACCTGTTGGGTGTTTTTATTGTTTACTGACTTATCGTTTGAAGAAGGGTTTACCAAAGTGGATGCTGAGCTGGATGTCATTTATGTGCCAACCGATGAGCTCGTAGTTGAGGCCATGCTAAAAATGGCTGATGTCACAGCGAGTGATGTTTTATACGACCTCGGGTGTGGTGATGGGCGAATTGTTGTCGCTGCAGCTATGGAGCGTGGAGCCCATGCAATTGGTGTCGATATGGACCCGAGGCGTATTGCTGAAGCCAATGCGCTAGCAGAAATGGTTAATGTTGAAGGCCGCGTCCAGTTCATTCAAGACGATTTGCTGACTGTTGATTTCAGTGATGCCAGCGTGGTGACCTTGTATTTATTACCATCGCTTAATGTGAAGCTCAAAGCACGTATTTTGACAGAGCTTCAGCCCGGCGCCCGCATTATTGCGCATGCCTTTAATATGGGCAGGTGGCAGCCTGACGCAAAACGTGCGATGGGTGGTGTGTATTTGTATAAGTGGGTTGTTCCTGCACCGATGCAAGGTACGTGGGAGTGGCTCAGTGCTAATGGTAAAATTTACCGAGTGACGCTTGATCAAACATTTCAAATGCTCAGTGGCCAAGCATGGATTGATGACCAGCAGGTAGAGTTGCTTGAGGCTAAAATACTGGGTACTCGCGTGCGTTTAGTGATTCAAGCGGCGGTTACTGATGAGCCAGAAGTGTTTATGTCGTGCTATCAAAATGGTGTTTTGCTGCCAGCTATCGATAGCAATCAAGTCTCTGCAGGCATAAGGGTTGAAAAGTAGGTTCTGCCTTGGTCTAGTTTGGCTGACCATTGAATCATGCGATTTGAACGTGTATCAAGTCGCCTCATACAGCTAGGTTATGGCAAAATTGAACGACTAAAGAAACGACTGTATATGTGCTGGTCTGCGCTTAATAATTATAAATTAATAACGTGTTAATAGTCTGCGCATGTAAGAACAGGAGCGGTCATACAAAGCTCCTGCATGCAGTATATTTAACAAATGCCAATCCTGAATAGTTGCCTATACCATAACAATCCACTGCGAATAGTTTAGATGCATGCCAAGTCCAACCTTAGGGCAAGCCAGCAGTGGTTGTTAGCAATCTTCCTTGGCTAGGGTAATCATCTTAAGCAGTCGAATTGTGAGCGAATAAAGACGTTTGCTCCAATCAGTCTAAAATTGCTTTTCTTATGTTTTTTCCTCATTTCCTCTCAGTAAACAGTTTGTTTGAGCATCAATCCATCAAAAAACTATTCCATTTAGCTTTTACCCGAAGCTGCATTTAGTATGCAAAACCTATTCTAATAAGTCAGCTTAATTATGCTGTGTTTAATTTATAAATAGACTAACAGTATCGATTAGAAGATCGACCTACAAGGGTTGGTATGTCTTGTTTATATAGGTTTTTGTAATTTATTAGTATTTTTATGAATTTTTCTATTGCTTTTTTCATTACTCCAGAATTTGGACACATGGCTTTATAAGTGTTTTAATTGTTTGTGTTATAGACAACAGGTTAGACACATGACTGATAAAGTCGTCATTAAAAACGTATTCAAAGTCTTCGGAGATAATCCTAAGCAAGCAATAAAAATGGTCAAAGAAGGCATTCCAAAGTCTGAGATCTTCGCACAAACTGGGCAAACTGTGGGCGTCATGGACGCTTCTTTCACCATTAAGCAAGGTGAGATTTTTGTCATCATGGGCCTCTCTGGCTCAGGTAAATCAACACTGGTACGCTTGCTCAATCGCCTGATTGAACCCAGCGCAGGTCAAGTCCTGATTGACGGACAAGACATTGCAGCGCTTTCAGATAAAGAGCTGCGTGAACTGCGTCGTCGCAAGCTCAGTATGGTTTTTCAATCCTTTGCGTTAATGCCCCATCTCAATGTTCTGCAAAATGCAGCCTTCGGTTTAGAACTGGCGGGCATGGATATTAAAGAGCGCAATCAGCGCGCGATGCTCGCTTTAGAGCAGGTTGGCTTAGAAACTGTGCACATGAGCTACCCTGATGAACTCTCAGGCGGTATGCAGCAGCGTGTGGGTTTAGCGCGTGCGCTGGCCAATGATCCTGAAGTGATGCTGATGGATGAAGCTTTTTCAGCGCTTGACCCACTGATTCGTACGGAAATGCAAGATGAGCTGGTTAAGCTGCAGAGTAAAGCACGCCGTACCATTATTTTTATCTCGCACGACCTCAATGAAGCGATGCGCATTGGCGATCGCATTGCCATTATGGAAGGCGGACGTGTGATTCAAGTGGGCACGCCGGATGAAATCTTAAATAACCCAGCGGATGATTACGTGCGCTCATTCTTCCGTAATGTCGATGTCACCACTATTTTGTCGGCCAAAGACATCGCCAGTAAACAGCACGCCACCGTGATTGATCGTGAGGGCTTCGGTCCGACTGCAGCGATTGAGCTGTTACGTCACAATGAGCGTGATTATGGCTATGTGGTGTCGCCTAAGGGCGAGTTCTATGGCGTAGTCTCGCTAGAGTCTCTACTTAAAGCGGAAAAAACTGGCGGTAAGCTCGCCGATGCCTTTCTCAACGGTTACGAACCACTGATGCAAGATACCTTGCTCTGTGAAGTGATCGGCCAAGTGGCTAAGTATCCTTTTGGTTTGCCAGTGATTGATGAAGCAAAGCGCTACTTGGGCGTTATCACACGGGTTGCCATGCTGCGTGCACTTGATCGTGAGGAGGATTAATCATGACTGATACGACTACGAATAATCCGTGGGCTAGTATTGCTGAAGTGAGTGAATCTGCTGCGCAAACGACTAATCCATGGGCCACCAGTGATACAGCCAACGAGCCAGCTGCCGATGCCAGCAACCCTTGGGCTACAGCTGATAGCGCGGCTGCTGCTGAAGCTGAGACCAGTAATCCGTGGGGTACTGGTGTAACTGAAGAGGCGGCTGAGCCAGTCAGTGATTGGTTAGCGGCAGTACCACAAGAAGAGCAAAGCTTTAGTTTGCTCAATCCCTTTGATCACTACACTATTCCGCTACAAGATTGGGTTGAATCTGGCCTAGGCTGGTTAGTGGATAATTTTCGTGGTGTATTCCAAGCAGTGCGAGCGCCTGTTGATACGGTATTGACCAGTGTTGAATCGACTCTTGGTGCGGCACCTGCGCTTTTAGTGATTGCCATTATGGCGTTGCTGGCTTGGCAGTTGTCGAGTAAGCGTTTAGCGCTGGCGACGGTTATTTCATTGACCCTGATTGGCTTTATTGGCGCGTGGCAAGAAGCCATGATTACTTTGGCTTTGGTGATCACCTCGCTTATTTTCTGCATATTGATTGGGCTACCGACTGGTATTTGGCTGGCGCGTAATGATCGGGTGGCCGGCGTGATGCGGCCGGTACTCGATGCCATGCAGACCACGCCACCCTTTGTCTACTTAGTACCGATCGTGATGCTGTTTGGGATTGGTAACGTGCCTGGTGTGGTAGTGACCATTGTCTTTGCCTTACCGCCTTTGATCCGCTTGACCAACTTGGGTATTCGCCAAGTACCAGAGGACTTGGTGGAAGCCTCGCGTTCCTTTGGTGCCAGTCCGCGTCAATTGTTGTTCAAAGTGCAACTACCATTGGCGATGCCGACCATTATGGCCGGTGTCAACCAAACGCTGATGCTGGCGCTGTCGATGGTAGTGATTGCCTCGATGATTGCGGTTGGTGGGTTAGGGCAGATGGTCCTGCGCGGTATTGGTCGTTTAGATATGGGCTTGGCCACTGTTGGTGGTTTAGGCATCGTACTTCTGGCCATTATTTTGGACCGCATGACCCAAGCCTTGGGCAGTGATGAGCGCACTTCTGGTGTTCGTCACTGGTATCAGCGTGGCCCGATAGGCTTAGTAATGAAATTGTTCGGCCGTAATTCAGTCGAAGCACCATAAAGCACTTGGGTTATTGCAGAGCATCTTGCTTGCGCTAACCCTGTGTTTAATAAATATAAATAAGATTAGGAGAATAATATGACTTCATCATGGTTAAAAAAAGCAGGTCTAGGTCTGCTCGCTGCCGCAATGACCGCAAGTCTGAGTGTGCAGGCCAATGATAGGCCAGGCGAGGGTGCTGTTGTTACCCCTCTGAAAAGCTCCATTGCTGAAGAAACCTTTCAAACCTTACTGGTCAGCCGTGCGCTGGAAGAGTTGGGTTTTAAAGTGGAAAAAATTCGTGAACTTGAATACCCAGCAGCACATATTGCGATTGCTAATGGCGATGGCACGTTTTTAGCGGATCATTGGTATCCGATGCACATCGACTTTTTTGAAAAAGCCGGTGGCGATGACAAACTGTTTCGTTCTAATGTTTACTCAGGTGGCGCTCTAAGCGGTTACCTGATTGACAAAAAAACAGCTGACAAACATGGTATTACCAACATCGGTCAGCTTAAAGATCCAGAAATTGCCAAACTGTTTGATAACAATGGTAATGGCAAGGCTGATTTAACGGGTTGCCCTCCAGGCTGGTCATGTGAGCAGATCATTGAGCACCACATGGATGCCTATGGTTTACGTGATACCGTTGATCATAACCAAGGCTCTTACTCAGCACTGATGGCGGGTACCATCGCGCAGTACGAACGTGGTGAATCAATTCTTTATTACACATGGGTTCCATACTGGATCAGCGCTGTAATGAAGCCGGGTAAAGATGTGGTTTGGATTGAAGTGCCATTCTCATCCTTACCAGGCGTTGGTGATAAAGCTGATACGGCATTACCGGATGGTTCAAACTACGGTTTCCGTCCTAACACTCAGCATATTGTTGCCAATAAAGCGTTCGTAGAGAAGTACCCTTCTACGCAAGCTTTATTCAATGCAATGGATTTGTCGAGTGCCGATATTTCTGCACAAAACTTAGTCATGCGTAATGGTCAAGACAAAGACGAAGATATTGTTCGTCACACTGATCAGTGGATTAAAGCCAACCGTGCAACATTTGATGGTTGGTTAGAAGCAGCGCGCGCAGCGGCTAAATAAGTCTAGCTGACGCAATTCAAAACCCCTATTGCTGCGAAAGTGGCAATGGGGGTTTTGTGCTTAGGGGTGATGTTTAAGCTGAGTATTGGTTGGTATGTGCAGTTTGTCGTTTGCAATGTGATAGTTGTATGAATAACAACGTATCGCGAAAGCCGGTTTCTCTCTCGGCAGACTATATTTACAGGCTTCATTCGAGCGTTGTGCCATCTCGGGTGGCAGCTTATTGTAGATCTAGCACAGCATGCTTTGATCATTTGCGCGGGAGTTATCTTTTGCGTAAGACTTCTTTGGAGCGTAAGCGGCTGGCGTGTAATTAACCGATGATAGTTTGCAAAGAAAGAAGAGTGCTGTCCTTGCAGCGATTGGCGCTAAGCAGGAATCATATTATAGTGCAGCGTTATGGCGTGTTCGTGATGCAGGTCGTTAGAGTAAGTTGTATACCTTATTAACTACAATTAAACACAAAAATAATTTTAGCTACCGATAGCTGAATAAGGATATTTTTAATGAATTCTTTTCTCGAAGTAGAGCGACATGGTGCGGTCTTGATGGTTCGAATGAACAGCCCGGAAACCCGCAATGCTTTGACAAAGCCTGAGCAGTTTCAGGAGTTTGTGGACTTGTGTGCAGATTTGCGCCAAGACCTTAGTGTGAAAGCTGTAGTCTTGACGGGCAACGGTAAAGCTTTTTGCTCGGGTGGAAATATTAAGGATATGCAAAACCGTGAAGGAATTTTTGCAGGTTCACCGTATGAATTACGTAATAACTATCGCAATGGCATTCAGCGCATTCCTTTAGCGCTTTACGAACTGGATATTCCAATTATTGCCGCGGTTAATGGTCCTGCGATTGGTGCAGGATTGGATCTTGCGTGTATGTGCGATATTCGTATCGCCAGCAATAAAGCTTTATTTGCGGAAAGTTTTGTTAAGTTAGGCATTATTCCGGGTGATGGTGGCGCTTGGCTGTTGCCACGGATTATCGGTATCCCTAAGGCCAGTATTATGGCGTTTACTGGCGATGCAATTGATGCTGAGCAAGCTCTGGAATGGGGGCTGATTGAGCAGCTGTGCTCAGAAGACGAGCTGGAAGAAAAAGCACTGGATATGGCACAACGCATCGCTAAAAATCCAAGCCATGCTTTGCGAATGTGTAAGCGCCTTCTACGTGAGGGACAGCATATGCGACTGGACTCTTTGCTTGAGTTGTCGGCTGCTTATCAGTCCTTGGCGCATCATACTCAAGACCACGCTGAAGCAGTGGATGCGTTCGTAGAAAAACGTCAACCAGTTTTTAAAGACTCTAAAGTCTAGCAGCATAAGACTAGAAGGCTGTTAAAGTCTAGCTACGCCTTTGGCAGTTAAACTGTCAAATTGCTCACGATCAAAAGCAAGTTTTGAAAAGCTTGCTGGTCTTCGGGGGGATTACCGTTCACCCCCCCACAGCAATCATTTAGCAGCTTGCGTGAGTGCTGGCTAAGCCTACTATCTTGGCGTTATAAATTCCTTGTAGGGCGCAGACCTTTGTCGCACTTTAAAACGTTGCACAATGCCCACCCGAAGGGGCTTGGCCTGAGCCGATGGCAATAATGGGCGGCTCCAAGCGTAAGTTAACCGGCTGAGAATGCTGCCAATCCCAAACAAAGAAGCCGACCAGCACTGTCCAAAACAGCGCAATACGTAAGTTGCTTAATCTACTCATATCAGTATCCAAAATAGCGGCGAACACGCACACCGATCAGCGAGCCTAAAAAGGCCATGACCACCCAAATCCAGCCGTGAATGCTGCCGGTAGAAATGCCGCTGACCATTGCGCCGACATTACAACCAAAGGCCAAGCGCGAACTGTAGCCCAATAAGAAGCCAGCAATAATGCCGACAATCCATTGCTGGGTATTGAGCGGATTGGATTTTCCGGTTTTATTACGCGAGAAAATCCACAATGCACCGGCCAAAATACCGATATTGGTAATTGAGGTCAGATCTAAAAACACCGACTGTTGCAAGGCTGTGGCGTTAACCGGTTGGCTCCAAAACGCATTGACTGTGGGGTCAAATAGATTGCCTGCTTGGGCGATTTTTGCGGCCCATAGACCGAAGCCATAGACTACCCCCCAAGGCTTGCCGGCAATCACTAAATTGAGCACAGCCAGCACTGCAATCAACACTGCACCAATGATTAAGGTTTTGTTGAATAGGTTACGCGATACACCGCTGGTTTTTGACCATCCCCAAGCAGCTAAACCAATTAAAGCCAAGCCAAGGTAAGTCAGCCCTAATGCTCCACTTAAGCCAACCTCTTCAACGAGACCGACCGGTTGCATATGGCCTAAGTCGAGCCACCAGCCCAAGTGTGCAGAGCCTAAGAAACTGCCTAGAGCAAACACCGGCAGAATGGCCATGTTTAAAGGAATACCTAAACCTGCTTTATACAAAGTGCCAGAACCACAGCCATCGGCGATTTGCATCGCGCCACCAAATACCATAGCGCCAACCAACAAGCTGATACTGGGTGGGCCTAGAGCGGCACTGAGTTCAGTTGGAAAACTGGCCAGCAGCGGCATCGAAAAAGCGGCAGCAATGGCTAATAGGATCAGCTGGGCAAATACACCGCTGGCATCACGCTGCTCAATCAAATTACGCCAGCCGGTAGTAAAACCAAAGCGTGCCCCTGCCAATACTGCACCTAAGCCAATTCCAACGATAAATAATAGACTTTGGCGTACGGAGACAAACCAAAATAAGAAGGCGGCAAAAACTGCAAATACTAGGGTTAAAGCCAAACGGTTATTCATATTAATCATTCACCAGTTTGGAAAATTTAGCTTGCAGTTGTTCGAGACGGCTTGGTGTGTTTTCCATCGGTAAGCTTACTTTCTCTTGGGTCCACTCAGCCAGAGAAGCAGGGTA
Source organism: Pseudomonas sp. (assembly GCA_034676485.1). Taxonomy (GTDB): domain Bacteria; phylum Pseudomonadota; class Gammaproteobacteria; order Pseudomonadales; family Pseudomonadaceae; genus Denitrificimonas. Next base: position 514,067 of record JAUCCC010000006.1, read on the forward strand.
AAGGCGCACATCCTCTAGGCCCGCCAGTTCAGACAAAACAAACCAATTGGTGGCGGCCCAGTGGCCAGTATTACAAAAGGATACGGTCTCTTGAGCGCGATCTAAGTCTTGACTGTGCACCAGTTGCTTAATCTCAGAGATAGGACGAATGCGTGTATCGTTGTTATTGAACCATTGGCCAAAAGGTGTGTTTTGTGCCGTAGCGATGGTGCCGCCGGTACTGGCTGTTGGTGCTTTAACCTTACCTTGAAAAAACAATGGTGGGCGTGCATCCAGCAATTGATAAGTATTGTCCTGTTGAGTGATTTTATCTAAGAGTTCATCTTTGAAAATCACCAGTTTAGGGTTGCTTTGTACGGTTAATTGGCTGGCTTGCACTTGCGTGGTGTCAGTAACAAGTGATTGCTGCGCGTGTTGCCATTGTTGTAGGCCGCCATTGAGAATGCTTAAATCTGTTAAACCTAAGTATTTAAGGGTCCAGTACACACGCGCCGCTGCACCAAAATCGGTTTCATCAGCACCACTGGAATACACCACAATAGGCTGCTGATCAGTTAAACCGAGCTGACGTAGCAGGTTCTCAAAATAGGCATCATCAGAGAGTTGGCCTGGATTATTTGCTGGTCCGCGCCACTGTCCATAAGGTGCTGACAGCGCACCAGGGATATGCCCAGCGGCATAGTCTTCGGGGCTGCGGATATCGATAATCTGCAGTGGCGTATCAGCACTGAGCGCGTCTTTGAGTTCAGGTGCTTCCAATAAGGGCTGATAAGTGGCTGCCTGAGCGGTACTCAATAGCAAGGATAAAAAAAACGCCAAGCTGGCGTAGAAATATTTCATGCTGATGACTCCTTAAATGATGCGGCAATGTTCGCACAATGATTGCTTGTAGGAAAGGAATGAATCGATATATGGTTATATATAAGCTGTTTCTTATAACTGTTTGTGAATAAGTGCGGAAGCGTTTTGATATGTTGTGCAGAGGGGGAGGGTGTACCAAATAGCGGTGTAATTGATGCCCAGAAGCCTTAGAGGGTAACGCATCTGCACGGCGTTATTCGACGTGCAGATGCGTACAGTGCTTAGTTATCTTCCGCGAGGAATAACCAAGTATCCAGTACTGAGTCTGGATTGAGGGAAACGCTTTCGATGCCTTGTTCCATCAGCCAGCGTGCTAGATCAGGATGGTCAGAGGGGCCTTGGCCGCAAATACCAATGTATTTACCCGCTTTATTACAGGCTTGAATGGCCATTGATAGCAGCTTTTTAACCGCAGGATCACGCTCATCAAACAGGTGAGCGATCACGCCAGAGTCTCGATCGAGACCTAAAGTCAGTTGCGTCATGTCGTTAGAGCCGATGGAGAAACCATCAAAGTGCTCAAGAAACTCATCAGCTAACAGGGCGTTTGATGGTAATTCGCACATCATAATCAGGCGTAAACCGTTTTCGCCGCGCTTGAGGCCGTACTCTTCAAGTAGAGTCACCACCTGTGCTGCTTCATTAACGGTGCGTACGAACGGTACCATTAACTCAACATTGGTCAGACCCATGACATCACGCACCCGCTTCATCGCTCGACATTCGAGCTCAAAGCAGTCGCGGAATGATTCGCTGATATAACGTGAAGCGCCACGGAAACCCAGCATTGGGTTTTCTTCGGTCGGTTCATAGAGTTTGCCGCCAATCAGGTTAGCGTACTCGTTAGATTTAAAGTCAGATAAACGCACAATGACTTTCTTTGGCCAGAATGCAGCCGCCAAGGTGCTGACGCCTTCAACCAGTTTATCGACATAGAAATCAACTGGACTGGCATAGCCAGCGATACGTTTTTCTACACTGTCTTTAAGCTCATTTGGCAGGCTATCAAAGTTAAGCAGGGCTTTAGGGTGCACGCCAATCATGCGGTTGATAATAAATTCAAGGCGCGCTAAACCAATCCCTTCGTTGGGCAGTTGGGCAAAATCAAAGGCACGATCAGGGTTACCGACGTTCATCATGATTTTGAACGGTAAGTCCGGCATGGCTTCAATAGAATTGGTGCGAATATCAAAATTCAATTCACCTTCAAATACAAAGCCGGTATCGCCTTCTGCGCAGGAAACAGTGACGCCCTGGCCGTCTTTGAGTAGCTCGGTGGCATTACCACAACCGACTACGGCTGGAATGCCCAGCTCACGAGCAATAATCGCTGCGTGACAGGTACGCCCGCCACGGTTGGTGACAATCGCGCTGGCGCGTTTCATCACGGGCTCCCAGTCTGGGTCAGTCATATCAGAGACCAGTATGTCGCCTGGCTGGACTTTGTCCATTTCTGAAGCGTCGCGGATGATACGCACAGGCCCTGCGCCAATACGCTGGCCAATCGCACGACCTTCAACGAGAACGGTGCCTTGCTCTTTGAGCAGGTAGCGTTCCATGACATTAAGGTTGCTGCGGCTCTTAACTGTTTCTGGACGGGCTTGAACAATATAGAGCTTGCCATCGTCGCCATCTTTGGCCCACTCAATATCCATTGGGCAGCCATAGTGCTGCTCGATGATGACGGCTTGTTGCGCTAGATTGGTGACTTCTGCATCCGTTAGACAGAAACGCATACGATCAGCAGGATCTACATCAATAGTATCGATTGATTTACCGGCACTGGCGACGCTGCCGTAAACCATTTTTAGCGCTTTACTGCCTAAGTTACGACGTAAAATTGCTGGACGATCGGCGGCTAATGTTTGTTTATGTACATAGAACTCATCTGGATTCACTGCGCCTTGTACAACAGTTTCACCCAAGCCATAAGCACCGGTAATAAATACCACATCACGGAACCCAGACTCGGTATCTAAGCTGAACATGACGCCAGCTGTTGCAGTTTCTGAGCGTACCATGCGCTGCACACCAACAGATAAAGCCACATTACGGTGGTCAAAGCCTTGGTGTACACGGTAAGAAATTGCGCGGTCATTAAATAATGAGGCAAAGACTTCTTTGGCAGCGTGGATGACGTTGTCCACACCACGTATATTTAAAAAAGTTTCTTGTTGGCCGGCAAAAGACGCATCGGGCAAGTCTTCTGCAGTCGCAGATGAGCGCACGGCTACCGCCATATTGTCATTACCATTGGCCATTTCAGCAAAGGCACTACGAATATCAGCATCCAGTTGTGCTGGGAAGTCGCCATCTAAAATCCATTGACGAATTTGCGTGCCGGCTTTGGCTAACGTATTTACATCATTAATGTCTAAAGTATCCAATAAGTCGTGGATACGCGCATCTAAGTTATTTGTGTCAATAAAGTCACGATACGCTTGCGCAGTGGTAGCAAAACCACCTGGAACTGACACACCAGCGTCTGCAAGGTTGCTGATCATCTCGCCTAGGGAGGCGTTTTTGCCCCCTACACGCTCAACATCATGGTTACCGAGCTTATCGAGGGAAACTACGTACTCAACCAAGGTGATCTCTCCACGTCTGTATTGAAAAGGGCCAGTGTAATCTATTGGCCTTATTTGGGGAAAATGGGTCACAATGCAGCCTGACAACATGTCTGGCTAAAACCAGCCTATAATAACCGAGAAATGTTCACGACTTAAGGCTTTTGGCAATTATGAAACGTACAGCTTTTTTTATTTCAGATGGAACCGGCATCACTGCTGAAACACTTGGGCAAAGTTTATTAGCGCAGTTTGATGGTATCGACTTTCGCCGCCTAACTCGACCTTACATTGACACCGCTGAAAAAGCACAAGCAATGGTACAGCAAATTAATGAGGTTGCGGAAGCAGACCAACTGCGACCTATTGTTTTTGACACCATTGTTAACTCTGATATTAGCAATATCTTGTCCACCGCCAATGCTTTTAAAGTGGATGTTTTTGCCAGTTTCATTTCGCCGTTAGAAGAAGAACTCAATGCGCGTTCATCTTATTCAGTGGGTACATCGCACTCAATCACCCACAGCGCCAATTATATAGAGCGTATTGATGCGGTACATTTTGCTCTTGAAAACGATGATGGCGGGCGCACCCGACATTATGACAGTGCTGATATTATATTGGTAGGCGTTTCGCGCTGTGGTAAAACGCCAACCTGTTTATATATGGCGATGCAGTACGGAATTCGTGCAGCCAACTATCCATTGACTGAAGACGATATGGAAAGCTTGCAATTACCCAGTTCGTTAAGAAAACACCAAGAAAAATTATTTGGCCTGACCATTGATGCAGATCGTTTGGCTGCTATTCGTAATGAGCGCAAACCCAATAGCCGTTATGCCAGTTACGCACAGTGTGAGTTTGAGGTGCGTGAAGTTGAAGCTTTGTTTAAGCGCGAAAATATTAACTTTATTAATACCACACATTTCTCTGTCGAAGAGATTTCTGCGAAGATTTTAGTCGAGAAGGGTATTGAGCGCCGCTTTAAGTAAGTGTTGAAATTTAGCTGAGCAAAAAAACGGGCTGCACTCATAAGAGTACAGCCCGTTTGTGTATCAGGGTTAAGGGTTTGTGTTTACTCGAAGTCGTCCCAGCCGCCCATTTCTTTCCAGCGATTAACAATACCAAAAAACAATTCTGCAGTTTTTTCAGTGTCGTAACGGGCGCTGTGCGCCTCACGGCTATCAAAATTGATTGCTGCAGCCTCACAGGCTTTGGCTAAGACAGTCTGTCCATAAGCTAAACCGGCTAAGGTGGCCGTATCAAAACTTGAGAAAGGGTGGAAAGGGTTGCGTTTTATACCGAGACGTTCAACTGCTGCATTCAGAAAGCCTAAGTCAAAGTGGCTGTTATGACCGACTAAAATAGCGCGCTTGCAATCACTGGCTTTTAGTGATTTGCGTACACTTTTAAAAATCTCAGCCAGAGCATGCTCCTCAGAGACGGCCATGCGCAGCGGGTGATCAAGCTTGATACCGGTAAAGTCTAGTGCGGCTTGCTCAATATTTGCGCCTACAAAAGGCTCAACGCGGAAAAATAAGGTGTGCTCAGCATAGAGTAAGCCTTCGTCATCCATGGCCGGTATTACCGCTGCTATTTCCAATAACGCATCTGTTGCGCTATTAAAACCACCGGTTTCTACATCAATTACAACAGGTAAATAGCCGCGAAAACGTCGCGCCATAGCTGATTTTAAGCCACCGCTGTGCTTGTCGGTCGTGCTGTTGACATTGTTTTCGTATTCGAACTCGTAGTCTGGAATGTCCTTGCTCATGCCTGTGCTCCTAATACACGCCAATTTAAGCTTTCACCGGCACGCAAAGGCACCAACTGCTGATCAGCAAAATCTAAAGAAGCTGGCACAGTCCAAGGCTCGCGTACCAAGGTAATGCTGTCTTGGTTGCGTGGTAAACCATAGAAATCTGCGCCAAAGTGGCTGGCAAAGGCTTCCAGTTTGTCGAGCGCGTTACGTTGCTCAAAGGCTTGGGCATACAATTCAATGGCCGCATAGGCTGTATAGCAACCGGCACAGCCACAGGCGATTTCTTTAGCATTTTTGGCGTGTGGAGCAGAATCAGTGCCTAAGAAAAATTTTGCTGAAGCGCTGGTGGCTGCATCAAGCAAGGCTTCTTGGTGGGTGTTGCGCTTCAAGATTGGCAAACAATAAAAATGCGGACGAATACCACCGGCCAGCATATGGTTACGGTTATACAGGAGGTGATGTGCAGTAATAGTGGCTGCCACATTGTTACTGGCCGCCTTAACAAACTGTGCTGCATCGGCGGTGGTAATGTGCTCAAGCACAACTTTTAAAGCAGGGAAGCGATTGACCAAGCCCACCAATTGTTCATCAATAAAGCGTTTTTCACGATCAAAAATATCAACATCGCCGCGTGTCACTTCGCCGTGCACCAATAGAGGCATACCTACTTCGCTCATTGCTTCGAGCGCTGGATAAATGGCGTCTAAGCTTGTCACGCCAGAATCTGAGTTAGTGGTTGCGCCTGCTGGGTAGAGTTTGGCTGCGTGGATAAAACCACTGGCTTTAGCCTCTTTAATATCCTCGGCAGTGGTGTGGTCGGTTAGGTAGAGAACCATCAACGGTTCAAATACGCTTTGTGCAGGACGAGCACTTAAAATGCGCTCACGGTACTGATCAGCTTCTGTGGTGTTGCGTACCGGCGGTACTAGATTGGGCATAATGATCGCACGGCCAAAGTAACGCGCTGCATCGGCAACTGTGTTTTTTAAAACTGCGCCATCGCGAAGATGAATATGCCAATCGTCGGGCCGCAGCAAGGTAAGACGGTCAATCATGAAGGATTCCAATCAGTGAATTTAAATACATTAGGTCGAATGCTACCGTAAAAGCGCGATGTGGGCATCCGCTTTAAAGTTTTCTTAACCGTTACCGATAACTTAACAAGTATTCATGTGACGGGAGAGCGCAATGCGCTTAGCTGTGTTTTCAATTTTAGCAGGTATGGTGGCAACACCCGTACTGGCGCTTACTTTTCAAACACCTTTAGAGAGTGTGGAGTGGGCTGTTGTCGGAGATCGCTTCGAATGCCGTTTAACACAACCAGTCAAGGGGTTTGGACAGGGTGAGTTTGTGCGACGAGCTGGTGAAAGTCCAATATTCAAAATGCAGTCACACGAACGCTGGCTGGGACGTGGCTCGGCAACCTTATTGGCGGCAGCAGCGCCGTGGCAAACAGGTCTTAGAGATATTAATTTGGGCCCTGTGATCGTTGCTCATTCGGGCGATGCACTGCAGTCTTCGCAAGTGCAGGCCGGGCGTTTATTAACTGCCTTAATTGAAGGGCGCGGGCCGATGATTCGACACCGTACTGGTGAGGGTGATGCGCTTGAAGTGCGCCTGCTTCCTGCACATTTTGCCGATGCGTATCAACGCTATCTAACCTGCACTGCGAACTTATTACCCTACAGTTTTGATCAACTGAAACAAACCCGTATCGCTTTTGTTGATACCAATATGCTGCTTAGTGAATCAGCTAAGGGGCGTCTTAACGCCATCGTGGAGTTTTTAAAAGAAGATCCAACGGTGAATCAAATCGAACTTGATGGCCATTCAGATAGCTGGGGTAATCGCTTGAGCAATCGTGATCTCTCTCGCCGTCGGGCACTGACTGTTAAAGAGTATCTGGTAGAGCAGGGAATAGCTGAAGAGCAGATTATTGTGCGCTTTCATGGCGAGCGCTATCCGTTAAAACCTAACAATAGCGCGGCTAACCGCGCGTTAAATCGTCGTGTCAATGTGGTTTTATCACGTGTGCCCGATGCAGTGTATAGTGCGGCCAACGAGCAGGACAGTGAGTAAATAGGAGTGCTTAGTGTTGAGCGAAATGATCTTTGGTCAGTTTAATCACGACAGGGCTGAGCACTAGCAACGAGACTAAGTTTGGCAGCGCCATCAAACCATTGAGGGTATCAGCCAGCAACCATACTGTATCGAGTTGAGACATTGCCCCAAAGGGCACAACAGCGACCCAAATCAGACGATAGGGTAAAATAGCTCGCGCACCAAACAAAAACTCCCAACAGCGCTCGCCGTAGTAACTCCAGCCCAAAATCGTGGTAAAAGCAAAGACAACCAGAGCGATGGTTAGTAAGTAATTACCAGTACCGGGCATGGCTGACTCAAAAGCAGCAGAGGATAAGGCTGCACCGCTAAGTCCGCTGCTCCAGACACCTGAGCAAATAATCGCGAGGCCTGTCATGCTGCAAACAATCAGCGTGTCGATAAAAGTACCCATCATGCCGATTAAACCAGAGGTGACAGGGTCCTTACTGGTACCTGCAGCTTGCGCAATACCAGCGCTACCTAAACCTGCTTCGTTAGAAAAGACCCCTCGCGCCACACCAAAACGTATCGCGGCAATCATCGCTGCGCCAGCAAAACCGCCGACTGCAGCATGCCCGTTAAATGCGGAATCAACGATCAATAACAGCGCCGCTGGAATGGCTGCATAGTTGACGATCAATACAAACGCAGCAGCCAGTACATACGCCAAGCACATAAACGGTACTAAGGTTTGCGCCACAGCGCCAATACGCTTAATGCCGCCTAAAATCACCAAGCCTACTAAGACCATAATACAGACGCCGCTGATCCAAGCGGGAATAGCAAAAGAGACGGTAAGGCTGGCGGCCATGCTATTGACTTGGACCATATTGCCAATACCAAAGCTGGCTAAACCACCAAACAATGCAAAGCATGCACCGAGCCAAGCCCATTTATGACCAAGGCCGTTTTTAATTGCATACATTGGGCCGCCAACAAAATGATTTTGACTGTTTTTTTTACGAAAATGTACAGCCAGAACGACCTCGCAATATTTGGTGGCCATCCCTACTAATGCTGTACACCACATCCAAAACAGAGCGCCCGGGCCACCTAAAACAATAGCGGTGGCGACTCCAGCAATATTACCAGTACCAACGGTGGCGGCCAGAGTGGTCATTAGCGCCGCAAATGGACTGATTTGGCCAGTGCTGGCATCGCCCGTGGCACGGCCTTGCCAAATCTCTGAGAAACCACGCTTAATGTTACATATAGGCATGAATTTTAATGACAGCATTAAAAATAAGCCGCTGCCTAAGATAGCAATCAGCATGGGTGGGCCCCATACCAAATTATTGATGGTGCTAATGGTTGTATTGAGTGTTTGCATAAGGCGCTTAGAAAATGCTGTGTTGTATGGAGAGGTCAGCAAATAACTGCAATGACTGCTTGAGCCTGCGAAATAGAGCTGGATGTGCGAAAGAAGTGATAATAGATGGCTGCTGGTTGCAAATAAAGCACTTTTTGCCGGCTTTTATTAGCTGCTTAGCTGTTTATCCGTATTGATGCGTTACACTGTTCGGGTAAATTGGAGGGGGAGGGACTATGAGAAAACTTACACTGCTGATGGCGTTGCTATGTCCGGTGGCGGCGCTAGCGTTTCCATTTGAAGTTGAGAAAACATTGAATGGTACGGAAATCGCTGTTGATACCTTGGCTTTGAGTGATAATTTAGCCTCGGCCTCTTTAAAAAACTATGGTCAGCGTGATGCTGTATGTAAAGTACGCTTTCGTAATGGTCCAGAAGCGCCGCGTACCCGCAAAACGCGTGTAGCCGCTGGCGAAACTGCACATGTGACCGCACGTTTTAATTCAACTGTGATTAGAATGCGTGTCAATGTTGAATGTAAACAAGATTAATTTCACAGTCACTTGGCTTAGTGCTCAGTATAGGTAGAGCAGAGTAGGTAGAGAAGAGTATGGCAGCAATTGTTGAAGCGTTTTGGAAGCGTAAAAGCCTTGCAGAGCTGGACCAAGAAGAGTGGGAGTCGTTGTGTGATGGCTGCGGCTTGTGCTGTTTGCAGAAACTTGAAGATGAAGATGATGGTGCGGTGTATTACACCAATATTGCCTGTAAATTACTTGATTTAGATACAGCACGTTGCAGTAATTATCCCGACCGTAAAAAGTTTGTGCCTGATTGCATTCAATTGACGGCCGATCAGGCGGGTGCCTTTAAGTGGCTGCCGAGCACCTGTGCTTACCGTTTAGTCTCTGAAGGTAAAGACTTGTTCGTTTGGCATCATTTAGTCTGTGGCAATACTGATGCAGTACACACTGAGCGCATTTCACGACTTGGGCGTATGGTCAGTGAGTTGGATGTGGCCGATGAGGATTGGGAAAAGCACCTGATATTCAGATCGGGCTAGCCCTTACACAGAGCCAGTGATCGATGCTTATCACCTCTAGACGAATGTGCTGATGATAAGCATCTGAGCAGTTTAGCTGTTATTTTTATTTAATAAATCAGCCAAGCCAGCTAAACCTTTAAAGGTTTGTTGCGGTCCCTTCTGGCCTGCTTGTTCTTCTTTCTGGTAATGCATATCGACTTGGCGTTGGTGCTCATTATCATGGCAATACAAACACAACAGCTCCCAGTTTGAGCCGTCGGAGGGGTTGTTGTCATGGTTATGATCGCGGTGATGCACGGTGAGTTCACTGAGGCCTTTGCCACTGAATTCACGGCTACAACGGCCACAAAAATGCGGATACATTTTTAACGCTTTATGGCGGTAGCCGCTCTCACGTTCTTGGTAGGACTGTGCCAGAATTTTATCAAGTTTACTGGTGCTCATTGGATAGGGCCCTTACAGATTTTGCTTAATGGACTGTTTACCGAAAATAATTTGGCCTGAATACCCGTCACGCCACTGGCAGTTAAGCGCTCAGTGTGCATCTCCAAGTAAGTTTGTGCAGCGGTAGCATCGGTAAATAAGTAAATGCCGCCCGCTTCTTGCGTGTCAGGGTTTTCGGTCCAGATTTTCCAAAGCAGACCAGGCTCTTTACTGATTGATTCAGCTAAAGGTTGCATGGCTTGCTGCATTTCTTTACCAAACGGCCCAGCAAATGGGAAATCAATTTGCAGTATAGTTTGCATCACCAAGCTCCATTAATATTTAAGATAATAATAGAGCCTCGCTGAGTAATGCTCAAGCTGCTAAAACAAGATTAGCTGGCGCTAGGGACTGCTTCTTTGCCCAGTGTTTCAATGGTTTTCCACAACCAGCTGGGTAAGTCATCTGAATCAAGACTGTCAATCATATTTTTCACCGCTAAACCCAACTCTGTATCACCATCAATCTGTAAGCGCCGACGGAAAAATAAGGTGTCTGGGTCTTCTTGGCGACTGGCTAATAATAAAAACTCACGCCAATTACCACTGATAGTCACCTCAGCTGGAGCATGATCCTTAATCAGTAAACGGTTACTGCGTGAATCTTTGCTCAGGCACCAAGATAAGTTTAAATCACTGACCTGCAAACGCATCCAGCGCGATTCCAGCACATCAAACAAGCCATCTTGCATGGCCTGAGCAAATACCTGATTTAAACTGCGCTGTAAGGCTAGGCGTTGTACAAAAAAAGGCAAATGCGTCGCCAATGGCAAAACGCGATCGCCCGCCGACAATAAAAAGGGTGCTACACGCTTTAGCATAATCCCACCTCCTCAACACTGACCATGCCAGGGCGACCGTGCCAGTAACCGTTGCAGCCTTGTACAGCCAGCGGCGCCTGCTCACCTTTACGGACTTTGTCCCAGGCAGCAATTACATCACTCATGCCTTTGGCGCGCGGGCTTAAACGGGCAATATTAACACCAGCGTTGTGCAGTGTCGGGAAGTCAGCTAGGAGATTGTTGACTTCAGCTGACATGGTTTGAATTCCATTAATGGTGAACAGTGCTTGGCCTTCTTGGCTCAATAAGGGGATACCTTCTTCGTACTTAATACAGCACAGCTCGCAATCATCTTTCGGGCGGTTCTCTGAGCGTGCGGTAAAACAGCGCGCAGAGTAGGCCAGCGGTAAATGCCCGTAAGCAAAGACTTCGACTTCAGGTCGAGCGACACCCAGTTCGTCAAGCTGTTTTAAGGCTGAACTAATAATATGTGCCGAGCATTCAACGGGGGGTGACCAGCGTTGCATACCGCAAGCAATAAGTTCAGCAAGGGTATGACCGTTGTAAATATTTAACGCAGGGCCGCCAGCAAAAGGTATTTTGAGTGTGCTTAAAAACTGCACGGCAGACATGTCATTGGCTTCCACCAAAAACTCACCATTGTTGCACATGCGTTTTAAGCTGGATAACTCAGACGCAGCTTCAACCAGTGTAAGTCCAGACAGGACAACTTGCGCCTGACTTTGTTGTTGCATATCGCGTGCTAAGCCAATCCAGTCATCCAGTGATAACGAGCGGCGTTTTGAACAGACAGTTTCACCCATATAGATAATATCTAGCGGCTGTTCGGCCATATCGGCATAAAACTGCATTAAAGTATCACGATCCCAGAAAAACAAAACGGGGCCTAAAGAAAGTTTCATCATTGTTGCACCTATTGCCATGCGCGGTGGTATGCGCCCAGAGTGGTTTGGCTACCTTCTGATAAATCAGCCAGTGTTTGTCGCCAAATAGGCTCAACTTGGTAGCGTTCAGGCGCTTTGCGGTGACTATCCAGTGCAGCGCGCCATACACGGGTCACTTGCTCCGTGTAAGCGGGGCTGCGTTGACGGCCCTCGATTTTAACGGCGCTGACACCGATTTTTGTCAGCTCAGGAATTAAGTCCATGGTGTCGAGGCTGGTCGGTTCTTCAAGGGCATGAAAGCGCTGGCCGTTAACCATAAAGCGGCCTTTGCATAGTGTTGGGTAACCGGCAGACTCGCCTTCGCTGTAACGGTCAATTAACACCTCGTTCAGGCGTGAGGTCAGTTCGCCGTCTTCATTGCTCCAGCGCACGGCTTTAGCCGGTGAGCACACGCCACACAGGTTGGGTGACTCGCCGGTTAAGTAAGATGACAGGTGACAGCGGCCTTCGGCCATAATGCATAAACTGCCAAAAGCAAACACTTCAATGGGCACTGAGGTTTGACTGGCAACATGTTTGACTTGAGCCAGTGAAAGCACGCGTGGCAATACCGCGCGTTTAATATTGTAGCGCTCTTGGTAAAAAGCCAGCGCTGCTGCATTGGTTGCAGAGCCTTGCACGGATAAGTGTAGATTGAGTTTTGGGTGGTGCTTGCTGGCATAGGCCAATACGCCAGGGTCGGCAGCAATTAAAGCATTAACACCCAAGTCTGAGGCTTGATCAACGGCGCGTTGCCAGCGATTCCAACCCTCTGGTTGAGCATAAGTGTTAACCGCAATATAAACGTGTTTGTTATGTTGGTGGGCGAATGCAATGCCGTTTTCCAGCTGCTTATCGTCAAAGTTTAAGCCAGCAAAGTGACGCGCATTGGTGTCGTCGCGAAAACCAACATAAACAGCGTCAGCACCTTGGCGAACAGCAGCTTTCAGGGCAGGCAGGCTGCCTGCAGGACAAACCAATTGCATGTGATCTCCTACGGTTAAGTGTGGATCCAGTTAGGCTAGAGCTATAGACCCATTTTAATCCATGCAATTTAAGCAGGTTGGCGTGCGGAGGCCTTGACGAGGGTCAATTAGCAAGAGTAAGAGCAGGTTTTTATAGGAATGGTTTGCGGTTAAAATATCGCTAAAAGCAGCTAATGTGCGCTAAATGTTAAGAAGGATAACTCTTCGGGGCGTAGTAGAGCCTCGTTATAGCTTGCGAGGCTCTACTGCTTAACCTTTTAACATCTGTGTTGCAGATTCCATTGAAGCGGATAGATTTTCATTGTTGCTGGTGTTGTTCTGCACATCGAGGCCAAGTTGCGAGAAGGCATGCACTTGGCTCCAGTCCACTTGGCTGAGTGGGTGTGTGGTATCAGCATAGCTTTGTAATACGGCTACCTGCACCATATCAACGTAATCCACCGCGCTCGATTGACGCTCAAAGTTTAGATAGTTACCTGGTACAGCAATAATTTGCTCGGGAAAGTCCCAAGCGCGTAAAATATGCTCACCGATAATGGGGTGGATACGATCAATAACATGGTTGAGACTGATCGAGTCTTTAAGTAAAGCATTGCTTTCTTCTGCATAGGCCAAAATGGGTAAAATACCAATTTGGTGAACCAAGCCTGCCAACATCGCTTGGTCGGGCATTAGTCGTGTGAAGTGACGACAGAGCACATGACACATACCAGCAATTTCAGTACTTCTACTCCAGACATCACGCATCTTTCGGTCAATTACATCGGATGTAGCTTGGAACATTTGCTCCATTGCTAAGCCGGTTGCTAGGTTCGAGGTGTAGTTAATTCCTAGACGGCTGATTGCCATATTTAAATCGGTAATTTGCCGGCTTGTGCGTAACAGGGGACTGTTGACCACCTTGATCAAACGCGCCGCTAGCGCTGCGTCATTGCCGATCACTTTGCTCAGGGTGGAAATGCTGATTTCAGGGTCTTCAGCTGCTTCACGTACACGCAAAGCAACTTCAGGTAGCGTGGGCAGCACTAACTCATCGTTTTGAATCGCTTCCAGCAGTTCGTGTTGGACTGTTTCTGCCAGTGTGCTCATACACTTACTTCCTTCGTATAAATAAACATCAGCGTAAAATTTCTCGTTCGCTGTCTAGCAAGTAGGGCAGGTCAAGCTGTTCGAGCAGAACTTTTTCATTGTTCTCAAAATAAATTCGACCATCATTCACCGCATCAACCAGCGCTGTAGCAAGCAATTCCACACCGTACTCGCTACGTGCTGCGCTGACCACTTCACCGACAGCGCTTGAGTGCACAGGAGACAGCAATGCTGTGCCTGCAGCGGGGATATCAGTGCTGGCCAGTTGGAAACGATACATGTGACGTTTTAATTTACCAAGGTATTGCATACGTGCAACGATTTCTTGGCCGGTGTAGCAACCTTTTTTAAAGCTCACAGCATCCAGGGCCGGCAAGTTCAGCATTTGCGGAATAAATTGCTCGCGAGTGGCAGGGCTGACATGGCCAATACCGCTGCGAATTTCGCCCAGTAACCAAGTGTTGAGCGGTGCTTCAGGTAGCAGGTTGAGTAGACGTTTATGCAGGCACGGGCCTTCGTCAGCGCTGACCCACAGCTCTGTTAAGTGCTCAGAGACGCGAATTGCAATCATATTATTGTGATGCACAGTGCTGTTGATCTCTTTAGGCAAATCAATGCCTAGAGCGCTTAGGGCGGCGTCACCTTGGTATAAGCCAAAACGGCTCCAGAGCGCGCTATCATCACTGAGTTTAGATTTAGAAAATACGGCGTATTTTTGCATCTCGGCGAGCTGAGCAACTAAAATCTCATGGTTCATTGCCAATAAGTAGCCATCATTTTCTAAAAGTACACGAAAACTTGATAACATGCGCCCTTTGGGCGTACAGCGCGCGCCAAGGCTACTGCGTTCATCGCTGACGTAGGCAAGGTTGCAGGTTATTTGGCCTTGCAGAAAGGCTTTTGCATCTGGGCCGCGAACGGCTAAAACAGATTCGTGAGTCAAAGGGGTAAAACTTGCACAACCAGTCATGACTGTCTCGCTTGTGAATAATGCTTTCGTCTATCATAGAGTGATAACAGCGTCTTGTCAGCGTGTGTGGCTTTGTTAAATCCGTCTTATACTGAAATAATCATCATTTGGAGTGTGGCATGTCTATCGAAATTGAAGTGAAGCGTCTTTATTGGCACAGCCGCAGAGGTATGTGGGAATTGGATCAGCTGCTGGTGCCTTTTGTTGAGGAGCAGTACTTAAAACTCGATGACGCTGATCGTGAGCGTTATCGCATGCTGCTCGATTGTGAAGATCAAGACATTTTCGCTTGGTGTATGCGCCGTTCTGAGCCAGATAGCGCTGACTTGAAGCGTATTATTGAGCTGGTTTTGGATCATGCAAAGCCTAAATAGTCAGGCTTTTTTATGTTTTTGGCAGCCCTCGTTAAGGCTGTCGAAACTGACACTATTAGTGGTGGTGTTGGCATCTATAGCTGTGTTGCTGTCGGCTATCGTGTGGCCGTTAAAGTTCGGCTTGCTGTTTGCTTTGGGCGTGCAGGCGAGCTTTTACCTGTATCGCTTACAGCAACAACAATTGCCTTGCAGGCGCACAGGCTTACGTCATGACGCCCAAGGTTGGCAGCTCTGGAGCGCCCAGCATGGTTGGCGTTCGATACAGTTGCGGACCGATAGCATGGCAACACCTGCTCTGGTGTTGTTGCGCTATAGATGTGCCCGGCACTGGTTTTATCGTAGCGCTGTTATACCGGCTGACAGCCTATCGCAGGACAGTCACCGCCGCCTGCGAGTGCGCTTGAAGTTCAGTCGCCAGCGTTGGCGGGCTGTAAAATAGTGTCTTGCGCCTGCGCGCTCAATTCTGGATAGCTCAGCGTGTAGTGTAGGCCGCGGCTCTCTTTACGTTGCATGGCCGAGCGGATAATTAAGTCTGCCACCAGCACTAAGTTGCGCAGCTCAATTAAGTCGCGACTGACGCGATAGTTGCTATAAAATTCATCGATTTCATCGAGCAGCAAGCGTACGCGGTGTTGTGCGCGCAGCAAGCGCTTATCCGTGCGTACAATACCGACGTAATCCCACATAAAACGACGCAGCTCATCCCAGTTGTGGGCGATGATCACATCCTCGTCAGAGTCAGTCACCATACTCGCATCCCAATGGGGTAGAGGCTCTGGCGGGCTGACTTGTGTAGCCTGCTGTGCAATATCAGTGGCTGCTGAGCGCGCGTAGACAAAGCATTCTAATAATGAATTGCTGGCCATACGGTTGGCGCCATGCAGGCCGGTAAAGCTGGTTTCACCAATAGCGTACAAGTTACTGATGTCAGTATGCCCAGCCTGATCAACGACGACCCCTCCGCAGGTGTAATGCGCTGCTGGCACCACTGGAATGGGCTGAGTAGTGATATCAATGCCAAAGGTTAGGCAGCGTTCATAAACAGTAGGGAAGTGCTCTTTAATAAACTCAGCGGGTTTATGGCTGATATCTAAATACACGCACTCAATACCTAGGCGCTTCATTTCATGGTCAATGGCACGTGCGACAATATCACGCGGCGCTAATTCTTCACGACTGTCAAAACGCAGCATAAAACGCTCACCGTTAGGCAGTTTTAAATGCGCCCCTTCGCCGCGTAGCGCTTCAGTGATTAAAAAGTTTTTGGCTTGAGGGTGATATAAACAGGTCGGGTGGAATTGATTAAACTCTAAATTACCGACACTGCAACCGGCACGCCAGGCCATGGCGATGCCATCACCGCAAGCGCTGTCTGGGTTGCTGGTGTACAAATACACTTTAGCTGCACCGCCGGTGGCGAGTACGGTAAAACGCGCCGCATAAGTATCGACTTCGTTGGTTTCCCGGTTGAGCACATAGGCGCCTAAGCAGGTATGGCCTTCACGTCCGAGCTTATTGCTGGTGATTAAGTCAATCGCCGCTTGTTGCTCGATAAGGTGAATATTGCTGCGCTGACGTGCGCGGGCTAACAGTGTGGTGAAAATTGCTGCACCCGTTGCATCAGCCGCATGAATAATGCGTCTGTGGCTGTGACCGCCCTCACGCGTGAGGTGGTAATCAAAATGCGATTTATCAGCCTCGCTGGATTCGTTACGCGTGAAAGGCACACCTTGTTCGATGAGCCAGTCAATTGCACTGCGACTGTGCTCGACAGTGAAGCGCACAGCGGCTTCATTGCATAAGCCTGCGCCGGCAATCAAGGTGTCGTGCACATGCGACTCAACTGTATCAGTGTCGTCAAGTACGCCGGCGACACCGCCTTGCGC
Source organism: Pseudomonas sp. (assembly GCA_034676485.1). Lineage (GTDB taxonomy): Bacteria > Pseudomonadota > Gammaproteobacteria > Pseudomonadales > Pseudomonadaceae > Denitrificimonas. Next base: position 531,224 of record JAUCCC010000006.1, read on the forward strand.
CCAGTAGGTTGAGCCACTAGCGAGCTCGCCTTTACTGAGTACGGCAATACGTAAATGCTGTGGCAGGGTTAAAGCTGTGGTTAAACCTGCAGCACCGCTGCCGATAATCAGAACGTCATATTGGTAAGATTGATTCATGGGTAGGGTCCACTACAAAGACGTTGGCAAGTATAACGCTGGATGGCATTGTAAAATACTAACAATTAAGGGGAACTTTAACGTCGACTGATGGCTCAATAGTGGCGTATACCATTAAACAACACGTCATAAGTTGAAACAGGTTAAAGTTAAGTAGATATATTTTAGGGCTGTGATGAGTCTTTTTTTCGACACCAGCTGGGTTACTGCAAAAGTTTAATGCGGAGAAAGATTATGGCGCACACTGAATGTGCTGTGGGATGTAATGCTGTAAAAGTACATGCTGAGGACTCGGCATGACGCCAGATGATGATCAACAATTGGTAAAACGTGTTCAAGATGGGGATAAGCGGGCTTTCGACTTATTAGTATTAAAATATCAACACCGAATTTTAGGGCTCGTTGTGCGCTTTGTGCATGATCCGCACGAGGCCCAGGATGTAACTCAAGAAGCATTTATTAAAGCGTACCGTGCGTTAGCAAATTTTCGCGGGGATAGCGCCTTTTATACGTGGCTCTATCGTATTGCGATTAATACAGCAAAAAACTATCTCGTATCACGTAACCGGCGACCACCCAGCAGTGATGTTGATTCAGGTGATGCGGAGTTTTATGACGGTGATCATGCCTTAAAAGACATGGCCTCACCCGAGCGTTTAATGTTGCGCGATGAAATAGATGAAACCGTGCAGCGCAGTATCAAGCAACTACCAGAAGATTTACGTCGTGCACTAACTTTACGTGAATTTGATGGTCTGAGTTATGAGGACATTGCAACCGTGATGCAGTGCCCAGTCGGTACAGTGCGTTCGCGCATTTTTCGAGCGCGTGAGGCTGTTGATAAAGCCTTACGGCCTTTGTTGCAAGACGCTTAATAATGCGCAACGCAAGTCAAGAGAGGAAACCTAACATGAGTCAAGAAGCCCTTAAGCAGTCGCTCTCAGCGCTTATAGACAATGAGGCTGATGAATTGGAATTGCGTCGCGTGCTCAATGCCAGCGATGAGGCGGAACTGCGTGCCAGTTGGACACGTTATCAAATCGCGCGCGCTGCGATGCATAATGAGCCCTTTCATGCGCAAGTCGATTTGTCCGCCGGTATTATGGCGGCCATTGATGCAGAGCCAGCGCTTGCAGCTGCTGCGCCGGAGCACGCAGAATCTGCAGCGAAAACTATAAAAGTGCGCAATATGCCATGGTTGGGTCGAGTTGCAGTGGCTGCTTCAGTGACCTTGGCTGTGTTAGGCGGTGTGCGTTTTTATAATCAAGATACGATTCAGCAAGACGCCATGATGGCGAGCAGTGAGCAGCGCTTACCGGCAGCCAATCACAGCCAGGGCCCGGTTGTACTGGCCAGCTACAATGCGCAAAACGATAGAGCATCGGTGGTACAAGATAGAACGGAAAGTGATGCATGGTATGAGCGCCGTCTGCCGAGTTATTTGCTTCAGCATGCTCAACAAAGCAGCGTGAATAAAACAGAAAGTGGCTTGCCCTATGCGCGGGCTGCTAGCCTGGAAGGTCGATAACGCATGCAGGTAAAGGCTCTTTGTTCGGGTGCTGCGTTATGGCTGACGCTTGCTGCTCACGCATATGCAGCGCCGCTTGAGTCAGCCGATTATTGGCTGCAACGTTTGCAAGAAGCGCAAGGCACACAGGGCTACCAGGGTGCCTTTGTTTATGAGCGCAAAGGGGCATTTTCTACGCATCAAATTTGGCGGCAAATCGATGCTCAAGGACAGGTCTTAGAGCGTTTTATGCAGCTCAATGGCCCCGCGCATGAAGTGATGCGTGTGGATGGTCGAGTGACATGCATCAGCAGTGCTGTGGTTGATGAATTGGCTGCGGTAGATGTGTGGCCCGCTGAAACATTACAGCTGCAAGATTTACAGCAATGGTACCAAGTCCGCGTCTTGGGTGAATCAAGAGTGGCTGGGCATCAGGCAGCGGTCTTGTTGTTTTCGCCACGTGATCAATACCGCTATCCTGTTGAGTTGTCTGTAGATCAGGCAACGGCTATTCCTTTGAAGTCGCTTTTGCTGAATGAGCAAGGCCAGTTGCTTGAGCGCCTACAGTTTGTGCAATTCGAAGCCGACTCTCAGCACCTCTCTGCAGATTCAGAGCAAACACCTCTAGCGCCCAGTAGTGCTTGTCTACCTGTCAGGGCAGCAGAAGGTGTCGCGATTTCACAGGTTAATGCTGACTGGCATATAGATTGGCTGCCGCCAGGTTTTGCCTTACTTAATAGTCATTATAAGCAGACCTCTGCGACTGAGGGGTATGTGCTAAGTCAGGTCTATTCAGATGGCTTAGCGCATTTCTCTGTATTTCTAGAGCGTATTGATGGCCTTGAAATTGAAGGTGGGCGTCGCCAATTAGGACCTACTGCAGTGGTATCCAGAAAAGTTATCCAAGGTGATGAAGCGCTTATGATCACTGTGGTTGGGGAGATCCCTTTAGCCAGTGCTGAGCGTGTGACACTGTCGATACAACCTGAAATGGAGTCTGCTGATGATTGAGGAACCCGGCATTGTTGTCGCTGTTGACACTGATGGTGTTTGGGTAGCGACGCAACGTAAAACCACCTGTGGTAGTTGTTCTGCTAAAGCGGCGTGTGGTCAGGGTTTACTCAACAGTTTGTCTGCAGATAAAAAGCCTCACACGATTAAAGTGCGTTCGGATTTGCAGCTATGCGAAGGTGATCAAGTTGTCTTAGCTATTTCTCAGCAGTCATTGGTGCGTAGTGCTTTTCTGGTTTATATGCTGCCACTTTTTTTAATGTTTACAGCAGCTTTAAGTGTGGATGCCTTGAATGCATCTGAACCTTGGATTATTTTTGCGGCGGCGCTTGGTTTTCTGGCAGGCGCTGTTTGTATCCGCCTGTACAGTGACCGTTATCTTGATGATGCGGCGATGCAGCCAGTGGTGGTCAAGGCGCAGATTGCTTTAAGTCCTGCGCTTGATGTTTGATTTTAGCAATGGAGAGAAATATGTCGTATAAAAAAACTTCGTTATTGGTAAGTGCATGCATGGCACTGGTTGTTTTAGTGCTGCCAACGGCTCAAGCACAATTACCTGATTTCACTGTATTAGTTGAAGAATCAGCACCTGCTGTAGTCAATATCAGTACTCGACAAGCCATTTCAGCAACAAGTCCGCAGGCAAGCTTCCATGGCTTACCAGATTTAGAAGGATTGCCACCGATTTTCCGTGAGTTTTTTGAGCGCAACCTGCCGGTGCCGCGTGATCCAGGGCGCAATAAAGGCCGTCAGCGCGAAGCACAGTCACTGGGCTCAGGATTTATTATATCTGCTGATGGTTATGTGTTAACCAACAACCATGTGATTGCCGATGCCGATGAAATTATTGTGCGCTTGGCTGATCGCAGCGAATTACAAGCCACCTTGGTCGGCACTGATCCGCGCACCGATGTGGCGTTGTTAAAAATCGAGGGTAAGAATTTGCCCACGGTAAAATTGGGTCAATCAAAAGACTTGAAAGTGGGTGAGTGGGTGCTGGCCATTGGTTCTCCCTTTGGTTTTGATCACTCGGTAACCGCTGGAATAGTCTCGGCCAAAGGTCGCAATCTACCCAATGACAATTATGTGCCTTTTATTCAAACCGATGTGGCGATTAACCCCGGTAACTCAGGTGGTCCATTATTTAACTTGAATGGCGAAGTGGTGGGTATTAACTCACAAATCTTTACTCGCTCTGGCGGTTTTATGGGCTTGTCTTTTGCCATACCGATGGAAGTGGCGCTGGATGTCAGTGACCAACTGAAAAAAAGTGGCAAAGTTGATCGCGGCTGGTTGGGTGTGGTTATTCAAGAAGTCAATAAAGACCTTGCGGAATCCTTTGGACTAGACAAGCCTGCTGGCGCGCTGGTAGCCCAGGTTTTAGACAATGGCCCGGCAGCTAAAGGTGGACTGCAAGTGGGTGATGTGATCTTAACCATGAATGACCAGCCGGTAGTGATGTCTGCTGACCTACCGCATTTGGTGGGTGCTGTTAAGCCAGGAGAAACCGCTAAGTTGGTGGTCATGCGTGAAGGATCGCGTAAAACCTTGAAAATCAAAGTTGGCGCACTACCCAACGAAGGCGAAGAAATGGCAGTGGCGGGTAGCCAAGGCCAGGTCAGCAAAAGTAATCGTTTAGGGGTAACAGTGGTGGACTTAACTGCAGAGCAGAAAAAAGCCATTGATTTACAAGGCGGTGTGGTGATTCAAGATGTACAAGATGGTGCGGCAGCGATGATCGGTCTGCGTGCTGGCGATGTGATTACTCACTTAAATAATCAAGTGATAGATTCAGCAAAAACCTTCACTAAGATTGCGCAAGATTTACCAAGCAACCGCTCCGTTTCGATGCGTGTGCTACGTCAAGGACGCGCCAGCTTTATAACCTTTAAATTAGCTAACTGATTTACTGTATCAAACAGTGAGTGAGATTTTAAAGCGGCCTACGGGTCGCTTTTTTAATTACTAGACGGTTATTTGTATTGCTTATTTGCCTGTGCAGACGCTGATAGATGACTTAAGCACTACAAATCAGGTAAACTCTCTTGCTATTTTCTGTTGGCAATCGGCCGACGGTCTTAATTGTAGAGTGATGTTCTGTGAGTGACTTGAGTCATATCCGTAATTTTTCCATCATTGCCCACATCGACCATGGTAAATCCACCCTGGCCGACCGCTTCATTCAAATGTGCGGTGGCTTGACTGAGCGCGAAATGGCGTCTCAGGTCTTGGATTCTATGGATCTTGAGCGTGAGCGGGGCATTACCATCAAGGCACACAGTGTGACCTTGAGTTATACCGCCCGTGATGGCCGTACCTACCAGCTGAACTTTATTGACACGCCGGGTCACGTTGATTTCAGTTATGAAGTGAGCCGCTCGTTGGCTGCCTGTGAAGGTGCGTTATTGGTGGTTGATGCCGGCCAAGGCGTGGAGGCGCAATCCGTCGCCAATTGCTACACCGCTATCGAGCAGGGCCTCGAAGTGATGCCGGTGCTCAATAAAATCGACTTACCACAAGCTGACCCGATTCGCGTGCAAGAAGAAATTGAGCATGTGATCGGTATTGATGCCACCGATGCTGTGACCTGCAGTGCGAAAACTGGTTTAGGTGTTGACGAAGTACTTGAGCGTTTAGTGCAAGTGATTCCGCCACCGGTTGGCGAGATCGATGCTCCGCTGCAAGCGTTGATTATCGACTCTTGGTTTGATAATTATCTTGGCATTGTGTCTTTAGTGCGGGTTAAAAACGGTCGAATTAAAAAAGGTGACAAAGTGCTGGTTAAATCAACCGGCCGTATTCACCAAGTGGATAGCGTCGGCGTGTTTAATCCCAAGCATACGCAAACGGTCGATTTAAAAGCCGGTGAAGTGGGCTTTATTCTTGCTGGAATCAAAGACATTCAAGGCGCGCCAGTTGGTGACACCTTAACCCTGTCCAGCACACCCGATGTCGACGTGCTGCCTGGCTTTAAACGTGTACAACCACAGGTTTATGCGGGTTTATTCCCTGTCAGTTCGGATGATTTTGAAGATTTCCGTGATGCGCTGGAAAAGCTGACGCTCAATGATGCTGCCTTAGAGTATGAGCCAGAAAGCTCAGAAGCCTTAGGTTTCGGTTTCCGTATTGGTTTCCTTGGCATGCTGCATATGGAAATCATTCAAGAGCGACTTGAGCGTGAATACGACCTTGATTTGATCACCACAGCACCCACGGTTATTTTTGAAGTTGTGCTGAAAAATGGCGATATTCTTTACGTTGACAACCCCTCGCGTATGCCTGATCCATCGCAGATTGAAGAAATGCGTGAGCCGATTGTTAAAGCCACTATTTTAGTACCTCAAGAACACCTCGGTAATGTAATTACTTTGTGTGTTGAAAAGCGCGGCGTACAAATCGATATGCACTTCCTCGGCAGTCAAGTTCAAGTGGTCTATGACCTGCCAATGAATGAGGTTGTATTGGACTTCTTTGACCGCCTGAAGTCAGTAAGCCGTGGTTATGCTTCTCTGGATTATGCTTTTGATCGCTACCAAGTTGCTAACTTGTCACGTTTAGATGTGCTGATTAACGGTGAGCGTGTTGATGCGTTAGCGTTGATTGTGCACCGTGATAAAGCCGCCTCGAAAGGTCGTGCATTGGCTGAAAAGATGAAAGAGTTGATTCCGCGACAAATGTACGATGTGGCCATTCAAGCGGCACTGGGTGGGCAAATTGTGGCTCGTACCTCGGTTAAGGCGTTGCGCAAAAACGTTTTAGCCAAGTGTTACGGTGGTGACGTCAGCCGTAAACGTAAACTGCTTGAGAAACAAAAAGCGGGTAAGAAAAGGATGAAGCAAGTCGGCAACGTGGAAATTCCACAAGAAGCTTTCCTTGCAGTGCTCAGAGTGGATGACTAACCCATGGCTTTTGATTTTCCATTAATTCTAGTTGTAGCCGTTGCCGTCACTGGTTTTTTAGCCTTGTTGGATGTGGTGTATTTTGCACCGCGTCGGCGCGCGGCTATTGCTCAGTATGAAAAAGAGGCAGTAGCGCTCAACTCTGAGGTGCGTGAGCGTTTGGAAAAAGAACCACTGCTGATTGAGTATGGAAAGTCGTTCTTTCCGGTACTGGCGGTGGTGTTCGTTTTGCGCTCATTTATTGTTGAGCCTTTTCAAATACCTTCAGGTTCGATGATACCGACGCTGGAAGTGGGCGATTTTATTCTGGTCAATAAGTTTTCATACGGTATTCGTTTGCCGGTGATCGATAAAAAAGTTATTGATATCAGTGACCCAAAACGCGGTGATGTCATGGTCTTTAAATACCCTGAAGATACACGCATTAACTATATCAAACGTGTTGTAGGATTGCCCGGCGATACCATTACCTACACCTCTGAAAAGCGTATTTTGGTGAACGGTCAGGCCGTTGCTGAGCGTCTTTTAGGCGATGAGCCTGGCAGTTTAGGCAGCGCGCGTTTATACACAGAGATGTTAGGTGAAGAGGAACATTTTACCCGTAAAGAAATGCGTCGCCGCATCGAGCCTACGCGTGAATGGCAGGTGCCAGCAGGGCATTACTTTATGATGGGCGATAACCGCGATAACTCAAAAGACAGTCGCTACTGGGACGATCCCAGCATTCCGCTTGAATTACAAGGCATGGTGCCAGATGAGTATATTGTCGGTAAAGCCTTTGCTATTTGGCTCACTTGGGCTGACCCCAAATTCAGCGTGTTGCCAAGTCTCAGTCGTGTTGGTTTAATTCATTAAATAATTGTAAGCGTGCGTTATGCACTCATACTGCAAGTGCATGATCAGTTAAAGTGCACAAGAATTAATAAAATAGAGGTTGTTATGCACAATATTCGAGCACAACGGGGCGCATCTTTTTTTAGCTGGCTAGTGATTTTGGTGGTGGTTGTCTTTTTTGCCAGCGCAGGGTTTAAATTAATGCCGCACTATATGGACAATAACGCCCTAGAAAAATCAATTTTGGCCGTCGAGGAAGATAAAACTGTTGGCGATAAAATTGACACTGTGGGTGATTTCTATAGCTATATTAATAAAAGCATGCAGGTCAATAGTATTCGTGATTTAAAAATGGATGACATTATTAAAGTCACACAAAACAATAATGATTTTTTAGTGCACCTTAAATATGAAAAGCGCGAGCCGCTTATTAAAAATATTGATTTGGTGGTGACCTTTGATAAAGAATATCGTGTGCGTGCCAAGTGAGTGACCCCATAAAGATTTTGCAGCGAAAAATTGGTTACACCTTTAAGGATGTTGATTTACTAACTTTAGCGCTAACTCATCGCAGTTTTGCTGGGCGCAACAATGAGCGTTTAGAGTTTTTAGGCGATGCGATTTTGAATTTTGTCGCCGGCGAAGCGTTATTCCATCACTTCCCTCAGGCCAAAGAAGGTCAGTTATCACGCTTACGTTCGCGCCTAGTTAAGGGTGAAACCTTAGCCGTGCTCGCACGCGGCTTTGGTCTCGGAGAATATTTACGCTTGGGATCTGGTGAATTGAAAAGTGGCGGCTTTCGTCGTGATTCAATTCTAGCGGATACCACTGAAGCGATCATTGGTGCGATTTACTTAGATTCGGGTATGGAAGTGGCACGCGAGCGTGTGTTAGCTTGGCTTGAACAGCATTTTTCTGAGCTGACCTTGGTCGACACCAATAAAGACCCAAAAACTCGCTTACAAGAGTTTTTACAATCACGCGGCAGCGATTTACCGCTGTATGATGTGGTTGATATTCAAGGCGAGCCGCACTGCCGCACATTTTTTGTGGAGTGCCAAGTAAGCTTACTTAACGAAAAAACCCGCGGTCAGGGTGTCAGTCGGCGTATTGCTGAGCAAGTAGCAGCGTCGTTAGCACTGGTGGCCTTGGGTATAGAGAGTAATCATCAGCATGACTGAAAAAGTAACACGTTGCGGCTATGTCGCTGTGGTGGGTCGCCCGAATGTGGGTAAATCAACACTGGTTAATCATATCCTTGGACAAAAACTCGCGATCACCTCGCGCAAGCCGCAAACCACGCGCCATAATATGCTCGGCATTAAAACTGAAGGTGCTGTACAAGCTATTTATGTGGATACTCCAGGCTTGCATATGGGCGGTAAGACCGCACTGAATCGTTTTATGAATCGCAGTGCTTTAACGGCAATGAAAGACATTGATGTAGCGATTTTTGTAGTTGACCGCATGCGCTGGACTGAAGAAGATGAAATGGTCTTTGAGCGCATTCAATACCTCACTTGTCCGCTGATTATTGCGGTGAATAAATCTGATCGTTTGGAAGATAAAAGCCAGTTGTTGGCACATCTTGAGTGGTTGGCTGAGAAACTGCCCAATGCGCAAATTGTGCCCATGTCGGCCCTGCACGGGCATAATCTGGATACCCTTGAACGCCTAGTTGGTGAGTATTTACCGGAGAGCGAGCATTTCTTTCCAGAAGATCAAATCACTGATCGCTCCAGCCGTTTCTTGGCTGCTGAGTTGGTACGTGAAAAAATCATGCGTCAATTGGGTGCTGAGCTGCCGTATCAAATCACAGTAGAGATTGAAGAATTTAAGCAAGATGGCCGTATTTTACATATCCATGCACTGATTCTGGTTGAGCGTGATGGCCAGAAGAAAATCATTATTGGTGATAAAGGCGAGCGGATTAAGCGCATCGGCCAAGAAGCCCGTAAAGATATGGAAACCATGTTTGGCTCAAAGATCATGCTTAACTTGTGGGTTAAAGTGAAAGGCGGTTGGTCTGATGATGAGCGCGCCCTGCGTTCATTGGGTTATCAAGAATATTGAGACCTATACGGCATGCGCTCTGTCCTAGAGTGCGTGCCAATTAGAGGCTGAAGTATGCAGTCGTCATTAGCGTTTATTTTGCACAGCCGTCCGTATAAAGAAACCAGTGCATTAATGGATGTGTTTACCCCTGAAGGGCGTTTACGCGCTATTTTACGTGGTGCACGCGGTAAGTTGGGCAGTGTTGCGCGGCCGTTTTCAGTATTGGATATTGAGTTGCGTGGACGCAGTGAATTAAAAACGATCAGTCGTATTGAGCCCGCTGGTGAATTTAACTTCTTACAAGGGCAGGCGTTGTTTTGTGCCCTGTACCTGAATGAGTTGTTGGTGCGATTGTTGCCTTTGAATGATCCGCAACCGCTATTGTTTGAACACTATGGTTTAACTGTACAAGGTCTGGCGCATGCGCTGCCGATAGAGCCGTTGTTGCGCACTTTTGAGTGGCGCTTGCTTGAGCAGTTGGGCTATGGTTTTTCCTTTGAACTGGATGTCGCAGGGCAGGCATTGGATACGCAAATGTTGTATCGTCTGTTACCGGAAAGTGGTTTTGAAGCGGTGTCGCAATTTCGTCCAGGTGTGTTTTTAGGTGCAGATATTTTGGCATTATCGTCAGTTGATTGGCAGCAGCCGAGTATCTTGCATACGGCCAAGCGTTTAATGCGTCAGGCACTGGCTGCGCACTTAGGCGGGCGTCCGTTAATGAGTCGTGAATTATTTTTAGCACAAAAAGGGTCTGTGTAATGAATTTGAATAAACGTATTTTGTTGGGCGTTAATATTGATCACATTGCCACGGTGCGTGAGGCGCGTGGCACCCGTTATCCTGACCCTGTTAAGGCTGCGCTCGATGCTGAGCAGGCTGGAGCAGACGGCATTACCGTGCATTTACGTGAAGATCGCCGTCATATTCAAGAGCGTGATATTCGTGTGCTGCGCGAGGTGATGCAGACACCGATGAATTTTGAGATGGGTGTCACTGAAGAAATGATTAAGCTGGCTGAAGAGATTCGCCCAGAGCATGTCTGTCTGGTTCCGGAAACCCGTGAAGAGCTGACCACTGAGGGTGGTTTAGATGTGGTGACACAGGAATCACGCATTGCTGTGGCGATTGAACGTTTGCAAGCAGTGAGTTGTGATGTATCGCTGTTTGTTGATGCTGATGAGCAGCAGATTTTAGCTGCCAAGCGTGTTGGTGCAACCACGATTGAGTTGCATACTGGTCATTATTCTGATGCAGTCACGCCGGCAGAGTATGCACAGCAGTTGGAGTTGATTCGCAAGGCGACAGCCTTTGCCATCAAGCAGGGGCTAGTGGTCAATGCTGGGCATGGTTTGCACTACCATAATGTTGAGCCGATCGCCGCGATTGCGGGTATTAATGAGCTTAATATCGGTCATGCCATTATTGCGCATGCTCTGTTTGTGGGCTTTGCAGCCGCGGTTGCTGAGATGAAAGCTTTGATTGTTGCAGCGGCGGAGCGAGGTTAGTCGTTCGTTTAGTGGTTTATTTATAGATTTTGGCAGCCTGCGCTTAAGTTAAGGTTTAATAGCTTAAGCAGAGGCTGAGTGGGTGCCACAAAAACATAAACTAAGTGCTATAGGGTGTCAGGTCAGTAAGATACAGCCGTTTTGCTGAGCATCATCTCTGCGTTTGATAGTTGATAAAATGACCTATGCGCTTAAGTACTAACAATGTTGCGCAGCAGTGAGGGAGTGGTGAGTTGGAAATCTTAGCAAGCGTATTATCGTTTATGGCGCTCGTTGCAGCTTGGTTGTACACAGTAAAAAAGCTATCAACAGTGCATGCGCTCTTGCGCCATCTACTGGGTGTGTTAGTGGGTGCTGTTGCAATGTTTGTGGTTGTTGTGATCTTTGTTTTTATGGGGGTTATCGCTCCGCAAGGGCAAGCTGCTACAGCGGCAGATATGACAGTAGATCCAGTCGCGGCTATGGAAAATGGCGGGCATAAATGCCCGCCTTACCGTTCGGTTTAAAGACCCATCGCATAAATGGGTACGATTGTCTGCGGTTTAAAAACGTGCCGCATAAATGGGTACGATTTCCTGCGGTTTAAAAACGTGCCGCATAAATGGGTGCGATTGCCTGTGCTTTAAAGATGCGATGTAAAAGTGTGTAGGGCGGGCACTTGTGCCCGCGTTGCACGACTGGTCAATAGAAATACGCGTTATTTTTTTGGCCAGCTTCTACGGGTGGTGCTTGAGCCCAGCCCTGGGTCGCCTGTTTTTCTCGGCGTGGGGTGTAACATATCTTCTGGGCGAACCCATTCGCTGAATTGCTCATCGGTGACCAAGCCTAATTCGATCGCTGCCGCACGTAGTGTGAGGTTTTCTTCGTAGGCTTTTTTAGCGATTTTGGCCGCATTGTCGTAACCAATATGGCGATTCAGTGCAGTGACCAGCATTAAACCATTTTCTAGATGATCGGCCATTTGTTGTTCATTGGCCTGCATGCCTTTGATGCAATGCTCTTGGAAGTTACGGCAGCCGTCGGCCATTAACTCAATGGACTCTAGAATATTATGAATAATGACTGGCTTAAACACATTGAGTTGCAAGTGACCGTGGCTGGCAGCGATATTGATGGTGACATCATTGCCCATCACTTGGCAGGCCAGCATCGACAGTGCTTCACACTGCGTTGGATTCACTTTGCCGGGCATAATTGAGCTACCAGGCTCGTTTGCAGGAAGCAGCACTTCGGCAAAACCAGCGCGTGGTCCAGAGCCAAGTAGGCGCAAGTCATTAGCGATTTTCATCAGCGCTACGGCGAGGGTTTTTAATCCTCCGGATAAACTGACCAGTGCTTCGTGGCCGGCTAATGCAGCAAATTTATTGGGTGCAGACGTTAGGTGTAGTTTGGTTGCAGAGGCCAGTTCGTGAGCAATGTTTTCGGCAAAATTCGCGTTGGCATTCAGGCCAGTGCCGACAGCAGTACCGCCTTGTGCCAATTCACCAACGGCGTGCAAGGTTGCTTCAATAGCATGCGTGGCGTAGTCGAGTTGGGCAACAAAAGCCGAGAGTTCTTGGCCAAAGGTGACAGGTGTAGCATCCATCATATGGGTGCGGCCTGTTTTGACTAAATTAGCATAGCGCTCGGCTTGTTGATTGAGACCATCACGCAGCATTTTTACCGCTGGAAACAAATCATGCTCAATCGCTTGCAGTGCGGCAATGTGCATTGCGGTTGGGAAGCAGTCATTTGAACTTTGCGCACGATTAACATGATCGTTAGGGTGCACAGGCGACTTGCCACCACGGCCTTGGCCTGCGATTTCATTGGCGCGACCGGCAATCACTTCATTGACGTTCATATTGCTTTGCGTACCGCTGCCGGTTTGCCAGACCACTAGAGGGAAATGCTCGTTGAGTTCGCCGCTAATCACCTCGTCAGCTGCTTGTTCGATCAGCGCAGCAATCTCCTCGGGCAGTTCACCTAAACGGGCATTGACCCGTGCCGCGGCTTTTTTAACTTGGGCTAACGCATGTATAACGGCGAGTGGCATCGGTTGTGAACCAATTGCAAAGTTCTCTTTGGAGCGCTGTGTTTGCGCACCCCAGTAGGCGTTAGCGGGAACTTCAATGGCACCTAGACTATCGGTTTCTGTACGGGACATAACGCATCTCCAGCGGTTGTAGTAAGGGGGGGGATTACTTCTCTTTTTCGCGTTCTTGCGCCTCAAGCACAGCATTGCGCTGTTGCATAATTTTTAGCTTGTCTTTACTGATGGGCATTTTGTTAGCAGTGTCACGCAGCAACAGCAAGCTGCCAGCAACTGAACCGAATACCAGAGCAATTAATAGCCAAATATACCAAGGCATAGAAAACTCCAAAACGCTATAAATGAGAAGGTGACTCACGTACCTTCACTCGCGTGACGACTTTTAATCTGGGCCAGCATAAACACAACAGCAATCACAACAGTAGAAAACAATTACACAGTTCACTTTGGAACGCTGTGTTTATGCCCCCAGTAAGCGTTAACGGGAACATCAATGCACCCAGACCATCGGTTTCTGTTCGAGATATAACACATCTCCAGCGCTGCATTGAGTGTCAGTTGTCTTATCGACGCTCTGCTTCCTCCATTTCAGCATTGTTTTTACGCATTAATTCTAGCTTGTGTTCATCAATCGGCATTTCATTTGCGCTATTGCGTAACCGCATTAGACCTGCAATAAGTGAACCAAGCACTACGATGATGACTAACCAAATATACCAAGACATAGGAGCCTCCTGGAACGTTGCATATGAGAGGGAATCTCATAGTTATGATGCTATACCTTTATGAGTAAGAGCGCCAGAAGATGAAAAAATGTGCACTTATAAAAAAACTCAGCTTAGGTGAATGTCATCGTGCTTATTAGAAATTGAATTAATAGCATGTGTTTTTACTGGAAAACACAGCAATGATGAAGTCGATGCGGCACTTTGCTTAGATGGAGGCTACAATGCTGCGGCATTTTATTGATACGAGACTCAAGTCATGTCCAGCCCTATTGTTGTCGCCTTAGATTTTCCCAGTGCAGCCCAAGCCTTAGCGCTTGCTGAGCGTCTAAACCCTCAGCAGTGTCGTGTTAAAGTCGGTAAAGAACTGTTCACCCGTAGTGGTCCGCAAGTAGTCGAGCATCTGCAGGCATTGGGTTTCGAAGTGTTTCTTGATCTTAAGTTTCATGATATCCCGAACACCACCGCGATGGCCGTCAAAGCAGCGGCTGAAATGGGTGTATGGATGGTTAATGTGCATTGTTCTGGTGGCTTAAAAATGATGCAAGCGTGCCGTGATGTGTTGGAACAACACACAGGTGTTAAGCCACTATTGATCGGTGTTACCGTGCTGACCAGTATGGAGCAATCTGACTTAGCTGGCATTGGTTTAGATGTGACGCCAGAGCAGCAGGTGCAGCGTTTGGCAGGTTTGGCTGAGCAGGCAGGGCTGGATGGCTTGGTCTGTTCCGCACAAGAAGCGCGCATGCTCAAGCAACAGTGGCCAGCAGGTCAGTTGGTCACCCCAGGTATTCGACCAGCAGGCAGCGCCCATGATGACCAAAAACGTATTCTCACTCCGGCGCAAGCCATGCAAGCAGGGTCCGACTATTTAGTGATTGGCCGCCCCATTACTCAAGCCGCCGACCCTGCCCAAGCCCTGAACGGTATTTTGGCTGAACTGGCGTAATTAACACCTTGTATGAGCGGGTCATATACCCGCGATGGGCTTGCAAGTACCGCATTTCTTACAAGCACAATGCAAATTGAGCCAACTGGGCAGATAAGGGTGGAATGTGTGTGCAGTGGTTGGATGGGGGGGCAGATACCCGCGATGGGTGGAAGACCGACTAGACTGCAAATCAACCCAGTCGCAGGCATGGCCAGCTTATACAGGATTTTGGCCGAACTGGTGTAATCAACTATCTGGAGCGGGTTTTTATGATGGCCAGCTTATACAAGGCGGGTTTTATGGCGCTATATCAACCTGAGTGATAGTACTGTGCGCGAGCGCTGAGCTGGCTAGAATCAACCTTTATTTCAAACAATAACAACAGAGGTTGGCAATGAAATTATCTGGACAGGTTGCGCTTGTTACCGGTGCTGCGCGGGGGATTGGGCGGGCTACTGCGCTGGCGTTTGCTGAGCGTGGGATTAAAGTTATGGTCGCCGATATTAATACCGCAGGTGCTGAAGAAACCGTCAAGCTGATTACTGGTGCGGGTGGCACGGCATGTTTTACTTCCTGTGATGTACGTGACGAAGAGCAGGTTAAGCAGCTGATTGCCAGCACTGTCGAAACTTATGGCAGCCTCGATTACGCCTTTAATAATGCTGGTATAGAAATGGAAAACCAACGCTTGCATGAAGGCTCAATGCAGTCATTCGAGATGATTATGGACGTTAATGTCAAAGGCGTTTGGCTGTGTATGAAATATCAATTGCAGCAGATGTTGGTGCAAGGTAAAGGCGCTATTGTTAATGCGGCGTCGGTGGCTGGTTTAGGTGCTGCGCCGAAAATGGCGGTGTATTCAGCATCTAAGCATGCAGTACTGGGCTTAACGCGCACCGCTGCGATTGAATATGCGCGTAAAAATATTCGTGTGAATGCAGTGTGCCCAGCCGTGATTGATACAGCCATGTACCAGCGCGTCTGTGAAATGGATGCAAAGACTGCTCAACGTATTCCAGCGTTACACCCAATGGGACGTGTAGGTCGTGTTGAAGAAGTGGCGCAGACGGTGATGTATTTGTGCAGCGAAGGTGCAGGCTTTACCACAGGACATGCTTTGGCCATTGACGGCGGTATGACCGCAATTTAAGTCAAAATTCTGCGGCTCAGTATTTACACTTAGCCGCAGAACTCAGTCGTAATGCAAGGACTTAGCTGTTGCTTTCCCAGTTTTGTGGCAGGTTAATAAAATCAATCATTTCGCGTAAACGACCGAAATCGCGGTTATTAAAGATAAATTCTAGACGAACCTGATTACAGAACTCCGGCTCATTGTGGGTTTTTGGGCAGTAAGGCACTTGTACATAGTTGCCGGATACACACAGATCTAAAAACTCTTTATGCAACGTTTCCATTGCACCTTTGCTGAGCGGACGGTTCATGCGCACGACAAAGGTATCGCGAAACCAGCGCGATGAGTGGAAATTACGGTAAAAACGGGCGATTTCTTCACCCGCTTCAGTGGGGGTACGCACTTGGCGCATCAAGCGCAAATCACTGGGCAGAATATAGTTTTTATCGACCAACTCTTCGCGCATAAATGCTAGAGCTCTATCCCAATAGGTGCCGCCTTCTTGATCCAAGAGGACAACAGGCACGATCGGGCTTTTACCGGTTTGCATCAATGTCAGTACTTCCAGTGCTTCATCAAGGGTGCCAAACCCACCAGGGCAGAGCACCAAAGCGTCGGCTTCTTTAACAAAAAACAGCTTGCGTAAGAAGAAAAAGTGGAATGTCAGTAAGTTGGCGCTGCCATGTACAGTTTCATTGGCGCCTTGCTCAAATGGCAGTGCGATATTCAAGCCTAAGCTGTTTTCCAGGCCTGCACCTTCGTGTGCCGCCGCCATAATTCCACCGCCAGCTCCGGTAATTACCATTAGGTTATGGCGCGCTAAAATCTCACCCAATTCTTTTGCTTGCTGATACAGCGGGTGCTCGGATTCAGTGCGTGCTGAGCCAAACACAGTGACTTTGCGGCGGCGCTTAAAACGTTCGAGCATACTGAAAGATGCTTCCATTTCACGCAGCGTTTTCAGCATGATTTTGGCATCCCAGCGGTTGCGATCGTCCTCGGCCATGCGCGCTACTGTCAGCATCATTTCTCGGTACAGCTCAAAGTTTTCGCTGGTAGGTGGCAGGGCTATTTGCAGCAGTTCCTCGACTTTACTGTCTAAGTCGAGGCTGCTGACTTGATACTGACGCGCTAAATAGTTTTCATCTTCAAATGACATAACAACTCCTTATAAAGCAACGCGATCACCGAGCTCAGGGATATTGGCATCCCAATCTAAGCGTTTTTTAAATTCGCTTTGTAGGATCTGCATTTTTTCCAGCTCGCCATGAATTAAGTATAAATCTGGACGGCTTTCAAAGTGACTGGCCCATTCAAGCAGTTGCGTTTGCCCTGCGTGTGCCGAAAAACCGCCTAAGGTGTGCACGTGTGCACCGACCATAATATCTTCACGGAACACACGCACCGTTTTGGCACCGTCAACGATGGCGCGACCATTGGTACCACGGGCCTGGAAGCCGGTGAAAATAATATGACAATCGGTGCGCCACAGGTTGTGCTTAAAGTGGTGAATGATACGACCGCCATTACACATGCCACTGCCGGCTACAATAATGGCACCGCTTTTGACCTCGTTAATCGCCATGGATTCTTGCGGTGTTGGCGTCAATTTTAAAATCGGCAACCAATCATCCGCGTTGTGAATATTGTGCTTTTTCAGTATGTCGCGACTGTGCTGGTCAAAATCTTCCCGGTGGCGAAAGTAAATATCGCTGGCACGAATTGCCATCGGACTGTCCAAGTACACCGTGTGTTGCGGTAGGCGACCTTCCTGATAAAAGCGACCTAAGTGAAATAAAATATCTTGCGTACGACCAACCGAGAACGCCGGAATCATAACGTTGCCGCCGTCCTCATAGGCTTGCTGTAGAATCTCCGCGAGCTCGTCTAAAGTATCTTCATTGCAGCGGTGGTCGCGATCACCATAGGTGGATTCCAGCATTAACACATCAGCGTGTTTAAGAGTGACTGGAGGTTTCATTAATGGTGAGCAGGTACTGCCTAGATCACCGGAGAAAACCAAGGTGCGCACACTGTCATTGGGTTCAGTAAACTCCAATTCAACAATAGCGGAGCCAATTATATGACCCGCGTCATGGAAGGTTACTTTGACGCCAGGCACCACTTGAGTGGCGGTATCATAATCCACTGGCTTGCGAAGCTTGAGTACGCGAGCGGCGTCGTCACTGACATATACGGGTTTGATCGGTTTTTTACCGCGTCGCGCACGCCAGCGGTTTTCCCACTCGGCATCTTTTTCTTGGATATGCGCTGCATCGAGCAGCATCAG
Organism: Pseudomonas sp.; assembly: GCA_034676485.1. GTDB lineage: Bacteria > Pseudomonadota > Gammaproteobacteria > Pseudomonadales > Pseudomonadaceae > Denitrificimonas. The sequence continues at coordinate 549,283 of JAUCCC010000006.1, forward strand.
CTCCATTAATTCACAGGTGGCATCGGTTGCATAAATGGGACCGCGAAAACCTTCAGCGACTAAACGCGGTAACATACCGCTATGGTCAATGTGCGCATGCGAGATCACAACCGCATCAATATGCTCAGGATTAAATGTAAAAGCTGAGCGCCTGTTGTTATTATTGTCATCATCATCATTATTGCTATCGCCGCCTTGCTGCATGCCGCATTCGAGTAGAATGTTCTTCTTGTCGAAGGTTTCGATCAGATAACATGAGCCGGTTACCTGTTGAATAGCGCCTAGAAAATTGAGTAAGGCCATGAGTCTTCCTTATGATCTATGTGAGTTAAGCGCGAGCTGGGTTGTTATCATGATAACCTCAGCACACTTTTTACAACTTGCACCACATTCGAGTTTACGGGGTATTAATATGCACCAGATTTTGCCAAGTCAAGCTGACTTAAATGAGCATGCTAAAACTGAGCCAGCGTTTGCACAGTGGCAAAAGGGCTATGGCCCTATTCAACATAGCGCAGAAACTCAAGCTGCAGTTTATCGACTTGCTCACCAGCTCGTGCAAGCTGGAAAGCAACCTAATATCTCTACTGTATACCTTATGCTAGGCGCTTTGGACAAAATTACTGCGGCGGGAATGTCACTGGTTGTGCATATGACCTATGCCACTAAAATCCATCTCGATGGCAGTTCATTGACCGCTGAAGAATTTAAAGCTCAACCCGAAGGCCACACCGGGGGCTCACTCAATATGGTGCCGGGCTACGCCGCGTACATGGCACTCAACGCCTTGACCGGTGAAACACGGGGCTGGTTGATGGGGCAGGGGCACAGTGTTGCCGCCGTGGAAGCGCTCAACGTGTTATTGGGCAATCTGCATCCTGAGCAACAAGAAGCCTACGGCGATGGCGAAGCAGGCATCAACCGACTGCTTGAAGATTTTTACAGCTATGCGATTTCTTCCGATGGCGCCATGGCTGCACCCTTAGGCAGTCACGTTAACCCACACACCGCTGGTGGTATCAGTGAAGGCGGTTACTTAGGTTTTGCTGAGCTGCAATATGCGCACATGCCGCTGCCTGGTGAAAAGCTTGTGGCATTTCTATCAGATGGTGCTGCAGAAGAGCAGCGCGGTAGTGATTGGATTCCACGCTGGTGGCGTGCAGAAGACTGCGGCCCAGCATTACCCATTATGATTGCCAACGGTCGCCGTATTGAGCAACGCACTGAACTTGGTACCGTCGAAGGTTTAAAAGGCTTTCAGCACCATTTGCGTGGCTGTGGTTTTGACCCCATTGAATTTGATGGCCGTGACCCTGCTGCATTTGTGTGTACTATTTGGGAAATGGAACAGCGCTTAGAGCGCCGCGTGCAAGAAAAGAACAGCGGTATATTGTCGTATCCCTTGCCTATTCCTTACGGCATTGCCGAGACCACTAAAGGTTTTGGTTTTTATGGCGACGACGAAAATAAAGCACATAACCTGCCATTGCCAGGCAATCCGCACACGGATGAGCGTTCACGCGAGCTGTTTAATACCCATGTGAAGCCGTTGTATGTCAGCCCAGATGATATGCGTGAAGCCTTAACCCTGCTCAAAAACCACAATGATCCGGTTCGCCCATTAGAGCGTGATAATTCGCTGGCTAACCGTTATCCGAAAATACCAGTCCAGCCTGAATTGCACTACCGGGATGACGCCTGTTCAGCGATGGAAGCGGTTGATCGCTACTTTGTTGATTTGGTTGCCGCCAACCCTGACTTGCGTCCCCGTGTTGGCAACCCTGATGAGCTGGCCAGTAATCGTCTAACGGGCGTGCTCAAAGCCCTGCGTCATCGCGTCAGTGAGCCAGAAAGTGAATTAGAAGATGTGCATGGCAAAATCATTACCGTGCTTAACGAAGAAGCAGTGGTTTCAGCCTGTTTAGCTAACCAGGCCGGTTTGAATTTGGTTGCCAGCTATGAAGCTTTCTGTGTGAAAATGCTCGGTGCGGTACGGCAAAACTTGATTTATGCGCGTCAGCAAAAAGAGATTGGCCGCCCCGCTGGCTGGTTAGGTTGGCCGCTGGTCGCTACATCGCACACCTGGGAAAACGGTAAAAACCAACAATCACACCAAGACACCACCTTCTGTGAAGCTTTGTTGGGCGAGATGAGCGATGTCTCGCGGGTACTGTTCCCAGCTGACCACAACAGTATGCTGGCACTGCTGCCACAGATTTACAGCGCTCGTGGGCAAATTGCCTGTGTGGTTGCGGCAAAACGTGATCGCCCAGCCTACTTTAGCCAAGAGCAGGCTGAACAATTGGCGCGTGATGGTGCCATTGTGGTCAAAGAGTATGAAGGCACCGACCCTTTATTGCTGATTGCCAATGGTAGCTACCAGTTGGAGCAGATCCTGCGTGCTTCGGAGCGTTTAGAAGAAGCTGAAATGGGGCACCGTGTGGTGTACCTGCAAGAGCCCGGTCGTTTCCGTGCCCCACGTGACCGTTGGGAATTAGAAAGCTTGGCCAGCAATGAGCTGATTGATCAGTTATTCCCAGCACGCTACCGCTTGCGTGTGCTGCTGACGCACATGCGCCCTGAAGTGTTGCGTGGTCACTTGTGGACCATTCTGCCTGAGGCCAACTGCACCTATGTGTTGGGTTACCGTAACCGTGGTGGCACTTTAGATGAGTTCGGTATGCAGTTTGTCAACCGCGCGTGCTGGGGCAATGTGCTGGCAGCCTGTGCACGCTTGCAAGATTTGCCGCGTACAGCCTTGCTGACCATTGACGAGGCAGCTGCGGTTGCTGGTAAAGGTAATCCGCAGATATTGCGTTAACGCGTACGAGGCGTATATATAATCAATCGACAGAGGTTTTATCACGCAGTGGTAAAGCCTCTGTGCAGTATTATTTGTATTAAAGAACAGCCTAGAGCGGCCCACTTAAGCCGTATGATGTACAGTGATCGCAGCCACTCGTCACACGAACAAAGTAACATCCATTCAACATGCTCAACTTGGTTTGCCTCACCACAGCGCATAAAACACCGGAGGATTAAACATGGCAGGTTTGATTTTTCCATGGCGCGCCGGTAACTACTTCCAATTACTGATTGATGGTCCAGCCTTCTTTGAAGACTGGCTGGAGCGGGTTGCTGTTGCCGAACACCAGATTGATATAGAGCTCTACTTGGTGCACAGCGGTAACAGCGCTGAACGTGTGGAAACAGCATTGTTTGCTGCCGTACAACGTGGCGTGCGCGTGCGCTGTTTATTTGATGGTTTTGGCAGTCGAAATTTCAGGCATGAACAGCGCAAGCTTTGGGCAGCAGCAGGCATTGAGCTGCGTATTTACAATCCATTGCGCTGGGCCGGAGGCTTAAGAAACTTTTATCGCGATCATCGTAAACTGTTGATTGTTGATCAGCAGGTGGCGTATATCGGCGGAGCCGGTTTAACCGATTATTTTTGGCAGCCTGATGCACAAACAAGTCGATGGCATGAAGTGATGGTGCGTGTGCATGGTCCCGTGGTCGATGATTGGCAGACCTTATTTGATTGCCAGTGGGACAGTTGCATTGAACGTTTTTTTTGGCAGCAAAACAATAGCCCAGAGCAAGGCCCCAAGCAAGAGAGCCCACCATTGCCCTTTGCCAATATCGGCAAGGCTCGCGTTGCCTATGCTGCTTCGACACAGCACCGTAATATCCAAAAATCATTACTGCGTGCTATCAAAGGCGCACACCAGGTCGTTTGGTTAGCCACTCCGTACTTTTTGCCCACTTGGGCAATTCGCCGAGCCTTGCGTAAAGCCGCCGTACGCGGTGTGGATGTACGCTTATTGCTGACCGGCCGTCACACCGACTTACCGCCTGTACGCTGGGCCGGACAGCGCTATTACCCCGCACTATTGCGTAAGGGCGTGCGTATTTTTGAGTACCAACCGCGTTTTCTACATTTAAAAATGGTCATGGTGGATGATTGGGTTAGCATCGGCTCCTGTAATTTTGATCACTGGAATTTGCGTTTCAACCTAGAGGGTAACCTCGAAGCGCGCGACAGCGGACTGCTTGAGCAAGTGGCGGATAGCTTTCAAGCTGACTTCCTACAGAGTCTGGAAGTCACCGATGACATCTGGAAGCAGCGGCCATTGATTCAGCGTTTGCGCCAACGCTTATGGGGCTGGATGGATCGATTGGTGATTAACTTTTTGGATAAGAGGAAGTGAGTACGCGTAGGCTTATTGACGTGTTCATCGTACTTTACTGAGTGTTCCAATCAGCCATTGCTGAACGCATTGAGAAAAAGCTAAAAGACAGCTCGTTCTGTTTTAGTTAGATAAACACCACAGCAGGTTTAGACTTGCAGGAGCTTATGTATCATCACCGACCACTCCATAACCATTATTGTCACGCTACACGCTTTATTGGTTTTGACCTTTACCATTCGCATTTTACTGCGTGATGATCTGTCACCGCCGGGGCGCTTGGCATGGTTTGTTGTTTTAAATCTATTCCCTTACTTCGGCAGCATTACCTATTTTTTATTTGGTGAGATCGATATTGGTAACCGTGCGGTCAAACGCCATGATGAGATATTTGCTGAGATCAGCGCCAAGGCAGCGCAGTTTATGGGCGAGCGCAGTAATAACGACAGCTTGATTAAGCGGGTGTATCGCCCCGCATTTCAATATGCAGGTTCCATCAATGGTTTTCATACAACAGGCGGCAACAGCGCGCAACTGATGGCAGACGGAGATGAAACGCTGGCCAGTATGGTGGCCGATATTGACGCCGCCACTGACCACGTACACGTGCTGTATTACATTTGGCACAGTGATCATACCGGCACTGAAATCGTCGAGGCGTTGATTCGTGCAGCACACAGAGGCGTCACCTGCCGCGCTATGGCCGATGGCCTGGGCTCGCGAGCCTTGATCAAGTCTGCGCTATGGGTACGCATGGAAGCGGCGGGCGTTGAGCTGGCGGTTGCCTTGCCATTCAGCAACATCATTCACACGATCATCACCAGCCGTTTTGATTTGCGTAATCACCGCAAAATCACCGTGATTGATGCGAAGGTGACCTATTGCGGCAGCCAAAATTGTGCCGATGCTGAGTTTTTGGTGAAAGAAAAATATGGCCCATGGATCGACATCATGCTGCGCTTTGAAGGACCAGTGGTCGCGCAAAACCAACTGTTATTTGCCAGCGACTGGATGCAGGCCACCGGCGAGTCCCTTGATGTAATTCCCTTGCTCGAGGTCGAGCCTGCGACAGACGGCTTTGCCGCGCTGGTAATGGGTGTGGGCCCGACCGAGCGACGCGGTGCCACGCCACAGTTGTTCTCTAACTTATTTGCTTGTACCGAGCATACGCTAACCCTCACCACACCGTACTTTGTACCCGATGCCACCGTTGTCGAAGCGTTATGCGCCGCTGCTCACCGTGGTGTTGCCGTCACTTTGATCTACCCCAAGGTCAACGACAGCTGGATTGTTGCCGCCGCCAGCCGTAGTTATTACCGCCGACTGCTCGATGCCGGTTGCGTGATTTATGAACACAGAGACGGCTTGCTGCACTCCAAAACCCTAACCATGGATGGCAAAGTCAGCCTGATTGGCTCATCCAACCTCGACCTGCGCAGTTTTGACCTGAACTACGAAAACAACATCCTGCTGCAAGATGAAGCCATCACCCAAGCAATCACTGAACGCCAGCAGGAGTACATTGAGCAGTTTGACCAAATCATGCTGCCCAGCGTGCTGGCTTGGCGTTATTACCGCAGGGTGTGGAACAACGTCATCGCCACGATTGGGCCGGTGTTGTAGGGGAAATGGATAATCATTTTACTGCAGCTGATTAAAAGGACGTAATTATGAGAGCGCGTGACGAACAGTTTTATTGGCTTATCGAATTGCTAGCTTATTGGGAGGGGCGTGTGCAACCCATGCAGCTGGCGAGCATATGTAATATTTCACGGCAGCAGGCCAGTAAAAAGCTGAATCAGTACAATCAACAAAACTCTAAATCACTCACGTACTGTAGCAGTCATAAAAGCTACCAGCCTGCAGAGGGTTTTTCCCCGCAGTCTATAAGTAGAGAAGCTGGGGAGTATCTGAACTGGATCACTGGACAAAGCTCATACCGTGATGAGTTGTTGCCTTGCCAGTCGTTACTGTCTCCTCGGCGGTCTATTAAGCCTGAACTTATGCGCCCATTGATACAGGCTTTGCGTAATGGTCGCCGTGTTGAGGTTAATTACGTTTCAATTAATAACCCCGATAACCAAGGCCGTATTATTGTTCCGCATCACTTAGTTAATACTGGACAGCGTTGGCATATGCGAGCTTGGTGTGAAAAAAGCCAAGAGTTTCGCGATTTTGTTTTAGGCCGCTTTCAAGGTGATGCTGAGGTCTTAGAGAAAAGCTCCGTTAGGTCAGCTGATGATGTAGCGCGGCAAACGAGCGTCACTCTTATTATCGCGCCTGACCCGCGATTAGATGAAGCGCAGCGTCAAGTTATCGAGTTTGAATATGCAATGCAAAATGGCCAGCTCAAAATACACACTCGTGCATGCTTACTCAGTTATAAATTACAAAAACTGAATATCAACCCGAGGATGCTTGAAGGTGAAGCTAAAGTGCAGCAGCTTGTAATCGTCAATAAAGATGACATTAAACACTGGTTATTTGATTAGCTGGCGCTTAAATTCAGCAATGACCGTCGGCTTTCTTTACGGTTTTTTTATACAGTGTTGTATATGTTTGGATAGGCTGGCAATGTTTGTTTTATTAGTTTAGCTAAACGGATAGAGCGGTGAATAGCATAAAATATTACGCACACTCAGTAAAATGCCAACCCAAAAGTAGTTGGCAAACTTTAAGTGCTAACTTGCTAGCTGTTGGCGATCTTGCTGCGGAATTTGCAGCTGATTTTAATGCACAAGAACTAGCCGGTGCTGCCGGCCAGCTACATGATTTAGGTAAGTATACCAATGAGTTTCAGGCTAGGCTTGAGGGTGGAGCACGTGTAGATCATTCAACTTTGGGTGCTAAAAAAGCTATAGAGCTTTATCCGCAAATAGGTTTACTACTTGCTTATACTATTGCCGGTCATCATACAGGTTTGGCGAATGGTAAAATCCAAGATAAACAAAAAAAATCTAGCCTTGATGCTAGGCTGGCAGCCCCTTTGCCTATATTGCATGATGTATGGGAATCAGAGCTGGAGCTGTTACAAAAAATAACTCTTCCCAAAGATTTTAAATCTGTTGCAAAGCGAGGAATGTATCAGCTTAGCCTGCTTACAAGAATGGTTTTTTCATGTTTGGTTGATGTGGATTTTATTGATACAGACAATTTTTATCGGAAAACCGAAGGAAAGCTACCAAGAAATATACATAATTACCCAAGTTTACCTGCGCTACGTGATCAACTAAATAAAGTACTCTCAGGATTTAAGGCAGACACTCTAGTAAAGAAATTACGCAGTGACATCCTTAAACATGTTCAAGCGCAAGTTAATCAGCAGCCTGGTTTATTCTCTTTAACAGTGCCTACAGGCGGTGGTAAAAATCTTTAACATTATGTCTTTTGCTTTAGATTTAATGCAATTAAACATGGCATGAGACGGGTTATCTATGTCATACCTTTTACTAGCATTGTTGAAACAAAATGCTGCTGTTTTTCGCAATGCATTTGGCAAGCTAGGTGAAGATGCCGTTTTAGAACACCATAGTGCGTTTATTGATGACCCGACCAAAGCTCTTGAATCTATTGAAAAAGAAACAGCGGAAATGGGAAAACTGGGATGCCCCCGCTATTGTTACAACGGGCATACAGTTTTTTCTAAAAGCTTATTTGCTGATAGGCCGTCACGTTGTCGCAAACTGCACAATATAGCCGAAAGTGTAATAGTACTTGATGAGGTACAAACCCTACCGCTTAAGCTCTTGCGTCCTTGTGTAACCTTGTTAGATGAACTGGCTTTAAACTACAAAGCAATCTATTTTGTGCACAGCCACCCAACCTGCTTTAAGCAAAGAGCAAGGTTTCCCCCATGGTTTAGAGAACGTAAGAGAATTAGCACCGGAGCCAATCAAGCTTTATCAGCAATTACGACGGGTTAATGTACGCCATGTAGGCTTTTTATCAGATGAAGCGCTAACAGAGCAATTTGAAGAAAATGATCAAGTACTCTGCATTGTAAATAACCGAAGGCACGCTAGGGCGCTTTACCAATCTATTGATCATTTGCCAGGCACTTTTCACTTAACAACACTCATGTACGCCAAACATCGTAGCGAAGATATTAATAAAAATATGTGATGCATATGAAAAATAATGATGCCTTTGCCGAGTGGCATCGATTTCCTCAATAGTAAGCGGGTGTTGACGTAGATTTTCCTTTGGTTTTAAGGGCTGAAGCAGGATTAGACTCTATTGCACAGGCTGCAGGCCGTTGTAACCGCGAAGGCTCGGGGAGAAAAGAACAGAGTGAAACTCGTGTTTTTGCTACTGAAAATGAAGACTGGGCACCACCTCCTGAATTAAAGCAATTTGCACAGGTTTTAAGGAGTGTTGCGCGTAAGCATGGTGATGATCTACTGAGTTTATTGGCTGTTGAGGATTATTTTAAGCAGCTTTATTGGCAAAAGGGCTGATCAAGAGCTTGATACTAAAAACTTGCTAGGCTTATTAAGTAGTGCTAAACCAGACAGCTTACCCTTTGATACCTTGGCGCAAGAGTTTAAGTTTATCGAATCAATAATGTTTCCTGTTATTGTGCCGTTTATTCCTGGGACTAATCAAATACAGCCTGAAGTTGAAGCTGCTTTAAAAAATTTAAGAGTATGCACCTAGCGCGGCAAAAACATTACAGACATATCTGGTGCAGATACCTGAGCGCGCATTTAAAGAGTTACGTGCAAGTGGTGCTATTTTTGCCATAGGTGAGGAAAGGTTTGGTGAGCAGTTTATGCGGCTTGAAAATTCAGACTTATACAGCGCCGATCATGGTTTGCATTGGGAAAACTCAGAATTTATAAAGGCACAAAGCTTAGTAATTTAATTATATTTATAAAGGGAGTCGTTATGAGTTACGGGATAAAGCTTTTAGTTTGGGGCGAGCGTGCTTGCTTCACACGACCAGAAATGAAAGCAGAGCGTGTTTCTTATGACGTAATAACACCTTCTGCCGCACGTGGCATTTTAGAAGCAGTACACTGGAAACCTGCTATACGTTGGGTAATTGACAGTATCCAGGTGCTCAAACCTATACGTTTTGAGTCCATTCGGCGTAATGAACTCGGTTCAAAACTTGCAGCTGGCAGTATTACTAAAGGAATAGAAAAGAAAAAAATACGACTGACATCATTAAGTATATAGAAGATGATCGCCAGCAACGTGCCACAACACTTCTTCGCGATGTAGCTTATGTTATTACCGCACACTTTGAGCTAACAGAACAAGCCGGGGGTTAGATGATAATGAAGGTAAACACTTAGATATTTTTAATCGACGTGCCATAAAAGGGGGAAAAATTCATATGCCGTGTTTGGTAAATAACCGTGAATTTCCAGCCCACTTTGAGCTGCTTGATAATAATGCTTTAGTCGAGGTGGCTGGAGAGCTGCAAGGTGAGAAAGATTTAGGTTGGATGCTGCAGGATAGAAGATTTTGCCAATGATAATAGCCCATTGTTTTTTCGGGGAGTAATGCATGATGGTTTGATAACAATGCCGCCGGCTTTATTCAGATGAGGTTAAATCATGATTTTGACAGCATTGAATGACTATTATGCAAGGCTATCAAAGGCGAATAATAATGAAATACCTTCTTTGGGCTATGCATCTGCCCCCATCAGCTATGCACTGGTACTAAATAAAAGTGGAGAATTAGTTGATGTGGAGGACTTGCGGGATACTAGCACAAAAAAACCAAAAGCTAGATATTTAATGTCCCACACTCGGGTGCTAGGGGGATATTTGGTATAGCACCTAACTTGTTTTGGGATAAAACGAGTTATGTTCTTGGTGTTAATAGAATTAGTAAGCGCTCAACAGAAGAGCATGATTCTTTTATTAGCTACCACTTAGACTTACTGCAAGGTTGTGATGATGTTGGATTATTAGCTTTTTTCTTTATTTATTAAAGGATGGAATCCTGAAGATTTTGAAACTAATGACGTATTTAGATCTATTGGTGAGAGTTTAGTAGATACGAATTTAATATTTCGATTAGATATAGATTTATGCTATTTACATGAGCGAAAAGCAGCAAAAACTTTTATAGTAAAGTTATTATCATCAAATGAAACTTCTGAAAAAAATATTTGCTTAGTTACTGGCGAGTTAGAAATTACAGAAAAAGTTGATACACCGATCAAAGGTGTTAACGGTGCACAAACTGCTGGTGCTAGTATTGTTTCTTTTAATCAAAATTCTTTTGAATCCTTCGGGAAAAAGCAAGGAGATAACTCACCTGTTGGTGATAAAGCTGTTTTTTCTTACACCACGGCACTCAATTATCTATTACGCCGTGATGCTAGCAACCGCCAACGTTTACAGCTCGGTGATGCAACGGTTGTTTTGGGGGCGCAAGCAGACACAGAAAAGACCGCTGCTACAGCTGAAAATTTATTTGCAGCCTTTATTGATCCTGATACAGAAGATGCACAGGAAACTGAAAAGCTTAAGCGCGCACTAGAAACCGTCCGTCAAGGACGTCCACTGACCGATTTAGATAAAGAGTTAACGGATGATATAAAAATATTTGTCTTAGGGCTGGCTCCCAATGATGCATGGCTTTGGCAATCCGATTCTGGCAAGCCGGTACGTTAAACGATTTTGCAAAGCGCCTAGCTCAGCATTATGAAGATTTACGAATAGTCCCCCTGCCTTGGAAAACTCCTCCTGCCATTTGGCAGTTGCTGCTTACGACGGCGCCTATGCGGCAAGGCAAAGCAAAAAGTGAAGATATTCCTCCTCATTTAGCTGGTGAAATAACTCGAGCAATTTTGAGTGGAAATAGCTACCATAACAGCCTGTTGAGTAACTTACTTATGCGTTTAAGGGCTGATGGAGAAGTTACCGGACTTCGAGTTGCACTTATAAAAGCAGTAATCACGCGTTTTAACCGATTGAATAAAAACGCCAAGTTTAAAGGAGAAATGCCAGTGAGTTTAGACACGTTAAACACGCAGCCAGGTTACTTGTTAGGAAGGCTGTTTTCTGTACTAGAAAGGATACAGCAAGATGCACTTGGTGGTAATGTAAATGCCACCATACGTGATCGTTACTATGGCGCAGCATCAGCAACGCCAGCCTATATTTTTCCGGTGCTATTACGCAATACACAGAACCATTTAGGGAGAATTCGCAAAGATAAACCTGGAATGGCTGTAAATAGGGGAAAAAATTATAGGCGAAATAATTGATAATCTAGGCGCGAGTTTTCCTAAGAGTTTAAGAATGGAAGCACAAGGACAATTTGCTTTGGGCTATTATCAACAAAGGGCAGGTTTTTTTCATTAAAAAAGAAACTTCTCAATTAGAGAGCATACAAGAGGGAGAGGAATAATGAGTAATAGCATTAATAATCGTTACGAATTTGTTTATATGTTTGATGTTACTAACGGCAATCCGAACGGTGACCCAGATGCAGGCAACTTACCGAGACTTGATCCTGAAACCAATCAAGGTTTAGTAACAGACGTTTGCTTAAAGCGAAAAATACGTAACTACGTTGCATTAGAAAAAGAAAAGATGGCTGGTTTTGATATTTATATACAAGCAAAAGTCAGTGCTTAATAATCAGCATAAAAAAGCTTACGATGCACTTGAAATAAAGCATGAAGCAAAAAAGCTACCCAAAAATGTTGCAAAGGCACGTGAACTAACTGCTTGGATGTGCGCTAACTTTTTTGATGTGCGCTCCTTTGGTGCAGTAATGACTACAGAAGTAAACGCTGGACAGGTACGAGGGCCAATTCAACTTGCTTTTGCTAGCTCCATTGACCCTATTGTACCAATGGAGATTTCCATTACACGAATGGCAGTTACCAATGAAAGAGATCTTGAGAAAGAGCGCACTATGGGACGTAAGCATATTGTTCCTTATGGCTTATATCGTGTACATGGATTTATATCCGCAAAACTTGCTGAGCAAACAGGGTTTTCTGAAGATGATTTACAGCTGCTTTGGCGTGCGCTGACGAATATGTTCGAGCATGATCGCTCAGCGGCGCGTGGTGAGATGGCTGCTAGAAAACTAATCGTATTTAAGCACGATAATGCTATGGGTAATGCGCCAGCGCATAAACTATTTGGGCTGGTTAAGGTCTTGCGAGTCGATGGTGAGGAAGGTAGTCGAGCATGTAAATTCACTGACTATAAAATTGAGATTGATATGGCAACATTCCTGAAGGTGTTACGGTGCAAGAGGTATTCTAATTGGACGACTATTTTCTTCCCATTTCAGCGCTTCAGCACTATGCCTATTGTCCTAGGCAGTTTGCTTTAATTCACGTAGAGCAAGTGTGGGAGGAAACCTGATTTACTGCCGATGGGGTAATTGTTTGGGTCAACAAGTAGATACAGGTGAAGCAGAACAGCGCGGAGGCAAGCGCTCCGAGCGTTCTGTTCTACTACGCTCAGAGACGTATAAGCTAACTGGAAAAATGGACTTGCTAGAAGTGATTGAAGAACAGGTCATACAGTTTTATCCGGTCGAGTATAAGCGCGGTAAGCCGAAAAAAGAGGACTGGGATCGAATCCAGCTGTGCGCTCAAGCCTTATGTATCGAAGAGATGCGTAGTGTGGAAGTTAGAGTTGGTGCTATATGGTATTGGGAAACACGGTGCCGTGTTCCTGTAGTGTTTGATGAAACTCTCCGACAAAAAACACAAACAGCAATAAAAAATGCACATAACATTAGAGCCTCAGGAAAAACACCAGCCCCTACAGACATTAAAAAAAGATGTCGTGCCTGCTCTTTAATTGAGCTTTGCCAACCAGATACTTTTCGTATAGATAAATCTGCGAATTATGTTAAGGAGTTATTTAAAGATGAAAAAACTTCTTAATACGCTTTATATTACTAAACAGGGCAGTTATCTGCATAAAAAAAGAGAAACGTTAGTTATTAAGCAGGGCGATGAAAAGCTTGCTCATTCCCATGCTTATGTATCGGAAATATCTTGTGCTTCGGTCAAGTTAGCATGTCACCATTTTTAATGGGTTATTGTGCAGATGAGGGTATAGGTGTTTCTTTTTATACTGAGTACGGTCGCTTTCTAGCTCGAGTCCAAGGACGCCAGACAGGTAACGTTTTACTTCGAAGAACTCAATATCGCTGGGCTGACTGTCCAGATAAAAGTGTTGCAATAGCGCGCCTTTTTGTTGCATCTAAAATTTATAATAGCCGTGCCGTATTACAACGGGAGGTCAGAAATCATGGGGAAAACCTATTAATAGTTCAAGTGCAAAAGCAATTGAAGAACAGTTTACGGCGGGTTCAAAAAGCTAAGTAATGTTGCTGAAGCCATGGGTATAGAAGGGGAAGCAGCACGTAATTACTTTGCGGTTTTTAATAATCTATTGCGAGGCTCGGAGCTTACTTTTTAATGGGCGTGTACGTAGACCACCTACTGATCCAGTTAATGCACTGTTATCTTTTGTATACTCTCTTATTACCCAAGAGTGTGTGTCAGCCTTATATGGCGTAGGTTTAGATCCGTTTGTTGGTTTTTTGCATCAAGATAGGCCTGGGCGCCCAAGTTTAGCCTTAGACTTGTTGGAGGAGTTTCGTGCTTCTTGGGCAGACCGTTTAGTTTTAACCCTAATAAACCGTAAACAAATTCAGTTTAATGACTTTATTGTTGAAGCAAGTGGTACAATGCGCTTGAAAGATGAGCCGCGTAAGAAATTATTGGTGGCCTATCAGGAAAGAAAAAAGATAGAAGTTATACACCCTTTTCTTCAAGAGAAAGTACCCGTTGGCTTGCTGCCACACTGCCAAGCCATGTTGCTAGCAAGGCATATTCGTGGTGATACTGAGTTTTATCCTCCGTTTTTGGTGAAGTAATGTTAGTGCTAGTGACCTATGATGTCAGTGTAATCACATCTGCTGGAAGGCGACGTTTAAGAAATATAGCTAAAACATGCTTAGACTACGGAGTTCGTGTTCAAAACTCTGTTTTTTGAGTGTGAAGTAGAGCCTGCGCAGTACGTGGTTTTTAAAGCGAAACTAATGGATATTTATGATTCTGAAGAAGATAGTTTACGTTTTTATATGTTAGGTAAACGCGGTAAGCAAAAAGTAGAACATTGTGGGGTGAAATCTATTAAAGACCCTTTGCGTGACGTTCTTATTCTTTGAGCTTCCGCTAACCCTAGGCTCTCATTAAAACCCCAGTGTGTTAGCGATAACATAAGTTGTTGAAATATAGCATTAAATTAATTTAGCGCTATATTTTATTTCCCATAATAAAATTGAAGCCATAGGTTAGCGGAAACGCTAAGTTTTTTTCTTTGTTCTTTAACAAGTTATAGTAACGGAGTCGCGCCTCACGCAGGCGCGTGGATTGAAACATGCGTCACCCCAATAAAAAATCATTGCCGAGGCGGGTCGCGCCTCACGCAGGCGCGTGGATTGAAACGCGTACTCGCCATTGATTAGGTGTCTGCGCATAGGTCGCGCCTCACGCAGGCGCGTGGATTGAAACAATTTTCGGTGGGTCAACCTTGGTAATCAGCTCAGTCGCGCCTCACGCAGGCGCGTGGATTGAAACAGGCGCATCAATGCTGCCGTCGTGTATTTTGAAAGTCGCGCCTCACGCAGGCGCGTGGATTGAAACTAACAGGAGGGATTATGGCCGTAACATTTACCAAATGGTCGCGCCTCACGCAGGCGCGTGGATTGAAACCGGCTCATCTAGCGTGTTGATTGCTGGCTCGATGCCGCGCCTCACGCAGGCGCGTGGATTGAAACAGACCAGGCAATGCTTTTGGATCAGTCCAAAGCGTCGCGCCTCACGCAGGCGCGTGGATTGAAACCGTTTCGGTTCGTGGGTCGTACAAAATGCAGGCAGTCGCGCCTCACGCAGGCGCGTGGATTGAAACTACGCGACACATTCGGTCGCATCATGCCGCTTACGGTCGCGCCTCACGCAGGCGCGTGGATTGAAACTGGCTCTAGTGGTCCATCAGGAATGATGATCACGGTCGCGCCTCACGCAGGCGCGTGGATTGAAACCGCTTAGCGGCATCACTGTTATCGAAAGTACCGCGTCGCGCCTCACGCAGGCGCGTGGATTGAAACAAGCTCTCGTACCAAGACGCTGCTGAAGTGGCAAGTCGCGCCTCACGCAGGCGCGTGGATTGAAACTGGATCTCTACCGCGCACATAAGAAATCCGCAGCTGCTGTCGCGCCTCACGCAGGCGCGTGGATTGAAACCAGGATTGCATCGGAGCGCTCTTCAAAAATACGCGTCGCGCCTCACGCAGGCGCGTGGATTGAAACTGGCTGTTGATACACATCCTCAAGATACGTTTGAGGTCGCGCCTCACGCAGGCGCGTGGATTGAAACACTAAAATGATGGTAGCTGTAGGGCCATCCAGCAGTGCGCGCGCGCATGGCGGCGGGCAGGGGCGTGGGTTCGAAAATTTCCTCCTCCCCATCCTCGAACATCTGCTTCGTCATACCCACGCACGCAGGCGCGTGGATTGAAACATGACTTGCGAGACAATAATCCGTCAACAGGGATGTCGCGCACCTCACGCAGGCGCGTGGATTGAAACAGCCAGGGCAGACAGAAGAAGTCGAGCGCATTGGCGTCGCGCCTCACGCAGGCGCGTGGATTGAAACGTGCTCAACACTGGTAACGCGAAAATACTGGAAGTCGCGCCTCACGCAGGCGCGTGGATTGAAACCACTTCTATGCTTGGTGGCAAGAGCCTGCTTACCGTCGCGCGCTTCACGCAGGCGCGTGGATTGAAACCAAGTCAGCACGGAAGGTAACTACTACGCCAAGGTCGCGCCTCACGCAGGCGCGTGGATTGAAACAACGCTAACCAGCGCTGCGGCATCATTGCGCAGGATGTCGCGCCTCACGCAGGCGCGCATGGATTGAAACAAATCTAAAGTAAAAATACCCCGTGTTGGTGGTGGTTTCGCGCCTCACGCAGGCGCGTGGATTGAAACGACTCCGACCACCACGCTCCAATCTTCCAAGCCTGGTCGCGCCTCACGCAGGCGCGTAGATTGAAACAGCAAACCCGATGAAGCTGTTGCCCAAGTGCCAGCGTCGCGCCTCACGCAGGCGCGTGGATTGATGTGAATGGCCATTAACAGCACCCTTTGGGTTAACGTAAGCGTTCCCCGTACGCACGGGGCTAAACCATTGCAGTCGTTGTTGAGATGGGAGTTATGTATGATGAACGCATATCGTGTTCTTCGTGTTAGCAATATTAAAGAAGAGATTCTCCGCAACCTGTAAAAACGGCGTTACCTCAACAGGGTATGGCTTGTTCTTACGCGCAAAATACTGCGCCAAGCGCAAATCAATCAGCTCTTGAAAGTAGCTGGCAAAAGCGTCTTGTAGTTCTGGCGCAACTCTAAAATTGAGTGCGAAGCTGTCGCCTTGTTCGATAAACCACGCTTGGCTGCTGCTTTTATCTTGCTTGCAGGAAAAGTTGACTGGGTTTTTGCGCCAATAGGTCAGCCACGCTTTGCTATCAGCGCTGACGGTCTGCATGTTGGCAGGCAACTCATTGCGCATATCATCCGGGCGATGCTCGAGTAAGCGGCGGCTGCGTTGGGCCAGCTGTGCAGTGTTCACCGGCCCGCGCACGCCACCCAGCTCTAGAAATGCTTGATATAAAAAGCCTTTGAAACTTTTGTTCATACTTGTTGTTTCGACACCGAGCGAGAAAAACTCACCATCGCCATGCGCAGCTAACAGGTGTTGCAGCTCTGCATCATCTTCTTGTGTGGCGACCAACTCTAGCCAGCTACCGGCTTGTTTGCGCACTTTTGCTAACGCATACCCTTTGTGGAAAAACTCAGTAGCGGTGGGGCGGCGACCTAACTCATCGCGTAGCTGTTGGTAGTCTTCTGCAGCGCTTTTGCCTATTTGCCGTGCCAGCTTTTCCCAGAAATCGACCAATTCAGGGGAGAAGTTAATAAAGCAGCCATCGGCTAATTCAATCGGTTTGTTTTGCTTGAGTGTTCTGAGTAAAGAAGCGCGGTCTTTTTCTGCTAACAGTGCGGCGGGGCTGTTTAAGAACGACTGGTGATTGCCTAAAAAGTCCAACACCACCACATGGGTTTTTTGTGTGCTTTCGGATAATCGCAAGCCGCGACCCAGTTGCTGCAAGAAAATAATTTTTGATTCTGTCGGGCGTAACATCAGTACGGTATCTAACGCAGGTAAGTCAGTACCTTCATTAAACATATCGACCGAAAAAACAACATCCAACTGACCCTCTGCGAGTTGTTGTAATGCCGCGTGGCGGGTTAGCTTGGAGCCTGCATAGACTGCACCGGCACGCACACCCTGTTGCTGAAAGTACTCGTTCATATAATCGGCATGGCGCTGGGAAATACAAAAACCGAGCGTGCGGCTTTGTTTGTGTTTGAGCCAGTTTTGATAAATGTGCTGAGCACGCTTTTTCGTGGCAAAAGCAAATTCGATTTTATCCGGATCGAAGCGACCGCTGCGCCAAGGAATTTCTTGATAATCGACGAACGCGTCATAGATGCCGTAGTAATGAATCGGAGCCAGCAGTTGCTCGTTGATGCCATGCACGAGGTTACGTTCAAACACCAGATTGTTATCACACAGCGTCAGGATGTCGGCTTGGTCTGTGCGCTCTGGTGTGGCGGTCAGTCCTAATAAAAAACGCGGATTGAAGTGCTGCAAAATATTGCGGTAGCTGGGCGCGCTGGCATGGTGAAATTCATCAACGATAATGTAGTCAAAATGCTCGCTGCTAAAACGTTGTAGCACTTCAGGTTTGCCTAAGCTTTGCACCGAGGCAAAGATAAAGTCTGCGCTGCTTTCTCTTAATGCGCCTTGGAATAAGCCTGTGCGTGCGTTGTGGTGAACACGGTTAAATACCGCTTGCGCTTGCAATAGGATCTCTTCGCGGTGAGCGACAAATAACACGCGTTTTGCGCCCACCTCTAATGCATCAAAAGCGGCCAGCCAGGTTTTGCCCATGCCGGTTGCCAACACCACTAAGCCACGTGAAAAACCTTCGGTGCGCGTATTGCGTAGCGCTTGCAGTGCTTCGAGTTGCACGCTGTTAGGGCTGGCTTCTTCGAGTGCTTCATCCACAAAACCGGTCAGCGACTGCAACAAAGGAATGCGACTTTGGCGGCGTGCGCTGTAGGCATCGGTCCAATCAGCGGTTAATCTAACGCTGCACGGATCAGCAAGCAGTTGCGCGAAAGCTTTGCGTATCTTGATAAATTCTTGTGCGGGTTCTGAGCTTTCTGGTGGTATCCAGTCATGCCGCCATGACCATTCATAGGCATCACTGAGCGCAGCACGGCTGATGTTATTTGAGCCAATAAATGCACAGCCTTTAGTGATTTTTGCATCTGTGTTTTGCGTGAAAATATAGGTTTTCAAATGAAAGCTGGTGTGTGCTTTGCATTCGAAAATACAGATCTGGGCACCACGCTCTGAGAGCATCAATAATTGGCGCAACGCTAGCGGGTGAGTGATGTCTAAATAGTCTGATGTGAGTAAACGAACGCTTGCGCCGTTGTTCAGCGCTTCCAGTAACGGATCAAACAGCAGTTCCAGCCCAGACGGCTGGATAAATGACACGGCAATTTCAATATCAGTTGCTTGGTATATCGCCTCGAGTAACTTGGGCAGTAATGGATCGCGCCGAGTACCAGTGGTGAGGCGAGGGCTGTTGGCTAACATAGTTGGCGTTACTTATTGGGCAGTTAATACAGCATTCAGCCATTGTTCATTGGCACGTTCGGCGCGCTGATCATCAGTCAGCCACGTTTCTTTAATGCTCAAGCCTGTACCTTCGAGAAAGTCGTGTAAGCGTTGCTCTGTGCAGTTGGTAAAGAGACGGCCGTCACGTTCTGTATCCTCTTCGCCGTATTTAAACGATACATACATCACACCGTCTGGCTCCAGCAGTCCGCCAAGGTGTTGCAGGGTTGCTGACATGCTAATTGCAGGCACATGCAGTAAAGATGCACAGGCCCAAATACCGGCAAACGGCTGTTTACTTGTAAAGTTTAAAAAGGTGCTGTGTTGTACGGCAATACCGCTGACGTCCTTGGCAATCTCAACCAGCTTGGCGCTGGCATCAAAGGCTTCAACTTCATAGCCTAGTTTTAAAAATGCGGCAGTGTCGCGACCGGCACCGCAACCTGCGTCTAAAATTCTGCTAGCGGACGGTATCAACGCTAAAAATCGTTCGTGTAGCGCGCTCATGTCCACATCTAAAGTGTCTTGAGCGAACTGCTCTGCGTTGTTTTCATAGAATTGTACTGGCATGTATTGCACCTATTAATAGCAGTGAGAGGCGGATGGTCTTGGTCATGTACAATATGGTTTTGGATTGAATGCGGCGCGCTAACGCATGAATGCTTAAGCACTTGTGTATTGGCGCCTCATTGCCTACTCCCTACTGTACGGCATTCACATCAACCTTGGCATCAGTTCGCGCTGAGTTCTTCTGTTCACGTCTCAGACTTTAGTATTTTTGCCCTATTAGGCTGACTGCCGCGCGTGCTTTACAGGGGCAGGGGTGGTTAGTTTTGAGTTGTTTGCACTGGGGGAGGTGTTGTTGGTTTGGGCTTGTCTGTAGGAACGGGTCATACCCACGATTGGGCTTGCAAGCAGCGCGATGCTTGCAGGCACGGCGCTAACTTGAGGCTTGGTCGCAGGCATGGCCTGCTCGTACAGGAGCAGGCAGCGCTCATGCAAGGTCGACACTTCAGGGTCGACTTTGGGCATGTGCATGGTTGAAATTGTCGCCCATGAATGGGCGTATTTAAACTGTGAGAGCTGTTATTGTGCAAACACCATCTCAACAGACTCTGCAAACAATACACGCTCGGTCCACAGGTTGAGTTCTGACTCCTCGGCTTGCAGTACACGTTGTTCGTATTCATCAGCCAAAACGCCGAACTTTAGTTTCAGTTGCTTTTGTAGGGTTTGTTGCAGGGCAGTGACACGGCCTTGGCTGATGCCTTTTTCAAGCCCTTGCTCTATACCTTGCTCAATGCCTAACTCAATACCCTTACGCTCTATCAGTGAAATATACGGCATGTCGGATTCCTCTTCGATGTGCTCGACTTGTTCATTGTAGTATGTGCGGATGTCTTCAGGTAGATAGACCATCCATTCCAGAAAAATGATCAGGCGGCGGATGTGTTCTTTATCTAAGTCTTTCTGGATCACCAAACGGTAAAAACCAATTAAATTATCCACCCGAGTCTTACTGTCTTTGACCAGCTTGGCGGTCAATTGTGCCGCGATTAATAAACCGAAAGGGTTTTGGCTATGTAATAGTTCGTCCATACGACTTTGCCAGTCAAGCAGCTTGACCATAGAAAACTTAAACTGAATCGCGCAGCCTGCTAACTCATAACGAAAATAATGCGGGCGAAAGCTGTTATGCGTATCGGTCAGCACCGCCAAGCTGATCACGGGTTGCTGATAACGATCGCGGATACGGTAAAAATACTCAAACATGCGCTCAGCAAATTTGGTTTCTGGCTCACCTTGCACTTCAATATGGATATAAATCCACTGCTCGACGCCACTTAAAAACTGCACCTGCACCAATTTATCAGCATAACGGCGGTTATTTTCAGCATTGCGGGTGATCTTTTGCAGTTCTTTATCCATGAACTTAGGTGCTTGTTGCCAGTCAATCAGGGTAGAGATTTGCGGATACAGTAAGTCCATAAAGGGCTTGAAAAACACTTCCAAGGCTTCTTTCCAAGGACTGTCATGATCCTCTCGTTCAAGTGCTGACGTCTGAGCCACTTTGTCAGCACCTAATACATTATTATCTGTCCTATCCATCGCAACCTCCATGTTGCAGTAGTAAGCGTCATTATAAATCAAGCAAGCTGCCATGCATCCCAGCAGTGGCTGATTTTGATTAGCACAATGTCAGTGTAGACAGCATTTTAAAAAGTGCAGCGCCAAATTTGTGTCGACACACCTAAGATTGCGGGCGGCCCGCCCCGATTTTACATGTCAGGCTTTAGCCTGACATGTCGGCCTAAAGACCGCCCTTGCAAACGAATACACCCATGCTCTTGTCTCGGTCTTCAGGCCGAGGGCTGTGCGGTGGTGATGGTTTGTGCAGGTTATGGGGCGTTGGCACGCCCTTGTCGGGCTAAAGCCGCGACCTACACAAAAACTGCGCCATAAGCCTAGAGCACAGATTGCACCCTCGATCTACGCCACCAGTTTGCACCATCGTCCAACGCTACCAGTTTGCGCCGCCGATCTAAACCACCGCTCTACACCACAGAGCCCGTATCAGGTTGTGTGCAGCAGGCCATCAGGTTGGCTCATCCATCAGGTTGATTCTTTCATTAACTCCAATCGAATCTGGCCGATGGCGCCCATTGGGTTGAGTCCTTTTGGGCAAACCCAAGAGCAGTTACCAATACTACGGCAACGAAACACACTGAAGGGGTCTTCTAGCTCACCGAGGCGTTCAATACGGGCGCGGTCACGGCTGTCCAGTAAGAAACGTAACGATTGCAATAAGGCTGATGGGCCGCGATATTTCTCAGGGTTCCACCACCAGGATGGACATTGCGAGGTGCAGCAGCCGCAGAGAATGCATTCATACAGACCATCCAGTTTTTTGCGATCCTCTGGGGATTGTAGCCGCTCAATACCTGCGGTTGGCTCATCATTGATCAGCCACGGTTTTATTTGTTCATAGTGATGAAAAAACAAACTCTGATCGACGACTAGATCACGAATGACCGGCATACCAGGCAGCGGTCGAATAATTAAAGTATCGGATTTGCCGATTGCTTCGGCAACGGGCTTGATACAGGACAGCCAGTTTTTACCATTGATATTCATTCCGTCCGAACCGCACACACCTTCTCGACAGGAACGTCGATAGGCCAAAGTAGGGTCTTGTTCGCGCAGGTATTCCAGCGCATCCAACACCATGCGCTTACGAAACTCTTCAGGCAGAGTCATGGACTGCATATAGGGTTTAGTATCGTGTTCAGGGTGGTAGCGATAAATCTGCACATTAATCATGAAATGTCCTTCCTAAGTGATGGGAAATACTTTTGTATGATTGTGCCGATTCAGGTTTCTATAGTGAGTAGCCTGTTGCTGGCATACATACATATACACCTTTGTTTATAGGCCGAATAGTCTGTGGAAGCAACTGTGATTAAGGCTAATAAGAGGTATACAGTCTCACTCGCAACGATCGGCTCCGCGACTGTTTGTATGGCTCAGGTCAGTCGAATAAAGCTCGGGGGTACTGTTACTAAAGCCAGCATTGCAGGAGGTCTAGCCTAGGAAACACTCGGGCAAATTGATTCACTAGGTGCTGCTGTGGCGTGTTACTGAGGAGTATGGAGCAGCATTTTTTTGCAGACATAATCAAATAAAAGCTTATACATATTTGCACTTAAGTAATAATCAGTACATTAAGCAATTTTGTTAAATTGACATTGTATGATCTGAGTCTATAATCACTGCGCGCAATCAGCGCAGACTAGAATTTCAACGATAAGTTCCCTTGCTTCAGCCACCTTATTCATTAAATGCCTATCTAAAAATAGTATACCGATAGGTCGGACGTTTTAATGAAGCCCTGTAAAGATAAGGACTATCTTATAAGTTAAACCTTCTCAACATCCCAAAATTTATGCTCAGTAGTGGGCATGATCTTAGATTTGCTGTGCCTAAAGGAAAATATAATGAAAAGGATTGCTTTTACTGTGTCTCTGGTTATTGCACTAGCGGGTTGTGCAGGTCATGAGCAAAAGAGTAAAGATTTTGAGAATGCCCTTGCTAACAAGTTTTGTTCGGATAGTTATTTCGATGAGCATGAAGCAAAAATCAAACGCAACAGTGATGTGATTTATACGGGTATCAACGCTGGGCTGGTGGCACGTAGCTGCCAAGGCTATGAGAAGAGCAATATGTTCTTTGATGCGGCAGAAGAGTCCTATAAAAGCGACGTGGATCTACAGAATATAGGCAGCAAAGGTGCCAAAACTGTCATGGCAACCTTGGTCAATGACACCATGTTTGACTATCAAGGTTCTCTCTATGAGCGGATCATGGTTAACAGCTACAAAGGCTTGAATTATATGAGTTTGGGCGATTATGACAACGCCCGTGTTGAGTTCAATCGCTCTTTGCTTAGACAAGAAAAGGCTAAAGAGTATTTCGCTAAGCAAGTTCAGCAAAACAGGGAGAAACTGGACGAGTCGAGCAAGTTTGCCGATAAAAAAGACCAAGAGAAAAGCTCATCAGAGATCATGTCTAAATATGATGGCTTCTTTAAAGAATTCGAAACAACCAGAGACTTTGTTAATCCGTATGCTACCTATTTAGCTTCAGTATTCTTCTATATGGAAAAAGATTACGTTAAAGCGGCTGATCTGTTTAAGGAAGTAGCGATTATTAATCCCAATGATAAACAGATACAAAAGCAGCTTAAGTTCTTTGACCAACGTGCAAACTCGATTACAACTAAAAAAGCTAAAAACTATATCTTTGTGTCCTATGAAGATGGTTTTGGTCCGAAGAAAGAAGAGTTCAGATTTACCCTACCTCTGATCATTGATCGCAAAATTATTACCACGACCTTTGCTATGCCAACTTTGAAAAAGCGCGAAGCATCCTTTGGTACTCTCAAAGTTAACAATATGAAAACAAGCCAAGTGGTTGATTTTGATAGCGTTGTTGCAACTGAGTTTAAGATAAATCTGCCCGGAGAGATCAGCAAAGCTGTCGCTTCAACAGTTGTTAAAACTGCATTGAACGTTGCTGTGGCCAAGAATGACTCAACCGGTGGGTTGCTCGCTTTGGCCAGTAGTATTGCCACAGTGGCGGCGACCCAAGCCGATGTCAGAAGCTGGCGTGGATTGCCGAAAACAGCCTCAGTCAGCATGCTGGAAAATACCGGTAAGGTTGAAATCCTGAATGCCAATGGTGATGAAATCTTTAATCAGAGTGTTGATAAAAACAAAAACGTGCTGATTGTTGTACGTTCTTTTGCGCCTTATTTGCCCACTCAAGTCAGCGTTATTGAAAGGTAAAATTATGCACTTTAAAAAAATATTAGCCGGCTGTGCAACTGCAGTGTTGCTCAGTGCTTGCACGCCGAGTTTGATTCATGTTCAAGACTCGGGTGTCAGTGCAGAGTCTCAGTACCCCGAATATGTGACTGACATTCGTAGACGAAGCAATGCCAACGGGCTATTGGAAGTGCAGGTTACTTTCCAAAGCCCAAGGACACGCACAATAAATTACAAAATTGAGTGGCTGGATAATCAAGGCTACGCCCTGCGTAATCCAATTGATGAGCGCTACCGTGCATTACGCCTGATGCGAAACGAAAGCCATGTGATGCACAAGCTGGCCAGTGACAAAAGAGCAACAGACATCAAGGTCTACATTAAATAAATAATTAGGGAGCAAGGATGAAAAATTTAAAACTGGCAACAGCGGTACTGGCCGTTACTTTAGCGCTGACAGGTTGCTCACAAATGAGTTACACCGATGGCACGGCTGCGCGAGTTAACAAGGGTGATGCCTTGTCGTTGGGTCTAGACCGTGAAGACTTTGATAACGCTGCTGAAACGATGATCCAGAGTATGCTCAGCGATCCAGCGTTCGTCAATATCGCACCAGGTCAGCGCAAAGTTATTGCGATTGGCCGTGTGGTGAATGACACACCACAGCGTATTGATACCGAGAAACTGACTGGAAAAATCACTTCGGCGTTGCGCCGTTCCGGTAAGTTTGTGTTGACTTCAGCTGTCGCTGCTGGCGGCGCGCTGGATAGCATGAGCGAAGATGTGCGTGAGCTGCGTGGCAACGCTGAGTTCAACCAGAAAACCATCGCCAAATCAGGCACCTTGGTCGCACCAGACTTCTCGCTGGCCGGAAAAATTCGTCAAGATAACGTCAAACTGGCCAATCGTAAGGTGCAGGTGGAGTACTTCTTTTTATTGCGCATGACCGATCTCAATAGCGGTTTAGTGTATTGGGAAGATGAGCAAACCATCGATAAAATTGGATCATCTAAATCAGTAAGCTGGTAAGGAGATAAGGATATGACTATGAAAAAAATAGCATGTGTTGCGTTTACGTGCCTGTTGGCCGCACAGGTTTCTGCCAACGAAGCAGAAGAAGTGGCGCAAGCAGCTGCAGTTGAAGCAAACGCCAGCATGGAGGCCGACAGCGGTGAAGTTTCACAGGCGGATATTGATGAGCAGAATGCGCTTTCTGATGCCAGTACTAAGGATATTACGCCAAAATCAATTCAAGACTTTTTTGACGAGTTTGCTGATAAGCACTCAATCAACTACCGCATTGCTAAAGACGGTAGAGTTTTCTTTCACGGCAGTGCTACAGTTAATTTACCTGCAACAGACCCTGATTTTGCTAAAGCGTTAAACATTGCTTTTGATAAAGCATCGTTAGCCATGCAGGCTGAGTTTGTGCGTGATACGTTTGCTAGTCAGTCTAATGAAATGGCTCAAAGAATATTCAGTGATGAGTCCAGTAATGCCCGTGAGTTTGAAAAGTTACCTGCTGAAGGTCGTCTTGCTCAGCTGATCGATAAGGTTGTGAACCTAACAGGTGCAAAGCTGGACAATGCCCTCAAAGAATTGGGTGTACAGCCACAGGACTTAACTGAAGAGCGCAAAAAAGATCTTGCAGTGAACTCTATTGTTCAGCGAATCAGTGAAACTGCTTTTGGTAATACCCAGGGTTTAGTGCCAGTACAAACCGGCATGGCTGAGCTTGGTGATGACTACTATGAAGTGGGTATCATTGCAGTGATGTCAGGTAAAACAAAGCAGATTGCCAGTGATATGCGTCATAAGCGTGCTTCGTTGATTACAGGTAAGGGCCGTGACCTGAAAGATGTATTACCAGAAAAAAACGAAGACTATATCAGTGAGCAGGGTATTCGTTTGGTGTACAACGAAAACGGTGCACCAGTTATTATCAGCTATGGCCAGTGGAGCTATTCGGCTGATGGAAACCCTGCTGCAAATAACCGTAAAAAAGACATAGCAATCAGACAGGCAACCTCGCGCGCTGATGCAGCTGTTTCTGCCTTTATTAATACGGCGATCCAGTTGGAGATGAATACTAAAATAGGTGAAATGATTAAAAACACTATCACCGAAACGCGTAAAGGTAGTGATGTTTCGTTGAGTGAAACGGAAGCAAACGACATCATCAATATTATCAATGAGGACATCACAGCCCGCTCAAAAATGACTTTACGTGGTCTGGGCACTCTGAAGCGTTGGTCAGCTAAAGATGCTAACGGTGTGGCCTATGTTGGTGCAGTGCGTTATTACTCGCATGATAATGTGCTAAATGCTAACAAAATGATTGAGCCGGCGAGCACGCAGCGTAGCAAGGCACAAGCCGCGCCTAAAGCAAGCCAGAGCGTGACTCGCAAGAGTCGTGTCGTAAATGATATGGACGACTTCTAGGGGCGCACTTATGTTAAGACTTATATTGTGTTTGGTGTGCATGCTCAGCTTGTCCTTTACGGTGCAGGCTCGGGTAATTACCCAGACCACAACTCAAAGCAGCTCGGGCGAGGGCAGTGGTATTACCCGTGAAGAAGCGGTGAATAATGCTGTGATCGAAGCCATCTCGAAGCTGCAGGGTGTGCGGATAAAATCGATGAAGTCGACCAGTCTGCACATGGCGACCAGCTCTAAAGACGGTACTGTTTTGCATGATGCCTACAGTGATGAAATCTCTAAGGTGACCAATGGTCGTGCTGACTCCTACGAGGTTGATAGCGTACATCAAGACAATGACGGTCGTTATATTGCTAACGTTACGATACGTAATACCAAAACCAGCAAAAGCTATAAAGCGCCAGGGCTCAGCGCTGATAGCCGCAGAAGTATTATTGTTCTAGGCAGTTCACGTGGGGCGTATCAAACGCTTAGCGATACATTGCAGCAGAAGTTCAATAATAAGTTTGTGCAAAGCCGCAAATTCAACGTGTTGGATCGTCAGCACGGCAATCTGTATGCAATGGAAAAGGCCTTTATCCAAAGCGGTAATGCCATGAGCGACGAGATATATAAGCTGGGAAATGGGCTGGGTACAGACTATATGTTTGTTTATACGGTGACGGCCGCTGAAGCGAATGCTCGTACCAGCAATTTGACCGGGCGTGAAAGACTCAAAATGCAGATGTCGATTGACTATCAAGTGATTTTGTTCGCTACACGTCAGGTTAAGTATTCCAACACTCTGAGCATTGATGCCGACCTTAAAGAAGGTAGTATCAAGTCGACTCATGACGCCTTGGACGGTGTGGTTGGTCAGATTACCAATCAGGTCTTGGAAGCGATTTACCCATTACGTGTTGCCGACATGGATGGTAACGAGTTGGTGTTTTCTCAAGAACTGGTAACGGGTGATATCTACGAATGTTTTAGCGAAGGCGCTGTGGTTCGTGATGCCTATACCAAGGAAAAAACAGGTCGTGTAGAAAGCAAGACCGGTGTGATTGAAGTGGTGCGTACGACCAACAAATTGTCTTACGCAAAAATCACCGAAGGTTCAGTGGTGAAAGGCAGCGTTTGTCGTTCACAGGGAGGCTCAGCAGGCCACTCTGAAGGCCGCGATGCTAACTACCAGTTGCATGAGGGTGGCGGTGTACAGCTCGGTTTCTAACTGAATGCCAGTCACCTTTTTTGTGCAAGGTGACTGCTTTTACAGCAAGAAATGTGGCATTAAAAAACGCGCACTGGGTGATCTCAGTGCGCGTTTTATATTTAAAACTTAGAGTTTTATTACTGCTTAAAATAAACTCGGCAAAGGCAACCAAACTTTCATGCAAGCGCCGGGCAGACTGCCTTCGTTGCTTAGCTCGAGCCGTGCAGGACGGTTGTCTTGGTCGTGCATCGCTACAATGTTGGCAGCAAAATACAAGCCGAGTCCAGTGCTGCCGCTGCTGCGATCAATGCCGCTTGATTGCTTGTCGTGCACAGCACCTAACAGATTGACCGGGTAGCCCGCGCCGTCATCGTTGACAGTCAGCAAAATGCCATCATCCTCACGTTGTGCAGTTAAACGAATGGTTTTCTTACAAAAATTGAGTGCATTGCCCAGTGCGTTGTCTAACACCGTGCCGATCAGACTGACATCGAGGTAGGCTTCCAAGTCAGGATCGTCCAGTTCGATCTGCAAGTCGATATTGCGGTATTGCAGTAGTTCAAGGTGGCGGTTGTGCAAGTCTTCAAATAGCTCATCGAGGCTGTAATACACCGGCTGTAACAGAAGCTGACCGTGCTCGAGTTTATACAAGCCTAATAGCTGCATCAGCATGGCATCTAAGCGCAGCGCTTCTTGTTCGATCAAGCGCGCTTGTGGTGAACGTTGCAGCGCTTCGGGCATCTCGGCTAATAAGCTTTCATAGGCCTGACTGACCGCGGCTATGACGTTTTTCATATCATGCACGGTGGACGCCATCAGCGTTGAAAAATCGATGTGCTTTACCATGGACTCAGCTCCAAAGAAGATTGCATATGTATAAAGTCGGCAGCGTCTGGATCAATTTTCGGCAGGCTGCCAATGCGCTGCAGACAGGCATCGAGACGTTTTTCCGCGCCGGCGAGCTGGTGCTTGAATTGGTCTTGGAATAAACGCGCAGCAGCCATGTTCAGTTCGATCATGTCAGGTGCTAGAGTTAGGGCTTGCTCGAACAGGGCTTGCGCTTGCTCGCCTTGCTCTTGGAAATGCAGTGCTGCCGCCTGACGGCTTAATTCGAGTGCGTGTTGCAATGGTTCTACAGCCAAGCTCGGCAGGCGTGTGCTGATCGCTTGCAGTATCGCGAAGGTGCCTGCGTAACGCTGCGCGCAGAATTGCCATAAGGATTGAGCATCCTCACTGTTACCGTGCAGTGCCAGCCAATCACCCAGTTGTATCAAGGTCATAGCAGCATAGTCGTATTTATTTTCAAGCAGAGTGTGCAGCAGTGCTTGTACGTCGTCGGCATCACGTGCTGTGCCTTTGCGACGTTGTTCTTCAAGACGTAATAGGGCTGCTGCCGGCTGGATTAGCAGCGATTGTCGGTAGTTTTTCTCGATGATACCCAACCATTGCTGTGCTTCGTCTGGCAGCTTATTGCTGGTTGTTGTTTGACTTAATATAGAAGCTAATTGCCATAGCAGTTCTGGGTCAAAACTCACTGAGTGGCGGCCGATTTCCCAACACTGGCGCAGGGCATGCTGCGCTGTTTGTATGTCGCCGTTGAGCCAAGCTTGGCTGGCGAGTTTGATCTGTCGGCGCAGGGTGTTGGGCGATAATATTACCGCTTGCTGCAGAGCGTCTAGGGCAGTTGGTTGATCATTTCGTATTGCCGCAAGCTCAGCTTGCATATCACGAAACTCAGGCATCATGGGCAGTTGACGTACTGCTGCGGCGAGCAGGCGTGTGACTTGATCTAAGCGGCCTTGATGCAGCCATAACTTGGCCAATGCTTGTAAGTTCCAACCCGTGGGTCGGCTGCGGGCTTGTTGTTCAAGTAACTGTTCCAGCTCTAGATAGCGGCCTAATACCTGCAGCGCATCAGCCATATAGCGATGGCACAGTACTGCATGGCGTGGCTCTTGTTGCGCGATGGCTCGGCAGGTCTGCAGCACGGTGAGAGGGTCATCGGCTTCTAGGGCTTTGAGTACAGGAGCGAGGACTTGTTTGCGGCGAATCAAGCGCTCTAGGCGAGTTTGCAGGGTGACTTTATTAAAGGGCTTGGTGAGGTAGTCGTCTGGTTCACACTCAAGTGCGGCGAGCACCATAGCTTGAGTGTTTTCAGCGGTGACCATAATAAAAATGCAGTGCGCAGAGATAAGCTTTTCTGCATGCAGTTGCTCAAGCACTTGCTGGCCATTGAGGCCGTCACCAAGGTTGTAATCATGCAAAATGACGTCGTAGCGGTGACGGCGGCACAATTCCAATACATCAATTCCATTGGCGGCAGTATCGATATGTTGCACGCCGAGCAAGTTCAGAATGCCTCTGATGGAGCTGCGAAACTCAGAAAAGTCGTCGACCACTAAAAAACGTTTTTTGCTGAAATCAATCATTGCCCAGCACACCCTGTTAAATATATTGCTATTAAATAATAAGGCTTGAGTCTAATCGTTATTGACCCTGCGCGCACTGTGCTGCAACTGTTTTTACTTGGATAAAAACTACGAATGCTTATGTTTTGACGAAAATACCGTAAAAGTAATCTTTATTTCAATGCTTTAGTGGCTTGCTATTAATCAATAGTATATACCATGATCTTTGTTGCACCGTTTAAGGAAGCCTTTGAATAACTATCTGCGTAGCTAGCACTGCGTTAAAAACGTGCTCAAAATGCTCATTTACTCGATGTAAACTGCGCTTTATCGCCCGTTTTTGCCTTGTGCTAGCGTCCTCGCTAACGTAATTCAGAGGTTCCTAAGATTACGTCCCAACTGAGTGAAGCCTTTTTACTTGGTTAAATCCTTAAGATGATTCGGAGTACGCTGCATGCTTATTTTCTTTATTAGTATCACTGTGTTGATACTCGGTTATAAGTTCTACAGCCCCTTTGTTGAAAAGCAAGCGGGAATAGATCCTACAGTTCAAACCCCTCAGCAGCGTTTAAGTGATGGCGTTGACTATGTTGCTGTTCACCCTGTGCGAGCGTTTTTAATTCAGTTCTTGAATATTGCAGGTGTTGGTCCCATTTTTGGCCCAATCTTAGGTGCTTTATATGGCCCAATTGCATTGGTTTGGATCGTTATTGGTAACGTTCTGGGTGGTGCAGTGCATGACTACTTTTCCGGTGTTATGAGCTTAAAGGAAGACGGTAAAAGTTTGCCTGAAATTGCCGGCCATTATTACAACGTGGTCTTTAAGGGCATTATGTTGCTCTTTACCTGCATGCTGCTGTTTTTTGTGGGTGTGGTTTTTATCATGAGCCCAGCAGGCTTGCTGAGTAACTTATCTTTCTTTGAAGGTACTTTTTTAGCGGGAAACACCTTTTGGGTGCTGTTAATTCTTGCTTATTATTTCTTCGCGACATTGTTGCCGATTGATAAAATCATCACCAAGCTTTACCCCTTCTTTGGCTTGCTGATGATTGTTATGACGGCATCGATTGCTGTGGCAATACTATTGAAAGCGCCACACTTGGGCGAAGGTGAATAATATTTTCTCCTACTTCCATGAGGGCCATGGGCATGGTTTATTAGACCGTAATCCTGGTGATTTACCCGTCTGGCCGCTGTTGTTTGTAACCATTACCTGTGGTGCTATCAGTGGTTTCCACTCGACCCAGTCACCAATGATTGCTCGCTGCCTAACCAATGAAAAATATGCGCGCCCTGTGTTTTACGGTGCGATGGTGTGTGAAGGGATTGTTGCTTGTGTGTGGGCTATGGCGGGTATTGCAGCTTTCCCTGAGGGATATGTTGGCTTACAGGCGATGCTTGCTCAAGGTGGACCAGGCTTAGTAGTTAACCATATTGCGACCAGTTACCTTGGCGTGTTTGGTGGTGTTATGGCTATTTTAGCTGTTGCTGTTTTCCCGATCACTTCGGGCGATACAGCATTCCGTTCATTGCGCTTAACGATTATGGATGCGTTTAACATCTCGCAAACAGTCGTGAACAGACTTGCTTTGGCAGTGCCTTTGCTGGGCATCGGCTATCTGATGACGTTCTTAGACTTCTCACTGATCTGGCGTTATTTCGCGTTCTCTAACATGCTACTGTCCACCAGTGTGCTGTGGTTGGCCACTAAGTACTTGTTCGATAGAGGTACCTTCCATTGGATTGTTAGTATTCCAGCGGTAATCGGTACAGCTATCAGTGTGTCTTATATTTCCACAGCGAGCATCGGTTTGAATTTCCCGATGGAATACAGCAAGTGGATAGGCATCTTGGTGGCTATTGCTTGCTTAATTGGATTGGTCATCCAGAACCAGAAACGTACTGCTAAAGCGGTAGCGGCTGCCTAAAAGACTCGGATTCAACTGTTTTGTCATCAAGTGCTTGACAAGGTTGCTGAATACGAGAATAATGCGCGCCAAGTTGGCTACATAGCTCAGTTGGTCAGAGCGCAGCATTCATAATGCTGATGTCCCAGGTTCAAGTCCCGGTGTAGCCACCAATTTACTTTCCAGTGCAGTCCACTGGAGCTTTTAAAGCCCCGTATTACGGGGCTTTTTTTTGCCTGCAGTTCCATACCAGTCCACCATAATCTATAGTCATCCACACCAAATTGTTGTCACAAGCGTTGTCATTAGCAGGTATCAACAAAGCTGGTGACAACATTTTTAGAGGCTATAGATATGGAAACTCAACGGTGAGGAAAAGCGCAATCTGGCTGCGGTTTTGTTAAAGCATATAAAGCCAACGAAGACTCCAAGGCATATGTCTATAAAAATATGCTGAACGAATTGCCGATAAATATGGTTACTGACGTATCGTGACCTGGTTATGGTGCCTGCAGATATGATTGAGCGGATTCCACACATACCAGTTCCGGATGATATTTTACTAGGCTATAAGGTGATAAGCCCCTTTTTGTAGGTCTCTCACTATAGGCTTAACATTGGGCTTAACAACAACTGTGCACTCAGCGCCAGTAGTGACTCTGCCCAATACCTTTGTTAATGGAAAACCCGCTAATGCAGATGAGGTCAATGCAAACTTTGAAGCACTTGCGGATGCCATTAATGGCACACCAGCCGGCCCTGCGGGGGGGGGCCGATTGGGCCTGAAGGTCCAAAAGGTGAGACAGGGCCTAAGGGCGACACTGGCTCTGCCGGTGTTATGTGGGACGGGTCACCGGCCCTGCCGGTGCTCTTGGTCCAATGGGCCCTGTTGGGCCTATGGGAGCTACTGGCCCTCAAGGAGCAAAAGGTGATCCTGGTGTTAACTTCACTGCCGGTAGCGGAATTTCTATAACAACTGATCCTAGTAATCCAGATCATAGAATCATCCGCTTTGCTAATGGCTCAGGTGGGACAGAATCCTTAAACAACATGCAGCCTTCTTTGACTCTCAATTGCTCAATATCTACAGAAGGGATTTTTCCTTCTCGCAATTTTGGGGGGGATGACTATATTGGCAGTATTCATTTTACTGGATTCAATTTCACACCGCGTGGCAGTGCTTTCTGTCATGGGCAATTGCTGCCAATTTCGCAAAATACTGCACTTTTTTCTCTTTTAGGAACAACTTTTGGTGGTAATGGTACGACCACTTTTGCACTCCCAGATATGCGGGGTAGGGTACCCGTTGGCGCAGGTGATGGCCCAGGACTCACCCCTAGAGTCTTAGGGCAAACGTACGGTAGTGAAACGACAGCTGTGCGTAACCAATAAACTTTAATAAATCTATATATAAACGTAGAGAGGCTCACAATGAGTACTCTCTATGTTTGTGAGACCTTAATGAACTCAATAGTCGCTGTTTTGATAAGTCGATGTCCTCGTTTTTTTTGTCTACTGGCAACCCTGACACTCATTCTCTTCAGTTCACCCGGTTTTGCTAGCTCAGACAAGACACCCATTATTATTGCAATTGTCGATGATGGATTGTTGAGTGATCTAGGTTTGTTCAAAGGTATGATCTGGCAAAACCCTAATGAAGTTCCTAATAATAGTAAGGATGATGATGGCAATGGGCGGGTGGATGACATATTAGGTTGGGATGTCTCTGATCAAAATGAAAATATTCAACCACCCGATACACTGCTTGCAGAGTACCCGCACGGCACCTATATGGCCGCGCAGATGGCACACTTAATTCGCCAGCAATTGGGCGAGATGGATGACTACCCCATCAAGATACTATTTATTAAGGCCATTTCAGATACGGCGACTTACTTGAATATGAAAGATGGTTACGCAGGCCTGCAAACAGCGCTGGAATACAAGCCCGATGTTATCAATCTCAGTTGGAGCGGCGGGAAACTGGAGAATGTTGCCAGCAAAATTCTGGCTGATGCCCGTGCTAATGATGTGTTTGTTGTGGGTTCGGTGGGTAATTTCTTGCAAAAGGAGGCTGCTTTCCCAGCGTCGCACCCAGCTGTTTTCGGTGTTGCAGGTATAGATGCCGACAACAAATTGTACAGAAGTAATTATGGTGATGAAGTTGAAATTGCTGCTCTCTCATTGGGCTACCCAGAAAAGTTGCTTGGCAACGACTCGCCTGAAGACATCGACGGTGTTTCAAATTCAACCGCTCTAGTCAGCGCGACGGTGGCACTGATGAAATACGCCATGCCCACTGCCACTAACTCGGATATTAAGCATTGTTTGCAGGCAACGGCGATGCCTTTGGAGCGCTTTAATATCGATTACGCAGGGCTGCTGCTTGGCGCTGGTGCGCTGGATACATCCGCGGCCATTGAATGTATTAAAACAGGTGTCAGTTACCAAAATAGGTTAATAAAGAACCCTAAAGGTTCCATCAGCTTTACCAATACACAGGGTACAAAAGCGCAATCACTGCACTGGGTGATTGCCCCAGAAGGAATGTATGCTGGCGTAATTTTAAAACCCTACGTCGAGGGGGCTCCAAAAAACTCTACACTTACTATTTATGCCTTTGATTCTAAAAACGATAAAGCTAATGCAGATGAAGTGGTTTGGAGCGGTTTACTCAGCGATCTTCCTGCGAAGATACAAACTGAACACGCCGCAATACAGCTGGTATTGGCTGCGAAAAGTAACGAGGGCTTTAAGTTTTACACCTCGTTTACTACAAAAAATATCGATCTATCCACCCGCTTTTGCGAAGGCAATAAGACCTTAACCATCACTGAAAGCAACTCGCCATTATTGCTTAGCGATGGTAGCGGCGCAGAAAACTACGCCATTAACTCCAGTTGTCAATGGATTCTTAAACCGCAAGCGGGTCATGATTTAATGATTGAGTTTCTAGAATTGGACACCGAGCTCAATGTTGATTCCATCTACTTATTTAGAGGTGAGAAGACAACGCAGACTGATTTATTATTGCAGCTGTCAGGAGACAAGCGTCCTCCCAAAATGATTGTGGAAGGTGATGCAGTATTACTCTGGTTTACCAGTGACGCGCGCAATCAAGCTGGGGGCTTTACAGTTGAGCTGTCAATAACACCGCACATATCAGTTCCCAGTGAGCAAATAACCCCCGAGGATGCAGTAAGTAGCCTTAACGACTAATAAACTTGGCCCTTCAGGTAATCGCTCTTCAAGACTGAGCTCTGTACAGCCCAAACACCTAACCGGTTAACGATTGGGTGTTATTCAGCCTTTCTCACCAAGCTTTCTTGATGATTTAAGTCATGGTCTATGACTGGATAAATTGGAGCCAGGTGCGTTGTTTATCATGATAAAAATGGAGCTCAACCCCTAATACTCTGTAGGCTGACCGTACTTGTCGATCTGGAAGTGCTCTCCATCCTTTTCAACGGCTGCAACGCCATCTCTAAAAGAGTCCGCACTGTCATACTGGAAGGGGATGAGCAGTTGACCCTCTTTGTTAATAAAGCCCCATTTACCATTCATTTTAACGGGTGCAAGTTGTTCTTCTGAAAAGCGATAAGCATGCTCATACACTGAAGGAATAATTTCTTTTCCTGCTTTATCAATAAAGCCCCATTTGTTATTTTTAGCCACTGGCGCGAGTCCTTCAAAAAAATAACCAGCCGAGTCAAACTGCAAAGGGATAACTTCGCGTCCTGCCGTATCTAAAAAGCCCCACTTGCTGTTTTTTTCAACGCCCACCAGTCCATCTGAAAAAAGCTCTATAGAGTCGTACTGGAAAGGAATAACCATTTTTCCTGTTTTATCAATATAACCAGTCCTTTCATCTTTTCCGACCCGAGCCAACCCATCTGAAAAGTGCCTTGCAAACTCATACTGCAAAGGGATAACTACATCACCTGTACTATTAACAAAGCCCCACAGGCCATTGTGTTTAACATTGGCCAGCCCTTCGGAAAAGTCCCATACCTCTTCGTATTGCAAGGGGATAACTTCGTGACCGGTTGTATTAATGAGGCCGTATTTACCATTTTTTTCAACCCTAGCAAACCCTTCTAAAAAGCTTAGAGCGTAGTCGTACTGCACAGGAATTACTTCGTTACCTGCTGCATCAACAAAGCCGTATTTGCCATCTTTTTCAACTAAGGCAAGCCCTTGCTCTAGACAACCAACAGAGTCATAACTACTAACTGATGGCACGTCGCAGACAGTAGCACTGTGCGCCACGCTTTGAACTAAGAATACATAGCTACAAATAACGATACAGCTACATAGTTTGCGAATTTTTTTACTTGCGCTATTCATGGGATACCTCTCTTTTTTGGATGCTTTTAGTACAGTAACGCAACAGTATTGGAAAACTTAAGGAAACGCTGAATAAAACCAATAAAACCAGCCAATCCATGCGGATTTAAAATTCAGCTCTTAAATTTCAACTTCAGGGCCATAAAAAACCTTTTTATCAGCAGTTTTACCCGTTTTTGCTGCTTTTCCCGGCAGCTTACCGGTTTTTAGGCGGATTTATCCCGCCAACGGCATACATCGCTTCGACAAAAACAGGTTTGCCAAGGCAAACAGGCTATAGAGATGGGCTGTGTTTTTCGCCAAGCCACGGTAGCGAGTCTTGCGGTGACCAAAGTGCACTTTGACCCAGTAAAAGGGATGCTCAACCTTGGCGCGTATCCGGCTCTTTAATTTTTCGATTTTGTCAGCCAGTTGACCTTCTTCTGTGCCGCTATCGCGCAGCTTTCGACGCTTTCCATGGCGCATGGCTACCACCCACTCCACATCTTTATCCTTATTTTCTTCCCGTTTGTCAGCCCCCAGATAACCAGAATCACCGTATACCTGCTGTTCCTCGCCGTGTAGCAAAGCATGAGCTTGGTTCACGTCGTGCACGTTGGCCGCAGTGGTGACCAGTGTGTGCACCAAACCGCTAGCCGCATCAGCACCGATGTGAGCTTTCATGCCAAAGTAATACTGATTGCCTTTCTTAGTGGAGCGCATTTGCGGATCACGGCTTTTACTCTTATTCTTGGTGGAAGGTGGTGCGGCAATAATTGTAGCGTCAACCACCGTGCCTTCCTTGAGGTACATGCCCTTGCTCGCCAGTTGGTAATTGACCGCAGCAAAAATTTGTTGAGTCAGGCTGTGAGTTTCCAGCAGACGACGAAAACGCAACAAAGTGGTCGCATCCGGCACGGCATCACGCCCAAGATCAATACCCATAAACAGCTGAATTGCTGCGCTGTCATAAACGGCATCCTCAGTTCCTTCATTGGAAAACCCCATGACCTGCTGTAGGATGTACATACGTAACATGCGAGAAAGCCCCATAGTCGGACGACCTCGTTTGCCGTCAGATTTCGGATAGTACGGCTCAATCACTGATTCCAGAACAGACCAAGGCACCAGAGTTTCCAGATCCATCAACAGTCGATCCCGACGGGTTTGCTTCTTTTTGCTGACGAACTCGGCTTCGGCGAAAGTGATTTGCATGACTGTGGACTCGATACTAATTACGGATTGGACTATTTTACCAAAGGCTGCAGCCCGCTTGGGATTTGTTCAGTGTTTCCTTAAAAAACTTATGTCAGTTTAAGTATAACGCTTCAAAGTCTCTTCCGTGGTGGCATTATAGTGGCATAGTGTATGTGTACTGATTGCTTGATACGGGGTATTATTTACATAGAAGTTTAAATTTAAACAGCGACTGGGAGCTTATAGTCGTTAAACAAGATTTAAGGAAACGCTGAATAAAACCAATCAAACCAGCCAATCCATGCGGATTTAAAATTCAGCTCTTAAATTTCAACTTCAGGGCCATAAAAAACCTTTTTATCAGCAGTTTTACCCGTTTTTGCTGCTTTTCCCGGCAGCTTACCGGTTTTTAGGCGGATTTATCCCGCCAACGGCATACATCGCTTCGACAAAAACAGGTTTGCCAAGGCAAACAGGCTATAGAGATGGGCTGTGTTTTTCGCCAAGCCACGGTAGCGAGTCTTGCGGTGACCAAAGTGCACTTTGACCCAGTAAAAGGGATGCTCAACCTTGGCGCGTATCCGGCTCTTTAATTTTTCGATTTTGTCAGCCAGTTGACCTTCTTCTGTGCCGCTATCGCGCAGCTTTCGACGCTTTCCATGGCGCATGGCTACCACCCACTCCACATCTTTATCCTTATTTTCTTCCCGTTTGTCAGCCCCCAGATAACCAGAATCACCGTATACCTGCTGTTCCTCGCCGTGTAGCAAAGCATGAGCTTGGTTCACGTCGTGCACGTTGGCCGCAGTGGTGACCAGTGTGTGCACCAAACCGCTAGCCGCATCAGCACCGATGTGAGCTTTCATGCCAAAGTAATACTGATTGCCTTTCTTAGTGGAGCGCATTTGCGGATCACGGCTTTTACTCTTATTCTTGGTGGAAGGTGGTGCGGCAATAATTGTAGCGTCAACCACCGTGCCTTCCTTGAG
Source organism: Pseudomonas sp. (assembly GCA_034676485.1). Classification (GTDB taxonomy): domain Bacteria; phylum Pseudomonadota; class Gammaproteobacteria; order Pseudomonadales; family Pseudomonadaceae; genus Denitrificimonas. The sequence goes on from JAUCCC010000006.1 coordinate 588,012, forward strand.
GTACAAGCCCTTGCTCGACAGTTGGTAATTGACCGCAGCAAAAATTTGTTGAGTCAGGCTGTGAGTTTCCAGCAGACGACGAAAACGCAACAAAGTGGTCGCATCCGGCACGGCATCACGCCCAAGATCAATACCCATAAACAGCTGAATTGCTGCGCTGTCATAAACGGCATCCTCAGTTCCTTCATCGGAAAACCCCATGACCTGCTGTAGGATGTACATACGTAACATGCGAGAAAGCCCCATAGTCGGACGACCTCGTTTGCCGTCAGATTTCGGATAGTACGGCTCAATCACTGATTCCAGAACAGACCAAGGCACCAGAGTTTCCAGATCCATCAACAGTCGATCCCGACGGGTTTGCTTCTTTTTGCTGACGAACTCGGCTTCGGCGAAAGTGATTTGCATGACTGTGGACTCGATACTAATTACGGATTGGACTATTTTACCAAAGGCTGCAGCCCGCTTGGGATTTGTTCAGTGTTTCCTTAAATCAATTTAAGTTCAATAAAAAATGTTAAAAATAAAATTAAAAATGAGAGGTTAGGAAATTTAAGTACATCGTGTTTGTATTAATTAGGCAGTAATCATGGAAGACAGGTCAATTTTCGATGGATCGCCGTGTAGTTCGGCATTTTGGCTTAATCAAGGCGAGAAGGTTTGTATGCTCGAAATGATTAGCTGTTCGGAAGCAACATAAAAGAGGAAGACAGTGATGTCACAAGATCGCTTTACAGAGGTTACAAAACAGTCGTGGTTCAGTCGCATTGGCGGCGCCGTCATGGGGGTTGTGGTGGGGCTTGTGTTGTTTGTTCTGGCATTCCCGCTGCTTTTTTGGAATGAGGGTCGAGCCGTCACAACACATAAAACGCTAAAGGAAGGCGGCAGTATCGTTGTCTCAGTTGCCTCCAACAGCGTTGATGCGTCCAACGCAGGGCGTCTGGTTCATGTGACGGGGTTAGCTGATACGCAGGCCATCCTAAAAGACCCTGTTTTTGGTGTTTCAGCAAAGGCGTTGAAGCTCAAGCGGACTGTGCAAATGTATCAATGGAAGGAAAGCTCCAGCAGCGAGACGACGAAGAAATTAGGTGGCGGTACTGAAACTGTGACTGAGTATCAGTACAGCAGAGAATGGGCAGACAGAGTTGTTAACTCTGACAATTTCAAGAAACCTGATGGGCACCGCAACCCTTCTTCCATGGCGTACTCTTCAACAGAGCTAACCGCCGACAGCATTACGCTTGATGCCTTTAAACTGTCACCAAGCTTGATCAACAAAATCGATAGCTTTGAACCGTTGATGGTAAGTGCTGATACGCCTTTGCCTAAGGCAATCAAGGGCAGTGGGCGAGTGTACGATGCGGGGTTTTATATTGGCGCGGACCCGACTGCTGCGCAGGTGGGCGATTTGCGAGTGCAGTTCGCTATGGTCAAGCCCGTAGACGTCAGTGTGATTGCTAAACAAACGGGAAATACGTTCGAGCCCTATGTCGCCAAGGCGCGTGGATCTATCGAGCTTCTGCAGACAGGCATCCATTCTGCCGACGCCATGATTCAAGCCGCACAGACGAGCAATACTATGCTGACTTGGCTTCTCAGGTTGGGCGGTTTCGTTTGTATGATGGTGGGACTTAACTTGTTTCTCAGACCGCTTTCGGTTGTTGCCGATGTTGTGCCCATTGCCGGCACCATCGTGGGCGCCGGTGCCGGTATTATCGCCTTCTTAGTGGCTGCTCCTGCATCGTTGATCACCATCGCCATCGCGTGGCTTTTCTACCGACCGTTAATAGGCATCATATTGATTGTTATTGCCGTTGCTTTGACGGTGACGCTTAGAGGCAAGCTGAAAGCTGCCAAGATAGCCAAAGCCACAGCATAAGAAGAAGCTGTGCAATTTGCTTGCTGGAAACTGGAATCTTAAAGTAACTAAAATCGAAAATAACAGTATGAAAATATTCGTTAACGATGAAGAAATTACCATATATCACGGGGCTAAGGTGCTGGATGTAATGCGTGCTTACTATGTCCAGCATGGCCAAAAATTGCCCAGTCAATTGCCTATCGTGACCGATGGTTACGGTAATAGCATTGCTCCCGATGGCGAGCTCAGTGAAGGAAGTCATTTGAGTCCATAGCTATCGCATGGAAAAACAGGCTCTGACGTGATGCTGCGTGACGCTAAAGGTAATCGCATAGGTGAAATCGATAGCTGCAACCAGCAATGCATTGGAGTTGCGCATTTTTCTTCCACTGTAAGTAAGCACGAACTGCATAACTGAGAGTATTTAAATAATGAAAAAAGCATATCCTTCTTTTATCGCGCTGCTTTGTTCAATAATGCTATTAGCCATATCAACTGGCTGCGATCCACAAAGGGTAAGCAACGAAACTAACCCATCCGTTGCACTGAAGGAAACAGTAAATAAACAGCAAGTCTCTTCAGGGGAAGCATGGCTAATAAACATCTTTCAATGCAAGCATAGCAACGGCTACTGCCTTCCAGATCCGGAGGAGGTTTTAACAGAGCGCTATCTTGAGTTTTATCAGGATCAGTTAAATATCTTTGAGTACCCTGACTTTGCAACAGAGGGTGATCTTATTGCCGCTGAGCACGCCTATAAAAGCAAGTGGGGAGATGTTTATCCTTTAGGTAAAGATGTTTGGTCGCCTTTCGGTATGGGTAACGGTATGGAAGCAGGGGATAGATTAGACCGCGTGATCATCAGTCATATTTCAGATTTCGAATATAGCGTACTTATTGATTATGGCGCAGGCTCGGTTTTCTCCAATGATGTGACGCTGATGAAGCTGGGCGATATGTTTTTAATTGACTATATAGAAACAAACTTAATCGAATAATTTATGAATATTAAACAGTTTAAAATAGCATTGCTTATGGTTATTTTGGCCTTGTTCGCTGCATGTGACGGGCAAAGCAAAGAGCAAAGCACTTCAGTTGTGCAGGTGCCAGCGTCGAGCTTGGATAAGGTCTTGCCGATCTTTATGCACAATGAAGCTAACACCAAGCTCTATGATCAAGCCTCGGCTAGAGGCAAAGTCGTTGCTAGGCTAGCTGAAGAGAACAGCCTGTCTCTTATCTGCTTGTCGGCGGTGAAAGATGCAGATAATAGGCTGTGGTACAAATGCTACTACCCCAGTGAGCAAGTAGAAGGTTGGACGCGTCAGGTCAGTCATCCTACCTTGCAAAATGAGGAAAAAGATCGTCCTTTTTTGCAAAATTTTACCCTTGCGCAACTGCAATTAGGTGCTAATCCACAGGAAGCGAAGCGTTTGTTGGGCCAACCATTGTCTGAGTTGATAGAAGAAGGGCCTATAGAGGTGTCGGGTTATATTGATGAAGATGACATGGTAACCACGACCACCTTAACGTTTGATGGTATACGGTTAATCTATCAGGACGAGCGCATGATCCACGCTTATATCAACAAGTCGAGTAAGAGTTTTGGTTGGATTACTTGTGGAGACAAAAGCGTGACTAAAAAAACTTTGCTAAGCCGATTTCATTTAACGGCAGATGATGTCTATATAAATGAGGATGGCGGACAAAGCATTATCATGGGTGGGGTTCTTTCTTTGTCTGTTGCGTTTGATAAAGATGAATTGGTCAAAACTATTGAATTTAATGCTGGGCCTTAAAAGAGAGTCGCCAGCTGCAGAAGTTACTCCTCATGAAGCTCATTTTATTTTAAATGTGCAAAACAAAACAGTGGCTGATTATGAAAATAAGAATTATTTTACTGACTTTTATTGCATTACTTATTGCCTGTAAAGATGAGGGGCGAAATATTATTGCTGAAGCTTTAAGCACAGAGGTACAAAAAAGTGAAATAGCGACAGAAATTATGGCTGAAACAATCGTGAGTATTAAAGATATATTTTTGCTGTTGCCCGATGACGTATTTCCATTGGAAGAAATTAGCTTAGCCAATCGAAAGTTGCTGCTCAAACACATCGGTGAAGAGAACGCTTACGCTATTTCAGCAACGCCCATTGATATTTACGATCCAAAAAACGGATTTCTTAGCCTGGCTGGTATGCAGTTTGGCTGGGAAATGAGTTACTGGAATTTGAGAGATGGCCGCAAACTTGTAGCGGTAAATAATGGTACGGAAACGGGGAGTGACATAAGGGTTTTTTTCTACCACAACGGTACGCTTAGCGAAGACCCTAATTATCAACTTGGCGCTCATCAAGTTTATCAGCTGGCTGATTTTATTGATCTTGAGCAATTATCGCCCAGCACCCGAAAATTTGCTCAGCAGCAGTTTTATAAGGGTGATTACAGTCTTTATTATCAACTGCCTCGACAGGGCACATCGCTAAAAATACGCTTAGATATTGATCAATTGCTGGATTACGATCAAGCCTATGAGGTTCCTTACGAGGCAACTAAAGAGGCTGTCCTGAAGTGGAGTAACGAAACATGGGAGCGATAATATTTCACCTGTTAAAACGCCTAAAAATGCACAGGGCCGTTTATGTATTTGCATTTTTAGCAGTGTTGTCAGCCTGCACCGATGGTGACCAAGAAAGCCACGGCGACGTAAAATATAAAACTTACCATAATCAGCTTTACGATTATAAAGTTGAATACCCCGACTTCCTCATCCCGCAAGGAGAGGCGACCAACCGTGACGGGCAAAAGTTTATTTCGGAAGATCAGGCAATTGAACTGTTAGTTTATCGCGATTATAAAAATAATTATCTAGCTGACGGTGATCTATACAGAGTAGATGAGGCATACAAGGAAGCGTTACGCTCAGTTCAAGAGGTCTTTAATAAAAGGTTAGAAGATAACGCTTATATTATTGAATATAAAAAAGGCGATGCTCTGCATACAGATTATGCTCAACTTTATGCTGATAACTATTTTAATATTCGTTTTATCTATGCTGAAAAAGATCAACACATGCTGCAAGGCACTATTAAACATGTAATCAATTCGCTGAGCCTAGGTGTGGTCGATGGCCGTACTCAAGAGCAAGACAGTAACGCCTTGGCAGACAGCTTAGCCGATATGTTCCCTGCATTTATTGAGGGTTTTTTGAGCGATGCCTATTGGGGAAAAAACTTCAATAATCTATTGCGCAGCAACGATAAAACTCTAGCCACATATATTGATTCGAACATGGATGTGAGGCGCTATTACGCACCCGGTACGGTAGCAATATTGGCATCAAGAGCTGAAGGTTTTGGTTTTGCTCAGGAGGATGACTTTTCGAGTAAAGCAAAGGCAGGCAGTGCAGGTGTATTTGAACTTATTGGTAGCGATGTAAGCCCCTGTGGACTTGATTTTAATACAGTCCAGAGGGTCTATTACCAAAGGCTTCAGAGTCTTCCCGATGTAGTTACCAATATGCAAACGTTTGAAACGAAATCGGTGAGAGTAATCTACCCTCAAGCGCCAATCATGGCTGTTTATTTGCCCAATGCATACGGCAATCCGCGCGGGTTTTACTTTATTGGTACGCCTGATGGCTGGAAACTGGCCTTTGTGGATGACTCGCTATGTGGCGCATAAATTATCTGGATCATGTTCTTCACGAAATAGATTGATTTTAAAGAGTTAACCAGGTCTTTTTTATTTACGGCTAAGTTTGATGCCTTTGGCGGGTAAGGAGTGAGTATGAAACGTATTTTTCCCACAGTGTTTTTAGCGTTTGTAATAAGTGGCTCTGCAATGGCGGATTATTCTTTATACAGCGAGCAGTTTTCAGCCTGTATGGATAAATCAGAGGGTGTTACTTTTGCGATGGTGGACTGCATTAACGAAGAGTTAGCGATACAAGATGCTCGATTAAATAGTGCTTATAAAAAGCTGGGGGCAAAACTGACGCCTGAACGTAAAATACAATTGCGTGATGTGCAGCGTATTTGGATTCGTTACCGTGATGCAAACTGTGCGTTTCATGCTGATCCAGAGGGTGGTTCTTTGGCGAGAGTTGCGGGAAATCACTGTTTTTTGCAAGCAACTACATTACGCGCTCAAGAGCTTGAACAGTTGTAACGTTCAATATAAGAATAGCGACAGCATCTCAGTTAATTAGTACTTACGTATTCCTGCTTTTCATAGGCAAGCAGACTCTCATTGGTCCTAACGATAATGCATTCCAACCCCCCTTAAGCGGCATAGCCAATAGATCTAACACGTTGTGCTCATCGATACTGCGGCGTTAGACTTTATAGTCGTTTACAGGCGAGTAGGGCTGTGGGAATATTTCAGTGCGTTACAATAATTATAAGCCTAGTTGGACAAGTAGTGTGCATGACTAGTGTGCATGAGGAGATGATTATGCAAGACAAATCTTTCGGTCAGAGGTTGACGACCTTCTTTATTCGAGTAAGCGTGCTGTCCGCGCTTGTGTCCACGCCCGTTTTAGCGGGGACTGCTGGAGGTCCTCAGCTGCTTGGTGGGATAACCTTTGCCCCGGTTGGTGCTGGAGGACCACTAGGTGAAGCGGCTGCAGTGCCTACGCTAGGTACCGCAGCACTTATCTTGCTGGCACTGTTGTTAGGATTTATTGCTTGGGTATCCCTGCGTAAGAACGGTCCCGGAACAATGGCTTCTATTACTTTGGCATTGGCTTTTGCTGTCGGTAGCAGTGCCGGCGGTTTGCACTGGATACAAAGCATAGAAGCGGTTATCCCTGAGAGTAATTTACAGATAACTGAAGCGAGTGGTCAGACTTTAGATATATATAACTTTACGAAAAATACTTACACTAATGTAACTGGTTCTCCTATGCAGCCGACCGCCATTGCTTACAATAGCTGTGGAAGCAGCACGGCAGAAAAAAAAAATGCACCATAAACACCCCAGTAGCACCGAACGAATTCTGTGAGTTACTCTGTCAATCGGGTAACGCCAGTGACATTCGTCTTAAGGAGAACATAGTCCGAGTCGCCACTGCAGCAAACGGGTTGCCACTCTACGAGTACAGCTACCGTGGCGATAGTGCGGTGTACCGCGGTGTTATGGCTCAAGATGTTCTCAATCACACGCCAGCAGCAGTGCACACGATGAGCAACGGCTATTATGCGGTCGATTATGGCATGCTGAACTTGGAGCTTGAGCGTATTCGTTAATATTTGACATCCTCTCCGCCCTAAAGGACGGGTATTCCTACAGCTAAACGGCCGATCTTTTGAAGCAGGATAATACCTCGCTCGATACATGACACTATCGCTCTACAAATATATTTGTAGAGCGATAGTGTGTTTGCTTGGCGTAGTAACGACTCGGAATATGCCTTCATTACATTGAGGCGATATCGTTTTTTTCACACGCCAGCAACTGTGCGTCTTATGCGCAATAGCTATTTTACAAGCAAGTATGACCTGTTAAATTTAAAACTTGAGCGTGTTCGCTGACATGTGGAGGCTGTGGTAGCAGTTTATGGACAACAACGTACTGATCTTGGCAGCTGATCACGGTCCTCTATTGAGTGTCCTGCTCACGCAGCAAAGTCTGGTGATCATGATCACCACTTTTGGGGGGATGCTTGCCTTCATGGTTGCCGAGCAGTTATTCCCGAATGTCGAGACGGACTCAGTGCCGGTCTCTCGATGGTTGACAAACTGGCTGCTCGCTTTTGTCAATTTCGTTGGTGCGCTGCTGCTGATGTCCTATCTGGGCACCGCGGCTTGGATGCCATCACTTTCACCAGCTTTTCAGATGACAGATTATTTGCCCTCGATCCTGGTTGTGGCGATGCTGGTTATTTCAATAGAGTTCATTTCTTACTGGATACATCGGTTATTCCACAAAAACCCCTTTATGTGGCGTGTACACGCAGTTCATCACATGGAAACAGAGATTGATGTCACCACCTCCCACAGGCATCACTTTCTCGAAGTATTCAGCTCGACAATAGTACTTACACTGCTGGTGCTCGCCTTGGGATTGCCGATGGTGGTCGCATTCACCTACCAACTGCTGCGAATCCTACTTATCCACTTTAATCATAGTAACCTGCGTATACCGGCGCTCGCCGACCAGCTGCTACGGCCATTTATTGTGACCCCAAGTTTCCATCGAGTTCACCATAGTGTCGAGCCGACGTTCAGCAACAGCAATTATGGCACTGTGGTACCTTGGTTTGACTATCTTTTCAGAACGGCTCACAAGCCTGGCGCCGCTGCGGGACTGCCTTTGGGGCTGGGCTATCTAAGTGGCAAAAAAGATGGCCGTCTTCATCGTGTGCTGTTGCTACCCTTTATGTGGCGTCGCTGGAAGATCACTGACGAGTAACCCGCTTTGCCTGCCATTGGTGGTGATCCCACCAGTATACTTTGTGTCGCAACTGCGGGTTGTATTTGCCGCTCGCTGACGTAGCAACGTGCAGTCTACTCGCGGGCCTCTTCGTGGCATGTTAATCGATCAGTTTAATTATTTAACACTGTATGTTGTACAAAACAGAACCTATAGGGTATTTTGCAATCATCTAGTCAGATGGAGCCTTAGTGGTTTGATTCAGCACCTAGCTACTTGGTCGACTCGATCATTTTTTATATTCTGCTTGCTCACACTCGGCTTATATAGCCTCAGTTCAGTTATGACATTGCGTACAGTGTTAGCAGAAGATCGTACTATTCAATTTTGGCACTGGTGGAATTCGGCTAGCGAAGTTGAAAACATTGATATTTTGAATCGATATCTAAAAAAATATGATCTGCAGTGGCAAGATAAAGAGGCTAACAATAGCAGCTCCAGTTTGTATTTAGCCCAGATTAGCGATCAGCTCAAAGAGCAGCTCCCTGATGCCGCGATGCTGGATAGCAGTGAGGCGCACAACTATGACAAAGCCTTTTCTTTAATGCATCTGGATGTTATTGCTCAAGAGCTAAACTGGGAAGAGGTTATTCCGCTAGCCATACAGGAACATGCTAAGCATCAAGGTCATTGGGTTTCTGCACCCCTTAATAGTCACTCAACCAATTGGCTATGGATTAATAAAAGCTTATTCGCTCGCCTCAATATGCACGAACCAGACACTTGGGAAGATTTGATGGCCGTGCTTGAGCGCGCAAAGGTTTTGGGCATTCCCGCGCTTGCCACACCTCGCGATGCTTGGGAGAAGGCCTTACTCTTTGAGCTGGTTGTTATGAGTACTGGTGGGCTGGAGTTTTATCGGCGTTTATTTATAGATCAACAGCTTATTCCTGCCGATCAACGCATTTTGGCTGAGTCATTTTCACGCCTTAAACAACTCACCAGTTACTTTGCTACAACCACGGATAATCTCAGTTGGGATCAAGCTACAGCGCAGTTGGTACAAGGCAACGTTTTGATTCAGGTGCATGGCAGTTGGGTCAACAGCGAGCTGACTGTTCTAGGTGCTGAGGCTGATCGTGATTATTTGTGTATGCGTTTTCCTGGCACACAGGGCGCCTATATATTTCATAGTGACCATGTCGTGTTCTTTAAATCTGCGCAAAATCGAAGCGAAAATCAACTGCAACTTGCACGTATTCTTCTTAATAAGGAATTTCAACGTGAACTCAGTATCGCCAGCGGCGCTTCACCTGTTCGTGTCGATATATCCACAGATGGTTTTAACAAGTGCAGTAAAAAAAATATTCATGACTTGCGCATGGCTAATATGCGTCGCGCAGTTATGCCCTCGATTAATAGTAAGGGTTTAGAACACGTTGTTGATGATTTCCTTCAACAACGTACCAGTATCAACACTGCCGTAGATAAAGTGCTAGCCATGGCCGTCATGCGTAGGTAATCCCTCGGGAAATAATAGTAATACTCAAGTTGTTTTCCAAGAGGGGGGAGAGAACTCATTTACGCCGCTGCCCGAAGTCATTGCGCACACTACAGGGGGGCTGGGATTTCCTTAAAATGCTCAAAACTCTTTAAGTTAGAACGCTGATTCAAGATATTGAGTGGCGCGGCAAGTTGCGTTGCATCTATGGCGATAACGGATTGAGATAGATTTTTTCGTTCTTGACTTATGTCGTTGCAAAAGTCTTTGGTTGCTGTCTAATGGCCACTGGTTTTTGTTTTTTAGTTGTTTCTGATACATGAAGAGCAAAGGGTTGCGCATTTTATTGATAGCTTCCAGCAATTGCTAACTGTTATGAGGAGGTTATTGATTCAGCCTTCCTCAGTCGGAATCTCTGTTTTTAATATTGTCGTTAACCGATGTTATGGCTGTGCTGCGTGTTATGTCATTTACCACGTCTAAACTAGAACATTATTAGTGTAAAGATTATGCAAAGAGTGCAGCAGGCAAACCAGAGCAATTGAAGATGAATACTTCCCCGCAAAGCTAAAAGATACCATCACGTTAAGTGACAACCAGACTCAGATGACCGTGATTGCGGCCATTTGCTTTCAGGCTGATGCAGTTTCTTCACCCTAGAATAAGGGTGGCTAGCGAGGTCAGCGTATTGCTGATTCGATATGCTAATGAAGTCAATAGTATGGGGTTCTGTTTTGCTGAGATGGCGCTTGAAGTAGCGGCTTCCGACGCTACGCTGTGTTGTTAACTTGCCAAAAGGAGTCGGCTTATGATTCAACATGTCACTTATGTGTTTACTGATCTTGAGTCATTAACAGAAGAGATTGAAACTGGGGCTGTGTCCCACGCTGCAGAAAAGTCTCAGGCGCAACTCGTGCAAATTTACTGTGCCGAAGCGAATAAGGCACACATCAACGCAATCACAGCGGTGATCGCCTCTAGGTTTCCAACAGCCGTGGTTGTCGGTGCAACGACTATCGGTGAAGTCGCTCATGGTCGGTTGATGACCAAGCAAACTATTATCGGTTTCACGTTTTTTCAGTCTTCCGATGTTAATCTTGTTGCAATGGCAAGCGAGGGTGATGACGAACAGGATATTGGCGCTGAAATAGGGCAGCGAGTGAATCAAAGCTTTACCGAAATTGCTGGCATTTTGGTACTTGCAACAACTATAAGCATTAATGTATCGGCGTTGCTTGAAGGCATTGATTCGACTTTGAGTGGCTATCCCGTATTCGGGGGTGGCGCTGCAGATTACACTTCGACGAATACTGCACTGGTATTTTCAAAAACTGAACAGTTCGATAAAGGCGTGGTCGTCGTTGTTTTTAGCGGCCGTGACTTGCATGTCGAGTCCAGTTCTTACCTAGGTTGGCAGCCACTGAGCCATTCCATGCGAATAACTCAGGTCGATGGATTGAATGTGCAGCAGATCGATGACCAACCCGCTTTTGGTGTTTATCAGCGCTACCTCAATATCCCTAGCGGCGATCAGTTTTTGTTTAATGTACTGGAATTTCCGTTTTTATTGGAACGCGACGGGAACTTGTTGGCTAGACTGCCTGTGTCTACTAGCGATGATGGTTCGCTGCAGTTTGTTTCAGATATTCGAGAAGGCGAAACCTTCCGCATAGGTTATGGCGATATTGATTTGATTATTGAGAATTCAAAGCAGTTGCACAAGTCAATGGCAGAGTTTTGCCCTCAGGCCATCTTTCTGTATAGCTGTGGTTGTCGGCGTTTCTTGATGCAGGAAAGCGTGGAGTTGGAAACTTTACCATTAGAGGATATAGCACCAACCTTCGGCTTTTACACGTTCGGTGAGTTTTTTGGCTCTTCGCGCTTATCGCTGTTGAATTCAGCAATGGTGGCAGTGGGATTACGTGAAGGGCCAAAGCATACAAAACAAGCCGATAAAGTCGTTAATTCTTTGCTGGAGTCTGCGCCATCAATCGAGCGTGATCCTTTAGCCAATCAACACGCTCGTGTTGTTTCTAGGCTGATGCGTTTTATCAAAGTGGTGTCAGCGGAGCTTGAAGCCGCAATTCAAGACGCGACAAAATTGGCGATTACCGATCGACTGACTCAGTTGGCAAATCGTTTACAGTTAGATCAGGCACTAGGCCAGCAGGTCAAGCTTGCGAATCGATATGGAACGCTGTTTTCTATTATTTTATTGGATATGGATTATTTTAAGCAAGTCAATGATATCTATGGTCATTTGGAGGGTGATAAGGTATTGGTGCAAGTGGCGCAAACCATAAAGGCCAATCTGCGCGATGCTGACATTGCTGGCCGCTGGGGCGGTGAAGAGTTTTTGATTATCGTACCTAACACTACTACGAGTAATGCAGCATTACTTGCTGAAAAATTACGGCGCGCTCTGGAAAGGGTTGAGCTTCCCTTTGTTGGGCGCAATACAGCAAGCTTTGGCGTTACCGGCTTTCTGCAGGGTGATGATCCCGAGACACTTGTAGCACGGGCTGATGCAGCCCTGTATTTAGCCAAGAATACAGGGCGTAACCGAGTCGAGATTGATCATGTGGCTCAATAAATAATGAGCAATCGCTGCTATCTTAAACCTAAGGAACCTCTGAATAACTCCCCACTTTTTGCGATAATAGCCACGTCGTCCATTTTTTAGCCCAGCGAGCCGAATCATGAGCCAGTTGACCTTTGCCGAAGCAGAATACCAGAACAAAAAGCGTAAGACGCGTCGTGAGATTTTCTTGGAAAAAATGGATGCCATTATTCCTTGGAGGCGCTTGGAGAATCGCGCCGCTAAGCATTACCCAAAAGGTGAAATGGGGCGTCCCCCTTATCCGCTTAGTGTGATGCTGCGTGTGCATTGTTTACAGTTATTCTACAACCTCAGCGATCCGGCTCTGGAAGATTCTCTGTATGAAATTGAATCAATGCGCCGCTTTGCAGGACTGCGTTTATCAGACAATATTCCTGATGAAACGACGATTTTAAACTTCCGTCACTTCCTTGAAAAGCATGGGCTGGGCAAGCTGTTTCTGAAGGAAATTAACAAGCACTTGCAGCATCAAGGCCTGCTGTTTCGCGAAGGCACCATTGTGGATGCCAGCATTATTTCTGCACCGAGCTCAACCAAAAATGAAAGCCGCAAGCGCGACCCAGAAATGCATTCCAGCAAGAAAGGCAACCAATGGCACTTTGGCATGAAGATGCATATCGGCGTGGATGATGTCACAGGTATGATTCATAGCGTGGAGAGTACGGCTGCCAATGTGCACGACGTAACCATGACTGCAAGCCTCCTACATGGCGAAGAAAAGCGTGTATTTGGTGATGCTGGATACGTAGGTGTTGAAAAACGCAGAGAAAACAAAGAGCGTAAAAATCTTGCCTGGCTGATCAGTGCTCGAATCAGTAAGCGTAAAACCATGACCGAAAATGAGCAGGAAATTGAAAAAATGAAAGCCAAGCTACGCGCTAAAGTTGAGCATCCGTTTCGCTACATCAAGTGCGTATTTGGCTATAACAAAGTCCGTTACAAGGGGCTTGATAAAAACCATAACCGTTTGTGCCTGCTAGCAGGACTAACGAACCTCATGATCGGCAGAAAATACTTGCTGGTTTAGGGTTAGTGCGCCCTTAATCCGCCAAAACGGCGAATTAAGGGCCAAAAGAGGTGATTTTACCTCGAAAACGGCCTTTTTTAGGTCTTTTTTGAGTTTTTTACTCGTTTCTAGAAAAACTCAACAATAAGCTGAGTTTCTCTAAGCGTGTATTTCAATGTCCTACTCTTTAAGGAGAGTACTATTATGTTTCCTGAGTTCTTTGATAAAGCCCCTGTTATTCGCATGCGCGACCCATTAGCGCAACTGCTCGGTAGCGCGACAGACGGCATCATGGAGTATCGCTATGTGGATGCTGTGCTGCTGGCTGGGCATTCCTGTCCAACTGTGGCGGGTGCTTTCCTGACTGCACGCGCTGCGTTAAAGGTACTTTATCCAGATACATTGCCTGAGCGTGGTGGCATCAGCATACATATGCCGTCACCAGAAACGGAAGGCACTACAGGTGTAGTTGCGCAGGTGTTGACTCTAATTACTGGTGCAGCGACGCAGGGTGGTTTTAAAGGCATTGGTGGGCGTTTCGCCCGCAACGGGCTGCTCAATTTCGCTGTGGACAGTGTTGAGTATGACGGTGCTGTACGCTTTGAGCGGCTCGATACAGGTGCTGCTGTTTTGGCGCATTTTGATGCCCATAAAATTCCTGCCGATACATCGCAGCGTGAACGCATGCAGGCGGTTATCCAGAATCGAGAAACACCTGAGCAGCTGGCAGAGTTTGCGCGGCTTTGGCAAGCGCGTGTACGCCGGATACTACTGGAGCATGCTGATGATCCGGCGCTGTTGTCCATTGTTCAACTAAGCCAATAAGTAGCAGCAGTAAATTGATAAAAAACACTTGGTGGCGTCAAGTTCAGCAAGGTAGTTTAGCGCTTTAAAATACTGTTTTCCCTTGGTTTATACGAGCCAAGGATTTTTATAGCCATACTGGTAACATAAGTAAAATGCATTATCTTTGGCTGAGGCGCTGTTTATTGCTCCTCAGTATCTTCTTGCAATGTGTATTGATCTACTTGTATCGCGCAGTTGAAAAGTCAGGACGCGGCTCTTGTTTAAAACAAATCAATCGCGCTTGTATCTTCTCCGCAAATGAGTACAATAGCCGCGCAGCAAATCTTTTGATGCACGCGTTATGGCGACCCTGTCGGTCCCCTCGCAACGATTATCCGTGAACCCGGTCAGGCCTGGAAGGGAGCAGCCGCAGCGGTGACATTGTGTGCCGGGGTGTGGCTGGCAGTGGTTGCCACCTAATCTGCTTTATTCGTTACAACCCTTCGTAAATCCTAAAAAAGCCTAACTCTAAACTCAGTTGCGGGTGCATTTTTTGCTGTCCTCCGTTAGCATGTGGGTCTGTTTTCTTGCAGGTTTTTAGGTTGCTATGAGTTATCAGGTTTTAGCCCGCAAATGGCGTCCCCGTTCATTTCGTGAAATGGTTGGCCAAACTCACGTTTTAAAAGCTTTGATCAATGCCCTTGATCATCAGCGCTTACACCATGCCTACTTATTTACCGGCACCCGTGGTGTGGGTAAAACTACCATTGCGCGAATTATGGCCAAGTGCCTGAATTGTGAGCAGGGCATCAGCTCCACACCCTGTGGTGAGTGTTCGATTTGCCGTGAGGTGGATGAAGGGCGTTTTATCGACTTGATCGAAGTGGATGCGGCCAGTAAAACCAAGGTCGAAGATACCCGTGAGATGCTCGATAATGTGCAATATATGCCGACGCGCGGGCGCTACAAGGTTTACCTGATTGACGAAGTTCACATGCTCTCGACCAGCTCATTCAACGCCTTGTTGAAAACCTTGGAAGAGCCACCGCCCTACGTTAAGTTTTTATTAGCCACCACTGATCCACAAAAGTTGCCACCGACGGTACTCTCGCGCTGCCTGCAGTTCTCATTGAAGAATATGCCGCCTGAGCCGATTGTCGGTCATTTGCAAAACGTGTTGACCAGCGAAAATATTCCTTTTGAAGACGATGCGTTGTGGCTGCTGGGGCGTGCTGCCGATGGCTCGATGCGTGATGCCATGAGCCTGACCGACCAAGCTGTTTCCTTTGGTGATGGTCGCGTGTTTGCCGACGATGTGCGCGCCATGCTCGGTACCCTGGATCAGGGGCAAATTTATGGCGTGCTGCAAGCGCTGATTGCAGGCGATGCCCGTGGTGCATTGAGCGCAGTGGCACATTTAGCTGAACATGGCCCCGATTGGGCCGGTGTCTTGGCGGAAATTCTCAACGCGCTGCACCGCATTGCTATTGCTCAATTGATGCCTGATGCGATTGATAATGGTCAGGGTGACCGTGAGCAAGTATTAGCGCTGGCAGCATTACTGCCGCCAGAAGATGTACAGTTTTATTATCAGCTGGGCTTGATCGGTCGGCGTGATTTGCCTTTGGCACCGGACCCGCGTGATGGTTTTGAAATGGTCTTGCTGCGCATGCTGGCATTTCGCCCGGCAAGTTTACCCGGAACCCCGCCGACTACGCCGTTGCTTCAGTCTGAGCCTCTCGCCGCAGCAACAGCAGCGGTAAGCGCAGGGCTGGATGCTGCGCCAGTACCTAGCACGACTGCATCGACTGCTAATGTAACGCATCAACAGCCGTCGCAGGCTAACCTAGCATCTACTGCGCCAGTAGTCGCTGGCAGGTACTCTGAAGCAGCCCAGTCACACTCAGTCAGTGCGGCTGAATCGGTTCGTGCGCCTTGGGAGGCACCGCTTGGGCTAGAGCCAGGAGAAGAGCAATCCACTGAACCTGCATCACTAGCAGTTGAGACGCCAGTAGAGGCTGTGCTGTCTGAACCGTCAGTTGAGCCTGTGCCTGCTCCAGCTGTCATGGCACAAGCACAAAGCGTAGCTGAACAACATGACGCTACCCTGGTAAGTGAGTATGCGGATGAGCAGCCAGAGCCTAATTATGAGCAGGATTACAGCCAAGCATTTGCTGCGCAATCCGATGCTGATGATGACGAGAGCTATCTTGATGACAGTGGTTTTCAAGAGTATGCAGACCTGTCCAGTATCCGCGGCGATGAAGCAGCACCAGAGTTGGGCAATGGCAGCGTAGCAGATTTGCAGCCCAATATTCCTGTGGCCTCTGGTTTGGCAGCTGAGTGGCAAGCGCTGTTTGCACAGCTTAACTTAGCCGGAATGACCCACAGTATTGCGGCTAATACGTTATTGGTTGAAAAAAATGCAGACAGTTGGTTATTGCACCTTGATCCCAATCACAGTGCTTTATTTAATAAAACTCAGCTACAGCGTATCAATGATGCGATTAATAAACAGCTGGACTCGCCTATAGAGTTGCAGATTGAACAGCATGTTCTTCAACAAGAATCACCGGCGTTGGCGTTGCTACGTAAGCAAGCCAAGCGTCAACAAGAAGCAGAAACTGCAATCCACTCTGATCCAATAGTATTGCAGTTGATGGACACATTTGGCGCTATAATCAGTGCCAACAGTATTGAACCCATAGACTCGGTAATGTAAGGAATCCCGTATGAAAGGTGGTATGGCTGGCCTGATGAAACAGGCACAACAAATGCAAGAAAAAATGCAGAAAATGCAGGAAGAACTGGCCAATGCTGAGGTCACTGGGCAGTCCGGTGCAGGTTTAGTCAGCATTGTTATGACCGGTCGCCATGATGTGCGCCGTGTCAGTATTGACGATAGCTTGCTGCAAGAAGATAAAGAAATCCTTGAGGATTTAATTGCTGCAGCAGTCAATGACGCTGTACGTAAAATTGAACAAAGCAGCAAAGAAAACATGGCGGGTATGACCGACGGTATGCAATTACCGCCGGGCTTTAAAATGCCATTCTAGTTCTATCGTGCAGGTCAGATGTGCGCTGCATGTCTGATCTGCAGCATTTATTCTATGCTGCGCAAATTAACCCGCAGTCACATCTTTATTTAATCTTTTAATTCGCTGAGACGTTATGTCATTTAGTCCTTTAATACGTCAATTGATTGATGCATTTCGCGTCTTACCGGGTGTTGGGCAAAAAACTGCCCAACGTATGGCATTGCAATTACTTGAACGCGATCGCAGCGGTGGGGAGCGTTTAGCGCAAGCCCTCACTCAAGCCATGCAAGGTATCGGCTATTGCCGTTCGTGTCGCAGCCTAAGTGAAGAAGAGATCTGTCACTTGTGCAGCGATCAACGCCGAGATGAGACGTTAATGTGTGTAGTGCAAGGGCCAATGGATGTCTACGCGGTAGAGCAAACAGGTTATCGTGGTCGTTATTTTGTCTTAAAAGGGCACCTTTCACCTTTAGATGGTTTAGGCCCAGAAGCGATCGGTATTCCTGAATTACTCGGTCGGATTAACGGTGGCGCATTCAGCGAAGTGATTTTAGCCACCAACCCCACCGTAGAAGGCGAAGCCACTGCGCATTATATTGCGCAAATACTGTCGGACAAACCCTTGCTGGTGTCTCGCTTAGCGCATGGTATGCCTTTAGGTGGTGAGTTAGAAATGGTAGATGGCGGCACCCTCAGTCACGCCTTGTCTGGCCGTCGTCCGATACAGCTCTAATCTGTTGTATTGCTAGTTAGATTGTTGCGCTCAGTTATTTTTATGCGAATGAGCTCAGGTCGAGCTATTTAATTATATTGATATATATCATACTTTTGTGTATAGTTGTTTTTATGTGCTGGATTATGTCATCTAGATAAAACGAGTGTGTGTTTATTTAGGTTGTCTTGTTATTTATATTAAGAGGTTCTGATGTCCAGTAAAGTATTAACGCCGCAAGCTGCGCAAGAGTTATTAGCACAAGGTGCTGTTTTGGTGGATATTCGCGGTGCTGATGAGTATGCGCGTGAACATATTGCCACTGCACGACATATGCCGATGGAGCAGTTAAGTCGTGAGGGCATGCCAAAAAGTGATACCAATGCAGTTATTTTCCATTGCCGTTCAGGTAACCGTACGGTGATGAATGCCGGTGTCTTGGATAACTGCGCGACCTGTGAGGTCTATATCTTAGAGGGTGGGCTAGACGGTTGGAAAAAAGCAGGTCTGCCTGTGGTGAAAGATGCTGCACAGCCACTGGAGCTACAGCGTCAAGTACAAATTGGTGCGGGCTCTATGATTGTCTTGAGTGTTATTTTAGGTACTGCAGTTGCACCAGGTTGGTATGCTCTGTCTGGCTTTGTTGGTGCTGGTTTGATTATGGCAGGAGTAACGGGCTTTTGTGGTTTAGCGCGTGTGCTGATGAAAATGCCATGGAATAAAAAATCAATTGCATAATAAGCAATACTCTAAGGCAAGCTTGGGCAAGGCTTGCCTGTGACTGCAGGGTTCCCGCCTAATGATAATCAAAATCACAAAGGACCCTCTAGCAGCTGTACAGCTACCGCTTATAAACACTTTCGCTTATAAAACTTATAAAGCTAAGGCAACCAACAGCACCGTTTCTTGAAACTCTACTCCAGCCCCAAGGGTATCACCGGTATAACCACCTAAGCGCTTGTAAAGCGCGGCACGATAAGCGACTAAGAGCGCAAACCATGCCAACAGAATCATCAACGCTTTCTCTTGCAGCATCCATACGGCTAATAAGGCCAGAATGATCGTCATAACAGTGACTTTACTTTTAGTTGCTGCGCTTTGCGTAGTGCTGACCATACCGTGCGGGCGTACATAAGGCGTAGTAGCCATTAATCCAATAATGCCAGCTCTGGCAAGCATTGGTATCAGTACAAGACCGCCCAGCAGTAAGCCAGTATTATCCTGTGTTTGAGTGAGCAGTGCAGTAATGGCGGCAAATTTAACCAGTAGCACTACCAACATGGCGGCCACAGCCATGGCACCCACTCGTGGGTCTTTCATGATCTCTAAGGTACGCGCGTGATCGCCTAGACCGCCGACCCATGCATCGGCGGTATCAGCGACACCGTCCAAGTGCATTGCGCCAGTAAAGTACACCCAGAGCGCCAAAACTAAAGCACCAACCAAGAGTACCGAGGCCTGAGGATTGTAGGAGAAGCACAGGGTGACCAAGGTGACGAGGACTAGGCCGAGAATGGCGCCGACGACAGGGTAAAACCACATGGCCGCTTGCTGTACTTCTGGGTCAAGACGCTTTAAATAAGGCCCAGGTACGCGACTTAAAAAGGTCAGGGCAAACCAAAATCCCCAATAATAGGTGTTCATAGTTCTGTGCCGTCCATACTTTCAAGGCTAACCCAGTGTTGCTGCTCGCCTTCATATTCTGTTTCGATAATTTTAAAACACATGACTGCAGCGTATGGCAGGCTAAGTTTTTTGATGGCACTGGGCGTGAGTTCTAGGAGATGTTGAGCGAGCATGCGGATAACACCACCGTGAGTGACCACTAATACACGTTTACCCTGCTGGGTCTTTAACAAGTCATGCCATGCCAGCACAGCGCGCTGCTGCAAAGCAGCGGTGGATTCGCCTTGTGGGGCGCAAAAGTTCATTGGGTCTTGCCAGAGTTGGCTGATATCTTCTTCGGCCATGATCTTCGCAACATTCTGGTTTTCCCATTTACCAAAGTGGATCTCAGCCAGGTTGGGCTCAATGTGCAGTGGTATGTCCTGTTCTTGCGCTAGCCAGTGTGCTGATTGCTGGCAGCGCAATAAAGGCGAACTTATCACCTGCTGCCAGTTATAGCCCAAACGCTTGATGCGTTGCTGAAACTGCTCAATGCCGCGCTCAGTTAAACAGTGATCGGTATGCCCACGAAAGACCTTGCCGCCAACCGGCTCGCCATGACGAATGATATCGATGTAAGTGGTGATCATAGATCTTTATTATCCACGGCGGCTTGAGCAAAAGTGGCCATATTGTTATGAATAGTGAGTGCTTGCTGAAGCGTTGCATAGGCCACAGCTGCGCCGGAACCTTCGCCTAAACGCATACCTAAGTTGAGTAAAGGCTCTGCGTGCAAGGCTGTTAATACAGCGCTGTGGCCACATTCGGCAGACTGGTGTGAAAACAGTAACCAGTCCCGTACCGCTGGGTTTAACCTCACCGCCAATAACGCCGCCGCACTGGTAATAAAACCATCGACAAAGCAAGGCAGGCCTAATTGGCTGGCCCGTATATAAGCACCAGTGATGGCTGCAATCTCTAAGCCGCCGACCTGTTCTAATATCGCTAACGTGCTGTTAGCTAAAGGCTTAGCGCGAGCCACGCTGGCGCTTAATATGTCTTTCTTGTGGGTGAGTGCAGTGCCTTCTACGCCAGTGCCGGGACCGGTTAGGCCGCTGACCTCGCGCTCCAATAGCAGTGCGCTTAAACAACTGGCCGCCGATGTATTACCAATGCCCATTTCGCCGAGCATTAAAAAGTCACAGCCGTTGTTATAGATGCGCTCGACTTGCACTTTACCTAAGTTCAGTGCCTGTAGCGTTTGTTCTGTACTCATCGCCGCTTGCTGGGAGAAGTCATGAGTGCCGGCCATGATGGGCTGATGAATGATATTGGCTAAATGCTCGCATGCGTTTGCTGTGCCGCAGTTAATGACGTTCAACACAATACCTTGTTTTTTACACAGGGTTGCCACCGCTGCGCCGCCATTAACAAAATTAGCCAGCATGGCAATGGTGACTGATTGTGGGAAGGCCGATACGCCTTGCGCGACAATGCCATGATCGCCAGCGAAAATTAACATATGCGGCGTGTGGATCTGAGGTTTGACCGTGTTTTGCATAGCGGCCAACTCAATAGCAATATTTTCTAAGCGACCTAAAGAGCCTTGTGGTTTCGTTAGTTGATTTTGATGCGCTTGTGCCTGTTGCCGTGTGGGTTCAGACAGTTCTGCTGTGGCGTCTAACCACCAGTTTTTTTCAGTCATGATTTCAGTTTATTCTTCTTTTAAAGCGTATAGGTTTGTTTGAACCTGTAGCAATATGTCTGTCGATGCAGACTAGTGTGTGGTCGGTATTTTGCGTTCTTGCACCAATACCCAAGGCGCGATCACAACAGCCCACAGTTCAGGGTCGCGCTGCTGAAAGTCCAGCGCTTGCTTATCGGCTAAGTTGTGCAAGGCTTTTTGTTGCATCAAGGCGCTGACTTGTTTTTTATCGTCATTGATAATGAGTTCGGCAACGGCCACCAGGTCTTGATCACTGGCGACCCAAAGTACCATCCCTTTAGCAAACAGCGGCATGATTTCAGCCCAGCTGATTTGTGCTGTTTCGCCCAGAAGTTGTGCGTATACGTCACTGATTTCGTTTGACATGTTTGTTCTCGCGGCATAAATGGGCATGATAGCTTGTGTTGTCCTTGCGCCCAAGGGGCAATGGCTATGTGATCAGAGAATTGGAGAGTTTTATGCACGCATCATTACCGCGTTTAGGTTTTGCCGGTATCGGCTTAATGGGCTTGCCTATGTGTAAGCGTTTATTGGCGGCAGGTTATCCGTTAGCGGTGTGGAATCGCAGCCCAGAAAAGTGTGCAGCCTTGGTAGCTCTGGGGGCTGTGCAAGTGTTTGAGTGTGCCGAACTGTGTGATCATGCTGATATTATTATGTTGTGTTTAGCCGATACTCAAGCAGTGCAACAGGTGATGTTTGCCGATCATGGCATTGGCTTTGCGGTTAAGCGTAATCGAGACACCATTATTATAGATTTTTCTAGTATCGAACCTGCTGCCACTGTTGATATGGCAGAACGGTTGGCGGTGATCGGTG
The DNA here is from genome assembly GCA_034676485.1 of Pseudomonas sp. GTDB lineage: Bacteria > Pseudomonadota > Gammaproteobacteria > Pseudomonadales > Pseudomonadaceae > Denitrificimonas. Next base: position 610,055 of record JAUCCC010000006.1, read on the forward strand.
GACGCTGGCTGGATATACCTGTGTCGGGTGGTGTGGGCGGCGCTGAAACGGGCACTTTGGCGATGATGGCCGGTGGCGATGCACAGGCCTTGGCTCAAGTCAGGCCCGTCTTAGAGCACTTAGGCCAGCGTATGACGCATATGGGCGCTGTAGGTTCTGGGCAGATAGCTAAAGTCTGCAATCAAATGCTGGTGGCTTGTAATGCCATGGTGATTGCTGAAGTCGTGGCCTTGGCTGAGCGCGCAGGGGTGGATGCCGCGCTTTTAGCGCCGGCGTTAGCGGGCGGTTTTGCCGACTCTAAGCCCTTGCAAATTCTGGCCCCGCAAATGGCTGCGCGTGAGTTTGAACCGGTGAAGTGGCATGTACGTACCTTGCTTAAGGATTTAGATATGGCAGTGCAGCTTTCACAACAACATACGTCAGCCACACCGATGAGTGGTTTAGCCGCGCAGTTGATGCGTGCACATGCTGCACAAGGGCATTTGGCCAATGATCCGGCGACGTTAATTAAACTTTATAGTGGAGACCATTAATGGATATCGTGGCCAATTTATCCATGCTCTTTACCGAATTGCCGCTGCTGCAACGTGTCCGCGCTGCGGCGGCGGCAGGGTTTACTGCAGTGGAAATTCAGTTTCCCTATGAGGTGCCGGCTATCCAGTTAAAAGAGGAGTTGCAGCGTTGCGCCATGCCCTTGGCGTTAATCAATCTGCCTGCCGGTGATTTAATGCAGGGTGGGGATGGTATTGCCTGTCATCCTAAACGCCGCGAGCAGTTTGCCAATGCCTTAGATGAAGCGCTCAGCTATGCCTTAATGGTGCGTCCACGCATGGTGAACGTGCTGGCTGGGCGCTTACCTGAGGATGTCTCGCGTGGACGTGCGGTTGCCACGCTGGCGGCCAACCTGCGTGACGCGGCGCAAGCCTTTGATCGACTGCAGATTAAGGTGCTCTGTGAAGCGATTAACCCGATTGATATGCCCGGTTTCTTAATCAATACCCCACAACACTTAGAGGAATTATTAACTGAAGTGCGTCATCCGAACTGTTTTGCCCAGTTGGATGTGTATCATATGGCGCGCCAAAGTATCAGTGTGCAGCAAGCGATGGCGGTGCTCGGTGCGCGGGTTGCTCATGTGCAATTTGCCGACTGTCCGGGGCGCGCTGAGCCGGGGACGGGCAAGTTAGACTTTCATGCGATGCGTGACGCGCTTGAGCGGGCCGATTATCAGGGCGCTTTGGCGGCTGAATATAAACCGAGCAGTACCACTGCTGAGAGCTTGGCTTGGCTGCATACGGCGCCTTTTGCTTAAGATGAAGCGATGGGTTGACTGAGCCGGGCCGCTGAGCGTGGTGCGGGTGGAGCCTGATCTATTGGGCGAATCTGCTCGCTGATTAATCAACATTACAGAGTGAGTTTTATGCCGCAGCAAGCGCATCAATCCAAGCAGGCCGAAAATGCTTGGCGCATCTTGTTTTTACTGTTTTTAGCTAATGTCTTTAACTATTTTGACCGTGTTGTGCCCAGTATTGTGATGGAGCCGATTCGTTTGGAGTGGAGCTTAAGCGATTTCCAAATCGGCATGCTAGGCACGGTATTTACCCTTGTCTATGCCATTGCTGGGATACCTTTGGCGCGTATGGCTGATACGGGCTCACGTAAGAAAATTATGGGTTGGGGCTTGCTGGTGTGGAGTGCTTTAACCGCAGTTAATGGTGTGGTGCAAGGCTTTTGGGGCTTTTTATTGGCGCGTATGGGGGTGGGAATTGGTGAGGCCAGTTATGGGCCAGCGGCCAACTCGCTGATTGGCGATTTATTTCCAGCGCATCGCCGCGCGCGGGCCATGGGCATCTTTATGCTGGGCTTGCCGCTGGGGTTATTGTTGGCATTTTTCACTACCGGGGCCATTGTTGAGGCTTTTGACAGCTGGCGCGCGCCCTTTTTTATTGCCGCAGTGCCTGGGGTTATCTTAGCCCTCTTTGTCTTTGTTATTCGTGAACCACAGCGCGGCGCGGCGGAAGTGGTGGCGATAACCAGCGCACCGATTCGTCAGCCCATTCGGCGCATTTTAGCGACGCCAACCATGTGGTGGCTGACTTTGGCAGGGCTCTGTTACAACTTTGCCACTTATGCCAATACTTCTTTTATGGTGCCGATGTTGCAGCGTTACTTTGGCTTAGAGCTGAGCCAGGCCGCGATGTCAGTGGGGGTGATTGTCGGCGTGACTGGCCTATTTGCTTTGCCACTGGGTGGCTGGATTGCTGACCGTTTACATGTGCGCATGGCTAATGGCCGTTTGCTCTTTGGTGGGATCAGCTTATTGCTCACTAGTCTGTGTACTGGTGTTGCTTTAGTTGCGGGCAAGATTGATGTGGCACTGTTTGTTGGTCTCTTTGCCGTCGGCTGGGTGTTTGCCTATAACTTCTATACCTGTGTGTATACTGCCGTGCAAGATGTGGTGGAGCCACGTTTGCGTGCCACGGCCATGGCTTTATTTTTTGCCGGCCTGTATCTTTTGGGTGGTGGTTTAGGACCGGTAATCGTTGGCGGTTTATCGGACTATTTTGCCCAGCAAGCCATGTTGGCGGCAGGTGCGACTGAAATAAGTGAAGCGTTTCGCGCGATAGGATTGCACAGCGCTCTGTATTTAGTGCCGGCGGCCATGGGCTTGACCGGTGTGTTTTTGCTGATTGCCATCAGTACCTTTAAAAGTGATGCACAAAAGATGGCGCAATCAGCACAATAATGAGGGTTTAAGTGAATGATGATGCATAAGATTGAAGCTGCATTAGCTGCGTTGCAGCCGCTGGAATTTCAGATTGAAGACGAGAGCCATATGCACAGCCGTGGTAAAGAAAGTCACTTTAAAGTAGTCTTGGTCAGTGAAGCTTTTGACGGTGTGCGCAAAGTTCAACGTCACCAAAAAGTTTATGCTGAGCTGGGCGATTTGATGCAGCAGTTTCATGCCTTAGCATTGCATACCTTCAGCCCTGATGAGTGGAAGGCTGAGCAAGCCATCCCCGATTCACCGCATTGCCGTGGAGGCAGTTTAGTCGATCAGTAATAGGTGCTTATGTGGCACGCTTAGAGTTTATAGTGACACCCGAGTAACTCGAGTACTTTACAAAAAACGGCCAACATCTTATTCAGAGTGTTGGCCGTTTTATTAGGCGGGGGAGGTTTTAAACTTTAGCTAAAATATCCCGCAGGACGTACGGCAGAATACCACCGTGACGGTAGTAGTCCACTTCAACCGGTGTATCAATGCGCGATAACATCGGCACCTGTTCCACGCTGCCGTCTTGGCGGGTGATTTCTAAGGTGTACTGCTGACGTGGTTGCATATCGCTATCCACGCCAAGGATGTTAAATGTTTCTTCGCCAGTAATGTTGAGTGAACTGTACGATGCGCCGTCAATAAACTGTAGAGGCAGCACGCCCATACCGACTAGGTTAGAGCGGTGAATACGTTCATAAGATTGCGCAATCACAGCTTTGACGCCCAGTAGTAGAGTGCCTTTGGCCGCCCAGTCACGACTGGAACCGGAACCATACTCTTCACCAGCAAAGATGATGGTCGAGGTGCCGCGCTGCATATATTCCATTGCTGCATCGTAAACGGGTACTTGCTTGCCATCGAGCAGGGTAAAGCCGCCTTCAGTACGCGAACCATCCTCAGTTGCAGGTAGCATCAGGTTTTTCACTCGCACGTTGGCAAAGGTACCGCGAATCATTACATCGTGATTACCGCGGCGTGCGCCGTACGTATTGAAATCTGACTGCTGCACATCATGGCTCACCAAGTATTGCCCCGCTGGACTATCGCTACGGAATGAGCCAGCCGGTGAGATGTGATCGGTGGTAATGGAATCACCCAACAGCATTAAAGCGCGAGCATTGCTGATTGGTGCAACAGGCTTGGGCTGCATACTGAAGTCAGTAAAAAACGGAGGCTTGGCAATATAAGTGGATTTTGGCCAGTCGTAAACCAAGCCTTTAGCACTTTCAATATCAGTCCATAGTTTATTGTCTTTACTGAAGTCACTGTATTTTTCACGAAACACCGCCGGATTCATGGCTTTGCCGAGTAACGCCTGAACAGCACTATTACTTGGCCAGAGGTCTTTCAGATACACGGGTTGTCCGTCTTTACCTGTGCCGAGAGGGTCTTTATCCAGATTGATATTGACCGTGCCAGCAAGGGCAAAGGCCACCACTAAGGGTGGTGAAGCTAAGAAGTTGGCGCGGATATTGGGGTGAATGCGTGCCTCGAAGTTACGGTTTCCAGACAAGACGGCAGCTGCAACAATGTCATTCTCAACAATGGCTTGGTTATATTCTGGTGTGAGATCACCTGAGTTACCAATACAGGTGGTACAACCAAAGGCGGTGACGCCAAAGCCTAAGGCCTCAAGACTGCTCAAAAGACCTGCTGCTTCGAGGTACTCAGGCACCACGCGTGAGCCCGGTGCCAGTGAGGTTTTGACGCGTGGATGCACGCTCAGTCCCAGCTCTACAGCTTTTTTCGCCAGTAAACCGGCCGCTAACAAGACGCTGGGGTTGGAGGTGTTGGTGCACGAGGTAATCGCCGCAATCAGTACATCACCGTGACCCAAGTCGATGGTGCCATCGGTTTGGCACTCACTGGATGGTGTATCTAAACGGTTATCGATCATCTCCACTTCGTTCATTTTTAATGGGCGTCTTGGTGTTGGTGAGTCCTGATTGGTCACAGGAATCAATGGGCAACTGGTACCGTAGCGCTTGTCTAACTCAGACGCATCTTTGTTAAAACCGCCTTTGGCAATAGTTTCACTAAACAGTGAGGTGAAGCTGTTGTGCATATCGGGTAAAGAAATGCGGTCTTGCGGACGTTTTGGACCGGCCAAAGATGGGCGTACGCTGTCCAAGTCAAGCTCTACAACTTGGCTGTAGTCGATCTCGCCAGCTTTAGGGATACCAAACATGTCTTGCGCGCGGAAGTAGGCTTCGAAGGCTTCAATATCGATATCTTCGCGGCCGGTGCCGCGCATATATTCGAGAGTGGTCTCATCCACGGGGAAAAAGCCCATGGTGGCGCCGTATTCCGGTGCCATATTAGCGAGTGTAGCGCGATCAGGTAGGCTCAAGTATTGAGCGCCTTCACCAAAAAATTCTACAAACTTACCAACGACTTTTTCTTTACGCAGTAGCTCGGTAACAGTTAACACAAGGTCGGTTGCAGTCATACCTTCGCGTAGCTTGCCACTGAGGTGCACACCGACGACATCTGGGGTCAGGATATACAGCGGCTGACCCAGCATCGCAGCTTCGGCTTCAATACCGCCCACCCCCCAACCGACCACGCCAAGTGCGTTAATCATGGTGGTATGTGAGTCAGTACCGACCAACGTGTCAGGATAGGCCATGCCATCTTTTTCTTGGATACCTGGGAACAGATACTCTAGGTTAACTTGGTGCACGATACCAAAACCGGGTGGTACGACTTTGAAGGTATTGAAGGCTTGCATGCCCCACTTCAAAAACTGATAGCGCTCGCCGTTACGCTTAAATTCCATCGCCATGTTTTTTTCTAAAGCGTCTGGCGTGTTATAAAAGTCAACCATCACTGAGTGGTCGACGACGAGATCAACAGGCACTAAGGGTTCAATTGCGCTGGCGGGCTTGCCCATATCTTCGGCGACATTACGCATAGCAGCGAGATCGCAGAGTAGGGGAACACCGGTAAAGTCTTGCAGAACAACACGCGCCACCATAAACGGTATTTCTTCATTGCGTGCAGCATTAGGCTGCCAGTTGGCGAGCTGTTGAACATGCTCAAAATTGATGCGGTGGTCATCGGCATTGCGAATTAATGATTCTAAAATGATACGAATTGAAATAGGTAGGCGTGAAACTGAGGCAATGCCTATGCTTTCTAAGGCAGGTAGGGAACAGTACTTGAGTGTTTTACCATTGCTTAAAGTGAAAGCATGGTGCAGTTGGCTGGATTCGAAAGTAGGCGTTTGCATAGCGTTATCCTCTTTTTGGCTGTTGCACACAGACCTACAGCATAGCCCTTTACTGCAGGTAATGTACAAGATGGACAATAGTCGCTGTCTAAGCGTTGCGCTATAGCCTTAAAGAAACAGTAAAAAGCCGCTGACAATCGTGGATGTTTAGAGCGCGAAAGGTTCTCCTTTGAGCGGCTTTGTAGTGATTTAGTGATGCATGATTTATTTGCTTTTTTTAGGCTGGCTGAACACATCAAGTAAGACTTGATCGAGTATCGCTGAGGCACCCCAAGGTTGCGGGTGGTTGATAATGGCTACTACAGCCCAAGTGTCACCCTTGATGTCACGGCTGTAGCCTGCGATGGCGCGAACATTCTTTAAGGTGCCGGTCTTAATATGTGCTTGACCGACTAATTGGCTGTTGCGCAAACGGCGACGCATGGTGCCATCCATTGCCACAATGGGCAGAGATGAAATGAATTCAGCTGCATAGGGACCCTTCCATGCAGCCTCTAACATTTGTCCTAATTGTCGCGCAGTGATGCGTTCTTTACGCGATAAGCCTGAGCCGTTTTCAACCATAAGACCATTGCTGAAAATCTTCTTTTTAGCAAAGAAGTCATTGATAACGCGTTGTGCAGCTGCAGCATCATCGCTGTCTGTAGCGTTACGAAAACGCGCACCAATGCTTAAAAATAACTGCTTGGCCATGGTGTTGTTGCTGTATTTGTTAATGTCGCGGATCACTTCGGTCAGGTCAGGCGAGTACGCGCGGACTAATAAACGCGCGTCACTAGGTGTCGCTCCCAGCATGTCATTGCCTAAAATTGTACCGCCCATTTCCTGCCAAATACTGCGTACGATGCCAGCGGCGTAGCGAGGATGATCAAGAAAGGCTAAGTAATTTTGCGTGCTACAGCCAGGCGCAATATGGCCGCTTACGGTGAGTGTCAGCATGTGGCCATTGTCTTGTGGACTGTAGTGGATTTTTGGGCTGTTACAGTTTTTTGCCTTTTGCAGGATGACATTGTTAATGATTTCAATGCTGCCAATCGGTGGCTCCATAACCACCTGAGTACCGTTTTTTTCACCACGCACCACGAAACGTTGTGATTTAAAGTTGATTAATAGTGAATCAGGTTCCACTAAGAAGGGCTTGCTGCGATCGTTATTATCATCATCGAAAACGCTCACAGGCGGCGGTGCAAAGTGGCTACGATCAAGAATTAAATCGCCTGAAACGTGGCGTACACCATTGGCGCGCAAATCACGTAGCAGCAACCAGAGGCGCTCCATGTTGAGCTTGGGGTCACCGCCGCCCTTGAGGTAGAGGTTGCCATCAAGCACGCCATCTTCAAGTGTGCCATCGGTAAAAAACTCGGTTTTCCATTGGTAGGATGGTCCTAGTAGTTCTAGGGCTGCATAGGTGGTGACCAGTTTCATGGTTGAGGCCGGGTTGATCAATACATCGGCATTCATATAAGCACTTTTACCGGCACCCGTTAATGGAATGGTAACCGCAGACAACGCTTCGCTGTTGATTTTGTTGGCCTTGAGCGCTTTATCAATAGTGCTCGAAGGTAATGTTTGTGCCATAACAGCAGGTGCGCTTATCAGCGCTGTTAAGCACAAAGTAGACAGTACTGTGCATCTACTTGCGGGTGAAAAAGCGGTTCTGCTGAGTGGTTTACAGTGAATATTGAAGTGGCGTAAAAATGACATCAACACGATAACAATACCTTTAAAATACAACCGGTGATTAAGAGCTCTTATAACTATTATGCGCTATTCATCAAAATGAAAGCAGTGCTGGGCGTTATTTGTTTTTCTGCAGCGTTTTTGTGTCGCAAAGCTGCTAATATTCGCACCACTATTATTGGAGGGTATGTCATGGCTACAAATCGTTCGCGCCGCTTACGTAAAAAATTATGTGTTGATGAATTCCAGGAACTGGGTTTTGAATTGCAATTGAGTTACCCAGAAAATACTGAAGACGCAACCGTCGAAGCATTTTTTGCTGACCTCGTGGTGGATGCTATCGAAAGTAAAGGAATGGCGCTGATTGGTGGTGAAGAATTTGCTGTTGTGTGCTCAGGCAAACGTGGCTCTGTCACTGAAGAGCAACGCGCTGAAGTTGAAGCATGGTTGAAAGGACGTAAAGAACTGAGTTCGTTTGAGATCAGTCCTCTGCTGGATGTTTGGTACCCAGACAATCCTGTTAATCCTGCTTAACAGTTGGGTGTAATAAAAAGGGGAAGCAGTTTACTCGCTTCCCCTTTTTTATAGCTGAGAAAAGCTCTTAGCTATTAATGCTATCAACAAGAGCTTTAGCTGGAACCAACTTAATAACTTTCTTGGCTGCGATTTGAATGGCGGCACCGGTTTGAGGATTGCGACCAGTACGTGCAGGACGCTCAGTCACCTTAAGTTTACCGATACCTGGTAACGTAATCTCGCCATCGTTATCGAGTGCATCATTGACAACTTGGCTCAGTTGATCAAGCACGTCACGAATATGAGTTTTAGTTGAATCAGTTGATTCTGCAATTTCATTGATCAGTTGATCTTTGCTAAGGGCCATAAGTAACGCTCCGAGATGAGTAAAGCCAGCAAAGTAGCATGAATTTTTGTAGATGCGTATAGAATGAGCGAACAAAAGTACTTAAAAGTGGCTGGTTGGCTGTAAAACCACGATTAGTGCGCGTGTTTGCCGTAAATGCTGCTTAATAAACCCATAATTCTACGCGGCGATTTTTCAGTCTGCCTTGGTCAATATGATTGCTGGCAACGGGCATTGCATCGCCAATGCCAAAAACTTCACGGAAAATAATATCGTCTCTGCGGAGTTGCCGACGCACCGCCATTGCACGAAGTTTTGAGAGTAATAACGCGCGCTGTGGATCAGATTTTGTATCGCCAAAGCCAACCAGTACCAGTTTTTTTTGAGTTTTATTGTGGCTGCGTAAGTAGGTTAAGACTCTATCAATATCGCGTTGAGCTTTATTGTCGAGCTGTGCGCTGCCTTCTTTGAAGCGAAAATTAACCGAGAGCCGTTGTGCTTGTTGGCTCAGTTGTTGATAACGTATTGGCATGCTGTCTGCAGTAGGTACTGACATAGCGCTAACAACTTGGCTGATAAAACCGTTTTTTTCGACCTGCATTTGCCCTGAGCTACTGTGGGTAAAGGCTAGGAAAGCTTGAGTTAGGGGCGAGTTATTCTGCGCACTGCTGTAAAAGAATAAGCGTCGTGATAAGGGGTAGTCTTCGGTAGCAATTAACTCTTTAGAGGGATGCATAGAGACTGCGTCTTGCGCTGACACAGCAAGTGCTTTCGCCTTGCGCACATAAGGCAGGCCAATAAAGCCAATGCCATTCAAGTCATTGCTTACAGAGTCGGACAGCGCTGTACTGGATTCAAAGCGCTTTGCTGTAGTCGATAAGGTTTTCCCTGCAACGGATAAAACTAGCGTCTTAAAAGTCTCCCAAGTGCCTGAGTTATTGTCACGGGCATAGATATTGATAGCTCCAGGACGACCTCCAAGTGCTTGCCAATTATCCAGTTCACCAGAAAAAACAGCAGCAAGCTGGGTGATACTTAGAGCGCTAATAGGGTTGTCTTTGTGGACGATAATGGCTATGCCATCAATAGCTATAATATGTTCGGAATGTTTACTCAGCATCTCGCTAAAGGGGCTTAAAAGGCTTATTTCCTGCTCTTTAATCGGTCGTGAGGCTGCAGCAATATCGCCTGTTTGATTGTGCAGCGCAGTAAACCCCGTGCTGGAGCCTTGCGTGTGTATATCAATACGTACGCTAGGCTGCGTTGGGTTTGCGCCGGCAGTTATGGTGTGCTGATGAGCGTCTGGGCTGCTGTGTAATTTTATATTTGCATAACCTTGGCTTTGCAGAAAACTTTGGGCAAGTGCTGGGCCGAGTTGGCTGCCTATTGTGTTTGAACCATAGATAGTAAGTTTTTGCTGTTCGTTTGCAGTGCTCAGGGTGCTGAGTAATAAGCTGGTTAAAAAAATAATTGGTAGTGTTGTTTTATTAAAAAACGCCTTAAGTAACCGCATGCTATTGCACCTGAATCAAAAAGATGCAAGCACAATAAGACGGTAATATGACGGCAATATGACAGAGGTGTGACTAAAGCGTGATCACTAAGCGGATAGCAACTATCGCTAGTGAAGCTTTGCAGTGTTCCAGTGATTAATTCTCGTCTTGAATATCATGCGTTATTAATGCGAGCAGTGCATTTTGCTGACGGTGCGCAAGCAGTCGGAAATGTTGCAATAGCTCGCGCTCATGATGACTGATTTCGGGACTGTCGAGTCGCAAATTGTCATGATCGCTTTCAGTTAAAATCCCTTCTTGCTGTAGGCTGCTTTCAAGGCGGGCTATGATTTCAGAGTTCATGCTGCGGTGTTGAGTGCGTGCTACTTCTGCAATACGATCGCGCATGCCTTCTGGAAGGCGCACCACAAATTTATCGGCAGTTCTGCTTGAGTACGCTACGTTTTTTTTAAGATTCATAAATTTAATCACTATAATGCTAAAGAATGTTACAAATCGTGCGGTTAATAAAATTAGAGCTACATTGTAACGAATATGTTCCACTTTTACTTATACTGTATTGCTATTATTCTTTTACGTAATCTATTGGTGGTGTTGTTTCGGTAGATTGATAAGCTGCCTTAGATGAGGTGTAACTGCTGCAACCGTTGCGTAACGAGGTACTGGTGGTTTTGTGAAAATGTTGACAGCCTTAAATATCATCACCGGCATCGCTTGATATCTAGCGCAGTATGAGTCGAAAAAGGCTACTGTGCGCAAGCAAATTGAGTATAGTGGTGGTGAGTTGAGCGATATGGTGCGTCAGTAAAATACTCGTTGTTTATTACTGGGCTTTAAGCAGTGTTTTCTTAGCGTTATGAGTTTGAGTGAATTATGAATCATAAAATGTATCAGTGGGCGATGATCGTCAGTTGTTTAGCAGTCACTGCGTGCTCTTCGAATAAAGACACCGCGCAGTCTGTCGTTTATTTGTCAGACGCAGAGAAAACCCAATCCATTGTCTACCTTAAACAAAACAGCGCATCTGCTAGCTGGTTAGCTGACAAAGAAGGGCTGTTGCGCGAATCGATTAAGGGTTCGCCATTTACTTTGCACCAGCAAGGTAACGCTTGGGTGGTGACTGCGCCAGCACAGCAAGCATTTAATGCGGATCGTCCCAGCTTGTTATTGCCGGCTGTTCTTAGACCAATCACCCGCGTTGCTAAAATTTTGGAAGCCAATTCTGATTCTGCTGTTTTGATTTTAGGCCACACCGATCTTGCCAATGATGCCAAGGCTAACCACAAGCTCAGTAGCGACCGAGCACGCGCAGTGGCCTCTATTTTTCGCTTAAGCGGTTTAACCAGTGGACGTATGACGCACCTTGGTTTAGGAGGCTCTCATCTACTGGATAATCAAAAAAACGCTGGTAGAAACCATCGCGTAGAAATTATCATTACGCCGCAAGCACAGATTCAAGATGTGCTAGCTGTGTACCATCCTGCTTATGTTCGTCAACTTGCTTTAAGTCAGGCACGCTAGCAAAAACATCCTGCATACTTATTCTTTTAACTTTAGGTCGCACTGATGAGTACTGAGCAACTGGCCAACATGCGCCGTAACTATATTCGCGATGGGCTACTAGAAGAGCACGCGCCGCTTGATCCTTTTGTGTTATTTCAGCGCTGGCTTGCCCAAGCAATTGTAACTGAGCAACCCCCAGTTGAGCCCAATGCCATGATGCTCGCTACAGCCGATGCTGCTGGACAGCCACATTGTCGCGTTTTATTGCTTAAAGGTTTGGATGAGCGTGGTTTTGTTTTTTACAGCAACTACAACAGTGCTAAAGCTCAACAAATAAACGCACAACCTGCTGTAGCGATGACGTTTTTTTGGCCAGCTTTAGAGCGGCAAGTTCGTGTTGAGGGCGTGATTGAGCAAGTAACAGCTGAAGAGTCTGATGCGTATTTTAATATGCGCCCATTGGGTAGTCGGCTAGGTGCTTGGGCTTCTGCGCAAAGTCAGCCATTGGCCTGCCGTGAAGATCTTGAAGCCGCGCTGGCAAAGCTCGAAGAACGTTATTCGGATGATCAGCCGCCACCACGTCCTGAACACTGGGGTGGCTATCGTGTGCTACCAAAGCGTATAGAGTTCTGGCAGGGACGTACCTGCCGCTTGCATGATCGCTTAAGCTATCAAGTTGAAGACGATGGGCTTTGGAGTCGAGTGCGACTTGCACCTTAGCGGCCTTTAAAGCCGCTGTTCAGTTTGATTCGGTGTATTGATCAGCGGCCTCTTGCAACCATTTTTGTAGTGCTGTTTTTTTAATTTTAAGTGCTGTTGCCTCTGCTAACTTATCTAGCATATAGGCTTTTTTCTGTAGATCGTCACCGGCCATTGATAAAGCAAGATCGCGGTTAATCCAGCGCTTAATCCGTGCGTAAATCCACCAGTGAAAATATAAGCCTGTCAGTACGGCAACGGCGACAATAAAATAATCCATAGATTCCTCGAGGTTGGTGCTAACATTTAAAGTACTGTATTGTCTTAACTGTGAGCGTATTTATATTTAAGGAGAATTCCGTATGCGCAAGTCTATTGTTTTAGCAGCAACTTTTACAGCATTCACTATGCTTTTAAGTGGTTGTGCTTCGAGCCTTACTGGTGACTCTTATTCTCGGGCTGATGCGCGCAAAGTGCAGACTGTACGTATGGGAACCATTGAGTCATTGCGCCCTGTTCGCATTGAAGGCACTAAAACGCCAATAGGTGCTGGAGCTGGTGCAGTTGTCGGCGGTGTTGCTGGTAGCACCATAGGTGGTGGTCGCGGAAGTGCGGTGGCTTCGGTACTCGGTGCAGTGGGTGGAGGTTTGGCTGGAGCGGCTGTCGAAGAAGGTGTTACTCGCAAACAGGGTGTAGAAATCACCGTACGTGAGGATGATGGTGTTTTGCGTGCTTATGTACAAGCTGTCGAACCTAATCAAATATTCCGAGTGGGGCAGCGTGTACGCATTACTAGTGTAAATGGTCAGAGCCGTGTTGCGCCTTAGGTAAGCGTGCGTTGCTTGAGTGCATATAGATGCCCTGAGTGTTAATTTGTCCACTCAGGGTTTTTTATTGTTTAACGCCTGTAATTGCTAAGCCAACCTAAGTGTTTAATTTAGTAACATAATAATAAAGACAGATAACCTTATGTTAGATAAATTACGTTTTTACATCAAGCTGGGTGTCTCCTGTTCGTCCGGCCGAACAACACGGAGACTGTTGTGATCTTATTAGTATTGGTTTTTGCTCCTTTTCTTGCGACAGCTTTACCATTTTTGGCTGCGCGACGTGGGCGGACTTGGATTGCTTTAGCAACCGCACTGGCACCGATGATTGCTTTAGCTTTGTTGTTGAGCCAAACCTCCAAAGTGCTAGCGGGCGAAGTGATCAGTGTTAAATATGCTTGGATCACGCAGTTAGGGCTTAATTTAAGTTTTCGCTTAGATGGTTTAAGCTTTCTATTCTCCTTATTGATTCTTGGGATTGGCTTACTGGTCATTCTCTATGCCCGCTATTATCTGTCGGAGCAGGAGCGGGTGGCTCGATTTTTCACCAGCTTATTGTTATTTATGGGTTCAATGCTGGGTTTAGTATTGGCCGGTAACTTACTGTTGATGCTGATGTTTTGGGAGTTGACCAGCCTTTCATCATTTTTGCTAATAGGCTTTTGGAGTCAGCAAGTGGCTGCGCGACAAGGTGCGCGTATGGCACTGGCAATCACTGGTGGTGGTGGTTTAGCACTGTTGGCGGGTATCCTAGTGATCGGCCATGTGGTCGGCAGTTACGAGCTGGTTGATGTCTTAGCCGCTGGAGATCTGTTGCGCGCACACAGTTTATACCCTGTGGCTTTAGTGCTCGTATTGATCGGTGTATTCACTAAGTCTGCGCAATTCCCATTTCACTTTTGGTTGCCGCATGCGATGTCTGCGCCAACACCTGTTTCAGCGTATTTGCACTCGGCCACCATGGTGAAAGCGGGTGTATTTTTACTGGCACGCTTATATCCATTATTGTCAGGTACCGACTGGTGGTTCTATTTAGTCACGTTTACCGGATTAACCACCTTGTTAGTCGGTGCGGTGACTGCGCTGTTTCAGCATGACCTTAAAGGGTTACTGGCGTATTCGACCATCAGTCACTTGGGCTTGATTACCTTGCTGTTTGGTTTTGATTCAGATTTAGCACCAGTTGCAGCGATTTTCCACATTATTAACCATGCAACCTTTAAAGCATCCTTATTTATGGCCGCCGGTATTATTGATCATGAGACTGGCAGTCGTGATATGCGGCGAATTAACGGGCTGTGGAAATATATGCCGCATACCGCTGTCTTGGCGATGGTGGCATCTTCAGCAATGGCTGGGGTACCGTTGCTTAATGGTTTCTTAAGTAAGGAAATGTTCTTTTCGGAAACCTTGCACCAGCATTTACTTGGCAGCTTTAGCTGGCTATTACCGACCATGGCCACCATTGCTGGGGCTTTTTCGGTCGCTTACTCGCTGCGCTTTATTCATGATGTGTTCTTTAATGGCACACCAATTAACTTGCCGAAATTTCCACCACATGAACCACCGCGCTATATGAAAATCCCGGTGGAAGTATTGGTCTTCTGTTGTTTGTTAGTGGGTGTATTGCCAGCTTGGTCGATCAGTTCATTATTGGCCGTTGCTGCTGAAGCCAGTCTCGGGCACGCGCTTCCTCCGTATGATTTAGCGATTTGGCACGGCTTTAATTTGCCGCTACTGATGAGTTTTATTGCACTGATTGGCGGAATTATTATTTACGCGCAACGGGCACATTTATTTCGTTGGTATGATGGTTTACCCGATATCAACGGACGGATTATGTTTGAGAGCAGCATACGGTTCCTCTACGGTTTAGTCTCGCGTGCGTTAGCGCGCATCGAAAATGGTTCGTTACAGCGTTATATCAGTTTGTTATTGCTTGCTGTGATTGTGGTATTGACCACTTGGCTGGCCCCTTTGTCGCAGGTGATGGGGGAGATTGTTTTAACACCGGTTGATCCCCTAACGGCGTTGGGACTTGGGGTGATGTCATGCGGTGCATTACTCACAATGGGCTTTCATCGGCAGCGTTTCACTGCCTTATTGATGCTCAGTATTGTCGGGCTGGTTGTGGCTATGGTATTTGCTCGATTCTCGGCACCAGACCTTGCGCTCACGCAGCTCGTAGTTGAGGTGGTGACTATATTGCTGATGCTCTTAGTGGTGTATTTCTTACCTACAAAAGCACCTGCGGAATCCAGTAGTTTGTTACATTTGCGTGACTTTATTATTGCTGCCAGCTGTGCAGTCTTGATGGCTGTTTTAACCTTTGCTGTATTGACTCGCCCGTATCAAAGTATCGCTGATTTCTTTATGGCCAATAGTCTGACTGGCGGTGGTGGTACTAACGTGGTCAACGTTATTTTGGTCGACTTCCGAGGCTTTGATACGCTAGGCGAAATCAGTGTGTTGGCCATTACTGCAATAGCGACAGTGGCGTTATTAAAAGGTTTGTATTTGCCGCATGCACGCGTCGATAACCAAGGTCGGGCTTGGTCGACTGAAGTGTATCCGATGATGTTGGGCGTGTTGGCACGTTTGGTTTTACCCCTAGCGTTGCTGGTATCCGTATTTATGTTCTTGCGTGGGCATAACGAGCCTGGAGGCGGTTTTATTGCGGGGCTGATTACTGCAGTGGCATTGGTCTTGTTGCAAGTTGCTTATGGGCAGCGTTGGGTACAAACCCGCATGGGGGTGCGCTTTCCAAACATTGCCGCAGCCGGGGTGCTGATTGCCACCGCTACGGGCCTGGCCAGTATGTTGCTGGGTTATCCATTTTTGACCTCGGCTTTTGCTCATGTTGATATACCCTTTATAGGTGAGATTGAATTGGCATCGGCTATTGTTTTTGATCTAGGTGTCTATTTGACAGTGGTGGGTGGCACGCTGCTGATCTTAAGCGGCTTAGGTCGCATTGGGCACGATGTTAAACTGCCGGAGGACGTGTAATGGAATTGTTAGTGGCTCTGGCAATTGGCGTACTGACATTTAGCGGCGTGTACTTAATTTTGCGCGCACGCACTTTCAGTGTGGCATTGGGTTTGACCTTGTTTTCCTATGCGGTCAATTTGTTTTTGTTTGTAATGGGGCGTTTACATACGGGAAAACCAGCCGTACTCAGTGATGCCACCAGCTATACCGATCCGTTACCGCAAGCGTTAGTCTTGACTGCTATTGTGATTGGTTTTGCAATGACTGCTTTTGTATTGATTCTAGCCTTGCGTGCGTATACCGAACTGGGCAGTGATCATGTTGATGGAGCAGAGAAGCCTCAGCCCAGCAGCGACGTAAAGAAGGCGCCGGCTAAGAACAAGCAGCAAAAAAGAAAGCGCATGGGAGTAACACGATGAATCATTGGCTGGTAGCGCCTGTCTTACTGCCTTTGTTGTGTGGCGCGATGCTGATGACTTCATCGCGCAGCCCAGTGCAGTTGGTGCGCTTTTTAAGTGCAAGCAGTGTGTTTTTATTGTTGCTGTGTGCCGTCTATTTATTGACGCAAGCCAGTAGCGGTGACATTCAGGTTTACACGCTGGGTAATTGGTCGGCACCATTTGGCATTGCGCTGGTACTGGATCGTCTCAGCGCATTAATGCTGCTAGTGACTGCGCTGTTAGCGATGTTTGTTACCCTGTATGCGCTGCGTGGCGATGATCGGCGGGGCAGTTATTTTCATGCGTTATTGCAGTTCCAGTTAGCCGGCATTAACGGTGCGTTTTTAACGGGTGATTTATTTAATCTATTTGTATTTTTTGAAATCCTCCTGATTGCGTCTTATGCCTTGTTGCTGCACGGACTTGGCCCAGCACGTATTCGTGCCGCCTTGCACTATGTTGTGCTTAACTTGATTGGTTCTGCTTTGTTTTTGATTGCAGCTGGACTGTTCTATGGCATTGCCGGCACATTAAATATGGCTGACTTGGCGCGTTTTGTTGCGCAGGCAGAAGGTGATCAGTTGTATTTGTTGGAAGCCGCTGGTGCGTTATTGATATTGGTGTTTGGCTTAAAAGCTGCCTTTTTACCACTGCACTTTTGGCTGCCGCGAGCCTACGCCAGTGCTACGGCACCGGTTGCCGCATTGTTTGCGGTGATGACCAAAGTGGGACTGTATGCCATTTTACGCTTTAGCACTTTGGTGTTTGGTGAACAGGCCGGCGCTGCAAGTGGTTTGGGTAGCGGTGTGTTATGGATTCTGGCTTTATTGACCATGGCCTTAGCCGCACTGGGTGCGTTTGCTGCCAGTAGTTTGACCAGTTTGTTGGCGTATTTGGTGTTGGTTTCTGTGGGCACTTTGCTAGCAGGCATTGCTGTGGGCTCTGAAGCAGCGATCAGCGCTAGTTTATATTACTTAGTCCAGAGCACGTGGGTAATTGCTGGCTTGTTTTTTATTGGCTGATATTATCGCCAAACAACGGGGTGAGCTGGCGAGCCAATTTAAACTAGGCCCGCGCTTGTTTAATCCGTACTTATTGGGTGGATGTTTCTTCGCTGCGGCGATTGCCGTCGCTGGCTTGCCTCCTTTTGCAGGTTTTTTCGGTAAGGTTTTATTATTGCAGGCTGTCTCTGGTGATACTGCTTGGCAGCTGTGGAGTGTGGTATTGGTTGCAGGTTTAATTGGTGTGATTGGTTTGAGTCGCGCTGGTAGCTTGTTGTTTTGGCGTCATCATAGTGCTGAAACCAGCGCTGAGCCGATGGATAAAGTAGCATTTGCGTTAACTGCGTTGTTGTTGCTAAGTAGCCCGTTGTTGGTGGTCTTCGCACAGCCAGTGATTTCTTATACTGAAGCAGCCGCTGCGCAGCTATTGGATGTGTCGAGCTATCTGCAAGCGATGCGGTTAGAGGAGGCGCTATGAGTCGTTCAAAATGGTTGAGCCATCCTTTAGGCAGCCTTGGTTTGCTGCTGGTCTGGTTGCTTTTAGTGGATGACTTTAGTTCTGTGGGGCATTGGCTGTTAGGCAGTATTTTAGCATTGGTTATTCCACGTTTAACCCAGAGTTGGTGGCCGCGTTTACCGCGTGTTCGTAGTTTGAAGCATTTGTTTATCTTTTTCTGGCATATGCTAATTGATATTACTGTCGCCAATTTTCATGTGGCACGCTTGGCCGTTGGTCCAATGCGTAATTTGCATCCGTGCTGGGTTGAAGTGCCCTGTGAGTTGGACAGTGAAATTACTATTTTTCTATTGGCCAGTGCTATTTCCTTGGCGCCTGGGACAGTAACTACGAGCGTTGATCGCGAGCGCTCTACGGTAACCGTACATGCCTTGCATTGTGCCGATGAGCAAAGCTTAATTGCAGAAATAAAACAACGTTATGAACAACCATTAAAAGAGGCATTTGCATGCTAACCGCAGTGATTTACTTAAGCATGCTGATGTTCGGGGTCAGTTTGTTGCTTAACTTTTTACGCTTGCTGCGTGGGCCAACGGCAGTTGATCGGATTTTAGCGCTGGATACGCTGTACATTAATGGTTTAGCACTGTTGGTGGTGTTTGGTGTTTTATTAAGTAGTCGATTGTTTTTTGAGGCGGCGTTGTTGATAGCCTTATTTGGTTTTTTCAGTACAGTGGTGCTGTGTAAATACTTATTGCGCGGCGATATTATTGAATAAGTAAGGATTGGTTGATGTCTATTTGGATTGAGAGTGCAGTTGCATTGTTTTTGTTAGTCGGTAGTGCTTTTGCGCTGGTCGGCTCCATAGGTTTACATCGTTTTCCTGATTTTTTTATGCGTTTGCATGGGCCTGCTAAGGCAACAACTCTAGGAGTGGGTTGCGTACTTATTGCGTCAATGTTGTATTTCAGCAGTAAAGATGAGGGCTTGCATGTACATGAGTTGCTGATTACCTTATTTTTAATGCTGAGTGCGCCTGTGTCGGCTTATATGTTGGCAAAGGCAGCAGTGCAACAACAAGTAAAAACTCTTAATCGCAAAGATTAAAGATTCATATATAGGGCGTAAGGTCATGCCTGCAGATATCAATGTATCCATTATTCAATAGAGCAAAAACATTGGTTTAAGTCATTCTTTATCGATGCTTGTGTTGTTTTCCAATTTTTTTAGAGGCGCGTATGCAATTGTCAGGTCGTGGCGTGGCGATGTCTGTTTTCGCCTCATGTGTATTTGCAATTATTCCAGGTTATGCACTGTATTTGGGGCCACTGGATGGCGTGCAAGTATTTGCCCAGCGGGTTTTATGGTCTTTGCCGGCTGTCTTTATAATGCTGCTGGTGGCGGGCCGAGCATCGGCACTTAAAGACGCTGTGCTGCGCTTAGTACGTGAACCAAAACTGATTCTGGCGTTGTTTCTAACGGCAGCGTTACTGGGTGTACAGTGGCTGATATTTGTTTGGGCACCAATCAATGAGCAGATGCTGGATTTAACCCTAGGTTATTTTTTAATGCCCTTGTCTTTAGTGCTGGTTGGCCGAGTGTTTTACCATGAATACTTGCGTAGATTGCAGCGTATTGCTGTGCTGCTGGCGGCCATTGGGATCATGCATGAATTATGGCGGGTTGGCGGGTTTTCTTGGGTTACCATCATTTGCGCGGTGGGCTATCCGCCTTATTTTATGTTGCGCCGCTGGATGGGTTTTGATGCTTTTAGTGGTTTGTTTTTAGAGATGGTTATGCTGGCGCCGGTTGCTATTTATCTAATCGCTAATTATGCGCCAGCCGACGCGTTCTCGATTGCACCACAGTTGTGGTATTTATTGCCAGGTCTAGGCTTGATCAGTGCTATGGCCTTTGGTGCTATGTTAGGCGCCAGTCACTTATTACCTTTAGGGTTGTTGGGTATTTTGAGTTATGTTGAGCCCGTTTTACTCTTTGCTATCAGTGTATTTTGGGTGGGTGAAGTCGTTGAGTCTGGTGAGTGGTTAACCTATATACCTATTTGGATGGCTGTGGTTTTAGTGGTGTTTGATAGCGTACGTGTACTGCTTAAGCAATCTAAACGCTTAAAGTGAAGTACAATACATGACTGATAGCCTTAAGCTTATGCAAGAGGCGTTATTTATTATGATCAATGATCTTGAGGTATACCGTGTTTTCTGAACTTGCCCTGCATGAGCGTCTATTGAAAGCGTTGGCTGAATTGAATTTCACTGAGCCTACGCCCGTTCAGGCGGCGGCTATTCCGGCGGCGCTTGAAGGTCGTGATTTACGTGTGATTGCCCGCACTGGTAGCGGAAAAACAGCAGCCTTTGTTTTGCCTTTGCTCAACCGCTTTATTGCTGGTGCCAAGCCGCGTGTGGCGATACGCTCATTAATTTTGTTGCCCACCCGTGAGTTGGCGCGACAAACCTTAGCTGAAGTCGAGCGTTTCTCACAGTTCACCTTTATTAAGTCTGGCATCATTACTGGTGGTGAAGACTTTAAAGAGCAGGGCGCGCTACTGCGTAAAGATCCTGATATTTTGATTGCCACACCTGGACGCTTAATTGAGCACTTAAATGCGGGTCATTTGAAGCTTGATGAAGTCGAGGTGCTGATTCTTGATGAAGCCGATCGTATGCTCGATATGGGTTTTGCTGAAGATATGCAACGTTTAGTTGAAGAGTGTTCCTCACGCCAACAGACGTTGCTGTTTTCTGCAACCACCGGTGGCAATGCCTTACGTGAAATGGTCAATTCAGTATTAAAAGACCCGCTGCATTTGATGGTCAATCAAATTGCCGAGATGAATGAAAGCACCCGCCAGCAGATCATTACCGCTGATGATGTGCCACACAAAGAGCGTCTGGTGCATTGGTTATTGACCAATGAGCCGTTTCGTAAAGCACTGGTGTTTACTAACACCCGCGTACAAGCCGACCGTTTATATGGGCGTTTAATCGCACAAGATGTGAATGCTTATGTTCTGCATGGCGATAAAGATCAAAAAGACCGCAAGCGCGCTTTAGAGCGTTTCAGTCAAGGCTCTTCACGCGTGTTAGTCGCCACTGATGTGGCTGCCCGTGGTTTGGACATTGATGGTCTTGATCTGGTGATTAACTTTGATATGCCGCGTTCAGGCGATGAGTACTTGCACCGTATTGGTCGTACCGGTCGAGCGGGTGAGGAAGGCTTGGCGATCAGCTTGATTTGTCACAATGACTGGAATCTGATGTCCAGCGTTGAGCGTTACTTAAAGCAAAGCTTTGAGCGCCGTGTGATTAAAGAGCTGAAAGGTGTTTACCAAGGCCCGAAAAACGTTAAAGCATCGGGTAAAGCTGCTGGCGTTAAAAAGAAGAAAACAGCGAAAAAAGATGCAGTAAAGGCAGCTAAAAAACCATCAAGGAACCGTAGACCGGAAGGAACCTTGGTGGTGAGTAGCGACGGTCATGCACCGCTGCGCAAAAAATAACTCTGTTGGTCAAATAATGGCTTTTGGAGGTGTCAATGTCTCAGGCGATTTTGCATACGTTTGCCTCGCAGCAAGCATGTAACCAAGCGCTGACAGGTGAGTTGGCATCCTGCATAACGCAGGTTTTTCAAAATCAACAGGCTGTGAGTGTGCTGCTGCCCGGTGGCAAAACGCCAGCTGGTGTATTGCAGCAACTAAGCCAGCTTGAGCTACCTTGGGCTGATATTTATATCAGCCCAACGGATGAGCGCTGGGTGGCTGCTGACAGTCAAGACAGCAATGCGCAGATGTTGCAGCAGGCATTAACCAAGGCCAATATTTTAGATCCGCGCTTAGCCGATACTGCCCAAGGATCAAGTGAAGCTTGGGCGCAAGCGCTAGACAAGCATGCCCCTTTTGCAGCTACGTTATTAGGAATGGGAGGGGATGGGCATATTGCTTCATTGTTTCCGGGAATGCCTCATTTGGCTCCCGCATTACAATTGAACGAGCAGCCATCAGCTTTGGTTGGTTTAGCGCCGAATGAGCCTAAAGTACGTCTTTCACTGAACTTAGCAATGCTGTGTGCAACGCGGTGGCTTGGTCTCTTGGTGTTTGGTGAGAGAAAAAAGCTTATGATTGATCGTGTGCTGGCCAAGGATCCAACCACACAAGCACTGCCAATCTACCATCTGATTTGGCACGCGCAGCTGCCCGTATATATTTATTGGGCGCCTTAGTTTGCTGATCGCTGCATTGTACTGCGCGCTGAAAAGGAAGGAGTCGCCATGTTACATCCTACCGTTGAACGCATTACCCAAGACATCGAAGAACGTTCAAAGCAGCGTCGCACGGCTTATATAAATAATGCATTGCAGGCTGCAAAGCAGGGCGTGAATCGTGCTCATGGTTGTTCAAATTTGGCGCATGCGATGGCGGCACAACCCGATGAACAGCGGGTGATTATGCGTCAAGGTCGCGCTGCGCATGTGGCGATTATTTCCAGCTACAACGATATGTTGTCGGCGCATGCACCCTATAAAAATTACCCGGATCAACTCAAAGCAGCCTTGTATCGTTTGGGGTGCAGTGCGCAATTCGCTGCAGGGGTGCCAGCCATGTGTGATGGTGTCACTCAAGGCACACCGGGCATGCATTTATCGTTATTTTCTCGCGATCTTATCGCCCAAGCTACTGCGATTGGTTTGACCCATGGTGTGTTTGATGGCGCACTCTATTTAGGCATTTGCGATAAAATTGTCCCTGGTTTACTGATTGGCGCATTGCACTTCGGTCACTTGCCTGCGCTGTTTGTACCTGCAGGGCCAATGGGTTCAGGTTTGTCTAACCCTGAAAAAGCAGCTGTACGTGAACGTTATGCTGCAGGTTTAGCCAGTCGTGAAGAGCTACTTGAAGCAGAACTGGCTGCGTACCACGAAGCAGGCACTTGTACGTTTTATGGTACCGCCAACACCAATCAGGTGATGATGGAAGCAATGGGCTTGCATGTGCCAGGCAGTGCCTTTGCTTCGCCAGTATCGGAGCTGCGTCATGCTTTAACCGATGAAGCGGCACGTTTACTGGTGGAGAATACACGCCAAGGCAGTCACTTTTTACCTTTAGCTGTACAAATTGATGCCAAAGCCTTAGTTAATGCTGGCGTGGCGGTATTGGCCAGTGGTGGCTCGACCAATCACAGCTTACATTTGCCGGCGATTGCGCGTGCGGCAGGTTATGAGCTGCGTTGGGAAGATCTCGCAGCTTTATCGAAAGTGGTGCCGTTGTTGGCGCATGTCTACCCCAGTGGTGTCGCCGATGTAAATCAGTTTCATGCTGCTGGTGGTGTCGCTTGGCTGATCAAGCAATTGCTCGCCGCTGGTTTAATGCATAACGATGTGTGTACTGTTAGCGGGCAAGGCTTGGATGCCTATGCACGTGAGCCGTACCTTAATAATCACACTTTGGACTGGCGCGATGTGTCTAATGCTAGCCGAGCTGACAGTATTCTGCGTCCAGTCACAGCCCCTTTTGTTGCGCAGGGTGGCTTGCATTTACTTGTTGGTAATCTAGGTCGAGCCATAGTAAAAACTTCAGCGGTTAAAGAAGAGTACTGGTCCATTAAAGCACCAACACGGATTTTTGATTGTCAGTTCGATGTTTTAGAAGCTTATGACGCCGGCCTGCTTACGGGTGATTTAGTCCTAGTATTACGCTTCCAAGGCCCCGCTGCTAACGGCATGCCGGAGCTGCATAAACTGATGCCGCTGCTGGCGAATTTACAAGCCAATGGGCAGAAAGTCGCATTAGTAACTGATGGCCGTTTATCCGGTGCATCAGGTAAGGTGTTAGCTGCGATACATCTAACGCCGGAAGCGGCGAAAGGAGGCTTGCTCAGCCGTTTACACGATGGCGATGTACTTGAAATTGATGCTAAGCGAGACTTTTTTCATGTGCATGTAACGTCGGAAGAGTTAGCTTTGCGTAGTGATACACAAGCACCATGCGATGTGCCGCTTGGTTATGGGTTGCAGTTATTTGCTGCACAACGACGTTGGGTTGGGCCCGCAGATAAAGGTGCTAGCTTTCTATTAGAGGACTGAATAATGCTAACTATGGAACATATCTTACGACGGGCGTATCCAGTCTTGCCGGTACTGGTGATTGATGATGTTGATCGCGCAGTGCGCTTGGCACAAGCCTTATGTGCCGGTGGCTTAAGTGTCATTGAGGTAACACTGCGCACACCACAAGCGCTGGAAGCATTGCAAGTGATTCGCGAAGAAGTACCTGATCTGATTGTTGGGGCGGGCACAGTGATTGATGCTGAGCAGTTTGGCCAAGCGCTTGATGCCGGTGCGCAGTTTGCTGTGAGCCCAGGCTTTACTGAACGTTTAGCTGTCGCAGCGCAAGAGTCGGGGTTGCCCTATTTACCGGCAGCAATGACGCCATCTGAGGTGCTGGCGGCTTTAGAGTACGGTTACTGCTCCTTGAAGCTGTTCCCGGCTAATGGTGGTGCTAGTGTGTGTATGCTCAATAGCTTTAAAGGACCCTTTGCCGGCGTTAGTTTTTGCCCGACTGGCGGTGTGACCCGCGATAATTTATTGAGCTATCTGAGTTTGCCGAATGTGGCCTGCTGTGGTGGCACTTGGATTGCGCCAGCAAGTCTTGTACAAGCGCAAGCTTGGGATCAAATCACCCTGTTGGCCCGTGAAGCCTGTGCGATGGCCTGTCATTTGGAGTCTTTCACATGAGTTGGGATTATCCATCCCCCTATATTTTACCGCTACGCGCTGCGCCTGCTGATATTGATGAGTTTGATCATGTTAATAATGCCATCTATGTGCAATGGATGGAGGAGTGCGCTTGGCAGCACTCCATTGATTTAGGTTTGGGTTTTGCTGAGTACCAGGCATTGGATCGTGGCATGGCAGTGTTACGCCATGAGATAGATTATCTGGCCAGTGCGTATGAAGGTGAAACGTTTGAAATGGCTACTTGGATTCCTCACTCAGAGCAACGTATTAAAATGGACCGTTACTTTCAATTGAAACGAGTTGCTGATGGCATCACTTTATTGCGTGCCAAAACCACCTTTGTTTGTATTGAACTGTCGAGCGGACGGCCAAAACGCATGCCACCAGAGTTTATTGAAGGTTATGGTGCGGCAATGCTGCCAGAGCATGCTTAATAAGAGTCTGTCTCTAGAACGTTCGCTGTTGTACGAATGCCGATCACGCTGAATTGAATACCGTTATGTTCAATCGGCGTTTACACTAAGCACCTGTTTACTTATGAGTTATATCTTGTGCAAATTGCTTTAGCGCCGATGCAAGGATTGGTTGATCATATTCTACGTGATGTCCTGACCGAGCAGGGCGGCATTGATTGGTGTGTGACTGAGTTTGTCCGCGTCACTGATCAGTTGTTGCCAACCCGTATCTACCAACGTTTGGCTCCAGAACTTGCATACGGGGCGAAAACGCCCGCCGGTACGCCAATGCGCGTGCAGTTGTTGGGTTCTGATCCCTATGCTTTGGCGGATAATGCGGCAAAAGCCTGCGAACTCGGCGCACCGGTGATCGATTTAAACTTTGGCTGCCCGGCAAAGACAGTGAATAACTCCAATGGTGGCGCGATCTTACTGCGTGAGCCTGAAGTCTTATTTAAGATTGTTGAAGCGGTGCGCGCCGGCATGCCTGCACATATTCCTCTTACCACTAAGATGCGTTTAGGCTATGACAGCCGCGATGGTGCGATGGATTGCGCACGCGCCTTAGCCGATGGTGGCTCCGCGCAAATCGTGGTGCATGCTCGGACTAAAACCGATGGCTATAAACCGCCAGCGCATTGGGAGTGGGTGGCTAAAGTGCAAGATGTGGTCAGTGTGCCAGTCTTCGCCAATGGTGATATCTGGACGCTGGACGATTGGTACCGTTGCCGTGAAATCAGTGGCGTTGATCATGTGATGCTGGGGCGCGGCTTAGTTTCACGCCCTGATCTGGCCAAGCAAATTGCCTGTGCGCGTGACGGTATTGAGTATCAGCTGAAAACCTGGCAAGAGCTGCAGCCCATGCTGCGTGAGTTCTGGCGTCAGGTGCGTTTAACCTTAACGCCGATCAGTGCGCCGGGGCGCTTGAAGCAATGGCTGGTGATGTTGATTCGTAATTATCCAGAAGCGCAACAACTCTTTACCCAATTACGTCGAGTCACTGACTGTACAGAAATTGATCGTTTATTTGGTTTGCTATCCGGATCTTTTAGCCTCATTGAGCAACGTTTGGAACAGCCAGCTTAGTGCTTCGATTGCACTGTGTTAGACGCTCGGTGCAGTCACGTTAAGCATTGCCATAAAAGCTTGTGCGGCATTGGATAGGGTACGCTCGGTATGCACGATATAGCCCAAGTCTCGACTGAGACTGGCGTCGCTGATCGGTAAACGCGCCACTGTATCATCGAGCATGCTGTGCGGTAATACGCTCCAGGCCAAACCGATGGAGACCATCATTTTAATGGTTTCCATATAGTTAGTACTCATACTGATATTTGGCGTGAGTCCGGCTTGATCAAACAACTGCAAAGCAATCTTGCGAGTAAAGGTATGACTGCCTGGAAATACCGCAGGATAGGCGCATAAGTCCGCCAAGCTAATGTGCTGACGATGGGCGAGAGGGTGATCGGGGGCGATGACAAAGTCTAAATCATCCTGCCACACTTTAACCGCTTGTAGCGGCGCTTCGCAGTCGGGTGACAAGGTGATAATCGCCAGCTCACAGCGCCCATGTAAAATATCGGCATAGGCCACTTCTGAATCGAGAAAGCGAATATCCAACATGACGTCAGGATAACGTTTAGTAAAAGCACGCAGCACTGGCGGTAAACGGCGCAGACCAATATGGTGACTGGTGGCTAAACTGAGGCGGCCGCTGACTGTGCCACTGAGGTTATTCAGCGCCCGCCGCGCATCATCCAGTTCATTCACGATGCGATAGGCGCGCGGCAGCAGTGCTTGTCCCGCTTCAGTCAGGCTGGTTTCGCGACCGACGCGATCAAATAAACGCACGCCCAATTGTTCCTCAAGGCTGGCGACACGTTTACTGATCGCCGGTTGAGTGACATGCAGACGCTCACCCGCCAAAGAGAAACTGCGCTGTTCGGCGATGGCGATAAAGGTTTGTAAGCTGGCGAGGTCCATAGGCTGTACTCGAGTGAGCTGAATGGGATGCTCTGACTATACTGCTATTCCTAAATGGAATCTAATGGATAAGAAATATCAATTTGAGTTATTCGCGTAAAGTTCATAGGATAGATGATATAAGCAGTCGGTTAACCGTACCGCTGCGCATAATGCTGATGAGGATGGTCTAATGGCTGGAAAAACGCTGTACGACAAACTGTGGGAGATGCACGAAGTTAAACGCTGCGATGACGGCTCTTCGTTAATTTACATCGACCGCCATATTTTACATGAAGTGACCTCGCCCCAAGCCTTTGCCGGTTTGCGTCTGGCAGGGCGTAAGCCGTGGCGTATCGATGCCAATATCGCCACCCCAGATCATAACGTGCCAACCACTAAGACCGAGCGTGACGGCGGTATTGCTGCCATTGCTGATGAAGTCTCACGCATCCAAGTGCAAACGCTGGATGATAACTGCGATGAGTACGGTATTTTGCAGTTTAAAATGAACGATGTGCGTCAAGGTATCGTGCATGTGATTGGTCCTGAGCAGGGTGCAACCTTGCCCGGCATGACAGTGGTGTGTGGTGATTCTCATACTTCAACTCACGGCGCTTTTGCTGCCTTGGCGCATGGTATTGGTACTTCAGAAGTTGAGCATGTTTTAGCGACCCAGTGCTTGGTGGCTAAAAAAATGAAAAACATGCAAGTGCGTGTTGAAGGCAAAGTGCCGGCTGGTGTCACTGCTAAAGATATCGTTTTAGCCATCATTGGCAAAATTGGTACTGCTGGCGGTAACGGTCATGCGCTTGAGTTTGCGGGCAGCGCGATCCGTGAACTGTCGATGGAAGGTCGCATGACCGTGTGTAATATGTCGATTGAAGCCGGTGCCCGTGTCGGTATGGTGGCAGTGGATCAGAAAACCATTGACTACGTGAAAGGCCGTCCTTATGCGCCCAAAGGTGCGGACTGGGATGCAGCAGTCGCCGCATGGCAGGATTTAGTTTCTGACGATGATGCGCACTTTGACACCATCGTGGAGATGCGTGCGGAAGATATTATCCCGCAAGTGAGCTGGGGCACGTCACCTGAAATGGTCTTGCCGGTGAATGCCAATGTCCCAGATCCTGCCCAAGAGTCTGATCCCACTAAACGCGACTCTATTACCCGTGCATTAAAGTACATGGGTTTAACCGCCAATCAAGCCATTACCGATATTCAATTGGATCGTGTGTTTATTGGTTCCTGCACCAACTCACGGATTGAAGACTTACGCGCCGCCGCTGCAGTGGCGAAAGGCCGTAAAGTGGCCAGTAATGTGATTCAGGCCTTAGTCGTGCCTGGTTCTGGTTTAGTGAAAAAGCAGGCTGAAGACGAAGGTTTGGATAAGATTTTCCTTGACGCCGGTTTTGAATGGCGCGAGCCAGGGTGCTCCATGTGCTTGGCGATGAACCCCGACAAATTAGGCAGCGGCGAGCATTGTGCTTCAACCTCTAACCGTAACTTTGAAGGCCGTCAGGGCAATGGCGGACGTACGCACCTTGTCAGCCCAGCGATGGCCGCCGCTGCAGCGGTTAAAGGTCACTTTGTTGATGTGCGTGAATTAATGAACGAGGGAGCATAAGCATGAAAGCCTTTACTCAACATCAGGGTTTAGTGGCTCCGTTGGATCGCGCCAACGTTGATACTGATCAGATTATTCCAAAGCAGTTTTTAAAATCCATTAAACGTACCGGCTTTGGTGCGAACTTATTTGATGAGTGGCGCTACCTCGACGAAGGACAGCCGGATCAAGATAATAGCAAGCGTCCAATCAACACTGAGTTTGTGTTGAATCAGCCGCGCTACCAAGGTGCCAGTGTGTTACTGGCGCAAGAAAACTTTGGTTGTGGTTCCAGCCGTGAACACGCGCCTTGGGCCTTAGAAGAATATGGTTTTCGCGCCATTATTGCGCCAAGCTTTGCTGATATCTTCTATAACAACAGCTTTAAAAATGGCTTATTGCCGATTGTTTTAACCGCAGCTGAAGTCAATCAACTCTTTGCCCAAGCTGAAGCCACTGAAGGCTATCAGCTGAGCATTGATCTGGCGGCGCAGACAGTGACCCGTCCAGATGGCGTGCAGTACAGCTTTGAAGTGGACGCTTTCCGTAAGCATTGTTTGCTTAATGGCTTGGATGATATTGGTTTGACCTTGCAAGATGCAGAGCTGATTCGCGCATTTGAAGTCGACTATAAAAAAGCCAATCCATGGTTGTTTGACGCCCTTTAATTTAATTAACTGCGCTGCAGTGCAGGTCACTGTGGCGCTGAGTATTTGATATGTCTAAAAAAATTCTAGTATTACCTGGCGATGGTATTGGTCCAGAAATCATTCGTGAAGCGGTTAAGGTTTTAGATTTGGCCAGTGAAAAGTATAACTTGGGTTTTGAACTGGTTGATGGCGAGCTCGGTGGTGCAGCGATTGATAAGCATGGCGTCCCTTTAGCCGATTCAACCTTAGCGCTGGCGCGTGAAGTTGATGCGGTGTTGCTCGGCGCGGTCGGTGGTCCTAAGTGGGACACTATCGATGCTGCGATTCGTCCAGAGCGCGGTCTGTTAAAAATCCGTTCTGAATTGGGACTGTTTGGTAACTTGCGTCCAGCTATTTTGTACCCGCAATTGGCTGAGGCATCAACCCTTAAGCCAGAGGTGGTTTCAGGTTTAGATATCCTGATTGTGCGTGAGCTGACCGGTGGTATTTATTTCGGTACGCCACGTGGCACGACGACTTTAGAAAATGGCGAGCGTATGGCTTATGACACGTTGCCCTACAGCGAAAGCGAAATTCGCCGTATTGCTAAAGTAGGCTTTGATATGGCACGTCTGCGCAGCAAGAAAGTCTGCTCAGTGGATAAAGCCAACGTACTGGCGTCCAGCCGTTTATGGCGTGAAGTGGTGATCGAAGTCGCGAAAGATTACCCCGATGTTGAACTCAGCCATATGTATGTCGATAATGCGGCCATGCAGTTGGTGCGTGCGCCAAAGCAGTTTGATGTGATTGTCACCGACAACTTATTTGGTGATATTTTATCGGATCAAGCTTCAATGTTAACCGGTTCTATTGGTATGCTGCCATCGGCATCTTTGGACTCCAATAACAAAGGTATGTATGAGCCATCGCATGGTTCAGCACCTGATATTGCAGGTCAGAATTTGGCGAATCCATTAGCAACTATCTTGTCTGTTTCGATGATGTTGCGTTATACCTTTAATGAGCTTGCAGCCGCTGATGCGATTGAGCAAGCGGTCAGTGATGTGCTTGATCAAGGCTTACGTACCGGCGATATCTTCTCGGCAGGTATGCGTAAAGTTGGCACTACAGAAATGGGTGACGCTGTAGTCGCAGCGCTTGCAAAGCTGTAAGCTTAGTCAATTGAATATATCCATCATTGTTCGCTTAATAGTAATGGTGGATAAATAATTAACGATAGGTGTAGTCGCGATGAAACGTGTAGGTTTAATTGGTTGGCGCGGAATGGTGGGCTCAGTGCTCATGCAGCGTATGCTCGAAGAACGTGATTTCGATTTAATAGAGCCTGTGTTCTTTACTACGTCCAATGTGGGTGGGCAGGGGCCGGCAATCGGCAAAGATATTGCGCCTCTGAAAGATGCATATGACATTAATGAGCTGAAATCACTGGATGTGATCTTGACCTGCCAAGGCGGTGACTACACCAATGAGGTGTTTCCTAAGTTGCGCGAAGCAGGCTGGCAGGGTTACTGGGTTGACGCTGCATCTGCATTACGCATGAAAGATCATTCAGTGATTGTCTTAGATCCAGTTAACCGCAAGATGATTGATCAGTCTTTGGATGCTGGTGTTAAAGATTATGTTGGCGGAAACTGTACTGTCAGCTTAATGCTAATGGGCTTGGGCGGCTTGTTTGAGGCCGGAGTGGTTGAGTGGATGAGCGCCATGACTTATCAGGCGGCCAGTGGTGCCGGTGCGCAAAATATGCGCGAACTGATTCGGCAGATGGGCGGCATCCACGCCAGCGTTGCCGCTGAGTTACAAGACCCAGCTAGCGCTATTTTAGATATTGATCGTAAGGTTGCTGCATTTCAGCGAAGTGAAGAGTGCCCAGCTGATCACTTTGGTGTGCCACTCGCCGGTAGCTTAATCCCTTGGATCGATACAGCATTGCCTAACGGCCAAAGCCGTGAAGAGTGGAAGGCGCAGGCTGAAACCAATAAAATTTTAGCGCGCTTTAAAAACCCAATTCCAGTGGACGGCCTATGTGTGCGTGTCGGCGCAATGCGCTGCCATAGTCAAGCATTGACTATTAAACTCAACAAAGATGTGCCTTTAGCGGATGTTGAGAGTTTAATTAGTCAGCACAATCCATGGGTACGCTTAATTCCTAATGAGCGCGACAGCACTATGCAAGAGCTGACGCCCACTGCAGTAACCGGTACATTAAGTGTTCCAGTTGGGCGTTTGCGTAAACTGAATATGGGTTCACATTACTTGGGTGCGTTTACAGTGGGCGACCAACTGTTATGGGGTGCTGCAGAACCGCTGCGTAGAATGTTACGTATATTATTAGAGCGTTAAACTGCAATAGAGGCGCGCAAACTCTAATATTTTGGGTTTGTGTGCGTCTATGTTAAAGCAAAGAACGGAATCAGAGTTACAAAGTGTGCAGTGTGTCTGATAATAAGATCAAAGCGAGCTTGATATACTTTGAGTAAGTCGATTGAATGTTGCTAAAGCTCAAGCAGTGCAAGATACTTAGTGTCTAGACTGAGCAACTATTTATAATTGCACGAGCGGAATTAGATTGAGTGCTGCTGGCGGGGGCCGCCATATCTTGGCGATTAAAAGCAGGGCATTCAAAACCCTCTGGGGTACTCGGATCCGAATAAAAAGGGATAACTCTATATGCTTCAAGTTCGCAAATTGGTGTTAGCAGTTGCAGCTGCTACAGCGTTTTCATCCAGTTTTACCCATGCGTTAGGTTTGGGTGATTTAGCTGTTAAGTCATCTTTAAATCAGCCCCTTGAAGCTGAGATTTCTTTATTAGAGGTGCGTGATCTCACCACTCTTGAGATTAAAAGTCAGTTGGCATCGCCAGAAGACTTCAGTAAAGCAGGCATTGATCGCCAGTTTTTCTTGACTGGTTTGAAATTTAGTCCAGTTATTGGTGCTAATGGCAAACCATTTATTCGCGTCACTAGCAGCAAGCCTGTTAAAGAGCCTTATCTGAATTTTCTAGTTGAGGTGTTGTGGCCCAATGGTCGGTTGTTGCGTGAGTACACGCTGTTGCTAGACCCACCATTGTATAGACCACAACAAGTCATTTATGCGCCGCAACCCGCTGTTACCGCCGCACCATCACGTACAGCGCAAACGGCTCTTCAGCCTGCAGTGCGTGCAGCAACGGCAAGCACTACACTGCAAGGAACCGAGTATCGAGTACAGAGGAATGATACGTTGTGGGACATCGCACAGCGTACTGGTGGTCATGCGTCAGTTCACCAAACCATGTTGGCCATTCAAGATCTTAATCCTAATGCGTTTATAGATGGCAATATCAACCGCATGAAGAGCGGTCAAGTGTTGCGCTTACCAACAGAGCAAAATATCCGCAGCCGTAGTCGTGCCGAGGCAATCGCGCAAGTCAGTCAGCAAAATTCCAGTTGGAAAACGCGCCGTACAGCACCGCCAGCAGCTGAGCGACAGCTCGATGCAACGCACCGTAATGCGGCTGATGCGGCGCCGACACAGATTGAGAAGGCTGATAGCTTACGACTGGTGGCTGATGCGCCAGGTGAAGCTGGGCAAGCAGCAGATGAAGGTACAGCTGTTGGCTTGAAGGGCTTACAAGATCAATTGGCGTCAAGCAAAGAGCGTTTAGATTCAACGATACTGGAAAATGAAGACCTGAGTGGCCGTGTTGACGACTTGAATAGCCAGATTGATAAGTTAAAGCGTCTTATCGAGCTAAAAGACAATCAATTGGCTCAGTTGCAAAATAGTATTGGTGCTGAATCGCTTGAGCCGGCAGTGACTGATATGGTTGAAAACAACCTTGAAACAGTCGTTACATTAGAGGCGAATCCTGAGAGTTTGGAGCCAGTTGAAGCATCTGTTGTAGATACTGCAGGAACTATTGGCGCATTAGATATAGAGCAAGAGTCTGCTGCTACTGAGGTTGTTGCCCAGCCAGCAGCTGAAGTAGAAATGGTGTCAGAGGCCGTAGTTGACGGCGTAGAATCAGAGCCAGAGCCAGAGCCAGAGCCAGTCGCGGTAACTGTGCAACCTGAAGCTAACGTTGCTGAAGAGAACAGTATTGTTGATACAGTAATGGATAACCCAATGCTGTTAGCTGCAGCAGGTGGTGCTGCTGTCTTGGGTTTGTTGTTATTACTGATGGCAATATCACGTAGTAAAGCGCGTAAAGAAGCAGAGCTCTATGATGAACAGCTGAGTGAGACGCTAACACCTAATGGCTCTCAACCAGATACTGCAAAAACTGATCTTTTAGGCGCGAGTAGCTTAGCTGCGGCAGAAGAAAGTGATGTTTTTGCTGAAGACTTTGCATTTAAAGAACCTGTAACTGACACTCAGTTTAAGCAGGAAACCTCTGATCCAATGGTTGAAGCTAATGGCTACATCAATTTCGGGCGTTTTAACCAAGCGGCTGATGTCTTGAATAGTGCTATTGAGCAAGAGCCGCAGCGTGTTGATTTACGCTTGAAACTTCTTGAGGTGTATGCAGATCTTGAAGATCACGGCGGGTTTGCTCGTCAAGCTACTGAAATTACTGAAATCGGTGGCGCTGATTCAGAGCTAGAACAGATCAAAGCGCGTTATCCGCAAATGTTGGGTGCTGAGCAAGTTGCCAATGTTGTAGATGATCTTAGTGATGATGGCTTTGCTGATTTGAGTCTGGATGACATTACACTTGATTTGCCAGAGGAGATGAGTTCTGTCTCTACCGCGCAGCTTGATACTGAGCTTGATGACTTATCAGCTTTATTGGCAGATGCTGACTCTACAGATAAGCCGATAGATACAGCGTTTAGTTTGGATCTTGAGCTGCCCGAATCTGTTACACCCGCAGCTGAAACGACTTTTGCGTTTGAGGACGACTTTGTTGCTGAAGATAAAGATCGTTCAGATTTAGACATTGATTCATTAAGTTTTGATTTGGATGCAGAGCAAGAGATACAAAAGCCGATATCAGATGATGAGTTCTCTTTAGATGATTTAGCGCTTGAACTCGCAGATACTGAGGCTGCAGAAACACAAAACTTTGATCTGTCAGACGACTTCTCATTAGTAGAGCAGGATCAGCTTGAGGCAACAGATTTTGATCTGCAGCTTGATGAAGTGAATGCTGAACTGGAGTCACTGAGTGCAAACTTGGACGCTGATAGTCTTACAAGTGATACGCTGACTGATCCAAGGCTCAGTGAGTTTGATCTTGATGATTTGGGCAGCTTTGAGGCGAAACCTGTTATCGAGCCGCACGCTGCAACGCTTGCATCAACAAGTAACGAAGCAGGAGGTAATGAGTTCGATCTTGATGACTTAGGCGATTTGAGTGACTTTGCGACGGAGCCTAAAGTTGAGCCGCAAGCAGCACTTACGCCTAGTGGCGAAGCAGAGCGCAGTGAGTTTGATCTTGATGATTTAGGCGAAGCTGAAGACGATTTTAGCTTCTTGTCAGGTACCGATGAAATAGCCACCAAGCTTGACTTGGCACGAGCCTATATTGATATGGGTGATGCAGAGGGTGCGCGAGATATTCTTGATGAAGTGGTTCTCGAGGGCACGGTAGTGCAGCAAGATGAAGCGCGTGAACTTATTAGCCAATTAGGATAATAGATGTTGAATGAAACAACGCCAACGGCAGCTATCGAAGCTGCCGTTGGCGTTTCTAGAATTGCCTTGGGGGTCGAATATAAAGGCTCTAATTACCATGGCTTTCAATTGCAGGCCGAAGGCACGCCAAGTATTCAAGGCTATTTAGAGACGGCATTGCAGCATATCAATGCAGATATACCTGTGCGCTTAAGTTGCGCAGGGCGAACTGATGCGATGGTGCATGCCTGCGGTCAAGTCATTCACTTTGATACGGTTATTGAGCGACCGATGCGTTCTTGGGTGATGGGGGCCAACCGCTATCTACCTAAAGATATCAGTGTGGTGTGGGCGCAACCTATGCCTCTGGATTTTCATGCGCGCTTTAGTGCTGTAGCACGACGTTACCGTTATGTGATTTATAGTGATGAAGTACGCCCTGCACATTTAGCCGAAGAGGTGACTTGGACGCACCAAGTGTTGGATATTGAAAAAATGCGAGCCGCTGCACGTTGCTTTGTCGGTACTCATAATTTCAATGCGATACGCGCCAGTGGTTGCCAAGCGCATTCACCTGTGCGCACCATCCATCACTTGCAGTTGATTGAGTTTGGCAAGTTGATCATTATCGATGTGCGAGCCAATGCTTTTTTACACCATATGGTACGTAATTTGGCTGGTGTTTTAATGATGATCGGTGCCGGTGAGCGCCCAATTGAATGGGCGCAAACTGTACTTGAAAGCTGTGACCGTAAAGCCGGTGGTGTGACTGCACCGCCATATGGTTTATATATGGTCCAGGTTGAATACCCAGAGCAATTTAAGCTACCTGAACGTTATCTGGGCCCACATTTTCTATCGGGACTGCCCGATACCTTTGCTAATCAATAAAGAGAACTTTGGTGCGAGTACGAACTAAAATCTGCGGTATCACCCGTGTAGAAGATGCCTTAGTTGCTGCGCAAGCGGGCGTTGATGCGATTGGTTTGGTGTTTTATGCAAAAAGCCCGCGCGCGGTGAGTGTGGCACAAGCGCAACAGATTGTTGCGGTTTTACCGCCTTTTGTGACTGTTGTCGGTTTGTTTGTTAATGCCTCGCGCCATGAAGTGAATAGCGTGCTGGATAGTGTGGCGTTGGATGTTTTACAGTTTCATGGTGATGAAACTCCAGCCGCATGTGAAGGGTTTCCTAGACCCTATTTTAGAGCTCTACGCATGCAACCTGGTCTTGATATTGCTGCACTTGCCGCTCAATACACAGGTGCGCAAGGCATTTTGTTAGATGCATGGGTGCCAGGCGTGCATGGCGGCACAGGCGAGCGTTTTGATTGGGCACGCATACCTGAAAATTTAACCAAACCGCTAATCCTCGCGGGCGGACTAAACGCGGATAATGTTGGGCTTGCGGTACAGCAGGTTCAACCTTGGGCGGTGGATGTCAGCGGCGGGGTCGAAGCGAGCCCTGGGATTAAAGACGCAGAAAAGATTCGTAAATTCTTATATGCTGTGCAGATGAAAACACACAGCAATGTGACGGTTCTCTTTGATAAACCGTCAGAAACCTAATTGTTAACCCTATATAAAAGGTACAGTGCAGCGTCACTGGCCGAAGGCGGAGTAGATAACTGATGAACAACTGGTTAGTCGATAAACTAATTCCCTCAATTATGCGCTCTGAGAGTAAAAAAAGTTCAGTGCCTGAAGGTTTGTGGCATAAATGCTCATCCTGTGACGCGGTTCTATATAAGCCAGAACTAGAAAAAACTTTTGATGTGTGTCCTAAATGTGATCACCATATGCGCATTAATGCGCGCACGCGTTTAGACATTTTCTTAGATAAAGAAAACCGTGTAGAAATTGCTGGTGATTTAGAGCCTGTTGATCGAATTAAATTTCGTGACACCAAAAGATATAGAGATCGAATCACAGCTGCGCAAAAACAAACGGGCGAAAAAGATGCTTTGATTGCCATGAGTGGCACGTTAGAAGGTATGCCGGTTGTTGCGGCTGCTTTTGAGTTTGCATTTATGGGCGGATCAATGGGCGCTATTGTTGGTGAACGTTTTGTACAGGCAGCTAATGTTGCCCTAGAGCAGCGTTGTCCATTTATTTGTTTCTCTGCTTCAGGTGGCGCACGCATGCAAGAAGCGCTGATTTCTTTGATGCAAATGGCCAAGACCGCAGCGGTTATTGCTCGCCTACGTGAAGAAGGCATTCCCTTTGTATCGGCGTTAACTGACCCTGTGTATGGTGGTGTATCAGCCAGCTTGGCGATGCTGGGAGATGTTATTGTTGCCGAGCCTAATGCATTGATTGGTTTTGCAGGTCCGCGGGTTATCGAACAAACAGTACGTGAAAAGTTACCTGAAGGCTTTCAGCGTAGTGAGTTTTTATTAGAGCATGGCGCCATTGATATGATTATTCCGCGTTCAGAGTTACGCTCGCGCGTAGCCCGCGTACTGCGTCAATTGATGAATGTGCCGACTCCACCTGTGGTTGCAGTTGATGCTGCTGTAGAAGGTGAAGCTGCTATCGAAGACAGCGCTGCTAAGGTTGCCGAGATTAGCGGCTCAGAAGCTCGAGCATAAATTATGCAGGCGCGTAATCTTCAGCAGTGGCTGAGCTATTTAGAACAGTTGCACCCTAATGAAATTGATATGGGGCTGGAGCGTGTGCAGGATGTTGCACAACGTTTAGGGTTGCCGCGTATTGCCGATAAAATAGTCACGGTGACGGGCACCAACGGTAAAGGCTCAACCTGTGCTTTTTTAGCCAGTTTAGTTGCGCAGCAAGGGCTCAATGTTGGTGTGTACAGTTCGCCGCATTTATTGCACTACAATGAGCGTGTACGCATTAATGGTGAAAGCGTCAGTGATCAGCAGTTGTGCGATGCGTTTATAGCGGTTGAGCAGGCGCGATCAGACACCAGCCTAACGTATTTTGAAATGGGTACATTGGCTGCGTTTTGGCTGTTTGCACAGGCATCTTTAGATGTTGTGATTCTCGAAGTTGGGCTTGGTGGACGTCTTGATGCGGTCAATAGTGTCGATGCTGATATAGCTATAGTGACGAATATTGGTTTGGATCACGCGGACTGGTTGGGTAACACGCGAGATTCTGTGGCTTACGAAAAATCAGGTATTTTCCGTGCAGGGCATCCCGCTCTGTGTGGAGATTTATTGCCCCCTGAGCAGTTACTGACACAGGCTGCACTGTTAAATACACCATTATTACTGCGCGGTCGTGATTTTGATCTGGCTGTTTGTCCAGACAGTTGGCACTGGCGTGGTGTCGATGCACAAGGTCAACCTGTGCAATTGCAAAATATCCCGTTGTTAAGCTTACCGATTGAAAACGCTGCACTGGCATTGCAGGCCTATGCCGTGCTGGGGTTGCCTTGGCAAGCAGATGCATTGTTACGCGGGTTATGTGCTGCACGCATAACTGGACGCCTGCAAGCGCTGCAGCTTGACTACCAGGGGCGCACGTTGAATATGATGCTTGATGTTGCTCACAATCCTCATGCAGCCAGTTATCTTGCTCAGCGGCTTAAATCGCAACCCATCAATGGTCGGCGTCTAGCCGTTTTAGGCGTGTTGGATGATAAGGATTTAGAGGGTGTGTTGGATTGTATGCAAGCGTACATTGCCGATTGGGCGGTTGCTGCATTACCCACAGCACGCTCCTGTAGTGTTGAGCATTTGCAGAAAACCTTAAAATCCAGACAGGCTGTAGTGAGCGGTTATGCGGATATTGCTCAGGCGATCAAGGCACAGTGTAGGCAAGCAACAGAGGATGATCTGATTATTATTTTTGGTTCTTTTTACACGGTTGCTGAGGCGTTACTCTGGCTTGAGCGTAGGGCATAAAATACCATTACTTGCTTGGTGTATTGTTAAAAACAGCTGCTGTATTTAAGTGTACTGTGTCTCTATGCTTTATATTATAGAACTCTTGAACGAACGAGGTGGGTATGGCTGTAGCAGAAAGTAAGCTCAAGCAACGCATTGTTGGTGCAATAGTATTGGTTGCCTTGGCAGTGATTTTTTTGCCAATGCTGTTTAAGCAAGAGGATTCAGTTCGCGAAGTTGTTGTACAAGCACCGCCGATGCCAGATATCCCCGCAGCTCCGCAGTTTCCTGTAGCGGAGGTGGCAGTGCCTGAACCCGTGCTTGATGATTCATGGGATGAACCGTTGATAACAGCAACACCTGTTCAGGCCGAGAGTCTGCCAGATACCTCAGTGCCGGTTAAGCCGATTGTGGATGCGCAGTCTATTTCGACTCAAGCGGCCACCAATCTGAAGCCTCAACCTGAGCCGCAGCCGGCAGCCCCTGGCATTGATCAAAATAACTTGCCAGTGTCTTGGTCGGTACAGCTCGCAAGTCTCACTAATAAAGACAACGCGCAAGCGCTACGCGATAGCTACCGTAATAAGCAATACAATGCTTATGTGCGCAGTGCAAATGGTACGCACCGTGTTTTTATTGGCCCATTGGTCAAAAAAACAGAGGCGCAGGCTATGTGTAAACGCTTGAAAAGTCGTGAAGGTCAAGACTGTTTTGTCGTACGCTACGAGCCTTAAGCGCATATTCATCACTAAAATAGCAACAAGCGCTTATCAGTACCTGACAGCTCTGCTAAAATGCTGACTTTACACAGCGGAATACTTATTCAGTGTCTTTCAATTGGGCTGATGCCCTGATTCTTAGCGTCGTAGTGATTTCATCACTGATCAGCTTAAGCCGTGGATTTGTTAAAGAAGCATTATCCTTGGTGACGTGGATTGTCGCCGCGGTTATTGCTTGGATGTTTGGTGGCAGTTTAGCGCATCATTTACAGCCTTATATCGATACGCATTCAGTACGAGTCATTGCTGCCTGTGCGATATTGTTTTTAGTCACTTTACTGGTCGGCGCCTTAGTTAATTTCTTAATAACGCAACTGGTTCGTGCTACTGGTTTAACTGGAACTGACCGTTTGTTAGGTATGGTTTTTGGTGCCGCTCGTGGTTTGGTACTTGTTGTCATATTAGTTGGATTGTTGAGTCTTGCACCGATTGAACAGGATGCCTGGTGGCAGCAATCGACTTTAATTCCGCATTTTTTACTGATTGCTGATTGGTCAAAAAACCTTATTTTAGGGTTGTCGGGTGAGTGGATTTCGGCAGCTCAGAATAGTTAGCAGTGAAGAACACAACAGGCCATTAAGTAACTTATAATTGCCTTTAATTTGAATGACATAGCAGGGGTCGCGTTTCATGTGTGGCATTGTCGGTATTGTCGGGAAATCAAATATTAATCAAGCGCTATATGATGCGCTTACCGTACTTCAACACCGTGGCCAGGATGCCGCTGGAATGGTGACGTCAAAAAATGGGCGTTTGTTTCTGCGTAAAGATAATGGTTTAGTACGTGATGTGTTTCGTACTCGACATATGAAAGAGTTGGTCGGCAACGTCGGGATTGGCCATATCCGCTACCCAACGGCCGGCAGCTCCAGCAGTGCTGAAGCGCAACCCTTTTATGTCAACTCGCCATATGGCATTACCTTGGCGCATAACGGCAACTTGACCAATGTTGAGCAGTTGGCTAAAGAAATTTACCAGTCTGATTTACGCCATGTAAACACCAATTCAGATTCAGAAGTGCTGCTTAATGTGTTTGCCCACGAACTTAGCGTGCGTGGCAAGTTGCAGCCCAACGAAGAAGATGTGTTTGCTGCAGTGAGCCGTGTACATGAGCGCTGCCGTGGTGGTTATGCGGTCGTTTCGATGATTACAGGTTATGGTGTTCTAGGTTTTCGAGACCCTAATGGTATTCGCCCGATTGTCTTTGGTCAGCGCCATACGGATGACGGCGTCGAATATATGATTGCCTCGGAAAGTGTTGCGCTGGATGTGTTGGGCTTTACTTTAATTCGTGATTTAGCGCCAGGCGAAGCGGTCTACATTACCGAAGATGGACAGTTACATACCCGTCAATGTGCTGTTAACCCCGTACTGAGTCCATGCATTTTTGAACATGTTTATCTCGCGCGTCCTGATTCTATTATTGATGGCATCTCGGTCTACAAAGCCCGTTTGCGGATGGGGGAAAAATTAGCCGATAAAATTTTACGCGAGCGTCCAGAACACGATATTGATGTGGTTATTCCAATTCCAGATACCAGTCGTACTTCAGCTTTAGAGTTGGCTAATCGACTGGGCATCAAGTACCGCGAAGGTTTTGTTAAAAACCGCTATATCGGTCGTACCTTTATTATGCCGGGTCAAGCCGAGCGTAAAAAATCCGTTCGACAAAAGCTCAACGCCATTGAATTAGAATTTCGTGGTAAAAACGTAATGTTAGTTGATGACTCAAT
The DNA here is from genome assembly GCA_034676485.1 of Pseudomonas sp. Lineage (GTDB taxonomy): Bacteria > Pseudomonadota > Gammaproteobacteria > Pseudomonadales > Pseudomonadaceae > Denitrificimonas. Next base: position 651,420 of record JAUCCC010000006.1, read on the forward strand.
CGTGCGTGGGACGACTTGCAAGCAGATTATTCAAATGGCTCGCGAAGCGGGTGCAAAAAATGTGTATTTCTGCTCAGCAGCACCCGCAGTGCGTTATCAGAACGTGTATGGCATTGATATGCCAAGTGTGTATGAATTGATTGCACACAACCGCACGACTGAAGAAATAGCGGGTTTAATCGGAGCTGACTGGTTGGTTTATCAAGATCTTGAAGATTTAATAGACTCTGTTGGCGGCGGTAAAGTCCAGATTGATCAGTTTGACTGTGCTGTTTTCAACGGTGAATATGTTACTGGTGATATTGATTCTGAGTACTTGCAGCGCATCGAAAATGAGCGAAATGATATAGGACTGGTTGCTGAGCAAGTCTGTCAAGCAACAATTGGTCTGCATAATAACGAAGCAGATTAAGCCTTTTAACGATGCTGTTAAGTAGCAGTGTCGCGGCATTTAAAACAGGCTTGGGCAGCCTAGCCTGTTATCTATTAGACGTATATAAGGTGCAAGTCATGACGACGGATTGGCAGGCGGGTCGACTCAATAGCGAGTTAACTGATGCGGGTTTCGATACTTTAGCGGTGCGCGCTGGGCAGCAGCGTAGTTTTGAAGCGGAGCACAGCGAGGCGATATTCACCACCTCCAGTTATGTGTTTCGCAGTGCGGCAGATGCTGCTGCGAGCTTTGCTGGCGAACGCACAGGTAATGTTTACTCGCGCTACACCAACCCTACTGTGCGCACCTTTGAAGAACGCCTTGCTGCTTTAGAAGGCGCGGAGAAATGTGTAGCGACCGCGTCAGGCATGTCTGCGATATTGGCGACTGTCATGAGCTTGTGCAGCATGGGCGACCAGATATTAGTCTCACGCAGTATCTTCGGTGCTACCGTTAGCTTGTTTGATAAGTACTGTAAGCGTTTTGGTATTGAGATCACTTATGTGCAAATTGATGATCTGGCCGCTTGGCAGGCGGCTTGTACTGACAAAACCAAATTATTGTTTATTGAGTCACCGTCCAACCCGCTTGCTGAGCTTGCTGATATTCGCGGACTAAGCCAGATTGCTCACGCTGCAAATGCTCTCTTAGCGGTGGATAATTGCTTCTGTACGCCGGTATTACAAAAGCCATTGGCACTGGGCGCGGATATTGTTATCCACTCAGCGACTAAATACATCGATGGTCAGGGTCGTTGCCTTGGTGGTGCAGTATTGGGTAGCGCCGAGCTGATGACAGAGGTGGTGGGCTTTTTGCGTACTGCAGGGCCTACTATGAGTCCGTTTAATGCATGGGTGTTTTTAAAGGGTTTAGAGACCTTACGTTTACGTATGAACGCCCACTGCCAAAGTGCTCAGCAATTGGCGCAGTGGCTGGAACAGCAACCTAAAGTTAAAAAAGTCTACTATTCAGGCTTGCCCAGTCATCCGCAGCATGAGTTGGCCAAGCAACAGCAAAGTGGTTTTGGGGCGGTAGTCAGCTTTGAGGTTGTAGGCGGTAAAGAAGCAGCATGGCGTTGTATTGATGCGACAAAAATGATCTCCATTACTGCGAATTTAGGTGATACAAAAACTACCATCACCCATCCAAGCACTACCACGCACGGCCGCTTACCGGCTGAAGAACGTGAAAAAGCCGGTATCCACGACGGCCTGATTCGTATTGCTGTGGGACTAGAAGAGTTTGCAGATATTCAGGCTGATGTGCAGCACGGACTAAACGCGTTGTAATCATACTGCGCGCGTATTGCTTGATAAAATCCCGTTGTTGTCTGGCGGGATTTTTATTGACTGTATTTGAGCTGCCGATAGGGATACTTAAGCCTGTTGAAGATGCTGTAAGCCTTTTTTGTACAGATTCCAAGCCAATAAACCCGCGGCCACGTTACCCAGCAGTACGCCTATATACAGACCGCTCATATCAGCAATGCTTGCGCCGAGCCAGAGTGCCGGAAGGTAGCAGACGAACAGGCGTAAAGTGGAAATCCACACCGCACGCATCGGCATGCCCAGCGCGTTGCACACTGACACCATTAACATGCACACGCCCAGTGCGGCGTAGCTAAACGGCACCCACAGCATGTAACTCAGTAAATATATCTCTGAGTCTTGGTCAGGGGCTAGGGCGGGGGCGATTAGCCCACGACTGGCCATCCAAAATAAGGCAATGGCTATTTGCAAGGCGATTACAAAACGCACGGCAACCAGCACCAAGCTGTGCACACGCTGCAGTTGTTTCGAGCCATATAAGCGGCCAATCATCGGCGGTAAGGCCATGGTCAGCGCCAGTACGATGACAATAGAAAACAACTCTAAGCGGCTACCCAGTGTCCATGCAGCAATAGCTGAGCCACCAAAACCAGCGACTAAGCGCGTGGCCAGTAATGAGGCAGTGCCAGGCATCAACTGACTGAGCATGGCGGGCGCGCTGGTATTGGCAATGTCACGTAATGCACGGGCAACCGGTAATTTGCTAGGATCGAAAGCCAGCCAATGGCGTTTTAAAATTCGTGAATACATAATTGTTGCGCCAGTCAGGCAGGCAACAATGGTGGCATAGGCCGCACCAGGTAAACCCAAGCCAAAGGTGAAGATAAATAAGGGGTCAAGCAGCATATTAAGGACGCTGGTGAACACCATCATTAAACCCGGTAAGCGGGTATCACCGTTGGCGCGTGAAATACTGTTAGCAAAATATAAAAAAGCGCCCAGCCACGCACTGCTTAGCCAAGGCAGCCAGTAGCTTTCGGTATAGGGTAATAACTCTGCGCCTGCGCCGAGGGCATTGAGTAACGGCATGCGCAGTAGCCAGATTAGCGCACATAAAATAAACGAGACGCAGCAGCCAGTGATGACAACAAGCCCCCCCATATATTTTGCATGCTCTAGGTTGCCTGCACCTATCGCTCGAGAGATTAGCGCAGTTGCGGCAATACCAATGCCAATCTGTACACCAATTAATAGCTGCTGCAGCGGCAAGGTAAAGCCAAGGGCCGCAAGCGGTTGCATGCCGAGCATACTGATAAAAATACTATCAACCAGCTGAAAACTCATCAGCGCCACAGCACCAAATAGCATTGGCCAAGTCATACTGAATAAAGCGCGAGGCAATGATTGATCAGCTAAGTATTTTTTTTGCATAGCGTGGCTAAGAACTTACAGTGAGCGAATGACCGGCTATGGTAGCACTCCTATAGTCTTTGTGTGATGCTGATACAGCAGTTTGCAATCAACAGAGGCATGGGGAATAAAGGTATGAGTGATCAGAAAAAAGTGGCTTTTTCGGTATTGGATTTAGCCTCACGTAAAGACACAGACCAAGGTCCCGCACCAGCATTACAGCGCTCGTTAGCTTTAGCTCAGCATGTTGAGCGTTTAGGATTTACTCGCTTTTGGGTGGCAGAGCATCATAATATGGATGCTATTGTGAGCTCGGCCACCGCAGTATTGATTGGTCATCTGGCGGCAGGTACGCAACGTATTCGCATCGGTGCTGGAGGGATCATGTTGCCCAATCACGCGCCTTTAGTGATTGCTGAGCAGTTTGGTACCTTAGAAGCACTTTATCCTGGGCGTATTGATTTGGGTCTTGGCCGAGCACCAGGCACTGATCCAACTACTGCGCGGGCTTTACGCAAACGTCGCAGTGGCAGTTCGGATGACTTTCCTGAGGATGTCGCCGAACTGCAGCGGTTTTTAGGGCCGCGTGCGAACGGGCAGCAGGTGATTGCGATGCCAGGTGTCGACAGTAACGTGCCAATTTGGTTATTAGGTTCAAGTCTATTCAGTGCGCAACTCGCTGCCGAAAAAGGCTTGCCGTATTCTTTTGCCTCGCACTTTGCCCCGCGTATGATGATGCAGGCGATTGAGGTCTACCGTCGTCACTTTAAGCCCTCTGCAGTATTGGATAAACCTTATGTGATGTTGGGTATACCGCTTGTTGCAGCGGATACTGATGAGCGAGCTGCTTTCTTAGCAACCACAACCTATCAGCGTATTTTGGCTTTGATTCGTGGGCAAAGCATGTTGATGCGCCCGCCTGTTGAGAGCATGCACGGCCTCTGGCAGCCGCACGAAGAGCAGACGGTGAATGAGTTTTTAAGCATGGGGATGATGGGCAGTGGGCAAACTATTAAGCAGAAACTAGAAGTGTTATTGCAACATACTCAGGCGGATGAGCTGATTTTTACCTGTGATCTGTATGAGCAAGAAGATCGCTTGCGCTCATTTGAAATTTTAGCTGAATTGCAATAATAGTCGGATTCTTGTTTCTACTCGCATGACTGATTAGGGCTTAGGTGTATTGCGCACTGCGCTAAGTCTGTTCTTCCCTTAACGAGCCCATCCGGGGCTCGATGCGGGCGCTACGCCATCCATGGCTCGCTTGCCACAGACCCAGCACAGCACGCGGTGACTATTTATGTTGTTGGTTAGATTTGCATAAGTCTCTTTTGCTCTAGCATGGAGTATTGCGCACTGCGCTAAGTCTGTTCTTCCCTTAACGAGCCCATCCGGGGCTCGATGCGGGCGCTACGCCATCCATGGCTCGCTTACCACAGACCCAGCACAGCACGCGGTGACTATTTATGTTGTTGGTTAGATTTGCATAAGTCTCTTTTGCTCTAGCATGGAGTATTGCGCACTGCGCTAAGTCTGTTCTTCCCTCAACGAGCCCATCCGGGGCTCGATGCGGGCGCTACGCCATCCATGGCTCGCTTGCCACAGACCCAGCACAGCACGCGGTGACTATTTTCATTGTTGTCTGGATTTGCGCAGGTCTCTTCTTTGAAGCTCAGGCATTAATGACTAATACCTGAGTGGTGCGGATAAAATACAGATGCTGCTCGCCTTGAGTCTTATATCAGTCGTGCACACAGATGCGATGATCAACGAGTACTTCGGGGTTGGTGTGACAAGCGCGCCATGGATGGCGCAGCGCCGGAGTTGAACCCTGGATGGGTTCGTCGACGGATAAACACCAGCCCCGGAGTACGGCATACACTGCACTCCGGAACATCAATAGTTATGATTAACGCGGTTTAGCGGGCGACTTGCGTTTACCACTTTTCGCCGCAGGCTTTTTGCCTCTTTCAGCACGCAATTTAGCTTCAGCAGCAGCTTTGGCTTGTTCGCGCTTATGCCACTGGGGCTTGTCATCTGTCGCGCCTGTAGCACGAGGTGGTAAGCCCGTGTGCTGGGTTAGCAATGGGCGCGCTGCTTTTTCGCCTTTTGCTGGTGTTGAGTTTTTACGGCGTGCACTGCGATAACCGTCTGTCTGTGGTTGATGGGCAGGAATTAAATGCTGCTTGTTATCGCCGATCAAATCAGAACGCCCCATACGAATCAGTGCTTCACGGATGAGCGGCCAAGATTTTGGATCGTGATAACGCAAAAACGCTTTATGTAAACGACGCTGCTCTTCGCTTTTCACAATCTCAGTGGCAGGGCTTTTATAGGTGACTTTGCGCAGCGGGTTTTTTCCAGAGTGGTACATGGCAGTCGCCGTAGCCATGGGCGAGGGATAAAACGCCTGCACCTGATCAGCACGGAAATTATTGCTTTTCAGCCACAGAGCCAAGTTCAGCATATCTTTGTCACTGGTACCGGGGTGCGCAGCAATAAAGTAGGGAATCAGGTACTGCTCTTTACCCGCTTCTTTGGAGAAACGCTCAAACATTTTACGAAAGCGCTCGTAATTGCCAATGCCCGGTTTCATCATGTGCTCAAGCGGGCCTTCCTCGGTGTGCTCTGGCGCGATCTTTAAGTAGCCACCGACGTGGTGGGTGACCAGTTCGCGCACATACTCCGGAGACTCCACTGCGAGGTCATAGCGCAGGCCTGAAGCAATCAGTACTTTTTTCACCCCAGGAAGATCACGGGCTTTGCGGTACAGTTCAATCAATGACGTATGGTCGGTATTAAGGTTCTGGCAAATCCCAGGGAATACGCAGGATGGCTTGCGGCACGCCGCTTCAATTTCAGGGCTGTTACAAGCCAAGCGGTACATATTTGCTGTGGGACCGCCTAGATCAGAGACCACGCCAGTAAAGCCTGGTACTTTGTCGCGCATATCTTCGATTTCTTGCAAAATCGATTCATGCGAACGGTTTTGAATAATCCGGCCTTCGTGCTCAGTAATTGAACAGAAAGTACAGCCGCCAAAGCAGCCGCGCATAATATTGACTGAGAAGCGAATGGTTTCATAGGCAGGGATTTTTGCCTTGCCGTATTTAGGGTGGGGCACGCGCGCGTAGGGCAGGCCGAACACATAATCCATTTCTTCTGTGGTCAATGGAATCGGTGGTGGATTGAGCCAAATATCTTGATTCTCATGGCGCTGCACTAAGGCGCGAGCGTTGCCTGGATTCGTTTCTAAGTGAAGTACGCGATTGGCGTGAGCATACAGAACCGGATCGTTGCGCACCTTTTCAAAGGATGGGATACGGATCACAGTGCGCTCGCGGGTTAAACGTGGGTGATCAAGCAGTTGCACCACTTGCACATCATCTTGTCCAGATGCTGCTGCAGATTGCTGTTCAACGGCACAAGCCTCAGTGTCCTGTGTATTGACATAAGGATTGATAATCCGGTCAACACGGCCGGGGCGATCAATACGTGTCGAATCAAGTTCAAACCAGTCACTGGGCGTGTTGCGACGAATAAAGGCCGTACCGCGGATATCGTCAATCTCAGTAATTGACTCGCCCCAGGATAAGCGTTGAGCGACTTCGACAATGGCGCGCTCGGCGTTACCGTACAATAGGATGTCTGCCGTAGCGTCCATTAAAATTGAACGGCGTACACTGTCTTGCCAGTAATCATAGTGAGCGATACGGCGTAAGGATGCTTCAATGCCACCCAAAACAATTGGGATATGGTTATAGGCTTCTTTACAGCGCTGACTGTAGACTAAACTGGCACGATCTGGGCGCTTGCCCGCTTGGCCACCTGCGGTATAGGCATCATCAGAACGCATTTTACGATCAGCCGTATAACGGTTAATCATCGAGTCCATATTGCCGGCTGCCACACCAAAAAACAGATTGGGCTCGCCCAGTTGCATAAAGTCGTCTTTTGCGCGCCAATCAGGCTGGCTAATAATACCCACGCGAAAGCCTTGTGCCTCCAGTACTCGACCAATCACTGCCATGCCGAATGACGGGTGGTCGACGTAAGCATCACCAGTAACAATGATGACATCGCAAGAATCCCAGCCCAGCTGGTCCATTTCTTCGCGAGAGGTGGGTAAAAAAGGTGCCGGATCAAAGCATTCGGCCCAGTATTTGGGATAGTCGTATAAGGGTTTAGCAGTGTGCATGAAAATGACCTATATCAAGATTTGCAAAATATAGCATAAATGTTTTGGATTAAGGTCGGCGTCAGGTAACAAGAGTAGATTATTGGCTTATGGTAAAGTGCATTACGAGACTGAACATGCTGATATATAAAGGTAAATGGCAGAATATTGGATCTTTGCAAGTCTGCTCACTGCATGAATGCAGTTAAAACTGATTTGGCACATCTGACCCGTTTAGCGGCGTGCTTTAGCTATTAGTGACGTGAAAAAATCTAATTAAATACTGTCTATTTGATTTGCATGCAGTAATTGATGGCTAGCAAGAATCTTTAACGATTAAACGACAGCGTATCGACTACTATGGGCTGGGCGAATGTACCTAAGCATTTTTAACGGTCACCGCTGTTTTTGTTTTACTGGATGGCGGTTGTCTTTTGACTGCAACGGCAAAACATGGCAGTAACCGTCATTAGGAGGTTGCATGCGTTGCTGCTGCCATAGGCCGCGTCCCAGCATCAAGTTATGAGACTGGGTTAAGACTGAAGTGCCTGTTTATAAAACTGAAGAGGTTAGCGCTAATCAGATGGGGAGTCATTGCAAGTTCTTGTGCTAATGGCACGAATAACCCATAAAATCTAAGCTGAATTATTAAAAATACACATTGATTACTTTTTGTAAAATATTGATATATATGGAGAACTTTTAATGAGTGGTCAGCAGAGTGCTCAAGCGCGTAATAAGGCGATGCGTACGACCAGTATCGTAGGCGCTATCGTTAATTTGATTTTGACCATAGCTAAAGTTGTTTTTGGAATTATTGGTCAGTCACATGCTTTGATCGCTGACGGTGTGCATTCTTTAGCGGATTTGAGTACCGATCTGATGGTGTGGTTCGCGGCTAAATACAGTAATCAGCCGGCGGATAAAGAACATCCTTATGGACATGCGAGGATTGAAACAGCTTTCACGGTTGGATTGGGTGTGGTGCTAATTATTACCGCGATTGGTATCGTGGTTGATTCAGCGCAGCGTTTACTCAATCCGGAAACCTTGCTGCAACCCACGCCAATTGTCCTGTTGATTGCTGCTATCTCGATTTTTGCTAACGAGGGTTTATATCAGTACACCATACGAGTTGCTCGACAGTGCAACTCTGGTTTACTGAAGGCCAACGCGTGGCACCACCGTTCTGATGCACTGTCTTCGATTGTAGTGCTGGTGGGTGTCGCTGGTAGTTTGCTAGGGTTTCCTTATTTAGATGCTTTTGCTGCCCTTGGCGTCGCGTTAATGATCGGTAAGATTGGCTTGGATCAAGCTTGGACATCTATTCGAGAGTTGGTTGATACCGGTATGGAACCGAAAACGGCCTCGGCGCTAAAACGTATCATTGAGACGATTGAAGGTGTGCAGGGTGTGCATATGCTGCGTAGTCGGCGCATGGGTGGCGCTTATCTGATTGATGTGCACATTGTTGTGGATGAGCGCTTAAGTGTCTCAGAAGGGCATAAAATCTCAGAATACGTGCGCTTAAAGTTGATTGATTCGCACCAAGATATTAGTAATGCCTTAGTCCATATTGATGCGGAAGATGACTCGATCGCGATCTTATGTACAGGTTTGCCGTTGCGTCGTGAAGTGCTGGCGGACTTACGCAAGGTTTGGGCTGAAGACATTGCTGATGATGAGTTAGGCCGAGCGACCCTACACTATTTAAATGGCCAAGTGCATGTGGACTTGGTGCGCAGTATGCAGGCCGCTGATGCCGATGCTGAACAATTCAACCAGCGTTTGCAGGAGCAGGCAAAGGTGCTGGATTACATTGGTGACGTGCAGGTGTTGTATAGCTATCCATAGCGTACAGCTGTTGCGTCGTTTTAATGCGCATAATGCTATGCGCATATGGGTAGAATAGGTTGCTTTACACACCTACATAAGAACTGATATGACGGCCAAGCACAGCCCCTCTAAACCAACCCGTTTCGGCGGGGCGATGATTATCGCCGGTACCGCAATTGGTGCCGGCATGTTGGCCAACCCGACTGCTACCTCGGGTGTTTGGTTTATTGGCTCTGTCTTGTTGCTGTTGTACGTGTGGTTTTGCATGTACACCTCCGGCTTGATGTTATTGGAAGCCACGTTGCATTTCCCGCGAGGGGCGAGCTTTCATACTGTGGTCAAGGGCTTGCTGGGACCGCGATGGAATCTCGTCACCGGCCTTGCGGTTACTTTCGTTCTGTACTCCCTCACTTATGCGTATATTTTTGTTGGCGGCGGCTTAACCCAAAATACTCTGTCAGAGTTGAGTGGTTGGGTACTAGAACAGCCGTTACAGCCATCAAGACAATTATCCTCAGTTGTGTTTTTGCTGGTGTTAGCCACCTCAGTTTGGGTCTCCACCAAGGTGGTTGATCGTTTTGCCACGGTATTGATTGGCGGCATGCTGGTCAGTTTTTTCTTATCAACTGGCTCGCTTATACAAAGCGTGACACCGAGCGTTTTACTGAATCTTCCAATCCAGGATCAACACAGCTACTGGCCTTATATTTGGGCGGCATTACCGGTGTGTTTGGCATCGTTTGGTTACCATGGCAATGTGCCAAGTTTAGTCAGTTACTACAACAAACAAGCACAACCGGTTGCACGCAGTATTTTATGGGGCTCATTATTAGCGCTGGGCATATACTTGTTGTGGCAGTTGGCGGTGCAGGGTAACTTACCGCGGGCAGAGTTTGCGCCAGTGATTGCCGCTGATGGTGATGTAGCTGAGCTATTGCAGGCATTATCTGTTTATGTGAAAACTGACAATATCTCCCGTATTTTGAACGCTTTTGCTTATATGGCCATTGCCAGTTCGTTTTTAGGGGTAACGCTAGGCTTATTTGATTACATTCGTGACCTGTGTGGCTTCAGCGATACGGCAGGTGGGCGTTTTAAAGCCGCACTGTTGACCTTTTTACCGCCACTGCTGGCCTGCTTAGCCTTTCCTACCGGTTTTGTTAAAGTCATGGGGTATGTCGGACTTATGGCGGCGATCTGGGCCGCTTTAGTTCCTGCATTATTGGTACGCGCCAGTCGTAAGCGTTTTTCTGAAACAGGCTATCAAGTGTTTGGCGGCACATTTATGGTTGGCTTTGTTTTACTGTTTGCTGCTGCTGCTTTTTTTGCGCAGATATTAATGTTGCTACAAGCGTTACCAGTGTTTAAGGGCTAAGTATCGAATAATAGGATGATTGTCCTTGCTTTAGACATGGGCATAACGGTAGTTTTGACCCCTTATTGAATATTTACTTGGTGGAAGGCATCACACATGCGTGTTTTTTGGAATCAGTTGTCTTTACGTTTGCGTTTGTTCCTCTCTTTTGCTGTTCTGTTTGCAGTAATGACTGCTTTAACGGTGATTTTACAGTCGGGGTTTTATGCAAAAAGCCAGGTTGAACGTTTACTAGAACATGAAATGCCATCGCAATTGCAGCACCTCGGTGCCGAGGTTGCCTTAAAACTCGCACCGAGTTTGCAAATCTCGCGCAGTTTTGCGGCCAACTCGTTTATTCAACGTTGGATACAGCGTGGTATGCCAAAGGCAGATTTACCGCAGTTGCTCGATGAAATGTCTGTGGTCAGTCAGCAGCTTAATGCAGCCTCTGTATTTCTAGCGGCGAACGATGGCGACAATATTGTTTATTATCATTTCAAGGATGGTGAGTTTAATTATCGGCCGATACAGCGTTCAAATCATGATGGGGATGCTTGGTATTTTAATTATTTAGCCAGCGGTTTAGCGTATGAATTAAACTTGGATTCTAACGCGTTTACGGGTGATCAATTGCAGATGTACGTTAACTACACGGGCAATATCTTTAATGCTAATGGTGAGCCCGTTAGTGTTGCGGGTGTGGGGCTGGATATGCTGCAGTTAGCCGAGATGATCAGTACATACCGTTTAGGTGAGCATGGTCGTGCCTCTTTGGTCAATGCTGATGGGCTGGTCGAAGTCAGTGCCAAAGATGCCTTGATTAAGGATCTGGGTATCTCTGCTGGGTTGCAAGGCTTACTCAATCAGGACAGTGCACAAGTACAAGAAATTACTTATAAAGGCCAGCAGCTGTTTGTCGGTGTTGTTTGGCTGGCTGATTTACAGCGTTATTTAGTGGTTGAAGTACCACGCAGTGACTTTATGGCACCCATTGAGCAGCAATTGTATCAAGCGTTGATGATTGGCGCTGTACTGTTATTAATCAGTCTTATTTTGTTGTACCCGCTGGCGATATCCTTAAGTCGTCCATTGGTTTTATTCCAACGGCAAATGGCTGAAATTACTCGTACCTTAGATTTGTCACAACGTCTAGAAACCACTGATAAAGCTGAATTAGGTGAGTTAGCAGCGCAAACCAATAGCCTGTTGCAGCGCTTAGCTGTTGCTATAAATGGCGTCCAATTCAGTTCCACGCGCTTAACAGATACTGCACATAAGTTGGCTTATACTGCGGGTTTAGTCAGTCGCAATACTGGTAGGCAGCAAGAAGTCAGTCAGTCGATGGCGGCTGCGGTAGAGCAGATGTCGTCCTCAGTAGCTGAAATCACCTCGACAATGGAGGAGTTGTCTGCTTCTTCGACGCAAATTGCCGACCACTCGCGATCCGTGGTTGATGTCGCTAACCTGACTTTGGAAAGCAGTAAGAAAGGTGCTGGTGCAATGCAGAACTTGCAGTTACGTATGGCTGACATCCACAAGGACAGTGAAAATAGTTTGCACGAAATTGTACAGTTGGGTAGTAAATCAAAAGAAATCAGTAAGGTGATGGATTTAATCAATACCTTAGCCGACCAAACCAAGTTGATTGCCTTTAACGCGGCTTTGGAAGCATCCAGTGCGGGTGAATCAGGTAAGCGTTTCTCCGTAGTCGCCAGTGAGATTCGTCGTTTAGCCGATAGCGTGACAGATTCAACACATGAGATTGAAGAGCGTATTCAGGAAATCCAAGATGCTATTAGTCGCTTAGTGATTACCTCGGAAAAAGGTGCCAGTTCAATTCAGTTAGGTATGCAAGTCAGCTTGGAAACCGCCAATGATCTGAATGCATTGGTACAGGCAGCTAGTAAAACCAGCAGTGCAGCGCAACAAATTTCTTTATCAACGGGGCAGCAAAAAACAGCCAGTAGCCAAGTATTGATTGCTTTGCGTGATATTGCCAATGCCAGTACGCACAATGCCCAGGCTGTACGCAGCATCACCGAGGTCAGTAAGGAGATGATTGGTATGGCGGAAAATTTGAGTGATTTGATTTGCGAGTTTCAACCGGCAGAATCAAGCGAACAGGATGCTGTAAGTCAGTCAAACACAAAACAGGACGTATAAAATGAATGCTGTGATTAATTGGTGGCAGCAGCAGCCACTGCAGAGACGCTTTTTAGTCGCGCTTGTGAGCTTAATGCTGTTAGCTTTACTGATGCTCAGCGCCTTAGCCAGTAATTTATTGCAGCGAGAAGTTGATCGTGCGGTCAAGAGTGAAATGCACAGCAGTTTAGTGTTAACGCAAACGTTGACAGAGCAATGGTTTGCAAACAAAAAACAGCAGATTCTTACTTTGGCTCAACACCTGCCTGTGCAAGCACAACAAGGTGATACTTGGCGAAGTATGTTGACCGTGGGGCGTGAGGCCAGTGCTTATAGTTTGGTATACTTGGGCACCAACACCGGCGAGTTTATTCAATCTCATCCGTCTATTGATGTACCAGCAGGCTTTGATCCGCGCCAGCGGCCTTGGTTTATTCAAGCGCAAGCAGAGAAGGGCTTGATTGTGACACCCGTCTACCCAGATGCCTTGACTGGCAGTTTGACCATGACTTTGGCAGCACCTTTGCAGGCGAATCCAGAGTTTGTGGTGGGTGGTGATCTGTATATCTCGAGCGTTATTGATGATTTGCTACAACAGAAACTGCGCTGGAAAAGCCACTTAATACTGCTTGATCAGCAACTCAATATTCTCGCACAAGCTGATCAGTCGCTTAAACAGGGCACCTTAGACGCTATGTTGCCTGAGTTTAAAGTTGACGATTCTGCGCTGCAAACTGTCAGTTTTGATGGCACTCAATGGCTGGCCGCTTCAGTGCAAGTTGCTAGCACTGGGTGGCGCTTTTTGTTGCTAGTGGATGCACTTGAGGTGCAGTCCGCACGCACAGAGTTAATGTATCAGTTGGGCTTGTTAGCGGTTGGTGTATTGCTTGGTGGTGGACTATTGATACTTTGGCTGGTGCGCGCCTTAACGCGGCCCGTAGAAGATTTTCAACAACAGCTTAAGTATATTTCCAACACTTTGGATTTATCACGGCGCTTAGAAACCACTGACCAGGCTGAGCTTGGCGAGTTGGCCGCACAAACCAACAGCCTCTTGCAACGTTTATCCTTTGCGCTCAATGGCGTGTTGCGCAGTTCCACTCGTTTAACCGAAACGGCCAGCACCTTGGCGCATACTGCCGGTGTCGTCAGTCGTAATACCGGTAAGCAGCAAGAAGTCAGTCAGTCGATGGCGGCTGCGGTAGAGGAAATGTCCTCTTCAGTGGCTGAAATCACTTCAACAATGGAAGAACTGTCTGCATCTTCAACACAAATTGCCGATCATTCGCAATCAGTGGTTGATGTGGCGAATTTGACCTTAGAAAGCAGTAAAAAAGGCTCCGGAGCGATGCAGGTCTTGCAATTGCGGATGGCTGATATCCACACTGACAGTGAAAATAGTCTGCGCGAGATTGTGCAACTGGGTAGCAAATCAAAAGAAATCAGTAAGGTGATGGATTTAATTAACACCTTAGCCGACCAAACTAAACTGATCGCCTTTAACGCAGCTTTAGAGGCGTCCAGTGCAGGCGAATCAGGTAAGAGGTTTTCTGTAGTAGCCAGTGAGATTCGACGCCTGGCAGACAGCGTGACGGACTCTACTCGTGAGATTGAGGAGCGTATTCAAGAAATTCAAGACGCGATCAGTCGCTTGGTGATTACCTCTGAAAAAGGTGCGGGCTCGATACAGTTGGGCATGCAAGTCAGCTTAGAGACTGCCAATGATCTGAATGCTTTGGTGCAAGCTGCCACTAAAACCAGCAGTGCAGCACAGCAAATCTCCTTGTCCACTCGTCAGCAAAAAACTGCCAGCAGCCAGGTGGTGATTGCCTTGCGTGATATTGCCAATGCCAGTACACATAATGCACAGTCAGTGCGCAGTATCTCGGAGATCAGCGAAGATATGTTGCAAATGTCGGATGAACTGGGCCAGCTGGTTCGTGAGTTTAAAACAGCGAGCGAGACTTAACATGGATAGTCAAGCGTGCAGCGATAGCAGGCTTTGAGAGGGCAGTGATGACAACTAAAAGAATACGGATTTTGATTGTCGATGACAGTAGCGTTGTACGCGAACTTTTAAAAAGTTTGCTTATCGATGCTGGAGATTTTGACGTGGTTGGCGAGGCGTGTAACGGTAAAGAGGCGATTGCACTGGTACAGCAGTTGCGACCTGATGTGGTGACGATGGATTTGAATATGCCGGTCATGAGCGGTCTTGAAGCGATCGAACACATTATGCATGACAAGGCTGTACCTATTTTAGTGGTCAGTAATGAGTCAGATGCTGAGTTAGCTTATGAGGCGATTAATATTGGCGCACTCGATGTTATTGCTAAGCCCTGTTATGAAGCTGACTCGGCAGCTATGTTTGTCAGCAAAGTGCGTTTGCTAGCCGGTGTTCCGGTGATTACTCGACTGCGGCGACGTGCATTGATTGAGCCATATTCAGTTCCAGTTCCAGTGGTATTGCCCTTGTGTGTTATAGAACCTGATTATCTGCAGGTATTTGTGATCGCCTCATCAACGGGAGGGCCGCAAGCGCTGGCGCACTTACTCTCGCAACTGCCAGCTGAGTTCCCAGCACCGATCCTGATCGCGCAACATATCAGTGATGGTTTTATTGATGGCATGGCATTGTGGTTATCAGGCTTGTGTCAGTTAACAGTAAAAGTTGCAGAGCAGGATGAGCGGCTACGCGCAGGCTATGTTTATTTGTCACCGTCAGAACAGCACCTGACTGTATCGCCTGAGCGCCGCGTGAAGTTAATCGATCGACTGGAGGGTGATATTTATCACCCCTGCTGCGACACCTTGCTTAAATCCGTTGCAGAGGTCTACAGCACAGATGCTATCGGTATTATTATGACTGGGATGGGCCGTGATGGTTCTGAGGGTATGCGTGCTATTTACCAGTGTGGCGGTATTACCTTCGCTCAAGATGAAGCCAGTTCGGTTATTTATGGCATGAACGCTGAGGCAATTAATAAAGGTGTTATTCATAGCATACTACCACTCTCAGCGATTGCTGATGAAATGTTAGGTGTCGTTGCCTTGGGTGTTGAGCTGTATCGAACGACTCTGCATCGAGCGACGTTATGAGTGCTGAGCTGCGACCTATTAAAACAATGGTCTATGAGCATTGTGGTTTGGTTTTGGATGGAATTGCCGAGGATCGTTTACGCAAAATTGTACATAGCAATGCCACGCTGACTGGCTGTACTAGCTTAGAGGAATATGAGCAGCTTATTCGTCATGATACTCAACACTTTAATAGTTTAGTTGGGCAGTTGACGGTTAACGAGACATATTTTTTTCGAGATCCTGAGCAAATCAAGTTGTTAACAGAGGTGTTAATCCCGCAAGTCTTAGCACGAAAAACGATGTCGGAACCTGTGCGTATCTTAAGTGCTGGTTGCTCTTCAGGCGAAGAACCATATAGCTTGGTTATAGCGTTGCAGGAAATTTATGGTGCGCGAACAGCAGAACTGTTTCAGATTGATGCAGGCGATCTCTATCAAGGAGCGTTGGATAAGGCTCAAACAGGTATTTATTCAGAGTTTTCTTTTCGTGGTGTTGATCCAGCTGTGCGCCAGCGTTATTTCCATTCGCGCCTGCAGGGTTATGAGCTAGCGCCGCATATACGGCAGCAAGTCAATTTTTACCAGCTAAATGTGCTGGCTGAGCAGTTTCCAGAGTCAATCAAGAATTACGACATCATATTTTTTAGAAATGTATCGATTTACTTTGATTTAGAAACGCGCTGCTTGGTCCAACAAAAGTTTTTTGATTTGATGAGAAGTGAGTCAATTTTGCTTTTAGGATGCTCAGAAACCTTGGGTAATGATTTCAGTGTGTTTGAGCTGGTTGAGCATGCTGGTCAGTATTTTTTTATAAAAGGGGAGGCTTACCGACCCGCTAACAGTCAAGCAATGAGTTGGCATTGCCACGAACCAGCACCTATCACTCCTATGCTCAGTGCAGCATCTTTTACAGCGCTGCCTGACAATACAGCCATAGCAATCCCTGCTAATCTACAACAGTCGAGTGCAATTGCAGTGCCGGAGAAATCAGGCTTAGTTGACCTGTATGCAATTCAGCAGTTGATACTTGGTGGTGAGGCACAGCGGGCTTTACGTTTACTTGATGCTTTACCTGCACAAGAGAGCCAATCTTATGGCGCTTATTTGCTAAAAAGTTGGTTGTTGATCAACAAGCAAGCATTTGCAGAGGCTGAGCAGCTGTTAGAGCAAGCGCTTAGCATTGAGCCCTGGTCCGTTGATGCCATACTGATGAAGGGTTTGATTTTTAAGTGGCGCAATCAAGAAAATGAGGCCTGTCGCTGGTTTAAGAAAGCTATTTATACCTGCTCAGAATGCTGGCCGGCGCATTATTACTTGGCTGAGATCCGGCGCGCAGAGCAAGACATCGATGTTGCAATTCAATCCTACCAAAGGGTATTGCGTGTCTTGGCCGCCTATCCATCAGAAGACAAGTGTATGGAGTGGATCCCTTTACCTTTAGCTGCCAGTGATGCCGAGTTTCTCAGTCAGCGTTATATACAGCAGTTGACAGCTGTCTCGCCAAGCGTACAAGTGGATAATTGATCATGGCTCTTGATATTAAAAAATTTATTGGTCGTTTTGTTGAGGAGGCCAATGATCATTTAGGGCGCATGAGTCATGGTTTGTCTGCTTTAGAGCAAGGCTCGGCGAGTACAGAAGATGTAAACAGTCTGTTTCGCTCAGTGCATACACTCAAAGGCTCATCGCGCATGCTTAAGCTGGAGCCCATCACGCAACTGGCGCACAGCTTAGAAGATGTGTTGAGCGCATTGCGTGATCAGCAGTTACAGGTCAATCACACAGTGATGAGCGCTTTGTATCAAGGCGTTGATGTTTTATCTGATCAGGTTGAGCAGTTGGCTGAGCATGGCCAAGTGACAGAAAACCCAACACTTGAACAGTTGTGCCAGCAGCTTAGCGGGTTGGCTGAAGGCCAACCAGAACAACCAGAACAGCCAGAGCAGTCAGAGCAGTCAGAGCAGTCAGAACAGCCCGAGCCGTCAGATCTTGCGATAAGAGCGGTGCCTGCCAGCCCTGTTGTTAAACCTATTGCAGAACATGTAACACCGGTATTAGCTGCCAGTGACACTGTTCGAATCAAGCTGACTAAACTTGAAGAGCTGATCAAGTTGATGGGTGAGCTACTTTCTAGTCATGCGGGTATGCGTGAGCTGTCAGTCACTGCGCGGCGCTTAGAGCAGCAGTTGCAGCAAACACAGGACGAGTTACCGTTGGCTATGCGGCAATTCTCGCGCGATATGCGCGATATGGTGTTGTCGCAAGACAGTCTTATGCAAGAGTTGCATGACAAGGCTCTGCAGTTGCGTATGCTGCCATTGTCCATTGTCTTTGATCCTGCGGCACGCTTGGTTAGAGATTTAGCTCGATCCCTAGGTAAGCAAGTTGAGTGCCGTATTTATGGTGGCGAAATTGAGCTTGACCGGCAAATGATTGATCAATTGGCAGACCCTATTATTCATTTACTGCGCAATGCCTTAGATCACGGTATTGAAGCACCTGAGCAGCGCCACAAAGCTGGGAAACTTACACAAGGGCTGCTGCATATTTGCGCACGTCAAGATGCGGGCTGGGTTGTGTTGGATATTCGTGATGATGGCATCGGTTTGTCAGTGCAGGCGATTCGCGAGAGAGCGCTTAAAAAAAGCCTGTTTAGCCTCGCCGAATTACAGGATATGAGCGATCAGCAGGTGATCGACTTGATCTTTCTGCCCGGGTTTTCAACCAGTAGTATGATTACCGAACTGTCTGGGCGAGGGGTTGGCATGGATGTGGTGAAACGCACCATTGTCGATGAGCTGCAAGGGTTGGTGAGTATTGAAACGCGGCGTGGTGAAGGAACCTGTTTTACTTTGCGTTTACCTTTGTCGCTGGCGATCATGCGTGTACTGTTGATTCGTGCGGGTACGCAAGTGCTGGGTTTTACTGCGCAATACGTTACAGAGCTGTTACGTGTCTCAGCAGAATCATTGATTCATGTAGCCGATCGTAATGCGGTGATTATCCGTAATGAGTTTGTGCCTGTGGTTAAGTTAGCCGATTTGCTCAACCTACCAGAAACAGAGGTATCCAGAACACCACTGAGCCGTGAGAGCAAAGATTTACTGTTGCTGGTGCTGCGTGTGCATACAGAAAAACTAGCTGTGCAGGTTGATGAATTGTTAGATGAGCGCGATTTAGTTATAAAGCAACTGCCTGAGCACCTTGTTAGCAACCCATTGATATCGGGTATGGTTTCGAAGGGTCAGAACCATTTGGTGAGTTTAATACATGTGCCATACCTGTTGGATATTTCCAGAAAAAACAAACAATCAGCCAGTAAGCACAGTAGGGTAGACAGTGAAAAACTCAAAAAACGTATTTTGGTGGTTGATGATTCATTAAACACTCGGGAAATAGAACGCGATGTATTAGAGGCATGGGGGTATCATGTCACCTTGGCTGAGCATGGCCAAGAAGGTTTAGAAAAGGCGCTGGCTGAAGATTTTGATGCGGTGTTGACAGACGTCGAAATGCCAGTGATGGATGGCTTTACCCTGACTGGGCTCCTGCGTGAAGATGCTAATTATAAAGATAAACCAATTATTATAATTACTTCGAGAGAGAAGGAGAGTGACAGACGGCGCGGCATAGAAGTGGGTGCTGATGCTTATATTGTTAAAGGAAGCTTTGATCAAAACAGCTTAGTTGATACCCTTAAAGTGCTACTTGATTAATGCGTAATATATTTAAGAGGATACTCATGGACATTCTGGTTGTGGATGATGATCAACTGGCGGGGGAAATGACTACCGCCGTTTTGGAGGACTGTGGATACAGGGTTTTCCAAGCCGAAAACGCCATTGAAGGCATGCAGGTGTTAAATCAGCAACCAGGCATTGAGTTGATTATTAGCGATTTAAATATGCCGCTTATAAATGGTATTGAATTTTATCAAGAGCTGTGTGAACAGGGCTACGAGTTGCCTTTTATTCTGCTTACAGGTGATGACCCAGAAGCACTGTTAGCAGAGGAACCACGCTTAAGTGCATGTGTGATGAAAGATTTTACAATACAAGATAGCCTGCCTGCAGCCATCAATGCAGTTATGTCGGTACGGCCATTATGATGCCGTCAGCTGAGGGTAATACTTATATGAGTACAAGCGAGCAGCCTCTGCAGAAAAAAATTGCACGCTTACGAGTAAGCTTTATTAATCAATTGCCTGCTCGGCTTGAACAAATACAAGAGCTTGTTCAGTTAATCGCCAACCAATCTAGCCATGACCAAGCTAGTATTTCTGAACTGTACCGAGCTTTTCATAATCTGCATGGTACAGGCAAATCATTTGGCTTGATTGACTTAGCAACGATTGCTGAGAAAGCTGAGGGCTTTGTATGGAAAATGCTCGATGCGCCTGATGCACCCAGAGCGATTAATTGGGCCGTGCCGCTCACAGATATGATTCAGCAACTGCGTGAGCAAATACAAAGCTATGCTGACGGTAAGAGTTTACATCATCAGGTTGGTGCTGAATCTTTTGTGCAGGAGTATAGCCATAACAACGCTTTCAATAATACGGCGCCGTTGATCTATATCTGTGACGATGAACCTGAACAGGTTGATTACTTAGTGCATCAATTAGGATGCTTGGGTTATCAAGTTAAAAGTTTCACACAGACCACTGAATTTCGTAAAGCTGTTATGAAGCAGCGCCCTGATGCGGTGATTATGGATGTGTATTTTCCGCATGGCCGCACAGGCACTGATGAGCTGGCAAGTATTAAAGAAGCAACAGGTCGCGAGTTGCCGGCGATTGTATTATCGGGTAGTAGTGCATTTGAGTCGCGTTTAAGCGCTGTACGTGCAGGTTCTGCTGCTTATTTTACTAAGCCAGCCAGCCCCATGTCTTTGGCGGCAGTTTTAGATGAATTGGTCGAGTATAAAGAAGAGGAACCATACCGGATTTTGATTGTGGATGATGAGCCTGAGATCGCCGAATACCACAGTTTGATCTTAGAAGATGCGGGAATGATAGCCCGGAAAATTTATGATCCATCGATGGTTTTTGAAACGTTAAAAGATTTCAGCCCTGATTTAATGTTAATTGATATGTATATGCCTGTGTGTAATGGCGATGAGTTGGCAGCATTGGTACGGCAATTTCCAGAGTATGTCGGTTTGCCGATTGTTTTTTTATCGACAGAAACCAATGCGCAAAAGCAATTTAACGCTATGCGAGCCGGTGTTGAAGGCTTCATCACCAAACCTGTTGTTGCGGACGAGTTGGTCGCATCAGTCACATTACGTGCTGAGCGCATGCGTACGTTACGTAGTCTGATGGTGAGAGACAGCTTGACAGGGTTGTATAATCACACCACAACCACTGAAATGCTGATCTCGTCATTAGCGAATGCTAAGCGTCAGCAAGAAAGCTTAGTGATGGTGATGATTGACTTGGATGGATTTAAAAGCGTCAATGACACTTATGGTCATATGGCTGGAGATCAGGTTATCGTTGCGCTTTCGCGCATGTTCAAACATCGCTTGCGCAGTACTGATGTGATTGGCCGTTATGGTGGTGAAGAATTTGCGTTACTACTGAAAGATATACCGGATAATCTTGCTGAAGAGTTGGTCAATGAGATGCGCCAAGATTTTTCTAAAATTATCTTTTGCTCGGGAGATAAGCAGTTTACCTGCACGTTTAGCGCGGGCATTAGTATGTATCCCGATCATGACAGTTCCGAAGGTTTGCGCATGGCGGCAGATACAGCATTATACCTCGCTAAGGAACAGGGTCGTAATCAGGTTGTTGTCAGCAGGAAAAAGTATGAGTGAAAGTCAGCTTGAGAAACTACTAGCGCAGCAACACACGCGCGAGCAGGATATTGTTGACGTAGATGAGCCCGTTATAAAGTTGGTGATTTTTAGCTTGGCTGAATATTACTTTGCTTTACCTGGAGCAACCATTAAAGAAGTGTTGCAGGGCGATGAAGCTGTTTTTTTTGTACCGGGAATGCCCAGTTCAGTTGAGGGTGTGATTAATGTTCGTGGCGATATTGAGTCGGTCATTAAACTCAATGGCTTATTAGGGTTGCCCGATAGCGCTGAAAAATCCTCACACCACAGTTCTTCTATTTTGCTCGCTCACGGCAATGCAATGCACAGTGGTTTGCGTGTTGAGCGCTTACTCGATGTCGTCGATATTGCCCTGAATCAAATTCAACCCGCGCCTGATGCGCTTCCTGAGTATTTGCAGCCCTATGTGACTGGTTTGCTGGAATTCAACGATCTTGCTGTGGCTGTCTTAGATATTGATGCGCTGTTTGCTGCTTGGCAGCAAGGCCAAGGGTGAGTGCTGTGCCGTTGCTGAGCTTGCCGGTGGTGCTGTTTCGCCATGCTGGGCAGAACTTTGCCTTTGAGGCGCAGTACGTTAGTCGACAAGGCGTGGGAGATGATTTACAACACCTTCCACTAATTAACTATGCTGATTTGTTTACGCCCAATTTACAGGCTGCAGCCACCGCTGTTCAGTGGCTAGAGTTGCGAGGCAGTCTGGCGCGGCGCTGGCGATTGGGCTTGCAAGCGCCGGCTGAGTTGATTGAGTTGCCAGTGGATTGCATATACGCATTGCCAGCGTTGCTGCAAACACGCCAACAGTTCTCAGCCTTGCGGGCGTTAGCACTGTACCAAAATGAACTGATTGCTTTATTAGATGTGAGTGCCTTGCAGCGGCTTGCGGATAAGCTGGTTCTAGAGGTAACCAGTTGAAACACAACCCCAGTAAAATGAAAGTTTGCCATACACTGACTCTTCGGCTATATTAGCGCGCCTCGCTTGGCTGATTAATCAGTTAACGAATTGCGGTGAAGTGTCCGAGTGGCTGAAGGAGCTCGCCTGGAAAGCGTGTATACGAGTGATCGTATCGTGGGTTCGAATCCCACCTTCACCGCCATACAGCCTAAACGCTTGATTCTCTTAGAGTTTCAGGCGTTTTTTGTTTTAGGCTTACCCTGTTTGTGTCTAGAGATGCAAAAAGGCGCTACACAGCATGACTCATATGGCAAAAGTTTGAGTGCATCTTATAGAGAAGCTTTGAGTGCCACGCCAGAGCTTGCTGCTTTATTGAGTTTCTTAGCACAAGTCTGTGGTTCAGACTAAGGTATTCTATGTCTCGGTGCATGAGTAAAGCGTAGCTGTAACCGCTTCAAAAGGTAGCGTCATACGCTCTCTAGCGGCCCCTGTCTAATTGAACAGTAAAAATATTTAAACAAGGCCATTGTATGCGTGCGAGCTGGGATATTTTTTGCCGAGTCATCGATAACTTTGGGGATATCGGTGTTACTTGGCGTCTGGCTCAGCAATTAAGCCAAGAGTATCCGTTTGTCGTACGCGTGTGGGTGGATGATTTATTGGCGTTTCATGCTATTTGTTCGGCTGTGACGACGACCGCTAAGCGGCAGGTGGTTGACGGGGTGGAGATCTGTGTCTGGGCCGATGATTGCGTTATGTGGGAACAAGACGATTGTGCTGACGTAGTGATTGAAGCCTTTGCTTGTCAATTGCCTGAGGATTATATCGCTTTGATGCGCCGCAAACAGCGAGTGCTATGGCTTAACCTCGAATACCTCACCGCAGAACCATGGGCTGCTGAATGTCATGCCTTGCCTTCACCACAGAGTGGTGGCTTGCAGAAGTATTTCTTTTTTCCTGGCTTTACTGAGCAGAGCGGTGGCGTGTTGCGTGAGGCGGACTTACAGAGCAGGCGTGATGCTTTTCTAGGTGCAACCCATGTACGTAATGACTATCTGGCTGCTTTAGCTGTGCAGTCGCAACCGGGCGAGCGCTTAATCAGTCTATTTGCTTATGAGAACCAAGCGCTATCAAGCTGGCTTGATGCCTTGAGTCAAGATAGCCGCAACAATCGTTTGCTGGTCTTGCAGGGTCCGCTGCAGAGCAGTGTAGCTCGTTGGTTTGCAGTAAAAGAATTAAAGGTCGGACAAACATACCAACGTGGCAGCTTAATTGTGCAAGCATTACCCTATATTGAACAAAAAAACTTCGATCAATTACTGTGGTGTTGTGATTTGAATTGTGTGCGCGGTGAAGACTCATTTGTGCGAGCGCAATGGGCTACTAAAACCATGCTTTGGCATATTTATCCGCAGCAAGAAGACGCGCATATGGATAAGCTTGAGGCTTTTTTATCGATATATAGCAATGACTTAGAAGGAAAACCTAAACATATTCTAGGTGATCTGTACCGCACTTGGAATCTACAAGGTGATATGCATCGCGTATGGCAGCAGTTTGTTGCGCATGAAAATGCACTGCAAAATCACGCAAGATATTGGTCTGAGCAACAAATAAAACAGACAGATCTTGCAACAAAGCTGGCGTGTTTCTATCAAGATTGGCTATGATGCGTACCTATTTTTTATCCTCATCCCTTATGGATTTTCAGTATGAAAACTGCACAAGAATTTCGCGCCGGCCAAGTTGCTAATATTGATGGCTCACCTTGGGTGATTCAGAAAACTGAATTCAACAAATCAGGCCGCAATGCTGCGGTTGTAAAAATGAAATTGAAGAACCTGTTAAACGGTACAGCGACTGAAAGCGTCTACCGTGCTGACGATAAGTTTGAAGCGATTATCCTTGACCGCAAAGACGTTACCTACTCGTACTTTGCCGACCCTTTGTATGTATTTATGGATGCTGAATACAATCAGTACGAAGTTGAAAAGTCTGATCTAGAAGCAGTTTTACCCTATATCGAAGATGGTATGACGGATGAATGCGCAGCTGTTTTTTACGATGATAAAGTCATCTCGATTGAGCTACCAAACAGCATCGTTCGTGAAATTATCTACACTGAGCCTGCTGTACGTGGTGACACCTCAGGCAAAGTGATGAAAACAGCACGTTTGAGCACAGGTCATGAATTGCAGGTATCCTCATTCTGCGAAATTGGCGATTCAATTGAAATTGATACCCGCACTGGTGAATATAAGTCACGCATTAAAGCTTAATGCGTTTATTCAGTCTTGCGTGTAAAAGCCCAGCATCGCTGGGCTTTTTGCTTTTAGCGGGCCGCTGCTTAAACGTTGATTTTGTGAAGAGGCGGCTGACGTTATGATAGTTCTTTGGGTGAGTATGGGCTTGCTTGTGCTGCTAGTGATCTATCATTTGCAGCGTTACTGGCAAGCACGAAAGGAGTATGCAGTGTTAGTTGAGCAAGCTGGAAAACGTATCCTGACTCAAGAAACGGATGAATTCGGCATCATCAGTGTGGTTGAAGACAATGGCTTTCGCTATTTACAATTTGGTAATGACGTTGAGCAAAGCTGTGTGCTTTATGAGAATCCGCTGTGGCTCAAGTATGACTATACGCGCGCTATGTTGTTAGGCAGCTTGTGCCATGCCCATCCTGAAACAGCACTGTTCCTTGGTTTAGGGGCAGGCAGTTTGACTGAGGTGTGTTTGGCTGTCTTGCCGCTTGAGGACGTTGAAGTGCTTGAGCTGCGAGAACCTCTGCCGCGTCTGGCTATGGATTATTTCGGTATGAGCGATGACCCGCGCCTAACCATTCGTATTGGTGATGCTTTAGAGCTGATTGATAGTGCAGAAACTGCGGACTTAATTTTTCTTGACATGTATAGCGATAACGGCCCTTCGGTGGGACATCTGGCGTGGAATTTTTTACAAACCTGCCAGGATAAGCTTAATTTAGGTGGCTGGCTGATTATCAATCAATGGGCGACACTGGACGGGCGGCCATTGGGTGCGGCATTGTTGCGCGGCATATTTTACCGGCACTATTGGGAAATACCGGTTAAGGAGGGTAATGTGATTTTATTAGTGCCCTCCAGCTTTGAGCAGTCGCCCTCCATACCGCTGTTGCGCCTTCAGGCGGAGCGCGTTGCTGAGGTGTTGGGCTATGACATCAGTTATTTAATTGAAGTGATCCGTCCGGCCAGTGAATAAAGCCCGCATACTTGGGTTAGCGTGCGGGTTTTATCAATCGCGCTTAAAGTGGTATTTCTTTATCTAGTTCAATGGCCACGTCTAGTGCCTGCAGTAAGTCTTTACGCACTTTAAGTTTGGTATTGCGATGCGCTTTCATATTGATTTTTTTCATTAGGGTCGCTACGCCAAGTGCGGCTTGCATCAGCTCTTCAGCAGGTACGACGCGATCTAAGAAGCCGGCATCAATCGCAGTAATGGGGTTAAATAGCTCGCCATTGATCACTGAGCGCTGGAAGGCAGCATTGCTGAGGCGGTCTTTAGCTATTTCAATACCAGCATGGTGCATGGTCATGCCAATCAGCACTTCGTTGAGGCCGATATTAAATGCGCCATCAACGCCGATTCGATAATCTGCCGATAATAATAAAAATGCACCCTTAGCAATCGCATGGCCTGGGCAAGCGACAATGATAGGGAAGGGGTGTGCTAACATACGTCGCGCTAAAGTTGATCCAGAAGCAACTAAGTTGATTGCATGTTCAGGACCTGCGGTCATCACTTTTAAATCATAGCCGCCGGATAAAATACCAGGTTGGCCGGTGATAATAACGATCGCGCGATCCTGCTCGGCTTGATCTAAGCAGCTGTTAAAGGCTGCAATCATATCCGGTGAAATCGCATTAACTTTACCGTTGTTTAGGGTTAAGGTAGCAATACCTTGGTTGCAGCTGTATTGAATCAATTCGCTCATGGCATAGAATCCATTTTGTTGTTTGTGAGTCGCACACTACCCAGCTCTGATTAAGAGGTAAAGCAGAAAGACTGACTGTTAAGTCGAGATTTCTCTAATACATGCAGCACAGCAAACGTCTGGGTGCTGCTATAACTGCTGTGAAATTTAAATCAAAGGTAACGTTAACGTGACACAGATGCTTATACAGGCTGATGCCGAACTGGATGCCCGAGGTCTTTTTTGCCCTGAGCCAGTCATGTTGCTGCACACTAAAGTGCGAGAGTTGGCTGCGGGTGAGGTGCTTAAAGTCAGTGCAACTGATCCATCAACCCAGCGTGATATACCTAAGTTTTGTATGTTTTTAGAGCATCAACTGCTAGAAAGTAGTGAGCAAGATGGCATCTACACGTATTTTATTCGCAAAAAGTTATAATTAATGCTGCAGGTTTTTAATTTTTTATAAGTACAGTTTAAGCGGGGATTTATGGAGCAGTTTCGTAATATTGGTATTATTGGGCGCATGGGCAGTGTTCGCGTCTTAGATACGATTCGCCGACTTAAGCGCTATTTGATTGGGCGGCACCTGCATGTGATTTTAGAAGATACGATTGCAGAAATGCTCCCAGGTCATAATTTGCAAACCAGCTCGCGCAAACTGCTGGGCGAGGTTTGTGATTTGGTTATTGTTGTCGGCGGTGATGGTTCGATGCTCGGTGCAGCTCGTGCCTTAGCCCAGCACAAGGTTCCTGTGCTGGGAATTAACCGTGGTAGCTTAGGTTTTTTAACCGATATTTTGCCTGAGCAATTAGAGTCACAGATATCTGAAGTCCTAGCGGGCCATTACACCACTGAGCAACGGTTTTTATTAGAGGCCGAGGTGCGTCGTGGCGGTGCAGTTATTGGTCAAGGTGATGCGCTTAACGATGTGGTTTTTCACCCCGGCAAATCAACGCGAATGATTGAATTTGAGTTGTTTATTGATGGGCAATTTGTTTACAGTCTTAAAGCCGATGGTTTAATTGTAGCCACGCCTACCGGTTCTACAGCCTATGCCTTGTCTGCTGGCGGCCCGATTATGCACCCGCGTCTAGATGCTATTGTGATTGTGCCGATGCACCCACATACGTTATCCAGTCGCCCCATTGTGGTTGATGCTGACAGCGAGTTAAAAGTTGTGGTGGCCGAAGATATGAGCATTTATCCGCTGGTCTCGTGCGACGGTCAAAACCATGTGACCTGCGCCCCCGGTGATACCTTGCATATTCAACGTAAACCTCAAAAGTTGAGTTTGATTCATCCGTTGGACCATAATTTTTATGCTGTATGTCGTGACAAGCTCGGCTGGGGCAGCCGCTTGGGACAGGATAATAAATAATGTGGCTTGATCCTGCGCGCAATTATGACCTCATCGGTGATGTACACGGATGTGCGCAGAGTCTTGAGCATTTGTTGGCGCTTTTGGGGTATAAAAAGCATGCTGGGGTGTGGCGGCATAGCGAGCGCCAAGCGTTATTTTTGGGTGATTTAATTGATCGAGGTCCACAGATACGCGAGACCTTACATATTGTTCATGCGATGGTCGATGCGGGTTATGCCATTAGCATCATGGGTAATCATGAATATTATGCGTTGGCGTGGAATACGCCTCTTGAGCAGCAAGGCGCAGAGCAGACCTATGTACGTGAGCACAACACGCATCATGCGCGTTTGCAACGTGAAACCTTAGAACAGTTTGAAGCGCATCCGTACGATTGGAAGGATTTTAATCAATGGTTTTTTACTCTACCTTTATTTGTTGATGCTGGTCGTTTTCGTGCAGTACATGCCTGTTGGGATGATCGCTTAATCAATAGCTTGCGCAACCGCTTTGGCGATGGACGAATCGATACAGAATATATCCGCCAGTCAGCAGTCAGCGGTAGTTTAGCTGATCAAACCTTCAATCGTTTATTGCGTGGGGTTAACTTACCATTGCCCTATGGTATGTCACTCATTGGTCAAGACGGGTATCGGCGCTCGTCATTTCGCACCAAATTTTGGCATGACGAACCATCAGCACTGACCTATGGTGATGTAGTGTTTCAGCCGGATGCATTACCGGAACATATCGCGCAGAAGCCGTTGCCTGCGCAGTATTTACGCCAGATCAATGCCTATGATGCAGAGCAACCTTTACTTTTTGTTGGTCATTATTGGCGCCAAGGTCAGCCCAGCCTGATTCGTCCCAATTTAGCCTGTTTAGATTACAGTGCAGTCAATGGCGGCAAACTGGTTGCCTATCGTTTAGGGCAAGAGCAGATCTTGCTGCCGCAAAATTTTGTTTGGGTTGATGCCCAAGAGCAAGGACATTCATCATGAAGTGGAGCAGTGCTTTACGCGTACCACTGAACACTAACCTCGAAGCATTTCTGCAGCTGCTAAAGCAGCAAGGTATTGGCCACCGCGTTACCGAAGATCAAGGTGAGCAAGTGCTGTGGGTGGGCAGTGCTACACAGGTTGAGCAGGTGCATGTGCTTTATCAGCAGTTTCAAGCGGGCCAGTGGCCGGTTGAGACTGTGCAACATACACCGCCGCCGGCTCGCGCGTATCAAACGCCTGGCTTTATTCAGCAACTGCGCAACAGCCCAATCACCGCTTCGGTGTTGCTGGCCTGTTTAATCGTTGCTGCGATCACCCAGCTGGGTGACAGCTTAGATACAGTACGCTGGTTCACCTTTAATGATTTTCGCATTCAAGGTGATTATATTTATTTTGCCACCTTAGAGCAGACGCTTGAGCAAGGGCAGTGGTGGCGTTTATGGTCACCGATGCTGCTGCATTTTGGTTTTCTGCATCTGGCGATGAATATGATGTGGTATTGGGAGCTGGGGCGGCGCATTGAGTATCAGCAGGGCTGGCTGTTTTTGTTGCTGCTGACCTTAGCCTCAGCTTTAGTCTCCAATGTCAGTCAATTTGTGTTTTCTGATGCTGCTTTGTTCGGTGGTTTATCTGGGGTGCTCTATGCCGTGCTTGGTCATTGTTGGATTTACCAGCGTATTTACCCGCAAACCAGTTATGCGCTACCCAGTGGCGTGGTGGCTATGATGCTGATTTGGCTGCTGCTATGCTTGTTTGGCGTCGTTACCGCCTTAGGTTTTGGGCAGATCGCCAATGCTGCGCATGTCAGTGGATTGTTACTGGGTTGTTTAAGTGGTGCAGTTTTTGCGCTCGTCGCACGTCAGCGTGCGGCGTAATACCTTTTTGCTTATTTTGTGTAGGAATTCGTTATGAAAAGTTTTGCTGATTTAATTCAAAGGATCACCCCTGAAACATATAAAACCCTGAAACTGGCCATGGAAATAGGCAAGTGGGGCGATGGCACTAAGCTGACCCAAGAGCAAAAAGAACTGACCATGCAGGCCATGATTGTCTGGGAGCAAAATAACCTTCCAGAAGAAGAGCGCACGGGTTACATGGGTGGTCAAGAATGCGCTAAACAAGCTAATAAAAAGTTATCTGAAGCCGAGTCAGCTCTATTTACTCCGGCAGCGGGGACTCTGCACTGATGTTGGAATTAGGTCGTGGCGCCGTTAGCAAAATGCAGATCGCTTTAGATGCACCTGCACAATACAGTTTTCGCTTGGATGATGAGCAGCACGCGCTTAATCAGCTGATCGGGCAAACCTTGCGTTTGGAGTTTTTAGGTGCGATTAACTGCACCCATTGCGACCGTTCAATTAAAAAAAGTTTTTCGCAAGGCTATTGCTGGCCATGTTTCACCACGCTAGCGCGCTGTGACAGCTGTATGATGAGTCCAGAAAAATGCCACTTTGATGCCGGCACCTGCCGTGAACCTGAGTGGGCGCAAGATTTTTGTATGACCGACCACTTTGTTTACTTAGCCAACTCAACTGGGGTTAAGGTTGGAATTACCCGAGGTACCCAGCTGCCAACACGCTGGTTGGACCAAGGTGCGATTCAAGCGGTGCCCATCTTTCGCGTGGCAACTCGCCAGCAATCGGGCTTTGTCGAAGATGCATTGCGCAGCCAAGTAGGTGATCGCACCAACTGGCGCGCTTTGCTCAAAGGCGATGTCGAACCGGTTGATTTGCTGCAGATCCGTGAGCAGTTGATGGAAAGCTGTGCTGAGTCTTTGGATGCACTGCAGGAGCGTTTTGGTCTGCAGGCGATTCAGCCCATTACAGACGTTGCTGTGTTGGACATTACTTATCCAGTCGAAGCCTATCCGAAGAAAATTAGCAGTTTTAATTTAGATAAAAACCCCATTGCTGAGGGCACCCTGATTGGCATTAAAGGTCAGTACTTAATGTTTGATACTGGGGTGATTAATATTCGAAAGTATACCGCTTATCAACTATCGGTAAGTGTCAGTCAAAACGTGCACATTTAAGTTTTATTTGTAAGGTCAGTGAGTTTTTTTAATCGAGGTTTTTTATGATGCGTACCGAACAACCGAAAATGATCGCGTTAAGCGATTACCGTCTGCCTGATTACTTGATTGACGAGACGCACCTGACCTTTGAGTTGCATGAAACCTATGCATTGGTGCATGCACGTTTAGTGATGCAACGCAATCCAGGATTAGATACCAGTTTGCCACCACTGGTTTTGGATGGTCAGCAATTAGAGTTGGTTGATATTACCCTTGATGGTGAGCGCTTATCCGCGATTGAATATACAGTGACAGATAAGCACTTACAGATTCAGCCGAAAAAAAACGACTTTGAACTTGCTACCACTGTGCGTATTGAGCCGCAAAATAATACTGCGCTGGAAGGCCTGTATAAATCTTCGGGTATGTTTTGCACCCAGTGTGAAGCCGAAGGTTTCCGTAAAATCACCTACTACCTTGACCGCCCGGATGTAATGAGCCGTTTCACTACGACCATACATGCGGAAAAACACAGTTATCCAATCTTGCTATCCAATGGTAATCCTGTTGCAGAAGGTGACGATGGAGAGGGTCGCCATTGGGTGACTTGGGAAGATCCCTTTAAAAAGCCGGCCTATTTATTCGCTATAGTGGCGGGTGATCTGTGGTGTGTTGAAGACAGCTTTACTACCATGAGTGGCCGTGATGTAGCGTTGCGCATGTACGTTGAACCAGAGAATTTGGATAAGTGCCAGCACGGTATGGACAGTCTGAAAAAATCCATGCGCTGGGATGAAGAAAAGTATGGCCGTGAATACGACTTAGATATTTTCATGGTCGTGGCGGTGAATGATTTCAATATGGGCGCAATGGAAAATAAAGGTTTGAATATCTTTAATTCCAGTTGTGTTCTCGCCAAAGCTGAAACCGCCACTGATGCCGCGCACCAGCGTATTGAAAGCATTGTCGCGCATGAATATTTCCATAACTGGTCAGGTAACCGTGTCACCTGTCGCGACTGGTTCCAGTTGTCACTAAAAGAAGGTTTTACGGTCTTTCGTGACAGCCAGTTTTCCGCAGATATGAACTCGGCTGTGGTCAAGCGCATTGAAGACGTTTCGTACTTGCGCACCCACCAGTTTGCTGAAGACGCGGGTCCCATGGCGCACCCCGTGCGTCCTGAGCAATATATGGAAATTTCTAACTTCTATACCCTGACCATTTATGAAAAGGGTGCAGAAGTGGTACGGATGCTACACACCTTATTGGGCGAAGAGGTGTTCCGTAAGGGTTCGGACCTGTATTTTGAGCGCCATGATGGTCAAGCCGTCACCTGTGATGATTTTATTGCTGCTATGGAAACTGTGAGCGGTGCTGATTTAACTCAATTTAAACGTTGGTACAGTCAATCCGGTACGCCGCAATTAGCGGTCAGTGATAGCTATGATGCGGCCACCCAGACCTATCAGTTGACGGTGAAACAAAGCTGCCCTGACACCCCAGGGCAAACAGACAAACTACCGTTTGTGATTCCGTTGAACATGGCGCTGCTTAATCAGCAGGGCGAGGCCATGCCTTTGCAGCTTGCGGACGAAAGTGCCGCAAGTCCTGCCGACGAGCGCGTGTTATCGATCAATGAGGCGCAGCAAAGCTATACCTTTATCAATGTCGCTGAGCAGCCGTTGCCATCGTTATTGCGCGGGTTTTCTGCGCCTGTTGTGTTGGATTATGATTACAGCCGCGACGAGTTGATGTTTTTATTGCAGCATGACAGTGATGGCTTTAACCGTTGGGAAGCAGGTCAGCAATTGTCACTGCAAGTGATTGAAGACGTGGTAGGGCAGATTTACGAAACCGATGAGCCGATGATGGATAGCCGTCTAGTGGCTGTCTTCGCTGCATTACTAGAGCAAGATGATTTAGACCCCGCCATGCTGGCAGAGTTTTTAGCCTTGCCAGGTACAGGTTATATTATTGAGCAATACGAGCAGGCTGATCCGTTGGCCATTCACCAAGCCCGTGAGTATGTCAGCGATCAGTTGGCCTATGCTTTAAAAGAGCCCATGCTGGCGCGTTATCAGGCTCTACGCAAAGTATCTCTAGATACCCCTTACGTGGCGCAAGCCAGTGACTTTGCTCGTCGGCGTTTGCAGAATATGCTGCTCGCTTATTTGATGCGTACTGACGATCTAGAGGTGCTGGATGCCTGCGTCGATCAGTTTGGCGTGGCAGATAATATGACCGAGCGTTTAGCCGCGTTAGCCTGCTTGGTCAACTCGCCCTTTAGCGAGGAAGCAGAGCATGCGTTAGAAAGCTTTGCTGAGCGCTTTGAAGATGATCCTTTGGTTATGGATCAGTGGTTTAGTGTGCAAGCGGCAGCCGTTTTGCCGGGTGGCTTACAGCGTGTGCAGCACTTGCTCACCCATCCAACTTTTAGTATTAAAAATCCAAATAAAGTGCGCGCGGTTATTGGTGCTTTTAGTACGCAAAATATACCTAATTTCCATGCACAAGATGGTTCAGGCTATGCTTTTTTAGCAGATAAGGTGATTAAGCTGGATGCATTAAACCCGCAAATAGCTGCGCGTATGCTCTCGCCTTTGACGCGCTGGCAGCGTTTCGACCTGCATCAGCAGGAACTGATGCAAGCGCAACTTAAGCGTATTAAACACAGCGGTGATTTATCTGCCGATCTGTTTGAAGTGTTAGAGAAAAGCTTGCCGGACTAAGTGTTAGAGGTGCCTCAGTCGCATACTATTGGTAGGCGATTGAGGCGCACAATTATGCAGATCTTATCTTCTTGCTAGCAATAAGGTTTTATCGGCAAGACGCGCGTTTGTACTTCATTGTGCTTGTCAGCTGGCAGTGCTAGGGTTGATACTATATTTTCATATATAGGATTTTTGGCGCATGGAAACCTTAACCGCTGTTGAAATCAATGCCTTGCATGAGGCGCTGGATGACGAGTACCAGTCTTGGTCTACTTATGATCAAGTGATTCGTGATTTTGGCGAAGTACGCCCTTTTATTAATATTCGTGATGCCGAAGCGCGCCATATTGAAGCGTTAAGTCGCCTGTTTTTGCGTTATAACGTGCCGATGCCAGAGAATCCTTGGCTTGCTAAAGTCGAGCGTTATAGCAGTGTGCCGGCGGCATGTGAGGCCAGTGTTGCGGCGGAAGTCGCCAATGGTGAACTCTATGAGCGCTTATTTAAGACAGAGCTGCGCCCAGAGATTGTAAGTGTATTGCGTCGTTTGCAAGACGCTTCCCTAGAGCGTCATTTACCAGCGTTCCAACGCTGTGCGCAAGGTGGCGGTGGTCAAGGCTCTGGACGCGGACAAGGCCGGCGCGACAGAACGCAGGACTGCTAGATACTGCAGGTATGTAGGGCAAAAAATTCATCTGTGTGTGTTAACAATAAAGTGCCGATGGATTAAGCATTGCAGCACAGTTTGAGCAGTTTTAGTCGCCAGAGAATGTGTTACCCGCAACACTTAAAGCAATAAGTGTTACTTTTGGTTACAGAACACTGTGCGCTATTGCATTTTATGCTTTATCAAGCGTATTCAAAGTGCCTGAATAATTTGCAGGGTAGTGCCCTTACTCCATGCGCGGTCTAGGGCATTGCTCAAAATGGTTTTTTTGTGTAAGAAAACAGCCTGTATATATCGATGACCTTCTGGTCTAAATAAGACTAAATGGTTATTGCAAAGAAAGAGTTTTTTGTTTGTTTTTTTAGCTGTGTTGGCATCATGGTTGCTGTGTATTGTCTATGAAGTACGTGTGAGCGGGGGAGAGTAGGCATTGAATGGCCTTGCTCTGCATGGATATCAGCATGCTGCTTGCATTCTTACAGGTGTTAATTTGAGCCTGTCACAGACTTATCACGGAGAATAATAATGCTTAAAAAGCACAGCTTACTGGTTGTCTTGGTTTTAACATTGTATGCAAATCATATCGCAGCGGCTGTTACTGAGTCTGAAGCCGAACAATTGGGGCGTAGGTTGATGCCCTTGGGTGGTGAGATTGCTGGCAATGCTGCAGGTACTATTCCGGCATGGCAGGGCGGTCTAACCACTGCGCCAGCTGGTTATGAAGCTGGACAGCACCATGTTGATCCATTTGCCAGTGATACACGCTTATTTACCATTACTAGAGCCAACCTAGAACAGTACAAAGATAATTTGTCCGCAGGTCAGATAGCTTTATTTAATAGCTACCCAGATACCTATAATATTCCGGTTTATCCAAGCCGTCGTACAGCGGCTGCTCCGCAATGGGTTTATGACAATAGCAAATACAATGCTCTGAATGCACAGCTGGAGAATAACGGTAATAGCTTCTCCAATGCTAAAGGTGGTATTCCTTTTCCGGTAACTGATAGTGCAATTGAGATGCTCTGGAATCATATTGCCCGCTACCGAGGTGTATACGGTGTGCGTAATGCATCGGAAGCAGTTGTACAGCGCAATGGCTCGTACTCATTGGTTTCCGCTCAGCAACAAGTTGTATTCAAGTTTTACGAGGATCAAGACAAAATCGCGCAAGCAGATGATGCGCTGTTTTACTACCTGTCTTTCGTGAAAAGTCCTGCGCGCTTAGCCGGTGGCGCAGTATTAGTGCATGAAACACTGGATCAAACGAAAAGCATGCGTCAAGCATGGGCTTATAACGCGGGGCAGCGCCGGGTACGCCGAGCGCCGAACTTATCTTATGATGCGCCGATCGCTGCATCTGAAGGGATTCGCACTGCAGACAGTACGGATATGTACAACGGCAGCCCAGATCGTTACAACTGGACAGTAGTCGGTAAGAAAGAAATCTATATTCCTTATAATAATTACAAAATCACGCACCCTAGCGTGAGTTATAAAGAGCTGCTGCAGGTAGGGCATGTTAACCCTGAGTTCACACGCAATGAGCTGCATCGCGTGTGGATCATCGAAGGCACGCTGCGTGAGGGTTCGCGCCATGTTTACTCTAAGCGTCGCTTTTATCTTGATGAGGACAGCTGGCAAATTGTTATATCGGACGAATATGACAGCCGTGGTGAGCTGTGGAAAGTATCGATGGCGTACTTGAAAAGCTATTATGAAGTACCGACCACTTGGACAGCATTGGATGTTTTCCATGACTTACAAGGACGTCGTTACCATGTGCAAAACCTTGATAATGAAGAAGATGCTACGGTTGATTTCAGTTTAGCCGTACCTAATGACAGTTACTTTAAACCTGCAGCACTACGCAGGCGCGGTGTTCGCTAGGTCCTCGCGTATAAATAGTCGCGTTACTTGCGCGACTGTTTCTTGATTTGTTACTGGCTTTACAATACTTAACAAAACAACAATGAATAATGATTGCGAGTGCAGGCCCTATTTCATAGGATTAGGGCGTATAACTATAGCCTGTAGTTGCATGTAACGATAAAAATAATGGGAACCTTATATGCGTGAATCCTTATCGAAAGCAGCCGACACAGATGGACACCTATGCAGTCCATTACGTAGCTGTGCCAGAGTGTTGAAAGTACTTCCAATGTGCGCAGTTTTATTGCTCTCAAACATGTTTGTGTTGCCGGTGGTAGCGCAAACAGAAGGTGTCGCGGCACCGGCTTATTCTATTGAATCAGCGGCTGCAAGATCAGGACTGTTACTGGACGTAGTGCGCGCAGGGCAACGTTTAATTACCGTAGGTGATCGCGGTCATATTTTGTATTCAGATGATGATGGCCAACAGTGGCTACAAGCCCGTGTGCCGACCCAGCAGTTACTGACAGCTGTGTATTTCGTTGATGACCGCTATGGTTGGGCTGTGGGGCATGATGCTTTAATTTTAGCAACACGTGACGGTGGTGCGACATGGACACGTCAATATGATGACCTTGAGCAAGAAGCACCTTTACTTGATATCTGGTTTAAAGATCGTAACCACGGCTATGCAGTTGGCGCATATGGCATGCTGTTAGAAACGTTTGATGGCGGTAGCGACTGGCAACGTATTGATGAGCGCATTGATAACGAAGATGGTTTTCACTTAAATGCTATCAGCGCAGTAGGTGATGCGGGTATTTTTATTGTCGGTGAGATGGGCTTGATGTTTCGCTCGGCGGATTGGGGGCAGTCATGGGAAACGCTTGAAGGACCCTACCAAGGCTCACTGTTCGGTATTGTTACGGGACAACAAGTAGATCACTTACTGGTCTTTGGCTTACGTGGGCATATCTTCCGATCCACTGATTTCGCTGAAAGCTGGGTGAGAATAACGGTGCAGACCGACAGTGGCGAACTGGAGTATGGTTTGGCCAATGGCAGTTTGTTGGACAACGGTGATGTGCTGATTGTTGGCCATAGCGGCACTGTATTGCGCAGTACCGATGGGGGAGTGAGCTTTAGCGTATCCAATCGTGCTGATCGTGCCTCGATCACAGGTGTGGTAGCAGATACTCAGGGTGGATTGATTCTAGTGGGTCAAAACGGCATTCATCAAACCGATGCAAACGGCAACGATTTGCACGATAAATAATAAGACTGGAGACCGTCAGAATGACATCCAAAGCAAGAAATAATCCAGCCGCAGTGCTCGAGCGTTTAATTTTTAATAATCGCCCAGCGGTTATTGCGATATGTATATTAATCAGTGCGTTCTTATTTTGGAATGCAGCGCAAGTACGTCCTGAAACCAGCTTTGAAAAAATGATCCCGCTGAAGCACCCTTATATTGAAAAGATGCTTGAGCATCGCAACGATCTGGCCAACCTAGGCAATAGCGTGCGAATTTCTGTGGAGAACGTCAATGGCGATATTTTTGACAAAGACTATATGGAAACCCTGCGCCAAATCAGTGATGAAGCGTTTTACATTCCTGGCGTTGATCGCTCCGGTTTGCGCTCCTTGTGGAGCCCTAACGTCCGTTGGACTGAGGTCACCGAGCAGGGTTTTGCTGGTGGCGAAGTGATTCCACAAACCTACGATGGTTCTGACGCAAGCCTCGAAGATTTGCGCAACAACATCCTTAAGTCGGGGCAGGTCGGCCGCTTAGTGGGGAATAACTTTAAATCCAGTATTGTTGAAATCCCGCTGCTAGAGGCTTTTCCTGATCCGAATGATCAAAGCAAGATGCTTAAGCTGGACTATCAAGACTTTTCGCACCGATTGGAAGAGAAAATCCGCGACAAATACCAGCTGCAAAACCCAAATGTAAAAATACATATCGTTGGCTTTGCAAAAAAAGTTGGTGATTTAATAGATGGGCTGGTTAACGTTGCACTGTTTTTTGCGGTGGCGATCGGCATCACCTTTATTTTGTTGTTTTGGTTCACAAAGTGCATAAAGAGCACTGTCGCCGTATTGTTTGCCACCTTAATTGCAGTAGGTTGGCAGTTGGGCTTGTTGCACCTGATGGGCTTCGGGCTTGATCCCTATTCCATGCTGGTGCCGTTTTTAGTCTTTGCTATTGGCATATCGCATGGTGTGCAAAAAATTAACGGCATCGCCATGGCCTCAAATACAGCACTGGATTCGCTCACCGCAGCACGCATGGCGTTTCGTCAATTATTTGTTCCAGGATTGGTTGCGCTGTCGTCAGATGCGGTAGGTTTTATTACTTTGCTGTTGATTGATATTGGTGTGATTCGCGAGTTAGCGATTGGTGCCTCTGTGGGTGTGGCGGTGATTATTCTCACCAATCTGATCTTTTTGCCCGTACTGATTTCTTATATTGGCATCAGTAAGAAAGCCGTACAGATCAGTCGTGATAATGCAGCGCGTGACAATCCTTTGTGGCGTTTTATTTCTAACTTTGCCAGTCCAAAAGTTGCACCATTTTCAGTCATCATTGCGATTTGTGCACTGATATTTGGCCTTTGGTATGGTCAGAACCTGAAAATTGGAGACCTTGATCAAGGCGCGCCGGAGCTGCATGCTGACTCGCGTTATAATCTTGATAATGACTTTGTTATTCATAACTACTCGACCAGCTCCGATGTATTGGTGGTCATGGTCAAAACACCAACTGAAGGGTGCTCAAGCTACGGTGCGCTAAAAGCCATGGATGATTTAAGTTGGCGTATGGAAAACACTCCAGGTGTGCAGTCGGTGGTGTCGATGGTCACAGTGTCTAAACAAGTGATTAAGGGCATGAACGAGGGCAACTTGAAATGGGAAACCTTGTCGCGTAACCAGCATGTGTTAAACAACTCGATTGCGCGTGCAGATGCCTTGTACAACTCTGACTGCTCGT
Organism: Pseudomonas sp.; assembly: GCA_034676485.1. Classification (GTDB taxonomy): domain Bacteria; phylum Pseudomonadota; class Gammaproteobacteria; order Pseudomonadales; family Pseudomonadaceae; genus Denitrificimonas. Next base: position 690,418 of record JAUCCC010000006.1, read on the forward strand.
TAGCACCGTTATTGGTGTTCCTCGAAGATCACAAGGCTGAAACACTGACCACTGCTGTGGCGGCGATAGAGGAATTTGCTACTAAGAACAATACCGATGAGTATCAATTCTTATTAGCTGCAGGTAATGCGGGCATTGAGGCAGCCACCAATGATGTCATCGCTGCATCAGAAATAATGATGTTGATTGCGGTCTACAGTGCGGTGATTATGATGTGCTTAATCACTTTCCGCTCCATTACCGCCACTGCGTGTATCATTATTCCTTTAGTGCTGACTTCAGTCTTGGGTAATGCGTTAATGGCGTGGATGGGCATAGGTGTGAAGGTTGCGACTCTGCCTGTGATTGCTTTAGGTGTGGGAATCGGGGTTGACTACGGAATCTATATTTACAGTCGTTTAGAGTCGTTTTTGCGCATGGGGATGCCGCTGCAAGAAGCCTATTACCAAACGCTGAAATCCACCGGTAAAGCGGTTCTGTTTACTGGTGTGTGTTTGGCCATTGGTGTAGCGACATGGATGTTCTCAGCAATTAAGTTCCAAGCCGATATGGGCTTGATGCTAACCTTTATGTTCCTGTGGAATATGTTTGGTGCGATCTGGCTGCTGCCAGCATTGGCTCGTTTCTTAATTAAGCCTGAGCGTCTGCGTCAAGCTGCCTAAGCGACACATTAAGCCGGCACTCAAATGCCGGCTTAATGTATAAATCAGCAGTACGTCATCTCAACGTTTAATCCCTTATCCTTCTTGTGTGTTTTCAATACATTACGTGTTTGCTTAGGTTCTCTTCACGCAATGATAGTGTGCTCGTCCAGTTGCTGGTGGATGTTGTTAAAGACTTAATATTCAAGCACTTGCAAACGCGCAGGGGATTTATGTTAAGGCATGCAGATAAGGTTCGCGGTTTGTTCGGTACGTGTTGCGAATGGGGTGTTTTGTATAAAAGACGGGAAAGTTGGAAGTGCTGTGACGTATCAATTCGCTGTTCTGTTGTAAGCGCATAGTCCACTGCAAAGGAGCAGTGGACCTGCTGTTGGGAACAGTAGAGTCAGTTGATATCTAGAATTTCGCCAGTGTTGCTAAAGGCCAAAAAGCTACCTATGCCACCGGCTTGAATGGCTTGCACCATCATTTGTAAGGGCTGCTCAGCTTGATCAGAGTTAGGCGCGATGCCGCCGTGACCTGACATACTGCTAGCAAATACCACATCCCAATCCTGTCCAGTTTTCTTTGATTCTTCCAGCAGAGCAGTAAAACTACTGAGATCTTCAGGGCTTTTATCGACACAGACAACCGGTGTTAAGGTGCCGCCGATACCTTGTTCAAAGTTCTTTTTTTTCTACCTCGGTAGCGTCTTCCGGCAACTCTGCCTTGGTAAAAACAAAGAGAAGTAATTGCGGCTCTGCTTGTGAATTTGCAGCCTGTAACAGGTCATCAAAATTTGAAATAGTCATATGTGCTCTCTAGAGTCTATGAATGCTGTAAAACAATAGATTAACCACCGCTGGCGTTCATAAAACGCACAATTTGCACATCACCGTCACTGCTGAAATGATGTTTCTCAGGTTTGTTGTTTAATGCTTTATGAATACGGGCCAGCACTGGCTCATTGCTTAATGGGTAGCGACGTAATAGTGCTAACAAATCCAAGGAGTGCTCGTTGCCAAGGCATAAAAGCAGTTTACCTTCGACAGTGAGGCGCACTCGGTTGCAAGTACTGCAAAAATTATGGGTGTGCGGTGAGATAAAGCCAATGCGTGTGTTTTTGTAATCTTTTAAATGCATATAACGCGCCGGACCGCCGCTACTGTCGTTGCTGTCAAGCAGTGCATAACGTTCAGCGATGCTATCGCGAACTTGGTCACTGCTAAACAGCTCCCGTGCGCGACCGACATGGCCCAGTGGCATCTCTTCAATAAAAGTGATATCCAGTTGGTTTTCGATAGCGTACTCAGTTAACGCTAGAATCTCATCATCATTGTGGCCTTGAATGACCACGCTGTTGATTTTTAAGTTCTTAAAACCCGCTTCGCGTGCTGCTTGAATCCCGTCAAGCACCTGATGCAAATCACCAATGCGTGTCATAGCCTTAAATTTATCTGGGCATAACGAGTCGAGGCTGATGTTAAGGCGCTTCACCCCAGCACCGGCAAGGGATTGTGCGTATTTCCTCAACTGTGAACCATTGGTGGTCATTACCAACTCATCCAAACCTGGAATGGTGCTGATTTTCTCACATAGACCAACGATGCCTTTACGAGTTAGGGGCTCGCCGCCGGTCAGGCGAATTTTACGCACGCCATTGGCGACAAATAGTTCAGCGCAGCGTGCAATTTCTTCAAGGGTCAAAATACGTTGACGCGGTAGAAACGTCATGTCTTCAGCCATACAATAGATACAACGAAAATCACAGCGATCAGTCACCGATAAGCGCACGTAATCTATTTTTCGGCCAAAGCCATCAATCAGTGCTGAAGACATGACATCACCCCTTAATCTAAGTTATTGCAGAAGCGGCGAGGCCGCACCCTGCAATGTAATGCCCTCGATTGTAGCCTCTCCAACTAACATTTGCAGGTAGTGAGTGACGCTTTTTTGCCAAACACGCTGGCTCAGTTGCGCAGCAATACGTTCCTTGACCATATGGAAAGGCACCAGCTCGCCTTCAACGCGCTGTTCAACAACAACGATATGATAGCCGTAGCGTGACTCGATTGGTTGTTCTGCTAAACCCAAGGGTAAACGCAGTAGCTGACGTTCGAATTCTGGAACGGTTTGCCCTTTGGACAGTTGTCCTAGTGAGCCTTGTTGCTGCTTAGAGGGGCAGGATGAATGTGTCATAGCCATTGCTGAAAAATCAGCACCGTCTTGCAACTGTTGAATGATATTTAAAGCCACTTCACGTTGTGTGCTGCGCTCTAGATCATCTTCAGGATCGGCGGCAATTAAAATATGTTTGGCTGACACCAAGGGTGGTGTGGTGAAGCTACGCGGATTGTGCGAGTAGAAAGTTTGCAGTTCAGTATCACCAATCTCCGGTGTGCTGATCTCTGCATCGAGCAAGCAACGCGTGGTTGCCTCTTCTAAGGTTTCAGCGTCTTTGACTGTGACGTCAAGATTGATTTCAGCCGCGCGCTGCTTTAACAACTCCTGTAAAACCAAGGCTTGAGCGGCTAGAAACACCACTTCACGCTGCGAATCAGCAGGGTGATATTGCATTTCTTGTGCAATTGCCGTGCTGCTGATTTCGATGCCATTGACGCGCACAATTGGTAGGTCTTGATTGCTGGTGGCAATCAATAAAGGCGATGTGGCGTCTGTGGGTGTTACGGGTGCTGCGTGAGCAGCATCCGTAAACAAGGATGTAGATGCATGAGTCATAACAACACTCCTTAACTTTTTTGACGAACAATTTGGTAGCGACGGCCAAGGTACCAGATCGGTGCACTAATAATGTGCACTAAACGGGTAAACGGAAATAGCACAAACAAAGTGACGCCAAGGAATACGTGCAGTTTGTAGATCGTGCCAACTGGCGCTATCGCAGCAGCAGCTTGCATAGGTTGTAAGGTTACGATGCTTTGCGCCCACTCACCTAACATGACCATCACCGAACCATCCATGTGTTGTGTTGAGGCGAAAATGGTCAGCAAGCCAAGTATCAACTGCGCCAACAGGACAAACAAAATCATAATGTCTGATGTGTTGGAGCTGGCACGAATGCGCGGGTTGTTTAAACGGCGGTTAATCAACATAACTAAGCCAATCAAGCAAAGGATACCGAAGAAACCACCGGACACCATCGCCAGTAACTGCTTGTTTTCAGTACTGATCAAGTGGCTGTAAACCGCATGCGGTGTTAACAAACCAACAAAGTGACCGGCAAGGACAAAGATAATCCCCACGTGAAACAAGTTGCTGGCTAAGCGCATGTCTTTATTGTCGAGCATTTGGCTGGAACCTGCACGCCAGGTGTATTGCGATAAATCGAAGCGTGCCCAACTACCAATCAAGCAGATCGCTAGTGCTACATACGGGTACACGCCAAACATTAAAAGGTTAAAATTAGACATAATGTTCTCCTACACTTATTTAGCAGCGGTAGCGTCATGGGCGAAGTCGACCCAATGCAGCGGAACAGCCGATTCTTCACGAGGTTTATGCTGAGCAGTACTGCCATTGCTGACACCACAACTGGCTGCTTGACTGCCGTCCATAAAGGTTACGGCTTCCTCCTCCCAGAGAGCATCCAGCGCTTCGAGGCTGTCGTCATAGACTTCTTGACTGACCTGATCACGCACTTGTTCAATTGCTACTTCAGGTTCAAAGCCAGCGATTTGTAAGAGTGCTTGGAAGCATGCGGCATAGGCGCTTGGTTGTTCTTCTAAGCGCGCCGCCAAAACGGCCAGCAGGTGCTCAACATCCGCTAAGCCCGCGCGAGCAGTCGGCTCATCACAGTACGACAGGTATTCCAAATACAACGGAATATAGTCTGGCAGTTCTTTAACGCCGATATTAAAACCGTCATTTTCATACTGTGCCATCAAGTCGACCATGGCTTGACCACGGTCTCTTGATTCGCCGTGAACATGTTCAAACAACAACAAGGATAAGTGACGGCCACGGTTAAACAAGTTGACGTACGCTTCTTGAGCGTCGAGCAAATCTTGCCCAGTCAATTCATCTAGTAGTGCCTGAACAGCGTTACGCTGTTCAGGACTGATGACACGAGTGGCTGCAATCGCTGCAGTCAACTCGTCACGTGCATCAAATACAACCTGTGTTGGGTAATCGATCAGCAATGAGATGACCTTTAAGATTTTCATGCTTAATCCTCCCACACTTGTACGGTTTTCATCACTTCACGCTTGGTGTGTTTCTTGCCACCAAACATATTGGCACTGTCTTCTTCACCGCCACCACAACCATTACCGAAGCTAAAGCCGCAACCATTACGCTCAGCAAAGGCATCACTCATGGCTTCTTCGCGGTGCGCAGTTGGAATTACGAAGCGGTCTTCGTAGTTAGCAATGGCTAAGTAACGGTACATTTCATCGGCTTGCGCTTTGCTTAAACCCACCTCTTCAAGTGCGGTTAAGTCTTCTACGCCATCGACATGCTCTGCACGTTTGTAAACACGCATTGCTAGCAAGCGTTTGAGTGCAAGCTTGACCGGTTTTTCATCACCGGCGGTGAGCAAGTTAGCCAAGTAGCGTAAAGGAATACGCAAGCTGTCAACATCAGGTAGTACGCCATTCATGCTGATTTTTCCACTTTCAGCGGCATTTTGAATCGGTGACAAGGGTGGCACGTACCAAACCATCGGCAAGGTGCGGTATTCCGGGTGCAGTGGCAATGCCAGTTTCCAATCCACTGCCAGTTTATACACAGGTGATTTTTGCGCAGCAGTAATCACTGAATCCGGGACGCCATCTTTGCGCGCCTGAGCGATCACTTTAGGGTCGTTAGGGTCCAAGAACATTTCTAGTTGCTTTGGATACAGGTCGTGCTCATTGGGTGTGCTGGCCACTTCATGAATACGGTCTGCGTCATACAAGAGAACGCCAAGGTAACGAATACGTCCCACACAGGTTTCAGAACACACCGTTGGCATGCCTGCTTCAATCCGCGGGTAGCAGAAGATACATTTTTCCGACTTACCACTTTTCCAGTTGTAGTAGATCTTCTTGTATGGGCAGCCACTGATGCACATGCGCCAGCCGCGGCATTTGTCTTGGTCAATCAAGACAATTCCATCTTCTTCACGCTTATAGATCGCACCACTTGGGCATGCAGCTGCACAGGTTGGGTTAAGGCAGTGCTCACACAAACGTGGCAAGTACATCATAAAGGTGTTTTCGTATTCGCCGTAAATATCCGCTTGGATACTGTCAAAGTTTTTATCTTTGCGGCGTTTAGCGAATTCCGTACCGAGAATTTCTTCCCAGTTTGGACCCCATTCGATTTTCTCCATGCGCTTGCCGCTGATCAGCGAGCGTGGACGTGCCACTGGCTGGTGCGCTACTTCTGGCGCGGTGTGCAGGTGTTGATAGTCGAAATCAAAGGGCTCGTAGTAATCATCAATTTCTGGCAAGTCAGGGTTCGCGAAAATATTCGCTAAGACGCGGAATTTACCACCGATTCTTGGACGAATGGAACCGTCGCTGTTACGTACCCAGCCACCTTTCCATTTGTTTTGGTTTTCCCATTCTTTGGGGTAACCAATACCGGGTTTGGTTTCGACGTTATTGAACCAGGCGTATTCCATACCTTCGCGACTGGTCCAAACGTTTTTACAGGTGACTGAACAGGTGTGGCATCCGATGCACTTATCGAGGTTCAGCACCATGGCAACTTGTGAGCGAATCTTCATGGCGTTCTCCTTAAAGACCTTGTGGTAATGGCTGTGGAAGATCATCGGTATCTGAGCCATCTAGCCAATCGACTTTGCTCATTTTACGTACGACAACAAACTCATCACGGTTACAACCTACGGTACCGTAGTAGTTGAATCCGTAAGACTGTTGCGCGTAAGAACCAATCATATGGGTTGGTTTTAACACCACGCGGGTGACCGAGTTGTGGTGACCGCCGCGGGTTTTCGTGGTTTCAGAGCCGGGGACGTTAACGATACGTTCTTGGGCGTGGTACATCATCACCATGCCTTCTTTAACGCGCTGACTGACCACTGCACGCGCGGTGAGGGCACCGTTAGCGTTAAAGCATTCCACCCAATCGTTATCTTCAATGCCGGCTTTGCGTGCATCAATTTCTGACAGCCAAATAATTGGGCCACCGCGACTTAAGGTCAGCATTAACAGGTTGTCAGTATAAGTACTGTGAATACCCCATTTCTGGTGCGGTGTAATCCAGTTCAAGACAATTTCGGTATTACCGTTACTGTGTTTGTCTTTAACCTGATCAATGGTGCGCGTGTTAATCGGCGGACGGTAGCTCATCAACTGCTCACCAAACGCCTGCATCCATGGGTGATCCTGATAGAACTGCTGACGGCCAGTAATGGTGCGCCACGGGATAAACTCATGCACGTTGGTGTAGCACGCGTTATAGCTGACATGCTCATCTTCGAGACCTGACCAGGTTGGGCTGGAGATGATTTTGCGTGGCTGTGCTTGAATGTCTTTAAAGCGAATCGATTCGTGTTCTTTACCCACAGCTAAGTGTGAGTGATCACGACCGGTAAACTCAGACAAGGCTGCCCAAGCTTTGACGGCGACGTGGCCATTGGTTTCAGGGGCCAGTGATAGCACCACTTCACAAGCATCAATCGCTGAGTCAATTTGTGGGCGTCCTTTGCTCACACCCTCATCCAGTACCGTGTGATTCAGTTGGCCTAAGAAGGACACTTCATCATCAGTATTCCAGCTGATACCTTTACCACCGTTACCCTTGGTGTTGAGTAATGGACCTAAAGAGGTAAACATTTTGTAGGTGTTCGGGAAATCACGCTCAACTACGACTAGGTTAGGTGCGTTCTTACCCGGCACTAATGGCTCGCCAGACGATTTCCAGTCGGTGCCGCCGTAAGGCTGTGCTAACTCGCCAGGGCTGTCGTGCTGGGTGGGGATGGTGACGATATCGTGCTCAACACCCAAATGGCCTTCCGTTAGCTCAGAGAATTTCTTCGCTACGCCTTTGAAAATATCCCAGTCAGTTCTGGATTCCCACGCCGGATCAATTGCTGCCGATAGAGGGTGAATGAATGGGTGCATATCAGAGGTGTTCATATCATCTTTTTCGTACCAGGTTGCGGTCGGTAAAACGATATCTGAATACACGCAAGTGGATGACATGCGGAAGTCTAAGGTCGTGACAAGGTCAATCTTGCCAATTGCTGCTTCTTTAGCCCACTCAACCTCAGTTGGCTTGTAACCCGCAGCGCCAGCGTCCTCGTTCATTACACCGTGTTTTGGCGTGCCGAGCAGGTACTTGAGCATGTACTCATGACCTTTACCGGAGGAACCCAGTAGGTTAGAACGCCAGATAAACATGTTACGTGGGAAGTTATCTGGGTTATCGGGTTGCTCACAGGCAAAGCGTAAAGAGCCGTCTTCCAAAGATTTAACCACATAGTCTTCAGGTGTCATGTCAGCCGCTTTAGCTTGGCGGCAGATTTCTAATGGGTTGCGGTTGAGTTGTGGAGCACTCGGTAACCAACCGCCACGTTCCGCTTGAATGTTGTAATCGAGTGCATGTTTAGGGAACTGAGATTTATCGGCCATAGGCGAGAGAATCTCGTGCATGTCCATTTTTTCATGACGCCACTGAGAGCTGTGGTTGTAGAAGAAGCTGGTGCCGTTCATATGACGCGGCGGACGACTCCAGTCCAAACCAAAGGCCAGAGGTAACCAACCTGTTTGTGGACGCAGTTTTTCTTGACCGACATAGTGCGCCCAACCGCCACCACTTTTACCGATACAGCCGCACATGATCAGCATATTGATCAGACCGCGGTAATTCATATCCATGTGGTACCAGTGGTTCATCGCCGCACCGACGATGATCATCGATTTACCTTTGGTTTTGTCAGCGTTATCAGCAAACTCACGCGCTACTTGAATGACTTTCTCACGACTGACACCAGTAATGGCTTCTTGCCAAGCCGGTGTGCCTGGAATATCCGCTTGGTCATAGCTGCTGGCGACGTTTTCGCCACCCAAGCCGCGATCAATGGCTAAACCTGCAGCGCTGATATCAAATACCGTGGCAACCCGTGCTGTACTACCGTCAGCTAAGGTCAGTTCGCGGCTTGGTACGCGACGAAACTGTACACCTTCGCCTTCAACGTGTTGGAAATGATCGTGTAAGTCACCGCCAAAGTAGGGGAAGGCGACTTCGACAGGGTTACCTTCATCAATCAAAGATAACTGCAACTCAACGTCTTTACCATCGGTGCCTTCACGGGCTTCAATGTTCCATTTGCCTTTTTCATTCCAGCGGTAACCGATCGAGCCCAGCGGTGAAACCAGTTCTTTAGACAGGCTATCAAGTGCAATGGTTTTCCATTCAGGGTTGTTTTCTTGACCTAGGTTGCCGTTCAGGTCAGCCGCGCGCAAGAAGCGCGTGGGCTTAAAGCCGTCTTCATACTCTTCGAGCATCACCAGCATTGGGAAGTCGGAGTAGCGACGTACGTAATCGGTAAAGTAGGCACTTGGTTTCTCCAAGTGGAACTCTTTAAAAATGACATGACAGAATGCTTGTGCCAAGGCCGCATCGGTACCTTGCTTAGGGTTTAACCATAAGTCAGTGAGCTTGGCTACTTCAGAGTAGTCAGGGGTCACTGAAACAGTTTTGGCACCCTTGTAACGTACTTCAGTAAAGAAGTGCGCATCTGGGGTGCGTGTTTGTGGCACGTTAGAGCCCCAAGCAATGATGTAGTTGGAGTTGTACCAGTCGGCTGACTCTGGAACGTCGGTTTGCTCCCCCCAGACCATCGGCGAGGCCGGTGGTAAGTCACAGTACCAGTCATAGAAGCTCAAGCACACGCCGCCCATTAAGGACAGGTAGCGCGAGCCCGCAGCATAGCTGACCATTGACATCGCAGGAATCGGTGAGAAACCGACAACACGGTCTGGGCCGTAGGTCTTAGTGGTGTAGACGTTGGCCGCAGCAATGATTTCATTGACTTCATCCCAGCTCGAACGAATAAAGCCACCTAGACCACGCTTGCTTTTGTACGACTCCGTTTTGTAAGGGTTTTCAACAATGCTTTCCCACGCGTCAACAGGCTCAAAGGACTGACGCGCTTCGCGCCACAGCTTCAGTAAGGCTTTACGAACTTTCGGGTACTTAACCCGGTTGGCACTGTAGATATACCAGCTGTAACTGGCACCACGTGGGCAACCACGCGGCTCGTGGTTGGGCAGGTCAGGGCGGGTACGCGGGTAGTCCGTTTGCTGGGTTTCCCAGGTAATGAGTCCATTTTTGACATAGATCTTCCACGAGCACGAACCCGTACAGTTCACACCATGGGTGGAGCGCACGATCTTGTCATACTGCCAGCGGGCGCGATAACCGTCTTCCCAGTCACGGGATTCTTTACGGGTTTCGCCATGGCCATCAGCAAATTCACCTTGTTTTCTTTTAAAAAAATGCAGTTGGTCTAAAATGCGACTCATAGTTTATTTCCTCTTGTAAAGCTGCTGGGCGCTGACGCTTGGCAGTTGCATGCACGCATGTGTCGGTTATTTAAGCTCATCATCATTTACCAGCCTGTTGGTCAGCTGCGAGCTCAAGGTCCACTGATGAAACAATGTATTCTTCGGCAAAAGCACCTTCAGGCTCTTTAAGCCAGAAGAAGCAGGCAATAAAACTCACTAGAGCACCTGCAGCGATAATGAAAAAGAACTGTGAAGGGGTAACAAAGGTGTACAGCGTTAGGTAGCACACTGCACCGACGTTGCCGTAAGCACCGGCCATACCGGAAATTTGTCCGGTCAGGCGGCGTTTGATTGATGGCAGAATGCCGAAGGTTGCGCCTTCTGCACCTTGCACAAATACTGAGGACAGAATGGTAATGGCAACGGCGATATAGAGCGGTAAGGCACTGTTCATTAAGCCCATTAAGGCAAAGCCAATGGTGATACCAATCATGTAAGCCAGCATCACAAAGCGGCGGTTACCAAAGCGGTCAGAGACCAGTCCACCAATCGGACGTGCGACCAAGTTCACAAAAGCAAACGAGGCGGCGATCATTCCAGCAGCAGTGGCTGTTAATCCCCAGGTCATTTCAAAGAACATGGGTAACATTGAGACCACAGCCAACTCCGCACCAAAGTTGGCAAAGTAGGTGGTATTCAGTGCGGCGACCGAATTGAAGTCATATTTATCATCGTCAGGAACGCCTTTGCGTAAAATAGGTAGGTTGACCTTGAAAATCTGAATGATTTGATACATCACAATCAGAGCAATCACTCCGTGACAGATCCATGCCACTTGCGCATCGATATAGCCCATGTTTTCAACACGCCAGACCAGGAGTGATAAAACACCCACCATTGGAATGGTCCAGAGGATCAGTTTGATCATGTCGGCCCAAGTACTAACTTCCAAAGCGCTGACTTTACGCGGTTTGTGATGCACAGTGCCGGCAGGGCCGTCGGTGATCGCAAACCAATAAAACACACCGTAAAGTGCCATGATGATTGCCGTGCTCGCAATCGCGTAGCGCCAGCCATCGTCACCGCCGAATATATTCAGAGCGATCATTGGCAGAGTCATCGCTGCAGCTGCAGAACCGAAGTTACCCCAACCTGCATAAAAGCCTTCAGCAAAACCGATGTCACGTGGTCTAAACCACATGGCTGTCATGTGAATACCCACCACAAAGCTGGCACCAATGGAGCTGAGTACCAAGCGCGACACCAACAGTTGCGTACGGGTTTCACCAAAGGCGAAGGCGATTGCCGGAATCGCCATAGTCACCATCAACACTGAGAACACGCGGCGTGGGCCCCACTTGTCTAAGGCCATACCGACCAAGATACGTGCAGGAATCGTTAAGGCTACGTTGGCAATAGCAAACAGACGCAAGTCATCACTGGTTAGCCAGCCCACGCTTTTCAGCATGCTGGTGGCCAAAGGTGCCATATTGAACCAAACAAAGAAGCAGATATAGAAAGCGATCCAAGTTAAATGGAGCGCTTTAATTTCGGGCTTCTTGTAGCGGAATAGATCAGATACTTTCATGCAAACGCTCCGTCATCCATAAGGTGTTTATTGACATGACTGGATGAGCACCGGGCAGGGTGCGCGTCGAGTGAGAAAAGAACTGACGCTGCCAAAGGTCATAAAATTAAATTCTTCGACCCAAGCATCTAAGGTTTTGCCAATGATGTTGCTGTCAACTTTTTCACTGTGGCGAGCGATCACTAATAAATCAGGCGTTTTGCTCTTTACTGCCTGTAAAATCATTTTGCGTGGGTCACCGACAGCAATCATGACTTCGGTGTTGATCCCTAACTCATTCAAGGTTTGTGCGGTTTCGCGTACGGCCTCTGAAAAGTCATGTTTGTACTCAAGATAGCTGTCTTCATTGACGCCGCTGGAGCCCAGCACATCTTCCACCACACTGATTAAGGTGATGTTTGGTTTGAGTGCAGCGAACATCTTCAAAGTTTTTTCTAAAGCATGTTTAGCATTTGTTGAATTGTCGTAAGCAACCATGATGTGCATAAGAAACTCCGATGTTTAAGTAAATAACGCTGCTTATTTATGGGTTTTTCACGTAAGCGTTTTTGCGCAAATAGAACCACCAGTTCAATATCAAGCACAGCGCGTAGAACACGGCAAAGCCATACATAGCCACTTCTGGCGTGCCCGCTTTGATTTGTTCACCAATCACCACTGGAGCAACAAATGAACCGTAAGCGGCAATTGCTGACGTCCAACCTAGAACTGGGCCGGCCTGTTCGCGGTTATAAATCACACCAATACTGCGGAAGGTTGAACCGTTACCGATGCCTGATGCAGCAAAGAGGATTAAGAACAAGCTAATAAAAGCAAAGAACAAGGTTTCCGGATGGCTTGAGCTGTAAGCCAGTTGCAGGGTGTAACCTAGAGCCACAGAAGCAATGACCATGATTAGGGTGATGATTTGTGTGACTAAAGAACCACCCACTTTGTCAGAGATCCAGCCACCAATTGGACGGGTCAATGCACCGATAAAAGGCCCGATCCAGGCGTAGGTTAGGGCGCTTGGTGCATTGGGGTTGGCGATGCGAGTGATGCTGCCATCCGCCGCCACTTCATTCATGTAGCCAAAAATCACGGTAATCGACAGTGGCAGGGCCATGGAGAAACCGATAAACGAACCAAAGGTCAGAATGTAAAGAATGCTCATTGACCAAGTGTGTTTATCTTTAAATATTTCAAACTGGCGCTTAATGTTTGGTTTGATACTGCCCGGCACCATGCGTAACAAACCCAGAGTGCTGATCATAATCAGTGGCATGGCGATCCACATATTCAGCACACCTAAGCCAATCGGCGCTGGTAGATAGAGGTATAAACCGACGACTGAAGTGACAAAACTGATGCCGTATAAACCGAGAATCTTACTGAAAGCACTTAAAGGTGAACCCGGATTTGGCGTGATTGGCAGTAAGTTATTCATGCCAAACCAGCTCACTGCAATCAACGGAATTAAAAATACCAGCCAGATCCAGCCAGCGTTTTGAATCCAAGTGTCGGAGCCTGCAGGGATTCGACCAATTAAGGTGCCGCTGTCTTTCATCAATTCCATAGAGCCACCACCAATTGCACCAAAGATGCCCATGGTCATCACTAAAGGAATCACGATCTGCATGGTGGTTACACCAAAGTTACCCAGACCAGCGTTGAGGCCGAGGGCCAAACCTTGTTGGCTTTTGGGGAAGAATCCACTGATGTTGCTCATAGAACAAGCAAACTTACCACCACCAATGCCTGATAAGAGCGCCAGTAACTGGAAGACCCAAAGCGGAGTGTTGGTGTCTTGCAGCGCCATACCTGTACCGAAAGCAGGGATGAGCAGCAAAATGGTGTTGAGCACAATAGTGTTACGTCCACCGGCAATGCGGATCATAAAGGAGGCAGGAATACGAAAGGTGGCACCGGCCAAACCTGAAATTGCGGTTAAGGTAAACAGCTCAACAGGCGTAAAAGGGAAGCCTAGGTTGAGCATCTGTACGGTAATGATTCCCCACATCAGCCAGATGGCAAATCCCAGCAGTAGATTCGGAATCGACAGCCAGAGGTTACGGTTGGCTATTTTTTTACCAGTGGACTCCCAAAACACGGGGTCTTCAACATCCCATTTCTCAATATTGTTACTCATGCGATGAACTCTCCGAAACATACATATTGCCAAAGGGTGGTTTAGCACGTGTTACTCACTCTATTAGGGCGAACAGAAAGCTCAATTGATGTGTGTCAATGTTGGGTCTGCACGAATATGTTTGAAAAAACATGTACCTATTTATAGATAATGCTTTAAAACTGTATAAGGTCTTGTATATCAATGAGTTACTGTATTTTTTATTTATTCTTTTAGAAGAAAACAGCACTTGGATATAAAGAGGTATAAGGGTAGTCTGAAGCCCGATGCTGTTGAATAATGCGCATAGACAATGCCTTTTCGGCGAATCCATAGGGTGAGCAATACTGATGACTGAGTTTCCTCGTGTACGCTTAATGCAATCATTAGCGGTACGTATTCTCTTGGCGTTTGCTTTAATTATTGCGGTGATGCTGGTCAGTATGCTGGGCGGTATGCACCTATCTGACTCGATCCGTGGTGATGCTGAGGCTTTGAATAAGGCCGGTAGTTTGCGCATGCAGGCCTACCGCTTGGCGCTGTTAACCAGTGAAGCGGCAATTGAGGATTTACCTGCCTACATTGCTGAATTTGAAGGCACCTTAAGCAACCCCGCATTGCTAACGGCGGTTGATAAAAACACAAGACACCGTCTCCCTGAAAAATATGCTTCGGTTGAGTATCAATGGCGTCAGCTCATGTTGCCCTTATTGCAGCAAACACCACCACAAAAGCGAGCTTACCGTTTAGAGGTGCCCATCTTTGTTAAGCTGCTGGATGGCTTTGTCGGTGAACTGCAAAGCGAATCAGAACGCAAGTTATCTTTTATCCGCGGTTTGCAGATCAGCACGCTATTTGTCACTGTGTTGGTTGGCTTTATTGCTATTTTAGGCGTAAATAATGGGCTATTAATGCCGTTGCAAGACTTGGTTGAGTTGGCTAAGAGCATCGGTGGTGGTTCCTTCCAAGGGCGCGCTAAGATCCCTGCACGTAATGAGTTGGGTGTGTTAGCGGAAACGATTAACCAAATGAGCGCTGAGTTATCAGATTTATACGAAAATCTTGAAAATAAAGTGGATGAGAAAACCGCTGAGCTGCAGCGCAGCAATCGCACCTTAGCGCTGTTGTTTAATAGTGCGCGCAGTTTGTATAAAACCAGCAGCGATCCGTTACCGGATTTAGCTGATTTATTAAGTCCTATTGAACACACCTTAGGGCTGGGACCGGTTTCTTTGTGCTTAACCTCTTCTGTAGATAACCCGAAGCGCGAAGCACATAGTGCGTTTAGCTCACAAAATCGCCAGGCACCAGCCTATTGCCAATTGCCCAACTGCGCACAATGCCCCGTATTTATCAATAGCGGAATGATTGCAGAGGGCGCACAGGTGGTCAGTTTTTCGATTCGTAACGATCGCGATGAATTAGGTGATTTACGAGTTGAGGTGCCGGCGGGGGTGCAGATGCAAGAGTGGCAAGAACGCTTAATGACTGCGTTGACTGATTTGTTTTCAGCGTCATTAAGTTTAAATCAAATGGGGCAAAATCAGGCGCGCATCGCTTTAATGGAAGAGCGTGCGGTAATTGCTCGAGAACTGCATGATTCGTTAGCACAGGCTCTGTCGTACCAAAAAATTCAATTAACTCGTCTAAAAAAACAAATGGCTGCTGATTTTTCTAAAGACGACATGAATGCCACCTTGACTGATATCCAAATAGGCTTAAACACAGCGTACCGACAGTTGCGTGAACTGTTGGTGACCTTCCGCATTAAGCTCGATAAGCCTGGCTTAGCGACTGCTGTTCTGGCAACTGTGCAGGAGTTTGCTAGCCATTCTGGAGTAGATATACAGTTAGATTATGGTCTAGAACACTGCCCATTAACGCCCAATGAAGAAATCCATTGTTTACAAATCATTCGTGAAGCGCTGAGCAATGTGATTAAGCATGCAAAGGCCAGTCAGTGCAAACTGACTTTGCATCAAGATGGCGAAGGTTATATACATATTTGCATTAATGATGATGGTATTGGTATCAACACAGAGACCAGTCCTGTTGGGCATTATGGATTAAATATATTAACCGAGCGCGCGCAGAGTTTGTCTGGAGAAATACAATTCGACACTCTGCAACCAGGTACGCGCATTCATGTACAGTTTCTACCTCAGTACAAACGTAGCCAATTATAAAGGGAGATAAATCTTGAGTAGTTCGCACAATCAAAGTACACGGATTATGTTGGTGGATGATCACCCGATGTTGCGTCGTGGTTTGAGTGATTTACTGTCCATGGAGGATGATTTGTTACCGGTTGCCCAGGCCAGCTCAGGTGAAGAGGCCGTTTTGCTGGCGCAGAGTCATGAGCTGGATTTGATTTTGCTTGATCTCAATATGCCGGGCATGGATGGTATTGAAACTATTCGTGCCTTGCGTGCGGCTGGGGTGGATACGCGTATTGTTATTTTCAGTGTCTCCGATGACCATGATGATGTGCTTGAAGCCTTGCGTGAAGGGGCCGATGGTTATTTGTTAAAAGACATGGAGCCGGAAGAGCTGATTGAGCAAATTCGTTTGGCAGCACAAGGCAAGATGGTGCTCAGTGCTGAGCTGAACCAGGTTTTAGCGCAAGCCATTCGCGGCCGCCCAGTATCCAGTCAAGCGCACCCCTCGATGCTGACCAAGCGTGAGAAAGACGTACTTAAGCTGATTGCCAAGGGACAAAGCAATAAAATGATTGCCCGCAGCCTTGATATCGCTGAAGGCACAGTCAAAGTACATGTGAAACGTCTGCTGAATAAGTTAGGCATGCGCTCGCGTACCGAGGCGGCAGTCTGGGTCGTGGAAAATGATCTTAACTAAGCGATTAATTCTGGCTCACTAAAAGGCAGCCCTATGCAATTACCCGCAGCAGCAGTTATCCATTACGGCGATGGTGAAGGCGACGACTTGCTTGCCTCGCTCTTGGCTGAGTGTCGACAACAAGGCTGGCGTGTGCGTGGGTTAATCACCCAGCAAGGTAAAGACCCCAAGGGGGTGTTACCAATGCAATTGCGTGACTTCTATACGGGTGAAATCTTTGTGATTTCGCAGAAGTTAGGTCGTAATTCTCGTGGCTGCAGTTTAGATATGGGGGGGTTGGCTGAAGCCGGTCAAGTGTTACGTCGCGCCTTAGATGAGCAGCCGGACTTAGTCT
This sequence comes from Pseudomonas sp., assembly GCA_034676485.1. Lineage (GTDB taxonomy): Bacteria > Pseudomonadota > Gammaproteobacteria > Pseudomonadales > Pseudomonadaceae > Denitrificimonas. The sequence goes on from JAUCCC010000006.1 coordinate 707,423, forward strand.
TCGTCAACCGTTTTGGCTATGGCGAAACTCAGGGGCGCGGTTTGAATCAAGAGCTTTCACAGCTGATCAGTGCTGGGATTCCAGTGTTGACGTTGGTCAGTGAGAAATACCTTGAGGGCTGGCATGCGTTCTCTGCAGGAATGGCGCAGACTTTACCCTTAGAGCGTGAGGCGATTGAACAATGGTTGGCGACTGTACGGCCGGAGCATCTTTAAGCAAGAGCAAGAGCAAGAGCAAGAGCAAATGTTCTACCCATGCTATATCCGATAACCGTTACGTAAAGACGCCGCAAGTACATCCCTGTAGGCTCTCTGTCGCCATCCTTGGCGACAGAAGCTTTACTCCACGACTATCGGATACAGCTCTAAGCCGCTTGTGTTTCATTGACCTTTGTAAATACGTCGTAGCCTTATAATGGCAGTATTGATAAATGTTCTACCCATGCTATATCCGATAACCGTTACGTAAAGACGCCACAAGTACATCCCTGTAGGCTCTCTGTCGCTATCCATGGTGACAGAAGCTTTACTCCACGATTATCGGATACAGCTCAAGTTGTCCTGTGCTTAGCTGGTCGTTGTAAATACGTCATAGTTTAAAGTGGCAGTATTGATTTTTGCTTAGCTGCAAGTATCACGGCAGTGAGCCTATCTATGCGACATAGAAAAGAGATTGAATGAATGATTAAAACGATTGATTTTGGCCAGCTGTACCGTGAGCACTTAGCACGCAGTGGTCGCGTATTTAAGACGCCGGAAGAGTGGGATAAAAAAGCTGCAGATATGCGCACTAAGGTTTTAGATAGTTCTTATCGTACTGATTTTGTCAGTCGCATGCAGTGCGCTGCAGAAGATACGTTGCTGGATGTTGGCTGTGGGCCTGGCACCATTGGTTTGGCGTTAGCGCCACAGGTCAAACAAGTCTACGGCTTGGATTACAGCCAAGGCATGTTGGATGCCATGCTGGACAATGCAGCTGAGTTAAAGCTTGAAAACGTTCAGCCGATTTTAGCCTCGTGGGACGATGACTGGGGTGCTGTACCGGTTTGCGATATTGCCGTGGTGTCACGTGCCAGTATTGTCGCCGATATGGAGGATGCACTGGATAAGCTCAACCGGCATGCGCGTAAAAAAGTCTATATGACCCAGTTGGTGGGTGGGCGTTTTGTCAGCCGTGAAATAGAAGAGTTGCTGGGCCGTGAAGACCGCAGCTTCCCCGATCACATCTACATTATGAATATGCTCTATCAGCGCAATATCTACCCAACCTTAGATTACCTTGAGTCGCCCAGTCGCTTTGCTGGTTGCAGCAGTGCAGAAGAGCTAATCGAACGCGTAAGCTGGAGCTTTGCTGATCTGAGCACCGATGACGAAGCGAAAATCAGCGCCTGGTATCAACGCGATCCCGAGTATGCACAGCAGGGCGGCGAGCCGACACGTTGGGCGTTTATGAGTTGGACACCACCGGCGCATTAAGCTGTGTGTTGTTGGATGCACTCTAGCATTTCAAGTCTTTGGCCGATCGGTCTATGCTGTGCGGTGACGGTGTGATTTTTAGTTAGTGTTGCAAGCAAAATGGGTTGTTCACACAATAGGCGGACAGTTAAGAGGAGCAGGGTAATTATGGGTGACAGCACCGCGTTTGGACTGCAAGGACAGATTTGGATTACCGCCGGTGATGAGAGCATGGGCGGTCACGGACGCATCCGTTTATTGTCGAGAATTGCTGAATTAGGTTCAATTTCACAAGCAGCCAAGTCGATGAAAATGAGCTATAAAGCGGCTTGGGATGCCGTCAATCATATGAATAACCTTGCTGGCGAGCCATTACTGCACCGCACCACGGGCGGTAAAGGCGGCGGTTCAACCACCTTAACCGGACGTGGTCAGCAACTGATTAGCAACTTCCAACGCATTGAACAGGTGCATCAGCGTTTTCTACAAGAGCTCAGCCAGGACACTGGCAATATTATCGATGACTTATTTGTGTTAAAGAGGCTGTCCATGAAAACCAGCGCCCGCAATCAATTCTTTGGCACAGTAAAAACCATCCAAGTCGGCGCAGTGAATGATGCCGTGGAAATTGGCATAGGCGGTGGCCGTAGCATCGTTGCCACCGTTACCTGTGAAAGCACGCAAGAATTAGGCTTAAAGATTGGCAGTGAGGTTTTTGCCTTGATTAAAGCTTCAGACATTATCTTGGTCAGCGAGGCTGAGAATGTCCGCTTCTCTGCGCGTAATCAATTTGCGGGCACTGTTGCTGATGTACAGTCAGGTGCAGTGAACAGCGAAGTCGTTGTTACAGTGGGTGAAAGCACCTTGGCCGTGATTGTTACGAATGACAGTGTCGAGAGTTTGCAGCTAAAAGAGGGCAGTGCAGTAACGGCAATATTTAAAGCGTCCAGTGTAATTATTGGCTGTCCGCTATAACTGTCTAGGAGCCTGGGAGCGCAGGCGGCCCGCCTGCATATAAACGCTAAAACAAAGCCACTCAACGCGCAGCAAGAATGCAATCGCGGTTATGAACCGCTCATACAGTTCAGCCTGTAGCCTTAAATTTACTAGCTTAGCAGCCCTGAATACCCCACAAACCCGACCAAGTCACCTTTCTGCACAGTCTCCTGCGCTTTGATTTCGACCAACCCATCCGCCCAACTGGCGGCGCTGAGCATCGCTGAGCTTTGCTTGGGGTGAATCTCGGCGTGCAGTTGGCCGTTGTCTTGTAGGACTAAGCGTGCATGCAGGTATTGCTGGCGGGCGCGGGGTTTTTTCCAGTCAAAAGCAGCGGGAATGTGCAGGCTGTGATGGCCGTAATCGCTTGCGCCTTGTGCATGCAGCAGTGCAGGGCGGGCAATGATGAGTGACGTGATCAAGGCTGCAGCGGGATTACCAGGTAAGCCGATCCAAGGCGTGTTGTCGATCGTGCCGAAGGCTAAAGGCTTGCCCGGTTGTATGGCAACGCGCCATAGATTGAGTTGGCCCAGTGCACTGACCGCATGTTTAATATGGTCTTCCTCGCCGACCGAGACGCCGCCACTGCTAATTAAGATATCTTGCTCTGCGCTGGCCTTGGCTAAACACGCAGTGCTCTGCTCTAAGTCATCCGGCATCTTGGCGTAGTGGGTGACAGTAAAACCTAAGCCTGTAAATAGAGCGCTTAAGCTATGGCTGTTGATATCATAAATCTGCCCAGGCTTAAGTGGTTGGCCCAATTCGCACAGTTCATTGCCACTGCTGAGCAAACCGATGCGTAAAGGTGTGTACACCTCAACCTCAGCATAGCCTTGACTGGCCAGTAGGCCGATTTCTTGCGCGCGCAGACGCGTACCGGCATCTAGGAGTAACTGACCTTGTTGGATTTCATCACCACGACGGCGAATATTGCCGCCAGCTTTGCAACTATTAAACTGAATCTGCCCAGGGCTGATGCTGCAGTCTTCTTGTGCCACCACAGTATCTGCACCAAGCGGCAGTGGTGCACCAGTGAGGATATGCATGCACTGGCCAGCAGGTAGGCTTTGCTCAGGTAAGTCACCAGCGGCAATGCGACCGGCTAAAGGTAAGCTGTTGTTGGGTTGCTGTAGATCATTGGCGCGCAAGGCATAGCCATCCATTGCGCTGTTATCCCATAAGGGCACATCAACCTGTGCGTACACTGCTTGAGCCAAAACATGCAGGTGAGCCGCTTGTAGGGCCAAGGTTTGCCTAGCCGTTTGTCTATTAAGAGTGGCTTTTAAGGCACTAATGGCTTGTTCAATACTGTGCAAAGCACCTTGATCGCAGACTGACATTTAGCGGGTTTCCTTATTTGTAGTATCCCAGCGGGCGGCGGCATCGCTGTCGCTATCGCGGCCATCCACCCAATGTGTACCTGAGGCTGTTTGTTCTTTTTTCCAAAACGGCGCGCGGGTTTTGAGGTAATCCATAATAAACTCACAAGCGGCAAAGGCGGCCTCACGATGGATGCTGGAGGTGGCAACAAATACAATCGGCTCGGCTAATGATAGCGGGCCAACCCGGTGCAGAATATGCGCATCAATTAACGGCCAGCGTTGCAGGGCTTCGTCACGGATTTTCGCTAGAGCCTTTTCTGTCATGCCCGGGTAATGCTCAAGAAACAGCTCTTGAATGGACTGATCTTGATTGATATCGCGCACATAACCGGTAAAGGTGACGACCGCACCAACGCTCAAGTCGCCAGCATGCACGGCGTTCAGTTCAGTACCGGGATCAAAAGGTGCCGTTTGCACACGAATACTCATGGATTAGCCTCCGGTAACCATCGGGAAAAATGCCAGCTCGTCGCCCGCTTTAAGTGGCGTCTGCAATGAGCACACATCTTGATTCAGTGCGCACATAATGCGCGGATCATTGAGTACTGTCCAAACGCCATCGCGAGCGACTAAAAACTGCCGCACATCGTCAAGGGTTTGCCATTCTTCCTGCCAAGGTAGCTGCTCAGATTCGCAGTTCAGCGCTTCGCGGTAACGGGCTAAAAACTGTACGGTTAACATGGTTAATCTCCCTTGCCAGTTAGCGCAGTAGCATTATCGAGTTGATAGTGCCCAGATTTTCCACCCAGTTTTTCCAGCAGTTGAGTGCGCTCAATCAGCATGCCGCGATCCACCGCTTTACACATGTCGTAAATGGTCAAGGCCGCGACGCTGGCTGCTGTTAGGGCTTCCATCTCAACGCCGGTTTGCCCTGACAGTTTGCAAGTGGCGGTGATCTGTACTTGATCCGGTGTATGGGCGGTTAAGTGCACTTTAATACTGGTTAATAATAATGGGTGGCACAAAGGGATCAACTCGTGAGTGCGCTTTGCCGCTTGGATACCGGCAATGCGTGCCACGGCAAACACATCACCTTTAGGGTGCTGGCCATCAGTAATCATCGCTAAAGTACTGGGCAGCATGCGCACCCATGACTCGGCGGTGGCTTCACGCTGGGTGTTGGCTTTATCGGTGACGTCGACCATATTGGCGCGACCGTGCTCATCAAGGTGAGTCAGCATAGTGTTTCCTTCATTAAAATTGGTTGTTGCAACACACTGGGATCATTGAAATTAGCCAGACGTTGCTCATCATCGGCACAATGAATGGCCACAGGATTTAACTGCAATAGCGCATGCTTAGGACTGCGCTCGCCAGCCTCCCATAAGGCTTGTAACGTGCCCAGTTGTGCCGCTGGAATAATACTAAACAGCGGTTGCCAATGGCCTTGCTGCTTAAACAAGGCAGGGCGTTCGCTGGCCTGTTGGTAGAGTTGCATCAGAAGCGCTTGATCAATGCGTGGTGCATCGCAAGGCAGCACCAGCAGATATGGGTGGCGTGCTACTTGTAGGGCGCTGATGATGCCAATCAAAGGTCCGGTAAAGTCCTGATGCGGGTCACTCACCAGTTGATCGGCAAGGGGTTGATAGCGCGCGTGATTACGATTACAAGAAATAATCAAATCATCGGTTAATGGACGCACCACGCGCTGCATATGTTCAATCAACGCACGGCCTTGCCAGGTTACCCAGCCTTTATCTTGACCACCCATACGCTGGCCGCGACCGCCAGCCAGCAGGACAATGGAACAATTGGAAAATAATGGGTAGCTGGGCATACAAAGCTCAATTATTCAGGTGAATTGTGGTATATCTTGGCGCAAATTTATCAACATAGGTCATCACATGAGCCACGTTAGCAGTCAATTTGTTCCATTAAACGTCGCGGTATTAACAGTTAGTGATACGCGCACCGCAGAAACCGACACCTCAGGACAGTACTTGTTTGAGCAACTGATCAAAGCGGGCCATACCGTGGTTGAGCGTGTGATTCTGAAGGATAACCTATATCAAATCCGTGCGCAGGTGGCGAATTGGATTGCCAGTGATGATACGCAAGTGGTTTTGATCACTGGCGGTACCGGCTTTACTGATCGCGATAGCACGCCAGAGGCGGTCAGCTGCCTGTTTGACCAGAATGTTGAAGGTTTTGGCGAGCTGTTCCGTCAGATCTCCTATACCGAAATAGGTACCTCGACAATTCAATCGCGCGCCTTAGCCGGCTTGTCCAATCACACGCTGATCTGCTGTATGCCTGGCTCAACCAATGCGTGTCGCACAGCGTGGCAGGGTATTTTAGTCGACCAGTTGGATGCGACCCATAAACCTTGCAACTTTGTTGCGCATTTGGGCAAAAAAACGGCTTGTACAGGACGCGGTTAAATGAGCTTATTGAACGTCGATGCTGCGCTGCAGATTTTGCTGGAGCAAGCGCAGTCCGCGGCGCGTTTAGAGATTGAAACGCTTGCTTTAGATGCGGCAGAAAATCGCGTATTGGCTGAGCCGTTACTGGCTCAGTTTGCGATGCCACCCTGGCCTAACAGCTCAATGGACGGTTATGCCGTGCGCAGTGCTGAAGTGCAGGCAGGCCAAGCCTTGCCTGTCAGTCAAAGAATATTTGCCGGACACAGTCCTGAGCCGTTGGCTGAGGGAACATGTGCACGCATTTTCACCGGGGCACCCATGCCAGAAGGTGCGGATGCGGTGGAGATGCAAGAGAACGCTGAGGTGCTGGCAGATGGCTCTGTGCGCTTTGTGCAAGCCGTGCCTGTGGCTAAGTTTGTACGCCCTAAAGGCCAAGAAGCAATGCCCGGTGATGAAATATTGCCAGTAGGGATTCGTCTGGGGCCAATTGAATTGGCTATGGCAGCATCCTTGGGCTGCGCGCAGGTCAAGGTGCGCCGTCAATTGCGCGTAGCCGTGGTCTCCACCGGTGATGAACTGGTCGAGCCGGGCCAGCCGTTAGCGCCAGGGCAGATTTACAACAGTAACCGCACGATGCTAATCCAAAGCCTCAAGCGTTTGGGCTGTGCGGTACTGGATATGGGTATTTTGCCCGATGATGCGCAGCTCACGCGTGATCGTTTAGCCAAGCTACAAGGTGTGGATTTACTGATCAGCAGCGGTGGCGTGTCGGTGGGTGAAGCCGATTATCTGGGCCAGGTGATTCGTGAAGAAGGCGAATTGGACTTTTGGAAGTTGGCCTTAAAGCCAGGCAAGCCATTTACCTTAGGCCGTTATCAGGGCGTTCCGGTGATAGGTTTGCCAGGCAATCCCACCTCCAGTTTAGTGACCTTCTTAATCCTTGCGCGCCCCTATATTTTAACCCGCATGGGTGTTGCCGAGCCAATCGCCCAGAGCTTTATGGTGCCGGTCAACTTTGCTATGCCAGTGCCCGGTGTGCGCCGCGAGTTTATCCGTGTTTCATTGCTGGATGGCCGTGCTAACAAATTGGATAACCAATGCTCAGGTATTTTACGCAGCGCCACGCAGTCACATGGTTTGCTGGAACTGCCGGAAAATACCACCTGTACGGTAGGTGATTCGTTGCGTTTTTGGCCGTTTTCCAGCCTGCTCAACTAGAGAACTGACATTGATCAAGCAGTGCGGCGCATCATTGTTGCACTGCTTAATTTCTCTCTATCTTGCTTAGTAAAAAAGCGTTATGCTTTTGCGTATATAACGAAATCACTGAGTCAGGTGCAGTATGTTAAAAACAGGCTTAAAAAATTTATTCGTCGGCGCGCTGATTGCTGCTTCAGGTAGCGTATGTGCTGCTGAAATCACAGTATCTGCTGCCTCCAGCTTGACCAATGCTTTTAAGGATATTGCGGCAAACTTTGAAGCAGCACACCCAGAGCATAGCGTCTTACTGAACTTTGCCGGTTCTGGTGCACTGCTGCAACAAATGGCTAAGGGCGCACCAGTCGATGTGTTTGCTTCGGCAGATCAAGAAACGATGAATAAAGCGCAGGCGCAAGGTTTGCTCAATGACGCCAGCCGTCAAGACTTTGTGCGTAATACCTTGGTGGTTATCACGCCAAACAACAGCCCGCTTGAACTCAAACAGCTGACGGATTTACAGCAGGATGCACTGCAACGTTTAGCCGTGAGCAACCCAGACAGCGTGCCAGTGGGCCGTTACAGCAAGCAGGCCTTGCAGGCGCATGACTTGTGGGATGCGCTGGCAGCTAAAATGATTAACACGCAAAATGTGCGTCAATCCTTGGATTATGTGGCGCGTGATGAAGTGGATGCAGGCTTTGTTTATGCTACCGACGCGGCGATTATGGCTGATAAAGTGAAAGTGCAATTTACTGTGCCATTAGACACAGTGGTCAGCTATCCGATTGCGGTGACCACAGCAGGCCGCGCGAAGGAACTCAGCCAGCAGTTTATTGATTACATCTTTAGTGAGGAGAGTCAGGCTGTGTTAACCACCTACGGTTTCAGTCAGCCATAAGAGGCGCACGTTAGTATGGATGCAGTCTGGGTGGCCCTGAGTCTGTCACTAAAAGTTGCTGGTTGGGCAACGGCGCTTAATATTGTCTTGGGGATTAGCGTTGGCTACTTTTTAGCACGCACACGTTTCTTTGGCCGGGACCTGCTGGATACCCTACTGACCTTACCCATGGTGATGCCGCCTACGGTGCTGGGTTATTACTTACTGGTGTTAATGGGCCGGCGCAGCACTTTTGGCGCTTGGCTGTATGACAGCTTTGGTATTAATTTAATTTTTACTTGGCAGGGGGCGGTGATTGCCGCCACTGTGGTGGCTTTTCCTTTAGTGTTTAAGCCAGCACGTGCAGCATTTGAAGCGGTAGATACGGAGTTAGAACAGGCCGCACGGGTTTTAGGTGTCTCTGAGTTGGCTATTTTCTTCCGCGTGACTTTACCGCTGGCCTGGCGTGGTATTTTGGCGGGTGTATTACTGGCGTTTGCCCGTGCGTTAGGTGAGTTTGGCGCGACGTTGATGGTAGCCGGTAGTATTCCCGGCAAAACTCAAACCCTTTCCATTGCTGTGTATGAAGCGGTGCAAGCGGGTAAAGATGACACAGCGAATATGTTAGTGGTGATTACTTCGATTGTCTGTGTGGTGGTGTTATTAACCGCCAGCCGCTTGGCACCGGGGCGCGTCTCAGAGCGGGTAAGGTAGCGCTATGTTTTTAGATTTAGATATCAGCAAAACCATGCGCTCAGGTAAACGTGAGTTTCACCTGAATTTAAACTATGCATCAAGCAACGATCGCTTGGTGGTTCTTGGGCCATCAGGTTCAGGGAAAACCTTGTTACTGCAGATGATTGCTGGTTTGCTCAGGCCTGACAGCGGTTATTTAAAACTGGCAGGACGCACCTTGTTTGATCAGCAACAAGGCATCAACCTCACCCCGCAACAACGCCAAGTGGCATTTTTATTTCAAAACTATGCATTATTTCCACACCTCAGCGTTCGCCAAAATATTGCTTTTAGTTTGCGCAGCGGTCTATTTAACCCAAGCACGAAGATGGCTAATAAGTCGGTGGATTACTGGTTGGACAATTTCGGCTTAGAACCCGTACAACATCAAAGGCCGCATGAACTATCGGGTGGCCAACGCCAGCGCACCGCACTGGCACGCGCCTTGGTGACTGAGCCACGTGCATTATTACTGGATGAGCCTTTTTCTGCCTTAGACCCAGATTTGCGTATGCATATGCGTAAAGAGTTGCGTGAATTGCAAGAGCGCTTAGCTGTACCGCTGATTTTAATTACTCATGATGTGGAAGATGTGAAAGTGTTTGCCGAGCAGACGCTATGTTTAAAAGATGGACAGATTGACCTGCAGCGCAAGCAACTTATCCAAGCATTTTAGCGGGCTTTACGCAGTTTTAATACGCGCGCTGGGTGACAATGCCATGTTTTCATTAAAATATGTGTTAACGCAGGTTAGAACACTGAAGGCCTAGACCAAAGGTGGAAAAAAGGATATTTTCATAATAAGTTAAGTCACCGCAACTTGTGTTTGTGACCTTATGTGGAAAAAGATATGAACTCAAACGACAAGCATGTGATTAGTAAGCTGTTTGATGATTATTTGCGGATGTATGCAGTCGATGATGCCTCCCTCTTAGAGCATTTCAGTGAAGATTTTGTTGGTTTTACTTGGGCGGGTGATTCGCTTGTCAAAAACCAGCAAGACTGGCTTGCTGTTATCCGCCAAGACTTTACTCAGATCCAAGAACCACTGCGTATTGAGTGTAAAGATCTGGCCATTCAGTTAATTTCTGACACTATTGCCGTAACCACAGGTCTTTTCACCATTTATGTGCAGGTTGAAGAGCAAGCCCTACTACCAGAAACAGCCCGTTTGGTGCTCATATTGCGCAAGGAGTCCAGCGGGTGGAAAATTTCGCATAGCAAGCAAACCAACCGCTTAAAGATGACGAGGCTCCACTTGTACAGACGCTAAGGGAGCATAATCAGACTTTGCAGAAACAGCTTGCTGATCAGACCAAGCAATTATCTGAGGCAAATAACAAGCTACAGATTACCCGTGATCAACTTGCGCAAGCGATTGTCGAACACCAAGAAACTGAAGAGGCCTTGCGCAAAAGCGAAAGTTATTTTCGTATGATGACTGAGAACGTGTCTGATGTCGTTTGGAAACTGGACAGTGAGTATCGTTTCACCTATATCAGTCCGGCCGATGAGAAACGACGTGGTTACCGTGCCGATGAAGTAATAGGCCACCACGTATTTGAAATGTTTGATGAAGAAGGCATTGAATCAATTAAGCGAGCGGCTCAACAAAGGCATGAAGCTGAAGCAAAAGGCATTCCGCTAACTGATGTTACATTCGAAGCCAGGCACCGCTGTAAAGGTGGTAGCTGGATATGGGGGGAAATACGCTACAATCCCGAGCTGGACGCTAACGGTAAAGTTATTGGTTTCTACGGAATCTCTAGAGAAATCACTGAGCGCAAGCAGATGCAAGACCAAGTGCGTCAACTGGCTTTTTATGATGCGCTTACCCTGTTGCCGAATCGACATCTACTCAATGAACGCTTGAGTCAGGCCATGGCGGTTAGTAAACGCAAGGATTGCTATGGCGCGCTTATGTTTCTTGATCTTGATAATTTCAAACCCATTAATGACATTTATGGGCATTCTGCTGGTGATTTACTGTTGGTTGAGGTGGCGCAAAGATTAAAAAGGTGCGTGCGTGAGACGGATACGGTGGCACGTTTCGGCGGTGATGAGTTTATTGTCGTGCTCAGCGAATTAGAAACTGACGTGGCGCAGTCCACTAAACAAGCACAGTTTGTTGCAGAGAAAATCCGCACCAGTTTAGCCGAGACCTATCAGATAAGTATAAGTCCAGGTGGCAAGACCAATACATATATAGAACATTCATGCACAGTGAGTATCGGGATTGTGCTATTTCTAGGCCAAGAGATTAGCGTTGATGAGCTACTCAGGCGGGCTGATATGTCTATGTATAAGGCAAAAGATAGCGGACGTAACGCGATAAGATTTTACACTTCAGAGCAATGAGCGGCATCTAGCCACAGTCAGTGCGTTTTTTTATACGTTAGATTGCCCGCTGTTAATAAACGAGGTCGAAATTGACAAGTGAAAAACAACTGCCTCGACCACATCTTATTCTGCTCAGCAGTATTGAACTTGTTGCACAACGAAATGAGTGACGAAACCATGTTAAGCGCGAAACACAGCTAAAAAGGACGACACCATGTTAAAACAAGTTCCTGCTCCAGATCATGTAATTGCTCTTATGCTTGATGGAAAACTGACCGGTGAAGGTGTTGAAAAATATCACAGCATTCTTGAGAAAAAACTGCAACAGCATGCGCAGATTGGAATTTATGTCGATCTCACTCGTCTGACTGATATGAGTGCAAACGCGCTTATTGAAGGTACTAAGGCTGATTTACAGTTGTTCAGTCATCTCAAACAACTGCATCGGTGTGCCTTTGTATCCGACAAGGAATGGCCGCATACGCTGGTAACTTTCGCTCAATTGATCTTCCCAGTGTTGGAGTTGAAAGTCTTCCCATCAGAGCAGAATGAAGAGGCCTTGCAGTGGGCAGCGCAGACCCATGCAACACCCGTAGTTAGACAGCCTGCGATCCGTTTTCTGCCAACCAGCAAGACTAACGTGCTGGCCTTCGAAATCAACGGTCTGATCACTTCAGAGGAAATGCCCAATGCGATTAAGCAATTAGAGGGTTTCTTTGCCGCACATGACAAAGTACGTCTACTCAATCGGATGAAGTACTTTGCTGGTTTCGATCCCTCGATTCTTATGCAGAGCAGTCTTATCTCGATGAAGCTTTCTGCTATGAATAAGCTCGAGCGTTACGCCATTGTTGGCGCGCCCAACTGGATGGGTAAGATCATTGGTGTCATCAATCCGATCTTTGCTGATATCGATATGCAGACCTTTTCTGCCGATCAAGAAGAAGCAGCATGGATATGGCTTGGGGCTGAGCTGACTGAGTAATATGGCCGCGAACAGGAATGTTGTGTGCTTAAACAAAGCGCCTGCGCGGCATTTATGCCCACGACCCGTGCATTAAAAGCATCGCGGGCACAAGTGCCCGCCCTACAAATGCTCGTTAATATTTTTCCAGATTACGGTTTTCCATGCCCATACGGTGACCCCTCGCGGGCGGTAGGGTGGGCATTTATGCCCACGACTCGCGCATTAAAAGCATCGCGGGCACAAGTGCCCGCCCTACAAATGCTCGTTAATATTTTTCCAGATTACGGTTTTCCATGCCCGTGCGTGACCCCACACGGGCGCTAGGGTGGGCATTTATGCCCACGATTAAGAGCCAGCATCACGCATTAAAAACATTAGTGGGCACAAATGCCCGCTAATATTTTTCCAGAATTGTGTTGTATCTGCTTACGACGCTTTTGGCTTAAAGAACAAGGTGGCACCGCGCTGCAGACCTTGCAGGTTTATATCATCGCGTGAGACTTCAGCTTCGATAGGTTCATCTTGGCCTTCGACTTTCATCGTCACTCGGGTAATCGCGCCTAAAGGACGGATATCGCGGACAATACCCACCTGATGATCGACCGCTGCAACTTTTGATAGCAGCACTTCGTGCGGACGGAACTGAATATCTTGATCGGCAATCTTGAGACGGTTTGAATCACCTAGAAAGTGATAGACAAACTCACTGGCTGGGTTCTCATAGACTTCAGCGGGCGTGCCGATCTGTTCAATCACACCTTTATTCATCACTACAATGCGATCGGCCACTTCCATGGCTTCTTCTTGGTCATGGGTCACAAACACTGAGGTGAGGTTGATGTCTTCGTGTAAGTTAGCCAACCAGCGGCGCAGCTCTTTACGCACTTTGGCATCCAAGGCACCAAAGGGTTCATCGAGCAGTAAGATTTGCGGCTCAACCGCTAAAGCACGAGCCAAGGCAATGCGTTGCCGCTGGCCACCAGAAAGCTGCTCAGGGTAACGATCCGAGAGCCAATCCAGTTGCACCATGCGCAGCAACTCTTGGACTTTTTCAGCAATCACTGCTTCGCTTGGGCGCTCACGGCGTGATTTCATCCGTAGACCGAAAGCCACGTTATCAAACACCGTCATGTGACGAAACAAGGCGTAATGCTGAAAGACAAAACCGACATTACGCTTGCGTACATCGCGGCGTGACACATCATCGCCGTTAAATAAAATGCTACCGGTATCCGGCGTTTCTAAACCGGCAATAATGCGCAGTAGGGTGGTTTTACCACAGCCGGATGGGCCGAGTAAGGCCACCAGTTCGCCAGCTTTGATGTCTAAATTAATGTTGTTTAATGCAGTAAAGTTACCGAACTGCTTATGGACTTGGCGGACTTCAATACTCATGACTTATTCGTCTCCATTGTTTAGCTGACGGTTGATCCGCGATTCGCTCCACTGCTTGAGCAGCAACATAATCAACGCCAAAATTAATAGCAGGCTGGCAACACTAAAGGCCGCAACGTGGTTGTATTCGTTGTAAAGAATTTCGACATGCAGAGGCAGGGTGTTGGTAAAACCACGGATATGCCCAGACACCACCGATACTGCACCAAACTCACCCATGGCGCGCGCTGTACAGAGCACCACGCCGTACATCAACCCCCATTTGATATTGGGCACGGTGACATGCCAAAACATCTGCCAACCGCTGGCACCGAGTAAACGCGCCGCTTCTTCTTCTTGGGTGCCTTGCTGCTGCATCAATGGAATCAGCTCGCGGGCGACAAAAGGCACGGTGACAAATAAGGTGGCTAAGACAATACCGGGTACAGCAAAGATGATTTGAATATCATGTTCAATCAGCCATTCACCAAAGAAACCCTGCGCGCCAAACAGCAGCACATAGACTAAACCAGCGATGATCGGCGAGACAGAGAAGGGCAAATCAATCAAAGTGATTAACACGCTTTTACCGTAGAAATCATGCTTACTCACGCACCAAGCGGCGGCTACGCCAAACACTAAGTTTAACGGCACTGAGATGGCCACGGCCAATAGAGTCAGCTTCAAGGCTGAGATGGCATCGGGCTCTAGCATCGAGTCAAAAAAATGACCGACCCCCATTTTTAATGCTTCGGTGAGTACGATGGTCAGCGGCAGTACGAGGAAAATAATAAAGGTTGCCCAAGCAGCAATAATCAGGGCTAAACGTGCCCAACTTGAAGCATTACGTGAGTTGTGATGTGAAGTGGTCGACATAGGGTTTCCTTAGCCTTTAGCAACGTAACGTTGGAGAAGGTTGATCAGTAGTAATAAAACAAAAGACACCATCAGCATCATCACGCCAATCGCGGTGGCACCGACATAGTCGTATTGATCAAGCTTTACCATGATTAACAGCGGCAAAATTTCTGTTTTACCCGGCATGTTGCCCGCGATAAAAATAACCGAACCGTATTCACCAACACCACGCGCAAATGCTAAGGCAAAGCCTGTTAGCCATGCTGGTAATAAAGCTGGCAGCAATACATAACGAAACACCTGTAGGGGGCGTGCGCCTAAGCAGGTCGCGGCTTCTTCCAATTCGCGCGGGATATCAGCCAGCACCGGTTGAATGGTGCGCACCACAAACGGCAAGGTGACAAAGGTCAGGGCCAAGGTGATACCAAAGGGTGTATAGGCAATCGCGATACCCAAATCGGCGGCTAAGCGGCCGACAAACCCGTTTGGCGAATAAAGAGCGGTCAAGGCAATACCTGCCACTGCAGTCGGTAAGGCAAAGGGCAAGTCGATCATCGCATCAATTACTTTACGGCCGGGGAAGCGATAACGCACCAACACCCAAGCAAATAAAGTACCGATCACGCCATTTAACAGTGCGGCGATAAAAGCCGTACCAAAGCTGAGCTTTAATGCGGCCACTACGCGTGGCGCACTAATAATGGCGTAAAACTCTGACCAGCTTAACTGCGCGGCATAAATAAACATGCCGGCCAATGGTATAAACACCAATAAACTGAGGTACACCAAAGTGTAACCGAGGGTCAAGCCAAAGCCTGGAATGACTGGAGAGGTGCGTCGTGACATAGTGACTTGCCTTGTGGTTATTTAAAAAAAACAGCCCATACACGCTATGGGCTGTGCTGACTCGGATAACATTACTGTTCTTGGTAAATTTGGTCGAAGACGCCACCATCATTAAAGAACTGCGCTTGTGCTTGCTGCCAGCCGCCGAAAAACTCATCAATAGTCACCAGTTTTAGCGGTGCAAATTGCTCAGCAAACTGTTTGGCTATCGCGGCATTACGTGGACGATAAAAGTGTTCTGCAGCAATGCGTTGGCCAACATCGCTGTACAAGTATTGCAGATAGGCTTCAGCGACCACGCGGGTGCCTTTGCGATCGACGTTACGATCAACCACTGCCACCGGCGGCTCAGCTAAAATTGAGATGGATGGAGCAATGATCTCAAAGCTGTCGGCACCGTGTTCTTTTAAAGTCAAATAGGCTTCGTTTTCCCATGCCAGTAGCACATCACCCATGCCGTTATTGGTAAAAGTATTGGTCGCTGCGCGAGCTCCACTATCCAGGACAGGCACGTTGGCAAATAAACGTTGCACAAAATCTTGTGCCTGCTGCTCACTGCCATAGGCTTGTTTGGCATAGGCCCAAGCGGCTAAAAAGTTCCAACGAGCGCCGCCTGAGGTTTTTGGATTCGGTGTGATCACGCTAATGCCAGGCTTAACTAAATCGTCCCAATCGTGTATCAGCTTTGGATTGCCTTTGCGCACCAGAAACACGATGGTTGAAGTATAAGGCGTGCTCGCGTTTGGTAAGCGTTGCTGCCAGTCTTTGGCGAGCCATTTACCTGATGTATGCAGTTGATCAATATCACCGGCTAAGGCTAGGGTGACAACGTCAGCGCGCAAGCCTTCAGAGACCGAACGCGCTTGTTTACCGGAACCACCATGGGATTGCTGCACTTGCACCGCTTCATTGCCTTGCGCCTGCCAGTGTTGGTTAAAAGCGCGATTAAAATCACTGTAAAACTCACGGGTCGGATCATAAGATACATTGAGTAAGGTTTGTGCGTGCGCTGTGATTGCGCTGGTGGCAAAGAGCACACCGGCAAACAGACTGAAACGACGACTTAAAATTGACATGCGGTACTTCCTAAATATGAGATTGGCTCAATAACCTTTACGCAAAAAACTCTCGCATTCGCCAACAGCAGCATGTCAGTGCTGATTGAAGCGAGTAGCGATGGCTATACCTTAATGTCGAGAGCTGCATGCGATGTTCCTTATGCCAATACGCCGTCTAGTGCTGACGTTAGGGTGCTTATCATAGCTGCTGCTGCTTATTCTTTAAAATACTATTTAGTGATTCTCTTATTCTTTAAAAGAATTAAAAGCTTGGCGTGGTATATTCTTTTTAGTTATAGATAGATTCTTTTATATTCTTTTAAGTTGAGTCAGTGTTGTAGCATAGTTAATGCCACTGATCCATTACTGAGGAAACACTCATGAGTATTCAATTAGGCGACATCGCTCCCGATTTCCAGCAAGCATCAAGCGCAGGCGATATCAGTTTTCACCAATGGCTGGGCGATAGCTGGGGCGTATTATTCTCACACCCAGCAGACTTCACCCCGGTGTGCACCACGGAACTGGGTTTTACTGCCAAGTTAAAAGATGAGTTTGCTGCACGTAATGTTAAGGCGATTGCTTTATCGGTTGATCCAGTTGACTCGCACCATGAGTGGATCAAGGATATTAACGAGACACAAAACACCATCGTTAACTTTCCGATCTTGGCTGACGACGACCGTAAAGTATCTAAGCTGTATGACCTGATTCACCCTAATGCTGACAACACCTTAACTGTGCGTTCATTGTTTGTGATTGATCCGAACAAAAAAGTACGCTTAACCATCACCTACCCAGCCAGTACCGGCCGTAATTTCCATGAGATTTTGCGGGTAATTGATTCATTGCAGCTCACTGACAATTATAAAGTTGCCACACCAGCCAACTGGGTCGATGGTGAAGATGTGGTGATTGTGCCGTCCATCCAAGATAAAGCTGAACTGGACGAGCGTTTTCCTAAAGGTTACACCGCAGTCAAACCTTACTTGCGTCTGACCCCACAACCGAACCGTTAAGATGATAAATCGCTTGCCAGTAGCACTTTGACAAAGCGCTACTGGCAGGTTGGAGTAAAGGAGAGCGCTGATGCGCAATGAAACTGAACTGCGTTATCTGATTGTGCCGGGCTGGCAAGGCTCGCCTGCTGAGCATTGGCAGTCACATTGGCAGCAAGAGCTACCAGCATGCTCTCGTGTCGAGCAAGACGACTGGCTTTTGCCACAGCGCCAAGCTTGGATTACCCAGCTTGAGTTACAGATTGCGGCAGATCCGCGTCCTGTGCTGTTGATTGCGCATAGCCTAGGTTGTGTCACCGTTGCGCATTGGGCTGTGCAGGCATCACCAGCCTTACTAGCGCGGGTGCGCGGTGCGCTATTGGTCGCACCGGCAGATGTTGAACGCCAAGATTGCCCAGCGCCCTTACTTAACTTTGCTCCACTGCCTACTCAACGCTTGCCATTTCCGAGCGTGTTAGTCGGCTCAAGCAATGATCACGCTGCCGATGCGCCGCGCGCTTTGCTGTTTGCGCAGCAATGGGGCAGTGCCGCGGTGATTTTACCGCAAGCAGGCCACATTAATGTGCAATCGGGGCATCACCGTTGGGAGCAAGGTTTTACTTGGCTGTACCAGCTGCAAGAACGCAGTGACAGCACTTATCAACGTAGCGCTTAAAGCGTTACACACAGCACGCCTTATCTTAAAAGCTGAGCCTGCTGTGTGGTTTTCAAATAACACTAAGCTGCACTAACGTCCGCTTCTGGGCTATAACCAATTCTAAAACCACCCCAATGTTTACCGTGCACATAAATAGGCACGGAAATGTCATGCATGTGCTCGCCAGTTTCGCGAATATAGGTTTGTAATAACAGTGGTTTTTCGTGGTTACCGCAGCGTGCACCAACACGGTCATTGAAAATACGTTTGCTGCGGTTGTTTAAATAATCTTTCTGGTAATCGCCAGTTAATGGTTGGCTGTAGATAGTATTGTGCGTAGGAATATAACCTTGCGGCGTGCTCGTAATTGCAAATACGGCATTTTTGTTCTTCGCAAGAATAGGTTCTTGAATGGCGCTGAGCACTGTGTCCGCATAGGTATCAAAGGCCGTGCTGTATTTTATGGGATTGGTATTGGCGATGGCTTTATAGTTGCGATCAAACAATGCTGTTTCGCTGATGCGGCCTTGCTTAATATCCTGCTCAAATTGCGCACCTATTTTTTGTGCAGCATCTTGTGCCTGCTCATAAATATGCTGGTGGTAGTCAGACAGGCTAACCTCGGAGAGTTTTTCGCTGACACCTTCGGTTTGACCTTCGAGCAGTACGGCTGATTGACTCAGTTGCGCTGTTTGCTGATCACTGTCGGAGAGGTCTTGGCGGATTTGTGCGACTTCTTTGAATAGCTCATCGAGTTGCATGCGGTTGCTTTGTGTACCGCTGGCAATATTGGCAACCTGTTGCTCAACATTAACCGCCAACTCAGTAATATCGACCAACTGCGAGCCGGCGTTTTCCACCAGTTGCACGCTGCTGTTGAGATCCTCAATGAGTTTATGTTGTTGCGCAGCAACCTCATTGGTGTGTTGTTGGATATCTTGCAACATGTTGTCAACTTCTTCGGTAGCATCAGCTGTGCGACTGGCTAAACCACGCACCTCGTCGGCCACTACGGCAAAACCACGACCATATTCACCGGCGCGTGCTGCTTCAATTGCAGCATTTAAAGCCAGTAAGTTGGTTTGGTTGGCAATACTTTTAATCACCGCGGCAACTTGCTGAATTTCACTGCTGCGCTGGCTAAGATTGTCGATTACAGAACGACTATTATTAGCTTGTTGAGCAAGGGCTTGCATGCTCAATATGGCTTGTTCTAAACCCACTTGGCCGCTTTGGCTATTACTGCGCACTGTGCTGGCAGCATCAAGGCTTTGCTCGCTGAGTTGAGCGGTGGTCTCTTCTGTTTTGATTATGTGTTCGGCATTGCTTTCAATACGTTGTGCCGAGTTCACTAAGGAAATTAATTTTTGTTGCAGTTGTTGTGCAGCATGACTGACAGCAGCAGCTGTGAGCGCACTGGCAGTGGTGGCGTGTGACAAATGACGCGCCAGATCGGTTGCTTGTTCAGAGCCTTGCTTGGCATGCTCAATGACTACCGGACCTTGCAACAGCGGTACGATAAAAATCGGCACTAATAAAATTGCACTGGCCCAAATGGGTGCGCTGAACCACCATAAAAGAGCTAGAACAGCGAGACTGGCGATTTGTAGAACAAGGGTTATCGGTTTATGAGAGGTCATGTGCGTACAGCGCCTTATTTGAACACATAAAACAAAGATTATAGTTGTTGGTGTTTTGTTTAATTGCCAAGCCGTATTGCTACATTTTTATAGGCAAAGCACCATCATGCTTTGGTCGTTGTTTGTGCGCTACTTAGTGTTTAAGTTGATTTATAGGAGAGAGAGTGTCCGTTGTTTGCGGATTAAGACGTGGCAGTTTACGTGCGAGTTTCTTAAAGTGAGCGATGCGCTCGTAACACAGGGTGAGTTCACCACTATTGATATTGTACCAACTGTCTGGCGCACCACAGGAGGTTACGCGTAAAGTCAGGTCACGAGGCAAGACAAAAAACTCACTAGCGCGTTCAGCAACGGATTCTAGCTCGCCACTGGCTTTTACTTTTTCGAGTAAATCACTACCGCCCTCTAAGTGATAGGGCGGTGAATCATATATCACTCGAATGCGGTGCTTAACTGGCTGATCATCACTGCGTTTAAAGTGTTCGCGGAACCATACAGCAGCATATTTGGCCTGTTCGTACTCGTCTTGGCAATAAAAAGCGCGTTCTTCCGGCAAACCCGTCATTTCAATAATCCATTCAAGATTTTTCGGATCACTGCCATAGGCCAAGCAAGCGATATTATAAAAGCGTTGCTCATCGAGGGCATGGCTGTCCCAGGCTGGTATTGTTTCTTCAGCTGTTTTTGCGAGTTGCCACTCTAGGCGCCAGTAGTCAGCAACGTCCAGTAAACGCTTGGGGAAATCAGGCGTTTGTTGACGGTCGTAAATTAAAAATAAACCTATAAAACCTAACTGGTCAGCTGCATCCTCTTCGCGGCCAAGAACAGGTAATTTAAGTTCGTGAATTAATAAGTGACCCATTTCATGCAGTAAGGTGAACTCCGAGTTGCTGGTGACAAAACGCAGTTGCTCGTCACTGATTTTGTTTTCTACTGCCAATACTGTACTGCTGATTAGACAAAGACTCAGAGCGATACAGTGTTTAACCCACCGCTTAAAATCTATAAGTCTAGGTGCAGCAGTGAGCCAAGTGCGGCTCATGGTTTATCAAGGTCTTCCAAAGCAAAGGGCAGTTCAGGCTGTGGCCATTGTAAATTGAGGGTTTCAAGTTTTTGTGCAATTAAACTGCAAAATAGCAAGTTGCGCAGAGGCTTATTATTGGCTGGAATAATATACCAAGGATGCGAGGCCGTGCTGCTTTGCTTAAAAGCTTGGTTCCAGTTATTTTGGACGGCAGTAAAGTTCTGATGACCGGTTAAATCGGCAGCGGAGATTTTCCAGTGTTTTTCAGGGTTAGCGAAGCGTTGTTGCAAACGTTTTTTTTGCTCGTCTTTAGAAATGTGCAAATAGATTTTAATCAGGTGAATATTCTTTTTAGCCAATTGCGCTTCAAACGCTAGTATCTGTTGTAAGCGCCCAGCGGCTTGAGCATCAGTGATATAGCCATCAGCAAGGTCACTGACTAAACTTTCATAAGGTGTTCGGTTAAACACAGTTAGCATGCCTGGCGTAGGTAGTTGATCGCGGAAGCGATCCAAGAAGTTTTCTTGACGCTGGCTGTCCGTGGGTTTTTGAAAGCCACTGACACGCACACCTTGAGGGTTGAGGCCACGCAAGGAATTGCGGATCACGCCGTCTTTGCCTGAGCAGTCAGGACCTTGCAGCCACACCAGTACAGTGGGGCCATTATTGGCCCAAAGCAGTTGTTGCTGACGATCTAAGCTACTGCGCAATGCTTTCAAGCGCACGTCACACTCATGCAAGGGCAAGCCGAAATCATACGCAGGATCGAGGCTTAACCCAGTGCTGGAATGGTAAAGGCAGTGTTGCAGTGCAGTGTCTGTGAGGCGCATATCAGTCCTTGTTACGCTTAAGTTGGTCTTTAAGCTGTGTGGGCAATTGACGAATAATCAGCATATCACGGGCTTCATCATATTCGACTTTAGAACCCAGTAAATGCGACTCAAAGCTAATCGATATGCCTTCTGCGCGACCGGTAAAGCGATGAAATGCACTTAGGGTGCGTTTATCTGCGGGTATCTCAGGTGATAAACCGTAATCTTTGTTGCGGATGTGGTTGTAAAACGCTTGCGGGTTTTCTTCATCCAATACTTCAGATAAGCCTTCAATGCTAACCACTTCACCACGACGGGTTTGGGTATTGGCATAGCTGATCAAATTATTGGTTTGCTCGCGGGCTTTTTCTTCCGGTAAATCTTCACTTTCGACAAATTCACTAAAAGCTTTGAGCAAGGTGCGTGTTTCACTGGGACCATCCACACCTTCTTCGCAGCCTAAAAAATTAAGAAAGCCGTCGATAACTTTTTTACCGTTTTTGCCTTTCAGAAAGGAAATGTACTGTTTGGACTGGCTGTTGTTTTTCCATTCTGAGAGGTTAATCCGTGCCGCTAAATGCAGCTGACTGAGATCCAGATGGCGTGCCGCAGCAATATCTAAGCCTTCAGAGATAACCATGCCATCGCTGTGCTGTAAGACCGCGATAATCAGATGTTCGGTCATACCTTGCTGGTAATGAGCAAACAGCACATGCCCAGACAGACTGAGATTGTTGTCATCAAGCTGCTTTTTTAAGTGCTCAAGCGCTTGGCGACTAAACTGGACAAAATCAGTCTGCTCAGCGAGGTAGCTGGACAGCCAGCTTTGCAGTGGCCACTGTGTGCTGTCGGCCTGAAACAAGCCCCAAGCTTTACTGGGTTTGCTGTTGTAGCTGTCATTTAAATCAGCGAGCACATGTTGCACAGCTGTTGAGTTGGGCAGCGCTTCTTCGCTCAGCTGTACAGTAGCAGGGCTGTCATCGGGTTTTTTTTCAATAAAGTGAACGATGCTGTGATGAATCGACATGGTATTTGACCTTAACTTAACAAGTATGAAGCCGCGTCTTGCCGTGTCTAGAGCGCACAGCAAGACGGTAAGCAAGGGGAGGGCTAGACTGTGGAGTGCATTGCTTTCAGGCGTTCGAGACGTTGTAACACATAGCGCACATGCAGATGTAACTCATACAGCTCATTGGTGTAGGACAGCGGTACTTCGACTTTGGCCAGCTCGATTTGTAATTCGGTTAAACGTTTGATTTCACTGTCGAGGTGCTCTGGCAGAGTATGGTTGGTAAAGCGTTTATCGACGTCTCGTAAGTACTTGTACCAACGGTAAATGCGTGCACGAATCCGCCAGCGATACAGTGGCCCAGCTACTTTAAATAGAGGAAACAGCAATACTAATAGTGGGATAACTAAAATAATATAGCGATCGGCCAGTGACGCAATTCTAAATGGCAAGTAGCGTTGCAGTAGCGGTAAACCTTTATTATGAAAATACTCAGCCTCGGTCAGTGTGGAGAAATCGTGAGCTAGGTTTTTTGGCCAGGTATCAGGGGCATCAATCAGAGAGCCTGCTCGCATCACTTCTTGTGCTGCTGCTAAAATTAAAGCTGTCAAGGCAGGATGAAATGACTCATTGGCGATGAGCATCGCGACTGGACTAAGGGTGACGGTATCTTGATGAGGCTGATTGCTCGACAAGTTCAGTAAGCCTTGGCCAACATTGACTTGAGTAATAAAGGGCAGGCGGGCGCGATAGGCTGCGGCCTGATTGAAGTGGGCTAATCGCAGTTCCTTATGGCTGGCTGCTTGTTGGACGATTGAGCTTTCAGCAGGGCCTAAGAAAAATGCCGCATCCAACTCATCATCAAGTAGTGCAGATAAGGCTTTTTTACCACTGTAGGCGTACCAGTTGGCGGGTAGAGCGTCGCGGTTGATTTTATTAGCATCCAGCAGCGGATTGATCATCATACGGATACCGCCGCTGGCTGATCCGAGCGCAGTACGCAATGGCAGCAAGTCGCTAAGGGTGTTGACTTCAATACCCTCACGAGTAAACAGCCACAACGGTTCTTGATACACCGCGCCGAGGTTATACAGTTGTTGGCGCTGCTGTGCATCGAGCTCAAGTTCTTGACCGCTTTGCATCAGCGCAAGGTTGATCGTACTGTCTTCAGCCAATAAACGCTCGGTATTTTCTCGTGACCCAGAGCTGTTAATTAACGTGAGCTCAAAGCCCTCTTTGGCCAGTTCAACACGTAACTTTTCAGCAAAGTTTGCATAACCACCATTAGCGCCACCCGTACTCATAGTGGCATGCATCGGTGGCGGCGGGGCAACAAAATAAAATAAGCCGGCCACCAATGCAGCTAAAACCGGCACCAACCATAAATTGGCGCGCAGCATAATGGATAAATCTTGCAAAATACGGTTCATAAGCCGTCCTTATTCTTTTATGCGTATTGTTATTATGCGCCAGAGCTTTTGCGGCGAGGAATACCAAAACGCTGACGGCGTTCCCATAAACATTTACGGCTGATGCCTAATTTTCGAGCCAGCTCTGTTTCCGTCATCTGCTCTTGATGCTCAAGGACAAAATGCTGGAAATAGTCTTCTAAGGACATTTTGCTAGCATCTACTTGCGCGTCAATATCAACTTGAGTTTCAGCCGTTAAGTCGGCTGTATCTTGTGCGCTTTTTTCTGCTGCCAAATCAATGTCAATGCCCATCAATTCGGTAGTGATTTGCGTGCCTTCGCAGAGGATTACTGCTCGTTCCAGCGCGTTTTCTAGTTCACGTACATTGCCCGGCCAGCTGTATTTTTGCAGTGCCAAGAGAGCCTGCTCAGTAAAACTCATGGGTTCTTTGTGCATGCGCAAACGCTGACGCTGCAAAAGAATCTCGGCAATTTCTAGCACATCATTGCTGCGATCGCGTAGCGCTGGTAAGTGCAGGGCGATCACATGCAGGCGATAATACAAATCCTCACGAAAACCGCCGGTTTTAGCTAAACCTTTTAAATCTCGGTGGGTTGCAGCAACCAAACGCACATCGACTTTTTGTGATTGCACAGAACCGACACGACGGATTTCGCCTTCTTGCAAAACGCGCAATAAACGTGCTTGTGCTTCTAAAGGCAGCTCTCCAATTTCATCTAAAAACAGGGTGCCGCCATCAGCTGCTTCCACCAAGCCGGTGCGCGCAGATACCGCGCCAGTAAACGCCCCTTTCTCATGACCAAATAATTCAGATTCAATCAAGGTTTCTGGAATCGCTGCACAGTTCACCGAAATCATCGGTGCTTTAGCACGACTCGATAAATTGTGCAGTGCACGCGCAACCAACTCTTTACCGGTACCTGATTCACCTTGAATCAAGACGTTTGAATCAGTTGGTGCAACCTTACGGATTTTAACGTACAGCGCCTGCATCGCCGCACTGCTACCAATAATGCCAATGTCCGAATTATCCACCTCTAGCGTCTCGCTAAGCGTTGCCGGCTCATCTTCGCTTGCATCTGCAGTGTGTGCTGCAGAGTGTTGATGATCGCTAATAATACGCGCAACGGTTTGTAGCATTTCATCATGATCAAAGGGTTTGGCGATGTAATCAATTGCACCCAAACGCATGGAGTCAACTGCCGAGCGCAAGCTGGCGTAGCTGGTCATAATCAACACGGGCTTAGGCTCGGCGAGTTTGATCATTTCTGTACCTGGCGCACCGGGCAAGCGTAAATCGCTGATGATTAAATCAAAGGCGCTAATAGTATGTTGCTCTTGTGCTTCTTGAACCGAACCCGCTTCGCTCACCTTGTATTGATTGCGTTCCAGTAAGCGGCGCAATGCTGAGCGAATAATGGGTTCATCTTCAACAATTAAAATATTGTGCATTCACACTCTCTCTAAACAATCAGACTGCAACGCGTTGCTAAAGCAATACGGCTCATAATAAGGCCTTCGCGTTTGGGCTGGAGGACGGACTGTGGCGTGGCAAGTTAATCCGGAAACGGGTGCCGCGCTGTTGCTCAAGGTCAGCGGGGCTTACGACATGGATGTCGCCGTGGTGCTCCTCGATGATCGAGTGCACCAGCGCAAGCCCCAGCCCAGTGCCTTGGCCTGGATCTTTGGTGGTAAAAAAAGGCTCGAACAAATGCTCTAGACTTGCTGCACTTATTCCGCTGCCCTGATCCTCAATGGTTAACTCTACATGAGAATTGCTTGCTGTTGTACGGATATAAATATGGCCAAACTCAGGACTGGCATCGCGCGCATTGGAGAGCAGGTTGATCAGTACTTGTGCAAGGCGCTGTGGGTCACCCAGTACCCAATGCTGAGTATCGCACAGGTTGAAAAAGTGTACTGCTTTGGCCATTTTATTGAGGCTTAGCAGATGAATAGCCTCATTGGCAATATCGAATAAACGCACAGGCTCATGGTTTTCATGTTGATATTGACCTGGGTGGGAGAAGTTCATTAAGGATTGCACGATGCGCGTAACACGCTGCGTTTGTTCGATAATTTGGCTGCTGATTTCAGTGATTTCTGCATCTTCATCACGCTCATAACGTAAGTTTTGCGCGAGGCAAGCAATCCCGGTGATGGGGTTGCCAATTTCATGCGCGACGCCAGCAGCTAAGCGGCCAACTGAAGCAAGACGTTCGGAGTGCACCAGCTTGTCTTCGAGTAGGCGCGTTTGTGTGGCATCTTCCACCAGCAGTACTAAACCACTGTTTCCGGGTGCTAAAGGCTCATCAATAGCGGCTTTATGCAGGTTGATCCAACGTGAGGCATAGGCGCCTTGTAAAGCATGCTTATAACGGTGCGCGCTTTGACCTTTGACGAAATCCGTCAGTAATGCGCGCCAAGGTTCATCAATACTCTCTAAGCGAGAGCCCACTACACGTGAAGCGGTGATTCCGGTGAGGTCTTCGAGTGCTCGATTCCACATTAAAATTTCGTGATCTTTGGCCACTGAACATACGCCCATGGGCAGGTCTTTTAGTGTTTGCCGATGGTAGCGGCGTAAGGTATCCAGTTCAGCAGCAAGGCCGGTTAAGCGTGATTGATAGTCTTCTAAGCGGCTTTCGATAAAGTGAATGTCTTCGGTGACATAGGTTTCACTGGTAACTTTATAAGGGACAAAGGTATTCACTAAGTCTTGTGCCACACTCGGACCCATTAAGCCTGATAGATTCGCTTCAATACGGTCTCGTAAGCGACGTAGGGCAAATGGACGGCTCTCGTCAAAGGGAAACTGTAAGTCTTTAAGCGCTTGTTCAACTTCGCGCTGTGCGGTGACCGCTCCCAGCGGTTTTGCCAGCTCAGAGGCGAATTCTTGGGGGTTGCGCGCGAAGAGTTCGCGACGCTCGGGGCGGCGTACATAATTGACCACACAGGCTTGTGCTGCACGCTGTTCTTCAAGGCTGGCACGGGTCAGTGATGACACTAAAACAAAGGTAATACAGTTAACGCTCATCGCCGCAATAGCGGAAAAATGCCAGTTGCGATCATCCAGTACATAAGTGTAATCAAGCAATGGTAGGTAAAACTCTTGGATATTGCTAAACATGGGTAGCAGCATGCCAGTTGCCGCGGTCAGCACACCAGCGATGGCGCCACTAATAAAGCCATAACGATTGGCTTTTGGCCAATACAGCACAGATAGCACACCCGGCAGAAATTGTAGAGTAATGACAAAGGCGACTAAGCCCAAGTTGGATAAGTCCTGCTCTGAACGCAGTAACAAATAAAAACCATAGCCGGCTAAAATAATAGCGAAAACCAGCGTACGCCGTGTCCACTTGAGCCAACGATAAATATTGCCTTCAGCTGGTGGTTGATAAAAAGGCAGCACCAGATGATTGAGCACCATCCCCGACATGGCTAAGGTCATTACAATAATCACGCCACTGGATGCCGATAGGCCGCCAACAAAGGCCAGTAAAGCAAGGCGCTCACTATTGACCGCAAGGCCTATACCGAGGGTGAAATATTCCGGTGATGTCGGTGCGCCCAGTTTCAGCCCTGCCCATAAAATCGGTAAAATTGGCAAACTCATCAGCAGCAAAAACAGCGGTATACCCCAGCTTGCAGTGGCCATGCTGCGTGGGCTGAGGTTTTCGGTAAACGTCATGTGATACATATGTGGCATCACCATCGCCGAAGCAAAAAACAACAATAACAAGGTTCGCCACGGGCCTTCTTGTAATGGTATTTGTAAATCTTTGAGGGTTGCACTGTTTTGCGTCAGCCACAGGTCTAAATCATTGGGGCCGTTAAACACCACAAACAGCGCATAAGCGCCAATCACCAGTAAGGCGATGAGTTTAACCAGAGACTCAAAAGCAATCGCAAAGACTAAACCTTCATGCTTATCACGGGTGGCGATGTGTCGTGCGCCAAATAGAATTGAAAACACAGTGATTAAAATACAAAAGGCCAAGGCCACACGGTTTTGAATGGGCTGACCGGTAAGAATACCAATGCTGTCAGCCACTGCTTGAATCTGCAGTGCCAGTAACGGCAAGGCACCCAAGAGCATACCGATAGTGCTAATCGCACCGACCCAGTTACTGCGAAAGCGAAACGCCAACAAGTCAGCTAAAGAAGACAATTGATGGGTGCGGGTTAACTTTAAAATAGGGTAGAGCAATACAGGTGCTAATAAAAAAGCACCTGAAATCCCTAAGTAAATCGCTAGAAAGCCATAGCCATATTGATGTGCCAGTCCCACTGCGCCATAAAATGTCCAAGCACTGGCATACACACCCAATGACAAAATGTAAGTCAGTGGATGACGTACCAGCCAGCGCGGCACCCAGCGGTGCTCACTGGCCCAAGCTACGCCAAATAACGTCAGTAAATAGGTGGTGCTGATTAAAATCAGCTGGCTAAGACTAAAACTCATCTGCATCGTGTTGGCTCTGCAAAACAAAAGTGATCACAATTAGAACCAGCCATAATACATACGGCCGATACCATGTGCTGTCTGCAACTGTCCACCATTCCATAATGGCAGGTGAGAACAGATAGATTCCAACAACTAAAATAAGAACTAAACGATAGATGTGCATGATGCCACTCAACACTCAAGTGTCACCGATAGTAACCAAGCAGGCGGCAATCTGCCACAGTTAAGTGCAGCAGCTGACGCAATTATCGAACAAAATGACCTTGACGGCGTTCAACACGGAACTCTAATGTACTCGCGCGGTAACCCGCACGTAAACTTGGCAGAGGCAGGCAGGTTTGCCACTGGGCACCAGAAACCAGTGGGCTTGAGCTGCTATAGCGCGACTCGGTATATAGGGTTTCAATGAGGTTGATATTCTCGCCAGGGCGGTAGGCAGCGATACGCCATTGTAAATCTTTAAGTGATTGATCAGTATTGTTACGTAATTGCACAAGCAATGGTGTATCTGTTGGGCACTGCGTTGGCGCATAACTGATCTGCATGTCCAAGTGGTCAAGTAAGTATTGGTTATTGCGCTGGTCTAAAATTAACCAACCAGCAATGCTGCCCAGTATTAGCAAGAGCGGCACGCCAATCGCTAAGGTACGCTTAGGGTAACGCAATAACAGCGCCAGCCACGTCAGTGGGATTAATACAGGTGGGAGCATTGGCTAATCCTCAGGTTGATCGCGTAAAAAAACGAGATGATTCGGCTTAGACTGCTCAGCACTGTAATAATAACCCTGCTCGCTAAAGTTTTTTAACGCATCCACTGAGTCAACTTTGTGTTGAATAACATAACGCGCCATCATGCCACGGGCTTTTTTCGCGTAGAAGCTAATGATTTTGTATTGACCATTTTTGCAGTCTTTAAAGTCGACATTGACCAGAGTTGCATCCAATAATTTGGGTTTGACCGCTTTAAAATACTCATTAGAAGCCAAATTGAGTAATACGCTGGATTTCTGTTCAGCTAGGCACTGATTCAGCGACTCTGTTAAATGCTCGCCCCAAAATTCATAGAGGTTTTTACCTTTAGCGTTTTCCAGTTTAGTACCCATTTCTAAGCGATAAGGCTGCATTAAATCCAAGGGGCGCAATACACCGTACAGGCCTGATAAAATACGCAGGTGCTGCTGAGCATAGTTAAAATCGTCTGCATTAAAAGTTTCAGCGTCTAAACCGCTATATACATCGCCTTTAAAGGCCAAAATAGCTTGTCGCGCATTCTCAAGGGTAAAACTGGGCTGCCATTCGGTAAAGCGCGCGATATTCAGACCAGCAAGTTTGTCTGAGAGCTTCATCAGTTCAGCCAGTTGACTGGGTGAAAACTCTCGCAGTACCTCGATCAGTTGGCTTGATTGCTCAAGAAAACGTGGCTGAGTAAACTTTTCGGTGGCGAGGGGGCTTGTATAATCCAGCGTTTTTGCTGGAGAGATAACCATAAGCATAAAATCTGATCCTTGTAATGCGGCTGCCTGCAACAGGTTGGGCAAGCGGATAGCGGACAATATGATGCTCAGTATACAAGTTATCTGCGACGATAGGCGCTGGCATCAATGCAATTGAACTGCAGCTGCAGCGTAAATCTGCGACAATAGCCGGCTCAATATTGGATAATTATTAGTCGTTAATGAGCAAACACGTCAACCAGCACGCATTACTTTCACAGCTTCAGCAGGCTAAATGTGCCGACCAACATCGTTTTCGTCGGCGTCTACTGTCGCTACTCAAAGAGTCTGAGCATGAGTCAGCGCTCGCTAAGTGGCAGCAGGATGTCGATAAATCCTGCGCGCAAGTGGAAAGTCGTCGTTTAAGCATCCCTAGCATTCATTACGATGACAGCTTGCCGATCGCTGAGCGCCGTGCTGCGATTAAAGATGCGTTGAGCAAGCACCAAGTTTTAATTATTGCCGGTGAAACAGGTTCAGGTAAAACCACCCAGCTGCCTAAACTCTGCTTAGAACTGGGCCGTGGCACTCATGGCTTGATTGGTCATACTCAGCCTCGTCGTTTAGCTGCGCGCAGTGTTGCCGCGCGAATTGCTGAAGAGCTTGGCACACCACTGGGTGAGCTGGTTGGTTATCAGGTGCGTTATGAAGATCAGAGCCACGAAGGCACGCTGGTTAAGCTGATGACTGACGGTATTTTGCTAGCGGAAACCGGTCGTGACCGTTTCTTGCAGCGCTACGATACGATCATCATTGATGAAGCCCATGAGCGCAGCCTCAATATTGATTTCTTGCTGGGTTATATCAAGCAAATCTTGCCGCGTCGTCCTGATCTAAAAGTGATTATTACTTCGGCGACCATTGATCTGCAGCGTTTCTCTGAGCACTTTGATAATGCACCTATTATTGAAGTGTCGGGGCGTACCTACCCAGTAGAGACTTGGTACCGTCCGCTGGTTGCCAGTCAAGATGAAGATGGCAATAGCGTTGAGGAAGATATCAGTGTTGATCAGGGTATTCTCAATGGCCTGCTCGATATTGCCGAGCATGAGCGTCGTGAAAAACGTTTACCCGGTGATGTGCTGGTGTTTTTACCCGGTGAGCGTGAGATTCGCGAATGTGCAGAGGTGTTGCGTAAAGCGCAATTAAAGCACACCGAGATTTTGCCACTCTATGCCCGTTTATCACCCAGCGAGCAACAGAAGATTTTCCAGAGCCACCCTGGCCGTAAAGTGATTCTCGCCACTAACGTTGCTGAGACATCATTGACCGTGCCGGGTATTCGCTATGTGATTGACAGCGGCACCGCGCGCATCAGTCGCTACAGTTACCGCGCCAAGATTCAACGCTTACCCATTGAAGCCATTTCCCGCGCCAGTGCCAATCAGCGCCAAGGCCGTTGTGGTCGAGTCGAGGCGGGGATTTGTATTCGTCTGTACAGCGAAGCGGATTTTTTAGGCCGCCCTGAATTTACCGACCCAGAGATTCTACGTACCAACCTCGCAGCCGTTATTTTACAGATGCTGCATTTGCGCCTCGGCGCCATCGAGGACTTCCCCTTTATTGAGCCGCCTGAAGGCAAAGCCATCAGTGACGGCTTTAATGTGTTGCAAGAGCTCAGTGCGGTAGACCGTGACAGTAAGTTGACTGATTTAGGCAAGCAACTGGCACGCTTACCGATTGATCCGCGCGTGGGACGCATGTTGTTGGCTGCGGCCGAGCACGGCAGTTTGCGCGAAATGCTGATTGTTGCCAGTGCTTTATCCATTCAAGACCCGCGTGAACGCCCAGCGGATAAACAACAAGCGGCCGATCAAGCGCATGCGCCTTGGAAAGATCCGGATTCGGATTTTGCCGTACTGATCAATATTTGGCGCAGCTTTGAAGAGCAACGCTTAGCCTTAGGTAGCTCAGGTGTACGTCGCTGGTGCCGCACGCACTTTTTGAATTATTTACGCATGCGTGAATGGCGTGATGCGCATCGCCAGCTCACCTTAATTTGCCGAGAGCTAAAACTACCCTTTAACGAGCAACCCAGCGATTACGCGCAATTACATAAAGCTTTATTGACCGGTTTGCTCAGCCAAATAGGACAGAAAACTGAAGATAAAGATTATTTAGGTGCCCGCCAACGGCGCTTTTTTATTCACCCGTCCAGTACCTTAGGGCGCAAACGGCCACAATGGTTAATGGCTGCCGAACTGGTAGAAACCACACGCTTATTTGCACGCTTAGTGGCAAAAATTGAGCCGGAATGGGCCGAGCAACTAGCCGAACACTTACTCAAGCGCACCCACCTTGAACCACACTGGGAAAAACGCCGTGGACAGGTGGTTGCTTTTGAACAAGTGAGTTTGTATGGCTTGATTATTATTGGTCGACGCGCTGTACATTACGGTCCGATTGATCCGGTTTTAAGTCGCGAGACTTTTATCCGTGAAGGCTTAGTCGCCAATGAAATACTCAGCCGCGCCCACTGTTTGCAAGCCAATCGCGAGTTACTAGCAACACTGGATAAGCTTGAAGCGAAAGCCCGTCGCCGCGATATTTTAGCCGACGAAGAAACCCTGTTTAATTATTACGACCAGCACATTCCAGCGGACATATACCAAACGGCCAGTTTTGACCGTTGGTATAAACGCAGCAGCGCAAAAGATCCGCAACTGTTGTTGATGACAGAAGAGGATGTGTTGGCGCGCGATGCCAGCGAAATCACCGCTAATCAGTACCCCGACACCTTGCAGTGGCAAGATATTGCGCTGCCACTCAGTTATCACTTTGAGCCGGGCCACCTGCGTGATGGCGTCACTGTCACCATTCCAGCGCCATTACTGGCGCAAGTGCCTGAGGCGCTCCTGCAATGGCTGGTGCCCGGGCTGCTGCAAACCCGTTGCATTGCCATGGTGCGTAACTTACCTAAGGCTGTGCGTAAAAACTTTGTGCCTGTGCCTGATTTTGTTGGCGCCGCGTTAGAAGGCATGCCATTTGCCCAAGGCACATTGAGTGAAGTGCTGGGGCAGCAGTTATTGCGCATGACTGGGGTGCGCGTCAGTGCCGAATTATGGCAAGAGGCCGCTGCGCAGCTCGATGATCATCTGCGCATGAATATTGAAGTGGTCGATGCGGCTGGTAAGCATTTGGGTGAAGGGCGTGATTTAGCTGCGTTGCGCAGCCGTTTTTCCGGTGCCAGTCAGCAAGCATTGGCTGAGTTAAAGCAAACGAAGAACACCACGCAAGTCGTCGAGCGCGATACCTTTGCCGTGCAAGCACAAAGTACACATCAGGTGGCGGGGATGGCGATGACCGTCTATCCCGCACTGGTGGACAAAGCCGGTGAGGTACAAGAAGGGCGTTTCTCCACTCAACAACAAGCCGATCAAGAGCACCGTCGTGCGCTGCAACGCTTATTGCTGCAGCAAGTAGCGGAGCCGGCTAAGTACCTACGCAGCCGTTTACCCAGTTTAACCGATATGGGCTTGCTCTACCGTGACTTGGGCCGGATCGAAGCGCTGACCGAAGATATTTTATTAGCCAGTATTGACCGCTGCATGCTGCAGGATCTATCTGTACTGCCACGCGATGCACAGGCAGTAGCGAAACTGGCGGATGCTAAACGCGGTGAACTGGTCCCCGTGGCTGAGCATCTGGCTAAGACCGTATTGTTGATTTTGCAGCGCTGGCACGCGATTAAAAAACGTCTGAAAGGGCGCATTGATTTGTCCATGGCAGTCGCGCTCAATGATATAAAAGCACAGTTGGCCAGCTTGTTGTATGCCGGTTTTGTGCGTGATACGCCAGCCATTTGGCTACAAGAATACCCGCGTTATTTAAAAGCCATTGAGCAGCGTTTAGAGCGTTTACCCAGCCAAGTGCAGCAGGACAGAGTGTGGACGATTGAGCTCAGCGGTTTGCTCGATAAACTCAACAAACGCCAAAGCAAACATGCGCAAGAAGGCAAATACGATGAGGCGCTGACTTTGTACCGTTGGATGCTGGAAGAGTACCGCGTGTCGCTGTTTGCCCAGCAATTGGGGACTAAGGTGCCCGTTTCGGATAAGCGTTTAAGTAAGCAGTGGAGCTTGGTTTCAGATTAAAACTCAGTGTGTCGTTGCCGAGCTCCGCTTGCCAACCCCTGTATGAGCGACAATCCCTGTACGAGCGGCTCATATAGCCGCGATTACTCTATTGCGAGGAGCGCGTTTCTTGCAGCTGCAGCGCACACAGAGCAAGCCCAGTCGCTGGCATGGCCAGCTCGTACAAGAGCTTCAACCGTTGTATACACAAAGCCCCCAGTACGAGCGGCTCATAGCCGCGATTGCCGCACTGCGCACAACGCGTTTGTTACAGTTGCATCGCCGACTCAACTAGCCCAGACGGCGATGCAGTTACTGATTACTCGAGCAAGCCATCGGCACGGAACATGGCTTTAATACCGCGCAGCGCTTGGCGTGAACGGTCGAGGTTTTCGATTAAGGCAAAGCGCACATAATCATCACCGTAATCACCAAAACCAACACCGGGCGAGACACTGATTTTCGCCTCAGCCAATAGCTTCTTAGAAAACTCTAGCGAGCCTAAGTGCGCATAAGCATCAGGAATTTTTGCCCAGATATACATCGAGGCTTTTGGTTTCTCCACCATCCAGCCAATTTCATGCAGACCTTTCACCATCAGGTTACGACGTTGACGGTATTTTTCGGCAATATCCAATACGCATTGCTGATCACCTTCCAGCGCAGCAATAGCCGCCACTTGCACTGGGGTAAAGGAGCCGTAGTCGTGATAGCTTTTAATACGGGCTAACGCGGTGACTAATTCTTGGTTACCGACCATAAAGCCTACACGCCAACCGGCCATATTGTAGCTTTTTGATAGGGTGAAAAACTCTACCGCAACATCACGTGCGCCTTCCACTTGCATAATTGAAGGTGCAGTCCAGCCGTCATACACGATATCAGCGTAAGCCAAATCGTGAATAACAATGATGTCGTGCTCGCGCGCCAGAGCGACCACACGCTCAAAGAAATCCAACTCGACACACTGTGCCGTGGGGTTCGATGGAAAACCGAGAATCATCATTTTTGGCTTGGGGATGGATTCGCGAATCGCTTTCTCCAGCTCAACAAAGAAATCCACACCAGGAATCAGTGGCACTGAACGCACTTGCGCACCAGCAATCACCGCGCCGTAGATATGAATCGGATAACTGGGATTAGGTACCAGCACCATATCGCCCTGATCCAAAGTGGCGAGCATCAGATGCGCCAAACCTTCTTTGGAGCCAATCGTAACAATGGCTTCAGTCTCAGGGTCGAGTTCCACCTCGTAACGCTTTTTGTACCAGTTGGTAATGGCGCGACGCAGGCGTGGAATGCCGCGTGACGTGGAATAACCATGGGTGTCACCACGTTGCACAGTCTGCACCAGTTTCTCCACAATATGTGGCGGTGTTGAGCCATCAGGATTGCCCATACTGAAATCAATAATATCTTCACCACGACGGCGTGCTTCCATCTTTAATTCAGCAGTGATATTGAAAACATAAGGGGGCAGGCGATCGATACGCGAAAAGCGTCGTGGTTGACGGCTATCAGTCATGTAAACCTCAAAACGTAAGCGCCCAGAACCGTCTGAGCGACGCTGACCCATGCGTGAGTCAAGTCAGCAAAATACGCCCAGTTGTTATGAAGTTCAAGGGGTGCGGCGAAAGATTTATTATGCATAGGCTGAAGAGTCATCACATAGAACTGTGCGTCAACAGGTCTAGGCGTAGCCCATAAGCGGGGCTCAAACGCCAGCCTCATTTATTGCTCAAACCGAGCTTTAGGGCTATGCTCGAACGCTTTTAAAGCCTTTACCTACAAGCAGTTCCGAGCATTATTTAGCATTTTAAATGAGTGACTGAGTCGAGAACTGCTTGCCTTGTTGTTACCGCCGTACATGGAACCCCGTTAATGAGCCACAAAGTTACCCTGCAACAACTTGAGTCCTTTTTATGGGAAGCTGCGGATATTTTGCGCGGCAACATGGATGCCTCTGAATTTAAAGATTACATTTTCGGCATGATGTTCTTAAAGCGTCTATCCGATGCCTTTGATGAAGCCAAAGAAGGTGTGGTCGCCTATTACATCGGTACCGGTAAAACTGAGGCGCAAGCGCTTGAGCTGGCTGATGATGAAGACGAATACGACACCACGTTTTATATCCCGCCGATTGCGCGCTGGGATGCGATTAAAGACCTTAAGCACGACATCGGCGACGAGCTGAACAAAGCCATGGAAGCCATCGAAGAGCACAACGCCTCGCTGGAAGGCGTGTTGGTGTCGATCGACTTCAATATCAAAAACAAACTGACCGATAAAAAGCTGCGCGATTTGCTCAGCCACTTCAGCCGCCACCGTCTGCGTAATAAAGACTTTGAGCGCCCTGACTTATTGGGCACGGCTTACGAATACCTGATTAAGATGTTTGCCGACAGCGCCGGTAAAAAAGGCGGCGAGTTCTATACGCCATCTGAAGTGGTTGAGCTATTAGTCACCTTGCTTAAACCACAGGCCGGTATGCGCATCTATGACCCGACCGTAGGCTCTGGCGGTATGCTCGTGCAAACCCGTAACTACTTGGAACGGCACGGCGAAAACCCATCGAACCTGTCCTTGTTCGGCCAAGAGATGAACCTCAATACCTGGGCCATCTGCAAGATGAATATGTTCTTGCACGGGGTGTACAGCGCTGACATTCGTAAAGGCGATACCTTGGGCACGCCGCAGCACACCCAAGGCGGTGAGCTGATGACCTTTGACCGGGTGATTGCCAACCCACCATTTAGCTTAAAGAAGTGGGGCAAAGAAGAAGCCGATGCTGACCCTTACGGTCGTTTCCCTTATGGCACGCCACCGAAAGATTCCGGCGACTTAGCTTTTGTGCAGCACATGATCGCCAGCCTCAATGCTGAAGGCATGGCCGGTGTGGTGATGCCCCATGGTGTGCTGTTCCGAGGCTCCAGCGAAAAAGCCATTCGCCAAGGCATCCTTAATGATGACCTGTTGGAAGCCGTGATTGGTCTACCGGCGGGACTGTTTTACGGCACAGGCATTCCGGCCTGTTTGTTAATTATTAACAAAAATAAACCCGCTGAGCGCAAAGGCAAAGTGCTGTTTATTAACGGCGAACTGGACTACCAAGAAGGCAAAAACCAAAATAGCCTGCGCCCGCAAGATATTGAGAAAATCGTACAGACCTTTGAGGGCTTTGCTGAAATTCGTCGCTACTCCAAAGTCTTCACCTTGGCCGAAATTGCTGAGAACGACTACAACCTCAATATCCGCCGCTACGCCGACACCAGCCCACCACCAGAAATGTTTGATGTGCGCGCGATTTTGCACGGCGGCATTCCGGTGCGTGAAGTCGAAAGCGACTATATCCGTGAAGAAATCCTTGGCGATTTTGATGTCAGCACCGTGTTTATTCCCCGCCATGGCGAGGAGCACAGCGACACACCTCA
Organism: Pseudomonas sp.; assembly: GCA_034676485.1. Classification (GTDB taxonomy): domain Bacteria; phylum Pseudomonadota; class Gammaproteobacteria; order Pseudomonadales; family Pseudomonadaceae; genus Denitrificimonas. The sequence goes on from JAUCCC010000006.1 coordinate 744,914, forward strand.
TCGCGAGGAGCACGGCTACACGCGTCATTGCGAGGAGCGCAGCGACACCTACACAAAGAAAAAACCGCGACATCGTTACCCGCCATCACCAAACACCTCGTCATTGCGAGGAGCGCAGCGACGCGGCAATCCACGACTACGACCTCAGCGCCGTTATCGAACAGCTAGAGCGCTGGTGGGATAAATACCGCGTCTCGTTGAAAGAGTTGGATGCAGAAGTGTCTGAGGCTGAGCTGGTGATGAAAGGGTATCTGCAGGAGTTGGGATATGAGTGATTTAGTTCCTGAAGGTTGGAAAGAGTCATCAATAGGCGAAATAACCTCAACTAACTCACTGTTCAGTGATGGTGACTGGGTTGAAAGTAAAGATCAAGATCCAGCAGGCACTAACCGCCTTATTCAACTTGCAGATATAGGTGATGGCGTTTTTATTAACAAGTCTTCTCGGTACATGAATGATGAGCAGTTTCAGCGGCTAAAATGCACTTCTTTGAAGAAAAATGACATCCTTATTGCTCGAATGCCCGATCCTTTAGGTAGAGCTTGTTTGTATCCATTAGAAAGCGGCAAAGCAGCTACAGTTGTAGACGTAGCTATATTACGTACTGAGAATTCTGACCACTACTGGTTAATGTCTGCTATCAACTCCTCAAACTACCGATACCAGATTGACTTGAATGCAAGTGGAACTACTCGGACTCGTATTGCTAGAGGCATTTTGTCAGAAATTGAAATTCTTGAGCCACCACTCCCCGAACAACAAAAAATTGCCACCATTCTGTCATCTGTCGATGATGTGATCGAAAAAACACGCGCACAGATCGACAAGCTGAAAGATCTAAAAACGGGCATGATGCAGGAGTTGCTGACCAAAGGGATTGGGCATACTGAGTTTAAAGATTCGCCAGTGGGGCGGATACCGACAGCGTGGAAGGTTATGCCTCTAGGCTCTATTTGTGACTTAGAGGTTGGTTATGCTTTTAAAAGCTCGTGGTTTAGTGATTCTGGTGTGAGATTGCTTCGCGGAGATAATGTTGGGTACGGACAACCAACATGGGAGCGTATTCACTACCTTCCTGAAGAACAGTCAAAAACTTATTCAAAATATCTTTTGGCTGCTGGCGATGTAATTATTGGTATGGATCGCACGTTCACGAAGAGTGGCGTCAAGGTTACAAAACTTAGGGAGTCCGATGCTCCAGCATTATTAGTTCAGCGTGTTGGAAAGTTTCTACCTAAGAAGTGCACTAAGGAATTTCTGTGGCAATTGGTTCGCTCGCCGAACTTTACTAAAGCGTTGAAGAATCAAGAAAAAGGAATGGATATCCCTCATTTATCTAAAACTGAAATTCTAGAGCCTACCGTTGCAGTACCTTCTTTGGGAGAGCAAGCCGATATAGCTAAAATCCTAGACTCGCAAGATGTAGTGCTTGATAGTAAACAAAAAAAATTAACTCATTTGGAACAAATAAAAAAAGCTCTTATGCAAGACCTGCTCACCGGCAAGGTGCGCGTCAATCTCAATGAATCAGCAACCATAGAAAATGCCTAACCCCAAACCTCGAAAATCCATTACAGAACAATTCGTTATTTAAAAAAACGCGGGCTGCAGGCGGGTGACAACCCTGCTGTACAGAACGAATAACTATTAAGAAGAGTGGTTATTGCGAGGGCAGAAATGAGAACCGACGCGTACATAAATGCAGAGGCGTCGGTCATATTGCGATCAAGCTTATGCAGAAAGACATGCGTTAGCAATTAAGCAGTCGCGGTTTTTCATTCGCCAGTTAAATCCTTTACTTCAGCCGCTAAAACGTTACTAATTGTTGGTTTTGACACAAAAACGTTACTGGTTGTCGAGGCCAGCCTCAAACCCTGAGCGCACAGCTTCAATCACACGCTCAGCCGTGACAGCTACTGTCAGCTGCGGGTATTCTTTTTTGAGCTTGCCAGACAGTTGCCAGTTATTGTCTTTCAGTGAGCGAATAATGCGGTTGGCGTCTTGATCGGGCATTTCCAAGACCTCTTTCAGCTGCTGCTGAGCACACTGAAAACGCACTAACACGCGAGCTTCCTCGGCCATTTCTGTGAGTACGGTGTGCGCAACCACAGTGCCGGTGTAGAGAACATGCGCCGTTAAATCAGGGTAGCGCCATGCAAATAGGGCATCCTCATACGCATCAAATATAAAATTGCTGCGGGTGCCATCTGCAAAAGTTTCGATTGGGCCAAAACGATACGCTGCCGCATAGCGCTGCATAAAAGGCTTTGAAAAACTGTCGAGGGTTTTGTTATAGCCTGCACGAAAATCAATCGAGCTGGTGATGGTTGCAGAAATGGGCAAGATAACGTCAGGTGGAATGGCTTGGTCACGAATTAAGCTGTCATTAATCAGGAAACGGTGCAGGCGTCCATTGCCATCGCGCATGGGGTGAATATAAACAAAGCCAAAGGCGATAACTGCCGCACGGGCCAAGGGCTCAGCGCCACGTGTCATGGTTTCAAAGCTGCTCAGCCCGTTAAGCATGTGAGCCACTTCTGCGAACGGCGGGGCAATGTAGTGCACTAGGTCTTCACGCAAGGTAGCTTGCCCAACAAAAACCGGAGAAAGCCGCAGTCCCAACCCAAGCGCATCATCGCCAAGAATACCGGCTTGCAGTGTGCGTAAGCTGTCGCTGCTTAATGGGTTTTCAATATGGCCACAGTGCTGGGCGATCACATGGGCGAAACGTTGCACTCGATCGGTTTGCTCGCTCTCTTTTTCAATTAAAAAACTAGCACGTGACTCTTTAAAGGTTAGCCAGCTGGCAGTGCGCATTAAAATATCTGCGCCAAATTGTTGATCTAAAGCCTTTAATGCGGTTTTTAAGTCAAATTCGATAGCGTTTTGCACAGCGGGAGTGCGACGCACGATGGGGCAAAAATCGACCGTGCCTGGTAAATTATTGTTAACACGCCAACGCTTAACGCGCTCGGGTGTCGAGCGCACGAGGTAGGATTGTGCAGGAAGTACTGTGCAATACGCGCCGTTATCCACATCAGGCACATTCAAACGCTGCCCAGTTAACCACTCATATAAAAAGCCAGTGCGCCGTGCATATTGGCCGTAAGGCGCTTTTTGGCACCATGCTTCAATGGGTTCAGGACCAATGGCGGCAAATAAACGGGCAAAAAACTCTAAATGGATTTCTTCGTATTTAAGACCAAACTCAAAATGCCCAATAAAACTATCTTCGGGTTGATAGTTGGTGGGGTATTGGTTGTCTAGGTGATCGTTAGCTTCTCGACTCGTGCGCGTCGAACCGATAATGGATTTAACCCTTAAAGGCTGAGCAAAATGTATTTTATGGCGCTCTGCTAGTGCGTTGAAGCCGATTAGCATGGATTAAATCCTTTATCTTTTTATTCAATTTGTTAACTTATAGCTGTATTTGCACGGAAATGCTAATAAATCGAAGATTTATTATAAATATATTAAAAGTTCTGCTTCAGCTATTTGGGTTTGCTTTCATTCATAGCAAAATGCTCCCTATAATGAGTCCTTTTGGCTGGGCTTAACGAGCTATCCATGACTGGCAAAACAGATTAACAAGCGAGCAGCATGATGTTTCAGGATGAAGAGTTAAAAATAGAGCAACCGGCCATTGCCGATACATGCTGGGTTTGTAGAAGAACCTCAAGCGACCCATAAGTACCTTCAAGTAACCCATCAAGTATCTGAACAAGTAAAAGCTCTGCTGCTGAAATGCACCGGTGAAATGAATCGGGTGGAGTTAATGTTAGCGTTAGCGTTAGCGTTAGCGTTAAAAGACAGGGTTAATTTTAGAGATATATATTTGCAACCTGCACTAGAGCAGGGCTTGCTTGAAATGACCCAGCCCGATTCGCCGCGCAGTCCAACGCAGAAGTACCGCCTCACCGCGTTTGGCAAACACTTATTAGCGTCACAGCAGCCACACTCAACGGATTAACAAGCGAGCAGCATGATGTTTCAGGACGAAGATTTCAAAGTAGAGCAACCCGCCATCGCCCAATTGATTAAGCTGGGCTGGACTTACCTGCCAGGCGCACGTCTTGCACCGGTTGCCGCAAGCAAGGATGCACCGTCCACAGCAGAACGTGCGTATTACCGCGATGTGGTGCTGGTGAAGCGTCTTGAGTCGGCACTGCGTAAGCTCAATCCGTGGATCAGCAATGAAAACCTCGGCAAGGTCATGCGTGAACTGACGCACCCCAACCATGCGGCGTTGATGGAGTACAACCATTCCATTTACGAAATGCTGGTCAACTACCTCTCGGTCGAGCAAGACTTAGGCAAGGGCCGCAAAGGGCAGACGGTTAAGATCATCGACTTTGATAACCCTGCCAATAACGAATATCTGTGCACCAATCAGTTCAAAATCGAGGGCGCTCACCAAAACGTTATTCCCGATATTGTTTGTTTTGTGAATGGCCTGCCGCTGGCGGTGATTGAGTGCAAATCGCCTTACGTTGCCGATGCCATCGCTGAAGGCATCAACCAATTGCGCCGCTATGCCAATCTACGCGATCCTGTCAGTGAGGAAGGTGCGCAAAAGTTATTCTGGTACAACCAACTGATGGTCAGTACCTGCCGCGACCAAGCCAAAGTCGGCACCATCAGTTCCAGCAGCCAGTATTACAGCGATTGGAAAGATGCCCACCCGTACAGCGATGCGGATATTCGTGCGCTATTGAGTAAGCCTGCTTCTAGTGAACATAACGCGCCCGTGGACGTGTCTGATGTGCCGTCACCAGCGTATTTGGCACAAGCACAGCAGATTGCTAGTGCTGCAGGTGAGCAAGTTGAAATCAACGCACAACAGCGTTTATTGGCAGGGATGTTTAATCCAGCGAGCTTTTTAGACTTAATCCGCAACTTTATTATTTACGAGCCGATTGATGGGCGTTTGATTAAAAAAGTCGCTCGTTATCAGCAGTACCGTGCGGTAAATAAAGTCATTGAGCGCCTTAAAACGGGTGCAGATCGCCGCGAGAAGTCGGGGATTGTTTGGCACACCCAAGGCTCTGGTAAATCGCTGACCATGGTGATGCTGGCGGTGAAGATGCGCCGTGATCCAGAGTTGCAGCAGTACAAGCTGGTGTTTGTCACTGACCGTACTCAGCTTGACTCGCAGCTATCCAGCACCTTCCGCGCCGCACAAAATGAAACAATCTATAACGCCAACTCTGTGGCTGAATTAAAAGACCTGTTGAGCCGTGATTCGTCAGATATCGTCACCGCAATGGTGCAGAAATTTCAGGAGGCTGAAGCCGAAGGCGATTTCCAAGAGCTCAACGTTAGCGACAATATTATTGTGCTAGCGGATGAGGCACACCGTACTCAGTTTGGTAATCTTGCTGCGACCATTAACGCAGCCTTACCCAATGCGCCGAAGATCGGTTTCACCGGTACTCCGCTATTAAAAAACCAAAAGATGGATCAGGCGTTTGGTGGTTACATTGACCAGTACAAGATCAATGAGGCGGTCGAAGACGGTGCCACGGTGCGTATCATTTACGAAGGCCGCCAAGTGCAGAGCGAAGTGGTCGGCAAATCACTGGATGCGTTGTTTGACGAGTATTTTAAAGATTACAGCAAAGAAGATCAGGCTGAGATCAAGAAGAAATACGGTGTAGAGCGTGCAGTACGTGAAGCCCCAGCGCGGATTCGTTGGGTGTGTATTGATCTGTTAAACCACTATCGCGAGAAAATTCAGCCCGATGGTTTCAAGGGCATGATCGTGGTTGGCAGCCGTTATGCCGCCACTCTGTTTAAGAAAACCCTCGACGAGCTAGGCGCACCGCCATCGGAAGTGATTGTTTCTGGCAATCACAATGATGAAGCCATCTACACGCCTTACACCAATGCGGCCCATCAAAAGCAGGTGATTAAAAACTTCACCAAGCCCTTTGGCACCGATAAAGAAAAAGAAGACCCAACCGCCTTCTTGATAGTGAAGGACATGCTGCTGACCGGTTTTGATGCGCCCATCGCGCAAGTGATGTACATCGACCGTAGCCTAAAAGAACACACCCTGATGCAAGCTATTGCGCGGGTGAACCGTACTTATCCAGGTAAGGATGTCGGCTATGTAGTGGATTACCATGGTCTGTCTGACTACCTGACCGAAGCGCTGGAGATGTTCAGCAGCGAAGATGTGCAAGGCACCTATCACACGCTGAAAGATGAGATACCAAGGCTTAAAGCTGCGCATACCCGCGTGGCCAATCTGTTTAGCGCACTCAAGAGCGATGACATTGACAACTATGTTGTGTTTCTTAAAGACGAAGATGTTCGCCAGCAGTTTGAACTGGCGTTTAAGCGCTTTGCCAAACAAATGGATGTGGTGCTGCCAGATGTTGCAGCGCGACCCTTTGTGAGCGATTTAAGGCTCTGGGGCAAGGTGCAGAATGCCGCGCGTAACCGCTACCGTGATCCCGGACTGAATATCAAAGATGTTGGTGCCAAGGTGCGCCAGTTGGTTGAAGAACACATCATCAGCACAGGGGTTGATCCCAAGATTCCACCTGTGGATCTGATGGCCGCCAATTTCAAGCAATCGGTAGACGCAATTAAATCACCTGAATCGCGAGCGTCCGAGATTGAGAGCGCGATTAAGCATCACATTACCGTCAACCTTGATGATGACCCTGAATACTACCGGTCGCTCAGTCTGCGCTTGCAAGACATTATCGAGAAATACAATGGCAAGTGGGATCAGCAAGTTGAGCTGTTGCTGGAGTTTTGTAACAACATCGAATCCGAACGCACCCAGACGGCTACTGATCTAGGTTTAACCGATACCGAATTGGCTTTCTACAATATCCTCATGGCCGAAGTAACTGCCCATAGCGGTGCAGAAGCGATGAGTGAAACTGTGCACGACGAAATCAAAGCCACCAGCCAAGGTTTGGTCAGCATGTTTGACGAGGCCACGCAGATTGTCGATTTCTTTGCTAAGGGCGATGAGGTCAAGCGCATGAAAAAAGAAATTAAACGCGCCATATTGGAGTGCTCGTTCAGCGATGCAGCGCTAGTGAAAGTGGTGCAAGACCGCTTTTTAGAGTTAGCCCAAACCCGCTTTGGTGGTAAGTAACCGATGCGAACCGTACTAGGCGCTGCAGAGTACCGTGACGGCAATGGCTTTATTGCTGAAGTCATCCGCACCAGCCGCCGCAAGACCGCTGACATACGCGTCGAGGAAGGCGCTGTCTCAGTGATCGTGCCTGTGAGCACCAGTATCGAAAAGATTGATCAACTGTTGGCATCCAAACGCATGTGGATCAAAGAAAAAATGGCCTTGCAGCGCGATATGGCGCCGGCCAGCAGTAAGCAGTTTGTCTCAGGTGAAGCCTTTCCATATCTGGGGCGTAATTACCGACTCAAAGTTGAAACCGGTCCCTTTACACCTGTAAAACTCCTGCAAGGACGTTTGGTTGTACAAACGCCTGAAGGCAGCCAGCAACCACACATGATTCGTAACGCATTGGTACGTTGGTACAAACGTCAGGCCAGCTTAAAAATTCGTGAGAAGGTAAGACGCTACGCGCCTATCGTCGGTGTTGAGCCTACTGGTGTAAATATCAAAACCTTCAAATCCCGCTGGGGAAGCTGCACCGCTAAGGGCGAGTTGGAATTTAACTGGCTGATTATGCTCGCCCCGAACCGCATGGTGGATTACGTTGTTATCCATGAACTTTGTCACCTGATACATCACGACCACTCGCCGGAGTTCTGGCGTGAGGTAATGCGGGTGATGCCGGATTATCAGTTGTGTAGGGAGTGGTTGAGGGATAATTCGGAGGGGTTGCTGGTGTGAGGCTAGAGTCTGCTGTGATTGGTATTGAGTAATGTGCTTTCTTTCATGCTAAGAAATACTTTTTTACTATTTGGTTTTAATTTTAAGTTATAAGAATCAAATAGCTGTGAAGGATGTAAGCAGGTTAGTGTGCATGCCTGTAGCAAGATAGGAGGCGTGCTCGATTTGTTGCCGTGGAATATATTGCTTTTTATGAAAATGGTTTGTATATACAAGAGCTTATATTAATTTAGAGTAATAAAATGCGAGGATTATAACGCGTATGTTTATTAATAAAATGTTAACCATCAAAAGGAGGTATTGATGTACTGTGGTCAATGTGGTGCTGAGATAAGCACAAGCGCACGGTTTTGCCAAAACTGTGGAGCCAAAGTTGAAAATCTGGCTCGCGAAAAAAATACTGATACCGAAAAGGCCGCGAAAATCAGGTCAAGCGAAACTATAGATTATGTCCAGTCAATCACACCCAGCGTTGTAGGTGAAGCTATCACGATAGACCAAAGTAAGGCATCTGTGGCCGGCAAGCATTATCCATGGAGGCGTTTCTTTGCAAGAACAGTCGATATCTTCACTCTAGGGCTGCTCAGCTTCCTATTGGTATCAATTTTGATTGGACACTTTTTTCCACACAATATCGATAGCTTCATTAAGGTGGTGGAAAACCCTATAACAGCAGGGATTATTTCGTACTTGTTGTGGCTACCCATTGAGGCTGGTTTTTTATCAGCGCTAGGTACAACGCCAGCCAAGTGGGTATTTGGCATAAATGTTTTATCTAAAAAGGGCATGAAGCTCTCATATGCTTCGGCGCTACAACGAGCGTTTCAAGTATGGATTCAAGGTGAGGGGTTTGGTATACCGTTAGTCACACTTTTCACAAGAATATTTGCATATAGAAGACTAAATAGAACTGGAACTACCCTTTGGGATACCTCTGTAGGCTCTGTTGTTACACATAAAAAATGGGGTGTATTTAGAGCATCTGCAAGCGTTTTTATTGTGCTGATCACCTTAGTAATTATGGGGATTTTAAACTCCATAGGTGGTGCGTAATGGCAAACAAATCAGGGGACCACTATTTCGTTTGCTTCACAGCGGCAACTGAGCTTAGGCGTTATACACAAGGAGTGGTGGCACAAAATGGCAAGGAATCGTAGGCAAGGCGGCTTTTTCGAATCGAGACTGATCGGCCTTTTTGCATCTCTGTTTTTCTCTGTTCCCACAGCTACGCTGATCTGGCTTGGGGTCAATAAGCAACTGGCGTACTTTGACGCAGGGTTCTTTAGTAGTAGCTATCTTGTTGGCTGCATCATCGTTTTTTCTGTGATCGCACTGCTGTTTCCGCAACTATTCCCATCTGTCCTCGGGAGTATTTGGCGCGGCATACTTAAGATCCAGCGTTGGTGGAGCTGGTAGTCTTGTGTATAACCAATCGCTTAAGTTCGTACCCTGATAAGGGCCGTCCACCGGATGCCCTTGTCAGAGTACCGCTGAGCTTCGCGTTAGGTTCTTTTGCGGCTAATGGCATAATTAGCGATTGCTAGTATTTGTTAGGAATCAAAATGAAAACAACTCCAGAAGAGTTCTTAGCTTTAGTTGGCTATCCAGTTTTTGATCGTATAAAACCATTAGTTGAACTTTTAGATGTCAAATATATACGCTGGTGGTCAACCGATGTGGTCACTACAGCAGAAATACATATAATTCATCCGACGGCTAAACACATTACTATAGGTGAAGGATCTCACTATAGTGGGAGGACAAGAATTTCTATTAGTCTCAAAGATGTTGCAGTTTTTGAAAATACATACGGCAAGTTGACACGTAAAAACTCAAAAACTTACGTTAAGTATGATGATGAGGCTTTCAATATGCTCCAGCTTATAGCTGGGGACTGGGAGCATGTTATCTCTGATCAGGATTTAGAACTAATCCAATCAGTAGACTCTTTACTTGATGCTTCATCTTTATCTGACTACGAGAGAAAATCTCTTGTAAAACAACGAATTGGGCATAGCTTTTTTGCTAGAAAGGTTAAGGAGCGCGCTGAAAATATGTGCCAAATTAACACTAATATAATCCGTAATTTAATCGCATCTCATATTAAACCTTGGGCTGTATCGAAGAATTATGAAAAAGTGGATATAGCTAATGGTTTGTGCCTATCTCCAAGTTTTGATGGTTTATTTGAGGATGGGTTAATTAGCTTTAATGATGATGGTTCTATTATTATTAATGGCCTGTCAGAGAGTGAGATTTCTGCTTATGGTTTGTTAGGAACTGAAAGCATTAAGGTGGCAACTGGACAATCAAAATATCTAGCTTGGCATAGAGCTAATAAATTGAAAGTTTGAACTATATTTCTGCCATGTTTCAATTTCAGGGTGGGATAGAAGAAAGCAAGATTAATGCGGTTATTAGCAGACTTGAAAAAGAAGGTGTCTTAATTATTTCCGGTGCTAAAGTAATTTATGCATAAAAAGTTGCAACGGTATGCGGCCTATGCCCTCCATTTCGTAGCCGCGTGCTGTTGGCGCTAGGACACGCTAGTTACTTATGATGTGCGTAAAAGAACAGCCATTTAAAACTGAGTGAGTTAAAAACAAATAAGCGTTTTCTAAGGCACTCTGTAACATAAATGAGCTTGATAAAATAATGCTTGTCCCTTAAGTTTCTATCCTCTTTAAACCATTGATAACTAGAGCCACCTCGCTTGAGCAGGTTGGCTGAAGGCTGGGTCACATTAGATTAACGCATGAGATACAGCCCAGTTGGGCGCTTTGCTCTAAATGCCAAGGGCGTGGGCGGATTCGTCAGAATATCCGCAAAAAAGTGAAGCTGAGCTATCAGGCGGCTTTGTTGCAGTTTGAGCAGCATGGCGGCACTGCGCCAGAGCGGCCAAAGGCGCATTTATCGGCTTGCCCGAGCTGTCACGGGATGGGCTTGCAGGCGGCTGCTCATCCTCCAGTGGCCGATACCGACAATTATCCAAAGGTCGCTATTATTGGTGGCGGAATTGGCGGCGTAGCATTGGCGGTGGCCTGTTTGCACCGTGGTATTCCGTTTACGCTGTATGAGCGTGATCGCGATTTTTCCGCTCGCTCTCAGGGTTACGGCCTCACTTTGCAACAAGCCTGCAAAGCCATCGAAGGCTTGGGTATTGTCTCGCTCGAACAAGGTGTGGTTTCGACTCGTCATGTAATGCACAGCAGCGACGGCACAGTGCTCGGCGAGTGGGGCGTGAGAAACTGGCAGCATACCGATGCGACTAAAGCCCCTAAGCGCACGAATGTGCATATCGCCCGTCAGTCGTTGCGCTTGGCTTTGCTGGAGCAATTGGCTGCCCATCCGCATCTGCATGAGGCGCTACAGTGGAGACATCAGTTGGTTGATCTTAAGGAAACGTCGGCGGGGGTCGAGTTAAGCTTTGTGGTCGATGGTCAGATAAAAACGGCCAATGCAGATTTAGTAGTGGGTGCTGATGGCATCAGAAGTACGGTACGCAACTTAGTCTTAGGTGATGACTCAAGCTCATTACGTTATCTGGATTGCATTGTTATCTTGGGCATTTGCCCACTCAGTGCACTCAGTGATGTTGACAGTGATTTATTGGACTGCGCCACCGTATTTCAAACTGCCAATGGCCATGAGCGCATGTATATCATGCCTTTTGCTGCCGACTCGGTGATGTGGCAATTAAGCTTTCCGATGCTAGAAAGTGCAGCGAAAGCCTTAAGTGCTGCAGGGGTCGAGGCGCTCAAGACAGAAGCCTGTAAACGCGCGCAATGGCACTCGCCTATTCCGCAGATTTTAGCAGCCACGCCTGCTAATTTAGTCTCGGGTTATCCGGTCTACGACAGAGCTTTATTGAGTGCTGAAGTATTAGCGGGTATGGGGCCCGTTACCCTGCTGGGCGATGCGGCTCACCCCATGAGTCCGTTTAAAGGTCAAGGGGCTAACCAAGCGTTGTTGGATGCATTGTCCTTGGCACGCATGATCGTCAGAGGTTGTCACCCACAAGCAAACTGGCGCGAGGCTGGCTTGCGCAGTCGTGTGTTAAACGAGTATGAGGCTGAGATGCTTGAGCGCAGTGCGATTAAGGTACAAGACTCAGCCGATGCGGCAGGATTTTTACACTCAGAGGTGGTATTGCATGAAAGCGATCAACCCCGAGGCCGTTGCTTAAAATAAAGAGCCTGCTTTTGTTTGACCCGAACAATAGTGTCCGCTAAAAAATAAGTGGACACTATCTTGGGAGCCTCATCGTCACGCTCAAGATGGGTTTAACGGATGCTTACAGTTAAGCTTATCTTAGCTTTTACGATATAGGGACTGAAGGTATTGGTCCTGCATACGTTTAATAGTTACTTAAACCGCGGTCCACAAGCGGCAACCACTAACAGTAAACCCGCTAAAACCGCAAAGGCGACACTCAGTGAGCTGTAATGGGCCACTGCACCCATCATTGCTGGCCCTGCTAAAACACCAGCAAAACCAATGGTGGTGGCGGCGGTAATTGCGAGGTGGGTTGGCATATAGGTTTGTTGGCTGAGCGAGGAAATCAGCACCGGTGAAACATTAGCGCAGCCTAAGCCGCACAAAGCATAACCGAATAATGCGATACCCCAATGGCTGCTAATAATACTCAATGCAATCCCGGCGGCTGCGAGCAAACCGCCGCCAGCAATAATACGCACACGCCCCAACGAACGTACGAGGCCATCACCTAAAAAGCGGCCAGTGGCGACCATAGCAGCAAAACTTGCGTAGCCAAGTCCGGCTTGCGCTGTGGCAATTTGCTTATCATTGATCAGATATAAAGCGCTCCAGTCCAAGATAACGCCTTCGGCGAGATAGACAATAAAACACATCAAACCTACTAGAAGAATCCAACCGTTGGGCCACATAAAGGATTGGCTGCTGCGCAGGGTACGTTCATCTAAATAACCGCGCACAGCATACAAGCTCAGTAGCAAGATCAGCGTCATGGCAATCAAGGTGCTGAGTAAAGCTGAAAGCCCAAAGCTGAGTAGAGCAATCATCAATACTGCACCAACAATGGTACCGACGCTAAACATGCCGTGAAAATTCGACATCATGCTGCGATTGAGGCGGTTTTCAATACTTAATCCTTGAATATTAAGAATTACATCCAGTACGCCAAGGCTGCCACCAAAGACAAACAAAGCCAGAGCGATTACCCAGAGCACTGAAGCAGTGGCCATGGCCAATAATGCGCAGAGTAAAATAAGGGTCAGTACAAATAAGCAGTGGCGAATACTAAAGCGACTGGTCAGTACAGTAGAGACTGGCATGCAACACAGTGAGCCCACGCCAATACAAAGCAGTAGCAATCCGAAAGTGGCGTCTGTCATAGGGATATGTAAACGCACATAAGGCACTAAAGGTGCCCAAATCGAAAGGCCGAAACCTGCAATAAAAAAGCCAATACGGCTGCTGAAAATGGTGAATAACAGTGAGTCGTTTTTAGAATGCATGATGTTTAACTCTTAGAAAAAAGGAAGCTGATTTCTAAAAGTGCACTTACCACAGATGCAATAATCCGTGATCAAAGCTACAGAGTAGCCAGGCATGCTGCAGGACGGTGAGTAAGGGCATAGTGAGTATTAAATCATCGTAACTAACAGGCATACGAGAACACATCAGTCACAGTAAGAGAAATAGCAGTTTGGGGATTAGAACGTGCTATATTAGCCGCAAATAACTGTTCTGTGATAAGTATTATGAAGTTTGTCCATCAGCGAGAGTATTTAAAAGAAGGCGACACTGTCGTTATTCAATGCTCGCAAACCTGCAATATCCGCTTAATGAGTGACGCCAATTTTCGTAGCTTTAAAAACGGTGGCCGCCATACCTACCATGGCGGTGCTTTTGAGGATTTTCCAGCGCGGATTAAAGTGCCCAGTACCGGCTATTGGAATATCACCCTGGACACCGTCACCCGGCGCGCGATCAGTGTCACGCGTAAAGTGCAGTTCACTCATAAAATTAAAATTGTGCGTAATAAAGAAGATCGTCCTGTCACGCGCTGAGTTGCTCTAGCCCAGAGCGGTATCGAGAAACATCATGACTGCAAAGCCTGCCATTAAGCCTGTTGTGGCTGCTGCTTGATGGCCGTTGCGGTGCGTTTCTGGAATCACCTCGTGGCATACCACAAAAATCATCGCACCTGCGGCCAAGCCCATGCTCAATGGGTAAGCTAATACCAAGCTGCTTGACATAGCAAAGCCGAGCATTGCACCAAGCGGTTCTAGCACGCCTGTTGCCGCGCCAATAAGAAAGGCTTTGTTGCTGCTTAAACCAACACTGCGCAGCGCTAATGCCACGGCAAAGCCTTCAGGAATATCTTGAATGACAATGGCTAAGGTCAGTGGTAGGCCGATTTTTAAATCACCATGGGTGAATGAAATACCGATGGCCATGCCTTCCGGTAGATTATGCAGGGCAATTGCAAACACAAATAACCAAACGCCATTAAGTCGTTGGCACTCTGGACCACACAGCACCTCGCTGGCTTGTCCATGTGGTGTGAGGTAATTTAAACCAAGCATCATTACAGTGCCAAACCCCAAACCCAGAGCAACAATAGCTGAGGCTAAAAAAAAGGCTGATCCAGTATCTCCTGAGCTGCTTCAATGCCGGGTAAAATTAATGAGAACGCACTGGCTGCGAGCATCATGCCTGCAGCAAAACCGAGCAGGCTGTCTTGTGTGCGCACGCTGGTGGTTTGGGTAAAGTAAATCAGTAGCGCGCCTGTTGCGGTTGCGATAAAACCAGACATCCCGCCTGCGAGGGCGTAGTAAAAGCTGTCAAGTTGCAGGCCTTGATAGATAGAGACAAGTGTTAATACAGCGATGATCAATACAATCGCAGTAAAGCTTAGCGTGAGCCAAGGGTTGTTACGGGCTTGTGCTCGCCACACCTGCATCATTTCTTGATGGCCTTTGATTGTATGCATGATGACGGTCTCTTAAACATGGCTTGAGTGTACGAAACTGTTAACTATGCCGATAGTAGGCCAAATGAGTATTTAGTCAGTAGGATGTATTCTTACGGATAAATGATGAATTGCATATATAGCACAAACAAAAATGCCCCGCTTTAAAGCGGGGCATTTGGTCTAGCAAACGACGCTAAATTAAACTTCTAGCACAGGGATAGTCGCTTTAGCAGCGGCTTCTGTGTAGTTCGCCATTTGGTCGAAGTTGAGGTAGCGGTAGACATCAGCAGACATGCTGTCGATATCTGCTGCGTACGCCATGTACTCTTCAACAGTTGGCAACTTACCAGTGATTGAAGCAACTGCCGCAAGCTCAGCTGAAGCTAAGAATACGTCGGTGTTGTCGCCTAAACGGTTAGGGAAGTTACGGGTTGATGTTGAAACAACAGTGGCACCTGTCTCAACACGTGCTTGGTTACCCATGCACAATGAGCAACCTGGCATTTCTATACGCGCGCCAGCTTTTTCGTAGATATCGTAGTAACCTTCTTCGGTCAACTGATATTGATCCATACGAGTAGGTGGTGCTAACCACAGCGTAGTTGGCATTTTGCTGTCAACTTTCTGCAGTAACTTGCCCGCCGCACGGAAGTGACCAATGTTGGTCATGCATGAACCGATGAAGACTTCATCAATTTTGCGACCTTGAACATCAGACAATAAACGCGCATCGTCTGGATCGTTTGGTGCACAAAGAATTGGCTCTTTAATATCAGCAAGATCAATTTCGATCACTGTTGCGTATTCAGCATCTGCGTCAGCTGCAAGCAATTCAGGCTTAGCCAACCATGCTTCCATCGCTTGTGCGCGACGCTCAATGGTACGTGCATCGCCGTAACCTTCACCGATCATCCAGCGCAACATGGTGATGTTGGACTTTAAGTACTCGGCAATAACATCTTCGGGCAGTTTAATGGTGCAACCTGCTGCAGAACGCTCAGCAGAGGCGTCAGATAATTCGAACGCTTGCTCAACAGTTAGGCCAGTCAGACCTTCGATTTCGAGAATACGGCCAGAGAAGATGTTCTTCTTGCCTTTTTTCTCAACGGTCAAGTGACCTTCTTTAATCGCGTAGTAAGGAATCGCATGAACAAGGTCACGTAAGGTGATACCTGGGTTCATTTTACCTTTAAAGCGAACCAGTACTGATTCAGGCATATCCAGTGGCATTACACCAGTGGCAGCAGCGAACGCAACTAGACCTGAACCTGCTGGGAAAGAAATACCCATTGGGAAACGGGTGTGTGAGTCACCACCGGTACCAACGGTGTCAGGCAGCAACATACGGTTCAACCAGCTGTGGATGATACCGTCACCTGGGCGTAGTGACACACCGCCACGGTTCATGATGAAGTCAGGCAATGTGTGGTGCGTGATTTCGTCAATTGGTTTTGGGTAGGCTGCAGTGTGGCAGAACGACTGCATGACGAGGTCTGCAGAGAAACCTAAGCACGCTAAGTCTTTCAGCTCATCACGGGTCATAGGGCCTGTGGTATCTTGCGAGCCAACGGTGGTCATTTTTGGCTCACAGTAAGTGCCAGGACGTACGCCTTGGCCTTCTTCTAAGCCACATGCGCGACCCACCATTTTCTGCGCTAAAGTGAAGCCTTTGCTACTACCTGCTGGTGGAACAGGCTTTTTGAATAAGTCTGATGGGCCCATGCCTAATTCAGCACGTGCTTTTTCAGTCAAGCCACGACCAATAATTAATGGAATACGGCCGCCGGCACGTACTTCATCAAGCAGAACGTCAGTTTTTAACTCAAAGTTAGTCACTAACTCATCTGAACCGTTGCGACGTACTTCACCTTTGTATGGGTAAACGTCAATTACGTCGCCCATGTTTAAGTTGCTGCAGTCGAATTCGATTGGCAGTGCGCCAGCATCTTCCATGGTGTTGTAGAAGATTGGTGCAATGTTAGTACCGAAGCAGAAACCGCCTGCGCGCTTGTTAGGTACGTTCGGGATATCGTCACCGAAGAACCACAGCACGGAGTTAGTCGCTGACTTACGTGAAGAGCCGGTACCGACAACATCACCAACGTAAGCAACTGGGAAGCCTTTAGCTTTCAGTGCTTCCATTTGCTTGATTGGACCGACTTTGCCTGGCTCGTCTGGAGTAAGGCCGTCACGCTCCATTTTCAGCATCGCTAAAGCGTGTAAAGGGATGTCAGGGCGTGACCATGCATCGGGTGCAGGAGACAAGTCATCTGTATTGGTTTCACCAGTGACTTTAAATACGCTTAGCGTGATTTTTTCTTCAAGCGCTGCACGAGATTTGAACCACTCACCGTCAGCCCATGATTGCATTACTGCTTTAGCGTTAGCATTGCCTGCTTTGGCTTTTTCAGCAACGTCATGGAATGCATCAAACATCAGCAGTGTGTGCTTCAGTTCGACAGCAGCAAGATCAGACAACTCTGCATTGTCTAAAAGCGTTACTAGGGTTTCGATGTTGTAGCCACCTTGCATAGTGCCTAACAACTTAACAGCGTGTGCTTTATCGATTAGCGGTGAAGTTGCTTCACCTTTAGCGATGGCTGATAAGAAAGCTGCTTTTACATAAGCAGCTTCGTCAACACCGGCAGGTACGCGGTTAGTGACGAGGTCCAACAGGAACTCTTCTTCGCCAGCAGGTGGGTTTTTCAGTAACTCAACTAAACCAGTGGTTTGTTCGCTATCAAGTGGCTGAGGGACAATGCCCTGTTCAGCGCGTTCTGCTACGTGTTTGCGGTAGGCTTCAAGCACAGTATTTTATCCTCATCATTGGCCCCCAAACAGGAAGGGGCGCTTATCCAGAAGCTGTTTTCAAAGTATTGTAGGTCGATATAATCAGAGCAATGCTGACTTTATCATTGCTATTTACGTTAGCGGGGGCGAGTAGCTGGCTGCTAACGTGAATCACAATGATAAAGTCAGCATTGTTCTGATAATATCGACCTGCGATGCGTTGAAAACAGCTTTCTGGATAGCGCCTTTGGGTGTTTGAGGGGGGGGGGTGAGAAAATACTGTGCTTGAAGCCTACCGCAAACACGTAGCAGAACGCGCTGAACAGGGCATTGTCCCTCAGCCACTTGATAGCGAAGCAAACCACTGGTTTAGTTGAGTTACTGAAAAGAAAAGTGCCCGGCGAAGAAGAGTTCCTGTTGGACCTCGTCGCTAACCGCGTACCTGCCAGTGTTGACGAAGCTGCTTATGTAAAAGCAGCTTTCTTATCAGCCATCGCTAAAGGTGAAGCGACTTCACCGCTAATCGATAAAGTGGGGGCGGCTAAGTTGTTAGGCACTATGCAAGGTGGCTACAGACATCGAGGAACCCGGGTAGACAATGCAGAGTTGTCTGATCTATATGCTGTCGAACTGAAGCACACACTGCTGATTTTTGTTTTTTTCGTGACGTGGGGGAAAAAGCCAAAGCAGGGCAATGCTAACGCTAAAACAGGTGGTACCGGAAAAGTGGGGTGACGACGTAAGTAGTTCAAATCTCGTGCAGCACTTGAAGAAAAAATCACGCTAAGCGTATTTAAAGTCACTGGTGAAACCAATACAGATGACTTGTCTCCTGCACCCGAGAAATAGTAGCACCCCCTGACATCCCTTTACACGCTTTAGCGATGCTGAAAATGGAGCGTGACCGGCTTGCTCCCAGACGAGCCAGGCAAAGTCGGTCCAATCAAGCAAATGGAAGCACTGAAAGCTAAAGGCTTCCCAGTTGCTTACGTTGGTGATGTTGTCGGGTACCGGTCCTTCACAAAAGTCAGCGACTAACTCCGTGCTGTGGTTCTTCGGTGACGATATCCCGAACGTACCTAACAAGCGCGCAGGCGGGTTCTGCTTGCGGTACTAACATTGCACCGATCTTCTAAGACACCATGGAAGATGCTCTTGGCGGGCTTAAGATGGAAATTCGACTGCAGGCAATTTAGGCATTGGCGACGTAATTGACGTTTACCCATACAAAGGTGAAGTACGTCGGCAACAATTGCAGATGAGTTAGTGACTAACTTTAAGTTAAAAACTGACGTTCTGCTTGATGAAGTACATTGCCGGCGGCCGTATTCCATTAATTATTGGTTGATGGGCTTGACTGAAAAAGCACATGCTGAATTAGGCATGGGCCCATCAGACTTATTCAAAAAGCCTGTTCACCAGCAGGTAGTAGCAAAGGTTTCGGCTTCAGCGCAGGAAATATGGGGGGAGCATCGTGGCTTGGGAGAAGGCCAAGGCGTACGTCCTGGGGCTCCCTGTGAGCCAGAAAATGACCACCGTTGGCTGGCAAGATACCACAGGCCCTATGACCCGTGATGAGCTGAAAGACTTCAGGCGTGCTTAGGATTGTCTGCAGCTTCTGGTCGTGCCCCGGTTCTGCCACACTGCAGCCTACCCCAAAACCAATTGACGAAATGGTTTTGGCACATCCCCTGACTTCATCATGAACCGGTGAGCAGTATGGGGCTACGGCCGGGTGACGTTCTCATCACAGGCTAGTTAAACCGTATGTTGCTGCCTGACACCATTTATTTGGGTGGTAAGTGGGTTTTTAGTTTCACGATGGGTATTTCTTTCCCAGCAGGTTAAGGGCGATTTGTGGTTGGGGCTGCACTGCGGTATGCCACTGGATATGCCTGATCATAGTGTTTTCTCGTTTAAAGGTAAATAGCCCTTTGTCGCCTTACGTGACCTTGTTTCGGTGAATTGCTGCGCGATTAAGAAGGTCACGTGGCCGTTGAGGGAAAGGGCGGAGAAAGAACATCTTCTCTCGCCATATTTGGAAATCGATGGGCTGACTGGCCTAACTGTTGAGCAAGCGTTGTATTAAAAAAAAAGAGCGGTCTGCGGCGGTTGCACCGTGGAACGGGGGGGGGGGTTGTTTGCCGGGGGGAAAAAGTCCAACATCGGCATGTTGCCCTAAAGGTTACGGCGATGCACGTACCAATTAGGCGTCGCGCACAAGCGATAGAAGCGTCGGTTAGCTAAGCCTGAATTGCTTGCAGCTGGCGCAGATATGGGGAAGGGGGGGTGCTGGAAGTTCATCTTGCTGATATTAAAGAGCCAATTCTTTGTGCACCAAACGAATCCGGACGGTGGGCGTTAGTTGTGTGATGTTGCAAGGTCGGAAGGGAAAAAAGGGCTCATCGGTTCATGCATGACCGACATTGGTCGCCTCCATGCGGCGGGCAAGTTACTGCGGAGATTTAACGAGAAAATGCCAACTACGCTGTGGTTAGCACCACCTACTCGTATAGAATAGATATCAGTTGACCGAAGAAGGTTACTACGATATCTACGAAAAAGCTGGCGCGGCGTATGGAAATGCCAGGTTGCTCATTGTGCATGGGTAAACCGAGCGATGTGGGGGGAGGGGGACTGGGGGGAGCGTCCACCCGTGACTTCCCTAACCGTTTAGCAAACGACACCGAGCGTGTTCTTAGCTTCAGCTGACTTTGCGGCAGGTCCTTCAATCACTCATAAGCGCCAACTGGTGTTAAATGGTCGCATGGCGTACGCAGCAAATATCGACAGCATGTCTGCTGATGTCTACCGCTACCTCGAGCTTGCCGAAGAAATGGCGAACTACACAGAAGCCGCTGTTAAAGCGACTATGAGGGTGCTAGAAGTTTAATTTAGCGTCGTTTGCTAGACCAAATGCCCTTTTAGTTGTGCTATATATGCAATTGGTGGCATTCATTAGGATTGCGTCCTATGACTAAATACTCATTTGGCGTACTATCGGCATAGTTAACAGTTTGGTGCACTCAACCCCATGTTTCGCGTCATAGTCAGTACAATGGAGGTCAAGAAATGATGCACAAGCCATTTTTCACTAGCGCTAAGCTTTACTCAATCTGCACTGATCATCGCTGTATTAACACTATTCTGCTATCTATAAAGCCCTCAACTTGACAGCTTTACTACGCCCTCGCAGGCGGGATGTCTGGTTTTATCGCAACAGGCGCGCTACTGATTTACTTTACCCAAACCACCAGCGTGCGCACACGGTTTTGCTGCAGGCATGATGCTCGCAGCCAGTGCGTTCTCATTAATTTTACCCGGCATTGAAGGAGCTCAGGAATGTGGTAGCTTTAGCCTCAGCTTGTGCTCCTGGGTTTGGGGTTTGGCACTGTAATGATGCTTGGTTTAAATTACCTAGCACCACATGGACAAGCCAGCGAGGTGCTGTGTGGTCCAGAGTGCCAACGACTTAATGGCGTTTGGGTTATTTGTGTTTGCAATTGCCCTGCATGGGAAGGCATGGCCATGGTGGAGTTTTGATTCACCCATGGGTGATTTAAAAATGGCCTACTTAGCCATTGTCATTCAAGTATTCCTGAAGGCACGTGTAGCACGCTGCGCATGTTGTTTAAGCAGCAACAAAGCCTTTCTTATTGGCGCGGGCGACAGGCGTGTCCTGGTGCAATGTGTCGGCTTTGCTATGTCGAGCAGCTTGGTATTAGCTTATTGAGCATGGGCTTGGCGGGTGTGCGATGATTTTTGTGGCGAGGGTGATTCAGAAACGCACCGCAACGGCCATCAAGCAGCAGCCACAACAGTTAATGGCAGGCTTTGCAGTGCATGATGTTTCTCGATACCGCTCTGGGCTAGACAAGTAACAGAGAACGAGATCTTCTTTATTACGCACAATTTTAATTTTATGAGTGAACTGCAGTTTTACACATGACACTGATCGCGCGCCCGGTGACGGTGTCAGGGTGATATTCCAATAGCCGGTACTGGGCGTTTAATCCGCGCTGGAAAATCCCTCAAAAGCACCGCCGCCATGGTAGTATGGCGCAGCCGGTTTGGAGCACGAAAATTGGCGTCACTCATTAAGCGGATATTGGTTCGAGCGATTTGATAGAGCAGTATGGTACTTAAATACTCTCGCTGACAAACTTCATGATCCTCACAGAACGGTATTTGCGGCTAATGTTTTGACACGTTGTAATCCCCGAACTGTTCTTTTTGTACTGTAACGTGATCTTGCTGTAGTGTGCATTTCATTACGATGATTTAATACTCACTATGCCCTACTCACCGTCGTGCAGGGGCCTGCCTGGGCTACTCTGTGACTTTGATCACGGAAACTAGAAAATCAGCTTTCTAGAGTTAAACATAATGCATTTATAAAAACAACTCACTGTTTATCACCATTTTCAGCAGCCGTATAGTTTATTGCAGGTTTCGGCCTTTGGAGTTTGGGCACCTTTAGTGCCTTATGTGCATTTACATATCCCTATGACAGACGCCACTTTCGATTGCTCTGCTTTGTATTGAGACAGAGTGGGCTCACTGTGTTGCATGCCAACTGTCTACTGTACTGACCAGTGACTTAGTATTCGCCACTGCTTATTTGTACTGACCCTTATTTTACTCTGCGCATTATTGGCCATGGCCACTGCTTCAGTGCTCTGAGTTTGTCTTCATAGCGTCTTGGCGTACTGGATGTAATTCTTAATATTCGGTAACAAAAATACAATCGCAGCATGATGTCGATTTTTAGCGGCCATGTTAGCATCGTGCCGTTGTTGGTAGTATTGATGATTGCTCTATTCAGCTTGCAGTCAGTTTTACTCAGCACCTTGATTGCCATGACGCTGATCTTGCTACTGAGCTTGTATGCTGTGCGCGGCTATTTAGATGAACGTACCCTCTTGCGCAGCAGCCAAATACTTTATGTGGCCCAACATTAGTCTCTTGCAGTAGGTTTGATGTGTTTTATATTCTATCACCGGAGGCTGGAGCATATCTGATCAATGATAAGCAAATTGCCAGCAGCCGGACTTGGCTACGCAAGTTTTGCTGCTATAGTAGCCACTGGCCACTTTTTAGGTGATGGTCTCATTCATAAGGGTCGTGTCGTATTATTGCTGGCGGTTTTCTCGCAGCCGCGGGATTGCATTAGTATTATTAGCAGCCATTGGGGTATCGCATTATTCGGTTATGCTTTGTGCGGCTTAGCTAGCGCTAATGTTTTCACCGGTGCTGATTTCCTCACTACAAGCCAAGCAAACCTATATGCCAAAAA
>JAUCCC010000007.1:0-8573 GCA_034676485.1 Pseudomonas sp.
GATTCAGCGTCGAGGCTTACAGTGAAGAAGTGAGGGGCTGCTTATGCGGACAAAGAGTCAAGGGGTTGCACTGTTTCCAGTGCAGTTTGCAATTGAGGGTTCAGTTCTGCCGTGCGCAGTTCAAACGCTGTCTGAAGATTTAGCCAGGACCGCGCGTCACCGCCGAAATAGCGGCTGAACCGCAAGGCTGTATCAGCCGTGATGCCGCGCCGTTCCAGCACGATGTCATTGATGCGGGATGGGGGAACAAGCAGATAGCGAGCCAAGGCATTGGCGCTCATGTGCAAGGGCTTCAAGTAGTCCTCGCGCAGGATTTCACCTGGGTGTATAGGCCGCATGCCGTTTTTGATCATGGTGTACTCCGTGGGCTCAGATGCCATGGTATGCCACCCCATTCGATCTCCTGTCAATTTCTCCAGCCTATTGCCTGGCGGAATACGGAGAAAGTCCAAAGTGGCTGCTGCATCCAGCTGTGATCAGCAATAGAAAAATCCAGGCGCTGCCACACCTGAACTATCCCGGGGGTAGGGTTGGTCGCTGTAGCAGCAGCTGCTCCCCCGATGGAGGGGTTTATTTTATTGGATTTTGGCTGTGCCTGGAATATGTATTGAAGTCGCGGCTGATCTGTCAGGCTAGCTTTATTCCTGAATACGCGAAAGAACCTAATCATCGAAATCCTCCTAGCGCTCACCTGAACGCTGACGCCGTGGCTGTTCTGATCTCCAGCCGGTACGCATTTCCTAATCAGTTAGAATATCTATTAACAATGGGGCAGCAAATACTGCGTTCCAGCCAGTACGCATTTCCTAATCAGTTAGAATGCGATGACCGAAGAACAGAAAGCCCGCATCGTTCCAGCCAGTACGCATTTCCTAATCAGTTAGAATGCCGAGACAAAATTGCCCATCGGGCGCCCAGTTCCAGCCAGTACGCATTTCCTAATCAGTTAGAATTTCCAACGAAGTCACCATCGTGACGACGAAGTTCCAGCCAGTACGCATTTCCTAATCAGTTAGAATCGGAGCCATGGGCATGGGTGCCACGCTTGGGTTCCAGCCAGTACGCATTTCCTAATCAGTTAGAATCTCAGGAACGGGCGGTAGGCCGCGACTGGAGTTCCAGCCAGTACGCATTTCCTAATCAGTTAGAATAACCCGGCGCCGGTGCGCTGGGATCAAGCTGTTCCAGCCAGTACGCATTTCCTAATCAGTTAGAATGTCGGGCCTGGGCGCATCCGTCTGTGCTGGGTTCCAGCCAGTACGCATTTCCTAATCAGTTAGAATTGCAGCATTCGTAATGCCGCTTCTTCAAACGGTTCCAGCCAGTACGCATTTCCTAATCAGTTAGAATCCGGCGGAGTATATTCAGCAGGTTCCTTTCGTTCCAGCCAGTACGCATTTCCTAATCAGTTAGAATAATCGGCGTCACGGCACCAATGGCGACTAAGTTCCAGCCAGTACGCATTTCCTAATCAGTTAGAATATTTCAAGCATCAACCCAATACCGCCTTCGGGTTCCAGCCAGTACGCATTTCCTAATCAGTTAGAATTGTCGCTGGCGGCGCTGCGCTGCTTGTGTGGTTCCAGCCAGTACGCATTTCCTAATCAGTTAGAATCCAGCTTCTGCCCATAGCGATGCACCGCAGGTTCCAGCCAGTACGCATTTCCTAATCAGTTAGAATGCAGGTAGATATCGGCCTGGGCGATAAGCTGTTCCAGCCAGTACGCATTTCCTAATCAGTTAGAATCAGCAGGAAAATGCTGCGCGCCTCAAGCGGTTCCAGCCAGTACGCATTTCCTAATCAGTTAGAATACGCCCTCGACGCCCAGACAGCGGAGATAGGTTCCAGCCAGTACGCATTTCCTAATCAGTTAGAATGGCCCAGGCTATGTTCCCCGCCGCCGCTGAGTTCCAGCCAGTACGCATTTCCTAATCAGTTAGAATGTGCGCTCGAAAGCATGCTGACTGAAGCTGGTTCCAGCCAGTACGCATTTCCTAATCAGTTAGAATTCGCTCATGCTGCGCGGTCATGTTGCCAAGGTTCCAGCCAGTACGCATTTCCTAATCAGTTAGAATTCATCCAGGCAGGCGAGCCGCCCGCGCCGAGTTCCAGCCAGTACGCATTTCCTAATCAGTTAGAATGACAAACAGTACGCCGATAAAAAGCAGGCTGTTCCAGCCAGTACGCATTTCCTAATCAGTTAGAATGTGACCCATGAATTCATCCTGCCGATTGCGTTCCAGCCAGTACGCATTTCCTAATCAGTTAGAATCGCCTGTTATCGACCTTTCCGCATCGCTTACGTTCCAGCCAGTACGCATTTCCTAATCAGTTAGAATGGCAGCGTCGTTCACCTGCAACCATGATGTGTTCCAGCCAGTACGCATTTCCTAATCAGTTAGAATCTCCACCTTCAAGTCCGGCAAGCCGAGTTCCAGCCAGTACGCATTTCCTAATCAGTTAGAATGATGTGCAGTGACCTAGCAACCGCTGCAAGGTTCCAGCCAGTACGCATTTCCTAATCAGTTAGAATGCGCTCTACCCCAGGACATCACCAACTGGAGTTCCAGCCAGTACGCATTTCCTAATCAGTTAGAATGACATTAACCGGCGGTAGAACAGTTCCGCGGTTCCAGCCAGTACGCATTTCCTAATCAGTTAGAATTACAGCAAGATAATTACCGTCTGCGCTGAAGTTCCAGCCAGTACGCATTTCCTAATCAGTTAGAATTGCCACTCCGGCAGCAAAAACGATGGTCTTGGTTCCAGCCAGTACGCATTTCCTAATCAGTTAGAATCCTGTCGTGTAAGTGGTCGCAGCCACCCACGTTCCAGCCAGTACGCATTTCCTAATCAGTTAGAATCTTAAGGTGCTGCTATACCTCTCAGTATAGGTTCCAGCCAGTACGCATTTCCTAATCAGTTAGAATCTCCAATCTTTCGCGGTAAAACCATTGTTAGTTCCAGCCAGTACGCATTTCCTAATCAGTTAGAATACTCTACTAAAGGAGTTGGCGGTATTCTAGGTTCCAGCCAGTACGCATTTCCTAATCAGTTAGAATAGTATCCAGGTTCTTCACGTACTCAGCCCTGTTCCAGCCAGTACGCATTTCCTAATCAGTTAGAATCGCATGGGCCGGATGCCGCCCAATTGCAAGGTTCCAGCCAGTACGCATTTCCTAATCAGTTAGAATTCGCCACGCCGGACCCCGACTGCGCTCGATGTTCCAGCCAGTACGCATTTCCTAATCAGTTAGAATTCACCAGACACGTTGCGGATATTCTCCTGGTTCCAGCCAGTACGCATTTCCTAATCAGTTAGAATAGCCGTGATCTTGTCGACGCCCTCAAGCATGTTCCAGCCAGTACGCATTTCCTAATCAGTTAGAATTGCCCGGAACTGCACCGCGAACACGATCAGGTTCCAGCCAGTACGCATTTCCTAATCAGTTAGAATACCGGCGTGCAAGCCAACTGGCAGGATCCGGTTCCAGCCAGTACGCATTTCCTAATCAGTTAGAATAATTCCGGGAATTGTGCGGCCCATTCGTTAGTTCCAGCCAGTACGCATTTCCTAATCAGTTAGAATAAGCGCCTGGTGCAGCAGCATGTGGCAACCGTTCCAGCCAGTACGCATTTCCTAATCAGTTAGAATCAAGCAGGCGTTCGCGAATGTGGCCGGTGTGTTCCAGCCAGTACGCATTTCCTAATCAGTTAGAATGGAAACCTGGTAACCTCTTGATAAAAATAGAGATTACTAGGATTTCCAAGAAATTTTTCATATCTAACTCCTAGAACAGGCTGAACTGATCAGGCGCTTTTTTTGCCTTCTGAAGCGTCCTGCGATGAAATGAAACAATACGTTCGTACTGCTTGTCTGTGAATTGAATAATGTTCACTTTTCCGCCTGAGGGCAATGCAGCCTCGACGCGCTTACAATATGTATCCACCTGCGCTATCCCCGAGCAGAACCGCACATAAACGCTAAACTGACTCATCTCAAAGCCTAAGTCAAGCAGTGTATTCCGGAAGTCGGTCGCCGCCTTCCGCTCTTCTTTTTCCACGACAGGCAGATCAAACATCACCAACATCCACATAAGCCGGTATCCAGATAACATAGTTACGGGTCCGATAAAGATGCTGCAATCGACAAAGGAAGCCTAGGCACAGGTAAATCCAATTTTGCCCGCTCCCCCAAGTACACTTGAGCTAAAGAAACAGCCAGCCTCTGCATACATACACTAACAGGCGTAGCCCCCACATCAGTGAGCATATCTTCGTATAAGGTGCACGCCAAAATTTTCTTGGTCTCAGGGATTATTTCTTCAAGCCCCTGCTTCCTTAACTGCCATACCTTGATATCTATGACAGGTCGGAATGGCTCGATCAAATCATCCACTAATCGCATGGGATTTTCTGCATTGCTATGGAACAGACCTATGCTAGGATGCAAACCAGCGCCTATCACAGCCCTAGCCGTCGCCGATCGAAAAATAGTATACCCATAATTAAGAAGGCTGTTAACTCCTCCTAGCCCTTGATCCCGTCTAAAGCTCTCGCCGAATAGCAATCCCCAATAACGCCGAGCTCCTTGTGCTTCTAGATTGTCAGGATCACCACTCCTCACCTTTTTTACTAACGCCAGTAGAGGTGCTGTTGGTGCTCCTATGGCATCCAATACTGAAGCCTGCTGGCTTAGCTTACTACGCACAATTGCGCCCCACAACTGCTTATGCAAAGGACGTTTTGCGGCTAATTGTGCCCCTATCCGGCGGGATTGCTCAAAATTCCCATCGATAGACAAAAGCATCCCAACCGGATTATGATTCGCAGCACATAATACAAATGGTGCACCACGCTTTGCCAGTTCAACCAAGAGATTATTGGTGTAACTTAAACCATGGGCATTGGCAATGACAGCACAAACATCATCCAAAGGGATTTTCCCCAACTCCTGACGATCTCCATCGGTCTCTTTAATCACCATAAACCCCCGATGAACAAATAAATGTCGTCGATCATCCGCCACCTCAATGATACGCCCGATCATGGTCAAGTACTCCTGCTATCTCATGGAACAAAACCCGGATCAAAAAGCCTACCAGCCGGAGAAATCGTTACACGCCTTGCCTTTGCCTTAGCCAAGGAGCTAGCAAACTTTGTAATATATGTGAAAGAATTTTCTTTATCTCGATTTCTGGCATCTGTATTTGCTTCATGAATCTCCGCAAGGATTACCTGTCCGCTGGCCTTTATTGTTGCAACGCGACAAGTCTTTAAGCCTTCATCACTTTCAATCCTAACCGAATCGCCAATCATTAATCGCATGACAAGTGGGCGACCACTTAAGCTCTGATTTGGATTACGCAACAATCTCCAACCATCAACAGCACCATGTTGACGGATAATTTGATACGCTTGATATGTAGAGATCACCTCTCCCTGCCATTTCCCCGTTTTATTATCTCGCACAACTTCTATGCAATAATTACTATTACCATCATATCCCTTGTACGGCTTTGGGCTACCGTCCGAAAGCACGCCATGACGTGTATTAGCCTTAGCATTGCTTATTAGGATAAGTGTTTTTCTTTCTTCTACAAGTTCGCGGACATTATCAACTATTTTATGCACACGGGCATAGCCATTCGGCAATATCCCATAAGCCGTTTCCTGATGCATAGCTTTTTCATAGCTATGGTCAGGCTTATGGCTAACCCACACTCGGCCGACCGCGCGACGCACATGATCTCGGTAGGTAGGCCACGGCAATGGCATCTCTGATAGCAAATGATCTGGCGAGAGTTTTCTGGAATTGCTACTGGCCACTGACATTATCTGCAAAGTCCGCCTATCTGTCACGCCGATGACACAAGCATCAATTGCATGATGGCGGTGGTCTTCACGATTTTTTTGCCCATTCCACCCAAGTATATCTGCGCTATTTAACCCATAAATATGACGCTGCATCCCTGTCAACTGCCCTGGAACCACCCAAGTTCCCTGGGGGCATATCCACTCAAGATACTCTCTGGATAGTCGACTTAAATAACTTGTGTCATTCAAAGCTCTTGCTAAAAAACCCTTATCATTCTTTTCCCACTGCTCTATGCCATCTATCGCAAATCGGTAACGCTTACGTCGCGGCATCATCTGAGCACGTTGTAAAATAGCCTGATAATCGTATCCCTCCACATCTTGATTACCAAATGCTTCCCAAGGCGTTTTATTCCCCTTTATTCGATTTGCCTCGCGCATGGAAATAGTTTTATTGTTCAAACCATCATCTAATGTTCTTGAAAAAGGTAAAATATGTTCTATTTCCACCTGATCGCTTAACAACAACGATAAACTAATTGGCGCACCACTATATGGGCAACGCCGCTCAAGAGGATCAAAACTTAATTCCTCCCAAAGAATCATTTTTTGAATTAAACTGTATTTGACCTGATCTTCATCAATATCCAATATATCGGCAATTTCTTTGCGACGGCGATAATTCCTCTTTTGATTCTCCGCCTGCTCTCGTTCAATCTCTCGCCTCCTCTCTTGACTCAGCTTCAGCTTCCTTGCCAACTCAACCACAACCTCACTCGGATGGCCATAGCGCCGGATCAACTCATTGACAACAACACGTACTTGGTTCAAACCAATATGAACAGTAGGATTGCTAATACGCCCTAACTTGCGTTCCTCTGAATCCTCAGGATTGCCGGTACCAAAACCCACATGTCTCTGAAGCACCTGGCCGTAATAAGGAAGGAGCGGTAATATTTCACCAATGGCACGAGCACCAAGGTTGCTGTGATGATCAATTCCCGCAGCAATAACTGCCTTATCATAAGTACATACTTCTTCTTGTAGTGCGGCCAATATTTGACGTGTAGCTTTCAAACCAATACGCCCATAACCGCTAGGCAAAGAAACGTTTGAAATATTTTTAGCTCTCTGTTCATCCACTCCTGTTTTTTTCACTAGCCATGCAACAAGTTCTGTTTCGTTTTCTTCTGTCAACAAGCGCATAACAATTTCATCTTGAAAATCTGCACTAAATTTCGACCATGCTTGCCCAAAGCATTGCTTCTTCGATAGATTTCCGCTAGTTATGTTGCCTTTTAATTCCTCGCGCTTCGCATCTTGAACACTGAAGCGAACCGAACTATTCAAACCTGCAACCTGTCTTAGCTTATGAAAAGTTTGCTTAGCACTGGCATCCAGAATTTGAACTATAGCGTCGCGCTGCTCAAGGGTTAATCCTTGCTCTTTCAGATCGTCATCCAGCCAACGTAAGTGATTGACCTCCTGATACACTCTAAAACGTTGTACGCTCGGTAAAGCTAGTGGTGCACGGGCTTCATCAGGGTAGAACGTACAACGACCTGGGTCGACTGGGCGTAAGCGACGTTGAAACAACAAAATATCGCGTAATTTTAGCCTGGCTTGTTCATGGAATACCTGAGGATTGAAACCAGATTGACTGGCCCATAAAGCATCAAACTCTGACTCCGTCATGGATCTATCAAGATAAAGATCATAATATTTTTCGATCTTTGCCTTGCCTTCTGGTGTGATTTTTTTTGACTGATGGAATCTAGCGCGAACCTTCTCACCTCGCTGCATCCGATGATTTAGCCACTCGCCTACGGTACGAAAACTGCCCTCTTGCATAGCGGCATGAGCTTCAGAAATAGCATTTTTCATGACACTGCTATCTACTTCTTTCTTATCTGTCTTGCGGTTGCTTTTAAAACCACGCCTTTGATTCAGATGGAATAACGCCCGGCCAAACTCATGAGGTGTGAGCTTCCGATCCAAGCCTTCTGCTCGAAGCCGATAGGGGTCAATTTTCTCTAAAGTTTTCTGTTGACTGAGCTGTGAAGGGAAAAAACCAAACTCAACCAATGCCGCCATCAATTTATTTTTTCTCTTAAGCAAGCGATCGCGCCGCCGCCGCATAGAACGAGCCTGTCGACGATCTGCAGCCAGAGATACCTGATTTTTCGGGTTACGACCATCAGAGAAAATCCGTGCACCCGCCAACACTATAGCTATCGGATCATGATTTTCGTTCAGCCTGAAAACAGCCCACCCAAGCGAGGTAGGGCCCAAATCCAGGGCAAGGCGGTAATCAAACGGCATGTAAATCTCCTGGTAGGTATGTTGTTATTTTTTTGGTACGCTGCTTGTGTTTATCTTCTCACCCAAGTAAAATCTAAGGACTATCTGATTAGGATATGCGTACCGGATGCTAACAAGCTGAAAGATCGCACCAAATGGAAAGGCCGCTATATGCGGCTTTTCGCCTTTCTGATTAGGATATGCGTACTGACTGGAACCAACACAACCCAATTTTGACTTAAAGAATCAAGTAAAACCAAGCAATGTCCACTTAGCTTAATATATTTTTAACTAAATTGTTACGATTATTTATAAAATCGCACAACACAACCCAATTTATTTGTAACAAATTTACTTGGGACTCAGCACACCCACTCCCCCCATGAACGATAATACGGTCTGCCTCTCCCACCCTACATAGACAGCCCCTGCGCATGACCACCCAAGATCTCTC
>JAUCCC010000008.1:0-5416 GCA_034676485.1 Pseudomonas sp.
CAACATCAACCACGCTGTCCAAAACATCAACAGCGTACCAGCATCAATCGCCATCCAACCAAAAAACCATGTCCATGGATTACTTGGCAGCGACAAAGGCCATAACGTGCTAAGCCCCCCAAGCCAGTAATAAAAAAGCAACATACACAACAGGCGCTGGGAGAATAAAATAAGGCTTACGCATCGAAGTACTCTTGCAGTTTTGTATATGCCCCACAGTTTAACGCTTACTTAAACAAACTGCATACAAACCCAGCATATTAATAACTGATACTGAATGTGTTGCTGCCGTAACAACCTAGCCATAACTGACTGTGCCTGAGCACAGCCCGCAACAGCTGCTAGAAAATGCCCCGCAAATGGCGAATGCTTCACACTACTCGGGTTCAGATTTGCCTTTTAGCCAAGCGCAGCTTTAATGAAGGGCTCATTATAAAAAAAAGGCGTGCGCATGCAAGACTTAGCAAAGGTGCTGCATCACGGTGCAAAAAATGGCGTAACCGGCTCCTGTCATCAGATATTTATTGACGATAAAACCAGCTTTCTTGTGGACTGCGGGTTATTTCAGGGCGCAGAAACATCGACTGAAGGTCGCGCCAGCAGTGAACAACTAAAGATTCAGTTTGATATCACTACGGTCAAAGCGCTGATTGTTACCCATGTGCATATTGACCACGTCGGGCGTATTCCTTACTTGCTGGCGGCTGGCTTTAAGGGGCCGATTATTTGTAGCGAACCTTCGGCAAAGCTGCTGCCGATTGTGCTGGAAGATGCCTTTAAAATTGGTGTCAGCCGTGATCAGCATCTAGTTGAGCAGTACATTAAGTTGGTGGCCAAGCGCATCATTGCCTTGCCCTACAATCAATGGTTACCGATGCTGAAGGCGCCACTGCCATCCGTTAAAATTCGTCTGCAGCGTGCTGGGCATATTTTAGGTTCTGCTTATGTTGAGTTGGACATTCAACAACCGCAGCAAAAAGCCAAACAACGTGTGCTATTTTCTGGTGATTTAGGTGCGCCCTATGCACCGATTTTATCCGCGCCCAAGCCTGCCTACCGTGCCGATCTGGTGATTTTAGAAAGTACCTACGGTGACCGTAAGCACGCCAGCCGCCGCGACCGCCGTCAACGTTTGCAAGCAGTGATTGAGCATGCTTTACGCGATCAAGGTACGGTGCTGATTCCAGCCTTTAGCATTGGCCGCACGCAAGAGTTACTGTACGAACTGGAAGATATTATCCACCGTAATCAATGCCAAAGCTGCGTAAGCAGCAGCGCTGAGTTACTGCGTGAAGGCAACAGGCCTGAACATGGTTCCAAGGGGAATATTTCGCTGTGGCATGATATTCCGATTATTTTAGACTCTCCACTGGCCAGCCGTTTTACTCAAGTGTATGCGCAGCTGGATAGTTTTTGGGATAAAGAAGCTCAGCAGCGGATCAATAAAGGCCGTAACCCTTTAGATTTTAAAAACCTAATCACCATCGACTCGCACCAAGATCATAAACGCATGGTGCGCCATCTGGCTGATACCGCGCGGCCTGCGATTGTTATCGCCGCCAGCGGCATGTGCAGCGGCGGACGCATTGTTAATTACCTACAAGCCATGCTCGATGACCCACGGCATGACGTGCTGTTTGTCGGCTACCAAGCGCAAGGTACACTGGGCCATCAGATCCAAAAGTACGGTCCACGCGGCGGCTATGCCGAGATCGATCAGCAACGCATCGATATACGCGCCGAGATCACTACCCTCGGCGGTTACTCCGCACACGCAGACCAAAGCAGCTTAGTGCGCTTTATCACCGGCATGCGCAAATGGCCGCAACAGGTGCGCTTGATTCACGGCGACAGGTGCCAAAGCTGCGCTACAACAGAAGATTATGAGTGCGTATGCAAAGAAGCAGCATACAGGTGAGGTGGTGATACCGAGGTAAGTTTGGCGAGAACCGGAGGCATGGTCTCCTCATACAAAGGCCTTTGTATGAGGAAGACCTAAGCTGTACGAGCTGCCCATGTGGCTGCGATCACAAACCAGCCTGTAGGGTGGGCATTTATGCCCACGCGGTTTGGTTAGATATCGACACCCGTATAAAGATGGATTATGGCGTGTTTGCATGGGGTATTCACGCAAGTGTTGCCGTCATTAGTTTGTAGGGTGGGCATTTATGCCCACGCGGTTTGATTAGGTATCGGCACCCGTATAAAGATGCATTATGGCGTGTTTGCATGGGGTATCCACGCAAGTTGCCGTCATTAGCGCCAGCACTCATCGACTGTTTTATCTGAACCGCTACGGCCTCTCTCGCCAAGTGCATTTAGAGTTAAGTTACCGCATTTAGTATCGTTAAATTGCTGGGTTGCGGTGAGTGTATAACCACCCCCTCCGCCAGCTAAACTGATGATGTACTTATCCGTTGGCGAGTTAGCATCAGACAACCCCAACTTAGCAACATTGGCAACATCCGTTACATACGCATTATTCTGCGAGAAGTAACGTTCCTGACGCGCAGCCACATCACTTAAAAATGCTTGGCCTTCGGCACGAAAACCACGGCGTACATATTCTTGGTAACTGGGGTAGGCAATACTGGCCAAAATACCAATAATGACCACCACAATCATGACTTCAATTAGGGTAAAGCCTTTAGATGCATAGCGCATAATAACCTCAGGGGAAACAGCAGCCTGCGGTTAAGACAGGCCGCTGGTGACAAAGTTAGGGTTGAGGGATGACGCGCCAACCTTGGCGCGCGCCAGTGCTTTCGCCACCGCTACGACCAGGCCGTAGACGGCCACCCCTGTTATTGGCGTATGGGTCAATCTCTACCTGTCCATCGCCTGTTGTAATGCTGCCGTCTTCACGCTGGCGAACCGAAATACCACCTTCACTGCCGTGCTTGATCGCCGAGACAATGGTTCGCGTACCGTCTATCACAACCGATTGCGTAAACGCGTGATTTAGAGTGCGTCCACCCGTAGCGGGGTTCAGTGCATACAGCCAGTTGCCTGCTCCGTGGGCGCAAGGGTCATCATTGGGTACCAGCGTGGAGATCAGCAAGGTGTTGCCCAGAACCTGCATATTCTCGACCATCATTTCCCCTTCGTAGCTGGTGCCATGTGCTAAATCCAGATACCAGCCCTGCTTGGGTGCATTGCCCTCATTGCCGTAATAATTCACTGCATCATTGCTTAGGGTTCGTGCTGGCAAAGTAAGCCCGTCTTTACCTACCGAGGTCAGATTGGTCTGTTTAATGCTTTGTTGCACTAGATTATCGCGGACAATTGGCATACCAGTTGTCGTGGTTGTTTCAGCTTTAGTCTTTCGATCCCAGAGGCCGTAGATACTTTGTGCATGGCTTTCCGTGCCTGTTTTATCCGTCTCTTCAAAATACTTACCGGTTCCCAGAATCACCAGATAGCCGGTACCCGATGGATGGCGCGTTAAGTTCGGCGCAGCCATTATCGGCTGTGGCGCATTGTTATTGGCTGATGCCGTAGCGGTAAACATGGGTTTGCCACCATAGGACACCTTAAACCCGTCCACTGAAGCACTGTTTTTATCTCCGTACAGCGGCCCTTGCCCCAGATCACGCTCAGGGGAGGCGTTGCTGCCAAGCAGGTCAAAACGCCATAGATTGCCATGCAAATCGCCAGCATAGGCATAGTCTGCCACGCCATCAGCATCGTAGTCCGCTAGCCTTGGGCTGGATAGGCCATTGCTGGTTTCGCTATCGCTGGTAACTTCTAGGGTCTTGAGCTTACCGGTGATGGCATCAATGATATACAGCGCCGCCTTGCCAGTGTCCGTGTTCGCCCCTTCATAGCCGTTGCCGGTGACTACCGCCCAACGGCCATTGTGCAGGCGAGCAATGGTGGGCTTAGGGAAGCTGTAGCCAGGGCCGACCATATTATTGCTATAGCCCTCCTTGTCTTTGTAGTTGAACTCGTCAAACTCCCACAGCAGTTTTTCTTCCCCCGGTGTGGTTACATCCAGCGCAAACAACCCCTTGCCACCCGCACGTAGGGTTCCGACCAGAATGGTTTTCCACTTGCTTTCAGCGGGGTCATAAACTTCTGCTACTTCTGACGAGCCATCGACATAGTAGTGGTGGGCATAATTTTTTGCTGTCAGCTTGTTTAGGTTAGGAAGTACTGCTGTGGGTATAAAGGCAAATGTTTCTACGCCCGTGCTGGTGTCGAAAGCATGCAACATACCATCGTTAGCACCGATATAAAGTCGGCCAGCACGATCTTTTTGCCCATTAATAAAGGTGCTGTATGCTTCGTTGTCTTCCAGGCGGTTGGAAAACCGCTCCAGATATTGCGGACGCTGCACCACCACTGGCTGTGACGCTAAGAAGTCACCGAGCACTCTGGTGCGGACGCGAAAGTCTTTCTCGCCGTCACCTTCTTTCTTTTGTTCGCCACGAATATAGTTGAGTCGATCCACCCAGCGTCCGTCTCCTGCGCCAGTGTGACCACCTGTTTCAGAGTTTGTATTCAGCCAGCTTCGCAGATCTGTATCCTCATGCACGTTGCTTGTCTTGAAGTCCTGCAAAGCGCCGTCAACAGCAAACTTAATATTACGACTCGCTGCGTTCGGTAACTCCTCGCTGGCAGTCCATACATTGTCAGTACGCTCTACAAAGCTGCCGAGTGATGATTCATCAGTACTCGGTATCCACTGACGGTAGGTTTTGACCTTTTTCAGTTCACCTATCCAGTCTGCGGTATTGTCAAATGAGGACTGATAGGAATAGGTTGCCAGACGAGCTTGCGGGTCATCTGAATCACCGTCAGATTCTAGACTACTACTGGTGGCCGGAGCAGCGGCAGTGGATTTACGCGATGCAATACGGTTCAAAATATCATTAAACGCCTGCACCATGGCATCTGGACTGTCTACGCTAAAGAACTCTCCACGAGAGTTCAGGGCAGCATGCCAAAGATCATAAATATTATTTGGATCTTGATTCCCTGGTCGTGGCCACTTTGTTGGGTTGCTGTTACGTATCAAGCCTGCATAACCGCTACCTGCATGCGTGCTGCCTTCCCATTCAGGGCTACCCCGCAATGAGGATGATAGACCCAGCCCCATAATAAAGTTACTCATATGCTGCCAAGTGGCTGGGTTATTTCTGGGGTCCCAGTACTCAATCTCATTGTTGGTATTTTTGTAAGGTGAATAGGTTGGGACTTTATTTGGAATTGAATCCATCAAGTCTGTAGCCCAATAATGAAAGGCATAATCAGCAAGTGCCCGATCCTTATAAGTACCAGTAAGGTCAGGCTCGTAGTCATTCCCGTAAGGTGCTTGCTTGCTATAACTCTTACCATCTGGCAAGCCGCCTGTTGAGCTTGCAGGAAAAGCGGGGGCTGGAATTTCACTGTGGCCGTTCGAGCCTTCGTCCAC
>JAUCCC010000009.1:0-14771 GCA_034676485.1 Pseudomonas sp.
CCAAATTTCCCTAGAAAAACCAAGGCTTACGTCAGACCGGCGTAAGCCTTTTTTAATACCAAGTGTTTGTTTTTTTCTAGACTAGACACTAGGCTATACAGAGAATCCTGCTAGACAGCTTTCACCATCCATCTACCCGCCGCTAATGTCGTGACAGACTCAACTTTATTACTGGGAGAGCAACGTGTCGCACTGAAGCTTGTCGGTGAAATTGCAAAGCGCACATCATTATGATAACGCAGCCGCTACCAACCTTACCCATCTTCCGGGATTTGCTTCAGTGCACTATTGCATTGAGACTGGCATCAGCTAAAACGCTCTAAACCACTAAATGAGATATGGAAGCCAGCGCCTTTTACCGGCAGAGACATTTCAGCATCATCTGCACCTGACGCATTAGCAATACCCACGCTAGCAAAATAGCAAACTGCATCAGCCCCTAAAGCATGCTTAATACATAGTGCCTTGCTTGAAGCATCTAGGATGCCCTTTGCGGGATAGCAGTCAGTCCGAACAACTATAAACTGTAGCTGCCCTTCTTTCTTTGCAACGATTTGAGGGTTCAAATATAAGTCGGCGTTAACCCCTACGATCTCATACCCCTCACCCTGCAGATAACCAAACACCACCTCAATACCGAAGTCATGTATTTCAGCCTTAGTCATTATTTCTGCCATGATCAATTCCAAATCCCTAGTTATTAAAAAGGCTTACAACCTACTCACTATACAAATACTGTTGAAAACCAATAAAGGTTTCACGAATTACCGCCGTTGAACCGAGCTCGCTTGCAGCATCACTGATGGTGTTGTATTTCAGCTCAATCAGACTGCGCATTTTTTTTTCTAGATGACGCTGTTTAACTCCATCGGCAACGTACTTATGGAGAATAAAGTCCTCGACAAAACTCATGTTGTTTATAGTTGGCAAAGGCTTTCTTAATAAGCGGCTTAGCACGCTGCGCACGCTCGCTGCGGGTGCGGGTTTCAGCCGTATAAGCGACAGATAGGCCACACACGTCATACACATCGCTGTCTCTGGCATCAATCAGCTCTTTCATGCTGTCCAGCTTCTCATTGTCATAGCCCGCTTCGGCTAAATCTTCCAACAGCTTTTCACGTGTGGTTGGATCACTCCGACATTGCCCATAACTGATCTTCATCGGTAAAGAACTGCGGCAGGTCACCAAACATCCGTTCAATAAACTCTTTCGCAGTAATTGGCTTACCGTCAGGGCTCCAATACATGGCCGACGAGATATGTTTGATCTGCCTGGTTTTTCCGTCACTTAATTTAATAATGATTTTTTCTGCACGCGCGCACTCACACGGCTGCATACCACAGTTTGCACAAGCGTCTTGTTTGCATAAACAAGGTGACTCACCACAGACTTGGCAAGCCCCCTCTTCGCACTCACAAGGCTCGGCACTGCATACAGCGCACAGCTTAGGGCAATTGCATGGGTGAAATCCGCACTGTTCACAAGGCTCTTTAGGGCAGCCGCAAGGCTTGTTATTGCATGCTTTACAGGTTTCTGGTTCTAACGGATCACCGTCCCACTCTGGATCAGCAAAATTGTAATGGGCTTTAACAAAGTCATATATGGTGAAGTAATCCTTACCGTCATACATGCGCGTGCCACGGCCAATGATCTGCTTGAACTCGATCATATTGTTACACGGACGCATTAAGACGATATTGCGTACGTTACGCGCATCGACACCTGTAGACAGCTTGCGTGGCGGGATTAATTGTCGGAATGGTTTTCTCGTTTTCCTGAAAGGTCTTGAGATCATTATCACCGGCTGCGCCATCGTTGGCGGTAACACGCACACAGTAGTTGTTGTTCGTCGTCCAACCCTTTTCCCACGGCGTAACTGATTAACATAATCACGCACCATGCCGGCATGTTCATGCGCTGGCACAAAAGACAAGGGTTTTCTCTTTAGGATTAAACATAGTCACCCGAATAACGCACACGCTTTTCTTCACGCGCTGGGATGGTAATCTACTTGGTTAAAGTCACCCTCTTTGTACACACGACCCGGCTCTGGCTCGCCCTTAATGACTTCGCCATCGCCTGGCGTATACACGTACTCATCCATGGTGCCAACAATGGGTATCAATTTAAACGGCGTTAAAAACCCATCATTGATCCCTTCTTTGAGGGTGTAGCTGTACACCGGATCACCGAAATAATCTATAGGTATCGGTGTTGCCTGTGCGCTTGGGTGTTGCGGTTAAACCCAGCTGTACCGCTGGCGAGAAGTAATCAAGAATAGCGCGCCACGAACTTTCATCATTGGCACCACCACGGTGACACTCATCAATAATAATCAGATCGAAAAAATCTTCTGGGTAGTCACCAACAATACGGCGTATCTTCGCCCGCTTCGTTTTTCCCGCCGCTCATAAAGGTTTGGAAGATGGTAAAAAACACGCTGGCGTTTTTCGGTACTGTGCCTTTCTTTTTAATTTCGCTGGGATCAATCCGCACCAGCGCATCTTCGCCAAAGGCACTGAAATCATTAAAGGCTTGATTGGCTAAAATATTACGGTCAGCCAGAAATAAAATACGTGGGCGCTTTTGTGCTGCATCGGGGTTTTGCTGGGCATTCAAACTCCAACGGCTATTAAATAACTTCCAAGCGGTCTGAAAAGCAATACAGGTTTTACCAGTGCCCGTGGCCAAAGTGAGCAAGATGCGTTGCTTACCCTGCGCAATGGCCTCAAGGGTGTTGCGAATCGCATTTTCTTGATAATAACGCGGCTGCCAGTCACCTTTGACTTCAAACGGAATCTTAGCAAATCGCTCGCGCCATACTGCAGCGTAATCAGGTACTTGGGCATCTAGCTCAGCAAAGGTGAGCTGCCACAAAGCTTCTGGGCTCAGGAACTGATCAACCAGCTCTTCTTTGCCGCTGACCATATCCACTTGGTAAATCAGATGACCGTTGGTGGCGTAACCGATACGACACTGCAAACGCTTGGCGTAGTCCTTCGCTTGGCGCACGCCCTCGGTGTTGCTGAGGCTTTCTTTTTTAGCTTCAACGGCTGCCAGCTTATGGCCTTTATACTCAAGCACATAATCACTAATAACCGGACTGCTGCGCTTACCGCCGCCGATAATTCGGCCTTGAGTGATGTTCACTTCACGACGAATAAAGCTGTGCTCAATTTGCCCCCAGCCTGCAGCAATCAGTTTGGGGTCAATTAAGTTCGCGCGTGTATTGGCTTCGTTCATAGCCATTTAATTAGTCCTTTAAAAATCCTTATGTAAGAAAAAACCTGCTGCACCTTACATATAAAAAATCATATCCAACTTTGAGAAGGCTAAAGTGGCATAAGAAAAACCATATCCAACTTTAGGTGTGGGTTAAAGCGGGATAAGAAAAACTATACCCAAGCTTATGTACCGAATAGCGTGATATAACGCTCGAACAAATACACTCGGTTACGCTTATAGCCTGTTATTTCACGCAGTACGCCATCACTTTGCAGCTGTTTGATTAAGTTTGTTGCCGCTGTAGAAGCTTATGCCTAGCAACTCAGAAACATCGTGCACCGTGGTAGAGGGACGCTTATACAACTGACTCAGCAACTGTTGTGCATTTTCAGCGCGCCGCCCCATGCCAAGCACTAACGTATCCATTTCTTGGCGTAGCCGCAAAATACTTTGGAAGGTTTCTTTACCCTTACTAGCCGTTTCAATCACTGCAGACAAGAAAAACTTCACCCAGTGGATGAGGTCATTGATTCGCGCACACGGGTCAAGGCGTCGTAGTAGCTACTGCGATTGCGTTCAAAAAAGCCAGATAAATACAGCGATGGTTTTCTCAGCAAGCCTTTATCGACCATATACAGCGTAATCAGCAAGCGACCAATTCGGCCATTGCCATTCTAAAAACGGATGGATGGTTTCAAACTGGTAGTGGCTGAGGGCGATACGAATCAACTGCGGCACATTGATGTTTTCGTTATGCCAGAACTGCTCTAAATCGCTCATCAAGTCGAGCACTAGATCCTGATGGGGTGGGACAAAAGCCGCATCCTTTAAACCACTGCCACCAATCCAGTTCTGACTGGTACGAAACTCACCGGGAGTTTTGTTCTCACCACGCACACCCTGCATTAAAATTGCATGAGTGTGTTTGAGCAAACGATTGGATAGCGGTAGTGTTTCTAACTCAGCAATGGCATCGTTGATCGCTTGCACGTAATTACGCACTTCAGTCCAGTCATCGCGCTTTTCTGGCGCCAGCTGAGCGGCTTCCATTACGGCTTCATCCATCTGCGTTTGCGTGCCTTCAATGCGCGAAGAGGTGTTGGCCTCCTTGGTAATGTGCATCTGAATAAACAAATCCACATCCGGCACTATTAAGGTAAAGGCATCCAACTCAGCTAACGCGCGCGAGGCTGTTTCCAGCAGCGTATTAATGACCGGATCTTGCCAGAGCCATTCGCGATTGATCAGTGTTGGTGCGAAGCTTTTGTATTGATACTGCTGTACCCATTGGCCAGCACTGAATTCTTCGAATTTTATTGGCTCTTGGCGCATCATCAAGCGACCGCTCCTTGGTTGTTCTTTTGCGTTAGCTTACCAGAGAAGGCTTTTTGCAGGATAGATTTTTTAAGCAAATCAATTTTAACTAACTTTTCTAAATATACGCTTTCAAGCTCAACTACATATTCCTCTAGAGCTTTTAGAATTTCTACTTTTTGTTGTTGTGTATTTAAATCGGGTAGTGGTATTAGTAAAGTTCTGACATTGTTCTTTGTAATAGTTTGTGTCGCTGCACCTTTTAATCGTGGTGAGATTTGTGCTTTTCCACTGGTAGAGTTTAGGTAGCGATATACATATTCATTATTAGCTTTTTCTGGATTGAGCCTTATCAGAAATAAGTTCATAGCTAAAGAACATGGACGATCTACCTCAGGCATAAAGTAAACCTTCCCTGCATTTCCTATTTTACTCATAATAATTTCACCACCAAAAATTTTACTTTTAGCTAAAAATTCGTATGCATGTTCTGAGATATACCGCTTATCACCTTCAAGATTTTTTTCAAAATCAGTACTTCTTACCATCCATGCAAAACCTTCAGTATTTTTAAGCTCAACATTCTCCTTGAGAACTTTATAGCTACCATTAGCGTGATAGTCAGTAATTACATCAATAACATCCCCAAGCTCTACATAATTAAAATCATTCTGCTTGATAAAAACTTGCTGTAAGTAGCTTTCAAAAAGCTCGCGGGCGTTCTTTAGGTTTTGTTCGGTTTTGGCGCGGACTTGTTCGATATCGGCAAAGGCTTCATCAAGGATGGCAATAATCCGTTGCTGCTCAGTTATTGGTAATAATGGAAATGGCTCGGACTTATAATCTTTAAAATAAATATGGGGTATTGTGCTGCCAGTTCTATATTTATCGAAGTCGATAGACTCTAGAAAGTATTTTACAAAGCGTAATTCATGTCCAGCTTTTGGCAGTAAATATTGCATTGTGGCAAGCACAGATGATTTTGCAGGAAGCTCTGATACTCGGCCAATTCCAGCACCGTCTTTAATTATTGCAAGGTAGTCATTTTCTTGATGAAAAAAAGAAACATTTTGCATATACCCCCTCGCACCGAATACTGCATACGGACCATCATCTTCTTTGATTTTATTAAGGGATATGTTTGATGTTGCAGATGTAACAGCATCACCTAAGGTGCCGTATACCGATTGATTAGCACTAAGAGTAGTGTCTAGCTTTTCCATCACAACAACTCCTGAATACTTTCCAGAATCGCGGCACTTTCTGTATCTAGCGCGATGATTTCAGCAATTATTTCTTCAGGTTCGCGTAGGGCTGCAGCTTCCGGCGCATTGGCATTTTTAACCGATAAATCCCAACTGCTTTGATCAATATTTGTTACATCAATCGACCAAGATTTTTCTGATTCCTCAAAGGTTTTTTGCAGCTCGACAAACTCTGCTAGGTCTTTGTCATTTAGCGGGTTGGTTTTACCTAAGCTGCGGCCTGGGTCTAGCTGGTAGTACCACACTTTTTGCGTGGGTTCGCCTTTGGTGAAAAACAGCACCACAGTTTTAACGCCTGCGCCTAAAAAGGTTTTGGCTGGGCAGTCTAAAACAGTATGTAGGTTAAAGTTTTCTAGCAGTTCTTTACGCAGGGCTACCGATGCATTGTCGGTATTACTTAAAAAGGTGTTTTTAATCACTATGGCAGCACGGCCACCGGGTTTGAGTATTTTCATAAAGTGCTGCAAAAACAGGAAAGCAGTTTCGCCGGTTTTAATCGGGAAATTTTGCTGCACTTCTTTACGTTCTTTACCGCCAAAAGGTGGGTTGGCCAGAATAATATCGTGCTGATTTTTTGGGGTAATGTCTTGCAGGCTTTCCGCTAGGGTATTGGTGTGCATCACATTGGGCGCTTCTATGCCATGCAGAATCATATTCATTATGGCGATAACGTAGGCGAGTGATTTCTTTTCTTTAGCGTAGAAGGTTTTTTCTTGCAGGGTTTTTAAGTCGCTGGTGGTTAGCTGCTTTTGTTCGCTACCGCCTTGGCGCAAGTAATCGTAAGCCTCACATAAGAAGCCTGCCGAACCCGCTGCACCATCATAAATGGTTTCACCTATTTTGGGTTGCAGCACATCTATCATGGCGCGAATGAGTGGGCGAGGTGTGTAGTATTCGCCGCCGTTGCGCCCTGCGTTGCCCATGTTTTTAATGCGTGTTTCATACAGGTGCGACAGCTCGTGCTTTTCTTCTTGCGAGCGAAAACGCAGCTCATCAATCCTATCCAGCGCATCACGCAGCGAGTAACCGCTTTGAATTTTATTTCTCAGCTCACTGAATATCTGCCCGATCTTGTATTCGATGGTGTCTGGGCGATCTGCTTTTTCCTTAAAGGATTTAAGGTACGGAAACAGTTTAAAATCAACAAAGCCGATCAGGTCATCACCAGTGAGCGCATTGTTGTGATCTGGATTGCCATTGGCATCTTTTGGCGCAGCCCAAGCACTCCAACGAAAGTCCTTATCAATAATGTGCTGATAGGGCTCATCCATCAGCTCTGCTTCAAGGGATTTTTCGTATTCCAAGTCATCAAGGTACTTCAGGAACAGCAGCCAAGAGCTTTGCTCTGCGTAATCCAACTCACTGGAACAGCCAGCATCTTTGTGAAAGATATCGTCGATATTTTTAAAGGTTTGTTCAAACATACTGGTGTGGTAATCCCTGAAGTGTTGCTGTGAGAGGCATAAGCGCCAGCGCAGCTTGTATTTCTAGCTCAGCCGAAGATATAGGCTTTGCTCTCTGTAACCGTTTAACCCCTTACGCTAAACCAAGCATCTAATCGTGCTCGTTGGAGTAACAGTTAATACGGCATGCAGTAATACAAGGAGTGTAGCTGGCGCTGAAATCACATAACTATAACAAAAGATTACTAACAACTGGCATAGAGGACTGTCGATCAGCAGCTAAAGCAAATCATTAAGGAACTGTTCTTGCTTCCTGAGCACCTTCGACACCTCCCGCAACTGAGGTCTTACACCACCCTTCCAAGCATTTATTGAGGCTTTAGCCTTCCCCTCTTCACTTATCGGCCCGGTGCTGTTTTTCCATGGTTGCCACTGTTTGATTAACTCTGCCTGTCTTGCTCTTCGTTCGGGTGTCCAGCCGTTCGCCATGATGTGCCTCCAATAGTTCGTTTGGCTCGTTTTGTTTTTTCCGCGCGCGCGCGGTAGTGTTGTTATTTACTTGTACTTGATTGCCGATGTTGGCTTGCTTCACGAATGCGATTTGCTTGGGTGCTTTAATATCACCAAGTGTTTGCAGTGTTGCACGTGCTTGGCTTTGCGCCTTGAGCGCCAGCT
This sequence comes from Pseudomonas sp., assembly GCA_034676485.1. Taxonomy (GTDB): domain Bacteria; phylum Pseudomonadota; class Gammaproteobacteria; order Pseudomonadales; family Pseudomonadaceae; genus Denitrificimonas. The sequence continues at coordinate 7,884 of JAUCCC010000009.1, forward strand.
TCATGTAACGCTCAAACTTGCCCAATTCATTGCTGGTCATAGCCCGAGTTGCCAAGTGGGCAAACAAACCATCCAGCGTGTGAGCCTGCGCAACAAGCATGCTCTCAGCACGTGACATGTCATTATCATGGATAGCAGCTGATTGCTTCGTCAGTTCAGCCACCATATCTGTCATCTGTGTCGCGCCAAGATTCCTACTCATGCTTATTACGGCGGCGCTCAGGCATTCAGGACTGGTAACAGTTCGCGCCATGGCACGCTCTTCAGTTTCTGTTTCCTGCAGCTGAACTTTTAGATCAAGGTTGATTGTTTTATCCTTCAAAGTCTGCACTCCCATTCTTATACTGATATTGACCTGGTTGATGGCAGCTGCGTATTAACTTAGCGGCATGATGTGGTTCTGTATGCCATAGCTCTCGCAAATCGACAGGCTCAACTAGTTTGTTTTGCAGAAGATGCTCTGGTGTTGATTGCAGCAGTCTCGCCACGCGCTCCAGCCAAAGCCACTGCAAACGTTCTAGCTCTATCAGTACATTTGCCTTGTGGTCACGCAGAAGACCCAGCAGACCTGTGGATGGCCCGTTATTGCACTCCCACTCCAAATAACCAGTATTGGCAGCTAAATATAGTCCAGAAGCAGCAGCTTTTTCGATAATTGATACAGGGTTCATATACGCCCCCTCTGCATCTTATCCACCAACACAGGCTTTTTAGCCGTCACAAGGTCACAACCCTTACCGTTGCTGGCTTTCACAAGCGTTTCACCCGTCACAGTTTCGAGCTTGTGACGCTTATCAAAATCACGGTAAAGCCCGCCGTTACTGGCTTGTGACGTTGTGTCGTTTAGAATCCCGCCTTTTGGAATGTAGCGTTTGAAAGCGTCAGCAAACTGCTCCAGCTTATAACCCTTACCCGTATCAAAACTTTTACGAATGGTGCCTGAGCTGATCTTGTACTCTGTAAGCCGATTAGATAGTTGGCGACTGGTTATTGGCTTACCTCTGTTGTACGTAGCCCAAGGCGCTTCTTCATCCTCACAGAGCCCTTCAATCAGCTCTCTGGTGAACAACCTGTCTGTTTTTTTATTGTCGAATGTGTCTCGTATATCTCGTAGTAGCTCTACGCCAAACGATAAAGTTTCTTCTTCTAAACCGTGAATACTGATAGCAGCATTCCTTGCCTGCTTCAGCCAGCTGGGACCTGCAACTTCTGCAACCTGTAAAAGCGGTTCCCATGCGTCCTGTGCTCGATCATTCAAGCCATCGACCTCATCAGGTATTGAGCTTTTAATTGCTGTTTGATTATCAGCAGTCCAGCGAAGTATTTTTGCTCTCAAGCCATCCCATAAGGACTCTGGTGTACGTCGTATCTTTTTGGTGTGTTCGTGTGGCTGTTTACGCCTAAGTATGAGCGGAATCGCTCTATCTTCAATTGTGCTGGGCAATTTACCAATACCGCATAGTGCTTTTGCTGCCCAAGTGCTGAACTTCGTAGGCTCGTGATCATCGCCAACACAGCGAACCACAAACGCTGCTGACTTATTAAACCCACTATTGATTATGCCTCTCAAGTCCTCATTATCCCGCATGAATGAATCAGCCTCATCAATTAGGAGCGTGGGCTCCCAGCGTTCGATGCAACGATAAATCGCAGCTGATGAAATACTAGAGGCGGGAATAGCGCGGCATGACAAGCGTGTCAGGCACTCCAATAGAACAGACTTGCCGCAACGTTTTTCCGGTGCCGTAATATGAGCAATTGGTGATACCTGCATTAAATGATGAACCCATGTAAACACCACCCACAGTGCCGCAGCGGTTAACGAGGGTTCATCAGCAACAACAAACTGCTTAATGGTTTCTTTGATTTCCGTGAGCAGTTGTTCACCACTTACGGCCTCATGCCATGCCCTTTGTTCCGGAAACATTTCAGACACATCAGGTTCTTCTTTCTCAGAAATTTTGAAGATACCGTCAACGTCAGACATGCGTACTTTGCCACTGTTTTTAATAGCACTTCGACACCGTGCAAATGCTGGCTTGTCTGTTGCGTATAGCTGCCTAATAGCGTGCATAACGTCCAGCTCAAAGATAGCGCCAGCATCAGCAGTCAACTTGACTATCGCAGCCTGAACAATATCTTCTGGCGTCAAAGCCTTGCCAGTAGGCTGCAGCTTCTCAGAAATACTCATTGTCTAGCCTCCTGCTCCATCAGGTAATAATCGTTCCAATCAGTACCTGGATGACCAGCTGGAAACTCTGGAATTATCACCTCACCCCTGATTGCCAATGCTGCCTTACGGGATGCAGTAATACCTGGGTTATTAGAGATATTACGGTCGTTGTCTGCAGCAATAATGATATGCGCAGCCGGATAACCCTCACGAGCCTGCAGTGCAACACTCATTAAGTTACCAACGCTCAGTGCGCACAAGACGCCTCGTCCTGTTATCTGGTGAATAGTTGCGCCTGTTGAATAACCTTCACATATATAAAAATCATCACCAAGCTCACCGATAGACGTATAGGCTCCCTCCACCTGACCGTCCTTCATAAAGCGCTTAGTTCCGTCCAGCCATATATATTGTAGGTTCACTAGATTATTCAGGCTGTACACCGGCACGACCAAAGCATCACCGCTCTGGCGTAAACTTAGCGGCTCGATATGCTTGCGTTGTAGATACCCATGACTGGAATTAGCTGCCTGATAACTATTCCAGCGATGCAATGCTTTAATTGCAGTTTGGGCATACAGAGCTTCGCGCTCCGCTTCAGCCTGCTGCTGCTCAATCTTGCGCGCCAGCTCACGAGCCGCTCTTATCCTAGGGTCTGGCCTTGTGTACTCGATAGAGCCCGGCCAACCGCTTTGCTTAGCATGGTAGTAGAGGGCTGCAATGGTAAGACCGCCAGCTGGCTTGCAGCTTTTCCAGACGGCACGAGCATCGCGGGTGTTGTAAGTTGCACCCTGTTGACTCCACTCATCCCAGATATCAAAAGCTGAATCACCAAACTCTGACTTAAGCATCATCGCCGCCTCATACCACCCCTGACGATCGTGGGGGCTTAGGTGTTGCAAGGCACTTGCTGCGACTAATAAGTTACTCATAGCGGTGCTACCTTGACTGCATGCGCAATCAACACAAACACAATAGGTAAAGACCAAGCTACAAAAAAGAGCCAAACTGATTTATAACTGAGTAGTTTTAGTAAACGCTGAATAGCCACTTTTCTTGGTCGGAGGGTGGCTTTTTTTATTTTCGCCATCACTCTTCCCCTTCTAGCCTTGCATCAATCCACTCTTGGATTTCATGCGAGTCCCAACCCACAGCTCGCGGGCCAAGCTTCTTTGCTTTAGGGAAAGTGCCTTCTTTGATGAAGTTATAGATACTGCTGCGGCGGTAACCCGTGGAGTGTGTGACTTCGGGTAAACGCAGAATACGGCGGGGTAAGTGTTGCTGTGATTTTGTGTGCATATAACCAGTTCCTAATGTTGCTTATTGACTGGTTATGGATAGTAAGACTCAAAACTGTCTATAAGGAGTGGACTCCTTTTGGACGATTTAATCTGGTATAAGCCCCGCCGCTTTAAGCACCTCGGTAATTTTTTTATAGGAATGCTGTGCTTTACTTACGCTAATACCGAACTGTTTTGCCGCTATTTTAGCTGCGCTTGTTTGGCTGCAACCATAGTTATCGATGTAGTCACTCATGAAGCTGAACACACTTTCGTCATGAACACTTGGGCGGTTGTACTTTGAGTGCAAACCTAAAGCTATCAGAAGCGCTTTTCCAACATCATTATTGTTTAAATTATTGGAGTTAACATACTTCACTGGAGAATTCAGCGCCCCCTCAATAGCCCCTGCTAGCCACTCACTTACACCGATAGGTAATGCTTCTCCTCGACCAAGATATTCGGCTATTTCCAGTAGCACTTCTTTAGCCGTCTCTTCAGATAATTCAACTTCTTCAACCATTAACATTAAATCCGGATCAAAAACACGAGACGTTTTTTTACCTTCATCGCTGCTCATTTCTTACTCCTTTAGCCACCCGAAACAGCACAATATTGCTAGCACTTAAAATCTGCTCTAGCCGCTCACCCCACTTATGCCACGCCTCTGCTTTTTCTTTTGCGTAGTCGTACTGCTGATAATGCTTTGCTGACTTATTTTTACTTTCGATTACATGGTTTTGGCAGCGGTCGATAATCTCAGGTGCAATTCCAAGCATTTGCATCATAGTTGCACCAGTGCGGCGTAGGTCGTGCGGTGTCCACTCGCCATTAGCGCCAGCAGATAAAACCAAGGTGTCGTTGTGCTGCCTACCTGATAGCGGCTTGCTGCGATTCTTAAACATGGTTTGACGATCACCAATCAACTTGCTGACGGTTTTCAGGCATACATGGCTTTGCTCATCGCGTGACGGAAAACAGAAAGGCGTATGGCCTGTCTCTGCCTTGAGGCGCTTGAATTGCTTTGTAGCAAAACCAGACAAATTTATAAGGTGGTCACGGCGCTGGCCTCTACGTCCTTTTGTGTTGGCAGCCGGTATAAACCAAGTACCGGCGCTTAGGTCGACATGCTGCCATTCGCTTTGCAGTAGTTCACCAATGCGACACATGGTGCTTAGGCATAACCATGTTGCGCACTGAACACGGTTATTTACCGGCCTGATACCGCTGTACTTTTCACCGCTGGGCAAGTCGCTGTAGTCGTTCTCTAGCTTAGCAAAAATAGATTTCAGTTCTCTGATTTCATCATCACTTAACACACGCTCCCTGACCTCTTGATAGCCCTCATCCTGAATACGTAATACCTGCTTAGGCTCAACTAAATCTATTGGATTGCCTTCAATCATCAGCCTGCGCCACGGCTGGCGCTTTTCACCCCACCTCAGCATCTGGCCTACATCGTTATGAACAATATCAATAGTTCTGTTTAACCCGCGCTGGGGGTCTCCTGTTGCGGGTGCTCGGTCTTTGATTGCCTGGAGCATTCTCAATAGGTCATCTGCGGTTAAGGCGCTTATTTTAATCTCGCCAATACTAGGCAACACGTCCTTTTTAAAAGCACGAATGAGCGCCGCGTTTCCATCTTGACGTCTTACGCCACTTTCAACTGATACCCACTGCTCAAACAAGTCAGTCACAGTTAGCGCTGCGGCCTTTTTCTTTTTCTCATCTGCTATTGTTTTGGCAATCGCGGCTTGTGCTTTCGATACGTTTAGCTTGGCGTTTTTCTGTTGGGTTAATGCCATCAGCCACCAAAGCTCTAGCCTTATCCCTGTTTTTACGGATTTCGCTAATTGCGCTCTCTGGAAAAGTACCGCAATAAAACCAGCGCGTTTTACCATCAAAGCGGAATGAGTATTGGAAGTTGACAGTAACCTCGCCTTTAACATTTACGCGAACATGCCCACGCAAGCCACCTCCGTCATTTAAGTGATCACCTTTCCATGCTTGCGGAATATTTCTCAGTTGGTGACAGACCAGTTGGTGCGTTTTTTGCCAGTTTTCTTATCAGGCTCGGGGTATCTGGTAGCCATAGCTAAATCCTTTTTCAAAAGTGTTTTATCAATTCTTAGACTAGACACCAGACTAGACAGAAACACTAGATGTAGTTAGTTCCCATTAAACGTCTCTGGACGACAAAAAGCTCTGCAGCCCTTTAAAAACAAGGCTTACACTATACCAATAAGGTTTATTAGCGTCCAATAGAATACAGCAACTAAAAGCATGGGGTGCTAGGGGTCGAGTGTTCGAATCACTCGTCCCGACCATATATAACAGATAAGCCGTTGATTTCATTGAGGATTTCAGCGGCTTTTTTGTATCTGCCGTTTAAGTGTCGGGAAAGTGTCGAATCCAGCTAAAGGACTGAGCGTTGCTTTAAAAGGGAGTAATTAAGTGAAAGCAGACTTTAAAGATAGGCCGTATGCAGTCACGCCTAAGCGTGAAACAGACCAGTGGTTTATATTTGCAAGCCTAGTCACATGTATCGCAGGAGGGTTGCTGTACTTAAACAAAGACAAATTGGCGATCACATTTGACAGTTCTGTTAGCAAGGTTGTTCATTTTTTAAAAAAGCCAGGTCAAGAAAAAAGCACCCAAGAAAATGAAGACACCGCACAAAACTCTCTCCCCAAAAAGCAACTTAAAACCGCAACTGTAAGGTCCGAAGACGTAGCCAGCGCAATGAGCAAGCAATGGAGAACAGAAGACCGGGCGCAACAACAAAAAAGACAAACGGTATTTAATGACGACAATTACATACCTCGCGGTGCAGATAACATAATCTCAGCTGTGAGCCCCAAACGTACAACAACATACAGCCAGCAAAAGCCGCAAAAACGCAGCTTTTCAAATACTCACTGGCAATACTGGCGATGGGAAAGCTATGGCTCTGGTTTTACTACCAAGACAAAGAGCGGTCGATTCAGCTATGTAGAAACCGAGCGTGGCATCGATACAAACTCAGTATGTGCAAACTATAAGCGCGGCTCTTTTGATTACAGAGACTGCAGAAAAGCCGCAAAACAATGGTTTAAAAGTCAGTGTTCAAGCTCATTCAAGCAAGCATGCTTAGCTAAAAATATGATTCCGTGAGTGCCATCACCGCCCCTTCTACGCCTTGATTCTGTACTCCGACACCGAAGCTTGCACAATTACATGAGTTCCACCACATGATGACTGAAGACCAACCTACTCTGGCGATTGCCAAAGATTGGTTTCGGGCTCAAAGACTGACCAAATAACCATCTTTTAATACAATCATAAGTGATCGAGCAGAGCGCCCTGTAATCTGCTTGTACTTTAAGAAAAAAGAATAGACACTCTAACAACAAGCCTAGACGCACAGTGAGCGACACCTTGCCTAAACCTTCTGAC
>JAUCCC010000010.1:0-4957 GCA_034676485.1 Pseudomonas sp.
TTGTTTTTGCCCGAAAAAATGCAGCTTTAGAAGTGACTGCCACCCCAGAGACCGATATAAAGTTGGCACATAGCCCTTCCCCGCATCTGCTCAACCACAGAAAACCGTAGCCAAGCTGACTAGCCATCTTAGCATTTTGTGTCTTGGGGCAAACCTTGCTGATTAATATCTGGCATCATACAAAGCTATTGAAACTAGCATCAGGTTTGTCGATATATGAGCGCTTTGGACGTACTAAAACAACGAATTTCTTCAGACTCTGCAGTCGTAGGGATTTATGGCTTGGGTTATGTTGGCTTGCCACTGGCGCTGCGCTTTAGTGAAGTGGGTATCAAGGTTGTTGGTTTTGATATTGATGAGTCTAAAGTCACCCGCTTAAATAATGGCAAAAGCTACATCGAGCGCTTACAGGCGCAAGAGATTATTGCAGCGCAACAAAATGGCTTTGAAGCAACCAGTGATTTTTCACGCACGCAAGAAGTGGATGCCCTGATCATTTGCGTACCGACTCCGTTAAATGTCTATCGTGAACCTGATTTAAGTTATGTCGAAAATACCCTTGCATCTACTCTTGCCGTACTTCAAAGCAGGTCAGTTATTAAGCCTAGAGAGCACAACTTGGCCGGGCACCACTGAAGAAATTCTTGCACCAGCTCTAAAAAGCCAAGGTTTTATACCCGGTGAAAACTGCGCACTGGTCTTTTCACCTGAGCGAGAAGATCCAGGCAACACAACATACAGCACCAAAGATATTCCAAAAGTCATTGGCGGCATGACACCCAGCTGCCTTGAACTCGGCACTCAGCTCTACCAGCATGCAATTAAGCAAATGGTTCCGGTCAGCACGCCGCGCGCTGCGGAAACGACCAAACTATTGGAAAACATTCACCGCGCCGTCAACATCGGCTTGGTCAATGAAATGAAAGTTGTCGCCGACAAAATGGGCATTAATATCCATGAAGTCATTGAAGCGGCAGCCACCAAACCCTTTGGCTTTGTAGCCCACAAACCGGGGCCTGGCTTGGGCGGGCATTGCATTCCTATTGATCCTTTTTATCTCACTTGGAAAGCCCGTGAGTACGGCATCAATACGCGCTTTATTGAATTGGCCGGTGAAATCAATCACTACATGCCACGCTGGGTTGTGCAAAAAGTTGCTGACGCACTGAATGAGAAAGAAAAAGCCATCAAAGGCAGCAATATTCTTATTCTGGGCCTGAGCTATAAGAAAAACATCGACGACACCCGCGAATCGCCTGCGGTAGAGATCATGGCGCTGCTTGAAGAAAAAGGCGCGCATATCGCCTACTCAGACCCACACGTCCCTGTTCTTCCACGGAAAAGAGATTACTTTTTTGAGCTTAAATCGTAGAACTGAGCCAAGAAAACATCCAGCAATTGACTGCATTATCATCGCCACTGACCACGATGCCTTTGACTATGAGGTGCTGCTAAAGCACAGCCAGTTTATTGTTGATACCCGTGGGCGACTGTTTCAGGGACACAATAAAGTGGTATCCGCTTAGGAGAGCACATGGACGCTCAAGAGCTACAACACATTCTCGCTAATGGCGAAGACAGCAAGCATCAGTTCAAGCGTGAAGTCACACGCATTGAAAGCCCCGCCGCAGAGCTGGCTGCTTTTGCTAACAGCGGCGGTGGACGTGTGTTTATTGGTGTTGAAGACGATGGACAAGTCTGCGCTCTTGCTCCGGAGCAAGTACGGCACTTTAATCAGCAACTGAGTAATGCCGCGACGAATAATGTGCGCCCGCCAATTCATCCACGGACTGAAAATATCGCCACAGATAAAGGTACTGTTATTGTTGTTACTGTGCCAGATGGTTTAAACAAACCCTATATGGACTTACAAGGTCGTGTCTGGGTGAAAAATGGATCAGACAAGCGTCATGTCACTTCACGCGAAGAAATGCAGCGCATGTTTTTAAATGCTGGCTTAATTCAAGCCGACACCTTAGCGATACCGAGCAGCACCTTAAGTGATTTAGATGAAAAAGCCTTTGCTGAGTACTTTCATAAGCGCTATGGCTATGACTGCACACCTGAACAGCTACCTGTGGCGCTGGCGAACATGGGCTTGGCAAAAGACACGCAAATAACCGTCGCTGGTGCGCTGTTCTTTGCTAAGCAACCCCAGCGTTGGTTGCCTGTGTGCATGATTAAAGCCGTTGCCTTTTATGGAAACTCCATAGCCGACGTTCATTACCAAGACAGTGAAGATATTTACGGCACCTTAATTGAGCAGTATCAGCGTGCATTCTCTTTTATTAAGCGCAATTTGCACCATGTGCAAAATGATCGAGGCTTTAACACCTTAGGCGAGCTTGAAATACCGGCCATTGCAATTGAAGAGTTGTTGGTAAACGCCTTAATGCATCGTGATTATTTTGATAGTGCCTCGATTCGAGTTTTGGTGTTTCGTGACCGCATTGAAATTATTAGCCCCAGGACACCTACCTGATAACATTAGCACCGAAGAAATAAAACAAGGCAAAACTAAACGGCGTAATCCTGTGCTGAGTGAGCATGCAGCACACCTGCTGCCTTTTCGTGGTTTAGGCAGCGGTATTCATCGTGCGCTGGCAGCGTGGCCACATATAGAGCTGCAAGATCACAAAAATGGCAATGAGTTTAAGGCGGTCATCACAAGACCAGAGCGTGAAGTGCAGGTCATTGCACCGGTAGGAATAGGTTCAGGCGATCCAGTAACAGGTCAAGCCGCACCCCCAGTCGCACCCCCAGTCGCACCCCCAGTAGAAACTGTAATAATGCTGATTTATCAGCCATGGAGAACTCAGTAATGCACAGCTTCGGGAACGTTTAGACATCAGCGACCGCAAACATATGCGTAATAAGCTATATAAGTCCGGCCCTCGAAGCTGGCTTTATCGAAATGACCATCCCTGACAAACCCAATAGCCGCTTACAGAAATATCGCTTAACCGTACAAGGCAAAGCCGTGGTGCAAGCTCAAAAAAATGAAGGTAAAAGTTAATGAGTCAGCAACGTGTTCTTATCATTACCCGTAACTTCCTGCTGCTAGTTAGCCGTATGGAGCAGATTAACTACAACCATATGGTAAATGGAATTAAACTACATGACTAACAACAGACATTTCGTATTTGTCATAGGCACCAGAGCTCAGCTAATCAAGGTTGCACCGATAATCGTAGAGTGTGAAAAAAGAGCGCTTGGGTGCACCTTGCTAATGACAGGCCAACATCAAGAAACAATGCAAGACCTGCTGGATGAGTTTGGTGTTCGTTCACCCCCAGGTAGCAGCGTTGCCAGCTAAAGAACGCTCTACGATATTCTCGCTATTTGCATGGCTTCCGCAAGCGTATCGAGGGATAGTTAAAAAACTAAAAGCCTTACCTGTTACGCCTCAATATATGGATGTTTTAGTACATGGCGATACCCTTTCGACAGTGCTAGGCGCCATTGCAGGCAAAAGAGTTGGTGCACGGGTCGTGCATTTGGAAAGCGGCCTAACCTCAAAAAAACTATTTGATCCCTTCCCTGAGGAAATTGCCAGACGCATTGTATTTCACTTGAGCCATATGGCTATGTGTCCGAATGAAGAGACTTTGCAACACATACAGAAGAACTATCCACGCTGTGCAGCCATCAATACAGGTGGCAATACTATTTTGGATGCTATACGTCTCAGTGGGGTTGCCCGAAACGTAGTTGATGATTCCATACCTTATCTAGTTGCTTCATTACATAGATTCCAGAATATTTACGAGAAAAAAAGGCTAAACGATCTCGTCAAACTACTACAAAATGTAGCTATCAATCATCGTATAAAATTTGTTTTACACCCAGCTACGAGGAAGCGTCTAAAAAAGACAGGACTATACGAAAAACTAGAGCAAACAAATAATATCGAGTTAATCCCACGCCTGGGTTACAGCGCATTTCTTAAGCTAGCAGCGGAGTCGGCCTGTGTACTGACTGATGGTGGCTCAAATCAAGAAGAGTTGGCAGCTATAGGTGTGCCTACAATTATTATGCGGCAGGCTACCGAGCGTAGTGATGGTTTAGGTGGTAATGCAATCATGGAAGGTGAAATTCGAGGTACAGTCGAAGACTACATCAAGAGTAAGAAATACCAAGACCTTGAGGCTCTAAGCACACTTACAGACGCACAGCAGCCATCAGTGACTATAGTGGAGAGTTTATTGACAGTTAACCCATGTAAGGATTTACAGGATTAAGCAATTGAGTCACAACTGGTTAAAATTAATTCTTAACCAGCTGAACAATTACAGACTCAGTATCTCCAGTAGTAAAAGGGTATTGCAGAAGCGTCTTGATAGTTACTGCTATCAGGGCTTTATTAAGTTGGCAGGAAGGTGCGTAATGGAAGGGCTTGAGACGTATTGGTGGGGGTTGGGTATTCAGCCATGAAAAAAATGAACATCCTCTTTATCGGCAAGCGCTTTAACACCAACCGCGATGCATTGCTGGAAAAGTTTGGCCGCAATTACCAGTTTCCACTGCATTTGGCACAGCGTCACAACGTGGCCCTGTGGCTGGTGGATTACCACAGCAAAACCACCATTCAGGTCTGATAATGAGTAGCTGTTCGCGCTGGTGTCTGTACGGGCATATTTACTGAGCGTTCGGTTAAAGTTTTACACGAGTATGTTATAAAACAGAAGCCATCTAGTTTTCTTGACTGAAGTGTAAAAATATATTTTCTATGAGAGTTAGCTTTTGGAGTGGCAATGCCAGCGAATGAACTTGAAGTTAGTGATGAAAATAAACTAAAAGTAGACCCGTTAGTCAGTGTTCTAATGATTACTTATAACCATGGAGATTACTTAGCTGATGCTATTGAGGGGGTTATTAGTCAGAAAAGTGATTTTTCATTTGAGTTAATCATAGGGGAAGATGCTTCGAATGACACTACGCGAGATATAGCGCTTGA
>JAUCCC010000011.1:0-18680 GCA_034676485.1 Pseudomonas sp.
ATACATGCTGTACAGATACAAAAAATTAACACAGGCCGTTATGCACACATAAGTTTTTAGGAGTAAGCATGCTGTATAACTGGGAAGGCATTGCCGAGTTCGTTACCGTTGCAGAAACAGAAAGCTTTACGCTCGCAGCCAAAAAACTAGGCATTTCAACCGCGCATGTCAGTCGCCAAGTCAGTGCGCTGGAATCGCGCTTGGCTACTAAGCTATTACAGCGCACCACCCGCAAAGTCAGCATAACCGAGGCTGGAACACTCTATTACCAGCGCTGCCGTCAGCTGCTGGATGACTTACAAGAAGCTGAACATGCGATTAGCGACCTGCACAGCAAACCAACAGGCCGACTCAAGATCACCGCACCCGTCACCTATGGTGAACTGATCATTGCGCCACTGATCAATAACTTCATCACCCGCTACCCAGAACTGGAGGTGGAGCTGCAGCTCAGCAATCAAAAAATGGATTTGGTTGCTGAGGGCTATGACCTCGGTATTCGCCAAGGCCAACTGCAGGATTCCAGCATGATGGCCAAACGCCTTGCCTCACGCACCCTTTATGTCTGTGCAACGCCGGGCTACCTTGCTGAGTTTGGTGAACCCAGTAAACCAGCAGAGCTCAATCAGCACAATTGCTTACAAGGCTCGCTGGATCATTGGCGTTTTCAGGAAAAAGGCAAAACACGCACGATCCACATCAGCGGCAATCTGCGTTGTAACAGCGGCCGAACCTTAGTTGATGCGGCGTTAAAAGGATTGGGCATTGTGCAACTGCCGGGCGAATATGTGCTGAATTATATCCACAATGGGCAACTGATCGCGCTGCTAGATGAATACCGCGCACCTGACGAAGGGGTTTGGGCGATTTACCCACACAATCGCACCCTATTACCCAAAGTGCGCATGCTGATCGATTACCTTGATGAAGCGTTATCCAATCAGTCTGCTTTAGCCTATTGATTGACTGCAATTGTTCTAGACTGTGCTGCCTAGCGGGGTTTTGAGTATCACTAGGTCACAACAACTGACTAGAAAAATCAAACGACCCCACTAAAGAGCGCACCCACTGCAGCGGTCAACGCCATAGCCAAAGCACCCCAAAAAGTAACACGTGCAGCGGCGACAAGCACCGGAGCCCCCCCTGCCCTGGCGGACAACGAACCCAAGAGCGCAAGAAACAACAGTGAACTACCTGAAACCAGCCACATAAGCTGGGCAATCGGAAACAAAGCGACCATAAGAAGCGGAAGCGCAGCACCTACGGTAAACGCCGCCGCAGAAGCAAGCGCAGCTTGAACGGGTCGAGCCGCCAAGACGTCTGAGATGCCTAGCTCATCACGCGCATGTGCGCCCAGTGCATCATGTTGCATAAGCTGGGTCGCCACGCTTGAGGCCAGCACTGGATCGAGCCCACGCTTGACGTAAATCCCCGCAAGCTCGGCATGCTCCAGCTCAGGAAAGGTAGCCAGCTCTTCACGCTCACGGGCTAGATCGGCTCGTTCAGTATCAGCCTGCGAACTGACCGACACGTACTCACCGGCCGCCATCGACATTGCCCCTGCAACAAGACCGGCAACGCCCGCAACCAAGACACCTTGAGAACCAGCACCCGCCGCAGCAACGCCCAAGATAAGGCTGGCGGTGGACACAATTCCATCATTGGCACCCAGAACAGCTGCACGAAGCCAGCCGACCCGCTGTGTTCTATGTTTTTCGGGATGTCGCATGCGATGCTCCTTACCGGAATCTTTGCGTTAATGACCGAAATGATAGCACCCTAAGCTCAAGGCCAAGAAAGCCGAATAGCATAAACTCACAGAGTCAAAGTACTGTTTGAGCGTTTAACACCTATTTAAATCAAACAAAAAAGACTTAAGGAAGCACTGAATAATGTTAACGAGGCAGTCAGGGCTAGGCAAAAATCAGCGAAAAATCGCAGTTTACAGATAGTAAATGAGCATTTTGAGCTGATTTTTAACAACGTCCTGGCAACGCAGGTAATTATTCAGTGTTTCCTTAAACGCTCTAACAACTTATTTTATCTTGATATATCACAACTTTAATAAACAGCCATGCATCAATAAGCATCAACCGCATGCTGACTTTATTACAAAACCCCACATATTAAAGGGTGTAGCGACCGACCAGAACTGGACTCTCGCCACCTATCTAGGTATCATTAGCCGCATAAGTTTCCTGCAAAAAACATAATAGTACTATTTAAAATAGTATATATCGAGGATGTTAAGTATGCGTAAAACGTTAGTTTCACTTTCTATCGCCCTAGCTTTCACTGCTGGCTCAGCAATGGCTGACCAGCAAACGCTAGAAGCCTTGCAAGCTGCAAACATTCCAATGACTACAGAACAAGCTGAGGCGATATTGGCTGCACAAGGCGAGCAAATTGCCGAAGCAGTCGCTGCTCTTGTTGCTGCTAATCTAGATATGGCTGAGCAAATCACTAAAGCAGCTGTTTCAGCAGCTCCTGGTCAAAAAGACGCTATCACTAAAGCAGTTATTGCCGTAGTGCCAGCAGCTCAAGCAAGTGCTATTACCGCAGCGGCTAACTCAGGTATTGCTTCAATCAATATATCTGCCGGCAGCACACCAAGCGGCGGCGGCGCAGGTGGTAGCAACACTGCAAGTCCAAACTAAGCACATACAATTTAGACTCTGCATTAATTTTCAGCGCTTACGCACTAGAGCCAGTGTGTAAGCGTTAGTTTTGAATAGCCTGCAACGCGCAGCAAGGGAAGTTGAACACAATGAGCAAGACTTTAATTAAAAACGCTTTAGCGATTGCCATTGCCGGTAGCTTAAGTGCTCAGGCTTTTGCCATCGACGCACAAAGCATCCGTTTAAGCGAAGGCATTATCTTTACCCCAAGCCTTAAAGTCGTCGAAAGCTACAACGACAACTTTCGCGCTGTAAATAAGAACTCTGAATCATCTTGGATCACTACGCTGGAGCCAACGTTCCAGTTGAATGCTGACGGCCGTAAAAGTGCATACCAGCTGAAATACATAGCATCCAGCGATACCTTCCACTCAAGCCACAAAGACAACAACGTTGACCACCACCTAACAGGTGATGCCGGCTTTGAGTTCAACTCACGTAACCGCTTGCTATTAAGCGCCGGTTACCACCAAGTTGAAGACACCGCTGCTGATAACCGTAACAGCACATTCAAAACAGAAAATGATAAATACAACAGCAAAGACGTTGGTGGTGTATACACCTTTGGCGCAGAAGCTGCTCGCACCCAAATTGAGTTTGCGGCCAACTACGAAGAACTGCGTTACGACAACAACAAGCGCTATGCGCCTACAGGTCCACGCATCAATAGCGAAAAAGAGCGTGATACCACGGCATTGCGTTCAACTGTATTCTACGAAGTTGCTCCGAAGACTAAAGTCCTACTTGAAGGTCGTTACACTGACTACGAATACCAAAACAGAAACTTTAGTCGTGACAAACTTGATAGCAAAAACAAAGGCGTGTTAGTGGGTGTAACTTGGGACGCAACAGCGAAAACCTCAGGTACATTCAAAGTCGGTCGGGAAAGAAAGTCCTTTGATAGCTCCGACTACAACAGCAAGAGCACAGGTATGTGGGAAGCCGGCGTAACATGGGCACCACTGACCTACTCAACCTTTGACCTGAGCACCCGCCAAGGTTTTGACGAGGGTGATGATGGCGCAAGCTCAATCAAAACTCAGCACACTCGCTTAGGCTGGAAACACTACTGGTTAGACCACGTCTACTCAGAAGCAAGCTATGCGCGTACCGATCAAAAATATCAAGACGTTAAGCGTGAAGACAACACTGATAACTACGGCCTAAGCTTAACTTACGAAGCACGCCGCTGGTTAGATCTTGGTGTCGGTTACACTTATACAGATAAGGCTTCAGACATTAAAGACGAACGCTACACACGCAACATCTTCGCATTTACTGTCAACGCTAGTTTATAATACGCAACACCTAAGAGAAGGGTCTCTAAGGCCCTTCTCTTTTTGTTTCTACACACAAAAGAGAATTTTAAACCCATGGCCATTCGGTATCTCACGGGGCTCCTGATCTGCCTATTGCTGGGCATGGGTCAAGCAGTCGCCGCAGAAGGTAATTCCACCTATAAATTGGCATCCGGCGATGTGATTCGCATTCACGTATTCAGCGAGCCTGATTTAAGCTTCGAAGAAATCCGCCTAACTGATGCAGGCTCTTTTTCGTACCCTTTTATTGGTGAAGTGCGCGCCAGAGGCAAAACTGCAGCGGAAATCGAAAAAATCTTAATTGAAAAACTTCAAGGTGATTACCTGATAGATCCGCGCATCTCCATCAGTGTTTTAGAGTACCGCGAGTTTTTCATCAGCGGCGAAGTCAAACAACCCGGTGGTTATAAATTCCAACCCGGCCTGACTTTACGTCGCGCTATTGCGTTGGCAGGTGGCTTAACTGAGCGCGCCTCCACCAACCGTATCAGCTTGATTCGCGATACTGACAGTGATCGCACCCCTGTTCGGGTGAATTTAGACACGCCCGTTATGCCGGGTGACAGCATCAATATTGAGCAAGGCTTCTTTTAAGCCAACCGTGCACAATATTTATAAAGATTTTCGGGTTCTAATCCGCCATTATTTTGAGCTTTGAAACGCATGGAAAGTAACGCTACGACACACCCGCGCACACCGACTTCTCAGCAACGCGCTGAAGACGATGATGAAATTGATCTGCTGAAACTATGGCGTACGATCTGGCAGCGTAAATGGAGCATCATAACCCTGACTCTGATCGTGATGATGGTCACAGTGTTGGTTGTGCTCAGTCTGACGCCGATTTATCGTGCGGGTACGACTCTACTGATTGAACAGAAACAAGCCAAGATAGGCTCAATCGAGCAACTCTATGGCTTAGAGGGCGGTAGTAACGAGTTTTTGCAAACCCAATTTGAGCTGCTTAAAGCACGCTCATTGGCAGAGCGTGTGGTACGTGAACTGAATCTAACCACGCATCCCGAATTCGATCCGCGCCAACAACCAGAGCCTCTGATCAACTTCAGTATCAGCGGCCTGCTGAGCAACTTAAATATCGATGCCCTAACCCCAGGCACCATGCCGAGTGATTTAGAAGTCACCGCAGAAATACTTGAAGAAAAAATCTTGGATGGTGTCACTAAAGCCTTTATGTCGCGCATCAGCATTGAGCCACAAGGCAAAAGCCAACTGGTTAAAGTGCAAGTGGATATGGCTGATCCGGTGACGGCAGCGCGCGCCGCAAATATGCTCTCCAATGGCTTTATTGAAGGCCAACTGGAAGCCAGCATGGAAATGTCAGCCACTGCAACCACATGGATGAACAGCCGCATGGGCGAGTTGCGTAACAAGCTCAAAGCCGCGGAAACCACGCTACAAGAATACCGTGAAAAAGAAAACTTGGTGGATGTGGATGGTGTATCAACCATCAGCGCCGCGGAGTTGGCAGCCACCAGTGAGCGCATGATTGATGCGCGTCGCAACCGCGCCGAAGCAGAAAGCATGTACCGTCAAGTGCAGTCTATGCGTAACGCCGGCTGGGAGCGACTGGCCAGCGTCTCTGCTGTCTTGGGCGATCCGCTGATTCAGCAATTTAAAGCCAACGAAGCCAGAGCCAAAGCCAAAGTTGAAGAGCTCGCAGGACGTTACGGCGCACGTCACCCAACCATGGAAGCTGCGCGCACCGAATTGAATGCAGCACAAGCCAGCTTACGCGGCCAAGTTGAACAGGTTGTCGCCGGTATTGAGCGTAATTATCAACTGGCCGTCGCCAATGAACGCTCATTACGCTCATCGGTCGATGCCAGTAAAACGCAAATCCAAGATATTTCCCGCAAAGAATTTAAACTGCGTGAATTACAACGTGAAGTGGACAGTAACCGTGCGCTGTACGATACCTTCTTAACGCGCCTCAAAGAAACTGCAGCCACCAGCGACCTCGACAGCGCCAATGCGCGCATTGTCGATCGCGCCACCGTGCCAAACATTCCCATCAAGCCAAAAAAAGCCTTGATCGTGGTCTTAGCCACCTTCCTAGCTGGTTTAGTCGGTGTCGGTTTGGTACTGCTGTTGGA
Source organism: Pseudomonas sp. (assembly GCA_034676485.1). Taxonomy (GTDB): domain Bacteria; phylum Pseudomonadota; class Gammaproteobacteria; order Pseudomonadales; family Pseudomonadaceae; genus Denitrificimonas. Next base: position 6,112 of record JAUCCC010000011.1, read on the forward strand.
TGCGCTCAATAACACCTTCAAAGGCACCGAGGAAATTGAAAACACACTCAATTTACCGGTACTGGGCATTTTACCGCTGATCAAAAAAGCAGACCGCAAACAAATTGCTAACTTATTTACCAGCGACACCGACAAAAGTTTTTCAGAGTCGATTCGCACCATACGCACCAGCGTTGTGCTGTCAGCCATGGACGTACCGCACAAGATTCTTGTGGTCACTTCGTCAGTGCCCGGTGAAGGTAAGTCCACTGTGGCCGCCAACCTCGCCTTTGCTTTAGGACAAATGGAGAAAGTACTGCTGCTTGACGCCGATATGCGTCGCCCAACACTGGCGAAAAACTTTGCTTTCCCTGTAGGCACACCCGGCTTAGCCAACTTAATCGCAGGTACTGCTAAGCTTGAAGAGTGCATTAAAGAGGTGAATGGCGTCGATATACTCTGCGCGGGTTCAGTACCACCGAACCCGCTGGAACTGCTGTCCTCACCGCGCTTTGGCAAAGTGATTGAGTATTTACGCAGCAAATATGATCGCGTGATTATTGACTCACCGCCAACCCAAGCAGTGAGTGATGCGATGGTGCTTGGCACCCTAGCCAACGCATTGATTTATGTAGTGCGCTCTGAACACACCGCCAAACCGCTAGTGATCAAGGGCATCGGCCAGTTACTGCAAAGCAACGCACCGGTTACCGGTATCGTACTCAACCAAGTCGATATCAAAAAAGCAGCGAAGTATGGTTACAACTATGGTGGTTACTACGACTATTACGGCTACAGCGATAGCAGCCAAGTCAAAAAACCAGCAAAAGCCTAACCCAAGTAGGTTGCGGCTTTAGCCCAACATGGGCATTGCAAACCCTCAGTTTGAATCGTGGCGACGTGAAACAGCGCGGGCACAAGTGCCCGCCCGCTATACTGTAGGTCGGTCTTTAGGCCGACAAAAACCGACATATCGCCCTAAAGGGCGACGGTTTTATGAGGGACGCAAACGGCACCATGTTCTTGGAAGCGCGGCGGCACGCTTGATTGCCCTGTATGAGCGGGCCATGCCCGCGACGTTAGGTTTTATGAACTCCAACGACAAGGAAACGGACAGCACAGACCATGATTGATCTACACAACCATTTGCTGCCGGGTATTGATGACGGCGCGCCAGACCTTGAAACAGCGCTACAACTGGCACGCATAGCGGTGAATGACGGCACCACACACATGGTCTGTACACCGCATATACATCCCGGGCGCTACGAGAACACCCCAAACACCATCACCCAAGCACTGGCTCTCTTTCAGCGGGGCTTACGTGAGCACGGCATCCCACTTAAAGTTGCCGCCGCCGCTGAAGTACGCTTTGGCATGGAGTTGATGATTGGAGTTAAAAGTAGCAGCATTCCCTTTCTCGGCCAGTGGCAAGGAAAAAAAGTATTGTTGCTGGAGTTTCCGCACGGCGAAATGCCCTTCGGCGCAGAAAAGCTCACCGGCTGGCTGCTAAAGCATAAAATCATTCCGATGATCGCCCACCCCGAGCGCAACAAAGGCTTGATGCGTGAGCCAAGCAAGATCAAAGTTTTTATCGAGCAAGGCTGCTTACTGCAAGTTACATCGAGCTCAGTGGCCGGTCATTTTGGCGAAAGAGCGCAAGAACTGGCCATCCAATGGCTAGAAAAAAACTGGGTCACCATCTTAGCCAGTGACGCACACAATATTGAACATCGCCCCCCTCTTTTAAGCGCTGGCCTTGCGATAGCCACTGACGTGTTAGGCGCAGACGCCGCGCAGCGCTTGGTAGTGGATAATCCTTGGCAAATTGCCGAGCAGCACTTTAACTAAAGCCTATGCATTCTAATTCAGCCTACAGACACCATTTATTTCGCACAGCAGGCATGTCATCCGCTGTCCGGTGCGCAAGAGCGTTATGCATCGACAACCCTTGGCAAACTGCCCAACAGCTTCTTAAGTCAATCCTATGAGTTCAAATACAGCCTACAAACGCCACTCATCCCGTACAGCACCTATGTCGACTGGCACACGGCGCAGCATAGCTTTGACAGCGGGCTTGCTTGGCTTGGCCGCTATAGTCGCTGGTGGCCAATTGTTTTTCTCTGGCATTGCCTATTATCAAGCCCAAGCATTTCTCGAACACTGGGAACAGAATCCGCGCCAGCCCAGCGAGCAAGCAGGCATTATCGCTGAAGCCGCAATCAAGCGCGCAATACATGCCTACCCAGGCAGCAATGGCGAATACTTAGAAGTGCTGGGCTATATCGAACAATGGCGTGCCTTTGGCGCAGATCTTGACGACCCCAGCGCACTGCAACAGCGCCATGCCGCAGTGCGAGCGTTACGTGAGTCAACGCAAGCACGGCACACGTGGCCCGATGCTTGGGCGGCCTTGGCTTTCGGCAAAATGACGGTTTTAGAATTTGACCACGAGCTGACCCAAGCCATGCAAAAAGCGCAACACTTCGGCCCGTGGCGCATCGGCATTAACCGCCGCATTGCCGAAATTGGTTTGCTTGCACACTCAGAACTCAACGCTGAACAACGCGCGATTACCGTACAATCCATGCAACGCACCGCACAATACAGCACCAAAGAACGCCAAAAGCTGTTCGCCCTCGCCACACAAGCCAACAACATCAACGTATTAGAAAACGCCCTACAAACCAGGTAGGGCGGGCATTTATGCCCGCGGTTACCGCAATCGTGTAAACCGGCTTAAACCTTACCTAGGCGTGTCAATACCGCACGCGGGCAACAAGTGCCCGCCCTACGATTACACCATTCACCAAGCGGCCACGTGCACAGCATTCACAGGTAGGGCGGGCATTTATGCCCGCGGTCACCACAACCATGCAAACCGGCTTAAACCTTACCTAGGCGTGTCAATACCGCACGCGGGTATGAATGCGCGCCCTACACCTCTGCCCGCTTGCGCCTATCCTTGCTGTGATGATTAGCCAATACCGCCACTGCGCACAGCACCACAAAGGTTGCGGCGTTGGCGGGGATTTGTAGGTTAAAGTCTACGGTTGCGTGCGACAGCATGGTAATAATCCCCATCGCCGCACCAAAACCCACGCCACCTCGGTATAACGATTGCTGCTGCCATAAGGCTTTAAACGCCCAATACAAAGCCATCAGCACAAACAAGGCCAGCGGCACAAAACCAATCGCGCCGTACTCAATAGCAAACTGAATATAATCGTTATGCGCTAAATCAAAATGCAAACGAATATCCTCACCAGCGTACTGAGGGAACACCGCCTCAAAACTGCCCGCGCCCTGGCCGATAATTGGCTTATCCTGAACTAAAGGCAGCGCATACATAAACACATCACCGCGTATCTCAGAGGACTTTTGCACCACTTCAGTGAGCACCTCTGTGCTGCGTACAACCTCACCATTGACTACTGCGCTGGTGACAACTTCGCTGCTCACCACTTTATCCATCAACTGAGTACTCATGACACGGTCTTTTAAGCGTTCCAAGCCAAAATACTGACTGATCACCAACACATCAATCAGCACCACACTGGCCAAGATCAAAATATTGCGCATGCGGTTTTCTTTGCTGCGCAGAACAAAAATGCCACCCACCAGCATCAAACCAACAAAAAATGACACATTACCGCCACGCGAGTGCGTCATCACCAAGGCAATCACCATAATCACCAAGGCTAAACGTAACCTCGCTTTAGGCCCCATCAGCAACTCCACGATCTTGACCCAACTAAACGAACTGGTATCGCGCAAGGCCAGCAGCAAGCCAATCCCCGCCGCCAAGCACAGCCCCATATAACCGGCCATGCTATTACGGTTGATAAAAGTACCGCTGACTGAACGACTCACAGTACCCAGCAAGCCCTCATAACCGGTCAAGGTCATAAAGCTGCCATAAAACGCCTGCAAAGTACCGCTAACGACCAAGGTTCCCAGCAACAAACTCAAGCGTTTACGGGTATAGAACAGACTGATCACCAGCAAAAATAGCAGCGTATAACCCACGCCCATAATCAGCGCTTGCGCCGTTGCCCCCGTATCCATAGTCAAACCAGCCTGCCACTGCAGCGCCACCCAGAGCTGAGTGAACAGCAGCATCGCCAACATCGGTAAGGCAGGTTTGAGCGCGCGGCTTTGTTTAAACACACCACGCCATTGCCCGATCGCCCAGAACACAGTGGCGGCACCAATCAGCAAGGTAAACAAACCTATCGCCCAAGTGCGATTACTGCCCACCGGCAGTGGCAGGCCAACTAAGATAAGCAGAGTAAACGCAACCAAGGTGCGTTCAAGTCGAGAGGGTTGAGCAGACATGATTATTCCATCAAGCAATCGCAAAAATACTCAGGCCTTACACCCTCGTTTGCCGATTATAAAAAACGCCAGTTTAGCAGCCCACACCTGCAAATACAGCACAACCGCGTTGGGCTGATGGATTTGTCGGCCTAAAGACCGACCTACAAGAGCAACACCACCGCGCTGGGTTGATGGATTTGTCGGCCTAAAGACCGACCTACAAGAGCAACACCACCGCGCTGGGTTGATGGATTTGTCGGCCTAAAGACCGACCTACAAAAACATTGCGTCACTGCAGCCAACACCACCCCTGTAGGTCGCTCCTGTAGGTCGCGGCTTTAGCCCGACAAGGGCGTGCCAACGCCCCATAACCTGCGCCAACCATCAGCATCGCACAGGCCTGAAACCTTTGTCGGCCTAAAGACCGACCTACAAAAACATTGCGTCACTGCAGCCAACACCACCCCTGTAGGTCGCTCCTGTAGGTCGCGGCTTTAGCCCGACAAGGGCGTGCCAACGCCCCATAATCTGCGCCAACCATCAGCATCGCACAGGCCTGAAACCTTTGTCGGCCTAAAGACCGACCTACAAAAACATTGCGTCACTGCAGCCAACACCACCCCTGTAGGTCGCTCCTGTAGGTCGCGGCTTTAGCCCGACAAGGGCGTGCTAACGCCCCAGAGTCTGCGCCAACCATCAGCATCGCACAGGCCTGAAACCTTTGTCGGCCTAAAGACCGACCTACAAAAACATTGCGTCACTGCAGCCAACACCGCCCCTGTAGGTCGCTCCTGTAGGTCGCGGCTTTAGCCCGACAAGGGCGTGCCAACGCCCCATAACCTGCGCCAACCATCAGCATCGCACAGGCCTTAAACCTTTGTCGGCCTGAAGACCGACCTACAAAAACATTGCGTCACTGCAGCCAACACCACCCCTGTAGGTCGCTCCTGTAGGTCGCGGCTTTAGCCCGACAAGGGCGTGCCAACGCCCCATAACCTGCGCCAATCATCAACATTGTGCGGGCTTTAAACCTTTGTCGGCCTGAAGACCGACCTACAAAAACATTGCGTCACTGCAGCCAACACCGCCCCTGTAGGTCGTGGCTTTAGCCCGACAAGGGCGTGCTAACGCCCCATAACCTGCGCCAATTATCAACATTGTGCGGGTTTTAAACCTTTGTCGGCCTGAAGACCGACCTACAAGAGCAACACGACCGCGGATTTGTCGGCCTGAAGACCGACCTACAAGACCGAACCTACAAGAGCAACACAACCGCGTTGGGTTGATGGATTTATCGATCTAAAGACCGGCCTATAAATAGACTGAATTCCAAAATGAGTAGTCTGCAACGTCAGCCACAAGCGCTTTGCGTAAAGGGTTAGCAATAATATAACGAGCGATATTAATGCGGTCCTCTTCCGCCCGTAATGCACGATCATAGAAAGATGACTGCCAGAGCTTACCTTTGCGATTCAGATGCTTATTGATCAAGTACGCACTGCTACCTTTTAATGTACCGACAACCTTAGACAACTCGGCATCAGTATTCTCTAAACGCAACAAACCATGGAAATGGTCAGGCATCAGCACCCATGCTAACCAGGCGCATTGGTGCTGACGCTCATTGATGACAATTTGCTGGCAAAATAAACTAGCAAGCTCAAAGTCATCAAAATATGCGACTCGATCGTGCGTATTAAACGTAATGAAATACTCGCCCTGCGTTTGCGAAAAACGCCCTACTCTTAAGTCATTCCATGACATAAATATCTCCTTTTTTTGTCGGCCTAAAGACCGACCTACAAAAATATTGCGTTACTGCAGCCAACACCGCCCCTGTAGGTCGTGGCTTTAGCCCGACAAGGGCGTGCCAACGCCCCATAACCTGCGCCAACCATCAGCATCGCACAGGCCTGAAACCTTTGTCGGCCTAAAGACCGACCTACAAAAATATTGCGTCACTGCAGCCAACACCGCTTCTGTAGGTCGCGGCTTTAGCCCGACAAGGGCGTGCCAACGCACCAGAGTCCGCGCCAATCATCAACATTGTGCGGGCTTTAAACCTTTGTCGGCCTAAAGACCGACCTACAAGAGCAACACGACCGAGGATTTGTCGGCCTAAAGACCGACCTACAAGACCGACCTAGAAGAGCAACACGACCGCGGATTTGTCGGCCTGAAGACCGACCTACAAGACCGACCTACAAGAGCAACCTACAAGAACAACACGGGCGCAAACAGGCTTACACTCACCCCGAAAAACCGGCTGAATGAGGCATATCGACAACAGATAGCTTGCTCTGGTTAAACAGCAGATCAACCAGCTCACCCTGCGGCTCATAGCCATCGACGGTTTGGCGCAACAGCTGACGAATTAACACACAATCACCGTGCTCCACGGCATCCAGCAACTCGCGCAGCAGTACAGACAACTCTGACCATGGTAAAAAGTCCTCATCGGCGCGCATGATCATGCTGTGCACAGTGGGTGAGACGTTATCGCCGATTAACAGCTCTTCATAAAGCTTCTCACCAGGACGCAAACCGCTAAACTCCACGGCAACTTCACCAGACGGATTACTTTCGCTGCGCACGGTCAAGCCAGTCAGATTAATCATCTTCTCCGCCAGCTCAATAATTTTCACTGGCTCGCCCATATCCAAAACAAACACATCACCACCCTGCCCCATGGCACCGGCTTGGATCACCAACTGTGATGCTTCGGGGATGGTCATAAAGTAACGGGTCATCTTGGGATGCGTCACCGTCACTGGGCCACCCTGCTTAATTTGCTCACGAAACAACGGAATCACTGAACCCGACGAACCCAGCACATTGCCAAAGCGCACCATCGTAAAGCGCGTGTTATTCGGATAGGTTTGTTTATCGCTCAAACTGGTAAACAGACTGGAAGACGCCTCTTTACTCAGCGCCTGCAAGACCATTTCCGCCAAGCGTTTAGTGCAGCCCATAATATTGGTCGGGCGCACGGCTTTATCGGTGGAAATCAGCACAAAATGTTCAACCTGTTCAGCAATGGCTGCCTGCGCGGTATTGAGTGTGCCAATCACATTATTAAGAATACCCTCAACCGTATTATGCTCCACCATCGGCACATGCTTGTAGGCCGCCGCGTGGTAGACAGGTGTTAACCTTCCACGCACTCTTTTATTCACGCAAACGTTTAACTTGGCGAATCGAACCTAAGATCGTCACCACACGCACAGCGATGGCTTCTTTACAAACGCGCGCGTCCGACTCTTTTTGAATGCTGTAGACATTAAACTCACTGTCTCAAACAAGATTAAAGTGGTTGCGCCGCTGGCTAAGATTTGTGGACACAATTCCGACCCAATCGAGCCGCCCGCCCCTGTCGCCATCACCACTTTGTCATTGTACAGCGCTCAAACAGATCCACTTGCGGCGCCACCGGATCGCGGCCTAACAAATCCGCAATATCAACCTCTTGCAGATCTTCAACCTTAACGCGGCCACTGGCGACGGATAATCCCGGCACACTATACGAATTACATTGCAGTGGAAACGGTCTGACCTAGCCAACACTTCACGCCTCCGCGCGCGCGTTCAGAGGGCATCGCCAGCAGCACTTGGGTGGCACCGGTCAGATCAATCATCTGTTGAATATGTTTAGGCTTATAGACTTTCAGACCGGCAATGGTGCGCGTGGCAATCGAATCATCATCATCAATAAAGGCCACCAGGCGCATGCTTTCCATCCGCAATGCCACCAGCAACTGATTACCCGACGAGCCGGCACCATAGATCGCCACACGTTGGTAATTCGTTGACGTGTTTGCAGAAAGGGCACATAGGGCGCAGCGGCCAACCAGTCACCTAGAATACTAACGCATCAGTAAGCGCAAGCCACCTAAAATAACAATACTCAACCACCAATAATTGAGCGCTAAAGAGCGTGGAATCGTTGTTTCTTGAGGCTGAAACCAATAAACAGCTAAGGCAAATACCAAAGCAGAGATCGTCACTGCCTTAGCAATACTGACCGATCGTTCCTTACCGGCATAGCGCATCACCGCACGGTACATACCAAAGTGAACAAACAACGGAATGGCGATCAAGGTGGCAGCCCTCAACGTCCACAGATGCTCACCTAATGGCGCAACGGGATAGTCCAAGCCTAAACGCACAACAAACGCCAACCACAGCGCAAACCACAGCAAAGCAATATCGGTAAACACCTGCAGCAAACGCTTATAACGCCGTGGTAAACCCAACAACCTGTCTTTAAACTTCATCTGCATCCCTTTAGATTGTGTGAAATAACCGTCAACATACAAACACACGCATACAGCTTAAGACTCAGCCTTCTCTAACTGCCCCGCCTTAAACTTCAGCGCCAGCAGCACAAGCGGCAGATAAGCAATGCAGACACCAAGCAGGCCATCTATATAACCAAGACCCACCAACAGCGCCATCGGTAGCAGCCAAACCAAGTTGATCAGCATAACAGCCAAAGTCACCGGGGCGGTGTGCTGCAAATTGTCGCGAGGCGTACTGATAGGCATGACTACAATGCGCCTCATAGACCTTATCGCCACGCACTAGACGACGCAGCAGGGTAAAAGTTGCATCCACCACAAACACACCGAGCAAAATCACCCAACTCCAGAGCAACTCAGCTTTAAACCAAGCCGCTTGTAACGACAAAATCGCCAAAATCACACCTAAAAAGCCACTCCCCCGCATCACCCATAAAAATGCGCGCAGGCGGAAAATTCCAACATAGAAACCCAGCCACCGCAGCGGCTAACAAAACCGGCACCAATGCTAAATTCGCAGCACCGAGCAACACATACAACAACGCACCACCGAGGCAAACACAGATCGCCTCAACACTGGCAATGCCATCAATGCCATCCATAAAGTTATACAGATTGAGCAGCCAAACGATATACACCGCTGCCAGCACATGACCGATCACGCCCAAATCAAAGCTATAACCCAACACCAGCAACGGCGGCAAACCACCCAGCCAATACAAGGCCCAAGCTGCCGATGAGAAGTGACCGAGTAAGCGCCAGCGCGCAGCAATATGGCCATGGTCATCTAAAAACCCAAGCACGGCCACACCCGCACCAGCACCAACAATGCCAATCACAAATGACCAAGGCAGCCACTGCAGCACAGCCAACAACGGCAATACCGCGAGAAAACTTAAAACAATCGCCACACCACCACCGCGCGGCGTGGGTACTGAGTGCGAACTGCGCGCGTTAGGAATATCCATCAAACTACTGGCCAACGCATAACGGCGCAACACCCAAGTCAAAACAAACGCCGCGATAAATACAACAGCAACAATCAGCCCGCTACTCATACACAGTCCTTAATTAAACTTACAATACCTGTAAGTCGGTCTTTAGGCCGACACGGGCGTTAAAACGCCTCAATAGCAGCATTTCAAACACATATTATTACGTAAGCCTGATGCATTTCATAAGATTTAAAAAACGACCCACGTTTGAATCTAAATTTAAAATAGACACGAACACTTACGCACGTAAAGCTGTACCCGCCGGCACATTCTCAGCATCAGGCACCACCACATTGTACCCAGCACTGCATCCAGCTTGCAGCCAAGCCCGTGCGCCAACGTGAACACCACCGGCAATTTGCACACCGACACCTAAGTGCCCCGAAATCACCCAGCACTGCATCATGATCAAGCGTGGCATTGGCATTAATAATCGCCGCACGACCCACTTGCGCATCAACACCCACCATAGCTAACGCCATGATTGCAGTACCCGCGCCCAAAACAACCGAGGCACTGACATACGCACGCGGATGCACCACAGAGACCAACTCAATGCCTGCTTGTTCGATGGCAGCACACCACTGCTCACGCACACAATTATTACCTACTGCAGCAATTGCGCCATGCGCTTTATCAATAAGCTTGGCTAAACCCGCCACATCACTGACCACAGGTAAACCAAAGGATTCTTGCAACGCAGGCCAGCGGTCATCAACAAACAACACCCGCTGCCAATCACCCGATAATAAAGCCGACTCAGCAACCGCCTTACCATGCCCACCCGCGCCTAATATCAATAATGTCTTCGCCATAAATCTCTCATAAAACACAGTATCGTCGGACGGAAAACCCATTATCGTAGAGCGGGCACTTGTGGCCGCGAAGACCCTACCCGGCAACGGTGATGTTCAACCCAATGCCTAAACCGGTCTAATTTGCGCAACATGTACGCGGGCAAAATTGCCCACCCTACCAAACCTGTACCAAGCACAAACCCTTTAATCCAATCCGTTGCTAAGCCAGCAAGCTACGACTCGGCCAAATATGCCTTCGCCGTTTTACACATCGCTTCTTCAACATTATCGTAGGGCGGGCACTTGTGCCCGCGAAGACCCTACCCGGCAACGGTGATGTTCAACCCAATGCCTAAACCGGTCTAATTTGCGCAACATGTACGCGGGCAAATTTGCCCGCCCTACCAAACCTGTACCAAGCACAAACCCTTTAACCCAATCCGTTGCTAAGCCAGCAAGCTACGACTCGGCCAAATATGCCGCTGCCGTTTTACGCATGGCTTCTTCAACATTATCGTAGGGCGGGCACTTGTGACCGCGAAGACCCTACCCGGCAACGGTGATGTTCAACCCAATGCCTAAACCGGTCTAATTTGCGCAACATGTACGCGGGCAAAATTGCCCGTCCTACCAAATCCACACCAAGCACAAACCCTTTAACCCAATCCGTTGCTAAGCCAGCAAGCTACGACTCGGCCAAATATGCCGCTGCCGTTTTACGCATGGCTTCTTCAACATTATCGTAGGGCGGGCACTTGTGCCCGCGAAGACCCTACCCGGCAACGGTGATGTTCAACCCAATGCCTAAACCGGTCTAATTTGCGCAACATGTACGCGGGCAAAATTGCCCGCCCTACCAAACCTGTACCAAGCACAAACCCTTTAACCCAACCCGCCGCTAAGCCAGCAAGCTACGACTCGGCCAAATATGCCTTCGCCGTTTTACACATCGCTTCTTCAACATTATCGTAGAGCGGGCAGCTTGTGCCCGCGAAGACCCTATCCGGCAACGGTGATGTTCAACCCAATGCCTAAACCGGTCTAATTTGCGCAACATGTACGCGGGCAAAATTGCCCGCCCTACCAAACCTGTACCAAGCACAAACCCTTTAACCCAATCCGTTGCTAAGCCAGCAAGCTACGACTCGGCCAAATATGCCTTCGCCGTTTTACACATCGCTTCTTCAACATTATCGTGGGCGGGCACTTGTGCCCGCAAAGACCCTATCCGGCAACGGTAATGTTCAACCCAATGCCTAAACCGCTCTAATTTGCGCAACATGTACGCAGGCAAAATTGCCCGCCCAAATCCACACCAAGCACAAACCCTTTAACCCAACCCGCCGCTAAGCCAGCAAGCTACGACTCGGCCAAATACGCCGCTGCTGTTTTACGCATGGCTTCTTCAACATTATCGTAGGGCGGGCACTTGTGCCCGCGAAGACCCTATCCGGCAACGGTGATGCTCAACCCAATGCCTAAACCGCTCTAATTTGCGAACATGCATACGCGGGCAAAATTGCCCGCCCAAATCCACACCAAGCACAAACCCTTTAACCCAACCCGCCGCTAAGCCAGCAAGCTACGACTCGGCCAAATATGCCGCTGCTGTTTTACGCATGGCTTCTTCAACATTATCGTAGGGCGGGCACTTGTGCCCGCGAAGACCCTATCCGGCAACGGTGATGTTCAACCCAATGCCTAAACCGCTCTAATTTGCGCAACATGTTCGCAGGCAAAATTGCCCGCCCAAATCCACACCAAGCACAAACCCTTTAACCCAACCCGCCGCTAAGCCAGCAAGCTACGACTCGGCCAAATATGCCGCTGCCGTTTTACGCATGGCTTCTTCCCAACAGACACTGGCGGTGCCCAACCCAACAGTTGTTGCCGGGTTTCCAGCAATATCCACCTGCAAAGAGCCGCATAAGCGCTGATTAAAACTTCTTTTCCCGAGCAAGATAAAAGCCAATCCCAACCAACTCATGGGTACGGGTAACAAGCGCGCTGGCTTATCCAGTGCCACACCCAGCTGCCCCAACATTTGCGTGGTTGATAAATCGTTACCATCACTGGCTAAAAACACCTGATTGACAGCCGCAGGATGAGCAGCGCAGGTCAGAATTAAATCAACTAAATTATCCAGTGCAACTAAACTACGTTTATTGTGAAGCAATTTT
>JAUCCC010000012.1:0-158514 GCA_034676485.1 Pseudomonas sp.
TCTGTTCTTGATTTTTACTTGGTTCGTTCAGTTGTGTCTTGCTGCTCGATCTCCGCCCATTTCATACAATTTTTTGAGGCTGTCACGACGATGCTATTTTGCGCGGCGCACCTGCCCTTTCTGCTTTTTTTCGCCATGAGAAACTTTTTGAACAGTTATGCCAGAAGGTTCCCTCTGTCAGCGGTTTGTACGCTGAGTTTGCTCATTTTATTGAGGTTTCAGCTGCCTTAAGCAGTGAAGAAGGCCAAGTCCTTAGCCGTTTGCTTCAAGTATGGCCCAAGTGTGCCTAGCCAAGAGCCCAGCGGACGCCTATTTTTAGTAGTCCCACGTTTCGGACACTCTCACGCTGGTCCAGTAAAGCCACTGATATTGCCAAAAACTGTGGGCTTGAAAAAGTACAGCGCATTGAGCGCGGTATGGCCTATTACATCACCGGTGATTACAGTGATGCTGACGCCCAATTAATTGCTGCTGCGTTGCATGACCGCATGACCCAGTTGGTACTCGGCACCATGGAAGAGGCGTCGGCATTATTTAGCCATGCACAGCCGCGCCCGTTAGCAGTAGTTGATGTTTTGCAGGGTGGCGTTGATATTTATAGCCTGATAAAAGCCAATATTGAGCTTGGTTTAGCACTGGCAGAGGATGAAATTGAATACCTCGACAGCAGCTTTAAAAAGCTCGGCCGTAATCCGCATGATATAAAATGATGATGTTTGCTCAGGCCAACTCTGAGCACTGCCGTCATAAAATCTTTAACGCCAGCTGGGATATTGATGGGCAGGCGCAAAGATAAATCGCTGTTTGAAATGATTAAAAATACCTTTACGAGTGTACAGCCAAGACGTGTTTTTCAGCCTATAAAGATAACGCCTCGGTTATTAAAGGCTTTACTGCAGGGCGTTTCTTCCCTGACCCTGGCACCGACCAGTACGCCTCGCACCAAGAGCCAATTCATATCTTGATGAAGGTAGAAACCCACAACCACCCAACTGCGATTGCCCCTCATCCCGGGTGCATCAACAGGTTCGGGCGGTGAAATCCGTGACGAAGGTGCAACTGGTCGTGGCTCTAAACCTAAAGCAGGTTTAACCGGCTTTACCGTTTCTGACCTCAATATCCCTGGTTTCATCCAGCCGTGGGAAGTGCCATTATGGCAAACCTGAGCGCATTGTTTCGGCCTTGGATATTATGATTGAAGGCCCCTTAGGTGGCGCGGCCTTTAATAATGAGTTTGGTCGTCCTGAGATTACCGGTTATTTCCGTACTTTTGAGCAAGCGATTACTACGCCACGTGGTGAAGAAGTCCGTGGTTACCACAAGCCCATTATGCTGGCCGGTGGTTACGGTAATATCCGTGACGAGCACGTACAAAAAGATGATATTGCTGTTGGTAGTAAGCTGATTGTCCTCGGCGGGCCCGCTATGTTAATTGGTTTAGGTGGTGGTGCAGCGTCGTCAATGGCGACCGGTCACTCATCGGCCGATTTAGACTTTGCTTCAGTGCAGCGCGAAAACCCAGAAATGGAGCGTCGCTGCTCAAGAAGTTATCGACCGTTGCTGGCAGTTGGGTGATGATAACCCCATTGCTTTTATTCATGACGTCGGTGCCGGGGGCTTATCTAACGCCTTCCCCGAGTTGGTCAATGATGGTGGGCGTGGCGGTATCTTTAACTGCGTAACATTCCCAATGACGAGCCGGGCATGAGTCCGCTGGAAATTTGGTGTAATGAGTCACAAGAGCGCTACGTGATGGCGGTCAAACCAGAAAATCTCGAACGTTTTGCTGCGATCTGTGAGCGTGAGCGTTGTCCGTTTGCGGTGGTTGGTGAAGCGACTGAAGAGCGCCATTTGACTGTCGCTGACAGTCACTTTGATAACAAACCTGTGGACATGCCACTGGATGTGTTGCTAGGCAAGCCGCCGCGTATGCACCGCAGTGTCGCCCGTGAAGAAGAGCTGACTGATAATTTTGCTGATGCGCAGTACAGTCTCAAAGATGCGGTTGAACGTATTTTGCGTCACCCTGCGGTAGGCAGTAAAAGTTTCTTAATTACTATTGGTGACCGTAGCGTTACAGGTTTAGTTGCGCGTGATCAGTTTGTCGGTCCATGGCAAGTGCCCGTGGCGGACTGCGCGGTAACCGCCAGCAGCTTTGACGCCTATGTTGGTGAAGCTATGGCGATGGGTGAGCGTACGCCGTTAGCGGTCTTGGATGCCCCCGCATCCGGTCGTATGGCGGTCGGTGAGGCGGTGACTAACCTTGCGGCAGCACGCATTAATAAGATTTCTGATATTCGTTTATCGGCCAACTGGATGGCGGCAACCGGTCACCCTGGCGAAGATGCGCGTTTATATGACACCGTACAAGCGGTGGGTATGGAGCTCTGTCCGGCACTGGGTATTACTATTCCGGTGGGCAAAGACTCAATGTCGATGAAAACCAGTTGGCAGGATGAGGGCGCTGACAAGTCAGTCACTTCACCGCTGTCGTTGGTGATTACTGGTTTTGCGCCAGTGTCCGATATTCGTCAAACCCTAACTCCACAGCTGCGCCTTGATAAAGGTGACAGCGCGTTAGTGTTGATTGACCTAGGTCGTGGCCAAAACCGTTTAGGTGTATCTATTTTTGCCCAGGTGTACAGCCAAGTCGGTCAGCAAACACCTGATGTCGACAGTGCTGAAGATCTGCAAGCCTTCTTTGCTACGATCCAGAGTCTTAATGCACAGCAGCGTTTATTGGCCTACCACGACCGTTCCGATGGGGGGTTACTCACGACTGTTTTGGAAATGGCATTTGCCGGTCATTGCGGCTTAGATATCAATCTGGATGCCTTGAATATTGCTGCTGACCAAGTCAATGCGGCCTTGCTCAACGAAGAGTTGGGTGCTGTCGTGCAAGTGCTGAGCAGTGATCTTGAGGCAGTGGTTGGCGCATTTGAGAAGGCTGGTTTGGCTGAGTGCGTGAGTGTGATTGGCCGTCCGTTGGTCGGTGATGCAGTGAAAATGAGCTTGGCCGGTCAAAGCGTGTTTAATGGTGAGCGTCGTTTATTGCAACGCATGTGGACCGAAACCAGCTATCAAGTGCAGCGCCTGCGCGATAATGCAGAGTGTGCTGAGCAAGAGTTTGAAGCACTGCTTGATCAAGATGACCCAGGTTTATCAGCACAGCTGACCTATGATATTGATTTAGATATTAGTGCTCCCTATATCAAAAAAGGCTTGCGTCCACGCGTTGCTGTACTGCGTGAACAGGGTGTCAATGGCCACGTAGAAATGGCGGCGGCGTTTGATCGCGCAGGCTTTACCGCAGTTGATGTGCATATGAGTGACGTGTTGGAGGGGCGCATTGAGCTTGACACCTTTAAAGGTCTAGTGGCATGCGGCGGTTTCTCTTACGGTGACGTATTGGGTGCGGGTGAAGGTTGGGCTAAGTCCATTCTGTTTAATAACCGTGCGCGTGATGCCTTTGCTGAGTTCTTTAACCGTGATGACAGCTTCACTTTGGGTGTATGCAATGGTTGTCAGATGCTCTCCAATCTTAATGAGTTGATTCCTGGTACTGAGTTTTGGCCACGCTTTGTCCGCAATCAATCCGAGCAGTTTGATGCGCGCGTGGCGATGGTGGAAGTGCAAGAGTCGGCTTCGATTTTCTTGCAGGGCATGGCGGGCTCACGGATGCCGGTGGCGGTTGCTCATGGTGAGGGGCGTGCTGAGTACAGTAATCCTGAGGCTTTGCTGGACTCTGATGTCTCAGGCTGTGTCAGTCTGCGCTATGTGGATAATTACGGCAAAGTCACTGAGCGCTACCCAGCGAATCCGAACGGTTCGGCGAAGGGTATTACCGGTTTAACTAACCGTGATGGCCGCGTGACTATCATGATGCCGCATCCTGAGCGCTTATTCCGCGCAGTGCAAAACTCTTGGTACCCTGATGAGTGGCAAGACGACGGTGCATGGTTGCGCATGTTCCGTAATGCGCGAGTGTGGATTGATTAATTTGACTCGCTAAAGCAAATAACGCCGCTGCATGTCAGCGGCGTTGTGCTATCTGGGATTGTGTTTGTCCGTCAGTTTTTAAAAGTTTGTGCGTGGCATAGCGTACTTCGGGGTAGGTGTTTTTCCGTCGATGAACCCATCCGGGGTTCAACTCCGGCGCGTGCCGTCCTTGGCACGCTTGTCACACCAACCCCGAAGCACTCGTTGATCAGCGGTGTTGTTAGCGCTATTGATGTAGGGCTCGTTTATGTCTGGATGCTTTGTATTTACTCGCTCAGCTTTGCAGGTAGTTTTTTGTTCTGGTTCTGGTTCTGACTCTGAGCTCCTGCTTTAAAAGAGCCATGCTACAGGCTGGAAAACCACAGCAATGATCAACGAGTACTGTGCGGGTGACGTGGCAAGCGCGCCCTGGATGGCGCAGCGCCCGAATCACGCCAGGATGGCGTGTTGAGGGAAGAACGGCACTTGCACAATACGGCATGCGTTAATTTTTCTCATTGCTTTTATCGCTGATTTACTGGTCATTGCGTGGCATAACGTGCTTCGGAGTTGGTGTTTGTACGTCAGTTTTAAAAGCTCGTGCGTGGCATAGCGTACTTCGGGGTAGGTGTTTTTCCGTCGATGAACCCATCCGGGGTTCAACTCCGGCGCGTGCCGTCCTTGGCACGCTTGTCACACCAACCCCGAAGCACTCGTTGATCAGCGCTGTTGTTAGCGCTATTGATGTAGGGCTCGTTTATGTCTGGATGCTTTGTATTTACTCGCTCAGCTTTGCAGGTAGTTTTTTGTTCTGGTTCTGGTTCTGGTTCTGGTTCTGACTCTGAGCTCCTGCTTTAAAAGAGCCATGCTACAGGCTGGAAAACCACAGCAATGATCAACGAGTACTGTGCGGGTGACGTGGTAAGCGCACCAAGGATGGTGCGCGCCCGAGTCGGGTCAGGAAGACCCGTCGAGGGAAGAACGGCACTTGCACAGTACGGCATGCTCACAGTGCTGAGCGCTTTTAATCTTCTAAGGCAAACTGAAGGGAAGATTGGCGCTTGCACAGTACGTCATGCCCACAATGATCTTTTGATCGTGTCAGCAGTAACTAAAATGATTATTTAAGGCCGAATCTCAATCAGAGTGCCATCTTTAACCGTTGACCAGACTTCCTGCATATCATTATTGGTCAGGGCAATACAGCCTTCAGTCCAATCCAATGTATTGAAAAACCACTCTGGGTATTCTTCATCTGTAGGTGTGCCGTGCAGCATAATCATTCCGCCAGGTGGCAAGCCAAGCTCTTTAGAGCGCTTCAGGTCATTGGCGTTTGGATAAGAAATATGCATCGATAAATTGAAATTGTCGCTGGGTTTACGCCAGTTAATCCAATACAAACCTTCAGGCGTGCGCTGGTCGCCTTCATATTCCTTGGCACCGCTTTTCTTGCCAAGAGACACCCGATACGACTTTATAACTTCACCACGGCGCATTAAGTGCAAAGTGCGTTCAGACTTAACCACTAAGACCTTATCGATTAAAGGTGTGCTACTGGCAGTGTTGGCGTAGGTAAAGAAAGATAAAGCGCATAATAGGGCGACAATAAAAACACGCATAGATTGGTTTCCGAAAGAGAATTATCACTAAACTTGTATGAGCTTGATGTAAGTGGCGGCTATTCTAATGATTTAATCGGATGCTGGCGATCTGTTACGAAATATTGCATTACATACTTTCGACCTAGCAATGTTTAAGTCACTTGGGCGTGGCGCAAGCTTCTGGCATGATGATGGCTTAGAGAGGTATAGAGCGTGCCTATGTTAGATAATGTTTTACAACGCATACAGAGCTATTCTCCAAGCGCTTTAGCGTTACCACCGCATGCGCGTGAAGCCGCGGTACTGATGCCGCTGACGCGCAGCGAAAACCCTGAGTTGATCTTGACCTTGCGTGCACAAGGCTTGTCCACGCATGCTGGTGAAGTGGCTTTCCCAGGTGGGCGGCGTGACCCTGAAGACCGTGATCTGATTCGTACGGCACTGCGTGAAGCACACGAAGAGGTGGGCTTGGCGCCTGGCTTAGTGGAAGTGGTGGGGCCTTTAAGTGAAGTGGTCTCACGGCATGGCATTAAAGTGACTCCGTATGTGGGCTTTGTTCCGGACTATGTTGAATACCGCGCTAATGAAGCTGAAATCGATTCTGTATTCTCCGTACCCTTAGATTTTTTCGCCAACGATCCTCGTGATATTACCCATCGCATTGACTACTTAGGACGTACTTGGTACGTACCCAGCTATCATTTTGGTGGTTATAAAATATGGGGGTTGACGGCTGTGATGTTGGTTGAGTTGGTTAATTTGGTATACGACACGCGGATCATCCTATCCGAACCACCGCAGTTGAGTAAAAAAGAGCTTTAAATAACAATCGTAAAAGGAATCACCTATGAAATACCGTTTAGCTGATAGTCAAGTTGATGCTCATCCTGACAGCTGGATTGCACCCACTGCTGCTGTGATTGGTAAAGTACGCCTGGACGCAGGAGCTAGCGTCTGGTTCAGCGCTGTACTGCGTGGCGATAATGAGCTGATCCATATTGGCGAGAATAGTAACGTACAAGACGGCACTGTGATGCACACGGATATGGGTTGGCCACTGACCTTAGGTAAAGGTGTCACTGTCGGCCATAACGCTATGCTGCATGGTTGTACGGTCGGCGATCACAGCTTGATAGGTATTGGAGCAGTGATTCTTAATGGCGCAACAATTGGTAAGCATTGCATCATTGGCGCTAATTCGTTAATTCCTGAAGGCAAAGATATTCCTGACGGTAGTCTGGTGATGGGTTCGCCCGGCAAAGTGATACGCGAGTTAACCGAGCAGCAAAAAAGCATGCTGGAGGCCAATGCTGCACATTATGTGCATAATGCCCAGCGCTACGCCAAAGACTTGCAGGTGGATAATGACGACAGCGCCTAAAACCAAAGAAAAACCTGTGAAATCACCCTGTGTGAGTTTGTGTGCACTAGATATCAATGATATCTGTATGGGCTGTCAGCGCACCGCTAATGAAATCAGTGCTTGGGGCAAAATGACCAATGAACAGCGCCGCGCAGTACTGCAGAAAGTTAATACTCGAGCACGTGAACAAGGTTTGCTAAGTTAATCAATGAGGATGTGTAATGCCCCGTATAGGAACCCCTTTATCGACAAGTGCTGTGCGTGTTTTACTGTGCGGCTCTGGCGAGCTGGGTAAAGAAGTTGCCATTGAATTGCAGCGCTTCGGTGTTGAAGTGATTGCAGTTGATCGTTATGCCAATGCACCAGCCATGCAAATCGCACACCGCAGTCATGTGATTAATATGCTTGATGAGGTCGCGTTACGGGCGGTGATTGAGTTGGAGCAGCCGCACTATATCGTTCCAGAGATTGAGGCGATTGCTACAGCAACGCTGGTTGCTTTGGAAAATGAAGGTTTTACCGTGATTCCTACCGCGCGTGCGGCACAGTTGACTATGGATCGTGAGGGTATTCGTCGCTTAGCCGCTGAAGAGCTGGCGCTGCCGACATCGCCGTATTGCTTTGCTGATAGCTATGCAGAGTATTGTGCGGGTGTTGAGAAAGTAGGTTATCCCTGTGTAGTGAAACCGTTGATGAGCTCGTCAGGTAAGGGGCAGAGCGTGTTGCGCAGTCAAGCAGACTTAGATGAGTCGTGGCGGATAGCGCAAGAGGGCGGGCGTACCGGCGCCGGGCGTGTGATTGTTGAAGGCTTTATTGATTTTGACTATGAAATTACCTTGCTGACGGTGCGTCACGTGGATGGTACACACTTTTGTGAGCCGATTGGGCATCTGCAAGAGCGGGGTGATTATGTTGAGTCATGGCAGCCGCAGATGATGACTGCGGCAGCGCTGGCTGAGGCGCAGCGTATTGCGCAAAGTATTACTGACGCTTTGGGTGGTCGCGGTGTCTTTGGCGTTGAATTGTTTGTAAAGGGTGATCAGGTGTGGTTTAGCGAAGTATCGCCACGCCCCCATGACACCGGCTTGGTGACCCTGATGTCGCAAGATTTGTCTGAGTTTGCTTTGCATGCACGGGCTATTTTAGGTGTGCCAATCCCAGCTATCCGGCAAATGGGGCCGACGGCTTCTGCGGTATTGTTAGTCAATGGTTATTCCACACAAACGGCTTTTTCCGGCTTAGCGCAAGCGTTGCAAGAACCTGACACTGCGCTGCGTCTATTTGGCAAGCCTGCCGTCGAAGGAGAAAGGCGTATGGGTGTTGCCTTGGCGCAAGCAGATACAGTTGCTGCTGCGCGTGAGAAAGCGCTGCAGGTGATCAGTAAAATCAGTGTTGAGTTGTAACCTGTAGGCTCGCTTGGAACAATCGGTTTAGTCGCTGCTCCATAAGCGTGCACGACTGACCCGATTGTCTTTTATTTCTAGTGTTTCTATATAATACGGCCCGACTTGTATGCATACCGCACCTTCAGGAATAAACTCCAGAATTTCGGTGATTAAGCCGTTTAGGGTTTTTGGGCCATCGCTGGGTAGCTCCCACTCCAGTGCTTTATTGATATCACGGATGTAAGCGGCACCGTCAATGGTATAGCTGCCGTCAGTGAGTTGACGCAGTTCAGGGTTGGCGCGATGCTGATCGCTGAATTCACCAACAATTTCCTCCAAGATATCCTCTAGGGTCACGATACCTTCGACGTCACCATATTCGTCAACCACAATGCCGATACGCCGCTTATGCTTTTGGAAGTTCAGCAGCTGGGTTGAAAGTGGCGTGCTTTCTGGAACAAAATACGGATCGCTGCAAGCTTCTTGCAGATCGTCATGGGTCAGCTTATTGAGGGTTAACAAGCGTGCAATCTGACGCATGTGAATCACACCGATGATTTGGTTAATATTCTCACGGTACAGCGGTAAACGCGTATGAGTTGTGGTGCGCAGTTGCCAAATAATCTGATCAAGATTGCTGTTGAGATCGATACCGAACACCTCGTTGCGCGGAATCATGATGTCATTGACGGTGACGTTTTCTAAATCAAGGATGCCCAGTAGCATATCTTGGCGGTTGCCGGGCAACTCTTGCCCAGCCTCGCGCACGACGCTGCGTAACTCTTCTGTTGATAAGCTATCTGATGAGTGATGGCGCGTATCGACACCCATTAAGCGCAGTAAACCATTGCTGATGGTGCCGGTCAGCCAGACAATAGGGCGCAGGGGCCATCAGTAGTAAAATGATGCGGCTAGCAGGAAAAGCAATCAGCTCAGGGCGTAACGCAGCTAAGGTTTTTGGTGTGATCTCTCCAAAGATCAGGATGACAATGGTCAGGCCGGTAGTGGCTATCACAACCCCTGCATCACCCCATAATTCGACAGCTATAACTGTGGCGATCGAGGCCGCTAAGATATTGACGACATTGTTACCGACTAAAATAGTGCCCAGCAAACGGTCAGGTGTGCTTAGCAAGTGTTGTGCACGCTGTGCGCTACGATTTCCTTCGCGACTCATATGGCGAAGACGGTAACGGTTTAGGCTTAATAAACCGGTTTCTGAGCTGGAGAAAAACGCAGAACACACAATCAAAAATACCAGCAAACCTAATAGATAGCTGATTTGTATATCGTCCACAAGCAAAGGGCCTCAAATAACTAAAATAAATTCACGGACTAATTTGCTACCAAAATAGGCCAACATCAGCAAGAAAAAGCCAGCGATGGTCCAGCGAATGGCTTTATGTCCGCGCCAGCCAAGTTGATGGCGACCCCACAATAGAATGCCGAAAACCAGCCAGGCGACGCATGACAACAAGGTTTTGTGAACCAAGTGTTGCGCAAATAGATTGTCTAGGAACAGCCAACCACTGATTAATGATAAAGACAGCAGTAACCAGCCGGCCCATAAACAGCTAAATAGCAGGCTTTCCATGCTTTGCAGGGGCGGGAAATGCTTAATCAGGGTAGATACTGGGCGTTTACGCAACTGCTGGTCTTGGATCAGTAGAATCATTGACTGAAATACAGCGATGGTGATCATGCCGTAAGCTAAAATAGACAGTAGAATGTGCGCCAAGATACCCGGCGCTTCATTAATTGGCTGCAGATTGCCTTGTGGCAAAAACTGCGAACACAGTACTGTGATTGCGCCTAGGCTGAGCAGCGGTAGCAGCAAAATATGCACTGACATACGTGTTAGACATAGCAACACTAAGCCAATGATTGAAAAAGCGATTAGACTGGACGCATTAAACAAGCTGAGTAATAAACCCTGTTCTGGAAGCAGTAGCATAAATAAATGTATGCCATGCGCAGCAAAGCCAAGTACAGTCAGGCTTGTGATCAGCACTTTATTAAAGGGTGCACGTCGCAGCAAACAGCTCACTAGATATAAGCATGTTGAGCCATAAAAAATCGCAGCAAATAGACTAAGAAGCAGAGTGGACATAGGACCTTATACAATAATTTCTACGGATTGAGTTTGGCATATAATACATCAGCGTAGAAACAATATTTACTTTGCTGCGCTGAGAAGGTCAATGTTCCCTGTTTTCTTTAAGTTAGACAATCAACGAATCATCTAATGGACGATATCCTTTGACAGTAGCCAAGTCTATCCATAGAATACCGCGCCTATGATAAATGGACCGATTCCTCATCACGTTGATCCGCGAAAACTTGCAGATCGCAGTATTTCCTTAGCTGGGGAGCTGCAATTGTCGGAGTTTTCTAGGGTCTGCGAACTGCTGACAAGCACTGACGGCTATGTTCGTACAGAGTTTGCGTTTAGCCGCGACGAGCAAAAAGTAGCAGTAGTGCAATTTAAGCTTGAGTCGGATGTTAGGATGATCTGCCAGCGTTGCTTGGATGAAGCGGTTATCCCAGTGAGCGGTGAGTATCTGTATGCCATAGTGACACCCGGCACAGATGAAATGCACTTCCCACAAGGGTATGACGTACTTGAAGTAGGTGAAGAGCCTTTAGATTTATTGGCATTGATTGAAGATGAGCTTTTGCTCGCTTTACCCATTGTCCCCATGCACCCACCTGAAGAATGCCAGCAACCGGCTGGACTCCTAGAGTCCGAGTTGAGCAAGAACGCGGTTAAAAGGTCCAACCCGTTCAGTGTATTGGCGCAGTTAAAGCGTGACCCAAACGTTTAGGAGTTAATGATTATGGCTGTTCAGAAGAGCAAAAAATCCCGTTCTGCGCGCGACATGCGCCGTTCACATGATGCACTTACCGCAAGCACTTTGACCGTAGAGAAAAGCACCGGTGATTTGCGTTTGCGTCACCACGTATCACCAGAAGGTGTATACCGTGGACGTCAAGTGATCACGAAGGATTCTGCTGAGTAAACCTTGACAGGTTCAGCGATAGCAGTTGATGCAATGGGCGGGGACTTTGGTCCCCGTCTTGTTGTTTCTGCCTGTGTGAAAAGTTTATTAGAGCACCCTCGATTGCATTTAGTTTTGGTGGGTGACTCTGAAAGCATTGAGACTGTTCTGGCTCAATGCCCTCAAGTAGATCGCTCGCGGCTGACTGTACAGCACGCCAGTGAAAGCATTTCCATGACTGATTTGCCTGCGCACGCTTTGCGCCATAAACCTGACTCATCAATGCGTGTTGCTCTGCAAATGCTGCGCGATAAACAGGTGCAAGCTTGTGTCAGTGCGGGTAATACCGGTGCATTAATGGCGTTGGCTAAGCATGTGCTCAATCCCTTAGACAATATTGAGCGACCGGCAATTATGACAGCGTTACCCACGTTGAGCGGTGAAACACACTTACTGGATTTAGGTGCTAATGTTGATGTCAGTGCTCAGCAGTTGGTGCAGTTTGCCTTGATGGGCTCAGCTGCGGTGCAGATTCAAGGTGTTGAGCGGCCTCGTGTGGCACTGTTAAATGTTGGTAGTGAAGCCATTAAAGGTAACCAGCAGGTCAAACTGGCTGCGGCCGAGTTACAAACAATGACGCATATTAATTACATTGGCTACGTTGAAGGCGATGGTGTCTTTCGTGGTGATGCGGATGTCGTGGTCTGTGATGGCTTTGTCGGTAACGTGCTGCTTAAATCCAGCGAGGGCTTGGCGCATATGATTACTACGCGGGTTAAGCAGCGCCTGGGGCGAGGCGTACGAGCTTGGTTGTTAGCCTGGCTAGCAGCGCCTTTACTCAAAGTGCTGCGTTCAGAGCTGGCTCCGGAGCGCTATAATGGTGCCTGTTTGCTGGGTGTGGACGGTATTGTGGTAAAAAGTCATGGCAATGCTTCGCAGCAAGCATTTCAGTCCGCTATCAGTGTGGCTTATGCTGCTGCGCAAGGGCGCTTGGCTCAACGCTTGCAAGCACACCTGCAAAGCCTTGAGCGTACTTAAAGACTGCATGTTGCAATTGCTATGTGACGGATGGATAAGGCTTATCATCCAATAGTCGGTTTGTTATTCACGTCCTAGGCGTGGCAGACTTCCTTTGTTGAATGACAGGTAACTATTTTTATGAAGGCTTCTCTTGCGTTTGTTTTTCCCGGCCAAGGTTCCCAAACTGTTGGCATGTTGGCCAGCATTGGTGCTGCAGAGCCCATTGTTATTGATACTTTTTCTGAAGCATCTGCTGCTTTAGGTTATGACCTCTGGGCATTGGTTCAGCAGGGTCCGGCTGAGTTGTTAAATCAAACCGATAAAACTCAGCCCGCTATTTTAACCGCATCGGTTGCTCTGTGGCGTTTATGGGTAGAAAAATCAGCTGCGCAGCCAGCGTATGTTGCAGGGCATAGCTTAGGTGAGTATTCGGCTTTAGTGGCTGCTGGCAGTTTGTCCTTAGAGGATGCTGTGCGCTTGGTTGAGCGACGTGGTCAGCTGATGCAAGAAGCCGTGCCTGCAGGCACCGGTGGCATGGCTGCTATTTTAGGTTTAGATGATGCCGATGTGCAGGCTGCTTGTGCAGAAGCTGCGCAAGGTGAAGTGGTCAGTGCGGTCAACTTTAACGCACCAGGTCAAGTGGTAGTGGCGGGTGCAGCAGCAGCTGTTGAGCGTGCGATTATTGCTTGTAAGGCCCGAGGTGCTAAGCGCGCTATGGCGCTACCGGTCAGTGTGCCCTCGCATTGTGCCTTGATGCAGCCTGCTGCGGAGCAGTTTGCTGAGTCTTTAGCTGCGATCAAGTGGCAGCAGCCTAAAATTGCTTTAGTGCAAAATGTCAGCGCTGAAGTTGTTACAGATTTAACTATTTTAGAAAAAAATCTTTTAGCTCAACTCTATAGCCCAGTGCGTTGGGTTGAGTCGATGGTATGTCTTGCGGCACAAGGTGTGACCGATGTCGTTGAGTGTGGTCCAGGTAAAGTTCTGTCGGGCCTCAATAAGCGCTGTATTAAAGGCGTTAATACCTATAATTTAGAGACCCCAGAAGCGTTTGGCGCAGCCTTGGCTGCGCAGCTTTGATATGGAGATGAACATGAGCTTACAAGGTAAAGTGGCTTTGGTCACCGGCGCAAGCCGTGGTATTGGTCAAGCCATTGCTCTGCAGTTAGGTGCACAAGGTGCCACTGTTATTGGTACTGCAACCTCTGACACAGGTGCGCAAAGTATCAGTCAAGTACTGCAAGATAATGGTATTCAGGGCACAGGTATGGTTTTGAATGTCTGCGATGCTGAGTCTGTCGCTGCTACACTTGAGCGTATTCAGGCTGAATTTGGCGCGCCACTGATTCTGGTCAATAATGCAGGTATCACACGTGATAACTTGATGTTGCGGATGAAAGACGATGAATGGTTTGATGTTATTGATACCAATTTACACAGTTTGTATCGCATGTCGAAAGGCGTTTTACGCGGTATGACTAAAGCACGTTGGGGTCGCATTATCAGCATTGGCTCAGTGGTAGGTGCAATGGGTAACGCAGGCCAAGTAAACTACGCAGCAGCAAAAGCCGGTTTGGAAGGTTTTGGTCGCGCCTTGGCACGCGAAGTGGGCTCACGTTCGATCACTGTGAATGCTGTGGCACCTGGTTTTATTGATACTGATATGACTCGAGAGTTGCCAGAAGCGCAGCGTGATGCGTTATTGGCACAAATCCCATTAGGTCGTTTAGGTCAGGCGCAAGAGATCGCCAATGTGGTGAGTTTTCTAGCGTCAGAGCAGGCATCTTATGTCACAGGAACAACAATTCCAGTGAATGGCGGCATGTATATGAGTTAAAATGACTGTTAAAGTGACCGCAGCCTAAGGTTTTGAGTCATAATTACAGTTTAAAGCATAGGATCTACTGGTGCAGTGCATGTTGTAGTGCATAAATAGATCAAAGAAGTGGTTCGCAAAGGGCAAGCAGTTCGTTTAAAATGCACAAAACCCTTTTATACACAAGCGGCAGCCAGAGTTGCCCAGTTTTTTCCATTTAGGAGTGATACCCGGTATGAGCACTATTGAAGAACGCGTTAAAAAAATCGTTGCTGAGCAATTAGGTGCCAAAGCAGAAGACGTGACTAACAGCGCATCTTTTGTTGATGATTTAGGCGCGGATTCATTGGATACAGTTGAGTTGGTAATGGCTCTTGAAGAAGAGTTTGAAACTGAAATTCCTGATGAAAAAGCTGAAAAAATCACCACTGTTCAAGAAGCAATCGACTACATCAACGCCCACGCGCAGTAATGTAAACGGTTTCTTTGTAACAGTGAAAGCCGCGCGACTTTTTATGAGTGTGCGGCTTTTTTTTGTACAGCACATTTTGCATTAACAAGAGGTTGTCGCCATGTCGCATAGACGTGTCGTAGTTACCGGGATGGGTATGCTGTCCCCGCTGGGCGTTGATGTCGCACAAAGCTGGACAGGTATCCTGGCTGGTAAAAGCGGTATCAACTTGATTGAGCATATGAATGTGGACGCGTTTGCGACCCGTTTTGGTGGCTCGGTCAAAAACTTTGATATCGAGCAGTACATGCCTCCCAAAGATGCACGTCGTTTAGACTTGTTTATTCAATACGGTCTAGCTGCTGGTTTGCAGGCAGTGCAAGACTCAGGGCTTGAAGTCACTGATGCCAATCGTGAGCGAATTGGTGTGGTGATGGGGTCGGGTATTGGCGGACTGACGAATATTGAAAACACCAGTAAAACTCTGTTTGAGCAAGGGCCGCGGCGTATATCGCCATTTTTTGTGCCTGGCTCAATTATAAATATGATTTCTGGGGTGCTATCGATTCAATTGGGCTTACAAGGCCCAAACTATGCGATTGCCACTGCTTGCACAACAGGTACGCACTGCATTGGTATGGCCGCACGTAATATTGCCTATGGCGAAGCTGATGTGATGTTGGCCGGTGGTGCGGAAATGGCTGCCTGTGGTTTAGGTCTTGGCGGGTTTGCGGCGTCACGTGCGCTGTCTACACGTAATGATGACCCGCAGGCAGCCAGTCGCCCCTGGGATGTTGGTCGTGATGGTTTTGTTCTCTCTGATGGTGCTGGTGCGCTGGTGCTTGAAGAGCTTGAGCATGCGAAAGCGCGCGGTGCAACCATTTACGCAGAAGTGGCAGGGTTTGGCATGAGCGCTGATGCTTATCATATGACCTCACCACCTGAAAAAGGTGATGGTGCGGCACGCTGTATGGCTAATGCGCTACGTGATGCAGGAATGAACCCTGATCAAGTACAGTATGTGAATGCACATGGTACTTCGACCATGGCTGGGGACTTAGCTGAAGTGAATGCACTGAAAACGGTGTTTGCAGATCATGCCCAGGCTTTAGCAGTGAGTTCAACCAAGTCAATGACTGGTCATTTGTTGGGGGCTGCTGGTGCGGTTGAAGCGATTTTCAGCATCTTAGCGCTGCGTGATCAAGTCGCGCCTGCCACCATCAATCTTGATCAGCCTAGCGAAGGTTGTGACCTGAACTTTGTCGCGCACCAAGCGCAGCCGATGAAAATTGATGCGGTATTGTCCAACTCCTTTGGCTTTGGTGGTACCAATGGCTCGCTGTTACTGCGCCGATACAGCTAGGCGTGCAAGCGTGGATTAACGGTCAGCCGGCCGCTTGTATTGCCTTGGCTGATCGTGGCTTGGCTTATGGCGACGGTTTGTTTGAAACAATTAAAGTGCGCGAGGGTCGTGCACTTTTACTTGAGCTGCATTTGGCACGCTTGCAAGACGGCTGCCAGCGTTTGGCTATACCCTGTGATATAGGCATGTTGCGTGCTGAACTGCAGGCGTATATGCAGCAACTTGGCCAAGGTGTGTGTAAGTTAATCCTCACCCGTGGTGCTGGGCAGCGTGGTTATGCCAGTCCAGATCCCTGTATGCCGCAACGTATTTTACAAGCCTCGAGTACGCCGCAATGGCCGAGTACTCATGCAGTCGAAGGCATTCGCTTGTTTGCCTGCCAGCTACGTCTTGCGCAGCAGCCGCTACTGGCTGGGTTAAAACACCTCAATCGCTTAGAGCAAGTTCTGGCTCGTGCAGAGTGGTCTGATCCTGCGTATGCCGAAGGCTTGCTGCTGGATCAGCACGGGCGCGTTGTCGATGGGGTGTTCAGTAATATTTTTATCATTCACAACCAGCAGTTACTCACACCTGATTTAACTCGTTGCGGTGTGGCTGGAGTGATGCGCGCTGAGCTGTTAGCGCGCGCACCAGCTGCAGGCATCGTGGTGCGGGAGATGGATATCAGTTTGCAGCTTTTGCAGCAGGCTGACGAAGTCTTTATGTGTAACAGCCTCTACGGCATTTGGCCGGTACGCAGCTATGCGCAACAAAGCTGGTCGGTCGGCCCTGTGACCCGTAAACTGCAGCAACTTATTACCGACTTAGTGGATGAATAGCCGTGTTGCGTAAGCTAATAATTACTTTTTTGAGCGGCTGCCTATTGGTTGTGATGGCCGTTGCTTTGCTGTTTTGGATGCAGAGTGAAGTGCTTAAGCAGCCTTTACAGCTCGAAGCAGAGCAGGTGCTGAATGTTCCAGTAGGTAGCACGCCCAATGGGTTGCTTTTGCAGCTGGAAGAGCAGGGGGCTCTACGCGGTGCGCTTTGGCTGCGTCTGACTTGGCGCTTACAAGGCCATGTGCAGCCGCTGCATGCCGGTGAGTACCAACTTGAGCCAGGCATGAATGTTGCTCAGCTGTTAAATAAATGGAGCAGCGGCGATGTCGTGCAGCACCGCGTCACACTGGTAGAAGGCTGGAACTTTCGTCAAGTGCGGGCGGCATTGGCGCAGCACGCTGTCTTGCAACATACCTTGGGTGAGGTCAGCGATAGCGAGTTAATGCGTCAGCTCGACCAAGCCAATGTTCACCCAGAGGGACAGTTTTTTCCAGATACCTATAATTTTGTACGTGGCCAGAGCGATTTTGATATTCTGCGTCAAGCCAATCAGCGCTTACAAAAAGTGTTGGCCGAAGAGTGGGCGCAGCGTGCTGAAGACTTACCTTATCGCAGTCCATACGAAGCCTTAATCATGGCTTCAATTATTGAAAAAGAAACCGGTGTAGCGCACGAGCGCGATGAAATTGCCGGTGTATTTATGCGTCGTCTTGCGATCGGTATGTTATTGCAGACTGATCCAACGGTTATTTACGGCATGGGTGAGCGCTATACAGGCAAGATTACACGGGCAGATTTACGCCGACCTTCGGCTTATAACACCTATGTGATTTCTGGCTTGCCACCCACGCCGATTGCCATGGTGGGGCGCGAAGCCATTTATGCTGCCTTGCATCCTAAACCTGGTAAAAGTTTATATTTTGTCGCGCGTGGCGATGGCAGTCATGTCTTTTCCAATTCATTGGCTGAGCACAATAAAGCTGTACGTGAATACCAGTTGAAGCGCCGAGCTGACTACCGCTCCAGCCCTGCACCCAAGTCAACTCAATAAGGATTTATAATGCGTGGATTGTTTATTACCCTAGAAGGCCCAGAAGGCGCTGGTAAAACGACGAATCGAGCGTACTTGGCGGAGCAACTGCAAGCGCACGGCTTGAGTGTGGTGCTCACCCGTGAGCCAGGCGGTACAGCGCTAGCCGAGCAGATCCGCAATATTTTATTGGCACCGCACGATGAAGCGATGGCGGTGGATGCCGAGTTGCTGTTGATGTTTGCCGCGCGCGCCCAGCATTTAGCGCAGGTTATTTTGCCAGCTCTGGCAGCAGGTAAAATCGTCATCTGTGATCGTTTTACTGATGCCACCTATGCCTATCAGGGCGGCGGCCGTGGATTAGACTGCTCACGCATTGCCGTGCTTGAACAGTTTGTGCAGGGTGACTTGCGTCCTGATATGACTTTATTATTTGATTTGCCGGTCGCCGAGGGTATGGCGCGTGCCGTTGCGCGCGGTAAACTCGATCGCTTTGAGCAAGAACAGCATGATTTTTTTGAAGCAGTACGCCAGTCGTACTTGCAGCGTGCTAGCGAAGATCCTGAGCGTTTTCGCTTAGTTAACGCGCAGCAGACATTGCCGGACGTGCAAAAAAGTCTTGATGTGCACTTGCTAGAAATCTTGGGACGTGTTCGTGCAGACTAACTTGTACCCGTGGCAAGCAGAGCTCTGGCAAACCTTGGCGGGGCGCAGTCAGCAAGCACACGCCTATTTGTTGCATGGTCCAGAAGGCAGCGGCAAACGTGTTTTGGCCGAGCGTTTTGCCGCTTTTTTGCTGTGTAAATCACCGTTGCAACAACAGCCTTGTGGGCAGTGTTCAGCCTGTCATTTATATGCCGCTGATACCCATCCGGACCTATTGCGCCTGGAGCCAGCGGAAGAGGGTAAAGGTATTTTGATTGCTAATGTGCGCGAGTTGGTGGCAAAGATATTGCAAACCTCGCAGCAAGGCGGTCGTCAGGTGGTGATTGTTGAACCTGCTGAAGCAATGACCACAGGCTCAGCCAACGCCTTATTAAAAAGTTTAGAAGAGCCGGCCGGTTCGACTATTTTTATATTAATCAGTCACCAGTTTAGTTTTTTGTTGCCGACCATTAAAAGCCGTTGTGTTCTGCAGGTGTGCCCGCTGCCGTCGGTGCCGCACAGCATAGAATGGTTACTGCAACAGCAAGCGGAGTTAAGTGAAGAGCAGTGTCATACCTTGCTGGCATTGGCATCAGGTTCACCCATCAATGCACAAAAACTGTTGAGCGCTGATGTGTTGGCTATTCGTGAGCAGGTGGTGATGGGTGTTAAACAGTTGTTTAAACAGCAGAGTAGCCCCAGTGAGCTCGCTGGGGCTTGGGCGAAAATACCGCAAGAGTTGCTCTTTGATTGGTTTTGTCAGTGGGCGCAGTTGATTCTGCGTTATAAAATGACTGAAGATGAAGATCAGTTGGGCTTAGCCGATATGCGTGTTGTGCTAAAGCATGTGGCGCCACGCGCACCGCTCGATGTTTTAATAGAAACGCAAGACTGGTTACTTGAACATCGAAAAAAGGTCTTGCGTCGCGTTCCTTTGCGTGCGGACCTGTTGCTAGAGGCGCTGCTGCTGCGTTGGCAAGCGCTGTTACCGCGATAAAAGTGCGGATCTGTGCGTATAATAACAACATTGCACTGGGTTGTGATTGCAACCAGGTACTAGAATTAAACGGTTAATGACTTGCAAGGAAGGTGCTATGAGTTTGCCCCCTAATATCGGCCCACGTGGTGGTATTTTAACCCTGACCATTAAGGATAAGTCCGTACTGTATGCGGCCTATATGTCGTTTATCAAAAATGGCGGCTTATTTATTCCGACGAGTAAAGATTATAAATTAGGCGATGAAGTATTTATGCTGCTGACTCTGATGGATGAGCCGGAACGATTACCGGTAGCAGGCAAAGTTGTCTGGATTACGCCACGCGGCGCACAAGGTAATCGTGCAGCGGGGGTCGGTGTGCAGTTTAATGAAGACGGCGCAAATACCCGTAATAAAATTGAAACCTATTTAGCTGGCGCACTTAAAACCGATCGTCAAACTCATACGCTGTAGCAGTGTTGGCTAAAAAATCATGCTATCTATTCATTTATAACTGCGGTTGTCACCATGCTTATTGATTCACATTGTCACCTCGATCGTCTTGATTTAACTGCTTACGATGGCTGTCTTGATAGTGCTTTGCAGGCTGCGCGCGAGCGCGGCGTCGGGCATTTTTTATGCATTGGCATCAGTGTGGACAATGCGCCAACGGTACGCGCCTTTACCGAGCGCTATGCGGATGTGGACTGCTCGGTTGGTGTACACCCGCTGGATTTAAGCCGTGGCAGTGAGCCGACCATGCAGTGGTTGCTTGATGAGCTTAATCATCCGGGCGTGGTGGCTGTGGGTGAGACTGGTTTGGATTATCACTATCAGTCGGAAACTGCACAAATGCAGCAAGATTCTTTTCGTTTGCATTTAGATGCGGCACGCGAGTGCAGCAAACCGGTGATTGTGCATACCCGTGAAGCCAAACAGGACACCCTTGATTTGCTGCGTGAAGCGGCTTTACCGCAAGCTGGGGTGATGCATTGTTTTACTGAGGACTGGCCGATGGCCAAAGCTGCATTGAATTTAGGCTATTACATTTCGTTTTCTGGAATTGTGACCTTCCGCAATGCCGCGGCGTTACGTGAAGTGGCCTTACAGGTGCCCAGTGATCGTATTTTAGTGGAAACGGACTCACCTTATTTAGCGCCGATTCCACACCGAGGTCGCCCTAACTTTCCGGAGTATGTGGTGGATGTGGCGAAGTTTGTCGCCGAGTTGCGTGGCGTGACTTACGGGGAATTGGCTGCGCAAACCACAGAGAACTTTAAGCGCTTATTTCCATTGGCGCGGGTGGCGGGCTAATACGCAGCTGTTGTTTGCTTGACAGGCGTAGGGCGGGCACTTGTGCCCGCGTTCATCGCGGTTCGCGGTTAAATACGCACGTTGAATGAAAAATGCTCATATATCTGTAATCGCGGGCATAAATGCCCGCCCTACCGTCCGAGGTATCAGGAGGATTGTCGTTCGTAGGGCGGGCACTTGTGCCCGCGTTCATCGCGGCTCGCGGTTAAATACGCACGTTGAATGAAAAATGCCCATATATCTGTAATCGCGGGCATAAATGCCCGCCCTTGTCCGGGGTATCAGGAGGATTGTCGTTTGTAGGGCGGGCACTTGTGCCCGCGTTCATCGCGGCTCGCGGTTAAATACGCACGTTGAATGAAAAATGCCCATATATCTGTAATCGCGGGCATAAATGCCCGCCCTTACCGTCCGAGGTATCAGGAAAATTGTCGTTTGTGGGCGGGTACTTGTGCCCGCGTTCATCGCGGCTCGCGGTTAAATACGCACGTTGAATGAAAGATGCCCATATATTTGTAATCGCGGGCATTAATGCCCGCCCTACCGTCCGGGGTATCAGGAGGATTGTCGTTTGTAGGGCGGGCACTTGTGCCCGCGTTCATCGCTTGTTGCGCAGAAACGCTCAGGGCTTGCGCGCCACTATCACTGCACGCATCGGTGCCGGTAGGCCTTCAACGGTTTGCTCTGGGTTCTCTGGATCTAAAAAATCAACCAATGACTGATACTTCATCCACTCGGTGGAACGTTGTTCGTCAATGGAGGTGTGGCTGACATCCACACAATGCACATCTTTAAAGCCGGCACGGCGTAGCCAGAGTTCTAGGGCTGCCACTGAAGGGAGAAACCAAACATTACGCATTTTAGCGTAGCGGTCTTCGGGGACTAGGACTTGGTTGCAGTCACCTTCAATCACTAAGGTTTCCAGTACCAATTCGCCACCACTGACTAAACAATCTTTTAACGCCAGTAAATGGTCAATGGGTGAGCGGCGGTGGTAAAGCACGCCCATTGAAAATACTGTATCAAAGCCTTCGAGCTTGGCCGGTAAGTCTTCTAAGGTAAAGGGCAAATGCCAAACCGGCGGTGCATCAAAAAAGCGACGCATGGCCTGAAATTGACAGAAAAACAGCCAGTTTGGGTCAACCCCGACTACGATTTTGGCGCCGGCACCGAACATGCGCCACATGTAGTAACCGTTGCCGCAGCCGACATCCAAAATACGTTTGTCAGTTAAATCGAGATGCGGGCTGACACGGTCCCATTTCCAGTCTGAACGCCATTCAGTATCCACATGCACATCAAATAAATGAAATGGCCCTTTACGCCAAGGAATTAAACCTTGTAAAGCCGTATGTAATTGTTCGCGCTCAGCATTGCTGCACGGGCCGTCCAGCTGAAACTCGGACTTAAGTTCAATATTGGCAGGCGCTAATGCAGGCAGTGCGTCGACAGCTGCCATCCAGCGCGGTAAGTCGCCGTGGCTGATGGCGTATAAGTCATCAAACTGTTGCTGGATACCAAGCGACCATTCTTTGAGTGGCGTGTGTGCAAGTTGCTGAACTAATGGGGAGTAATCAATCATGGGATGGCAATCAACGAGGCAAAGTTAAAACACTGGAACCACACGACAACTTGGTTAAAGCCTGCGCGGTATAAACGCTCACGGTGTTCTTCAAGGCTGTCAGGCAGCATGACTTTTTCGATGGCGCGGCGTTTTTGTGCGATTTCTAACTCGCTGTAGCCGTTGGCGCGCTTAAAGGCTAAGTGTAACTCATTGAGCAATTCATGCTCGGCTGGGTTATTAAAGCGCAGTTTTTCTGAGAGCACTAAAGCACCGCCTGGAAGTAGGGCGCTGTGAATAGTTTGCAGTAACTCTAAGCGCTGCTCTGGCGCAATAAACTGCAGAGTAAAGTTGAGTGTAACCAACGAGGTGGGCTGTAAGGGTAGGCTCAGAATATCCGCTTCAATGACCTCCACCGGCAACAACTCTTGAAACATGGCATCTTGCGCGTTGAGGTGCTCACGACAGCGCTCAACCATGGCGCTGGAGTTATCCACGGCAATTACTTTACAGCCGCTGTGACTGACATGACGGCGCAGGGCTTGGGTGACTGCGCCCAATGAACAGCCTAAATCGTACAGCGTGCTATTGGGCTGGGCGAACTGCGCGGCCAGCACACCGGTGTTTTCCACAATGGTGGGATAGCCCGGTACCGAGCGCTTAATCATATCGGGAAATACACGCACCACATCTTCATTAAAGGTGAAGTCGGGGACTTGCGCGAGCGGTGTGGTAAACAGACGATCAGGAATGTGGGTCATGAGCTTAAGTAGGTAAAAAAGAAAGCTATTATGCCACATCTGCTGCGGAACAATGATGGCTGCGTTTAGCCGCTAAATCCTTGCGAGTGCCATAGATGTGCAGCAACCAGCGCACGCCAAGGCGCAAACTGTTCAAGCCATTGCTCAGTTTGCTTGGCGCTCAGCGCATCTTGCTTGAGTAGTATCTGTAAATAACGGCGTACAGCGGCGTCGCCATGCAACGAGCCATCTAGCCAAGCAAAACCACGCATCAAGGTATAATTGACCGTCCAAGGGCCGACGCCCGTGATGGCTAACAACTCAGTGCGCAGTTGTTCCACGTTATCTGCACTAACCTGTTCGGGAAACTGTAACGTTTGGGTGTTTAACGATTGGCTGATTTGGGCGATAGCGCGAGCTTTATTGAAGGATAAGCCGACGCTGCGTAATTGCTCAATAGATACTTGTGCGACGCGCTGTGCATCAGGATAACACCACAGGCCAGATGGGTGCTGCTCACCGGTCAGTTCAATAAAACGACGGCGTACATTTAACGCGGCAGCAACGCTGATCTGCTGGCCGATAATTGCCCAGCTGATGGCTTCAAAGGGACTACTGGTCTGCGCCACACGTAAGCCGGGGTGTTGACGTATTAATGCGCCCAGCTCGGGATGGTTGTGATGTTGCAGGAAAAAGTCGGCGGTTGGTTGTTTAAGGCCTAAGAAGTATTCCAGCCAAACAGACCAGTGTTTTAATTGCTGAGCTGTTGTTGGCTGATTGGTCTCCAGTTGCAGTTGCGCGTGTGCATGCTCAGGGGTAAAACGAATGGTTAAGCAGGCTGGAAGGCTTTTCCAGATCAGGCCTTTTTCGAGAGTGTTATTAGTGACGCGCTCAGCGAGTTGCTGGCTATCACGCTGGTGAAAGGTTAAAAATTCAGCGATTTGAAAATCGCTGGGCAAAGCTATGCTGTGTGTTAAAGTCATCAT
Organism: Pseudomonas sp.; assembly: GCA_034676485.1. GTDB lineage: Bacteria > Pseudomonadota > Gammaproteobacteria > Pseudomonadales > Pseudomonadaceae > Denitrificimonas. The sequence continues at coordinate 24,043 of JAUCCC010000012.1, forward strand.
CGTTAAGGCTGCCATTGAGTTGGTGTAATCAGCAGAATATACGCGTTCGCTAATCAAGATACAGGTAGCCTTGTTGCATATTAAGTAACCTGTTGGTGCTGGTTCGCAGATTTACGCCCTTTGGCCTATAGCGTGCTATGTGTCGTCAGGCTATTGTAATGCGTCATAATAGGAATAGAATTTTAAGTTTGGCCGACAGTAGATAACGTGCAGTTATGCGCGTATTTTTTTATCTATCAGTGACTCTTGAGTCGAGTGCTGAGGTTGCGGTCATCTAAGGCGGCTTTTAACGTGGAAGATGCACGATGATTGGCATACGCAGTATTGCAAGTTATATCCCTGAGGGGCGAATTGATAACATCGCACAAGCGCAGAGTTTTGGTCGCGATGAAGAGTTTGTACGCAATAAATTAGGTACCGCGACCTTGTCGGTGAAAGCTGATGATGAAGAAACCTCTGATTTATGTGTGCGAGCAGTACAAAATTTGCTCGCGAAAAACGCCGATTTAAAGCTTGAAGATGTTCAGGCGCTGGTGGTTGTGACGCAAAATGGTGATGCTGAAGGGTTGCCGCACACCTCGGCGATTGTTCAACATAAGCTGGGTCTTCCAACGCGCACGGCCAGTTTTGATGTGTCGCTCGGTTGTTCGGGTTACGTGTATGGTTTGTATGTGCTTAAGGGCTTTATGCAGGCGACGGGTCTGAAGAACGCTATTTTAGTAACAGCAGATCCCTACTCAAAAATCATGGATCGCTCTGATCGGATGACGACCTTATTGTTTGGTGATGCTGCCACTGCAACTTGGATGACTGAAGATCCAGTGTGGGAGCTGGGTCCATCACATTTTGGTGGTGATGGCGCTGGGGCTGATTATCTTATCGTCAAAGATGGCTGTTTTCATATGAATGGCCGACAAGTGTTTAACTTCGCCAGTTTAAAAATCATTCCACATATGCAGGAAGTACTGAATGAACTGGATATGAGCATGGATGATGTCGATGCATTTTGTTTGCATCAGGGTAGTGGTGCAATTGTTGATGCGATAGCTAAACGTCTTGGTGATAACGGCAATAAAGTGATTAAGAATATGTTTGGTGCAGGCAATACGGTGTCGTCATCGATTCCGATGTTGCTTGAGCATTACGGCTTTGATGATCAGTGGCGTAATGTGCTGTTGTCGGGTTTTGGTGTTGGCTTGTCATGGGGTACGGCATTGCTCGTGCGGCCAAAAAGTTAATCTTCTGCGCTGCTTGCACCCTTATCGCAGGCATAAATGCCCGCCCTACCGTTCGGGTTAACAGATTCAGACTCAGTTTGAAGTGGGTCGCTGTGGGGCCACCTTTGCTTGCTGGTATACTGCATTTTTTATAGCAGCAGTAAGGTTTTTTTATGAACACACCTCCAGCGCGCGCATTGTTGCATCCGCGTAATCGCCATCAGGGCCGTTATGACTTTGCAGCGTTAATTGCTGTTGAGCCGCGCTTAAAGGCTTTTGTGATCATTAATCCTTACGGTAAAGAGAGTATCGACTTTGCCAATCCTGCTGCGGTGCGTGTGTTTAATGCGGCTTTATTAAAGCAGCTGTATGGTATTAAAAACTGGCGTATTCCTGAAGGCTATTTGTGCCCACCGGTACCCGGGCGTGCGGATTATATTCATGGTTTGGCTGATCTATTAGCCATCGATGGGCAAGGTGAGATTCCGCGAGGTACGGATTTTATCGTGCTCGATATAGGCACGGGCGCGAACTGTATTTATCCATTACTGGGTCAGCACGATTATGGCTGGCGCTTTATTGCCAGTGATATTGACCCTAAAGCATTGGCCAGCGCTGCTCAAACGCTGTTAGAAAACGGTTTAGATAAAGTGATTGAGCTGCGCTTGCAGACCAATAAGTCGGATTTTTTTAAAGGTATCTTACGGGCAGATGAGCGGATTATTTGCACCCTGTGTAATCCACCCTTTCATAGCAGTGCTAACGAGGCGGCCAGTGGCAGTCAGCGTAAGTGGCGTAATTTAGGCAAGCAGGCTCCGCAACGTCAGCTACCGGCATTGAATTTTGGTGGCAAGAGCAACGAGTTGTGGTGCAAGGGCGGTGAGCTGACTTTTGTACGCAATATGATCAAAGAGAGTAAGGATTATGCAGGTCAGGTGTTGTGGTTTACCACCTTGGTGTCAAAATCGGCGCATATTCGTTTATTGCAGCGTGTTTTAAAGCAAGTGGGTGCTGTGGATGTGCGGGTCTGCAGTATGGCGCAAGGACAGAAGCAAAGCCGGTTTTTGGCGTGGACTTTTCATACCACGGAGCAGCGGCAGGCTTGGTTGGCACAGACTGCGCTGTGATTGCGTAGGTCTTGTATAAACCGTGCGCACTGCCTGCTACAGCCTTGATGAAAGCGCTGGCGAGCAGGCTCTAAAAATCATTGTCTAGCGATATTTTAGAGCCAGGTGATCACATCTGCTGCAGAGAACGCATATTTTCCTCAGTAAACTCAATGATTTGATCTTTTTCTGGATAGACACTAAAACTGGCTTTGCCGTAATTTGAGTAGTCAGTTGTCATGCTAACACTGACCTTTTCGCCCTCAATATCATAGTTAAGGACGTTTTGGTCATGAACTATTTGTCCTTTTGCATTTAAGTAAACACTGAACAAATCCCAAGCGGGCTGCAGCCTTTGGTAAAATAGTCCAATCCGTAATTAGTATCGAGTCCACAGTCATGCAAATCACTTTCGCCGAAGCCGAGTTCGTCAGCAAAAAAGAAGCAAACCCGTCGGGATCGACTGTTGATGGATCTGGAAACTCTGGTGCCTTGGTCTGTTCTGGAATCAGTGATTGAGCCGTACTATCCGAAATCTGACGGCAAACGAGGTCGTCCGACTATGGGGCTTTCTCGCATGTTACGTATGTACATCCTACAGCAGGTCATGGGGTTTTCCGATGAAGGAACTGAGGATGCCGTTTATGACAGCGCAGCAATTCAGCTGTTTATGGGTATTGATCTTGGGCGTGATGCCGTGCCGGATGCGACCACTTTGTTGCGTTTTCGTCGTCTGCTGGAAACTCACGGCCTGACTCAACAAATTTTTGCTGCGGTCAATTACCAGCTGGCGAGCAAGGGCTTGTACCTCAAGGAAGGCACGGTGGTTGACGCTACAATTATTGCCGCACCACCTTCCACCAAGAATAAGAGTAAAAGCCGTGATCCGCAAATGCGCTCCACTAAGAAAGGCAATCAGTATTACTTTGGCATGAAAGCTCATATCGGTGCTGATGCGGCTAGCGGTTTGGTGCATACACTGGTCACCACTGCGGCCAACGTGCACGACGTGAACCAAGCTCATGCTTTGCTACACGGCGAGGAACAGCAGGTATACGGTGATTCTGGTTATCTGGGGGCTGACAAACGGGAAGAAAACAAGGATAAAGATGTGGAGTGGGTGGTAGCCATGCGCCATGGAAAGCGTCGAAAGCTGCGCGATAGCGGCACAGAAGAAGGTCAACTGGCTGACAAAATCGAAAAATTAAAAAGCCGAATTCGCGCCAAGGTTGAGCATCCCTTTTACTGGGTCAAAGTGCACTTTGGTCACCGCAAGACTCGCTACCGTGGCTTGGCGAAAAACACAGCCCATCTCTATAGCCTGTTTGCCTTGGCAAACCTGTTTTTGTCGAAGCGATGTATGCCGTTGGCGGGATAAATCCGCCTAAAAACCGGTAAGCTGCCGGAAAAAGCAGCAAAAACGGGTAAAACTGCTGATAAAAAGGTTTTTTATGGCCCTGAAGTTGAAATTTAAGAGCTGAATTTTAAATCCGCATGGATTGGCTGGTTTGGCTGGTTTGATTGGTTTTATTCAGCGTTTCCCTAAATCTAAATTTACCTTCTCTATTGAAAAACAGCTGGAGGATGAAAGAGGCAAACAGGCCGCTGCTAATTTTCTTGAGTTATGAATAAAGGAATTTATTCTTATTGCGGAGTTGAAACAACTTTATGCTGAGCCAAAACGTCAGCGAGCAAGTTCAAAAGTTACCACCGTCAAACCTATGCCTGAGGGGTTGAGCGACACTGTAAACAAAAGTCTTCTCAGCCTCGCTCAAAACTGTGGAATAAAACGCTGTTTAACTCTGATGACACAGGTGATAAATAATAGTCGCTCAAGTTAAGGCGTTTTATGAGGGCTGGGGTGAATGCTGGCATTGGAGGTTACCCTGTTTTTCGGGGAGGATTGCCTTGTTATTATGAGGTTCCATAGGTTAATCGGGCTTAATCACAACAGTTCAAGGCTTGATTAAGCAAGCTGTTTCTGAATAAGCGACAAGCTTTGTCGCTTTACTGTGCATAATTGAATTGTCTGAAAATCATGGATAAAAACCCTGATGAAATTCAATCCATCCACAAAGAAACTCTTTACTGACAGCAATGTTTTTATCAAAAAGCTCCATTGCCCGCGCGATGTGCAGTGGCATGAGTTACATGCAGTTGAGTCCCAGCAAAGGCATTGTGCTTTCTGCGAAAAAAATGTCGTAGACATTCAGGGCAGGGAGGATGAGGCGGTGCTGTTGCTAGCTCAACAGGATAAAAACGCCTGCTTTAAATTAGATATTAACGATGCAAATATTCAGGTGATTAACCACATTGTCGACTAAAAAGGCTCTTGAAGAAATGACTAGAGAATTTATTAAAAACGGTCCTGAAAATCTAGATACCCCTGAAAAAGACGATATCAGCCACTTAAGGGTTATCAAGACTGCGCGTGATGAAAAGTCGATCAACCAAGCGGTGGCTGAAGGCTTTTTCCCTTTGCTAAAGCAAGTTGTGCCATCGAGTAAGATCCGCTCAAAATACGCAGTTTTGCAAAACCCAGAAACTGGAGCAATTCAGGTCACTGGAGATTTACGAGTACGCAACCGTGAGTCTGGATATGAAACAGTGATCGATTTTACTTTTTTCTATCCGCATCATTTCCCGTCGCCGTTCGCAGCCTATTTAATCCCGTCTGATCTTAAAGTGGGCGAAAGGGTGTATCTGGAAGATTTAATTGAAGACTTAGTCGGCTCCAGCTGGAATCAAGGCGATACATACCGATTGCCATCCTGTAAAGCCATCTGGAATGGAAAAGACTTCGATATTCAACATAAACCAATTCAGTATGACACTAGGATTGGTTGATTAAGGTCTACAGCCTATCTGCAAGGGTATAAGTTGATTCACTCTTTGTGTGCTGTGATTTTTTTATTTTCTGGGGGATACAATGGATTGGTTTGAGCAATTAACAGGTTTTGCCGAGCAGTCACCGGTTCAGGTTAGGGAGAATCTCACCTTAGTTGGTGACCGCCTCTGTTCTACAGTTAATCAACACGGCTGGAGCGTAGGACGTTTAACTTTGCCTAGTCTTACGCAATTGCGCGTTATTGAACCCCGCTTGCAAGGCAGGCTGCAGGTTAATGAGTGGGTGGCTGATGTACAACAGCTGCACATGCAAACTGAGAATGCTGGCGCCTTATTCCAGGTGGCATCACAGTTTAATCTATTAGAAATGGTGTCGCCGCGCGTTACTCCAGAGCAGGGCGTTGGTATTTATCAGCGTGATCGCACTCAAGGACCCGCTTGTGCGATTGCCGCTGGAGCAGCCACGATTTATCGTAATTACTTTGTTGAGTTAGACGGGCAGCTTGGGCAACGTAAAGCACGACAACTTAATTGTTTAGCAGATCTTGGTGATGCGCTGGGCAATAGAGATGAATTCTTGTGGCACATGCAAAATGGCTATGTGATACCTGCTGACGAACAAAGCCTTGAAGACGTTGCGGAGCAACTACAAGACGCCAGTGACTCAGAAATCCAGCAGCTACAAGGTTTGTTGCGTATTGGTCTGCATCAGAATGTGCAAGTGACGTTGAATGATTGCCAGCATCATGTCACTCAAGCATTGTGCAGTGCATTACCCATTGCTTATTCAGCATACCCAAGTGAGTTATGGGCTGATTTTGCTCAGCTTGTACTTAACGCTGCCTATGAAGCTACTTTGGCAGCTGCCGTACAGAATACCGCTGAGACTGGCAACAACAGGGTGTTTTTAACCTTGCTGGGTGGTGGTGCCTTTGGTAACCCTGAAGAGTGGATCATAGCCGCAATCCGCCGCGCTTTGTTGCTCTATCAGAATTCCGGCTTGAGTGTGATGATCGTCAGTCACAGCCGCTCCAATCCTAGGGTCGTTGCAATGCTGGATGAGGTGAAGCAGGCTGTTGCTTGAGAGGGGTGCTTACAAACGTCTGTATTATTTAGACCCATAGTGTGTCGCAGATTTGCTTAGTTATTTGTAGGTGGTTTGCTGAGACACAGCCAATCACTTGGCTATGTCATTATTTAAACATCAGCATAATGCTTGAATAACATGGTAATCCCCTATTTATAGCAAGGTTAAGAAGTAGACATCAGGCCACTACGGCTAACTTTTTTGGGGATTACCGGGGCAGTTCACGGTGGTGCTTTATAGAAAGGTCCTAGGCCGTGAGTTCTCGACGGATGATTTCAGCGCCGGCGCTTAAGGCATTGAGTTTGCCGCGGGCCACTGCACGGGGTAAAGGTGCCATGCCGCAGTTGGTTGACGGGTAGAGCTTGTCGGCATCCACAAATTGCAGTGCTTTACGCAGGGTGTCAGCGACGTCTTCAGGTGTTTCAATGCTATGGGTGGCCACATCAATAGCGCCGATCATCACTTTTTTACCGCGTATCAATTCAATTAAGTCGATGGGCACATGCGAGTTTTGGCATTCGAGCGAGATAATGTCGAGACTGGATTTTTGCAGCTTAGGAAAGACTTCTTCATACTGGCGCCACTCAGAACCCAAGGTTTTTTTCCAATCGGTATTGGCTTTAATGCCATAGCCATAGCAAATATGCACGGCGGTTTCACATTTCAGGCCTTCTACCGCTCTTTCTAGCGCGGCAATGCCCCAGTCATTCACCTCATCAAAAAACACATTAAATGACGGCTCATCAAACTGAATAATATCCACACCAGCGGCTTCGAGCTCACGGGCTTCTTGATTGAGGATGACGGCAAATTCCCACGCCAGTTGTTCGCGACTTTTATAGTGGGCGTCATACAAGGTATCGACCATGGTCATGGGACCGGGCAGGGCCCATTTAATCGGCTGCGTGGTGTTCTGGCGTAAAAATTTGGCATCGTCAACAAAGACTGAGTTTTTCCGACTCACGGCACCGACTACCGTTGGCACGCTGGCATCGTAACGGTCACGGATTTTAACTGTTTTACGCTTGGTAAAATCAACGCCATCTAAGTGTTCAATAAAAGTGGTGACAAAGTGTTGGCGGGTTTGCTCGCCATCACTGACGATATCAATCCCGGCCTGTTGCTGCTCGTGCAACCAGACCCGTAAAGCATCCTGCTTACCTTCAATTAATGCCTCGCCTTCTAAGCGCCAAGCCGACCAAATGGTCTCAGGCTCGGCTAACCAAGAGGGTTTAGGCAGGCTGCCTGCTGTGGATGTAGGTAGTAAAATGCTCATAGTGGATTCCGTATTCAATTCTTGTAAGTGATACAACTCAAATTCAGGCAGCGTATTGAGCTGACCATTGCTCAAGTAGGGCTTGGTAGGGTTTGATAAAGTGTTTTTCAGTAAATAGCCCTTGCTCAGTTGCGAGTCTGTTGCGTTCTTCGCGATCATACACAATTTGCGTTAAGGAATGATCTTGGTTGTTTAAGCTGGGTTGGTAGCAGTGTCCAGCCGCCGCGTTGGCATTATAAATTTCAGGACGGTAAATTCTCTGAAAAGACTCCATGGTGCTAATGGTGCTGATCAGTTCAAGGTCTGTGTAATCACTGAGCAAATCACCAAAAAAGTGGAACGCCAGAGGAGCGACGCTGTTGGGCGGCATAAAGTAGCGCACTTCTAAGCCCATCTTGTTGAAATATTGTTCAGTTAAAGAAGATTCATTGGGTTGGTATTCTAAGCCAAGGATAGGGTGCTGGTTGCCCGTTCTGTGATACACCTTGTTATCTGAAACGCTGAGGCAGATCACCGGTAGCTTGGTAAAGTTTTCTTGATAGGTGGCTGAGTTGATAAAGCTTTTGAACAGATTGCCATGCAACTCGCCAAAATCAGCCGGCACGCTGAACTCAGCTTGGCCTTTGTTATGCTCTTTTAGCAATACGCTAAAATCATAATCGCGCACATAAGAAGAAAAGTTATTGCCGACCATGCCTTCGATGCGTTTGTTGCTGAGGTGATCAACAACAGTGGTCTGCAAGACTTCAATTGCAGGAAAGCTGCTTTCAGTGCCGAGATGATCAATTTTCATCTCGACAGAAATGATATCGAGCTCAACAGAATAACGATCGCCTTTGGGGTTATCCCAGTGCGCTAAGGCATTAAAACGGTTGTTGATCATCGCTAAGGTATTGCGCAAGTTCTGCTGGCGGCTCTCGCCACGGGCCAAATTCGCAAAGTTGGTCGTCGCTCGGGTGTTGTCTGAGGGATGATAGTTTTCATCGAAATCAATGCTGTTGATAGCAAATACAAATTCGTTGCTCATGATGCTTTTTATCCAATTCATTCGATAAAACCTGAAGGCAAGCCTGCTGTTGTGGGACTTACTGACGGTCCTAGTCAGCCGTTTGCAGCGCCTGTTCTTGTTTATCGTTCATTAATAACTGCTCTAGCGGTCTAGAGCTGGGAATGGATACATTTATACGTGGATGCTGACATGAACAAAAATGATCTTATTTCAGATGGTGTATGAGTAAATGTCATGATCGGCTGTAATCCAGCATTCTCTAAGCACACAATGAAATCCAAGACAGGCCAAACTCTTTCGTTTAATCGATATGATCGAGACGTCTATTCACTTCGCTCAAGAAAAAATAACATGCAGGAGGGCAGGCTGAAAATGAAGTGTACATTATTAAACGTATTAGCCGAGAAGCTTTCTCTTTTCAAGGTGAGTGGCAGGTATAATTTAGATTTCTACTGCTTATTTGAGTAGCACGGTGTCTGTCAAGCTAGTTGTCCGTTATTCTAAGCTACTTGTTTCAAACTCTCTTGCTCTGCAGTCTTCTCTTTTGGCGGGAGCATTAGTTTTTTTGCATGTTTAACTTTTTGTGACTTATCATCATTTACATCATAAAAAGTGTCATGGTTAATCAAACCTTATCTATTTTATTGAGTGAAAGCTGTCTGTACATCTGAGGCGACATGTTCGTCCAATATTTAAATGCTCTAGAGAATGCTGAAAGTTCTGAGTAGCCTAATGCAAAAGCGACTTCTGTTAATTTCATATCAGTTTCTCCGATGTATTTTAATGCAAGTTCTTTCCGAGTGATTTTTAAAATATCATTAAAAGAAAACCCTTTGTTTTTTAGTTGACGCTGTAATTCAACTGTAGAAAGACTAAAGGAAAACTGAAAAATAAGGGGCTGAGCTTTGGTAAAATAGCCAACCGTAATTAGTATCGAGTCAAGATGAAATCACTTTCGCCGAAGCCGAGTTCGTAGAAAAAGAAGCAAACCGCGGGATCGACTGTTGATGGATTGGAAACTTGGGCTTGGTCTGTTTGGAATAGTGATTGAGCCGACTATCCGAAATTGACGGCAAACGAGGTCGCCGACTATGGGGCTTCTGAGTTACGTATGTACACCTAGAGGTATGGGGTCGATGAAGGAACTGAGGATGCCGTTTATGACAGCGCAGCAATTCAGCTGTTTATGGGTATTGATCTTGGGCGTGATGCCGTGCCGGATGCGACCACTTTGTTGCGTTTTCGTCGCTGCTGGAAACTCACGGCCTGACTCAACAAATTTTTGCTGCGGTCAATTACCAGCTGGCGAGCAAGGGCTTGTACCTCAAGGAAGGCACGGTGGTTGACGCTACAATTATTGCCGCACCACCTTCCACCAAGAATAAGAGTAAAAGCCGTGATCCGCAAATGCGCTCCACTAAGAAAGGCAATCAGTATTACTTTGGATGAAAGCTCATATCGGTGCTGATGCGGCTAGCGGTTTGGTGCATACACTGGTCACCACTGCGGCCAACGTGCACGACGTGAACCAAGCTCATGCTTTGCTACACGGCGAGGAAAGAGGTATACGGGATTCTGGTTTCTGGGGGCTGACAAACGGGAAGAAAACAAGGATAAAGATGTGGAGTGGGTGGTAGCCATGCGCCATGGAAAGCGTCGAAAGCTGCGCGATAGCGGCACAGAAGAAGGTAACTGGCTGACAAAATGAAAAATTAAAAAGCCGAATTCGCGCCAAGGTTGAGCATCCCTTTTACTGGGTCAAAGTGCACTTTGGTCACCGCAAGACTCGCTACCGTGGCTTGGCGAAAAACACAGCCCATCTCTATAGCCTGTTTGCCTTGGCAACCTGTTTTTGTCGAAGCGATGTTGCCGTTGGCGGGATAAATCCGCCTAAAAACCGGTGCTGCCGGAAAAAGAGAAAAACGGGTAAAACTGCTGATAAAAAGGTTTTTTATGGCCCTGAAGTGAATAAGGTAATTTTATCCGCATGGATTGGCTGGTTTGATTGGTTTTATTCAGCGTTTCCTAAAGTTTTTAGCAATGCTTGCAATCGTTGGAACCGATTCACCAATATTTGTTTTTACAAAATGCTTGATTTCCATAAAAAGGTCATCAGGTGATGATCGTGCATGCCTCCGTTTGGATAGATAAGGCTCAAGCACTGCGAAAAGCATAGGGTCACTGTTCGGCATAATGCAATTAAGCTCGGAACGGCGAAACAAGATTGAATTTGTGCTTTGATTGAAAAGGATAGGGCAGCCAAATAGTTTTTCATACACCGCTATATTCTCATCAATTTTATGATGTGAGAAATGAACTTCTATAGGGTTCCACTTCTCTCCTAGGCAGTGTTTAAATATATTGTAAAACATAGCTATAGATACTTCTGCATCTTGACGTCGATTTAAAATCCTCGGATCTGTTATTTCATAATTAAATTGATAAAGCTCTTGGTTTTGAGTTAGGGATACAATACTATTATCTTGATGTGCAGGGAAATAGCGAGAAAAGTTATTCTTAAGAGCAGCCGAAAGTGTTGGAGAGTTTATTGTTAAGTATCCGATTGCACCAAAATTGATAGGTTTGAATGAAGATCCAAATGATAAACCAAAATAATGATTGTTGGTTAATTTTGCTGAAGTATCAAACAAGTTACAATATTTTTTAAGATCCAGTTCTTGCGCAGGGCTTATAATTGAAGAGGTACTAATTCCAGAGTTTCCTAATATAGAGTCCGCATCGCCACCATGGTTTTTTATCATATCTATGATGCCACTTGCTGCAGATGCCAGAACTTTTGGCGCCAACTTTTTTTTTGTAACTCGACAGATTTCATAATAATATGAGCTCTAATAAGAATGTAATATTTTATTGTTTAATTGCGTTTAATTAATTATAGAGAAACGCTCTCATGTATATACATTATTGTAGCTAACTTACGACTTTTAACACCTATTGTGCGTGCAGGTCAATTCTACCTAAGTAAGTTTTTCTCTAGCGACGGTGATGAACATCTCCTTTCCGCAACTTACCTACAGGCAAGGTACTAAAAGCACTGCAGAAGGCCTTCTGACAGATACAGGCGCTTCATCTCCTATTTTTTCTTGTTCATGAATAGCTGTCGTTTTGAGCTGAGCGATAGCTTGCATGCTTATGCCTATGACTTAAGTCTATTTATCGTAATGCGCCCTTCAATACTGAGCTCTACCTCGATCGCTTATCGGTGTGTAGCTAGGTATTGCACGCATATTTGTCTGTCAAGCGTGCATACATTCTTAAGTGGTGCGGCTCTTGGTGGCCTAAAGCCGAGAGCTGATTAAAGTCATGTCAAGGTATTCGTATTTGATGTCAAGACAGGTGTGTGATTTTGACAGACTCTTGGGGTGCGCGATTTTATAAAAATAAGAGGCTAATAAGATGATTTACGCACAACCAGGAACCGAGGGTTCTGTTGTTTCCTTTAAGGAACGCTACGAAAACTACATTGGTGGTGAGTTCGTCGCCCCAGTTAAAGGTGAGTACTTCACTAATTTATCACCGGTTAACGGACTACCGATTGCTGAGTTTCCTCGTTCCACCGCCGAGGACATCGAAAAAGCGCTCGATGCCGCACATGCTGCTGCTGATGCTTGGGGTAAAACTTCAGCTCAGGATCGTTCACGAGTTCTGCTAAAAATTGCTGACCGTATCGAAGAAAATCTTGAGGTGCTGGCCATCACTGAAACTTGGGATAACGGCAAGCCTGTTCGCGAAACTTTAAACGCCGACATTCCTTTGGCCGCTGACCACTTCCGTTATTTCGCCGGTTGCATCCGCGCGCAGGAAGGCAGTGCCGCAGAAATCAACGAGCTGACAGCTGCGTATCACTTCTACGAACCGCTGGGTGTCGTTGGTCAGATCATCCCATGGAATTTCCCGTTGCTGATGGCTGCTTGGAAACTCGCGCCTGCTTTGGCTGCGGGTAACTGCATCGTGCTCAAGCCTGCAGAACAAACGCCGCTGGGCATCAGCGTATTGATGGAGCTGATCGGTGATCTACTGCCAGCTGGCGTACTCAACGTGGTGCAAGGCTTTGGTCGTGAAGCCGGTGAAGCACTAGCAACCAGTACACGTATTGCGAAAATCGCCTTTACTGGCTCTACCCCAGTGGGTGCGCACATCATGAAATGTGCTGCCGAAAATATCATCCCAAGCACTGTTGAGTTGGGTGGCAAGTCACCGAACATCTTCTTCGAAGACATCATGCAAGCCGAGCCAAGTTATATCGAAAAAGCGGCGGAAGGTTTGGTGTTAGGTTTCTTCAACCAAGGTGAAGTGTGCACCAGTCCATCGCGCGCGCTCGTACAGGAATCCATTTACCCAGCCTTTATGCAAGAAGTGATGAAAAAGGTTGCACAGATCAAACGTGGCGACCCTCTCGACACCGAAACTATGGTCGGCGCCCAAGCCTCCTCGCAACAGTTCGATAAAATTCTCAGCTATATGGAGATCGCTAAGCAAGAAGGCGCAGAGTTACTCACTGGCGGCGCGGTAGAACAGCTCAGCGGCAGCTTAGGTGGCGGCTATTACATCCAACCGACTCTGCTCAAAGGTCACAACAAAATGCGCGTGTTCCAAGAAGAGATTTTTGGTCCAGTGGTCAGCATTACCACCTTTAAAGACGAAGCCGAAGCGCTAGAGATTGCCAATGACTCTGAGTTCGGTCTCGGTGCGGGTCTGTGGACCCGTGATGTTAACCGTGCTTACCGCATGGGTCGAGCGATCAAGGCGGGTCGTGTGTGGACCAACTGCTACCACCTATATCCAGCGCATGCTGCGTTCGGTGGTTACAAGAAGTCTGGTGTTGGACGCGAAAACCACAAAATGATGCTCTCTCATTACCAGCAGACTAAAAACCTGTTAGTGAGTTATGACATTAATCCGATGGGATTCTTCTGATCGATCCCTCTGGCGAGTTCGCTCGCCAGAAGGCTTTTTAAATGTTTAATGTTTTTACAAAAAATACACTTAAAACAACAATAAGAAGGTATAAAAATGGATCAGATCGGAAATTATATTCTCTATCTCATCATGTTTTGTGCTGTTCTGGGTGCTTTCGCAGCGATCCGTAACAGTGACGAAGGCTTGGGTAAAGAGTTCATGGAAGGTATCCATGCCACGGGTTACATTTTTGTACCAGCGGCGGGTATCATGGCCTCCATTCCTTACTTGACGATGATTATCGAAAACGTGCACGGCCCGATCTTCAGCTTCTTGGGGGCTGACCCTGCGCTAGCTGCAACGATGATTATCGCCTCCGATATGGGCGGCTATCACTTAGCCTCAGCCTTGGCGGCCAGTAAAGAGGCGCTAGTGATGGCGTTGATTACAGGCTTTATGGGCGGTGCGACCATTGTGTTCTCGATCCCTATGGGTCTTGCAATGCTCGATAAACGTGATCACAAATACATGGCGCTTGGCATTATGTCGGGTATTTTGACCATTCCTTTGGGCGTATTGATTGCTAGTGTGATACTGGCGTTAAGTAATCCATTGGTGCGTGATTTAGTGACTACTAACGGGGAAGCGACTTATCAATTGGCCTTAGGTATGGGCAGTATTTTTGCCAACTTATTGCCGATTCTAATCTTCGTCTTGGCTTTGGCATTGGGCTTACGTTTCTTGCCAGACCTGATGATTAAAGGCTTTATCATTTTTGGTCGCACCATGGATGCGGCGATCAAGCTGGTGCTTGTGTTCTCCATCGTTGAATACTTTACTGGCGTCTTTAGTCTGGTATTTGGTGGTTGGGGTTTCGACCCGATTATCGCTGATGCCCAAGACCAGACCCGTGCCTTAGAAACCGCTGGTTACATCGGTATCATGCTGGCCGGTGCCTTCCCTATGGTGTACTTGCTGCGCAAATATCTGGGCAAACCATTGGAGCGTCTAGGTGGTAAAATCGGTCTGAGTGCTGTCGGTAGCGCCGGTATGCTGGCAACCATTGCCAACATCTTAGCGATGTTCCGTTTTGTGCGTTTCATGCCGCCTAAAGATAAAGTGATCAACATTGCTTTCGGTGTATGTGCTGCATTCTTGTTAGGTGATCACCTGTCGTTCACTGCGAACTTCCAGCCCACGATTATTTTGCCGGTTCTGATCGGTAAGATAAGTGCAGGTTTCATTGCTGTTGGTTTAGCGTATTGGTTGTCGGTACCTAAAGCCTTACAACTTGAAGCTGAAGATCGTGCCGCTGGGATTATCGCCGAAGGCGAATACCTAGGCCTCCCAATACCGGAAACCGTGCACCCAGAAGGTCACAAGGCGACGGTATAAGTCCGGTGCGACGAGGAGGGGCAGCATGATACCTATGACCTCTGCTAACCAAGTGCTCTTGCTAGGGTTGGACTTCGGTTCCACCACTAGCAGCGCGCTGATCGCTCAGGCCAGCATCAGTAGCCATTGCGTCACTGGACGCATGGCGCTGCAGGAACCGGTGCTGCTGTTTCGGGGTGAACCTGTGTTCACTCCGTTTGCCGGTGATGCTATCGACGAACAGGCTGTGCAACAACTGATTGAAGGTTGGCTGGCCGAAGCGAAGGTAGCGCCGCAAGCACTGTTTTCTGGTGGA
This sequence comes from Pseudomonas sp., assembly GCA_034676485.1. Lineage (GTDB taxonomy): Bacteria > Pseudomonadota > Gammaproteobacteria > Pseudomonadales > Pseudomonadaceae > Denitrificimonas. The sequence goes on from JAUCCC010000012.1 coordinate 39,195, forward strand.
GTGATCATTACGGGGCTGGCCGCTCAGCGCAACAATGCTCAAGCGTTGGCGCAGTTAGTTGGTGGCCTGATCGGTAATGTACTGATCACCCGAGCAGATGATGGCGGGCTTGAGTCTTGGTTGGCGTTTATGGGCAGTTGCTCCGCGCTAAGTCGCTTTCATAGTGAGCAGCCGATTCTCAACCTTGATATCGGTGGTGGCACGACCAACGCAGCGTTAGGGTTGGCCGGTAACGTGCTAGCCAACGGCTGTCACTTTATCGGTGCCAGGCATTTCCAATGTGTGCCTGGCAGTTATCAGCTGTGCGCTATCTCATCATTCGGGCAAATTCTGCTTGATGAGCTGGGTATCCACATAAATCTGGGAGACGTGTTAAGTGCTGTGCAACGTAAGGCCATCATCAGCTGGTATATCGCTGCGCTTGAGGCCATTGTCAGTGCGGACTCAGACTTCTTTAAGAGCACTGCCGGACAGCACACTGAGCAACTGGCATTGAATCTACCAGTACTGAATAAACCGCCGGTCGTGACCTTTTCTGGAGGCGTCGGCGAGTTGTTGTACCGTCATTTACAGGGTGAAGCACTACCCGGTACCACGCACTATGGCGATCTGGGGATTGACTTGGCCTTGGCCATTGCGGCCAGTCCACGCCTCGTAGGCGATGCTAATCGCCTCGTACCCGAAAACCGAGGGCGTGCGACGGTGTATGGCTTGACCTTACATAACACGGAAATCTCCGGTACCACCTTATTTCTGCCACGACCACAGAGCTTACCGCTCAAAGATCTGCCGATCGTGGCGCGCCTGCCGACGAGCGCCAGCCTTGCGCAACTGGTTGACGCCATCACTTTGGCGGCTAGAAGCGAGGGTGGAGCCTGTTTGCAATTGCTCGATGACGGCGCACCACCGCGCCTTGACGACATCCGCCAGCTCGGTGCGCGTTTAGCCAGTGCCATCGCTCAGGTAGAGGTGTCTGCCGACTGGCCGCTGGTGCTTTTGTTAGAAAGCAATGCTGGTAAGGCATTGGGCAACTACGCCAGCGACTGGGGCCGACTGCCTTGCAACCTAGTAGTGATTGACGAAGTACGCGAGCGCCATGCCCACTTTATCAACCTGGGCAAACCCCACCAACAAATAGTGCCCGTCGCCTTTTACGGCGTGCATTGATTTTATGATCCGTGAAGGAGAGTATTGTATGTCACTCAAAGCGCTCGATCAGATCAAACTGCCTACCGCAGGCAGCGAACGTTCCTACAGCACCACTGTACTGGATCGTCAGATTGAATTTCCTAGCCTCAAGGCCGTGCTGGGTGCCGCTGATATCAGTAAAGCCGGCGACCGCGTCGCAGGTCTGGCTGCCAAAGATGAAATCAGCCGTGAGGCCGCGCGTAACGTGCTGTCCGAACTGACGTTACAACATTTTTACGATCATCCTCTGACTGACCGTCACGGCCGCATTGACAGTGTCATGCAGGTTAACTATGACATCGACCAAGCGACCTTCAGCGAGATTGCTGAATTGACTTTGGGCGAACTCAAAGATCACCTCTTGCGCAGCCACGGCGATGAAATCCGTCGTATTGGCCGAGCGATGACCGGCGTGATGGTGGCAGCCCTAGCCAAGCTGTTGGATGTGCACGAATTGATTCTGCTGTCGAAGAAACTCAAGAGCGGCGCTGCGGCTAAAGCCCGTACTTTGGTGGGTTTGAACGGTACGCTGTCCTCGCGTCTGCAACCCAATCATCCTACTGATAACCTGAGCGGTATCACGCTACTGGTTTATACCGGTCTGAGTATGGGTTCTGGCGATGCTCTCATTGGCCTCAATCCGGCCATCGACACGGTGGACAATATCAGCGCAACCTTGCGCCACTTGGATAAGCTGCGTCGTGAAACTGGCGCGCCCACACAGATTTGTGTGCTCTCTCATATCAAAACGCAGTTGGCTTGCCTTGAGCAGGGTGCTCCGGTGGAGATCATGTTTCAGAGTTTAGCCGGTACTGACCGAACTCTGACTGATGAGTTTGATGTCACCGTCGAGTTGCTCGACCACGCATGGCACACTATGGGCGCAAGCGGCCCTTTGCGGGAAGAGGCGGAAAATTTCATGTACTTCGAGACTGGCCAGGGCAGTGAGTTGACCTACGGCAAGCACGAAGGCATCGATATGGCCACCTGTGAAGCTCTCTGTTACGGACTGGCGCGGCGCTACAAGCCCTTTATGGTCAACAACGTGACCGGTTTCATCGGTCCAGAAACCCACCTTGATAATTTCGAAATGACCTACTCCTGCCTGCAGGATCATTTCATGGGCAAGTTGATGAGCCTGCCGATGGGCATGGCACCCTGTTACACCCTGCACTCACAGGTCACCGTCGAAGGTCAGCAAATGGCCACAGAGTTGCTCGCTGCTGCTGGGGCCAACTTCTTCATGGACGTTTACCTGAGTACCGACCGCATGCTCGCCTATTTCGATACCAGCGCTCATGATAACCAGACCCTACGCGAAGTCCATGACCTCAACCCTGCACCTGAGTACTTACGTTGGGCGCTGAGTAAAGGGATTTTTGCACAGGACGCCCACGGTAATGTGCAGCGCGGTGTGAACTGGGGTAATCCACGAATCTTCTGCGAATCGGATATCGACTTTCAGCGTCTGGTTGAATCTACGCCGGCCACCTATGGTTTCGATAACGCCGGTCCGCGTCCGACCAACAGTATCTCACGCACCGTGCGTGCCAACCTCGCAGTGGCCCGCGAAGCTATTTATGTTGATCTGCGACCCGCTGAAATTAGCAACATACCTTTACGTGAGTTGCGCACCAACGCGCTCGATAAACTGGCTCACTTACAAGATCCAGAGCTCGGCGCGCGCTTGAGTGAAGAGGTTCTGAGTCAGCTGAAACCGGAACATAACGACGTACAAATCGTGATTTCTGACGGCCTCAGTGCTGAGGCGATCCACCATAATATTCCAGATTTACTGCCGGTGTTGATGGATGGTTTGAACAGCCGTGAATTGCGTGTTGGTCAACCGATACTTGCGCCCTATGGGCGAGTGAAGTTGGCTGAATCAGTCGGTGAAGCGCTACAGCCACAATTGATTATCGTTCTAATCGGTGAGCGTCCAGGTGGTGATGCGTTGGCTTCGCGCAGCATGTCTGCGTACTTGGGCTACCGCCTACCCGATGAGCAGGCCCGTATTGCTGCGGCACAATTTAGCGGCAATGCCGAGATTCGCTACGAATATACGGTGATCTCCAATATCTATAGTGGCGGTTTACCGCCGATTGAAGGCGGCAGTGTCGTGGCCGAGAAAGCATTTGCTATTCTCGAGCAACGCGCCGGCCGGCAATCGCCTTGAACAACTATTAAAAAAGGTGGCGATTTGATGCGTGTCCACCATTCTGTAGCGTCCCTATCTATTTGTAACGGAGATTGAGATGGCAAGTTTTACCCACACCGTCGGCGCCATGACTTATCGCTTCGACGACCTTAAAGATGTTATGGCCAAGGCCAGTCCTGCTCGTTCTGGGGACTTTCTGGCCGGTGTAGCGGCGCTTAACGATGGTGAGCGTGTCGCCGCACAAATGGCATTAGCCAATATTGAGCTCAAGCACTTTTTGGATGAAGTATTGATTCCTTATGAAACGGATGAAGTCACCCGACTGATTATCGATACCCACGATAAAGATGCATTTGCGCCGGTGAGTCACCTGACTGTGGGTGGTTTTCGCGACTGGTTACTCAGCGATGCCGCCGACGAACAGAGCCTGCGCGCTCTAGCGCCGGGTCTGACGCCGGAAATGGCTGCGGCTGTTTCGAAGATCATGCGTGTGCAGGATTTGGTCTTGGTGGCACAGAAAATTCGTGTGGTCACTAAATTTCGCGGCACAGTGGGTCTGCGCGGGCGTCTGTCGACACGCTTGCAGCCCAATCACCCTACCGATGAGCCGGCAGGCATCGCGGCAAGTATTCTTGATGGGCTGCTGTATGGCAATGGCGATGCGATGATCGGGATCAACCCTGCTACCGATAGCACTTCGTCAATTTGTACCATGCTGGAAATGCTCGATGCAGTGATCCAGCGTTACGAAATTCCCACTCAAGCCTGCGTGCTGACTCATGTCACCACCTCGATCGAAGCGATCAATCGTGGCGTACCACTGGATTTGGTATTCCAGTCGATTGCCGGTACTGAGGCTGCCAATGCCAGCTTTGGTGTCAGCCTGAGTGTTTTGCAGGAAGGTTACGAGGCGGGCTTGTCACTCAACCGCGGCACGCTCGGACAAAACCTCATGTACTTTGAGACGGGACAGGGCAGTGCGTTGTCTGCCAATGCGCACCACGGCCTTGATCAACAAACATGCGAAACCCGCGCCTATGCGGTAGCTAGGCACTTCAACCCGTTTTTAGTTAATACGGTGGTTGGCTTTATCGGCCCTGAATACCTGTACAACGGTAAGCAGATCATCCGTGCCGGTCTGGAAGATCACTTCTGTGGCAAGCTGCTGGGCGTGCCTATGGGTTGTGATATCTGCTACACCAACCATGCCGAAGCCGATCAGGATGATATGGATACCCTCTTGACCCTACTAGGGGTGGCCGGTATTAACTTCATTATGGGTATTCCCGGCTCCGATGACATTATGCTCAACTACCAGACCACCTCTTTCCATGATGCACTCTACGCCCGCCAGAGTCTGGGCTTAAAACCCGCACCGGAGTTTGAACAATGGCTGGATAAGATGGGCATCTTCACCCAAGCCAATGGCAAAGTGCAGTTTGGCAGCAACCTGCCACCGGCTTTCCGCCAGGCTTTGGCGCAACTTGGAGGCGAGAGCACGTCATGAACAAACCAACCAGTGATAAGCAGAACCCTTGGCTGCAACTGCGTAACCTGACGCCAGCCCGCATCGCCTTGGGTCGCACCGGAACCAGCATACCAACCAACGCGCAACTGGACTTCCAGTACGCTCACGCACAGGCTCGCGACGCTGTGCATCTGCCATTTGATCACGCCGGACTCAGTGCACAGCTGGCTGAGTCTGGGCGCGACAGTCTGTCGTTACACAGTGCCGCCAGTGATCGCCACACCTACTTGCAACGCCCAGACCTAGGGCGTCGCCTGAACGACGAGTCTGCTGACATACTGTGTCAGCATCGTAGCGCCAACCCAGAGGGGTATGACCTCGCTATTGTTGTGGCTGACGGACTCTCCTCTCTGGCCGTGCATAGCAATGCTCTACCTATGCTCAAACACATCGAAGAGCAAGCCCTAGCAGAAGGCTGGAGTCTGTCGCCCGTTGTGCTTGTCAGTCAAGGTCGGGTCGCGGTGGCCGATGAGGTGGCTGAACGGCTCGGTGCGCGTATGGCTGTCATCCTGATTGGCGAGCGTCCCGGTTTGAGCTCACCAGACAGTTTGGGCTTGTATTTCACCTACGCGCCCAAGGTTGGTCTGACCGATGCGTACCGTAACTGCATCTCTAATGTGCGTTTAGAGGGTTTGAGCTATCAAATGGCCAGCCATCGCCTCCTGTATTTGATGCGCGAGGCCTGTCGCCGGCAGCTGTCAGGGGTTAATTTGAAAGATGAAACGGAGGTGCCACTGTTGGCAGGAGCAGGCAATAGTAAGAATTTTCTATTGGGTTAAACTGAGGTGGAAGCCGGTGCCGTAAGGCTGCAATAGTCTAGTGATCAGGGTTGAACGGCCATTATCGTGAAAAAGTTTTTGCGATTAAACCGCAATAAGCGGCTTGGCAGAAGTTAAGATCACTAAAACTCCGTGCAGCAGGCGCTGGTGCAACAGACTGAGCAGTAGACGAGTAATCGCACTGAAGATGAGCAGGGTGAATTAAGATCGACACCTCTAACGGAAACAGCGCTGTAAGCAAGGGGCACTCGTAGTAACGTTCGTTTACTGTTGCAGTTGCTCCAACAGTGCCTCATCGTCCAGCTCAGCACCCCAACTGTTACTGTGCACCAACTCCTCAAGCGGCAAGCGTGAGCGCCAGCCTTTAGCTTCGAGTTCGGGCTGATCGAGAAACTCGCTGACGTAGCCCATGCATAAATAGGCCAGCGGATAGACGTGATCGGGCAGTTTGAGGATATTGGCCAGGGTGTCTTGATCAAGAATGCTTACCCAGCCGATGCCAATCCCTTCCGCTCGCGCGGCTAGCCACAGATTTTGTACCGCCAAGCAGGTGCTGAATAGATCCATCTCGACAATCGAGTTGCGCCCCAACACATGAGTGCCGCCACGACTTCGATCGCAAGTGATGCACAGGTTCAGTGGGCTTTCGGTAATGCCTTGCAGTTTCAGGTTGCGGTAGGTGTGTTGGCGCTCACCGCTGTAGTTTTCTGCGGCTTTGGCGTTTTCTTCATCGAAACTGGCCAGCACCTGCTGACGTACCTCGGGGCTGTCGATCAGAATAAAGTCCCAGGGCTGCATAAAACCGACTGACGGCGCATGGTGCGCGGCTTTCAGTAGTCGGGCCAAGACTGGGCGGGGAATGGGGTCAGGCAGAAACTGCGAGCGTACATCGCGGCGTTCATAAATAGCACGATAGAGGCCGGCGCGTTCATCGTCGCTGAATGGGCGGTTGTGATCAGTCATGGGCGTTTAATTGCTCCAGAAACAGTGGTTGATGCGTTCAGTCCCAGCAGATCACGCAGCCAGTCGGTATCTAGGTGTTGCTCTACTTGATCGGCGAGTCGATCAAGCTGCTCAAGACGATGCTGCTGATAGTCCACCGCGTTACCTGAGTGATCGAGTCCCGCCCATTGCAATAAAGCGTCGCACGCTGCGGGCATGTCAAAAATACCGTGCACATAACTACCGGCAATTTGCTTGTCCGCGCTGATGGCACCTTCGTTGCTGCCATTGATAGAGGCCAGTGGCTGCAACAGTGCAGCGCCTTGACTGACACCATTGTGCATTTCATAACCGCTAAAGGCCACGCCCATTGTGGATTTTTCCGCAGGCAGGTGCAGAGTGCCATGTACCTCTTTCAGTTGTTTGCCGGCCACCATCGTGGTGGTCATGGCCAAGAGACCCAGCCCGACGCTGCTGCCCGCGTCACCTTCTAACCCGCTGGGGTCGTCCACGCGTTCGCCGAGCATCTGAAAGCCGCCACAGATACCAAACAGTTTGCCGCCGTAGCGTAAATGCTTGTCGATGGCCTGTGACCAACCTTGTGTGTGTAACCAGGCCAGATCGGCGCGGGTGCTTTTGCTGCCGGGCAGAATAATTAGATCGGCGGGCGGAATAGTTTGACCCGGACCTATGAATTGCAGATTGACACCCGGATGCAGGCGTAACGGATCAAAGTCGTTGTGGTTACTGATGCGCGGTAAGACCGGCACGATCACATTGAGCGCGCCGGCTTCGCTGGTGCCGCTGCTGCCAATGCTGTCTTCAGAGTCGATCACCAAACCATGCAGATACGGTAATACGCCAAGCACCGGTTTACCGGTATGTTCCGTGAGCCAGTCCAGTCCCGGCTCTAGTAAACCAATATCGCCGCGAAAACGGTTGATGATAAAACCTTGGGTGCGTGCTTGCTCGCTCTTAGAGATCAGCTCAAGCGTGCCCACCAGCTGCGCGAACACACCGCCGCGCTCAATATCGCCGACTAGAAGCACTGGGCAATCGGCTGCTTCGGCAAAGCCCATATTGGCGATGTCGTTGGCGCGCAGATTAATCTCCGCTGGGCTGCCAGCACCCTCGGCGATGATCACATCGTAACGTTCGCTCAGTGCGTGCCAGGCCGCCATCACTGACTGCATGGCTTCGACTTTATAGGCGTGGTAATCCAGCGCATCCATGTTGCCGTAGACCTGTCCGCGTAGAATCACCTGAGCGCCACAGTCACTTTGTGGTTTGAGCAGCACAGGATTCATATCGCTGTGCGGTTCAAGGCCGCAGGCCAAAGCGTGCAGTGCTGTCGAGCGCCCGATCTCACCACCGTCCACAGTGACTGCACTATTGAGTGCCATGTTCTGCGGTTTGAAGGGTGCTACCGACACACCCTGACGTGCCAGCCAACGACAGAGGGCAGCGACCACCGTGGTTTTACCAGCATCGGAGGTGGTGCCCTGAATCATCAGTGTGATCATTTACAGTTCAACACCTTTCTGCGCTTTGATGCCCTGATCTTTAAAGGCGTGCTTGACTGCGCGCATATCGGTGACGGTGTCGGCGATATCGATCAGCTCCTGCGGGGCGTTACGACCGGTGACCACCACGTGCTGCATCTCAGGCCGTGCTTGCAGGTCATCCAGCACGCGGTCCAAATCAATGTAGTCGTATTTCAGGGCAATATTGAGTTCGTCGAGCAAAATTAGATCATAGCTGTCATCTTTCAGCATGCCGGCAACAATGTCCCAAGCAGCGTTGGCGGAGGCGGCATCCTGTTCACGGTCCTGTGTCTCCCAGGTGTAGCCTTGGCCCATGACGTGATAATCAACATTGGGCAGCTTGCTGAAGAATGCTTGCTCACCGGTGCTGAAGGCTCCCTTAATGAACTGCACAATGCCGACTTTCATGCCGTGACCAAGGGCACGGGCTACCATGCCAAAGCCGGAGCTGCTTTTACCTTTGCCGGGTCCGGTTAATACCAGCAAGATGCCTTGCTCTTTTTGTGCATTGGCGATGCGCTCCTGCATAATTTTTTGTTTGGCAGCCATACGCTTGGCGTGGCGTTCGGGGTCTTTTACACCTTTACTCATGGGTATTCTCCTTGTTGTTATCGAATGCGAGCTGCTCGCCCTTGAAAATAGCGGCAATCAGCGCCGGCGCAGAGGGGAAGTAACTGTAAAAGAAACTCGCCATCAGGCCTTTCTGACAGAAAACGGCTTCAGCACCGCTGCCGGCTTGTTTATGTGTATGGGTGGTGGGTTGCCACGTTGTTTCCAAGGTGGAACGGTGAAAAGTATGGCCTCTTATCTGACCATCTTGCGTATCCAGACTGTGCAGGCCTATGCCTTGTAGGCGTTTAGCGATGGCAGCGCGACCGGGGATCAACCCTAGCAGTGGGTAGATGACGCCCTCTTTATCCGCTAGTTCCTCAGCACAGGCCATCAGGCTGCCACCTTCGGCCAGTATGGGTTTGCCGGTCTGATAAAAGGCTCGAATCGCCTCCAGCATCGGAGTGTTATGTGCCAAGGTGCTGGCGTGGAGTTCAGAGTAACCACCTGGCAGCCACAGGGCATCGGCTGGCGGTAACTGCGTATCTAACAGAGGGGAGAAATACTCCAGCTGCGCCCCCATCGCCAGCAACAATTCGGTATTGGCGCGATAGATAAAACTGAAGGCGATGTCACGCGCAATGGCAATTCGTACACCGGCCAATAGAGGTCCTGGCGCAGGCGCTGGGGCAACGCTGGCGATCGATACGGATTTGGGTAACTGCTCAAGGCCGGCTGCCTTGAGCACCTGGGCAGCATCATCAAGCTGCTGCTCAAGGTTGTCCAATTCTGCTGGTTGCATCAGGCCAAGGTGTCGATCAGGAATGTGCATGGCATCGTTTCTGGGGATCGCGCCTAGCAGGTGGATGCCGGCAGGCAGCCCCTCTTGCAGCATTTCAGCATGGCGAGGACTGCCAACTTTATTGGCAATCACCTCATGTACCGACAGTTCTGAGTCAAAGCGTGCGAGCCCCAAGACCAACGCGCCAAATGTCTGTGCCATACCGCCGGCGTCGATCACGGGCAAAGCAGGAATGCCCATCAGTTTGGCCAGATCGGCACTGGATGGATCGCCGTCGAATAGTCCCATCGAGCCTTCAATTAAAATAAGATCAGCGTCTTGCGCGGCTTCAGCCAAGCGCCAGCGGCATTCGTCTTCGCCGGTCATCCATGGGTGCAGTTGATATACCGGGTGGCCGGATGCAACCTCCAGCACCATAGGGTCAAGAAAGTCTGGGCCGTGTTTGAATACGCGTACGCTGCGTCCGGCATTGCGGTGCAAGCGTGCCAAGGCGGCTGTCACCATCGATTTACCCTGCCCAGAGGCGGGTGCGGTAATCATTACTGCCGGTACAGATAAAGTCATAGGTTCACCATTGTTATCATTATTAGTTGGAGCACACGGGGACAAACACCGGTGCACCATCGACCTCTACGGTCATGAGTTTTTGCTTATACAGTTGCTCAAGTGCAGACGGTTTTAGCATCGTAGGGGCGGGGGCCCAGCAGGCATCACCATTGCTATACAGGAGTAACACATGGCTACACCAGCGTGCCGCCAAGTTCAGGTCATGCAGGCACATAAAGACTGTTTTACTTAAGGCGGCCTGTTCTCGCAGCAAGCGCATGACTTTGACCTGATGGTGTAAGTCCAAGTGATTCGTCGGCTCATCCAGCAGCCAGATATCAGGGTTCTGCGTCATCAGCGTGGCAATCGCGACGCGTTGACGCTCACCGCCGGATAAGGTGCTCAGCAGTCGCTCAGATAAATGCTCTACATCCAGCGCTGCTAAAGCCTGCTGCGCACGCTGCAAATCTGCCGCTTGTTCACTTTCCCACGCTGACAACCAAGGGTGACGGCCGATCAGTGCTGTTTCCAATACTGTTGCCGGAAAGCTGTCTTGGCGCTCTTGAAACACTAAGCCGAGCTGTTGCGCAATATCGCGGCGTTTTAACTGTGCTAACGGTGTGTCGTGCAAGGTGACTTGGCCGCTACGTGCGGGCAGTAAGCCTGCCAAGGTATGCAGTAATGTGGTTTTACCGGCACCATTGGGGCCAAGTACGCCCCAAACCTGACCTGATTCAATGCTCATGTTGAGCGGGAAGCCGTCCGCTCGACTTGGTACATTGATGATTAGATCACGCGCATGCAATGTACTCATCAGCGGCTCCGGTGCAGTAAATACAGGAAGGTGGGCACACCCAATAACGCGGTAATCACACCGACCGGCAGCTGCTCAGGCGCAATCACCGTGCGCGCCAAGGTATCGGCCAGTACCAACAAGGTGCCACCAGCCAGCGCACTGGCTGGCAAAATAATACGTTGATCGTTGCCCAATACCAGCCGCAGCATATGCGGCACAATCAGGCCGACAAAGCCGATACTGCCGGCGGTGGTTACGGCTGTTGCGGTCAGTAGGCTGGCCAGTAGGTAAATGGTCCACTCCAGCGGTCGCACCGATACACCGAGTGCGGCAGCCTGCATGGAGCCGCGGGCCAAAACGTTCAGGTTACGCGCCAGCGGCATAACGACCGCGATGGCTAAAGCCAGTACCAGCAACGCAGGCCACGGTGTGCGGGCGTAGGACACATCGCCCATCAGCCAATACAACATGCCGGGCAATTTGTAAGAGGGGGTGAGTGCCAGCATCAGGGTAATCACCGCCCCCCAACCAGCCGCGACCACAACACCGGTCAACAGCAGGCGCGAGGCAGTCCAGCTGCCGGTGCCGTGTGCCAGACCAAACACCAAGACCATTGCCAACATGGCACCAGCAAAGGCTGAACCGGAGATCAGCAGCGCGCCCATGCCAGTCAACATAGCCAGCAGTGCGCCTACCGCAGCACCACCGGATAAACCCAGCACGTAAGGATCGGCGAGAGGATTACGCAGTAACACTTGCATCAGCGCGCCGGCCACGGCCAATAAACCGCCAGTGGCAAAGGCGGCGAGGGTACGCGGCAGACGCAGCTCCCATAATAGTGTGCGATGCAGTGCACTGCCTTCGCCCTGAATGACCGCCCAGAGTTCAGCGGGCGAGATCGTGACACTGCCTATGGCCAGAGCCAATATCGCAGCGAGCAGGGCAATGATGCTGAGCGCCAATAAAGAGCGAATCATCGGGTATGCGCCTGTGTCAGTAAAAGCCTTTCAGCGTGATCAGCGTGCACGGGCAATATCCAGTTTTTGGCAAATGTCACGACTGGCCTCAAGCAGTCTGGGGGTGGGTCTTGAAATCGGTGATGCGGGTATATAAAACAGATTGTTTTTAGCGACTGCTGCCATCTTTGGGTAGCTTTTCCAGTGATCGAGTTGATCATCGATGGCTCCTTCAACACTGCCGGTCAGAATAACTTCAGGATCGGCTTCTAGCACAACTTCCGGGCTGATCCGTGGCACCAGGCGCGGCATCTCAGCAAACACGTTTACACCACCGCACAGCTGCAGTACTTTGCCAATCAAGTGTTGATTGTTGATCGTCATCAGCGGCGTCTCCCATACCTGATAAAAAACCGCAACTGGTTCAGCATGACGGTATTGCGCAGAGATTGCAGCAATACCGGTGCGGAAACGTTCGGCTTCAGCAAAGCCTTGTGGTTCTGTACCGGTCAGCACGGAGAGTCGTTCAATTGCACTGGACACAGCCTCGAAGGAGCGCGGCTCGATGGCAAACATAGGTAAACCCAGCGCTTGCAACAGTTCCATTTGCGCTGGAGGGTTGCCGGTGACCCAAGTCACCACGAGGTCGGGCTTAAGGGCCAGCAGGGCTTCCAGATCTATTCGAGTATGATTGCCCACTAAGGGCAGCTTGCGCGCGGCAGGTGGGTAATCACTGTGATTAACACCAGCGACGACCTTGTCACCGGCTCCCGCGGCAAAGGTCAGTTCCGTCGCACCGGGCGATAGCGTAGCAATGCGCTGAGCAGGCGCTGTTAGACACAGTTTTTGGCCTGCGTCATCCACAGCGCAACGTTGCGTCTCGCTGGCCATTAGCGGGTGCGCTAGGGGACCGATCAGTAACCCTAAGGCAATCTTTAAGCTTAGCCAGCGATAACGCATGTTTTTACTCACTTCTTTGCGGTGTGTTTTAGAGGTCGTAACGGATCGTCATCATACCGGTGCGGCCGGCTGCGATATAGTTCTGAGTGGCTGATTTTCGAGCTGTTGAATACTCTTTATCCAATACGTTTGCCAGGGTCAGACGCGTGCTCCAGTTCGGCGCAAAGTTCCAGCCTGCGCGCAGATCCAAGGTTGCGAAGCCGCTCAGTTTGTTTTTGTTGGCAGCATCATCATAACGGTCACCTTCAGCAATCACCGAGCCGCCAACCATAAAGTTGCCAATTGTTTTATCGAGGTCAACACGGGCCGTTCGAGTGGTGAGGCGTCGCAGTTTCTTACCGCTTTCACGGTCTTCAGGATCCATATAAGTGAGTGCCGCAGCAGTACGCCAACCGTTGTGCTCATAGCCTGCTGCTAGCTCCGCTCCGCGCATGCGTGCTTTATTAACGTTGACAGGCGTACTGGCACCGTTAATTTTCTCATTGATTATTAGGTCTTCAACGTCCATTTGATACACGGCCATGTCCCAGAACCATCGTGCATAATTACCGCTGGCGCCTAACTCAAAGGTCTCCGACTGCTCGGGTTTCAGATTAGGATTGCCTCGATAGCTGGTAGGGGTAGAGGCAGGGTAATAGAGGTTGTTAAAAGTCGGTGCGCGAAAAGCAGTACCAAAACTGGCACGAATGCGGTGAGCACTATCAAAGCTATAGCCCAATGCTAAACCGCCGGTTTCTTTGGTTCCGTAGGCCTCGTTGTCGTCACTGCGCAAACTCAACTGAGCATCGATGGCAGCAAAGTTCATTCGTAACTGGCTGAAAACAGCGGTATTTGTTCTGCTGGTTTCGTTGTAGCTTTGCGAGCTGTTGACTTCGTCATGTTGAAATTCAGCACCTGCAACCAGTTCATAGTTGCTATAAGAAAAGGTGTTCTCCCAGCGAGCTTGGCGCAGACGTGTATTGTAATAACTCTTTCTGCTTGAGAATGATTTTTCATCATCGCGTGATTCTGACAGCTGAATGCCAGTGCGCCAGTAATCATTCACTGGGGTCATCAGGCTAACGCCGATGGTACGGATGGTGTAATCGGTATTGCCACCCTCGTACTCAGTGTTACCTTGCGACTGTAATAGCATCACGCTGGCTTCAGCGCCATTGTCAAAGTCATGGGCAATCCGACCCAGTCCTGCAGTGTTACGAAAGCCTTGATCATCACCATGCTCAACAATCGCGGTACCGTCTGTTTCTTTGTGCAGCCCACTTAAACTAAAACGGGTATTGCCAGCCGTACCGGAGATACCTGCGCTGGTTTTTTGCGTACCAAAGTTACCTGCGCCGACCTCTACCCAGCCGCGTTGGCCATGCTTAGGGTCCAGTGTGAATGCTTGAACCACACCACCCATCGCATCTGCACCATATAGCGAACTACGAGGACCGCGCACAACTTCCACGCGTTGAATGAGGTCGGTTGGAATGAACTGCCAAGGCGCACCGCCGCCGGTTGCAGAATGTACTTTCACACCGTCAAGTAAGAAAACCGTACCGGCATTCTGAACACCACGAATATTGACATTGGTTGACTTACCAAAAGAGCCGTTACCGGTAACGTTAATGCCGGGTTGGCCACGTAAAAGCTCAGTAAAGTCAGCCGGTGCTTTGGAGCGAATGTCTTCTTCGTCAATAACAGTAATGGACGCCAGACTCTCACCCACCGTTCTGGGGCCATAGGTACCAGTGACTACAATCGGGTCTAATTGTGCAAGTTGACTCTCTTGGGCTGCGGCGATAGCCAGCGGACTCAATGCAAAAGGGATCAGCACGCTGCTGATGATTAGGCGAGAAACTTTCATAAAACTCACTCATAGAACACACCACACGCACCCGTATGGCTGGATGTAAAGGTGCTGCGCAGAGAGAGGTAGCCGACTTAGGGTCAGGCCAGAATGTAAAAACAGGTGGGGAATCACTTAAGAAAGACAGGTGCTTACCCACCGCAACTGCCCTCCGCAGCGTTCGGTGTGCTTACAGGCCGGTCTCCGGACTTATGAGTTTTACTACTGATCAGCGTAAACCTTCCCATGCTGACGCACAGTGGTATCTATCTTCGCCAATCACTCACTTACCGTTGCGGGGGCAGTGCCGGACTCTAACCGGCTTCCCGTTTCACTGTTATGACGATTATAAAACCATAACAACACCTGAAAACGCGTGCGCAGGCTAACAAGGCGGCCTTAGTCAGGTCAATGCTTAATTACCCGTTATTGCCTGTAATGTTATTTCTAAGCGTTGCCACTGCTGCTCATCTGCCGTTAAACCAAAGCGCAACATGCCCGGCTGTTCAAAGGCTCGCACCAGCACGCCCTGTGCTGCCAGGCGCTCGGCCAACAGCGCTGGTGTATCAATTTTGACAGTCTGGAACAATGCAGTACCGCCCAACAACGTGAGTCCTGCTGCCTGTAATATATCTGCCAGTCGCTGGGTGTCTCGCTGCAGGCGGATGCGGGTCTGTTCTTGCCATTGCGTATCCAGTAGCGCATGGGTCATCACGTAACGGCTGGGGCCGCTCAGTGACCATGGACCGAGCAGCCTGCGCAAAGATTGCGCGATACTAGGCTCTGTCAGTACTGCGCCAGCGCGCGCACCTGCAAGACCATAAAACTTGCCCAGCGAACGCAGAATGATCAAACCTTGCAGCCCTGCGTGGGAGCACAGGCTCAAGTGCGGCGTAGCATCCATAAAGGCCTCATCCACAATCAGCCAGCCGCCGCGCTTTTGTAGGCGGCTGTGCCAGCGCAATAGGGTCGCAGGCGGGATCAATTCGCCGCTGGGGTTGTTGGGGTTGATCCACACCAGCACATCCAATTCATCGAGCCAGCGCTCACCGTCATCTGCCGCACCCGCGTTGCTTTGCACCGCGCTTAGCGAAACGATGTGGTGTCCGGCCTGGCGCCAACTGTATTCATGTTCACGGTAGCCGATTGTCGGTATACCGACACGACAGGGCTTGCGTAAACGCGGTAGCGCCATGATGGCGGCTTGGCTACCAGCGACTGGCTCACAGTCGGCACTTATCGGTGTGTCTGACCAGTGCCGAATAATATCGACCAGTCCGTCATCTGCTTCGGGCAGTCGTTGCCATACCTCCATCGGTATATTTGGCACTGGCCAGCCGATCGGGTTGATACCGGTCGATAGATCCAGCCACTGCTCGCGGGGAATGCCCCAGCGCTTAACGGCCTGATTCAGGCGACCACCATGCTCGGGCATCATGCTTGAACCTTCAACACAGCAAGCAGTAGAGTCACCGCCAAAATGACGCTCAGCCACAGCCAGACACCTTGGCGCACCAGCCGGATTGCTGCGGTGATGCTGGTCGCGTCTGCCGCCTGAGTGCCACCCAGCCACGGGCGCTGCTTGATCCCTGCGGGATAAGGTGATGGCCCGCCGAGACGAACATTTAAGGCGCCTGCGCCTGCTGCCATGACTGGGCCGGCATTGGGGCTGTCCCATTGTGGCGCTTGACGCCGCCAGCACTCCATCGCCAGCTTGCGTTGACCCAGTAGCACGTAGGTGAGGGCGGTCAGGCGCGCCGGCAGCCAACCCAAGATGTCGTCCAGTCGTGCTGCTGCTCGACCAAAATACAGAAAGCGCGGACTACGATAACCCCACATGGCATCCAGCGTGTTGACCATGCGATGCAAAATGACGCCAGGCATGCCGGCGATTAAGAACCAGAATAGGCTGGCAAATACGGCGTCCGCGCCATTTTCTAGAATCGATTCAGTCGCGGCAGCGGCAACGCCGGGTTCATCTAATGCGCTTGCTTGGCGACTGACAATGCGGCTGACCTGATCGCGGGCGCGGTCTAGATCGCCGCGCTGCAGCGGTTCGGCCACCGCCAGTCCATGTTCGGTCAGCCCTCGAAGGGCAATGGCCAGCCACAGCGCTACGGCCTGAGCCAGTATCAGCCACAGCCCATCCAGTGCTGTAGACATCCAGATCGTCACGCCCAATATTGGCAGGGTGACGACCAGCAACGCCGCTACCCCAGCCAGCAGACTCTGCCAGGGACGCGTCGGATGGGTGTTGCAGCTCTTTTCCACTGCACTGACGACTCGACCAAAGCCGACCAGAGGGTGCAAGCGGCGCGGCTCACCCAGTACACGGTCCAGCAGCAGGGCAAGCGAGCAAACAATTAAAGGCGCAAATAACAACAGCGGATCTCCCTAACAAAAAATCATAAAGCAGCCAAGCCTACCTGATTGCGTGCAGTTGGCGTAGGCTTTGCAGTGCAGTCATGAACCTGTACCTGAGTAAAACGGATGCTGCCTGGCAACAGCAAAGAGCAGACAAAGCTGGCAGAGAATACTCTATTGACCTGCCCGGCAATTTGCGCATCATCAGGCTAACCAAGTTAGCTCAAGCGCGTCATAGCCATCAAGTTGTCCAGAAATCTTTATGCTGCAGCGTTGCCAGCGGGAAATTGAACCAAACTCTTAGCCTTGAACCGATCAATAGCAGGCAAGCATTACTTAACTGTGCCGCCGCTTGAGTCTTTTAATACCAGTGGCAAACCGGCGATTGCCAGCATGACCCGCTGACAGCGCTGCGCCAATGCTTGGTTGAGCCAGCCCAACTCATCGCAGAACTTGCGGGTCAGCGGGTCCATGCCGATGGTACCCAAGCCGGTTTCGTTACTGACAATAATCAGCGAACCTGGGTAGCGCTCGATCTGCTCTAGAAAAGCGTCGCGCTGTCGCTGCAACTGCGCATCACTGGCGTGCAGCAGGTTGCTGAGCCACAAGCTCATGCAGTCAATTAACAGGCAAGGTGGTGGGCTCTGTTGTCCATGTTCCTGTAATACTCTGGCCAGATTGAGTGGCTCTTCTACCAGCCCCCAAGCGGGTGGTCGGATGGCTTGGTGGCGACTGATCCGGCTGGCCATTTCCTCGTCGCCAGCGGTAGCGGTGGCTACGTATAGCACGGGATGCGGCTGGTTTATCGCTTGGGCTTCTGCCAAGCCGGTTTTGCCAGAGCGTATGCCTCCCAGCACTAACGTGTGATATGTATTTGTTACCATTTGCGACTCCATGCTGTTGACTACTGTGCTGTTACAGTGCGGCCAGCTTAAGCCGACAGCATCGTATAATCAGCCATTGAACCGAAACGTGCTTATTGCATGCAAGCAGAACTGATTGAAATCCAAAAATATTTGAGCGTTTTGCTTGCGCAACCCCGTTTACTCATGTGCGGATCAAGCAAACAGTTATTAGTCCTTGTCTTTGTTAGCTGCGCGAACAGTTTGCAAATATCACAAATACAACTGCCTAATTTTGCCGTAATTGTTAGCTTGTAGTGCAGTATTAATATTTTTCGTATATTTACGTATTTTGATCCTAATGCTAAATCAGCTGATATTTCTCTTTAGGTGTAATGAAAACTACTTGCAAATAAGAATCGATCGTATATAGTTCGCAGCGATCTGATCACTGCTTTCTATCCGGCTGATATTTTAAGGGGTTCATTATGCGTGCTAAGCGCTTTGCTATTTTTCGATCATTAACAGTACTGGGCCTGCTGCTCTGTTTGGTTGCACCTGTGCAGGCGCAAGAGTTACTGAACATTAAACATGCTCAGGGACTAACCCAGGTGCAAAAGCTGCCTAAAACAGTCGCGGTGCTGGATTGGTCAACGCTCGATACGATGGCTGTCTTGGGTGTGCAAGCCCAAGCTATTCCCAACTCTAATATTTTGCCGCCGATGCTCAGCCAATACGAAGATGCACGTTTTGTTCGTGTTGGAACGCTGTTTGAGCCTGACTACGAAGCGTTGAAAAATCTTAAACCAGATCTGATTATTTTAGGTCGTCGTGCTGCAGGGCACTATGCAGAAGTGGCGAAATTTGGTCCGACGCTTGATCTAACGCCTAATCCAAAAGACCTTATGGGCAGTGTGGTGCGCAACACGGAAATTCTTGGGCAGATTTTTGATCGTGAGCAACAGGCTGCTGAGTTAACCGCCAAACTGCAGGCATCCGTTAAGCAATTACAAGCGCTCAGTGCCACGCAAGGCAAAGGTCTGACGCTATTAACCAGCGGCGGGAAAATGAGTGCCTTTGGTATTGGTACCCGCTTTGGCATGATCCATGACGTGTTTGGGGTTGAGCCTGCTGTCGCTGATTTAAAAGTGGGGCGACATGGGCAGGCGGTATCCTATGAGTTTTTACTGGAAGCCAATCCAAGCTGGTTATTTGTGATGGACCGCGATGCTGCGATTGGACGTGAAGGTGTTGCTGCGCAAGGCATGATGGATAACGAGTTGGTGCAAGCGACTGAAGCAGGGGCGAAAGGGCAGATTGTGTATCTGGAACCGGTCAGTTGGTACTTGTTGGATAACAGTGGTTTAGGTGTGATGCAGACTAACGTTGAGCGTTTGTTGGATGTGTTTTCTAAATAATCCTATTTAACTTATCCGCCAACGGCAGGGCTTAGCGCAACGCTGGCCCTGTACGCTCAAGCCTGTAACAGCAGTGAGCGCAACGGATTTCAAGCCTCTCGTAGTAAGCGAATACCTATGGCTGTAACTTCTTCTAAAAGCACTCAAACACGCATGTTGTATTGGTTGCTAAGTTTATTCTTGTTGGTCTTTATTCTGTCGATTGTCAGTTTGAATGTGGGTGCTAGCCGCATGAACTTACTGCACCTGTTCACCCAGCCCGACGACCGTATCACGCAATTATTATTTGTCAGCCGTTGGCCGCGAACCTTGGCCTTGATTCTGGCTGGGGCATCTTTGGCCGTGGCTGGACTGCTGCTGCAAATGATGGCGCGTAACCGCTTACTTGAACCTTCGATGATGGGCACTGTGGATGCTGCTGCACTGGGTGTACTGCTGTGTACTATTATTGCACCGAGCATGGCGTTGTGGATGAAGTTCAGCGTGGTGACTGTGTTTGCTGCACTGGGTACTGTGCTGTTTTTGGCGATACTTAAACGTATCCCGTTGCGTTCCGCGTTGATTGTGCCTTTAGTGGGTTTGGTTTTGGCTGGGGTGATGTATGCCGCTAGTAGCTTGCTGGCCCATCAGTTTGAGCTGACACAAGCTCTACGATCTTGGAACAGCGGGGATTTCTCGGCCATTTTACGCGGTCGCTATGAGCTGCTTTGGGTCGCGGCAGGCATTACTGTGTTGGCCATGCTGTTGGCTGATCGTTTCACTGTGATAGGTATGGGTAAAGATTTTGCCACTAATGTGGGGGTTAATTATTCAGCATTACTGACTTTAGGCGTGCTGCTGGTGTCGATGATTGTTGCCAGCGTGATGGTTACCGCGGGTGCCTTGCCGTTTATTGGTTTGATTGTGCCAAACCTGATTCGCTTGATTACTGGTGATAACGTGCGCCGCGCCATTCCTTTGGTGGCTTTAGCTGGATCAGCTTTGATGTTGACCGCTGATTTGCTGGGCCGTGTGTTAATCCATCCTTATGAAATCCCTTCGGCAACGATTCTGGCAATTGCCGGTAGTTTGGTGTTTATCGTGATTTTAATACGAGGGCGCAGACAGTGGGCTTAAATCCGAGAGGCAAGTTATTGTTGTGCCTAACAACCTTGCTGGCGCTCCTCAGTGTGCTAGGTTTTATGACCCTGAATGTGCAGAGTGATTGGGCGTTTATTGTGCAATACCGCGGCAGCCGTTTGCTGGGCATGCTGCTGGTTGCGGTGACCATGGGCTTAGCAACTGTGGTGTTTCAGACCATTACCCATAACCGCATACTGACGCCATCTTTAATGGGCTTTGATGTGCTCTATGTGCTGGTGCATGCAGTGGCTTTATTGCTCTGGGGGACTGAGTTTGGCGCAAGCTGGCCACTTGAGTTGCGCTTTGTTTTTGAAGTGGCAGTGATGGTAGCGATTGCTTTGCTGTTATTTCGTTGGTTATTTAGTGACTCAGTGCGCGGTCTGCATATGTTGATTTTGCTGGGAATGGTCGGCGGCTTGCTGTTTCGTGAGCTGGCTGATTTGTCCTTGCGCGTGTTTGATCCCAGTGAGTTTTCTATTGCGCAGGGCAGTAGCGTGGCCAACTTTAATCGCATCAATTTGCAGCTGCTGTGGGTTGGCCTGGCAGGGGTTGTGCTCTGTGGTGCGGTCTTATTTCGTTTGCGCCGCCAGCTCGATGTACTCAGTTTAGGGCGTGAGGTGGCGATCAATTTAGGCGTGCCTTACAGCAAAACAGTAACTCTGCTTATGCTGGTTATCTGCGTACTGGTGTCGATTAGCACTGCTTTGGTGGGGCCAATGCTGTTTTTTGGATTGCTCGTTGCAAATTTAGCCTACTGGCTCACCGGCAGTCACCAGCATCGGTGGACCTTGCCAGCCAGTGTCTTAGCGGGAGTAGTGTGCTTGGTCGGTGGGCAAGTGCTTTTTGAGAACCTACTTAATACCAGCTTGCCATTGGCCATGGTGATTGAGTTGTGTGGTGGTGTGTTATTTATTGCGCTGTTATTGCGTGGAGTTAAACAATGATTGAAACACGGGGCCTCTGTAAAAAGTATCAAGACACGCTGGTGGTTGATGATGTCAGTGTAAAAATTAGTAAAGGCGGGCTCACATCTATTATTGGCCCTAATGGTGCGGGTAAATCGACCTTGCTATCGATGATCAGCCGCTTAACATCCATGAGCGCAGGTAGCGCCGAAATTGACGGTTTGGATGTCACTCGCACGCCAGGGCCTGAGTTGGCTAAGCGTTTATCCATTTTACGCCAACACAATGAGTCCACACTGCGCCTGACTGTACGTGATTTGGTTGCTTTTGGTCGCTTCCCGCATTCGGCAGGGCGTCTCACTGATCAAGATCAACAGCATATTGATGAGGCCATTCATTATCTGGCGTTGGATGAGTATCAGCACCGCCACCTTGATGAGTTATCCGGTGGGCAGCGGCAACGCGCGTATGTCGCTATGGTGATGTGCCAAGACACTGACTATGTGCTGCTCGATGAGCCGCTGAACAACATTGATATGCACCACGCTGTAGGCATGATGCAGTTGCTGCGGCGTGCCGCTGATGAAAAAGGCAAAACCGTAGTCGTGGTGCTACACGATATCAATTTTGCCTCTTGTTATTCTGATCACATTATTGCCATGTGCGCAGGCAAGTTGGCCTATCAAGGTACACCTGAGCAGATTATTCGTAGCGAGGTGCTGAGTGATATTTATAAAATACCCATGCAGATTCACGAACTCGCTGGACAAAGAATCTGTGTGTATTTTCGTTAGCAGAAAAAGCTCATTGATAGTAATAGCTGGAATTTATCATGAGGTTTTCTTTAATTTGATTAAAGTTTACTTTGAACCGTACTGTGCTTAGTCAGCAACTGCGTGGACCTTTAAATTAGGCCTGTTTTACGCCGCGCAAGAGCACAGCATTTTCAGTGAATTGTGCTAACAACCAATTATAGACGGCTTGAAAACGAGGCAGCTGTGCAGTTTGTCGGTGGCTGAGGAGCCACACTTCGCGAAACAATACAGGGCCCGTACTCAGTTGCTTGAGTCCTGCTGCGTCAGCCAGCATGCAAGGTAAGATCGCTAAACCGACTTTATGTGTGCAGGCTTCGATTAATGCATGCAAATGATTTGACTGTAAGACTGCAGGATTTGCGCAATTTAACTGTTGTAACCAGCGCATTTCAGGCACATGCGCTAAGTCGTTGCTATAACTGAGCCACGCTTGTTGTGGCCACTCATTGATGTCTAACGGCTCATGGTCAGCGTGGCCATACACAGCCCAGCCTATTTCCCCCACTTTACGCATCAGTAATTCAGCATCGCTGGCAGGCTTGGCCAGACGAATAGCAATATCAGCTTCGCTTTGGCTGAATGATAAGTCACGGTTGTCGTGTAGCAACTCTAGGTTGAGCGTTGGGTGCAATTGCTTAAGTCCTGCGAGTTGCTTAAACAGCCATAGGCTAAAAATAAAATCCACTGATGTAATGCGCACCGTGCCACTGATGCTCTGTGTGTTGCTTTGCGTGGTAATGAGCATTTGATGAATACGATCATAAATGTGTTGTGCGGCCTGCAGGAAAGCTAAACCAACTTGCGTTGCTTGGTAACCCTTATGGGTTCGAATAAATAATCGCGTATGCAGTGTTTTCTCTGCAGCAGTGAGACGTCGGCTGATGGTGGAGACATCAACACCTAGAGCTTTAGCTGTCGCACTTAAACTGCCTTCACGCTGCAAAATAAGCAGCAGACGAATGTCATTCCAGTCAAATGCATTGATTAGCATGGTCATTACTCACCCTTTTAAAAGCCATTGCAAAAATGCAAAACGTATTTGCAAGTTTACATATTCCAATTACTGAGTGTCACTCCGACAATGGCACTGCTCAACTACTACTGGAGAATAACAATGAGTCATCACCCAACATTATTTCAACTCACCGGCAGCGAACATCCCGTGGCGCAGTGGGACAGTGCCGTGCTGGTTATTATTGATGCACAAAATGAATACCGTATTGGGGATATGAAGCTGCCTGATGTTGAGGCTGCTACTGTGCAGCTTGAGCGTTTACTCATGGCTGCACGTGAGCATCATGCGCCTGTTGCGCATATTCGTCATATAGGCGTGCCGGGTTATTTATTTGACCCAGAAGGTGTGCGTGGGCAAATTTTCGATGAGCTGACCCCCATTGCTGGGGAGGCCGTTATTGATAAGCCGCTGCCTAATGCCTTTGCGCAAAGTAATTTACACGAGTTTTTAACCGGCACTGGGCGTACACAATTGATTGTCTGTGGGTTTATGACACATATGTGCGTGAGCGCTACAGTTCGGGCGGCAAAAGATTTGGGTTATCAAAGCACTGTGGTTGCAGATGCATGCGCCACGCGCACGTTACCAAACATGAATGGTGTGGCGGTTGATGCGCAAACACTGCATGAGGTGGAGTTGGTTGCTTTAGCTGATTTTTTTGCTTGTGTGGTTAAAGATGCCGCGGCGTTAGGTGCGTAAGTGTTGCACTAAAGCTGCAAAGTATGAATAAAAAATCCCCAGCATGCTGGGGATTTTTTATTCACTATACGATGACTGAAAGCTTAAACAGTTTAGATATTTATCATATTTTTAATATGTTTTCGTACAATTTATCTTGGCTTTACTATTTTTAAAACGTTCTTTTAGCGACTAATGGATAAGGTTTTACCGATCTTAGAACTATTGTTGGTCGTGTGCTCTTGATGATAAAAATATCAACCATTATATGTATTTCATATTATTTAATTATATTTAAAGGAACGCAGATGATAAAAATTACAGTGTTATATGGGCAGCCTTCAGATCAAGAGGCATTTGAATCCTATTATATAAAAACTCATTTACCTTTAGTCGCTGAAATGAAGGGAGTAAGGCGCACTGAACTAACTGTATTTGCATCAGAAACAGATGGTTCTTTACCCGTGTATTACCGTATGGCAGAGCTCTATTTTGATAACCAAGAACAAATGGAGAATGTTATAAGCTCCAAGGAAGGACAGTTAGCAGTCGCTGATATTGATAATTTTGCAAGCGGAGGAGCAACTGTATTGATAGGGCAGGTTGCCTGATATTTAAACTAACGAATAATGAGGTGATATATGAGTGATAACTCAACATATGAGGGGCAGTGCTTTTGTGGGGCAGTTCAATTAACAGTTACTGGTAAGCCACAAGCTATGGGGTATTGCCATTGTGAGTCGTGTAGACATTGGTCTGCAGGACCTGTCAATGCTTTTACACTTTGGAGCCCTGAAAGTGTGCAGATTCATAAAGGTTATGAGCACCTATCATCGTATCAAAAAACCGTACAAAGCATACGTAAGTGGTGTGCGCTGTGCGGTGGTCACATCCTCACTGAGCATCCGGAAATGGGTTTGACTGATGTGTATGCTGCAATTATTCCACAGTTAGATTTCCAGCCAAGTGTGCATGTGCATTACCAAGAAACAGTATTACGCATGGATGATGCTTTGCCTAAAATGCGGGATGTGCCAGCTGAAATGGGGGGTAGTGGTGAGCTGATGCCTTCCTAGCCTCAAATATGATGATTTGGTGGTTGCTGTTGGCTGTTCTTTATTTCCTAAAAGCGTAGGTATCAGATCGTGCTCTATGGTGTGCTTCATACTGTTTTAATTATGCTCAGTGATCGCACCGGTCGGCGTGCTTATCCGCGTATGAAATTGCATTAAAATCCTAGAGCATTGCCGTTCAGGCAGTGCTTGTTTCTTGTCGCTGAAAATACCAACACATTATAAGTGCTGTGGTAACAGGCGTATAAAGCTAACAATGTCATGAACAAACGCCTTATGCTGGATAGCGTTCTGTGCAGGTAAAGCATGTGCGTACATTTTCTTTAGTAGACATAATTTATTTGTTATAGAAAATACTAATTAGCCCTATATGTATCAATGTCTTAACATTATAATTTTTTTCAATTACTATCTGACTCAAGCACACTTTATCCACCGCAGGAGATACAACATGACTGACAAACCTAAACTCACATCTGTGTCGGGATGTCCGATAGCAAATAACCAAGACAGTTTAACCGCCGGTGCACGTGGGCCGATGCTGCTGCAGGATGTTTGGTTTTTAGAAAAGCTCGCGCACTTCGACCGTGAAGTGATTCCTGAGCGTCGTATGCACGCCAAGGGCTCCGGTGCCTTTGGTAACTTCACCGTCACCCACGACATCACCCAGTACACTAAAGCGACGATGTTTGCTGAAGTAGGCAAGCAAACTGATATGTTTGTGCGTTTTTCTACGGTCGCGGGCGAGCGTGGAGCGGCCGATGCTGAGCGTGATATTCGTGGCTTTGCGATGCGCTTTTACACTGAACAAGGCAACTGGGACTTGGTGGGTAACAACACACCGGTGTTCTTCTTCCGTGATCCACTGAAATTTCCTGATCTGAACCATGCGGTGAAACGCGATCCGCGCACCAATATGCGCAGCCCCACCAATAACTGGGATTTCTGGACAGGTTTACCTGAGGCTTTACACCAAGTCACTATTGTTATGAGTGATCGTGGTATTCCTGCTTCGTTCCGACATATGCATGGCTTTGGTTCACACACCTTTAGTTTGATTAACGCAGCTAATGAGCGTTATTGGGTGAAGTTCCATTTTAAAACGCAGCAAGGTATTAAAAACCTTACTGATCAAGAAGCAGCTGAGCTGGTCGGTCAAGACCGTGAAAGCTCACAGCGTGATTTGTACGAAGCCATTGAGCGTGAAGATTTCCCACGTTGGACCATGTATGTACAGGTTATGCCAGAAGCTGATGCAGCTAAAGTGCCGTATCACCCATTTGATCTAACTAAAGTGTGGCCAAAAGGTGACTACCCTTTAATTGAAGTGGGTTACTTTGAGCTGAATAAAAACCCTGAGAACTATTTTGCTGATGTTGAGCAAGCTGCTTTTAACCCAGCACATATTGTCCCTGGTATTGGTTTCTCACCAGACCGCATGCTGCAAGGCCGCTTGTTCTCCTACGGTGATGCTCAGCGTTATCGCTTGGGTGTGAACCACTCACAAATTCCGGTGAATACGCCACGTTGCCCATTCAATAGTTATCACCGCGATGGTGCCATGCGTGTTGATGGCAACCAAGGCAGTCGTTTGCACTATGAGCCAAACAGTCAAGGTGAATGGCAAGAGCAGCCAGACTTCTCTGAGCCGCCATTGGCGTTAGAGGGTGCAGCTGATCGTTTTGATTTCTGGGAAGATGAGCCGGATTACTTTACTCAGCCAGGTAATTTATTTCGCTTAATGACTCCAGAGCAGCAGCAGGTGTTGTTTGAAAATACGGCACGTAATATGAACGGTGTGCCTGATGAGATTAAGATGAAGCACATCTGTCACTGCATGCAGGCTGATCCCGCGTATGGCCAAGGTGTTGCGAAAGCGCTAGGCATCGATCTGCCGAAATAAGCCGCTAGCATAAACAGCAAGTAATAAGACAGGCTCCTAATGGGGCCTGTCTTATTTGAGAGCTTGTGCCTTAGTTATTTGAGCTTTTATAACTCCCAAATCAGATTTACTGCGGCATGCCGACCTGCTTGACTGGAGCGGGTTAGACCGGCGTCGCTGCTACTCAGTCCTTGCACATCGCCCCAATTCCAGTAACGTTTGTCGGTTAAATTGAATAACCCTGCATTAACTGAGACGTGTTCATCCACTTGCCACCAGCCATTAAGGTCTAAGGTGCCATAACCTGCGGTTGCAAATTGGTCATTGCTTTGGGTTTTGTCAAAACGATTCTTGGCTGCCACGAGCGTCCAGCTTAAATCACCGCCAAATTGACCGCTGGGTTGGCTATAGGCAAGGCTAAATACTGCTTTGAGAGGATCAATGCTATTCAATGCTTCACCCGTAGCTTCGTCTTTACCGCGTGCATAAGCCAGGTTGCCCAGCGCGCGCCAGCCTTCAGGTAGGCCAACCGTATCTAAGAACAACTCGCCTTTGAGTTCAGCACCGCGAATGGTTACGCGGTCTTTATTGATGTATTGAAACTCACCAAATGGATAGCCTGGCTTGCTTGATGGACGGCTCACCTGCTCAATAAAATCGTCATACTGGTTGTAAAATAATGCAGCACTGAAGCTACCTGCGCTGTATTGTCCGCGCAGCCCCAACTCGTAGCTGTCGCTGGTTTCTGCTTTCAGACTGGTGTTGGACAGCGTGCGGTACATGCCTGGGTTTTCAAATTCTCCAAAAATCTCCACTGCTTGTGGTGCACGATAACCTGCTGCGTATTGTCCGTAGATGCTGTGCTGATCATCCACTTGGTAGGTGATGCCCAGTTTTGGCGATACAGTGGAATCATTGTAATTGCTGGGGTTGCTGTCGACCGCATTGCTGTTGAGATAGTTCTGAGTGACCTTTGGAGCCATTTTGTAGTGGTCGTAACGCAGGCCAGGCAATAACGTCCAGCGACCAATTTGAATTTGATCCTGAATGAACAGCGCATATTCTGTGGTGGTTGGATCAGGGAAATCGCTGGTGGCTAATACGGGCGTGCTGATTCCGCTGCTAACGACTGTTTCTTCACCGGCACGTAAATCAGAATTTTTCGTACGTTTGACATCCAAGCCATAGGTTAACTGATGCTGGCTGGCGCCAACGGTAAAAGACTTGTTGAGCATACTGTTAAACGCCCAAAGCTCTTCTTGATAATCAGAATCACGGCTGCGCTGGCGCTCTTGCCCAGATACGACACGGTTTTCATAGGTGCGTTGGCGTGTTGTGCTGTCTTGATAGGTCATCTGACTGCTGATTCGGTCCGCCAGTGGACTGTTGAATTCAAGCGTATGCGCCAATGAATAACGCTCACGGTCGGTACTGTCTTGAGCGTCTTGTGTGCGGGTGGTGCTGCCAAAACTGGACGTGCCGTAGTTGCTTTTGACTTGAGTGTCAGTATCGTCAGCAAAGTTTTCATAAGTGAGTTGTAAACGCTGTTGCTGGCTTATATCCCAGCCAAATTTAGTCAGTAAATTGTCACGGGTATAATTTTGTGGGTTGGCTTTTGTGCGTTGAGCGCCGGTGCCGCTGTGATTGCCGTGGCTGTCACTGGCTTGGCCGGTACGGCGACCTAAGTGTACTAAGGAGTCAAGGTTTGCATAGCGTCCAGCGAGGGTAGCACTGCGTAGCCAGCTGTCATCCGCGCCGTCATAACCGGTTTTCAAGCGAACATACACATCATCACCTGCGTCTAAATAATCACCGGCATCTTTAGTAATAAAACTCACCGCGCCACCAATCGCATCGCTGCCGTATAACGAGCTAGCTGGGCCGCGAATGATTTCGACTTGTTTGACTGTGTCCAGATCAACGTAATCACGTCGTGCATTGAGAAAACCACCAAAAGCAAAGCTGTCGGCGACGCTGACGCCGTCGACTTGGGTGAGCACGCGATTACCGCCAATCCCACGAATGGTAAAGCCTGAAAGCCCAAAGCGGCTGCTACCGCCAGACACTGAAACACCTGGCTCGTAGCGGATCAGATCTTGAATATTTTTGATATTTTGCTGATCAATTTGTCGCTCATCGTGTACCGATACAGTGCTGGGTACTTCGCTTAATTTCTGCTCACTACGGGTAGTGGTGACGGTAATTGCATCAAAACGTGTTGCAGGTTTTTCGGCAGCAATAGTTGCTGTATTGGCTAATATCAATGCAATTAAAAGCGGTTGATGATGAAAGGGGGGACGTATGGGCATAACAACTCCTTGGCATATTTTTAGATGACAGAACTGGTTTTCTGAAACATTAAGGGTTCCATAAAGATGAGTTGGCGACTCTAAATGATCTTGACTATCAAATGCAAATGATTCTTAATGGCGTCCTTGTTGTTTGGTTGTTGATTTATGTCAAGATTAATTTTCTACATAACGCTGTCGTTGGCATTGCATTTTGTGGCTGTGTTGCCCTTGCTGGTAGAGCAGTTTTCTGGTGCTTACGTCGAGTCTGCAGCACAAGTTGAACAGCGAGTTTTATCGATACCAATGCTGACTTTTAAATCTGTTAGTAAACCTGCAGCGGCGACTTCTGTGCAGACTGTTAAACCAGCAGTCGTAGAGAAACAGCCAAAACCTGAACCAAAGCCTAAGCCTAAGCCTAAACCTGCGGTTAAGCAGGTGCCGGTTAAACCAATAAAAAAACCGCCGGTTAAAGCTGACAAGACTGAGTTGCGGCAACAAGCACGCACCCCAGATGCGTCAAAAATGCCGGATGCTGGGCAGCCTCAACATGCTCAACATGCTCAACATGCTCAACACGTAAACGACAAACCTTTAGATGTTGAGAAACCTAGCCAAGTAGCTCGAACACAGTCATCAATGAAAGAGGAGGTCATCAGTAAAAAGCCGCGTTTTGCTCGTCCGCCTGCGGCACCGGTGTATCCGGCACAAGCGCGTCGCCAGCAACAAGGCACGGTTTGGGTGGATGTGCGCTTAGATGCGCGAGGTCAGCAAGTTGAGCTACAGGTGTTGCGTTCTTCAGGTGTGAAAAGTTTGGATCAAGCGGCATTGGCAGCGGTTAAAAAATGGCAGTTCTTAGCAGAACTGCAGAACGGAATTGGCGTACCCAGTCGGGTGCATATACCTATTGAGTTTGCTATCGCGGCAAAACCATAAACATAAATAGAGGGTTATTTCATGAGTACGATTTCTATGAATCAATTAGAAGCTGTTAGCTTGAATGCTGTCCAAGGACGTGATTTGTATTTGGCTTGGCAAGTGTTGCGCAGTGAGCAACCGCGTTTAAGGGCGCGGAATGCTGCGCAATATTTAAGCGTGTCTGAAGCCGAGCTATTGGCTTGTCGTGTCGGTGAGGATGCTGTGCTGCTGCGTCCTGATTGGCAGGAACTGTTGCCGGCTTTATTGGCGTTGGGAGAGGTAATGGTGCTGACACGCAATGAGCATTGTGTGCACGAACGTCACGGTTATTATCGTGACACTACGATCATGGCCAATGGCAAAATGGGTCTTGTGGTGTCAGCCGAGATTGATCTGCGCTTGTTCTTAAGTGGTTGGAAGAGTGCCTTTGCTCTGAGTGAAGAGACTAAGCGTGGTACCCAGCGCAGTTTGCAGTTTTTTAATGGTCAAGGCGTTGCGGCACATAAAATCTTTTTAACCGATAACAGTGATATTCCTGCATGGAATGCTTTAGTTGCGCGTTTTGCAGCAACTGAACAAACATCTGAGTTGCTGCTTGAAGCGGCCACAGCAAAGCCTGCTGAGTTACCTGATGCTGAAATTGATGTCGCCAGCATGCGTGAGCGGTGGTCACATTTAAAAGACACCCATCATTTCTTTGCTTTGCTGAAAAAAGCAAAAGTGACACGCACGCAAGCGCTACGTTTAGCCGGTGCTGAATGGGCAGAACCGTTGCCGACTGACGCTTTACCACAGTTGTTTGAGCAAGCTACCAAGCAACAGTTACCGATTATGGTGTTTGTTGGTAATGATGATTGCGTACAGATTCACAGTGGTACGGTCACTAATCTACGCTGGGCTGGTGACTGGTTTAATGTACTTGACCCTGAATTTAGTCTGCATTTAAAAGCCAATGCGATCACTCAATTGTGGCGTGTGCGTAAGCCAACCACAGATGGCGTGATTACCAGTTGGGAAGCGTACGATGCTGAGGGCGACTTGGTGGTGCAACTGTATGGCGTGCGTAAACCTGGGATTCCTGAGTGTAAAAACTGGCGTGAATTAGCTGAGAGCTTTTCTGCCTTACCGGTGCTGGAGGCCTAATATGCCGGTTTGGTTTGTCAGTATGGGGCCGCTTGGTTGGCCCCTTGCACTGTGCTCTCTGTTGGCGTTGGCGTTGCTACTGGAACGCTTAAGTGTGTTTTTGCAACTGCAGCCCATCAGTGAGAAAACTCTGCACAGCAGCGCCGCTGTCTGTAAAGACTGCAGCATTCAATCGTGCCGTAAGCGTCCGAGCGGTTGGCGTTATGGTTTAGCATTACTTGAACGGCACGGTAATTTACCTGCGCAGCAGCGCGAAGAGGTTTTGGGTTGCTGGCTGCAAGAAGAGCGTTGTCGTCTCAATCAGCATTTACGTGTCTTGCAAATGGTCGGTGTACTGGCACCGATGCTGGGCTTGCTCGGCACTGTGCTGGGGATGGTCAGCATGTTTGCGGGGATTGCTGAGCAAAACGGACCGGTAACACCTGCGTTGCTGGCCGATGGTTTATGGCAAGCCTTGTACACCACCGTCTGGGGCATGCTGATTGCTATTCCCGCGTTGGCTGCCGGGCAGGGGTTTAGCTTTTGGGCGGAGCGTTACTTGGAGCGGGTACAAATGCTACTCAATCGCTGCCATTTAGCCTTTAACGGTTTGGACTTAAGCTTGGTTGATGCGACGCAAAGCCATGCATCTGTGCAGTGGCGTGCGTCATGATTCGCCTGCCGCAAGCTGGCATTCCCTCGGCGAGTTTACTGCCGGATTTAACGCCTTTGTTGGATGTCATTTTTATTGTTTTAGTTTTTTTCTTACTGACTGCGCAGCAGCCATTACTGGAGCTGCCGTTGGATTTGCCTAAAAGTGATGCAGCGTTAAGTGAGGTTGCATCGGCACCCGCTGAGCGCATGGTGATTATGCTGGATGAGCAAGGGACTTGGCGCTTTGCTGGACAGCCACAAGCTAATTTTAACAGTTTGCGTGCTTCGTTAGAGCAGCAACAACCAGAGGCCGTGGACTTAGCTTTGCATCAACAAGCACCGCTGGAGAAGTTTTTGCAGCTTTTAGCAGTGCTACAAACATTGGGCATTGATGACACTCAAATACTTATGGAGACAGAAAGTGATCAAGCGAATTAAGATTTTGGCAACATTGTTGCTGGTGCAGAGTGCAACAGGATTGGCGGTTGCTGCTCAAGTGAGTGGCTCAGTTACGGGTGAACCTGTTATTGAACGAGTGATCAGTGCCGGCGGCTCGATTTCCGAATGGGTTGTGGCAGTCGGTGCTGAAGAACAATTAGTTGGTGTGGATACCACCAGTTTGCATCCAGTTAACTTGCAGGCCTTGCCCAGTGTCGGCTATCAGCGTCAGCTTGCTGCAGAAGGGGTGTTGACCTTGCGGCCACAGGTGCTGTTCGGTAGTGCAGAAATGGGCCCGCCACCGGTGCTTGAGCAGTTAAGCGCGGCTGGCGTGCAGATTGAACGTTTGCCAGTGGATGCAAATTTGGCGGCTGTCAGTCAAAGCGTGCGTCGTATAGGAGAGGTTTTAGCGCGCGGTGAACAGGCCGAGCAAGCCTTGGATCACTTTAACCAAGCCATGAGGCTGCAGCAGCAAAAACTTCAGGCTGTCCAAGGTGTCGCTCCGCGCGTGCTCTTGCTCTTTAGCGCGGGGCAGGGTAACCCGCTGACAGCAGGAAGCAATACAGTGGGTGATTGGCTGATTAAGCAGTCAGGCGGTGAAAATTTAGCACGGCATGAAGGCTTTAAAGCCTTATCAAGCGAGTCCATGTTAGCGCTTAATCCGCAGATTCTTATTGTTGCCGATCGTCATAATCAGAGCATAGAGGCTTTAGAGAAGATGCTGTCGAGCGCAGCGGCGTTGCAGTATTCCGATGCGGTGAAAAATAAACGCATTCTTGCCATTGATCCAACCTTACTGGTCGGCGGTTTAGGCCCACGTATACCTGAACAGGTCGCTCAGTTAATCGAGGCTTTTTATCCGCCGTTACACAGCTTAGCGAAGAAAAACTAACTGCAGCGCCGTTGCTGTTGAAACAAAAGGCTGCTCTGTTGTTAGCAGGGGTGCGCTTTAAGTGTTTTGTAGCGCAAACCTGTGCGCTGAAAACTATGCTTTTTGCTTTGTTTCGATTGCTTTAAAGGCGTCTTGGTGTGTTGCGTTTTATGGCGAATTGCAGACTAAAAGTTGATACCTATCCATGTTGAATTCCAACTCTAGATTATTTGTATGGCTCACAATGCTCTTAACCCTAGCCATTGTTTTGTCGCTGACATTAGGTCCGGTTAATATTGATCTGCAAAACATAGCTCAGGTGCTTTGGCGCAGTGTAGGTTTTGAGGTGCTCAGTACGCCAGCATTAGAGCAAGCCCAGTTGATTGTCAGTCAGATTCGTTTGCCTCGCGCCTTATTAGGCTTGGCTGTCGGGGCAGTATTGGCTTTATCCGGTGTGGCGATGCAAGGCTTATTTCGCAATCCGCTGGCTGACCCAGGTTTGATTGGTGTGTCCAGCGGTGCTGCTTTAGGTGCTGCGGTGGCCATTGTTGGTGGTGCGATGCTGGGCGGTATGACGGAAGCCTGGAGCCCTTATGTTTTATCCATATCTGCTTTTGCTGGCGGCTTAGGTGTAACCGCTTTGGTCTACCGCTTAGGGCGGCGCGATGGGCAGACCCATGTGGCAACTATGCTGTTAGCCGGTATTGCGCTAGCGGCACTGGCCGGTGCGGCGATTGGTTTATTGACCTATCTGGCCGATGACGCCACCTTGCGCACCTTAACCTTTTGGAATCTGGGTAGTTTAAACGGTGCCAGTTATGCACGTTTGTGGCCGCTATTGTTGATCACTTTGGCGGTGGCTTTATGGTTGCCACATCGAGCAAAGGCCTTGAACGCCTTACTGCTAGGTGAGTCTGAAGCGCGGCACCTCGGTTTTTCTGTGGAAAAGCTCAAGCGCGAACTGGTGTTTTGCACTGCGCTCGGTGTGGGTGCTGCAGTTGCGGCGGCGGGGATGATTGGCTTTATCGGTCTGGTAGTGCCGCATGTGTTGCGCTTAGTGGTGGGCCCTGATCATCGTGTGTTATTACCTGCCTCGGCATTGGCAGGCGCCAGTTTATTGTTGTTTGCTGATTTAGCCGCACGCTTGACCCTCGCTCCAGCAGAACTGCCCATTGGCATTGTCACCGCCTTAATCGGAGCACCATTCTTCTTGTATTTACTGCTGAAGAGTCGATTTTGATGGCTGCTTTTTTAATAACGAATGTCGACCAAGTGGGGCGAGTGGCATTGATGCTGAGCCACGCACTCGATCATAATTTTTGGGGGTTGTTTTGATTTTACAAGCGTGTCAATTAGAAGTACGGCGTGGATCTTCTAAGGTGTTATGCGGCGTAGATTTGCAACTGCACGCGGGGCGTGTGACCGGCGTGTTAGGTGCCAATGGTGCAGGAAAAAGCACCTTGCTGTCAGCCTTGTGCGCTGAGCTAACGCTGGCCGCAGGTGAAGTCATGCTGAATGGTCGCGCATTGGCTGATTGGCCAGATCAGGAGCGTGCACATTGTTTAGCCGTACTGCCGCAGCATTCAACGCTGAATTTTGGTTTTCGGGTTGAAGAAGTGGTTGGCATGGGGCGTTTACCCTATGCCACGGGGCGGCAAGTAGATGCACAGATTGTGCGTGCTGCATTAGCTGCAGCGGATAGCAAGCATTTATTAGGGCGCAGTTATTTACAGTTGTCCGGTGGTGAGCGTCAACGAGTGCACTTGGCTCGGGTACTTGCGCAGTTATGGCCTGGCGGTGTAGGGCAGGTATTGTTGCTGGATGAACCGACCTCGATGCTCGATCCACTGCATCAGCACAGTATCTTACAGGCCGTACGGGCCTTTGCTGATCAAGGCGGAGCCGTATTGGTAATTGTGCATGATCTTAATTTAGCGGCACGCTATTGCGATGATCTGTTGTTGCTCAATCAGGGCCGCGTCTGTTCTTCAGGCACGCCCAGCCAAGTTTTGCGCCCTGACGTGTTGCATCAGGTCTTTGGTTTAGAAGTGTTGGTACAACAACATCCCGAACGTAACCATCCGTTAATCATCGCAAGGTAGGCGGCGGTGAAGGATAATGGCTACGAATATCAGTGTGGGCTTGTGAGTGATTGAGGTGCTTTATGCGTTGGTTTGTATTTGCGGTGATTGGATTACTGAGTGCGTGTCAAGTTGCACCTGTACAGCAGGGGGGGATTACTTCAATTGAGGATGCTACTGAGTATGTTTTGCCGCCATGGCAAAGCTCACGAGAGCGTGAGCATCCACGCGTTGGCCATATCCTTGACTTGCGTACTGGCGAGATGGCAACACTTAACCACTTACTGGCTGAGTTAGCTGATGCGCCCTTGGTTTTGTTGGGTGAAAAACACGATAACCCTGACCATCACGCTTTACAGTTATGGTTGTTACAAGCCTTAGAAGCACGGCGAGCACAGGGCGGTGTGGTGCTGGAGATGCTCACAGTCAATCAGCAAGAGGCGGTGAATCAAGTACAAAGTCAGGCGCGTGCAGGTGTGATGCCGGCAGATATGCCAGCAGCACTGGATTGGCATATAGGCTGGGACTGGCAGCAGTACGGTGATTTAGTCACACACCTTGTGCAGCAGTCGTACCCATTGCTTGCAGCTAATTTGAATCGAGATGCATTAATGGACATTTATCGTAACCCGCCAGAGTTGATCGGTACTGCATCAACCCAAGATGATGTAACCCTGCGATTGTCCGAGCAGATACGCGAGTCACATTGCAATAAATTACCCGAAACACAATTGCCTGCGATGTTGGCTGTGCAGCAGCAGCGGGATCGCAGCATGGCCACGGTTATGTTAGCTGCACCGAGTCCGACATTGTTGATTGCTGGCGCTTATCATGTGCGTTACGACTTGGGCATACCCTTGCATATCCGTGACTTGCAAGGCGAAATGGCAGACCAGCAGCGTGTATTGATTTTTGCAGAAGCCGACCAAGAGATCGATGCAAACAGTGCAGATTTTGTTTGGTATACGCCAGCTGTGGCAGAAAAGGATTATTGCGCTGATTTATAATGCATCGGCGCTAGCAGTGCTACTCACGATGACTTTTGCTGTGCGAATATCATCACCTTCTATCATTCTTCGACCAGCTGACCGCTATGCTGACGTTAACTATTTACAGCAATAGAGGTCAGTTGATAATTATCAAACGGTAATGATTATCGTTTGAGATATGATACTACGCACTCATTCATCAGCCTTTTTGATTTTACCCAAGCGGAGTATCTGTTTTATGTCGTTTCCTTTATCCCGATTAACTTTGGCCTGTTTAGCAGCTTTGAACGTGTCTGCGTATGCTGCAGATTTGCAACTCGACGACACCGTTGTTACCGCGCGCGGCTACGCCAGTGACAGTTTTGATACACCTCAAGCCATTAACGTCATCAAACCGCAGGCGACCAGCCAAGGCCCAGCCGGTAACTTACTGCGTGGCCAGCCGGGAATGGCGCTACAAAGTGATGGGGCATGGGGACAAAACCCAGTGTTACGTGGTTTAAAGCGCGAAAGTGTGGTGGTCATGGTTGATGGTATCCGGGTTAACTCAGCCCAGCCGCAAGGTGCTTTAGCGTCATTTTTAGATTTAGGACTACTAGACCGTGCTGAGGTGGTGAAGGGGCCGGGCTCTGTACTCTATGGCAGTGGTGCGATGGGCGGCGTAGTGAATTTGTTAACGCCAGAGCCACGTTTTACTGAACAAGCAGAGTTGGGTGGTCGTTTTGGTGCGTCTGCCAGCAGCGTGGATCATGGCTACAGCGGTGCATTGCTATTACAAGGCAGCAATGCCGCGCAAGGCTTTGTGGTTGGTCTAGCAGGGCGTGATATTGGTAACTATAAAAGCCCCAATGGCCGTGAGAAAAACACCGGTTATGAATCCGATACGTTATTGCTGAAATATCAGCACAAGCTGGCTGAAGATTATGTGCTGCGGGTTAATCTGCAGCGCCACAATGATGAAAATGTCTGGTATCCAGGTTCCGCGCGTACTGGCGGTCAGCCAGGCGGAGCAGGCTTACCGCCGGCTTTAGGCAAAGTTACCATTCATTCACCCAAGCAGCATCGTGAGCTGTATGCATTAGGGTTAGATGCCCCGCTGCTTGGCGGCACGCTCTCAACTGATGTGTATCGCCAAGAGGTCTACCGTGAAATCCGTGCCTACTCTGCCAATTTGGACCGTAATTATGTACGCAATGACGTCAGCTTTATCACCCATGGTCTGCGCAGCCAGTGGAATGGTGCGCTGAATGATACACATTGGTTAACTGCGGGTGTGGAAGGCTGGAAAATGACCGGTGATCCTGAGCGTTATATGAATAACAACCCGCCATTTTTTAATAATAATATGCGCAATGACCCCTTTAAGGATGGCGAGGTGTCATCCGTCGGTATATTTGTGCAGGATGAGTTTTCGATTGCTAGCACGCTGTTCACAGCAGGTTTGCGTTACGATCACAGCCAAGGTGATGCCAAAGTTAAAGGTTCAGGACCTGCTGCAAAAACATCGGGTTTGAGTAATAGCGATAACAACGTGTCATGGTCGCTGGGCGCGGTGCAACCGCTCACAGACACCCTAAATTTGTATGCCAATATCGGACAAGCCTACCGCGCGCCTGATTTGCGCGAGCGCTTTGAGGATTCAGCGCGTGGTGATGGTTATTACCATGTCGGTAATCCGCAGCTTGATCCTGAACGTTCCAGTAGTGTTGAACTGGGCTTAAAAGGTCGTGATGGTTTGCAAGCGTTCCAGTTGGCTGCTTTTTATACGCGCATTGATGATTTTATTGCCGGTCGTGTGACGGGCGCTAATCATCCGCAGAATGGCTTAGCCATTAAACAAACAGAAAACCTCAGCAAAGTGATAATTTACGGTTTTGAAGGCAACCTTAAAGTGCCAGTGAGTGTGGTTGTAGTTGATGCAGGGTTTACTTGGATGCGCGGAAAAAACAAGCAAGATGACGAAGCATTGTACCAGATGCCGGCCAATGAGTTGCGCCTAGGTGTTGGCCAACCCGCTGAGCGTGGTTTCTCTTGGCATACGGGCTTGCGCGCAGTGGCCAAACAAGACCGTATTGCGCAGCGTTTCAGTAATGGCAGCGAAGATAAAACCGATGGCTTTATCACTGCAGATGCGCGGGTGGGATATGGCTTTGGTGCGATGGCAGGCTTAAAAAGTAGCCATGTTGATCTGCAGCTGAGTAACTTAACCAACAAAAAATATCATGAACACCTGACTGACGGTATCAGTGGCCAAGAGCTTAAGGCTGCAGGTCGTGGTGTAACCCTAGCGTTTAACGGTACATTTTAATAATACTCAGATTGGCAGTTGGGCTGTGGGTGTTCATGCTTTATTGGTGAACATCACCCAACCCGTGGATAATATGTTCGGTATTGAATACTGCGCATTGGTAATCCATTAACTCTAATGTAGAATGATTCTCATTAACTGCCGGTTTAATTAATCATTTGAGTACATTATGGATAGCGCATTGGCTTTTACTGCCAAAAATAAAACCTCTATTGTTGCGCAGTTTGATAAAAATCTACTGAGTACCTTGCTTGATGAGGCCAAGCTTGTAGAGCTTGTTGTAGACGAGCATTTATTTCACTTCGGTCAACCCGCTACACATTTTTTCTGGATAAAAAGTGGTGATGTGGCTCTATATCGGCCGTGTTACGGTGGTGAAGAAAAGATTTTTCGCACTATGGGCGCTGGCGATACAGTGGCAGAAACAATGATGTTTATTAACGATGCGCAATACCCTCTAGCTGCGCAAGCGTTGGGTGATGTCATCGTATATAAAATCCCTAAACAAAGCTTACTGAGCCTTTGTCAATGCACTCCAGCCTTGGCCATGCAGTTATTAGAAAGTATGGCGATCGCCGTTTCACAGTCGTTAAACCGAATTGACTTGCTGACCATAGGTAATGCAGCGCAGCGTCTGGCAAGTTACTTGTTGGATTTATATATTGAGCAACGCTCAGCGTGGTTTAGTTTGCCGGTTCGTCAGGCTGTTCTTGCGAGACAGTTGAACATTACGCCTGAAACATTCTCTCGGCAGTTGACGCAGTTTCGACGTGCCGGTTTTATTGGTGGCCGTAATCCAGAGATTGTCTTGCTTGACATTGATGGGTTGTGCCGCAGTGTTAATTTACCAGTACCCCAGTTGGATCTGAAAAAGCCACGAGAGCGTAGTGCCTCGCTCGGCGATGGTTTGTTTGAATGTTGCAGTTACTTTAAGGAAACACTGAACAAATCCCAAGCGGGCTGCAGCCTTTGGTAAAATAGTCCAATCCGTAATTAGTATCGAGTCCACAGTCATGCAAATCACTTTCGCCGAAGCCGAGTTCGTCAGCAAAAAGAAGCAAACCCGTCGGGATCGACTGTTGATGGATCTGGAAACTCTGGTGCCTTGGTCTGTTCTGGAATCAGTGATTGAGCCGTACTATCCGAAATCTGACGGCAAACGAGGTCGTCCGACTATGGGGCTTTCTCGCATGTTACGTATGTACATCCTACAGCAGGTCATGGGGTTTTCCGATGAAGGAACTGAGGATGCCGTTTATGACAGCGCAGCAATTCAGCTGTTTATGGGTATTGATCTTGGGCGTGATGCCGTGCCGGATGCGACCACTTTGTTGCGTTTTCGTCGTCTGCTGGAAACTCACGGCCTGACTCAACAAATTTTTGCTGCGGTCAATTACCAGCTGGCGAGCAAGGGCTTGTACCTCAAGGAAGGCACGGTGGTTGACGCTACAATTATTGCCGCACCACCTTCCACCAAGAATAAGAGTAAAAGCCGTGATCCGGAAATGCGCTCCACTAAGAAAGGCAATCAGTATTACTTTGGCATGAAAGCTCATATCGGTGCTGATGCGGCTAGCGGTTTGGTGCATACACTGGTCACCACTGCGGCCAACGTGCACGACGTGAACCAAGCTCATGCTTTGCTACACGGCGAGGAACAGCAGGTATACGGTGATTCTGGTTATCTGGGGGCTGACAAACGGGAAGAAAATAAGGATAAAGATGTGGAGTGGGTGGTAGCCATGCGCCATGGAAAGCGTCGAAAGCTGCGCGATAGCGGCACAGAAGAAGGTCAACTGGCTGACAAAATCGAAAAATTAAAGAGCCGGATACGCGCCAAGGTTGAGCATCCCTTTTACTGGGTCAAAGTGCACTTTGGTCACCGCAAGACTCGCTACCGTGGCTTGGCGAAAAACACAGCCCATCTCTATAGCCTGTTTGCCTTGGCAAACCTGTTTTTGTCGAAGCGATGTATGCCGTTGGCGGGATAAATCCGCCTAAAAACCGGTAAGCTGCCGGGAAAAGCAGCAAAAACGGGTAAAACTGCTGATAAAAAGGTTTTTTATGGCCCTGAAGTTGAAATTTAAGAGCTGAATTTTAAATCCGCATGGATTGGCTGGTTTGATTGGTTTTATTCAGCGTTTCCTTAAACAAATACTGGCTTAGCAAACGGTTTTATCGGGCGCTGGATACGTGCGGAGCCTGATGGGTTTTAAGCCGTTAAAAACCCAGACTTATTGCGTCGTTACCCCCAGTTTTTTAGTCATGAATCAGTGAGCTGTAGACGCTCAACAAAGTATATAAATAACTTTTATTAAATTTGTTCAATGGCTCTCTGGCAATGGCTCCGCACAACCGGCTTGTCCATCTGTGCGCGCTGTACTTAAGGTTTTAAATAAGTGCACAGCATACAGCGCAAAACCACCGACCCAGAGTAAACCGGCGACTAGCAGTAGCTGACTAAATGATGTTGCAGCGCTATAAAAACTAGCGTACGCACGCACCAATGCAGCGACGACAAAGAGTAGAGCAGCGCTCGGAACCCACAGCCTGCGATCCAGCCATAAGCCCGAATGGATGCGAGAAACAATGCTCATAATGGTGAAAATCGA
Organism: Pseudomonas sp.; assembly: GCA_034676485.1. Taxonomy (GTDB): domain Bacteria; phylum Pseudomonadota; class Gammaproteobacteria; order Pseudomonadales; family Pseudomonadaceae; genus Denitrificimonas. Next base: position 80,169 of record JAUCCC010000012.1, read on the forward strand.
CAAAGTCATCGCGCCGGCCGTCAGTAAGTGACGACCGGCTGAAGGTAGCAGCGGTGCACCTAAATACGCTGCACCCAGTAGTCCATAACCTAAGGCCATTAACCAATAACTGCCATAGAGCATTAACGCCAAGCGTGAGAGTAGAGGGCGACCCACATGCCAGTCATTGAGTAAGTTGAAAATGGCTGCCATAGCTGCCAGTGCTGTCCAACCCGTCACGGGGTGAGCGCCTAAGATAAATTCAGCGAGGGCACAGATGGCAATCATGGCAATGGCTAAATAGCGGCGTGGTGGCCGAGCCAAGTAAGGTGTTGCATCGGGATCACTGGTGTTTTCTTTATGTTCAACTCGATTATTGACCACACTCATCGAGACGCGACTGGTGGCAACAATAATCAACACCATTAGCGCATGAATGCCCATATACAACCACTTTAACGCGAAGTTGGGCTCAGATAAAAATACGAAAAAGCCCGTTTGTAAAGCAGCTAAGCCGGCAATGACTAAGGTAAAACTGATATGTTTACGCTGTGGATCACGCCATACCGGCGGACTGATATACAGCAACAGTCCGAGCCAGAATATTAAATTGAAGAGCAGTGCAGGCCATGGAGTGATCCAGAAGGCGAGTAGATAACTTAAACGTGCAGCCAGCCATAAGCCCACTAGGTTCATTAATGGCAGTGAGCCCAAAGGTTTAGTATTGGTAAATTCAGGAATTGCGGTTAAGGAAAATCCTGCAGTCGCCGCTGCTGCAAAACCAAAAATCAGTTCGTGAGCATGCCACAACAGCCAGCCACCAGCGATCGGCCAAGCTACGAGCCAGCCCTGTAACGACAACAGCCATAAACCCATAAAGAGTATGGCACTGCTGGCCGTTAACAGGAAAAAAGGGCGAAAGCCGCATAATAGCAGCGGTGATTGTAAACAGCGTTGTAGCAGGCTCATATACTGCACCCCGAATGCTGTGTGTGAAGGTGCTCGGTAAGATTGAGTGAGCCCTCGACTAAGCCAAAACCAATACGAATGCTATCGTTGGCCATCAGTTTGGCAGTGGTCTGGTAAATCCAAGTTTCGTTTCGCTCAATGTGTGGCTGTTTTAGGGTAAATTCACCAATTAAACGCCCCGGATCAGGAATCATCATCACGATTCGATCGGCTAAACGCACCGCCTCCATTAAGTCATGGGTAATCATTAGCACGCTGCTACCGCGCTCGATAATGTGCTGGCGCAACAGTGTGTACAGCTCCAGCTTTAAACCAATATCTAAAGCTGAAAATGGCTCATCCAGCAACAGAAGGTCAGGTTGAATGATTAAGGCGCGACCCAGTGCAATTCGGCTTTGCATACCGCCCGATAATTCATGGGGGTATTTGTTTAGATCATCCAAGGTCAAGCCTAGCGTTTTGCCAATATTTAGCGCTTGTTGCCGACGTGCGCGCTTCGGCACATTCAGGGCTTTTAGGCCTAGAGTAATGTTGTCCTCTGCAGTTTTCCAAGGCAGCAAACGCGGCTCTTGAAACATGCATGCAGTACCGCGAAAGCTGTTTTCAATCTCTGCTTCACTGGGGGTTAACAGGCCAGCAACAATATGTAATAGCGTACTTTTGCCGCAGCCAGAAGGGCCGACCAACGCTAAAGTTTCTCCAGCGACTAAATCCAAATTAATATTGCTAAGCACCTCGGTTAAAGCGTACTTGTGTTGTAAATTACGAATGTGTAGGCCGCTCATTGACTGACTCCCACGCGCCAGCGTTCCAGATGCCGTTTGATGGGCTCCAGCAGTAAGTATTCGGTAGCCAGCAATACGCCCAACACCGCCACCACCCAAGCTAAAGTGGTTGATGTGTCGAGTTGTGCGCGTGAGACCGCCAAAGCAGCGCCAACCCCGTCAGAGGTGCTGAGTAGTTCAGCCATAACGACAACTTTCCACGAGGTGCCTAAAGCGGTAATCCATGCTGGAAATAAGTAAGAGGCTAAGTGCGGTAGATAAATATCAGTGAGGCGCATGTGCCAAGGCAGTCGGTACACCTGCGCCACTGCTTTGAGATGGTTATCGAGAGTACGAGTGCCTTGCATCGCGCCAGCAAACACAATCGGCAAGCACGCGATGAATACGGTAAACACCGGAGTGGCATCGCCAAGACCAAACCACAACATGGCCAGCACCAACCAAGCAATGGGCGGCATACCTAACAATAAAGTAATTAACGGTCTAGCCAGCATGGACGTGGTCATTGAAAAGCCCGCAAGCATGCCTAATAGGCTACCCACAGCTAAGGCTAAGAATAAGCCATACAAGGTGCGGCGGCCGGAAATAATCAGCTCAGGGCCGGCGATACCGCTATTAAACATCAGCTTTAGTTGGCCAATAACCTCTAATGGGCCAGGCAGAATTAGGTCACCATAATACTCACCGACCAGCTCCCACACGGCACAAAATAATAGCAAACTTGCCAGTGCGCCCCAGCCGCTCCATAGGTAGCTGAGGGTATTGGGTAAAAGATTTCTCAGTCGGTTCATTGGGCTTGGCTATTAGGATTGGCGTAAAAGTTTATATCAGGGAGTTTTCCGCCCACTGAGGCAGGCTGTTTGTCTAATAAGATTTGCAGAAAATCTTGCAGTTCATGTTGCGCATCGAATGCTGTCGCATAATGGTTAACTTGTGCAGCTAATGCATCGCTGACAGCTTCTGCTGATAGCATAGGTACTTGTGCTGCGACTTCTTCGCCACACTGCTGCTGGTTGTCTTGGCACCATTGCGTGGCTTTTGCGTAAGCTGTTTCAAAACGTGTAACCAGTTCGATGTTTTTACGTTTGTCTCCCACGACTGCGATACCTGCTTGTGGAATGCGCGCCTCAGTACCCATGACTCGCGCCCATTCGTGTTGTAAATCTACGCTGCGGTGTAACTCAGGAGCAATAACCGAGAGCGGGAAAGATTTGGTTTTGCGCAAAGCCATGGATACAGCAGGCTCAGCCAATAGGGCGTGATCAACACGGCGCATAATTAATAACTGCATCGCATCCATCGGTGTCGCGGTGTAGTTGAGCTGAAAGTCTTTGCTCGGTATTAAGCCTTGTCTTTCGGCAAGGTGAGTAAAGACAATATCGGGCATGTCGGCACGAAAAGGTATGGCGATTTCTTGACCCTTAAAATCGGCCAGTGTTTTCATATCAGGATCGCGTGAAATCATCCATAGCACGCCCCATTGTGAAACGTTGAGCAACGCCAGTGGTGCGCCACGGTTATATAAATTGGCAGCAACGTTGGTTGGCATCGCAATAAAGTCGACTTTGCCGTTCAATGCCAAGGCGCGTAATTGATCGGGGTTGCTCCAAAGAATAAATTCAACTTGCTCGGCAATATCAGCAAAACCATCGCTGGCCAGCAGATGAATGAGGCCATTGGATACGCCAGCGGGTGGCCCAGCAATGACCAGTTTTTTTACCGGTAATGAATCTTGAACTGCATATGCGTTACTTAACAGGCTAAAGATAGCGAACAGGCCAAGGCCGATGGAAGACATTATTTTAGTGATGGATTTCACGCTACTACTCCAGGTTGCCGTGCATGCAAATTACAACTCAATAATATTTAAATGATAATCACTCTCGTTCAAACACTAGATTAAAGAATAACCCCCTGAAAGGGCAATGATAATTATCAAGAGCCAGCTAACGGATTCACTGTATTAAGGTTTGGTGATTTTATTTGGATCTATCAACAGCATTTTCGCATACCAATGAATGCGACTTTCCTTAAACGTAAAGCGCAAGACTGGCTTTCATTGGTTTTAATCACACGAATTGAAGGGTGCTAGCAGTGAGGGCGCTAAGCTGGTTGATAGGCTGTTACCCAAAGCTGATATCAGTGCATACAAAATCTGTTTAGATGTTCTGCCTGAGTTTAAAACCGCCTTAAAATCATAGAGGTCATCTGGATTTGCTGAGTGCCTTGCATCACCTTGGTGCCAAATAATAAAAAACGCACTGTTATGGAGCGTGTTTTAGGCTATTGCATGGTGTTTCGCCCGTATTGTCTGGCTTTTTCTGCTGGCATGGGACTTGCTAAATCATCTGTAGTACAGCACTGAGCTGCGATTATTACTTTGACTTAGAGGATTCATTCTCATGCCGACCAAAACCCAGTCCCTTATTCTTGAGCACCAAGCCACATGGGTGGATTTGCGCTTTACCGACACTCTAGGTAAAGAGCACCACATTACTTTTCCGTCTGAAACATTAGATGAAGAGGCGTTTGAAGAAGGCAAAATGTTTGATGGTTCATCGATTCACGGCTGGAAAGGTATTGAAGCCTCGGATATGACGTTGTTGCCTGATGATTCTACGGCGGTAATGGACCCGTTTGCCGAGGAACCTACCGTTATCGTGCGCTGTGATGTAGCAGAGCCAAGTACCCTGTTACGCTACGATCGTGATCCACGCTCGATTGCCCATCGCGCAGAGGTTTACCTTAAATCCACAGGTATTGCCGACACGGCGTATTTCGGTCCAGAGCCTGAGTTTTTTGTGTTTGATGCTGTGACTTGGGAAGAGTCAATCAACAAAGTGGGTTTTGAAATCCACTCAAACGAAGGTGCGTGGTCCAGTAAAACATTAGCTGAAGGTAAAAACACAGGGCATCGTCCACGGGTTAAAGGAGGGTATTTCCCTGTGCCGCCGGTGGATGCACTTGTGGGTGTGCGTGCAGCCATGTGTAACGCGATGAAAGCCATGGGCTTAGAAATTGAAGTGCACCACCACGAAGTTGCAACGGCTGGGCAATGTGAAATTGGTGTGCCATTTAATACTCTGGTCAAAAAAGCTGATGAAGTGCAGTTGCTAAAGTATTGTGTGCACAATGTTGCGCATGCTGTTGGTAAAACAGCCACCTTTATGCCTAAACCATTGGTCGGCGATAACGGCTCAGGTATGCATGTGCATCAGTCATTATCGAAAGGCGGTAAAAATTTATTTGCCGGCGATGGCTACGCGGGCTTGTCGGAAATGGCGCTGCACTATATTGGCGGGATTATTAAGCATGCGCATGCGCTCAATGCCATCACCAATCCCGGCACTAATTCTTATAAGCGTCTCGTTCCAGGTTTTGAGGCACCAGTAATGTTGGCGTACTCTGCGCGCAATCGTTCGGCGTCTATTCGTATTCCTTGGGTAAAAAGCCCAAAAGGTAAGCGTATTGAGTGTCGTTTTCCTGATGCAACGGCCAATCCTTATTTGGCATTTTCTGCATTATTGATGGCTGGCTTAGATGGCATCAAGAATAAAATTGATCCGGGTGATGCCATGGATAAGAACCTATACAACTTGCCTGCCGAAGAAGCTAAAAATATTCCGCAAGTCGCTTACAGTTTGGATCAAGCCTTGGATGCCTTATGGGCCGACCGGCACTTCTTACTGGAGGGCGGTGTGTTTTCTGAAGATATGCTCAGTGCCTATATTGAGTGCAAAATGGATGAAGTCACGCGCTTACGACAATCGGTACATCCGGCTGAGTTTGATATGTACTACAGCTTGTAAACACGAATGCCCCTTTTTGGGGCATACTTATTTGTCTAGGAATCACCAGTCAGTTATTTAATGATGAACGCATCTACTGTAAGCAATGCCATACTGGAACAACTCTCAACTGCGGTATTACTGGTGGATGAGCAATTGTCTGTGCGTTACGCCAATCCGGCGGCGGAACAGTTGTTTGCGACCAGTCATGCGCACTTGCTTGAGCGTTCTATTACACAGTTTTTCTGGGAAGATGATGACTGTTTAGATGCTTTGCGCAATGCCTTGTTAGACCAACGCCCGTATACGCGCCGTGAAGCACGCTTGCATATTCCGAGTACTGCTCAGGTCATTACCATGGATTATACGGCCACGCCGTTCAGTGTGTCTGAATCTCAAGGCAAGCAACTGCTTGTTGAATTATTGCCACAAGACCGCGTGTTGCGTCTAAGTCGCGAAGACAGTCTATTTACCGCTCATCAAGTGACCCGGGCTTTAGTGCGAGGGGTGGCGCATGAGGTTAAAAACCCTCTGGGCGGTATTCGTGGCGCGGCACAGTTGCTGGCGCGTGAACTGCCTACGCCAGAGTTAAAAGACTATACCGATGTCATTATTAATGAGACCGACCGCTTAAGCCATGTTGTCGACCGTATGCTGGGGCCACGTCAACGTTTGGATTTTTCCCGCATTAATATTCATCAAGTATTAGAGCGTGTACGCCTGATCTTGCAAGCAGAAGTGGGCGAGGCTATCACGCTGGTCTGTGATTACGATCCAAGTCTGCCCGAGCTGCACGCCGATTTAGACCGATTGATTCAAGTGGTACTCAATATTGTGCGTAACGCAGCGCAAGCGTTACTGGAAAATCCCAGCCAACGTCCCGCTGAAATTATCTTACGCTCGCGTGCGTTGCGACAGATTACGATTGGTGCACATCTCCATCGTTTGGTGTGTTTGGTCGAGGTCGAGGACAACGGCCCTGGTATTGATAGTCAATTACTGGAAACGCTGTTTTATCCAATGGTAACGGGTCGCGCACAAGGTACAGGGCTAGGATTGCCAATTGCTCAGGCCATTATGCAAGAGCACGATGGCCTGATTGAGTGTGACAGCGCGCCAGGGCATACAGTGTTTCGTATTTTAATTCCCTTTGAACCTCATTTTGAGGTCTAACACGGAGTGTTTGAACATGACTGAGCAGGTGTGGATTGTCGATGACGATAAATCGATGCGCTGGGTGCTGGAAAAAGCCTTAAACCAAGCAGACTTTAGCACGAGCGTCTTTAGCAGCGGCGAGGAGGCGCTGGCGCAACTGTCCGATACACAGCCCAATGTCATCATCACCGACATTCGCATGCAAGGTATGGATGGTTTGGCTTTTTTAGCCTTGGTGCACAAGCGTTATGCCCATCTGCCAGTGATCGTGATGACGGCACATTCTGATTTAGACAGTGCGGTCAAGTCCTATCAAAGCGGTGCATTTGAATATTTGCCCAAGCCGTTTGACTTAGATGATGCTGTCGCCTTAGTACAGCGTGCTTTAGCGCACTCTCAACAAACCACTGCAAGCACGGACTGCCCTATTTCAGTCAGCGCTATTATTGGTGAAGCCCCAGCGATGCAGGAGGTGTTTCGTATTATCGGGCGCTTGTCACACTCACACATGACTGTACTGATTCATGGTGAGTCGGGTACAGGTAAAGAGCTGGTGGCCAATGCCTTGCACCGTCACAGCCCGCGTGCGCAACAGTCTTTTATCGCGCTAAATATGGCTGCCATACCCAAGGATTTAATCGAGTCTGAGTTGTTTGGTCATGAGAAAGGTGCTTTTACCGGTGCCGCCAGTGCCCGTCATGGGCGTTTTGAGCAAGCGCATCAAGGCACACTGTTTCTTGATGAAATTGGCGATATGCCATTGGATACGCAAACTCGGTTGTTGCGTGTTTTGGCCGATGGGACCTTTTACCGTGTTGGCGGCCACACACCTATTCGGGTTGATGTGCGCATTATTGCCGCCACGCACCGTGATCTTGAGGATTTGGTTGCTGAAGGCCTGTTTCGTGAAGACCTTTATCACCGCTTGAATGTCATCCGCATTCATCTGCCCAGACTCAGTGAGCGGCGCGAAGATATTCCGACATTAGCAGCACATTTTCTGCAGCACGCTGCCGATGAATTAGCCACTGAGCGGCGAGTTTTATTACCTGAAACACAAGCGTATCTCAGCCAGCAAGATTGGCCGGGTAATGTGCGTCAACTTGAAAATACCTGCCGTTGGTTGACGGTGATGGCGTCTAGTCGTGAAGTGATGGTCAGCGATCTTCCTTATGAACTGTTGCACAGTAAAGCCCCAATTGATCAGTCCCAAAACTGGGACGCCGCACTAAAGCGCTGGGCTGAACACGCACTGCAGCAGGGCAGTACGGGCTTGCTTGATCGCGCGCTGCCGATGTTTGAGCGCGTAATGATCGAGGCAGCGTTAGCGCATGCCGGAGGACGGCGGCGTGATGCGGCGCAGTTGCTAGGCTGGGGGCGCAATACCCTAACGCGTAAGATTAAAGAATTAGACATGGATACTACTGCCATGGATGAGACGAGCGAAGACTAACCTCTTAGCGCATAGTTTTGCCCAGCTCTAATGCCCTAGGCAATATATGCCGTGTCAATGTCTATCATGTCTTTAGTGTGCACGGTTTTGATCGTCTCAACCGCTATAGGCCACATGTGGCGGCCAAACACCTTTGGCGCGCACGGCTTTAGCGCACACCTGCACAGTTTTGGTGCAAAAATACCGTTTAAAAGCCTTGAGAAGCTGTCTAAAGCACCTGTAAGGCGCATTCCTGTGCATTTCTACAGGTTGGCTTGATCCTTGCAAAATAAAAATCAATTGAGGCAGTTAACGTGCTTCACAGTCATTTATTTTTATTTAGGTAAGGAGTGCATCTATGACTCAGTCGATTATTGAGACGCAGGCTGCAGATCACATGAAGGTTGCCAGCGCGCAAGAAATTCAAGCTGCTGTGGAGACTGGCCTGTATGCCAATGCAGAGCATGATGCTTGTGGTGTTGGTTTTGTTGCGCATATTAAGGGTGTTAAATCCCACGCTATTGTGCAGCAAGGTCTACAAATACTGGAAAACATTGATCACCGTGGTGCGGTCGGTGCCGATCCTTTGATGGGTGATGGTGCGGGCTTACTGATTCAAATTCCTGATGCGTTTTACCGCGCAGAAATGGCCAAGCAAGGTGTAAAACTACCACCGGCGGGCGACTACGGGGTGGGTATGGTTTTTTTACCCAAAGAAGCGGCTTCACGCCAAGCCTGTGAGCGGGAATTGGAGCGAGCGATTGTCGCAGAGAAACAGGTGTTATTAGGCTGGCGCGATGTGCCGGTCAATCATGAGTTGCTGATGTCCGCTGATGTGCGTGCCAGTGAGCCTGTGATTCGCCAAGTTTTTATTGGCCGTGGCACTGATATTTTGGTGTCAGATGCGTTAGAACGTAAGCTGTATTTGATTCGTAAAATTGCTTCGAGCAAGATTACTCAGTTACGCCTTACCCATAGTTTTGAATACTATGTGCCCAGTATGTCGTGTCGTACGGTGATTTATAAGGGCTTATTACTGGCCAATCAAGTGGGTCAATACTATCTTGATTTACAAAACAGTCAGCTGGTTTCGGCTTTAGCTTTAGTGCATCAACGCTTTTCGACCAATACCTTTCCATCTTGGCCATTGGCGCATCCGTACCGTATGGTGGCGCACAATGGGGAGATCAATACGGTTAAAGGCAACTTTAATTGGATGCGCGCGCGCGAAGGCGTGATGTCATCACCAGTATTAGGCGATGATCTACAAAAACTCTATCCGATCAGCATGGATGGCCAATCCGATACTGCTACTTTTGATAACACCTTAGAGCTGCTGGTCATGGCCGGTTATCCGTTGGCGCAAGCGGCGATGATGATGATTCCCGAGGCATGGGAGCAACACAGCCAGATGGATGAGCAGCGTCGTGCTTTTTATGAATACCATGGCGCGATGCTGGAGCCGTGGGATGGTCCTGCGGCGATGATTTTTACCGACGGCCGTCAAGTGGGTGCCACGCTCGATCGTAACGGGCTACGTCCTGCACGTTTTGTGGTGACCGATGATGATTTAGTGGTGCTCGCCTCAGAAACCGGTGTGCTACCCATTCCCGATCATAAAATTGTGCGTAAGTGGCGTTTACAGCCCGGTAAAATGTTTATGATCGACCTAGAGCAAGGTCGCATCATTGAAGATGAAGAGCTTAAGCAGCGCTATGCTTCGGCAAAACCCTATCGCCAATGGATTGATAATGTGCGTCTGTGCTTAGACCAATTAAGCACAGATGCGCAGCCCTTGACCTTTACTGAGCCGTTGCTGCTGCGCCAGCAAGCTTTTGCTTACAGCCAAGAGGATATTAAGTATCAACTGGCACCGATGGCCAGTAAAGGTGAAGAGGGTATTGGCTCAATGGGCAATGATGCTCCTTTAGCCGTGCTATCAGCCCGCAATAAACCTTTGTATCACTATTTCCGTCAGCTCTTTGCACAAGTGACCAATCCGCCAATCGACCCCATTCGTGAAGCTGTGGTGATGTCGCTGGTGTCTTTTATTGGCCCGCGTCCTAATTTGCTGGATATTAATGCCAGTAACCCTCCGCTGCGTTTAGAAATCGCTCAACCCATTTTAGATGTGGCCAATATGGCGCGCCTAAGAGATATCGAGCAGAGCACCGGCGGTAAATTTCGCACCACTGAAATTGATATTACTTATCCCTGTGGTTGGGGCAAGAGCGGTATTGAAGCGCGCATTGCCTACCTGTGCTCGGAGGCTGAAGAGGCCGTTTATGCTGGGAGTAATATTCTCATTATTACCGATCGCCATATGAGCCGCGAACAGGTGGCGATTCCTGTGTTATTGGCATTGTCGGCGATCCATCAGCATCTGGTGCGCGCCGGCTTACGTACTTCGGTGGGCTTGGTGGTTGAAACCGGCAGTGCCCGTGAGGTGCATCACTTTGCCGTATTGGCGGGTTTCGGTGCCGAAGCCATTCATCCTTATCTTGCCTTAGAAACATTGGCGGATATTGCTCCTGAACTGGGCGTCACAGCAGAGCAGGCTTCTAGTCATTTTATTAAAGCCATCGGTAAGGGCTTAACCAAAATTATGTCGAAGATGGGTATTAGTACCTATATGTCGTACTGCGGTGCGCAAATTTTTGAAGTGATTGGTTTAAGTGAAAAACTGGTGGATAAGTACTTTACTGGTACCTCTTCAAAAATTGGTGGTCTGGATATCTTTGACATTGCCGAAGAAGCGATTCGCAATCATCAGCATGCGTTTAACCCTGCAGCATTAGCCAACCAGAAATTGGACGTTGCTGGTGAGTATGCTTGGCGTTCGGGTGGTGAAGAGCATGCCTGGACACCTGATGCAATTGCCAAGCTGCAACACAGCACGCGCAGTAATCGTTATGAAACCTTTGCTGAATACGCGGCCATTATCAATGACCAGTCTAAGCGTCATACCACATTGCGAGGTTTATTTGAGTTTCACATTGACCCGCAGTGCAGCATTGCTATTGAAGAGGTTGAGCCGGCTAGAGACATCGTTAAACGCTTTGCCACGGGCGCCATGTCCTTGGGTTCGATCTCAAGCGAAGCCCATATGAACCTAGCGATTGCCATGAATCGTTTGGGTGGGAAAAGCAATACCGGTGAAGGCGGTGAAGATCACGCACGCTACCGTCAGGAGCTACAAGGTCAAACTATTGTTGAAGGCACGCGGCTGACTGACGTCATGGGTAAAGATACGGTTGAGGTGGATTATATTTTGCGTGAAGGCGATAGCCTGCGCTCGAAAATTAAACAAGTGGCATCCGGTCGTTTTGGTGTGACCACTGAGTATCTGACCTCGGCGGATCAAATCCAGATTAAAATGGCACAAGGCGCAAAACCGGGTGAGGGTGGCCAGTTACCCGGTAACAAAGTATCAACCTATATTGGCAAGCTGCGCCATTCGGTGCCGGGTGTGGGACTGATCTCGCCACCGCCGCACCATGATATTTACTCGATTGAAGACTTGGCCCAACTGATTCACGACCTGAAAAACGTCAATCCAAGTGCCGATGTGTCGGTCAAGTTGGTCTCTGAAGTGGGCGTGGGCACCATTGCTGCCGGTGTAGCCAAAGCGAAAGCTGATCACATTGTGATTGCTGGTCACGATGGTGGTACCGGTGCCGCTGCTTGGGGTTCGATTAAACATGCCGGAACGCCGTGGGAGCTCGGCTTGGCTGAAACCCAGCAAACCTTAGTACTCAATCGTTTGCGTGGACGGGTGCGTATCCAGGCTGATGGGCAAATGAAAACTGGCCGCGATGTGGTGATTGGTGCTTTGCTCGGTGCCGATGAATTCGGTTTTGCCACTGCACCTTTGGTGGCTTCGGGCTGCATTATGATGCGCAAGTGTCACCTCAATACTTGCCCGGTGGGTATTGCTACCCAAGATCCGGAATTGCGCAAGAAATTTTCCGGTAAACCTGAAGATGTAGTGAATTTCTTCTTCTTTATTGCTGAAGAAGTCCGGCAGATTATGGCGCAATTAGGCGTGCGCCAGTTTGACGATCTGATTGGCCGTGCCGATTTACTGGATATGCGTAAAGGTGTTGAGCATTGGAAAGCCAAAGGACTCGACTTTAGTCGCGTCTTGGCTTTGTCAACGGCACCGGCCGAGGTTCCACGTTTACACAGCAGCCAACAAGAACATGGCTTGGAGCAAGCGCTCGACCAGATCTTGATCAGCCAAGCATCTGAGACCTTAACCCAAGGCACGCCTGTGCGTATTGAGACTGAGGTCAGAAATATTCATCGTACCGTCGGAGCCATGCTCTCTGGTGCTTTGATTAAGCGCTACCCCGAAGGTTTGGCCGATAACAGTATCCATGTGGCGTGCACAGGTACTGGCGGTCAAAGTTTTGCAGCGTTTCTTGCCAAGGGTATTACCTTTGATCTGAAGGGTGAAGCCAATGACTACACCGGTAAAGGCCTATCTGGCGGGCGCTTAATTGTGCGTCCAAGCCATGCTTTTAAAGGGCTAGCAACCGACAATATTATCGTCGGCAATACCGTGCTGTATGGCGCAACCTCCGGCAGCGCATTCTTTAATGGTGTCGCCGGCGAACGTTTTGCCGTGCGCCTTTCAGGTGCCAGTGCAGTAGTCGAAGGTTTGGGTGATCACGGCTGCGAATATATGACCGGCGGTACCGTTGTGGTGTTAGGTCAAACCGGACGCAATTTTGCTGCGGGTATGTCCGGCGGCGTGGCCTATGTGTACGACGAAGATGGTCAATTTGCCCAACGCTGCAATACCGCACAAGTGGCGTTAGAGCCGGTGCTCTGTGCAACGCTGCAAATGGCTGAAGGCATTCCATTGCATGCAGATATGGCCGATGAAAAGCTGCTAAAAGCGTTACTGGAAGAGCACTTGCACCTGACCGGCTCGCCGAGAGCTGAAGCCTTACTGGCGGATTGGGTGAACGCGAAAATGCGCTTTATTAAAGTTTTCCCGCATGAGTATCGCCATGCTCTTGAACAGCTCAACAACGCCACGCGAACTGCGACACCTGCCATCGCCCAAGCCCTTTAAGAGGACGTATTATCATGACAAAAATTACTGGATTTCTTGAATACGAGCGCATCGAAGAAGAGTACGAAGCGGTTGAATTACGACTTAAAGATTACAACGAGTTTGTGCATGGCCTCACGCCCAAACAAGCCAAGCAACAAAGTGCACGCTGCATGGATTGTGGTACACCGTTTTGTCACAACGCCTGCCCGGTGAATAATATTATTCCCGACTTTAATGAGTTGGTGTATCGCGACGATTGGCGTCAAGCCAATGAGGTGTTGCAGTCCACCAATAACTTCCCCGAGTTTACTGGGCGTATTTGTCCCGCGCCTTGTGAAGCGGCCTGCACCTTAAATATCAACTCACAGCCGGTTGGTATCAAGTCGATTGAGCATGCCATTATTGACCGTGCCTTTGCCGAAGGCTGGGTTAAGCCGCAAATTGCCCAGCATAAAACTGGTAAAAAAGTGGCAGTGGTGGGCTCAGGCCCCTCGGGTCTGGCTGCTTCACAGCAATTGGCACGTGCCGGCCATAGCGTGACCTTATTTGAAAAAAATGATCAAGTGGGCGGCTTGCTACGCTTTGGTATTCCTGATTTTAAACTGGATAAACTGCACATTGATCGCCGCGTTGAGCAACTGCGTGCTGAAGGTGTTGAAATTCGTACTAACACCTTGGTCGGCGAACTGCCAGCGGATACTAAGGTGACCAATTGGGCTACGCACACCGTGACCCCGCAAAGCCTACAAGAGGACTTTGATGCGGTATTGCTGACTGGTGGCGCTGAGCAATCACGTGATTTACCTGTGCCGGGTCGTGAATTGGATGGCGTGCACTTTGCCATGGAGTTTCTGCCCCAGCAAAACCGCGTCAATGCTGGCGTGGCGATGCCCGCACAACTGCGTGCTGAGAACAAACATGTGATTGTGATTGGTGGCGGTGATACCGGCTCGGATTGTGTCGGTACCTCTAACCGTCAAGGCGCCGCCAGTGTGGTGCAATTTGAACTGATGCCGCGCCCACCGCAAGAAGAAGACAAGCCTTTAACCTGGCCTTACTGGCCGTACAAACTGCGCACTTCATCCAGCCATGAAGAAGGCTGTGAGCGCGAGTTTGCCATTGCCAGTAAAGAGTTTGTCGGAGAAAACGGCAAACTGATCGGCCTGAAAACAGTTCGGGTGGAGATGAAACAGGGCAAATTTGAAGAAGTGCCTGACAGTGAGCAATTCTGGCCAGCCGACATGGTGTTGTTAGCCATGGGCTTTGTCAGCCCGGTGGCCAGTGTTTTGCAAGGTTTTGGCGTGGAGCTGGATAATCGTGGCAACGCTAAAGCCAGTGTCGATGCTCAAGGTGGGTATGCCACCAACGTGTCTAAGGTGTTCAGTGCTGGTGACATGCGTCGCGGCCAATCGCTGGTGGTTTGGGCTATACGTGAAGGTCGCCAAGCGGCGCGAGCAGTGGATGAATTCTTAATGGGCGCAAGCACATTGCCGCGTTAATTTTATTTGGGTAAGACCGTTATGATTCGAATCAATGAGCATTTCCAGAAACTGCAAAGCAGTTATCTGTTTACTGAAATAAATCAGCGCATACAGGCGTTTTCGCAGCACAATCCAGAGCGTGAATTGATTCGCTTAGGCATTGGTGATGTCACTCAGCCCTTGCCAGACGCCTGCGTGCAGGCCATGCATAAGGCTGTTGATGAGCTGGCCACAGGCGAAACATTTCGTGGTTATGGCCCAGAACAAGGTTATGACTTTTTACGGGATGCTATCGCCCAACACGACTTTCAAGCACGCGGTGCCAAGATCGACGCTGATGAGATTTTTGTTAGTGATGGTGCCAAATGTGATACCGGCAATATCCAAGAGCTGTTTGCCCAAGATTTGCGTGTGGCCGTTCCTGATCCTGTCTATCCGGTGTATGTCGATACCAATGTTATGGCCGGGCGCACAGGGATAAGCCAAGATGGCCGTTATCCGGGACTGGTGTACCTTGAGTGCCGTGCCGATAACGGCTATCTGCCAGCGCTACCCAATGAGCCGGTGGATTTAATTTATCTGTGTTTCCCCAATAACCCCACTGGTGCCAGTATCAATCGCGAACAGCTTAAAGTTTGGGTGGAGTATGCGATTAATAACCAAGCGCTGATTTTGTTCGATGCAGCCTATGAAGCTTTTATTCAAGATGACGATATACCCCACTCAATCTATGAGATTGAGGGTGCTGAAAAAGTCGCGATTGAATTTAGAAGCTTCTCCAAAACCGCAGGTTTTACCGGTGTGCGCTGTGCCTATACGGTCGTGCCTAAGGCCTGCACAGCCTACACCGCTGCAGGCGAAGAGGTAGCGGTGCGCGACTTATGGATGCGCCGCCATACCACTAAATTTAACGGTGTTTCATACCCCGTACAGCGTGCCGCCGAGGCGGTTTACAGCCCTGCTGGACAAGCACAAGTGGGTGAGTTGATTGCCTATTACCTAAAAAACGCCGCATATATTCGAGCCGCCTTCCAGCGCATGGGCTTTCAATGCAGCGGTGGTGATAACTCGCCGTATATTTGGGTTCAGGTTGATCAAGATGCATGGACATTCTTTGATTTCCTGCTCAATGAAGCCGGTGTGATCTGTACGCCAGGCTCAGGTTTTGGTCGTTGCGGTGAACAGCATGTCCGCATCAGCGCCTTTAATAACTTCGAGCGTGTGCAGCAGGCCATGCAGCGCATCGAAGCCGCATTACAACATACACCCCTTTGATTGGTATCGCTTATGCCTATTTCTAAAGATTTTAGCCAACGTTTATACCCAAACCTACGGAGTATTGCTGAGCATTTCGGAACTCCTTTTCATATATATGATGAGCAGGGGATACGCGACACCGGCCGTCAATTGCAACAGGCCTTCGCCAAGGTTGCAGGGTTTCGCGAATATTACGCAGTTAAAGCACTGCCTAACCCGAGCATCTTGCGTATTATGGCTGAGCTGGGTTTTGGTTTTGATTGCAGTTCCATTGCTGAGCTGCAGTTGGCACGCCAAGCGGGTGCGCGCGCAGAGGACATTATGTTCACCTCCAACAACACCTCACCTGAAGAATTTATCGCCGCTGAGCAAGATGGCGGCTGCATTTTAAATTTGGATGACATTGGCCTGATTGATAAAATGCCGCAGATGCCTGAACAAGTATGCTTTCGCTATAACCCCGGTCCAGCGCGTAGCGGTAATAGTATTATTGGTGTCCCAGAAGAAGCCAAGTACGGCCTGACTTACGAGCAAGTTTTTACGGCGTTTGAGAAAGCTCAAGCGCGCGGTGCAAAGCGCTTTGGTTTACACACCATGCTCGCCTCCAATGAACGCAATGCAGACTATATGGTGCAAACCACGCAAATGTTGCTAGAACTGGTGGCTGAAGTTGGCGCAGCACTGAATATTGAGTTTGATTTTATCAATATCGGTGGTGGCTTGGGCATTCCGTATCGCCCTGACGAAAAGGTTTTTGATGTCGAACAGTTAGGTCGTGAAACCCATCTGCTATTGCAGGCCTTTGCGGCTGAGCATGGCTATCAGCCCAAGGTGTATATGGAAAGTGGCCGTTATATTACTGGCCCGCATGGGGTGTTGGTCACCCAAGCGATGAATCGTAAAGAAATCTACCGTACGTATATCGGTGTTGATGCCTGCATGTCTGCATTAATGCGTCCTGGCATGTACAACGCTTATCATCATATTGATGTGTTGGATAAAGCTTCTGGTCCCGCAGATCAGGTGGTTGATGTGGTGGGCTCATTGTGTGAAAACAACGATAAGTTTGCGATACAGCGTGCCTTACCGCCGATCGTGGACGGTGACTTACTGATTATTCACGACACTGGCGCACACGGCCATGCGATGGGCTTTAACTACAATGGCAAGCTGCGCCCACAAGAACTGTTGTTAAAAACTGATGGCAGCGTTGAACGTATTCGCCGTGCGGAAACGCTGGTAGATTACTTTGCAACTCTGCGCTTTGCGCCTAAGGCGTGGTCGTCTAATTAAAACACTGCTTGGCCACCCCTTTAACCATGTCAGCCATTATTCAGGGGTTAGCCAAGCAGTCCAATATGTCACCCATCAATTGATTTATCACCACATAACGCTCAGGTGTTGCGGCCTGTATCTCAGCGGCGCTCTGGGTCGTCCTTTTACCCGTTCAGGCGCGTATCGGTTGACGTGCACCTCTGCACCAAAGGCGCTAACGATGAACTGCGCGCCTAGACAAATAGCAAGCATGGGCTTGCCGGTGGCCATCAAATGGCACACAAAATCTTTCTCATCAGGCCACCAAGGATATTCGGCTCGATCATGCATACTCATTGGGCCCACCATAATAATCAGTGCGTTGATGTACTTTAGGGAAGGTTGGCAAGGCTTAGCAGAATAGTTGCTAGAGCTGATCTGGTGCTGTGTTTCGTTAAGGTGCTGAGCGATAGAGTCCTGCTCGGCAAAGGCCATGTATTGAAAAACGTGGATATACATGTTGAGGAACTCTGGTGATAAGTTCGGAGAGGGGCCGTCATGGCCGGAAAGCCATGACGGGGTACGCTGTTGGTTAGGAGCGATTGGTAAACTCAGGGTAGGCTTCCATACCGCATTCGCTAATGTCAGCGCCTTGATACTCGTCCTGAGCGCTGATGCGCAGACCAAAGAATCTCTTCAGTAGCCACCAGACTATTAATGAGGCAACAAAAGCCCAGGCAAATAGGGTGGCAGCACCAACCAATTGGCCAAGGAAGGTGGTGCCGGGAGCACTTAATGGCACCACTAAAAGGCCCAGTAAACCGGCTACACCGTGCACGGAAATAGCACCGACAGGATCATCCAGTTTAAACTTGTCCATTAATAAGATGGAAAACACCACCAGCGCACCGCCTGCCAAGCCAATCAATACTGCCAGTGCTGGCGTCGGAGTATCGGGGCTGGCAGTAATGGCAACTAAACCGGCTAATGCACCGTTTAAAATCATGGTGAGGTCAGCTTTGCGAAACTTCAGATAACTGATCAACATCGCTCCCAGTAAGCCACCTGCGGCTGCAGCGTTGGTGTTGAGAAACACCACGGCTACTGAGTGCGCGCTAGTGATGTCGCCCAGTTTCAGTACCGAACCTCCGTTAAAACCGAACCAGCCAAACCACAAAAGAAAGGTACCCAGCGTCGCTAAGGGTAAGTTGGCGCCAGGAATGGCCCGTGCCTCACCGTGCTCGCCATACTTGCCCCGACGAGGGCCAAGGAGCATTACCCCAGCAAGGGCCGCACTGGCACCGACAAAATGCACCAAACCTGAGCCGGCAAAGTCTTTAAAACCAAAGTCTTCAGAGAGCGAGTAAAGGCCAAACACCGCTTGACCACCCCAGCCCCAACTGCCGCTGATGGGGTAAATAAGCCCTGTCATAACCACAGCAAAGAGCAAAAACACCCACAGTTTCATACGTTCGGCGATGGCACCTGACACGATCGACATACAGGTGGCAACAAACACCGCTTGGAAGAAAAAGTCAGCGGCTGGCGAGTAGATCGCCGCGCCATTAAAGCCTTCCTCACGTACTGAAAATTGCGTCAGCAGCGCTTCAGGATCCAGCGTGGTAATACCTGAAAGAAAGTAGCCACCGCCATACATGAGTTGATAACCGACAGCTAAGTACAAAGTACAAGCGAGGGCATACAACACAATGTTTTTAGTTAGAATTTCTGTGGTGTTTTTAGCGCGCACTAAGCCTGATTCAAGCATGGCAAAGCCTGCTGCCATCAACATCACCAAGGCGCCGGCGATTAAGAAATAAAAGGTGTCGAGTGCGTATTGCAAAGCAAACAGATTGTTTTCCATCATGATCTCCTTCGATACATTCAGTTGTTGAATTAGAGTGCTTCTGCGCCGGTTTCACCGGTGCGAATACGCACAACCTGTTCTAAATCGGTCACGAAAATTTTACCGTCACCAATGGACCCGGTATGCGCCGCCTTAATGATGGTGTCGATTGCTTGTTGAAGATTGCCGTCGCTGACGGCCACTTCGAGCTTGAGTTTGGGTAGAAAATCCACCACATACTCGGCGCCGCGGTACAGTTCGGTATGGCCCTTTTGCCGGCCAAACCCTTTAACTTCGGTAACGGTGATGCCTTTTACGCCAATATCAGAAATGGCGTCGCGCACATCGTCGAGCTTGAAGTGTTTGATGATGGCTGAAATGAGTTTCATGGTGTATTCCTTGTTGAAAGAATGATGGGAGGCTGGGCCTTAACGCGATCTTGACTTGCCTGAAAAGTCTTTTTAGATAACGCGCCACGTTAGTAAAACCTGAAGTGCCCTTTAGAACGCTAATAGAGCTTTTGCAATGCGTGTGCCAGTTTGTAAAACTCAATATATTTCAATCGCTTAGATGTTTTTTATAGTTTTTTTATAAGTTTTTATGATTGAAATTGGGGCGTTATCGGTGCGTGGGGCGCTAAAAAAGTGCGTGAGGATTTGTACTTGACATAAGCCTTTGTCTGTAAGTAATTTGTGGCTCTTGCCTTATCCAAATCGAGAAACTGGTATGCAAAACCGTCAGACCGAGATCGCTCGAAAACTTAATGTCACCCCGCCTTTCTGCAATGATCAAGCGCTGTCTTTGGAGGTCGCGCGGCGCATTACCTTTATCCAAAGCACCTTACAAGCGAGTGGTTTAAAAACCTTGGTATTGGGTATCAGCGGCGGAGTGGACTCCAGCTTGGCGGGGCGTTTAGCGCAACTGGCGGTTGAGGGGCTACGCGTGCAGACAGGCGATCACAGCTATCGCTTTATTGCCGTGCGCCTGCCGTACCAAGTCCAGCACGATGAAGCTGATGCACAAATGGCGCTCAGTTTTATTGGCGCAGATGAGCAGCGCACTGTGAATATCGCTGCCGGCGTTCAAGGGCTGTGGCAAGCCCTGACTCAGCTTGAAAGCCTCAGCATTGAGCGTGCCGACTTAGTCCGCGGTAATATTAAAGCGCGCATGCGTATGTTGGCGCAGTTTGCCATTGCCAACGCTGAAAACGCTCTGGTGTTAGGCACTGATCATGCGGCTGAAGCGGTGATGGGGTTCTTTACTAAGTTTGGTGATGGCGCATGCGACCTTGCCCCTTTGACGGGTTTGGTTAAAGGGCAAGTCCGCGCGATGGCATGCCATTTGGGCGCGCCTGCAGCGCTAGTGTATAAAACGCCAAGTGCCGATTTAGAGGAGCTTGATCCTGGTAAGGCCGATGAAGTTTCTTATGGTGTCAGTTATGCGCAAATTGATGCCTTCTTGCATTGCGAAGCAGTGAGCCCAGAGGTTTTTGAACGCATTGTTCGTGCTTATGACGCGAGCGCACATAAGCGCCAGTTGCCTGCAACACCTTCTTTTTAGAGGGTAATTTATGCCGCTGGTTTTAAATATAAATGCAGCGTATTAACAGACGGGTATAAGACTGTCTGTTTACAGCATAACGCCAGCCTACTTGGTGTCGGTAAGTCGGGCTGGATTCATTCTTTTGAGAGCGGTAAGTGGTGAAAGACCAGTGATAGGTCGTAGCGCTAGAATGTCGAACACGCATTCAAAAATCAATATGGGGCAATCTCTACAGTTGCTCAGAGGAGATGATTTTAGAGTGCATTGATTCAATGCGACACACTCTGTCGCAGCACTGCATTACAACTACAGCACGCCAATTTCATTAAGGAGTGTTCTATGCCTGCTCGCTCGCGTCCCTTTAATTTGCGTTGCCGGATTTGCGACTGGACCATCCATTGCCGTCCAACCAGCGACTGCTTTACCCCAAATGAAGTGCCCAACCGCTGTAAGCATTGTGGCAGCGTTGATTTAGAAGATGAATATGGGAAATATTTGCGTCTTAAAGTTTTTTTGAGAACCCATTTTGGCCTGTAGTGGTATGGTGATGGCAAGCTAAAACAAGATTTTATGATTAAGGCCTTGAGCCATCTATTGAACCTGCTTAAACTCGAACGCACTTTAAAAGGACCAATCAGCTCATATTTAGCGTTGATTGACTTGCTAACGGCTAGGAAAGCCCCATTTTTTCTTAAAACTGTGTTGGGTTTATTTATCTGTCCTCTTGAAAAAGATAAAGTTCGGCATCTAATCCTACTTGCTCAGCACGACTGAGCCATTGCTCAATGCGCGTTGTTTTAGGCTTTTAACACTCATTGTGTGATACCACTTTCTGCCGTTTATGAGCAGCTCTAAGATTGCTGCCTTGCTGCCCTAAAATCTGATCACTGTTTTACATAAGAGCTAAAATATAAGTATTTATGGCTGTAAATGTGGCTTTTTACTCATATTTAAGTATTTTCAGTATTGCACTAATGGCGTTTGCATGGACTTAGAGCATTAAAGGAAAGCGCTGAATCACCAGCGCTCTTCATTGAAATGCTCCCAGCGCATCTGCAGATAGGGCTTGAGCTTGTTTAAGCTGGTTACCTCTTGGCGGAATAACTTAAGGTTGTTCATGTCCTGCTCTATGGCTGCTAAGTGGGCGTTAATACCATGTAATGATGCTTTCATGGTTTTTTTATGAAAACGTTGATACAAGACGCCTGTTTTAGGGTCTTCATACGGAATATCTGCGTGCTGCGAACGTAGCTGTGCATATTGGCGGTTGAGTAATTGCGTTGCGTCAGCCAGATCACCACCCAACTCTTCTAAAGGCGACTGACCGATATACTCAGCATAGAAAGCAAACAGGGTCGTGATGTCGTTATTGTCTCGAGCTTCAATAAGCTCACTCATCAGGCGGTTTTTCTCCAAGCGTGCCTCTTCATCTTGTTCACGATCCGGGTGTAGGACACGTGCTACTCGGCGGAATAGTTTATTGATTGAGCCACCTTTCATCAGTTTATTCAGTGCCTGTTCGTCGTCCTTCTTTTGTTGCTCGAATGATTCGTGTTGGCGGAAAAACTCATCAGAGTCGTGCTGAAAATCAGAGAATAGATCATCAAACATGTTTGCGCTGTCATCCTCATCATCCATTTCATCGAAGAAATGTTGGTCACTGTGCATTGCGTCGTCTTGGAAGGGGTCAAACGCCTCCGGGTATATTTTCTTCACAATGGCATCCATCGTTTGATAGAGAGGGCTCAGGTCTATATCACTGGCAAAGGGGTTGTGCGTAATGCTGTCTATGTAGTCCAGTATCCACTCCATTAGCACTTCGCGTTGCCATGCAGCTAAAGACTTGCGACCATAAAAAACCAATAGGTGCTCGCAACTTTGATATAGGGTTGTAGTGTAGGCTTTCTCCTGTTGCTCAACCGCATCAGTCACCTGCTCGGCGAAGGTTTTGATCTGTTCGCGTAAACGATCGTTTTTCTTTTGCTGATTGGCGAGCCTTTTCCAAGCCTTATTGAACAGCTCTTGGCTGGATAAGTCGGACTGATGGGTGGTGTTAACATTTTTTTTACGAGTGGTGAGATTCATACGTAAGCTCTGTGCATCGGTCTAGGCGAGGGTGGGTGATAAATAATGTGTTGAGGTTAGCACTGTGCAAAACAGGGGAGCAACTGCGAAGCATTTTCGGGTCTGTTTTACAGGGTATTTTATCGACACATTCAAAGTTTAATTCTTTTGCTACGTCACCCAACAGCAATCACCTGCTTAAAGTTTCGCTGGCCACGGCTTCGACCCGTTTTTTGTTATAACGTATTTTCAGCATGCGATTATACGTGGGGCCGTATTGTTTTAAAGATTTATGTAAGGTGCTATATTTTGAACATAAAGCGCTTAAATGGCGTTTAAGTGCAGATAAAGGAGCTTTATGAGCCTTTCAGGTCTATCAGCATCAGCTATAGCAGAGGAGTTAGGCGAGCGTTTAAAGTAAGCGCGACTGAATCTGCCAGACGATTTTGGTAATGCTGTGTTAAATGCTTGAGTGGATTACCGGGCAGACTAAGCAATTACAAACTGAAGGCGTCTCTTTGTCTGAAATATGCATCGTGGCGCGCACCAATAGACTGTGCAGTGACTATGAGCAGATTCTACACAGTGAGGGTTTAGCAACGCATACCTTGTCACGGCAAAAAGGTCGATGATCGTGCGTGTGCTTTGCCACTATGTATCGGATTAAAGGCTTGGCGTTCCGTTCTGTTGCGTGTTGCGATACAGGCTCCGCAGGATGTTGTGGAACAGCGCTTAACGAACTTAAATGAGCGTGCTGGCTGCTACACGAGCTGTGCGTTATCTCTATATTTCTAGTCATGGAACGTCGAGTGAATATTTAGGTGATAGCTTAAGAGTGCGTTAAGACGTATTACAGGTACGGCTCCTTCAACGTGTTTTAGGATTGCTCAAACTATACGGCAGCTGTAACTGTTCGTTAAAATCATCTTGAGCAATCCTATTGGGACATTTGCACGGTTAGATATTTTTAATACACATCCTCTAAATAGCGTCCCTCAGCTTTTAAGTTTTCGACATTGGTGTGCAACGGCTTGAGAATCGTGTCAAACACTAAACTCACACACGTGGCCATCTCTCGTCCGCCGCAGACCAGCACTTGTGCGCCTGTTTCAATCAGTTGGCGTAAGGCGTTTTCATCGGCGAGAATCGCATCCTGTACATAAGCTTTTTCTGCTGCCCGCGAAAAGGCTGTATTTAACCCAGTGAGACGGTGATCAGTTAGGTAATCATTGAGTTGCGGCTCATAGAGAAAGTCTGACTGTGGGTTACGGCCGCCCCAGTATAAGTACATGGGGTTATGTGCTGTGTTTTTGCGGATAAAACCAGCCAGAGGACCAATACCTGCACCAGCACCAACCAGAATAATCGGTTGAGCCCCGCCGGCTGGTCGAAAACCGGGATTGCGCTGAATAAAGCCAGAGATTCGATCGCCAGGTTGTAAGTTATGCAAATAACCTGAGCACAGACCATTGGTCTGTTTGCGTACACAGATTTCCAGTTGTCCATCTGAGGACGATGAGGCCAGCGAATATAAGCGGGCGCTATGAGCGTTGGGTGGGGTGACACCAAATAAGTCACCTGCTTCGAAATTTGGTGTTGATTGTCGATTTTTAAACGTCAGGATTTGCCACAGACTCCTAGCATTTTTTATTGGCTTAAAGCGCAAGATACTGGTTGGTGCATGCACAGCAACGCCGTAGTCTGTACGCTTAATCAGTTCGAACTCCGACGTTGCAGCAGGCGCAGGGTTGTGGGTGAGTTTTAGCGTAAGCCCCAGATGCGTACCGATAGCTTCGCCCCAGTGATGAAACTGAGTCGCCGAGCAGCGATTAATACGCGTAACCGGATGCATGCGTTGCAGGCCTTTGCTATTAAGGGCGCCATCTACATCCAGAGCATATTGACAGAATTTTGGGAACTGCTGATCACCAAAACCCAGCACTGCATACTGCAGCGAACTGTCGACTGTAAAGTTTTCTAGGTGGGTGATAAATTGGCTGGCAGAGGCAGGGGCATCGCCGTCACCATAGGTCGAGGTTAAAACAAAGAGTGTAGATGCTTGCGGATAGTGTTGTGCGAGGTCATTCATGGCTGCACAGTGCACCTTTTTGCCTGCTTGGTTAAGGCGTTGCTGCAAATCTTGAGCAAAGCCCCAAGTGTTATTGCCTTCGGAACCCACCAGAATAATGGTATCTGCTATTTCACTGCTACTGCTCTCTATAGGACCCATAGCTGATGAGCGTCGTTGCCACCAGATGTGTATGCCTGTTATGGATAGCGCGGGCACTGTTAATGCTATCAGCCCTAGAATTAGTCCCAGCCACCATAGGCCTTCACCTGTATGCAGGATGCTTATCCAGTGCTGAAATT
The DNA here is from genome assembly GCA_034676485.1 of Pseudomonas sp. Taxonomy (GTDB): domain Bacteria; phylum Pseudomonadota; class Gammaproteobacteria; order Pseudomonadales; family Pseudomonadaceae; genus Denitrificimonas. Next base: position 105,156 of record JAUCCC010000012.1, read on the forward strand.
GGCTGTTAGCTGAGTGCTGCTGAAACTGTAGGAGTTCTCCGCTGGCTTGATCAACAAATCCAGCACCTTGTGTGGTGCTGAGTGAATACACATCTGTAGGGTCATTTGGATAGGGAAAAACCAGCTCGCGCAATTGCTTTAGATCGACGTTCTTTAACGCTATCAATGCGCCTACCGGTACCGGTGTAGTACCTGAAACCTGTGTTGGAAAAGAGGGTTCTGCGCTGCTTGCTTCAGGCAAAAGCTCAAAGCGTAGCGCAGACATATAGCTGCCGGTCAGTGCCGATAGGAGTAAGCCTATTACAGCAAAACGGGCGAGCTCGGCATGAATACGTTGGCTGCCAGAGCCCACAATGGGACGTAAAATCGCACTCCAGCTGCCCAAGCGGCGAACCAGTAAGAATATTCCGGATAGACAGATCAGCACCATCAGAACAGCTAAAGTTCCTGCTAGCATCCGACCTGCATCGCCAAGTAAAAATGAGCGGTGCAAGTTCTTTACCCAACGCACCCAAGCCGATGGCTGATGAGCAGCAATGGCTTCACCATTGATAGGATTAACTAAGACGGCAGCTGGCTGGCCGTTAGTGTTGTGATAAACAATGATTTGGCCGGCGGATGAGCGCTTGATTTGTTCAGTGTTGGGATAGTTTGTCACGATGCGCTCGGCCAGATCGGCAACACTGATGTCACCGGTAGCAGGGATGGTCGCGGCTGAGCGCTCAAGTGCTGGCACTGTGGATAAGACCGCTGCAGAGGTCGCTAGCACGAATAACAGTACGGCTGCGACCAGTCCGGGTAAGCCATGGAGCTTGCGCAACATAATTTTAACTCCGGTAGATTACTTAAGTTCGTAAATAAAAGAGCGGACATAGCCGCGACCAGAGACTGACTTGCCAGAACCTGCAGCAGTCAATGGCACGACCACATCTGCGCTGTTGTCACGCATATCTTCGACGGCACTATCAACGCGAATCTGATAGCCGGAATCGATTAAGGCATCCTCAAGCTCTAGGCTAACTTTCAGGGTGCGACCACTGGTGACACTGGCGCCGCTGAGACCATCATATTCGACCGGCTTCAGGCCACTACCACGAGCCCAATCGCGTAGGTGTTTGTAATATTTGCTTTTTTCACCAGAAATCCACAAGGTCTTCTGATACTTGCCTGCGTCATCAGTGAGGTAGAGGGCCAGATAAGCGCCATCACCACCGTAATCATTGAGCTGGGTAGTAAAGGTGACTTCTCGCGCCTGTGCTTGAGCTGGCAGAGCAATGGCGGTAGCCAGGCCAAGCGCAAATAGAATCTTTTTCATGGTGTTATCTCCGTAAAGTGTGTCAGCAATAAGCAGCGACAGAAACCGCCACTCGTGCAGTGCTTAGCGAGCTGGCTCATTATTCAATCGTTGCTCTGGGTTTGGATTTTGCGGCTTCTTTAAGTGGCATTTGCTTTTGGCCTGCCGGTTTGTTGTAGCGCTGTATTGTGTGACGGTAGTCGTCATTAGCACTGGCGTTCTCTCGGTTGATTTTGATTTTAATTTCCATCAGATTTAGCGAGGCGGGGGCATACGCGGCTTTGATACGATGGCCATCTGCATCCATGCCTTTAACTTCATAGCAGCCGTCATCAACTTTGATACGTTGTACTGTCCAACCTTGATCTTCCAGCTGTTGGCGTAGGTTCTCCCGTGGCTGCCATTGGGCAACGGGGTCACTGCAATCATCATCAGCTAAGACGCTACCGCTGATCAGCAGTAATGAAAGACCAATAACAGTGGGTTTGATATTCATGGTGTGACTCCTCTTGGGTTTGTGTCAGTCACCATAAGACGCTTACCTGACATTGGCCTGAATAAGCGGATGAATAATTTAGCTGAGTAGCAAGGTTTTTGTGAGGCAGGCTGCTATCAGTGCATAACTGTAGTGTTTTTTCAGAGGGTCAGAATCGTGATCATTCTGACTGCTTTATTAGAGGTGGGAGTGTTATTTGGCCGGCGAGGAGTGCACATCAGTCTGAGAGATTTCTTCTGCAGTAGCAGGCTAATTACAGATTCGCCAGCATGGAGGCAAGCAGTAACTTTACAGAAGTATTACTTAAGAACTAAGTAAACAATTAAAATACTCTAGCAGCGCGTTCGAGAAATATACTAAATATATTTTTAGACAGTTAAAAGGTGATATTTTATTAATTATTCATAATTATAAGGATATTAGTTAACTATACTTGTTAGAGATAATTGTTATAGTTTTTATTTGATTTAGTGTTGATTTATAGGGTGCGCTATATAATTTTATCTTTACTGCCTATAAAGCATAACCACCTATGGTCGTTATGCTTACAGCAAAATAAATTTAATTCTAGTCAACGTCATCAAGTGTGAAAACTAAGTCATATTTTTTAACATTAATGTTTTTAATGGTATATGTGTCGCCTTCCTCATCTTCAGCCTGTACATCAAATTTTGGATTTGAGTAACCTGAAATATTAATTCTTACCGTTTGACCCGTTTCTAGCACATCAATATCGAGCACATCCTCTCCCCACTCATCGCTACCAACATCGCTGACGTATAGGTGGTAAATATCGTAACCCGTGTTATTGGTAACCTTGACGTACATATCAGCAGCGTAGGCGCTGATATGGCCTACGCAAAACAGAATGCAAATTAATGCTAGTTTTTTCATACAATATTTCCTTGATAATTTAGTTTGCGAAAGATTTTTAACGTATAAAAAAATACGGGTCAAGAGAAATAAAAATATTTACATTGGCTGTGCTGTTCTAATCCCGTAGGGCTCTATAATTATCAGCGATTGGCGTGTCAGGTTGAGCTAAACCAAATAAAAAATAGTATATTTGGCTATGTGCTTTGTACTTTAGACTCAGTCGTAAAGTATAAAAAATCTAAAAGTTAAAGTTGTGAGTTTGCAATTTATGAGTTTTATGAGAAATTAAAGGCTGTAATTTTTAGCACCAAGTAAAGCGGCGGTATTATTTATTATGAAAATGATAAACAATGTTGCTGGATTGCAGATCAACGGGTCTGAATATTTATTGTTATACACCCTGTGAGAAAAATATGAATGGAACGGCTAGCAATATTTTTGAGTGTGTCCCCTATGAAGTAAGAGATGAACTGTTTGATAATATTGTCACTGGAGAAAATATTAGAATAGAGCGCATTGTTTCTAAGGGACACGTCTCGCCGGAATCTGGGTGGTATGACCAAGATGAGCATGAGTGGGTGATTGTTTTAAAAGGTGAGGCAGAAATCGAATTTGAAAATCAAAGCACTGTGCGCTTAGTCAGTGGCAGTTATCTGAATATTCCGGCGCACACCCTGCACAAAGTAGCTTGGACTGCTCCAGACACTGAAACGGTATGGTTAGCTGTGTATTACACCTGAGTGCTTTTTTATTAGAGATGCTGACAGACTTGTTTTTCTAGTTTCTAAGCGCTTAGAAGGACCGGGTGTTATGTCGGGTTCAAAATAATATTTCATGCAAATGAAACCGCCCCAAATATGTGGGGCGGTTTTGCTAAGAAGTGATTTATTTAATGCTCAGCTTGCGACTGTTTTCCACTGCCTTACGCTTGGGTAATATGAGGTGCAGCAAGCCTTCTTCATAGTGAGCTTCCGCCTGTTCTAGGTCGATCTCGCTGGGCAACTCAAAGCGGCGTGAGACACTGCCATGGTAGCGTTCGCTGCGCAGGCTGCGGCTACCTTCGCCGGAGCTGTCTTGCTGGTGGATTTCTGCTTTGATGGTAACGATAGCGCCATCAATATCCACATGGATGTCTTCTTTTTTGACGCCTGGCAACTCTGCCTGAACCTTGTAAGCATCACCAGCTTCTTGAATATCCAGCTTGATGCCTTGTGGCAGGGGATCGCCATGCAGTGGTTGTACATAAAAACCGTCCAGACTACCCATCAACTCGTCGAATAGTCGGCTACGTGCAGGAAACATGCTCATAATTACTCTCCTTTGGGTTACTGTGTTTTTATATATAAGGTCAGGTTGTATAGTTTTCAAGGGTCGAATAGTGGTGAGAGTTATTTTTCAGCAGCACACCAATTTGGAGCATTTGGGTAAGTGAGCTTGGGAGTCGTTCTTGGACATAGTTGATGAGGCAAAAGCTCACTACACAAAGCAAGTGCAACAAGCCGCATCCCAGATGGCGTATAAAAGTATCAACATGCCTACTTTAAATAGCTCTTAAAATTTTTCATGTCATCAGGGAGAACGGAGCGCAGCCAATTTAGCAGTCGTTGTGGACTAAACGAGTCCTGCAGGCCTTCTTTAGAGTTTTTATGACCAAGCGTCCAGTTGCGTTCGCCAGTGACAAAGGTATTGCTGTGGCCCATGACCTTGGCAATACGCTGGTCGCGTTTAAGCTCCCAAGCGGTGACCGGGAATTGCTTGTTCCAAGCAATAAATAACCTTTGTTGCTGCTGACTCATCTTCAAATTATAGCGGTCATGCATATAGAAGTTGATGCGCGCTACCATTCCTTTGGCTTCATCTCTAGGTTCAAAAGCACGTTTTCTGAAGTCGACCTTGCTCTTGCATTGGCCGTGTTGCTTGCGTGCGTTAGGCAACTCAGCAAAGCGGTAATTTGATCGGTCGGCATTTAACTCGCCGACTGATATCGTAATATTGTGCAGGTTGGCTTCCATTACATTGAACACAGGGTCGGTTTTGTTACAGTTTTTACGGCCACCGTTCTGCCAACACTGGCGTTGTTGACCAAACCAGCTGGCTGGAACCACATGCTCCATTTCTGTGCGTGTACCGCGACTGGTAATGGCTCGAATTGTATAACCGCAACCTTTGGGTTCGACTCTGCCACCGGATGTGCCAACCCATTGCCAATCACAACCACAGTAAATAGTGCCTAAAGCACCGTTTTTATTTTGATCAAAATAGATCTGTTCTTTAAGGATTACCTTGGCTTGCGAGTAGGTTTCGGGCGGGGTATAAAACGATGAATAGGCAAATAACAGGGCCAGTGCAAATGTTATTAGCGTGAGTAGTGGGCGGGGTAAGCGGCGTAACAAAAGGCATTCCTTAAACGAGACAATACACTGCATGCCAAGCACTCATGCTTTAGTGAATAGTTTTGCTTGGTGTGTGACGGTAGATGGCCATTATGCTGGTTGCGCTTGTAATTGCCTAATATGCACAAGGGGGCCATCCTGATCGAGGCAATGACCCTCGTACTCATTTAGACGATTGAAACTGGGCACCATCTCAGCCCATGCTGTACTTTGTTAATACTAGGTAGGGTTAGCGCAGTGCAACACTCTTCACATGGTTTGATCTGTGGCGAAATGCCATAAAAAACAAATCTCTCATTTAGTGTAAGAAATCGCTGCCACATCACGACTACCTATATAGAGTCACACATCTTGTATAACTATCGGAGAGTATCTGATGCGCGATGTATTGCCCTTGTTAGAACACACGGATTTTCCAGCTATTCAGCGCAGAAAACTCGATACGCTGCAAGTTAATCTAGGTTATAAATGTAATCAGCGTTGCCTGCACTGCCATGTCAATGCAGGGCCGCATCGCAAGGAAATGATGGATAGAGCGACTGTGGAAATGATCCTTCCAGTGCTCAAATCTTGCGCTATAAAAACGCTAGATCTGACCGGCGGCGCACCGGAAATGCACGATGATTTTCGTTACTTGGTGTCTGAGGCGCGTGCTGCAGGCGTGCATGTGATTGATCGTTGCAATCTAACGATTTTATTTGAACCGGGCCACGAAGATCTTGCTGAGTTTTTAGCTGAGCAGCAAGTCGAAGTGATCGCATCCATGCCCTGTTACTCGTTGGAAAACGTGGATAAACAGCGTGGCAAAGGCGTTTTTGATAAAAGCATTGCCGGACTGCAAAAGCTCAATGCTCTTGGTTACGGCCAATCCGGCAGTAACTTGCAGCTTAATCTAGTTTACAACCCGCAGGGGCCGTCACTGCCACCCAATCAGCAAGCCTTAGAAGCCGACTTTAAACGCGAGTTGCGCGAGCATTTTGAGATTGAATTTAACAGCCTGTATGCGCTGGCCAATATGCCGATTAAGCGTTTTGGCTCTACTTTGATCTCTAAGGGGCAGTTTCATGATTATCTGCAGCTTCTTAAAGACAACTACCAAGCAGATAATCTTGAGCAATTGATGTGTCGCACTTTATTAAGTGTGGATTGGCAAGGCTACCTGTACGACTGCGACTTCAATCAGCAATTGGGATTGTCTTTGGGTGGGGGCAAACGTCAGCATTTGCGCGATGTGCTTGGAGATAATTTAGCAGGTACGTCCATTCATGTAGCAGATCATTGCTTCGGGTGCACTGCTGGGCAGGGTAGCAGTTGCGGCGGAGCCTTATAACGCAGACGTTTAAATGCTGTAGTGATTCGCCATAGCAGGCTTCAAGGAGTGGGTGTTCATGCGAAGTAAAACGATTATTACGGCGCTGCTGTTGAGTGTGCTTGCGCTGCAGACAGCGCTAGCTGAACCGAGCGCCATGGATGATGCGGTTTGGGATCGCTTGTTGAAAAGCCATGTGCAAGTGATTGATGGCGGCAAAGCTACAACCGTTGATTATCAGGCGATGCTGCAGGAACGGCAAAAACTCAAACAGTACCTGCAAGCACTGTCGAGCGTATCAAGGCAGCAATTTGATCAGTGGCCCAAGCCCGAGCAATTGGCGTTTTTGATCAATGCTTACAATGCGGCAACGGTAGAGCTGATTTTAACCGCCTGGCCTGACTTGAATTCAATCAAGGAGTTGGGTGGGCTGTTTAGTTCGCCATGGAAGAAAAAGTTCGTGTCATTATTGGGCGAAATGCGCTCGTTGGATGATATCGAGCATGGGCTGATCCGTGGCTCCGCTCGCTATAATGACCCGCGCATTCACTTTGCGGTGAACTGCGCCAGTATCGGTTGTCCAGCCTTACGTGCTGAAGCCTATGATGGCAAACGTCTGGAGCAGCAGCTCAGCGAACAAAGCGCTTTGTTTTTACAGGATCGCAGTCGTAATCAGGTGGCCGGTACGACGATTCGTGTGTCCTCGATCTTTAAGTGGTATCGCGAAGATTTCGAGAAAGGTTGGCAAGGCTTTACCCGACTTGAAGATTTTTTGCTGGCGCACGCAGAGGATCTTGGGGTGTCACCAGCTGTCACGCAACAACTAAAAACCGGCAAAGCCACTATAGAGTTTATGACGTATGACTGGCGTCTTAATAAATAATGAGATGCAGCAGATGCGCGCACTCAATCCAGAGTTATCGATCATTGTTCCGATGCTGAACGAAATCGAGCAGTTGCCACAATTGTTGTCGCATTTACAGTATTGGCAACGACGAGGCTGTGAAGTGCTGTTGGTGGATGGTGGCAGCCATGACAGTTCTGCGGAGACTGCCGAAGCGTTAGGTTATAGCGTGCTGCGTTCAACTTGTGGTCGAGCCCAGCAGATGAACGCTGGCGCAGCTCAAGCGCAGGGCAAGGCCTTGATATTTTTGCATGCCGATACGCGCTTACCTATGGATGCTGATCGACAGATTCTTGCGGCATTGCAGCAAAGGCATTGGGGTCGATTTGATATTTATCTGAGCGGCGACAGTTGGATGCTGAGGGTGATCGCATTTTTTATAAATATTCGTTCAAGGCTCAGCGGAATTGCTACCGGCGATCAGGCGTTTTTTATAGATAGGGCTACATTTATTGCCATTGATGGATTTCCAGAGCAGCCATTGATGGAGGACATCGAGATTTGCAAACGCCTCAAACTGAGAGGGCGGCCACACTGCTTGCGTACCAAGGTGATTTCTTCCGGGCGGCGCTGGATGACGCGCGGCGTTTGGCCAACAATATGGTTGATGTGGCGACTGCGTTGGAAGTATTGGCGTGGCGTTGCCGTTGAGCAATTGGCTAAGGAGTATCGATGAATAATTGCACAGAAAAAGCACGATTCGACACCTTGCCCGATAACAAGGCTATCGCTTTATCTGGCAAAACTGTGCGCATTGTTATATTTGCTAAAGCACCATTAGCTGGGCTGGCCAAGACACGGTTAATTCCGGCGCTGGGTGAGCAGGGCGCTGCGAATCTGGCGAAACAGTTACTGATACACAGTGTCGAACAGGCACTGGCAGCTGATGTGGGCACTGTCGAACTCTGTGTCACACCCTCCAAGCAACATTCGGTTTGGGATGAAATGCAACTTTCAAAGAAATTGCAGTGGTCGAACCAAGGCGCTGGTGATCTAGGCGATCGTCTTGCCAGAGCGGCCTTACAGGGTATTGCCAATGGTGACGCTGTTTTGTTGATGGGAGCAGACTGCCCTGACTTAACTGCTGAGCGTATTGCTGAGGCCGCGCGGGCGCTTACAACCCACGACACATGCCTGATACCTGTCAGTGATGGCGGTTATGCCTTATTAGGATTGAATCAATATTTAGGCAGTGTGTTTATTGATATGCCTTGGAGTACAGCAGCAGTTGCACGTTTGACACGAGAACGACTCCTTACTCAAGGTTTACGCCTACACGAACTAGCAGAATTGCATGACATTGATGAACCTGAGGATTTGCAGTATTTGCCAGCTCACTTAAAGCAGCAGTATCTAGAGTAACGCACCTCGAAGAAAACTTGACGCAGCGAGGGCAGAGATACTGAAGAACCGCTGCATATTGAACAGATTCAGCAATTTTACGGACAGCAGGCAGCCACAACAGATAGCAAAGCACCACGACTGAATACTTTTGGAGTAACATTATGCACAACGTCGTACAAGACTATTACGGTAAACAACTGCAAAGCTCTGCCGATTTAAAAACCACTGCGTGTTGTGATATCAGCAGCCTGCCGAGCTGGCTGAAACCTGTGCTCAGTCGCATTCATCCAGAGGTGTTATCGCGTTACTACGGTTGCGGTTTAGTCTGCCCGTTGCAGCTGTCAGGTTGTCGGGTGCTGGATCTCGGTTGTGGCTCTGGACGTGATGTTTATGCCCTGGCGCAGCTGGTCGGTGCTGACGGCGAAGTGGTTGGTGTGGATATGACCGATGAGCAGCTTGAGGTGGCGCAGTCGCATCAGGCGTGGCATACGGAAAACTTCGGCTTTGCTAATGTGCGTTTTATTAAGGGTTATATCGAAAAGCTTGATGAGCTGGACCTTGAGCCCGGCTCCTTTGATGTCATCGTCTCCAACTGTGTGGTGAACTTGTCGCCTGATAAAGCGGCGGTATTAAGCGGCATTCATCGTTTGCTCAAGCCCGGTGGCGAGTTTTATTTTTCTGATGTGTATTCTGATCGCCGCGTCCCGGCAAAAGTGCGTGAAGATTCAGTGCTATACGGTGAATGTCTTGGTGGTGCATTGTATTGGAATGACTTTCTAAATTTGGCCAAGGTCAGCGGTTTTGCTGACCCGCGCTTGGTCGAGGATCGCCCGCTAGAAATTACCGATGAAACGCTGGCTCTACAAACGGGTAATTTGCAGTTTTTCTCAGCGACCTATCGTTTATTCAAACTGGACGCACTGGAAAGCGCGTGTGAAGACTACGGTCAAGCGGTGATTTACCAAGGTACGATTGCCGATAGCCCGCATCATTTTATTTTGGATAAGCATCATGCCATTGCCACAGGGCGTGTTTTCCCGGTGTGCGGTAATACCTGGCGCATGTTGCAAAATTCACGCTTTGCAGAGCACTTCACATTTATCGGTGATTTTAGCCAGCATTTCGGCTTATTTGAAGGCTGTGGTACACGCATGCCCTTTGCTCGTGAGGCAGAAAGTCAAGAGGCCAGCCCATGCTGTTAATTGAGGCGTTGAGTAGCATGAACAAGCAATCGGCGAATTCATCACAGCTATAGCGTAGGCAGTGATCCAGTTGGCACAATGCACTCGGGTTGCCGTTTGCATAGTAGCTGTAGGAGGGTGGTTTTATGGGTAAAGGATTGTCAGTCTTGGGTGGCCTGCTAGCGCGTTTTCTTGATAAGAAAACACACCAGCATGGCTTTATATCGGTACACAGCCCTGAACAGCTATTGGCCGCCTTACGACCGGGCGATGTCCTGCTGGTTGAAGGCAACCGCCGTGTCAGTTCGGCGATCAAATACTTAACACAATCGACTTGGTCGCACGCTGCCTTATTTATCGGTATCGAGCATGATTACGCACTGCCACCTCAACACTGTTTGATTGAGTCGGATACTCGGGCCGGCGTGCGCACGGTCGGTATCGATGAGTTTCATGGGCTCAATACCCGTATTTGCCGTCCGGTCGGCCTGACCACAGAAGATTGCCAGCACGTCATCGATCACGCTATGGCACAGTTGGGTCATCAGTACGATTTGCGTAATGTCTGGGATCTAGCCCGTTACCTGATTGCTACGCCGCCGGTACCTAAGGCTTACCGACGGCGCATGATTGCTTTAGGTTCTGGCGATCCATCACGCGCGATTTGTTCAACGCTGATAGCGCAGGCTTTTCAATCTGTACGCTATCCCATATTGCCGATTATTGAGCAGCATCCCGATGATTCGCCACGCTGTCCTGGCTGTGTCAAAGAAGTAATGCACATTAAACATCACAGCCTCTTCGCTCCGCGTGACTTTGATATATCACCTTATTTTCAGGTGATTAAGGTGGGTTTGGATAACGGCTTTGATTACCAAGCGTTGCATTGGGCTGATGCCTCAGAGTAACAGTGCCGTTTTGCGCGTAGATGAAATGAGGTCAACTGGAGTGTCTTTGCAGAATAATTTGATTGGCCAGTTCAGTGAGCGTGGACGCAATAAGGTCTGGAACGGGCACATTCGAAGCCGGCAACATGGCGTTACCTGAACGCGTGAGAAATGCACCGCGACAGCCTGCGGCTTGTGCTCCTATGGTGTCCCAAAGATGACAAGTAACGAGGCACAGCTCTGAGGTTGCAACAGATAAGTTTTGCGCGACCAGCTGATACGTCTCTGCAGCGGGTTTGAACTTGCCTGTCGCATCGACGCTGAAGCTGTGCTCGAAAAAGTGGCTTAAGCCTGCTTTTCCCAGCGGCGACGGTGAGGCGCTGCTGGGTGAGTTACTCAGTGTGACTAGGCGGAACCTAGCATCTTGTAATTGGCTCAAGGCAGGAACGACGTCAGGATGAGCCGGCATGTTACTCATGCGCTCCTTCAGTTCGTTGCTATCACTAGCGTTAAGGGTGACCTGATGAAGCGTGGCCAGCATGCGCAGTGTGCCTACCGCAAGCTCACCGAAAGGCGTGTAAAGGCCAGACAAAGTCATGCTTTGTGAGTAGAGAATCAGCTGGGTGAACCACTCTCTTAGAACCTTGCGGTCAGCGAAAAGACGCTCAAATAAAGGTTCCAGTGTCGTGATATCGAGCAGTGTCTCATTGACGTCGAAAACGATAATAGATGGAAAAGTCTGATCTGCCATGGTTAACCTCTTGCGCTTAGCGCATCTGTCGGTTGCTTTTGCCTGCTTGATCAGACGGTTTTTGACCACCTAGTAAGCGTTGTTGACAGCCACTAAAACTGGATTTTTTATAAACATATCGGCCTGAATAACGGCTTATAAGTGCAACACTGCGATTATATTTTGTAGAGCGGTGGAGTGAGTTGACTATAGCTGTACTTGAGTGGTCGTTCAATATAAAATTGAGCAAGTACTCAACGTGTACCGCTGTGTCGTATCACAGCTTCAAGGTAATAGGAGTTGACCATGGCTCGCGCGACCAATCACAATCGACAAGACTCTCTAGAACGAGCGCTGCAGCTGTTCTGGGAGAAAGGCTTTCACGCCACCTCGCTGAAAGATCTAGAAAAGACCCTCGATATGCGGCCAGGCAGTATCTATGCCGCTTTTGGCAGTAAAGATGCGCTGTTTCAGGAATCTCTGGAGCGTTACGCACACTTGAGCTTGGTTGAAATAGAGCGCACGTTACAAGCGCACGATTCGCCGTTAGCAGGGCTGGCCGCTCTTATGCGCGGGCTTGGCGGGCTGCGTGATCAGAACCTGCCCAGCCGTGCTTGTATGCTGGTAAAAGTCTGTTTGAGTTAGGGCCGCGAGAGAAAAGCGCTTGGCTCAAGGCCGAAGCGTTGTTGGCCGCTATGGAAACGTACTTTATCGCGCGCTTTGTTGCTGCGCAGGATGCTGGAGAGTGGAGTCGCGAGCTTGATCCAGTTCGACTAGGCCGGCGCCTGCAGGCTGAGGTGATGGGCTTGCGCGCTTTTGCCCAGCGCGACGTTGACAGCGCGGCTGTACATGCGCTGGCTGAAGATATGGCGCTGTCCTTAGAGTCTCTGCGCGTCAATGCTGTGGCAGATACACACTGATAGGTTGCGCGCCGCGTCTGCTCTGGTTGGTGTGGCAGGCAGGGCTGGGGAAGAAGGTCAGTTAAACCTACAGTAAACTTCTTTGATGCGTAACAGATAAAGGGTAGCACGCCCCCAGGCAGCTTAAAAATAATTATGCTGTATAGGGAGTGAGTCCGCATATACGTTTTCCTACATTTGCGCTGGGCGTCTGTTCCGTTTGGTGTGCTGGTTTTTTCCCGTCCACATATATAATCTAGTGTTGGCCTGGCGGTTTGCATGGGGGTTGAGCATGCTCGAGGTGGCTTTTTTAAAATAAGGCGTTGTGTAAATGGTATGGGATTAATATTGTAAAGATTGGTTTTAATATGTTTTTAATAATTTTTCCTGTGCTTTTTTGATTTTTAATTATTTATGTTTTTATTTTGAAATGGGGTTTGGGGGGGGGGGGGGGTGGGGGGCCGGCGGCTGGTGAATACGAGTATAGCGGGGGAAAGAGGTTAATAAAATGCGGTTGTTGGTTTAAAGGCAGCGGTTGGCAATGGCTGCTAGGGACGGATGAAATACATAAAGAAAGTTGGAAACGGGGTGCTGCTTGATCGGTGTCTAGTGCTGGTTCTGCCATTCAGAGTTTTGGCTAAATACTAAAACAGCGTCGCCAGGCGTGGCTCATATTCCCGTGGCTTGACGGTGCTGTGATGATAAGTTGCTGTTTAGGGTGTGGTGCCGCATATATCGAGGAAAATGTGGAGGGAATAGAAAATAGCGTCGCTAAGACGGCAAAATGCTGCGGCCAAAGGAGATGGCGACAAAAGCGAATGGTTTGTGCCTCGGTGGGCTTCAAGTAGTAAAAGCTTTTGTCTTAAATTGAGGTTTGTTAGCTGGATTTCTCCGCGGCAATCGCAAACGCTAAAAAACTTGGCTGTACCAATAAAGGCGGCTAGGAGTAATGCGCCGGCAATGGCGTTTTGCTAGGGTTGGCGAGAATAACCAGTGGATGGCTGCGTAAAATAAAAAACGAGGGTGATATCTAAAAAACCGCCAGCACTTGAACTCTGCTTGGCGTAGCGTGCCAGTGCACCGTCGAGTCCATCTAAAATACGGTTTAAAACAATAAAGCCAGTGCGCTGTAGAAAAACCCAAAGGCTAGTAACGGCAAGGCTAATAAGCCGATGAATAACCCCGCATGTGACCTGTAGCGTTAATGTTGCGTTTATGTAAAAATATCACCGAGGGGTTAGCAGCGGTTGGATAATGGGCGTGATGAATTTTCGAGCATGTGAGAGCCCGTGGGTTTAGTGTACCCTTTGCCGTTGGCCGCTTGGGCATCGCTGTGATCGTGGGTCACCATAAGGCTGGCAGTTGATGTCGACGAATTTGCGCAAAAACTTGTTGGCGAATATCAAGGCGCAGTTGAGTGTCGAGCTTGCTAAAGGGTTCATCGAGTAAAATAGCTTTAGGCTCGCTCAAGAGTACGCGCAGTAAAGCCACGCGCGCTTGTTGCCACAGAAGGTTGTCGGGGTGGCGGTTGGCTAGGCCTGTCATCCCTTGTTCGGTGCGTGTTCTTTTTTCGGCGTTGTTTTTTTTGCCTTTAGGCATCGAAAAGAATGTTTTCCCACGGTTAAGTGTGAGAAAAGTAAGGCATCTTGATCAAAACGCCGTTGGCGTAAATGTGTGGGTAAGTGGCTGACATTATGGCCATTAGCCTACTTCGCCTGGCATGAAAGCTATGCGCTAAAGTGCCTGTAGCCAATTTAATAAACTTGATTTTCCGCTCCAGCGGCCCCATAATTGTAGGTCTCGCCGCCTTCCCTGCGTTTAAAAGAGTAATAGTCTTTTTGACGAAAAATTGTAGTCTTTTATCAATAAAGATGACTGCATTAAAAACTTTCGGTGTGCGCTTTTAAAGAAATACTTAGGTAATAACCACGCCAATATAAAGCCGGCAAGCGGCAATACCATTTGCACAATGGCATACACGGCACTGGTTCGCCGACTGGCACCATTCGCCAATGTAACGGCCTCGGTGGTAATTGTGTTAATGCGTCCGCCGCCAACTGACAATGTTGGTAAGTATTGGCCAAAGCTAATGGCTAAACCCAGTGCTGTCGCAATTAAAATGGGAGCAAAGAGTTGCGGTAACTTGATCTGTAAAAATACTTTATAGGGTGTTGCGCCAAGGCTTGCTGCAACCTGTGCAAAACGAGGATCTAAGCGTCGGTAACTGCTTGCCAGTGATAAAAAGACATAAGGTAAAACAAATAATAAATGGCTCAGTAGTACATGAGTCCAATATAGATTGACTGCTCAGCAACTGCTGCAGCCATACCAGTCCAGATAAAAAAGCAATACTGGGTACTAATAAAGGTAAATAAATAATTAAATGAGTCAGTCCCGACATAGGCTTGTGGCTTAACTGTTCTGATTCTAAGCACAGTAAGGTCAAGGCTATTGCCAGTGCTGTGGTCACCGTGCCAATTGCAAGGGTGTTTAATAAAGGTGTACTCATATGCACAACGGCATTTTGAAAATGGCTGAGGACAACCTGGTCTGGCAACAAGGCCGGAAAGCGCCAAAAACCAGCCACTGACCACATCACCAAGCCAATCAATGCCAGCGCTATAAAACCAATCATTACAGTGGTGAGCACTGCTGTTGTTTTGGTCCAGAAAACGTCAGCATAGCTGCGCTGACCATTGCTTATGGCATCACTCAACAGATACTTGATGGCTTTTTCAGCAGCAATCCAAGTGGCAAGTAAAGCAGTGGTCAGAGTCAATTGCAGCACCGCACCAGCGGAGGCTTTTATACGTAGACTTAAATCAACATCGCTAAACCACTGCATAATGGCTACGGCGAGGGTTGGAGGCGTATTGGGCCCTAAAATAAGTGACATTTCCACAGTGGCACTGGCATAGGCTAAGACCGCTAAAACAGGCAAACGTAGCAGCGGATAGAGGCTTGGTAGTGTGACTTTAAAAAAAGCAGTCATGGGGCGGTACCCCAAATTAAGCGCTACGTTGTGTTGCTGACGTAACGTTTTGCCCAGCTCAGGTTGAGCCAAGACGCCGAGCGCCATCAGTAATAAAAAGGGCAGCTCTTTCGAGGGTTAAACCTAAAATAATACTGATGCCGTACGGATCATGGGGAAACAGCCCATTGGGCGCCAGTTCCCAGCCGCTTAACCAGGGGGACACTAAACGAGAGAGCATGCCGGACGGTGCAATTAAAAAGCCCACAGCAATTGCAGCGGCAGCATGCGGAATGACTAAAATCGGACTGAGCAAACGCTGAATGCGCTCAAGCCAACGGCTATTAAAAAAGGCCGCTAAAATCATTAAAGTCATGACAAACGCGAGTAGGGTGCTGACTAAACCAGTGGTCACACTTAAAGCGGCCATTTGCCCAAGGCCGGGTGTTTGCCAAAGCGCCTGAAAAGCCTGCAAGCCAATCGTTTCGTAGCCAAGTGCCGGAGCCCAACCCAATGCCGGCAACAAGACACTGACTAAGCCGCCGAATACCGGCACGATCAGCAACGCCAGTAAAACGCTCGGGCTCCATTTTACAATTGTGCTAAATGCATCTGTACTGCAATGCTTTATTGGGGCTGCGCTAGGTGCAGTTTTCTTAGTTAAGTCACTCATTGCGTCACGCCATAACGTGTTTGCCAGCCCTGCATAATCGCCTCAACCCAGCTTGGGTGCGGCTCACTTAAGGTGCGCTTTATACTGTTGAGTGGCAGGGCGCTGGGGTGTGCTGCTTGAGATCTAAATAAGGCCTGTTGCTTAGCGTTGAGTGTGGACTGGATCAGGACACTTCTGTCACCCCAGATACGGGCGTTTTGTTTATGCGCTTGTGCCTGTGGGCTGAGTAAAAAATTGGCCACCAGTTGTGCGCTCTGTGGGTGGCTGGCGTTATAAGGAATCGCGACAAAATGGGTGTTACTTAAACTGCCATCATCCATGGCATAACTGCGAATACTGCTGGGCAAATCAAATCGCTCAACTGCGGCGGGTATTTCAGGCGCTGAAAAAGTAAAGGCTAAGCTGAGTTCAGTATCATCGACTAAACGGCGCATGTGTGCGCCACTGTGCATGAAATTCTGCCCGCTGCGCCACAAGGTCGGGTGCAGTGTATTTAAAAAGTCCCATAGCGGGTTGAGTACGACTGCTTGATTGTGTGCCGTAACAGGTTGCTTGAGCAGCGCTCTAATCTGTTCATCGCTGTGTTGATGCAGCGTCACTAAAGCATACTTTAAAAAAGCTCATGCCCAAAAAGTCAGGCGGTTTAGGGTAACCAAAGCGTCCAGGGTTGTGGGCGCTCCAACTGAGCAACTCAGCTAAGGTGGTGGGGCGTTGGTTATTGGGTGAGCTATCAATGGCAAGGCTGTCGTAATAAAACGTCAGGGAGGCTTGTCCCCAGGGGGCTTCCATCCCTTGCGTTGCAATACCAAAATCAAAGGTCACTGCTGGGTTATTGTCTGGGTCGGTGAGGGCAAAATGAGGCAGTTGATAGGCCCAGTCTTTGCGCAGTAAGGCGTGCTCACGCATAGTGGCAAAATTGGCACCATTGATCCAGATTAAATCAACACTGCCTTGATTATCATTGTTTGCGGACTTTTCGGCTAAAACTCGACTGACTGCTTCGCTGGTGTCGCTGAGTTTCACATGGACTAAGTCAATGTTGTAGTGCGCTTTAAGTTGCTGGGCTGCCCATTGGATATAGGCATTTATTTGTGCATCGCCACCCCAAGCATAAAAATACACGCTTTGGTTTCTGCCGGCTTTCTCAAGCTGCTGCCAGCGTGTTTGTTGCTCAGCTGTTGTGGCAGTACTGGCAAGGGCTGCATTGACCCATACACTTAAAGCCAAGCAAAACGCGACACAGCATAGGCCGTATCGCGTCATACGTTGCCAATACTTAAACCTGTGCATGATCAGTATCGAGAGCGCTTGGAGATGTTGTCAGCACCTTAGCCTCTGCGCCATGTGTGGTATTTTTCAAGCATATTTAATAGCTTTTGCGGCGCATGATTACGTTTCCATTCACCGGCTACGTATTTATTACCTTCAGCCCATGTTGGATAGCTATGAATAGTGCCCAATATTTTGTTCAGGCCTAAACCGTGTTTCATGGCTAATACAAACTCAGCAATTAAATCACCGGCATGTTCAGAAACCACTGTTACACCGAGTATTTTATCTTTACCTTTCGGTGTAATAACTTTAATAAAGCCTTTGGTTGCGCCCTCGGTAATCGCACGATCGAGCTCTTTAAACTCAAAGCGGGTGATCTCAAAGTCGATGCCTTGCTCGATCGCATCTTGCTCATTGATACCCACACGTGCAACTTCGGGATCAATAAACGTGGTCCATGGAATAACACGGTAATCCACTTTAAACTTTTTAAAGTGACCAAATAAGCCATTGACCGCCGCATACCAAGCCTGATGGGCTGCCACGTGGGTGAATTGATAAGGGCCGACAATGTCGCCGGCGGCATAAATATTCGGGTATAAGGTTTCTAAGTATTCGTTGGTTACAATGTTGCGGTTGGTTTCAATACCCAAGGCTTCTAACCCGTAACCTGAGAGACGAGCACTGCGACCCACAGCGCAGAGCAGTTGATCATACTCAATGTCGATTTCTTGCTCTTGGTGCTTAACTACAAGGATTTTTTTACCGTCACGCATTTCGCAGCGCAGCGCTTGGTGTGAGGTTAAGATTTTAACGCCGCTGTCGCTCAAGGCTTGTTGGGCAAAGTTCGACACTTCAAGATCTTCTTTGATCATAATGCGCTCACCCATTTCAACTTGGGTCACATTCGAGCCTAAGCGTGCAAAACTTTGTGCCAGCTCACAACCAATGGGGCCGCCACCTAAAATAACAAGCTTTTTAGGCGCTTCATCGAGGGTTGCGAACCTATCCCATATAGTATCGCTGGTGACATAACCGCTGTCTTCTATACCCGGTAAAGGCGGTACAAAGGGCTGAGCACCTGTGGCAATCACAATAGTACGAGCGGTCAAGCGTTGAGTGCCGCCTTTGTTCAGTAGGATTTCCACTGTCCACGGATCAACTAATGTAGCGTAACCCTTGACCACCTCGACGCCTAAATCGGTGTAACGCTCAATGCTGTCGTGTGGAGCTATCTCAGCAATGACTTTATGCACACGGGCCATGACTTTTTTAAATGAAAACTGCGGTGTGGCGTTTTCCAGACCGTAATCTTCACCGTGGCGAATTTGCTCAGCTATTTTTGCACTTTTAATCAGCGCTTTACTGGGGACGCAACCGTAGTTTAAACAGTCGCCGCCCATTTCACCGGCTTCAATCAGAGTGACTTTGGCCTTCACTGCTGCAGCAATATAACTGGTGACCAAGCCACCGGCACCGGCGCCAATCACAATCATATTGCGGTCGAAGGTTTTAGGTTTAGTGTAGTTTTTATAGATGCGACGTTTTTTTAACATATTGAGGATGCCTTTCGCGATCAGCGGGAAAAACCCTAATAAAGCAAATGAGAGGATTAAATCGAATGATAAAATGCCCGCTAAACTATCGATTTGCGCCAACTGTGTGCCGGCGTTGACATAGACAATGGTGCCCGCCAGCATGCCGACCTGGCTGACCCAATAGAAAGTCCACGCTTTAATAGCGGTGACTGCCATTAATAGGTTGATTAAAAAGAACGGAAATACAGGCACTAAACGCAAGGTGAAAAGGTAAAAGCCCCCTTGTTTTTCAACGCCAGCATCAATCGCGGCAAGGCGCTGAGGAAAACGCTGCTGAATAGAGTCGCGCAGTAAGTAGCGGGATACTAAAAAGGCCAGTGTCGCGCCAATGCTTGAGGCAAATGAAGCAACCAATAAGCCTTCAACCAGACCAAACAGCGCACCGGAGGCCAAGGTTAAAATAGCCGCACCCGGCAAAGAGAGTGCGGTGACGATGACGTAGAGTAAAAAGAACCCAGCCATGACCAGTAATGGCGATTGCGCCTGGTAGTGTCTAAATTGCTCCATTGAGCCCTTTAAACCGTCGAGGGTGAGTAACTGATGCATATCGAACTTGAAAAACAGAGCTATAGCGGCCGCTGCAATCAAGACTAAAAATAGTTTTTTAACTGTGTTAGCAGACATTGAGCACGCCTCTAGCAAGGTTGTTTAATGTATATAAATGCATGGTAACTCTACCGATGAACTGAATGGTCTAAGCATAATAAAAATATAGGAGCAGAGCGGTAGATGTTCACCGCTCTGTTTTGTTGCACAGTTAATCAACTTTATTCCATGCAAATGTCTGGAATGGCTTATCAATGGGTGTGTTCGCAGGTGGTTGGTGTAATTGCTCATAACTTTCTGAGCCGTACCAAGAACCACTTCAAGGATCTGACGCTGAGTAAAACCGGCCTCTAGAAATGCGCTTAACACAGTCTCATCGACATGGCCGCGACCACGAACCATGGCGAGCGTGAAGTCGCGCAATGCTTCCAGTCGTGGTGATGGCAGAGGTGTTTCATTGCGTAATGCCTCGGTTATGGCGTCATCAACGTTCATGCTCTTGGCGATGGCAGTATGTGCGGGCACACAATAATGACAACTGTGCTCAACGTTGATGGTCTGCCAAACTACAGTCATTTCTTCGTTATCAAAGCTGCTCTCAAGAAACAATTGATGCAGATGCTGATATGCCTTCAGCAACCCTGGTGCTTCAGCCATAACTGCGTGCAAGCCTGGGATCATGCCAAAGTCCATGAGCGACTTTTCGAGCAATGCTTGGCTTTCTTGCGGCGCACTGTGTTGATCGTGAAGAGTAAAGTTGGTCATAAGAGACTCCTTGTAACAGGGCAAAACGGGTAACGACTTCAAGGGCGTTTAGTGTTTTGAGTGATTACTCAAAATAAGGTGGAACTGCACTTAAATCGTTTGTTAGGGTTACAGTAATTGAACTTGAGTGATTGCTCAAGCTGTTTTGAACGATCACTCAAATATATTGTGTGCTGAGGGAAAAGTAATGCTCAATCTGGGTCGCGTTGGATTTCTTTAGCTTCTGGCTGATCCTTGCCTTTTGCATAGGTCTGGGTAATGTCACGTAAGTCGTGCATATGCTGATTAAAATTATGGCAGCCTGAGCACATCATTAGATGGAATTTGAGCGATATACGCTCTGTCAGTATTAATGGATGATCCATTTGTTTTGACATCAGCGCAGTGGCTTCTTTACAGTTCATCATGCTGTGGCCTCCTTCTGAAACCAGCGATTTTCCAAGCACTCGCGCAGTCTGAGGCGGGCGCGGTAGAGCGTCACATTGAGGCTGCTGACACTGATGTCCTCATTGCTGCAAATTTCGCTGGTGCTCAGTTCCAGAAATTCGCGCATCATAAACAGCCGTCCATATTTTTCCGGCATACAGTTTAAACAGACATCGAATACGCGCCAGAAATGGCTGTTTTCCATGTCTGTATAAGGCTGCTTCCATTTGCCCGGCCGCTCCTGAACATGCCAGCGACCTTTATCATTGAATAAATTATCGAATAACTCTTCGTCGGACATATCTTGGCCGCCTTTTAACTTATCTGTACTCACGTAACGGACGTTTTTGCGCAGCAGGTCGGCGATCTTGTTTTTGAGAATAGCAAACACCCAAGTTTTTAAAGCGGAGCGACGGTTGAAGGCCTGGGCGTTTTTTAGGGCTGCGAGCAGAGCTTCTTGCACTGCATCTTCAGCAAGGCTTTGATCCTGTAATTGCAGGTTGGCAAACTTGATCATCTGCAGTCGCAGCTCGGTCAAGAATGCAGGAGCCGTTAGACTGTGTTCAGTCGTATCGTGCTGAGTCATTACAGTCTCCTGACAGGTAAATAACGGGGGTGCGTCATGACATATGCCCTAGCTTAGAGTTGCTGCTTGTCAACGCGTGATCAAGCGAAAAACGGCCTGCACCATGTACCATTAGATACAGCAGCAGCACAGCCCAAACGCCATGCGTTGCATAAGCGCCAGGATAGACCAATATCTGTATTATCACGGTCATGATTAAGAGTGACAGGGCTGAGATGCGTGTGGCAAGGCCTAAAAGGATCAGGAGCGGAAATACATGTTCTGCCGTTGCGGCCATAGTTGCAGCAATGTTTGGAGAGATTAAGGGCAGTTGATATTCTTCTTTGAACAAAAACACCGCTGAGCTGTTAAGGCTTGGCCAGCCCAACTTGAATTCGCCTGTGACTAGATTAATTGCCAGACCATCGATTTTTGTCTGTCCAGATTGCCAGAATACTGCGGCAATGGAAAAGCGGCCCAGCAGTGCAATAAATGAATGTGGAATGCACTTAAATAGCGCTAACACACGGCAATAGAGATCAGTCAAGGTTTTCATAATGGTGCTCCTTAGATGCTGTTTTGGGGCAAACGCGTAGCTCACTAATGGCCTGTTGCTGAATCAGTAATTGCAATACGGCAGTGGGGTTAAAGGGAACGGTTGTTTGTGCGGCCTCTGCCAGCGGCTGGGCGGCGGTTAAGTTGCAGATAAACTCAGCTGCGCCGGCATCAATACTGTGTAATTCAACGTTCAGTTCTGGTCGTGACAGCATCACGCTTTCAGGTTGGCTGAGTTGAATTTGGCTCAAGTCAAAGGGTGCGCTACCTTGATGGGCATGCCAGATAGATACGACTGGAAAGGCAGAGCTCAGAACCTGTACCGCTGTTGCCAATTTCAAGCCGGTATAGTTCAGCGCCTGCTGATCTTCGATTAGATGAGACAGTTTGTCGGGTGCTATCGGTCGGCTGTCAGCGCTGTGACGACTGATCTGGATGGCATATTCAAGCCTTGCCATATCAGCCAAATAGACAACAGTTGCTGCTGGTGGAAAAGTCGCAATAAAGTCAGCGAAGCGTGCGCCGTAGAAGGCCATTAACGGTGTGCTGGGTGGATGCTGGCTGGCAAACTCGCGGGCCATTGCACGAAAGAAAACTTCTCCAACCAAATGTTGTACAACCACAAAGTTACTTGCTAGAGCATCGATCAAGGCGACCACAACATTATTGCGGTACACGGCAAAGCGGCGCTTACAGTCAGTGTGATTGTAACTGGTTAGCCCTGTCGGCAGTCTTGCATCAGCATTGAGTAAGGCATCATGGAAAGATTTATGCATGACCGTGCGCCTTCTGAATCTGTGGTTGTGCCAATAAGTATTGCTCAGCTTGATTGGCTTCAGCACACAGTGTTGGTAGGGAAGGAATATTGCCATCGCGCTCCAGCACAGTGGGGCGGGGACCAGTGAGGGCAAGGGTTGCTTGGTACAGCGACCAAACTTGCGGTGCAACCTCCGCGTCATGGCTATCAATCAACAAGGGCGAGCCGTCACTATCATAATCGGTGGCAAATCCAGCCAAATGAAACTCTTCAACAGCGTCTAACGGTAGGGCGCGAATATAATCGAGCGCGTTGCGCTGGTGATTGGTGCAGGCAACATGCACGTTATTGATATCGAGCAGCAAACCACAGCCAGTTTTGTCAATAACTGCCGTTATAAACTCTGCTTCAGACATGCTCGATGCGCAAAACTCTAAGTAGGTTGCTGGGTTTTCTAGCAGCATGCGCCGCCCAAGACGGTTTTGAATGTGATCAATCTGTTCACAGACATGGCGCAGTGTGGCTTGGGTATAAGGCACAGGTAATAGGTCGTTCAAGAAATGGCCTTGATGGGTTGACCATGCCAAGTGTTCAGAAAAGAACTCGGGCTGGTAACGCTGCAGTAGTATTTTAAGACGATTCAGGTGCTGCTCATCGACCGAGGTTTCTGCACCAATCGATAAGCCAACACCATGAATCGACAAAGGATAATGCTGACGAATACGTTCGAGATAAAAGTGGAAGGGGCCGCCGTCGACCATATAATTCTCAGCGTGAATCTCGAAAAAACCAATATCCGGCATAAATTCAAGAACGGCTTCGAAGTGTTCAGGCTTCAGTCCGATACCCGCTCGGCTCGGCATCTGCCCAGTCGAGTGGGGGTTAAAGGTTGAGAGGTTAACAGTGGCCACGGCGGACTCCTTAAGCTAACTGTGGATCAGCTGCTTTTTTCGCTAAAGGCTTGTAATTGTCCAAAGCCAGTGGATGACGTTTTGGACTCAACCTGCTCGCAACTACCTTTAGGGACCATTGACCAAGCGTTACCTTGGTAGTCAATTTTTGAGGTGCCTGCACAGGTGGTTCCTGGGCCGGCCTTACAGTCATTTTGCCCTTTAAGGGCGACGCCGAAACATTTCTCTTGTGGTGCTGCTTCATCTGCTAAAGCCATGTTGGGTGCGGCTGTCACCGACAGAGCAGCACCGAGAGCGAGGGCAAGTGATGTGGTCGAAAGGAGCTTGTTCATGGGGGTTACCTCATTTTATCTTTAGGGAAAAATCTAACCGCATAGATTGGTCGTATGAGATTGGCTTTTCTTACAGCTAAAGCATAAAAATAAGAGGCGGGCGTTTAAAACGCAGATAGGGCCTAACTAAAAGCCAAAGCGTCTCTTTTTGACCTGTTCTTTATGGCTGGTCTCGCTGCTCAGCGCTTGAATAAAAGCTTCTGCACTTTGTAAGGGGTGAAAGCGCGCCATGCGGGTTACTGCGGCAAAGTCGCCGGGTGTTAAATACTCCACTGCAGCCAACTGTTGCGGCAACGCTTTTTTCCGATGTGGCAGCCCCAGCTGCTTGCAATGACGAACAAACAGCTTCCAGACTTGTTCGGAGCTTAAAAAATCAAATTTCGCTTTTAAATCGAAGCGGCGCAGGGCGGCTTGATCGAGGCCGTCCATCAGATTGGTGGAGGCAATGAATATGCCTGAGAAGCTTTCCATCTGCGTCAGCATTTCATTGACCATGCTGACTTCCCAGCTGCGTTGCGCTGTGCGTCGATCGCTTAGAAAACTGTCCACTTCATCAATCATCAGTACAGCCTGTTGCTTCTCAGCCTGCTGAAAGGCTTCAGCTATATTTTGCTCACTTTGACCGACATAGGGTGCCAATAGATCGGATGCACGCTTGATAACTAAAGGCTTGTTCAGTTGCTGTGCCAGCCAGTGACCGTAGGCTGTTTTACCGGTTCCGGGTGGCCCATACAGACACAGACGCGCACTTGGATGGGCTATGAGCCCAGCAGTCAGACCAGCCAAGTCAATGTCGGCACGAATAAACGCAGGATCGTAATCCTGAGTTTTAACCTGCTTTTTTTCAGGCCCACTAGTTGAGTGGCCTTGAGAGGTGAGTGTGCTGTCAATTAACAGCTGCATGGCTTGCGCAGGGCTGTCCAGCTGCGGGGCAATGCTACTGACCACTCGCGCAGCGCGCTCAATCACCGCAGGGCTGAGTTGCTCTT
This sequence comes from Pseudomonas sp., assembly GCA_034676485.1. Lineage (GTDB taxonomy): Bacteria > Pseudomonadota > Gammaproteobacteria > Pseudomonadales > Pseudomonadaceae > Denitrificimonas. The sequence continues at coordinate 129,829 of JAUCCC010000012.1, forward strand.
GGCTGGCCAAACGCTGCAATGTTTTTTTATCGAGTAAATCTTTGCTGTAACGTTTGAGCAATTTAATGCGCTGCTCTTTATTGGGTAAGGGCACTTCAATGACAAAATCAAAGCGGCGTACAAAAGCGGGGTCCATGCGGTGGATGCTATTGCTGATCCAAACTGTTGGAATACTGTTGTGCTCAAGCAACTGGTTAATCCACGCTTTATTTTTACCCGCAAGCGCTGACCTTGGTCCAAAAAAAAGAAAAACTTGATTCGCTGAAAATATCTTCAACTTCGTCAAACACCAGCATGCTGTCGTTATTCGCAAAAAAGTGTTGCGCGGCGCGATAGGCGTCTAAACGTCTTTGGCTCGATACCGCATCACCATCACTGTCTTCGCTGGCCACTTCATAGAGTTGGCAGTCATTCAATTGCGCCAGTAAACGCGCCAGCTCGGTTTTTCCGGTACCGGGCTCGCCATGTAAAAGAATATTGACCCCAGCGCTACGCTGCTTAAGGCTGTGTTCTAAGTAGGGCAGTAAAATATCCAGATGCGCGCTTAGGCGTGGGTAGTCTTTTATTTTAAGCTGTGCTGGAAGCGAATGTTTGATTTCGTCACGCAGCAGGGCGTGGGGGCTGACAGTGCCGCAATAGAGGGTGTCGGCGAAAGAAACAGACAGCACGTCAAGTTTGCTGAGCAAAGACACATGTTCAAAATTGCGCAAGTTAAAGATGCCGGTGCGCATTAAGGTTGCGTCACGGGATAAGGCTGTGCGGATGTGTGCTTCAGGATGATCGAGTAAGGTCGCTAAGCTGTAAAACAGTTTGGCTGTATTTAGATCGTCTAAAAGTTCTGCGGCGTCAGATAGACGGGAATCCATCGATAGAGCAATGGCAAACTCTAAAATACAGCTTTCAACACGATCTAAATTCACCAGCTTAGCCAGCTGTGCAATATTGTTGTGTAACACCTCTGGCAAATGTGCGCGCTGGCTGCAGTCGCGTCGATATTCTTTACGCAACATGGCGTGCAACTCTGCTTTAGAGAGCTCTATCTCGGGGTCATCAAAGTTGAAAAGAGCTTGCAGCAAGGCATCATTAACGACTTCATGTGAGTCATAACGGTACATGCCGCCCAGAGGCACCAGTATGGTTAAAATCCATTGGCGTATCCGCGGATTTAGGGTCTCTTTATATTGAGCTGTTAGATTAGCTTGTCTCATCATTCACCTCAGAATCTACTGTTTGCGACTGAGGCTGAATGATGCCACTATGATGCGACACTTTATGTCATCTAATCGTTTGGATATATCATGGCAGATTCTTCATTACGCTTATTGTTAATGCTGCAACAGATCCCCCGTGAGCCCCGTTATATCAGTAGTCAGCAACTTTATGCACGGCTAGAGGATGCGGGCTATGCCGTGAGCTTGCGCACTGTGCAGCGGGATTTAGTTAAGTTATCCAGCCACTTTCCTTTAGTGCAAAGCGAAGCCACAGGGCGCGGCAAAACAGGAGTGGCTTGGGCGTTTAGTAAAAACAGCCAACATATGGCTTTTCCTGGAATGGATGCGGTCACCGCACTTACTGTGTCAATGGCTTTAGAGCATTTAAAACCGCTGTTACCGCGCCAAGTGATGCAGCATCTGCAACCTTGGCAACAGGAGGCTGAAGAACAGTTGCACAAGCACAATTCCAGTAAGTATCAAGGCTGGATCGATAAAGTGCGTATCGCTCCGCAGCATTTTTTACAAGCGCCGCACGTGGATGCAGAGGCTGTTGCTTTGATTTATGAGGCACTGCTGGAAAACCGTCAGTTTCGGGCGACCTATAAAGGCAAACCAGAGCGGATTATTCATCCATACGGCTTGGTACAGCAAGGGCATACCTTGTATGTGTTGTGTCGATTTTATGAGTTTGATGATGTACGTATTACCGCTTTGCATCGTTATCAAAGTGTAGAGCTGTTGGATGAGTCGGTTCGGCCTTTTCCTGAATTTAATATTGATGACTATCTAGACAGTGGTGCGATGCAGTGGGTCTTGCCGGATCAGCAACGCCTTGAGCTTAAACTGCGGATCAGCCCGTGGCTGTCTCAGCACCTTGCAGAAACGCCTTTGTCTGCTAATCAGCTTTTAACGGCTGATGCACAATATCCAGAGCATTTTTTACTTGAGGCTGAGGTGCTCGATGGTATGCAATTGCGTCGCTGGCTGTTGAGCCAAGGCACAGGTTTGCAAGTACTGGGTCCGGATCAGCTGCGGGAGTGGATGGCTAATATTGTGCGTGAACAGGCACAAAGCTACTTGGATGAAGCGTAGTGTTACCAGCCCGCAGTTCTGGTTAAAGGTGTCGGGGGATAATTAGATTTCATCAGCTACGCTAGGCGCAAAGTCAGAGTTGTGCATGCGCGCTGTGACGCTTACTGACTTTATTTACACCGGTGCAAATATTATTGATTTTTATGGTTTTTAAATGACGCAACTGATAGTAGCGCAAACTACCGCCAACGACCCCAGCAGTGACCCCGTGCGCTGGCGGATTCTTGCTGTATTACTGATAGCTATTTTTATGTCGTTGATGAGTGTCAGTGTGGTGAATGTGGCCTTGGCGTCGATTCAAGAAGGCCTAGATGCCAGTCAGTCTGATATTCAGTGGGTGTTATCCGGTTATGCGCTGACCTTTGGTGTAGTGCTGGTCAGTGCTGGGAGAGCAGGGGATCTAATGGGCCGTGGCGGAATTTTTATCCTAGGCGTGCTCATCTTTACCCTTGCTTCAGTTGCTGCTGGTTTAGCGCCAGATGCGCACTGGCTGAATGGCGCACGCTTTGTTCAAGGAGTTGGTTCTGGGTTTATGAATCCGCAAGCTCTGGGTATGATCCAGCAGTATTTTCGCGGCTCAGAACGCGGTCGCGCCTTTGGTTTTTTTGGCACGACAGTGGGCGTTTCTGTCGCTATTGGACCTGTTATTGGTGGGTTGCTGATTCAACTTGGCGGCTTAGAAATTGGTTGGCGACTGACATTTCTGATCAACGTACCTGTCGGACTACTCACTATAATTCTGGCACTACTCTGGTTTCCTCGCCCATTAATCCATAAGCCTAAACTGCAGGAGCATAAGGGCTTGAGTTCTCTTGATCCGGTCGGCGCTCTATTGCTGGGCTTAGGTGTGTTGGCCGTACTTTACCCTTTTGTTGAGTCAGGATCGTCCGGACTGATGTGGCTGTTACTGCCAGCAGGGCTGCTATTATTTTATCTGTGGGCGCGTTGGGAGCGTTGCTACACCCAGCGCGGCTATAGCCCCATGGTCGACTTAAATATTTTTGCCACTTCGAGTTACCGCAACGGCAGCATTATTATGACGCTGTATTTCTTGGGGATGACCAGTGTCTGGGTCTTAATTCCCTTATACGTACAGCAAGGTCTTGGTTTTTCAGCATTTGAAGCCGGTATGGTTGGTATCCCTTCGGCATTACTCTCAGCCTACTCCGCCAACTGGGCGGGTAAACGAGTCAATCAGTATGGTCGCACAATCGTTATTGGTGGCTTGAGTTTTGCTGTCTTAGGGGTGCTTTCCAGTGTTGCGGTGGTGCTGCTACATGAGTATGCAGGCTTAAGTATTTGGTGGTTACTGTTATCCTTGGCTTTTTTTGGCCTCGGCCAAGGTTCGGTGATCAGTCCTAATCAAGCGCTAACTCTTGATGAAGTGCCATTGGCTTATGCAGGCAGTTCTGGTGCAATCATGCAAACCGGACAGCGTATAGGTACTTCGGTGGGGATTGCAGTGATCACTGCCATTGTTTTTGCAGTACGCCCCTATAGCTCATGGTCGATTGCTGTGAGCTTTGGTTTGCTGACGATTACTCTGATTATTTTATTGGCATTAGCCATGGCCTTTAAAGACTTACGTGACCGTCGCTCGATCTAGCGAAGTTTACGCCCTATACGCATTTTTTACTCGCCCGTTTCAATCTCGACGAGTAAGCTTTGCTGATTGTGTAGCAAGGTTGTGATCGTTACGCAGCCTAATCGTACATCGTTTAACGAGGAAGTTTTATGTCGAAAAAAATAGTCATGTTTGAATACGAAAAAGAAACCAAAAACAGTGTTCGTTACAAGGAGGTTCCTGAGGAAGGAACCGCGCCTATTGTGGGGACTTTGTATGTGCAGAAGTGGTTTGCTGGGGATAGCAAATCTATTGAGATAACCATAGACAAAAAAGACTAACTTCTTCGCTATGACGTTGAAACTGAGCCGCACATGAAAAGAATAATCTTCGTACTCTTGGTCATTTATGGCAGCTGGTCGCTGTATAACCGGGTAGGGCAGGTGCAATTGGGTCCAGGTGTTATGGCGTATTCAGTGCCGCAGCAGGAAAGTATCGATCCGCCTGTACGTCATCGCTTCAATCAATACGATATAACCCAATTGGCAACCTTTGCTATCAAGGCCAAAGTGTTGGGAAAAACAAATTATACATTTGATCGAGGCGCCGACCTCGCACCGACCGATCTGGCCTTGGGTTGGGGCAAGATGTCAGATGAGCGTGTTCTTGAGAAAATTAAAATTTCACAATCCAATCGTTTTTATTATTGGCGTGTTGATTCCTTTCCGATACCTCGACGGGATATAGAAACCCAGAGTGCAAATATGCACCTTATCCCTGCCAATGATTCAGTAAAAAGGACGATAAATAAAATTAGAAATGGCGATATCATCGAAATGTCAGGCAGTTTAGTCAATGTGATAGCTGACGATGGTAATTGGCGTTGGAACAGCTCGCTGACGCGTAATGATACGGGCAGTGGAGCCTGTGAACTGGTTTGGGTGGAAAGACTCCACATCGTGACGCCCTAGCTGATTGATAAGCCATATCAGCCTATAGGTGAGGGTTTTGCTTCCACTACGGAACTATGCCTGTAGTTGGTATTGCTCGATAATGCACGTCTTTGCATTCTTTACAGGATTGAAACTGGCGTGGAGTACTTCTTAAGTTTTGGCTTGGTTATGGGGCTTACTGCGGGGCTTTCTCCTGGGCCGCTATTAACCTTAGTTATTGCTCAGTCTTTACAGCATGGGATTCGGGCGGGCATCAAAGTCGCTATAGCACCAATTATTTCAGATGCGCCAATTGTTTTCTTGATGTTGTTGCTGGTGGGGCAGCTATCAGGTTTTGATAGCATTGTTGGACTGCTGTCATTGCTGGGTAGCGGCTATATTTTTTACATCGCTTATGACACGGCCAAGCCAAAGCAGTCGACCAGCCAGGATACGGAAGAAAAGCCTAAGTCCATTAGTAAAGGTGTGCTGACAAACGTATTGAGCCCGCATCCTTATCTGTTTTGGCTGACTGTCGGTGCGCCTACGATTATAAAATCAGTCAATGTCAGTCCGCTGGCACCATTGCTTTTTATTGTGGGCTTCTATTTGCCCCTCGTGGGCTCAAAAATAGTCATGGCAATTTTGGTGGGCAAGTATCGAAGCTTATTGAGCGGTAAAACCTACATGAATATCATGAGGTTTCTGGCCTTGCTGCTGGTTATCTTTGCTATGTCGTTATTTTTGGAGGGTCTTAAACTCTTAGGGATTTATGCAGCAACCTAGCAAGCACCGCGCTGTCGGTCAAAATGACTGCGCAGTGCTTGCAGTGTCAGGACTGATAAACGACGTTAGCCCTATTGGATGTCCAAGAGTTCCACTTCAAAAATAAGCACAGAGCCGGGTTTTATTTTTCCCGCAGCACTGTTGCCGTATGCCAGTTTAGCTGGGATGAAAAATTTAAATTTGTCGCCCGTAACCATTAATTGCACACCTTCAGTCCAGCCTGCAATCACTCGATTTAAAGGGAAACTAATGGGTTCATTACGCTGTACTGAGCTATCAAAGACAGTGCCGTCTAAAAGCGTGCCGTGATAATGCACCTTCACTGTTGAGCTGGCACTGGGGTGAGCAGAACCTTCACCCTTGGTTAATATTTTATATTGCAAGCCGGAGGCTGTTTCTAAGACACCTTGGTTGGCTTTATTGGTTGCTAAAAAATCGTTTCCAAGTGCGATGTTTTCAGCGGATATGTTTTTATTATTTGAGTTTTTAAAAAGTAAAATGCCACCAGTACAACGACTGCAGCTAAAATAACAAATTTCATTACTTGTCCTGTTCATATGAGTTTTTTTTAGTCTAGCACTTGGTTATTTTTCTGGTGAGACTAAATGTGTTTTTGCTTTTTAGTCTCTTGCCTCGGTAAAAGAGACTGCTGAGGAGCGCACTGTGCATAAAATTCGTAAGCTGACTGCGGGAGTGGGCGCTCATGCTGCTCACCTTGTCACGAATAAAATCGGTTTTTCAGGAGCAGTAGCTAGGGGAGAGGCATATACTTTGTCTCTAACTGGGCATTTAAGTGCGATCTAACTGTGATAAATCTTCAGCAGGCGTACTTGTCCACATAGCTAACTTGGAAAATACTTAAAATGAAGAGCAACAAGGCATGAAAATAATGCTTCATACCGTTTTTCAGCGTCACTGGAATCCTTATTTCGTACTACTCATGGCAGGCTTGCTCAGCGCTTTGTACTTCGCTCTGACCTCAACGGTTTGGGCGGTAACTGGTGAATTTACTCGGCTGGGTGGCGATATTTTACAGCTGCTTGGGGTCGATGTGTCTGATTGGCAGTATTATCAAATGGTCAAGCTCGATGGCGACACTTGGAACCGTCCTGATGGCTGGATTGTTTGGGGGATGTTTATCGGTGCGTTGATGATGGTGCTCCTAAGCAACAGCTTTAAAATCCGCTTACCACAACAAAAGCGCCGCTATGTACAAGGCTTTGTTGGCGGCATTATTGCTGGCTTTGGTGCACGTTTAGCGCTGGGTTGCAACTTGGCAGCGTTCTTTACCGGTGTACCGCAATTTTCTTTTCACTCTTGGATTTTCATTGTCGCAACAGGGGTCGGTACCTTTTTTGGCGCGAAGCTGACGAAAACCTTTTGGTGGAAGGGGCGGTCCTCCTTAGAGCGCGGTGCGGGCAAACCCTCTCAGGTCAAAATACGGGTGATTCAACCTTATGTCGGTGCTGCCCTCGCCATGGCCTATATGGGTTTGTTGCTTTACTTTTTTGCCAGCGGACAAACACTGCTGGGTTTAGGTGCGCTCTTTGGTCTGGCCTTTGGCGTCCTGATTGAGCGCGGTCAAATCTGCTTTACCGCTGCCTTTCGTGACTTGTTTTTAGTCGGACGCAGCTTGATGGCCAAAGCTATTATTGTCGGCATGGCGGCCAGTTCTATTTTAACTTTAATGGTTATTGTCATCTATGACTTAACCCCTATTACACAAATTGCTGCTCTGAGTACCTTTGTCGGGGGCGTTTTGTTTGGTCTGGGTATTGTTATGGCGTCAGGCTGTGAAACCGGAATGATGTATCGGCTGATGGAAGGGCAGGTGATGTTCTTACCTGTCTTTGCTGGCAATATTATTGGTGCAACTTTTCTTGCTTTTGCATGGGACCATCTGGGTATTTATAATACCTTGGTTGTAAGTGGTGTAAAAATCAATTTATTGGATGCTATGGGTCCTGTTGGTGCCATTCTCAGCACGCTGGCTATGTTAGCTGCGCTCTATGCCTTAACGGTATACCGTGAAAAAAACTATCATCGGAAGTTTGAGTTAAAAAGAGGCGTGAAATAACGTGGAAACAAATAAAACAGCTGATTTCACTCTTGATCTGCGCGGCGAGTCTTGCCCTTATCCGGTTATTTACACGCTCGAAGCATTAGAAGGCATGCAGAAAGGTGAACTTTTACAAGTCATCACTGATTGCCCTGGCTCTTTTCGTAATGTGCCTGAAGAAGCCATTGCGCATGGCTATACCTTTGCCCAAGAACCGGTCAAAAATGGCCAGGAATATCTTTTTTATATTTATGCGTGATAAATGCAGATTGCATAAGGGAGGGCTGTGGCATGGTCAAATGTATACCTGTGAGTCTGAGACGCTAAGGGTTATTCAGTCTGTGAAAGACAAGTACCAGTCAATCTGTTAGCAGTGTTTTTGCTTAAAGCATTGCACTTTACAATGCCCATTGCTTGCGCTTGCTGTTTTCTGTTTAAAATTGACCATCTCGATCAATTAGATAATGCAAGCAGCGCATTAAAGCATGCGTCTAACAACCTTAACACTCTAGTTTAAAGTCGAAAAATTATCATTTTAATTATAAAACACCTTGATTATGGAGTAGTATGCTGCCCGCGCTAATGACTTAGAAAAATTGTGCGGCTACATGTTGTTTGGTTTTTTTGTATATCTAAAAATCTTTAGCTGGACTTCAGTCTTAAAAGATTTGTATTGGAACTGCATCCGGGGCTGCGCCTTTGTGTCTATTCGATGGGGGTTGAGGTGTTGATGGATGGAACTTGGTGCCTTGGTCTGTTTGGTGTGATTGGCCGTTTCATGGGCAACGGGTGTGAATTTGGGGTGTGCGGGGGTTCGAGGTGGGGTTTGCGCGCAGTTCGCTGTTTTGGTTTGATCTTGGGCGTGTGCGTGCCGGTGCGACCACTTTGTTGTGTTTTCGTGTTGCTGGAAAAGCCTGACTCAAATTTTTGCTGCGGTCAATTCCACTGGCGAGCAAGGGCTTGTACCTAAGGAAGGCACGGTGGTTGACGCTACATTTGCCGCACCACCTTCCACAGTGGTAGCCGTGTCGGCGCTCCCTGAGAATTTTGGATGAATCATCGGTGGGCGCGTGGGCCCTGCGGCCAGTGCCGAGGATGCTTTGACGGAGGGTGGTGATTTGGTTATTGGGGGCTGAAGGGAAGAATGGTAGGTGGGTGGGTGGACTGTGAGGGGGGGCATAAATCCGCGGTTGGCATCCCTTTGGGAAGTGCACTTTCGAAGCGTGGAACCTCTTAGCCTGTTTGCCTTGGCCAACCTGTTTTTGTGGCGGTTGCCATGGGAACCGCCTAACCGGTAGCTGCCGGAAAGAGAACGGGTAAACTGAGGTTTTTTTGCTGAAGTTGTTTAGAGCTGAATTTTAAATCCGCATGGATTGGCTGGTTTGATTGGTTTTATTGCGTTTCCTATTGTATTTTTGGTTGGATAATATGCCCCGCAGTTCTTTACCTGCTCGATTTGTTAATTTAAAGTCCCTCATTGTTTTTTTGGCTTTTTTAGTAGCGCTGATCACTCTGGTTAATGGATTTTATGCCAGTTATAAAGTGCAAAGAAGTCAGCTCATAAAAAACACACTCGATACCAATCATGCCTATGCACAAAAGCTTGCATCAGCTACTGATAATTTTATCGATGCAGCGCATGAGCAACTGGCCTTTTCTGCCAAAATAATCGCAGGTAATCTTAAAGATAAATTGCTGTTGATGCGTGAAGCTGAACGCTTATACGTGCAAACTAAGAGTTTTAACTCGGTCACAGTTGTTAATTCCGACGGTGTAGTCTTGGCTGCAGCACCCAATACATTAGATATTGTTGGCAGTAAGCTTTTAGTGGGCGGTGGTATTGAGTCTTTGCAAGTTCAAAAGCCGCTCGTTAGCACGCCTTACTTGTCAGAAGCTGGTAACTATTTAATACTTATTTCTAACCCAATATTTGCTCCATCTGGTAAGTACTTAGGTTATGTGGGAGGCAGTATTTATTTGAAGAAAACCAGCATCCTAAATGAGTTGTTAGGACGGCACTTTCATCATGACGGATCGTATATTTATGTTGTTGATAGACATAAACAAATTATTTATCACCCTGAGCCTGAGCGCGTAGGTGCTTATGTTCTAGATAATGCTGCTATCAACAGTGTTACCGAAAATATGAGTGGGTCCACTCGGACAATCAACTCCAAGGGTATTGATATGCTTGCTGGGTTTGCCCCCATCACCTCTGCAAACTGGGGGGTTGTCGCTCAGCGTCCAGTAACTGCGACACTGAGCTCGCTAGATGAGCTGATGCAAGAGGTTGCCTATCGCACAGTCCCACTGGCTTTGTTTACGTTTATATTTATCTGGATATTAGCCAGTTATATTTCGCGCCCTTTACGCCAGCTTGCCACGACAGCGATAAGAATCAATGCCCCTGATGCTCATGCCCATTTAACCCGCGTTAAGTCTTGGTATCTTGAGATTTACGAACTCAAGCAAGCTATGTTGAAAGGCGTTGGCATAGTAAGCACTCAAATAAGCCAGCTCAAACAAGATGCTGCGATTGATCCTTTAACAGGTGCAGTAAACCGGCGTAGCTTGCAGCAGTTACTGGAGAAACTTGCACAACAAAACATACCTTTTTCTGCGTTGGCTGTGGATATCGATCATTTTAAAAAAGTTAATGATACTTTTGGGCATCCAGCAGGTGATAAAGTTTTGATTGCGCTCGTACAAGTGATTAGCAAACTATCAAGAGAGCACGATGTCGTGGCTAGAACTGGAGGCGAAGAGTTTTTGTTGATATTGCCTAATACGCCAATTCATATTGCACAAATAATTGCTGAAAGATTACGTACTCGTGTTGCGGAAATGCAAATTGAACCGATAGGATCAATCAATGTATCGATCGGCATAGCTGCTACTTCAGAGAGCAATAACTCGAGTGAAGACGTGCTCAATCAAGCTGATGAAGCACTGTATCGAGCCAAAAGTTTAGGTCGAAATCGTTGCGAGGTTTTCACCTCTTAAGGAGAGGGTTTAATATTTAACAGCAACTGCTGAACTGCAATGACGATAACAGTATGTTCTGTAGTGAACTGCTTCTGTACTTATCCTAGGGTCTACTCAGCGCTGAACACTGCACGATCACGGCCGCTTTCCTTGGCTAGATAAAGTGCATCATCTGCGCGCTTTAGCCAAGTATCCATCGTTGTGCCTGGCGCCCAGGGCGCAACACCAAATGAAACAGTTATTTCTTCGCCATTTGGCGCTTTAAGCTTGTCTTTTATCGATAATCTTAGCTTGTCGATAAATATGCGTTGCTGTTGATGACTGATCTTGGATATCAAAAGTACAAACTCTTCTCCGCCGAAACGATACAGTCGATCGTATTTGCGAATATTCGCCGTGATGATAGCAACAAGGTTTTTCAATACTTGGTCGCCAGCAGCATGACCATACTTATCATTCACCACTTTGAAGTGATCCAAATCGAGAATGACTAACAATTGCTCAGTACCGTTGCGTTCGGAGTTGGACAGAGCCGCTACCATATCTGAGCTTAAAGCGCGGCGATTTAAAGCGCCAGTCAGCGGATCAATGGTATTTAGGGTTTCCAATAAGCGAAGCTGCTTCTTACTATGGCTGGCATAGACAAAGGCGCTTAATGACAGCGCTACACTGGTCACAACGTAGGAGTCCAGCGGAATCGTATCAAAAATATCCGACAAAACTACTAAGGAACCTCTGAATAACTCCCCACTTTTTGCGATAATAGCCACGTCGTCCATTTTTTAGCCCAGCGAGCCGAATCATGAGCCAGTTGACCTTTGCCGAAGCAGAATACCAGAACAAAAAGCGTAAGACGCGTCGTGAGATTTTCTTGGAAAAAATGGATGCCATTATTCCTTGGAGGCGCTTGGAGAATCGCGCCGCTAAGCATTACCCAAAAGGTGAAATGGGGCGTCCCCCTTATCCGCTTAGTGTGATGCTGCGTGTGCATTGTTTACAGTTATTCTACAACCTCAGCGATCCGGCTCTGGAAGATTCTCTGTATGAAATTGAATCAATGCGCCGCTTTGCAGGATTGCGTTTATCAGACAATATTCCTGATGAAACAACAATTTTAAACTTCCGTCACTTCCTTGAAAAGCATGGGCTGGGCAAGCTATTTCTGAAGGAAATTAACAAGCACTTGCAGCATCAAGGCTTGCTGTTTCGCGAAGGCACCATTGTGGATGCCAGCATTATTTCCGCACCGAGCTCAACGAAAAATCAAAGCCGCAAGCGCGACCCAGAAATGCATTCCAGCAAGAAAGGCAACCAATGGCACTTTGGCATGAAGATGCATATCGGCGTGGATGATGTCACAGGTATGATTCATAGCGTGGAAAGTACGGCTGCCAATGTGCACGACGTAACCATGACTGCAAGCCTTCTACATGGCGAAGAAAAGCGTGTATTTGGTGATGCTGGATACCTAGGTGTTGAAAAACGCAGGGAAAACAAAGAGCGCAAAAATCTTGCCTGGCTGATCAGTGCTCGAATCAGTAAGCGTAAAACCATGACCGAAAATGAGCAGGAAATTGAAAAAATGAAAGCCAAGCTACGCGCTAAAGTTGAGCATCCGTTTCGCTACATCAAGTGCGTATTTGGCTATAACAAAGTCCGTTACAAAGGGCTTGATAAAAACCATAACCGTTTATGCCTGCTAGCGGGACTAACGAACCTCATGATCAGCAGAAAATACTTGCTGGCTTAGGGTTAGTGCGCCCTTAATCCGCCAAAACGGCGAATTAAGGGCTAAAAGAGGTGGTTTTACCTCGAAAACGGCCTTTTTTAGGTCTTTTTTGAGTTTTTTACTCGTTTCCAGAAAAACTCAACAATAAGCTGAGTTTCTCAGAGGTTCCCTAAGAAAGTGCCTGTGGCGGCGTTAATGCAAAAAGCTTGAAGCGGTTTTATCAGGAAAAATGTAGCGGTAAAGACAGGGTAAACCCACAAAAAACTGTCAATCCCGTTAATGACAGTAATGAGTATCACGCCGCCATTAATCAATACTGCAGTTATCGCGCTCGCTATCTGGACTTTACTGGAGCAATGCGCATAAACCACTAACGCTATGATACCCAGTAGCACGCTTATATTAATGGCTACAGCTATAAAGTTGCCGTCTAAATAGCGTATGGCAACGAATGGTAGAACACCCACTACGGCTATAATACAGATTAGCGTGAGTATCGAAAGCTGATGTTTTGCTTGTAGCTGAGTGATCATAAAGCTCTCGAAGTACAACGTTCTGCTATGCAAGTGAATAGCTATCTATTATGTATAATGTGATGGCGTATTGATATAGTGAAAAATATTTTCACCTGATAATGTGAAGCGCGCTGCATTTTTATGGTTGAAAATAGCACTCAGATAAATTTTTAATCCTAGCGTCGAGTCATTCACTAGTAAATGTGCCGATCGGGGGTTCGTTTGCGCTATATTTCATTGAGCTTGTTCACTATGGCCTTGATGGGCAATTTTCTTGCCACTTTAGCGCGTAATAGGCCACAGTTTGGCATGCTGATAATGTGAACCATTATGCCGCTATGCTGGGTTTGGCTGCGCCATAGAGTTGCGTTCTGATGGCTTGGTCATGTATTTAGTGTAAAATCTCGTCGTGCCATATTTAGGCTACATTTTGCGTGTAATCTAGGTTACGACATACATACATTTCCGGAGTAAATCATGGCAGCTAAAAAAATTCTGATGTTGGTGGGTGATTACGTAGAAGATTACGAAGTCATGGTGCCGTTTCAAGCACTACAGATGGTCGGTCACACAGTACATGCGGTGTGTCCTGATAAGAAAGCTGGCGAATTTGTGCGTACCGCGATTCATGATTTTGAAGGTGATCAAACCTACAGCGAAAAGCCAGGACATAATTTTGTTCTGAATTTTGATTTTGCTGATGTTAAAGCTGAGGATTATGATGGTTTGGTTGTTCCAGGTGGTCGTTCGCCAGAATATTTGCGTTTAAATGCAGCTGTGCTGGAGTTGGTGCAAGCCTTTGATCAGGCGAATAAGCCAATTGCTGCTGTTTGTCATGGTCCTCAGTTGTTAGCAGCAGCGGGTGTTTTGGACGATCGTGAGTGTTCTGCTTATCCAGCCTGTGGCCCTGATGTGGAAATGGCCGGCGGTCACTATGTTGAGTTGGACGTTACCAGTGCGCACCTTGAAGGTAATTTAGTCACTGCACCCGCTTGGCCAGCGCACCCTACTTGGTTAGCTGGTTTCCTTGTGCTGCTGGGTACTAAAATTACTTTGTAAACGTAATACGCAGGTGCATTGTTGTGTGCGCCACAATAATGCACTTTGATGCAATTCTTGCATGCATATGCCATTTGGATATGGATGATAGGGTTGCTTTAATAACAGACAGTTTTATCTTAACCATACACAGGAAATATATATGACAACCGTTACTTTTAAAGGCACACCAGTGCGCGTTGATGGCCATTTCCCGCAAAAAGGTGAGCAGGCGCCAGCGTTCAGCCTTGTCAATATAACCCTTGAGGACGTGAGTTTGTCGAGTTTGGCCGGTTTACGTAAAGTGCTTAATATTTTCCCAAGCATTGATACGCCAACCTGCGCCACCTCAGTGCGTCGCTTTAATGAAAAAGCAGCAGATTTAAAAAATACGCGAGTTCTGTGTATCTCAGCCGATTTACCTTTTGCTCATGCGCGTTTTTGTGGTGCAGAAGGTTTAGACCGTGTCTTAAGCTTATCAACCATGCGTGACCCTGATTTCTTCCAATCCTATGGTGTTGATATCGCTGAAGGTCCTTTGGCTGGTTTAGCTGCGCGAGGCGTTATTGTTTTAGACGAAAATGATAAAGTTCTCTACAGCGAGTTGGTGTCTGAGATTGGTGATGAGCCCAATTATGACAATGCGCTAGCTGTTTTAAGCTAAGACCTATATGGGAGCAGTGTGTAGAAGTGCTGCGCCCATATCCTTTTTACTGCTTTAATACTGTGTGCGGTATAAAAGGACGATAAGGGAGCATAAAGCCATTAATGTGAAGGTTTTGTTAATGCTCAGGTTTTTTTGCACAGCCAGTGTTGTGCTTATGCTTGCATGGAACCCTTTTTTTACAGCCTTAGCGTCTGCGGCGCAACCAAGCGCTGTTGGCACGATCACTTTGAACACTGCTGTATCATTATCAGATGATGAGCGTACGTTTATTCAATCCTTACCGACATTAAGGGTGGCTGCATATTGGTATGCACCGCCATTGTCGTTATTCAATGAGAAAACTGGAACCTATCAAGGCATAAGTATTGATATTTTTCGGTTTATTGCAGATCAAATCGATTTGTCCTATGAGTTGGTGAGTGATACAGGCACCGTGCTCAATGAAAACTTTAACCATGTTAAACAGGGCACACTGGATGTGTACTTGTCGCTCAGTACTCAACCAGAACGCTTGCAATATGGGAATTTCACCCAGAGTTTTTTTGCAGATTACTACACTGTGATTGCGCGTAAAAACAGACCGATACACATCTCTGATTTAAATCAGTTGAGTCAGTATCGTGTGGGGGTTATCAAGGCCGTATCGATACTGCCTTATTTGCAAAATTTTATTCCTCAGCAGCAGTTGCGTGAGTACCCTGATGGTACGTTATTCGAGGCATTGCGCCGTGATGAAGTCGATGTTGCCATCTACATGCAGCGTGTTTTTGAGCAAGAACGTTTTCGTTTTGACCTCTATGATTTGGAAAAAATATATACCTTGTATGAAGCCCCGCGCTCGTATGCCTTTCTGTTTCATGCTTCTGAACAAAGCCAACGCCTGATAGATATTTTTAATCGTTATATCGCTGTGATTGATAGCAGTCAGTCGGTCAGCTTGCACGCCAGTGGTGAGCGCGAGCTGATTAAACGCTATGTTGAGCAACAAAACCGACAACAGATTTTATTGATTGCGATGCTGGCGGCCAGTATTTTACTTCTTGGTTTACTCTTGGCTTACCGCAGTCGTCAACGGATGCTGGTTAAACTGAAGGCGAATCATACATTTATCCTGCAGCAGCATCAGGCTTTGCAAGAGGCAAACGAGAAATTAGAGTACTTGAGTCAGGTCGATGCACTGACAGGATTGGCCAATCGCCGTTTTTTTGATCAGCAATTGAACTTAGAGTTTGCGCGCTATACACGCGGTGCTGGGGCGCTGTCAGTACTGCTGGTAGATATTGATTACTTTAAAAGTATTAATGATCATTATGGCCATGGTGTAGGTGATGAGTACATTAAAAAAGTAGCTTCTGTGTTGATGGCTGCGATGTCGCGGTCGAACGATTTAGCGGCGCGTTATGGTGGTGAGGAGTTTGTGTGTATTTTGCCTGATACTGATTTGCCGGGTGCCCTTAAGGTTGCTGAACAGATTCGTCAGGCAGTGATTGCACTGCATTTAGATAATGCTGAAAATCCACCTCAGCCTCTAACGGTCAGTGTCGGCGTCGCTACTTTACAAGGAGTGCAGAGCAGTGCTGATGAAGTGTTAAGTGCGGCTGACGTGCAGCTCTATCAAGCGAAAAATGCAGGGCGTAACCGTGTGTGCGGCGTGGCATTGAACGAGCAGGTAGAGAAAACACCTGATGCTTTGAGCAAAGAGGTATTGCACTAGGTGGTAATCAGTCGTTCAATTAAATTTAATGAGAGTGATACGCTGCTCTACAGCGAGTTGGTGTTTTACATTGCTAATGAGTCAGTCTGTGGTGCAGTGCTGCAGCATTAAAATAAGAGGCAAGGCTGAATTATTATATTATTAATTTAATTGATCCTTAGCGCCACACAATTGATGTTGATGTTTTATGACTAGTTTAAATACAGTGATATAAGCCAGATATATCAAAGAGTGTTTTCCGTTGTAATGTATTCAGGGGCGGCGTATGCGAAGTTTATTTTATAAATTTAGTGTATTAATAGTGCTTGTAATAAGCGTTATGACTGCTGTTGCAGTGAAAGCTGGGCTGCCTCCTTCAAGTCAGAGAATTACTTTGCGTGAAGACGTTATGCTCACGGCTGAAGAACGTACTCTAATCCGCTCCTTACCAACCCTTAGGGTGAGTGCATATCAGCGCGCACCGCCCTTATCTTTGTACGATCGTCGTACAAATCAATATGAGGGCATCAGTGTTGATGTTTTTAGCTTCATTGCTGATGAAATTGATTTATCTTATAAAATTATTCAAACTGGAAATACGTCTTTTAGTGAGAATATAAAACAATTTGAACAGGGTCATGTTGACGTGCTGATGCCCTCAAGCTATCTAGCAGAACGTGAGCAGACAGGTATATTTACTGACGCTTACTACCACGGTTTTTACTCTGCAATCGCGCTTAGAGAAAATCAAATAAGAATATCCAGTATTGAGCAGTTAAAGCACTATCGAGTGGGTGTGGTCAAGGCGACGGCAATTGAGTTTTATTTACAGGATTTGATGCCAAAAAAGCAGATTTTTTCATACGATAGAGGTGCTATCTACGAGGCATTGCGACGCAAGAAAATTGATATTGCAGTGTTTAATCATGGTGTTTTTGCCTATGATCGAATTAACTTAGAGCTGTTTGATATGGAAAATGTGTATACCTTGTATGAATACCCTCGAGGTTATACTTTTTTAATTAAGCGCTCTCCAGAACATCTAAAGTTGGCAGTGATTTTTAATCGCTACATTAATGCAATTGATAGTCGTGCTTCAGTCCTCCGTTATGAAGATGCTGAGCGCCTTCTGATAGACAAGTATATTAAACAGAAACACAAGCACCATCTGCTATGGGTTGTGCTTGTAGCGACGAGCATTTTGATGTTTGTTTTGTTCAATGCCTACCGCAGCCGCCAACGCTTATTGGTTAAACTGAAGGCCAACCATAAACGCATCATGCAACAGCATCAGGCTTTGCAGGAGGCGAATGAGAAATTAGAGCACTTAAGTCAGGTCGATGCGCTGACAGGTTTAGCCAATCGTCGTTCTTTTGATCAGCAGTTGAGTTTAGAGTATGCGCGATATTTGCGCGCCGATGGTGTGCTGTCAGTACTGATGGTGGATATTGATTACTTCAAAAGCATCAATGATCACTATGGGCATGCAACAGGTGATGTGTATTTGCAGAACATAGCCGCTGTGCTAAAAATTGCGATGTCGCGTCCAAATGATCTTGCGGCGCGTTATGGTGGTGAGGAGTTTGTGTGTATTTTGCCTGATACTGATTTACTTGGTGCACTCAAGGTTGCTGAGCAGATTCGTGAGACAGTGATTGCTTTGCATTTAGATAATACTGAGGAGCCAACGCGACCTGTGACAGTCAGTGTCGGGGTCGCTACTTTACAAGGTGTACAGAGCAGTGCTGATGAATTGTTAAGGCAAGCTGATGTGCAACTGTATCGAGCGAAAAATGCGGGTCGTAATCGTGTCTGCGGTATCGTATTGAGTGAGCAGGTGATGAAAACGACTGATATCTAGAGTAAACCGATGTTGCACTTGCTGTTAATCAGACATTGGGGGGTAATGACTTTATGTAATATTCTATTGTGCTGTTACTGATATCGTTTTTTTTGCAACTCAATTGCGCTTAATGCATTGAAATAAGCCTTTTGCAGGGAGCTGTTTTCTTAATAAGGTAAATTGATCGTAAAGACACTGCCAAGCAGTTCGAAGGCTGCTATCTTTCAAGCTCCCAAGGACTGTGACTAACTGATATGCCTGAATCTTCTGTACATTCGAGTAAAAAAAACAAAACAACTTTTTTCATTGTAATTGCATTGTTGTGCATGGCTGGCTTTGCTACATGGTGGTGGTTGCAAGGCACTGCTGAGCAAAACCAACAAGGTCCACGTCGCGGTGGCAGCTTTATGGGCGCGGTGCCGGTGCATGCTGAGCAAGTGCGCTCTGATCGTTTTGCTGTACAACTCAAAGCATTGGGTACGGTGACACCTTGGAATGCAGTGAGTGTTATCAGTCAGGTGGCGGGTGAGCTGGATCAGGTGTTATTTACTGAAGGGCAGTTTGTCGAGAAAGGCACGCTGTTAGCGCAAATTGATTCGCGTAACTATCAAGCGGCATTGTTGCAGGCCGAAGGTGCGCTGCAAGAAACCCGTGCGCAGTTGGCCAGCGCTGAATTAGACCTTAAGCGTTATCAGGGTTTATATAAAGACGATTCAGTAGCTAGGCAAACCTTAGAGCAACAACAAGCCATCGTTGCGCAGCACCAAGGCACTTTAAAAGTGCGCCAAGCACAGCGTGATGCCGCGCGATTAGATGTTGAGCATGCGCGTATTGTTGCACCCATCTCAGGCCGTTTAGGCTTGCGCGCACTGGATGCTGGTAACTATGTGTCAGCCGGTTCTACTGAATTAGTGACGATCACTCAAGATAATCCGATTGCGGTGGATTTCACCATTCCCGAGCATGAACTGCAGGCGGTGTTGCAAGCCTATCGACAAGAACAGCCATTGCCTGTGCAGGTTTGGAACCGTGATGAAACTGAGTTGTTGGCTGAAGGTGTACTTGATAGCATTGACAACCAAGTCGATGTCAGCACTGGCAGCGTGCGGTTAAAGGCGCGTTTTGATAACCCAGACTTAATTTTATTTCCCAACCAGTTCGTCAATGTACGCTTGCAAGTCACTGTGCATGAACAAGCGTTGTTGTTGCCAGCTGATGCGATTCAGTTTGGTAGCAATGGCCGTTTCGTTTGGCAGATTAAAGACGATGATACTGTCGTTATCCAGGCGATTGAGATTATTACCAGCGATGGCACACAGAGTATGCTGCGTTCGGGATTAGAAGCGGGTGATTGGGTGGTTATTGAGGGCGTGGATCGTTTGCGCAGTGGCAGCAAGGTCAAGCGTGTTTTACCAGCAGATGCTGAGCCTGAAGCTACAGGGGCTGTGCCTGCTGCATCCGCAGACGCAGATAAGAAGCCGCAGCAGAAACCCGCGGCATGAATATCTCGCGACTCTTTATTCAGCGCCCAGTGGCGACCACGCTGTTGATGCTGGCGATCTTTTTAGCCGGTGCGTTGGCTTATCGCTTATTGCCTGTTGCTGCTTTGCCGCAAGTGGATTATCCGACCATTCGTGTGCTGACTTTGTACCCGGGAGCCAGCCCGCAGGTGATGAACAGTGCGGTGACGGCACCACTGGAGCGTCAACTGGGACAGATGCCAGGCCTAGCGCAGATGTCATCGACCAGTTCTGGTGGCGCTTCAGTGATTAGCTTACGCTTTAGTTTAGAGATTGAACTGGATGTTGCCGAGCAAGAAGTGCAGGCGGCAATTAATGCGGCGACTAATTTATTACCCAGAGATTTACCCGCACCGCCGGTGTATAACAAAGTCAATCCGGCCGACAGTCCGGTGCTGACTTTGGCCATTACCTCGGCCAGTATGCCGCTGCCTTTGGTGAATGATTTAGTTGATACCCGGATGGCACAAAAAATTGCACAAATCGGCGGAGTCGGTTTGGTCAGTGTCGGTGGTGGTCAGCGTCCAGCGGTGCGCATTCGAGCTAATCCGCAAGTGTTGGCAGCAGCAGATTTAACCTTAGCTGATGTACGCAGCGTGATTACCCGCGCCAACGTCAATCAACCTAAGGGGAGTATTGACGGGCCGTCACGTATCACCCAGTTGGATGCTAATGACCAACTGCGCTCGGCAGAGGATTACGCGCAGCTGATTGTCGCGCATAACGATGGCCGCGTCTTAAAACTCGCCGATGTGGCAGAGATTATTGAAGGTGCAGAAAATAACCGTTTAGCTGCGTGGGCGGATTTGAATCAAGCGGTGCTGCTCAATATTCAACGCCAGCCCGGCGCTAACGTGATTGAGGTGGTGGAACGCGTTGAAGCCTTACTGCCGAGTATTATTGCTACTTTACCGGCCAGCCTCGAAGTCAGTGTGCTGACGGATCGCACCCAAACCATTCGCGCTGCAGTCAGTGATGTGCAGTTTGAACTGTTGCTCGCCGTAGCGTTGGTAGTATTGGTAACCTTTTTATTCTTAAAGCGCCTAACTGCCACATTAATACCGTCAATTGTGGTGCCTTTGTCGCTTATCGGTACCTTTGCTGTGATGTATTTAGCAGGGTTTTCTTTAAACAACTTAACCTTGATGGCTTTGACCATCGCCACCGGCTTTGTCGTTGATGATGCCATTGTTATGTTGGAAAACATTGCTCGGCATATTGAGTTGGGCGAAACACCGATGAATGCTGCGCTGAAGGGCGCAAAGCAAATCAGTTTCACTTTAGTCTCGTTGACCTTTTCGCTGATTGCAGTATTGATTCCACTGCTTTTTATGGCGGATGTAGTGGGGCGTTTATTCCGTGAATTTGCCATTACTTTGGCCGTGGCAATTCTTATCTCGCTAGTGATTTCTTTAACCTTAACGCCAATGATGTGCGCACGTTTATTGCAGGCTGACAAAGAAACGAAGAAAGAAGACTGGCTCAGTCGCACTATTGACTATTACGGTAAAGGTTTGCGCTGGGTGTTGAATCATCAAGTGCAGACTCTATGGTTTGCCGTCGGCACCTTTGCGCTGACGGCGGTGCTGTGGATGTGGGTACCCAAAGGCTTTTTCCCTGAACAAGATACAGGGGTGATTCAAGGCATTTCTGAGGCGCCACAAAGCATTTCTTTTGCTGCGATGAGCGAGCGTCAGCAGCGTTTAAGTACAGTGTTATTGCAAGATGACGCAGTGCAGAGTGTATCCTCGCAGATCGGTGTGGATGGTGATAATCCCACACTGAATACGGGTCGTATGCTGATTAACCTTAAACCCTTTAATCAACGCGATGTCTCAGCGGCAGAGGTGATTGATCGTCTGCGCCCAGAGCTGGATCAGGTGCTGAGCATTCAATTGTTTATGCAACCTGTACAGGATCTCAGTATTGAGGATCGCGTCAGCCGCACGCAGTTTCAGTTTAGTTTAGAATCGGCTGATGAGCAGGCGTTGCATACTTGGGTGCCAACTTTAGTGTCTAAGTTGCAGAGCATGCCGCAACTGCGTGATGTCGCTAGTGATTTGCAGGCCAGCGGATTGCAGTATTACCTCAATATTGACCGTGATTTGGCTGGGCGCTTAGGCATCAGTATCGCTACCTTAACCGATGCCCTGTATGACGCCTTTGGTCAGCGGCAAATCTCGACCATCTTCACGCAAACCAGCCAGTATCGTGTGGTGTTGGAAAGTATCAGCAATCCCAATGATGCGTTGGCAGCCTTACATGATGTGCATGTACGCGGTGCTGATGGGCAAGCGATACGTTTGGCCAGCTTGGTTAAGGTGGAAGAGCGCTCAGCGGCGCTATTGCTCAACCATATCGGCCAGTTTCCGGCAGTAACGGTGTCGTTTAACCTTGCCTCCGGTGTGTCGCTCGGTGAGGCGGTGGAAGCGATTGAGCAAGCACAGCTGGATTTAGTGATGCCAGCCTCCATTCAAAGTAACTTTCAAGGTGCCGCCGCAGCCTTTAGGGCCTCGCTGTCCAGTACCTTACTACTGATTCTCGCTGCAGTAGTGACCATGTACTTGGTGCTTGGTGTGCTCTATGAAAGTTATATTCATCCGCTGACTATTCTGTCTACACTGCCATCGGCGGCGATTGGAGCCTTACTGGCATTGTTGCTGACCGGTAATGATCTGAGCCTGATTGCGATTATCGGGATTATTTTGCTGATTGGTATCGTCAAGAAGAACGCAATTATGATGATCGACTTTGCTTTGGATGCTGAACGTCATCAGGGTTTAAATCCTGAGGACGCAATTTACCAAGCGGCACTGTTGCGTTTCCGTCCGATTCTGATGACCACGTTGGCGGCCTTGTTTGCTGCTTTACCATTGATGTTTGCCAGCGGCTCAGGTGCAGAGTTACGCCAACCATTAGGCTTGGTCATGGTTGGTGGTTTATTGCTCAGCCAAGTGCTGACATTATTTACTACGCCAGTGATTTACTTGTTTTTTGATCGCTTAAGTGCACGTACTAAAGCACGTTTTAAGCTGGGTCTTGAGTCGTGAATCTTTCGGCACCTTTTATTCAGCGCCCAGTCGCCACCATGCTGCTCAGTGTGGCAATTGTCTTGCTGGGGGTTCTTGGCTATAGATTGTTGCCGGTGGCACCGTTGCCGGATATGGACTTCCCAATGATTACCGTGCAGGCCAGCTTGCCCGGTGCCAGCCCTCAGGTGATGGCTGCTACAGTCGCGACACCGCTGGAACGATCGCTTGGCAGTATTGCCGGGATCAGTCAAATGAGCAGCCGCAGCGGGCAAGGCTACACGCGGATAATGATCCAGTTTGATTTAGGCCATGATATCAATGCAGCTGCGCGTGAAGTGCAGGCAGCAATTAATGCCGCTCATGAGTTGCTGCCCAGCGGCATGCGCAGTATGCCCACTTATCGCAAAGTGAATCCTACACAAGCACCGATTATGGTCTTGGCTCTGACCAGTGAAGTATTGGAGCAAGGCCAAATGTATGACTTGGCTGACAGTATCATCGCGCAAAAACTCTTGCAGGTGCAGGGTGTGGGTGATGTGCAGATTGGTGGCAGTTCTTTACCTGCAGTACGTGTTGAGCTTGAACCGCGGCGTCTAGAACAATACGGCATAGCCCTCGATGAAGTGCGGCAAACCATTGCTGATGCTAACCAACAAAAGCCTAAAGGACAACTGGAGCAAGGCAACCGCCATTGGCAGATACAAGGCAATGACCAGCTGCATACCGCTGAAGACTATGCGCCGCTGATTATTCGCTATTTTGATGGCGCGGCGTTGCGTTTACGTGATGTAGCCAAGGTCTCTGATAGCGTGGAAAATCGTTATAATAATGGTTTTTTTAATCATGAAGAGGCGGTGCTGCTGATTATTAACCGCCAAGCCAGTGCCAACATTATTGCCACTATTGAGGCCATTCAAGCTGAGTTACCCGGTTTGCAAGCGGTGTTGCCGGCCAGTGCTAAACTGGAAGTAGCGATGGATCGCTCGTCGGTGATTCGAGCGACTTTACATGAGGCGCAACGCTCGCTGTTGATTGCTACAGCCTTGGTGATTGGCGTAGTGATGCTGTTTTTAGGCCATTGGCGCGCGGCAGTCATTCCTGCTTTGGCTGTACCTGTTTCGTTAATTGGCAGTTTCGCTGCCATGTATATGCTGAATTTCTCCTTAAATAATCTATCATTAATGGCGTTGATTATTGCTACCGGTTTGGTGGTGGATGACGCCATTGTCGTCCTGGAAAATATTGCACGGCATATCAATAACGGCAAAAAACCATTGCAAGCGGCGATTGATGGTTCGCGTGAGGTGGGTTTCACTCTGCTCTCGATGAACCTGTCGTTGGTGGTGGTGTTTGTTTCGATTTTGTTTATGGGCGGCTTGGTTGAGCGCTTATTTCGTGAGTTTTCGATTACCTTAACGGTGGCGATTTTGATTTCGCTGTTGGTATCTTTAACCCTCACACCAATGTTGTCCGCACGCTGGTTGCGTCCAGAGCCTACGCTTGAGCAGCAGACGCCAAACTTTATTCAACGTGTTGGCTTGCGTGTAGCTGTTGGATACCAACGCTCGCTGGCTTGGACTTTAAATTATCAGCGCTGGATGCTGCTTGGTTTGCTGTTGACCATTGGCCTTAATCTTTGGTTGTTTATTGTCGTGCCTAAGACCTTTATGCCGCAGCAAGATACCGGCCAGTTGATGGGGATGATTCGTAGTGATGACGGCTTGTCCTACCATACCATGCAGCCGAAAATGGAAGTCTACCGGCAAGCTTTGTTGAAAGATAAAGATGTACAGACGGTGGCCGGCTTTATTCGTGGCGGCAGCAATGCATTTTTAATTGTGCGCTTAAAACCCATTACCGAGCGTAAAGATTCTGCACAAGACATCGTTGATCGCTTGCGTGGGCAGATTCCTCCAGTGGCAGGCTCACGGCTGTTTTTAATGCCAGAACAGGATTTAAATATGGGTCGACGCGAAGGTAGCAGTACTGATAATGAGTATGTGCTGTTGGCCAGTGACTTGGATGATTTGCGTATTTGGCAGCCAAGGGTCCGTGATGCGTTAAAAACCTTGCCGGAATTGACCGATATTGACAGCAAAGAAGGGCGTGGCGCACAGCAAGTCACCCTCGAAGTGGACCGTGCCACTGCCGCGCGTCTGGGTGTTGATATGGCGATGGTCACCTCGCTGCTCAATAACGCTTTTAGTCAGCGTCAAGTTTCAACTATTTATGAAAGCCTTAACCAGTACAGCGTGGTATTGGAAATTGATCCGCAATTTGTCGGTACGCCACAAGTGCTGGAGCAAGTGCAGGTGATTGGTAGCAATGGTGAGCGTATTCCATTGTCTGCGTTTACCCGTTGGGAAGCCAGCTTAGAGCAAGATCGAGTGCAACATGATGGGCAGTTTGCAGTCGAGAGTATTGGTTTTTCTTTAGCGCCTGGAGTCAGTTTAGAGCAGGCCAGCCAGGCAATTGAAGCCGCTATGGCGACAATTAATTTGCCCACTGAGGTGCAAGGGCGTTTAGGCGGTACAGCTGGAGCCTTCCAGCAAACCCAAGGTGCGCAAGGCTTAATGCTGCTGATGGCAATTGCCATCGTTTATTTGGTCTTGGGTATTTTGTATGAAAGCTATATTCATCCACTGACGATACTCTCGACGCTGCCCTCTGCAGGGGTCGGTGCTTTGTTAGCCATTCAGTTGAGCGGCGGTGAATTCAGTTTAATTTCCTTGCTCGGCCTGTTTTTGTTGATTGGTGTGGTGAAGAAAAACGCCATCTTAATGATTGATTTGGCGTTGCAGCTGCAGCGTGAGATGAAAATGACTGCTGAACAAGCGATTAAGAAAGCCTGTGCGCAGCGTTTTCGTCCGATTATGATGACCACCATGGCCGCTATTTTAGGCGCCGTACCATTGTTAATCAGCACCGCTGAAGGCTCGGAAACTCGCCAACCATTGGGGTTGGCGATTGTCGGCGGCTTGCTGCTCAGTCAGTTGTTAACCCTGTACAGCACGCCCGCCGTGTATTTATTTTTTGACCGTTTAAGCGCCCGTGTACGGCGTAAGAAAACGCACACGACAATGGAAGTAGCCCATGAAACAGATGCTTAAATTCAGTGCCTTGGCCGTGGTTGGCGTATTGCTAAGCGGCTGCATGTTGGGGCCGGATTACCTGCGGCCTGAAACTGCGATGCCGCTTGAGTTTAGGCACACGCCCGGTTGGAAAGTGGCGCAGCCGGCTGATTTTGCTACTTCTGTGGCATGGTGGTCGATATACCAAGATACGCCGCTGGCCGATTTACTTAAGCAATTGGAGACGTCAAACCAGAATTTACGAGCTGCAGAAGCCGCATGGCGTGAAGCACGCGCATTAGTCGGTAGCAGTCGTGCGGCGCTCTATCCAAACGCCACAGGGCAGTTGGGTGCTACGCGCAGTGGTCGTGATGACGGAGTCACTACAAGCAATGAAGTGGCTTTGGGTTTAAGTTGGCAGTTGGATATTTGGGGGCAGGTGCGTCGTCAAGTGGAATCCAGTGAGGCCAGCGCGCAGGCCAGTGCGGCCGAGTGGGCGGGGGTGCGTTTAAGTCAGCAGTCAGAGCTGGTACAGAATTATCTGCAATTGCGGGTGATTGATGAGCAGATGCGTTTGCTGGATGCCACTGTGACGGCTTATCAGCGTTCTTTGCAAATGACGGAGAACCGCTATACAGCAGGTATGGTCACCCGCGCTGATGTCAGTCAGGCGCTGACACAGTTAAAGAACACGCAGGCGCAGCGTCTTGATCTGGATTGGCAGCGCGCGCGTTATGAGCATGCGATTGCCTTGTTGGTCGGCAGCACGCCCAATGCGTTACAGGTTGCCAGTGTTGATAGCTTGCCGGTGTTGCCAGTACTACCAATGACTGTGGCCTCATCGCTGCTTGAGCGTCGCCCCGATATTGCTGCAGCAGAGCGTCGAGTCATGGCCGCTAATGCGGAGATAGGCGTGGCTGAGTCAGCCTATTTTCCAGATTTAACCTTGAGTGCTAGCGGTGGTTACCGTGGCAGTAACTTAGCGGATTGGATCAGCATGCCCAATCGCTTTTGGTCGATTGGGCCGCAGTTTGCCATGGCTTTGTTTGATGCCGGTTTGCGCCGTTCGAAAGTTGAGCAAGCCGAAGCGCGTTATGACCAACAGGTGGCGCGTTACCGTCAAACCACCTTGCAGGCCATTGGTGAAGTGGAGGATGCCTTGGTGCAACTCAATGTTTTAGCCGAGGAAATTGTCGTGCAGCGTGAGGCCTTAACCGCGTCCCGAGACACACTGAGCTTAACTGAAAACCAGTATGAGGCAGGTATGGTGGATTATTTAGCTGTGACTAGCGCACAAACCACAGCGCTGAATAGCGAGCGTACTTTGCTTAATTTACTGGGCACACAATTGACTGCCAGTGTGCAACTGATCAGTGCCCTAGGTGGTGGCTGGGACATGAATCTGAACGCTGCTGATTAGACATAATGCCGATCAGCGCTGATATCCATCCGCAGGTCTAAATTGTGCTGGATAAATCAGTCGTTTTATTTGTATGCTTACGTTAACGTAAAGCGGTGTTGTGCCGTAATCTCTCTACAACAATAAGGATTAAGACAATGGACGAAGGGTTTTGGCAAACGCGTTGGCAGCGTGATCAGATTGGGTTCCATCTGAACGTAGTGAATCCAGGTTTAGAGAATTATTGGTCACGTTTAGAAGTGCCTAAAGGCAGCAAGGTGTTTGTGCCCTTGTGCGGGAAAAGTGTCGACCTGTGCTGGCTAGCTGAGCAGGGTTATAGCGTGCTGGGTATTGAGTTGATTGAAAAAGCAGTGATTGATTTTTTTGTTGAACAAAACCTGACGCCGGTTATCACTCAGCAAGGATCTTTCACGCGTTATAGCGCGGGTGCAATTACTATTTTGTGGGGCGATTTTTTCAACTTAACGACTGAAGATTTAATAGGTTTTGAAGCGTTTTATGATCGTGCCGCTTTAATTGCTTTACCCGATGATTTGCGTAAACATTATGCTGTGCATTTAAGCAAAATTATGCCGCAGGGTTGTAAAGGCTTGTTGTTGACGATGGACTATCCGCAACATCAGATGAAGGGCCCACCATTTGCAGTGCCGCCAGAGCAGGTTGAGCAACTCTTGGGGGAGAACTTTATCCTTGAATGCAGTGAAGAACGCGATATTCTTGAAGAGGAATGGCGATTTAAGGCTGTAGGTATTACACGCATGTTTGATTATGTGTATTGCGTAAGGTGCCATAGCTTGGCATAAAACTTTTGCGCGCTCTTGCAACTATTCCACATATTAGACTATTGGTTATATAACCTAGTGTTTTACTATGGCTTTGATTCAGTCGCTTTAGCCATCCCCCTGCTAAAGACAGGGGATTTCTACTGCTAGACGACCATGTACCTGCGCTGTTGGTATGTTTCTGAATATCATAAGGCGACAAAAACACACCACGCTCTTTAATCGAACGCTGACTTAACGCATTAATAAAGCTGAGACGAAATTAACCCTTCGAAGCACGCTGTTTAGATGTGCTCTGAATGAGGCAACAGGCTAAACAGTAGAGTGATTTGGCGATGCTGAAACCCGTTGAAATCGCAAAATAATAAATCGCTAATTCGTCAATTCGACTGATAAGCTAAAAACCTTTAATGCTACTCAGATCGATAAGTCGCTGATTGAAGTGGTTTAATAGTGTTTTTATACAGCACTGCTGAAAGGGCTTTTAAAAGGCTTGGGAGATCAGCAGCAGATGTAGTTATCTTGGTAATTAAAAGTATAGAAAAGGTTGTATAAATGGCTCAGCACAAAGTTCACCGTTATCATGATATAAGCTGCGGTCATCGCGTATACGGTCATGAGGGTAAGTGTCGTCATTTGCATGGGCATAATTATCGCATCCATTTCACTTGCGTTGCCGAAAATGGTGAGCTTGATCCACTAGGTAGAGTGATTGATTTTAGCGAAATTAAGTCGCGACTGTGC
>JAUCCC010000013.1:0-11981 GCA_034676485.1 Pseudomonas sp.
ACTTAGAAAACTGCTCGGCTTTTCTTGGGTCACTCAGTAACTGCATCATCTGATTTTGATGGGCATCGCTGCTGCCTAAAATCGCATCATCCACAGCTTTGGGGGAGTCACCTAGCATGGCTTGCTCTGGGGTGTTATTCGCCAGTTGGTGCATGACTAGTGTGTTTTCACGCACCTTATCGCGCACGGTGTAGGCGTAGTTCACCATATCTGCTTCGGTCAGTTCGTCGGTGATAAATAGCTCGTTGAGCTTGGCGACAATTTCCGATAGAAGCTCTGCTTGTTTGTCTTTAGCTTTAGCCGTGCCCAGCGCATCGCCGGGTTTGTCATAGCCTTCGGCGTCTTCTTTAAGCTTAATATCTTGCTGACGGATTTTAGAGAGGCGATAATGACTGAGCACCACATTACTTAGATCAACATCGTCTTCGTCAGTCTCTGCTTCACGCAGCATCGGGACGCAGATTGCGCGCGTACAGGCTGAGTTTTTCCAGATTTTTGTCATCATAATCCACGATCTGCGACATAAACTCATAAAAGCGTACAAAGGTACCGAGATCCTTTTTAAAGATCTCTAGTGCATCTTTTTCCTGTTTGCAGTCTTTTAAACTGTTTTCAGCGTTAGCAATGAGTACGGCATCTTTAGTGCGTTTGGTACGCTCAAACATATCGCGCGCTTGCTTGTAAGCCGCCACCGCAGATTTATAACGATGGGTCCAACGCTCAACCGCAGAAGTTTGCAGATATTACCGATGGCGGCATTACTTTTACTCTTTACGAAGAACGCCTTACAGAACTGCTCTACTTCATGCCACTGGAAAATACCGGCGGCGCGGAGCTTCTCGTGCAGATCAAAGATCAAATCGGGGTCAGAGAGATCGGCGAGTTCAGCGGTTTGATAATAGGGTTGAAAGGCATCAAGAATATCTTGCGGCTCATTAAAAAAGTCTAGCACAAAGGTGCCGGTCTCAGCTTTGCTGGGATAGGTACGGTTCAAGCGCGACAGGGTTTGCACGCATTCCACGCCACCAAGCTTTTTATCCACATACATGGCGCAGAGTTTCGGCTGGTCGAAGCCTGTCTGAAACTTATTGGCGACAATCATCACTTGGTAATCATCGCTATCAAAGGCTTTGCGCATATCACGGCCTTTAAGGCCGGGGTTCATATTGGCTTCGGTCCATTTCTTTCGAAAATCAGTCTCACCAATTAATGCGACAAAGTTTGGATCTTTTTGGTGAACTCCACTTCGCCGGAGAAGGCTACCATCGCAGCAATGTTTTGATAGCCTTTCTCGGATTGCTTGGACACCAAGTACTTATCCAATGACTGCTTGTAACGCACCGCCTCTTTACGGGAACTGGTGACGATCATCGCCTTGGCTTGGCCGCCCAATAAACCCATGACGTTATCTTTAAAGTGCTCAACGATGACCTGTACTTTCTGGCTGATATTGTAATCGTGCAGGCGCACCCACTGATTGAGTTTAACTTTGGCCTTTTTGCTTTCGACTTCTTCGTCTTTATCAGCAATTTTCATCGCCAAAGTTATAGGCCACTTTATAGTTGTGTAGTTTACACATCCAAGGTAAAGCCTTCTTCAATCCCACGGATGCGTAAGGGTACGCCCGGCTTATTGGTTTTTGATGCGGGAAAACTTGGATCAGGTAAAGGGCCAAAGCAGTTTTAGTTTTGGGGTGGCTGTAAAGCTAAATAACTTAAGTTCGGCGAAGCGCGGTGTGAGGCCACTGCAGCTTCGAGAATACCTCACTCTTGTAATCGGGGTCATTGGGATACAAGCTTACAAATCTTTAAGCTGGCACTGCTCGGCTTGCGATGTGCCTTCGTCGGCGAACACATAGTTGCGCTCTTTCAGGCTGACGCTGTTCTCAATGGCGCGCAACACATAGGGAATGGCTGCATGGTGACAATAATAGCGGCTGGAGCCTGCCGGCGGTTCCCAGATTTGGCCATCCCTTGGCGATTAATTTGACCAACCATCGCGTTCGGTGGAGGTGAACTGCGAGATGGTTTCTTGCATCTGCTCATCCAGCACCGTGTGGTCGGTGACGACTATAATTGAATCTAACAGATTATGCCTCAGCGGTCTGCAGATTACTTATGCGTAGACTAGGCAATGGAATTGAATTACCGGAGCCAGCACTGTGCTAAATCAAGTACTTATGGACTTGGCCTCAGGAGTGGCATTAACCTACTCGCTGACGCATCACACTGGTGATAGCGGGGAAGATCAGGATTTCTTTTTTGTACTTACGGCCTTCCCGTCTACTTTTGCTGATTTCTAAATGGACAAAGCGCGCAAGAATATGAGCAAATTATCCGGCAGTAGCACCTCGTTCCATAATACTCGGTGGCGTAAAGGTTTATATCTGGCAAATCATTGCCCACACCGCCATCGGCTTAGCTATTAAACGGCAAAAAGTCAGCTATCGTTTCCTTAAAGCCGCGTCGCCATATACACCTTGTACTGGCTCACGGCAAAGTGCACAAATACCGCGCTTAAATGTTAATTAGGGTTCTGGCGTTTTAGTTTCAGGATCGATAGCAAAACGTGTGGTTTTGTATTGGGTAAGGAGTTTTGTAGCGACTTCCATACTCAGACTTAAGCGTCCAGCGTTACCACGCGCAAAATGACGAGCAAGATTAAATCAATGCGCCACTTCTTCGCTTTACTGCCCGTTGAAATGTAAATGGGCATCCAGCTGGCCGCAGCAGTATGACACAAGATTTGGGACCATGCGCAGCCGTTTTAGGCTGTAACTGAGCTAAAGTTTATGGGTTAAGGTCATGTTCTGGTTTGACATTGTAATTTCACAGGTCAATCGCGTACCACGGTCGCGCAGTCAATGCGTAATACACCCAGATTCTGTGCCAAAGGTGCGAGCTCTTTGTTGGCAGAATTGGGGTCGGTTTATTGAGCAAATATCACGGCTACACGCCAGAAACTTGTTCAGGATTGTTGGGGTACAGCTTGCAAAACTTCTGCCATGCTTGTCCTGAGTGCTTTCATAAAACGTCCAGTACGAAGCCTCTTCATACAAGGCCTACTCGCGGTTGTAGCCAGCGGGCGTACCGAGTAGCCAACCATTGGCGAGCATTGGACGAATCATATCGTTCTTAAAGGTCAGCGCTTGCTTTTCCCATGATAATTCCCAAAGCTTAACTTTAGGCCATCAGTGACAAACTCTAATAAATGTAATCCTATTGTTAAGGCTATACATGTTTTCCGCAAGTGTTTGTAAATGAAGACTTCCAAATCTATCAGCGCTTCAATAATATCTTCAAAACCAGGCTCACCAAACAGCATTTCTTGCACCTGCTCAAAATACAGCTTTTACGCGCCTATATGATCGTCCGAGGGTTGCAACAGCTAACCCGCTAAGTGGTCGCATTTATAGCCTTAGCCCAGTACTAAGGTAGCAAATCTCTGTTTAAAGGTCACAACGTCCTTTAATAAGGTCACTTCATCAAGCCCATAATTTGACAAGCTAGGCTTAAGCACCTGATACCTCCGTATGATTGACGGGCATAACGAATGCTGACCTTATCACTGGGGCGGTGCGCTTCCGCATGTAGGATCGTTAGCTTTTCCCACAAAGTGCGAGCCACGAGATCCTAGGTAGTTTAATCCACTTGCGCTAACAAGCTGGAAAATACATTGCTGCATAAGACTCCACATCACACCACTCTTAGTTAGCATCGCCGCCAACGGTCCAATCTCCTGTCCTTGCAGCAATCGGTCAGAAAGTTCTTTTGGGGTGTAATAAAGAAAGAACCCTACCTCAACGGTAGGGTTTACCGTACGTTGTAATTGCGACTGAGCAGTGCTTAATAGCTGCATAATTTCGCTATAACTTAAATTGTCGCCAACCAACATCACATCCACATCACTGCCAGCGTGCTCGTTACCTTTGGCAATGGAGCCATAGACAAAGGCCTGCTCCAGTTGCGGCAAGATCGGTGCGAGTGCTGTTTTTAATACTGCTGCCACACCAAAGATTTTTTTAAGCGATAGCAACCAGCTCATGCATGATCGGTGATGCGTGATTGGCTTGGTAATGGTTTTGATTGCCTTGATTTTGTGCATCACCAGCAAACCCGCATCCGTCAGCTTGCTTAACTCACGACTTAATCGCACCACGCCCCATATCTGCAAGGTGCACCACTTCATTGAGATAAAAGCTTTGCTCTGGCTGACCAAATAACACGGCCAAAACCTTTTGCTGTGCTTTAGTAAAGAGTGCATCACCGATTGCTGTGTTCTTTCACTGGTGGGGGTGGGGGGGGGAGAAAGAAGGGGGCAATGAGATCAGTACTAACCTTAAAAGACCCAATTTAGGTCTTGTCGAACTAGAGTGCGCTGTCAGTTGGTCTTTTTTATGCTGCTTTTTAGGTGTGGTGAAGCTTACCGCTAAAGCCTTTCGAGCTAGCTCTCGTAGACGTTGCCGAGCACGTCCAAGGGGTGGCTGTTTGGGAAGGGGTTTTTCGGACAAGATAAAGGTAAGTAGTGTGTGTCAACCTGAGCATGAGTTAAACTGCTTTTGAATACACGGCGAACTCACCTTAACGCTTCATTTATTTTTGTCATCACACTATGGTTTTGTGCGGTAGCAAATAACGTGTGCTACGTCCGCCCGCTGCTGATTTGACTAAGCAGCCTAAATCCACCAAGGCGCTTAGGTGACGCGTGGCTGTGGGCTTACTGACTTTAGCGACTCGATGATATTGCGTGGTGTTGATGCCTTGTGAAAAATCTCCATCCAGCATTTTATTCAGGACTTTCACTTGCTCTTTCAGTAATTGTGTTTGGTCGATTTGACGCCAAAACCTGGCTTTAAATAGCGTTTGTTCAAGCTCAGTTATAACCCCGGCAAAGGTATCGTTTAGGGTTTCTAAAAACCAAACCAGCCAAGGGGTAATATCCAACTCGCCTTTTTGGCTTTGCTCTAAGATTTTATAGTAGCTCGCACGCTTGGCTAAAATACCCACCGACATCGCGTAAAACCGTGCCGACTGCTGTTCAGCTTGGGCTAATGCTAAGTCGGTTAATAAGCGCGTTATACGTCCATTACCATCTTCTAAAGGATGCAAAGTCACAAACCAAAAGTGTGCAATGGCGGCTCTTAATAATGGATCGAGGGTGGTATCGCTTTGTGATGCGTTAAACCAGTCGATAAAACGGCTGAGTTCGCTGTCTAATACGGCTCGGCTTGGGGCGGTAAAATGCACTTTAGGATTATCTATCCGTCCTGATACCACTTGCATCGGTGCATTCCCCCTGAGTTGCCCACCAACCACTGAGTTCAATAAGGTATTGCCCTCAACAAACAGGCGGCTATGCCAGTGTAAGAGTCGCTCTAAGGTAAGCGACGCATCTAAGTTTTCTACCGCATCCAGCATGATTTCAGCTAAACCATCGGTTTGCTGGGTGGTGGGAAAGGGTTGTGCTTCGCTAAGCCCCAGTTGATTCGCCAGCGATGAACGCACAGAAAAAACGTTAAGCTGCTCGCCCTCAATCGCGCTTGAATGCACGAGATTAGCCAGCAAGGTGTCCAACATGCTGTGTTTTTGATGAGCCGATTGACTGGTTGCTTTACCCAACAACACGCCTTGGTTAAGACGCGTTGTTCTTAACAGGGGCTCGATGACGCGATTATCCCAAGTAAAATTGGGCCATTGCTCGTGCTGCCAAATCCACATAGCGTCTCTCGTGATGCGATTATTTAGCCTATTCTAATCACAGATTGATTTGAATAGACAAGCTAATCGCATCACAACGACTTAATCGGCTTGCCAGTGGCAGAACTCACCGAGCCATCTGAAGAGCTGATTTGGACGACTGCAAGCCGCTCGCAGGGCGCGAGACCTGATGTCGAACGTCACAAATCATCATGGACGGTGGATTTGGACGACTGCAAGTCGCCCGTAGAGTGGCAGACAGGATGTCTGACATCAGTCTTGCCACTGGCTGCTGCGGAAATTAGAGCGATGTGGCGTACCTGCAGCGACTGAATAGATTTAACGGCCTTGCTCTTTAAGAGCTTCAAAAACGATCAGTTGCTGCCTTTATCACCTTGATGATTTTATAAAAAACGACACAATTAACCCGCTCAGTGCCAGTCCAATTCCTAGAAGGAAAGCTGTTTGTACGCCAGCGGTTAATGAAGTGCTTGCCAGAGATGGATCTGCTGGATCCGCAACCTTGCTCAAGAAACTATTTTGCGACGCAGACATTATGGTGATCGCCAAAGCAGTTCCAATCGAGCCCGATACTTGCATCAAGGTGTTGATCAAGGCTGTGCCGTCGGGGTAAAGATTTCTGGGTAGCTGATTTAAACCATTGGTTTGCGCCGGCATCATCACCAATGCCACGCCAATCATCAGGCCTGAATGCAACAAGATCACCATTAGAGCAGTTGTTGCAGTGGTTACATTGGATAGATTCCACAGCATCACCAGCATGATGATAAAGCCCGGCGTAATAAGCCACTTTGGACCATGGGTATCAAATGCACGCCCCACGAATGGCGACAGAATTCCATTTAATGCCCCGCCCGGCATCAGTACCAAGCCCGCAGCAAGCGCAGTGAGTCCGAGTCCGGTTTGTAGATACAAAGGCAAAAGAATCATGCTTGATAAAATAATCATAAATGTGGCAGCGACACTAAATATACCCAAGGTAAACATTGGGTATTTAAAAGCGCGTAAATCTAACATTGGACTATCAAGTTTAAACTGCCTTATTGAGAAGATAATAAGAGATGCTAGAGCAATTATGATTGAACTTATGACCAGTGCATCTCCCCAACCTTTATCGCCGGCGATACTAAAGCCGTAGACAAGCCCACCAAAGCCAAGCGTCGATAGAATGATTGATAGCAGATCTATTTTAGGTTTGGTCAGGGTCGAAACGTTCTGCATATACACCAGCCCGTAAGCTAATGAAAAAACAAGAAACGGAATCAGCAGCCAAAGAATCCAATTCCAGCTCAACACTTCAATGATGAGCCCCGAAGTGGCCGGTCCAATCGCTGGTGCTGACATCAATACCAGCCCAATCAGCCCCATCACTGTGCCTCTTCGATGAATCGGGAAAATGATTAATGCTGTGTTGAACATCAGCGGGATTAATAAGCCGGTACCAACGGCCTGAATGATGCGGCCTAGCAGTAAAACCTCGAAAATGGGTGCCATACCTGAGACGATCGCCCCAAGAATTGAAAAGAGTAACGAGGCGACGAATAATTGCCGAGTACTGAACCATTGGATTAATAAAGCGGAAACGGGAATCAGTATCCCCATCGTCAGTAAGTAACCTGTGGTGATCCATTGCACCGTCGAAGACACCACATCCAATTCAATCATTAAACGGCCAAGCGCCATATTTAAAGCAGTTTCGCTAAACAAGCCGATAAATCCTGCGATTAAAAAGGCGATTAAAATCGGGACGGGCCTTATATCTTTTTGAGCGTGTTCACTTGCAATTGTAGACATTAGAATTCTCTTCGATGAGTCACTCAATCGAACTTAATTGATAGGCTATTTGATTTATTTTTTAATAAATAAAAATGGAATTTGTTCTGCTATGGCTGCAAGTGGTTTGCCGCTTTTCATGGTTAAAGCTAAAAGAATGCCGCCTTCAGTCAGCGCATGAAAAGTGATGGCTAAGCTTTTTGACTGTTGCTCGCTATAGCCAGCTGCAAGAAACTTCTCAGCATAAATGGACTGCCAATCCTTAAACGTCGCGTCACAAGCCAAGCGGATGGGCTCGCTGGTGGTGTGTGTTTCTCCAGCAATGGTGCCAATTGGAGAGCCTAGAGGGTCACCGCCTTCGCCAAAAACCTTAGACAACTGATGCACATAGGCTTGAAAAGCATCCATTGGATTAGAGGCACCAGCAAACACGCTGTTAATATCCTCCATGACCAACTCTTTCGTATAGTTAATCGCTGCAATGGCTAACTGCTCTTTGCCTTCTGGAAAATAATGGTACAGCGAGCCCTTAGGGACCCCGCTTTCAGCAATGATGTCATTCAGGCCTACCCCGCAATATCCGCGTAATTTAAATAGGCGTGATGCGGTCTCAATCAGAAGGTCTTTTGGCTTTACTTTTTCGCTCATAACTAAAAAACCTCGTAATTATAACAACTGGTCTATTAGTATGGTGAAGGTGAATCAACTCGGTGTCAATGCTTAGCGTCATAGATCAACACCCGAGCAACAGCAGAGCTGGCAAGAAATACCTAAAAACTAAAAGTGGCAAAGCTGTTTCAGCGTTGTGAAATGGCACAGTGCGCCGTGACTGAAGCGCGCAATTACTTAGCCGGCACGCGGGGAAGCTGAATCTCAAAAATCATCTGCTCAGCAGCACTATTTGCTGTAATGTGGCCGCCATGCGCTGCAATGATAGACTTCACGATCGCTAGGCCTAAACCGGCACCGTCACCTTTACGTTGACGCGAGGGGTCCGCCCGATAAAAACGATCAAACAGTTTTGCCAGATGCGCAGGATCGATGGTTAAGCCTGGGTTTTCCACACGAATCACTACCCCGTCACTGCTGTGCGCCAGCAGAGAAACCGTCACCGCCCGCCCCACTGCGGTATAGCGTATGGCATTGGACAAGAGATTACTCAGCGCGCGGCGCAGCATCAGCCGGTCACCCTCGACCCACAGCGCCGAGCCGGTACAGACCAAGGCAACACCGCGTTCATCAGCCCAAGCCTCGAAGTACTCAAATAACATCTGCACTTCAGTCAACAGATTGACTTTGACCCGCTCGCCTTGCAGCTGCTGGTTGTCTGCTTGGGCTAAAAACAGCATATCGCTGACCATCTTGGCCATGCGCTCATATTCTTCCAGGCTTGAATACAAGATCTCTTGATACTGTTCGAGATCACGGGCTTGCGACAGCGCCACTTCCGTTTGCGTGCGCAGGTTAGTGATAGGCGTGCGCAACTCATGGGCGATATCTGCGCAAAAGTTTGAGAGACGTGCAAAGCTCTCTTCGATGCGATCGAGCATGTCGTTAAAGGATATGGCCAGCTCGGTGAGTTCTACTGGAACCGTAGCAGGCGCAAGCCGAATCGATAGGTGGTCGGACTTGATCCGACGAATTTCAGCGCTAATTCGGCGCAAAGGCGCATGGCCTTGATAGACCGCAAACCATGTCGCCAAAATAGCAATCAAACAGGCAGCCAAGGTAATCAGTTTCAAATACAGACGAAAACTGTCCAGATAATGCACGTGGAAATCAATGTCTGTGGCGACCACTAGGGTTACCGGCGCTTGCGCCATAGGCTCTGCCAGCATCAGTTGCACAGCAGCCCCCCGATACGTCTGCCCTTGATCTTTCCAGGTTTTCACCGAATCAATATCGATCGTATCTGCAGAGGACGTAAGCCCTGCAAAGCGCTTTAAATCTGAATGGGGCGTTGCGTAAAGCAGATTCTTATCCGAGTCGGACAGGCGAATCTGTACATTGTGATGACCTGACACCGCACTCGCCAAATAGCGTTGCAGCGCCTCGTCACCTGCAGCGCGCTCAGGCTCGGACAGCGACTGTGAAACGGACTCAATCACTGCATTGAGCTCATCAACATCCTGCTGGACAAAATGCGTATCTATCGAACGCTCAATGGGCCAACCAAACGCGAGCAGTAGTACAGTGATCACCGACCCTATGGAAACAGTCAGGCGCAGTGCTAGGGATGCAGGACGGCGTGCCACGCGTCAGGCTCCACTGCTGAGGTCAAGCATATAACCCATACCGCGCACCGTATGAATCAGCTTGGGCTCAAAATCATCATCAATTTTGGCACGCAAACGCCGAATCGCCACATCGATCACATTGGTATCGCTGTCAAAATTCATATCCCAGACTTGCGATGCGATCAGCGAGCGCGGCAACACTTCACCTTGGCGGCGCACCAACAACTCCAGCAGCCCAAATTCTTTATTGGTCAGGTTGATATGCACGTCATGGCGCTGGGCACGGCGCCGCGGAAGATCCAAGACAAGGTCGGCCACCTGCAATTGATCATCAAAGACGGGCGCGGTACCTCGACGCAGCAAAGTACGCACCCGCGCCAACAACTCGGAAAAGGCAAAAGGTTTAATCAAATAATCATCAGCACCGAGCTCCAAGCCTTTAACGCGATCGTCCACGCTATCGCACGCAGTCAAGAACAGCGCCGGTGTGGTCGACTTCGCTGCGCGCAAGGCTTGCGCAATCCGCCAGCCATCCACATCGGGCAGCATCACATCTAAGATAATTAAATCATGGCGCTCGGTCAGTGCGAGATAATGCCCGTCGAGCCCAGTGTGCGCCAGATGGGCCGCAAAACCTGACTCGGTTAGACCTTGGCGCAGGCGGGTTCTTCCCCCCCTTTTAATTTCATCTTCAACCACCAGCAGTTTCATCGGCTCGCCCCGCGAGTTTATTGTATTTCCACTCCCTAAGCACGCACTGGCCAACCGAGCACGATCAGCCCCAGAACCAGTCTATCCATCTGCTGCTGTCACCTACATGACCTGAGCATTACAAGATTGTAATCTGCCTGTCATCTGCACGACAGCAATGCTTGGCTATAGTGACTCCATCAAGTCAACCCACAGCATGCACTGATATGGCATGCACAGCGAGCTGAAATACTGATCAGCGCTCTCATTTCGACACGCGCTATGTGGTGTATGTCAGCCGACCTTTTTAGCGTTGTTGTCTACGGCACCACGCCAACAGGACAACACCCTCTTGCTTTGGCAGAGAAAATTATGATCAAGAAAACAGTCTCCATCCTCACTTTAGCCGCCCTCCCAATCTTTGCACTGGCTGCAGGTGGCGATCATCACATGCCGGCTCACGGTATGCATGAGCACACCACGCCACATACGGCATCCTTTTATGGCCAACCCGGCGATCTGGCGCAGGTCAGCCGTTCATCGAAGTCAAGATGGACGACAGCATGCGTTTTACCCCCAGTGACGTGAAGTTAAAGCAGGCGAAACCATACGTTTTCTGATTACCAACGCAGGCCAACTGCCGCATGAAATGGTCATCGGCTCAATCGAAGAACTCAAAGCGCATGCCGCAGAAATGTTAGCTATGCCTGATATGCAACACAGTGACCCGAACATGGTTACGGTTGAGGCTGGACAGGTCGGCGAACTGGTCTGGCAATTCGACGCAGCCACCATGGTCGATTTTGCCTGCTTGATTCCTGGGCATAGCGAAGCCGGCATGGTGGGCAAGATTCAGGTTAAATAAGCTGTATTGAACACCGCGCTGCAGCGCTTGAGACCTTTAGAACCAAGCGTGCAGCGCCAGCAAACAGAGCAATACTTTAGCTGTTGCAGTAAACCTACTACACAGCAAGGATCAGTCAAATGGCAGCAGCCAAGCACAAAACAGCTGTACTTATCGGCGCGTTAAGCATTTTAGCACTTGGCGCCAGCTTGTTTATCTATGCTTCTTCAACAGGCTCAAAACCCGCCTATATTGATCCGTCCGATAAAGCGCTGGTGGCCGACGGCAAACACATCTACGCCAGAGACTGCGCATCCTGTCACGGTGCCACATTAGAGGGCGAGCCTAACTGGCGCATGCGTAAGGCTGATGGACGCTTGCCGGCTCCACCCCATGATGCAACGGGACACACCTGGCACCATGCTGACGCGCTATTAATTGAGATCACAAAAAACGGCTTAGTCCCCGGCATCAGCGCTCCAGAGGGTTATGTCAGTGACATGCCCGCTTACAAAGCAACGCTGAGCGATCACGATATCCGCGCAGTACTGGCTTATATTAAAAGCTCGTGGCCCGAGCATGCGTTAGCTCGACAGAAGCAAATCACTCTGCGGCAAGAGTAAAGCGGTGGGTACTCTGCTCTTCTCGTTGAACTCAAGTTTCCTTTTTATTGCTTATGTAAATTCTACTTGTGAGCACTGCTATTTTTCGGGGGGATTA
>JAUCCC010000014.1:0-5725 GCA_034676485.1 Pseudomonas sp.
TTAAAGCTGTCGCAAGTTTAGTGCCTGCAAGGAGCGCGGGCGGCGGCTCGCCCGTATATTTAGCGCTAATGCATTGTCTGAGATCGGTAGCGTTTAATTAAATAAGTGGCTGGATATTTTTCCCATACCGCACTGCACTAAGTCTGTTGATCCCTCAGCGAGCCTTCCGGGCTCGATTCGGGCGCTGCGCCATTCATGGATGGGCTTGCCACAGACCCAGCGCAGTGCTTGTTGATCATGTGTATGGCTTGCGGGTTGTGCGTAGGGCTGGTCAGTAATTTGGTGCTATGGATTATTTGGTTTGCTCGTTTGCAGTGCGGGCGGCTTGTTTAATGCGCGCACCGCTATCCATAGCAAAGCATGCCAGCTGATAACTGCTGTGGCGGCGCTTAGCTTGTTGCGCCGGTAATCGCCGCCATTTGTGCGCGGGCAATCAGATGCCCTTGGTTGGCCGCCTTCGCACGCCAGAGCATCGCTGTGCTCTCACACTTTTCTACGCCTAAGCCTTGCTGATACAGCGTGCTTAAATAATGCATGGCATCGGCATGTTGCTGTTGTGCAGCCAATAAAAACCACTGCACAGCAATATCTGCACGCTCGTGCTCAATAAACAGCAGAGCTAGATCATTTTGCGCGGCGCTATCGCCCCTGTCGGCTTCTACCAGTAGCGAATAGCTGTTGCTGCCCCCCCCCCCGCAGGCTCGAGAGAAAGTGGTACGCAGAAGTGCTCGGCAATGTCTGCTAAGGCCAGCATCACCCGTCCACGCTCATCCATGCTGTGGCGTTGCAGTTTGCCAGCGCTTAAACGACGCCATAGCGTGCGCTTGCTGGCATCTATCAGCAGAGCGGCGGTATCAATACTGACAACATCGTTCACAAGACTTTCTCCACAATTGATTGGGCGGCCATAAGCATGCACTGAATGTTGTTGCTGCGGCAACCAGTGCACGACAAAAACAGCGCAGAGCGGCAGTTTACACCGAGTCAGTCAGGATGGCGCAGGTGCTTTGCCTGTTCATTGCGAACGCAGTGAAGCAATCCACCTAGCAAACAGCGCGCTGCCAAACCATGGACTGCCACGTCGCTACGCTCCTCGCAGTGACAGAGGCGCGTCCTTGCGAACCTTCTCCAGTCATTGCGAACGCAGTGAAGCAATCCACCTAGCAAATAGTACGGTGCCCATGTCACAGCAAGCCACTGTGTCACAGCAAATTGTCACAGCGATTCAGTGTGACAACCCCCGCCTGTCATAGTTTTTTGCTGTGACAAAACAAGCGCTGCTGATGGCTAGAAAAACATCGAGCCAAGCAGTGCAGATACTATTTTAAAATACAGTTCAGTGCCGCAACCCTTGCTTTGTAAGGGTTGTAGGTATGTTCTGTAACTTTTTTAGTCAAATCAATATACCGTTTACGTCATGTTTTTATCGCTTCCGCAGAGGCTGGCACAGCCGTTGCAATTATCCCTATAGGTCACAAGGCCTTTTCATAAAACACAACGGAGCTTCAAACATGAAAGCACACATGCAAAAGGGTTTTACCCTCATTGAATTAATGATCGTCGTGGCGATTATTGGTATTTTGGCTGCGGTGGCGTTGCCGGCTTATCAGGATTACACGATCCGAGCCAAAGTAACCGAAGGCTTATCTTTATCTTCAGCTTATAAAACTGCTATCGCTGAAACACATGCTAGCAGAGGT
This sequence comes from Pseudomonas sp., assembly GCA_034676485.1. Lineage (GTDB taxonomy): Bacteria > Pseudomonadota > Gammaproteobacteria > Pseudomonadales > Pseudomonadaceae > Denitrificimonas. Next base: position 1,701 of record JAUCCC010000014.1, read on the forward strand.
CCTACAGGCATGGTTGCATGCACAGACGCAGCTACTTGCCAAAACATGGGCATTAGTTACTTGGAAAACAACAAAAACGTATCCAACATTCAAAGTGCTGCAACAGGAATCATTACTATTGCATATACAACTGATGTAGTTCCTGCAGCAACTAATAGTTTAAGCATTGTTCCGCAAACAAACGCAGCAACCCCAGTTGATCTAGATTTAAGTGATGCGGGTTCTGCTGGTCAGCAATTTCAGTGGGCTTGCCGACCTGCAGCTGCTAGTCCAATTGAGAAAAAATATGTTCCTGCAAACTGCCGTTAATTTATAACGGCAACTGCTAAATTAAAAACGCCTTGCTATGCAGGGCGTTTTTATTATAGGGGAAATATGAGCGGATTCTTGAGTTTGATTACGGCTATTGCACTGAGTTTTCTAACAGTTTTTTTGGATTTAGCTTTGCTATCAAAAGGTTTTATCAACAGAAATCTTGGGAGCGCAGGGTTCAGGCTTATGAAGAAATTGTTGCTGCTTTATATGACGTTGTGCAGTATTGCACTGTACAAAAAGAAGACTACGGGCAGGGCACTGGCATGTCTGAGCAGCAAGAACACGAGCTTTTTCAGGATTATATTGCTGCCCACTCTGCAATAACAAAAGCAACAGACATTGGACTGCTTTACGTGTCTGAGCCAGTGTATCAAGTGCTGCTTGAACTCAGGAAAAAGCTCATGCTCAATCCTGAGCGCGAGCCTTGGTTTGATGTGTATGCGCAAGAGTATGAAAAGCATGATTTAGCCCTTAAGCAAATAATATCAATCGCCACTAAAGACCTGTATTTGAATAAACCGCCACTTCTTGACCTACTGCGTAAGGTTATAAATGTTTGAAGCTGGCGAGCTGAATTTAAACAAGAGATGAAAAACATTATGAGTTCTCGTTTTCAAACTTTTCTTATTCACCTCGCCATTTCTGCCCTGATTGCCCTTGCCGTAATCGGGCTGGTATTTTTTATTTGGTATCCGGCACCTTTGCACACAGCCGTCGGTGTCACGCAGATTTTCTTAATCTTGCTGGCAGTCGATGTCGTACTTGGCCCTTTACTGACTTTGTTGGTTTATAAAGTTGGTAAAAAAACTCTAGTCATGGATCTAACCGTAATTGTCGTATTACAGCTTGGCGCCTTGAGCTACGGTCTGTGGACAGTTGCCGAAGGCCGCCCAGCATGGCTGGTATTTGCCGTGGATCGTTTTGAGTTGGTCCGAGTGCTGGATATTGATGAGCGCAAGTTGGATCAAGCTGACTTAGCCTATCGTCAGTCGTCATTACTGGGTCCGCACTGGGTAGCAGCCAGTAACCCTAGCGACAGCGATGAGCGTAACGATCTTGTAATGGAGTCCGTATTTGGCGGCGCTGACCTTGCGCAAAGACCAAACCTTTATCAGCCCTTAAACGCTCAAGCAAATGCGATTCAGCAGCGCGTACTAGAGTTATCTAAACTGTCTGAATTTAACGATATAGAAAGTGTTAGTACCCTATTAGCAGTGCATCCTCGCGCGGATGCTTGGCTACCTTTACGTGCCAACAACCAAGACATGGTGGTATTAATGCACAAGGCCAGCGCCGAGGTGGTTGCCATCGTTGATTTGCGTCCTTGGCACTAGCACAATGCCGCACAACAACTGCTTAGCCTCACACACGAAGGAACGTATCCATGAAGAAAATCATCTTTATTTTAATCATCGCCGGTGGTTGGTATGTGAATAAAAATGGCTGGCCTGACTTTATTCGTAATTCTAATATCCCTGTCATCAGCAACAGTTCATTACTATCTACACCAGTAGTGACAGCGCCTTCAGCGTTTAAAGCCAATACACCATCACCTGCAGCGGCAAGCAACTTCAGTTGTGATGGTCGGCAGCATTGCTCACAAATGCGCTCCTATGATGAGGCGGTATTCTTTTTACGCAACTGCCCGAATACCAAAATGGATGGCGACGGCGATGGCATTCCTTGCGAGCGACAGTTTGGCCGGTGATGTGAGGTAGAAATTTTGGATTTTCGGTTGATGCAGGCTTGCGGGTGGGTGCGGTGTTATATCTTGCAGACGTTCACGGCTGTAAAATTTGTTTCGCCGGCGTGGCCAGCTCATACAGAACACCAGCGCCCTGCTCGCACAGGCACATCAACACCTTGTACGAGCGAGGTCATACCCGAGACTGCTCGCTAGGGCTAGCATCACTGCCCACGTCCTTTTCTAACCCAATCGTTACACCGCGATCTCCTGCGCGGGCACAAGTGCCCGCCCCCTACCTATGTCTGCGAGCTTGCCAAGCAGAATATGTTTTCCGATCTATACTGATCTGCATTAAGTCAAACAGCGCAACACGGAGGTTGCCATGCAGAAAAAGAATGCCCAAGAAGACCACGACAGTCCTTGGAAAGAAGCCCTTGAGGTGTTTTTTCAGCCCTTTATACAGCTCTTGTACCCAGATATTGCCTTGTTGATTAACTGGCAATGCGAGCCTGAGTTTATGGATAAAGAGTTGCAAAAAATTACTAAAGATTCAAACAACAGCCGCCGCTATGCCGACAAATTGGTCAAAGTGTATTTTCTGGATCACAGTGAGCAATGGATTTTGATCCACGTTGAAGTACAAGGCGCGCCCGAAGCAGTATTTGCCGAGCGCATGTTTCAATACTTTTACCGCATCCGCGACAACTACAATAAACCCGTGATCAGCCTTGCAGTATTGACAGACACCCAAGCCAGCTTTCGCCCTAACTCGTTTTATTACGAGCTGGCGGGTTGCTCCGTACAATTTAATTTTGCCACGGTAAAACTACTTGACTGGCGCGAGCGTATGGATGAATTACTGCACCATCAAAACCCGTTCGGCTTGTTAATTGCAGCACAACTGACCGCCAAGCTGGTCAAAGATGGCAAAAGCCGCGTCGATAATTTAATTGGCTTTTACCGCCTAGTCATCGAAAAAGATCTCGACCGCGAGTTGATTCGACGTTTAATTATCTTCTTAGAATGGATGGTACATTTACCCCCAGACATCACCGCATACTATAATGAGTGTATCGAGCTCATCGAAGAGGAAACCAACATGCCATATATTTCACTGATTGAACGCAAAGGCATAGAGCAAGGTATCGAAAAGGTATTTGACCTGAAGGCCGCATCAGTACGCTGCAAAGTACCTTGCAAAAGCTTCTGCAGCTCAAGTTTGGCGAATCAGCTACAGAGTACGAGCAGCGTGATTATAAAGCCGAAGAAGCAGATCTGACGCTGTGGACTGAACGCGTGTTGTTTGCGCAAACCATTGAGACGGTGTTTGCTGAATACACAGTAGAGCGCGGATTTATACCCGGTGCTCACTACATCCCTGAACACATATTACGCACCAAACGTCTGCGCGGGCACAAGTGCCCGCTCTACCTAGGTCTGCGAGCCTACCAAGCAAAACAACTTGTTCGTTCTACACTGATCGCCGCACAACTGACTGCCAGGTTGCCCAAAAATAGCAAAATCAGGGTTGATAACTTTATCGAAAATAAACGCTCCTGCAGCAGGCGTGTTATTTGAAATGATCAGCACGGTATACCCATTCAATCTCTGGGTAATTCGCAAAAGCGCTGGGGAACGGGTATTCACCGCTGAACATGGGAGCATTGATCTGTTGCCATTCGGGCTGGAAGGGGTGTGTGCTGTGCTGCAGGGCATCAACCAGTAGGGTGGTGCAATACAAATGCTTGCTGGTGATGTATCTGCCAAGACAAAAGGCTGTTTAAGTTGCTTGAGTAACCATGCCGCTGCTTGTTGGTTTTCTTGCGCAGTGACAAAGCCCGGACGCGCGATGGCAAAACTCTCGCGCGAGCTTGGGGTCAGTAAAGTCGTTGAGGGTTGAGCTTAAGACTTGATTGGCGCGCTGCGGGTCATCATTGGTGGTAGCGTGCACAATTAAGGGTTCGGGTTGCAGGCTGACCAGAGCATGCCAATGTGCGAAAACTCACTGTTACTCAGTGTTTGA
>JAUCCC010000015.1:0-1266151 GCA_034676485.1 Pseudomonas sp.
GGCGCCGCCGATCTGGCTTGGTCAGTCGGCCAGCGCCGCCCCCTCGGAGGTGAATGCCCTTCCAGGGCCGGCGCAAAGGGGTCCCTCTCTGTCCGCCCATGTGGCCGCGCAGCTCCTGGCACGATGCTGGTGAACTCCGGCGTATAGGTCAGCTCCAGATCGCGGGTGCGCGCCATCTCAATCTCGCGCTGCACCACGAAGCGGCCCGGGCTTTTGCTCATGCAGTACACCGTGTCGGCCAGAAACACGCTCTCGCGCAGGTCGTGCGTGACCAAGATCACATTGAAGCGCTGCGCCTCCCACAGGTCGCGCAGGGTGCACCACAGCTCTTCACGGGTGAAGGCGTCGAGGGCGCCAAACGGCTCGTCGAGCAGCAGCATCTTGGGCCCGTGGATCAGCGCGCGGCAGATGCTGGCGCGCTGCTGCATGCCGCCGGAGAGTTCCCAGGGGAACTTGGCGCCCCATGCCGCCCAGCCCCACGCTCTCCAGCAGCCCTTGCGCACGCTCCACGTATTCCCTGCGCCGGTCCTTGAACTGGCTGCGGTAAGGCTCCACGATTTCCAGCGGCAGCAAGCACGTTGTCCAGCGTGGTGCGCCAGGGCAGCAACGAGGGGGCCGAAACGCCATGCCGGAGATTTTCAACGGGCCGGTGACGGGCCGGCCGTCGATCGTGATCGTGCCCCGGCTGGGCCGCTTGAGCCCGGTGGCCAGCTTTTCATCGAGAAGGTGGATTTGTCCCAGCCCGAGGGGCCGACGATGGCGATGAATTCGCCCTGCGCGACCCGCAAATTGATGTCTTCCACCGCAAAGATGTTTTGCGCCTGGAGCGCGTCGTTGTAGGCCAGCCAGACGTCTTTGAAATCGACAAACGCGGGCGCTGGGCTGGGGTGTTCGGTGGCGGGCATGGCAAATCTGAAAAAAGGCCAGCCCCTGCAAGGGGGGCTGGCCTGGGGCGGTTGGGAGCCTGCGCGGGTTTACTTCTTCAACGCCGGCAGCACGTCGAGCACCGCGGCACTCGGCAGCATCGAGCCGTCCCAGATCGCCTTGGGGTCGACGCGGCTCTTGGTGCCGTAGGCGTCGGACACCTGCGACGCCATCAGCGCCAGGCGTCCGGGCACGACCTGGCCGAAGCCTTCCTTGCGCGCGTCGGGGCTGGCCACCACCGAGTCGATGGCCAGCTGGAGGCGGCGCGTCTCCAGTGCCACGTTGATGATGCCGTCGCGCGCCTTCACCGTCTCGATGGCGGCCGCCGGGTTGGCCATCACCTCCTTGGCGCCTTTGGCGAACGCGCTCAGAAAGGCCTTGATCGCGGCCGGGTTCTCCTTGATCAGCTTGGGGCTGGCGATGATGGCGTTGCCGTACAGCTTCACCCCAAAGTCGGCGAAGGGCATCACCACCACGTCTTCGGTTTTGGCGCCGCGCGCCTCCAGGTTCAAGAGCGAGGTGAAGCCGAAACCGGTGATGGCGTCGATGTCGCCACGCACCAGCATGGTCTCGCGCAGGGGCGGGTCCATCGAGGTCCAGCTGACGTTGCTGATGTTGTTGGCTTTCTGGAACAGCGTGAACGCCTTGCGCCCGGCGTCGTACACCGGCGCGCCGAGCTTCTTGCCGCTCAGGTCGGCGGGCTTGGTGATGCCGCTTTTTGAGCGCCAGCACCGCCGCCGGTGTGTTGTTGTAGACCATCATCACCGCCACCGGCTTGTTGGGCGCGTCGGGGTTGTTGGCGTGGAACTCCATCAGGGCGGCCACGTCGGCCAAGCCCAGGTCGTAGCTGCCCGAGGCGACGCGGGTCACGGTGCCGCCCGAACCGTTGCCCAAATCCACCGTCACATCGAGCCCGGCGGCCTTGAAGTGCCCTTTGGCCATCGGCTGCAAAAACAGCGCCGCCGGGCCCTCAAAGCGCCAAGTCGAGCTGAAACTTGATCGGCGTCTGGGCCTGCGCGCTGCCGAAGGCCAGCAGCGCAGCGGCGGCCGTGGCCGCGTGGAGGAAATGGCGTTTGTGCATCGAGGGTCTCCGGTGTGGGAATGGCTGACGGATGGGCGGCTCAGAGGCTGAGCGTTTTTTGGCGTGATGAGCGGGCATGATCGAAAGATTCTCAGCCCCTCAGGCATCGGTAGCAACGACAGGGGCAGCAAAACGGTGGCAGAAGCTACCGCAAGCCGGTTCTTGCGCGCCGGGGCCGCCCGGGTGACTGAATACAGAAGGTGTATACATATTGTTCGGCCTTCGTGCGCTGCGGTCATCATGGCTAACCCTGAAGCGGAGTGCCAGCGGCTCGATGCCGAGCCGGTCGGGCGTGGCGCGTCGGCTTGGCCGGACCTGAGGTGGCGCCCTCCAACGGCCGAAGCGGCCCGTTCTGGCTGGTCGCCGCGCCGCGCCATGCCTGCGCCGGCACGGCCGAGTCGCCCTTCAGTGGTTGCTCACATTGGCCGGCAGGGGCTTCCTTGCTCGGCGGCTTGTAGGCACTGGGCAAGGCCACGCCGCCGGCGGCGTGGCCGGTGTGTGCCTGCTCACCGAGCCCGGCGTGGATGTCGGTGGTGCGGTAGCGCTCGCGCAGCGCCTGGGCGCGCTCGAGCAGGGCCGCCGCGTCGGGGATGCGCCCGGTGTAGCGCTGCAGCACCAGGTGCGCCGATTCGATGAGCTTGGCGTTGAGCGTGCGCTCGCCGTGCTCCAGCAGGGCTTCGACCGCGAGCTGTGGCTGGCCTTTGAGGCTCATGGCCATGGCCTGTTCGGTGTGCTTGAGGATGTCGGTGTGGGCGGCGCGGATGCGCTGTGTGTATTCCTCGCGCCCGGTCACCGTGCAGACCAGCAGTTCGGTCAGCGCTCGGCTGGTGCAAAAACGCAGGCCCATGGCGTCGATCGCCGCATCGACCTCGTAGAGTGGAATCGAGCGCTTGCTCAGGCGCGCCAACAGCGCCAGCAAATTGCCGGCGGCCTCGAAATCGAAGTCGGGCTCGTGCACCATCTTGGCCAGACGCCGCACTTCGTCGAGTGCCTGGGCGGTGCGGTCGTTCTGCAAGGCCAGCAGGCACTGCACCACATCGGAGAGCCGCTGCAAGCGCGCACTGTCGGCCTGGCGCATGCCCAGGCGGTGCAGCTGTTGGGCGCAGCGCAGCAGGCCGCGCTGGTCGTTGTTGTCCAGCCGGGTGAAGGACAGCAGCACCAGCGCTTGCGGGTCATAAAACTTGGAGTCCAGACCGATGCGGGTGGCCCGATCCAGCAGCTCCACCCCTTGCTCGCGATCGCCCGCGTAAAAGGCCATCATGCCGTGCTTGAGCAGGCGACTGACCGAGCCCGGCGTGAGCCTGGTGGCCATGGCGTAGGTGTTGAGCGCGTTCTGGAAATTGCCCAGCTCAAACTGCGCCCGGCCCATCATGTCGTAGGCGTCGGTGTAGCCCGGATCGGTTTCGATCAGGCTCTCCAGCGTGGTCGCGGCCCTTGTGACTTGGCCCGATTCGAGCTGGACCCGCGCCACGCCGAGCTTGGCCCAGGGCAGGGTATTGGCTGCCACCACCGCTTCGTACAGCCGCTGCGCTTCGTCAAGTTGCCCGGTGCGCAGCATCAGCTCGGCACCGATGCGTGCCGCGTACAGCCAGTACGGCCCGCGCTCGGCAAAACGCTGGGCGCACAGCGCGCCCGCCGCTTCAAAGCGCTGCTGCTCGATGGCGGTGAAAATTTCCTTCAGCGCCAGTTTGCGTTGGCGGGCCTGCGCAATGCGCGAGAAGACAGAGCCGTTGGCGGTGTGCGGCTTGAGCAGGTAGGCATCGAGCGCCGACTCTGCCGCCTCGGCCACCTTGGCGTAGGTGGCCTCGGCGGTGACGATGACGAACACGGTGTAGAACGGCAGCAACTGGTTGCGCCGCAGATCGTCGAGCAAATCCTGACCGCTGAGGTCCTCGCGGTCGAAATGCTGCTCGCACAACACGATGTCGAAACTGCTGAGCTTCCAGCCTGCTGCGCGCCTCGGACAATTTGCTCGATTGCACGACGCTGCCGACGTGCTTACCTAAACGCGAGTTAAACAGCAGGCGATCCAGCAGCACTGTACCCAGCACACCCATACCACCCCAGACCGAATAAGCGATACCCAGTGGGATATGACGCACAACAAAACTCAAGAGAACAAAGGCACTAATAATCGCCAACAAACCGGCTAAACCCCAAACGACTTTTTGAAAGCCTTTCGAGCGCTTTACGCAATAACAGGCCAATAAATCCAGCGACACCGAACCAATCAATAGCGAGACAGGGACTATCATAACGCCACCTCGCCTAAAGTACCGATACGCGCTGGCTTAACTGGCGCACGTGCAACGCGTACAGGCTTAGTCTTTGGCAACTCAACCACTGCAGCATCATTTGCTTCAGTCGCCTGACCTTTATCAAAGGTCACCAGCAATAAACCAAACAGCATTAAGGCAATGGCAAACATCTCACCTAAGGTTAAGTACTCACCAAAGAGCACCACACCGGCAACGCCGATTAAGAATAAACCTAAGCCTTCCCAAATCGCATAAGAAACAGCCAGTGGGATGTGAACCACGGCGCGCGAAAAGGCGTAAAAAGACAGCGAAATCATCAGCGCCATCACAATATAACCGGTGATTGGCGAACTGGTTGCAGCGTATTTCATTCCTACTGTGCTTATCACTTCAGCTACAACAGCTAAAACTAACATAAACCAGTAATACATTTTGAAACCCCTTAGGGATTCTCTGAAAAAGCACTTAAGCCATTTAAGTGTCTGGCTTATAGCAGCAGCTCTTTTAGAGCGTCCTTAACTTCTAGATACAGTTGTCCATTTAAGCCTTAAACCAGCTTAAGAGACATTTTATAAAACTTATTAAATTATCGTTCGATGTGAGAAGTAAGCGCGCTACAGACCACCACGCCAGCATTTCTCAAAGAGATGGAGCATCAAGAAGGGGGTAAAACTTAAATGCGAGGTAAACATAAACCACTTTAGGGTGACTTCGATGGGCACAGTTTAACACAAAGGCCTTACCCATCCTAATTTTAAACTGTATAAATCGGCTTTAGCGACTGTCCAAGCCGCTAAAGCCGGTTAGAAATTACGCTTATAGAACACATCCAATGAGTTTGCTAAACCACTAGCCGCTTCTAAATAGATGCGCTTGGTCAGCTCATAACGCAGCGCCAAAGTGCTGGCCGGCTCAAATACACCCACGCCATAACGCAAACTGATGCGCTCACTGATACGCCCACTGGCCACCACACTTGAGGTTAAGCCACTGCCCTCACTTTCTAACAAAAAGTCCTGCACGCCAATAACTTCTGCCAGCTTATTAGTAATCGGCGCAGTACCCATCAAGCCTAACGCCAAGGCCGCTTGCGCCATAACATTGCCATCTTCACCGCCGCCTTGTAGCGGTCGACCCAGCAGCAACCAGGACAAGGCTTGCTCTTGGCTCATTGCAGGATTGGAAAATATCTCGCTGCGTGGCTGTGCAGCAGGACCGGTTAAACGCAGTCCAGCGGTCACATCACCGGTGACCCGAACCGCCTCAATATCCAAAAACGGCTGACTCAAAGGTCCGGCAAACAACAAGCGCGCGCGGCGTAATTCCAAACGCTGACCATAGGCACGGTAACGGCCATTAAGCAGCTCCAACAGGCCGCGCCCAGCCAAGTTGTCACCCACTTGCAAGTTGCCGCGTATATCCGCAGTCAAACCAAAGCCAGAAAAACGCAAACGCTCAGCGCCAACATTCAAAACAATGTCCATCCCCACCTGCAAGCCCGGTTCCGGTTCAGCCTGACCAATCACCCGCGCATCAGACGAGACACGCACCGCCTGCTCAGGCAGTTGTGGAATAGTGATTAAGCCTTTGGGCACCGCTACTTCACCACTAATAAATAAGCGCTGCTGTTTGAGGCTGATATGTAAATCGGGGGCAATTTCAATATTGGCATAGGGCTCAACATGCAGCGGTAATTGCTCGCCTTTTACATCAATATCGACCAGCAACTGCTGCACCCACTGCACACTGCCTTGAATGCTACCGCTGCCGTGCTCGCCACTGCGCCAACTACCCGTCAGCTGCAACTGCTCGCCTTTAATATCAGCACGCAATTGCAGCTGCTCAAAGGGCACCGGTAACTCACCACCACTGAGCTGCGCATCACGTATTTGCACCAACCCAGTGACACGGGGTGCCAACAGCCTACCGGCTAAGGTGCCACGCCCTTCAAGCACGCCTTCTACAGTGCTGACTTGGGCGATAAATGGACGCAGCGCGGACAAATCCACATTTTCAATTAAGAAATGACCGCGTAAATTTTTCTGCTCAGAGCGCGGATCAATATCTGCGACAAGCTCTAAATGACCACTGTCGGCACCGGTTAATAGCACTGTTAATTTAATCGCCTGCTCGGTCAGTTCGCTATTAAGTTTTAATGCTTGCCAAGCAAAGGTTTCCCACTCGTCATTATTCTTAACCCGCAACTGACCTTGGCCGGCATCCAATTGCACTGCACCCAGCGGTCCTTTGTCGAGTAATTCCACCTTGAAAGCACCGTTGACCTGCCCGGCAATTTGCGCGTCATCAGGCAGCCAAGGCTGCAGCGTCGCTAATGGGAAATTGCGCAATTGGTAATCAATTTTAGTCTGCGGCAATAAACGCTGTTCACCAGCACAAAGACTGGACTGCCCATCTTTTAGACAATGCGCAGCAACAGTCAGCTCGCCGCTTTTACGGTAGACAATCGCCGTGGTTTTTTCTAAGGCCCAGTCTTGTTGATGACTGCTTAGCAGCAATTGCTGTAGCTGTCCCAGCCAATCACTATCTTGCAATGCACCGCTGAGTTTAAGCTCAGTGTCCAACAAAGGGCCTTTGAGTGACAAAGAGCCATTGTGCGCCGCAAGCGAGCCTTGACCCTCAATATGCAAGACACCGAACTCAGTCTCGCCACTCCAGATGTTCTCAGCATCCAGCGTTATCTGTGCCTGCTGCGCAGCCAATAACTCGCCCTGCAGGGTCAGTTTTCTGATCCTGTTGCCTTGATAAGCAATACCGCGCGCCTCTAGCTGCGCCACTCCGAGCGGCTCAGCTAAGCTGCCAGACACTTTAATAGTGCCCTCTGCTTTACCTGCCAAGCCCGGCCACAGCTGCACTAAGCGCGGCAAATCAAGTTGTAACTCTGCAGCCAGCGCCTGATCAATTTGCGCCGTAGCCGCTATGCGATTATCACCGAAGCGAATATCAGCTGTATTGAGCTGCCAGATGGGTGTTTCTTGTTCATGCTGCGTGCCGTGAAAATCAACATCTAACTGCGTTAAGGAGCCGCGCAGCTTGCCTTTTAAGTCTGCCGTAGCTTCAACTTGCAGCTGCCCATCACGCAAAAAGCCTTTGCTGTGGATAATGCCTGCCAACTCACCTGGCAACTCTTCTATCCAGTACGCTGGATTCAGCTTGCTCGCTTGAATATCCGCTAACCACTGCACACCATCGGCAAAACCGACATTTGCTGTGCCTTGTAAACGCCCTTGCCCTGCCTCGATCAACAGTTCATGCAACTGCACCTGTTCAAGGTCGCCAGCAAAGGCGGTGGTTAAGCTAAAGGGACCGGCTGGCCCGCTTAAGTCGCCATCAACCTGCCCTTGATAAGCGCCTGCGTTATAGCTGACCTGACCATTTAAGGTCTGCAGTTGCACGGGAATATCGTCTTGATCCAGCAGGCTGTACCAAGGGAAGTTCTGCCATTGCAACTGCGCATCGGCTTGCAAATCATTTTGCCAATCAACCGAACCCTCTAGCGCAACATAGACTTCTGCGCTGGCACTTAAACGCAAGGCCTGCAATTGTGCGCCGCTGGTTTTTAGCAGCGCCGCCACACTGAGCTGCATCTGTTCTGCGGTATTGGGCAGCTGCGCAAGACCGGCAAGGTGGTAGCCTTTTTGCAGATTGCCTTGCAGCTCAAGAATCAAGTCAGCCAGCTTTAACGTTTCGGGCAAATCAGGCGTGACCTGCAGCGAGGCCACTCGAATCTCCAGATGCGCCGGCAGATCAGCATCTAAGACTTGCACCTGGCCTTTGATATCAGCGGCAAGGTAGCCTTGAGTCTGCGCTCTTAGGATTAAATCTTGCACACTGCCGCTCAATTGCGCTTCAACATTCAGCCGAGGCGCGTCAGGTATCGGCAGCTGCGCACTGAGCTGCACATCCAGTGGCCAGTCGGCGTTTGGAATAATTTTGCCTTTGCCTTGCAGCGCATAGTCTTGATAGTTCAAGGCAAACTCGCCGATATGAATGCCATCGTCCAGCCAACGTGCACGCAAACCTGCATCACTGAGCAGTGACTCGCCATTAAGGATCAATTCACCCAGTTGCACACGCTTGACTTCAATGCTCAGCGGCAACTTTAAGTCAGGCAAGGTTATCGTCTTTTGAGGCTCAGTAGGCGTGTCTGTTTCTGGCAGATTCAGCTCAAGGCGTGCCACCTCTAAGGTATCTAGACACACTGCACTGCGCAGCAGACAGGTCGGTCGCAGCTGAAAATGTACATCGCTCAAGCGCACAGACAGATCATCCTGCTGCCAATGCAATTGCTCAGCACGCCAATCCGTTAGCACCGCACCTTGCCAGCCTTCCACGGTTAAGCCCGGCACTTGATCAAGCAACCAACGGCTACCGCTTTGTGTGAGCAACAGGCTGAAAGTCACGCCCAACAGCACAATAACCAGCAGCAACACACTTAGCACAATGCGAATGCTGATGCGCTTCATAGCTCAGGTCCCATCGAGAAGTGAATGCGCCAGCCTTTGTCTTCGTGCAAGGCATGGGCTAAATCAAGGCGCAAGGGTCCGACTGGCGACACCCAACGCAGACCAAAGCCCACCCCGGTATTCATAGTGTCCGTCAGCGAGTTAAAGGCATTACCCTGATCAACAAAGGTCGCCACGCGCCAGCGCTCGGCAATGCTGTATTGGTACTCAAGGCTGCCGGCAAACATATAACGGCCACCTTCGCGATTACCTTGTGCATCACGCGGTGACAATGTTTGATAGTCATAACCGCGCACGCTTTGATCACCACCGGCAAAAAATCGTAATGACGGTGGCACTTTAGAATAATTATTGGTACCGATAGCACCGATTTGCGCGCGTCCGAGTAGGCGATGATTATCAGCAAAGGTCAGTAAACCACGCGCTAACGCAGTGACATGCAACACATCTGCATCAGCGATAAAGCCTTGCTTAGCACCACGCACATCCCACTGCAGACGGTAACCTTGACTGGGATCGAGTGGCGAATCGCTGCGCAACACTGAGTAACCAATACCGGGCATTAAAAAGTTACTGCGGCCATCTTTAGAACCGCTGCCAAAATCATAGTCTTCTTGCTCCCAGCGCAGCGATATCACTCTGAGCCATTCGCTGGGCAAACGCGCATGCCATTGCACAGCGAGATTGATCAGACGGCTGTCCGCATCGACCAATTCTTCGCGCTGATAGCCACTAGAGAATCGCACATAATCCGTTAGCGGTGCCGCCAAAGGTATTTGGTACCAAGCGGAAATATTTTGCCGAGGCTGGGATATTTCACTGTCAAAACCCAGCTTATGGCCATGTGAATTAACTCGATGCCGTTCCCAGCCAAAGCGTCCACGTGGACCTACGTCAGTGGAAAAACCCAAACCAACACTTAAAGTACGCGGCTTAATCGCCTCTAAACTGACCTCAACCGGAATATCTAAAGGACCATCGGCAGTGCCCACTGCATCCACTCGCACCTGCTGAAAATAGCCTGTGGACTGCAGGTTTTGACTGAGCCTAGCGACCAGCGCAGAGCTGTATGGCGTGCCGGGCGTAAACGGCAACAAACGCTGCAATAATTCTGGATCAATTTTTGCCTGCTCAGAAAAATGAACCTCGCCTAAGCGGTAACGTGGACCACTGTCAAACACCAAGTTGATATCAGCCGTACCAATTTGCGGGTCAATTAATATTTCACTTTGTTTAAATTCTGCAGCAAAAAAACCAAAGCGCAGTGCTTGGTTCTGCAACATGCTTTTCACATCGTCATAAGCGCTGTGATCGAGGCGCGCGCCAACCTGTAAGCGCTTATCATCCGCTACAGTAAATGCCGGCAACTCAGCCGCTTCTCCCTTGACCTGAATATTAACGGTACGCAAACGCACCGGATCACCGCGTTCAACCTCAACATGCAAGACCGGCTCGTCACCTTCGCTGATGCGCAACACGATCTGCGTTTGATAATAGCCCAGCGCCTGGCTGGCCAATCGGGTTTGCTTGAGCACCGTACGCTTGGCGGCCTGCAGGGTACGCAAATCACCTTCGCTCAGGTCACCTATATAGGCTTCAATATTTTTCTTTAATTCACTGCTTTTCGGCGTCACTGTCACCTGCACACGCTCTGCAGCAAACACCGGCGTGGCCAGCAGCATCAGTAGTGCACAAAACAACAGCGCGCGAACTAAAAATAAGGGATTAATACACATAGCAGCTCATCGTGGTTAGCGTCTAATGACAACTGGCGGGTACAGCACAGCCTATATCAGCAGGTAGTTTAACTGCTATGCACGCAATTACGCCCTGCATTTTTTGCAGCATAGAGTGCTTGATCAGCATTTTTCAGCGCCTGCGCAATACTGGTATATCCGGGCGACCAACTGGCCACGCCAAACGAGAGAGTAACCAGCTTTCCAACGCAGGGGCAAGCATCACTAGCGATACGCTGACGTAAACGCTCAGCTGCTTTATAAGCAATGCCTTGATCCACTGCTGGCAGTAACAGCACAAACTCTTCACCACCAATACGACAGAGCACATCATCCGGTCGTGATGATTCTTGCATGCGCTGGGCCAGAAACTGCAGAACCTGATCACCAACATCATGACCAAACTGATCATTGATACGCTTAAAGTAATCAATATCAGCCATGATAATAGAAAACGGCTGCTCGGCCTCTTCCCACTCATCCAGCATTGCTTGCATGCCTCGACGATTGACCAAACCAGTCAGTGGGTCGGTAATATTCTCTAAACTCAACTTCCCTATTTTTCTATTCAGGCCAGCCAAACCACGCAACATCGCACGCTTCAGTTGTGCCGCCTCAAAGTACCATACGGAAACACTGGAAATCTCTGCTTTGACATCAGGCCGATCTAAATACCCAGCACTGCGTGCCAACTGCCAAAGTGGTCTAGAAATCCAGCGTGAAACAATCCACACGCCCCACATAATCAATACAAAAAACGGAAAACTGTACTTTGCTACCACCCACATCTGCTGGTTCATGCTCGACAAGGTCGCAGACAAAGAGCGCTGAGTGACAACACCCCAGCCAGCACTAGGTACATAGGCATAACCGGCAAGCATTTCAACGCCCAGAGTATTCACCAGCTGTTTGCTTCCCGATTGACCTAAAATCACTTGATTGACTACGGGGTTATCATCAGCTAACTCACCGACACGGTGTCCGTCTTGGTGATAAATCAAGCGACCTTCTTGGCTCACAGCATAAACAAAGGCGCGATCAGCATGATAATGCTCACCTAAAAGCGAGTGCAAAATACTTTTTTCATTCAAATAAATAGATCCGCCGACAAAACCCAAATAAACACCTTGTGCATCAAAGATAGGCTGGGAAATAAAAACGATGGAGCGATTGATATGGGCTTTGACTATAGCGGTAAAAGGCTGACTGATTAACGGCTTGCGCTCTTTTAATGCTTGCAAAGAGCCTGCACTGCGTAACTTTTCTCCTAACATGCTGCGCATCGTCTCAGAAGCTGCCTTAACCGTGGCTTGAGAGTCAACGATCAACACGGAGTTAAAACTATTGGTTTGCTTTATCAGCCGCTCAACAATATGCCCTAGCGCCTGCGGGCTTTGATCGGTTAAAAGAACATCTTGCGCAGCAAACGCCAACTGCTGTTGGGCTGCCACTAAAAAATCTTCAATATTGCTCGCCAGTTTAGAGGCATAGGCTTGATTGGCTTCAAGGGTTTGCTCAACCAGTAAAGTTCGCTGAGTTTTATAACTGGTATAAAAGGTATTGGCTAAGATCAGCATCGCAGTGGATACCGTTAACAGCAAAATCAGTTGTCGTAGATTTAATGTCCGCATGCAACGCTGGTGCCTATAATTATTCTGTAACAGTATTTAATATACGCAAACGCAGCGACTACGCCATATTAGGCAGAGCGCAAGGCTTATATGAACGCATTTTACCGCCTAGCCATAAGGTTTGCCATGAGACTTAATGCAACACGTATAGCAACCCATCACTCGCGGCCTGTCTGCTCCAACTCGCCATACACAACCCTTATGGGCAGGGTTCTTGACTGTGATGCACGCGGCTACGTCCTGCTTCTTTTGCAGCATACAATGCAGCATCAGCATTTCTCATAACATCAGCAATCGTTGCATTCCCGCACGGCCAGCTAGCAACTCCAAACGACAAGGTCACCGCCTGACCAATACTTGGACATATTTCGCTAGCAACGCGTTGGCGCAAGCGCTCTGCTGCTGTATAGGCGATACTGGCATCCGTTTTTGGCAGCAAGAGGATAAACTCCTCGCCGCCAGAACGGCACACCAAGTCATCCGGTCGTGATGTCTCTTGCATACGCTGGGCCAAAAACTGCAGAACCTCATCACCAACATCATGACCAAACTGATCATTGATACGCTTAAAGTAATCAATGTCAGCCATGATAATAGAAAACGGCTGCTGCGCCTCTTCCCATTCGTCTAGCATTGCCTGCATGCCGCGGCGATTGACCAAGCCAGTCAGTGGGTCGGTAATATTCTCTAAACTCAATTGCCCTATTTTCTTATTCAGGCCCGCCAAGCCGCGCAACATCGCGCGCTTCAGTTGTACAGCTTCAAAGTACCAGACGGCCACACCGGAAATATCTGTTTTGACATCAGGTCGATCTAAATGCTCAGCGCTATGCGCTAGCTGCCACAGCGGTCTAGAAATCCAACGTGACACCAGCCAAACCAGCCAGATAATCAGCACAAAAAACGGGAAACTGTATTTGGCGACAGCTAACATCTGCTGATCCATTCCCGATAAGGTCGCGGCTAAAGAACGCTGAGTGACCACGCCCCATTCAGCACTGCGCACAGGCGCATAACCCGCTAACATTTCTACACCTTTTGAGTTGACGAGGTACTGACTTCCCGTCTGGTTATTAATCACCTGCTCAATCATCGGATTACCCGTAATGACCTCGCCTATGCGTGCAGGCTCTTGATGATAAATAAGCCGTCCATCGTCATCGACAACATACATATAAGCGTCGTTCGCGTGGTAATGTTGACCAAGCAGTTGATACAGAAGATTTTCCTCATGCAGGTAAATGCTGCCACCAACAAGCCCCTGATAGACGCCGTGTATATCAAATACGGGGTGGGTCAAAAACACCACAAGCCGATCAGTCACTGATATATAGGGTTTACTGATCAGTGGTTTGCGCTCTTTTAAGGCTTGTACAGCACCATGGTTGAGTAATTTTTTCCCCAAAAAGTGTTGTGCAGGAGAGGTTATTGCCAAAGCAGTACCCTGCGCATCCAAAACCACTACAGAACTAAAGCTGTTAGTTTGCTGTTTGAGGCGCTCAACAATATGTGCGAGTTGTTTAGGGTCGTTTTCAGCCAGCACTACATCTTGCGCGGCAAAGGCCAGCTGTTGCTGCGCGGCCAATAAAAAATTATTGACGCTATCGGCCATTTTCGATGCATAGGCTTGATTGGCTTCGAGGGTTTGCTCAATCAGCAAAGCACGCTGCGTTTTATAGCTGGTATAAAAGGTATTGGCCAAGATCAGCATCGCAGTGGATACCGTTAACAGCAAAATAAGTTGGCGTAAATTTAATTTTCGCATGCAGCGCTGGTGTCCATAGTTGCTCTGTAGCAATCTGTAAAAGTATCAATATTCTAATAAAGCCAATACGGCATACTCTTAACAATCGTAGTCGCTGCGTCATTTAGCTATTCTTAACAAAACACCGTACTGGTCTACATCTATCTACCGTCCACCTATAAGGTTTGCCATGAAATTCATTTCTTTCAACATCAATGGCCTGCGCGCCCGCCCCCACCAATTAGCCGAACTGATTGCCAAGCATCAACCTGATGTAATCGGCTTGCAAGAAATCAAAGTGGCAGATGAGCAATTCCCGGAGCAAATGATACGCGATTTAGGCTATGAATTTCACTACCACGGCCAAAAAGGCCACTATGGAGTGGCACTTTTATCGCGTTTACCAGCGTTAGAGATTCATAAAGGTTTCCCTGACGATGAAGATGATGCTCAGCGCCGCTTTATTTGGGGCGTATTTGCTGACAGCGATGGTACACCTATTACAGTCATGAACGGCTATTTCCCGCAGGGTGAAAACATCAGTCACCCAACTAAGTTTCCCGCCAAAGAAAAATTCTATGCTGACTTACAACAACTTCTGCACAGCCGCTTTAGCCCAAAAGAGGCCTTGGTGGTAATGGGTGATTTTAATATCGCCCCCGAAGACTCTGATATTGGCATTGGTGAGCACAACGCTAAACGCTGGTTGCGAACGGGGAAATGCTGCTTCCTGCCGCAAGAGCGCGAGTGGATGCAAAAACTTATGGACTGGGGACTGCAAGATAGCTTTCGCGTTTTACACCCACAAATCGATGACCAATTCAGTTGGTTCGACTACCGCAGCCGTGGTTTTGAAGATCAACCCAAGCGCGGCTTACGAATCGATTTCATAATGACCAGCCCAGCGTTAAGACCACGTTTGCTCAACGCTGGGATTGATTATGAGTTGCGCGCTATGGAAAAACCATCAGATCACGCACCGATTTGGCTGCAATTAAAAGCTTAATACCGCGCCCGCATTGCAGGTTGGGAGCGCCGGCGGCCTGCCCGAACCGTAGGGCGGGCACTTGTGCCCGCGTGCCCGCGCACCCTCGCCAACTACCAACTACGAACATTGCCGATTGGCAATATCGCGGGCAACGAGTGCCCGCCCTACGATAATCTCGCACGAGCGGCATAGAGGATCAATTCACGCACCGATCTGGCTGGAATTAAAAGCTTAATACCGCGCCCGCATTGCAGGTTGGGAGCGCCGGCGGCTCGCCCGAACCGTAGGGCGGGCACTTGTGCCCGCGCACCCGCGCACCCTCGCCAACCACCAACTACGAACATTGCCGATTGGCAATATCGCGGGCAACGAGTGCCCGCCCTACGATAATCTCACACGAGCGGCATAGAGGATCAAATCACGCACAGCATGATCATAAGCAAAACACATGAAGCTTCAACACTCAAAACTATAACACCTGCATTGCGCTTGAGGATCAAACCGCTGGCCATTAGATTATGGCAAGCAACTCTACCCAACCATTTAAAAACATAAGGGCTAGGCATGTCACTTGCTGATCAAACTATCCAAGCACGAGAAGGTGAAGAGCTGGATGCTGCGGTGATTGCGCGCTATCTCAAGCCGCACTTACCACACCTGACTGGCGAGCCGACGATTCGCCAATTTCCAGGTGGCGCGTCCAATCTGACCTATTTATTATCCTACCCCGAGCAGGACTTGGTGTTACGCCGTCCGCCTTTGGGTAAAAAAGCCAAGTCGGCGCACGATATGGGCCGCGAGTTTTTAATTCTTAATAAACTCAACGATGGTTTTCCCTATTGCCCAAAAGCCTATGTGCACTGCACTGATCCATCCATCATTGGTGATGAGTTTTATGTGATGCAGCGCGTGGAAGGCATTATTCTGCGCTCGGATATTCCCGCTGAGCTGAATTTCACTGCGGAAAAAACCAAAGCCCTGTGTGAAAGTTTTATCGACAAACTGGTGGACTTGCACCAAGTCGATCACAAGGCCTGCGGCCTAGCAGAGCTGGGTAAGCCAGAGGGCTATGTTGAGCGACAAATTAAAGGCTGGAGTGATCGCTATGAAAAAGCCCTGACTCCAGATGCGCCGCTGTGGACTGAAGTGAAAGCTTGGCTAAACGCTAAAATGCCCGCCGACCACCCAAAACCCGGCATTATCCATAACGACTACCGCTTTGATAATGTGATTTTGGATCCAGACAACCCCATGCAAATTATTGGGGTGTTGGACTGGGAAATGACCACCATTGGTGATCCTTTAATGGATCTGGGTAACAGCTTGGCGTACTGGATTGAGGCCGATGACCCTGCACCTGTGCAAATGATGCGCCGCCAGCCCAGTAATGCAGCAGGCATGCTCACCCGCCAAGAAGTTGTTGACTACTACGCCAAACAAGCCGGTATTGAAATTCCTAACTTTGATTTTTACTACACTTATGGCTTGTTCCGCTTAGCCGGTATCGTCCAGCAAATCTATTACCGTTTCTATCACGGACAAACCAAAGATAAGCGTTTTGCACCCTTTGTGCAGCTCAATGCTTTGTTAGAACAGATGGCGCTTAACGTCATAAAAAAATCCACGCTATAACGCCATGTCTCTCAAGGGGTACTCTATGTCTAAAACAAAAATATTTGATCTCGATGGTAAAATCGCTTTTGTCTCCGGCGCCAGCCGTGGCATTGGTGCGGCTATTGCGCAATTACTGGCCCAACAAGGCGCGCATGTGATTGTTTCCAGCCGCCGCCTTGAAAGCTGCGAAGCCATTGTCGAAACCATTACTGCTGCTGGTGGTAAAGCCACGGCGATGGCCTGTCATATTGGTGAGATGGAGCAGATCAGCGCCGTATTTGCGCAGATTCGCGAGCAGTTTGGCCGCCTCGATATTCTAGTCAATAACGCTGCAGCCAACCCGTTCTTCGGTAATATTTTGGATACGGATCTGGGCGCATTCCAGAAAACTGTTGATGTGAATATCCGCGGTTACTTCTTTATGTCAGTGGAAGCAGGCAAGTTGATGCGCGAAAACGGCGGTGGCAGCATTATTAATGTGGCCTCAGTAAACGGTATTTCACCAGCGCAACTGCAGGGTATTTACTCGGTGACTAAAGCTGCAGTTATCAGTATGACCAAAGCCTTCGCCAAAGACTGCGCCAGCTTTGGTATTCGCTGCAACGCCCTACTGCCCGGCTTAACCGATACTAAATTTGCGTCGGCGTTAACGTCTAACGAAGCCATTCTCAAGCATGCTCTGCAAATCATCCCACTTAACCGCGTCGCCGACCCTAGCGAAATGGCCGGCGCGGTGCTCTACCTCGCCAGCGATGCCTCCAGCTACACCACAGGCACCACTCTGACTGTAGATGGCGGGATGTTGGCTTAAGCCTCTGCGCGGGCACTTGTGCCCGCCCTACAAACTCGGCATGCCCCGAGGTACACACCGCGTCGCGGGCACAAGTGCCCGCCCTTGTATCCTGTACGAGCGGCTCATATAGCCGCGATTGCGGTTTTGCAAACACCGCGTGTGTTTAAGTTGCAGTATGGATTCGGCAGATCGGTTCGCAGGTATGACCCGCTCCTACAATTTCGCGATAAACGGTAGGGTGGGCATTTATGCCCACGGCTTCTCATCGTGGGCACAAGCCCTACAAACCTCCGAGGTGTACACCGCGTCGCGGGCACAAGTGCCCGCCCTACAACCTGCGCGCCGCAGCGCAAGCAACTTAAGCTAAATGGCCAATAACAATATCCATCAACTCATTGGTGATTTCATCTTGGCGTACATTGCTCAACTCTTGCTTGACCACGTCTAACTGCTCATCCACCGACTCTTCAGCCTGCTGCATCAAGGCTAAGCGCGTGGCGTTCTCGGTGACCATGGCTTCGGCTGAGGCACGGAACACACTGGCAAACACATGATTGCGCACCAACGAAGACAACAAAGCACCCCCCTCCATGCTGTAATCCGGCAATGAGCGCGACTGCCAGCGCTGCGCAGGCTGCAATAGGCTGTCATCCAGTGGCAATAAAGCGCGCGTGACGGTTTCCTGATAGCCATGCTCAGCACGCTGGGTAAACACCATGGTCACCGCTAGATTAGCCAAGGGTTGACCACGCCCCATACTGTCAATGCGGGTGACAATATCACCAGCTAAACGCCCCACGCCATCCGCCGAAGCAGGCGGCATCAGCACCACATCGGGGGTCAGATCCTGCTCCAACAATGCATTACTCATGCGCGAACCAATGCAGAGAATATGCTGCTCAGTTATGGGATGCACAGCACTGTACTCAGTCACAGCATTGGCCAGCAACTCATTGTAATTGCCACATAAGCCATGATCAGAGCCAAACACCACCAATAAACGCTTATTCGGTTGAGTATTTTGCGAGAGCAAACTCACGCCGCCGGTGCGATAGATAAACGCAGCCAGCCCCTGCAGAACCGTGTGGTGATAGGCCTCTATCGACTGCGCGGCTTGTTCATAAGGTGCGGCATTAATCGCCGACAGGGTTTTCATCGTACGCACAATACCCCTGATACTGGTCAGGGTGTCATTTTTGCGCGACAGATGCTCTAGGGTTTGTGCCATTTATGCCCTCACTCGCCCGCAACTACTGCGAGCGAATCAAAGCCACTCAAAGCAGTCTTCGCGCATTCAACAATCAGCGCTTGGTCGTCATCACTGAGGGTTTTATCGTCAACAATCAGCTGTTCAATCACGGCTAAATGTTGCTGGGCAGCATCACGCACTAAACGCATCGCAGCGCTAACATCGTGCTCTTTGAGCTGATCAAACAAACCTTCCATGGCCGCAACCAACACCGCCAACTGCTCTAGCGCTGGCATCGGATCACGCTCAGCTTGGCGCAATGCGGTACGCACTGCAGAGCCGCGTGCCAGTCGAGCACGGGTGACATCATCCAGTCGCGTGCCGAAACGGGCAAAATCCTCTAATTCTTCAAATTGCGAGAGGGTCACGCGCAAGTTACCCGATACAGCGCGCAAGGTACGGTTCTGCGCTTTACTACCAACCCGCGATACCGACAAGCCTAAATCCACTGCCGGAAATTGGTTTCTACGCACCAACTGTGGGGACAGATAAATTTGCCCATCGGTAATCGAAATCAGGTTCGTCGGAATATACGCCGAGAGGTTTCCAGCTTGGGTTTCCACCACAGGTAAAGCTGTAATAGAGCCACCACCAATCTCAGGACCAAACTGCCCTGAACGCTCTAAAAGACGTGCATGCACATAGAACACATCCCCTGGAAAGGCCTCACGGCCCGGTGGGCGACGCAATAGCAGCGACAACTCACGATAGGAACGTGCATGGTGGGTCATATCATCAAAGATAATTAACACATCCTGCCCTTGCGCGGAGAAATACTCAGCCATGGTCATCGCCGCATAGGGTGCGATATAGGACAACCCCGGCGCTTCTTCATCACCGGCACTGATGACTATACTGCGCTGTAACATCTCGCCATCTTTGAGCGCACGAATCACCCGCGCTACAGCATCACCACGCTGACCAATGGCGCAATAAATACAGACCACATCAGTACGCGCTTGATTGAGCATGGTATCGATAGCAATAGAAGTTTTACCGGTTTGGCGGTCACCAATGATCAGCTCGCGTTGGCCCAAACCGACTGGAATCGCCGCATCAATGGCTTTAAGCCCCGTCGCTAACGGCCTAAAAACCTGGGTGCGATTGAGAACACTGGGGGCTTCAGCTTCAATGGGGTGCTCAGCTACAGCCTCAATCGGCCCTAAGGTATCGCGCGGACGGCCCATGGCATCCACCACGCGACCCAATAGCGCTGGGCCGACCGGCACACTGACCACTTTACGCGTGCGATAGACTGTTTCACCGAGTCGAACTTGCTCAGACTGACCCAATAAAATAACCCCTAAACGGTCGGGCTCTAAGTCGAGAACAACACCCTGTACACCGCTGGCAAACACCAGTAACTCATCGGCTAAAGCGCGCGCTAAACCTGAAACAATCGCAACACCATCCGCCACCTCAGTCACAGTGCCGGTTTCAATTAAGAGCGGCGCAGGCGTTGGACTATTGACCAAGCCATCCATCCAAGCAGCGAAGTCATGTGCAGGTTGCTGCTCAATCACGTCATCCAACTCGCTCACATCCACCCCCTTAGCGGCCATCAGTCGTTAAGCGCACAGATGCGGCGCTGGAGGCATGCTGGGTTAACAGCTGCGCCAGCTCATCCATATAACTGTCCGTGGTCCAAGCCACTTGCGCACCGCCCACCTGCATGATTAAGCCAGGCGACTGCTGTTGATCCGTAGCAAAGCTTAACGTCACATTAGGCAACCACTGTTGCACTTCTTTCTCCAGCAGCGTTTGCGTGGTAGCAGGCAATGCATCACGGGTGGTGACGTGCGCCTGCTGATTACCTGCCGAGGCCTGTATCAGCTCATCAGCAATCGGCTGCAATTGCTTACCCACATGGCGCACAATCGCATCCTCTAGGCGTTCATCAGCCAGTTCATGTAGGGCTTTACGCGTCAGTTTTAACAGCGCATCAGAGCCTGTTTCTTGTAAGCGCTTATTAAATGCTTGGCGCTCGCTCTCAAGGTGTTTACGCCAATCTTGATGCTCTTCTTGCAGCTTGTTGCGCGCATCCACCAGTAAACCATCACGCTGCTCTTCGGTGGCTTGCATGGCTTTTTCCAGCAATGCATCTTGCTCCGAGACCAGCTGTGCGCGTTGCTTAACATACTGACTTTCTGCAGCTTTGGCGTCTTGCTGTGCTTTGTCAGCAGCGGCGAGACGCTTAGTTATCTCTGCTTCACGTGCATCGATACCATCTAAAATCGGACGGTAAAGAAAACGCTTGAGCAGCCATAACAACACTAAAAAGTTGGCAATTTGCGCCAGTACTGTTACCCAATCAATCGACATAAGACGTTAGGCTCCTGCTGCTGCCTGCATGGCATCCCAAAACGGATTGGCAAAAATAAGAATCATCGCCACCACAAAGCAATAAATCGCTGTTGACTCAATCATCGCCAAGCTGACAAACAGCGTGCGCGATAAGGTCGGCGCGGCATCCGGCTGCTGAGCAATCGCGGCAATCGCCGCGGCGGCGGCACGCCCTTCACCTAATGCTGGACCAATCGAGCCAATGGCAACGGTTAGACCTGCAGTAAAAATAGAAATAGCCGCAATAATCGCAAGTTCAGTCATGATCATTTATCCTTTTTTGAAGTTTCTGAGGTGGGTTCTGCCATCGCAGAGGAAATATACACAGTGGCCAAAATGGCAAAGATATAGGCTTGGATAAATCCAGTTAACAGGCCCAACATATCCATGACCACGGGGAAAAAGAATGGCGCAATACTGAGTAGAATGGCCGCAATCACCGCACCACTCATCACGTTGCCGTACAGACGAATCGCTAAGGACACGCCGCGCGAGAACTCACCAATAATATTAAACGGCAGCATCACCATGGATGGTTCAATAAAGGTACGCAAGTAATTACGCACACCACCATTGGCAATGCCAAACATCGGAATCGCCACCAGCACGGACAAGGTCAGCGCCACTGTGGTCGACAGTGATGAAGTGGGCGGCGCAAAGCCTGGAATCACCGTCAGTATGTTAGACAGTGCAATAAATAGAAAAAGCGTTCCGGCAAAATACAACACATGCCGCGCACCGCTGCGGGTGACTTCTTCGATTTGCCCTTGAATGGTGGTAACAATTAACTCAAGGGCGCTGCCCAAGCGTCCCGGCGCCTTATCAGCACTTAAGCTGCGCGTGACCCAGACAGAGACACCCACCAGCAACGCCATCACAATCCACGTATTGAAGATGGTGGCATTGACTGCCCAGCTGCCAATGCTAAAAACGATCGTATCATCGGGCGTGAGCTGCATTTAGATACCCTCCTGCTTTGTATGTGTAGTCGCCGTTTTTTGCTGCACTTGCGCACGCATCACTGCCACTATCCTGACCAATAAAAATGCCAGCATATAACCCGCCAGCGACCACAGCGTGCCGGTTAAATTAACAACGCCAAAACCTACCGCGAGCAACGCAAGCATACGGATAAAGAAACTCAGCATCAGCAAAGAACCGGGGCTGTTTGACGCTAAGGCCAGTCGCATACCCCAATTAAGTCCCCAAAAAAATACCGCGGCCATCGGCAAACCCACGGCAAAGCCAAGCAGTATTGCGTTGCTGTCTATATCAATCACTGCACCTCTCCTTTCCTGCTCGATTGAGCAGGTTTTCTGCAACTGATCATGCCAGTCCTGCTACTTATCACGGTTTTTATCAATCCAACTCCAAGCGACTATGCCACCCACCACAACACCACCGAGAATTAAAGCAATCGGCCAAGAAAATGTTTGCGGTGCGACTTTATTAAGCCACATGCCTAAAAAAGCACCGCCCACGGTGGGAATCGCCACTGACCAGCCAATCACACCAAAGGCTCCCAGACCGCTCAGTGCGCTGTACTTGGGCTCATCACGTGTCTTTTGCATGCGTTCAGCACGGCGGCGAATCGCAGCAGCCGAGGCGTCTTCTTTATCTTTGCTCATGTCAAAGGTTTCCGTAAATCGCTGAAGCGCCGCACAATGCCCGCTTCAAGCCGTGATAAAGCGGTGCGTGCAACCCGTTCATCTTCATCCACCTCAATAAAGGTGGCTTGGATGGTCTCATTTAAACTGTCTAAATCGTCGCCCTGCACGCCACGGCGCACGGCGATATCCACTTGATGACCATGCTTAACCAATACGCCTTGATCAATGCCAAAAAACTGCTCTTTACCTGCCACATCGGTAATCACCAAGACAGACGGCAGCAAGGATGTAACAAAATCGGTGTGATTGGGCAGCATGGCGAAAGCACCATTTTCAGCCTCGGCATAGACTTTTTTAGCCTCACAACTGAACAGCAAGCGCGTGGGTAAACGCACATTGACTTGCATCAGCTCGGCTTGGCTCATAGCGCCGCCTCTTTCTTAGGCAATGCACCAATCATGTAATAGTCCATTTCGTTGTCGTCAAACTCAGTTTGCTGCAGGATCTGCTCGCAACCGGCCAAGGTATCCTCAACCGAAACACGCTCCCCAGCCTGCCCACTAAAGGATTCAGCAGAAAAGAACGGCTGGGTTAAGAAGCGTTCAAGACGGCGCGCGCGCGCAACAACGGCACGGTCAGCGGTAGATAATTCTTCTAGACCCAGCATGGCAATAATATCGCGCAGCTCTTCGTATTCCGCCAAGGTACGGCGCACAGCGCGGGCAATATCGTAATGACGCTGGCCGACCACGGCTGGCGTCAACATCACTGAGGTGGAACCCAGTGGATCAACCGCTGGATACAAACCTTCACTGGCACGCTTACGCGACAACACCACCGACGCGGATAAGTGCGAGAAAATATGCGCTGCAGCTGGGTCAGTAAAGTCATCAGCAGGCACATACACCGCTTGAATCGAGGTGATCGCGCCTTTACGGGTTGAGGTAATGCGCTCTTGTAACGAGGCCAGCTCAGTGGCCAAGGTCGGCTGATAACCGACGCGTGATGGCATGCGCCCGAGCAAACCCGACACTTCCGAACCGGCTTGGACAAAACGAAAGACGTTATCAATCAGTAATAAAACGTCTTGCTCGAGGTCATCGCGAAAATACTCCGCCATGGTCAACGCGGTTTTACCGATTAAAAAACGCACACCCGGCGCTTCGTTCATCTGCCCAAACAGCAATACGGTGTTATCACGCACACCGGCTTCACCCATTTCCCGATACAGCTCTTCTGCTTCACGGGAGCGCTCTCCAATTCCACAAAATAGACTCACGCCTTTGTAATGCTGGGCGGTATTGTTAATCAGCTCGGTAATGAGAACGGTTTTACCCACCCCTGCACCACCGAACAGCCCCGTTTTACCACCACGTTCAATCGGCGAGAGTAAATCAATGGCTTTAATTCCGGTTTCGAGAATGGCGCTGTGCACCACGCGCTCTTCCAGAGCAGGCGGTGCTTGGTGGATGGAGCGAGACAGGGTGGTTTTCAGCGCAGGCTTACCATCAATCGGCTCGCCAAAGACATTGAGCATACGACCCAGCACAGCTTCGCCGACCGGTACTTGAATCGGCGCACCGGTTGCGCGTACGGGCATACCTAAACCCAACCCGCGCACTGGTGCAAGGGCGATACAACGCACGGTGCCTTGATCAAGCAAAGCAGCAACTTCGAGGGCCAAGTCGCCGGCATACAGCAGATCCTGAATGCGCGGCACAGTACCGCTAAAGAGCACGTCGACCACACCACCACGAATCTTCATCACCACGCCCTCTGCCACAGGCTCAGCGCTCGGCGGCTGCGCTTGATCGCGAGGATCAACCGACTCTAACGAACTGACTGACTCTGACATTCGTTCTACTTCCTCACTCATGCCGCACCCGTCTCCTATTTACTGCTATCGTTGAGCCCACTTGCAACCTCGACTTATGTAAAATCCTCTGCCGTCGGCACGCGTACATCGTTCCACTCTATGGCTCGACTGCGCCAGTGCTCTTCAATCGATTGCGCGAAGTCAGCACAAACTAATTTCGCCCGTGCTTCACACCACAACTCTGAATCCTGACGCATAACAATGCCTTCCGGCGTACCTTGGCGGTATTGACTGCTGGCGCTGTCGAGTAAGGTTTTTAACTCATCCAGTGTTGCCTCACCCTGATACAGCGTAGGAACCACGGCCAAGCCCATTTTTGCCGCCAGCGCATTCCGGCGCTCACAGCTCCAAAACTTACCCTCAGTGCGGTCATACACATCAAACACAACAAACCAGTCCGGCAAGTTATCGTAATCCAGCGAGTGACGCGCAGCGCACCATTCGCCAAAGATGATCCAGTCACTTTTTAAGTTATCACACAAAGCATATTGATGCTGTCCGAGCCAAGAGTTTAAACGTGAGAACTGCCCAGCATAGGGCTCCAAAAGGTATTGACCGCGATTCTGTGCGCGTAACTCGCCATTTTCGCGCATTGAGATGCCTAGGTTGGCACCATCGAGTTTTTCTTCAATACGCAGGGGATGAGCTAAAATGGCTTCGACTTCAGCCGCGTTAAGCACTTTATCATCACGCGGCATACCCTCACCGAGCCAGTCAATATGCGGGGTATGGGGGAAACGAAAAAAATCAGACATTTATTGATTCTCCGGCATGGCAGGGGCTGGAATATGACGCTGCCTTGGAAACTTAATGTTATAAAAGCGCTGCGCATCGGCAGCACACAAAAATTCAACTTTAATACCGTGCTCAGCTAAGGCTGGCCACCAATCAATCCACTTACAGTCCGCTGCTTGCCAGATCGACGGTTTATCAGGATGCACATTGGCGACAGTTGGAAAAATACGATCAGGGGGATCAAATTCAGCCTGTAACGCTTGATCAGGAAACTCAGCATAAAAATCAATTGCCGTCTGCGTCACACTGACCATTTCCACGCGCTGGGCATTACCCATATTGCGCAGCAGCCACTTTAAAAACACATCACCAACGCCGCGCGGCGGATTGATGCGGGTTTTATTTTGATACTCGCCCAAAATAATAAAGCCATCATCAATCACCACCACGCCGGTGCTTTGTATCGCTTGCAAGCGCTCAATGCAGTTGGCCACGCACTCAGCCGAAACATCGGAATGTTGTTGGTTCGCCACGAGCAACACATTGGTATCAATCACCACTTTCAGCATGCTCAGAATCCTAGTTATTCTGTTGGCGCTTGCGCTGCACCGCCGCCATAGCGCGGGCGGCAATATCAGTCATCTCATCACCAAATAAATTCTCTGGCCAATTGGTTATTTCACCGTAGGTGTCGATGTCCAAGGCTTCAATCTGCGCTTGACTGCCCTTACGGCTACAAAAATACAGAGCAACGTCGTCATGACTGATCACCCCTTCAGCTATACGTCTTTGTAACCTATTTAGAAAGTGTTCGGAGTGACTCTCGACAATGATTTGTACATTACGTGCAAGACCCGCCTCTTTTGCTTGCGTTGCCGCAATCAACATGTCGGCTAAACCCGCTTGCACCTGCGAATGCAGATGGATTTCCGGTTGTTCCAACCATACCGTTGAGTTGGGCGGCGCATAAAATGCCTGCACAATCACCGGTAACAACTGCGATACGCCAAAACCCAGATCAGCCAAGTTCACTTCTTCAGCCTCAGCATGGTTTTTTAGCAAGGCCTGATACTGCTCAGCAGCACCGGCTGGACGGACCGCGAAATCACTGGCCACGCCCATGCGCTGTAACCAATAGGCGATACCTTGAGCAAAGGGCTGCTCGGGTTGCTCAGCGGCAAACTGCAACTGGCGTTGTTCAGCGCTGGCGGCCAAGACTGCGGCAACCACAGACTCGCCGGCACGGCCAACCCCGATAGGCGATTCACCCGTCCAAGCATAACTGCGCTGTGGCGCGACGCGCAGCGCAGCTAGCGCATGAAAATCAGCTAAGACACTTTGTGTTTGCAACGCCAGCGCAGCAAGAAATGGCGCATCCAGCTGCTCGGCTGCAGGGAATTGATAAAAGCGTTCTGAACTGGCGGTATCCGCGAGAGCAATGCTGTAGCTCTGTGCTTGCGGATGATGGATTTGCACCTGCAGTTCAGCGCCTTGTGTGCAGCAGTAGCTGACGCTCAACAGCTCTTGCTGGTGCTCAAATGCGCGATAACAGATGGATTGCACACATGGCTGCTGCGCTGCATCAGCCAATACGCTGACCTCTAAACGCAACGCATCAACCAGCATCGATTCATGTCCATGCTGACCAACACCTTGCAAGTCGATCGCTTGCGGCAAGCGCCATTGCAACTCAAATTGCAAAGGCTCGTCCAGCAGTCCTAGGTGCAAATTCTGCGCAAAGCTGCCTAAATCAAGCATGCTCTGGGCATCACCGAAATCCAACGGCGCTCGTATCACAGCAGACTCTGCGCTTTGTTTAAGCGCCAGTAACAGCTGACCTAAACTGCTTTTCCCAGTGCTGTTCTCACCAAAAAAAACAGTCAGCGGTGCGAGTTTAATTGGCCCAGTATCCTGCCATGCCTTAAAATTCTTAATCCGCCAAGAGGTCAACATATGCGCAGTACTCCTTTAACCGCTTGCTTAGCAATTGCATCATAACAGCATCGCAGCTGCCCAACCAAAGGCCAACAAGGGCAAATTATAGTGAATAAACGTCGGCACTACAGTATCCCATATATGGCTGTGTTGACCGTCCATATTCAAACCCGCGGTCGGGCCCAAGGTTGAATCTGAAGCAGGCGACCCCGCATCACCTAGCGCACCCGCCGTACCGACAAGGCAGACAATGGCGAGCGGGCTAAAGCCTAATTGCAACGCCAACGGTACAAAGATCGCAGCAATAATAGGTACGGTAGAAAATGATGAACCAATGCCCAGGGTAATTAACAAACCAATCAACAGCATCAAGATTGCGCCCATTGCCTTGTTGTTACCAATGATATCGACTGATGAATCAACCAAGGTTTGGATTTGTCCTGTTTCACGCATGACTTCGGCAAAGCCCGAAGCGGCAATCATGATAAAGCCAATCATGGCCATCATTTTCATACCATCGGTAAACAGACCATCGGTCTCTTTCCAGCGCACCACGCCAGATATAGAAAACACCACAAAACCCAGTAACGCACCCATAATCATTGAATCGAGCCATAGCTGCACAACAAAAGCAGCAATCACCGCGGCACCTGCTGCAATTAAACTTCTAGGGTTGTAATCGCTACTGGCCGAACCGACCTGACCTGCTTCTACTGTCTGGTAAACACGCTTTTTACGGTAACTAAATAAGATGGCGATCAGTAAACCAGTCAGCATACCCGCAGCAGGAATCATCATCGCCTGCATCACGCTTAAACCAGAGACATCGACACCGCCTTTAGCCACATTGGCCAGCAAGATTTCCCTCAGGTAAATGCCCCCAAAACCCACCGGCAAAAACATATAAGGGGTGATCAAGCCGAAGGTCAACACACAGGCGATTAAGCGTCGGTCCAACTGCATACGGCCCATCACATACAGCAAAGGCGGAACCAGCAAAGGAATAAAGGCAATATGAATAGGTAGAATATTTTGTGAGGAAATGGCAGCGATCAATAACACCATGATCAACATCCATTTCACCGCTTCTGTACCCTTGCCTTCCTTCTGTCCAATCATCTTAAGGATTTTTTCAGCCAGTGCATTGGCCACCCCCGACTTACTGATGGCAACCGCAAACGCACCCAGCAATGCGTAAGAAAGTGCAACAGTGGCACCGCCACCCAAGCCTTTATTGAACGCAGCCAATGTGCTTTCAATACCCAGCCCTGCAATTAGACCACCTGCCACAGCACCGATAATCAGCGACACTACCACATGCACACGTAGTAAACTCAGCACTAGCATCAGCGCTACTGCGATAACAACCGCATTCATTGCAACCCCCACTCTCTTTAAATTATTTAAGTACGCTGTTGTACGCGCTCGCTTTTAAGGTGCGCAGTTTACACCGCCCAAAGCAAGAATGAACCGCAGATTGCGCGTATCAGCTGACGAATCATCGCCGTAAAGGTGCAACAGCCGCTATTTTCTACTTATTTAAACAAACAGCCTGCTACTATGCGCAACTTTAAAGCTGACTCAAATGGAGCCCTGTATGCTCTCTATGACCTGGGTCGAACTGATTGCAGCCAGTTTAGGCGCGCTCTCTGTGTACTTAATGACCCAACAAAAACCGGCCGCTTGGCCTATTGGTTTGTTGATGGTGCTGCTGTATATCTGGATTTTTTACGATGCCCGGCTGTACTCAGAAATGCTGCTGCAGGTTATTTACGTGGGGCTGCAGATCTACGGCTGGCAGCAGTGGTTGCGTGGCGGTGCCAAACATCAGGGGCGTGCGGTCAGCAGTCTTTCTATGGCTGGCGTGAGTCAAGGCTTAATGATTGGCGCCAGCATCACTCTGGCGCTGGGTTTTGCTATGAGCCAATACACCAACGCTAACCTGCCTTGGTTAGATGCAGCGTTGACTGGTTTTAGTTTGGTTGCGCAGTACTGGATGGCACAGAAGCGCCTGCAATGCTGGTTGCTATGGATTGTCCTAGACATTATTTATGTCGGCATGTTTATCAGCGCAGAGCTGTACCTGACCGCCGCACTCTATATGGTCTTTACTGCTCTAGCGATGTATGGCTGGCTCGAGTGGCGCCATAACTTAAGGCAAATAGCATGAAAGTTGTGGTGTTAACGGGGCCTGAATCAGCCGGCAAAAGCACTCTCAGTCAAGCGTTGGCAGAGCGTTTTAATGCGCCATTGGTTAGTGAGTATGTGCGCGAGTTTATTGAACGTGAGCAACGCGAGACCTGTTATGCCGATATCAGCACCATTGCCGAACAACAACTGCAACTCGAGCTGGCCGCTCGGGCGCAGAAACCACCACTTTTGCTGCTTGATACACACTTACTGAGCAACAAACTCTGGAGTGAAACCCTGTTTAATGACAGCCCAGATTGGATTGAAAGCGCACTGCAGGCACAGCATTACAATTTAATTGGTTTGCTCAGCCCAGACGGCATCCCGTGGCAGGCCGATGGCCAACGCTGTCAACCTAAGTTAATTGAGCGCCAAGCCTTCCATCAGCAATTAGACGCTTGGCTGCAGCACAACCAACAGCCAGTATTACACTTAAAAGGCTCATGGCAGGCACGTTACCAAACCCTCGAGCACGCCATTGAACAACTCTTAAATAATAGCCTAACATTAACACCTAGCCTTCCAGCCCTGCTTACAGAGGATTAAGTCATGACCAGCACCCACGCCCACGACCCGTTACATGGCATCACTTTAGCGGTGATTCTCAACCGCTTAGTCGCTCATTATGGCTGGGAAGAATTAGCTGAACTGATACCGGTCAATTGCTTTAAAACCGATCCATCAGAGAAGTCGTCGCTGAAGTTTTTGCGTAAAACCCAGTGGGCACGGGATAAGGTTGAGGCCTTGTATATTTCGACATTTGCTTAGCAGCTGGAGTTCTGACAGCTCGCCTGCATGACTTATCTGCAAAATATTTGTGTATTTATGTATGGAAATATTGTGCCTATGGCGGGCTGCGCTAAGTCTGTTTTTCCCTCAACGAGCCATCCTGTCTCGATTCGGGCGCTGCGCCATCCATGGCTTCGCTTACCACAGACCCAGCACAGCCCGCCTTAAATATCTATAAATATAGAAAGATCTGCGTTGGTCTCTTTTGGTTAGCCTTGGAGCATATGCACTCAAACACTACTGACTTGGCTACGCTTACCACGTCACTAACACGTCACTCGTTGATCAATTGATGTTGTTAGCAGTTTTGATGTACGTCTCTCTATAAGCCACATCACGTACATACTATTCAGCAAGCATTGCTATAGATTGCGAGCCTGATCTATGTCGCTCTAAAACGAGCCATGCTACATAAGCCCAGACAATACACAGGCTCAATGCGTGCTTCGGTGTTGCTGTGACGAGCGAGCCATGGATGGCGAAGCGCCGGAGTTGAACCCCGCATGGGTTCATCGACGGACAAACAACAATACCGGAGCACAGCTAACGCACAATTTTTAACCAACCGCCGAAAAACACTAGACACGATATGCGCGTGCCGTGCCGCATGGGTTCAGACAATACATAGGCTCAATGCGTGCTTCGGTGTTGCTGTGACGAGCGAGCCAAGGATGGCGAAGCGCCGGAGTTGAACCCCGGACGGGTTCATCGACGGATTAACAGCAATACCGGAGCACAGCTAACGCACAATTTTTAACCAATCAAAGAAAAACATTGAGCACAATATGCACGTGCCGTGCTGCATGAGTGACGTTTTTCTGTTTATGCGCCATGCACGAATATTTACAGATTTACTCAACCGCGCGACAAAACCCTGCTTAACTCAGCTGTGCGCTCAGCAACAATATGCGTCCCAGCTTGCCCTGACAGCAGCGCTAGTGCATCGGCTAAACGACCAATCGCACTAAAACCACCCGTTTGCGCAAAACTGCAGGCAGCATTAATTTTTGGTCCCATCGAACCCACTGGCAAATTCATTTCATCACACTGCGCGACAGTTAAAGTGTGCAATGGCTTTGCCTCAGGCGTAGCAAAACTTTGATAAACCGCCTCAACATCAGTCAGCAGCAGCAATACATCAGCACCGAGCTTATTGGCTAAAAATGCACTGGACAGATCTTTATCAATCACCGCCTCAATGCCTTGCAAGCTGTTATCCGCAGCGCGCACGACCGGAATACCACCGCCGCCGTTGCACACCACCACGACGTTTTTTTCAATCAGCAGTTTAAGCACCTGTAAATCAGGAATATCCACCGGTTTTGGCGAGGCGACCACACGCCGCCATTTATCACCATCTTGAGCAACCTGCCAGCCCGCTTGGATCGCACGCGACTGCGCTTCTGCTTGGCTGTACACAGGACCAATATATTTAGTCGGCTTAGCAAAAGCGGGGTCATTAAGATCAACGATAACTTGAGTTAGCAAAGTGACAACCGGCTGCCTATGCTGCAGTTCATTTTCCAACTCTTGCTCAATCAAATAGCCAATCATGCCAGCTGTTTGTGCGCCCAGCACATCCAACGGATAGCTTTCCTCAGGCTTGTAGGCATCGTTTTGTAACGCCAACAAACCCACTTGCGGGCCATTACCATGGGTAACCACCAACTGATGCCCAGCGCGGACAATATCAGCCAAAGCACGTGCGGCTACTTTGACATTCTCACGCTGCACCTGTGCGGTCAGCGGTTGACCACGCTGCAATAAAGCATTGCCACCCAATGCTGCTACAACCAACATAATTAATGCCCTAAAGTCGCAACTAACACTGCTTTAATCGTATGCATACGGTTTTCTGCTTGATCAAATACGATCGAGGCAGGGCTCTCAAACACCTCATCAGTCACTTCCATGGCATCAATGCCGTGGGCCTCCTGAATCTCTTTACCAATCGCCGTGTCGGTGTTGTGAAACGCAGGCAGGCAGTGCATAAATTTCACCCGCGGATTGCGCGCTTTTGCCATCAACTGTGCATTGACTTGATAGGGCATCAGCAACTTAATGCGCTCAGCCCATTTTTCCTGCGGCTCGCCCATGGATACCCAGACATCGGTATAGATAAAGTCCACCCCCTGTACAGCCACATCAATGTCATCAGTGATAGTAATGCGCGCACCGGTTTTAGCTGCCATAGCGCGCGCTTCATCCTGAATTTTCTGCTCAGGCTGGCAAGCTTTTGGCGCACAGAGACGCACATCCATGCCCATTTTTGCACCACCGATCAATAGGCTATTGCCCATATTGTTGGCAGTATCACCTATAAACACATAGGCCACATCATGCAGAGACTTATCACTGTGCTCTGTCATGGTCAAAAAATCTGCCAAGATTTGCGTCGGATGAAAATCATCAGTCAATCCATTGTAAACCGGCACGCCAGCATATTGAGCCAGCTCATTAACAATTGCTTGACCATAACCACGGTACTCAATGGCATCATAAACACGTCCTAATACCCGCGCCGTGTCTTTAACTGACTCTTTATGACCGATATGCGTACCATTTGGGCCCAAATAGGTGACACGAGCACCTTGATCTAAAGCCGCGACTTCAAAGCTGATGCGCGTACGCGTAGAGTCTTTCTCGAAAATCAGAGCAATATTTTTACCTTGCAGTCGTGGTTGCTCAGTGCCTGCGTACTTAGCTGCTTTAAGATCGGCAGACAACTTCAGCAAAAATCCGATTTCTTGAGGGGTAAAGTCGCGCAAGGTTAACAAGTCACGATCTTTAAGGTTAAAAGCCATACATCTGCTCCTTGGATAGCAGCTGGATAAATAAATTACAGTTAAAAAATAAATATTACACAGGGTCACGCATTGTTGGGCAGCTCATACAGCGTCCGCCGCCACGACCACGACCCAACTCAGCGCCCGGAATCGCTAGCACCTCAACACCTGCAGCAGTTAACGCAGCATTGGTATCATCATTGCGGTCATAGCCAATTACTACTCCTGGGCTCAGTGCCAACACGTTATTACCATCATTCCACTGTTCACGTTCGCGCTCAGCAGAATTATCACCACCGGTAGCAACCACTTCTAACGCTGCATAACCAAGCGCTTCAGCCACCACAACAAACATATGCCGTGGGTCACGAGTGAAAACATGCGACCTGCCACTGGCATCGGGGCGCAGATCATAACAAATCATTTCATCGGCGACCTCAGTAAATGCAGTGACAATATTGCCTCCGCAAAAGGTAAATACCGTATCCAGATGCATCGTCGCGCGTGATTTAGGCATTTGACAGGCGATCATTCGATCGACACTGCCTTGAGCAAACAGCGCTCGTGCGAGTTGACCCACAGCTTGCGGTGAGCTGCGCTCGCCCATTCCAACCAAAACAACACGGTTACCGATCGGCATAATATCACCACCTTCTAAGGTGGCTAAGCCAAAGTTTTGCAAGGGATCGCCCCAAATCACATCGACTTTACCGGCAAACTTAGGATGAAACTTATACACCCCAGTAATCAACAAAGTTTCCGCTTTACGTGCCAGCCAACGCATAGGGTTAAGCGTAACCCCGCCATAAATCCAAGCACTGTTATCACGAGCGAATAAAAAATTCGGCAGCGGCGGTAAAATAAAACCATATTGACCCAAATGATTACCAAACAAACTGCTTGGCTTAAAGGGTAAATCGGTTACTTCCAAACCGCCAAGCAAATACTCAGTTAACTGCGCTGCGGGCAGTTCGTCCATCCATGCGCGCAGATCTGACACCATTCCTACGCCAATCTCATTCCAAGTAATGCGTTGATCCAATATCCACTTACGCGCCTCTGTTATCTCTAGCGTTTGTGTGAGTAAATCATGGACATCCAATACCTCAACACCACGCTCCAGCATCACGTTAACAAAAACGTCATGGTCTTTTTGTGCCTGCTTAACCCACAATACATCATCAAACAATAAAGCATCACAGTTTGAAGGTGTTAAACGTCTGTGTGCCAATCCAGGGCGGCAGACAATCACCTGCCGCAAGGTGCCGGTTTCCGAGTGCACTCCTAAGCTTAATTCAGACATTATTGGACTCCTTAACTTGCACCCCGCATATTGAATGCATTCACTGTAGCGCACCAATATGGATCACTGTACGAATAAATACAGTTTAATCGCAGCCAACGCAGCTCACACACCTTCAATTCACACACATAAATCTTCGCTGCTATACCATTACATTCGCTCAGTTACCTTGATTGTTTTCAGAGTCTTTGCCTGTGACTCAACGATGAATGCTGTTCTAACGCGCATAAATGTGGTGTTTAATGGCATAACGATTGTATTGTGGATACTAGGTAGCACTGCAATACAATTTAACTCTCCCTCAATAATGCACAGTAGAAGTCAGTGGCATTAAAATTTAATGCATAAATAAACGAGTAGCATCTTTGACAAATACCGCTGCAACGCTTGAAGCCTTATATCTTAGTAGTATTACCCTTTAATAACGTATGGCTCTAGACTCTATTACTGTCGCTCAAGGCATTTTAGCAGTAGATTAAATTTCAAGGAGGCTCTAACCATCCCAGCTCGCTTTATATAGTCATCTGAACAGTTTATTTAGGGGATCAGGAGCATCCTGATAGCCTGACAAAGGGAGCCGCCCAAGCTGGGCTGAATTGCCATGTATTTCATCAATGCAAGCTTTACCAATCTCTTAGTAAAAACTTTATCAGCAGAGGGGTTAGACACAGCGCTGCTCTGCCGACAGGCAGGGCTTGAGAACCACCTCCTCCATAACGAAGAAAGTTTTTTCCAACATCGGGTCATTTATCGTCTATTAGAGTTAGCGGCTGTGGCCGCTGATAATCCCGACATTGGTTTAAATACCTACACGCACTCAACGCTAGGCAATTTTCACTTAGTGGGCTATACCATGATGTCCAGTGCTAATTTGAAGCAAGCGCTGGAGCATTTGGTTCACTTTTCACCCTTATTAAGCAATGGCCTGATAATCACCTTGAGCAAAGAGAAAGATGATTGTATAAGTTTATCTTGGATGTGCTCTACGGAAGCTGACTGCGTTCAACCTCGTCAGTTTTCAGATGCAACAACTGCAGCGCTGCTAGGTTTTTGTAATTGGTTGACAGGCAACACCCCTTTGCGTCCGCGCATGATTGAATTTGATTACCCTGAGCCAATGGACACAAGCACGCATCGCAACCTATTCGAATGCTTGCTGCGTTTCGGTAGTAAACGCAATCGAATCTTTTTTTCAGTAAAGGATTTACTCGTACCGCTAAGCACCGCTAACAAAGCGCTGGCTGTAGTACATGAGCACTTTGCTGAGAAGCGGATGAATCGGTTGTTTGGTTATTCACTCACCAACCGTGTGCAGACGTTGTTAGTCCAGCATCTTAATCAAGGTTGCGCTGACCTAGAGTCGATAGCAGCAATGCTGTGTGTGGGCAAACGCACGCTGCAACGAAACTTAATGAAAGAAGGTGAACAATTTAAAAGCCTACTCTGCAAAACACGCATGAATCTAGCCGATCACTATCTGCGTCATACCCAGTACAGTTTGGAAGAAGTAGCCTGTTTGCTCGGCTTTTATGACCAAAGCGCCTTGCATAAGGCCTGTCTGCGCTGGTTTGATATGACACCTGGGCGTTATCGCAACGAGAATGAATCTTAACATTTAGGATAACACCTCCCCCCCCATTTAATCTGAGCAGTTTTCGCCAAGTTCCAGCACCGCTAGAGTCGGCGACCACAGTCGGTGCTGGGCTAGTGCAGTGTTACAACAGGCTTAATATGCTCCCCAGTTATTTTTTATAGCCACCTTTATATATCTGGGATGCTTCGACTGACAGTTCCTGTTGTTTGGTTACTGTTATGCGTACTTCTGGTTTAACTGATTCCGTCTGCCGCTGCGCAGCAGCGGGCTTAACCTCAAAGGGCTTTTACTCAGTGAAAGCCTCAGGTTCAAGCGAAACCGTATCATCGGCACGATCCAATACAGTAGAAAATTTGGACTAAACAAAAGCAGGCATAGGTTGTTCGAACAGTTGGTGCAACTCGCGCCACAGTTCACCTACAGCTCCCTCAGCAGTCAACAGTTCAGGCACCAGACGCATTACAGTATCAAGCAGCACTTTGCGCCTATCATTCTCGACAAGTAGCAACGGTAACGTTGCTAAACTTTCTTCAGGAAGAGCAAAGACCAGCAGTCCTTGATGATCAATAATCTCGTGAATATTGCTAAACTCGATGTCGAACTCTTTCATCAGAGCACGGCTTTTCTCGGCGAGCTGCTCCACTCGTTCCTTACTGAATTTACCACTCTGATGGCCGAGTAAGAGCAATATCCGCGACAAAGCTTCCACGCCACCGCCCTGTGTTAGGGATTTACGCAAATGCTCAGTGACGTTCAGATCCTGTTGTTGAATATAGCGTTTCTGTGTTTCAGGTATTTGCGCACCGGTCAAAGTACTGAGGCCACCGTACATAGCATGGAAACTCATCTCCTGCGCGGCATCACTCACATCACCGAAGCCGTTTAGTTGCGCCTCAACTAGGCTAGAGAAGGTCTCTTGCCAAGCTAACAAGGGGTTATTAGAGGAAACCTGCTGACGGTTTGCTCGCACTAAAGGCGCATAACCTGCCAGCCAGCTCAATGCTGGATTCAAGCTACTGTAGGTGTACTGTTGCATGCGAAACGGATGCGTCTTACGCAGCATTTCAGCAATGGGCTCATTGATCACACGCCGCAACCAAGGACGTACA
This sequence comes from Pseudomonas sp., assembly GCA_034676485.1. GTDB lineage: Bacteria > Pseudomonadota > Gammaproteobacteria > Pseudomonadales > Pseudomonadaceae > Denitrificimonas. The sequence continues at coordinate 36,773 of JAUCCC010000015.1, forward strand.
CACCAATCATACAGTGTGTTATTAAGCTGTGAAGCTTGATCGACCAAAGCAAACTCGCGCTCATCGTCACGCTCCCATGAGTCTTGCTCATCACTTAGAATATCGGCGATCCGTCTAGACTCAAAGTACACTTCATAGCTGAGCTCAGACTCGCTCGTAGCAGGCACGTCCTCGATCATCATTTCGTACAGCCCCGGCGCCAATAGCGCTATGGCCTCGCTGGCATCCAGAAGCTCGCGGTGTTCACGACGCGCCACAGCGCCAGATACAAAGATGCCAAAATGATCAATAGTGGCATGTTTTAGGTAAACAATCGTACGGCCAGCACTGCGCAACGCAAGATCGCTTGGGTAAATATCGGCGATCCAGTTTAACGCCTGCTGTGGCGGGGTAATGTCGTCACCATAGGAGCAGAACACTACGACTGGCGCCTCGATCTTCTTCAGGTCGAACTCGCTACTCTGCTGGCCCAAGCCACCCGTTAGGCGATTAGCGATGAATAAATCATCGACTATCACCTCGATCTCCTCACTATTAAGTAAGGACGGGCTACTCCACCAGCGTTCAAAATCAAGAAAATTTGTGACTTCGCTGTCGATCTTGCTAAAGAGGTTGTAATACTTATTCCAATGAGTATCGGCCGGATTCAAACTTTCATAGCCACTAACCAACCAAGCACCATCAAAACGATCATTACCCAGATCGCTCGCAAGTCGAGTCGTCCAAGCACCGCCGAGCAAGCCGCCGGAGTAGCGCATAGGGTTTCGCCCATCAACACCTGCCCAATAGGACAATGGTGCACCGTTGATAATCACCAGCCCGGGTAGCTCTGGGCGCGCAGCCGCTAGCCCCATCAGCGCCCAACCCGCTTGGCAATTGCCGATCACTATCGGTTTGCCTGCATTTGGGTGACGCTGAATGACCTCCTCAATAAAGTGAGCTTGGGCTACACCAACATCATGTAAGGTTTGACCTGGCTCGGGGAAGTGGCTAAATGCAATGAAGTACGTTGGATGGCCCGCTCGTAAGCTTTCGCCAACCGCTGAATCCTGCTTGAAACCACCAATGCCTGCACCCTGCCCGCTGCGCGGATCAATAACGATAACCGGGACACGCTCTCCGTTGCTCAGTTGATCAGGCTCAGGAATAATTCTTAGTAGTGAATAGTTAACTGGGCAAGACAGATCACGCCCATCGATCAATGTTTCGTAAGGAAATTTAAGCAATAAGGGGAACCCAGCGCGCTCATGGGCCAAGGTGTTGTCGCCGCGCTGGCGTAATGCATCCAAATACAGCAGGCTACGCTGACCAAAGTCGACCCAGTATTGCAAATATTCAGCGACGCTGGGTTGGCGCAACTGCCCTTCACGTAAAGGTCCAAGAATAGTTTGATGACGCTGATCAGACGCCTCAGAGATAGTATCTAATTGCAGGCGTTGCAACTGCCCCAAATGTTTAAACAGTGCCTGAGTAGAGGAAAAACGCTCTTCTCGCTTTGCAAAAAAGCTCTTATTGCTCATACATACCTCATATACATTAGAATCATTACTTTGAGCCAACCTCATCCTCTCTATAAGAATAGGTGACTCGCAACGCCTCTATTTATAGTGGGCCAATTAAATTGAAGAAAAACATTTGTGCAGCGCAAAACAAAAGTTGCGAAAGTGTTTTTTGCGGTGCATTATAGTAGCACATAAGGGCTTTATAGTTCTCGTATATTAGGCCTCACTAGACCTCATTTATAGTTAGGAGCAACGCAATTATGACTCTATTTAATTCAAAGAAATTACAGGTTACTCAAAAAGCTCAACTTGATTTATTACAACAAATCAGCAGTAAGGTTTTTGAGAGTGTTGAGCAGCTCACTCAGCTGCAACTTAAAAACCTACGTGCTGCCAGTGGCGACCAATTTGAAAATTTAAGTGCGCTGCTGTCAGTGAGCAATCCTCAGGATTTCGCTAAGCTGCAAACAGCTTTCACACAGCCTTCCGTTCAAGCTGAACGCTTAGCTGAGTTTAATCGCGAAGTATACGAATTAATCTCTAGCACTCATGCAGAGATCACTAAGCTTGCCGAAAGTCAGGCTCATGCCACCACTGAACAGACTCAAGAAATGATCGAAACACTGGTCAAAAATGCACCAGCTGGAGCTGAGTCTGCTGTTGCGATGTTTAAAACAGCGCTAGAAAGTGTTGGTACTACGTATGAAGGTGTGCAAAAAGCGGCCCAACACGCTAGCAAGATGGCTGAAGAAGGTATCGTTTCTGCCGCATCAGCAGCCGCTCAAGCTACTGGTGCGACCGTTAAGTCTGCCACTGCTGATGTAGCCAAGCCTAAAGCTACTGAAACCGCCAAACCTGCCGCTGCTAAAACAGCGAAGCCTAAATCTACTGAAGCCGCCAAGCCTGACGCTGCTAAAACAGCAAAGCCTAAAGCTACTGAAGCTGCCAAGCCTGTCACTCCTGAAGCAGCGAAGCCTAAAGCTACTCAAGCCGCCAAACCTGCCACTCCTGAAGCAGCGAAGCCTAAAGCTACTGAAGTCACCAAGCCTGTCACTCCTGAAGCAGCGAAGCCTAAAGCTACTGAAGTCGCCAAGCCTGCCACTCCTGAAGCAGCGAAGCCTAAAGCCACTGAAGCCGCCAAGCCTGCCACTCCTGAAGCAGCGAAGCCTAAAGCCACTGAAGCCGCCAAGCCTGCCACTCCTGAAGCAGCGAAGCCTAAAGCCACTGAAGCCGCCAAGCCTGCCACTCCTGAAGCAGCGAAGCCTAAAGCTACTGAAGCCGCCAAGCCTGCCACTCCTGAAGCAGCAAAGCCTGCTACGGCTGATGCAACAAAACCTAAAGTCACCGCGAAAAAATAAGTGTCTCGCTAGACATATAAAAAAGGGAATGCCTGTAGCAGGCATTCCCTTTTTATATTCTATCTTGTAACTGATGAAACCAAGACTCGCACAAGAATGCCACTTCTTAATCGCTACCGAATAATCTGTGAAGCAGATCGTAAAATCGAATAATACCTTTAAACCCACCGCTAGAAAAAACGACTCACCATCACTTTCTGCTTCCTAGATGATGCACAGAAGGATCCTGCACATTACGCCTACGCTGCTTTATTGCAGTGGATCAGTCAATTCAAAGAAAATCTTTGTGCAATGCAAAATAATAGTTGCATAAGCACTTTTTGCGGTGCATCATAGTAACAGATAAGAGCCTTACAGCTCTCGCACATCAAGCCGCACCAGGCATCAATATAGTTAGGAGCAACACCATAATGACTTTATTTAATACAGAAAATTTACAAGCCGCTCAAAAATCTCAACTCGAACTGCTACAACAAATCAGCGGTAAGGTTTTTGAGAGCGTTGAGCAACTCACTCAACTGCAATTCAAAAATCTGCGTGCAACCAGTAACGATCAGTTCGAAAACTTAACTGCGCTGTTGTCAGTGAGCAACCCGCAGGATTTTGCTAAAGTGCAAACATCTTTTACTCAGCCAACTGCTCAAGCTGAGCGCTTAATGGAGTTTAATCGCGAAGTATACGAATTAATCTCTAACACTCATGCAGACATCGCTAAGCTTGCTGAAAGCCAAGTTACTGCTACCACTGAGCAGACTCAAGAAATGCTTGAGACGCTGGTCAAGAATGCTCCAGCAGGTGCTGAGCCAGCAGTTGCTATGTTTAAATCAGCGCTAGAAAGCGTTGGTACGACGTATGAAAGCGTGCAAAACGCTGCCAAGCAAGCCAGCAAGATGGCTGAAGAAGGTATCACTTCTGTTGCATCAGTAGCTGGTCAGGCTATTGCTCAGCCTAAAGCTGCCGCAAACAAGTAATAATACACCTGCGAGACAATTAAAGTCTCTCCAGGTAAATATAAAAGGGAATGCCTGTAATGGGTATTCCCTTTTTAATATTCTGTCCGAGTGGCACCATAACTCTTACAAGAGCGGTACTGTCATAGGCACTCATTAGCGACAGGCCGATCCACCTGCTACACCCCTTCTCTTAGACACACTGAACACCTCACAATAATTCACTTCGAATACGCTATTTTAATTTCTCCGTCTTAAAAGATAATATTTATAGCATTATTAGTGCTATGGGCAGTCCACCTGCTTGACGCTGTAGAAAACACCAACATCTTTTAGCATATTACTAGGAAAAGCCAACCTCACTGCATGCCCCCGCTTCTAGGATAATTTACAGCAAAATACTACGTGTTAAGTCTCCACCGCTCGTAGTAATGGATCAAGCCAATCAAAGAAAAATATTTGTGCAGCGCAAAATAACAGTTGCAAAAATACTTTTTGCAGTGCATCATAGTGGCACATAAGGGCTTTATGGCTCTTGTACATCAAGCCGCATAAGGCTTTACTACAATTAGGAGCAACACAATAATGACTTTATTTAATCCAGAAAATTTACAAAACGCTCAAAAAGCTCAACTTGAACTGCTACAACAAATCAGCGGTAAAATTTTTGAGAGCGTTGAGCAACTCACTCAGCTACAGTTCAAAAACCTGCGTGCAACCAGTGGTGACCAGTTTGAAAGCTTAACTGCGCAACTGTCAGTGACTGACCCTAAAGATTTTTCTAAACTGCAGGCTTCTTTCACCCAGCCAAACGCTCAAGCTGAGCGCTTAATGGAATTCAATCGCGAAGTATACGAATTAATCTCTAACACTCATGCAGAGATCGCTAAGCTTGCAGAAAGCCAAGCTAGCGCTACAGCTCAGCAGACTCAAGAAATGCTTGAGTCGCTAACCAAAAATGCTCCAGCGGGTGCCGAGCCAGCAGTTGCCATGTTTAAATCAGCGCTAGAAAGCGTTGGTACTACGTATGAAAGCGTACAAAAAGCTGCAAAGCAAGCAAGCAAGATGGCTGAAGAAGGTATTGCTTCTGCTGCCTCAGCAGCCGGTCAAGCGACTGGTAATGCCGCTAAGCCTAAAGCTACTGCTAAAAAGTAAGTAGGAATACACCTGCGAGACATTTAAATGTCTCTTTAGGTAGATTAGAAAGGGGGATGTTTGCATGCAGACATCCCCCTTTCTAATATTCTATCTTGCAACATCTGACACCATCACATGCATAGAGAAACGTTACAATAGCCCCCAGTTATAAGCCTCTATTATTGTTGACAATCTGCTCTATACACGCAAATCGATCCTCTTACTTGCGCACATTTAACGTATCTTAGCGAAAATTAATAACGCGCAGTTCAACACAGCGTAATGCCCCACGTTGAATACACTATTTTATTACATCGCCTTAAAAAATAATCCTCACTACACTCATGGAGCCATAAGTCGTTCACGCGTTTAACCCTAGCAACTTGTGTTGAGCACTGTCGCCAACCGTGAGAATCATTTCTCTTCCTCCTCCTCTTTTTCAGGATGAGCAGGTTTAGTTTTACTAGCTGGAGTCGTGCCAAATAGGCCGAACAGATTCTGAGTGCTCTGGTAAAGTTTCTTCGACTGTTCCATATAATCGTTCATCAAATCGCCTGTCACTGGCGACTGCTTGTTCATGAATTCACTCCAAGCTTGGGATGACTGCACACTCGCCTTTGTCTGTAAGTCCACCACGGTTTGAATGCTCTGCTCTAAGTAGCTACCTAGCATACCTTGCAGCGGACCGTAGAATCGAATAATGCCCTTGAGCATATCGCTTGAAAAAATCGGCTCACCATCATTCTCCGCTTCTTGGATAATTTGCAGAAGAATACTGCGCGTTAAATCTTCGCCGCTTTTGGCATCGACTACTTGAAAAGCAACTTCATCGATCACTAACTGGCGAATATCGTTGACATTCACATGAGTACTAGTATGTGTGTCATACATACGACGGTTGGTATACTTTCTGATTAAGCGCGGCTGGGAATGATTGTTGTCTGGCATGGGTAATAAATCTCGCAGATAGCATATACATAGCAGTCTATCTTACCCTATCAGCGCACCTGCCGTCCCGCATGAGCCTGCAATCACCTGACCGCACAGTTAAATTAAAAGTGAACTATCTTTGATTTATAGATCAATGTCGCCTTAGGACAGCGGACCGTCACCTCAGGACGTACCATTTTTTAAACGAATGTTGCTTACTAAATTAACAAATACAACGGAGTATATAATATGAGTAATGAAAAACGTATCGCACTTGTCACTGGCGGCATGGGTGGCATTGGAGCATCTATTAGTCGACGTTTGCACGATGAAGGCTTTACCGTTGTAGTTGGATGCAGCGTCGGTTCAGCCCGTAAAGACACTTGGCTAGCACAGCAATTAGAAGAAGGGTATACATTCCATGTTTTAGAGTGCGATGTTGGTGATTGGGAATCCACTAGCAAAGCTTTTGAAAAACTGCGCGAAGAAGTCGGCACAGTTGACGTATTAGTCAACAATGCTGGTATTACACGCGATGGAACGTTCCGCAGAATGACACCTGAAAACTGGCACGCGGTGATGAATACTAACCTCAACAGTCTGTTTAATACCAGTAAGCAGGTCGTTGATGACATGTTAGGTAAAGGTTGGGGCAGAATTATTAACATCTCCTCAATCAATGGCCAACGCGGACAATTTGGTCAAGTAAACTACTCTGCAGCCAAAGCAGGTGTTCACGGTTTCAGTATGGCTCTTGCACGCGAAGTCAGTGGTAAAGGTGTGACAGTCAATACAGTTTCACCTGGCTATATCGCAACTGATATGACTGCAGCAATACGTCCTGATATTTTGGAAGGTATGATTTCTGGTATACCTGCAGGCCGTCTAGGACTACCAGAAGAAATTGCCTCGATGGTAGCTTGGCTTGCATCGAAAGACGCTGCTTATGCTACTGGCGCCGATTTCTCACTTAACGGCGGCATGAATATGCAGTAACAAGGCATACCCTCTTCCGCGTCTCGAATTGTTGTTATTACTGTCGGTAAAGATAATAAGACGAGCATGCACAGCCCTTAACTAGGGTCTGTGCATTGGGTAAGACTCATAATACCGTAAGAGACCTCAAGCACTGGTCTTGTGCAACACTTTTCAGAAGACTTGCAGGAGGCGCGCGGTCTCTAGCGCATGAACACCCCTAAAAATCTGATGTGCATAACCCTGATTTATGAGAGTATAACCATCGATCACACCCCGCTGGTATGCGTGGGTTTCATTTATACACGCGAGGATCTTACACTTTTATGGACATCAACCAGCATATTCTTAGCACCTACTGGTCTGGTCAGTCACCATTCGTAGCCAACATGGTTTTGCAACAACTAAGCCTTGGGATAGCGCAACACGACTGGTTCAAAGACGTTGATCGCAGTGAGTGGTTCAATGTACCAAGCGAGTCACTTGAGCAACTACAAACCGAGTTCAACCAAAACTGGATGGCTCTTGGTCAGAAAACGCTCAGCCAACAAGACTTCACCTTCGAAGACAGACGTTTTTCCAGCGATAACTGGAACAACCCACTATTCGGCTCACTCGCAGCTTTTTATCTGCTTAACTCAGAGTTTCTGTTAAAGCTGATAAATTTGTTACCAATAGAAGACGAAAAATCATCTGAACGTCTACGTTATCTAGTCGATCAAATGATTGCGGCCAACGCGCCCAGTAATTTTCTATTGAGCAACCCAGACGCTCTAGAACGTCTAATCGAAACCCAAGGGACCAGCCTGTTTAGCGGCATCCTACATTTGGCCAGCGATCTGAAAGAAGGAAAAATGCGTCAGTGCGACGCAGGCGAATTTGAAGTCGGAAAGAGCTTAGCAATCACCCCTGGTTCAGTGGTATTCGAGAATGAACTGCTTCAGTTGATTCAATACAAACCGCTGACCGAAACTCAATACCAAAAACCTGTATTCATCGTTCCGCCAATCATCAACAAGTACTACATTCTCGACTTAAAACCAGAAAACTCTCTCGTACGCCATCTGCTAGAAGAAGGCCAACAGGTGTTCTTGGTTTCATGGCGCAACTTCGGCGAAGACCAAGCTAAAGTTACTTGGGAACAGACCGTCCAAGATGGCGTCATCAGCGCCTTACGCGCAACTCGAGCGATCAGTGGCGAGCGTCACCTTAACACCCTTGGTTTCTGTATCGGTGGCACACTGTTAAGTTGTGCACTAGCCGTTCTAGCTGCACGAGGCGACCGTGATATAGCCACTCTAAGCCTATTTGCAACCTTCCTTGACTTTGTAGACACTGGCCCGATTGGCGTGTTTGTAGATGAGAAGATGGTCGCTGAGCGAGAGCGTACCCTTGGTGGACATGAAGGTAAGTACGGCTTGTTTCATGGTAAAGATATGGGCAACACATTTTCCCTGTTGCGCCCCGACGAGTTATGGTGGAATTACAACGTCGATAAATATCTGAAGGGTGAAAAGCCTAGAGCTTTCGACCTGCTCTTCTGGAACAATGACAGTACCAACTTCCCTGGTCCTATGTATTGCTGGTATTTACGTCACACTTACCTGCAAAACGACTTGAAGTCAGGCGAACTGGACATGTGCGGCGTCAAACTGGACTTAAGCACTATCAAGACTCCTGCTTACATTTTAGGTACCCAGGACGATCATATCGTACCTTGGCGCAGTGCCTACGCCAGCACCGCTCTACTCAGCGGCCCGACACGCTTTGTTTTGGGTAGCTCAGGCCATATCGCTGGAGTGATTAACCCACCTGCCAAGCAGAGACGTAATTACTGGATTAATGAAAAAATATCCAAATCGCCTGACGCATGGCTTGACGGCGCTAAAGAGCAACCAGGTAGCTGGTGGACTGATTGGTTCGCTTGGTTAGATGGACACAGTGGCGAAAAACGCCCAGCTGTAGCCGAAATGGGCAGTGCAGAATATCCGCCTATTGAGGACGCTCCAGGTCGTTATGTTCTCGTACAAGGATAACCCTTAATCTAGGTTATTGATCTGCTATTAGAGCCTGCCCCAACCTGTTGGCGCAGGCTCTAATCAAGATACGTCAAATCTAAAGTATCAAACAAAAACTTTTAACAAAGCTCTTAAAGTTCAGACTGTAAGCAAAAGTTTTGCACTAAAAGCGACAGTACTCCACAGCCACGTAGACCCACACCTCACAGTAGAGTCAACATTCTCAGTGCCTCATTTGAGCTTACTCTTCATATATTCTTGTCATCCTACTTTTAAACCAACTTAACAGTCGGCGTGCTAAAACCTAGCTCGCAGCACATTACTCTGCAGACCCGCAAGGATGTTGGATCTAAAAACACATCGACTCACCCGCTCATACTGCCCTGATACTGCACCATGAGCTGCAACTATCGACTTTAAAATAGTTAAGCCTAAGGCTACTTGGTCACCTTTACTTTGAAAGGGCCTGTCAGTAAAATCGCTCAAAGACAATATTAAAAGCTCAGGGGCATGGCCACTGCGCAATACTCCTAAGCTGGTTTTTTAGCGAAATTCAAAACACTCCTGATGAAAGCGCAAGGATATGGGCGTTTGCTTGAGTCCGCTGCGCAGCGCTGTAGCCAACCCTTGCGGACCGCAAAACCAGATGTCCACTTTAGCACCTTGGATCTGCAGCTGGCTCGCGCTCAAGCGTTGCCCCTGCTGACTGTCGTAGATATGCAGTGCTATGCTCGGCAGCTGTTCGGTCAATTGCTGCAGACGCGTCAACATAGGATCAGTCGCAGCGCCAGCAGTACAGTAATGCAGGATCAGCGCAGGATAGTCTTGTTCGCTATGCAGCAAACGGTTTTCCAATGCTGCCAAAAATGGTGTGACGCCAATACCACCGGCGACCCAAATCTGCTGGGCATTTTTCCTACCTTTCTCGGGATTAAAACGACCATAAGGCCCTTCCAGTGTCACCGCCTGACCGCTGTGCAATTGCTGCGCAAGCTTGCGCGTGTAGTCGCCCAACGCCTTGATCTGAAAGCTGAGCTGCCCGCTGCCATTATCAGCACTGGATAGAGTAAATGGATGCGCGCCTTCGAGACGATCAAAGGTCACCAGAGCAAATTGTCCCGCGCGGTGCCCAGGCCAGCGCCGTCCCATATCACAGACCACCTCGGTGATCTGGGCCGGTGTTTGCTTAACCGCCTGCACCAGTCCCTTATAACGACGACTCTTAGCAATGCTCCCTGTCAGAGATTGTAAGCTGGCGATCACACCTCCCACCATCAACAGAGCCATGAGCCAGCCGGTCGGTTGCTGCCACCATTTTAGTGGTGCCAATAACAAGGCATGGGATGCCAGTGCCAGATAAATCAGAGGCATGACCCGGTGCAGGTAACGCCAATACGCGTAAGGCACCCAGCGCGTTAGGGTAATCGCCACCAGAAACAGCAACAGATACAAGCCGGGCTCGCCTAAGTCTTCCGCGCCATCTTGCAAGCTGTCGAGCAGGCCAGAAAATTTTGCTTCGTGCAAGCTTCGATCCTTGCCAAACAGTGCTTCAAGCGCATCATCGCCCATTTCAATCAGCCAATGCGATAGCGCTGCAATAACCGCAAAAATACCCGTCCACTTATGCAACTGGTACATTTTATCCAGACCACCCAATGGCATTTCCAGCCAGCGCGGCCGAGCGGCCAAGACTAAAGTGATGGACATAAAATTGATAGCAAGGTAGCCGCTGCTGGTCAGCAACTGCTCATAACTGGGGCTTAGACTTAAGGAACTCTGAGAAATGCTTGTTTTTGAGAGTAAAAATAAAAAAGATAAAGGCGTTTTGGGTATCCCTTTGCCGTTTGGGGATTAAGGGCGCACTAACCCTAAGCAGAGTATTTGCCGATTGGGTTCGTTAGTCCTGCTAGAGGACAAACGGTTGGTTTTAAGCCCTTGTAGGACTTTGTTATAGCAAATACGCACTTGATGTAGCGAAACGGATGCTCAACTTTAGCGCGTAGCTTGGCTTTCATTTTTTCAATTTCCTGCTCATTTTCGGTATGGTTTTCGCTTACTGATTCGAGCACTGATCAGCCAGGCAAGATTTTTACGCTCTTTGTTTTCTCTGGTTTTCAACACCTCGTTCCAGCATCACCAAATACACGCTTTTTTCGCCATGTAGGAGGCTTGCAGTTGGTTACGTCGTGCACATTGGCAGCCGTACTCTCCACGCTATGAATCATACCTGTGACATCACCGAGCTTATGCCAAAGTGCCATTGGTTGCCTTTCTTGCTGGAATGCATTTTTGGGTCGCGCTTGCGGCTTTGATTTTTGGTTGAGCTCGGTGCAGAAATAATGCTGGCATCCAAATGGTGCCTTCGCGAAACAGCAGGCCTTGATGCTGCAAGTGCTTGTTATTTCTCAGAAAAGCTTGCCCAGCCATGCTTTTAAGGAAGTGACGGAAGTTTAAAATGTCGTTTATAGGAATATTGTCTGATAAACGCAGTCCTGCAAAGCGGCGCATTGATTAATTTCATAAGAGAATTCAGAGCGGTGCTGAGGTTGTAGAATAACTGTAAACAATGCACACGCAGCATCACACTAAGCGGATAGGGGGACGCCCCATTTCACCTTTGGGTAATGCTTAGCGGCGCGATTCTCCAAGCGCCTCCAAGGAATAATGGATCCATTTAAGAAAATCTCACGACGCGTCTTACGCTTTTTGTTTGGTTTTGCTTCGGAAAGGTAACTGGCTAGATTCGGCTCGCTGGGCTAAAAAATGGAGCGTGGTTTGAAAAAGGGGGAGTTATTCAGAGGTTCCTTAAGCAACTCAACTGCAGCGCCACAAGCAGAAAAAGCATGATACTGGTACGTAGGCTAGGCATAAACAAACTCCGACTCGGTTTGTTTAAAGTCTGCAGGTTTAATCTGACACCAGCCTTAACGCTGCGGCAATCTCAGCTTTAGAGAGCGGCGCTGCGGTCATATGCAAACGACAAACGCACGATATTTTGCCAGCCGACAGCACCCTGATGCCCCTCGCATAGCGGACAGCACTTACTGGCTAGGAACAATGCCGGTTTATACCTGTGTCGACCTCTCTTGATCAGGCCGCAGCGCCAGCCCAATCAAAGTCACCACGCAGAAGCCGGCCCCAGCATAAAATGTCAGCGCAGGCCCAGCGTATTGCCACAGGATGCCTGCTAGCACACTCACAATCAGCAGGCAAAAAAGCAGCAAAAGTATCCAGTGACTGCTGCCCCTCTAAGCATTTAACGCTGATGTAACTCATCAGCATGCACTGGCTTTCAATAAGGCTAAGAGCCTCCGTCTGCACGAGCCACGACAATATTGAGCGCCGCTTCAAAACCATCACTCTGCCCCGAAGCCGGTGAACGTAGATTCAGCTCAATACCTGCACCACTGACGATCGCATCGACAATAGCCAAACCAATACCAGAGCCAAGGCTTTTGCTGTCGGAACGGACAAAACGTTGCCGCAATAAAACCAGCTGCTCCGCCGCTACAATGGGGCCCGCATTGATCACGCGCAACATACCTTTATCAGTCAAACTAACGTTTACCGGCTGATCAGTTGCGCCATGCTTAAGGGCATTCTCAATTAGATTACGGATCAAGATGGCAAAGGCATCAGGATCCAGTAGCGACATCACCTTAGCTCTAGGCACATCCAACTGCAGGCGACCCGGCGCTTTATACTCATAATCACTGGCAATCATTTGCAGTATTGGCACTAGATCATTCTGGTTTTCTGCCAACGCACTGCCACCTTCAGCTTTGGCCAACTCCAACAGCTTTTCTGACAATCGAGATAAAGTGCGCAACGACACATCGATCTCTTCGACTTGCGCTTTAACTTGCACATCCTCAGTTTTCGCCTGCAAGCGTTGCAGCTTGGCTAAGGCGGTGGCCAGCGGCGTGCGCAATTCATGGGCACTGTTAGCAGTAAAACTACGCTCCGCCTCAAGAGCGCGACGCAGGCGTTCCAATAAATGGTTAACAGCGCTGACCAGCGGCTCAAACTCTCGCGGTAGCTGCTCAATCTTTACCATAGATAAATCACCACTATCACGGGCTTCAATCAACTGCTGCAATACCACAACCCTGCGCAATGAACGCCTTATTAGCCACCAGATACCAAACAAACTCACTGGAATCAGCAACAACAATGGTTTCAATAAGGCAAGAGTGGTGTTTAATACGGCAGCACGGCGGTGGGCTAAAGGCTCAGCCACTTCAATATATATAGTGTTTCTTACCGCTGCCGCACCATAGAAACGATGGCTTGCCGTTTCAAAAAAACCTTCACGCGGCTGCGCGCCAAAAACATCCAAATCAACATCATGCGATTGTAATAAAAGTTCACCAGAAGGCTTTCGCACCAGATAGGTTAGATATTCATCATGAGCTTTTAAGGTAGGGGCACGTTGCGGACCCATATCGCTTTCACGGCTGAGAATATCAGTCACCGCCAATGGCAAAATACGCTGCGCAGTTTCTTCCAAAGCGCTATCAAAGACCTGATTCATTTCATGCCGCGCGACAAGACCGGCACTGACCACACCCAACAGCCACAGCAGAGTTATCCCGATAATCAGCGAGAGACTCAGGGTTTTCTGCAAGCTGGTTTTAGTGCTCATATGCCCCCAATCGGTAGCCCATGCCTCGAATCGTCACAATGACATCGCGCCCCAGTTTCTTACGCAAACGACTGATATACACTTCAATGGTGTTGCTCTCAATTTCCGCGCCAAACTCATACAGCCGATCTTCCAACTGCGCCCGCGACAGCAGCATACCGGGGCGCTGTAAAAACCCTTCAAATATAGCCCATTCGCGTGCCGTCAGCTCCAACGCTTGACCATTGCGACTGACCCGATGATCGCCCAAATCCACTGTTAAATCACCAATCTGCAGTAAAGGATTAGGATTACCTCGATAACGGCGCGCCACCGCTGCCACTCGAGCAGACAGTTCAGATAAATCAAAGGGCTTAACCAGATAATCATCGGCACCGGCATTCAGTCCGGCAATGCGGTCTGACACCTGATCCCTAGCCGTCAGAATAATCACTGGAGTAACATCACCGGCGCCGCGCAGTTTTTTCAAAAAATCCAAACCATACCCATCCGGCAACATTAAATCGAGCAAGATCAAATTATAAGAAGTTGACTGCACACTGGCTTCAGCAAAATTCAAACTCTGTACCCAATCCACCGCATGACCATCATCACTGATTTGATCCCGCACTGCCTCACCCAGCCCAGTTGTATCCTCAACCAACAACACCCGCATATTGCCCCCTAAAACCTGACTGTCTACAACAAATAGTACAACCATAAGCTGTGCAATAGTCTGAATCATGAAAATCTTGCTACTCAACTCATTATTTATCAGCTTATTCAGGCTCAATAGGTGAGGATGCATACATATGCTGGAAGCTTCTTAAATGAACCTTAATAGCGTGACTCATTCTTACTCAGCTGAGAAACGCTCTGACGTGGACCGCATGCTGGTACTTTTCGCACCGAGAGTAACCGCAGACTCTTCTTGATCAGCATTGATAGTTTCCTCCCTCGGTACCTCCCAACCCCCACCGAGTGCTTTGTACAGCGCCACCAGCTGTACCGCAGCAGCGGTATGCGCACGAGTGCTGGCACTCTCTGCCTCATGCAAAACCCGCTCAATTGCTAATAATTCCACCAAAGCAATATCACCTGCGGCATAACGGCTTTGCGCATGCGCATAGCTGCGGCGCGAGGCACTCAAGGCTTGTTGTTGCAGCGTTAAGCTCGTCAGTCCAGCGTGATAGTCACTCAATGCTCTTTCTGCGTCAGCCAAGGCGGCCAGTACCGCCTGCTCATAACCTAAAGCGGCTTGCTGTTCGACGGCCTCACTGGCACGAATTTCCGCGCGCACGCGTCCGCCATCAAACAGTCGCCATGAAATCAACGGCAGCACCGACGAACGCCGGCTGGAAGCATCAAACCAATTGCCTGTACTCAACGCTTGAAAGCCACCACTTAAGCCAATCGATAACTTAGGAAACAGCTCAGCGGTTGCCACGCCAATCTCAGCACTGCTGGCGGCCAAATTGCGTTCCGCGGCAAGAATATCCGGCCGACGGCGTAAGATATCTGCACGCTCACCCACTGGGATGGGTAGCAAAGCAATTCTTGTAGGCTGCGCCTCGAGCAATGCCAGCTCCTGCTCCGGCGTCTGTCCCAGCAATACACCCAGGCTCAGTACCGCGGCGCGCTGGCGGGCTTGCATATCCGGTAACGCTGCTTGAGCTGCGGCCAATTTTGCATAGACCGTATCTACGTCAGCTGCAGCAGCATCACCCAAATCAACCCGCTGCTGCACCAATTGCAATGTTTGCTCTAAACTCGCCAAAGTTGCTTGCTGGGTGTGTAATTCTTGTGCAGCACCGACACTGGAAAACCAAGCGCGCGCCACTTCAGCAATGATGCGCATGCGCACACCTTGCGCCTCAGCTTGGGCGGCCTCTAGCTTCGCACTAGCACTTTCCAAAGCGCGCTGCTTGCCACCAAACACATCGATTTCCCAGGCCGCATCGAAACCCGCATCATAAATCGTCTGATGGGTATCCACGCCTGGCATGCTATCAATAGGTAAAGGACCGTTCGCACTTTGCCGACGCCGATTGACACTGGCGCCCAGCGAGACTTCAGGTAACTGCGTGCCAGCCACCCAATCACGCAAGGCCCGCGCCTCATCAATACGAGCAGTCGCTTGGCGTAGATCGAGGTTTTGCGCTAAGGCAGTATCTACTAAGCGTTTTAACACTGGATCATCTAACGTCGACCACCACTGGGCTAAATTGGCCGGTGCGGTGCTGCTGGCAACCGCTTGTGCCCAATCGGCGTCACTGGCAATGGGCGCAGGTGCACGGTAGTCCGGCCCCACCGCACACGCCGTCAACAAAGTACTGGTTAGCAGCACTGCAGTTAAGGCGGGCCAGCGTGATAAGTGCGCTTTAGTGTCTGACATGCAAGCTGTTCCAATCCGTTTAATATAGGTCATTGCAGACGCCCTCGAACAAATAGAGTTGCCGTCGTCAGTGACACCAGCGCAATCATCGCTAACGGCCAGAGACGGGCGAAGATATCGCTCGCTGGCAGCGCTTTAAGAAAGCTGCCCTGAACGATCACTAAAAAATGGGTCAAGGGAATCCCCTGCGCCAGCCACTGCAGAAAAACCGGCATATTTTCCACTGGGGTAGAAAACCCCGACATCAACACAGCGGGGATCCCCACAGCAAAAGCGCCAAGAATGGCTTGCTGCTGGGTTGAGCTCACCGCAGAAATCATTAAACCAATACCCACCACCGACAGAATAAATAACATTAAGCTGATCAACAGCAAAACAAACGAACCACTAAAAGGAATCTGAAACAGCCAAGTTGCTGCGGCAATCATCAGTAAGCCCAGAATGGTACCGATCGCCAAAGCCGGTAGAGATTTAGAGATAATAATTTCCGTAGTTGAGGTGGGCGAAACCAGCAATTGATCAAAGGTACCCAGCTCACGCTCACGGGCAATCGACAGCGAGGTGATCAGTAAGGCACTGAACAAAGCTAGAACTCCACTTAAGCTGGGCACAATAAACCAACGATAAGTTAAATTTGGGTTAAACCAATGGCGCACCGATACCGGGGCCAGCACCTCACCCTCACGCACTTGCGCACTGACCTCAGCGGCAATCGCTGACAAATAACTGATGGTAATTTGCCCTGAGTTACTGCGTCGCCCATCCACCAAAGCCTGCACTTGGGCTGGTCCACCGGCAGCAACCTCTCGAGAAAAATCTACCGGAATATGCAGAGCAACCATCACCTTGCCCTGATCAATTAAGTCAGGCAGCTGTTGCGCGCTGGCGACGTGATGTACTTTATTAACAAATTTAGCGTTTTCCAGCCGCTCAATTAGTTCGTACGACCAGCGCCCCGCATCTTGGTTATACACCGCCAGTTCAACATTGCGCACTTCTAAGGTGGCGGCAAAGGCAAACACCAATAGCTGCAACAAAGGCGGCACTAACACCACCATACGGCTGCGCGGATCACGCAAAATACTTAACACTTCTTTAATAAACTGCGCGCGCAAGCGAGTAAAGCTCAAAACATTGGCCATGGCTTACACCTCCAGGTTCTTGCGCGTGGCGCGCTTGGCTAAGATAAAGAAGAACAAGCCAATGCCCGCCATGGCCAATAAGTTTGGCCAAAACACCGTCCAAATATCTCCAGCCAAAAACACTGTTTTTAACGATGAGACGAAATAGCGCGCTGGCACAAACCAAGTAATCACCTGAATCGGTGCTGGCATCGCCTCTATTTCATATAAAAAGCCAGACAACATAAAGGCCGGTAAAAAGCCAGAAAATAAGGCGATTTGCGCGGCTAAAAACTGATTACGAGTGATGGCGGAAATCAACAGGCCTTGGCCGAGCGCCGGCACCATAAATACCGCTGACAGCAGCAGCAAAGCCGCTAAAGAGCCGCGTAACGGCACATCAAAGACAAACACTGCCAAGGCGGTCGCAGCTAGAGTGGCGAGCATACCCAAAATAAAATAGGGCAAGAGTTTGCCAATTAAAATCTCTATGACTGAGGCTGGGGTCGAGAGCACCGCTTCCATGGTGCCGCGCTCCCACTCCCGCGCTACCACCAAAGCGGTTAGCATGGTGCCAATAATGGTCATGACAATGGCAATCGCGCCGGGTACTAATGAGCGACGACTTTCCAATTCAGCATTAAACCAGTATCTGGGTTCCAAGGTCACAGCAGCAATTGGCGTGGCCATCGCCTGCCCTGCGCTCCAGGTTTGCACCACGCCTTGACTGTAATTGGCCACATAATTGGCAGTATTGGGTTGTGAGCCATCGGTAATTGCCTGCAGCAGCGAACGCTCACCCTGTCCCGCCAAACGCTGGGCAAAATCTTGTGGAATCACTACAAAACCGCGCAATTGTCCTGAGACCACCTGTCTTGCTGCCTCGCGACGGTCTTGCAGGAAAGTGACATCAAAATAATGGGTACTGGCAAAGGCTGCCGCCAGTTGCTCGGCTTGCGCCGACTCAGATTCCTGCACCAGACCAATACGCACCTCGCGCACATCCAACGACACTGCATAAGCAAATAAAAACAACAGCACCACAGGTAAAACAAAAGCGATCAACAAGGTCGAGGGATCACGGATTGCCTGCAGGCTTTCTTTGCGCACCAGTGCCCATAAACGCTGGGGGACAAAACGGCGCAATGCCGCGGCGGTTAATGGCGCATTCCGATCCTGTCTCATAGCGCGTCTCCTGCATTCTCAGTGGCCGCGCGTTCAGCCGATTCGACCAAATAAATAAAGGCATCTTCCATGGTGGGATCGGTTCGCGTCTCAGTCACCGCCTGCAATTTCAGGGCATCGGGCGTATCCAAAGCAATCAATTTAGCCCGGTGCAACAGCGCCACACGGTCACAGTACTCAGCCTCTTCCATAAAGTGCGTGGTAACCATTATGGTTACGCCCTTGCGCGCCAAACCGTTAATATGAGTCCAAAATTCACGTCGAGTAATGGGATCCACACCTGACGTGGGTTCATCTAAAAACAACACTGGCGGACGATGCATCACCGCGCAGGCTAGTGCCAAACGCTGTTTCAGTCCTAAAGGCAACTCATCCGGTGCTTCATTGAGCCATGGTTGCAGATCAAAAATCTCAATCATTTCCTCAATCCGCGCACGGGCTGTGGCACCACTTAAACCATAGACACCTGCAGAAAACTGCAGATTCTGTCGCACCGAGAGCAAGCCATACAGGGAAAACTTTTGTGCCATATAACCCAGTCGACTTTTTGCCGCGCCAGTAGCGCTGCGCAGATCGAGGCCCACCACATGGGCTTCACCGTCACTGGGTTTAAGCAAGCCACAAAGCATTTTAAAGGTGGTCGACTTGCCGGCACCGTTTGGCCCCAGCAGGCCGAAAATCTCACCTTTTTGCACCTCAAAACTGACGTTATCGGTGGCAATAAAATCACCGAAGCGCTTGGTTAAATTACGGCAAGAGACGGCGATATCTGATTCCAGCTCCACTGGCGACAGGCGTTGCGCCAGCGCTGAGGTACCACTGGGTCCACCGCCCAACAAATCAATAAAAGCATCTTCAAAACGCGGCGGCACCGGCACTAAACGAGTATTAATCCGCTCGGCTAGCGCCTGAACTTGTGTTTTCTCAGCATTGGCACGCAGCACCAAACGCACCGCGGCGCCCTGAATCACCCCATCACTGACGCTGTCTAAATCCAGCGCTTCGGTGAGGATTGCGCGGCGTTGTTCGCCGACATTTTCCAAACGAAAACTGCGATTTTTAAGCCCATCGGTTAACTGGTGCGGCGGGCCGTCAAAGGCCAACTCACCTTCGTTAAGCAGTAAAACACTGTCGCAGCGCTCCGCTTCATCAAGGTAAGCGGTGGACCAAACCACCGCCATACCGTCATCGGTTAGGGCTTCAACCATGCGCCACAAATCCTGACGACTGACCGGATCCACGCCGACACTGGGCTCATCCAGTAGCAGCACTTTAGGGCGTGCCATCAACGCACAGGCCAGACCAAGCTTTTGCTTCATGCCACCCGACAGCTTGCCTGCTAAACGTTCGGTAAAGGGGCCCAGCCGCGTAAACTCAAGTAACTCAGCAAATAATTCAGTGTGTTGCTTAGCATCCATACCACGCAGTTCGGCATACAAACGCATATTTTCCATCACCGACAGGTCTTCATAGAGACCAAAGCGTTGCGGCATATAACCACTGGCCACATGAATGGCGTCGTTGTCCTCCACCACATCAAAACCGGCCAAAGTGGCGCGACCACTATTGGGCACTAATAAACCGGTCAAGATGCGCATTAACGTAGTTTTACCGGCACCATCGGGCCCCACTAAACCGGTTAACTGCCCATACTGAATCTCAGCGCTTAATTCACGTAACGCCTGCACCGACCCAAAGTGCTTACTAACCCGATCAATAACCACCGCGCAGTTAGGCTGCGTTGCACTTTCAGCTGTTAACTTGGCAGGCGCTGGCATCTTAAATGCCCTCAGTTGACGTAGCGGTGACTGAGTCTGTGTCGACTTCAATGGTCACCGGCATGCCTTGGCGCAAGCTTGCATCTGCATCAGCCTCGTCAATGACAATGCGTAGGCGATAGACCAAATCGGTGCGCAACTCAGTGGTTTCTACAGTTTTCGGGGTAAATTCAGCCCGTGGGGAAATAAAACCAATCTGACCACGGTACTTTTTAGTCGAGGAGTCATTGCTCACCCACACTGTGGTGCCGGGCGCTATACGCCCCAAATCAGGTTCACTGATATAGGCGCGCACATACACTGGCGTATCCAAACTCACGCTGTATACGGTACTTTGCGCGGAGACCATACTGCCCACCTCGCGCACCCGCGCAATCACTGTGCCGGGGCTGGGTGCCAGCAGTTCAGTGTCGGCTAAAGCGGTCGTGGCTTGGGCAAGACTGGCTTGTGCGCTGGCTAAGCGCGCCTCTGCTGCAGCAATGTCTTCCACGCGGAAACCTTCACTGGCTTGGGATAAAGCCGCTTTGGCAGAACTCATTGCAGCACTGGCCTGATCGCGCGCGGCCCGAGCGCTATCCACTGTGCGCTGACTGCTGGCACCGGTACTCAAGAGTTTCGCTTGACGACGCAAGTTACGCTCCGCTTCAGTGGTTACCGCCATGCTTTGCTTAACCGCTGCGCGCGCTTGTTCAATCTCTTGCGGGCGCAAACCTTTTTGCATTTTTTGCAGCTCGGCCTCAGCTAACCAAACCGCTGCTTGCGCCGCAGCCAAACTGTCTTGATACGGCTGTGCATCTAGATTGGCCATCAGTGCACCCGCCTGCACCGCATCACCCTCATCAAAGTGTAGCTGGGCAATCCGGCCCGGCTGGCGAAACGCCATCTGCACTTCACGAATATCCACATTGCCATACAGTCGCAATTGGCCTTCGTCACTGTTGGTTTGTTGTAGCCACCACCAAATGCCACCTGCTATGGCAAGCAGCACTACAGCAACAACAATAAATTTCAACTTGCCTGACTTATTAACCGCGCTCATAAGATGGCGTCCTTATCATGAGTGGTTGGGTCTGCCACGCCTAAACCGTGTCGGTAGATGGCAAAAATATCCGGCGCATCACTGCGAATACCGGCCACGTCACCCAACAGCAATGATTGCATCACCAAACCTTGGATCGAACCGACAAACAGCATCACCGCCGCATCAACATTTAACTCAGCACTGAACTCGCCTTGTGCTTTACCCTTTTCCAGCAGTCCGCGTACCCGTTCCCGATAGTGCATCAATAAGGTTTGCACCATTTTCTTGGGTAGGCTTTGCTCTTTACGCTGCAATTCGCCAAACAACATCCGTGGCACACCGGGATGCTCAGCAATAAAATCGATATGGGCTAAAAAAACTGCCTCCAAGGCAGCAGCTGGCGAGTCAATGCCCTTAATAGCCTTGTCAACACGCTCTAATAAGCGTTTGGATACCCAAGTCATCACCGCCTCTAAAATCGCTTCTTTATTAGGGAAGTGCCGAAATATCGCGCCTTGAGTTAAGCCCATACGCTCAGCAATAGCTTTAGTGGTGATCTCGCTTGGATTTTTCTCAGCTGCCAAGTTAATCACTGCCTCAACAGTCACCGCACGCCGCTCATCTGCAGGAAGGTGTTTAGGACGTTCATTCATACCTAGATCCAAAGAAAGTAATTGATTACTATCTTGATAGTCGATTAAATGCCTGTCAAGCAATATGCAGAAATGTTTTGATTTTGAGGGTTTTAGCCGTAGCTGTCTTATTACCTGCATTATCGTATTGCAATGACTGTGCCGGCGGGGGTTGGGAGCCTTATGTATACTTGGCTAATTTCCTGCTGGACGTGCTATTCGGCGTGTCACTCAATTTTACGTTAGCTTTACTCAGGACACAGTATGGACACTTGGACATTGCTTCTTTTTATACCCGCTTGTTTTGCACTTAATATGACACCGGGCCCCAACAATCTTCTGTCTATGAACAATGCACGCTGTTATGGTTTTAAGACTGCTCTGCTAGCGGGGCTGGGGCGAATCATTGCGTTTTCAGGAATGATTAGTTTGGCAGCGTCTGGCTTAGCCGTTGTGCTATCGACCTCCAAAACTTTATTCTTCTTGATTAAAGTGTTTGGTGTTCTGTATTTATTTTGGATTGCCTTTAATCTCTGGCGTTCAGATGCCAGCCCAATGTCTAATACAAGGCATTCAAGAAATCACTTTGGGCTCGCTAAACAAGAGTTTGCGCTGGCCATTGGCAACCCCAAAGCCATCTTAATTTTCACCGCTTTTTTACCGCAGTTTGTCGATGTAAGCGCTAACGTTAGTGAGCAGTTTTTTGCTTTAGGCTGTACCTTTCTTGCCCTCGAAATACTGGCAATATCAATCTATGCATTGTTTGGCTTATATCTCAGACACTGGTTTTCTAAACCAACAATGGCAAAACGTTTCAACAAAGCCTGCGCCTTCTTTTTAGCCGCTTCAGGTGCTAATTTATTGTTGAGCCGTTAACCAAAAAACAACAAAACACTCAATGGACGGCCAAACCGCAACACATTTCTCATAGTGACCGCTCGCGCTGTTAACGCGCGAGCACGCTAACCGCTTTAATGACGCTGATGACAAGGTCTTCAGCATTTTCGACGGCCAACTCATGGACCACGCCAACGCATTTAAGAAAAATATTGCTATGTAATATATGCCCCCGTACCTAGACTTTTACTAAAATACCACCCACAAGCTGCACGTACCTGATATAACAACTGAACCAGCTTGCACATGCTATTTGCATACCCAGCAGTAACTCGTAGAGTAATTTAGACGAACGATACCAAACGCTGATTGCGAGCCTGCGCTACCTCAATTGATCATTAAACTGGGCGGGTAGAGCAGGATCAACCAGCACTCATATTTGCGAAAGATGACTCATATCAAGGCTTGGTTTAATCATCGATACCCATCCATTTTTATCAACTTTTCTAGCTTGACTTTAATCTACCTGCTAGCTAGGTTCTGATAGCTTTTCTAGTTAGAGATTGTCACGTTTAGTGAGCCTACTTGTTAGCTTTAATATCAACACCACGGGACACATTAATGAATAACAGCCAAGGTACCAACTTCGGCAGGATGCTAAGGCACAGCTTTTTTTTTCAGCAGCTTAATTTTTTTATTCGCTGGTATTGTATTTGTTAGTTTGAGCAAGCTGCTTTACCTGAATAGCAACACCTACAACATAATACTACCCTTCAACAGCATACTCTTGCTGGCCTGCACCGCTGTATCATTGGTTGCTGTCATTCGAAAACAAACTGCATTACTGGCACTCAACCTTGTCGTCATGCTCACGACAGTCTTGTTAAGTTCGTCCTTTTTATCGAACGGCTTGCTTGCTGAGTTCAACATGCCGTGGCTGCAACAACTCAGTTGGATCCTGTTGATACTGGGTTTATTTGCTCGCTTAAAAAAAGACTCGCCAAGCTGGAACAGACTGAGCTTGATAAGTTTTTCTACTCTGGCAACGTTAATGCTGATGTTGCTATTAGTTAATAGCGGTACTTTATGGGGTATGACATTTGGCTCCTGCCCTACAGTGTCACTTAACACGGCAATTTTTCTATTTCTTTCTGCAACTGCAGGACTAACGGTCTCCTCCTCTTTACGCTTCAGCTTAAAGCTGGACAGTCTTAATTTAGCGAACTGGCTGGCTCTGCTGCTCAGTATCTTCAGCGTATTGATCTGGCTGAATTTCATGCACCAATTAAAAATAGATAATCAAAAAGTAGCAGATGAAATAGTATTAAAATTTCAGCAGCAAACTGAACAGATTTTAGCCGTGCAAAAAAGCTCAATGCAGCGGCTCGGGGATCGTTTCTCGGCGAAAAAATCAATCTATCAACCAGAACAAATAAGCTTGGACTTCAGCATATATTTACGTGATTTTAACTATCTCGATTATATTGCCGTATTAGACAGCGCCGGAAATGTGCATTACTCCGATGCTCAGAGCAACGCGATTAAGCTGCGTTATGATAGCTATATTGCATCTGAATATTCATTATTACCTAAAAAACAAAGTACGCAAGACAGCGTCAATGTCAGCTTTTATTCTAACGATCAAGCAGATCAAACCTTTGTCAGAGTACAACTGACCCAGCCTAATGCACTGGGTTTAGACGAGATCATTGCAAGCATCAACTTGCAACAGGTTATGCAGTCAAGTATTCCGGTGATCGTGCCAAACAGTTATGCCATTACACTTGCTTATGAAAATGACCCGCAATTATTGTTGAGTCAGCTCGATCCTCAACAACGCTACTTCGAAGTAGGCAAATATAGCGTTAATTCCCTCAGCGAATTAAATTGGCGATTAGAGCTTTATCGTGATTTTGACACAGGGCTCAATTTTGTCAGGCAGGTATCTGAAATCATCTTATTTGCTGGCTGGTTGGCATGCTTATTGGCACTGCTCTCTCAGCAATATCAAAAGCAAACGCAATGGCAACAAAGACGTTTAATAAAAACGAATCAAAGACTGCTGAATAGTCTTACCTTACGCAAGAAGTTACAAACTCATTACCTTCAGTTTAAGAAAAACTCAGCGGACCTTTTATGCACCATTGATACTGCTGGCAAATGTCTAGAAGTGAGTCACTCGAGCAAATCAATTTTAGATTATTCTGCAGAAGAACTTAAAGGCCGTGCGCTTTTGGAGTTCGTGCATCCAGACGACCAACAGATGACCGAACATGCCGTTAATAAAATAATTAACGGGCACAGTAGCCAGAATTTCCGCAATAGGCACCTGCGCAAAGATGGCAGCATAGTGCACTTAATGTGGTCAGCGCGATATGTACCCAGCACCAAAAAAATGTATGCCATAGCAAAAGACATCAGTGATCTTGTTAAAGCTGAGCGCTATCAGCACGCTCAGCAACACATATTGCAACTTATATCTACTGAAGCACCGCTTGCAGAAATTTTAAAGCAAATCTGTTTAATGGCAGAAGAACATAACCCTGCTCTTAAAGCCTGCGTGATGCTTAAGGTAGAACAACGCCTGCAAATTGCCTCTGCTCCCTCGTTAAGTAATGCATACCATACGGCGCTGGCTAATGTACCTATTGCAGATAACTCAGGATGTTGCAGTACAGCAGCCTTTCAAAAAAAATTGATTATTGTTGAGGATATGAGCTCCGACCCAAACTGCTACCAATACAGAGATATTGTCTTGGCAGAACAATTGTCTGCATGCTGGTCTATGCCACTGCTTTTACAGAAAGATCATGTTTTAGGCACTTTCACGCTATATTGCAAAACCTCTCGAGCGCCTCACCCAGAAGAATCAGAGTTACTGATTAGCTGTTGTCGTTTTGCCGCCAATGCAATAGATCGTTTCCAACAAAAACGCTTGCTCTCAGAGAGTCAGCAACGTTTCCAATCACTGTGCCAATTTAACCCTGATCCCGTGTATGCGTTGGATAATCAAGGCTATTTTACTGACATAAATACGGCTGGTTGTGCCTTATTAGAATCGCAATTTTCCGAGTTAAAACATACACATTTTAGCCGGGTTATTTCCAGTGACCAGCTAGCTGAAGTGTCCGAATATTTTATTCGCGCGCTAACGGGTGACGCCCAAAGTTTTGAAACAAGCATCATGAGCCTATCTGGCAAACGACATGAACTACAAATCACGATAATACCGGCTTGGATTGATGGAAAAATCAGCGGCGTACTCGGTCTCGCCAAAAACATCACGCAGCGCTTAAAAACAGAAAAACAACTGAGACTCTTCAACAGAGCTGTTGCTGCTAGCTCTAACGGTGTAGTGATTGCTGATATTACTCAGCCAGATATGCCGATTAGTTATGTTAATTATGCTTTTGAAAAGCTGACAGGATTCAGCCTAGCTGAAGTAGTAGGAAAAAACTGCCGCTTTTTACAAGGTGAAGATTCTGACCCGCTGGCGATCAAACAAATTCGCTTGGCTATTGAATCAAAACAAGAAATCAGTGTTGTGCTGAAGAACTACCGTAAAGATGGCAGCGTATTCTGGAATAACTTGTTTTTATCTCCAGTGCCTGATGAATCCGGTGCCATAACTCACTATATCGGTATTCAAACCGATATAACTGAGCAAAAAAAATACGAGCAAGAATTAGCATTCAGTGCGTCTCATGACCTGCTTACTGGCCTACCCAATCGAAGTCTATTGCACGACCGACTATCACAAAGCGTGAAGATGAATCGTCGGCTAAAAAACAAAGTAGCGCTAATTTTTATTGACTTGGATGATTTCAAACTGATCAATGACAGCCTAGGGCATTTAGTTGGCGATGAAGTTATTTGCCAAATAAGTGCTCGAATCACCAGCCAAATTCGCCCAAGCGATACCTTAGCTAGAATGGGCGGAGATGAATTTGTGTTACTGCTACCTGATCTTGATGATGCTCACCAGCTCAACCTAGTGGTTGAGCGTATTCTCACAGCTATATCAACCCCCCTAGAGGTCAGCGGCAAAGAATTACAAGTCACTGCAAGCATCGGTATCAGTATGTCTAATGGTGAGATTCATGAACCTATTCAGCTGCTGCAGCAGGCAGATTTAGCTATGTACCATGCAAAGCAACTTGGCCGCAATAATGCACAGTGGTACAGCCCAGATATGGAGAAAGCGCTGAATAATCGTCTAATCCTACGGGCTATGTTAAAGCGTGCAATTGAAAATAATGAATTTGAACTCTATTACCAGCCACAAGTGAATGCGAACAGCGGACGTTTAATTGGCCTGGAAGCGCTGCTGCGTTGGAAGCATCCGGAGCGAGGCTTTATTGCCCCAGATGAATTTATTCCGATTGCAGAGGAAACAGGGTTGATTATTGAGATAGGTCAGTGGGTCATCGAACAGGCCGCCACCTATAACCGTTCATTACAAAAACGCGGGCTGTTTGATCTCACTGTTGCAGTGAATGTGTCTCCACTACAATTTCAGCAAGCAAACTTTGTCGAACAATTAGAAACTACATTACAGAAAGCTCAGTTAGCGCCTCAGTGGTTCGAGTTAGAGCTAACTGAATCATTATTACTGGTAAACATCGAACAAGTGACACACAAGTTACAAGATCTTAAACAGCTTGGAGTCAGCATCTCAATTGATGATTTTGGCACGGGTTATTCGAGTTTAAACTACTTAAAGCAACTCCCCATAGATAAACTTAAAATTGATAAATCCTTTACTCGTGACCTCGTTACAGGTCCAAAAGATGCAGCTATTACCCACACCATTATTGCAATGGCACATCAATTAGGACTAAGAGTTGTGGCTGAAGGCGTAGAAACAATAGCGCAAGCGACCCTACTTAATAGACATAAGTGTGATGAGTTGCAAGGGTATTTTTACTCAAAACCATTGCCTGCCAAAGAACTAGAGGCCTTTTTCCAACACTATCTGCCTGCTGGAAACTCAGAGGCTAACGCTCAGCGATACAATTTATTATTGATTGATGACAAAGAAAACACCTTACTCTCACTCAAACCAGCGCTGCACAAAGAATCTTTTAATATTTTGACTTGCAACTCCACAGCAGAGGCCTTTGAATTTCTGGCTTTGCACGATGTACAAGTAATCGTTGCCGCACAACACATACTAGAAATGAGCGGCACTGAGTTTTTAAGCAAAGTCAGCGATATGTATCCCGATACCATTCGCCTAGTGTTATCTGGAGCCACTGACCTTCATTCTGTTACAGACACAATTAACCACGCTGCGATTCATAAGATTATTACTGCTCCTTGGCACGAGGAGAGTTTCATCAAAAAAATAAAAGCCGCATTTCGACTGTACCAACAACAACTTAAACGCAAATAATAAATTTCTCTATAACGGTCAAATGTTCGCCGAGGACGTTAGCTGTCGCTACCTGCGAATAAACAACTTGGCCTTTGTAGATAACCTCCAGAACATCAGAAAACGATGTTCAGTAACCAGCCAGTGCCACCACTAGCAAGCACAACCAACCACGCTGGCAGTTTCCAGAACATCAAAGCCAGCAGCGCCACAAGAGCCAGGGCAAAGTCTTGTGGTGCATGAATTGCACTTGTCCAAACAGGATCGTAGAGAGCGGCCAGCAGTATACCCACCACTCCCGCGTTGATACCTAACAGCGCAGCTTGGCTTCGCTGATGACGACGCAGGCGCTCCCAGAATGGTAAAACACCCATAACCAAGAGTAAGGAGGGTGCGAAAATCGCCAGCAGACAAATCAAACCACTCAGCCAAGCAAAGGGCGTTGCATCTATAGAAGCACCAAGAAATGCCGCAAAGGTAAACAGAGGGCCAGGCACAGCTTGCGCAGCACCGTAACCGGCCAAAAACGTGTCATTAGCCACCCAACCAACCGGTACAGTCTCAGCTTGCAGCAGCGGCAATACCACATGCCCGCCACCAAAGACCAATGACCCGGCCCGGTAGAAAGCATCCAGCATTGACAACGTTTGATTCGTAAATATGGCCGAAAGTACTGGCAGCCCAATCAGCACAACAAAGAACAATGCCAAGCAAAACAGTCCAACACGTCTCGATATATTAATAGGCAGTGGATCATGCATTGTGTCTTGCGCCGGTTTGAACAACACCAGACCGAATATCGCAGCAATAACAATAACCGCTAGTTGCCCCCAAGCAGACGGTACCAGCAGAACAAAGCACGTAGCCGCTGCCATCAAGGTAGTCCGCGCGGTATCAGGGCAAAAAATGCGCGCCATGCCCCACACGGCTTGAGCCACTACAGCAACGGCTACAACCTTCAGACCTTGCAATACGCCAGTAAACATCGCATCACCGTAACTGGCAAGACCCAGTGCAAATACAATCAATGCGAACGCTGACGGTAAAGTGAAGCCCGCCCACGCAGCCAATGCCCCTGCATAGCTCGACCTAGAAAGCCCAATAGCTATACCAACTTGGCTGCTGGCAGGCCCCGGTAAAAACTGGCAAAGCGCAACCAAATCTGCATAGCTGCGTTCCGTCAACCACTGTCGCCGCGTCACAAATTCCTCACGGAAGTAACCTAAGTGGGCAATCGGGCCCCCAAAAGACGTCAGCCCCAAACGTAAAAAGATTAGAAAAATAACCCATGGAGTCTGATCGTTAGATTGCAAGTTAGCCATTAAATATGATCCTCGCACTGCGATTGAATCTTACCTCGCTAGGCTACACGCCTAGATTGGTGCGTAGCCATTGAATTTGCTGACTGACCTGGGTGCGTAACTGTTTAACTTCTTGGTTGGCATCATTAGCACCCTGCTCCATGGCTTGCATGTGTAAATTAAAGTCAGCAACACTTTGATATTGCTGCTCAGTAAGTTTTGAGCTTTGTTGTGCCGTTTGTGACGCATGAAAAGAGCTATCACGCACCCGTAAAGATGTTTCTTGCAACTTCTGTGCTAAATCACATTGAAACTCAGTCGACTGGGCCACCTCGTCAATATGCTGTTTAACACGATCAGTCACTGCATTGAGTGCGCCAAGCAAATTAGTAGATTGACTCACAGCCTGATGGGTTTTTTTCGACAACTGACGCACCTCATCGGCAACGACTGCAAAAGCACGCCCATGTTCACCTGCGTGCGCAGATTCAATAGTGGCATTGATAGCCAGCAGATTGGTTTGCTCAGAAATATGATTCACCTGAACTAAAATACTCATCACCTCCTGCACCGCTTGCACTAAATCCAGTAAAGCGTGCTGGCCTAAATCAATTTTCTTAATCGCTTGCTCACCCGCATAAACCACCTCACCAGCACTTTGCTCGCTGACATTCATTAAACTGGCGGTTTCCTCGGCAAAGTTTTGTACTTGGACAGAGCTGTCATTTACTTTTTGCGCCAACTGATTAAGTTCTTGGCTGGCTGCCCCAGCTTTATGCAGTTGCTCGCGTGTTGTGCTGGCATTAGCAATAATCATATCGAAACTGCCTAATAATTGTTCTAGCGTGCCTCCGATATCATGCAATTGTTGGTTCTTTTCTTTTTGCTGATTTTGCATACTGGTAATCAGCTGGTTAAAGCGCTTGGCAATCTGACCCAGCTCGGTGCGATCAGCATCCATATCAACAAAGTTCAGGCTACCCTGCTGAACTAATACCGTTAGCGCGGACTCAAGCTTAGTCAGATTATTGATGACAAAACGCTTCTGGAACACATACAGCAGCGCAGCCATGACCAGTAACCCAGCAGCAAAAGCAAAAAAGAGCTTTTTCACCAGTAATTCAACGTCATCTTTGCTTTGATTAACATATCGCTGGCCCTGAATAATGGCTTGTTCAAAGTTATTAATCAGCTGATTGACTTGCATCGAACTGTCTGCGCGCGCTTGTTGTCCTTGAATTGAGCGTTCCATTTCTAAAGGATAGCGTTTATACAAACTGGTAAGCTGGCGTAAAATTGCATCTCCTTGTTCCTCTACATCAGCGGCGCGTGTCTTCTTTGCCCAGCCCATCAAGCTAGCAATATCATTTTCTTCTGGTTCAGGATAAAGCCCAATGCGCGGTAAGCCGCTTAGTTGTTGCAGGGTCTGATTATAGCGTTCACGGGTTCGCTCAATTTGCTGCACATAATTCTCGTTGCCACTGTTCCAGAAGTTTTCACGTAGGGTTTTTATCTCTGACAGCAACCCGGTTAAGCGTACTGTCGCCTGTAAATAAGTAATACCGGCTTGTGGCTGTTGTTCAAACACTTTTAACCCATAGTTTTCTAGTCGACTGAGCTCAGCAGTTGTTTCCCGTTCATTTTGATAGAGTAAACCTTGCTCATCTCCGGCCAATTTCCCCGCACCTAAGAACTCATTGCTGAGCCCCGAATACAAGGCATCAGCCACGGGTTCCAACTGTGTCACTAAACTGGCTGGCAGACTGGGGAAAACCTGTTGACTTAAAGCATCTAAATCTGCAAGCGCCGCTGAGTGAAAAGTGGCATCGCCCGTATTTAAATAGGTTTGTATTTTATTGCGTACATCTACAGCTAATTGGCGGTGCAACTCTGAGTAATTTAAAGTGCTGGCAAAAGACTGATTAAGCTTACCCAACCCCCAGTACAAAATAACAGCCAAAGATACAGCCATACAGGCAAGCACAACTGCAGCTAAACGGGTCATTGTGATAATACGCATAACTCATCCCTTAAGAAGTCGCTAAAAAATGATCCACTGAGTGCTTACGCCGTTACAAGAATGAGAAAGCAAGTAACAGTCCATAAGTTCTACTTAGCGGTTGCAGGCAATCTTTTGCGAACACTCAGGGTCTAGCAGTAGATGAACAATCGATCCCGAAAGCTCTGCAACTAAACTATTACCTATGGCATTTTTTGCTTCAGCTTTAATCAAGCTCAGACGACTGGATACAGTGGCTGCTGAGTCCAAATCGGCTGACGTTGAATCAATGGCGGCCACTGAGATACTCATAAGGTTAAAAAACCTCTTTTCACCAAAGCGATCTTCAGCCCAGATGCCATTGCTGCTTAAATGTTCGGAATTGTAAAAAGAGGGGCACTGACGACTAAATTCATCCAATGCTGCTTTAACGTAGTCCTGCCAGTTGTTACTGCGAAACACCGCGACATAATCATCACCGCCCACATGCCCAACAAAATCGAGCTCAGGTTGACAGTGCTTTTGTAGTAATTGTGCAACACAAAGAAGGATGACATCGCCTTTAGCGTAGCCATATTGGTCGTTATAGGGTTTGAAATTATCTAGGTCAAAGTAACAGACAACGAAGGGTTTTTTATTGATAATTAGTTGATCGATATGCTCTTGAATCAACACATTGCCAGGCAAGCCAGTCAGTGGATTAGAGTTTTTTGCACTTTTGACCTGCATGTCGGTAATCATTTTCAATAAATCAATAACCTGTCCGACACCAAAGTACTTACCCTGCTCGGTAATAATAAAATCTTCTTGCAGTTGATTACGGTTTCTTTGGGTAACTAACAGACTCACTGTTTCAAGACGCGTGTGGCGTTCAACGCTAATAAAATTACCATCTAAAATCTGACTGAGCGGTTTTTTAACATATAAATCACGACCGAACGGCTTGCTTAATTTGTCGAGTAAACTAGAGCGTTTAATAATACCGACCGGAATGCCAGCGGACACCACAGGAAGAGAAAACCATTGTTCGTTACGCTCAAAGATAGCGGTCACTTCTTCAACAAGCGTATCAGGCGTTACTGGAGTAATATCTTGTTTTAACTCACCAACTTGCCCATGGTCTTTATAGATTTCACGACTGTCTTTAACCTGCTGCCAAACCCGCTGAGCACTCTTACTTATGTGCAGAGAGGGTGTCGGGCTGGGTCTGCCAAAGTAATAGCCTTGTAAATAATCCACGCCAATTTCACACAGGGTTTCAAACTCTTGCAGGGTTTCAATACCTTCAGCAATAATTTGACTTTTAACCGAACGCGCAATCGCAACAATAGAACGCATAAAGTCGCGCTTAACCTTATCTTTTTCGATACCGCTAATAAAGTGCCGATCAATTTTGACAAAATCAGGTTGCACTTCCGACCAGAGCCTCAGGCTAGAATAACCTGTACCTAAATCATCCAACGCAATGGAAAAACCCTCGCCCTGATAATGTTTAACCGCTCGACGCATCAACTCGTAATCATGGGTCGGAGAATGCTCAGTTATTTCAATGACCACCTGTTCCGGGCTGATACCGAAATTATTAACAAGTTCAAGTGTCAAACCTCTTTGGTAATCAGCTTGTATGAGTGTTTCGGGTGATATATTGAGAAACAACTTTCCGGGAAGTTGTTGTTGGCTAAACTGCTCGATGGCTTTTGTGCGGCAAACACTCTCTAGAGCAAACAGTTTCTTTTGCTGTCTAGCCTGCTCAAAAAGATTTATAGGGTCAAACAGGATGCTTCCAGAAGGTCCACGACTTAACGCTTCATAAGCGTAAATAGACTGTCCATCAGCGCTAATAATCGGCTGAAAATATATATTAATCAATTTTGATTCAATTATTTCTAACAATTCATCTTCTTTTTTCATCTACTGTAAACCTTAAGTGAGCCAAGTAATCTCATGAGGTTGGCGTGTTAGGCTGCACTGTTTTTTAAGTGTCTCGGAAGAGGATTAGAAATACATACATAACAGCTAACCGAAAACTCTATTACACAGGCTCTGGCCTACATGACGTAATCATTACAGCAGCTGATAATGACAAAACGGTTACATTGATTTTTGTACAACTCTTAAGCGCGTACTTTTATGCAATTCGAAGGCTCAATAGAGCCCGTCGCACATCAGCACCTACAGAGATACTTAGTAACCCCCGAAAAAAAAGAGCCCTTAGGCTCTTTCTTCTTTTAGCACGCTCATCTACTTACAGCGCAAAACGAGGCACGATCTCGAACATGGACTACAGCTTTTTAATTATCTACAGGGCGTTTACAAACAGATGGACGCTAAAACTATTTAATAGACGTTCTTTTTTACAGCATTACTTAGGCATTTCCATTTTCAGCTCCACACGGCGGTTTTGCGCTCGTCCTTCAGCTGTTGCATTTGACGCTAAAGGTTGAGTACCTGCAAAGCCTACTGCGCGTAAGCGAGCACTGCTAATACCGTTGGCTTCTAAATAACGCACGACACTACCGGCCCTAGAGCCTGAAAGCTCCCAGTTTGATGGGTAACGCCCCCGAATAGGCACAGAATCAGTATGACCCTCTACGGCAATTTTAAAGTCATTTTTGCGCAAGACATTGACCAGCTTTTTAAGCACATCAGCCCCAGCCAAACCTAAATCAGCTTGGGCTGAGGTAAATAAAATCTCACTTTTAATTCTAAAGCTGACAATCCCTGCACTCATACTCACATCAATGTCATCACCGAGCTGGTCAAAGCCCAATTCACTTAGACTGCGCCCTTCCTCTTCGGCTTCCATATTGCCTTCTAAGCCCAAGGCAGCCAGCTCGTTTTGCACTGTATCGCCAGTCTGCGCACCGGTTAACTGCACACCGATCACCCCTTCAGCGGCAAGCTCAACACCCAATCTTCCCCCTTCAATTATGGCTGTACCGCTGGCTGCGCCAACCTCATGCTCAGATCCAGAGACAAAATCCCCTTTACCAGAAAAAGCCAACATGACGATGAGCAGAACCAATAACAACGTCATCATATCTAAATAGGTCGAGAACCAGGTTTCCTCTTCCTCTCTAGGCCCAGTGCTGCTATCAAGGGCGAGCCAAGCGTTACCTGAGCCGCTGGTTTTATTCGCCATACGCGCTAACTTAAGCTCAGTTTCTAAACGCTTAGTTTTTGCTGTGAGCTGACTGATTCTATAGCGTCCTTCTCCGCTCATTAGCTTTTCTCTTGTTTACTATAACGATGATTGCCATCGTTAATCTCATCTTGATGCTGTTCCATAAACGAGTTTAAAGTCTCGCGCATCATGGCGGGGCTGCGCTTTTGGCTCATCATAGATACCCCTTGCAGCACCATATTCATCAACACTAAACGCTGCTCAGTACGACGCTCTAACTTTACCGCGACGGGCTTAAACAACAAATTAGAAAACAAAATACCATAGAATGTAGTCATCAGCGCTAAAGCCATTTGTTGACCAATCAGCGCCATGTCGCCATCACCTAATAAAAACATAAGATTGACTAAACCTACCAGCGTACCAATCATGCCAAATGCCGGTGAATAACTGGCCATGACCCGAAACAACTGCGCCTCGGCATGCTCACGGGCTCGCATTCTCGAAATGCGCCACTGCAATAACTCTAAAATCTCTTCTTCAGGTGTCATATCAATGACGAGTTGGACGCCAGTTTTTAAGAAAGGATTGGAAGCCCGCTCCAGTGCGCTTTCCACCGCACGGATGTCGCTCTTAACCCAAAGACGCGAAATCTCAATCAACTCATCAAGATCTTTCTTGGTGTAGAGCTTTTCATTACGCAATACAGTGCCCATTAAACCAAAAATGCGCACCACTTCGCGTAACGGGTAACTGATAAAAGTAGCGGCTAAAGTACCCACCAGCACAATAAGAATACTGGGTATATCAAGGAACAAAGTAGGATCAACAGCTGTATAGAAAATCACGACGCCCAGCAAAACAATACTGGCGACTATACCTATTAAGGTGGAGGGGTTCATATGGACAGACCTAAAGCTTAACGGAAAAATTTGTGAAACATTAACACAAATTAACTTCAACACTTGCCCATAGGTACAGCTGTTGCGTTAAATGAAATTGAACTTGTAGGCATTGACACCTTTTAGCAAAAAAACGGCAGTATTAAAGGTCTTCTGCGCTGAATCTGACCCTGTAACTAATTCTGCGCAACTGTCCGTTTATTTAGGTTGTCTTCTTAAAATATCTTTTGGCAGGTTAAACCACACTCCACTTGCATACCCTCCGTCACGAATTGTACGACCGTGTATTCTGGTCAAGGTGATTTTCTACCAGTCGGAGAAATGCTTGTTTAACACTTTCTGAATAAAAACTTAGCTGACCATTAAAGGCAGTGCCATGCTCAGAAAAATAGGGCTTAAACTGCAGACGAAAAAAAAGAGCCCTTAGGCTCTTTCTTCTTTTAGCTTGACGCCAAATTTGGAGCGGGAAACGAGACTCGAACTCGCGACCCCGACCTTGGCAAGGTCGTGCTCTACCAACTGAGCTATTCCCGCAAAAAATGGCGTCCCCTAGGGGACTCGAACCCCTGTTACCGCCGTGAAAGGGCGGTGTCCTAGGCCACTAGACGAAGGGGACGCATCCTTCAGCTTATTACAGCTTGCAACTTCATGCTTGGGCGTTTTGCTTTATTGCTTGAAGTGGCGCGCATATTACTGAGCATCTGCAAACTCGTCAAGCTTTTTTTGGAAATTCTTTATATTTCAATGCTCTGGCGCGTTTTGCGGCATAAACATCAACTGAATCTCTTGATTCCAATCAAAATCCTCACCATTCTCTAAGGCTTGAAAACGGCGCTCTTCCAACTGCTGATACTTATCAATTTCATCATCAGGCATAAAGTGCAGACAGTCACCACCAAAAAACCAGAGTAAATCACGCGGCACCATATGCGCTATTTGCGGATAACGTTGAAATACCTGACTGATGATATCCTGCCCCACATATAGATCCTCAGTGCTCTCATGCAGGCTAGCCACCATCTCATCAAAACGTTCAAGAAATAAGGCATGATGATTTTCCGGTACCAGTTCTGCGTCAGCAACGGCAACTAGAATGGTGCGTAAATGCGCTAAGAGTTGTATGTGGTGTTCGACGTGCGCTGTAGTCATGCTGCTATCCCCTTAAAAACCAGCCACGCAGTATAGAGCCTGCAAGGCATTAACCCAATACACAGCGTGTATTGCATAGAAAGCAGAAAAGTTTCATTATTCAACATGCTCTAACAACTGCAAGCCAACCCACTGCTTAGCAAACTGCGCAGCACAGCGGCCATTACGATTGCCGCGCGCTGTCGCCCAACTGATCGCCTCATTGGCCGTTTCTTCAGTAAACAGCCAAGCAAGCTTACTCGGTCGCGCATATTCGCCAATCCAATGCTGCACCACCTCTAAGTAATGCTCTTGGCTAAAGGGATAAAATGACAGCCACAAGCCAAAGCGGTCCGACAGGGCAATTTTATCCTCGACCGCTTCGCTGGGATGCAGTTCACCACCATCACCCTGCTGCCACTGCTGATTATCGCTGTGTTGCTCAGGCAGCAGGTGACGGCGATTGGAGGTGGCATACAAGAGAACATTGTCAGGCGCACGTTCTAATGAGCCATCGAGTACACTTTTTAAAATACGGTAATCGCCCTCCCCTGCTTCAAAGGACAAATCATCACAAAAGACAATAAAGTGCTGCGGCAAACCAGCCAGTGATTCAACAATAAGCGGCAAGTCCGCCAGCTCATTGCGTTCGACTTCAATTAAGCGCAGACCTTGCTCGGCATATTGCGCCAGCAACGCTCGTACAATAGACGACTTACCCGTGCCGCGCGCGCCCCAGAGCAGCGCATGATTAGCTGGAAAGCCACGCATAAACTGCTGAGTATTGCGCAGCAGCTGCTCGCGCTGACGATCAACCCCTAATAAGTCAGCTAAGCGGATATCAGCACCGAGCTGAATTGGCCGGAAGAAGCTGCTATTGCCTTTACGCTGCCAGCTCGCCGCATACACCGAATTCCAATCCGTCGGTTCGGTTGATTTAGGCAACAAAGGTTCGATTTGCTGCAAAACCTGATTGGCACGCTGTAAAAACTCATTGATTAACTCAGACACAACTTTCTCCAACAGATGATTTCACTGCACTGTATTAACATAAGCGACAAAACAGCTTACACACTCAATCAGTAGGCGTCGGCTCAAGCTGTAACGCCACTGAATTAATACAATAACGCAAACCGGTCGGCTCAGGCCCATCTGGGAAGACATGACCTAAATGCGCATCACAACCAGAACATACAACTTCAACACGTGCCATACCGAGGCTATTGTCCGTATGCTCAATCAATGCGCTGGGCGTGATCGGCTGCCAATAGCTGGGCCAGCCACAACCGGCATCAAACTGGTGCTGGGCATCAAATAACGGTTGCCCACAGCAGGTACAATGAAACACACCAGTAAAATTTGGCGATTGGTACTCGCCAGTAAAAGGTCGCTCAGTACCCGCTAGGCGGCAGACGCGAAACTGTTCTTCAGAGAGCTGTTCACGCCACTGTTCTTCACTTTTTTTAACTTTTTTCATCATTTTCTCCAGTTAAAACGCAGGCCTTAGTGTAACGCTCCCTTTAACCTTTGCGAGCACAGTCGTATGATAGGCATCTTTAAGTACCTTCATATGACTATTTATACTAATCCAGTCATAGGGTACGTGGGCCACTCACTGCGACAGCGTACAAAATCGCTTTTTATCGACAGAACGCCCCTTATTGACCTTTTTATTCGGGATACTCACCATCATGCAGTTCAGCAAATCGAACAAGCTCGCTAACGTCTGTTATGACATCCGAGGCCCAGTCCTGAAACACGCCAAACGTCTTGAAGACGAAGGCCAGCGCATTTTAAAACTTAACATTGGTAATCCTGCATCCTTTGGCTTTGAAGCGCCAGAAGAGATCCTCCAGGATGTGATCCGCAATTTACCGACAGCGCAAGGCTACAGTGACTCAAAAGGTTTGTTCAGCGCACGTAAAGCCATCATGCAGTACTACCAGCAGATGAATGTTGAAGGCGTCGGCATTGAAGACATCTACCTCGGCAACGGTGTCTCTGAACTGATAGTAATTGCCCTGCAAGCATTATTAAACAACAACGATGAAGTACTGATACCGGCACCGGATTACCCTTTATGGACTGCATCCACCAGTTTGGCTGGCGGCAACCCTGTGCATTATTTGTGTGATGAGCAAGCAGGCTGGCTGCCAGACATTGATGATATGCGCGCAAAAATCACCTCGAACACCAAAGCCATTGTCATCATCAACCCCAACAACCCGACTGGCGCGGTGTACTCCAAAGAAGTATTGCTCGATATTATGGAGTTGGCACGCCAACACAATCTAGTGGTTTTTGCTGACGAAATTTACGATAAAATTTTATACGATGGTGCTATGCATACCTGCGCCGCTTCATTGGCACCGGATGTATTGTGCTTAACCTTTAATGGTTTATCCAAGTCTTACCGTGTGGCTGGTTTTCGTTCCGGCTGGGTTGTGGTTTCCGGTCCTAAGCATCGCGCGCGCAGCTACATTGAAGGTTTAGATATTTTGTCCAACATGCGCTTGTGTGCCAACGTGCCGGCACAACATGCCATCCAAACAGCATTGGGGGGCTATCAAAGCATCAATGACTTAGTGCTGCCGAACGGTCGCTTACTTGAGCAGCGTAACCGTACCTGGGAGTTACTCAATGACATCCCCGGAGTCAGCTGTGTCAAGCCGATGGGCGCACTCTATGCGTTTCCAAGAATTGACCCAAAAGTCTACCCCATTCATAACGATGAAAAGTTTGTCTTAGATTTACTGCTCTCAGAAAAGCTTTTGGTGGTGCAAGGCACGGCATTTAACTGGCCTTGGCCGGATCACTTTCGCGTTGTGACGCTACCGCGTGTTGATGATCTTGAACAAGCTATCGGCCGCATTGGTAACTTCCTGAAAACCTACCGCCAGTGAGTACACATGGACCTTCATATTGACGATTTTCATAAGGATGCTGCGAAAGGCCTGCTGATGCTGTACATGGCCTTTCCTAAAAAAAGCACGCTGTACATAGATGATTTAATCGGCTATCTAGCACCTGACGAACTCGGTTTGCCGAGCGATCGTCAACAGCGTTGTCTAAGTACGTTTTTATGGCTAGCTGAAGAAGGCTACCTGCGCTATCAAAGCACTATTCGTTTTGAAGCCTTAGATCAAATTGAACTCAGTGAAAAGGCTTTTTTACGTTTGAGCAGTGCTGTTGATCCGCTGCCTGATGCAGTCGAAAGCGCACCACACAGTGTGCGTCGTGCGCAAGGCAGTTTGGCCAACCAACTACGCGAGGCTTTGTATGCTGAGCACAGTGAGCGCGTTATTGAATTGATGCAGCTATTCTTTAAGCGTTAAACACCGCACAATAGACACAGTTTGCAACAGTCATACCCTTGAAGCGCATCCGCGCAACCCTTATATAGTTCATCTGTTTACACTTACGGAGCTTTTCGCACATGATGCGTATCTTTTTATTCTTAGCCACTAACATTGCGGTATTGTTGGTTGCTAGCGTGACTCTCAGTTTACTAGGCGTTGACCGTTACACAGGTCAAAACCATGGCGACTTGTTAATTTTCTGTGCTGTATTTGGTTTCGCCGGCTCGTTAATTTCTTTGTTTATCTCCAAATGGATGGCCAAGAGAACCACTGGCACGCAAATCATCGATCAACCACGCACACGCCAAGAGCAATGGTTATTGCAAACCGTTGAAAAGTTAGCCAATAAAGCCGGCATTGGTATGCCAGAAGTGGGTATTTTCCCTTCGCATCAATCTAATGCCTTTGCCACCGGCTGGAATCGCAATAGCGCACTGGTTGCCGTCAGCCAAGGCCTCCTCGACCGTTTCTCACCAGACGAAGTTGAAGCCGTTCTAGCCCATGAAATTGGTCACGTAGCCAACGGCGACATGGTCACCATGGCGTTGATTCAGGGCGTGGTAAATACCTTTGTGATGTTCTTTGCGCGTATCATTGGTGACATTGTTGATCGAGTTGTGCTGAAAAACGAAGACGGTCGTGGTATCGGTTACTTTGTCGCAACCATTGCTGCCGAATTGGTACTGGGCCTGCTGGCCAGCACCATTGTTATGTGGTTCTCACGCCGCCGCGAGTTCCGTGCCGACGAAGCCGGTGCTGATTTGGCCGGCAAGCAGGCAATGATTGGCGCTTTAAATCGCCTACGTGCCGAACAAAATATTGAATCAGAAATGCCTAAAGCGCTTGTAGCCTTTGGTATCAACGGTGGTTTAAAACAAGGCTTGGCCGCTTTATTTATGAGCCACCCGCCTTTAGAAGTGCGCATTGCTGCTCTGCAACAACGTCACTAAACTAACAGCGCAATAAAAAAAGCCCTGCCGGTGATCCGTGCAGGGCTTTTTTTATTGCGCGCTTTTGTTACTGCTGTTCAGTCAGCTTGAGTAACGCCTTGCTTATGGTTGAACGCAACTGGGCGCTGTTGCAGGCAGAGTCTTTTGACAACGCCAAAAACAACCCCTGAGTTTTCATTGGCGGCTCGCTAAACTCAAAGCGCTGTGCTAATTCTTTTTCAACTAGCAGCTGCTGAAAACGCTTCTGCTCAGCCAGAATATAATCAGCATGCCCTTGTAGGATGCTATCAATCGCTATATCCAGCGTATCAACACTGTACACAGGCCAATTGCGTAGGTCAGCCTGCACGTCAAAACCAGCAAACTGTTTATGATCTAATGCCCGCACACCACGAAGCCCTACTAACTCTGGCCACTGCTGCAAGGATAACTGCTCGCCTGCGCGTCGCCATAAGCGGTAGGTTTTCTGTGCATAGGCAGGTTTTAAATAATCTAAGCGTGCTTCTGTATCTGACTGCTGATTGACACCAATGATCAAGTCAACACGCCCGCTACGCACCTCAGCCAAAGCTTTAGCGCCCTGTGCTGAGTCGATACTGATATTGAGCCGAGCCTGACCTGCCAACACTTTTAAAACATCAGCGTTTAATCGGTGCCGTGTTTCTTTGTCTAGCGCAGGCGCCGCATCGAATGATGAATCAAGGTAGCTTACGGCTACAAGCCTTTCACATGCCTGCTGATCAGCATACAAAACACTGGGCATACTGCTAATCGCAGCCCATACAGCGCAAAATACAAGTCGCCTGCTCATAGCACTCCACTAACGCAATCGTTTAATTCAAGTGCGTATCTTACACAGCATCAAGCTAACAAGCGCTAGAGGCGTCAAATCCATAACAACATTGCCGAACATTAAACTAGCTATTTGACTTGAACAGGTCGCCACCAGCTGACTCAGAGCTTAAACAAACCCGCTCTAGTCAAATGACGCCTAGCTTGGAAAACCTAATTAAGCAGCTGGCATTGTACTGATTACAAAGCCACTCGATCTAAAATCACTCGACCTTGCTCATCGAGCTGTAAACGTCGACCTGGATCTTCATCCATACGTACCGTGCGCACTTTACCATCCAGCTCATAACTGACATCGTAACCGGAAATTTTCTCACTGATATCATATTCCGTATCACAGCGACGTTCAGTTGTCGTATAGGTGTTGTTTTGCTGGAGATGCTCTTGGGTTTTATTGCCCGCATAACCACCACCTAGCGCACCTGCCACTGTCGCCACTTTTTTACCACTACCACCGCCAACTTGATTGCCGAGCAAGCCGCCCACCACAGCACCGACCGCAGTACCAACAATACGGTTGTCATCTTTGATCGGCTTGCGTTTAGTTACCGTGACATCACGGCATTCTTGACGCGGTGTTTTCACAGTTTCTTTAATCACCTTAACAGCCACAACCTCTGCGTAACTGGGTCCACTCATTAGGTTATAGGTTGCAAACGCACCACTAGCAGTGACTGCAACTGCACCTAGCACACTACCAATCAACATCGACTTATTCATTTTGTTTCTCTCAAGGAACGGTTAACCACAGCCTCTTGGAAACAAAAAAGCCGTGCAAGTTCCTTCTTGCACGGCTCAATCATGATACTTAAACGCAGCGCGCATTAGGCTTGCGCGCCGGCCTTATTCAACTAAGGCGTTTCATCCACCACTTCCTCAGTGCTCACCGGAGGGATTAAATCTTCTACCGTCAGCTTTAACCAAATCAGGAAAATACTAGAGATATACACCGATGAGTAGGTACCAGCGGTAATCCCAATAAATAAGGCTAAGGCAAAACCCCAAAGGTTGTCGCCACCAAACACCAGCAGAGCGCCAACAGCCAGCAATGTTGAGATGGACGTCGCCAAGGTACGCAACAGCGTTTGCGTGGTGGAAATATTGATATTATCGATTAATGAGGTATTACGTAAGAAACGGAAGTTTTCACGAATACGGTCAAATACCACAATAGTATCGTTGAGTGAATAACCAATAATCGCTAGAATTGCCGCCAATACGGTTAAGTCAAAAGTCAGCTGAAAGTACGAGAACACACCCAAAGTGATAATCACGTCATGGAACAGGCCCACAATTGCGCCCACACCAAACTTCCACTGAAAGCGAAAGCCCAGATAGACCATGATCCCAGCCAAAGCCAACAACATACCTAAACCACCTTGATCGCGCAGCTCTTCACCGACCGCAGGGCCAACGAATTCAACGCGCTTAACTAGCATCTTGCTAGCAACATCTTGACGCAATACCTGCGCCACTAGATTACCAAGATCAGGATCATCACCCGGCATGCGTACCAGCACGTCATTGACCGCACCAAAGCTCTGCACTACAGCATCAGGGTAGCCACCCTCTTGCAGCTGAGTACGAATTTTAGTTAAGTCCGCAGCCTGCTCGTAATTGAGCTCAATCAGTGTACCGCCGGTGAAATCTAAGCCATAGTTCAGGCCTTTAACCGCCAATACACCCAGCGACGCCACTGTCATTATCAGGGTCAGGGCGAACGCTATATGGCGCACCCCCATAAAGTTAATTACACGTTTCATGCTTGCCATATCCTTAAATCCACAGCTTCTTGACGTCACGGCCACCATACATCAGGTTAACCATGGCACGTGTCACCATAATTGCAGTGAACATTGAGGTAATGATGCCCAGCGATAGGGTTACCGCAAAGCCTTTAATTGGCCCTGTACCCATCGCAAAGAGGATGGCACCCACTAATAATGTTGTGAGGTTACCGTCAATAATCGCTGAATAAGCTTTATCAAAGCCTTCATGAATCGCGCGCTGTACCGACATACCATTGGCGATTTCTTCACGAATTCGTGAGAAAATCAACACGTTAGCATCAACCGCCATACCCATGGTCAAGACGATACCTGCGATACCCGGCAAGGTTAAAGTCGCCCCTAATAGCGACATCATCGCGAGTAAGTTGATCATGTTCAGGCTTAATGCCACTGTTGCCAAGACGCCAAAGAGCTTGTAAATCAGGACAATAAAGATCGCCACAAACAAGAAGCCCCACAAGGCAGCCTGTACACCTAACTCAATATTCTCAGCACCTAAACTCGGGCCAATGGTGCGCTCTTCCACAAAGTACATCGGCGCTGCAAGACCACCAGCACGTAACAGCAGCGCCAACTCAGAGGACTCTCCTTGACCATCCAGCCCGGTAATACGGAATTGACTGCCCAACGCCGACTGAATCGTCGCCAAGCTGATCACACGCTTTTTCTTCTTTAAAGGTTTGTACCGGTACTTCTGTTTCAACACCATCAACCATCTCACGCACATAACGCGTGGTCGGACGCTGCTCAATAAAGATCACCGCCATACTGCGACCAATGTCATTACGCGTGGCGCGGTTCATCAACTCGCCGCCATGACCATCGAGGCGAATATTAACCTGTTGGCGACCATTCTCATCAAAGCTGGCCTGCGCATCAGTCACCTGATCACCGGTAATGATAATGCTACGCTCCAAGGCTACAGGTGGGCGGCCTTCT
The DNA here is from genome assembly GCA_034676485.1 of Pseudomonas sp. Taxonomy (GTDB): domain Bacteria; phylum Pseudomonadota; class Gammaproteobacteria; order Pseudomonadales; family Pseudomonadaceae; genus Denitrificimonas. The sequence continues at coordinate 80,954 of JAUCCC010000015.1, forward strand.
TCACGGAACTCATACATTTCTGTAGTGGCACGCGGCGCATCGGCAACGGCGGCTAAACGGAACTCAAGATTGGCTGTTTTACCCAAAATACGTTTAGCTTCGGCAGTATCCTGCACACCTGGCAATTCAACCACAATGCGGTTAGCACCTTGACGCTGCACCAATGGCTCAGCCACGCCCAACTCATTGACGCGGTTACGTACTGTGGTTAAGTTTTGCTTAATTGAATACTCACGTATTTCAGTGATTTTGGTTGGCAACAAGGTTAACAGCAACACTGGCTTATCATTGCGCTCTGCGGTGGCCATTTCAAAATCAGTAAAATCTTTACGGATCAACGCGCGCGCCTGACTTAAAGTTGCAGCATCATCAAAACCCAATTGAAAGCCATTTTCGATACCCGGCAAGCTGCGATAGCGCACACGTTCTTTACGTAAAAGCGTTTTCACTTCGCCTTCATGCATTTTTAGACGCGCAGTAATAGCTTTATCCATGTCCACTTCAAGCAAGAAGTGCACACCACCGGATAAGTCCAAACCCAATTTCATTGGGCTGGCACCAAGCTTACGCAACCACTCAGGGGTGTTTGCTGCAAGGTTTAACGCCACGACATACTCATCACCCAAAGCTTTACGTACGATATCTTTGGCTGGCAACTGATCGTCACGATGCAATAACCGCACAAGACCACCACGTGTCTCCAAGGCCGCACTTTTAACATCAATACCTGCCGCAGCTAATGCTGCTGTGGCGCGATCAAGATCTGTTTGTTCAATTTGTAATGCGCTACTCGCACCCGTCACTTGAATCGCCGGGTCATCCGGGAACAGGTTAGGCGCAGAGTAAATAAAACTAATGGATAGAATCGCTACAATCAGCAGATACTTCCACAAAGGATACTTGTTGAGCATGACACCGCCCGCTTAAGTGGCCGAAATAAACTCAGCCAAAACTAATCGAATATAACGCAAATAGGGCAGTGCATCACAGGCGCTGCTAATCAACAACCCTGCGCTACAACTGCCCAGCACACGACAAACTTAGATCGCTTTTAAAGTGCCTTTTGGCAATGCTGCAACTACTGCTGTTTTTTGAATTTTCAACTCAACAGTATCTGAGGCCTCAAGCACTATGAAATCATCAGCAACTTTAGTGACACGCCCAGCAATACCACCTGTGGTCACTACTTCATCACCTTTTTGCAGACCACCAACCAGGTTGCGGTGTTCTTTGGCACGTTTGGCTTGTGGACGCCAGATCATCATGTAGAAAACCACCAAAAAACCAGCCAGCAAAATAAACTGCATGTACTCGCCACCTGGAGGTGCGCCAGCAGCAGTCTCAGCATAAGCAGCAGATATAAAGAAATTCATGAACAACTCCCATTACAAAAAGACATTAGTGTCCGTTATTTTAATTAAGCGGCGGCGTAGGTAAGCCACGACGCGCGTAAAACCCATCAACAAAGTCGCCCAATGTACCTTGTTGTATAGCCTCTCGTAAACCCGCCATTAGGCGTTGATAATGATGCAAATTATGTATGGTATTGAGCATGCTGCCTAGCATTTCTCTACACTTATCTAAATGATGCAAATAAGCTCGAGAAAAGTTCTGACACGTATAGCAATCACAATCCGCATCAAGGGGCCCTGTGTCGTGACGATGCACAGCATTACGGATCTTAATCACCCCAGTTTCAATAAACAAATGACCATTGCGTGCATTACGCGTGGGCATCACACAGTCAAACATATCAATACCGCGGCGCACGCCTTCAACTAAATCTTCAGGCTTACCCACACCCATTAAATAGCGCGGCTTCTCCGGCGGCATATGCCGTGGCAGAAAATCCAAAATGCGGATCATATCTTCTTTGGGTTCTCCCACCGACAAACCTCCAATGGCCAAACCATCAAAGCCAATCTCGCATAACCCTTCTAACGAACGCAGACGCAAGTCCTCATGCATGCCACCTTGTACAATACCAAATAACGCAGACGGGTTGTCACCGTGGGCAATTTTTGAACGTTTAGCCCAACGCAGTGACAACTCCATGGATTTTTCTGCAGTTTCGACATCAGCAGGATAGGGTGTGCATTCATCAAAAATCATCACCACATCAGAGCCCAGCTCGCGCTGCACTTGCATCGACTCTTCTGGTCCCATAAACACTTTGGCACCATCCACTGGAGAAGAGAAGTACACACCCTCCTCCTTAATTTTGCGCATCGCGCCCAAGCTAAACACCTGAAAGCCACCCGAATCAGTCAAAATCGGGCCTTGCCACTGCATAAAATTATGCAAATCGCCATGCTCTTTAATCACTTGAGTGCCAGGGCGCAACCATAGGTGAAAGGTGTTACCTAAAATCATCTGCGCGCCAATGGCTTCAATATCGCGCGGCAACATACCTTTCACTGTGCCGTAAGTGCCCACAGGCATAAAGGCTGGGGTTTCTACTACGCCACGCGGAAAGGTCAAACGTCCACGGCGCGCACGACCATCGGTCGCTAATACATCAAACTGCATAAAAGACATACATCACTCCTTAGGACTGCGCGGTTGCGGATTGCGCGTAATAAACATGGCATCGCCATAACTGAAAAACCGATACTTGTGCTCCACCGCACTGCGATAGGCATCCATAATCTCTGGATAACCGGCAAAGGCAGCGACCAGCATTAATAAGGTTGATTCGGATAAGTGAAAATTGGTAACCAGCGCATCCACGACATGGAACGGACGCCCAGGGTAAATAAATATATCAGTGTCGCCAGTAAACGCCTGCAACTCACCGGTTGCTTGCGCAGCGCTTTCTAATGAGCGCACACTGGTGGTCCCCACAGCAATCACACGACCACTGCGTGCTTTACAGGCAGCAACGGCATCAACCACATCTTGCGAGACTTCAAGCCACTCATGGTGCATTTGATGATCTTCAAGCTTATCCACGCGTACCGGCTGAAAGGTACCCGCCCCCACATGTAAGGTAACAAAAGCTGTTTCAACGCCCAACTCACGGATACTTGCCATTAATCGATCATCAAAATGCAATCCTGCTGTCGGCGCGGCAACGGCACCCGCATGCTCGGCGTACACAGTTTGATAGCGCTCACGATCATCCTGCTCATCGGCACGCTCCATATAAGGTGGCAGCGGCATATGACCAATGCGTTCAAGCAACGGCAGCACTGCCTCAGAAAATCGCCATTCAAATAAACTGTCGTGGCGCGCCAGCAGTGTTGCTTGTGCCCCGCCGTCCAACTCAATAGTGCTGCCTACTTTGGGTGCTTTACTGGCACGCACATGCGCCAGCACGCGTTCAGTATCCAATACTCGCTCAACCAGCACCTCAAGCTTCCCGCCCGTAGCTTTTTTGGCAAACAGCCGTGCAGGAATGACTCTGGTATTGTTAAACACCATTAAATCGCCAGGGCGTAAATAGTCGAGTAAATCAGTAAATTGTTGGTGAGCAATGGCACCACTGGGGCCGTCTAACACCAATAAGCGACTGGCACGACGCTCAGCCAGCGGATAGCGAGCAATCAGCTCGTCAGGTAAATCAAATTGGAAGTGTGCAACGCGCATAATCGTGATCATTAATAAGAAGAAGCAAAGCTTAACGGAAATAATTGCATCTGACCATGCGAAATCATTTGACCGATGCACAAAGCATCTCTATAATTCCGCGCCATGCCTCGGTGGCGGAATTGGTAGACGCAGCGGATTCAAAATCCGCCGTTGGTAACAACGTGGGAGTTCGATTCTCCCCCGAGGCACCAATTTCTTTAGCCCTTAAGTTTTCGGACTTAGGGGCTTTTTTTATGCCTATAACATATGAGCTACACGGCTTTCAGCCTATTCAACGTCCTCATATATACCCAGCACTTACAGACTATACTTTTACACGACCCCCCCAAAGATACCCCCATACCGATGATGCTTACGACTGCAATGCCTATCACGCTCATCAATGAGTTAAATGCGTGCAAGCACCTACATATATCGCAGTGTATTAGTACAGAGCTGCGAGCCAATCGTTGCGACGAAGCTGCTCCAAAACAGCTATCCAAACGCCAGCCATGCACCCACCAATACCATCAAGCTACCAGACACCCGGTTAGCCAAGCGCACACTACCTCCTTTGCGCAGCATCCGCCGCAGCGCTCGCCCACCATGAGCGTATAACTGCAGGCTGGCAAACTCCAGTAAGAGAATAATCAACACCAACGCCACCAACTGTGGAGCCACCGGCAACGTAGTATCGATAAACGGTGGCAGCAACGCTATAAAAAATGCCCAACCTTTGGGATTGGCGATGGCGGTGACAAACCCCTGAGAGGCTAACTGCCCACGCGACGTTGTCATGGGCTCGGCATTATCTTCGGGCATGGCCATCTTGCCTCGGCAAAGCCACATCTGAATTCCTAGCCAGGTCAAGTAAGCGCCACCAGCGTATTTGAACAACGTAAATGCCGTCGGGTATTGCAGCATAAACGTTGCAACGCCGACGGCTGAGGTGGCCGCCACAATGCCTACGCCCAACAACTCCCCGGCCATCATCCACATCGCCCGCCGCACCCCGACAGTAATACCTAGCGACAGAGCTAGGGTCATGCACATGCCCGGCGTGATCGATACCACAAAGAAAGTCGGGATAAAAACAGACAACAAAGAGAGATTCAAAAAAGACACGTTAGAGCACTCATAAACAACGTTAATCGAACGCTGACAAATAGTTAAAGATGGTTGCGGCAGTACCAGGCAATATTTTTCCCGCTCCGTCACACGAGTTGTCCGCTTGATTCATTTTAAACGAACTGTTCTGAAAGTTTTGCTAGTCACAAACAGGATCTGCAATATAACGCAGAATGGTATCGATTAACGCTTGATCGAATTCAACCCCGCGTTCTTGATGCATGCGCCGCTGCTCAAGGCGATTGCTACCCGGTATATATCCACCATACTGATCTTCCAATACGCGAACATAATCTGACGTTTGTAAGTAAAAATCCTCGCCGGCAAAACGCAGCGGATCGATAGCAACAAAAAACTGACCTAAATTCAGCTGTTCATTCCCCTCGGTTAAAGAACTAGCCGTATGCGACCAGGTTGAGCCAGTTAATCCAGCCGACATGACATCAACCATCAGTGCTAAATTTGAACCCTTATAACCACCCGACGAGGTTATAGTCCCACTTAGAGCTTGATTGGCATCCGTTGTTGTTTGTCCATGCTCATCCAGCGCCCAATGATCTGGTATCGACTCATTACGATTGGCTGCGGCCCTGATATTGACGTAGGCCGTTGTGGAAGTGGATTGATCTATCACCAGAGGTGCACAGCCAGCAATGGGCACTGCAAATGCCAGAGGATTGGTACCAAAAAACGGCAATATGCCGCCAAAAGGTGCAACCATCGCCGGCGCATTGGCATAGGCTTGCCCCACTAAACCCCGTTCAGCTATGCGCTCGACAAAGTAACCCAACACACCGCATGCATGCACATTCTTCACTGATAATGCCGCTATGCCGGTGCTTTTAGCCGCCTCGATAAAGTCTTCAAATGCTAAATCAAAGCCGTTCATGGTCACCCCACCATCGCCATCTACAACCAAACTACTGGCACCTGTTTGGCTCATCGTGGGCGTTGCTTTAGCATTAATTTTGCCACTGCACAGACACTTTAAATAATCTACAAAGTAGCTTAAACCAACATTTTTAATACCTTGCGCCTCTGCTGCCACAAAAGCACGGGCAATCGACTCTGTATTTAATGGGCTCACGCCACAAGCGTGTAAGGCGTTACAACACAGCTGGTGAACTTCATCGAGACTCAAGTTTAGCTTCTGCGACATATTTACAACCCTATAAAGACATTATTAACAGCTGTGTACGTAAGCGAATCATTCGCGCCTTACCAGCAAGCACAAACACGCAGCCGATTTATAATACTTATATTTTGGCAGTCGCTCGAAACTAACAACACACAACTTAGCACATCAACGTTCAGTTCTAATGATGAGTGCGCTAGCAGCTAGCGCATCAATGTCTGCCGCGCACCCTAAGCGCAGCTCACTCGAGCTCATATACAGAAACCCAAGCAGTCTCGCTGCGCAACAACAGCTAAGGTTATTGTCACGCATTACAGGCTGCAGTACTCTGAATCTCAATACCGCGAGCAATAGTTTTATCTAGACTCTCCCCACGGAATCCACCTTGCTATGACACCAAATTGCATCTTGACTGCTTGGAATACGCACGAACACGAGTTGCGTGCTTTTTTATTGACTCGATTAGACAGCCAAGACGAAGCGGACGATGTGCTGCAGGAATTGTTTCTTAAACTGGTTCGCCAAAATACTGCTTTTTGCGCGGTACAAAACCCCAAAGCTTGGCTCTTTCGCGTGCTACGCAACCACTTGATCGACCGCCGACGCACAGCAAAAACCTTTGTTGAACTTGATCTGATCGCAGACCTGCCACCGCCAAGCAATACGCCCGCCCCCATAACTCAACTTGAAAGCTGTTTACTGCGCAATCTAGCTGAGCTCTGCGATCAGGATAAAAGCGTTATTGAGCAATGTGATTTACACGGACAAACTCAGCAACACTACGCACAGCAACATAATCTAACCCTCAGTGCGGTCAAGTCCCGCCTACTGCGCGCGCGTAAACGTTTGCGCGATAAAATTATCATGAACTGCAAAGTGCAGTTTGATGAGCAGGGGCAGGTATGTTGTCATGTGCCTCGTTAAAAATTTTCGCATCCTTTCCCTGAGTCATTCGTCTCCTTAGTAGAAGCACATCAATACCGATTAAGGAGCGCCTAGATGATCACCCCATTACGCGAGCTGTACAGCAATAACACGCGTGAAGCCAAATTAATGCTCTGGATGCTGATTGGTTTCCTGCTGATTTATTTTCTTCCAGCAGAAACAGCGCGCTTCGATAATGCCGTGCTGGAAGGCGTGCGTTTAACCCATTGGTACGCCAGAGAACACGTTATTCTGTGTCTTCTACCGGCTTTTTTAATTGCCGGCGCCATGTCTACCTATATCAGCCAAGGCGCGGTGATGCGCTACCTCGGCCCTGATGCACCCAAGCTGGTGGCCTTTAGCGTTGCTTCGGTATCTGGCAGCTTGCTTGCGGTGTGTTCCTGCACCGTCCTGCCTTTGTTCGGCGGCATCTACAAACGTGGGGCAGGCTTAGGTGCAGCCATTGCATTCCTCTACTCAGGGCCTGCTATTAATATTATGGCCGTGGTCGTCACTGCCAAAGTATTGGGCGCAGAAATAGGTCTGGCCCGCGCCATTGGTGCCATCTTCTTTGCGCTAGTGATCGGCGCCATTATGCACCTGATCTATCGTAAGGAAGAGGCGCAGCGCACTGTTACAAACAAACGCGGTTTTACTGGTGAAGATTTAGATAAACCCATGAGTGCGATCGTGTTGTTCTTCGCCCTAATGGTTGGAATACTAGTATTCGCCAACTGGGCAGCGGCGGATAGCGCAGCTTGGATGCAGATTTACCACTGGAAGTGGCAGATCACTGCTTTATTGAGCATAAGCTTAGGCGGCCTACTGGTTTGGCGTTGGCAGTGGCCAAAAATACAACTAGTGATTTTAGCAGCAGTCGTTACTCTCGCGGCGATGATTATGCCAACGATACCTGAGCTGCCTTTTGTTATGGGTATTGGTGGTTTAATGCTTATTTCCACCTTGCGCAAAGATGACCGCGAATGGGCAGCGCAAAGCTGGGATTTTGCCAAACAAATTATTCCGCTGCTGCTCGCTGGTGTTTTTATTGCCGGTTTTGCCCTCGGTCGTCCAGGGCATGAAGGGGTTATTCCTTCTGAATGGGTCGCCATGGCTGTCGGCGGCAACACATTAGCCTCTACCATCACTGCCTCCTTACTTGGCGCATTGATGTACTTCTCAACACTCACCGAAGTGCCTATCGTGGATGCTCTTATGGGCTCAGGTATGGGTAAAGGCCCAGCACTGGCATTGTTACTGGCGGGCCCAGCACTGTCTTTACCCAATATGTTGGTGATTCGCACCATCTTAGGCACACAAAAAACGCTGGTGTATTGCGCACTGGTGGTAGTGATGTCCACTATCACTGGCTTTACTTATGGTAACTGGTGGTAATTGCCCCGTTAAATGTGTAGCAAAAAGAGGATACATTATGAAATTTACTATTTATGGCAGCGGCTGCGCGAAATGCGCTCAACTTACTGCTAATGCAGAAGAAGCTGCTAAAGCCAAAGGCCTTGAGTACGAGATTGAAAAAGTAACTGATACCAATGCCATCATTGAAGCAGGCATTATGCGCACGCCAGCACTGGCCATAGATGATGATATTGTCATTGAAGGCAAGGTTGCTAAAGTGCAAGATATTGAAAAGCTTCTGGCTTAAACCCAAGCTGCGATAAACAGGAGCGGCGTAAAGGCAACGCGTTAGAGTAAAGCAGACTGAGCAAGCTATAGGTATTTACGCCGTTCCTTGTGCTGCAAAGGCTACTGCCAGCACGCATAGTTGCTGTGATCTTTACGAAACTCCTCAGACAATGCTGCGCTCAAGCATCGATTTCCGGCATTCCACGCAACATAAGGCGCGCCGCCTATTCGTCATCCATACCCACTTCACTCACAGCGCTCTGTAATGCCTCGCGCATGGCCTGCATTTCTTCGTCAGACTTGAGTCGGCACATCGCCAACTGCTCTAAACGCATCTGCTTAATTGCCGCCAACGGATCCTCCGCCTGCACGTTAACTTGCGCGCGTTCATAGGCCAGACTGTCGTCGCTTAATGCCTCATCTTGCTCGTCTTCTCTGTTGTTACTCATTTTCAAACCCTTCGCTTGGACACAACTCATACAATCTTAACTGAGCCTTTTGCTGTGTTATAGCTCGGCACTGCATAAATTTTTTGCGCAATCCGCTAGACTAGTGCTTTTGCAACGCAATTGAGTCAGTTCATTATGAGTGCCCAAGATTTAAGTAAACACACGCCGATGATGCAACAGTATTGGCGGTTAAAAAACCAACACCCTGATCAGATCATGTTTTATCGCATGGGTGATTTTTATGAACTCTTCTATGACGATGCAAAAAAAGCCTCGCAACTGCTGGATATCACCCTCACCTCGCGCGGACAGTCTGGCGGCAGCGTTATTCCGATGGCGGGTATTCCCTTCCATGCAGCAGAAGGCTACCTCGCGCGTTTAGTCAGTCTCGGTGAGTCGGTGGTGATTTGCGAGCAAACCGGCGATCCGGCCACCACCACCAAAGGCCCTGTTGAGCGGCAAGTGGTGCGCATTCTCACCCCTGGCACGGTCAGTGACGAAGCCTTAATGGATGACCGTCGCGATAACCTCGTCGCTGCTTTACTGGGTAGAGACAATCTGTTTGGCTTGGCTGTTTTAGACATTAGCAGTGGCCGTTTTAGCGTGCAAGAACTGCACAATGAAGAGAACGTATTAGCGGAACTTGAGCGCATCAACCCAGCCGAGCTGTTGATTCCTGATGACTGGTCAGTACCTGCGGCATTAGAAAAGCGCCGTGGCACGCAGCGTCGCGCACCTTGGGACTTTGATTATGACAGCGGGTTTAAATCCTTATGTCAGCAATTTTCCACCCAAGACCTGAAAGGATTTGGCTGTGAACAACTGTCCTTTGCCATTGGCGCGGCCGGTTGCTTATTAAATTACGCCAAAGAAACACAGCGCACCGCTCTGCCGCATATTCGCAGCCTATTCCATGAGCGTATTAGCGAAACAGTGGTCTTGGATGCTGCCACTCGGCGTAACCTTGAGTTGGATAAGAATCTTTCCGGCGGCCGTGATAACACCCTACAGTCGGTAATTGATCGCTGCCAGACCAGCATGGGCAGCCGCTTACTCAGCCGTTGGCTGAACCGTCCTCTGCGCCAGCGCAAGGTACTCGAAGCACGTCAAGATGCGATTGCTTATCTGCTCAACGACTATCACTTTGAGAATGTGCAGCCGGCACTGAAAGACATCGGTGATATTGAGAGGATCTTAGCGCGGATCAGTTTGCGCAGCGCACGGCCACGGGACTTAGCCCGTCTACGCGATGCGCTGAACGCCCTACCCGCTTTACAAGAGGTACTGGCAGACCTTGATATTGCCCGTATTCAAGAGCTAGCTAAGGCTATCAGTGTTTACCCTGAGTTGTCCGATACCCTAAGCCGTGCAATTATTGATAATCCACCGGCAGTGATTCGTGAAGGTGGCGTGCTCAAGCTGGGTTACGATCCTGAACTGGATGAACTGCTGACTATCAGCGAAACCGCCGGTCAGTTCTTAATTGATTTAGAGACTCGTGAAAAAGAACGTACTGGGCTGGCCAATCTGAAAGTGGGCTATAACCGCGTGCATGGCTACTTTATTGAGATTCCGACCCGCCAAGCTGAGAAAGCACCGCCGGAATATATTCGCCGACAAACCCTCAAGGGTGCAGAGCGCTTTATTATTCCAGAGCTGAAAGCTTTTGAAGATAAAGCGCTGTCGGCAAAAAGCCGTGCCTTAGCCCGAGAAAAGCAGCTCTACGATGAACTCTTGGATATTCTCATTGCCCAGATTGCACCCTTGCAAAACAGTGCTGCCGCATTGGCCGAGCTGGATGTGATCAGTAATTTATCCGAGCGTGCACTCACTCTTGATTTATGCCGCCCAGATTTTACTGAGCAACCTCTGCTGGATATCAAGCAAGGTCGACACCTTGTGGTTGAGCATGTGTTAACTACGCCATTCGTTGCTAATGATGTAGAAATGGATGATGAAACGCGCATGCTGATCATTACCGGACCCAATATGGGCGGTAAGTCGACCTACATGCGACAAACGGCACTGATCGTGCTGCTGGCTCATATCGGCAGCTTTGTTCCTGCACAGCATTGTGCTCTATCATTGGTGGACCGTATTTTCACCCGCATCGGCTCCAGTGATGACTTGGCTGGGGGGCGTTCTACCTTTATGGTAGAGATGAGTGAAACAGCTAATATTCTGCACAACGCCAGCGCTAACAGCTTGGTTCTCATGGATGAAGTGGGCCGTGGTACCAGCACCTTTGACGGTTTATCTTTAGCTTGGGCTGCTGCCGAGCAATTGGCCGAGCTTAAAGCGTGGACGCTATTTGCTACGCATTATTTTGAACTGACCTCTTTGCCCGAACGCTTAAGCAGCGTCGCCAATGTGCACCTCACGGCCACAGAGCACCAAGATCGTATTGTATTTTTACATCACGTACGCAGCGGGCCTGCTAATCAAAGCTATGGCTTAGCTGTCGCTCAGTTAGCGGGTGTGCCTGGCACAGTAATTGACCGCGCCCGCGAACACCTCAAACAGTTGGAAGACAGCAGCTTAATGCAAGCGCAAAATACGCCCAACAATACACAACGGCCGATACAAAATGACTTATTCGCTACGCAGCCGCACCACCTGCTGCTAGAATTACAAAATATTAATCCAGATGAGCTCTCGCCAAAGCAGGCGCTTGATCTGTTATATGCTTGGAAGACGCAAATCTAACGCTGCTCAGTGCAAGCTGTTAGAATTGCTCACCTTTTTCATTGAGTGCACTGCATCATCGCCGTGCCATATTTTTTACTTGCAGCCCTACATAGATAGGGCACAAGTCACCAGCCCTAGGAGATGACTCGTTATGACCTTCGTTGTCACTGATAACTGCGTTAAATGCAAGTACACCGACTGCGTAGAAGTCTGCCCTGTAGACTGTTTCTATGAAGGCCCTAACTTCTTGGTTATTCACCCTGATGAGTGCATTGATTGTGCTCTATGTGAGCCAGAGTGCCCTGCTGAAGCGATTTACGCAGAGGATGAAGTACCTGAAGATATGCAAGAATACACCGCGCTAAACCAAGAATTAGCTGATATCTGGCCCAACATCAGTGAAAAGAAAGATCCGCTACCAGATGCTGAAGACTGGGATGGTGTGGCCGACAAGTTGCAATATTTAGAGCGTTAAACTGCGTCAGTCGACCGTATATGTAACTCGGTCGTGCTAAATAAAAACCCCGTATTCGCTAAAAGCCAATACGGGGTTTTTTATAACTAAAACTTACTTCAATTGCTCATGCGCCTGCTGGTCAGCATGGTACGACGAGCGCACCAAAGGCCCTGAAGCAACATTTTTAAAGCCCATCTTCGTACCCTCTTCAGCAAACCAGGCAAACACATCCGGATGAACAAAACGTTGTACCGCCATGTGATCGCGTGATGGTTGCAAATACTGACCTAGCGTCAGCATATCGATATCATGCTCACGCATGCGCTGCATCACTTCAATCACTTCTTCATCGGTTTCGCCTAAACCCAGCATCAAGCCTGACTTAGTCGGCACACCGGGTACACGCTGTTTAAAGCGCTCAAGCAAATCTAAAGACCACTCAAAGTCAGAACCAGGACGCGCCGCTTTATATAAGCGCGGTACGGTCTCAAGGTTGTGATTAAATACATCAGGCGGTTCAGTAGCAGTGATATCTAAGGCAATATCCATGCGTCCACGGTAATCAGGCACCAATGTCTCTAATTGCACATGCGGTGAGAGCGCGCGAATTTCACGCAAACAATCAGCAAAGTGCTGTGCACCACCATCACGCAAATCATCGCGGTCGACCGAGGTAATCACCACATATTTAAGCGTCATATCGGCAATAGCTTTAGCCAAATTATGCGGTTCATTGGCATCTAAAGGGTTAGGTCGACCATGCCCCACATCACAGAATGGGCAACGACGGGTACAAATATCACCCATAATCATAAATGTTGCGGTGCCCGCTGAGAAACACTCACCTAAATTTGGACACGACGCCTCTTCACAAACACTGTGTAATTTATGCTTACGCAAAGTCTGCTTAATGCCTTCCACCTGCGGTGATACCGGCACACGCACACGAATCCAATCCGGCTTGCGTAGCACATCAACGGTTGGAATCACTTTTACTGGAATGCGCGCTAACTTTTCTGCACCGCGCAATTTCACACCCATTTCAATTTTAGCGGGTTTCGCAGGTTTAGCGCTGACTGGAGTCTCTAGATTACTCATAGCATTCAATCCCATCGGTAAGGGTGATGTATTCACTGAATTTAAGATGTGAAACAAGTGCGTCACGTAAACCAACACTCACTTCAGATAGATCAACGGGGTGCTGCGTTTCATCACGCAACTGGGTCATCTGCAGTCCGGCATAGCCGCACGGGTTAATGCGCTGAAAGGGTTGCAAGTCCATATCTACATTCAGCGCTAAGCCGTGAAAAGAACAGCCTCGACGAATACGCAAGCCTAAGGAGGCTATTTTTTTGTCAGCCACATAAACGCCAGGTGCATCAGGTCGTGCTTGTGCAGCAACAGCATAGTCACTCAATAGCTCAATCAGGCTGTTTTCCATCGCATTAACTAAGTCACGAACGCCCTGCCCTGAGCGACGCACATCAATCAAGATATACGCGACCAGTTGCCCTGGCCCATGGTAAGTCACTTGTCCACCGCGATCGACCTGCACGACAGGAATATCACCCGCCGCCAGAACATGCTCAGTTTTACCGGCTTGCCCTTGGGTAAAAACACGAGGATGCTCTAACAACCATAGTTCATCAGCACTGTCTGCATCGCGTATTTGGGTAAAATGCTGCATCGCGCGCCACGCTGGCTCGTAAGCAACACAACCTAAATTGCGCACAACAATGGATCTAGACATTACAATACCATGCGCACAATGCCGGTCTCTCGTAAGTCACGGTTAATATTTTCCAGCTGCTCTATGCTCTGCGCATGAATACACACTTGCACTGACAAGAAACGGCCATTACTGCTATCACGTCGCTTGATACTTTCCGGATCAACGTCTGGTGCATGACGCTGCATCACTTCAATAATCACATCAATAAAGTTATCGCAACTGTCGCCAATAATTTTAATCGGATAATCAACACAGGGAAACTCAATTTTAGGTGGTTGTTGTACTGTTTCTTCGGTCATCTCAACTCCGAGCTTTTGACTCTTTGGGTAGAAGGCTTGGATAAAGCCCCGCTATACATATACCAGAAATCAATTTTTTAGGCCGATTTAGCAAGCACACAAGAATGCTCAATAATCAGGCTTTAGTTAAACAAGCTGTAAAAAAACATACGAATTGCATCAAACAGGCGGCTAAAAAAGCCACCTTCTTCAACATTGTGCAACGCGACTAAATCAGCAGTATGCAAAACCTCATCACCTAAACGCACCTCAACCACGCCGAGGCGATCACCTATGTTAATTGGCGCTACAACACTTTCATCCAAAACCATAGTCGCTACCATTTTATTGACTTGGCCACGCGGCAGAGTCAGGGTTAAATCATCAGACAAGCCTACTTTTACTTGCGAACTATCACCTTTCCAAACTTTACTCTCGGCCAGCTCTGCACCTTTTTTATAAAAGGTCTTAGTCTCAAAGAAGCGGAAACCATAGGTCAATAGTTTTTGTGTTTCTGCAGCCCGCGAAGCTTCACTGGAGGCCCCAAATACCACTGAAATCAAACGCATGTCATCACGCACGGCAGAGGCCACTAAACAGTAACCAGCCTCATCCGTATGTCCAGTCTTTAAACCATCAACCGTTTTGTCGCGCCAGAGCAATAAATTACGATTCGGCTGCTTAATACCATTCCAAAGAAACTCTTTTTGCGCATAAATCGCATAGTGCTCTGGGTCTTCATAAATAATAGCTCGAGCCAATTTTGCCATATCATGCGCTGACGAGTAATGCTCTTCAGCAGGCAAGCCGGTCGCATTCATAAAATGTGTGTTATCTAACTGCAAGCGTTTTGCCGCAGTATTCATCATGCTAGAAAAAGCTTCTTCACTACCGGCAATATGCTCAGATAAGGCGACGCTGGCATCATTGCCTGATTGAATAATAATGCCGTGCAGTAGGTCATCAACCGAGACTTGCTTGCCCACATCAATAAACATCCGCGAACCACCAGTGCGCCATGCTTTTTCACTGACGGTTACCATATCTTGCTCGGCAATTTGCCCGCTCTGAATCTCTTTCGTGGCAATATAGGCGGTCATTAACTTGGTTAAACTCGCAGGCGGTAAGCGCTCATCAGCATTGTTCTCAACCAACACTTTACCGCTGGCGGCATCAAGCAAGACATACGACTTAGCGGCCAACTCTGGCATCGCCGGAATAACACTTGGAGCAGCACTAACTGTACTGGCGGCACACACAACAACTGCACTTAAGCAGAACTTTTGTAAAATCTGACTGATTTTCATACAACTCTCAAATTTATAAAGAAACAGAATAACGTCTGTCCACGTACTTATAATTCATATATTCAGCAGTTCAATGACTGCCCGTTACTGACCTGCAGAAACAAGTGCTGGACGGCCTAAATTCGCTAAACGTACACGCTCTTGTAAATACTCAGCCTCATTCTGATCCGGTACCGGCCCCATACGTACTCGGTGCAGCACCTGCTCATTGCGCACCACGGAATTGATAAACACCGGTGCATCAGTCAGCATACTCAGTTTATCCCTCAGCAGTTGCGCTGCGTCGGGATTGGCGAATGCTCCGACTTGGAGATAAAGGCCAGCGACTGATAGTGAAGCGTTTTTTTTTGAGTCAACTTGCACAGGTAACACGGCGCCAGCATGCTGCTCAATAGGTGGAATATACTCTTCAGGTTCTGAAGGTAATGACGGCAAGCTCAAAGGTTTTGTGCTCGCCAACGTATACGATGCGCCCGCCATAGGCACGCTTTGCCCTCGTGCGGCCCACCAAGCGTGCGGATCAATCCCTTCAACCGCAACACGGGCAATACCTTTATCCGCATAACCCAGCTTTTTCGCCGCGGCAAAGGATAAATCAATAATACGATCAGAATAAAACGGCCCGCGGTCATTGACGCGTAAAGTGACGCTACGACCATTCTCCAAATTAGTCACCTTGACATAGCTAGGCAACGGCAAGGTTTTATGCGCAGCAGTCATGCCATACAAGTCAAAGGTTTCACCATTGGCAGTATCACGGCCATGAAACTTAGTGCCATACCACGAGGCTGTGCCCGTAGCCCTATAATTATGTGAGTTTTGAATGGGGAAGTAACGGCTACCCATGACAGTATAAGGAGCCGCTTTAAAGCTACCCTGATGCGGCATCGGCACAGCATCTGGAATACGTGAGACATCCACAGTCCACCACGGCGCACCATCACTGCCCGGCTGTTTAAAATTAGTCGGGCCGCTGATTGAGCCATCACGAATGACTGGCTGCGGTTGTGGTGTTTTGGGACCGCTGGATGAACAGCTGACCAACGCCACACCAAGAGCAGCTGCAGTCAAAACCTGCATACTGTGCTTTAACATTGTTATTCCTTACGTGCGGCTGACAATAGTTCAGCCAACTCATTAACCGCCATGGCGTACATAACGCTACGATTATAGCGCGTTATGGCATGGAAATTTGCTAAACCAATCCAGTATTCATCACCTTGCTCTGCTTCTAAGCGAAACGCGGTGACCTTACGCTTTTTATCTAAAGCTGTGCGTGGCGTCCAACCGAGTTTTTGCAACTGTTGCACCGTGATTTTAGGATCGAGATTGTCTGATAAACCTTGTTTGGCACGTTCGGCATTTTTGATATCAGCGCGGATCACAACCTGTTGTCCTGGCTGCCAGCCATGCTTAATAAAATAATTGGCTACACTGCCGACGGCATCGGTTGGGTTGGTCCAAATATCAATGCGGCCATCATCATCAAAGTCAACGGCATAGGCACGGAAACTGCCCGGCATAAACTGTGGCAAACCCATCGCACCAGCATAAGAGCCTGTCAGGCTCAGCGGGTCAACCTGCTCTTCACGGGTCAACAACAAATACTCTTTCAACTGCTGGCGGAAGAACGGCGCACGAGGTGGGTAGTCAAAGGCCAACGTCGATAGTGCATCAATCACGCGATGACCACCGGTGTTACCGCCATAAATAGTTTCCACACCGATAATGGCTACAATAATCTCAGCAGGCACACCATACTCTTGCTCTGCCCGTTGCAAAGCAACTTGATTTTCTTGCCAAAACTCGACGCCCTTATCAACACGTGACTGAGTGATAAATATGGGACGATATTCCTTCCACTGTTTCACTCGTTCTGCTGGGCGAGAAATCGCATCCAGAATAAATTGCTTACGCTGTGCTTGGGCAAAAAGACTCTGCAAGGACTCACTGACAAAACCGAATTCTGCGTTCATTTCTTCAATAAACGGACCTGTTAACGGGTGCTGCGCATAGCCATTTTCTTGTGCAGAGGCATGCGCTGCAACCAGCGTAAAACCTAGACAAGCGACCAATCCCTTCATTCGAAATAACACAGTTTGCATGTATAACCCTTAAGATTGAGCAATCCATTTACGGTGCGTATGAATCGCCATTAAAATACCAAATCCAGACAGTAACGTAACCAAAGAAGTTCCGCCGTAACTTATAAACGGTAGTGGCACGCCAACAATAGGCAATAAACCGCTGACCATGCCAACATTGACAAAGACATAGATAAAAAATGTCAGCGTAATTGAGCCTGCTAGCAGCTTGCCAAACACTGTTTGTGCCTGCAGGGTAATCACCAATGCACGCGCAATCAATAGCAGATACACAAGTAGCAACATACCAATACCGACTAAGCCAAACTCTTCACCCAAGACTGCAATCACAAAGTCCGTATGGCTTTCAGGCAAAAAATCTAAATGCGATTGTGTACCCAGCAACCAACCTTTACCAAACACACCACCAGAACCGATGGCCGCCTTCGACTGAATGATATTCCAGCCACTACCTAACGGGTCACTTTCAGGATTCAAGAAGGTTAAGACACGCTGTTTTTGATATTGATGCATGACAAACATCCACATACCAACAGCAACAGGCACCACCGCCGCAATCGCACCAACAATCCAACGCCAACGCAATCCAGCAAGAAATAATACAAAGACCCCAGACACCAAAACCATTAATGCCGTACCCAAGTCAGGCTGACGAGCAATTAGCACAAAAGGCACGATGATCAACAGCCCACTGATGAAAATATGTTTAAAGGTCGGTGGTAAATTATGCCGTGCGAGGTACCAAGCCAGAGTCATCGGCACAAACACTTTCATCAACTCTGCGGGCTGAAAACGCACCACGCCTGGAATATTGATCCAACGTGTGGCGCCCATCGCATTGTGGCCAATCACATCAACCACCACCAGCAATGCAACACCAATCAAATACATCAATGCCGACCAGCTGGCCATAAATCGCGGCTCAAACTGAGCCACCACAATCATCACGGCCAACCCTAAGCCAAACGATGAGGCCTGTTTAACCAACAAACCCTCGTCCTTGCCGCCCGCTGAATATAAAACGAACAGGCCAATAGTCGCCAACACCAACAACAGGAATAAAAGCCAACCATCAATATGGATGCGCTGTAAAATCGAGGCGCGGCGGCGTAACACATCACCCTCGGAGAGAACGCGATCAAAGCCACGGCTCATGGTTTCACCTCTGCTTGCGCGCGCTGTGCTGCCGTTTGGTATTGCGCCTTTAACACACCCTCATTATCGAGTAACCAGCCGTCTAAAACCTGCTTAGCTACAGGCGCCGCTACAGCTGAGCCTGACTCTCCATTTTCAACCAACACAGCAACAGCGATAGCGGGGTTTTCTGCTGGGGCATAGGCAATAAATAAAGCATGATCGCGATGACGCTCTTGGACTTTATCACGGTCATAACGTTCTCCTTGCTTGATCGCTACAACTTGTACGGTACCGCTTTTCCCTGCAATGCGGTACTGAGAAGCCTCACCTACTTTACGCGCAGTACCACGCGCGCCGTGCAATACATTCTCCATGCCTTGCTGTGCCGCGGTCCAGCTGACGCTATTGCGTAAAACAACATCTTCAGACTCTTCGGTATCAACAACAGGTGGCATACCGCCAATCGTGCGAGCCAAATGCGGGCTGTGCCATTTACCTTTAGACGCCATTAGCGCTGTTGCATGGGCTAATTGCAGCGGAGTGGTTTGCATGTAGCCTTGGCCAATCCCAAGTATCAACGTTTCCCCGGGATACCATGGCTGTCGATAGCGGTTGCGCTTCCAGTCTTTAGACGGCATCAACCCCGCCGTTTCTTCAAACATATCCAAGGCCACGCGCCGACCAAAGCCAAAGCGGGTCATATAGTCATGCATACGATCAATGCCCAATTTATGCGCTAAATCATAAAAATAGGTGTCGTTGGAGCGCGCAATCGCTAAATCAAGCTCAATCCAACCGTCACCGTAGCGATTCCAATTGCGGTATCTGTGCTTATGATTAGGCAGTTGATAATATCCAGGATCAAACACTCTAGAGTTTGGCGTGATAACCTCAGCATCTAAACCAGCCACTGCCATCATCGGTTTAATGGTTGATCCAGGAGGATATAAACCTCTTAACACGCGATTAAATAACGGTTGATCAAGCGAATCTCGCAATAACCCATAGGCTTTAAAACTAATCCCAGTGACAAACGGATTGGGGTCAAAACTGGGTTGACTGACCATGGCTAAGATTTCACCGTTATTTGGATCAAGCGCCACTATCGCCCCGCGCCGTCCATCTAAAGCAAGCTCGGCGGCTTCTTGTAATCGACTATCAAGAGTCAAGTAAATATCCAATCCCGGTACAGACTCAACACGATTGAGCACACGCAATACCCGGCCACGGGCATTGGTTTCAACTTCCTCGTAGCCCACTTGTCCATGCAGTTGATCTTCATAAAAACGCTCTATACCGGTCTTACCAATATGGTGAGTGCCGCTATAGTTAACTGGATCTAGTTTTTCAAGTTCTTTTTCGTTGATTCGCCCCACATAACCTGCCGAATGAGCAAAATGCTCTTTTTGAGGATAATAACGCACTAAGCTGGCCGCCACTTCGACACCAGGAAGACGAAACTGGTTGATAGCAATACGGGCAATTTGCTCTTCACTGAGCTCAAACATCACCGGTACAGGCTCAAAAGGACGACGACCTTGGCGGATACGTTTTTCAAACAACTCGCGGCTGTCACTGTCCAACTCAAGGACTTCAATAATGGAGTCCAGCACCTGCTCCCAATCGCCGGCGCGCTCACGGGTTAAGGTCAAGCTGAAACTGGCTCTATTGTCTGCA
This sequence comes from Pseudomonas sp., assembly GCA_034676485.1. Classification (GTDB taxonomy): domain Bacteria; phylum Pseudomonadota; class Gammaproteobacteria; order Pseudomonadales; family Pseudomonadaceae; genus Denitrificimonas. Next base: position 101,185 of record JAUCCC010000015.1, read on the forward strand.
ATCACTACACCATTGCGATCATAAATCATGCCGCGCGTGGGGGGCAGTGACTGCACATGAATGCGATTGTTTTCAGCTAATGTCGAATGATGCTCAAACTGTACGACCTGTAAGTAATACATCCTAAGCATCAATAGCATGGTTAAAAAAATCAGTATCACGCCAGCAAATAACACGCGCCTGCGAATCAGTCGCGTATCACGTTCATGATCTTTTAGCCGAATAGGAGGTGGCATAACCGCTCACTATTTATGATAGGGATGACCGTTAAGCACAGTCCATGCGCGATAAATTTGCTCACCGAGGAGAATGCGCACCAATGGGTGCGGCAGCGTTAAAGGTGATAATGACCAACGTTGCTCGCTACGCTCGCACACCTGCGGCGCAAGCCCTTCAGGCCCGCCGACCATCAAGTTGACATTACGCGCCTCTAAACGCCAGCGCTCAAGTTCCTGTGCTAGCTGTTCAGTACTCCAAGGTTTGCCATGTACTTCTAAGGTTACGATACGCTCCCCTGGCTGTACTTTGGCTAGCATGGCATCACCTTCTTGGCGAATCAGCCTTTGTATATCTGCGTTTTTACCACGCGTACTTAAAGGTATCTCAACCAACTCTAACGGTAATTCGCTGGGCAGACGCTTAGCATATTCCTGCCAACCGTCCTCCACCCAACGTGGCATTTTCGAGCCTACAGCAATTAAGCGAATGCGCACTTATTCAGCGCCTTGCTCATCATGTTGTGCACGGCTTTGCTCAGCACCCTGCCAGAGGCGCTCTAAGTCATAATGCTCGCGGGTTTCCACTTGCATCACATGGACAACGACATCATTCAAGTCGATTAGCGCCCACTCACCACCATCTAAACCTTCGCTACCTAAAGGTCGCACACCCTGTGCTTTAGCTTTTTCTATAACGTTTTCTGCCAGCGCTTTAACCTGACGCGCCGAGCCACCTGAAGCAATAATCATAAAATCAGTGATACTGGTTTTACCGCGTACATCAATAGTGACGATATCTTTAGCTTTAACTTCTTCTAAAGCAGCAGTCACTAAGTTAACAAGTTGTTCATTTTGCATTGGGTATCTAACCTCAAAAGCTCATGACTCCTGATAGAGTCGGTGAGCATAAATATATTTAAAAACGGCATCTGGTACCAAATACCGCACGCAACGCTGTGTTGCTAATAAGTGTCTAATTTGTGTTGCTGAAATAGCCAACGGTGTTTGCCATACGAAAGCAATTTGACCACTAGGGCCCAGTAAAGTTTGCGGATCGTTCACGCTTTTCGCAGCGACTAAATCACGCAGAACGTGCGGCGCCTCAGTATCTGCATCTGGGCGCTGCAGCACTAGAATATGGCAATACTCTAATAATTCATCCCAGCGATGCCAACTTGGTAAGCCACAAAACGCATCCCAGCCTAAGATAAGTAGCAATTGATCCTGCTCATCCAACTCAGCACGCAATGATAACAAGGTATCAATGCTCCAGGAGGGTTTATCACGACGTAATTCGCGATCATCGACACTGAAATTCTCAACGCCCTCAACCGCCAACTGCACCATTTCTAAGCGCTGCTGCGCACTGACTTGCGGTGTATCGCGATGCGGCGGCTGCGCGTTAGGAATTAACAGTAACTGATCTAACGCATAATTTTCGGCAACTTCCAGTGCACTGCGCAAATGGCCAATGTGCACGGGGTCAAAGGTACCACCCAGCATTCCAATTCGTTTAGCCACGCACGTGTCCGTCACCAAACACCACATATTTTTCACTGGTCAAGCCAAGCAACCCTACCGGGCCACGTGCATGCAGTTTATCAGTAGAAATACCGATTTCCGCACCCAAACCGTACTCAAAACCATCAGCAAAACGTGTTGAAGCATTGATCATAACCGAACTGGAATCCACCTCGGTCAAGAAACGTCGAGCATCAGTGAAATTTTCCGTCACAATACTGTCGGTATGCTGTGAGCCGTAGGTGTTGATATGCTCAATAGCCTCTTCCAGCGATGCAACGATACGAATCGCAAGGATTGGCGCATTGTACTCTGCCGCCCAATCATCTGCAGTAGCGGGCTTAACCCGATCAGAAAATAAAGCACAGGTTTTTTCACAACCACGTAGTTCAACTTGTTTAGCGTCATAGATATCCAATAGAGGACGCAGCACAGCATCAACTTGCGACGCATGCACTAAAAGCGTTTCCATCGCATTGCAGGGTGCATAGCGCTGGGTTTTCGAATTATCGGCAATACGGATTGCTTTTTCTGCATCAGCAGCTTGATCGACATAAACATGGCACACGCCATCCAAGTGTTTAATCACCGGCACTTTAGCGTCACGACTGATGCGCTCAATCAAGCCTTTACCACCGCGCGGGACGATCACGTCAACATATTTAGGCATAGTGATCAGTTCACCCACCGCAGCGCGATCAGTGGTTTCTACCACTTGCACTGCTGTTGCAGGAAAACCAGCTACTGCCAAGCCTTCATTTAAGCATTGAGCAATCGCCTGATTGGAATGAATGGCTTCTGAGCCGCCACGTAAAATCGTTGCGTTACCGGACTTAATGCATAAGCTGGCTGCTTCCACGGTCACGTTTGGACGCGACTCATAAATAATACCGATCACGCCCAGTGGCACACGCATTTTCCCCACTTGGATACCCGAAGGTACAAAGTGCATATCTCGAATCTCACCGATAGGATCAGGCAATCCAGCGACTTGCTTTAAGCCTTCAATCATTTCATCAATACGCGTCGAGCTGAGCGCCAAGCGATCAAGCATCGCATCATCCAAGCCGCTGACGCGGCCTGCTTGCATATCCAACTCATTGGCTGCAAGCAAAGCAGTACGGGATTTATCCAACGCATCTGCTGTGGCCAATAAAGCCTGATTTTTTTGCGCAGTACTGGCTCTTGCCAACACACGCGAAGCCTCACGCGCAGATTCGCCAAGGCGCTGCATGTAGTCAACAACAAGTTCGGTCATAGCATCAAACCAAAGTAAAAAGTAAAATAGGCGATGATTATAGCGAGGTCGGGACATAAACGCACAGTTAGTTTATCCCGAGGGGTAAACACTACAAATGTAACGCTTATGCTAACAGCTAACTACTGGCGTGCTCATACGCTTCGTTTTATATTTCTTATATGACGACTTTGTATCTGCCGACTGCTTATAGTCAGTATAGACAGAAAATTATGCTAAATAAGAAACCGAAAGCAACAGAATTTTGTACTCAGGACTTTTTACATCAAGAACCTACAACAGGCGCAGAGACAAAACGAATACCCTCTCGCGCCATGACCTTAGCGCCTACTGCTGTTAACTCGCTGATAAAACGAAACTGTGCGCTAGGTTCCACTGGATAGGCTTTCACCCGATAGATCATACCCCACGGCTGATTAGATACTACAACCTGCACGGGCTTCCAGGTTTTTGCAAGCGGGTGTGTGAACGCCACATTACGCAACAGTCTCATCACCTTTGCCATATCATGATGCGGTTGCAGATGAAACTCAGCAACGCACATCAAATGATCGGTGCCGTCGTTACCATTAGCAATCAGCGAGTTCCAAAGCCGACCATGGGGAACAACAATAACAGTATCATCCGGAGTCACCAATTTTGCGGCACGGGTACCTATGGCACGCACCTCACCGTAATGCCCATCAATTTCAACCCAATCACCCGGCCGATAGGGCATTTCGTAAAGGATCACAATGCCGGCAATCAAGCTGTTAGCATAGTCCTTAAATGCAAAACCCAAAGCCAGTGCTAAAGCACCAAAAATGGCCAGCATGTTCTCAAAAGATGGCTTGACGAGGGTAGGTACCACCAAAATGATGGTAAATACAATAATTACTAATCGCAATAAGGGGACAGAAGCTAGCAGGTAAAGACGGGGCTTACCTCCCAACCTGCTAGCAATTTGCGGCAGTATTTTTTGTACCGCGAAATTAATCAACGATGCGACAATAATCAGCATCAAAGCCTGCATTAATGCCTGTGAGGTGATGCTATCTAACGCATCTTTAAGACCCAGCTCTTGCATTATCATCGTCCTATATTCGCGTTATAGACACGCTATTTCAAAAAACGTCTAGCGGAAAGCCCCAACTTTGTAGATGCCTGCGCGTCGTCGGGTATCCCAGAGGCGTAACACGCCAGATCTTAGATTCGGCGTCATTCTTATCGACAGTCGCGTCTAAATGGTTTTTTGCTATATGTTCAGCCTGCTCCGCTGTAGGCGCAATAGCACTGATAATATCGGCTCGCAGCAGTCGCGATAGCGCTAGGCTGAGATCAGGTTCATGTATCGCTGTAACCAAACCAAGGTCCGCAATAGTTAATCCTTCATGCAGTAGCAAGGCGTGTAATACCAAGCCAAAGTTACGCTCCTGGCTGACCGGCATTACCGGCAACCTGAGCTGACTCAACGGCACCACCCAACTGTGCGCAGTATTACCTCTGAGATTGCCCTGCTCTGTGCTTTCATCCGCTGTATCATCAGCATCAACTTCCGGCCGAGCCCGTAGCGCCCGCTGCCAGATAGCCAGTGCAACACCTGGGATACCGCGCGAATCGGCTGCTAAGTTACGCAATAGATTTGCGTGCTTACGTTTTTTATTCTGTTCTTTATCATCAGCTGACTCCAGCGGCAAAACATAGAGACCGTCTGTAGTCGTCCGCACAACCGGAATCTGAGCCCCGTTACGACACGCCAACTGTTGCAGCCATAAACCCAAGCGCTCGTCAGTCATCGGCGCCGGCACCCAAGGCGTCAACTGAGCATCAGGATAATAGTTCGACCAGAACTGCCAGCACCAACTGCTGCAACCAATCACCCCTTCACCTGCTTGATCAGCAGCCAGCAAACGTAGCAACTCTTGCACCAGCGCTAGACCATCGTGGTGACGACGCCAGAAAGCCGCCAACTCACTGATCACCCAAGGTTGATCCATCGGTTGATTTTGCCACCACTGTCTAGCGGTTTCTGCGTCCATCAAGAGATTAACTGGCGGCAGGATCAGTCGGTAATTTTTACTCCCCCCTTGCTCAGGGGCATCTTGACGCTGACGTATTGTTTTACAGTCTGGAAAACATCGTAATGCTTGCGCAACACCGGTAAACGGAGGAGCTACCAGCAGCAGCACCGAGCGGCGACATTGATCTGCCTCCCTAAGCCGTTGTACCGCATCGGTAAGCGCCTGACCATGGAGCTGGCAATCTGGTTCAGGCGCCAACTGCTGCAACTGATCAGCACTCAGCTCAGGAAGCCCATCTAGACTATCAAAAGATTCATCCGGTCGAGTAATCTCTGCTCTTAATTGCTCTAGCCAATACCCAACTGTACCGACCAGCGTACGGCTTACCGAGGCACCAGGTAGCATCCATTCCTCAATAGGAATCAGCCCTCCCGGCAGTAGCGGGTTATTTTCAGGGGCATTACCGCTCATGGTTTCCGGTTTATGCATTGCCTCTCGCCGCCTCCTGTGAGCATGACCTGAAATAAATCGTGTGCGAATACTATGCCATTGTATTCAGTCGACACCAATACAATATGACACCTGGCTTGTGGGTGCATGTTGAATGTCTGTTTTACTGGTCAAGTAAGCGCGCGTAGTTACATGACCACGCTTGAGGTATTTATTAGTTATATCACTCAGCAACTGATTTAGATCACTGACCGTTAACGCTGATCGGAAAAGTCAGAAGTAAGCCTGCACATTGCCCCACGGATAAAATGGGTGCACCGCTGAGCTCAATAGTTTCACCTGTAAGCAATCACTGCTATCGCTTGTAGACAGACTTAGTGCGCTTAACTCTCAACCCGGAAGGAATTACAACATCAGAAGAAAGCTGCGCTTGCGCTACAGCACTCGTCAAATAAAAAAATAAAATAGCAAATCCTTTTGCTCTTGAAATCATCTTTCAGCAGTCTTCCGTGACTTAGTAGTCATATTACTTATTATTGAATATTCTTGCGTGATGAAATTCACAAAAAAGCCCAAGTAATAAAATTTTAAATTTATTTCAAGCATAAAAAAACCCCAGATCATTTCTGATCTAGGGTTTTGTGTTTAAGCTTGACAATGACCTACTCAGATTCGCACCATCCATGGTGCTCACCCTTCGGGCAGCCTGCGGCTGTCCAAACACGTTCCTGACGCGTTTGTCACATGGGGCTTCGCGCCCGTTATACAGTGACTGAAGTTCATTTTGGATAAGCCAAAAAAAGGCTACCCATTAGGGTAGCCTTTCTTATTTGGCGCTTGACAATGACCTACTCTCACATGGGGAAACCCCACACTACCATCGGCGATGCATCGTTTCACTTCTGAGTTCGGGATGGGATCAGGTGGTTCCAACGCTCTATGGTCGTCAAGCAATTCTTTCTGAGGAGCCGTTTCTCACTTTCGTGATCATCGTCTTCTCGAATTAGGCATGTAATAGTATCAGCTTATTTGTGCGTCTTGCAAACTTTCGGTCACAATTCGTCTTCCCAAATTGTTTGGGTGTTATATGGTCAAGCCTCACGGGCAATTAGTATTGGTTAGCTCAATGCCTCACAGCACTTACACACCCAACCTATCAACGTCGTAGTCTTCGACGGCCCTTTAGGGAGCTTAAAGCTCCAGTGAGATCTCATCTTGAGGCAAGCTTCCCGCTTAGATGCTTTCAGCGGTTATCTCTTCCGAACATAGCTACCCGGCAATGCCACTGGCGTGACAACCGGAACACCAGAGGTTCGTCCACTCCGGTCCTCTCGTACTAGGAGCAGCCCCTCTCAAATCTCAAACGTCCACGACAGATAGGGACCGAACTGTCTCACGACGTTCTAAACCCAGCTCGCGTACCACTTTAAACGGCGAACAGCCGTACCCTTGGGACCGGCTTCAGCCCCAGGATGTGATGAGCCGACATCGAGGTGCCAAACACCGCCGTCGATATGAACTCTTGGGCGGTATCAGCCTGTTATCCCCGGAGTACCTTTTATCCGTTGAGCGATGGCCCTTCCATACAGAACCACCGGATCACTAAGACCTACTTTCGTACCTGCTCGACTTGTTGGTCTCGCAGTTAAGCGCGCTTTTGCCTTTATACTCTACGACCGATTTCCGACCGGTCTGAGCGCACCTTCGTACTCCTCCGTTACTCTTTAGGAGGAGACCGCCCCAGTCAAACTACCCACCATACACTGTCCTCGATCCGGATAACGGACCAGAGTTAGAACCTCAAAGTTGCCAGGGTGGTATTTCAAGGTTGGCTCCACTGCAACTAGCGTCACAGCTTCAAAGCCTCCCACCTATCCTACACAAACAACTTCAAAGTCCAGTGCAAAGCTATAGTAAAGGTTCACGGGGTCTTTCCGTCTTGCCGCGGATACACTGCATCTTCACAGCGATTTCAATTTCACTGAGTCTCGGGTGGAGACAGCGCCGCCATCGTTACGCCATTCGTGCAGGTCGGAACTTACCCGACAAGGAATTTCGCTACCTTAGGACCGTTATAGTTACGGCCGCCGTTTACTGGGGCTTCGATCAAGAGCTTCGCTTACGCTAACCCCATCAATTAACCTTCCAGCACCGGGCAGGCGTCAGACCCTATACGTCCACTTTCGTGTTTGCAGAGTCCTGTGTTTTTAATAAACAGTCGCAGCGGCCTGGTATCTTCGACTAGCAAAGGCTTACGTAGTAAATACTTCACCCTCACCAGCGCACCTTCTCCCGAAGTTACGGTGCCATTTTGCCTAGTTCCTTCACCCGAGTTCTCTCAAGCGCCTTGGTATTCTCTACCCAACCACCTGTGTCGGTTTGGGGTACGGTTCCTAATTATCTGAAGCTTAGAAGATTTTCTTGGAAGCATGGCATCAACCACTTCGCATTCTAAAGAACGCTCGTCATCAGCTCTCGGCATTAACAAGATCCCGGATTTACCTAAGATCTCTGCCTACCACCTTAAACAGGGACAACCAACGCCCTGATGGCCTAGCCTTCTCCGTCTCTCCATCGCAATAATTAGAAGTACGGGAATATTAACCCGTTTTCCATCGACTACACTTTTCAGTCTCGCCTTAGGGACCGACTCACCCTGCGTCGATTAACGTTGCGCAGGAAACCTTGGTTTTTCGGCGTGAGTGTTTTTCACACTCATTATCGTTACTCATGTCAGCATTCGCACTTGTGATACCTCCAGCAAGCTTCTCAACTCACCTTCAACGGCTTACACAACGCTCCTCTACCACATATTCAAAGAACATGTCCGTAGCTTCGGTGTATGGTTTGAGCCCCGTTACATCTTCCGCGCAGGCCGACTCGACTAGTGAGCTATTACGCTTTCTTTAAAAGATGGCTGCTTCTAAGCCAACTTCCTAGCTGTCTAAGCCTTCCCACATCGTTTCCCACTTAACCATAACTTTGGGACCTTAGCTGACGGTCTGGGTTGTTTCCCTTTCCACAACGGACGTTAGCACCCGTAGTGTGTCTCCCGTGCTTGCACTTGCTGGTATTCGGAGTTTGCATTGGGTTGGTAAGTCGGGATGACCCCCTAGCCAAAACAGTGCTCTACCCCCAGCAGTGATACACGAGGCGCTACCTAAATAGCTTTCGAGGAGAACCAGCTATCTCCGGGCTTGATTAGCCTTTCACTCCGATCCACAGGTCATCCGCTAGCTTTTCAACGATAGTCGGTTCGGTCCTCCAGTTAGTGTTACCCAACCTTCAACCTGCCCATGGATAGATCGCCCGGTTTCGGGTCTATTCCCAGCGACTGTCGCCCTATTAAGACTCGCTTTCGCTACGCCTCCCCTATTCGGTTAAGCTTGCCACTGAAAATAAGTCGCTGACCCATTATACAAAAGGTACGCAGTCACCTAACAAAGTAGGCTCCCACTGCTTGTACGCATACGGTTTCAGGTTCTATTTCACTCCCCTCTCCGGGGTTCTTTTCGCCTTTCCCTCACGGTACTAGTTCACTATCGGTCAGTCAGTAGTATTTAGCCTTGGAGGATGGTCCCCCCATATTCAGACAAAGTTTCTCGTGCTCCGTCCTACTCGATTTCATGACTAAGAGATTTTCGTATACAGGGCTATCACCCACTATGGCGGCACTTTCCAGAGCCTTCTACTAATCTCTAAGCCACTTAAGGGCTAGTCCCCGTTCGCTCGCCACTACTAAGGGAATCTCGGTTGATTTCTTTTCCTACGGGTACTTAGATGTTTCAGTTCCCCGCGTTCGCCTCTTATACCTATGTATTCAGTATAAGATACCCGACTTACATCGGGTGGGTTTCCCCATTCAGAGATCTCTGGATCAAAGTCTGTTTGCCGACTCCCCAAAGCTTATCGCAGGCTACAACGTCTTTCATCGCCTCTGACTGCCAAGGCATCCACCGTATGCGCTTCTTCACTTGACCATATAACCCCAAGCAATTTGGTTACTGTCTATAACGTGAAGATCGATATTACGCCGAAAATTCGCAATTAAAAAACTCACAAATTTTTACCTTAGCCTAAATAATTACCAGTGAAAGTAACTACCTAGTCTATTTTTACTTCTATCACATGCCTAAATTTTTAAAGAACAGTTCTGGTAAAGACCAGAAATCAATATTCAAACTAACCCTTATTCTAAGGCCATCTAAATATTCATTTCTGAACTTTGCGCGATTGGATAATGGTGGAGCCAAGCGGGATCGAACCGCTGACCTCCTGCGTGCAAGGCAGGCGCTCTCCCAGCTGAGCTATGGCCCCATTGTCTAACTTGTCTTTTTTACTGACTGCTACGTTGCACTTGTCACTTACTCAGTCACATACAGAAGTATGCTCCTTCGTTCGTTCCGGCGTGCGCCTTGCATTCAGCAAAAAATCCGTCGTTATACTTTTCAAACGTCACTTAAAAGCAACATTCAAACGGTACCTTCAAACCCCAGATAATTGCCAGCTATCTAAACCAAAATCTCTTTTGATGTCTTTCACTGATTTTGTGTAAGGCAAGGCATTTAAAGGCGAAGTTTAGTACCACTAAACGAGTCTTTAAATAACGCAGCATTACGCAAAATTGGTGGGTCTGGGCAGAGTTGAACTGCCGACCTCACCCTTATCAGGGGTGCGCTCTAACCAACTGAGCTACAGACCCAATTATCAAGGGCCTAACAACCCAATCGCTACTACAGATCGAATCAAGCAATTCGTGTGGATACTTATGAAGACGATGATGTCTTCGATTAAGGAGGTGATCCAGCCGCAGGTTCCCCTACGGCTACCTTGTTACGACTTCACCCCAGTCATGAATCACACCGTGGTAACCGTCCTCCCGAAGGTTAGACTAGCTACTTCTGGTGCAACCCACTCCCATGGTGTGACGGGCGGTGTGTACAAGGCCCGGGAACGTATTCACCGCGGCATTCTGATCCACGATTACTAGCGATTCCGACTTCACGCAGTCGAGTTGCAGACTGCGATCCGGACTACGATTGGTTTTATGGGATTAGCTCCGTCTCGCGACTTGGCAGCCCGTTGTACCAACCATTGTAGCACGTGTGTAGCCCTGGCCGTAAGGGCCATGATGACTTGACGTCATCCCCACCTTCCTCCGGTTTGTCACCGGCAGTCTCCTTAGAGTGCCCACCATTACGTGCTGGTAAATAAGGACAAGGGTTGCGCTCGTTACGGGACTTAACCCAACATCTCACGACACGAGCTGACGACAGCCATGCAGCACCTGTGTCTGAGTTCCCGAAGGCACCAATCTATCTCTAGAAAGTTCTCAGCATGTCAAGGCCAGGTAAGGTTCTTCGCGTTGCTTCGAATTAAACCACATGCTCCACCGCTTGTGCGGGCCCCCGTCAATTCATTTGAGTTTTAACCTTGCGGCCGTACTCCCCAGGCGGTCAACTTAATGCGTTAGCTGCGTTACTAAGTCCTCAAGGAACCCAACAACTAGTTGACATCGTTTACGGCGTGGACTACCAGGGTATCTAATCCTGTTTGCTCCCCACGCTTTCGCACCTCAGTGTCAGTATCAGTCCAGGTGGTCGCCTTCGCCACTGATGTTCCTTCCTATATCTACGCATTTCACCGCTACACAGGAAATTCCACCACCCTCTACCATACTCTAGCTCGCCAGTTTTAGAAGCAATTCCCAGGTTGAGCCCGGGGCTTTCACTCCTAACTTAACGAACCACCTACGCGCGCTTTACGCCCAGTAATTCCGATTAACGCTTGCACCCTTCGTATTACCGCGGCTGCTGGCACGAAGTTAGCCGGTGCTTATTCTGTCGGTAACGTCAAAACAGTCAAATATTAGTTAACTGCTCTTCCTCCCAACTTAAAGTGCTTTACAATCCTAAGACCTTCTTCACACACGCGGCATGGCTGGATCAGGGTTGCCCCCATTGTCCAATATTCCCCACTGCTGCCTCCCGTAGGAGTCTGGACCGTGTCTCAGTTCCAGTGTGACTGATCATCCTCTCAGACCAGTTACGGATCGCGGTCTTGGTGAGCCATTACCTCACCAACTAACTAATCCGACCTAGGCTCATCTAATAGCGCAAGGCTCCGAAGAGTCCCCTGCTTTCTCCCGTAGGACGTATGCGGTATTAGCTTACCTTTCGGCAAGTTATCCCCCACTACTAGGCAGATTCCTAGGCATTACTCACCCGTCCGCCGCTCGTCAGCAAAGAAGCAAGCTTCTTCCTGTTACCGCTCGACTTGCATGTGTTAAGCCTGCCACCAGCGTTCAATCTGAGCCATGATCAAACTCTTCAGTTATATACTGATCGGGTTTTGAGAAAACCCTAAACTTGGCTCAGCAATCGCAAATATCTTTTATTAGTAAACTAAAAAAGACAAAAATAATTCTACAAATTTTCATTCGTTGAATAACTTGTGCTGCTGATAATCTTGCTGACTATCAATCATCTAACACAAGCACCCACACGAATTGCTTGATTCAAATTGTTAAAGAACGTTTCGCTGAGTGTCTCAGCGAGGAGGCGTATTCTACATCCTCCTAAGTAACTGTCAAGGCTTATTTTCTGGAAACTTTGTTTTCGTTTCCGTCCAACTCCTTGTTGCCATCGAGGCTCTTACGCTTCTCTTTGGCAGGCCGCGCATTCTACATTAAATCGCGACACTGTCAAGCTGATTTTCAAGTTATTTCCTTAAGAATCAAACTCTTACGTTAAACTGTGAAACCTTGTTCGCCTAACGAGGTGCGCATTCTACACGCTTTAAAGGTGCTGTAAAGACCTATTGTGAAGATAGCGTGAATTTATGCAAATTTATTAATATTGCGAGCCGCAACGTATCGGCTTGCTCTCAACTAGGCGCTGGCCGTCACTGCTATATAACCAGGCTCTGACAGTCCAACCTTTAGCCAATGCACGAATACTGTAACTCTGGCCTGCTGAAAAATCAGGATAAGTGATATCAATTAAACAGCGGCGCTGACTACCACTTCGACTATGACCGCCACGATTATATGTTAAGCGTACCTGTAGTTGATGCCCACCTGAAGCGACTTGAAAATAACGTGCGTCAGTTACCTTATCACCATCCATACGCTGGGCTGATAGCTGGTGACCCGCTTGCGCCTGTACATCAACCCAAGCCATGCGTGGGTCATGCTCAGATACTGGAGCTGCACAAGCGCTGCAGACTATTAAGAGTGCGGCGCTACTGATGACCTTTAACAACATAGTAACTCTCCTATTATTAGAGCTATCAACCAAAGAACCAGTAGCAGACCGTAATAGCTGCAACCACACCGGCAAACTCCGCCAATAACGCACAACCCACCGCATGACGTGCGCGTTGAATACCGACCGCACCAAAATATACCGCCAGCACATAGAAGGTAGTTTCGGTACTACCCTGAATAGTTGCTGCAACCAATGCGGGAAAACTATCCACACCTTGGCTTTGCATGGTTTCAATCAACATCGCACGCGCAGCACTACCCGAGAAGGGTTTAACCATAGCCGTGGGTAAAGCATCAACAAAGCGTGAATCCCACTGCATCCAATCAACGATCCAACGAATACCATCTAAACCAAATTCCAATGCACCCGAGGCACGCAAGACTCCAATCGCACAAAGCATCGCGATTAAGTAAGGCAGCAAATCTTTAGCCACCTGAAAACCTTCTTTAGCACCCTCAACAAAGGCTTCATATACCGGCACTTTACGGATCATACCTAACACCAGGAAGCTCATGATGATCCCAAACAGGGTTAAGTTGCCAAGCAATGAGGATAAGCTCGCCAATGCCGCGGCACTTAAGCTACCTAATAGGGCCATAAATAAACCCAACAGCAAAGCACATGGCACCAGGTAGGCTAAAACCACAGGATGCCAAATGCGCAGCCGCTGCATAAAAGCTACTGATAGCAGCCCCACTAAACTGGACGCACTAGTGGCTAATAAAATCGGTAAAAACACCAAGGTAGGATCGGTTGCACCTTGCTGTGCACGGTACATAAAAATGGTGACTGGCAGCAAGGTCAAGGAAGATGCGTTGAGTACTAAAAATAGAATCTGCGCATTACTGGCTGCAGTGGCAGAAGGATTAATCTCTTGTAATGAGCGCATGGCTTTAAGACCAATAGGCGTCGCTGCATTATCTAAACCCAAACCATTGGCTGCAAAGTTAAGCGTAATCAAACCAAGCGCTGGATGTCCGCGCGGCACCTCTGGCATTAACTTAGCGAATAATGGACCGAGCAATCGAGAAAGCACATCAACCAAGCCTGCTTTCTCAGCAATTTTTAGAAAACCCAACCACAAAGTCAGCGTACCAAACAGCAACAGCATCACATCCACCGATAGCTTAGCCATGCTGAACAAACTTTCCACCATGGCGGCCCACACACCCGGATCACCACCAAACCAACGCACTAACCCAGCGATACTGGCAACAATAAAGAAACTCAGCCATAAGCCATTTAACATGCAAGTGCTCCTAAGGTTAACGGCTCATCTGTGTAGTCAGTGCCAAGAGCATTGCTGCTGTTTGTGCATCTGGCTCACCATCATATAGATTTGGGCGGTACTTCATTTGAAAGGCAGCAACAACATTACGCGTCGCTTCATCCAACTCGCCATGCTCAGGTACCGCATAACCTACTCTGCTTAACTGCTCTTGAAACCAATAAACTGAAGGTAACTGCTCAGTAAATACGTTTAAATGATTAGCAACCGTCTGAGGCTCTGGCCAATGGATGAGTCCCTCTTGCGCTAACCGTTGCCACGGAAAAGCAGGACCCGGATCAACTTTTCGTTGCGGAGCGATATCACTATGCCCTACAACACTGTTAGCAGTTAAGTCGTGGCGCTGCATAATATCTTTTAATAACAGCACCAAAGCATCGATTTGCGGCTCACTCCAAGGTTGCCATACCCTGCCCTCAGGTGTGTCGCTATAACCTTTATTAACCATTTCAATACCAATGGAACTGGAATTTAACCAAGTGCGTCCATTCCATTGACTATCACCCGCATGCCAAGCACGACGACTCTCATCCACTAAGCGATAAATCGTCGCCGGCTGTTCAGCAATTAAGTAATGGCTACTGACATTTTTACCACTCAATAAGTACAAAGAGCGTGGTAAATCACTAGAGGTGTAATGCAGCACAATAAACTGCACACGACTGTCGTGTCCTACCGACTGATAACTGTTATCAATTTTTAGACTTGAGCAGCCAGCCAATAATAAAACAGCTGATAACAACACTGTAAATTTCATACTCAACCTATTTTTAATTATCTCAAAATCATCATTAAGCCTGTGTTTTTATCTTTAACCCATACAGACTTTATACAGTGGTGCACAATACCTCGTTGACGATCGCCTTTTAGCAAGCCCACTGTTATAAAGCATAGCTTAGAGCTCTTTGTTGCATTTCTTTACTGATGACTATAAAGATAATAGTAGTGAGTAACCCTCGCTGAGCATTGTGATTAATGCAATCTCATTACTCTCTTTACTGGAACCCCATTGATCCTTATGGAAACGTTGGTGTTCTACTTAGCTTAGACAAGACATTCGAGTACGGCATAGACATATCTCTTGGCCTACCTTCGAACGAATAAGCACGCAACTATTTAATCAGGTTTCAGTCCTATAACTACGACACACACCAAGGATTGTATTATGCATTACAGCACAGATAGTCATACCCCAGTCATGGGTTATTTACTGTGGATTTTCGGCTTCTTAGGTTCGCACCGTTTTTACTATGGTAAACCCGTAACTGGTACCATCTGGTTTTTCACTTTGGGCTTACTAGGCATTGGCTGGGTCATTGATTTATTTTTAATTCCAAGCATGGATCGACAAGCGAGTTTACGCTTTCATACCGGCCGTATTGATTACAATATCGCGTGGATACTGCTGACCTTTTTAGGCATATTCGGTGTGCACCGTATGTACCAAGGTAAATGGATTACTGGTCTTTTGTATCTTTGTACAGGAGGTTTTTTAATGCTGGGCGTACTCTATGATTTCTGGACAATGAATCAACAAATATCCACAAGAAATCAAATTTTCAACTCCTCATTACTTTAATTCTCAGCAAATATAGAAAAGCTGCTTATCACTCTGTGGATAAGCAGCTTTAAGTCACTGCTAGCTAACTCAGTGTTTTTTCGGACGAGGCCAATTTTCTAAATTGCGTTGCCGCCCACGCCCAACGGCCAAGGCCTGTGCCGGAACATCCACAGTAATGGTTGAACCAGCACCAGTAGTTGCACCATCACCTAAATGCAGTGGCGCTACCAATGAGCTATTAGAGCCGATAAAAACATCTTCCCCCATGACAGTTTTAAATTTATTCGCACCATCGTAATTACAAGTGATAGTGCCAGCACCAATATTAGTACGTGCGCCGATTTCGCTATCACCCAAATAGGTCAAATGCCCTGCTTTCGCGGCCTCACCTAAGCGAGTATTTTTCAATTCAACAAAGTTACCCACATGCGCACGAGCAGCCAGTACGGTACCGGGACGTAAACGCGCAAATGGACCGCAATCGGCACCCTCACCCATATCAGCACCCTCTAAGTGACTATTTGCTTTAATCACCGCCCCGGCGCGCAAAATGGAGTCTTTAATCACGCAATTGGGACCAATCGAAACATTATCAGCTATCTCAACTTTCCCTTCTAAAATCACATTAATATCAATTAACACATCATGACCAACGCTGACTTCGCCGCGCAAGTCAAAACGTGTGGGATCAAGCAGAGTGACACCTTGCGCCATTAAACGCCGTGCTGCACATTGCTGATAGTGACGTTCCAGTTCTGAAAGCTGTAAACGGTCATTGGCACCCTGTACTTCCATCGCATCACTAGCCGTTTCAGTGGCCACACTTAATCCGTCAGCTACCGCCATGGCAATAATATCGGTTAAATAATACTCACTCTGTGCGTTACTGTTAGATAGACGACCTAACCAATTCGTTATACGCTCACGTGGTGCAGCAAGAATTCCAGTATTACCCTCACAAATTTTAAGTTGCTCAGGATTGGCATCTTTATGCTCAACAATGGCCTGCACTGCACCATCAGCATTACGCACGATGCGACCATAACCAGCTGGGTTTTCGAGATTAACCGTCAATAGCGCCATGCTGTCGGCTGTGAGCTGAGTCAGTAAGCTGTCTAAAGTTGTTGCCTCAATCAACGGTACATCACCATATAAAACTAATGTGTTCTGCGCTTTTAAATATGGGATAGCTTGTGCAACTGCATGACCTGTTCCCAACTGCTCACTTTGTACAACAAAATTGACATCATCAGCTGCTAATTGTTCACGTACCAGCTCGGCACCATGACCAATCACTACTTGAATACTGTTTGGCTTTAAGCCACGAGCTGTTTGCAACACATGCGCTAACATCGATTTTCCTGCAACCGGGTGTAGCACTTTGGGTAAAGCCGAACGCATACGCGTACCTTGGCCAGCGGCGAGAATAACGATATCCAACGACATTCTATAAATCCTATATAAATATATGCTGTGCTTATGCGGTCAAAAATAAGCAATAAAAAAGGGTAACCCCATAAGGCTACCCTTTTTTATTGTCTCGATGAAGCAAGATTCGCTTATCGACGGATTTTATTACGCAATTCAGAAATTGTGCGCAATTGCGCTACCGCTTCTGATAAACGTGCTGCTGTAGCCGCATAATCAAAATCAGTACTCTGTTCTTGAATCGCTTGTTCAGCAGCTTTTTTCGCTTCCAGTGCAGCAACTTCATCAAGATCAGCAGCACGAATTGCCGTGTCAGCTAAAACCTTAACCATAGTTGGCTGTACTTCGATAAAACCACCAGAGATGTAATACACCTCTTCTGTACCACCTTCTTTAATCACTCGGACAGGGCCCGGTTTGATTGTAGAGATAAGTGGCGTGTGGCCAGGCAAAACACCCAAATCACCCATGTGACCATGAGCAATGACCATTTCGACTCGACCAGAGAACAACTCTTCTTCTGCGCTAACAATGTCACATTGGACTGTTGTGGCCATATAAATCGCCTCAGTTTTTAGGCATAGCGGATGTCAATACACCCGCTGCCATATTGCTCACCGTTAAGGCTCACAAATTACATTTTGCTCGCTTTTTCAACAGCTTCGTCGATGCTACCTACCATATAGAACGCTTGCTCTGGTAAGTCATCATAGTCGCCATTTAAGATACCTTGGAAACCACGAATGGTATCTTTCAGCGATACGTATTTACCCGGCGAACCTGTAAAGACCTCGGCCACGAAGAATGGCTGAGACAGGAAGCGTTGAATTTTACGCGCACGAGTTACTAACTGCTTATCTTCTTCAGACAGCTCGTCCATACCTAGAATCGCAATAATATCTTTTAGTTCAGTGTAACGTTGCAAAACATACTGAACACCACGTGCACAGTCATAATGCTCTTGACCAATGATGGAGGCATCAAGCTGACGTGAGCTTGAATCCAATGGGTCAATTGCCGGGTAAATACCCAAAGATGCAATGTCACGCGACAGAACAACGGTGGCATCCAAGTGCGCAAACGTAGTGGCTGGAGATGGGTCAGTTAAGTCATCCGCAGGTACGTAAACAGCTTGAATTGAAGTAATAGAGCCTGACTTAGTCGAGGTAATACGCTCTTGCAGAACACCCATTTCTTCAGCCAATGTTGGCTGGTAACCTACCGCTGAAGGCATACGGCCTAACAGTGCAGATACTTCAGTACCGGCCAAGGTGTAACGGTAAATGTTGTCAATAAACAACAGTACGTCACGGCCTTCGTCACGGAATTTTTCAGCCATGGTCAAACCCGTCAAAGCAACGCGTAAACGGTTACCTGGTGGCTCGTTCATTTGACCGTAAACCAGCGCTACTTTATCGAGAACGTTGGAGTCTTTCATCTCGTGATAAAAGTCGTTACCTTCACGAGTACGCTCACCAACACCAGCGAATACTGAGTAACCACTGTGCTCGATAGCAATGTTACGGATCAGCTCCATCATGTTTACGGTTTTACCAACACCGGCACCACCGAACAGACCAACTTTACCACCTTTAGAGAACGGGCAAATAAGGTCAATAACCTTAATACCTGTTTCTAAAACTTCGTTGCCGCCCGCTTGTTCTGCATAAGAAGGTGCAGCGCGGTGAATACCCCAACGCTCTTCTTCGCCAATTGGACCAGCTTCGTCGATTGGGTTACCCAAAACGTCCATGATACGACCGAGGGTTTTAACGCCCACAGGTACAGTAATTGGACCACCTGAGTTAACCACTTCTAGACCACGTTTTAGACCTTCGGTCGAACCCATGGCAATAGTACGTACTACACCGTCGCCCAACTGCTGTTGAACTTCTAGTGTAGTTTCAACGCCCTGTACTAACAGTGCGTCATAAATGTTCGGGACCTGTTCGCGTGGAAATTCCACGTCGATGACGGCGCCGATAATTTGAACGATACGTCCGCTACTCATATCTGGTTCCTCTGAATATTTGAACCGTTCTTAAACCGCGGCAGCGCCGCCGACGATTTCTGAAATTTCTTGAGTGATTGCTGCTTGACGAGCCTTATTGTAAACCAATTGCAGGTTATCAATAATATCGCCAGCGTTATCTGTCGCATTTTTCATCGCAATCATTCGAGCTGCTTGTTCGCATGCTGTATTCTCAACAACCGCTTGGTAGACCTGAGATTCGATATAACGAACAATCAGTGAGTCCAGCAACTGCTGGGCACCGGGTTCATAAATATAATCCCAAGAACCGACACCGCCGCTATCCAATCCTTCGCCATCAACCGACAGTGGCACTAACTGCTCTACTGTTGGTTTCTGAGTCATAGTATTCACAAATTTATTGGATACTAAGTACAAACGATCGAGACGGCCTTCAGTGAAGGCATCCAACATAATTTTAATGCTGCCAATTAAGTCATTAATCGTTGGTTGCTCACCCAGATCGGTAGTTGCTGCAACGATTTTGCACCCTTGGCCCTTAAAAAAACTCACGCCTTTCTTGCCGATCACGCAGAATTCTGCTTGAACGTCATTGGTTTGAGTTTCTTGCATGTTCTTAAACAGGGCCTTGAACAGGTTAAAGTTCAGACCGCCGCATAGACCACGATCAGTCGACACAAGGATATAACCTACGCGCTTGACTGGGCGTTCGACCATGAATGCATGCTTATACTCGGCATTGGCTTCAGCTAAGTGGCCAATGACCTGACGAATTCGCTCTGCATAAGGACGACCAGTAACCATGCGCTGTTGTGCTCTGCGCATTTTACTGACCGCAACCTTCTCCATGGCACTGGTGATCTTTTGCGTACTTTTGATGCTCGCAATTTTAGTGCGAATCTCTTTTGCGCCTGCCATTTGACACCCTTCAGGTTAAGCAAGCGGGAGTTTTAACACCCCCCGCTGCGGCTTACCAGCTCTGAGTGGCCTTAAACTTCTCGACGCCTTCTTTAATAGAAGCATCGATATCGTTATTAAAGTCACCCTTCTCATTGATTTTCGCCATTAAGTCAGCGTAGTCACGTTTGAAGAAGGCTAACAAGGCTGCCTCAAAAGCACCCACTTTATTAACTTCTACATCAGCCAAGTAGCCACGCTCAGCGGCATACAAAGACACAGACATATCGGCGATAGACATTGGTGCGTACTGTTTTTGCTTCATCAGCTCTGTCACACGCTCACCGTGCTCAAGCTGCTTACGCGTTGCTTCATCTAAGTCAGAAGCAAACTGAGCAAAGGCCGCAAGTTCGCGGTACTGAGCCAGCGCAGTACGAATACCACCAGAAAGCTTCTTAATAATCTTAGTCTGAGCAGCACCACCAACACGCGATACCGAAATACCTGCGTTTACAGCTGGACGGATACCTGAGTTAAACATAGATGACTCAAGGAAAATCTGACCATCAGTAATAGAAATTACGTTGGTTGGTACGAATGCTGAAACGTCACCGGCTTGAGTTTCAATGATTGGCAACGCAGTTAAAGAACCGGTTTTGCCTTTCACTTCACCCTTAGTGAATGCTTCAACATACTCTTCAGATACACGTGATGCACGCTCCAATAAACGACTGTGGAGGTAGAACACGTCACCTGGGTATGCTTCACGACCTGGTGGACGACGTAACAATAGGGAAATTTGACGGTAAGCAACCGCTTGCTTAGATAGGTCATCGTAAACGATTAACGCATCTTCACCGCGATCACGGAAGTACTCACCCATGGTGCAACCCGCATAGGGTGCTAAGTATTGCAGTGCAGCAGATTCAGATGCGCTGGCAGCAACGATAATCGTGTTGCTCAGTGCACCCATTTCTTCAAGCTTACGCACCACGTTAGCAATCGTTGATTGCTTTTGACCAATGGCGACGTAAACGCACTTAATACCGCTGTCTTTTTGGTTAATGATGGCGTCAATAGCCAGAGCAGTTTTACCAATCTGACGGTCACCAATAATCAACTCACGCTGGCCACGACCAACAGGAATCATTGCATCGACCGACTTATAACCTGTTTGCACAGGCTCATCGACCGACTTACGCCAAATCACACCCGGTGCAACTTTCTCAATTGCATCAGTTAATTTAGCGTTGACAGGGCCTTTACCATCAATCGGATTACCCAGTGCGTCAACCACGCGACCTAGCAGTTCTGGACCAACCGGAACTTCAAGGATACGTCCTGTGCACTTGGCGCTCATGCCTTCGGTCAAACCGAAGAAGCTACCCAGAATTACCGCACCAACGGAGTCACGCTCCAAGTTGAGTGCCATACCAAAAATGCCACCTGGGAATTCAATCATTTCACCGTACATTACATCGGCTAAGCCGTGGATACGTACGATACCGTCAGACAAGCTGACGATTGTGCCTTCATTACGGGCTTGCGCAGATACATCAAGCTTAGCTATACGCTGCTTAATGATCTCGCTAATCTCGGAAGGATTCAGTTGCTGCATGCCATGCCCCTCAAATCAGGATTTCAACGCTTCGGCTAACTTATTCAGTTTGCCGCGGACCGATCCGTCAATAACTAAGTCACCAGCACGAATGTGCAAACCGCCAATTAAAGCGGGATTAACAATCGCTTTGGGTTGAACGGTACGATCAAGCCGCTTAGATAAGGCGGCAGCCAGTGTTTGGAGTTGTTCTGCGCTAAGTTCAAAAGCGGACTGTACTTCTACCTCCACGGTACGCTCTGCTTCAGCTCTAACAGCCTCAAACAGCTCACTTACCATAGGAAGTAAAGTTAAACGGCCATTCTCGCCAAGAACACGAAGAAAGTTGCCGAATGTTTCGTCGATATTGCCTTCACACAGTTTCTTTAAAAACGCGACCTTGCCATCTCGAGTCAGCTTAGGATCACCAAGCTCTTTGATAATGACTGGCTCTGTTACCGCAGCAGCAGTTAATGCCAACATCGCAGACCAAGCGTCAACTTGACCTGCAACTGAAGCAAATTCATGCGCTGCTTTAGCGTAAGGTCGAGCAAGCGTATTGATATTTAGCATCGCTTGCCTCGCTTAAAGTTGTGTGGTCAATTGTTCGACCAGTTTATTGTGAGCGCTTGCATCAACGGACGAACCGAGGATTTTTTCCGCACCCGCAACCGCTAATACTGAAACTTGTGCACGAAGATCTTCTTTTACGCGATTCACTTCAAGGTCAATCTCTGTTTTAGCATTCGCAATCAAACGCTCACCTTCGGTGCGCGCATTTTGCTTAGCTTCTTCAACGATTTCACTTGCAGTTTTATTCGCTTTCTCAAGCATCTCTGCTGCAGTTTTCTTCGTGTCACGCAACATTTGTGCTGCTTTTTCTTGAGCAAGCTTTAGGTCGCGCTCAGCGCGTCCTGCTGCATCTAAACCTTCAGCAATTTTCTTCTGGCGTGAATCCATGGCATTCGTAATTGGTGGCCATACGAACTTCATGCAAAACCAGACAAAAATAGCGAAGGCAATCAATTGACCAATTAGCGTCAAATTAATATTCACTGATCTACCTCATGCTATTTCGTTGTTTATCTGAAAGATAACTTCGCGTAGCAAAATACTTCACTACGCGATGAAATCGCTAGATCAGCCTGCCATACCTGGAGCTACAACGAAAATCAGGTACATTGCCATACCAACACCAATCATTGGAACAGCATCAAGCAAACCAGCCATGATAAAGGTTTTAGTTTGTAATTGTGGTGCCAACTCAGGTTGACGTGCTGTTGATTCGAGCAGTTTTCCACCCAAAATTGCAAAGCCCAGACCTGTTGCTAATGCGCCCATACCAAGGATGATAGCGGCAGCGATAATTACGATTTCCATAGTTACTCCTAGAGTTTTAAGTTTTCAAGTTTACAGTTAAAGTTTTAAGTTAACGCCCGCTTTCGCGTCAATGGCTTTCTTCGTGGGCTGAGCTCAGGTAAACGATGGTCAGCACCATAAAGATGAAGGCCTGTAACGGGATCACCAGAATATGGAAGATTGCCCATGGCCCATAAAGCGCCCACTGTACGTAAAACGGCAGCAGCGCAATTAGGATAAACACCACCTCACCAGCGTACATATTACCAAACAGACGCAAAGCAAGGCTTAGTGGTTTAGTAAACAGACCCAACAACTCAAGGAACAAGTTAAATGGGATCAGCGACCAGTGTTTAAAAGGGGTAAACGACAGTTCTTTAATATAACCACCAGCGCCTTTAATCTTAATGCTGTAGAACACAATTAAGAAAAACACACCAATAGAAATACCGAACGTAGCGTTTGGATCAGCGGTAGGTACGTATTTAAAATAGGGTATACCCACTGCTGCAGCTAAACTTGGAATCACATCAATTGGAATCCATTTTAAGCTATTCATTAGCAAGATCCACATAAAAACGGTCAATGCTAATGGTGCAATCAGAGCACTACGACCATAGAAGGTGTCGCGAACCATATTTTGGACAAACTCAACAATCACTTCAACAAAGCCTTGCAATCCAGTCGGTACACCGTCATTGGCTTTAATGGCCACACGTCGGAATAAATACAGGAATATAAAACCCATCAGTAATGACATGAACATAGTGTCCACATGAATGGCCATAAAGCCCATTTCACTGGCTTCTTCTGCAGTTTGTGCAAACTGCCAAGTACCATCCAACCTACCATAGGTCAGGTTTTGTAGGTGGTGCTGAATATATCCAACAGAGTCTTGTGCCATAAATGCCTCAACCGCTCAACGTTTTAGAAAGCTTTCAGTCAACAGAAGTGATCCTACGGCAGAGGTCATCTGCACTATAATATAACCAACGAACAATGAAAATACGTTCAATGGTTTCACTCCCAGAAACAACACTGCAAAAAGCACTGCTGTAAGAATCAATTTTCCCGCATGCCCAGCCCAAAAAGACTTAACTATGGCTGCTATTGAACGTGCACCAAAATATTGAAATGCTTTGTATGTAAAATACACGTTCGGTATTAAAGCTGTCAGCCCACCAAGCAACGCTGAATAGGCTGCTGTCCGTCCCTGTATTAATCCAAAAAACAATCCGACCAGAACACTCATCAACGCTTGTAATACAATAACGCGAAACATTGGCTGTTGATGAAAAGCAACTTTATTTCGATATGCCACTGTATGTGCCTAGTTCCTTCGCTATTCTTATCTACTGAAATGAATAGCTACAAAATTGCGAGAGGAGTATAGGGGGCTAACGCCGCTCATTCAACCGTCATATCTACTTTTACGACCAATAGCTATAATTTACTTAGCGTATATGCGCTAAAACGCCTTGCAACTCTTCTAAAGTTCCATAACGGATGACTAATTGTCCCTTGCCTTTTTGGCCATGTTTAATTTGTACTTGCGTACCTAAACGCTCGGCCAGCTTTTTCTCTAGGCGTTTTACATCAGGATCAATCATCGCTTTTTCTGGTTCAGGTTTGTCACTCAGCATGTTACGAACCAAAGCTTCAGTTTGTCGAACCGTTAACGCTTTTGCGACAACATGTCGCGCCGCTTCAACTTGTTTATCCGCTGGTAAACCTAACAAAGCTCGCGCATGGCCCATTTCTAAATCACCATGTGCCAACAATGTTTTAATCTCATCGGGCAAGCCAATCAATCGTAACAAATTGGCAATGGTGGCCCGCGACTTGCCTACAGCATTAGCAACTTCTTGTTGGGTCAACTCAAACTCTTTTTGCAAGCGTTGCAAAGCCTCTGCTTCTTCTACAGGACTTAAATCTTCGCGCTGAATATTTTCAATCAGCGCCATAGCAATCGCGGCTTGATCACTCACATCACGCACTAAAGCAGGGATGGTTGTTAAACCCGCAAGTTTTGCTGCGCGCCAACGACGTTCACCCGCAATAATTTCATATGTGTTTTTAGCAATCAGGCGAACCACTATCGGCTGCATAACGCCTTGCGCTTTGATCGATTGCGCAAGTTCTTCGAGACTGGTCTGATCCATATCACCACGTGGTTGGTATTTACCACGCTGAATACACTCTAAACTCAAGTGCTGTAACTCGTTGGCAGCCACTTTTGTGGCCTGCTCTTGTAAGGTATTGGCCGTTGCACTACTCAGTAAAGCATCAAGTCCTCGTCCGAGACCACGTTTTTTAACCGCCATATGTGATTCCTTATGTGCGTGTTGCAGCACGCTGACTGGCGCGCTGGCGGCGTGATAATTCGCCCGCTAACGCTAAATAAGCTAATGCACCACGTGACTGTTTGTCATATGCCAAGACCGGCAGACCGTGACTGGGCGCTTCTGCTAAACGCACATTACGTGGAATAACTGTGTCATACAGCTTGTCACCAAAATGCTGTTTGAGCTGCAACGAGACATCATTGGCTAAACTTAAACGCGGATCATACATGGTTCGTAAAATACCTTCTATTTCCAACGCTGGATTGAGCTCTGCTGCAATGCGCTGGATACTGCCAATCAAGTCAGTTAACCCTTCCAAGGCAAAATACTCACACTGCATAGGGATCATCACGCCATCCGCTGCCACTAAGGCATTGATCGTGAGCATGCTCAAAGATGGAGGGCAATCAATCAAAATATAATCATAATTACCGCGTACCGGTTGTAAGGCATCCAATAGCCGATGTTCTTTATTGGGTAAATCGAGTAACACCACTTCAGCAGCAGTTAAATCGCGGTTGGACGGTAATAACTGATAACCACCATGCTCAGAGAACTGCATTACATCAATAAGATCAGCCTGCCCAGTCAATACATCCAGCACTGAGTATTGCAAACTGTGTTTATCAATACCACTGCCCATGGTGGCATTGCCTTGTGGATCAAGATCAATCAACAACACATGACGGCGTGTGGCGACTAAGGAGGCTGCCAAATTAATACAGGTCGTGGTTTTACCGACACCGCCCTTCTGATTGGCAATTGCCAAGACCTTGCCCATATTATCTCCTAAGTTATTACTGACGTTGCAAAATCAATAAATGCCGCTGCCCTTGGCAACCGGGCACTTTAAGAACCTGACAACTGTCGAGACGAAAATCCTCTGGCAATGCCTGCAACTCATCATCTGGATGCACGCCTTTCATCGCCAACCAATAGCTGTTTGCGTCGCCAAGATGACGTGTCCAATTAGTAAAATCTTCCAACGAACTGAATGCCCGCGAGATAATGCCAGAGAATGCACGTTCGGGGGTAAAGGCTTCGACACGATTGTGGATAACTTCAAGGTTATCCAGCTTTAACTCCAATTTAACCTGAGTTAAAAAGCGCGTTTTTTTACCGTTTGAATCCAGCAGAGTGAATTTTCGTTGTGGGAAAATAATCGCTAACGGTACCCCCGGCATACCGCCACCGCTACCAACATCCAACCAATCGTTGCCATATTGTTCGACGTACTGAACAACACTAAGGCTGTCGAGCAAATGCCGCGAGACCATTTCGTCAGGATTACGCACAGCGGTTAAGTTGTAAGCTTTATTCCACTTAATCAATAAACTTAAATACTGCAGTAATTGTTTTTGCTGCTGCTCAGTTAAAATCACACCAAGTTGCTGCGCACCGTCAATTAACTCTTGCGCATGCTGTGTACTGACGCTCATGAATCTGGTTGCTCCAACGACTGAGTGGCTTTGCGCTTTTTCAAATGCACCATCAACAAAGAAACGGCGGCTTGAGTAACCCCAGGGATACGTGAGGCCTGACCTAAGGTTTCAGGGCGGCTGGCCATAAGTTTTTGCTGAATTTCTTTGGATAACCCAGAAATCATCGTGTAATCAATATCCAATGGCAGCTTCACCGCTTCGCTAGCTCGCAGCTTTGCTATATCGTCCAGTTGACGATCAAGATAGCCTGCATATTTAGTTTTGATTTCCAACTGCTCAGCTATTTGTTCGTCAATAATACCACCACCGGTCACCGCAACTAAATCAAGGTAATTGATTTCTGGACGCGCAAGTAAATTTAACAAATTGTACTCATGAGTGAGTGGCGTATTAAATTTTGCCATCACCGCTTCACCTAATGGCGTGCCTGGTCGTACCCAAGTATCTTTTAGGCGTTGTTCTTCTTGAGCAATAGCTTCGCGTTTAGCTTCAAATATCGACCAACGATGATCATCAATTAAACCAATTTCGCGACCTTTTTCAGTTAAGCGCATATCGGCATTGTCTTCCCGCAGAATCAAACGGTATTCGGCGCGTGAAGTGAACATGCGATAGGGTTCTTGTGCACCTAAGGTGATTAGATCATCAATCAATACACCCAAATACGCTTCATCGCGACGAGGATGCCAACTGTCTTTGCCTTGTGAGCGTAAGGCTGCGTTACTTCCGGCTAATAAACCTTGTACACCGGCTTCTTCGTAACCGGTTGTGCCGTTAATTTGCCCAGCAAAAAACAAACCGTGAATTACTTTGGTTTCTAAACTGTATTTCAAATCGCGCGGATCAAAGTAATCGTACTCGATGGCATAACCTGGGCGAATAATATGCGCATTTTCCATACCGCGTATCGAGTGCACCAGATCCAGCTGCACGTCAAATGGCAAGGATGTAGAAATACCATTGGGGTACAGCTCATTGGTTTTTAAACCTTCAGGTTCTAGAAAGATCTGATGGCTGTCTTTGTCAGCAAAACGGTGAATCTTATCTTCAATGGATGGGCAGTAACGTGGTCCAACCCCTTCAATAACACCAGCATACATCGGTGAGCGGTCAAGATTTCTAGCAATGATGTCATGGGTTTTGCTGTTGGTATGGGTAATCCAGCAACTGACTTGCTCAGGGTGCTGTTCGCGACGACCTAAAAATGACATCACTGGTAATGGTGTATCACCGGGTTGTTCTGTCATCACCGAAAAATCAACTGAACGCGCATCAATACGCGGCGGCGTACCAGTTTTTAAGCGATCAATGCGTAAAGGCAATTCGCGCATGCGTTGCGCTAAGGCATTAGCAGGTGGATCACCGGCACGACCGCCTGAGTAGTTTTGTAAACCAATATGAATCAAACCGCCCAGAAAGGTTCCAGTTGTTAACACGACGTTATCAGCAAAGAAACGCAAGCCCATTTGCGTTACAGCACCACGTACATGCTCATTCTCAACTATTAAATCTTCAACCGCTTGTTGAAAAATCCACAGATTAGGTTGGTGCTCTAACACTTCTCGAATTGCAGCTTTATAAAGAACGCGGTCAGCTTGTGCTCGCGTAGCTCGCACCGCAGGGCCTTTACGACTGTTTAAAATTCTAAATTGGATACCGCTGAGGTCAGCTGCAGTAGCCATTGCGCCGCCCAATGCATCAATTTCTCTGACCAAATGGCTTTTCCCAATGCCTCCAATGGCTGGATTACAGCTCATTTGCCCGAGTGTTTCGATGTTGTGCGTCAGTAATAAAGTTTTCACACCCATCCGTGCTGAAGCTAGCGCGGCTTCAGAACCGGCGTGGCCACCACCAATTACGATCACAGCAAAACGGGAAGGATAATCCACCAGACACCTCAGGATTTTATATAAAAACGGATGAACTCATCGATGCATAAGTGGATTCAACCACATTGCATTTGCGTATAGACCTATTCGGTTGGCCATTAGCGAGCTCTAGGTCAGCAATAGTATAGATTTTTGCGCTGCTTTGCATAAGCGTTTCATCACAGTGCTTTTACTTGAAGGTGAATACGCAAGTAAACAATTATAAATTAAGTATAAAGATATAAAGCTTATTATTATTGCTATTACTAGTCAGCCAGTATTTTGTTGATAACACTATAATGTTCTTTAAAAACAACAACTTGAAGACAATTTAAGGCTGTTGAGAAGTACTCTTAAGGCTATAGGATAAGGCCTTTAAGCTTGTGGGTAAGAGAGCTAGTTATCCACAGACAGGGTTACCCACAGACTTAACCACTGCTTATCAACCCAGCTTACTCGCGGTTCTCCACAGGGTTTAATAGTAAAATTTATTCAATAAAAAAGCTGTTTTATAGGGTTTAAGCGGATTCAAGGCCAGTTGGTTGATTTAATTGGATCAAGCAACCATGGACAAATAGGCTGACTTGCCTATAAGGAGGGACGTGAAAAGAAGAGTTGTACGCAGATAAACAGCTGCATATAGAGCAGCTTTGTGATTAATTGTTACAAGGAGTGGTGTGAAGAAGAGTTAAGGATATTTAGAGGTGAGCGTACACACATACATTGCGCAGTGTGAACGCTTATTTACTAGTGATAATTAGGCGCGGCGGATGATGGTACCGCGATCGCCTACTGCATAAACAACGCCTGCTTGAGTTGCGCACACAGAGCGTAGCCCTACGTCTGTACCACTTTCCTCTGGTAGCCATTGGTCATCTTGGAGACGCAACACACTGCCGTGTGTACCTGTAATAAACACCCCGGCTTGTTCAGAGCCCGAAATAGCCAACAGGTCTGCACGTAAACGAGTAGCCATTTGCTGCCAGCGTTGACCATTAAAATGGGCTAAGGTGCCAGATAAGCCCACAGCATAAATGTTACTTAGGCTGTCGCCCCAAACACCATAGAGAAAGTGTTCGCTACCCACGTTAAATTCTGCCCATTCTGTACCGTTATAGCGCAGCATTAGGCCAAAATCACCCGGTGCCAGCATGCGTTCATTATCCCAGGCCCAAAGGCTATACAACGCTGATTTGGTGCCACTGGGCATACGCTGCCAACGTAGGCCATTAAAATGTAAAACTAAACCTTCATCACCTACTGCATAGATTGAACTTGGGCTGCTACCCCACATTGCCAGAACAGTGATATCTAGGTGTAAATCAAAGTGTAGTGACCATTGCTTGCCATCAAAGCGATAAATACGCCCCAACTGTCCTGCCGCAAACAAGCCACTGCCGCTGTCCCAGAGGCAATGCACTGCTAAGTCGCTGGGCGCAGGTAACTGTTGCCAAGTATCATTCTGCAAGCGCAGTACCGTACCTGCTTCGCCGCTAGCGTAACAAACACCATCGCAGCCTTCAGTAACATGCCAAAGCTGCTTTTTACTCGGCGATAACATGATTTCCCAAGGGCTTTTCTCAGCTGCTTGCGGTGGCGGTGCCAACGCAAGGGTAAAATCATCGGCGGCGGTCATAATCGTTACAAAGTCGCCAACCACCAGCGCCTCGCCTGTGGGTAATACAATAATATCCATCAGGTCATGGCGACTGTTACTTTCAAGTTTATCGATACGCCAGTTATTTAAGTAATATAGATGGCCCTGATCACCAACAATCAGTACGCCACCTTTATAAGTTTTTAAAGCACGTAAACGCGGCATTTCTTCATTAAAGTTTAATGCTTTAAATACCCCATCTTTATAAAGGACCAGTTCGCCACGAAACCCTCCTTTATCGACAAAGTAACGACCACCGCCCAATAATAAGCTGCCATCATTCATCACTAATAATGCGTGAAAACCTGAACTCAGTGGGCAATCTAAGCTTGCCCACTGACCTTCTGCATTGCGCATTAAAACAGTGCCTTCAGCACCAGCGGCATAAACTTTATTGTTTGGGGCGCAAAGTACCGCACGTAGATTGATGTCCGTAGCGCTGGCTTCACGTTGCCAATTCTGCCCATCAAAATGCAGAATTATGCCATCATCACCGACTACCCAAGCCTGCCCCTGGGAATTCCCATCAATGGCAAATAGCGGCGTGTTTTCCTCACACGCAGCAAAGCGCTCAGTGCGCTTATCAATCACTCCACCGCGCAAACTGGTCCACTGCACGCCATCGTAATGTAAAAGAGAACCCATCCAACCCACAGCAAAGATATTGTCTTCGGTCAGCCCCCAAATACCATGCAAAGGTAACTGCGTTGGCACCTGCATGGGTTGCCATAAGCGGCCATTGCTATCGGTTTCGCCGTTATAGCGCAGTACCATGCCTTCATCACCAACCACCATGACAGTGTTATCGACTACTAAGCCTGACCACAACACATCGCCGTCACCGGCATTCAGCTCAGGTACTCGATGCCAAGCTGCACGATTGGGTGCATTGCTGTCGGTAGACAGCAGTTTGCTAAAAAATTTGCGACGGCTGGAGGAAGGTGTTTCACTCATAGCAACATTCTCAAGTAAGAGGTCAATAAAAAGGCTTTATGGAGATGCAATCATTCTTACTGTTTTATGATGCTGGGGGCGTCGATATACCAAGCAAGCTTTCTAACTGCTCGCGTAAAGCATCTTGTTGATCTGCAGGTACCTGACTGAGTGCCAGCTCAATCTCAGACATGGGGACACTAGCTTGAGTAAAATCGTGCAAAGATTGTTTCGCGGCTTCTGCAAAAACAGCTTGGGTATGTTTAATACAGGATTGAACCATGGGCGCAAAAGCCAGTGCTTCAGGGCTATTTTGATCAGCAAGAATAGCTGGTACACCGCGATCTGAAGCGGTTGATAACGCCAGTGATAATGGAATTTGAGCGACAGACTCAACACCTGCGGAAGCCAAGGCATCTGCCAAGTGCGCGCGCGGAAAGACATGGAAATGCCCTTCACAATGCGGGCAGGTCACCCCTGCCATATTCTCTACTACACCAATCAAGGGTAAACTACGCTCTTGGCAAAAACGGACTGCTTTTATACTGTCCATAAGAGCAACTTCTTGCGGTGTTGTAGCTAACAGAGCAGCCACATCATACCCTTCCAACATATCTGCCAAAGTAATCAGTTCATTACCGGTGCCAGGTGGCATATCAATTACGAGATAATCCAGCGGCCCCCAATCAAATGAGCCAATGAGGTGATGCATAAAGTCATGTTTATAGGCATCACGCCATACGATTGGCGTATCGTCACGTTCCATCATAAAAGCTAATGAACCAACCAGTACCGGGTATTTAAGTCCAGTAAAGGTAAAAGCTTTAGGTGGTAAGCCTTTTTTACTTAGGCGTATTTGCTCGCCAACAAAACCAAAAAATCGGCTTTGGTTCGGACCATGAATATCAGCATCGGCAACACCGACGCGATAACCTTCAGCGGCTAAACCAGCTGCAAGATTAGCAGATACAGTACTTTTACCCACTCCCCCCTTGTTGGCCATGACCATAATAATCTGACCTATGTCGGCTAAACGGGATTCAATTAAACGTTTTTCGTGCTGACCTTTTTCCAGCGTACAATGATCATCTTCTGGGCAAAATTGGCAAGCATGTCCCCGGCCACAATCTTCTGGCATTAAAGCCAAAGGATCGCGTGAAGGGAAATGGGAAACCGACATGGTTGTGTCCTTATTTCGATGGTTTACTGTCAAGACTGTTGTCTAACATAATCCAAGTATGGGTTATACGTTTATTACCATCACGTTCTTTATCGCTACCTTGCCATACAGCAAAGGCCATGGGTACCGCTTTGCGATCAAAGTTAACATCGTATTTGTCACTGGTTTTAAACGAGCGTGACATCACCACATACCATTCATTATCTAAAGCGATTTGCTTAGGCACATAGCGACTAGAACCAGTTACTGTTTGCTGCTCTAAAAGAGTGGTACTACCAAAACCACCGGCACCTAAGTTTTCAACTTTATCTTGGTCGGCGGACCAGTACCAAATATTCACTAGTTTATCAGTTCCTGAGCCCATCATATATGAGGTGTCATCATCCTTAAGGGCATACTGCACAGCAACTCCATCACTGAAATCATCGACAGTATTGGTACGGTCTTCAGTGACATCTTTCCAGCGCATACGAATATAAAAACGCTCACTGGTACGTGCAACCTGAAAGTAAATATGTTTACCGCGAGTAGCACCTTCTTCAAAACGTAAATTAACTGACTGATGCACTGGTGGTGCTGCGAGTAATTGACTGCGGTAGGTAGGTATACGATCCCAGATAATGTCATCAGGGTCGTTTTGAGTGCGTAAAAAAATACTATCGGGGATACGTGAGACCTTAACCGTATCACCAGGCTTTATCTCGAGAATATTAGGATTAAGCTCATCATGTTCAGCCCAGGCACTTGCCGTTAATAGCGCAAGTGCAAGTGTAAGGGAGCCTTTTAAAAAATAACGCAGGTTCATGGCATGATTCCTCGCTTAAATAGGGCGCAGTCAATCCCACATGGATTGATTGGCTGATTCTGATGAAGCTATTATTGTTGCTTCTTTTGAATAAGCACCGACGAATTTCTCCAAGGAGAGCTGTTGGCTAGAAGCCCAGCCAGGTAGTACCTTTAACAAGTGTTCGAGATTCGGATCTAAACCAAGCTTGCTCTCTTTTTCGTAAGCGCTGCGTATAGTTTGCAGTAAGGGTATAAGGTAACGCATTAAAAAATCCCGTTGTGCACGGCGATAAGGCGCTGAATCTTTATCCTGTTCAAGCGCTTGTCTTTCCAGATAGCAAAGCAGTGCACAAAATTCCAACATTGCAACTAAGTGATCCGGTTCATCTTGGTGGCCTTCATCCTCAATTGCCGCTTTTAAGCCGAAGTGGCTGTAAAAAGCTTGTACATTGAGTAAAAAAGCACCTGGCGTTAGCCCGCCAATAAGATCAGAGTGCGCGCTAGCCACTAAAGATACGCGTGGTTTACCACGCTTACCGTGGATAAAAGTCCCCATATAACCCACTTCTAAAGCATGCAGGCTGGCGCTGATCTCAAGCTCCGGCCAAGGTTCATCGCCTAGGGTTTGCCAAGCATCGCTAAATACTGCTTGTAAGCGACCCTCTTGCAGTGCAGTTAAGGTTTCTTCGAGCGGGTAACCCAAAGCAACCGCAGCTAAACGGTAAATCGTTTCACGTGCTTGCGCACATTCAACCTCATTCTGGCAACTTGGCGACTTTGCGGATCCGCTCATATATTTACCCTAACCTTAGCTCAACTTGAACATTTCAGAATGTTTAAAACCGATCAAGGTATCCATCAGTTCGCTGTCTTTACCATCGGCTTTATCTTGACGGGCTTGCGCTAAGGTATCGAAAACTTCGCTGACGCGAGAACCAAATAGGCTTTCAAGGTAAGCCAACGGAATACGTGGCTCATCCAATTCTTCACCATTAGGCCCAAACTTTGGCGGTGAGGTCGGCGGGATATAAAATACGTTCGGTTCAGTGCCCCACTCCGCATGCAGAGGTAAAGCAACTTTATACTTCTCTACCAGCAAATGAATGGGGCCGGCTTCGTCATCACGGTAGCCAATCCAACGAATACGCCCAACACATTGTTGCGCACACGCTGTTGGTAAACCTTTTTCAATACGTGGGTAGCAGAAAATGCACTTTTCTGACTTAGAAATTTCTTCATTGAAGTAGATTTTTTTGTACGGACAGGCATTAACGCAATAGCGATAACCACGGCAACGCTCTTGGTCAACCAGTACAATGCCATCTTCTTGGCGCTTGTAAATTGCATTACGAGTACAAGCCGCTAAACACGCGGGGTTAGCACAGTGATTACACAAGCGTGGTAGGTAAAAGTAATAACTGTTTGGGTAGTCGCCTAAACCTTCATCTTCATCCCAGTTGGCACCCCAAGTTGGCTTAACATGAGGACGCAGCCAGGGATCGGTACCGGTCATTAAGGCTTCTTCATAGTTGTACTCCCATGGAATACCATAGTCCTCCATACTCGGCTGTTTACCTAAACGCAGTGCGCCTTCGGCATCAAAACCACCGCCCATTTTTTCATAATCACGTGGGTAGCCTTTACCAGGCTGAGTCTCCACGTTATTCCAATACATATGCTCACGGCCGTTACGGTTCGTCCACATCAACTTACAAGCAGCTGTACAAGTTTGGCAGCCAATGCATTTGTTTAAATCTAAAACCATACTGAGCTGGCGCTTAACAGTCATAATAATTTCCTCTTAAACGGCACGTGGGTCGTTAATGTCTTCAGGCTTAGCCAGTTCAATATCGTAACTTGATTCATGAATATGCTGGTTGGCGTTCCAGCCACAGTAAACAAACTTCAGGTGTCCCCAGTTACCCACCAACTCCAGTGGTTGCAAGAATATAGCGTGGGAAACATTCATATTTCTGCGCTTAATATATTGATGTGGCTCCCAGCCGTGCTCCATCATAATTGAATCTGTTGGAATGCTCGGATAGAACTTAGCTTGAGCAAAAAAATCACCGTTAGCGTTAAATAGCCGTACAGTATCACCGTCCTTGATACCTTTTTGCTCTGCCAGTTTTGGGTTGATATAGATATTGGGTTCGCCACGTTGCAAGCGCAACAGGTATTTATTACTGCGCCAGTTGGAGTGAATACCCCAGCGTGCGTGCGGCGAATAGAACTTTAATGGGTAATTGGATGCCTTAGGCCCTGCATGCAAACGTGCGGTAGGTACAGTCGATTTCAGCTTCTCAAACCATGGATGGTCACAGTAGAAGGTAATACGACCGGTCAAGGTATCGTAGGGTTTCTTGCCATCGGTTTGTGCGGTGAACGGATTATAACCTTCATCCGGTTTTAACGGCTGGTTCAATCCCGCATGCTCATTCATCACAATGAAGCCTTTTTCTGCAGCTTCCTCGATGCTAACACCACAATCGCCGCCAGCTTCAGGGTGAGGCTGGTGGCGCTTTCCACCGACGCCACCCGCATCTGCCGCCCGCCTATCTCCAGCGTATCGCCCGCCCGGATCAGACCGGCCCATGAGGTGCCGGTGCCCGTGACGGTGCGGTTACCGGACAGCACGCTCACCGTGCCGGTATCGTAATAATCGGCCATGAGAGCCTCACGTATATTGAGAGAAATCAATAACATTGGCGCGGAATGCACCGGGCGACCCGCTCCAGCCGATAGACCCGGCCCCTAGCGTGTAGACCGCCGCTCCGCCTGCAATGCCGCCTTGTCCAATCGCCATGACATTGCCGCCCGCGAACCAATGATCGACAATCACCAGTGGCGGGCCGGATGCCTTGGACGTGTAGGAGGCAGCCCCCGTGCCGACACCATTTGGCGCGGCGCGATGGTAGATGTGGAGCATGGAGCGGTTGGAATCGAAGAGTTTTTGAGAGGCGAGCGCGGTGCGCACATCTACATCTGCCTCGCTTATGTCCAGCCCGTTGGCGCTGCCCAGCACGCGCATAACGCTCACGGTATCTACAGCCATATAACCCGGCCGCAGACGCGGAACCCACCAGCGGACATTCGCGGATATTGCACTATCCCGGTTTTGCCATTCGCCAATGTAGATTATAAACCGGGTATCAGAGAGCCACAGAACCCGGCAATAAGACGTGTCATCCGGCCTAAGACCGGATGTATAATAAGACACAAGCACCGGCGGGCGATCCGGGCACGGCTCCCCAAGATCGACATAATCACACATGCCCCAATACTGGGTTGTGCCCGACTTATTAACGACCTTCTGGATTGCGGTGTAGTTTCCAGATTCCGCAATTTGCAATGATGGTCGCGTGGTATTGATGCGCAGGTCATAATCCGGGCACGTCAAGACATCAGCACCACGCCGCGCCACAAACAGGCCAGCACCGCGCGTGGGATGATTGCCGCACAAGATCCGCTGGACAGCACCCGGACTATCCTCTCGCGTGTCATAGGCCAGTCTGGTATTGGCGAGCACCAGATAGGCATAGTCTGTCCCGCTATAGGCATTGGCGTCACGGACAGTGATGCGGCCCGTGTCCGTGTAGCAGGGCACGGCCCTGTAAGCCGGCCCGCCGGCATCACTGCCCAGCAGTCCCCAGTTATTGCCGCTGATCTGTGCATACCACGAGACGACACCCGAGGCCGCACGGCGCCAAGACATGGCCAACGGCGCGTAAGGGAGCGCCGCCGGCAGGTTGCGATAACGGTCACGGATGGTGCCGTTATTGGCTTGCAGAGTAAATCCCGCGCTCCAAGCCCCATCGTATACCGTAAGGATCTCCGGCCACTCACTGTCAAATGTCACCGCCTCATTGCCAAGAGACAGGTCGCTGGCGTCATACCCTTCCCGCGTGTATCGGATGCGGGGCGGATAGCCGTCCCTAAAGTCAATAAATTGCCTCATGCCGGGTTGCTCCAGATACCCCACCAACCCTCGGTCAAGTTGATGACAAACCGCCCGTTGGGTGATCGCAGGATGCCTGCGGTGATCGTGCCGAGATTGGCCGCGATGGCGGAGAGTGTGGCAACACTCAGCTTGGCAGCCGTGATTGAGCCATTGGCGATCAACGCGAGATTAAAAAACATCCCGTCAGGGCCGATAGTTACGAGCGGTTCTCCCGTACCAGAGCCATTCCAGAATGATGTCGCATCCGCCATCAGGAACAGCTTGGAGGTATAGTTCCCGGGCGTGCCATAGACCGCGACCATAAGGCCGCCCTGCGCCATGTCAGCGGCACCCGAGCCTGCCTTGACCGCGATATGATAGGCGGCCACCGCCCCAGCAGGTTTGGTCGCGCTGGCAATTGCCTGCACCGATACAGACGCAAGCGCGTCGTCAATTTCCGCTTGTAGTTCGTTCTTTTGCTGGACAACTGCACCATTCAAGTTCGCCAGCGCGGCTTGCGTCGCATAGGTGCCGGCGATGGAGACAAGCGAGCCATCCGCCTTTTTTCCTACAGCGGCTTCAAGGTTCGCCGACCGGGAGGCCAGAGAGTTGTTCGCATCCACAAAGGCGGTTTCCACCTGATCAATCTTGGATGCATTCTGCCCGCCTGCCGCCGCCGCAAAATCTGCCGTGGCCTTGACCGTCTTGACCTCTTCCGCAAGTGATGCCGTGGCCGATGCGCTCACCGTGCGCACCTGCTCTATAGTCGCCTCAGCACTTCCCACGCGCACGCCAACGCGCTCCACCTCGGTTTTGCTCGCCTGCCATACCTTGTCCGCCTTGAGCTTGGCCGCCGCGTCGATATTGGCGATGGCCATCGCCATATTGTCCACGGCCTCTTGCAGCGCCGCCACAGACTGCCGGCCCTCGCTCGCCACCTGCTCACGCAAGCCGCCCTCAAACATCTCCACCGTGATGACGCCAGCGCCGGGCGTGGCTGTCAGGTCGCCCGTGGTCACCTCTGCCCATGCGGTCCATACCGTGGTGCGCTTGGGCGTGGTGGCAATGGTGCCCTGCACCTCATAGGTGGTCTTGCCCTGCACACCGGCAGTCACCAGCAGCTCACCAGAATTCGGCGCGGTGCTTATGGCGGACAGCGCCGCCCCGGTGCCGCCCTTGATCCGGTAGGCAATCTGGATGCTGTCAACAGTGCCATCGAGGATAGGAGCCCATGTGACGCGCAAGGCCGGCTGGCGATTGCCGTCATTGCCCACCAGAGATGTGGCGGCAACGCTCATCAGCGGCACCGTGGTAATCAGCGCCGGCTTGTCGCCCGGCACGCCGCCGGCACTCACCGTGCCCTCATCAGCCTCGGACCACGCATAGGCAGCCGTGCCAATCTCGCGCAGGGTAAGCGTCACCGTCTGGTCCGCATGCTGGGTCAGACCAGCAATCATCCATGTGCGCAGGCCATAGCGCGCGCTATTCCACCGCACCCAGTCGCCCGGCTCCAGCACAACAGCCGAAAAGCCCAGCGTGATGGTGGCGGTTGCCTGCAAGCGAGCAAGGCCCAACTGCATCTGGGCAAGCCGCTGCGCCTGCAAGCCGTGGTGCACGGAGGGATAATCCACCTGCACCCGGATAATCTCGCCGTCCACCGCCTCTGCCGCAGCCGAGGTGCGGGCCGCATAGGCCATCAGCTCATATTGCTGTTTCGGGTCCGAGAATGAGCCAAAGACCCCATTCGTCAGTTCCGTACGGGGCCGGCGGGCCGCAAACCGCACCGGGCGGCCGGAGACAAGATCGCCATCGGTGATGGTCGGATAGGTGACAATCTGCGCCACCCCGGCCTGCGGGCTATAAGCCCCGACGCCCTCATAGAGCGCACCGCCGCACGCATCCAAAAAGCGCTGGATGACAGCGGCGTGCTCCTCATCAGCCGCAACATAGGTGCCGCAGCGATAGCGCGGCGCGGTGCTGCCATCGCTCTCCGCCACCAGCTCATCGCAGGCATTGGCGGCCGCCGTGTAGGCATCAAGGTTGAGATCAGCGGGCGCAACGCCCATGCCCACGGTCAGCTCACCGCCAAGCCATGTGCCGCGCTGGTAATTATAGAGCTGGACGAAGGGATTTTCCGAAAATTCCCACGTCTTTTCATCAGCCCAGCGGTGCGCGCCAGAGCCGCCCGCCGTGGAATCCTTGCGCCAGTCGTAGAGCCGGCGGCCGCGCAAATCGAAAACGCATTGCGGGATGCCGTCCGGAAATGCCTCCTCATCATACAGCCCGCTCACATGCGCGTAACACACGCCGGCAAGCCGATCCTGCGCCGTCCAGCGCCCGGCAGGATTTGCGTAATTGACCAGCACGTTAGAGGCCGGCTGGTCAGAATAGCCGTGCCACAGCACCACGGTAAGATAAGAGATGCCGGTTGCACCGATCACGCCCTCGACGCGATAATCCGTGCGCCAGGCATTGCCGCCAATGCGGGTCACGGCATGGCGCTTGCCGGCCACCCACACCCCGTCAAGCCCGTCATGCGGCCCGTCCCCGAGCACCTGCACGAGGTCGAGCATGTTGAGATTGTCAGCAAAACTATTGGAGTAAGCCAGAAATCCGGCCGTCCCCACGCGCCCGAAAGAGCCGCCACGCGCAACGCCCCCGCCCATGCGCAGGTCGGTCTGCACCCCGGTCTGCGCCGTTGTGCCCGTCTTGCCACTCAGGGCAGACGAGGCAAAGGCCAGCCCGCCGGCAATGCCCACATTGATAAGGCCGCCGAGCACGGCCCCCGCCGTTGTACCGGCGAGGCCCACCGCCCCGACAATGGCAGGCGCAATAAACGGCATGTCAGATTATCCCACTCGATAGGCCCGCTTAAGCCGGGCGCGCGGCGTACGCGTGAGGCCGGTCGGGGCCATGCCCAGTACATCAGCGCCGATCACCACGACGCCCGCCTCTCCGCCATCCTCATCAATCACACCCACATCGCCGCGCTGGGCGAGGCTGGGCGGCACCTCTGGCAGCACCGCCGCCAGCGCATCACCAATGCCGGCAAAGCCCCGCTCCACCAGCAGACGCGCCGCGCCGGTAGCGCTGTTATAGGCGGGTAGATCCGCATAGATCCGCGCGCCGGAAACGGCCTCAACCGTATCCATGGTGAGACGCCAGCAGTCGCGCTGTCCCCAAACAAATATGCCGCCCTGATAGGCGGCAATCACATCGTAAAGGCGCTCTGGCCAATCGGGTGGGCGGCTCATTTTTTGGTACTCCCCGGCAACCGCCCCCACCATGTGCGCTGCGCGCCCGCAAGCGTGGCGTGCTTCATCCCGCCATCTGTGGGGTCAATGCGACGCTGATCGACATCGGAATAGATCCGCCACCCCTTGCGCGTCAGATCGCGCGCCACGCTCTCACAGGTGATCTTGAGCACCGCCTGCCCGCCTATCGCATCCTCATGCGTGACCTGATCGACAGTCCCGCGCCACGCCCGCTGCACCGAGACAAGCGCGCGTGTATCGGGATGGATATAGGCCCGCCGCAGTGTCACCGGCCGGCGGTGATATTGCTCCGCCTCAATACTGGCGAGGGTGTCCGGCGTCAGGTCGCTATTGGCGATAGAGGTAAGGGTGAGGCCAAGCGCGGTGGATTCGAGGCTGCCGGACAGCGTCACCTCATCCATGCCGATCAGCGCGCCGGCCCCGATATAGGTCAGCCCGCCATAGGTGAGCTTCCCCGCGCCATCCCAAAAACCATAGGTGCCGCTGCCAAAATCAAATTGCACAAGGGTATGCGTCACCATCCGCCCGCTGGCGAGCAAGGCCAGCGTGGCGCTATCATATGCCCGCATCGGGTCACCTCAGGATAAGTCAGGCCAGCACTTGCACGGCCTCAAATGAGGCGGAGCCCTTAGCTCCGCTCTCGTCGCACTGCCAGCTATCGGGCACGATCATCATGATGCAGGCCGGGCGCACCAGCGCCACCACGGCCCCGGCCGCCGGGGCGGGATTGAGCCGCACGGCAGGCTCTACCGTCACCGTCATTGCGCCCGCTGCCGAGGCCGTCACCGCCTCGGTAATCTCATGATAGGCCCGCACCCCGGCCCATGGAAATGACAGCCGGTCGCCCGCGCTGGCCTTGTATCCGGCCGGCAGGCCGGAGAGGGTCAGCGTCGTGGCGGTCACGGCCCCAAGCGTTGCCGTGCCGCCCCAGGCACCGCCCCCGGCCTTGGTCAGCCCCAGCGCCGCCACGCCATAGGCGATGGGATAAGAGCCGATCCAGTCATAACCGAGGATGCGCCGCGTGCCCGCAAGCGAGCCATGCCACGCATTGAGCGCCCGCCGGCCAGACCAGCGCAGCGGCTCTGTCTGGATCGAGAGCCGCCACAACGCCGCCCCGCTCTCCACCGCCTGCACCCCGCCACTGGCGAGCGTGTTGACAGACAGCGACCGGGACAGCGTCATTTGTGAGCGCTGATAGCGCAGATCCGGCAGGGGGCGCGGAAAGGTTATCGCCATCAGGTTCGCCTTTGCGTTGCCGTGCGCCCGCGCTGGGCTTCAACCCAGCCCGGCACAGCCTTTTGCAGTTGCCGCGTATGCTCCGCAAACATGGGCCCAACCGCCGCCTGCATCTGTTCCGCCGTCATGCTCGCGCCCCGCGCGTCGATATGGAGCGGGGCACTGATGCTCATGGATGCCCCCGGTGCCGTAAGCTGCGGGATGCGCGGTATGCTCATCACAGAGGCCGCAGCGCCACCCCCGGCAAGATGCCGGACGGCCCCGCTGTTGATCGCCTCCAGCAATGCCCCATACTTTTTGGTAGCCGCAGCCTTGACCACATATTCCCCGTTCGAGAGCATGGCCGGGATACTGTCAGAGGTGCCCGTGCCGGGGCCGGCAATCCGCCCGCCCGTCGCCGCATGTACCGGGCCGCCCCGCGAATAGAGCCCGATGGAGCCACCGCCGGAACCACCGGACAGCCCACCCATAAGCGTGCTTATGAGCCCACCGCCACTGGTGCCCATCAGGCCGGCAAGCGGCCCCTCACCCAGCAATGCAGCCTTAAGGACAAGCTGGCTCATCATATCCAGCGTATCCCCAAGCACATCATTCCACGAGGCGGTGCCCCGGATCAGGGCGCTGATTGAGGTCATCGCCTGATTGCCAAACTCGCGTTGCAAATCCAGATTGTCTTGCTGGATGCGCCCCGCATCATCCAGCTTCTGGGCCACAAGCGCATATGCGCGCGCCTGTTCCTCAATCTCTTGCGTGAGGCCTGCGCTTTCCTTGCGGCCCGCCGCCTTGGCGGCATTCAGCAATTCCTGCCGGGTGCGGGCGTATTCAATCGCATAGGCGCTCTTGCCGAGCGTGGATATTTCCAGCTCCATATCCGCGATGCTGGCACGGGTATATTCACGCGCGCGCTCATATTCATCAGCCCGCTCTTTCTTCTCTTTTTTACCTTCGGCAGATCGGCGCTTCTCAGCGGCGATCCGGGCCTCCGCCTCGCGCCGCAGGTCGCCATCACTCAGCGTTGCGCCAGCGGCCTTTGCCTCTTTGCGGATTGTCTCAATTTGCTTTTCGAGGTCAATTTGCTGGCGGCTCATGGCGTTGCGCTTGGCAAGGTCCGCCATGAAATCCTGCCCGGCCTTTTTGGCCCCCTCCTGCGCTCGCGCCTGCTGGTCCGCCAGCTCTTTGGTGCCATCCGAAAGGCGGGACATCGCTGCATTTAAGGCATTGGCCTCATTTGTCGCCCCCCTCATTTTATCAATGAGGGCAAGCATATCTGGAATATAGCGCGCCAATCCGGGGTTAGCGCGCCCCAGCGCCTGCAAGGCCGCCGTCGCCTCATCGGCAGAAATTGCGCCCGCCTCCAGCTTGTCGCGCAGATCTTCCAGCGCCGTCATTTCTGCGTCGGATACAAGCCCGGTCGCGCGCCGCTGGGCATCACCAATCAGCGGCGTAAACTGGACAATATCGTTAATGAGCTTGGAAACACCCGCGCGAGCCGCTTGCACGCCCGCCTCGGCTTGTGCCGCCTGTTGTTTGAGACGCACAAACATCCCGCCCGGCGTGGCGTTTAGCTCTGCGTTCAAATCGGCGGTTGCCCGCTCTGCGGCCACCGCGTCAGCAGCGTAACCCCGCGTCCCATCCACAATGCGCTGCAATGCCGGGTTGGCATTCGCGAGCCCGGCAATCGCCTCCCGCAGGCCATCGGCAGAGAGTGTGCCGGCCCGGAAAGCATCATGCAGGGCACGCACCTTACCCAGCGTCTCCCCATCAATCTGGCTTAGCCCGACCAGACTCAAACTCCACTCCCGGTCAAGCAGACTTTCCAGACCCCGCGACAACTCACCGGCTGTCCGCTTGACCTCCCCTTCAGCCTCTTTGAGCCCGCTAATCAGCGTGTTGATGCTCTTTTGCTGGATACTCTGGGCAGAGGCGTTGACCCCATCGGCAGACGCCTTTGCGGCCGCCTCCAGCTCCCGCAGGCGATCGGCATAGATCTTTGCGCCCTCACTCGCCTCGCCAGACGTGCTGGCAAAGAGCGCCATGGCCGCAACTGCCGTGCCACCCACAATCAGGCCAATAGGCCCGGCGGCTGCGGAAACCCCGCCAATAGCGGCAGCGACACCGCTCATGGTAGAGGCCGCGCGCAGGGCCGCTGTCAGCTTGATAACCGCACCCGTGGCAAGGCCAAAATTGGCAATCATGCCACCAATGGCCCGCCCGACCAGAGCCCCGGCGATGACGGCAGCCAGCTTAACCACAACGTCTGCCGTGCCGTCGAAATTGTCTGCAAGAGCATTCAGCCCCGCCGTTAGACGCTCGGAAACAGACAGGGCCTCATCAGTCGTTCCAATGTATTTCGTGAATGCATTATTGATACGGGTCATGCCCTGATCAATGGTCTGGGCAGAGTTGGCAGCCATGGCCGCAACTTTTTCATGCCCCTTCAGTGCAGCCGCGAAGAAATCCTTGTTCGATACAGCGCCATCATTGACAAGCTGCTTAAGCTTGGAAACAGACCCGCCGGCAGCGTCAAGGCCATGCGCAACAGCGACAAGCAGAGGCCGCGCAGCCTCATTGATGGAGTTGAATTCCTCCGCCTGCACACGGGCGCTGCCCAGAAGCTGCCCGAGCTGCAATAGCGCGCCGGAAGCCTCCTGCGCACTTGTCCCCGCAACCTTAAGCGAGACGGCAACAACATCGGTAAACTTGACAAGATCATCAGCGCTTGCGCCCAATTCATCCTGCGCCTGCGCCGCCTTGCCATAGACATTGGCCAAGGATTCCATGGGCGCGGAATTGCGCTGCGCAACCTCATACAGGCTGTCAAGCACCGCAACCTGCCGCGCGCCCGTTACCCCGGCAACAGCGAGGGAATT
Source organism: Pseudomonas sp. (assembly GCA_034676485.1). GTDB lineage: Bacteria > Pseudomonadota > Gammaproteobacteria > Pseudomonadales > Pseudomonadaceae > Denitrificimonas. The sequence continues at coordinate 145,555 of JAUCCC010000015.1, forward strand.
CTTCGTGCGCGTCCACGCATCCGCGTAAGAGAGAACCTCTTTTGTGGTGAGCGCGGCAGCAACCCCGGTCAGAGGCGCGACAAGCCCTCGCGCCATGCTGCCGCCAATGGCATTCAGGTTACGCTCGCTCTTTTGCCAGCGCGCCTCAATGGCGCGGGCCTGCCGGTTCGTAACGCCCATGGCCTTGTTCATTTCGCGCTGATATTGCTTCATATCAGCGGAAAGCTGCACAACGAGCTTTTCAACATCGGTCGCCATTTATGGCTCCATGGGAGAAATTGTTTTGAAGATTAGATGCGCTCTTATCGGCGGCATGCTTGCTCTGTCTGCAATTCAGATGCCGGCGAATGCGCAAGACAAAATAGACCCGGCTATCGTTGCTTGCTTTTTAGTTGCCAAAGAGACCCACAAAGCCGCAACAACGAAAGACGTTGTGGGAAGTATCATTGATGGCAACAAAGCATCGGTTGAGCTGGATATGACCGATGCGACAGGCCGCCGCATAAGGCATGTTGAGCATTGTTATTTTTCCATCGACGGCACCAGAGAATGGGCTCTGGCTTCCACCGAAATAATTGAAGCCACTAAAAACCTTCAAGAGTACACAAAAGAAGTTGAAGCGATTAGGAAGTCTGGAGGCGTCACGCCTGAAATCGCCGCAAAATATCTGGCACGTTTTGAGGTGCTTCAGGAAAGATCAAGGCTTGCACTCGCAAACCTTATCGGCCGAACAATCCCACTGATGAATTATAGCGGCTACCCCATCCCAGCCCAGAACACGAGACTGTCAGAGCCAAATGAAGGCGCGAAGTAATCACGCCTTCACCAGCTCCCACAATTCATCTCGCTCGGCATCATTAAGCTTGCCCTTGGCCTTGGGGTCATGTGCCTTGGCATACCCATCCAGCGCCGCCATGAATTGCCACATGCTCATGGCGTCCACATCCTGCGGGGTAAAGCCCATGACTGCGCCGGCCCCGTAAATGTCAGCCACGCGCATCCGCCCATTTGGCAATGGCTCGTCACCGCCCCCACTCCCGCCGCCCCGGCCCACAGGCTCATCAGGCGCGCCCTGCAACCCCACCCCGAGGATAACCTGCGCAAAGATCAGGTTTTCCAAGGGCGGGCGCTCCTGCACATAAGCCCGGACCTTCTTCAGCGCATCGGCAGGGGGCATCCCCCCGCCGATCAGACCCAGCCGAATGACATCAGAAATATCGCTCACCCGCCATGACCCGTCAGACAGGCGGGCGTGAATAAGCTGCGCCCCCGCGTCCCGCGCCTCCTCCAGCCTGACCAGCTCACCAAATCCGAGGCGGAAGGCATAAGTGCCATCCGCCCAATCCAGTTCAATGCGCGCATCCCGGCTCATCATTCCACCGTCCGCACCATTTCGCCGTCGCTCTGCATTTCCACAGATGACGTGACCCGGCCAGATTGCGGAGCCTCAAAGCCAAAGCTGGAAACATGCATCAGGCCCGTATAAGTGATTGTTTTCGTGGAAAACTTAATCGCCACTTTCACGGGCACAGAGTCCTCGGAGTGCCAGGCATCCAGCCATGTTTCCGTACTTTCTTCCGCAAGGACACCCTCACCACTCACCCCCATGGAAAGGCTTTCCGCATCGCGCGCCAGCCAGCCCACAGCATCCGGGTCATCACAATTCGGCAGGAGGGTATCCGCCAGCGCTTTATCAAGCTGAATACTTTTCGATGTAAAGCCGCAAGGCGCGGAATATTCAATATCGGAACCAACAGTCTTTCCGATAGTTACGACAACCTTCCCGCCCTTAATGGTCTTTGGCTGGGCCATGGTATTCTCCAATAAAAAAGCCCGGCAGTGCCGGGCATGTTGCAAAAGGAAATCTCACAGGCTCAACCCTCTAGGGTGGCCTCAAATGTCAGCGCGCCATGGTTTGTAATGCCGTCCCGCGCCAGCATGGTCCGCGTGATCCGGTGCCGCAGATTGACCAGAGCCGCCGCAGGCAGAGCCAATTCCCGATCATGCAGGGCGCGGCGCACGGCTTGTGCAATCTTGCTGCATTCCGCCGAGCTGTAAGCCTCGCCATCGCCCCATGACCACACGTCGATTTGCAAGCTCACCGCCAGCCCGTCGATGCAATCCGCGCTGTCTTCCGCCCCCTCAAAAGACCCCATGGAAATATAGGGCGATGGCGGGGCCTGATCGCCGGTCGGCACTCGGTCAAACACACGGCCGGACACAAAGCCGGACACGCGCGCATCATCGCGCAGGGCGGTGATGATGGCCGCTTTAAGCTCATACAGCGGGTCTGTCATAACTCACCCCCCAGCAGCCACCTTGCGGGCCGCCTGCCGTGTAGCCCGGCGAATGCGCGCCTTGGCAGATTTGCGGCTGGCCCGATATGCCGGGAAAAAGTAGGGCTGGGCAGCCGCGCCGGGGTGGTCAACACGCGCCCCGAAACTCCCGTCTGCCCCAAGCACTTGCGCATGCACAGCCACAATTGCATGAGGCCGGGTGCCAAATTCCACCCAGCGGGCATAAAATGCTTCGCTGTTGCCGGCGTAGACCGTGATAGTCAGCCCCTTGCCAATGGCAGATCGCGCCACCTTGCCGAGGGTCAGAGATCCGCGCGGGGGCGCGCCCCATGTCCAGCCAATGGAATCGCGCAGCGCGCCATCATCCACAGCCACAAGCCGCTGCGCCAAAGCAACAATCTCGTCCGCCGCCTGTTCCATGGCCGCGCGGATCGCCGCTTCAGTCGCCGCCGGCAAACGCTTCAGCTTGCGCTCCAGCCGGGCAAGGTTGAGTATCTTGGCCATCAGGTCGCAACCCCTTGTGTCACCAGCATATCGAGCCACACCCCGCGCCCGTCAGGGTCATGAATTGAGCGAATGTTGAAGATCCGCTCCGGCTGGCGCGCATCCACCATGCGCCAGTCTGGCGTCACTTGCCGGGTTTGCGAGGACTGGCGCACCGTCACCACATAGGGCTGTGTGCCGACGAGCCGCGAGGCCATGACACTTTCCCCACCCACCTTCGCCACCATGCCCGGCGGAAACCGTAAAGCGGGTTTCGAATGGCCCGGTCACAGCCGTACCAAAGCCATCACTCCCCGCCCCCCGGCTCTGAAAGTGGAGCCGGAATCTCAGATCGCCCGCCTTTGGCATCGCTTATTTCCTCGCGCGTGGCGGCAACCGCCTTGTGTCTTGATTTGGCGAGGCGGGCGCATCGCGTCGTCACCAGCCGCACCGCCCCCTTGCGATAAGCGCGGCAGACCGATGGCAGCACCCACCAGTCATAATCAGCAGTAAAGCGCACCCACGGCATCAGATCGGCCTCACAAACTGGGCAATGATCGCACTCACCGCGAAAGGCATGTCATTGACAATATTGCCAACATTCACGGTTTCGCGCTGCGCGTACCAATGCCCGACCAGCAACAGGATGGCTTGCCGGATCAGCGCCGGCACATCATCCGGCCCGCCCGCGCCGCATGTGAAACGCACCATTAGGGCGTCATCCCACCGCCCAAGATCCGGCGGGCGGCGCACCCGCACGAACGGCCCCAGCCCATCCAGCACCGGACCGGAATAGTCCGCTGCAGACAGCGTCTGCACCGTCCCCGCACGGTCGCGGTACATGATGCTATCAACCGATATGGCAGGGCCGAGAGGCAGGCGGATAACCCCGCCGGGAGGCAGGCCCGGCAAGTCTACCTGCCACGTCTGGCGCACGAGCGCCCGGTGCAGCTTGCCATGGTAGCCATCCAGCATGTCTGTTGCGGCAGCGATTTGCCCCTCAATCAGCGCATCATGGTCATCATGCTCAACAATCAGATGCGCCTTGGCATCACTCAGGCTCACCGGCAGCGCCGCAGGCGGCGCAACCCGATACGGCACTGTCATCGCCTTTCGCTCCAAGAAAATGGCCGGGCAGTTTCCCGCCCGGCCGTCGCCCTCACTCCCCGCCGCCAGCCGGCAGAAGCTCGCCATAAATCAGCAATTCCTTGCGGTACACCGCCAGCGCCAGCCGCTCTTCCGCGCGGATGGTCGGCTTGTTTTTGGTGAAGTCGTCGTTCTCAAACCCCACCTCAATCGTGCTGTCCCACTGGTCGAAGATCTGGGCTGCAAGATCGAATGCCCCCGTCATGAACTTGCCGACGGTCATGGAGGTGGTCTCCGCCACCGGCAGGCCCCAGAGGGTCGGTGTGATGCTGCCCTGCGGATTGCCGATGATGTAGCGCCCGAGATCATCCTTCTGCATCTCGATTGCCGTCAGGTCAGTCGGGTGCGGATTGTGACCACTTGCCGGATATTCCGCCAGCACCGCCTGAAGCATGGCGAGGCGCAGGGCATCAAGGCGGGTTGCCCCCTCAATTGTCAGCGGGGCCGTGAACGGCGTGGACTGCGGAATGAGGCCCAGCATGGTGCCGCTTGGTCCGTCCCCCGCAAGAAGCTGCTGATCTTCCTTGAGCTGGAGGCCATACAGCAACTGTCCGTCAATATGAGAGCGGATCTGCGACACATCGGAAAGCGCCTGCTTGGTCACCTTCTTGAAGTGCGCGATGACCTTCGTGGCCACCGACACGTCCTCAAACTCAATATCAGACTGCGGCTTCTTCGCCCCTTCCGCGACAATCGCCGCATTGTTGGTAAAGCCCTTTTCGCGGACATATTCCACAAGTGGGCTATCCGTGCGACCTGCCGCAAGCAGACTGCGCACCACAAGACGACGCTGCGGCGGGGTCTGGATGCCAGCAAGCCGGTTTGGCGCAATGGCCGCACCCACAGCGCCCGCGCCCGTCCCGGCCGTGGTGATGTCCGCCTTCACCTTCAGCGAAGCCTTGCCCCCGCGCGGGTCGCTCCCGATGAACGACTTGAATTCCTCGCTGGAGACGTACCGCTCACCCAGAGACTGGACAGCATCATCACCGCCCCGGCCCAGATTGGCGGCCTTCTGCTCCATTTCCGCCACACGCTCATTCAGCGCGTTCATGCCGGTCATGGCCTCATCAGCCTTGACCTTGAATGAGGAAGCCAGCTCATTCCCCTTTTTGGCCTCGGAAAGAGCCTTCTCAGCAATCTCTTTCACGGAGTCCACAGCCTTATCAAAAGCCGCCTTCGTCTCCGCCGCGAGCTGCGCGGCAGATTTGTTTTCATCAGACATAGTATGCTCCAGATTGTCAGAGGGGCGGGGCGTCAGCCCCGCAGCGCGGCCCAGAATGCAAGGGCCTCATCATCACTTTTCACCGCGCCGGCAGGCTCCCCCTGCCCCTTCAGGTGGATGCGCGCGGCACGCTCCGCCTGCGAGTTTGAGAGGCCAAGGCCCTTGACCAGTCGTTCAAACTCGCGTTCCGTCAGCCGCTCCCCGGCTGCCAGCTTGTCAACAAGGTCGCCCATCCCGTCTGCCTTAACGGAAACCACCTTTGCCCGCTCGTTCATGGGGAAGGTGACGGGGCTAACCTCGTAAAGATCAATCTTTTTCAGCAGCCGGGCATTGCCGTCCGGCTCATCATGCAGAGTGCGATAGCCAATGGAGAGGCCACCCAGCGCGCCGGCTTTGAGCAAGGCGTGCGCCTCACGCGCCTTGGGCACCTCCATAACGAGTTTGCCCTTGCCCCAAAGCCCCTTGCTATCCTCGGCAAGGTCATCCCACACCCCGATAGGCTGGTCAGGATGATGCTGCCACAGCATCTTGATGGTGCGCCCACCCTGCCGGGCGCGGTGCAGGCCATCGGCAAAAGCGCCAGGCGCAACCTTGTCACCGCCACGATCTACATTCCCGAAAATCGAGGCGTAACCTTCGATCACGCCTTCCTCAGTCAAGTTCTTGACTTCAAGGGCATAATTATTGCGTTCCATCACGCCGCCTCATCTTCGTCATCATCCAGCGGTGGCCCGCCATTGTGGCCCCGCAATTCTTCCGGCACGCGCGCCTGTGTGATCGGCACATTCTGAATTTGCATCCGGGGCACATCACCACCCGCCACAGGCGGCAGACCTTCCAGCGCACGGACCTCATTGATGGTCATGACGCCCGCACCCAGAAGCGTGGAATAAAACGAGGCCCGCGCCGCGCTGTCGCCGCGCAACAACGCCTCCAGATTGAAAGACACACTCAGGCCCGCCGCGCGATCAGCGGCGCTCAAAAGCTGTTTTCGAATGGCCTGTTCGATTTTCTTCAAGCGGCGGCGCAGCGTGAATTTCTGGAAGCCCAGCACCTGTTGCTCCAGCCCCGCACCCCAGCTTGTGCTTTTGGAGGTGTGCCCAACCATGTGCGGCGGCACCCCGAAAATCCGGCAAATCTCCTCAACCGAGAATGCCCGGCTCTCCAGCATCTGGGCGTCTTCCGGGTCGATGCCGATTTTCTCAATATCCGCCCCGCCTTCGAGCCGGAATGGCTTGCCGGCATTCAGCGCCCCCAAATATTTATCAATCATCTGGGCATCTACGATGGCCCGTTGTTCTGCGGTCAGGATTCCCGGAAATTTGAGAGCAACCGACGACAGCAGGCCGTTGCGGAAATAACCGCCCGCCGTGCGATCAATCGCGGCCGCCAGCCCGAACGTGTTGCGCCCATGTGCAAGCGTACTCAGGCCACCCAGCGGATTGCCACCAAAACCGCGCACATGAAACATCTCATCTGCGCCGCACACATAGGGCCTGCCATCCTCCGACCAGCGATATTCCAGCGCCCCCCCCGGATGACAGCCGCCGCACGCTCACCGCGCCCGGCGCAATCGGCTCCAGCGCAATAATGCGCCCCCCACTGCGCACGATCCGGGCATAGGCATTGCCCCTCAATTCGAGGGACAGGCACATATGCTCCCAAAAATCCATGGGCGTCTGGTCAGCGTTCGGACTGTCCCGCAGCACCCGCGCCAAGGGGTGGCTGTCATCCGATACCGGCGCGCCACCCGGCCCGCGCCGCTGAAGGTCAATCGGCATGGCGGCAATGGTGCCGGCCAACAGATTGACGCAAGCCCAGACAGTGGACAGGGCCAGCGCCCCGCTTTCCGATACAGATTCCCCGGCATGGCTTGTCAGGCCCATGCGCGGGATAGTGTCATCAGACAGACGCCATGGACGCGACACCGCATCCCACGCCTTGCGCAGTATATTCATGCCGCCATGCTCTTGAGATAATCGTCCAGCCCGCCATCATCCGGCGCACCGTCCATTGCGAGGCCAGTTGCCATCACGGCGGCAACGATGCCGTCTATCTTTTCCGCCGACGTCTTTTTCGACGGCATGAAATTCAGGTTCTCATCAAAGCGAACCTCGGTATTTCCGGCCATCCAGCGCAGCACCGGGTGCCCGCCATGGTCGAGCTTGCCGGCATATACCAGCCCTTCAAAGTGCCGGCTGGGCTCGCCAAGCGTGCGGATGCCCTGCCGCATTTCCGAGAACAGGTCCGCATCAACCCCATCGGCCACAAGGTCGGTATAGAGCTTGCGGGCATTCCACGGGTCAAAGCCGATGCGCTGCACATCATATTGCGCCAGCGCCTCATGCACGGCCAACTGCACAAATGCCTGATCGACATAATCACCGGGCATGGTTTCCATGGCGCCGGCATCGCGCCAGCGGTCATAAGGCACCCGGTCATTCTTAACGCGCCGCTCTATGCTGGCCTCCGGCACCCAGAACCGGCACACCAGCCGATAACTGGTCTCGCCATCCTCCGGCGGAAACAGCAGCAACAGCGCCGTCACGTCCTGTGTTGACGACACATCCAGCGCCGCAAAGCAGCGCCGCCCCGCCAGATCCGGCGGGAAATCCTGCCAGCGCCCACCGGCGCAGCCATCCCACTTGGCCAGATTGAGCCAGCGCACGCTGGCATCCACCCACTGATTAAGATGGTAACTGCGGAATGTCGCCTCTTTGCGCGGGTTATCCTTGGCAAGCGCCGCCTCGCGCCGCAGGAACGCCATGGTGGGTGAGCGCCCCAAAGAGGGGTTAGCCTGCGCCCACAGCTTTTCGTCCTGCCAGTCCGCCTCCGCATCCACCGCGAAAACCACAGCCAGCGTGCCGGCGTCTTCCGTGCGCCCGTCGAGAATGGAGAGGGTTTCCTCCCACAGCCCCCAGCCGGTCACGTCGGATTTGCGCCCGGCAGTGGACGCATACAGTTCAATTGGCTGGAGCCGCGCGCCCGTGCCCTGCCGCAACGTGTCGGCAATGGTGGTTGAGCGCCACTCGTGCATCTCGTCGCCAGCGATGACAGTGGGCGAAAGGCCGTGTTTGCCCTCCGCCTTGCCTGTCAGCACCTCAAAGCGCGACTGGTTTTCCTGCAACCAAATCGTGTCTTTGTAGGTTTTCATCGCTTTGGCGAGCTGGGGAGACCAGCCCACCATGGCCTTCATTTTGTTGAAGACGGTACGCGCCTGTTTTTCCGAGCTGGCGAAGGCATAGCCCTGCCCGCCAAACACACCATCCAGCGCGAAGAACAGCAGCGACAGAGCCGCCAGAAACTCGCTCTTTCCGTTCTTGCGCGGCACCCAGAGCATAAGCCGCCGGAACAGGCGGGCATGGGCCACCGTGGCCTCGCCCGTCTCATCATCGACAATCTCAACCGGCGCTTTCCAGCCCACCAGCAGGCGGACAATCACCTCCTGCCAGAACACCAAGTGAAAGGGCTTGCCGGCGAACCGATCTTCCGTGAGCCGGAAAATCTGCGGCCACATGGCAACGGCGGCGTCGGCCTTGGCGGCGTCATACCATGCACCCGGCACCCGTGCGGCCCGCTGCCACGCCAGCCGCGCCCATTCATAACCCTCGGCATCAGCCGCCCGCGTGATCCATTCCGGCTCCGGGTACAAACACCCCCCCCGCCGCATAGCGGATTGCGGCAGTAGAGGTGCTGTCCATCATGGCTAGTTCGCGCGCGTTCCCGGCGGCGGCGCATCCATACGTCCAAGGATGCCCACCACATCATCAGCCTGCGGGGCGCTGGCCTGCGCCTCGCCGCCCCTCTCCCCCGCCACCGGCTGGGCACGATCCCCGAACAACCCGCCCAAAGGCGAGGCCGCGTGTTCTTTGAACAGGTTAGCTTGGTCGAGCGGCGTCAGGCCAAAGCGTTTCGACAACTCGAAAATGATCTTCGTGGCGGCATCCCGGCGCGACACGGCAGGGTTTTCGCGCCACATGAAATCACCCGAAACCGTCTTGACCTTGCTGGAGTAACCCTCCGCAAGAATATCTTCGTTCGCCGTCACCCACTCACCGACCGCAATGCAGAACAGCGAGAACGTGTAGCGGTGCAGATGGTCGAGAAGGTTGAGCTTCTGAAGCCGGGGCGCATAATCGCGCCACACTCGAAGCGCTGGCGCAAAGCGCTCATCCAAGAACCGGGGCGGCGAAAGCGCGTCACCCGATTCCGATGGGGCCGCCGCCAACAGGTCCGCCAGTTGCTGCGCCCGTTCGATCTGCTTTTCAACTTTGGTTTTGCGCCGTCCGGGGTGCCCCTTCGCGGCCTGCACCTCCGGCGGATCGCCGCGTCTTCCGCGCGCCATGCCCGCCTCCATCTATCTGGAATAAAAAATAAATTCCGCCAATTTCGCGCGGAAAAAGAAGTGATTTGCCCGCCGGTCCCGGCCGCAAGGGGCTTGGACTTCAGACCGCCCCCCCTACCCTGCCGCAGGCCGCGCGTGACATTCTCGTCACACCTCGTGCCGCCCTGCGAATGGGTCGCATCAGCATCCAGCCCGCCGCATCAGCGCGTCGCGCGCGGCAGGCCGCCTACCGAGGCAACACAGGCCGGTCGAGGCGCACCGCCAACGCATCCAGCGCCGCGCGCCCCTTGCGCTCTACACCCTGCTTATAGCCGCTGTGGCAGGCATGGCATGATGGCACCCACCACTCAGACCGCCAGAACGTCTCAGGGTAGACCCGCTGCGGATAGAGGTGATCGACGCACTCAGCCGCCGTCACCTGATCCACCAGCCCGCAATAGGCACACAGCGGATGCGCCGCCAGATAGGCCCGCGCCGCCTTATCCCATGCGGACGTGTACCCCCGCGACCGTGCAGATCCGCGCCGCGCGTCATACTCCCGGTTCTGTTCCTTCCGGTCGCGCACATGGCCGGGGCGGTAGAGCTTAGGCTTACTGGCCATCACGCACCCCACAACGCAAAGACCCCGCTCGGCAGGGCCGGGCGGGGTCTGTAAACCTTTTTATGCGTGGATGAAAATGCACAAGCCAATCGCGCATTGTCAATCCCCTCTCATGCATAATCATCCAGATACAGCAGGGGGCGCACCATCCATGGCGCGCGTAACGCCTTTGGCGGCAAGGGGTTATATGATCGCAACTCTTTTTCCAGCGCCGCCGCCAACCCCTCCAGCGCACCCCACCATGTCCCATACGCGTCCCGCGAGTGCGCGACCAAATCAGGCGACACAGGCAACCGCAGACGGCAGGCCACCCGCCGCTTGCTCACCGGGTCACGCACATGCACCACACGCCCTTGCTCATCGCGCATGGGCACCGGCCACTCCGCATCCATGCCGTGATAGTACGGGCGCGCCGCCCCGCGCCCATTGATGATGACCAGCGCCGCAACATGGGCAGGCAAATCAAGCACAGCATCATGCACCGCCAGCGCATCAGCATCAGCGCGCGCACCCAACTCCACCACATGGCGCGGGGAGCTGCTCACCCGCGTACCCAGCTCAGCAATCGCCATCATCACATCCGTAGCAGAGCGCGCACGCGGCGCACCCAACCCCGTCGCGGCATCCTGCAAAGCCGCCACCCGGTCTGCACACTGGTCGCGATAAGCCCAGATCAGCAGATGTTCGATGTCAATTTGACGCTTCATTGCAGATCCCCAGCTAGACCCAGCAAAAACATAAAGCCGGGACATAATTTCAAGTTTAGATTGAGAGACTTGACCAGTTAGACGGGCTGTCTCGACAGTTTCAGGTCTTGCCGCCAGCATCGCTAATCCGGCCAATATGCGCGCGTGGGCGCGTATATACGCGAGGGGCAAGCCGGGCCATCTGGTTTAACTGGTTAAATGTATGATGATAAAGGAATAAAACTGTCCCGGCTGGCCTCTCCAGCCGGGACGTGCCAGAGCCGGGAAATCAGCCCCCGTGCGCGCCATCGTCTGGCCAGTCATCCGCCTGCCCCATGGTCGCATCCCATGCCGCGCGACAGTCCGCCAGAGGCGGAAAATCAAGCATCCAGACCCGCCGCCCGCTCTGCCCCGCCTCAGGGTCATAATCCCGCGTGCGGTGCACCTTGAGGCCATCGACCTCGACAAGCTGGCGCAAGCGTTTGCCCATGGCATTATCGGCAGTGCGCCGCCTCCAGCCCACACGCTCTGCCTGCGCCAGATAGTCGGCATAGAGCGTCGAGAAGGGCACCGACCCACCCCAGCGCCGCCCCCCTTGTGTCAGGTCGCCGTCCCAAAGCCGCCCATACCACCACTGATCGACGCTATCGAGACTGGCTAGTTTTTGGTCCAGCAGCGCGGGCGTGCGCGGTATCTTGCGCAGGTTGATGCCGGCGAGATCATAATGCATCAGGTCATACAGCAGCGCCTCACGCCCCCCGGAATTCAACTGCTCATCCATTTCCCGGAAGTAATCACTATTCTGTGCACATCTTGGATTGATCTTGAGCACGCAAAAACGCCGCTCATCCTTGCCCGCAGGCACCACCCAATCTTCATTCGAGGTCATCAGCAGGCGCACATAGTTTTTCAGGCGTATAGGGTCCACCCCCTTCGCCTCAATCATCTGATATTCAGATGTTGTCAGCCCCTTAAGCCGCCCCTCTGCGGCCTTGTCACCAGCCCACACCGCCTCTTCTGCCTGCAACAGCAGGCAAGAGGCCATGTGCGCATTGAAATTGCCGGTCACATAGCGCGGATCGTCAACCATGAAAAAATGCGCCGGGAACAGGCTCCCCATCACCTCTCCAACCTTGGACTTTCCCGCGCCCATTGCGCCCTGCATCACAATCGCGGTGCCCGTCCGTTCGCGCGGCCGCTGCACAATGTGCGCAAACCAGCCCAATACCCACTTGTATACATCCGCATCGCCGTCACAGACATTATTCAGCAGATGGTCTGCAAGTATTGACCACCCGTCTTTCTTGTATTTCGGCGTTACCGCAAACCCGCGCCAAAGGTTATAATACCCCTCACACCCCTTCGCGCCATCGGGGCAAGGAAAGAACTCAATGCCGGAATAAGATCGGCGGTCAGGATCAACCAACCAGCGATCAGCCCAAGAGCGACCCTTGATCTTGCCATCTGCGCCCATAACCTCGGTATAAGTGTTGCCCAGCCAGAGGCAAAAAGCCTCTCTGGTCAGGAAACGCTGGGCATCCTCAACCGGCGCGCTCCCCGCCTGTTCCCGCAAAATCACGGCCTTTGAGCCCATCAGCACAAGCGCCCATTCGCGGTTCATCTTCCGGGCGCTATAGCCCATCGCCCGCGCCTCACGCGGGGCAGGGGCCACCTGCGCTTCAGGCTCTTCCGCCGCACCCGCACCCGCAATTTCAGCCGGCATGGTGTCATATCCGGCCAACGCCGCCCCGAACGCCGCCGCAATATCAGCCTCGCTGCCGCCACCCTGCCCGCTCATGGCGCAACCTCGCCACCCGCCGCGATCAGTGCCGCGCGCGCATTATCAACATGCCGGAGCGCCTCTGCCGCCTCGCCCTGCAAAGCCCGCGCATAGCGCTCCCGCACGCGCAGATCTATCCGCGCCTTATAGGCGGCCTCTGCAGTCGCCTCATCGGCCGACAAGGCATCCAGCGCTTCAACCGCCTTATGCACTCGCCCATCCGCATAAAGCGCCAGCGAATTTACCCGATTGAGCACCTCCACCAGTGCAGCCCAGCGCGCATACAGTAAATCCACCTCACGCGGCGCGCGCGGCACCTCACGCCCCCGCAGTGCGATCAATTCGTCCCGGTTCAGATCTTCAAGTTTCATCCACCTCATCCCTTCCACCCTCATAGCCACCCGCCGCCGCGCCGGCATCGCGCCCCGCCTGCAACCAGTCGCCAAAGTCCATTCCGGCGCGCGGCCAAACCACAGCCACCCGCCGCCCTTCGCGCGCATGCCGGGCCTGCGCCCGCTCCATCGCGCACCGCGTAAAAAATGCCTCGCTGTCGCCATCCGCCAAAAACAGGGATACCCCCGCACTTTCCGGCACAGGCATCGCCGGGGCGTCCATATCCGGCACCGGCCCCCGGCACCTTCACCGGCATCAGGTGCCCCCTTTTGTTTTCCCGCTTCAGGGTCGGATGCGTCACCATCCCCGCGTGATGCCCGCACAAATTTGCGAGATTGACCCCCGCCTGCCACAGCCACCCGGCCGGCAAGGCGTCCCGGCGGCGCAGGGATGACCACATGGCAAGCGTTGTCTCTATCCCCTCCCCCGCGCACATTCCGGGGGCCGGGTCAGCCCCCGGCGAAAGCACAATCCGCCCGCCCTTTTGCTTAGCCCAGTCCCTTCTTTGCCGGCAGGATTTCCCCGGTATCGGGGTCCATAACTTCCGCCCGGCCCTTAGGCATGGACAGATCAATCCATGTCGTATGCAGCCCCATAAATTGGCCGGCACCATCCGTAATAGCCGCCAGCATGGCAGGGGGCGGTGCCAAGACAACGCGGGGCGCGCCGTCCGTCTGGCAAATCCTCATCACCAGAATAGTAGGGCGCGGCCGGCAAGACCAGCAGATGCGCCCCGGCCGGAATATCCACCCCACGCACCTCGCGCAGGTAGGATTCCATCACCGTGCCCGCAAAAGGGAGCGCCGCATTCCAGCGCGCCAAGGCCCCATGGCGCGCCCGCGCCCGGTATCCACCCTGCAACCGCTCCTGCTCCGCCCGCCGCTCCGCATCCCGTGCGCGCCGCGCCTCCTCACGCGCCGCCAGCTCCTGCGGACTGGCGCGCACGCCCTCCCCGCGCGGCGGGGCACGCCCGGTCAGCGTCTCGCACGCAGCCAGAAAATCGGCCCCGTCCCATATACTCAACCAGCGCAATCGCATCGCCCCCGCGCCCGGCTTGACGGCAATGGAACACGTTTTTGTTGGTGTTGATGCTGAAACGGTTATCGCCACCACACACCGGGCACGGCCCCACACGCTCCGGCCCACGCCCCCCCAGCGTCACGCCCCGGCGGGCAATCACATCCCCTACCCGCACGGCGCTAGCCTCATCCACCCATGCGCCAAAATCAGCCGATATGCTCATGCGCTGGCCTCCGACAGATAGACCGGGAAGGCTGTCCACATTCCCGCGCCGCGCCTCGAAGGTGTATGCAGCTACCTATGGGTTTGCTTCCCATGCGCCGGGGCTGTTGATGCTGTTCCAGAGGGTCCGGGAGCTTTCGCAGGGATCAGCGAAATGGCGCTTGGCTATATCGTTGCCTCGCAGGTAATCGCGCCAGCCCCATACGCTCGACATGCCGGCCGCGTGATCTTTCTCGACCCCCCTCCGCAAATCGCAACCGCCCTCACTGATGCTCTTGCAGGCGCTGCACCCGCACATCTGTCACATAGAGCGTGAGGCGGCTGGCCCAGCGGGGCATGTGGATGGAGGGACGCCAACCGCCCGTCACACGGAGCGGCCGCTCCCCGGCCACGGGGTATTGCTGGCACATGGCCGTGTAGCCATCGCCTTCACTGGCGCGGTAAAATATCGTGGCCAGATCCGAGGCCCAGCCATTGCAGCGCCATGCCTCCCGCACCCACAGCCGGTCACCCTTGGCGATGGGCGCGCGCAACCAGTAGTGTTGCCCCTTATTGTCCCACCGGCCCGCCCCTCCGCAGGGGACGCGGGGGGGTCTTGCAGCTCTTCGCACCAGCGCCATAAGCCAGACGGCACCCACTGATGCAGCGCATTATACATCAACGGCTGCTCGCAACAGACCGCCCACTTCCGGCGGCTGCATCCCTAAGTACTCGGCTCGTCTGCGCCTCGCGGCCATCCAGCAACGCGCGGATCATCGGCGCGCTGAAAAGGATAGGACGATCGCTCATTCCGCCGCCTCCCCACCAAACAGCGGCCCGGCGTCCGCCACCTCGCCACGCGCCTTGAGGCTCTCACGCCTGCGGGTTTGCGGACCGGCCGTGCAAAGCGCCAGACGGCGGCGAATATCGGCCTGATATTCCGGTTCGCGCTCCACCAGCACCGCGTCAAATCCCTCGCGCCACGCCGCCTCACCCGTGGTGCCGCTGCCCGCGAACGGGTCCAGAACCACGCCGCCCGGCGGCGTCACCAGCCGGCACAGCCAGCGCATCAGGTCCACAGGCTTGACAGTCGGGTGCTTGCTGCCGGCCCTGTCGTCCGCGTCCGCTTTGGCGGAATAGAAAAATCGGGAAGCGGAGCCGGCATCGCCAAAACCAGTCAGCGGCGTGCCGGGCGCGCGGCTCTCCGCACCATAGGCCGCGCCATCATTGCGGCCCTTGCGCACAAAGCCCGGCTTGCCGCTTGCGGTATGCGGGAAGGCCCCGGCCACCTCTGCAGAGCCATCCAGCACCACGTTGGCCGGGAAGCGGCCCACATATCGCCGCGCCGGCGTCACCGATTCGGCCCGCCCGCGCCCAAAAGTGCCAAGCTGTTTGAGCAAGCCGCCCAATGACGTGTACGCCGCATAACGCACATCATCACCCACCCGGCACCCGTCCACATTGAGCCCGCCAGCACCATACGAGCGCACATTGGCCGCAACCGTTCCTGCCAACGGCTTGCGCGCGAGGCAGATCGGCTCCCATGCGGGTTTCAGCGCCGTGCCCCAGCCCTCAAACTGCCCGGCGGCGTTATCTGCCCCCGATCCGCGCGCAACCCTGTCGGCAACATCGTGGGTTTTCGGGAACCCGCTGCCATAGACCCACGCCAACACCCCCTCCATGCCCAGCAAATCCGCCACGCGAAGGAACGCTGAAAGCTGCGCATCGGACAGCGAGCCCACGAAATCACCCACAATCGGATCAAGCGCCGCCAGCTCCAGCAGCATGTCGCGGACCTCAAATCCCGCGTCCTCAATCGCGCAAGTCAGGCGATGGAAAGCCCGCGTGCCGCCAAAGGCCACCACATGCCCGCCCGGCACCAGCACGCGAAAAACCCCGCGCCAGAAATCGACCGAAAAGGCCGTTTCGCCGGTATCCCAAGATTTGCCCATAAACCCGGCGGCGGCGCGGGCATAAGCCCCGTCGCGGCCATGGCTCAAGGGCGGCGCCGGGCTTGCCCAGCCGCTGGCGGATGCTCACCAGTGCATAAGGCGGGTCGCACACCACGGCATGAATGGAGCCCGCCGGCAGCGTGCGCAGCACATCGCGGCTATCCCCGCAATAGAGCCGCACCCGGCCGTCAAGGTGGGTTTCGGGCGCGATCGTCACAGCCGCGCGACCGCGTCTTGCAAGGTGGC
Organism: Pseudomonas sp.; assembly: GCA_034676485.1. Classification (GTDB taxonomy): domain Bacteria; phylum Pseudomonadota; class Gammaproteobacteria; order Pseudomonadales; family Pseudomonadaceae; genus Denitrificimonas. The sequence continues at coordinate 161,927 of JAUCCC010000015.1, forward strand.
CAGATCCAGCGCGTGCCGCGAGAAGGCAGCCTCATCATCCCGGACCCGCTCTGCCAACCCACTCAGGTCACGCGCGATCCGCGCCAGATCGTGCCCCAAAGATCGGCCCGCATGCTGCCGGTGCATCGCATCCGCCAGCTTGGCAACCTGCTCCCGCAACTCATCAGCCGAAGGCGCGGGCGCGAGCGGGCCAAAGTCCTGCTCACGCCGCGCGCGCACAACCGAAACAGAAAGCTGGGTTTCCCGCGCCACCCGCTCATCATCCCAGCCAGCACGGTAATCCCGCTTGTCCCGGTCATAGGCATCCTCAAGCATGACATACAACTCAACCATGGCGCGGCTGGCCTGCGCGCTGGGCACCGGATTGTCATGCGCCGTGGCGGCGGCAATAGCCGCGCTGGAGGCCCCATTCGCAATGGCGGGATTGATACCAATTACCCCGTTCGCACCAACAACCAGCGGCGGAACGGGCGTCTTAACTGTTGCAGCCTTTGCCATGTTATTATCCTGTTTTTGGGGTTTCCGCCGCGCCGCGCGGCGACAATCGGGCCAAAAAAGCGCCTCGGTTTCACTCATCAGCCAGCCATGCCGCCGATAAACTCGAGCTATTTCCTCGAAAGACCGCACGCGCGGATATGCGGACACCTCGACAGCCTGCCCGCAGGCGTCACACGCGAAACGCTGCATCCGGCGCGGCGGCAGCGCCGCCCCATCCGGGCCAGAGCGCGCAACCCACACAACAGGGCAGCGGCACTGATCAAAACCTACGAGCTTCACAAAGCGGCGCGGAGTAGTGGGCGCAGGCCGCTCATACCAGCGCGCGCCGCCAGTGCCGCGCCGTTGCGTCCAGCCAAAATGCAACAGCACCCGGCGAATGCGCCACGCATCAGCCGTGCTGCCCTCTTTGGCACCAGAGAGCGCGCAGGCAATCTCCCCCACCCGGACCCGCTCCCGGCCCAACAGAAAATTGAAAATTTCAGGAGCCCAAGGCTCCCCGTCCGAAGGTATCACGAAAAAGCGGCGGTCATTCATCGCGGACCTCGCCAGCCTTTACAGCCCGCACATCAGCCTCAATCGCCGCAAGCCCCTCCATCGCCTCACGAATATCCGCAAGGATGGCCAAATCCCGCGCCTCCTGCGCGGTGATTTTCCCGTCATTTTCAAGCGCCGTCGCCAGCTTGCGCGCGATGGCGCTGGCATCGCCCACCACATCCGCCATATGGCGCACCCAGCGCCCACGGCAGGCCACAGCCTGCGGCAATCGCACAAGGACATGCCCGGTCAGAGCCGCCAGCTCACGCGTGATCAGCGGCTCGCCGGCATCGGCCTCCAGATCCGCGACCACATCAACCGGCACAAAGCCCGCCTCATGTGGCAACCCGTAACGGGACAACGCCTGCCCGCCTACACGGGTGATGAGGTCGCCCGGATTCCCTGCCCGCCGCACGCCTCGACAAGCCGCCGCGTGGCACCCTTAAGCGCCAGATAATCCGCGCGACGATGGCGGCGCGGCTGGGGCTCATCCCGCCGCCCGAAAAGAGTGACCAAAGGTCATGCGCAATCTCCCGTGGTTTCCGCATTTTTAGATGCGGAGGGCTGGGCAATGGTGGGGAGTGAGGCCAGCACATCACGAATGCGGGTCTGTGCAAATCGGCGGCGGGATGGCCCCACCGTCTCCCAACGGTGAATAGTGCTAGGGTCAACGCCAAACCGCTCGCCAAAGGCGGCCTGACTTCTTTGCAGGGCGGCGCGCGCCGCGCGGATTTGTTCAGCGTGGATCATAACCAATACATGCACTATGCGTTTTTTAAGGTCAACGCCTCATGCGTTTCTCAAAAATGCAAAATGCATAGGCTATGCAAGAGATGCACGAACGACTGAAGCTCGCGCGCGAGCGGCGCTATCCATCCGCCAGAGAGGCCGCGTGTGCCCTCAATGTGCCAATATCCACCTATGGAGGGCACCAGAATGGGCGCGCGGGGCATCCCGCTAGAGTCCGCAGTACGCTATGCACGCTTCTTTCGCGTTACGCTGGAATGGCTTGTACTCGGGAGGGGCTCGCCGGCAGGCGACCAGACACCCGGCCTCATTGAAGTCCCCCGCCTGTCATGGGTCTCCGCAGGCGTGTTGCAGCCACATATCAGCGTCGATAGCCTTGATACATGGCCAACGATTGAGGTTTCCAACCTGCCGGATGGCGACTGGATCGCGCTGGACGTGCAAGGCTCCAGCATGGACCGCATATCCCCGCCAGATTCCACCATCCTCGTTAACCGCAAAGAGCGCGCGCTTGTCCCCAACGCCTGCTATGTCATCGCCAATGAGCAGGGCGAGGCCACCTACAAGCGCTATCGCCCCAACCCTGACAGATTTGAACCCGTCTCAAACAGTACGGAGCACGAAACCATCTTCCCGGCACCCGGCGAAGTCCTCAGGATTATAGGCCGCGTGCGTCGCACGATGATGGATATGTAAACAACATCCCAAACTAAAAATGAAAACAAGCCCGCTCCACCGGCGGGTTTTTCATGCGTTTATATGCACGCATGAGGCGCGCATATAAACGCATGAAGCTGTTGACCTTGAAAAACGCATGGTGCATTCTTCCGGGAACATCAGGGAGACACCATGCGTATGGCACGCACCCAAAACACCCGGCAGCCCCCGCCATTTGCCAATAGTCCGCCGCCCTCGCCATGGCGAGAGATATGCGCGAGCTGGCGAGCGAACACGGGCATGCCTGTGAAGGCGAGTTGATGAACAAGGGCTGGAGCGCGCATGAAATCGCAGAGCTCGCAGAACCTGCCCGAAACATCATTGCCCGGCAGGAGCGCCGGCACCATGGCTAATAAGCCGGGTGAGCCCGCCGGGACCCCGGCCGCGGGCCCCCCACGGCCCCGCCGCCGCCCAGGCCGGGGGCGCCCCCGACGGCGGCGCCGGCCCGGGCCGCGGCGCGGCCGCGCGGGCCGCCCCTCCCCCATCATGACCACCCTCGCCAATGGCGCGCAATGGGATCTGGCCAACCCCAGCGCCATGCATGTCTCATACATCGCTATTGCCGCAGGCATGGCCAAGCTCTGCCGCTACGCCGGGGCCACGGACACCCACTATTCCGAGGCGCAGCACGCCTGCCTTCTGGCAGCGCTGTTACCCGAAGAGTGGCGGCTCTATGGCCTCCTGCGCAACGCCCATCGGGCCATGACAGGCTCATTCACAGCCCCCGCCCGCCGCGCCATTGCCCACCGCGCCGGCCCACTCTGGCGCGTCATGGTCGGGATGGAGATGGATCATATGGAGGTTATCCATATGGCCGCCGGCCTGCCATGGCCCTGCCCACCCGCCGCCGAACGAGCGATGGCAGAGGCGGAAGCCCGCATAGCCGCCACCGAATGGCGCGATGTGATCAAGGCCGGCCCCTGCCCGGCCGCGCGCCCGCTCGTTTATCGCATCACCCCGCGCCCATGGCCTGCGGCGGAAGAGGGGTACACGCGGTATCTGGACCGCTATTTGCCGGCACACAAGCGCACCGGGCGCTTTGATGACCAGCCCCCGCTACCCGAACCAACACCCGCGCGGCAAGGTAAGCCAGCGGCAAAATGACCCCCGCCACGCTCCGGCAGGCGCAGGAGGCCATGCGCAAGCCCGGCACAAACATTGCCGAGCTGTGCCGCAAGCTCGGCATCGGCAAAACCACCCTTTACCGCCACCTCACGCCCACCGGCGACATCCGAAAGACAAAGCCATGACCGCCCAGCCCGAAGACGACACACCAGACACCATTGCGGGTTTTGCCAAAGAGCAGCTTCAGGCCTTCGTAGAGCGCATTGAGCGGCTTGAAGAAGAAAAGCAGGCGATCAGCGATGACATAAAGCAAGTATTCGCGGAGGCAAAGGGCAACGGGTTCGACGTAAAGGCGCTGAAAGCCATTCTGAAACTGCGCAAAGAGAATGAAGACGCCCGCAAGGAACTCGACGCAATCGTTGAACTCTATGCGCAGGCCCTCGGCATTTTCATCTGATCTTCCCCCTTCTGCCCGGCCCCTCCTGACCACCGGGCAGGAAACGCGCCGCCGGCTTAGCCGGAACCGGGAAAGCCCGGCCACCGGCGGCGCACCCGCCCTGAAAGAGCCCCATGAAAATCACTGCCACCCAAAGCGATCTTGAAAGCGCCATCGCCCGCGTGAGCAAGGTGGTGGAAGCGCGCAACACCATGCCCATGCTCGGCAACCTGCTGTTGCGCGCGGAAGGCGCGCGCTTGTCGCTCACCGGGACCGATCTGGATACCCAAATCACAACCGCGCTGCCGGCAGAGGTCGCCCCCCCCGGCGAAACCACTCTGCCGGCAAATATGCTGCTCGACTTTGTGCGCAAGCTCCCCAAGGACAAGATCCGTTACGCTGGAAGATGACGGCCAGATGCAGTGCACCGTGCGCGGCGGCCGCGCCCGCGCGCGCCTGCACAGCCTGCCGGCAGTAGAGCTCCCAAAATTCTCCAGCGAGAATTTTACCGCTCACATCACCCTGCCCGCCGACCGGATTGCGGACATTCTTACTCGCACATCATTTGCCGCGAGCACGGAGTAGACCCGCTATTATCTATGCGGAATCCACCTCCATCCCGGCGAGCAAAACGGCGCAGCCACCCTGAATGCCGTAGCAACAGACGGCCATCGGCTGGCGCTGGAGGCAACCCCCATGCCCGAAGGCGGGGCGGATATGCCGGGCATCATCATCCCGACCAAAACCGCCAAAGCGTGCTAGCCGATCTGGTCAAAGAGGCTGGCGAGCGCGGAGGTGGAAATGAGCCACGACAAGCACAATCATCGAGATCCGCACCGACCACACCACCCTGCGCTCAAAACTGATCGACGGCACGTTTCCTGATTATGCCCGCGTAGTCCCAGCAGCCACACCACAACGGCAATACTGGACGCCGACGCCCTGCGCGCCAGCGCAGCGCTGCTGGAAGCAGTCACAAACGAGAACGGGCGATCTGTTTATTTCGACTTTGGAACGAAGAGAGCCCGGACCATCTCACGCTGTCCGTATCCAACCCCAGCGCCGGAGACGCCATAGACGCCCTGCCCATGGAGATTGATGGGCCACCCGTCGCGACCGCGTACAACATCAAATACGTGCTGGCCATGCTCGCCATCCTGCCCGGCACTGAAAATCCGCTTTTCACTTTCCGAGGGCCGCGCACCCGCCCTTGTAACCGCAGACGGCCACGAGGGCTGGAGCGGCGTACTCATGCCTATGGACAGGACATAATCATGCCCGGCACCCAACCCAGCCATACACTTTCCGGAACGCCGGCCAAAGCCGCCTGCGCCGCGATCACCGACCTTGAAATGCTCGAAGAAATTGTACGCCGGGGCGCTATGCGCACCAGCCTCGCGAACCTGATCGCCACAGGGGCGAAATCACCAGCGAAGGCGACATCGAAGAGAGAGAGGGCGCGAACCGCATCGCAGACATCGAAGAATTTGCCCCCATCGTCGAAGCCACCACAGAACTGCGCGGCGGCCCGAAAGGCTGAAGCCTTGACCCTTCTGGAGCGCGCCCTACCCCGCGAATGGCAAGGGGCGCTGGCATGACCGGGGACACAAAACCACAGAGCGCGCCGAACGCCACGCACAAAATCATATTCAAGGTTCCTCCGCGCGTGACATGCGCGCCATCTCGCAAGCCGCAAAACACGCGAAAATGTCAGTGAGCCGAGACGCAAAGCAGGCCCTGTTCCTGCGCTTTCAGGGATAGATCGATACAATGGGGAGAAATGACCGAAGCGGCACCCAAGGCGCTTGAATCCGCCCCCGCCCATGCGCGTGGGAAGCAGGAGCCGGTGGGGTCTAACCGGGCGATGTATGTCTGCGAGTGCTGCAAAGACGCCGGAGAAGAACACTGCCTATACCCAAGGGAAGACATGCGGATCTTTGAGGGTGAGTGGCGGTGTGAAGAATGCGCGCAGCAAGCCTGCCCCGATGCAGACACACTACCGCTTGCACCAGAGCTGTTTGCCTCCCCACCCGCCGAAAGTGAGGAAGTCGCGCGGTTGGGGGGGGCGCTAGAGGAAATCCGCGAACTGAATATGCTCGATGCTGATGAAAACGGGCACAAATGGGCAAACTCAGATCTGATTGGGCAGACTGTTTGGGCGGCCCTTTCCGCCAGTCCCGCGCCCGCTGCCGACACTGGCGAGCCGATCACGCTCATTTATCGGAACTGGCGCGGCGAAGTGGCGGAGCGCACCGTGCTTCCCAAGCGACTTTGGTGGGGCGCAACCGAATGGCACCCGGAGCCGCAGTGGCTGATGTCCGGCACGGATGTCGAGAAGGGCACGGAACGAGACTTCGCGGTAAGGATATGCAGGCGGCGACATCCCTAACCCTTGATGATGCAATCCTGTTTGACCGCGCCAACTGGTTTTGGCGCACGCTGGACCCTGATGACAGTGGAGATACACCTGAAGAAGCACTCCGCCATGTAGGGCATCTGTGCGTCTGTGAGGTCGCCAGCAAACTTCAGGGGCCAATCCGTTAATGCGTTTACGTCGCCGACGCTCGCGACCGCCGACGACGAACCCAAGACCTTGCACTTTGCGACGCAAGAAGAAGCCGTAGCCGCCGCAATAGAACGCGCCGCCGCGCTGGACAAAGCCACCCAGGAAGGAAAGTTACATGGCCGGGACCGTCAATAAGGTCATTATCATTGGCTATCTGGGCAAAGACCCGGAAATCAAATCTTTCCCGGACGGCCAGCGCTACTGCAACCTTTCCGTGGCGACCAGTGAGAGCTGGAAAGACAAGCGCTCCGGTGACTGGAAAGAGCGCACCGAATGGCATCGCATTGTTGTGTCAAACGAGCGCCATGTAGACCACGCGGAGCGCGCCCTGCGCAAAGGCTCTAAAGTCTACCTTGAAGGGCAGATCCAGAGCCGCGAATATGAAAAGGGCGGGCAGCGCCAGTTTGTCACGGAGATTGTGCTCAAACGCTTTCGCGGCGAACTCACATCGCTGGACAAGACCGACAACCGCCCCCCCGGAAGGCAGCCCGGAAGACTACGGCTATCAGCCATCCACAGGGGGTGGGCCGGACGACGAAATTCCGTTTTAGCCCCCCGCAATCCCCGCAATTAACCATAGCATTGACGCACCCCTACCATTGCGGTGATGCTGCCAGCCATTGGCGGGAGTGATTCCGCCAATCCATTTCCCCCAAGCGGGCCAGAAATGCGAACGGCCCCGGTGCTGGTAACACCGAGGCCGCCCAAAAAACATAAGGTGCTATCTGCAACACCCAGAAACAGGGCAGATAGCACCACATGGGAGTGCCGGTGTCAATCCGGCATTTGCGCATGCGTGCCCGGTAGAGCTTTGAAAAGGCTTACCGATGATGACCCTTGCCGCCGCGCTTGCGGCCCGAATTGCGACTGCCCCCACGCCGGAAGACCGCCTCGCGCTCACGCCCGCGATCTGGCGGGCCCACCTTGCCGGCGGCCTGACAGACGACGAGGCACAACACCTCGCAACACTGGCCCAGCCAGCCCCCCGCCGGCACGATGCGCCCCAGCGCACACCAGCACGCAAGCTGCCCACCCAGCGCTCACCAGATCGGGCGAGATCCATTGCCCGCCGCCGCACCCTTGCTACATCAGGAGCGGTGCCCTACCATCTGGCCGCGCATTTTAGCTGTTGGAGAGATTGCTGCCCTTACAATCATGGCCCGCGCCGTCCAGAGGCACGGCCGCTGTGATATGACCATTGGAGAGATTGCCGCCCGCGCCGGGGTCAGCCGCACCACAACCCAAAACGCCGCCCGCCGCGCATCTGCCATGGGCCTCCTGCGCATCCAGATCCGGCGCGTCACCGCCACCCGCAACTTGCCTAACCGCGTCACAATCATCAGCGCAGAATGGCTCGCGTGGCTGCGCATCAGCCCAGCCCATCAGGGGGGTGGGTTCAAAAAAACGAACACCACGAGAGATTATATATATAACAAAGGCTTAAACCCTGCTCACAGCAACAGGGAGAAAGCCGGAGAGGAAACAAAACACCCCTACCCCACCCACCAGAGACGCAAACACATGGCGTAATAGCGCAACAGCATCGCGGACCCCTCTATGCAACATTGTTTGTGATGCTGAATATGCTACGCAAACCGGCAGACAATGCACGCGCGGACGAGCTGTCCCGCAATCGAGGGATTGAGCAACAATGCTGATCGGCTATGCCCGCGTCTCTAAGTTAGACGGCACCTAGGCGTCTGGATATGCAACGAGACGCGCTCACAGCGGCAGGCGTGGCCAGAGATGCGATTTATGAGGACATGGCCAGCGGCAGCAAAAGAGGATCGACCCGGCCTTGCCGCTTGCCTGAAAGCCGCCCGCGAAGGCGACACAATTATCATCTGGAAACTGGACCGGCTGGGCAGGACACTCGCGCATCTGGTCAATACCATAGAGCGGCTGGGCAAGCGCGGGATAGGCTTGCGCGTGCTGGATGGCAGCGGCGCACAAATCGACACCACAACGCCCGCCGGCCGGCTCATATTTGGAGTTTTTGCGGCGGTCGCGGAATTTGAGCGCGATTTGATCCGAGAACGCACCCTATCCGGGCTCAGGGCTGCACGCGCGCGAGGCCGAAAAGGCGGGCGCAAGACGCCCTCACAAAAGCACAGGTGCGAATGGCCATGGCGGCCATGGCAAGCCGGGATAGCAGCGCAAATGAGCTTGCCGCCGAACTCGGCATAGATAGGACAACCCTGTATCGCTATGTCGGACCAAAAGGCGAGCTACGCAAAAACGGAAAACAGGTTTTGGGATTGCCGCTTGACGGCAGGTGATGGCATGTGCCAGCCGTTGACGGCTCTTGACGGCTCTTGACGGCTCTTGACGGCTCTTGACGGCTCTTGACGGCTCTTGACGGCTCTTGACGGCTCTTGACGGCTCCTGACGGCTCTTGACGGCTAAGGGTGGCATATGCCATTAAATGACGGCACATGCCGTCATGTGGCGGCTATTAATGGCAAATGCCGTCATGTGATGGCGAGTGCCGTCAAGCGGAGCCACAAATGCCCGTTATAGTTATTGCTAATTCCAAGGGCGGAAGCGGCAAAACAACCGCCGCATTGCTACTCGCCTGCGAGCTTGCAGTGCGAACTACGGTCAGCATTATTGATGCAGACCCGCGCAAGCCCATCACCGCATGGGCAAAGCTGCCGGGCAAGCCGGAAAGCCTCACCGTGATTGATAGCGGCGGGGAAAAGAGCATACAGGATGAAATCGAAGCCGCCAGCGCATCCAGCCGCTTTGTCATCGTGGACGTTGAAGGCACCGCCAGCCTGACAATGATGCTCGCACTTAGCCTTGCGGACCTTGCCATAGTCCCCATGCGCGAGCAGCAACAGGATGCGCAGGCAACCATAACCGTATTGCAGGAGATAGCCCGCGCAGCCCGTGCCATTGGCCGCCCGATTCCGCACGCCATACTGTTTTCCGCAACCAAGGTTGTGGCCAAGGGGCGGATATCCCGAATGATTGCCGATCAGTTCCGGGGAAACGAGAAGATAAATGTCTTCGGGTGCGAGATTAACGAGCGAGGACGCACCTTGTCAGCAATATTCAATATCGGTGGCAGCGTGCGCACACTCAAAAGCAAAGACGTTAATAACATCCCCGGCCGCAATATCAAATGTGGAAGAAGTCGCGGCAGAAGTCGTGGATAGATTACCCAGGAACAGGGAAGGGAAGGGGGCCGCACAATGAGCCGCAATCCGATAGACATGGATCTTTCCGACTTCGAGACCGAACCCCGCCGCGCGCCCGACCCCGAAGCCGTCAAGGCCGCGAGCACATTTCCAAGCCGCGAACCAGCCCCGCCTACCTCCCCGGCCACGCCGGAAGCTAAAATAACAATCAGGCTCCCGGCCGATGTGGCGCAACGCTTTTATGCCCTCGCCAAATCCCAGAGATATACACATGGCGGGCTGGTCGAAATGCTGCTGAACGCATACGAAAAAGGGGAGGGGGCCTAACCCCACCCCCTATCAAGAGCCCGCAACGCGCCCTTGGCGAGCTGGAGAAGATCGCGCAGTGTCAGAGCTACCCGCTCTACGGGCGCACCGGGCCGGGTGATGGCGAGGAATACCCCGCCATCCTCCATCACGATCATGACGCGGGCGCGCGGCCCACTCTTTGGCGCACCGGCCATGGCTCACCCCGCCGGCGGCAGTTTGGGCAACGGGCCATCACGCCAGATCTGCACCCAGCGCAGCGCCATCTTGCACAGGCTCATGCCGCACATGCCAAGCGCAAACCCCGTCGCGCCCCTCTATCGAGCCCACCGGGACATTGTGCGAGACGAGATAGAGAGCCACCACGGGGGCCACGACCGGCGTGCCATAGGCCGCCACGGCCGTGCCCACGATGAACATGGCGATGTGGCGCCCTATGGAGTTGCCGGGGTTGGCCAGCGCCCCGCATATTCCGCCAATCGCCCCCGCAAGCAGGTGCGAGGGCGAAAGCCAAGGTAGGTATCCGGCGGGAGATCAGCCATCACTTGTCCCCCCGGAGCCTTGACCCCCGCGTCGCGCTCCAGCATCTCGTTATGGGCCACCAGTCGCGCAAGCTCGTAGCGATCCATGGCCGCAATCACCGCCTTATTCAGGAGGATCGGATAACGTCCCCGGCATTCGGCCTCCGGGGCCACCCCCTTTGTCGCGCGCCCAGCGAGCAGCGCGCCGGCGCAACTCATCAGCATCAACCTGCGCCAGCTCACCCGCCGCACGCTCCCGCACTTTACCCGCCCGCTCGGCATCGGACCTGTCCTTATCTTTCTGGGCACGCGCGCCACGGATTGCGGCGCGCTCGATCGACCAGACGGCGCAGCGGCAGCGACACCCCACGCCAAGGCCGGGCGCAGGCCGAACCGGAGCGCAATCGCCCCAAAGCCCAGCCCACCGGCAAGAAGGATAGCGGCGGGCCACCAGTGCCCGCCGATCAGAAATAAGAGAATGTCACTCATGCCGGCCCCGCATCCTCGCCTAGCCGGACGCCATCCACGCATGCGCGCTCCCCACGCCGGGCCTGCCACCACAGGGCAAATGCCAAAACCAGTACCAGCCCCGCCCACAGCAGCGGCGGAACCTCACCCAATGCCGTCTGGACCGGGGAGGGGTTCGCCCAGCGCGGCCGTGATGCCGTCTGCAACGCCCACAATGATAGAAATGAACATCGCCAGAATGGAGCCGAGGCGGATACGCTCGGTTGATTTGACGACCACGTCCCCCCGCCGCGCCAGCTCCTGCGCTGTCACGTTGGCACGCTCATCGGCTACCGGGCGCGGCCCGGCCGTGGTGAGCGCCGCCGCCGTGGTTGTGTCCAGCGCTCCCGTGACGGGCAGGCCAGAGGTGGCCTGAAACGCACTCAGCCCGGCAATGGTGCGCGGCCCGCACAGCCCATCAACGCGGCCCGTCTCCGAATAGCCCAGATCGCGCAGGCGCTGCTGTACGGATCGGATTTCAAGGTAATCCAGCCCGTCTGCCGGCTCCACATCTGCGACATCGGGCGGTTCCGGGCCATCAAAGGTGACGGACGGATCGAGGTCCATCAGCGCCCGCATGAGGGGCGCGATGCCCAGTTGCTTGTCTACGGTCGTGGCAGACCACTTCCCATCCGCCACATACTTGCCCTTGGCATACTGGTTCGTGCCGCTCCACAGATAGGCGCTAGGCACGGCGCGCATGCGATAGCCGAACCCGTTGAAGCGCTCTCCCTCATAAAGGCAGCGATCCAGAGACCATGCAGGCGAACCGGGTCGGAAGCCCTTGATGGCCAATGCATCGCGGGCGGAATCTTCCCAGCTTCCGAACGGGCCTCGTCCCTTGGGCACCAGCGACGTTTTGCGGCCGGTGCCGAGGATCTTCTCGCCATTGTGCAGCACGCCCCGGAAGTTGCAGGCGCTCTCACGATAGTGCAGCACGCCGATGAAGGCCCACGGTACGCCGGTAGCAGCCTCGACCGCCTTATAACGATCCCGGCCAGCCATGATCTTGCGCGCGGCCGCAATGATGGCGGAGAGGCGCGCGGGGGTGAGCACCATGGCAGTCCAGCGCGCGGCATAGTCCGCCCGTGTCTGGGCATAAGTGTATTTGGCCATTTGGCCCTCCTTCCGGGCAACAAAAAGCCCGGCGCGCGAGATGCGGCCGGGCACAAAAAAACCCACGCGAGGCGGGCGTGTCGTCATACTATCAGGACAAAATCAGAATATTTGTCCAAAATATCGTACATATCATTTGACATGTGGGGTGCTATGTCCTAAATTCAGGACATGGAAGGCGCTCGGCCAACCACCCCACACGGTCAGGGGCGATGACCGGAAAGGAGGCAGGGGATGGAATATCTTCCCTTGGTCCTTCAGATCCTCCAACTGGCAGTCAGCGTTGCAATTCTGATAAATGCCAGAAGGAGGAAGTGAAGACCGGAGGGGGCCGAAAGGCTCCCTCCACCTCCACAAGATAAGCAAGGGGTCGGGACATGGCAATGACCGCAGAAGACTTCGAAGCGTGGCTGGATCTGCGGGGCATATCAGGCCGGGAAGCGGCGCGGCAGTTGGGTGTCAGCAATGACACCATCACCAAGTACAAACGCCAGGGTGCGCCGCTCTATATCGCGCTGGCCTGCTCTGCGCTCTGCCATGGCCTTCCCCCGTGGAAAAAGGTTGCAAACCATGACGACGATTGAAGCCGTGCAGCTTGGATTAGGCGTCATCAACCTGCTGTTGCTGGTGATGATCTGGCGCAAGCTGTAATGCCCCCGCCCGTCCCGGCCACCGGGGCGGGCACACGACAGGATCAGACTAATATCTCATAAAAATGTAGACGATAGTCCGTAGACCATGACATGCGAATGATTCCCATCTTATGCGCAATGTATAAATTCACAGGAGCGCTCTCATGCCCGGTCAATCCGCAAAATCGGATGCCGCCAGATATATTTGTGATCTTGCGATGGAGCTAAAACTTATCGCAGATCAGTATAATTTGGCTGTTTCGGCATATCTTCTGGATTTGGCGGCGGAAGATGCGAGAGAGCACGTCATGAGCACCCCCAAGCGCGAAATAAAATAGCCGCGGCTACAGCCCCGCAGCCGCCACAAAGAACGCGTCTACCTGTGCCGCGGTCAAAGCCCGCCTGCATCATCGCATCGCCCCGCTCAAAGGTGGCGCTGCTCTGATAGGCGATTTGGGTGGCCAGCGGCTGGGCGTCAATCCACCCCTCGACCGTATCCAGCAAGCCCAGTGCCAAAAGCTGGAGCCGGAATTGCCGGCTGGATACCCGATCCGGCACCAGTGGCGCGGGCGGGACATAGGGCGCGATGGGGCCAAAATCCCCCGCAACGGCACGAGCGAAAATATTCTCGCCATGAGGGTGGCCGGGGTCAGACGCACACGCCGTAAAGGGTAGAGGCTGGCCATCCATCAGCGATGGGAAGACGACAGCACAGTTGATGGATGCTGCCCCGGCATCCGCCCAATGCAGATCAGTGACGCCCGTATAATCCACCAGCCCAAGGGAAACTCAATAGGCATCGGGTCGCCAACGGATGCAATTTCGTCCGGCGGAAGCTCTTGCTCATTTGTAGTCATGTGATCCCCCTATGCAATCCGACGGAAGAGTGATGGCATTATTGGGACAGCGGCTGCGCACGCCCGCCACGTCCCACTCCCCGGGCCGTCGCTGGCAGAGATGGCCGCGCTGGGTTAATCAATGCGTAGCAAGGTTGCAGCGGCCACCGAACCGCCTGTATAAAATCGCTCCTAGACCGTTGCAGCGCCGACAGGAGCCCAGGCCATTGATAGCCGCATCCACTGAAATCTGTTAGGTCACGCCGCCGTCTACGTCAACTTTTTGATGTGAACATTCGCACTGGCCGGGACGTTGTTGCTTGCATACAAGAGCTGTTGGGCGCAACGACATATCGAAATAAGTTGCAGCACCCGGCACAGGCCAGACCCGGAACAACAAGATATTGCTGTTAATGTCCGAGTATATCAAAGCACGATTAGCGCCATCTGGGTTGCGGAACCAAAGGTGAGCATTAGATGCTGTCGTATTGCTACGAACGAGATTTGTATCAGCAGCAATCTGCCCGCTTTTGCGGTAAACGGGCGCGGGAACGTATCGCCAAGCAAGTCAGCAATGTTGCCGCTCACCGCGAGCGCAGACACCACCCCCGGCACGATGCCCCACGCGGCCTCACCGCGCTGCCAGTTGACGCCCGCCCCAATCGCGTACGGCCCGCGTGCCCGGTGTGGCCACCGTGTAGGCCCAGCCGGTGCCCGTCCACTGCGCCAGATGCCCGGCATATCCGGCCCATGTGCCGGTGGGCGCGGTGCCGATGATGTAGAGGTCACCCGTCACCGGGGTAGCCGGCGGGGCATTGAGGGTGGCGGAGCGCACTGCATAGTCCCCGCGCTGCGCCATCAGGATCTGGGACACCTCAATCAGCCGCCGCGTGTCATCCAGCACTTGCAATCCGGTGGAGCGCGAGGGGGCACTAAACCAGATGGTATAGGCCCCGGAACCAAATTCTGGTGAATCTTCAATAATATGTTTCAGTACATCGTAATCCGTATTGAGTGCACCATTACGAGTAAAGTCGTCGTGAATAGTATGCAGGTCACGGGTGACGTCACCATCCTGGATTGGACCGATACCCCGAGCTATAGCACGCTCTTGAATTTTTTTAGTCAGCAGCGCCATGATTTCCCAGTCCGGCTTTGACTCTCCGACCGGTTCTACTGGGCGAGTGAAAATATTAGCAAAGCGGTGGTAACCTTGGGTGCGAATATCCCAAGCTTCATAATGACTGGCTGCAGGCAGGATATAGTCTGCCCACTCAGCAGTGGAGTCCATGCGTACGTTAATATTTACATACAGCTCTTCAGCTTGACGTAAATGCTCTTCACGGTATTTTTCCGACATTTTGTTGCGACGGAAGGTGTTGTCTGCGATAGAAATCATACCTTTGATTTCACCATAGTAAGGCATCCAACCTTTCTCTATGGATTCATTCATCATCTCTTCCATCTCGTCGAGATCGAAGCCAACACGTTCTTTTAGCTTTTTGTTATCAAAATGCTTGCGGGCACCTTCCATCATTCCGCCACGCACAAATTCACCTAAACCACCGGCTTCTAAACGCGCTGATTTTTTACCTTCAAAACCAGCCAGTTCTGACCAACGAGGGTGATTCCAGACCACCCAGGAAGTATCCAGACCGCCGGTACGGCCACCATGTCCAGTCAATGCCAAGGTTAAAGCATACCCCCAGCAGGTATACAAACAGTTCGAATAGCTTGAAGTGATATAACCCAACATGACGATGGCTTTTTTAGCTTTGGCCAGCAAGCGCGCTTCTTGACGCACAATATCAGGATGGACATTGGTTTCTTTTTGCGTGTTTTCTGGGGTGAATTTAGCAGCTTCTTTTTTTACTTGCTCAAATACCGTGGTGACCTTGATGCCTTCTACGGTAAAGGTACCTTCAATGGCCGGATCGACACTACCCAACTTAAGGGTCTTGTCTTCATCCCCCATAGAACCTTTAGCTTTTACTGCTTGTTTGCTGTTCAGATCCCAGTGGTAGAACACCTCATCAGAACCGCCTTTCACTAGATCTGCTTCACGCAGGAGCTTACCGTTATCGACGCGTACCAGTATTGGTAAGTCGGTTTGCTCTTTCATAAACTCAGGTTTGAATAGCTTCTCGGCAATGATCACGTTTACAAATGACATGGCTAAGAATGGATCAGTACCTTGATTGATCGGCATCCACAGGTCAGTATGAATAGCACTGGGGTTATAATCCGGTGCAGTGCTGGTGATGCGTGCGCCGTTGTATTTGGCTTCCCAAATATAGTGAGCATCTGGGATACGAGTGGCGTTCGGATTAATCATACCGAGCATAATGTAGTCGGCATCAAACCATGCATCAGAGGTAAAACTTTCCAACGGGTTGCCATAGGCCAGATGGGCGCCGGTCAATAAATCGCCTACCACGGTAAAACCATCAAGCTGAATACCACCAACCAAGGCAGCAAAGCGCGCAGGACCAGCATGGCGGACCATGGACTGGTTACCTGAACCTTGGTGCGTTTTAAGCTTGCCAGGACCATGTTTGACAAAAATATCGATGATTTTATCAGCCACTTCTTCAGTGGCCTGATCCCAAGAGATACGTTGCCATTTACCCTCACCACGTTCGCCAGCACGCTTCAATGGATAGCGTAAGCGATCAGCCTCGTACATAGAGGTGGAGTGAATCGCACCTTTTTGGCAGCCACGAGGGTTGGCATCTGGAATGTTTTCGTGAACCTGTGGGTATTTGGCAATTTGCTCTTCGCGGACAACAATACCGTCTTTGACGTACACATCCCAAGCGCAGTTACCCATGCAGTTAATACAGTGTGCTGCATGGCCAACTTTATCCCATGCCCACTCGTTACGATACAAATCCTCCCAGTCGCGGTAGGGGTATTCAGTTGCCAGCGTATCACCGACAGGTTCTAAGCGATTAAGTGACCAAGCATTACCACTGAGCATGACTCCAGTACCAGTAAGGCCGATCCCTTTCAGGAAATCTCTGCGCTTAAGCTTCCACATACCCATATTTATCTCCTCATCGACGATGACGCCAATCGACCGGGCTAAACACGGTGATGGCATGCAAGTGACAATAACGTCACATTGTAATGCTTAGGCTTATGCGCGTTGATTTATCCATAATTATTGCAGCAATGAAGCTTAAGCTGAGTGTCTTAACTGCAGACATAATCCAGCATCTATATGATGCCGACTCTAAAATATATAAAAGCAGCATATGACCTACACAGTTACATTTGTTGTACGACTGTAGTCATTAACCTATGATTCATTCGAGTCTGTGTATGACAAATTAACATAGCTAAAACGATTACTAAGCAAGGTAAATAGCCAATTAAATTATATTAGTGTGAACTGTGACACAGATCAGACAATATGCATATTTGAAAAAGTAGGGCTTGTAAATATGTCATCACCAGCTTCTACTACAGATTATCTTTTTACGCTGAACGACCCATTGATGAGGAAGGCAATATGCTAAATAAATTAATTCAAGGCTCTATTGCAGCAGCATTACTCACAGTGGTTGCGCAACCCAGTTTGGCTAACGCTGAGGGTGATGCTGCGGCTGGCGCTGGAAAAATAACCATGTGTGCTGCTTGTCACGGCCTTACTGGTAAGTCGCCAGCCAGTATTTACCCGCACTTAGCCGGCCAATGGGCAGCCTATTTAGAAAGCTCGCTGAAAGCCTATCGTGCCGGCGAACGTACTGGCGGAATGTCAGCAATGATGACCCCTCAAGCCGCAGCCCTAACTGATCAAGATATTGCTGATATTGCTGCGTATTACAGCGCGCAATAAATATACTATCAACACTTTATATATATTATTTAGGGTTAATTAAAAACGGCTAATGAATATATCATTGGCCGTTTTTAATTCAGTAAAATAGTAGCAACTTAGCTCAAGAGTTATTTATTGCAAGTGATGACTCTCTTGTAAGTCATATACAGGTGTATCAATTCCTTCCATTCTAGCTTTTATCTGCAGTGATAAATATTGCGAATAGTGTCGCGATTGGTGCAGATTTCCACCATGAAACCATAGCGCTGTTTGCTGCGTCGGTTTCCACATATTGCGTAACTCGCCTTCCCATGGCCCTGGATCTTTCGCTGTATCTGATCCCATTCCCCAACATTTACCTACTTTATCTGCCACTTCTTGAGAAATTATTTTCGCCGCCCAACCATTCATTGAACCAAAGCCAGTGGCATACACAATTAAGTCAGCATCAAGCTCTGTACCATCCGTTAACACCACAGAGTTAGATTTTATATGGTCAATAGTGACTGCAGATTTAAGTTTTATTTTACCTTGAGCCACCAGTTCAGAAGCACCTACGTCAATATAATAACCAGAACCTCGACGTAAATATTTCATAAATAGACCTGTGTGATCTTCACCAAAATCTAGCAAAAAACCTGCGTCAGTTAGTTTTTTGTAAAAGTCAGCATCCAACTTGGCTACTTGACGATAAACAGGCTCATGAAATTGCGGCATCACTTTAAAGGGAATAGAAGCAAAAGTTAGATCTGCTTTATAAGTCGTAATCCCTTTTTCTACTGCTTCCTCTGAGTACAAGCCACCCAAAACCACATCCATCAAGGTGTCGGACTTAATAATATGTGTAGATGAGCGCTGTATCATGGTGACATCAGCACCATTTTCCCATAGCGCAGCACAAATATCATGAGCCGAGTTATTACCACCCAAGACAACGCATTTTTTTCCCTTATACGCTTCTCCACCGGGATGCTGGCTAGAATGATGCTGCTCTCCGGCAAAACTTTCCATTCCTGGGATTTTAGGGATCTGTGGTAAACCAGACATACCTGTAGCTAAAATCAACTGCTTAGGATGGAGCACCAAACGCTCACCCGATCGATTTACTTCTACATTCCATTGTTGCAATTGTTCATCAAAAGCAGCACTGATACATTCTGTTGAGCCCCAGTAATTTAACTCCATGACCTTGGTATACATTTCCAGCCAATCACCAATTTTGTCTTTAGGAGTAAATACCGGCCAGTTTTCAGGAAAAGGAATATATGGCATATGGTCGTACCAAACTGGATCATGTAGCGATAACGATTTATACCGATTCCGCCATGTATCGCCTGGTTTTGCCATTTTATCAATGATAATTGTCGGCACATCTAACTGACGTAAACGTGCACCTAAGCCGATGCCACCTTGACCGCCTCCAATAATTAGACAATAAGGTTGCTCGCTATAGCCTAAGTTGGCTTCCTCAAGTTGGCGTTTCTCTAACCAAGTTAGCCGATTAGGATTGGCACCATGTTCTGCACCTTTGGGCCTTAAGTTTTTCCTTTTTTCTGGAAAGTCCTTTAGCTCAACCATAGTCGTTAGTAATGTCCAAGCCTTGCCGCTACGTAAACGTAGGTGTCCACGTCCATGAGCGACCTTGGTATTAAACGTTATCCAAGCCTCAATAACTCCTTGGTTATCGATCGCTTCTTCATCAAGCTGCCAATCAGAAGGTTCAATGTCTTTTAGGGTATGAAGCAACATCTGTTTAATTTCATCTTGGCCTTCAAGGGTTTTAATATTCCAAGTAAAAGAAACTAAATCACGCCAATACCCTTGCGTCTCAAAGCAATCGACAGCTTTTTCTATATTTTTTGTTTGTAATGCTTGATCAAAATTTTGTAGCCAATGAATTACTTGTTGGCTTGCAGAAAGATTGGTTTTTACGTCTTGATCTGTCATAAAAATATACTCCAATATTATTTTTATTGTGCTTTGTCACTGCATACAGCAGCTAACAAAGAAATGCTTAAAGTACATTGCACAACCCATGCCAAACCTATAAAAAAACATAAGACATTGATAAAAAAGGAATATATGTTTTCAAAAGATCAAAAATACAGCTTTATACTTTTACTTTTTACACTCTGTAACGCGCTTGGTTTACAACTGTAATGTCAGCTACTAACAAAGAACTATAGAGATTACTGGATATCCCCCATAAGCTAAAAACTCATAAAGTATCAATACAATAATGCAATGAGGTTTCTGATGAGTACGGATCAACAGCGTTATCAGCATATAAAAGTCATTCTCAATAGTACTGATTACAACTCTCAGACAGCACCGTTAGCGCAAGAAGGCTCTTTGATTTTACGCTCATGGCAACGTTGCCTCACTCAGCACAAGTTAGATCCAAGCAGCCCTCGCCCTGCACGTATAGTGACTCAACAAATTTTGCGCGAGCATCAAGACTCAGCAGAAGAATTTCTAAGCGTTGCTCGTGCAGGTGTTGAGCAACTCTACTCACACATTGCCGAGTTAGGTTATGTGCTATTACTCAGTGACCATCGGGGTATTACTGTTCAATACTTAGGTAATAAAAACCATGACAGCTGTCTACAACAAGCGGGGCTTTATCTAGGCGCGGACTGGAGTGAAAAATATGCAGGAACCTGTGCGATCGGTACATGCATTCAAGAATTACAGGCTCTAACATGTCATCGAATTGAACATTTTTACAGCTCTCATATTCAGCTTAGCTGTACTGCAGCGCCAATTTTTGATGCGAGCGGAGCTTTGTTAGCAGTGCTTAATATTTCAGCCTTAAACTCAGCTATTTCGCCAGCCAGCCAAAATTTTGCCCTACACCTCACACAGCTTTATGCAAAGATCATTGAAAATGCTTACTTTTTAAAATGCTACCACCAGCATCTTATTTTCAAAGCTGATTTTTCTAGAGAGTTAGTACAAACCAATGGTCAACTCTTATTTGCACTGGACGACAATGGATTTATTATTGCCGCCAACACTGCTGCCAGATCGCTTTTGCAGAAGCAGGAAAACACACCTTCACAACTCACAATTTCTTTACCTCATTTGCTCGAGTGCAAATGGCCCGATATTCTTGCCATTAATTATGAGCGTAAAGATGGAGTAAAAGCTTTTAGTACACAGCTCAGCAAAAATACTCTTTTTGGCACATTAATAGAGCCGAGCGGAAAGACCAATGGGACTCAGCATTATATTGTAAATAAAGAAGAATCTGTGCCGCAGCTCGATGCTCTCGGCGCTGATGACCCTAAGATGCAACGCACCTTGTCATTGTCTAAAAAACTACGCAATCGAGATATAAATTTATTAATTCAAGGTGAAACAGGTTCTGGAAAAGAAGTACTTGCGCAAGCGATTCATTACAGCAGTGAGCGCTTAAACAAACCCTTTATTGCTGTTAATTGCGCCGCTCTACCTGAGTCATTGATAGAAAGTGAGTTGTTTGGCTACTTACCTGGAACCTTTACTGGTGGACGTACTAAAGGCGCTAAAGGCTTAATTCAAGAAGCGAGCGGTGGAACTTTGTTTTTGGATGAAATAGGCGATATGCCATTAGCTTTACAAACTCGCTTATTACGTGTGCTTGCAGAAAAACAGGTTCTTCCACTAGGAGCCACCACCCCGATTCCAGTCAACCTTCGAGTGATTGCGGCAACGCATTGCGATTTACAACAGCGTATTGAGTTAGGTCAATTTAGAGCTGATCTTTATTATCGACTCAATGGTGCCAACCTAAACCTACCCAGTTTTCGAGAGCGAGCTGACAAAGATTACATAATTCAACATATATTAAAAAGTATCAACTCCAGTAGAAGGTCTAGACCAATAACGTTGCGTGGGGATGCCATGAGTGCAATATTGGCTTACAACTGGCCTGGAAACATCCGACAATTAGTAAATGCTCTAACATTTGCTGAGGCAACCTGCGAGCAGGACGAAATCACCGTATATGATCTGCCGGAAGAGTGTTCTGTTAGCACCCTTAAGGCCCCTCCTTTAGTCACACAGAAAATCGATTTAGCTATTTATAATAAACATAGACCATCAGAGAAATCACAAAAAGAGCAACTACTCCACTTATTAAAAATACATAAGTGGAATATTTCAGCGGTTGCTAGAGAGCTAGACATCTCACGCCCTACTTTGTACCGTTGGCTCAATAAATATGATTTGCAATCATAACGGTTGTTTTATCGGCCTTACTTACCGATACAGAAACTGGAAAAAATCCGACCTAATAAATCATCGGCAGTAAATTCGCCTGTGATTTCACCCAAGGCTTGCTGCGCCATACGTAAATCTTCCGCCAATAATTCTCCAGCACTGGCTTGAGTTAATTGTTGATAACCGTTTTCTAGATAATCTTCCGCTTGTCGAAGAGCATCCAAATGACGACGACGGGCACTGAAACTGCTTTCTGCTGTTTGGCTGTAACCCATGCAGCTTTTTAAATGCTCACGCAGTAATTCTAAACCCTCACCACTGCGAGCACAGAGATTAATAGTCACATGGCCATCGCTATTGCTGTGCATCTCCACTGGCTCGCCAGACAGATCGACCTTGTTGCGAATCAAAGTGACTTTTTCAGGATTGGGCGTGCTGTCTAAAAACTCCGGCCACAGCGCAAATGGATCACTGGCTTCAATTGAATGTGCATCCACCACCAGTAAAATACGGTCCGCTTCATTAATAGCTTTTAGCGCACGCTCTACACCAATTTTTTCTACTTGATCAGCCGTGGTGCGCAAACCTGCAGTATCAGTGACATGCAGTGGCATACCATCAATATGAATGTGTTCACGTAAAATATCCCGTGTTGTGCCTTCAATATCGGTAACAATGGCTGCTTCATAACCGGCCAAACTATTGAGCAAGCTGGACTTACCGGCATTGGGTCGTCCGGCAATCACAACACTCATCCCATCACGCAATAACGCACCTTGACCTGCTTCGCGAACCACGTCTTTGAGCTCTTTTTGTACAGCAATTAGCAGTTGCAAAATATGCCCATCGGCCAAGAAGTCAATTTCTTCTTCGGGAAAATCAATTGCTGCTTCCACGTAAATACGCAGGGCAATTAACTGTTCAGTTAAGGCATTAACGCGCTGAGAAAACACCCCCTGCAAAGAACGCAAGGCATTGCGTGCTGCTTGGGTTGAACTGGCTTCAATTAAGTCGGCAATCGCCTCAGCTTGGGCTAAATCCAGTTTATCGTTAAGAAAAGCACGTTCACTGAACTCGCCAGGACGTGCCAAACGTGCACCCAGTTCGACACAGCGTTGCAACAGCATATCCAACACCACAGGGCCACCATGGCCCTGCAATTCTAAAATATCTTCACCTGTAAAAGAATTAGGAGCAACAAAATAAAGAGCTAAACCCTCATCAATGGCCTGCTGGTTATCTGCATAAAAAGGACCGTAATGGGCATAACGCGGCTTTAATTCACGCTCAGTTATCTGCTGGGCAATATGCTTGACCAGTGAACCCGAGACTCGAACGATCCCTACTCCGCCGCGACCTTGGGCAGTGGCAATAGCGGCAATGGTGTCACGCGACATAGGCATAACGATATCCCTCAACAGTAATCACAAAGCACAACGCCCCTAAAAAGGGGCGTTGTGAACTCAGTTGGTTCGACTAACTTACGTTAGCAGCCGCCATTGATTTTTCAATCTTGCGAGTAATGTACCACTGTTGACCAATCGACAGGAGGTTGTTGACCACCCAGTACAATACCAATCCTGAAGGGAACCACAGGAAGAAGAAGGTAAAGATAATCGGCAACAGCTTCATAACCTTAGCTTGCATTGGATCCGGCGGTGTTGGGTTGAGTTGTTGTTGAACAAACATACTCAAGCCCATGATGATTGGCAGAATAAAGAACGGGTCTTTACTCGACAAGTCAGTTAACCAGAACATAAAGGGTGCTTGGCGTATTTCCACGCTTTCCAACAACACCCAGTACAAGGAGAGGAACACTGGCATCTGTACCAAAATCGGTAAGCAGCCGCCGAGTGGATTGATCTTCTCTTTTTTGTACAGCTCCATCATGCCCTGTGAAAGCTTTTGTTTATCGCCAGCATGTTCTTCTTTCAGTGCTGTCATTCTCGGGGCAACAGCACGCATACGTGCCATGGATTTATAGCTGGCCGCAGACAGTGGGAAAAAGGCTAATTTAATTAAGATGGTCAGAACAATAATTGACCAACCCCAGTTGCCTAAGATGCTGTGAATAACACCCAATAGCCAGAAAATAGGTTGAGCAATAAACCAGAGGAAACCATAGTCAACCGTTAACTCTAGGCCTGGTGACAGTATTTTTAGGTGGCTTTGGATTTTAGGGCCAGCATACAAGGTCGCGCTGGCTTGCGCATGTTGGCCTGGCGCAACACTCAGTGCTGGGCTGGTATAGCCAATGATGTAGTTGCCTTTACTGTCTTTACGCGTGGTAACTTGATTGGTTTGCTCAGGGTCTGCGACCCAAGCGGTGACAAAGTAGTGCTGCAACCAAGCAACCCAACCGCCTTCAATAGCTTGATTGAATTTTTTATCATCCATATTGCTCATGGATAATTTTTTGTACGGCTCATCAGCTGTCCACAACGCAGCACCTAAGTAGGTTGCTGTACCTGTTGCCGTGGTAGATGAAGGATCACCTTGACCATCACGCTTAAGCTGGGCAAATAAATTACCTTGCCATTCACGATCACTTTGGTTATCGACTAAGTAGGTGAGTTGAACTTGATACGCTTGCTGATTAATACACTCAACTTTACGCTGACTGATTTCACGTACCGAGCATTCAGTACTTAAGCCACGATGCAGAGTAAAACGCTTGGTGTAATTAACCCCATTTTCTTGGAAAGACAGATCAACATTTAATTCGTTTTGACCGTCTGCCAAACTAAAGTTTTTCTGAGTAACACTGTAAACAGGACGGCCACTGGGACGCGCATCAGGTCCGTTAATGCCAACTAAACCACTTTGGGCAACATAGATTCGCTCATTACTGTTTTCGAATAATTGTAATGGAATATCTGGGTTAGATGCATGACGAGGGTATTGGCTGAGTTTTAACTCAACAATATCACCACCATTAGGGTCAATGGCTAACTGCAACACATCAGTTTGTACATAAATCAAGTTATCGCTAACAACATTGTTGGTTAACGTCGGATCTTGAGTCAGCTCATTTACAGCAATCGGCAGATCATCATTACTTGCAGCATGAGCTGTATTTTGAGGTACAGAATCATTTATAGAGGACTGCTGACTGACTGGATTTGATTGTGTAGTCGTTGCTGCTGTTACTGGTGCCTGGCCGTAGTCTTGGTTCCATTGAAGAACCATCATATAAGACACAACAGCTAAGGCTACGAGCAGGATCGTACGTTTGATATCCATAGTTACTCGGCCGTAGAAGATGAACAGGAAGGAGTTGGTACGGGATCAAAACCGCCCGCATTCCAAGGATGACAACGTCCAAGTCGTCGCATGGCTAACCAGCCGCCATATATTGCACCATGCTGCTCAATAGCTTCAATGGCGTAACACGAACAACTGGGATAAAAACGACAATGACTTGCCATCATAGGACTGATTGCATAGCGATAAAATTTAATTGGCAAGATAACCAACTTACGCATTGCTGTGCCCTGCTAAATCAGAAGATGCTGCTTGTGATGCAGTTAAACGTTGGCGTGCCAAACGTTTCCACATTTTATCAAACTGTTGTCGAAGCTCAATATTAGACAAGTCAGCAATACCCCTACGGGCAACAATAACGACATCTACGCCATTCAAAATATTTTGATTATGACGAAAAGATTCTCGTATTTGACGTTTTATTCTATTGCGCTCAACAGCAAGTTTTACGCTTTTTTTACCAATAACCAACCCGAGACGTGGATGTTCGAGTTGGTTTTCACGAGCAAGTAACAAGACACTTTTGCCTGGTACTTTATTGCTTGCAGAATCAAAGACAGCTTTAAACTGCTTAGGTACCAGCAGACGCTTTTCTCGGCCAAAGCCTAGATTCATGCTGTGCTCGACTGGATTATGCGCTCAGACGCTTACGGCCTTTTGCACGACGACGCTGAATGACAGCGCGACCGCCGACTGTTGCCATACGTGCGCGGAAACCGTGGTTACGAGCGCGTTTTAGTGTGCTGGGTTGGAATGTACGTTTCATGATTCGCTACCTGGTGACTTTTTGGGCAAAAAGGGGGCCCAAAGCGGTCCCCGTTAAATAGACGGGCAATTCTATTGAAAACTGAGGCTTAGGTCAATTATCTGCAGCATTTGTTTGTTAAGCGTTGTTTTATTTTTTTAAAAAACCTGCTTTTCACTGCTTGCTAAGAAATAGATTAAATAAGAAAAGAATATATAAAGCTTATTACTGTTGTAATTACTACTGAGACAACTATCTGTTGATAACAGCTATAATTCTAGCTAAATCATTAGGTTACAAGGTTTTGTAGTTTGTGTTGAAAGGGTGCTCTAGGTGTGTGCTCTAGGTAAATAAGCTGTGTATAAGTAGGTGAGTTATCCACAGCATACTTTTCAACAGAGTTACCCACAGATTGTTACACTGGGTCTAAGCTGGGTTCTCCACAGAGCTTAAATCCTTTAAAAGTGTAAATTTAGCTAGAAAAATAATATCCACAAGGCAGCGCAGGCATACCAAAGTACCGCTGAACGGACTAAAAGCAGCCAGATATTATCTAAAGTCTGGGTGCCTTTTTCACCTAAGGCATCACTGTCGGCTTCAACTGCTGCACGCCCAGTTTTGCTCAATAGGGCATCAGCAGGTTCAGTTATGCAGAGTAAATCATGCATAAGGGCTCGATTGACGGTGATGAAATTACCGATTAATGCAAAGCTTGCACTGAGTAAACGCACCGGTAACCAATCTAAAATATGCAATAGCCGTGTGGCTCGACCAGCTGCCTCTGGCCATTGGCTTTGCTCAGCGCTGAGGACTAATAAGCGATAGGTTAGTGCAGCAAGTGGGCCGCCAATCAGGTAGTAGAAAACAATCGCGAAGAAACCTTGGTAACCTTGCCAAAGTAAATAACCTTGCACGGCTTGTAAAAGCCCTACGGGCTCCTCTGACTGAATAAGTAAATCGCGCTGTGCGGCTAAGCTTGCTGCATGGGTATCTTGTCGACGCCATGCATCTCGAAATGAACCTAAAGCGCTACGTATATCACCGCGACTTAGGCTATAAAGTACCACTGCCAGATGCACTGGAATCAATAACAAGCCATACAGCACTGGTTTTAAAGCAACCAGCACGACAGCTAAACCAATAATAGGCAAGCTCAGCGCCAGTAGTAATGCCAGTGAGTGCCGCTTTGGGAGCAGTTTTGCACTGCGCTTGAGTTGTTCATACCACCAGTGGTCTTTTTGTAATGCGATACGCCAGTGTGATAGTTTTTCAATCAGTATGGTTAGGATCAAAACTAGAAAACTCATGATTTTTCTCCATGCTGTTTAGCCTGTAAGCGTTGCCAATTGAATGCGGGACCCGGATCAGTTTTGCGCTCTGGTGCAATATCACTGTGGCCACAAATACGTTCTGCAGTGATCATCGGGTAGTGTTTAGTCAGTTCATTAACCAACTGATTGAGGCTTTGGTACTGGGCATCGCTATAGGCATGATCATCCTCGCCTTCTAGCTCTATGCCCAAAGAAAAATCATTACAGTTTTCGCGCTGATTAAAGTGCGATACACCTGCGTGCCAAGCACGGTCTAAACAGCTGACAAATTGAGTTATAGCGCCATCACGCTTGATAAAAAAATGTGCGGAAACTTTTAAATGCGCAATGTCAGCGAAGTAAGGGTGTGCAGCAACAGGTAGTTGATTGGTAAACAGAGCTTCAACCATACCAGTGCCAAACTGTCCCGGTGGTAAACTGATGTTGTGGATGACCAGTAAGGAAATTTCAGCACTGGGGCGCGCATTGTAATTGTCTGACAATAGGTGCACTGCGCCTTGCAGCCAGCCAGTGTTGGGATCTAGTGCTAAAAACTGTGAAGGTTGCATAAGATTTCCTGTGGTGTAGTACCTTGTAGCAAGTAAAGATTGCGATGCTCAGGTCAGCATTAGATAATGCTTGCTGCTGTTTTTAACTGTAAGTAGAGCATAGTTATTAATAACAGCATTTCAATGCTTATAAAGCGGATTCGGACAGGAATGTTAGGTGAAGTTTGATATTAAAGGTTGGCACGCATGGGCGCCGGGTGTATCCAGTCATGATGATTGGCGTGCATGGTGCGTGCAGCCGCGTGTGCTTGACTCTTCGATAGAAACTGCCGATGTTAGTTTTTTACCAGCGCTGCAACGGCGTCGCTTAAGTCCATTAGCGCGTATGGCATTTCATGTTGGTTGGCCATTAGCTGAAGCGATGCCGGCACAACCATTGGTTTTTTGCTCGCGTCACGGTGAAACACCACGTAATTTGCAATTACTCACCAGTCTTGCTCGGCAAGAAGACTTATCCCCGACCCACTTTAGTTTGTCGGTACATAATGCGCTGGTGGGTTTGTGGTCTATTTTTCGCAATGACACCAGCGAGATGACCGCTATTGCAGGTGTAGAAGACGGTTTAGAGCATGCGTTACTAGAAGCTCAACTGTTATTGGTCGCGGGCGCGCCTTCGGTTTTAGTGATTATTGCCGAAGATCAACAGCCCGATGCCTATCAACCTTGGATTGATGATGTGCCTTTTGCCTATGCCTTAGCGCTGCAAGTGACGGCGGGTGAACAATGGCAGCTTGAGTTATCCACAGCGAGCAATGATAGGCATGCCTCGTCATCTGCATGGCCGCATGCTTTACAGTTGTTACCTTTATTGATGGGCCTTGAAGATCAGTTGCTGTTATCTACAGCAGAGCGACAATGGAATTGGCAGCGCATAGTCAATGAATAAAAGTTACAGCCCTCCTTACCTTTGGCGTTTAGTTTTTACCGGATTAAGCTTTGCTCTGTTTGGTTTGGGCGGCTTAGTTCTGCGTCTTATAGTTTTTCCTTTATTGAGTTTATTGCCGGCTTCGTCGTTGCGTAAACGTCAACGTGTACGCGCGGTGATCAGTGGTGCGTTTCGTGTTTTTGTTGAGTTTATGCGTTGGACCGGTGTTTTAACCTATTCAATAAAAGGCATTGAGCGCTTAGGCCAGCCTGGGCAGATGGTCATTGCTAATCACCCTTCTCTAATTGATGTGGTGGTGTTAATTTCCTGTATCCGTGATGCTAACTGTGTCGTAAAAGAAAGTTTGTGGCAGAATCCTTTTATGCGTGGACCTATTCGTGCAGCGGGCTATATCAGTAATGATGGCAGTATCGATATGCTTGAAACAGCCGCGCAAGTTCTGAAAGAAGGGCAAACATTAATTATTTTTCCTGAAGGCACACGAACAACGCCGGGACAGCCACCTGATTTTCATCGTGGGGCGGCATCAATCGCACTGCGTGGTGCACAAATAATCACCCCAGTGCGTATATCAGTTACGCCAACAACTCTAACCAAAGCTGAGCCTTGGTACAGTATCCCGAATCGACGTGTGCATTTTAGCCTTGAAGTGGGTGAGGATATTAATCCATGCGACTTTAATGCATGTGGCTCTGCGCCAATCGCTTCGCGTAAACTTAACCAACATCTGCATTCATATTATATAAAGGACGATGCTACGCATGAGTAATTTGCCGCTTGATCTGAAAGAGTTAATTATTGAATCCCTTGGCTTAGAAGATATCAGTGTTGATGATATTGCCAATGATGAGGCCTTATTTGGCGAAGGTTTAGGCTTGGATTCAGTGGATGCGCTTGAGCTTGGATTAGCTATTCAGAAACGCTTTGGTATAAAAATTGATGCAGAATCAAAAGATGTGCGTCAACATTTTGCCAGTATTGAAAAGCTTGCAGCCTTTATTGAAAGTCATAAAAAAATATAAAAGTATATATTAGTGCTAGGTCAGCTAGGAGTTAAGGGTGCTATGCAAACACGTGAGGATATTTTTGCGCTGTTAAGCGAAGCGCTAATAGAGCTGTTTGAGCTGGATGCCGAGCAGATTACTTTAAGTGCGAACTTGTATGAAGATTTAGAGATCGACAGCATCGATGCTGTCGATTTAATAGATCATTTGAAACGTAGAACCGGTAAAAAGATTGCCGCTGAAGAGTTTAAAACAGTACGTACTGTCAGTGATGTGGTGGAAGCTGTTTATCAAGTGGTTACTAACCCTGAGGTATGAAACGGCTCGTTGCTGCGCTTTTATTGCTGATTGGGTTGCTCTACCCTTTTGCGGTGTATTATGGGTTAGAGCATGTTTCTGTGCGTAGTTTTGCCTTGGTTTTAGGTGGACTGTGGGGGTTGCGTGCGGTTTTCTCTACAGAAAACTTACACAATCGCTGGCAAGCGCTCGCGTTGATTGTATTTTGCGTGGTGCTATTTGTGTTTGATAGCCCACAACTGCTGCGTTGGTATCCGGTATTGGTCAACCTTTTGTTATTGACGGTATTCGTCATGAGTTTGCATATAGGGCCGCCAATTATTGAGCGATTAGCGCGCTTACATGAAGGTGATTTACCAGCGCAGGCGATAGTTTATACGCGTCAAGTGACCAAGGTTTGGGCAGGATTTTTCTTATTTAATGCTGTATTAGCAGCGGCTTTGACCTTGTGGGCACCACTTACTTGGTGGATGCTTTATAACGGTTTTATCGCATACATTTTAATTGGATTGTTGTTTGCCATTGAATGGCTGGTACGTCAGCGGGTAAAAAACGCACATGAGTTGGATTGATTTACAGCATTTACTGTTAGAGCAGCACGCGACGGTTTTGGCCGGGCCAGAGCCTTTAGCTCATACACAATTAACGCAACAAGCATTGAGCTTAGCTGGTGGTTTACAGCGTAAAGCGATTAAACAGGTGGCTGTACATTTACTCGATGCGGGTGATTTAGCGGTTGCTTTGTTGGGCGCTTGGCGTGCGGGTGTTACGGTAATCTTACCTGCTGATTTACAAGAGCATACTCGTCGGCGTTTAGATGCACAGGTCGGTGCTTGGATTACCAATCGAGACGAGCTTAGGGCTTTATATGCTGAGCCATTAGCCTCTGCTGCTTTGGATCTGGATGCTGAGCTGTTGGTGCTGTCGACGTCGGGTTCGAGTGGTGAGCCTAAGTTAATCACAAAAACTTTGCGCCAGCTGCATAATGAGTTGCGTGTGCTCGAAAAGTTGTGGGGCGCAGCTTTAGGTTCTTCAGCGGTGCTCGGTAGCGTTATCACCCAACATATTTACGGCTTATTGTTTCGTTTGTTATGGCCTTTATGTGCTGGGCGTTATTTTCTGCGGCTGCCTTTACCTTTTCCTGAAGATATTCAGCAAGCCAGTTTGGCCAGTCTGCCAGTCCAGCATGGGTTTACTTGGGTGGCTAGCCCCGCATTATTAAAGCGTATGGGGGAAAATCTAGATTGGCCGGCTTTACGTGAGGTGCGTAAAGTCTTTTCATCTGGTGGCCCCCTCCCCGTCGATGCTGCTGAGCAACTTGAACAGCGCCTGCAGCAACGGCCATTAGAAATTTATGGCAGTTCGGAAACCGGTGGCATTGCTTGGCGGCAAACAGAGCGATTATGGCAACCCTTGCCTGGCGTGCAGCTTGCTTTAAACACAGATGGAGCCTTGCGCATCAATTCGCCATGGCTAGCCGTTGGGCAAACCGAACAAACGGCTGATGCGGCTGAATTGTTGGCTGATGGTCGCTTTGCTCTGCGGGGACGTTTAGACCGAATTATTAAACTGGAAGAAAAGCGCATTTCTTTACCTTTTTTAGAACAGCAATTGTCCCAGCATGCATGGGTCAGCGATGTGCGTTTAGGTGTTGTTACTGAAGGACGTGCCAGTGTTGGTGCTTTATTAGTATTGAATACAAGTGGTGTACATGCTTTGCGCAATCAAGGTCGCCGTGCTGTCACGCTAAGCTTACGTGAGTATTTAAAAGATTTTTGTGAACCCTTGGCTTTGCCGCGACGCTGGCGCTTTATTGAACAACTGCCACTTAATCCGCAGGGTAAATTGCCACAAGCAGAGGTTGATCGACACTTACTGCTTGAGCGCAGCAAGTTACCTTCTATTGTTAAGCAACAACAGCTGGCGGATGAGTGGCTATTAGACCTGCAGATACCGGTGGATTTGGCTTTTTTCAGCGGCCACTTCCCGACTGCACCGGTGCTGCCGGGTGTGGTGCAAGTTGATTGGGCATTTAATCTCGCACAAGAATTGATGGCGCTACCACCGCGATTTGCTGGGATGGAAGTGCTTAAGTTTCAGCAGTTATTGCGCCCAGGTGATGCCGTACAGCTTAAGTTAAGCTTTGACCAAGCGCGCTCAAAATTGCATTTTACTTACAGCACAGAGCAAGCACGTTGTTCATCAGGACGTATCCTTTTGGGACGCGCTGATGTTTAAAGTGTGCGCGGTAATTCCTGTGTATAACCATGGGCAGCCGTTAGTGTCGGTGGTTGCGCGTTTACAAGCACTGCAGTTATCTTGCGTTCTGGTCGATGATGGCTCGCAAGCTGAAACAGCGCTGATTATTGACGATTTGGCACAGCGGGTTAATGTTAGCTGTGTACGCTTAGCTGTGAACCAAGGTAAAGGTGCGGCGGTTATGGCGGGCTTGCGTGAAGCATTACGATTGGGCTTTACCCATGCCTTGCAAGTGGATGCTGATGGTCAACATGATTTGCAGGTAGTCCCTAGCTTTATCGAAGCAGCGCAACGCGCGCCCGAGCAGTTAATTTGTGGTTATCCAGAGTACGACGCCAGTGTGCCTAAAGGCCGTTTATATGCGCGCTATTTAACTCATTTTTGGGTTTGGGTTCATACCTTATCGCTATCAATTCGTGATTCAATGTGTGGTTTTCGTGTTTACCCCCTGACACCTGCCGTGCAATTATTTGATCAGGTGAAACTGGGTACACGGATGGATTTTGATATCCAAGTCTTAGTGCATTTGTATTGGCGCAAGCAACCGATGCAGTGGCTGCCAGTCAAAGTGATTTATCCTGAAGATGGTTTATCTAATTTCCGTGCTGTGGCAGACAATGTGCTGATTACAAAAATGCATACTAAGTTGTTCTTTGGCATGTTGTGGCGCGCGCCGAGTTTAATTGCGCGGCGATTAGTCTGATGACAATAGGTAACGACAATCAGCATTGGGCGCAGCAAGGTGAGCGTGGCAGCTTTTTTTTAATGAAATTTATTGCCATATTGACTCGAATCTTAGGTCGTCGACTGATTACGCCTATTTTGTATGGAATTGTTTTGTATTTTTTTGTCACCGGTCGCGTGGCACGCAGCAGCATTCGCGAGTATCAAGATAATTTAGCGCGATGGAGCGGTCGGCCTGATTTACAGGCTTCGACAAGGCGTATTTTTCGCCAGTTTATGGCGTTCGCTGACAGTTTATTGGATAAGTTGGATGTTTGGCATGGTCGCATTGGTTTAGAGCACTTAGATGTCGATGATCCCTATGGGGTTCGCCAGCTGGCGCATCAGCATCAAGGGCGTGGGCAGATGTTGGTCGGCGCGCACTTAGGCAATTTAGAAGTGTGCCGTGCGTTAGCGCAAATTGGTAAAAAAGTGCAGATGAATGTGTTGGTGCATACGCGCCATGCCGAATCATTTAACCGTTTACTGAATGAGTCGGGTGCCAGTCATTTACGTTTAATTGAAGTCAGTCATTTAGATCCAGTAACCATGCTGCAACTCAGTCAGCGCCTAGAACAAGGTGAGTGGTTGGCGATTGCTGGTGACCGCGTACCCTTGCAGGAAGGACGTCGCTCGCAGGTCAGTTTCTTAGGGCAGCCGGCGTATTTTCCACAAGGTCCATGGCTGCTGGCAGGCATTTTAAAATGCCCAGTCAGTTTATTGTTTTGTTTAAAGCAGCAAGGACGCTACCGCATCAGTCTTGAGCCTTTTGCTGAGTCGGTACAGTGGCAGCGTAAAAATCGCGAACAAGTTTTGACAGAAACAGTTCAGCGCTATGCTGACCGTTTAGCCGTGCGCTGTTTGGAAGCGCCTTTGCAGTGGTTTAATTTTTACCCGTTTTGGATAACCGATGAACAATCCAGTAAGTAAATATGTGGTTTTTGGCAATCAGCCGTTACAGATTGAAGACATTTTAGCGCTCACCGAGCAGCGCGCCAGTGCGCGCTTGCAGGATGATGCTGAATTTCGTCAGCACATTACCCGTGGTGCTGCATTTTTAGACTCTTTGCTCGACCGTGAAGGTGTGATTTATGGCGTGACCACAGGCTATGGCGATTCCTGTGTGGTACCAGTCCCCTTGCACCAAGTCGAAGCCTTACCCAAACACCTGTACACCTTTCATGGCTGTGGTTTAGGCCAGCATTTAGATGCGGCTGGTACCCGCGCGGTATTGGCAGCGCGTTTGCAGTCACTGTGTTTTGGTATGTCTGGTGTACGTGTTGAATTGTTAGAGCGTCTGCAAGCTTTCCTTGAACACGATATTTTACCCTTGATCCCAGAAGAAGGTTCGGTCGGCGCCAGCGGTGACTTAACGCCTTTATCCTATGTGGCGGCGACCTTATCTGGTGAACGCCAAGTACTGTATCAGGGGCATGTTTGTGAATCAGCTGAGGTGCATAAAATCTTGGGCTGGGAACCTCTAGTGCTGCGCCCTAAAGAAGCCTTGGCCTTGATGAACGGCACTGCAGTGATGACCGGGATTGCCTGTCAGGTCTATGGCCGCGCTGAGTATCTATTGAAGTTAGCCACGCGTATTACCTCGATGAACATGGTGGCCCTGCAGGGTAATACTCAGCATTTTGATGAACGCTTATTCTTAGCCAAACCGCATCCAGGGCAAATGCAGGTCGCCGCTTGGTTACGTGAAGATTTAGACAGCGCTCGTGAGAGCAATCAGGGACACGCCGCTGATGCAGAATTACGTGGCTTACACCGTTTGCAAGACCGTTACTCTTTGCGCTGTGCGCCGCATGTATTAGGTGTTTTGGCTGACAGCTTGACTTGGTTGCGCCGTTTTATTGAAACCGAACTCAATAGTGCCAATGACAACCCAATTATTGATGCTGAAGAAGAGCGTGTTTTGCATGGCGGCCACTTCTATGGCGGGCATATTGCTTTTGCCATGGACAGCTTAAAAAACCTGATTGGTAATATTGCTGATTTACTCGATCGTCAATTAGCCTTGCTAGTGGATTGCCGTTATAACCATGGTTTGCCAAGTAATTTATCCGGTGCTTGTGCTGAAACAGCGATGATTAATCATGGCTTTAAAGCTGTGCAAATTGCGGCCAGCGCTTGGACTGCCGAAGCCCTAAAAAACACCATGCCGGCCAGTGTTTTCTCGCGTTCAACTGAATGCCATAATCAAGATAAAGTCAGCATGGGTACCATTGCTGCACGTGATGCGCGACGCAGTTTAGAGTTGGTTGAGCAAGTCGCAGCCGCTACGCTATTGGCCGCGCAACAAGGTATTTGGCTACGAGAACAAAACGAAGAGCAACAACTGCCGCCTGCTTTAGCCCGTATGCATGCTGAGCTGGCTGTGGACTTTCCACCGCTGTTAGAAGATCGCGCGTTGGAAGCTGAGTTACGTTTGTGTTTGCAGCGTATACGCGAGCAGCATTGGAGTCTTTATGCGTAAAAAAGGTGTACTGCAGGAAACGGTCAATATCGACGTGCCGTTTTTTGATGTGGATATGATGGACGTGGTTTGGCATGGGCATTACATCAAATACTTTGAGGTGGCGCGTTGTGCCTTGCTGGACAAAATTGGTCATAATTATACGCAGATGCGTGACAGCGGTTATGCTTGGCCGGTGGTGGATATTCAAGTGCGTTATATGCAAGGCGCACGTTTTGGTCAAAAAATCACCGTGCAAGCGGATTTGGTTGAGTGGGAAAGTCGTTTGAAAATCAATTATCTGATTTTTGACAGCGAGACGGGTGAGCGTTTAACTCGAGGCCTATCGGTGCAGGTGGCGGTCGCTATGGCTGAGCGCGAGATGCAATTTGTCACCCCTGATATTTTTCAAGACGCTGTGCGCAAGGCCATTCAGTGAAAAAGTGTTCTTGGATGCTATTTATGCTGTTGCTGAGCTCTAAATTATGGGCCTTTAATAGCGCACAGCTGGCGCAACAATTGGCTGCAGCAGAGGTCGTGCGTGGTGAGTTTGTGCAAGAAAAGCACTTGCGCAGTTTAAGCATGCCGCTCAGTAGTCATGGTCAGTTTGTTTTATCTAAGCAGCATGGCTTGCTTTGGAAGGTGCAAAAACCTTTTATGCAAACCTACCGTATTGATCAGCAAGGCGTTTCATTGCTCACCGAGAAGGGCTGGCAGAATCAACCAGGGCAAAGTGTTGCAGCGCGGCAAAGTCAATTGTTTTTAGCGGTATTACAAGGTGATCAAGGTGCTTTAGAAGCTGATTTTAATCTACAATTGCAGGGCACTGCAGAGCAATGGCAGTTGCAATTGCTGCCTAAAGCAGTGTTTTTACAGCAAATCTTTAAGGTCATTGAGATTCATGGTGGCGCGCTGGTTGAGCGTATAGAGCTGCATGAAACTCAAGGCGATCACACAGTGATGCGGATGTTGAACAGCCAAGCTGATAGCGCGCTGTTGGATGAAGAACAGCATGCATTTCAACCTTGAGCGTACCTTACCTAAACTTTTTTTAGTCCTGTTGCTGGGCTTAGTTGCGCTTAGCGCATGGCAATGGCGTGGCGATGCACCGATCAGCGCCAGCTTATTGGATATTTTGCCACAGGGCGCAGCTGATCCGTTGCAAGCCTATGCTCAGCAACGCATGCAAGAGCCACTGGATCGTGAATTGGTGGTCTTATTGCGCCATCCAGGTGGTGTGCAAGCCAGTCAGGTTTTTGCTGATCAGTTGAGCGAGCGGTGGCGCGCCAGCGGTATATATCAAAAGGTAGATAGCCAGTTGGCGTTGGATCTTGCCGCAGTGCGCCAGCAGTTGTTGGCCGATCGCAGTAATTTATTACCATTGGCGGTACGCGAGCAACTTGCTACACAACCAGAGCTTTATTTTCAGCAGCGTCTTGCCGAACTGTTTGATCCGATGCAAGGTTTTGCCTTGGTCAGTGCCGAGCACGATTGGCTTGGACTTACGGCTAAAATCCAAAAAAACCTACAGTTTGACAGCCGCGTTGAAGTGAACAGCGCGGGTTATTTATTTGTCGAGGATGCTGATCAGCCTTGGTTGCTGTTACGTGCGCGCACCCATGACAGTGCCTTTAGTGGTTCGGTGGCGCAGCAGGTGGCTGAGCAGGTTGAGTTGGCGCGTACGGCATTAACGGCACAAGGCGGCGAGTTATTGGCCAGCAGTGGTTTACTCTTTGCTGCGCACGGCAAGGCTCAAGCGGCGGGTGAAATGCAATGGTTGGGCGGGTTATCACTGCTGGGCTCTTTGTTGCTGATTATTGGATTCTGGCGCAGCGCCAGCAGTTTAGTGGCGTTATTGCCGGTGTTATTGGGTTTATGGGCTGGGGTCACTGCTTGTGTCGCCGTATATGGACAAATCCATGTGCTGACCTTAGTGCTCGGCGCCAGCTTAATTGGCGTGACCATTGATTTTCCTATGCACTATTTGTCCAAAGCTTGGACCTTGCAGCCGTGGCGCAGTTGGGCAGTCTTGCGTGCGACTTTACCGGGGCTGAGTTTAGGTGTGTTAACCAATAGTATCGGTTATCTGGCCCTGGCCTTTACCCCCTTCCCTGCCTTGAGTCAGGTTGCGGTCTTTTCAGTGGCGGGTTTAGTGGCGGCTTATTTGTGTACCTTATGTTGTTTGCCGTGGTTGCTGCGTAACCGTCCGCTGCAGCCTTGGCAGCCGCCTTTGGCTTGGATGCAGATGATTCTGAATGGGCGAGCGGCGTTGTTGCGCAGGGTGTCGAGTCGTAGGTTATTGTTGGCACTGTTAGTGTTTTCGATTGCTGGAGTTATGCAGCTCAACCGCCATGATGATGTACGTCAGTGGGTCAGTACATCACCGCTTTTATTGCAGGATGCCCAGCGTATTACTGAATTAACCGGCCATCAGCCTACCAGTCAGTTTTTCTTGGTTAAAGGCGATAGTGTTGAGCAGCTGCTCGCGCATTTGCAGACCTTAGACAGGCACTTGCAGCTATTGCAGCAGGCAGGCGATTTACACAGTTATCAATCGCCGCAGCAGTATTTAGCAGGTCTCTCTGGACAGCCAAGTTTGACTCAAGCTGTGACGCAGATACCAGAACAGGCATTAGCGCCATTGTTGAGCGCAGGTGTATCTATCGAAGCGTTGCAAGCTGAGTTAAGTGCATTGAAAAACTTGCCACAACGCTCTGCTAGCGACAGTTTAAATGGGCCGCTTGGCGAGGTCTGGCGACCACTCTGGCTGGGTCAGCAGCAAGGTGACTATGCTGCAATTGTCAGCGTGCAAGGTTTAACTGACATGGCGCTGTACACTGAATTGGCTGAGCAATTTGCTTTTGTACAATGGGTGGACCGTCCAGCTGAACTCAATCAGTTGTTTCAACAGACGCAAAACCATGCACTGTGGTTAAAGGTGCTGGCCAGTGTGGTTATCTTGGTGTTGTTAGCCCTGGCTTTAGGCTGGCGCGGTGCCTTGCGCACCTTAAGTGTTTCGTTGCTGGCGGCGTTAACTGCGGCGGCATGTTTGGGCTGGATGGGGCAAACTTTAACCTTGTTCAGTGTCTTCGGCTTGTTATTAGTGACGGCGATTGGTGTTGATTACGCGATTATTGTCTATGAAGGTGTAGGTGGTGCTGCCACCAGTTTGTTAGGAACCTTGTTGGCGGCAGTAACAACCTGGTTGTCCTTTGGTTTGCTGGCGCTATCGAGTACACCGGCAGTGAGTAATTTTGGTATAGCGGTGAGTTTAGGCTTGGTGTTTAGCTTTTTATTTGCACCTTGGGCTGCACGATTAACGCCTAGCACTGCGTAAGTACGTGAGTGTGTTTTAGAGTGATGTTTGCATTGTTGTATAAGGGGCTGTTGTTGAGGCATATGCTATACGCCAACAACGCTTGTTTTGTCTTTAATGAGAGATTGATATGACAGTTTTGGATGCAACGCTTGAGCAGCATCAGGTGGTGGTAATTGGTGCAGGACCTTCGGGCTCGATTGTGGCAGCTATTTTGCGTCGCAAAGGCCATGAGGTTTTAGTGCTGGAGCGCCAGCTGTTTCCGCGTTTCTCGATCGGTGAAAGTTTGCTCTCGCATTGCCTCGACTTTATTGAAGAAGCTGGCATGCTCGAAGCGGTGCAAGCGGCAGGCTTTCAACTGAAGCACGGCGCTGCCTTTGGTTGGGGCGAACGTTACACTGAGTTTGATTTCCGAGACACCTTTACCCTAGGCCAAGGCACTACTTACCAAGTACGTCGTGCAGACTTTGATAAGTTGCTGGCTGATCAAGCACAAGCGCAAGGCGTGCAGATCCGTTATGAAGAAGAAATCATTCAGGTGGATTTCTCTGCTGAACAGCCGCGCCTGTATGTGCGCCGCTTAAAAGATGGCAGTGAGTATCAAATCAGCTGCGCCTTTGTTTTAGATGCCAGCGGTTATGGTCGAGTTTTGCCGCGCTTATTAGATCTTGAAGTGCCGTCGACCTTTCCGGTACGCAAAGCCGTCTTTACCCATGTGCGTGATTGCATTGATGACCCAGCCTTTAATCGTGAAAAAATCCTAATTACCACGCATCCAGACATGCGCGATGTGTGGTATTGGAGTATTCCTTTCAGTGATGGTTATTGCTCGTTAGGGGTTGTTGCCAAAGATGAGCGTTATGAGGGACGGCCAGAAGACTTACAAGAATGCTTGCAGGCTTTCGTTAACGAAGCGCCTAATTTGCGCCGCATTTTTAAAAACGCGGTGTGGGATCAGCCGTTTCGTACCATGGGTGGTTACTCGGCCAACGTGAAAACACTACACGGTAAAGGTTTCGCCCTGTTGGGTAATGCCGCTGAGTTTTTAGACCCAGTGTTCTCTTCTGGAGTGACCATTGGCATGCGCTCATCGAGCATGGCCGCGGCAGTCCTTGATCGGCAGTTGCGTGGCGAGACAGTCGATTGGGAAACTGAGTTTGCTATCCCATTGAAACGTGGCGTGGATACCTTCCGCACCTATGTTGAAGGCTGGTATGACACTTCGTTTCAAGATGTTATTTATTATGAAAATGCGCAGCCGGAGATTCGCCGCATGGTCTGCTCTATTTTAGCGGGCTATGCGTGGGATGAGAGTAATCCCTATGTGGCTGATTCGCGCCGCCGTTTGCGAGTACTGGCCGAGTTATGCGGACCCCAAGAGCTGACAGCAACATGATACGACGAGCTGGGCTAGCGTTATGGATGCTGTTATTGATCAATGCCTTGGCAGCCTGTAGTAGCAAGCTGCCTTTGTCTGCGCAAACACCGGCTTTGCAGGCTGTACAATTGCCCGTGCAACTGCGCCTGCGCTATCAAGAGGCTGATCTTGAGCGCGATGCGATTGTAGTGATTCAACGCGAAGCGACGACTTTACGCTTTTCATTGTTTGATGCGTTGGGCGTGCCATTGGCGCGGCAGATTCTGCGAGATGGTGACTGGTATGCTGATGGTCTGTTACCGCCGAACCCGCAAGCACGGCAATGGTTTGCTGGTTTGTTATTTGCTTTGACTGACGCTGAGCATCTACAGCAGCAGTATCCGAGCGCAAGGTGGTCACCGCAACAACGTACTTTAGCCAACGGTTGGCTGGTGTTAGCGCCAAGCCCGCGGCACTGGCAGATTATTTTTAACTCTGAGCAAAGGTTACAGGTTGAACAAATGGAGTGGCAGCCATGAGCATGTATTTACAAGCGTTGGGCCTCAATTGTGCATTGGGGCATGATAAAGCCAGCGTTGCTCGTGGGTTGTTTGCTGGTGATTGCTCAGGTATGCAACCCGTGCTGAATTGGGTACCAGAGAAAACGCTCGTCTGCGGTCAAGTACAGGCTGAGCTGCCGGCAATAGATGCGCATTTGCAGGTGCATGCCACACGTAATAATCAATTATTGATGGCTGCAGCATTACAGATAACGGATGTGATCAAAGTGGTGATTGAGCGTTATGGTCGCCAGCGCGTGGCGGTGATTATTGGCACCAGCACCAGTGGTATTCATGAAGCAGGACTGCACATTGCCCAACGTGTTCACAATGGTGGTGTTTTCCCTGCTGCTTACAATTATCATCAGCAGGAACTGGCTGATCCTGCAGTTTTTTTAAGTAAATGGCTGCAGTTAAGCGGGCCCAGCTACAGTATTTCTACCGCCTGTACTTCAGGCGCGCGCGCCTTGATTAGCGCACAACGAATGTTGCAAGCGGGATTATGTGATGCCGTATTGTGTGGCGGTGTCGATAGTTTGTGTCGGCTTACTTTAAATGGTTTCAGTAGTTTAGAAGCTATGTCTGCTGAGTTATGTAATCCGTTTTCAGCGAATCGGCATGGTATTAATATTGGTGAAGGTACCGCGCTGTTCTTAATGACTCGTGAAGCATTATCCAGCAATGATAGTGCGCCTGTACTGGCTGGCGTCGGTGCCAGTTCGGATGCCTATCATATTTCAGCACCGCAGCCGCAAGGCCTCGGCGCTAGCCAAGCCATGCAGGCGGCATTGGTTGATGCGCAGTTACTGCCTAGTGCGATCAGTTATATTAATTTGCATGGCACCGCAACGCAGCATAATGATGCGATGGAATCGCAGGCGGTCTACCGTATTTTTGCTGACAGCGTGCCCTGTTCATCGACTAAACCGATGACCGGGCATACTTTAGGTGCGGCTGGCGCGCTAGAAGCGGCTTTTTGTTGGCTGAGTTTGCATCCAGCGTATAACCCACAGGCTGCATTGCCCGCACATATTTGGGATGGCTGTGTTGATCCGACGCTAGCACCCATTCAGCTGT
The DNA here is from genome assembly GCA_034676485.1 of Pseudomonas sp. Lineage (GTDB taxonomy): Bacteria > Pseudomonadota > Gammaproteobacteria > Pseudomonadales > Pseudomonadaceae > Denitrificimonas. The sequence goes on from JAUCCC010000015.1 coordinate 203,405, forward strand.
GTGATCGCCAGCAAAGCTTGGTTACTGCTGCACCACGCTGGTTAATGAGTAATTCATTTGCTTTTGGTGGCAATAACACCAGTTTGATTTTAGGAGAAGCGCCATGTTGAATTGGTCGCTTGCTGAGTTATTACCGCATGCCGGAGACATGATTTTGCTGGATCGCATTGATCAATGTGATGATGAGCGTATTGTCACCGAGTTGCAGGTGCGCGACGGCGGCTTATTTAATCAAAGCGATGGCAGTTATCCAGCGTGGCTGGGTGTTGAACTGATGGCGCAAAGCATTGCTGCTTATGCTGGTGTGCAAGCAAAGCGTAAAGGCAATGCAGTGGAATTAGGTTTTTTGTTGGGTACGCGCAAGTATCAATGCAACGTTGATCGTTTTCCACTGGGTGCGCCATTACAGATAGAAGCGATTCGTTCACTAGAAGATGACTCAGGTATGGGTGTGTTTGAGTGTTACTTACGCGGGGCTGATATTTATGTCGAAGCCCGTTTAAATGTGTATCGGCCACCCAATGTGGCGAGTTATTTTCAGGAGCCACAGCCATGAGTGAGCGTATTTTAGTCACCGGATCAAGTCGCGGGATTGGCCGTGCGATTGCATTACGTCTAGCGCAGTCAGGTTATGATTTAACCCTGCACTGCCGCAATGGGCTTGCACAAGCGCAAGCTGTGGCTGAAGAAATCAGCGCCTTAGGTCAGCATGCCAATATTTTACAATTTGATGTAGCTGATCGCCAAGCGGCCCGCGAGCAACTGGAGGCAGCGATAGAGCGCGATGGTTGCTGGTATGGCGTGGTGTGTAATGCTGGTTTAACGCGCGATGGTGCCTTCCCTGCTTTAACTGAAGATGATTGGGATAGCGTGCTGCGCACTAATCTTGATGGTTTTTATAATGTTTTGCATCCGCTTAGCATGCCATTGGTGCGTCGGCGCAAGCCGGGACGGATCGTTTGTATCACCTCCGTATCCGGCATGATTGGTAATCGTGGCCAGGTCAATTATAGTGCTTCAAAAGCTGGTGTTATTGGCGCGGCCAAAGCCTTGGCTGTGGAGTTGGCGAAACGCCGCATTACGGTGAATTGCGTCGCACCAGGTTTAATTGATACAGCAATGTTGGATGAGCATGTACCGGTTGAGGAAATGATGAAAATGATCCCAGCGCAACGCATGGGCACGCCGGAAGAAGTGGCCGGCGTAGTGAACTTTTTAATGTCTACTGAAGCGGCTTATATTACTCGGCAAGTGATTGCTGTAAATGGTGGATTGTGCTGATGAGTGGATTTAAGCGTGTTGTAGTAACGGGTATGGGCGGCCTGACCTCATTAGGTGATACATGGCAGCAGGTCAGCGAAAAATTTCGTAATAATCGCAGTGGCATTCGTTATATGAATGAGTGGGATCGCTTTAGCGAACTCAATACGCGTTTAGGTGGCCCTGTGGATGACTTTGTCGTGCCAAACCATTGGACGCGTAAGCAATTGCGCAGCATGGGGCCTGTTTCGCGCTATTCTGTTTATGCAGCAGAGCGCGCTTTAGCAGATGCGGGTCTATTGGACGATCCTTGCATTAAGGACGGTCGCATGGGCGTGGCCTGTGGTTCTTCGACCGGTAGCACGGAAGATGTTAAGGCCTTTGGTACTATGCTAATTAACTCTGTCGCGCAGGGTTTGAGTGCCAACTCCTATGTGCGCATGATGCCGCATACTACTGCCGCGAATATCAGTATTTTCTTTGGGCTTAAGGGACGTATTTTACCCACTTCCAGTGCCTGTACCAGTGGTAGCCAAGGCATTGGTTATGCTTATGAAGCGATTAAATTCGGCCGTTTAACGATGATGCTAGCCGGTGGTGCTGAAGAGTTGTGTCCAACTGAGGCGATGGTTTTTGATGCGTTGTATGCCACCAGCCTCAAGAATGATGCACCACATACTACACCGAGACCTTACGATGCAGGCCGTGATGGCTTAGTCATCGGTGAAGGTGCCGGTATGTTAGTCCTTGAGGAGTTGGAGCATGCTTTAGCACGTGGTGCGCATATTTATGCCGAGGTGGTTGGCTTTGGTAGCAATGCCGATGGTGCACATGTCACTAAACCGGAAAAAGCAACCATGCAAGTTGCCATGCAACTGGCTTTGGATGACGCCGGCTTACCGGCTTCGGCAATTGGCTATGTGAATGGCCATGGTACGGCGACTGATCATGGTGATATAGCTGAAACACTGGCGACTAGCGCGTTATTTGGTGAGCAGATGCCAATCAGTTCGCAAAAGAGCTTTTTAGGTCATACCTTAGGTGCCTGTGGTGCTTTAGAGTCATGGTTTAGTATCGAAATGCTGAATAATGACTGGTATGTTCATACCTTGAATTTAGATGAGATTGATCCACGTTGTGGTGCATTGGACTATATTCGTACGCCAAGAACGATGCAGAACGAATATGTGATGAACAACAACTTTGCGTTTGGCGGCATTAACACCTCGTTGATTTTTAAACGATGGAGTTAACCATGTAAGCTTGGCATTATTTTAGGGGGATACAGTGCTTTAAAGCGTCGAGGCTGGTATCTACAATCGAATAATGGCCGTCACATTCAAGCAGGCTATAATAAACATGACTGTGATATTGTTGATATTAAAATTGAATACAGTACCAAAAGATTTAATATCCATCATATGTTCAGTTAGGGCATGAGTTTTAATGCCAAGAGCAGCAGGATTTATCGTAGTTACAATCGCTGGGTTGCAAACTTAGAGCGTGACATCAGTTTTTAACTCGGCTTTAATCAATACATATAATGCGTAAAATTTTTCGCTAGGATGTGAATCATGAAAAAAAATCTACTCGTTGTTTTGGCTTGTGCAGCACTTATTCCAACGTTAGCACAGGCACGAGATACCACACATTTCTTAAATTTTAACGAAGTTGTACAAGAAGCAACTAATGCTGGCCGTTTAGACGGCAGTGTAAAGTTTTATTTAGGTACGACTCCACGTGGTGCAAGTATTGTACGCAAAGGAGTTACCACCAGTAAAAAAACTAATGCATTTGGTAAAAGTGATGAAGCAGCATGCAGCTGGGTATTACAGTCAGCACTGATTACTTTGCAGGATTCTGCGAAAGCTGCTGGCGCTAATGCGGTGGTTAATTTGGTGAGTAACTATAAAAATAAAGAGTATAAAAGCACTAAAGATTACGAATGCCATGCTGGTGCCATTATGGCCGGTGTAGCCTTAAAAGGTGATTATGCAAAAGTACGCTAAGTCTATATTGTCTGTGGCTGCCCTGACTTTTTCATATGCTGGGCAGGCGCAGAAAATGGATGCTTTAGTTATTGATGCGCCTGCGTTGTATGCTGAGTACTGTGCAAAATGTCATGGAAAAAATGGACGTGCTAAAACTTTTAGCGGACTGCTTATCTTTTCTCAAGATTTAACCAATGCGGCGTGGCAGGAAAAAATGTTGGATGCTGATATTTTTGATGCCTTAGTAAAAGGCCGCAGGATGATGCCGGCTTATGCGGATAAGCTCAGTGCACTTGAACTGCAAGCGCTGGTTGAAGTGGTGCGAGATTTTAAGCGCTAATCATTAACAGGCAGTGCATTCCTAGAAACAATTAAGGCCGCTTTGAGCGGCCTTAATCTTTTAACGTAGCAGGGTTAGCCTTGGTGATACTTGGCGGATAAATCGTGCACTGCATTGATAAATGCGCCAGCATTCTCAGGTTTTACTTCTGGGGTAATACCATGGCCAAGGTTAAAGATATGACCTGGGCCTGAACCGTAACTTTCTAGGATACGCCCGACCTCTTTTTCAATTGCGCCAGGGTTGGCATACAGCACAGTTGGATCCATGTTGCCCTGTAGTGCAACTTTGTCACCTACGCGTTGGCGTGCAACACCTATATCGCATGTCCAGTCTAAGCCAAGCGCCTCAACACCAGTATCAGCCATGGATTCAAGCCATAAACCGCCACCTTTGGTGAATAAAATGACTGGTACGCGACGCCCTTCATTTTCACGAATTAAGCCGTCAACAATTTTTTGCATATAGGCTAAAGAAAATTCTTGGTAGGCTGCTGAGGATAGGCTACCACCCCAGCTATCAAAGATCTGTACTGCTTGGGCACCCGCTAAAATTTGCGCATTAAGGTAACTGGTAACAGATTGCGCAAGCTTATCCAGTAGCATATGCATAGCTTGAGGGTCATCGTAAAGCAGCGCTTTGCTTTTGCGGAAGTCTTTTGAAGAGCCACCTTCGACCATATAAGTGGCTAAGGTCCAAGGGCTACCTGAAAAACCAATCAAAGGTACGCGGCCATTAAGCTCGCTACGAATGGTGCGAACAGCATTCATTACATAACCGAGATCTTTTTCAGGATCAGGGATTGGCAGCGCTTCAATGGCTTCTGCCGTATCGACAATGTTTCTAAAACGTGGACCTTCACCGGTTTCAAAATACAAACCTAAGCCCATTGCATCGGGGATGGTTAAAATATCTGAAAAAAGTATCGCAGCATCTAATGGATAGCGTTCCAGTGGTTGTAAAGTCACTTCGCAAGCCAGCTCAGCGTTCATGCATAAATCCATAAAACCACCTGCGCGTGCGCGGCTGGCTCTATACTCAGGCAGGTAACGGCCTGCTTGACGCATCATCCATACAGGTGTCACATCAACCGGCTGTTTAAGCAGGGCGCGGAGAAAACGATCATTTTTCAGAGCAGTCATATTAGCGTCCATTAGAAATTAATAGGCTATTATCGCAAACTTGCGAGCAAAAGGCACGGTGCAGCAAATAAGCCGTGTAGTTGGCTTGATTAGTGTCAACTGCACAGATGCCTTGCTTGATGTGTTAGTTTAGCGCATGGCGTGTTTTTAATGCATATAACGAGGGGCTAAGCATGTATAAATCATTGATAGATAACAGTTTATTTGTTGCTTTAGAAGAACACTCTACTGCAGAGATGACAGCCAAGCATCGCTTATCACAACACAGTATGTACCCACCTTTCCCTAAACAGCATCATTATGCAGTATTTGCTATGGGCTGTTTTTGGGGGGCTGAGCGACGCTTCTGGCAGCAGCCTGGAGTGTATGTTACTGCAGTAGGCTATGCCGGTGGCAATACGGTTAAACCGAGCTATGAAGAGGTTTGTAGTGGTTTGACTGGGCATGCTGAGGCTGTGTTGGTGGTGTTCGATCCTACGCAAATTGGTTTTGCTGATTTATTGCAGGTGTTTTGGCAATCGCATGATCCAACACAGGGCATGCGCCAAGGCAATGATATGGGTAGTCAATATCGATCTGCAATTTATTGTATGGATCAGCGGCAACTCGAAGAAGCGCAGGCCAGTTGTGCACACTATCAGGCGCGTTTAACTGCAGAGGATCGCGCAACGATTACAACAGAAATAACTTTGGCACCAGTATTTTACTATGCGGAGGCTATACATCAGCAGTACCTAGAGCAAAACCCTAGTGGCTATTGCGGTTTACGTGGCACTGGTGTGATGTATTGAGTTTAATGCGGGGATATTAAAAAACCCCGCGTGAGCGGGGTTTGCAGACTGTCTCCTGGCTTCCTTGCTTTAGCCATCTTGGCGTTAATCATTGATCCGTTATGATTAAAAGCATTCCTTCGTAAATCCTTGGGCACTATTCTACTCAGGCGTACACAAACGCATAGTGGGCAAATGACCATAGGCTTTGTAAGCCTTTACTTACAAAGCCTGATTTACCCGTTTAATCAATTAAAACTGTGCTTCATCGAGCAAATACAGTGACTCACTGCCAGCTTTAACCGAACTGGTCAGTGACTGAATACGCGGCAGTAAGCGGGCAAAGAAGAAGCGTGCCGTGCCCATTTTACTGGCATAGAAATCATCGTCTTGCTCTTTACCGTACGCAGCCTGTGCCATCAATGCCCACATATAAGCATAAGCGGTGTAACCAAATACGTGTAGGTATTCTACTGATGCAGCACCAATCTCATTGGGATTATTTTTAGCTTCAGCGACTAACCAAGCAGTTAAATCATCGAGATTTTCAATTGCTGCTGTGAGTGGTGCAGTGAACTCAGCCAAGCTGCTATCAGCTGATGAAACAAAGGTTTTTACTTCATCGGAGAAATGCTGATAAAACGCACCGTCATTGCCGACAATTTTACGACCGGCTAAATCCAGAGACTGGATACCGTTGGTGCCTTCATAAATTTGGGTGATACGGCAGTCACGAATCAGCTGCTCTTGGCCCCATTCACGAATGTAACCATGCCCACCAAAGACCTGTTGGCCATGAATAGTCGACTCTAAGCCAACATCGGTTAAGAAGGCTTTGGCAATCGGTGTAAGTAGCGCGACTAATTCTTCTGCACGTTTTCTAGCGTCTGCTTCTTCGCTGTACTTAGCAATGTCCAGTTGCATGGCAACATAGCTGGAAAATGCGCGCCCGCCTTCGTTCAATGCTTTCATGGTCAGCAGCATGCGGCGTACATCAGGGTGCACGATAATTGGGTCTGCTTGTTTTTCAGGTGCAACAGTACCCGTTGGTGCGCGACTTTGAATGCGGTCTTTAGCGTACTCGATGGCACTTTGATACGAGCGCTCACCCAATGATAAACCTTGAATACCAACGCCGAGACGTTCGTAGTTCATCATAGTGAACATTGCTGCTAAGCCTTTGTTCGGTGCATCAATGATATAGCCAGTTGCATTATCAAAGTTCATCACGCAAGTGGCAGAACCTTGAATACCCATTTTGTGCTCAATGGAGCCGCATGACACAGCGTTGCGTTCACCGAGCGAACCATCATCATTGACCATCACTTTGGGTACTAAAAATAATGAAATACCTTTAGCGCCTGCTGGGGCATCAGGTAGTTTAGCCAGTACCAAGTGGATGATATTTTCAGTTAAATCATGCTCACCACCGGTAATGAAAATCTTGGTACCGGTAACTTTATAACTGCCATCTGCTTGCGGCTCTGCTTTAGTACGGATGATGCCTAGGTCCGTACCTGCATGGGGCTCGGTGAGGCACATTGAGCCGGCCCAGGTGCCGCCATACATATTCGGGAGGTATTTTTCTTTTAATTCTTCGCTGGCGTGGGCATGGATGGATAAGCACGCGCCGGCGGTTAGCATTGGGTATAAGCCAAAGGATAAGTTGGCAGAGTTGATCATTTCTTCGATTTGCGCTGTGATCATTTTCGGCATGCCCATGCCGCCAAATACCGGATCACCACCAACGCCGACCCAGCCACCTTCAGCATAGGTTTTGTAGGCTTCGATAAAGCCTTGAGGTGTGGTTACCGCGCCATCATGCCAAGAGCAGCCTTCTTCATCACCATTGCGGTTGGTGGGAGCAATCGAACCTGCGGCAACTTTACCCGCTTCTTCTAAAATAGCTGCCGCTGTTTCATCATCGACAGCCTCAGCTAAAGCGGGTAGCTGTGCCCAAAGTTTACTTGCTTCGAACACTTCGTTGAGTACAAAACTCATGTCACGCAAAGGTGCTTTATAGTCGGCCATGTGGCATTCCTCTTTATTATTAGCGCCAGTTCAGCTGTGTAGCGACACAACGCAAGGCAATATATTGGTAAGAAAAATAGGATTTTCAGTCTACATTAATAAGCTTTTAAAACTAACAGGCTCTTTTTTGACCTATAAGTTTTACTTCTTTAGCTGAAAAACCCGCAGAATGAAATGAGCCTTGTCTCAGGGCCATCTCACGCAGCGGGTTTTACTACAGCCTTAACCGTAGATAATGCTTAGTAACTCAGAGCAAAATCTTCTACAGCCATATCCATGAGGTTGTCAGCACCTGACAGCATTGCTGCTACGTGAGTGCGTGTACGTGGCAGGATGCGTGCAAAGTAGAAGCGTGCAGTTTGCAGCTTAGCGGTGTAGAACGCTTTTTCATCAGTACCCGCAGCCAGTTTTTCAGCGGCTACGCGCGCTATATCTGCCCAGAAATACGCCAAGCAGGCATAACCACAGTACATTAGATAATCAACTGATGCTGCGCCAACTTCTTCGCGGTCTTTCATCGCAGCCATCCCCACTTTCATGGTGATCTCGCCCCACTCTTTATTGATTTCAGCCAGCGGCGTAACGAACTCTTGAATGGCTTCGTTAGCTTCGTTGGTTTTGCAGAACTTATGTACAATTTTGGTAAAGCCTTTCAGCGCTTCGCCTTGAGTCATTAGAACTTTACGGCCTAACAAGTCCAGTGCTTGAATACCGGTAGTACCTTCGTATAAGCAAGAAATACGACTGTCACGAACGTTTTGTTCCATGCCCCACTCTGAGATGTAGCCATGACCGCCATACACTTGCACACCGTGGTTGGCTGCTTCAAAACCCACTTCGGTCATAAAGGCTTTAGCAATAGGCGTTAAGAATGCCAGCATGCTATCAGCTGCTTTACGCTCTTCTTCGTCTTTGCTGCGTTGCATAACATCAACTTGTTGTGCTGCATAGTACAGCATCGCGCGATTACCTTCGGTAAAGGCTTTCATAGTTAACAGCATACGGCGAACATCTGGATGCACGATGATTGGGTCAGCCGCTTTTTCAGGTGCTTTTGGACCGGTCAGCGAACGCATTTGTAGACGATCACGGGCATATTCAATAGCGCCTTGGAAAGCCACTTCTGAGTGCGCCAAACCTTGTAATGCAGTACCGATACGCGCAGTGTTCATAAAGGTGAACATGCAGTTCAGGCCTTTGTTTTCTGGGCCAATCAAGAAGCCTTTGGCACCATCAAAGTTAATCACGCAGGTGGCGTTACCGTGAATACCCATTTTGTGTTCAATGGAACCGCACTGCACGCCATTGCGCTCACCAACGTTGCCTTCAGCATTGGGCAGAAATTTAGGTACGATAAATAGGGAGATACCTTTAGTGCCGTTTGGTGCACCAGCGATACGGGCAATCACAATGTGCACGATGTTATCGGTTAAGTCATGCTCACCGGCAGAAATAAAGATCTTCGAGCCTGTGATGCTGTAGCTGCCATCGGCTTGAGGTTCTGCTTTAGTGCGCAGCATACCTAAGTCAGTACCGCAATGGGCTTCAGTTAAGCACATGGTGCCGGTCCACTCACCTGATACCAGTTTGGACATGTAAGTGGCTTGCTGTTCTTCAGTGCCGTGCGCATGCAAAGTGTTCATTGCACCGTGTGATAGGCCTGGGTACATGCCCCATGACCAGTTGGCTTGACCAACCATTTCACTGATAGAAATTCCCAGTGACTCAGGCAAGCCTTGGCCGCCGTGTTCAGCATCGTGAGCTAGGCTTGGCCAGCCGCCTTCAACATATTGCTGATACGCTTCTTTAAAGCCAGTTGGCGTTTTAACACCTTCAGCTGACCAAGTGCAGCCTTCGGTATCACCAACGCGGTTCAGTGGAGCAATAACGTTCTCACAGAACTTTGCACCTTCTTCAAGGATCGCGCTGACCATATCCGGTGTTGCATCTTCACAGCCGGGTAAGTTTGCGTAGTGCTCTGGGTAACCTAACAATTCATCGCGGACAAATCGGATATCACGCAAGGGGGCTTTATATTCAGCCATGTCTATCAACCTCTACTGGAAATTTTATTATTAAGTTGGCCTACAGCAGCGTGTAAGTAGGCCTGTTGCTAGCAGCGCAGTAGAAATTGTTGCGCATACTGAATGTTAATCAAACGACTGTTTGAAAGTTACGGATCTATCCTGATCTTGTCAAGCATTGCGCGAAGACTTTATTTGATTTTTTTTGCTTAAGCTTGAATATCAATCAGAGTGCCAAGCGCCTCGTCAGCAGAACTGAGTACCCGAGCACCGAGTTGGCTCATTTGTTTGGCTTGTTCAAGTTGCATCAATTGCTCAGTAATTTGAGTCATATCAACAGCAGGGGTTGCTGTTGCCACCGATGTGCTGGTCGCATTACTGCTTGGTAGAGCAAGTGCTTGAGCTGCACTGGTCATTTGCTCTTGACCGGTTTTGATGGCGGATAAACCCGCGGAGAATGCGTTTGCTGAGATTTGCATAATGCCTCCTACAGCAGACTAAAAGTGCAGTGTTAAAAATTAATCTTAATTAGAGTATAGAGCAAAATCAGTTGCTGTGTTGAGCAGGCGATTAAAGGCTATTAATCAGCCAATTGGCGAGTTGTTGCGCACGTTGTGTGTGCTGATTTTTGCGTGCCAGTAGCACAAGCTTTGCTGATGTTTCGACAAAACCCCAGGGTGCAATCAGGCGTCCATTAGTAATATCGCTGCGCACTAAGTGTTCTGGAGCAATCGCCACTCCGAGACTTGCTACTGCCGCTTCTAATAAGTAATAAAGATGCTCAAAACCCTGAGCAAAGTTTAGATCGCTGGCTGGCAGTTGTTGTGCTTGTGCCCACTGTGGCCACGCTTGTGGACGTGAGTGAGTAAAGAGTAAGGGTTCGCTCAAGAGTTGCGCAGCCGGTGCTGTGGATAATGTCGCTGCGTGTTGATAGCGTGGGCTGAGTACGGGCCCGATGCGTTCTATGTCCAGCGTGTAAGCTTGCATTGATTCTGGGCAGGGTTGATCTAAAAAAACCAAGCTGGCATCTGCTTCTGAGTGCTGGAGATTGTCATCGCCTGCGTTGGTAATCACCTGCAAGCGCAGCTCAGGTAAGTCGTGTTGCAATTGTTCAAGGCGTGGAATCAGCCAACGAGCGAGCAAACTGCCCGGGCAAGCGAGAACAAAGGGTGCGTGTTGAGTTTGCTGGCGAATCTCTACGCAGGCGCTGTCAATTTGCGTCAGTGCTGTATGGCTGGCCTCGTAGAGACGGACGCCGGCATCGGTGAGTTTAATGCCGCGTCCCTGCTTGCTAAGTAAAGCTATGCTTAAATGTTCTTCAAGCTGCTTGACCTGACGACTGACTGCACCATGAGTAACATGCAACTCTTTAGCAGCAAGGGTAATGCTTTGTAAGCGCGCAGTGGCCTCAAAGGCTTTTAAAGCGTTGAGCGGTGGTAAGTTAAAATGATCAGACATGTGAGTTTTCCTAACCTATTGCTGCAATCATATCGCTTTTCCTAAGTAACGCTATCAGGTAGTTTAGTCGCCATAGTATTATTTTAATTAGATTCGGGAGTCGGCGATGAGTTCTTTATGTAATAGCCCTGATAAGCAGGGTTTGTTTGGTGATTTTGGCGGTCAATATGTCGCAGAAACCTTGATGCCATTGATTCTTGAATTAGGCCGCGAGTATGAAAAGGCTAAGGATGATTCCGCCTTTAAAGAAGAGTTGGCCTATTTTCAGCGCGATTATGTTGGTCGTCCCAGCCCTTTATATTTTGCTGAGCGCTTAACCGAGCATTGTGGTGGTGCAAAAATTTACCTTAAGCGTGAAGAGCTCAACCACACTGGTGCGCATAAAATTAATAACTGCATTGGCCAAATCTTATTAGCCCGCCGCATGGGTAAAAAACGCATTATTGCTGAGACCGGAGCAGGTATGCATGGCGTTGCTACTGCGACTGTTGCTGCACGCTTTGGTTTACAGTGCGTGATTTATATGGGTACTACGGATATAGATCGCCAACAGGCCAATGTATTTCGCATGAAGTTGCTCGGTGCAGAAGTACGTCCAGTGGTGGCGGGGACTGGTACGCTTAAAGATGCAATGAATGAGGCGTTACGCGATTGGGTCACCAATGTCAGCGATACCTTTTATTTGATTGGTACAGTTGCGGGTCCGCACCCCTACCCGGCTATGGTGCGTGACTTCCAAGCGGTGATTGGTAAAGAAACCCGCGAGCAGTTATTAGCGCAAGAAGGTCGTTTGCCTGACAGCCTGATTGCCTGTATTGGTGGTGGCTCAAATGCGTTGGGTTTATTCCATCCATTCTTGGATGAGGACAGCGTGAAAATTATTGGTGTTGAAGCAGCCGGCCGCGGCATTGAGACCGGCGAGCATGCGGCCAGTTTACAAGGCGGTAGCCCTGGAGTCTTGCATGGTAACCGCACTTACCTACTGCAGGATGATGATGGGCAGATTGTTGATGCGCATTCAATTTCTGCGGGACTGGATTATCCGGGGATTGGCCCAGAACACTCGTGGTTGCATGATATTGGTCGAGTTGAGTACACCTCAATTAAAGATGATGAAGCCTTAGCGGCCTTCCATCTATGCTGCAAGTTAGAAGGTATTATTCCAGCGCTGGAATCAGCACACGCTTTAGCCGAAGTGTTTAAAAGAGCCCCACAATTACCTAAAGACCATTTAATGGTGGTGAACTTATCCGGTCGAGGCGATAAAGATATGCAAACAGTAATGCATCACTTTGAGCAACAGGAGTTGTCAGTATGAGTCGTATTGAATCTTGCTTTGCGCAACTTAAAAAACAAAATCGTGCTGCACTTGTAACTTTCGTAACTGCGGGCGATCCAGACTACGCCACAGCGATGCGCATTTTCAAAGGCTTGCCAGCTGCCGGTGCTGATGTAATTGAGCTCGGTATGCCATTTACTGATCCGATGGCTGATGGTCCGGCGATTCAGTTGGCCAATATCCGTTCTTTGAAAAACGGTCAGACGTTAGCTAAAACTCTACGCATGGTGCGTGAGTTTCGTGAGAAAAATCAACATACCCCAGTGGTGTTGATGGGCTACTTTAATCCCATCCATCACTACGGTGTTCCGCTGTTTATTGAGGATGCTAAAGCTGCGGGTGTGGATGGTTTGATTATTGTTGATTTGCCGCCTGAGCATAACAATGTGTTTTGTGATCCTGCGCAAGCTGCGGGTCTAGACTTTATCCGCTTAACCACGCCAACCACAGATGATGTGCGCTTACCTAAGGTGCTCAATAACAGTTCTGGCTTTGTTTACTACGTTTCGGTTGCAGGGGTGACTGGCGGCAGTTCAGCAACCATGGAGCATATTGAAGAAGCCGTAGCGCGCTTGCGTCGCCATACTGAGTTGCCGGTATGTATTGGTTTTGGTATTCGCACACCTGAACATGCGGCCAATATTGCTCGCTTAGCCGATGGTGCTGTAGTGGGTTCAGCATTTGTTGACTTAATTGCACAAGCTGCAACGCCAGATATCGCAGTGAATAGCGTGCTCAAACTCTGCCGTGCTTTGGCTGACGGTGTTCACTGTGCGCGTGAATAGCACACAGTAAACACTGAGTCAGCAGTAACCTTAAGGACGCGGGCCGAATAGCTCTATCAGCTGTTCGCCCTGCGGTGCACCGGCGTGCATCTGCAGCATACCGGTTGCATCAAGGTATAAAATAGCCGGTGTGCCGCTGGCGCCTAGGGTGGCCATCAGTTGTTGGTTATCATCCAATTGTTGGCGCTGCTTAGCCTCAATTGTTTTCGCTTCTTTGGCAGGCTTTTTACCACTTTCATTGCCAAGCAAGGCCGCTTTCGGGTCTTTAGCGCTGAGTAAGTAAGCTGCTTTTTTTTGGCTGCTGTCACCCAGTGTGCCAACCATCACGTGACGCAGTTGTACTTTGCCGGCATCAACCCATGGGCGAGCATCATTCCAGAAGCGTTTGCAGTACGGGCAGTTTGGGTCGGTAAAGACATACACAATCTGTTCTGCCTTGTCAGAGCCGTCAGTGATCCAGTTACTGTTTTTGAGGTTTTCCCACATCACTTTACTTTGTGGGCGGCTGACTTTCTCTTCTAACACAGCGCCTGTTAAATCCTCACCTGCGGCGTTGAGTAAGCTACCGATCAGCGCATGTTTACCATCTTCAGTCACATACAACGCCAAAGGACGACCGTTAAATAGCGCTGTATAACCGGTCAAACCGCTCGGCGCATCAAAGCGCTCTAGCACTTCCACGCCACGCTCACGCATCGCTTCTACAGGTGCTGGATACTTCTCTGCTTGCGCCATGAGAGGTAGCGTCAGCAGAGCCAGCGCCGGTAAGATTTTTTTAAATGTCATCGTTATTCCTCTAGATTAATAGTCTGTGTTTCTGCGCTGATGTGGCGTAATGCATGCTTTAAACTGGCATGCGATAGCTCACCTAAATGGTTATTTTTCAACAGCCCATCGGGACTGTAAAACAAAGTGGTGGGTAAAGATAATGAACCTACAGCTTGACCAAGACGCCCGCCTGTATCAAGCAGATTGTTGCCTAAGCTCAGCTGCTGTTGCGCTAAGAACTTCTCAACTAAAATGTGTCCTTCGCCCTGGTTAACAAAGACAAAGCGAATATCAGGATTGGCCTCTTGTGCTGCGGCGAGTACAGGCATTTCTCGACGGCATGGTGGACACCATGTTGCCCATAAGTTAATCACCAGCGGCTTACCTGCCAAGTCTTGCAGCGATACGGGCTGGCCGTCAATATCACGTACGGATATATCAGGTATTTGTTGGCTGCTGTGTAAGGCATTGAGTACCGAGAAGCTTACTCCCCAAGCAATTAAGCCAATGCACACGCCGATGGCTAATGGTGCGCGCAAAGGTGCTTGTCGCCAAGCTTTATAGAACCCTACAAGAACCGCTGCGATTAAACCGGGCAGTAATAAAAAACCACCGTCACGGATATCAATGACTTGCCAAAGATTTTCGCTGTATTGTTGAAAGTATTGAATAACAAATGCACTGCGTGCCACTAAGGCGCCGATAAATAGCATGCTGAATAAAGCCGACTCAGGATTGCCTCCGCGCTTTCTGCCAATCAGCCAACCGCTGAACCATGCAATAAAAAAGGCACCATAGAGCAGTGCTAAATCCATGGGAATGGCCAAAGGCCCTAAATTAAAACTTAACATTAACTGTCCTTTTGAGCGCCGTTTAAGTGCTGTAAAAACTCACTAGCTGACACTTCACCGGTGATACGTTGAGTGCGTTGTTCTGATCCTTGCGGGTTTATAAACAAAATAGTCGGAGGCCCCATAATCTGTAAGTCTTTCATTAACTGCTGTTGCTCAGCGCTATTTAAAGTGACATCGGCTTGCAGTAAGCGCATACCAGCTAAAGCATTTTGCACCTCAGGTTTAGCAAATACAGTTTTCTCCATCACCTTGCATGAGACACACCAGTCTGCATAAAAGTCCAATAGGACCCATTTACCGTCTTGCTCTGCTTGCTTAAGTTGTGCTTGCAACTGCTGCACATCAGCAAAGCGCTGCATACTGTGTGAGTTAGCTAGTGCGCTGCTGGGTGCGCTAAAGTTGGCCAGAGGACGTAAAGGATCATCGCCTCCTGCCGCTGAGCCGAATAACAGTATGCCCGCCCAAATACCGAGCAGTAAGGCAATATAACGGCTTATAAAACGCCAGTTAGGTCGCTCAATATGACTGATCTGCACTGCAACAGCTAACAGTAATGCACCCCATAAACCTAGAAATAGCGGGCCGGTTAATACTGGACGCACGACAATAATTGCGGTGGCTAATAAGGCATAACCAAACACGCGGTTAACGCTTTGCATCCAGTTGCCTGGTTTAGGTAACCAGCGCATACCAATAGTAATCGCCAGCAACAAGGGTATGCCACTGCCCAAGCCCAGTGAAAACAGGGCTAAACCACCGCGCACACCATCGCCGCTCTGGGCGATATACAAGAGTGCTCCGGCCAGCGGTGCAGTCATGCAGGGACCCACCAGTAAGGCCGACAAAGCGCCTAAACTGGCGGCACCAATTAAACTACCGCCCTTAAGTTTTTGATCTGTACCCTGTAAGCGTTCACGGATAAAGCTTGGCAGTTGTAAGGTAAAGACACCAAATTGCGCTAAGGCTAAGAGAATAAAAATACCGGCAAAAGGCAGTAACAACCAAGGTTGCTGCAGTGCTGCTGAGAGGTTACTGCCAAGACTTGCGGCAAGTACACCCAGTGCTGCGTACATTAATGCCATGGGTAGGACAAAGGCGATACCCAGTTTTGCGCCCTGCCAACCGCCCTTTTTTGAACCGGCAATAACGCTGGTCAAGATCGGTAACATGGGTAGCATGCATGGAGTAAAGGCCAACAAGACACCCATCATAAAGAAAGCCGCTATATTCAATAACAAGCCTGAAGCGGCTAAACGTTCAGCAATCGATTGGTCTTCGGCTAAAGCTGGGCTGACAGGCGTTGCTGTGCTTGCGTCAGCTAAGGCAGTATTTGCATTTTCACCGACGCTGGCGGTTTGTGGTGGGTAGCATAAACCGGCATCAGCGCAGCCTTGCCATGTCACCTTTAAGGGGTGTTGAATATCTGCAGCCAATGGCAGTTGCAAGAATTGACGATAAACTTCTGTATCACCAAAGAACTCATCGGAGTGCTCAATGCCTTCAGGGTAGTCAATAACTACAGCATCACCCTTAGCATCGGTAATGCCCAGCTTATCTCTGTATAAGTAATGCTCAGCAGCAATCTGCCAGACCAAAACGCTGGGCTCAACATCGTCGAGCAGCTCAAAACGAAAGGCTTCTTCTACCGGTAAGAAATCCTGCTGATTGCTGATAAATGCGTGGGTTAAGCTACTAAAAAGTAGTAATAACGCCATAATAAAAGCGCGCATAGGTGTTTTCCTGTTGAATGTGCAGTCACTATGCTGTTGTTCCATTAAGACAACATTAACAGTTAAGTTATGTTTAAAGTGTTGTAGGCTGTGGCGATTATGTTGTTTGCAATAGTATTGTTTTACTGGTGTTGAGGTTTGACGGGTTTATGCATATTTTGTTGGTCGAAGATGATCTTTTAATTGCACAAGGCTTAGTGGCTGGCTTGCAATTACAAGGTTTTACCTTGGCTCATATGGCGCACGCTGGCGCCGCTGAGCAAGCCCTGCAGTTAGGGCATTTTGATGCGATGATCCTTGATCTTGGTTTGCCTGATGAAGATGGTTTGCATTTGTTAACGCGTCTACGCAGCCAAGGTGTGACGTTGCCTGTGCTTATCTTAAGTGCGCGTGATTCGGTATTGCAACGTGTCGAAGGCTTGCAAGCGGGTGCAGATGATTACTTGCTTAAACCCTTTGATTTACGTGAGCTGGCGGCGCGACTGCACAGTTTATTAAGGCGCAGCAGTGGTCGCAGCACCCACTTGATTGAGTACCAGGGCTTAACCTTTGATCCGAGTACGCGAGAGGTTACCCTGCATGGTGATGCTGTTGCTTTATCACGTCGTGAGCAGGCGCTGCTCGGTGCACTATTGCAAAACCCTGGGCATATCTTAAGTGCTGAGCAGTTGCAGGACAGCTTATATGGGCTGGGTGATGGGGTGGAAAGCAATGCGATTAATGTCCATATTTATAATTTGCGCCGTAAATTAGGCAGTGAAGTGGTGAAGACTGTACGTGGTTTAGGCTATCGAATGGGTGTGCCGCATGAGTCTGCGTAATCGTTTATTGCTGATTTTAGGCGGTACTTTTATTGTCTTGTGGAGCTTGGCTGCGCTGTGGTTGCTGGGTGATTTACGTCGTGAAGTGACTGTAGCCCTTGATGAACGTTTAGCATCATCGGCACGTATGGTCGCTGGCTTGCTAGAGCAGTTGCCGCAACCGTTACCGAGTCAGCAAACCAGTCCACTCAGTGCCATTGAGTTAGGCTTACAAAGTGGTTTGGTCTGCCAAGTGCGCTCGTTACGTGGTGAGGTTTTGGTACGTACGCCGAATATGCCACAGGCGACTTTGGCTGAACATGGCGTGGGTTTTCATGATGTCAGTATCGGTCAAGAACGTTGGCGCAGTTTCACCTTAAAGCGACAGCATTTATGGGTGACCACAGCGGATCGCATTGATGAACGGGAAACATTGCAGGTGGCTATTTTAATTGCCGCTGCTCTGCCTGTAGCGTTTGCGTTGCTAGGTAGTTTAGTGCTGATTTGGTTTGGTATTGGCCGTGGTTTATCACCACTGCAACGTTTGCGTGAGTTGTTGGCGCAGCGTGATGCTGAGGACCTGCAACCGCTGCATGTACAGGGCTTACCCAAAGACTTACAGCCTTTGGTGGCTACTTTGAATCAATTGTTTTCGCGTATTTGTGCAGCCTTAGAGCGTGAGCGACGCTTTACTAATGATGCGGCGCATGAATTGCGTACACCGCTGACAGCAATTAAAACCCATTTACAAGTCGCACAAATGAGCTCTGGCGCTGCCGCCGAGGATGCTTTGCAGAAAGCCGAAACAGCAGTTGATCGCATGCACAATGGTTTGCAGCAGCTCTTGTTATTGGCGCGGGTAGAGAGTGCACAAGATTTCGATAAGAGCGGTCAAGTTAGCGCGCAGACCTTAGCGCGTCATGCTCTTGCTGATCTGATTGGTGTGCCCGGTTATCAGCGCATTGACGTGGTTAATGAGCTCACCACTGAGGTGTATGTTGCTGTGCCTGAGTCCTTAGCGGTGGCATCACTGCGTAATTTATTAGATAACGCTTTGCGTTACAGCTCCACTGCTAGCCGTGTTGAGTTGTATATGGCCGTAGATAATCATCGGCTGTTATTGCGGGTTCGAGATGCGGGTACAGGTTTAACTGCGGCGCACATTGAGCAAGCTAAACAACGTTTTTGGCGCACATCCAGTGCGCACAGTGGTAGTGGTCTTGGTTTGGCGATTGTTCAAGCAGTGACTGAGCGTTACGGTGGAGAGTTGTGCTTACAAGCAGCCCCCACCGGCGGTTTAGACGCTGTGCTGTACTTGCCTTTGAGTCCGAGCTAACTCTGACTATTGGCTGGCGATGATCGCTTGGCGCTCTTGTTGCTTGGCTTTTTTGTAGCTTAATGCCGAAGCAGGTACTGGGCTGATGGTGCCTGTCTCGAGCCATTTTTTCAGACGATTGGCATCAGCCATATGCGTGTATTTACCAAAGGCATCCAGTACCACAAAGGCGACTGGGCGCTTATTCATCTCAGTACTCATCACCAAGCAGTGCCCTGCACTGTTGGTAAATCCGGTTTTACTGACTTCAATATTCCAGCTGTCTTTGCGCACTAAGGCATTGGTGTTACGAAAACCCAGTGTGTAGTTTGGCTTGCTAAAGGCAACTGTTTTTTCTTCTGTGGTGCTGAACTGGCGAATCAAAGGGTATTGCTGTGCAGCTTTAATTAGCAGAACTAAATCATGGGCACTGGATACATTGTCTTCTGACAACCCAGTAGGCTCTACAAAACGTGAATTGAGCATGCCCAGCGCTTGCGCTTTGGCATTCATGGCTTGAATAAACGCCGCGTGGCCGCCGCGGTAATGATGAGCTAAGCTGGCTGCTGCACGGTTCTCTGATGACATTAAGGTGATCAGTAAAGTGTCTTTACGACTGAGTTGACTACCAAGACGCACCCTAGAAAAAACACCCTGCATTTGTGCAGTGTCTTTAATTACCATCGAGAGTTTTTCGTCCAATGATTGCTTGGCATCAATGGCCACCATCGCCGTCATCAGCTTAGTCACTGAGGCAATCGGGGCAACAAAATTCGGATTACTGGAATAGAGAATTTGATTGGTTTTTAAATCCACTAACAATGCGCTACCGGCAGCTAACTCTTGCTGCGCTGGTTTGCTTGTCGCAGTTGTTGCCATTGCATTATGGCTGGCGAATATGATACCGAGGGCTAATAAACCTGCTGTAACCACTTGTTTTATTTTCACAAAAATACTCAATATAGATAAATAGCTTAGCTGTTAGGCATGCCGCACTCCTTGCGATTAGATGTTTATAAAAACATATAGTGACATAAAAACTATGCAGCCCCTACTGGCTGGCAGGTTTTATTATTGCAAAATATGGCTAGATGACTTTAAAAAGTAGAATGATGCTTGTTGCGGACAGGGTTAGTACTGGGTAAGTTAAATCTGCGCCTTAAAACGCCACCGCTGTATCCATTGCGTGATACAACGGTGGGTAGAAGTACTTAGAAATCTAAGTTAGATACGGCTAACGCGTTTTCTTCAATGAACGCGCGACGCGGCTCAACATGGTCACCCATTAAGGTGTTGAAGATTTGATCCGCGGCAATTGCATCGTCAATGGTGACTTGCAGCATACGACGTTGGCTTGGGTCCATTGTTGTTTCCCAGAGTTGCTCTGGGTTCATTTCGCCAAGACCTTTATAGCGTTGTACACCTAAACGACGGCTGCCTTCGGCCATTAACCAGTCCAGCGCTTCCTTAAAAGTGCTAACAGCTTGCTTACGTTCACCGCGCATCACATAGGCATCGTCTTCCAGCAAGTCATTCAACTGACCGCCCAGCGTAGTTACGGTACGGTAATCGTTACTGGAATAGAAATCGTGATTAAACAAAATATGGTTGGTTAAACCATGTGCTTTAATCTGTATTTCTGGAAGCCAATAATCTCTTTCGCTGTCATGACGTAGGCCGACGGTATACACCTCACCGGATTTTTCTGATGATGTCATGCGTGCTTGTAAAGCATCCAGCCACGCCTGCATTGCTGATTTATCAGTTAATTGCTCAGGCTCTACGCGTGGCAAGTAAATAAAGTTTTCAGTGATTTCTTTCGGGTAAACACGTGAAAGACGATCGAGTGTTTTTAACACAGTGCGGTATTCGTTGACCAACTCCTCAAGTGCAGTACCGGATAAACCGGGTGCGCTTGCGTTGACGTGCAAGCTTGCTTCTTCTAAGGCTGCGTTGGTGAGGTACTCATCCATCGCCTCGTCATCTTTAAGATACTGTTCTTGCTTACCGCGTTTGACTTTATACAATGGTGGTTGTGCAATATAGATATAGCCACGCTCAACCAGTTCAGGTAATTGACGGAAGAAGAAGGTCAGTAACAGTGTGCGAATGTGTGAGCCATCCACATCAGCATCGGTCATGATGATGATGTTGTGATAGCGTAGTTTATCGATATTGTATTCATCGCGGCCAATACCACAGCCTAGGGCGGTGATCAGCGTGCCGACTTCTTGTGATGAAATCATCTTATCAAATCGGGCTTTTTCTACGTTCAGGATCTTGCCTTTGAGCGGTAGAATTGCCTGAGTCTTACGGTTACGTCCCTGCTTGGCTGAGCCGCCAGCAGAGTCCCCTTCCACAATGTAGAGTTCAGATAGTGCAGGGTCTTTTTCTTGGCAGTCGGCGAGCTTGCCAGGCAGGCCGGCAATGTCCAGCGCACCTTTGCGACGAGTCATTTCACGTGCTTTACGTGCAGCTTCACGAGCACGGGCTGCATCGATCATTTTCGCTACAATGGCTTTGGCTTCTGCCGGGTTCTCTAATAAGTAATCGGCTAAGAATTTGCCCATCTCCTGCTCAACTGCAGTTTTAACTTCAGATGAAACCAGTTTTTCTTTGGTTTGTGAGCTGAATTTTGGGTCAGGCACTTTTACTGAGATGATTGCGGTGAGGCCTTCACGGGCATCATCACCCGTGGTGTTGACCTTGTCTTTTTTGCCGATACCTTCCGCTTCAATATAGTTGTTGAGATGACGCGTTAGAGCTGTACGGAAACCAACTAAGTGCGCACCGCCGTCACGCTGCGGAATATTATTGGTGTAACACTGTAAGTTTTCATTGAAACCATCATTCCACTGCATGGCAACTTCAACCCCAATACCGTCTTCTTCACGTTGAACGGTAAAATGGAAAATATTGTTAACAGTGGTTTTGTTGGTATTTAAGTACTCAACAAAGGCTTTTAAGCCGCCTTCGTATTGAAATAACTCTTCTTTACCGGTGCGCTCATCTTTTAATTTGATGCCTACGCCAGAGTTTAAGAATGAGAGCTCACGCAAACGCTTGGCTAAAATATCCCAGCTAAACTGGATATTGGCAAAGGTCTCAGCGGACGGTTTAAAGTGAATACGGGTACCGGTTTTATCTGTTTCACCAATCGCAGCCATCGGTGCCTGTGGCACACCATGCTTATAAGTTTGCTCCCAAACTTTTCCTTGGCGACGAATAGTCATGATCAGCTCGCGTGATAGAGCATTGACCACTGAAATACCTACACCGTGCAGTCCGCCGGATACTTTATAGCTGTTATCGTCAAACTTACCACCAGCATGCAGTACCGTCATAATGACTTCTGCAGCAGATATCCCTTCTTCTTCGTGAATATCTACTGGAATGCCGCGGCCATTATCCTGTACGGTAATCGACTCGTCGGTATGGATAGTGATGGTGATTTCATCGCAATGGCCTGCTAAGGACTCGTCGATGGAGTTGTCTACGGTTTCAAAAACCATATGGTGTAGCCCGGTGCCGTCATCAGTATCTCCGATATACATGCCGGGGCGTTTGCGTACTGCATCCAGGCCTCTAAGGACTTTAATACTACTGGAATCGTACGTTTGTTCTTCGCTCATGCGGTCACTCCCGATGGTGTAATTTGGCCTTGTTCCACGTGGAACAAAGAGACTGGTGTATCCGTTCGCCAGCCTGAACTCATTAATTGTTTGTCGACGCAGGTGATAAACACCTGGCATTTTAATTCATCTAGCAACTGGCATAAGGCTAGACGATGCTGATCATCAAGCTCTGAAGGTAAATCGTCTACAAGGTAGATGCATTCATTGCGTCTAGCTTGAGAGAGCAAATAACCTTGAGCTATTCTTAGCGCGCAAATAACCAGCTTTTGCTGCCCTCTTGAAAGAATATCGACAGCATTGTGTTTGTGTATACGAACCCTGAGATCAGCGCGCTGTGGACCTGCCTGTGTATAACCTAACGCTCTATCGCGAACGATGTTCTTGTTGAGCACGTCTTGCAACTCACTGGTTTTATCCCAGCCTCTAAAATAGCTGAGGGTTAAGTCTGGAAGATTGAGCAGCTTTGCTAAGGTCTCTTCAAAAACAGGTTTGAGTTTAATAATGTAAGCGCGGCGCAATTGATCTATTTCGTCGCTGGCTATACAGAGTTCTCGATCCCATGCTGCAACTACAGATGCATCCATTATACCATGGCGTAGGCATGAGTTTCTTTGTCTTAAGCTGCTTTGTAAACGTTGCCACGCAGAAATAAACTGATGTTCCACGTGGAACACGCCCCAGTCTAAGAACTGCCTGCGCATTTTTGGCGAGCCTTCTAAAAGCCGGAAACTGTCGGGGTTGATCAGTTGTAAGGGTAAAAGCTGAGCCAGTTGAGCTGTACTGCGTGCATTTTGGCCATCAATGCGAATACGTAATTCAGATTGGCGGTCACGGCTGACCCCTAGATTACTCTGACTGCCGTCGCTGTGTAGTACCTGAGCAAACACCGTGCAGCTGCTTTGTTCATGCTGAATCATCGGCTGTAAGCGTGTGCTACGAAAAGAGCGCGCCATAGCTAACAGGTGAATGGCTTCGAGTACGCTGGTCTTACCGCTACCATTAGCACCGTAGAGAATATTGATACGAGGGGATGTTTCTAATGTCACCGGCAACAGGTTACGGATGCCGGTGATTTGCAGTTGGCTGATAGCCATATTCAGTTATTGCTAGAGGCGCATAGGCATAACAACGTAAGAAGCACCGTCGTTGTCAGCCTCTTGGATGAGTGCGCTGCTATTCGAATCTGAGAGCACAATACTGATTTGCTCAGATGAGGTGGCGCTGAGTACGTCGAGAAGATAGGTGACATTAAAGCCGATTTCTAAAGCATCACCATTGTAGTCAACACTAACCTCGTCTTCTGCAACTTCTTGCTCGGGGTTGTTGGCTTGAATTTTTAATAAGCCAGATTCGAGCTGCCAGCGAATGCCACGATATTTTTCATTAGATAAAATAGAAGCACGATTTAATGCTTCACGTAAATTTTGACGGTCGGCTAACACGGTTTTATCACCACCGCGCGGCAATACACGCTCGTAGTCAGGAAACTTGCCGTCAACCAATTTAGAGATAAAGGTAAAGTCAGCGGTGGTAGCTCGAATGTAATTGCTACCGAATACGACAGCGACCTCTGTAGCGTCTTCAGTCATTAGGCGTGCCAGTTCTAACACACCCTTGCGCGGCACAATGACCTGATGCTGAATGTCTTCGCTGATGTTTGCTGGAACTGAGCACAAAGCGAGGCGGTGACCATCAGTGGCAACAGCACGCAATTGACCTTGCTTGGCTTCAAGTAATAAACCATTTAAATAATAGCGTACATCTTGTTGTGCCATTGCGAAGCTGGTGCGTTCAATCAGGTGGCGGACATGGCCTTGCTCGACGGTAAATGCCAGGGAACCGGGCGTATCTTCTGAGCAAGGAAAGTCAGTGGCGGGCAAGGTGGTTAAGGTAAAGCGGCTACGTCCGGCTTTAATTAACACTTTTTGATCGTCTACTTTAAAATCAATTAAAGCGTCAGCCGGTAAGTTTTTGCAGATATCCATGAGTTTACGTGCAGGTACAGTAATTTCCCCTGGTTGAGCAGGCTCTTCTAGGGTGATGCGTGCGACCAGCTCGACTTCGGTGTCTGTACCCGTCATAGATAGATTTTGATCTTCGATGACGAGCAGTACGTTGGATAACACCGGCATGGTTTGCTTGCGTTCAACAACACCGGCCACCAGTTGCAGCGGTTTTAACAAAGCTTCGCGTTGAATGGTGAAGTGCATGGTTAGGTCCTTGCTCAAAAGTGCTGGCACTGCTGTTAAGTAGTTAACGTGCGCAGTAGGTTTTTATAGTCTTCGCGGATATCTGCATCGGTTTCGCTGAGCTCAACAATTTTACGACAAGCATGTAGTACTGTCGTATGGTCGCGACCACCAAAGGCATCACCAATCTCAGGCAGACTGTGATTAGTGATTTCTTTAGCGAGCGCCATGGCCATTTGCCGTGGGCGCGCAACTGAGCGTGAACGACGTTTGGATAAGATATCGGAAATTTTAATTTTGTAGTATTCGGCAACAGTACGCTGAATATTATCAATGCTGATCAATTTGTCTTGCAGTGCCAGCAAGTCTTTGAGTGACTCGCGGATCAATTCAACTGTGATCGGCTCATTGGTGAAATGTGAATGGGCAATTACCCGCTTTAAGGCCCCTTCCAGTTCACGCACGTTAGAGCGAATGCGCTGGGCAATAAAAAAAGCGCAGTCATGTGACAGTTGCACCCTACTCTGCTCGGCTTTCTTCATTAAAATAGCAACTCGAGTTTCCAGTTCAGGCGGTTCGACACCCACTGTCAAGCCCCAGCCAAAGCGCGATTTTAGGCGTTCTTCAAGGCCGTCAATTTCTTTAGGGTAGCGGTCACTAGTGAGGATGACCTGCTGATTACCTTCAAGCAGCGCGTTAAAGGTATGGAAAAACTCTTCTTGCGAGCGCTCTTTTTTAGCAAAAAACTGAATGTCATCAATCAGTAGCGCATCGACTGAGCGGTAATAGTTTTTAAATTCATTGATGGCATTGTTTTGCAGGGCTCGCACCATATCGGCAACAAAACGCTCAGAGTGTAAATAAATCACTTTAGCGTTTGGGTTTTTCTGCAACAAATGATTACCAACAGCATGCATTAAGTGCGTTTTACCTAAACCCACGCCACCGTATAAAAATAACGGGTTGTAACCATGCTTTGGGTTGTCCGCGACTTGCCAAGCCGCTGCCCGTGCTAATTGGTTTGATTTACCCTCAACAAAGCTGTCAAAGGTAAAGGAGCGGTTGAGCGCACTGACGTGCTTAATAGCCCCTTTAACCGGTGCAGCAGGCGCTGTGCGTTCAACGCTGATATGAGACTGAGGCGTCACATTGTGGTTACTGGTGTGCATCACCGGAGCGCTTGGGCTTTGTGTGGGCGTGGGTTGTGTTGGCATAGGAGCCGGGGGCGGCGCTGGGGTATGTACAGGGTTGTTGGGTACGGCGGCAGATACCGAACTATTACTGCTGGTGCGTGATTTTGCTTTACTGCCGATTTGTAGTGATATTGGCGGCGCATTACCGTTATTACGCTCAGCCATCAGCTCGAGCAAACGATTGATATATTTATCGTTGACCCAATCTAATACAAAGCGATTCGGTGCGAAAATATGCAACTCATCGCCCACCGCTTCAACTTGTAATGGACGGATCCAGGTGTTGAAATGCTGAGCAGGCAGTTCGTCGCGTAAAAAATCGACAGACTGTAGCCAAAGTTCGACAGACACAGAGATCCCTCAAGTAAAACATAAATATTACGATCTGCTATTGTAGCCGTCAGAGGTGAAGTTATCCACAGGCGCAGTGAAATAGAACACAGTTATTAGACGATAATGCAGCGCTGGCTGTTGCTGCGCTAGGATGTAAACATATAACTAGGGTGATGCATATGATAACACTGGGAGAGCTGTCTGCCTGGCTGCTGGTTGCGCTGGTCATTGCTTGGGTCTGGCGCGGACACGGTGTACGTGAGCGTGCTTTGTGGTTTGTGCGTCAGCATTGTGATAGCGAAAAGGTGCAGTTACTCGATGGTAATGTGGCGTTTAAAGGTTGGCGAATTTTGCCTGATGGCAAAGGTCAGAAACGCTTAGCGCGGGTGTATGGTTTTGAGTTTACGGTGACCAGTCAAGAGCGCCTTACTGGTACCGTGGCAATGTTTGGTCGATATTTGGGACGGGTTGAGCTGCAAGCCTACCCTATACCGAACGGCCAGCAAGTGGGTGCTGTTGTAGATACGCAAAAACACAATTACACGTCAAGTAATAATGTTGTTGAGTTGCAGCATTGGCAAGGCAGCAAAAAGAGCGATAGTGAACAGTGATAGCGGCCTTATCTCAAAGTTTCTCGAGTGTTATTGTGCTGTTAAAGTAAAGTCAATACGTTTGAGCCATCCTGCTTCTTTTTGAAAGTCTGCCAAAGTGAGCGGGTTATTATCTAACCAATGCTCTGGGAAACGAATGTGCAGGCCGTTTTCTTTAGCGGTGAGCTGTAGCTCAGGGACTTCTTGGGTGCCGCGAATATGATGCAAAAGAATCGCAAAACGTAACAAAATACACAGTTTCAATAGTTGTTGGCCGTCTTCGGCGAGCTCGATAAAATGTTCTTTAGGAATATTGCGACGATGTCCGCGTACCAATAGAGCAAGCATTTGCTGATCTTGGCGTGAAAATCCAGATAAATCGGAGTGCTCAACTAAATAGGCACCATGCTTATGGTAGTGATAATGAGCAATGTCTAAGCCTACTTCGTGAACTCGAGCTGCCCAGCTCAACATGTCGGCATGCCACTCTTCTTTAAGCTGCCAAGCGTCAGCCACCTGATCCAGTGCTTCAAGGGCTTTGCATTCAACTTTTTGCGCATGCTCAAGGTCAACATGACTGCGTTCCATTAATGCATGGATTGAGCGCTCGCGCACATCTTCATGTTGATGACGACCGAGCAGATCGTACAGCACGCCCTCACGTAAAGCACCGTCGCAAGGTGTCATTTGTTCAAGACCTAGCGCATCAAAAATAGCCTCAATTATCGCTAAACCTGCTGGCAAGATAGCGCTGCGTTCTGCTTTAACGCCGGCAATATCGATGTTGTTAATATCACCTGCTTCAAGGACTTTGTGTTTAAGCCAGGTGAGTCCTGAGCTATTAATTTCGCCATTGCTTAGGCTGGCTGCTGCAAGCGCTTGGCCGATAGAGCGAATGGTGCCTGAAGCACCCACGGTATCTTGCCAGCCCATGCGGCGTAGGCTTTGTTCCAGCTCCATCAGCTCAAGGCGAGCTGCTGTATAGGCGTGAGCGTAACGCGCAGCGGTTACTTTGCCATCTTTAAAGAAACGTTGAGTAAAGCTAACACAGCCCATTTGCAAGCTGCCACGCAATTGTGATTCAAACTGTTGGCCAATAATAAACTCAGTACTGCCTCCACCAATGTCAATGACAAGGCGTTTGCCCGGCGTATCTGCCAAGGTGTGCGAGACACCAAGATAAATTAGACGGGCTTCTTCGCGACCTGAAATAACATCAATGTCGTGGCCTAAAATCTGCTCTGCACGTTGAATAAATGCTTGCCTGTTATGTGCTACACGCAACGAGCTGGTACCGACAATGCGCACTGCTCCTTGCGGTAAGTCATTGATTAATTGGGCAAAACGGCGCAAGCAGGCAAGTCCGCGTTCGATCGCATCATCTTGTAACTGTAAGTCTGCGCTGATACCCGCAGCCAACTGCACTTTTTCACCAATACGCTCAAGAATGCGAATTTCTCGCTGATCTGTTTTAGCCAGTACCATATGGAAACTATTGGATCCTAAGTCAATGGCTGCTATGAGTGGAAAGTGTTTAGGAGCAGAGATGGGCATTCCACTATTCCAAAAAAAAGTAATGGGCTATCGTGCCATGTTGCAGCAGATTCGCCAATGTAAAAAAGAATGAACGCTGGGGTGGAGTAAAAAATATCATAGCGATTCACTCAGTTACTTTCGTTAAAGGCTCAGTCAGGCTATCATTATCGATACTTTAATTTGTACCCGCCTTTTCGGAGAGGTTTCATGAGCGATCACATTACCAATATTAGCGATTCGAGCTTTGATCAAGATGTATTACAAGCTGACGGCCCTGTGCTGGTTGACTACTGGGCCGAGTGGTGTGGTCCTTGCAAAATGATTGCTCCAGTTCTAGAAGATATTGCAACTGAATTTGCTGGAAAAGTAAAAATCTGCAAATTGAACATTGATGATAACCAAGCAACACCACCTAAATATGGTGTACGCGGTATCCCTACTTTAATGTTGTTTAAAAACGGTAACGTTGAAGCAACTAAAGTGGGTGCGTTATCTAAAAGCCAATTGGTCGCGTTTTTAGAAAGCCACATCTGATTGCAGCGTCAATTGCTCAAATAAACCATGTTCTAGTGTGCATATTATCAATGTGTGCACTAGACTCACGCCTTAGCAAGTGGTAGATTCAATTTCTGTAACGCTAAAGCCGTTATACGTCTGCATGCCGTCGCCGATATCTTATGCGGCTCTGAACAAACAATCGACTGTTCTCCTCGCGGTACGCCTCTCAAGCTAAGAGCTTGCTCATTCCTTCTAAATTATATCATCGTCATTCCCTATGAATCTGACCGAACTAAAACAAAAACCCGTTGCTGAATTGCTAGAAATGGCTGAACAAATGGGCCTAGATAACATGGCCCGTTCGCGTAAGCAGGATATTATTTTCTCACTCCTCAAGCGTCATGCGCGTGGAGGTGATGAAATTTCTGGTGATGGCGTTCTGGAAATATTACAAGATGGTTTTGGCTTTCTGCGCTCTGCAGACTCGTCATACCTTGCTGGCCCAGATGATATTTACGTATCACCCAGCCAAATTCGCCGTTTTAACTTAAGAACAGGCGATACCATTACGGGTAAAATACGCCCACCGAAAGATGGTGAACGTTATTTTGCCCTGTTGAAAGTGGATGGCATTAACTTTGACCGTCCAGAAAACGCCCGTAACAAAATATTATTTGAAAACCTGACACCGTTGTTTCCGACGAAGCGTCTTATTATGGAAATCGGTAATGGCTCAACTGAAGACTTAACCGGTCGCGTGATTGATTTAGCTGCGCCGATTGGTAAAGGTCAACGTGGTTTGATTGTGGCACCGCCAAAAGCTGGTAAAACCATCATGCTGCAAAATATTGCCTCGAACATTACCCGTAATAACCCAGAGTGCCATCTCATCGTTCTGCTGATTGATGAACGCCCTGAAGAAGTAACGGAAATGCAGCGCACCGTACGTGGTGAAGTAGTTGCTTCGACCTTTGATGAGCCACCCACACGTCACGTGCAAGTGGCTGAAATGGTTATCGAAAAAGCCAAACGTTTGGTTGAGCACAAAAAAGACGTGGTGATTTTGCTCGACTCTATCACCCGTTTAGCGCGTGCTTACAATACTGTAATTCCAAGCTCTGGCAAGGTGCTCACCGGTGGTGTTGATGCGCATGCGCTGGAAAAACCAAAGCGCTTCTTCGGTGCGGCACGTAACATCGAAGAAGGTGGTTCACTGACCATTATCGCGACCGCTCTGGTTGAGACCGGTTCGAAAATGGATGAAGTGATTTACGAAGAGTTTAAAGGTACCGGTAATATGGAGCTGCAACTTGAGCGCCGTATTGCTGAAAAGCGTGTGTTCCCAGCAATCAATATCAACCGCTCGGGTACTCGTCGTGAAGAACTATTAACCAGCGAAGATGAACTGCAGCGCATGTGGATTTTGCGTAAGTTGCTGCATCCTATGGATGAAACTGCAGCCATCGAATTTTTGCTCGATAAACTCAAAGACACAAAAACTAACGAAGAGTTTTTCATGTCAATGAAGCGCAGCAAATAGCTCTCGTTTAGTATCTAAAGCCATGCAGGGATGTGTGATAGTAATATCCTCATCTCTGCAGCGCTTGATCTGCTACGGATACCATTATGCAATATTCTGATCTCCGAGATTTCATCCGTGGCCTTGAGCAACGTGGTGAACTTAAGCGTATTCAAGTTCCCGTCTCCCCTGTTTTAGAAATGACAGAAATTTGTGATCGCACTTTACGCAAAGGCGGGCCTGCGCTGTTATTTGAAAACCCTACGGGTTTTTCTATGCCGGTATTGGGTAACCTGTTTGGTACACCGCAGCGTGTTGCCTTAGGCATGGGTGCTGAAAGCACAACAGAATTGCGTGAGATTGGTAAATTGCTCGCTGCCCTGAAAGAGCCTGAACCACCGAAAGGCTTTAAGGATGCGTGGAACAAACTGCCAATGTTCAAGAAAGTCTTGGCCATGGCGCCTAAAGTGCGCAAAGACGGTGCCTGCCAAGAAGTCATTATTGAAGGTGAGGATGTCGATTTGACCGCCTTACCGATTCAGACTTGCTGGCCTGGTGATGTCGCGCCTTTAATTACTTGGGGTTTAACCATCACTAAAGGGCCGAATAAAGAGCGGCAAAATCTTGGCATTTATCGCCAGCAAGTACTGGGTCGCAATAAAGTTATTATGCGCTGGCTCAGTCACCGTGGCGGGGCGTTAGATTTTCGCGAATGGTGTCAGAAATATCCGGGCCGTCCTTACCCTGTGGCGGTGGCTTTAGGTGCTGATCCTGCGACGATTTTAGGCGCGGTAACACCGGTGCCTGATACCTTGTCTGAATATGCCTTTGCTGGCTTGCTGCGTGGCTCACGCACTGAATTAGTCAAAGCCATTGGTAGTGATTTACAAGTCCCGGCCTCGGCAGAAATTATTTTAGAGGGGCATATTTACCCCGGTGAAGTGGCCGATGAAGGCCCATACGGTGACCACACTGGTTATTACAACGAGGTTGATAGCTTTCCGGTGTTTACCGTAGAGCGCATCACTCGCCGTAAGGACGCGATTTATCACAGTACGTATACCGGCCGTCCACCGGATGAGCCAGCAATCTTAGGTGTGGCACTCAACGAAGTCTTTGTGCCTATTTTGCAAAAACAATTCCCGGAAATTGTCGATTTTTATCTACCACCGGAAGGTTGTTCCTATCGAATGGCGGTGGTCACCATTAAGAAGCAATACCCTGGTCACGCTAAGCGCGTGATGCTCGGCGTATGGAGTTTCTTACGCCAGTTTATGTACACCAAGTTCGTTATTGTTACCGATGACGATATTAATGCACGGGATTGGAATGATGTGATTTGGGCGATTACCACGCGTATGGACCCCAGTCGCGATACCGTATTAATTGATAACACGCCGATTGACTATTTAGACTTTGCTTCGCCCGTCTCTGGCTTAGGCAGTAAAATGGGCTTGGACGCAACCAATAAATGGCCTGGTGAGACCAGCCGTGAGTGGGGTCGTGTGATTGAGCAAGATCCAGCGGTAAAAGAACGTGTTGACGCGCTGTGGTCTGAGCTTGGCATTGACTAACGCGCTTGATTGAGTGCTGTGTTGTACACACAAAGGAAACAGTTTACGCATGAAAGTGATGTTGCAGCCCTCAGGGCATGTTATTGATTTGTTGCCCGGAGAGAAGATCATCGATGCGGTACAGCGTTTAGATATTGAGGCGCCGCGAAGCTGTCGTAATGCCAATTGTCATCTCTGTGCGGCAAATTTGATCAGTGGTAAAGTTCGTCAAGGTGATGATGTTTTTGAGTCCGGTGAGTTATTTACCTGCTTGGCTGAACCCTTGTCTGACTGTGAAGTACACTGGGACGAGGTTTTAGCCCCGAATGAGCAGCCGCTGTGCAAAGTTACTTGCCAGGTGGTCAGCGTTACGCCACTGGGTGCTGACGTGTTTTCGGTGCACTTGCGTCTGCCGGAAGACAAAGTAGTGCGTTATCATGCGGGTCAATACCTGTTGCTTGAACGTGACAATGGCGAGTCTAGTGCCTTCTCTATTGCCTCTGCACCACAACAAGAGCGTGAGCTTGAACTGCATATTTTAGCCCGTGATAATGCCGCCGTAGCGTTACTTAAGCAGTTGCAAAAAGAGCGTATTGCCCGTGTGCAAATGCCCTTTGGTGATGTGCATTTAGCCGGTGCGGATGAGCGTCCATTATTGCTGATTGCTGCCGGTACCGGCATGGCGCAGATGCACAGCTTGATTGAGCATTGCCGTGCGACTGAGTTTAGCCAACCAATCCATGTGTATTGGGGCGCACGGGCTGCTGAAGATTTTTATACTCTGAAAAATCTACCCGCTTGGCAAGCCATGAGTAACCTGCATTTTCATCAGATTGTTAGCGAAGATACGGGCTGGCAGGGTCGGGTTGGTATGCTATATGAAGCTGTTTGTCACGATATCCAGAACCTAAGCGAGTACCGTGTGATTGCCAGCGGCTCACCGGCGATGATCTATGGGACATTTGATGCTTTGGTTGCCGCGGGCATGCAGCCTGAGCAAATGCACGCGGATGTGTTTGCTTATGCACCGCGTCCAGAGTAATAAAGATTTACTCCAAGTACGAACCGGTAATGTTGGTTTTTACTTGCTGCTGATGCTGGATATTGTGTGTATGGCGTACTCCGGGGTGGGGTGTTAGTCCATCGATGAACCCGTCCGGGGGGCAACTCCAGCGCTGCGCCATCCTTGGCTCCGCTCGTCACCCCCACCCCAGAGCATGCGTTGAACATGGGTTATTGTCTGCACTCATGTAGCCTGACGCGGTATATCAGACACTGCTCTTTTGCTGCGTTGTGGATAAGTCTTATGTATGGCGTACTTCGGGGTGGGTGTTAGTCCGTCGATGAACCCATCCGGGGTTCAACTCCGGCGCTGCGCCATCCCTGGCTCCGCTCGTCACCCCTGGCTCCGCTCGTCACCCCTACCTCGAAGCACGCGTTGACCATCGGCGTGTTTAGCAAGTCTTATAAAGTATTCACTATCGCCCGATAGCTATTTTGAACAAAGCATCAAATAGTTTTACTGTTAAATAGCGACTTTGTTGCTGGTTTTATTCAGGCTGCGTGCAGAGCTGGTTTGGCAGACGATGATGAGGTGAGATGAAGATGAAGATGCAAGTAATGCTCTTACAATGAGACTTACGCAAATCATGCCAGCAATACAAGAGGTCACCGCGTGCTGTGCTGGGTCTGTGGCAAGCGCAGCCATGGATGGCGTAGCGCCCGAATCGAGCCCCGGATGGGCTCGTTGAGGGGTAACAGACTTAGCACAGTACGCGCATAACACACAAACCTTAAGCCTGCTGCTCTTTGGTCGGCAGAACCCATGTACGCTCTATATTCAGACCAGAAAAGACTCGTTGAGGGATTAACAGACTTAGCACAGTACGCATAACACACAGGTCCAAAACCAGCTGTTCTTTGTCCAACTGCACCCATTTACGCATTATATTTAGACAGGAAAAAGTTCGTTAAGAGGTACACAAGTACGCATGGTATACAAATCACACTGCTTACTGACAGGCTTGCCGCTCTTTGGCCAACAACGCACGCTTACGCTCTACCCCCCAGCGATAACCCGAAATTCCGCCGTCAGCGCGTAAAATACGGTGGCAAGGAATGACTAGTGCTAAGGGATTCGCAGCACAGGCATTGGCCACTGCACGCACCGCCTTGGGCTTATGCAAGCGTTCAGCGACATCGCTATAACTGAGCGTCTGCCCCACTGGAATCGTTTGTAAAATCGCCCACACATTTTTCTGAAAATCGCTGCCTTGAATATCCAACGGGAAGTCTAAAGGCGTTTGTGGCGCATCTAAAAAGTCAGTCACTTTTTTTAAGTAGGGGGCGAGCGCTTGCTCATCTTTGATCAACTGTGCATTGGGCTGACGTTGTTGTAAGTCAGCGTAGAGTTCTGCTGCTGTATCGCCGAGCAATACAAAACAGACACCCTGCCCGCTACGCGCAATGAGAATAGTGGCAAAAGCCGTTTTGGTTGTAGCAAACTCAATAACAGCTGTGGATAACTTAGTCATACAGACTCCTGAGACAGGTGCCGCTAAATTGAATCGGCGGATGCTGTGTGTGCCTTAAACAATACTTCAAAACCCGCCAGCGTACGCTCAATAATGCGTTGGTCAGGCACCTCGCTTGGACGCTGCAATACTTCATGCAGCAACAGTGCTGTTAAGCCATGTATATATGACCAACTGGCCAGTGCTGCGTTGCGCACATCCATGCTCTCAATCGGGCGATTGAGTAAGTCTGCCACCATTACTTCAAGTTTAGAAAAGGCTAATTGGCGGGCTCTGTACAGCTGCTCAGGCATCGTATCCGCAGTTAATTCAGGGCCGAACATCAGCTGATACAGCGCAGGATTACGCCGCGCAAAATCGAGATAAATTAAACAGAACCCCTGAATCTTTTCTTGTCCCGGTAACGATGCACTGTTTTCGCTGAGTACCTCAGCCAACTCCAAATAGCCTTCTGTCGCCAGTTGGGCCAGTAGCTCAGCACGGTTGGTAAAGTGATGGTAAGCGGCAGTTGGCGTTACGCCCAAGGCACTACAGAGTGCACGCATCGACAACTTACTGCTGCCAACTTCTTCCAACATGCTACGTGCAGAGGTGAGGAGTTGTGCTGATAAATTGCCCACATGATAACGGCTGCGTGAGTTTTTAGGATTGGATCGCATGCTGCGCCTCGGCTGCAAAACAGGTTAGTAATTTTAAAATAGAGCTTAGCATGACATCTAATCTTGACAGTGTTAAGTTGCGATTGTAGCCTGCTTTGAGCGAGTTTAATAACCTGCTACACAATAATAACAATACCTGTGGAGTATCAGCACGATGGCAATCAATGCATGGGAAAAAAGCTACCCAGCCAGTTTGCACAACTATCAAGTAACGGACGATGTGATGCGGGGCAGCGTTGCCAAATTTGCTGCACAAGGCGCTGCGCAACAGCCGGACAGTCATGCCTTTAGTATGGTTTTACCCAATGGTTTACAGCAGAGTTTGACCTTTGCCCAAGTCGACAATTTATCCAACGCTTTTGCACGTTTTTTAGTGGCGCAAGGCCTGCAGCGCGGCGATGTCGTAGCGATTCAATTACCCAGTAGTTTGCATTATCCAATTGCAGTGATGGCCGCCTGGAAAGCCGGGTTGATTATTACCAATATGAACCCCTTGTACACCGCACGTGAAGTGGCGCTACAGATTGAAGACAGCCAAGCCAAGCTGCTAATTGCATCAAACTTATTTGCCAATACGGTTAAGCCTGTGGTTGAGAAATACGGGCTGCAGTTGGTGCTAGCCTCCATGAGTGATTTTTTTCCTGAGCCGATTGCCAGCGCAATTGACCAGCACCTAGGTGTGAAACTTGAGTTGGAAGCGAGCCAGTATCAGCGCTTTACCGATGCTCTGAGTGCTGGCGAGCAGTTGCCCGAAGTGCAGCGTGAAGCCCATTCGATTGCTTTGTATCAGTACACCGGCGGTACCACTGGGCGCAGTAAAGGCGCGCCGCTGACCCATGCCAACTTGTTGGCGGTATTAGATATGGCGCAGGCTTATGTCAACGCTTACGGGGTTAAAATTGAGCCGGGTGAAATTATTCTGACCGCCCTGCCCCTGTACCATATTTTCGCCTTTAACTTTAATTTCCTACTATTTTTCAAACTAGGCGCGCGCAACATTTTAGTGCCTAACCCACGCCCGTTAAGCAATCTTAAACCTGCTTTTAGTCAGTTTAAAATTGGCTGGATGACCGGGGTCGATACCCTGTATGCCGGTTTATTAGCCGAACCTTGGTTTACTGAAAAGCCGCTGCACCTGAAGTATGTGGTCTCTGGTGGCACAGCGCTAAGACCCAGCACCGCAACCCAGTGGCATGCACAGATTTGCCCGATATTAGAGGGCTATGGTTTGACTGAGACCAGTTGCTTTGTTTCGCTTAATCCACCCACGGATCAGGTCAAACTCGGCTATGTCGGTTTACCTTTACCGGGCTGCGAGGTGCGTATTGTTGGTGAGAATGGCCAAGATCTGCCTTTTGGTGAAGCCGGTGAGTTGGCGGTACGTGGCCCGCATGTGATCAATGAATACTTGCATCAGCCCGAAGAAAGTCAAGCCAGTTTGCGTGATGGCTGGTTCTTTACCGGTGATGTTGCGGTGATGGATGAACAAGGTTTTTTACAAATTGTTGATCGCAAAAAAGATATTATTTTAGTCTCTGGTTTTAACGTTTACCCTAATGAAGTTGAGGCTATTATTGCTGAACATCCTGATGTGAGTGAGGTGGCAGTGATTGGACGATTCGATGACAACAGTGGTGAAGCAATTTACGCTTATATCTGTGTGCGCAACCCTGCCCTGACTGCTGAGGACATTATCCAGCACTGCCGCCAGCAGTTGACGGCTTACAAAGTACCCAAGCACATTGAGTTTTGTCAGCAGTTACCCAAGTCACCGGTCGGTAAAATATTGCGCGCGCAGCTGCGTGATCCACAATTTTTGAGTTCATCACAATAAACAGGAGGAGCTTACATGACATCTATCACTCGGCCGGCAGCGGTCAGCGCCTCACTGGCGCATTGGCACACAATGGTAGAACAAGGCAACTTGCTTGAATTACCCTCTATTTTGCACAAAGATGCGGTGTTTCGTTCGCCCGTCGCACATACACCCTACCCAGGAGCGCCTGTGGTGGCATTGATTTTAAATACCGTCGCGCAGGTTTTTACAGAATTTACTTACGATCGAGAGTTAACCACTGATGAAGGCCTCAGCGTGGTGCTGGAGTTTAGCGCGCGAGTGAACGGCAAGCAGCTCAAAGGCATTGATATGATTCGTTTCGATGAGGCGGGTAAGATCGTTGAATTTGAAGTGATGATTCGTCCGTTAAACGCCTTGCAGGCTTTAGCGGATGAAATGGCGCAACGCCTAGCCGCTTATCTACCTAAGA
Organism: Pseudomonas sp.; assembly: GCA_034676485.1. GTDB lineage: Bacteria > Pseudomonadota > Gammaproteobacteria > Pseudomonadales > Pseudomonadaceae > Denitrificimonas. Next base: position 240,518 of record JAUCCC010000015.1, read on the forward strand.
AATAACCAGGTCCGGCCCTGATACTGCCAAGTTATTGCTGATTACGCTAAAATACTCAGCAATGACTTAAATCGAGTTAGATTTAAGTGACTTTATACTGACAGGGTTGAGACTGCTATGCGTGAGAAACCAACACCACCTGAGGACTATGAATGCTGCGAAAGTGGCTGCTCGCCCTGTGTGTGGGATACGTATTACGATGAGATGGATCAATGGCGCGCTGAGCAAGCAGCCTTAAAAAGCAGTGTTGAGCAGACGCAAAAGGATGCAGATAGCGCCGAGTAGCATCATCTCCTAAGTTAAAGGAGGCTGTTATGGCAACTGGTTGGGCGCATGATGGCGCCGTTCAAGAGCAAATTGATAGCACTATTGATGACGCTGTACAGCGTGCGCGTCAGCAGCTACCGCAAGGGCTCAGTGCTGAATATTGTCAAAATTGTGATGAGCCGATACCTGAAGGCCGCAGGCTTGCGATTGTTGGTGTGCAACTGTGCATTGCCTGCCAATCCTTAGAGGATGAGCACGCCAGTCACAGTGGCTATAACCGTCGCGGCAGTAAAGATAGTCAGCTACGCTGACTGTTTTTAACGACTCTTTTGTGTGTGATTACAGCGGCAGACTCTGCCACTAAAATCACTCTTATATTTAATTCATCAAAGCACGCTAATCGTCGATTTTTCTGTAGTTTTTTTCTAGATAAAAGGACTAGAATTTCCCCACTTTTTCATCTGCTCGCTGGGGACTCCAATGACAACCGTCTTACTGGTTTTAGCGTTCTTAGGCTTTGTATCAATTGTTGCTGAAGACTTTACTAAAATTGATAAAGCCAAAACCACCCTGTTCTTTGGCACGCTGGTTTGGGTGCTCTACTTTATTGCCCCGCCCAATGATTTAACCACGCCGCAACTGATGCACGCGCTGAATGAAAACCTTTTGGAAATTGCCACGTTGTGGCTGTTTTTAATGGCGGCGATGACCTTTGTCGCCTATGTCTCGCACAAAGGCGTGATTGATGGCATCGTCAATAAAGTGATGCCCACGCAGATGAGTGAGCGGCGCTTGATGCTCATCACGGGTTTATTTGCCTTTGTTTTCTCATCCATGGCCGACAATATTACCGCTACCCTGGTGTGCATCACGGTGCTGCTGAGCTTGAACTTAAGCACCGATAAGTTGCTGCGCTATCTGGTTTTAGTGGTGTTTGCGGTCAACTCCGGTGGTGCTGCGTTAATCACCGGTGATGTCACCACTTTAATGATTTTCTTAGCCGATAAGGTGAAAATTGCCCACCTCGTGCTATTAAGTGTGCCGGCGTTATTTGCGGTACTCTTCTTGGGTTTTATTCTCTCGCGCTCACTGACCGGTGACGTGGTTTTAGTCAAGCGTGACATTAAGATTACTAAAGGTGATCAAGTCATTGCTGGGCTGTTTTTAGCCACGATTATCAGCACCATTGGTGCGAACGTGGCCTTTGGTATTCCACCGGTGCTGTCTTTCTTATTCGGTTTAGCGGTGATGTTTATGGCGGTGCATTTCTTAAATAAAGATGAGCCGGTATTGGAGTACATCCGCAAAATTGAGTTTGATACCTTGGTTTTCTTCTTAGGTGTTTTGCTGCTGGTCGGTATGCTCAAAGAACTGAACGTGTTGGAACACTTCCCTACGCTGTATGAAAAGCTGCCTATTATGACGGCCAATTACTTAGTTGGCTTATTCTCGGCACTGATTGATAACGTGCCCTTAACTGCTGCGTTGCTAAAGTCTGGTATTGAGATGGATGAGGGGCAGTGGCTGACCTTGACTTATTCAGTTGGTGTTGGCGGCTCTTTGTTAGCCATCGGCTCTGCCGCTGGGGTGGTGGCCATGAGTAAAGTGTCGGCACTGACCTTTATTGCTTACTTGCGCTATTTTGGCTACTTATTGCTGGCCTATAGCGTGGGTTTTGTTGGTGTCGTGATTGTCAGTTACTTGTTGTGATTTTTTATGTGAGTCGTGGTGCTGCTCAGCAACTGCGCTACATCAACGTATGGATATGGTTTTCACAGCACCGGGTAGGATGTCGGCGTGAACATGGGCAGAAAATCGATCTTATCCTGCATCATTAAAACAGTTATGGACAGTGTTGTAGATCAGAGAATAATAGAGTAATAATGTTTTCTTGAGTAGGGGCATGATTCGTCATAATCAGTGCCAACTGTGCGGCGGCTATTACTGCGATAAGTCAAGTCGCCCGCTCTGAAGCTGATTGGTTATGTTAAAGTGCTACAGGTGTGGCGTATAAAACTTTTATGGGAAGCAGATAATGTTGACAGGTAAAAATGCAGTTGTTACTGGCTCTACTTCAGGTATCGGTTTAGCGATAGCGCGTGGCTTGGCTGCGCAGGGCGTTAATGTGATGATTAATGGCCTAGGAAGCGCAGAAGACAATGAATCTACTCGACGATCAATCGAAGCTGATTTTGCCGTCAAGGTACTCTTTTCACCAGCAAATATGCTGGATCCAGAGCAAATTGTCGCGATGATTGCTGAAGCAGAACAGGCTTTTGGTTCTGTTGATATTCTGGTTAACAACGCGGGTATCCAGTTTGTCTCGCCGATCGAAGATTTCCCAAATGATAAGTGGGATGCAATCATTGCGATTAATCTGACTTCGGCTTTCCATACGATTAAAGCCGTTACGCCAGGCATGAAGCAGCGCGGATGGGGGCGTATTATCAATACAGCGTCAGCGCACGCATTGGTCGCCTCGCCCTATAAATCGGCTTATGTTGCAGCTAAGCACGCCATTGCAGGCTTAACGAAAACAGTTGCATTGGAGTTGGCCGAGTTTGGTACTACAGTAAATGCGATTGCGCCGGGTTATGTTTGGACTCCATTAGTGGAACAGCAAGTGGCTGATACAGCCAAAGCGCGAGGCATTAGTGAAGAGCAAGTTATGCAGGATGTGTTGCTTAAAGCGCAACCAACGAAAAAATTTGTCACCGTAGATGAAGTTGCAGCCGTTGCTGTGTTTCTTTGTAGCGATAATGCAGTATCGATTACTGGGTCTACGCTTCCTGTTGACGGTGGCTGGACTGCGCAATAAAGAATTGAATTTCTAACTCTTTATTATCTTAAATCAAGAATGTAAGTTGCACGATAGATATACGGAGTAAAGTACCAATGGCTAAAAAATCAATCAATCTAGCGCTGCAAGGTGGTGGCTCGCATGGGGCGTTCACTTGGGGTGTATTGGATTACTTAATGGAAGATGGACGCGTCAACGTGCAGGGTATTTCCGGTACGAGTGCGGGTGCAATGAATGCCGTGGTATTTGCGCAAGGCTTTATCGACGGTGGCGCAGATGGCGCGCGTGAGGCGCTTGAGCTATTTTGGCGCAAGGTCTCAAACTTGTCGATGTTCAGTCCCCTCAAACGCAGTCCTTTGAGCGTTTTGACTGGGAACTGGGATATGAGTGGCACGCCGAGTTATGTCATGATGGATCTGTTAAGTAGGGTGGTTTCGCCTTATGACACTAACCCTTTCAAATTTAACCCGCTACGTGAGCTGGTTGAAAGCACTATTGATTTTGAAAAGATCAGGGCCAGTAAGGATTTAGAGTTATTTATTGCTGCCACTAACGTACAGTCGGGCAAAGTAAAGGTATTCGAGCGTAAGGAACTTACGGCGGATATGATTTTGGCCTCTGCTTGTTTACCTTCGCTTTACCAAGCCGTTGAAGTTGATGGTGTACCGTATTGGGACGGTGGCTTTAGTGGTAATCCACCTTTATTTCCTTTGTTCCAAACGACAGAATCTAAAGATATAATTATTGTTCAGGTTAATCCGATTGAGCGTAATAAACCCCCAAAAAGCGCACAGGACATACAGAATCGCGTTAATGAAATTGCGTTCAATTCATCGTTGCTAAGCGAGTTGCGAAACATCGAGTTTGTACACCGTTTGCTTGATGAAAATAAGCTGGATAGAGATCATTATGCTTATATTTTAGTGCATCGTATCGAGGCCACTGAGCAAATAAATCCACTGACAGCGTCCAGTAAAATGAATTCTGAATGGTCGTTTCTAACCCATTTGCGTGACATTGGTCGTGAATCTGCAAAAAACTTTCTTGATGCGCACTATGACAATATCGGCATAGAATCCTCACTTGATTTGGAACGCGAGATTCATTGGTCGTGAACTTGCCTAGCGCTTTCTTAATAAGCGTTATGCAAGTATAGGTCAGCGCTCTAAGGTCGTCCTAGAGCGCGAGTTTTTATAAGAAATATTTATAAAAAACAAAAATTATCCCGCGGGATCAAGGTAATCGTTGACGTTATGGTACCTAGGACGCATGCAAACTAGGGACTGTTGGCATTTTATTAATCACCATACGACTCACAGGTTATGGCAATGGCGCTTTGTTTATTGTGTTTTAATTTATCCTTGTCTATTTCCCGTTCATGAAACTCTTCAAGCGCACTAACGCATGTTCAACAGCTGACAGTGGTCATATAATCAGCAACCCACGTTTGTGCTTTCTATGACTGAATTTGGTTCTCTTGGAATTACGGCATTGATACCTGTGTGGTTTATCTGATCAGCAACCTTTCCTGAGTCCTACGCTAGCCAGCGGTTGCCGTTGTGGATGGTAATTGCTGAATTGACGTGTTTGCTTCTGTGTTGTTATAAGCCTCGTCGCCAACCACTGTAAACTCAATCAGCAAGCCGGCACTATCGACAGATAAATGTGTTTTGTCGTATTTTTCACACGACGTTTACCTGTAGATTGTGATTCAGCATCTCGTGCGGTCGCGCTATTAGAAAAAAACCAATGAAATGATGTTTTCTTCAGCTGAAGAAATTGCATTATTTGCAAAGCAGCTTCTGAACGGTAAGTTGAAATAGATATTAGGGGTAAAGTATCAATGATTAAAAAATCGATCAATCTGGCCCTGCAGGGTGGCGGATCGCATGGCGCCTTTACCTGGGGCGTATTAGATCACTTTATGGAAGATGGACGTGTCAGTATCGAGGGTATTTCGGGTACCAGTGCAGGTGCAATGAATGCAGCCATATTAGCACAAGGTTATATGGACGGTGGCGCAGATGGTGCGCGTGAAGCACTTGAACAGTTTTGGCGACAAGTGGCATACATGGGGAGGTTTAGCCCCATTAAGCGAAGCCCTTTTGGGGTTCTGACTGGCCGCTGGGACCTAGATGATTCTCCTGCATATATGATGATCGACCTGTTCAGCCGAGTTGCGTCGCCTTACGATACGAACCCACTGAATATTAATCCGTTACGTGACTTGGTTGAGTCCACTATTGACTTTGAAAAGGTCAGAGCGTGCAACGTGTTAAAGCTATTTGTTGCAGCAACCAATGTGCATACGGGTAAAATAAAAGTATTTGAGCGTGAAGAACTGACGGCAGATATGATTTTAGCGTCTGCGTGTTTGCCCACTGTTTTCCAAGCTGTTGAAATTGATGGCGTGCCGTATTGGGACGGTGGTTATGTTGGTAATCCGCCGATGTATCCTTTGTTTCATAGTACGAAGTCCAAAGATATATTAATCGTTCAAATTAACCCGATTGAGCGCAATGAAACGCCAAAATCTGCGCAAGATATACAGAATCGCGTCAATGAAATTTCGTTCAATTCATCGCTTCTTAGAGAGTTGCGAGGTATTGATTTTGTGACGCGTCAGTTGCAAGAAAACAAACTGGATAGAAATCGTTATTCCGAAATATTAGTGCACCGTATCGAAGCCTCAGAGCAAATAAACCCCTTGTCAGCGTCCAGTAAAATGAATTCTGAGTGGGCGTTTCTAACGCATTTGCGTGACATTGGCCGTGAATCTGCAAAGGCCTTTCTGGATCAGCACTATGAGAGTTTAGGTAACAAGTCCACGCTCAATCTGCGGCGCGAGTTTTCATAAATCTGAAAACTAAAATAGCCCTAGCAATCAAGATAAACGTTTAAGTTACGATTTAAAGCTATGTTAAGGAGATACTATGAGCAAGATTCCAGCCAACAAAGTACGCCAAGCAGTGATGGGTGATGCGTTCGTTGAACGAGCGATGAACAACACCACTGAGTTTACTCAGCCTTTGCAGGACTTTATCAACCAACATGCTTGGGGCTCCGTATGGGAGCGTGAAGGCCTTAGCCGTAAAGAGCGCAGTCTGATTACCGTTGCTGTACTGACCGCACTAAAAGCACCGCAAGAGCTTAAGGGCCATGTTCGTGGTGCGCTAAACAACGGTTGTACGGCAGAAGAAATCCGTGAAGCAATTTTGCACTGCGCGGTGTACGCGGGTGTCCCTGCTGCAGGTGAAGCCTTCCGCGCCGCTCAAGAAGTAATTGAGCCTGACGCTTAGCTGCAAGCCTAATAATAACTACCCCCTCAAAGTTTTACTTTTTATTCAAAATAAGGCTTTGAGGAGTAGGTTTCTATGAGTACATCGAGCATGGTTGCCGCAGCAATAGACAGATGAGACCTGGGTTGGCAGATGACGCCAACACGGCGACGAATTTCCGGCTGGACAATTGGGCGATACACGGCGCCTTGCTCTATGGCTTGTTGGCGACACAGCGCAGGCACAACTGCGACGCCCATTCCTTCGCTTACCATGCGGCCCACAGTGGTCAGTTGGTGCGCATCAAAGGCAACCTTGAGTTCGATGCCTGCTTCATTTAGAGAGTTTTCTATCATGGTGCGCACGCTGGATGGGCGTTGCAATGTGATGAATTTGTATTCTAATAATGCTTGCCAAGTAATACACTCTTGTTGTTCCAACGGATGATTTTTCGGCAAGATAGCGATAAATCTGTCTTCATAAAGTGGGTAGAAAGACAAGTCGAAAAGGCTGCTGGACTCAAAGGAAATACCCAGTTCTACTTGGTTGTTACGCACCATTTCGATCACTATATCTGATAATACATCGTTGATAGCCACCTGAATATTAGGGTATGACGCGTGATAGATTTGAATGGCTTTGGGTAATAATGAAGCTGCAAAAGCAGGCATGGAGGCAATGGTTATCTTTCCTAATTGGAGTGCAAAACGTTGCCTCATCTCGTCTTCGGCATTTTCCCATTGAGCCAGTAATCGCTTGGCGATGGGCACTAAAGCTTCTCCTTCTGGGGTTAAAGATATATGACGCGTGCTCCGAGTGAGTAATTTCCCACCTAAGTTTTCTTCCAAGCCTTTTATTGAAAGACTTAAAGCAGGCTGAGAAAGATGCAACTGACTCGCAGCATGAGTAAAGTTCATGGATTGAGCAACAGCAAGAAAAGCGCGAACCTGTTTAATATTCATCTGTACTCAGTCATCTCGCGACGCTTCATTAGGCAAAGCGATTATTTTAAAGGCATACACCTCAAAGTATATTTTTGAGCTAATATGTGCAAGCTCATTGATTTGAAAAAATTATTAATAAATAGAAAAAACAAATTTAACTTATTGATTGGTTTGATTGAAACTAATCAGTAAGCAGAACAAAACTAGGAGAATAAGAATGGCTGGATTTGACAAAGTTGTTGCTTCGTATGAAGAAGCAATGGCAGGACTAGAAGATGGTATGACCGTGCTGGCCGGTGGATTTGGCTTGTGTGGTATTCCAGAAAACTTAATCGCTGAAATTCAGCGCAAAGGCACCAGTGACTTAACCGTGGTTTCTAATAACTGCGGTGTGGATGGTTTTGGTTTAGGCCTTTTGTTAGAAAAAAAAACAAATCAAGAAAATGATTTCTTCTTATGTGGGTGAAAACGCATTATTTGAAAAGCAACTGCTTAACGGCGAACTGGAAGTCGTACTGACCCCACAAGGTACATTGGCTGAAAAAATGCGTGCAGGTGGTGCGGGGATTCCGGCTTTTTACACTGCAACAGGTGTGGGTACACCGGTCGCGGAAGGTAAAGAAACAAAAGATTTTAACGGTCGCGAATACTTAATGGAAGAAGCCATTGTTGGTGATTTTGCCATTGTTAAAGGCTGGAAAGCAGACCGTTACGGCAATGTGATTTATCGTCATACCGCGCAAAACTTTAATCCACTTGCGGCAACGGCTGGCAAAATTACCGTGGTTGAAGTTGAAGAAATTGTCGAGGTTGGTGAGTTAGATCCGGCGCATATTCATACACCTGGTATTTATGTGAATCGCGTTGTACTCGGCACATTTGAAAAGCGTATTGAAAAAAGAACGGTAAAATCAACAGAATAATAAAGAGGTTTGAGATGGCACTTACAAGAGAACAAATGGCGCAACGTGTTGCCCAAGAACTACAAGATGGTTTTTACGTTAACTTAGGTATTGGTATTCCGACCTTAGTGGCTAATTACGTTCCAAAAAATATCGAAGTCATGCTGCAGTCTGAAAATGGCTTGCTGGGTATGGGTGAGTTTCCGACCGAAGAAACCATCGATGCGGATATGATTAACGCCGGTAAACAAACCGTGACCGCGGTGAAAGGCGCATCAATTTTCTCCTCTGCAGAATCCTTTGCCATGGTGCGTGGTGGTCATGTCGACCTCACCGTATTAGGTGCGTTTGAAGTGGATGTCAACGGCAATATCGCTTCTTGGATGATCCCGAATAAGCTAGTGAAAGGCATGGGTGGCGCTATGGATTTAGTTGCCGGCGCTGAGAATATTATTGTCACCATGACCCATGCGTCCAAATCCGGTGAATCTAAACTGCTAACAGAATGCAGCTTGCCGCTAACGGGCAAAGGTTGTATCAAAAAAGTGTTAACAGACTTAGCCTGGATCGAGATTGAAAATGGCGTTTTTGTACTTAAAGAAAGAGCACCAGGCGTGTCAGTTGAAGAGATTATTGCAAAAACACAGGGTAAATTGATTGTGCCTGATCATGTGCCTGAAATGGTTTTTTCTTAATTGTAAATACTATACAGAGTGAGTTGATAAGGGCGGTTATTCTTATCGCAGCAAAGACTCATATGGGCGTTATTTCATAATGGTAGCGTGTCTACTTTGCGTGCTGTGCCACACGATTATTGTCAATAAATAACGACTGTGGCACGGACAGTTGCAAACTGTGCAATTAATCACTTAAGTGATTTTGAGTGGTGACCCCATCGGTTTCTTACTGTTGGATAAAAGACCTAAATGAGGCTGCATATCTGCTGTCGTGTGAGCGCTCAGGCACTAAAAATGGGCGCTGATAGGTGTTATACAGTCTGCTAAGTTATGGCTTGTAGGGTGCGTTTAACGGTTAGCAGATAGGCTAAAACGCTGAAAATAGAGCTTCTCTTTAAAGTATAGAAGTAGGCTCTATTGCAGTGCTTGGATCTTAAAAAGAACTTGCTACTCTTTGTTTTGCTGGCAGCATGGGGTTGCTACTGGTGTCTGGTTAATGCTATTTGTAATTAAAAGCGTATTAACGCAAAAGGTTATCGATCGATAACCTTTTGCGTTTAATGGATAAAAATATAATAAGCAGGAAATCCTAATGAATACTCTCGTACAAAAAAAGACAGTTTTACAAAAAATAAGTCAATTCTTTGTGATGCTGTTACAGCGTTACCTCCCTGATCCTTTCATTTTTGCTATTGTTCTAACCTTCGCTGTGTTTTTACTGGTGATGCCGAGTACTGGGCAAGGGCCAATGCAAGTGGTCAACGCTTGGGCAGGTGGTTTTTGGAATCTGCTTAGCTTCTCTATGCAGATGGCGATGGTGGTGCTGACAGGGCATGCGATGGCCAGTGCGCCAGCTTTTAAGCGTAGGCTGGCCGTGTTAGCAGGTATCGCTAAAACACCTGGGCAGGCGATCATCTTAGTGACCGTGATCAGTGCGTTGGCGTGCTGGGTGAACTGGGGGTTCGGATTGGTGATTGGGGCTATTTTTGCCCGTGAGATCGCTGCGCGCGTGCAAGGTGTGGATTATCGCTTGCTGATCGCCTCCGCTTACAGTGGTTTCTTATTTTGGCATGGCGGCTTATCGGGATCTATTCCGTTATCCATCGCTGGCGGCGAGAATATTGCGACCGTGACCAATGGCGCGGTAACTGCTGCTATTCCTACTTCGGACACCATCTTTTCTGCGATGAATTTGACGATTTTAGCAGTCATGTTTATCACTATTCCGTTATTAAATCGTTTAATGCACCCAGCACCGCAAGACACCATTACGATTGATCCTGCATTATTGAAAGAGTACGTTGAAGAGGTTCCTGAAAAGGAAAATATGACGCCAGCGGAGCGTTTAGAAAACAGCCGCATGTTGTCTATGGCACTTGGCGTAATGGGTTTTGCGTACATTATTTACTACTTCATTACCAATGGCTTTGCGCTGAACTTAAACATCGTAAACTTTACTTTTTTGTTTTCAGCTATCTTGCTGCACGGCACACCAAAAAGCTTATTAGGTTCGGTGTCTGAGGGTGCACGTAACTGTTCTGGGATTCTGCTGCAGTTCCCATTTTACGCAGGAATCATGGGGATGATGATGGCGACAGGGGATTCAGGTACGTCTCTAGCAGGGGTTATTACCCAGGCCTTTGTCTCTGTGTCCAATGAAACCACCTTCCCGCTCTTTGCCTTCTGGAGTGCCGGGATTGTGAACTTCTTTGTTCCTTCCGGTGGCGGTCAGTGGGCGGTACAAGCACCGGTGATGATGCCAGCGGGCGCAGCACTGGGTGTGGATGCTGCAAAAACAGCCATGGCGATTGCTTGGGGTGATGCTTGGACCAATATGATCCAGCCATTTTGGGCCTTGCCTGCATTAGCCATATCAGGGCTGGGCGCTAAGGATGTGATGGGTTACTGCTTGATGGCCTTGATCGGCTCTGGGGTCATTATTTCTCTTGGGTTCTTGATTTTTTAAGGTCGACTTATAAGTGGTAAGCGTGATTAGCGTTTACTGCTTTGTTTCAGCACAGCCAGCTCTGATGAATGGATCAGAGCTGGCTTTTTTGTATTTAAAATCCTGCTTTGTGAAGAATTGTTAACGAGGCATTAAACACTGGGATTTTGCTGGCTGAATTAATAAACTCACGAGTACAAAAACAGCGTGCCATACAGCGTGGGCTGAATAATAAAATCAGGAGTTTTTATGAGTGATCCACAGACAAGCGCAACAGCGATAACGCTACAGGCAGCCGATGGCTATCCGATCAGTGCGCGTTTGTATGACGCAACAGGTGCTGGCAAAGGGCAGTTGATTGTGGCGGGTGCAACTGGTGTGGGGCAGCAGTTTTATCGGCGTTTTGCTGAGTATGCCAGCACGCAAGGGTTTAATGTCTTGACCTTGGATTATCGCGGCGTGGGTCAGTCAGCACCGCAACAACTGAAAGGCTTTAAGATGGCTTTTGAGGATTGGGCGCAGTTGGATCTGGCTGCTGCTGTTGAGTTTATGCACCGCGACGATGCACCGTTATTTTTAGTGGGTCACTCCTATGGTGGGCATGCGCTGGGCATGTTGCCCAATCACCATAAGGTGAGCCGCTGCTATACCTTAGGCACGGGCGCAGGCTGGCATGGTTGGATGCCGCAGTCTGAGCGCTTAAAGGTAAAGTTTATGTGGAACCTAGTGTTTCCGCCTTTAGTGGCTTGGAAAGGTTACTTGCCGTGGAAAATGCTGGGTATGGGCGAAGATATGCCGCGTGATGTCTATCATCAGTGGAAGCGCTGGTGCAGCATGCCGCACTATTTCTTTGATGATCCCGTGGTGCGTGAGGCGAAAAAGCTACAGTTCGCGCAGATTAGTACCCCAATTACTGCGGCAGTCGCGCTGGATGATCTCTGGGCGTTACCGGCCTCGCGCGATGCATTTATGCAGTATTACAGCAATGCGCCAGTCATTCAGCGTGACATTGATCCGCGTGCCTTTAATCTCAAGATGGGTTCGATTGGCCACATGGGCTACTTTCGTCCAGCAGCGCAGCCGCTATGGGATCAGGTATTGGCGTGGTTTATCGAGCCGTTTACAGCAGAATAAATGCATGTCTAAGCCAAGGCGTCAGCCGTTCACTCGAGTCTGAACAGCTGACGCAGATGCTTACATGCCATTAGCAAACTCTGGGTTACTCATATCCACTGCCTCACGTACCGCGTGCAGAGCTGTCGCATAGTGACCGAGCACGCCAAGGGCATAGTCAATTCGCGGTCTTAAGCGCGCATCATTATCATCAATCACTGGGCCCGGGTGCAGCATATCGTTGGCTTGGCGCACGATAATATGCTCAGGGATATAACACAGGCGGTTGTTTTTATAGCTGGAAGCGCGCAGTTCGCTGATCGGGTAAGCGCCACCCACGCCCGATGAGACTGAGACTAACAAACCCGGCTTGTGCGCCAACTCGGTTTTGCTGGCGAGGACAAAAAAGTTCTTTAACGCTGGGCTGGCCATACCGTGCCATTCAGGGCTGACCACAATCACTGCGTCGGCAGACTGTAAGCGTGTTGCATACTCATGCCAAAGCGCTTCATTGTGCTCAGGCCAGAGCGGCAAAGGGCTGGTGCCTAAATCAATCAAGGAGCAGTGATTGTCGTCACTGAGTTGTAGATCAACGAGGCGCTGACGCAGGTATTCCCCGACCCGTGCCGATTCACTTTGTGGGCGGCCTGAGCCTGATATGACAACGTAATTAAGCATTGCAGCCTCTCTCAACAGCATCGAATAGGCTGTGAGTTTAGCGCGAAATACCTGCTGTGTGGCAAGCCTGCTGTTTTCTATAAGCTGACTTTGAGTCAGCTTATGTCGGTTATTTAGCTAACGCTGGCGTGATTGCGCTTAGGTTTTAAAAAACTCACCGGGCGTGCTGCCAAAATGCTCACCAAAAGCAGCAATAAAAGCCGATGTTGATTCATAACCACAGGCCAGAGCGACTTCGGTTACGGTATGTTTTTGTTCGAGTAAGGGCAGGGCATTGAGGAGGCGTAGGCGCTGGCGCCAGAGGCGAAAAGTCAGTCCAGTTTGCTGAACAAATAGACGGCTTAAGGTTTTTTCCGAGACATGCAAACGCTGCGCCCACTGACTTAAGGTGTCGCTGGCATCAGGGTGTTTTTGCAGTTGCGCGACAATTTTTTGTAAACGCTTATCAGCAGGCAAGGGCAGCATCAAACCCATATCCGGTGCATGGGTCAGTTGGTCGAGCAGCACCACGGCTAAACGCCCCTCAGCACTGCTCTCATCGTACTCAACAGGCAGTTCACCAAAGGTGCGAATCAGCTCTTTAAGTAGCGGACTGACTTCGACTACGCGGCAGCTTGTAGGCGCATCAGCCAATACCTGTTGGTCGATGTACAAGCTACGGATTTGTGTATGCAGCGAGCACTGTACGCGGTGTTTAATCCCCGCCGGAATCCACACTGCACGCTGCGGCGGTGCAATAAAGCGACCTTGGGCGGTTTGCACCTCCAGTACACCGCTAATCGCATAGGAAAACTGCACCCATGGATGGCTGTGGCGATAGCCGAGGAGCTTATTGGGCAGCGCTTCAGTTTGTCCGTAGATCGGCCGAGGTAAGTGTTTTAAATCACTGAGACGTTGCTCAAGGGGGCTGTGCATGTCCGTTAATCGATACTCTTTGGCTGATTGGCGTTAGCCGGATTATTGCATATCCAGTAGAGTCAGCGCATATTCGCTTTGATGGTGCACTTTACTATGTTCCGCTTACGCATTTTGTTCGATAATTTTACCTTGATTTTAATTGCTGTAGTGCTGGCAGCGACCTTTATTCCTGCGCATGGAGTTGGTGCAACTATTTTTCAGTGGTTGACCAACTTTGCCATTGCCTTGTTATTCTTTTTGCATGGCGCCAAGCTTTCGCGCCACGCGATTATTGCCGGGGTGATGCATTGGCGTTTGCACCTGTTGGTGTTTGCCTGCACCTTTATTTTATTTCCGATTTTGATGGTGTCATTACAACCGCTGATCCGCCCTGTATTAGGCGATGAATTGTGGATTGGCATGCTGTATCTAGCAGCTTTACCTGGCACAGTGCAGTCGGCGATTGCTTTCACTTCGATTGCACGCGGCAACATTCCGGCTGCGGTCTGTGCGGCGTCAGCCTCGAGTTTGGTGGGGATTTTAGTCACGCCATTGCTGGTGAAAATGATGCTGGATGCTGATTCTGGTACCACTGGGATGTTAGAAGCGGTGATTAGGATCAGTGCGCAGTTATTGCTACCTTTTTTAGTCGGTCACTTTATGCGGCCTTGGATTGGCAGTTGGATAGATCGCAATGCCCGCTGGCTAAAAAATGTTGATCAAAGCTCGATTTTATTGGTGGTGTATACCGCCTTTAGTACAGCAGTGATTGGTGGGCTGTGGGGTGCGGTACCGCCGTCGTCTTTGATTATGTTGAGTGTGGTGTGTTGTGTGATCTTAGCCATAGTGTTGTTTTCCACAACTTGGCTGGCGCGGCGCTTTAAGTTTAATAAAGAAGATGAAATTACTATTGTTTTCTGTGGCTCGAAAAAGAGTATGGCGACAGGTATCCCGATGGCGTCGGTGTTGTTTGCCGGTGGTGCAGTGGGACCCGCCATTTTGCCGCTGATGGTTTTTCATCAAATTCAATTGATGGTGTGTGCGGTGATGGCACAGCAGTATGCCAAGCGCTGTGAGGAAGACGATGTGCAGTGTGGTGGTTGACGCTGCGCTGGGCTAGGTTTTTGAAAATCAAAAGCTGCAAACATTGTGCGTTTGCCGCGCAGTGCTAAGTCTGTTCTTCCTTCAATGAGCCTACCCGGAGTACGACTTACGCCACAGTCAGTTAGCTAAAGACATAAAAAGCCTCAGACATTATGCGTGTGCCGCAGTGTGCAAGTGCCGTTCTTCCCTCAATGAGCCCATCCGAAGTACGACTTACGCGACAGTTATTTAATTTAAGATACAAAAAGTGGCAAGCATTGTGCGTTTGGCGCACTGTGCTAAGTCTGTTCTTCCCTTAACGAGCCCGTCCAGGGCTCGATGCGGGCGCTGCGCCATCCATGGCTGCGCTTGCCACAGACCCAGCACAGCACGCGTTGATCATTTGCGTTGTTGGCTAGATTTGCGCAGGTCTCATTTTTATAGCTAGAGTATAAAACTTGCTGAAACAGACGAGCCTTATATCGAACATGCTGACAGCGCCTTTGATTAACGAGTACTTCGGGGTTGGTGTGACAAGCGAGCCAAGGATGGTGAGCGCCGGAGTTGAACCCTGGATGGGTTCATCGACGGATAAACACCTACCCTGAAGTACTACTTACGCTACAGTCAGCCAGTAGCAACAAAACAACTACAACTGTACGGTTTGCGGTTTGCCGGTGCGTGCCAAGCAATACACCTCAACCCGCGCAGCACCTTGCTTGATCAGTAAATCGCTGATAGTGGAGCAGGTGGTGCCTGTAGTCAGCACATCATCCACCAAGACAACATGCTTGTCTTGGACCTGCTCAGGTCGGGTTATTTGAAAAGCATTATGCAAATTATCGCGCCGCGCTTTAGCGCTTAAACCTTGCTGGCTGACGGTCTCACGGGTGCGCAGTAAGAGCTGCCGAGGATTGTCCAAGTCTAGTGCTTTGCATAACCAATCACAGATCATTTGTGCTTGATTGTAGCCGCGCTGACGTTGACGGCGTTTTGCTAAGGGTACAGCTAGAATCATGTCTGGGCGCTTACCGCCTTCATCAAAGTAATAGCTTAGATGCTGAGCTAAAAGAGCGCTGAGAAGTTGCCCGTAAGGCCAGTTTTGTTGGTACTTAAAGCGGCTGATTAAGGTATCCAGCGGAAAAGTAAATTCGAATGGGCTGATCACTTTGCTAAACAAGGGCGGGTTATGTGTGCAATCAGCGCACAGCGCCTGCTGGTTAGGCATTGGTAATGCGCACTGCAGGCACCGCTCCCTAAGCCACGGCAGTTCGACTTCACAGTCTTCACATAGGGCAATGAGTTGATGGCTGATGTTGTCGCAAAGTAAACAGGGTTGTTTGTTTTTTAACCACTTGTAAACTTTTTTTGAGTGACTTGGTTGACAGCTCATGACGTCTCCTTGATCATTCTGGCAATGCATCCTGCATGCTTAAAGTTTAGCAGCCCGTTTCTTAAGCGTGAACAAAAATATAAGCGGACGATAAAAAGGATAACCCATGAACGCTAGCCCTAACCCTGCCACCCGCCACGATTGGACACTTGCCGAAGTGACTGCGTTATTACAGCAGCCTTTCAGCGACCTAATCTTTCAAGCACAAAGCGTGCACCGCCAGCACTTTAATGCCAATCGTGTGCAAGTCTCGACCTTGCTGTCGATTAAAACCGGCGCCTGTCCTGAAGACTGTAAGTATTGCCCGCAATCGGGGCACTACAACACAGGGCTGGATAAAGAAAAACTGATGGAAGTGCAGAAGGTTTTAGACGAAGCCAAGCGCGCCAAAGAGATTGGATCCACACGTTTTTGCATGGGCGCGGCCTGGAAGCATCCATCGGCAAAAGATTTACCTTATGTGTTGGAAATGGTCAAAGGCGTGAAGGCCATGGGCATGGAAACCTGCATGACTCTGGGTAAGCTGGATGAAGCGCAAACCCAAGCCTTAGCCGATGCCGGCTTGGATTATTACAACCACAACCTGGATACCTCGCCTGAGTTCTACGGCAACATTATTACCACCCGCACCTATGCTGAGCGTTTGCAAACCCTCAGTTATGTACGCGATGCAGGGATGAAGATTTGCTCCGGTGGTATTTTGGGCATGGGTGAGTCCATTGCCGATCGTGCTGGTTTACTGATCCAGTTGGCCAATTTGCCTGAGCACCCGGAAAGTGTGCCGATCAATATGCTGGTTAAAGTTGAAGGCACGCCACTGGCTAATGCCGAAGATGTTGATCCCTTTGACTTTATCCGCATGCTGGCTGTGGCACGGATTATGATGCCGCAGTCGCATGTGCGTTTGTCCGCCGGTCGTGAGCAAATGAATGAGCAGATGCAGGCGTTGGCTTTCCTCGCTGGTGCTAATTCAATCTTCTATGGTGAGAAACTGCTGACTACTGCTAACCCACAAGCGGATAAAGACATGCAACTGTTTGCCCGTCTCGGTATTAAACCGGAAGCCCGTGAAGAATATGCCGATGAAGTGCATCAAGCAGCGATTGAGCACGCCATTATTGAACAGCGCGATGCGTCATTATTTTACGATGCGGCGACACACTAGATCAGCGCTGATGACACATTGCACACTTTGTAACCCTTACTTTGGATTGCCATGAGCTTCGATCTTGCTGCACGTTTGGCTGCACGCCAAGCCGATAACCTTTACCGTCAGCGCCCGCTATTGCAAAGCCCACAAGGGCCGCTGGTGCAGGTGGACGGCAAAGCCTATTTGGCTTTTTCTTCCAATGACTATTTGGGCTTAGCCAATCACCCTGAGGTGGTAGATGCCTTGCAACAAGGTGCTGCACGTTGGGGTGTGGGTGGTGGAGCCTCACATTTGGTGATTGGTCATAGTGAGCCGCATCATCAGCTGGAACAGGCACTGGCTGAGTTCACTGGGCGTGAGCGTGCGTTGTTAATCAGCAGCGGTTATATGGCGAACTTGGCGGTGATTACTGCGTTGGTCGGCAAGGGCGATACGGTGCTGCATGATCGACTCAACCATGCCTCATTGTTGGATGCAGGCTTGTTATCTGGCGCGCGTTTTAGCCGTTATTTACACAATGACCTAGACAGTCTCAAGCAACGCTTGCAGCGTGCGCAGGGCAATACGCTATTGGTTACCGATGGCGTATTTAGCATGGACGGTGATCTGGCGCGTTTACCTGAATTAGCCGCGCAGGCCAAAGCTCACGATGCGTGGTTAATGGTCGATGATGCCCATGGTTTTGGAGTGTTGGGCCAGAACGGCGGCGGCTTAGTTGAATACTACGGCCTGAGCACGGCAGATGTGCCGGTGCTGGTCGGCACCTTGGGTAAATCCTTTGGCACGGCTGGCGCTTTTGTTGCTGGCAGTGAGGAATTGATTGAAACCCTAATTCAATTTGCTCGCCCTTATATTTACACCACCAGCTCGCCACCCGCAGTCGCCTGTGCGACGCTGGCCAGCTTAAAATTATTGCAAACAGAGCACTGGCGGCGGGCGCATTTGCAGCAGCTTATTCAGCAATTTCGCCAGGGTGCCAATGCCTTAGGCTTGAATCTAATGGACAGCCCTACGCCGATTCAGCCGATTATTGTTGGCGATAGCGGCCGCGCTATGGCGATTTCTGCACAGTTGCGCGAGCAAGGGATTTTAGTCGGCGCGATTCGTCCGCCGACAGTGCCGACCGGTAGCGCGCGCTTGCGTATCACCTTAACCGCCGCGCATAGTAGCGAGCAGGTACAGCAATTACTTGAAAGCTTGGCCGCGTGCCAGCTGGAGGTCAGTGATGAGTAAACATCTTGTTTTGCTACCGGGTTGGGGCTGGGGCGTGGTACCGCTACAGATTTTAGCTGAGCAGCTGGACGCCGCCTTACCGCACCTAACCGTACAGATACAGCCGTTACCGGATATGACCGGTAAAAATGCCCAAGCAGTGATTCAACAGTTGGACCAACAATTGCCCAGTGATTGCTGGCTGATGGGTTGGTCGCTGGGTGGTATGTTGGCCACTGCTTTAGCCGCACATCGAGACTCAGCCTGCGCTGGGGTTATCAGCTATGCCAGTAACGCGTGTTTTGTTGCGCGCGAGACGTGGCCGCAGGCAATGCCTGCTGCGACCTTTGCCGAGTTTCGCGAACTGTGCCGAGTTGATTTCCCTGCAGGTTTAAAACGCTTTGCACTGCTGTGTAGTCAAGGTGCTGCGCAGCCACGACCGCTATCCAAGCAGTTATTGATGACAGCTGTGGTAGGTGATTCTGTCAGCGCTTTAGCCGGGCTGGATGTGTTGGCTGAACTGGATAACCGCGCGGCCATCAGTGTGTTTGCTGGCCCACAGTTGCATCTTTTGGCGCAAACCGATGCTTTACTACCGCCCGCTGCGGCCAACAGCCTGCGTGAGTTAAATCCACAAGCAAGTGTGGAGTTGTTGGGGCATAGTCATGCCTGTGTTATGGCTGAGCCGCAACTGCTGGTACAACGTATCGCATCTTTTATTCTCAGTGGTCAGTATGCTTGAACACCTAGCGCAGCAGACTGATAAACAGCATGTCGCTGCGGCCTTTTCACGGGCGGCGCACACCTATGACAGCGTCGCCGATTTTCAGCGTGCGGTAGGTACACGTTTATTAAGCTTGTTACCTGAGTCAGCGAACACCACCTCAGCGGCCCAGCTGCCAGTACAGCAGTGGCTGGATATTGGTTGCGGTACGGGATATTTCTGCGAGCATTTACAACAGCGTTGGCCCAGTGCACAGGGGCTGGGGTTGGATCTGGCTGCAGGTATGTTGCAGGTTGCCCGAGCGCGCTGCCCGTTACTCAGTTATATCTGCGCCGATGCTGAGCACTTGCCGTTACAAGATAATAGCCAAGATGTGATTTTCAGCAGTCTAGCTTTGCAATGGTGTGAGGATTTCTCACGAGTGCTAAGCGAAGTGCAGCGCGTACTTAAACCTGGTGGTGTCTTGCTGTTTAGCAGCGTGGCCGATGGCTCGCTGGAAGAGTTACGCAGCAGTTGGCTGGCGGTTGATAATGCTACGCATGTGAATACCTTTAGACCAATGAGCCTGTATCAAGACTTAACTGCCGCCAGCGGTTTACAAGTGCTGGACCTGCATTGCCATAGGCATGTTTATCATTACGCCAAGCTGCGTGAGCTGACCCATGAACTGAAACATTTAGGCGCGGATCATCTGCAAGCAGGGCGCGCGCAAGGTTTGGTCGGGCGTCAGGGTTTGCAGCGTTTATTGGATGCCTACGAAGACTACCGCCAGCCGCAAGGCCTGCCAGCCACTTGGCAGGTTGTGTATGGCGTGCTGGGTAAAGGATATGAGCAATGACTCAAGCGTTTTTTATCACCGGTACTGATACCGATGCGGGTAAAACCAGTATTGCCGCAGGTTTGCTGTGTGCGGCCAAACAGCAACAACGCAGCACCTTAGCGATGAAACCCGTCGCCTCCGGTTGCGAGATGACAGCGCAAGGCTTACGCAACAGCGATGCTTTGACCTTGATCGCGCAAAGTACTGTGCAATTGCCGTACAGCCAAATTAATCCCTATGCCTTTGCTCCAGCCATTGCCCCACATATTGCCGCGCAGGAAGCTGGTGTTGAATTATCTGTGGCTGACTTATATCGAGCGGCGCAGTTGATTTTGCAAGAACAGGCAGACTTTACCTTGGTCGAAGGCGCAGGTGGCTGGCGCGTTCCTATCTCAGCAACTGAGTTTCTCTCGGATTTTGCCATTGCGCTGCAGTTGCCGGTGATTTTAGTAGTGGGTGTCAAACTGGGCTGTATTAATCATGCGCTATTGACTGCGCAAGCCATCCTTAGCGACGGGCTTGAGTTGGCAGGCTGGGTGGCGAATGTGGTTGACCCTAACTGTGCGCGCTTAGCGGAAAATCTAACAACCTTGCAGCAGCTGATGCCTGTACCTTGCTTGGCCGAAGTGCCGTATTTGTCTGTTGCTAGCGCCGAGTCTGTGGTGGAGCATGTGCAGCAGGCTTGCCAGTATTTGCTAGTAAAATAATCCCTTGGCGAGCAATTCTAAGTGCAACACATAGCCACTAATCGATAAGGTATTGTTATGAGCTATACCGAACTCGGTATTGAAGAGCGTGCCACGCTGTAAATTGACTTAAGCAATAGCCTTGGTCTTCCTGTCATCGCACGACTAATAAGGCGCTCTCCATCAACAATTAGCCGAGAAATAAAACGTAATGGTCATTCATCTGGACAGTATATTGCTCTTCAAGCATAGCAGTCTCGGTGCGAAAATCGTACGTCTGCACCGCTGAAAAAAAGTTAACTTATGATCAAGGTCGTGAGGTGAGTCGGCATGCTGGAATTACGTAAAAGACTGGCACCGCTATTTACTTTTGCGATCCTCATAGCCTTTGACAACGCGGGAGCAGTGAGAATATTAACGGTTTGATTCGCCAGTATCCTCCCAAGAGCATAGATCTATCGGGTTACATCCAAGAGCAATTATATACGGTAGCGTATCAGCTAAATATTCGCCCTAGGCAACGATTTAATTACCGTTGCTCTATCGAGGCTATTATTGATGTAGTTATTGTCAGAATAAATGATGCTCGGATCAATTCAATTGAGTGTTGTACTCAGAATCTGCAAGCGCTCCCTTTAAATAAAGAAATTAAGTATACGTTTAGAAATAGCTCTTCCTTGGATATAGAAAATTTCTTCATACACTTAGCTCTGCTAATAAAAAGAATTACTGTTTATGGGTTTGTAGGGTTTTAATAAAGCACTAGAGGCTGCAGTTATATTAAATTTTAGCGCAGCAGTAGTACAGATGCTGTATATCTACTTAGTTTAAGTTAGCTATAAAGGAAACTATTTACATAGTGATACGGATAGCTCCTCACTTGCTCTTTTGGGAAAGGTTAAGTCGAGACTGAGTGTTTTGTGAAGTTTTTTAGTCTACCCAAGTAAAGATTTTATTTTATTTGTAAATGATAAATCCTGGCTTTATCAGACACTTTTTAGACTTATAAAGCACTGCTTTAGTTGGATATTGCGATAACCATAATATTCAGTGTTTACCAGACAATAGTGCTTAACTACGGTGGATAAACGCTGGTCATCCTTACAATGTTTGTTCTCTGGCGTTTTAACCCAAGGGTATAGCTGCTGTGATGAGTTCACATCGCCTTGCAAAGCAGGCGCATAGGGTGATGATGAGAATTTATGAGTGCGCATCGTTCTTTGGCTTGCTAGCAAATCGGCGACTTCTTTCAAGGTGTTACGCTCTTGCACAACATGCTTCAGCTCGCGCTTTAAACGAGTAATACCAGCTTGTAAATCATTATATTTCAGTCGTTTTAACAGGGTTGGCAAACCGTTATGCAGCGTATTATCACTGGTGCCTAAACATGCAACAACGTATGCGGCAGTATAATCGTGGGCGATCAATTAGTTAACAACTTCTTTCTTAAACTCATCTGAATAACGGTAGTCTTTACTAATGTTTAACTCATTGTGTATGTTTATATTTTTATCATAAAAAATCATGGTTAGTTAAGCTGTATAAATTACCTATAGTATAAATCGATAATTATTAAAATTTAATAGTCGTTGTAATTGTTGATAATATATAAAAATATACCATCACTGTAGCAATGTTTTTTATTTGTATGCCTTTTATTCAAGGGACTGAGTTGATTATTTTGCAACTCAGCGTTGCTATATGCTTGCTTGTTGTTGGTTTGGCTGTTCCATATAGTGCATTTCTATAATTTTTCTTTGTGTTTCTGCTGATAAATGTCTTATTAGACGCGTGTTTAGTAAAAACCAATTTTTAAAATACTGTTTAAACAGAAGAGTAAAACATTATGGAGAGTGTATATGCGAAGTAACTTGTCTAGGGGGCAGTTTCTTATAGCGGTCGGTTCAATATTTTTATCAGGCAGTGTACTTGCTGCTG
Source organism: Pseudomonas sp. (assembly GCA_034676485.1). Lineage (GTDB taxonomy): Bacteria > Pseudomonadota > Gammaproteobacteria > Pseudomonadales > Pseudomonadaceae > Denitrificimonas. Next base: position 263,025 of record JAUCCC010000015.1, read on the forward strand.
CTGACCTTGTTCTCAACGTTAATGATTCGCCAGATCCGGGGCTAGCACGTGGGACATTTAATTATGAATGGCGTGTAGATAATAACGGGCCTGATCAAGCAAATGATGTGGTTTTTGAGCATACATACCCTGTCGGCGCTTCCTTCGTTAGCGTCGCACCCGCAGCAGGCTGTGTTGATAATGGAGTAACTCGTACACTCACGTGTCAGATTGGAAATCTTGCAAATGGAGCCAGTGCAACCCGTGATGTAAAAATCACTCTGCCAACAGCCAAGGTTTGGCACAACACCGGCACGGTGACCAGCAACACTGATGATAATGATATAAGCAACAACACCTTAACCGAGCCTACAACGGTTACTACTGCTGCCGATATAGAGTTAACAGCAGTGTCTTCTAATCCGACTCCGGTAGCAGGTGAATCTTACAATTACCAGCTTACCGCCAGTAATTTTGGACCCAGTCCCCTGATTGCTGGTGAGCAGCTCAAAGTGACTTTTGAAGTGCCTTCAGGTGCTGCAATTACTGCTGTGCCAAGTGGCACAGGTTGGAGTTGTTCACCTAGTGGTAGTTATCCCCGCACCTCAGGTCAAATAGATTGCGTCCGTACAGCAGCGTTGGCTGTTGGTGATTCAGCTCCGACAATTACAGTACCTGCTGTTTCTAACGTAAATGGCGATGTTATTTTCTTATCATCGGCGAAAGCTTTTAAAGCTAATGGTACCGATGAAGTACCTGATGGTGATCTTTCTAATAATGAAAAAACGGTTACGGTCAGCTCGTCACTAGGATCGGATGTTTCTATTGTTAAAACACAAAGTCCAAGTAATGGCTCCGTTGCTATCGGCGGGGAAATGACTTATACCTTAACGCCGCGCTGGAATGGTGGTGTGGCGCCAGGTAGTACAGGTAATAATACAATTACTGTGACGGATACTTTAGGCGCAGGGTTAACCTATACCAGTGCATCTGGTGATGGTTGGAGCTGTACTCCTGCAGGATCAGTGATTACTTGTGAGCGCCCAGGTCCTTTTTCAGGTACTCCGTTCAGTAATATGCCAATTATCACAGTAAAAGCTGCGGCGAGTATCGTTGATGGTACGACGTTGAGCAATACTGCTGTAATAGCAGCGCCTGAACCTGATCCAACACCTAGTAATAATACTTCTAGCGTCACCGCTACAACAACCAATAAAACAGACTTAGAGATGTATAAGACAACATCTTTGAGTGTTCCAGTCATGGTTGGCACAGCGTTCGAATATAATCTAAGAGTACGGAATCGTGGACCATTATCCGTACCTGTTGGAGACACAATAACTGTTACAGATACTTTACCTGCGACAATCACACTGAACTCAATTGGTGCAGTATCTGGCTGGACATGTTCTGCTAATAACCCTTTACCCGCAGCTGGCGCGACAGTAACCTGTACGTCGACTCAAGGTCTAAATATTAATGGTTATACGCCAGCAATTCCTTTGAATGTTGTCGCAAATGCTGAAGGGACAATCTCTAATCAAGCATGTTTAGCATTAACGAGTACAAGCGTTGAGGAAAATACGCCTGCCAACAACTGTAATAGTGCTGGAGTCATTGCAACCCAAACCGGTAACCATGCTGATATATCGATCACAAAAACAGCAGATAAAACTACAGTGCAAGCGGGACAGCCTTTAACTTATACGTTAACGGTGAGTAACGCAGGCCCTGCTGTTCCTGCAACGACCCTTGTAAAGGACACTTTGAGCAATCTTATTGGTACTGCTGGATTACAATCAATCAGTTTTAATAATGCAAACACAACGTGTTCACCAACAGGTTCTTTTCCAAAAGATGTTGGGTCCTCAAACGTGGAATGTACTATTGCTAGCTTGGCAGTAGGTGCCACGGAAACCATAACTATTACTGTCTTACCTAACAACGCTAATGCGGTAGATCTTTCACGTGTCAATACCGCAATTGCATATTCAACGGATATTGCAGATGATGATCCGACCAATAATACTGCTAACGTTACTACTAACGTTACGCCAGTGGTTGACCTTAGAGTTAAAAAACAAGCTGCACCAGATCCAGTCAATGCTGGAGGCCCTTTAACTTACACGCTTACAGTAATAAACGATGGTCCATCGACTGCAACAGATGTTGTAATTGAAGATTTATTGCCTGCTAAAGCCAGTTTTATAAGTGTAGATACAGGTACATGTGCCACTGCACCAGCTGCAGGAGATTTAGGTGGGCCATTAATATGTCAAATCCCAAGCTTAGCTAAAGGGCAGTCCGTATTAAAATACCGTATTAGACCAACCATAGATGCTGTAGGTGAAGATTTAGTAAATACTGTGAAAGTGAGTACTGCTACTACAGAATCTAATACAAATAACAATACAGACTCAACCACAACACCGGTGATTGCACCTGAATTAGATATTTTGGTGAACAAGAATGATACGCCGGACCCTGTTGATTTAGGTGAGTTGGTGACATATACCATCCGCATTGATAACACCGGACCTTCAGCAGGTTCAAACTTGAGCATGGTTGATGTCTTTCCAGTGAATAGTGATGCCAATGCCGCGCCTACGGCTGTGTTTAGTTATCAAGGTGGTCTAACTGTGAGCCATGATGGTGTTTGTGTTGAGCCAGCTATTGGAGCAACAGCGGGCACCTTAACGTGCGATTGGAATGAGGCTACCAATAAAACCTTTGATGCAGGCGCGCGCACGGTTACTTATCAAATGAAGTCAGAAGTTATTTTGAATTCGAATCCTACAGGTACAGCTTTTAATAAAGTTACTGTAAAGGTTGATGAGGAAGAGACACAGACAACCAATAACCAAGTAACGGAGCCGACTACGACTCGTCGTAAAACTATCGCAACTGATTTAGCAGGAACAAAAACGGCCAGCCCGAAAGCATTGGTTCCTGGAACAGAGGTTGTGTTTACTCTTGGTGTAGAAAACTTAGGCCCAGAAGTTAGTAAAGGCGCTCAGATTATTGACCCACTACCGGTCGGTTTGACATTTGTATCTGCAAGCGCGGGTTGTTTTGAAGCCGCTGGCACCGTGAGCTGTGCTGTGGGTGATTTAGCGGTTGGCGACAGTGTTTCTTTCGCGATTACTGCACGTGTCAATGATGACTTCACAGGCGCTAATCTTGAAAACCAAGCGTTTATTAAGGCACCTGGTGATACTGATCCAAGCAACAATGATCCAAAAAGCGAAAATCCTGTTATTCATAAGTCTGTTGGTGTACCAACACTGTCTGAGTGGGCGCTTATTCTATTAGCCATGTTAATGGCAGCAGGTGCGTATGTTATGAATAAACGTAACGGGACTTTAGTGAGGTAATATTGTTAAGGCGATTCTTTCTAGATTTCGCTTTTTACAAATTGTACTTTTTATAATGGAATTAACTGAGCCAGTGCAACGCTGTCTCATTATTCCATTTACAGAGATGCTGGCTTCGGTCAGCATCTTTTTTATAGTGCACCAAGCATGGCGCTGTTCCAATTTCGCGTGGTGGCGGTTGGATGACTCGGTGGTGAAAGTCCACTACAGGCTCGGTCAAGGGAACTGTACGTACGGTGGTGTGAGAGGAAGGCGGGTGTAAACCCCCTTCTACTCGATCATCTGATTAATAAATATGCGATTTTTAATAATGCTTATATGATATTAAAAGTTTTACTATGTCGACAGGGATTGACTGCAATGCCTAACAGATGGTTCAAAGCTTTATGGCTGCACTACCAAATTATTAAACAATAAGTCTTCAACCAGTGTTTCTCCTTCTTCTTGGCTTAGCACCTGCTGTACTTGTAGCAATGCTGCTTTGCGTACCGCTTCTTTGCCATCTGACTCATTCATATCGGTATCTGTTTGCTGAGCAAACAGCTGGATCAGTTGGTCGCGAATCAAGGGTTCGTGGTATTGGACTTTGTCCACATTTTCAGTTTTTACCCGTAAGGCGATATCGGCCTTGTAGTATTTGAGTTTGCTGCCTGCGCCATAGTTACCGACGATCGCTGGAACCAAGCTGACATAGGACGTTGGGGAAATAGGTTCTGCAGGTGCGGATGCTGCTTGAGCATTGACTGTCCAGCTGAGTGATAAAGCCAGTAATACAATTGTTAGATATCTCACAGTGATTGCTCCAATGCTTAAAAGTAGCCGATGCTCGATGCCCATGGCGGCTGTTAGCAGAATATAGGTATTGGGCCGATTGTGCAGTTTAAGTTATTTTTGCGCTGTTGTGCCTATAACATGAGGTGGTTTTTAACTGCATGGCTGCACCTCTAACTCACTATGCCACCACATAATGAGTGAGCCTATTGCCGGATTTCGACTGCTATTTTCCCCGAAAAGCGCTTAGCCATGAAGTCCTCTTGAGCTTGCACGATATCCCGCAAAGCATAGGTTTTTGCCACCACGGGACGTATCTCGCTTCGCTCGATGTAGCCAATCAAATTCTCGAAGACCCGCTTGGGTTGCCAGGTAGAGCCAAAAAGCTTAAGTCCTTGAGGTACAAGGTACGCACGTCCAGTTCGACGATGGGGCCAGCGATGGCACCCGAAACTACGTAACGCCCCACTCGGCTGAGCACTTCCAGTAATTCAGGCCATTGCGGGCCGGCGACAAGATCTGCCACCACCTGAACACTGTCTTTGTCCAGCATTTCAAGCAGCGACTGCTCCCTAAAAATAACTTGATCCGCTCCCAGCTTAAGCACCTCTTGTGACTTGGATTCACCGCACACAGCGATCACTTTCGCGCCACGACGTTTGGCAAGCTGCACCGCTGCCGACCCGACACCGCCAGAAGCGCCGGTAATCAGAATCCGCTCACCCGCTTTCAGGTCTACCTTATCCAGCATGCCTTCCGCAGTTGAATAGGCGCAGGGAAATGAAGCAAGTTCGGTGTCGCTCAATGTGCTATTGACCGCAAACACCTCGCTGGATCGCGCCACAGCATACTCGGCATAACCGCCGTTGCATTCAGAGCCGAACGTAATGAGGTTATAGGGCGCTAGATTGTCAGGCGCCTGTTGCATAGGACGGACCAGCACCCGCTCGCCGATCCGTGACTGGTCTACACCTTTGCCCACCGCAACGATAACTCCGCACGCATCGGTACCTTGAATACTTAGGAAAATGAGGGGATTGCCCGACCAGGTACCATCTTGTTCGTTAGCCGTGGCAAAACCGCCCGCCGCGCCTTGCCCAATTAAGGAGCTACTCTGAGATGAAAAGATGGCGTGTCACTGCCTGCCCTATCAATACAGGTCATCTCTCCTGTCTTGGCTCCAGTACGCATTGATGTCGATCTGATCTCTTTTTCAAGCAGTCATTAGATAAAGTAAAGTCAGCTTGATGGCCATCTCAGATCGCCCTTATGTTTTACTTATAGCTTCCCTGCTCCTGGTCAGTAGGGGTGGTATAAGTAAAGTGGTTTTTGGGTACGCAGGGTAAGAAAAACGTCTTAATTTTTTCTAAGGAAGCACTGAATAATGTTAGCGAGGCAGTCAGGGCTAGGCAAAAATCAGCGAAAAAGCGCAGTTTACAGGTAGTAAATGAGCATTTTGAGCTGATTTTTAACAACGTCCTGGCAACGCAGGTAATTATGCAGTGTTTCCCTAAAATATACATTTGAAAATTAGTATCATGAGCCTGTAGTTAAACTGTATCAACGGTTAAAACAGCCGTTAAGGCATAATGCACTATCACTTATATGTATACAGATTGATCTCTGCAGCGAGCACCCTACACTCAAGAAAAAACAAATAGAGGTGCCGTATGAAAGCCGTATTATGTAAAGCCTTTGGTCCAGCAGATACATTGGTGGTTGAAGAAATTAACAGCCCTGAAATTAAGAAAAACGAAGTACTGCTCGATGTGCATGCTGCCGGGATTAACTTTCCAGATACCTTGATTATTGAAGGCAAATACCAATTCAAACCGCCTTTCCCCTTTTCTCCAGGCGGTGAAGCAGCTGGGGTTATCAGTGCTGTGGGTGAGAAGGTCAGCCATCTAAAAGTGGGTGATCGGGTTATGGCGCTAACCGGCTGGGGTAGCTGCGCTGAGCAAGTGGCAGTACCTGCTTATAATATTTTGCCGATGCCAGAAGCGATGGACTTCAGTACCGCGGCAGCCTTTAGTATGACCTACGGCACCGCGATGCATGCACTGAAACAACGTGGCACCTTGCAGGCTGGCGAGACTGTGTTGGTGCTCGGTGCTTCCGGTGGTGTTGGTTTAGCTGCGATTGAAATTGCTAAAGCTATGGGTGCACGGGTGATTGCTGCGGCCAGTAGCGCAGAAAAAGCTTGAAGTGGCCCGCCAAGCCGGCGCTGATGAGTTAATTAACTATCAAACCGACGATGTGCGCGAGCGCTTGAAAAGCTTAACCAAGGGACAAGGCGTGGATGTGATTATTGATCCGGTGGGTGGCGATTTATTTGAGACGGTGTTTCGCTCCATTGCTTGGAACGGGCGCATGCTGGTGATTGGCTTTGCCAGTGGCACTATACCTTCGCTACCAGCGAACTTACCCTTACTCAAAGGTGCAGCGGTGATTGGTGTGTTTTGGGGTTCGTTTGCTCAGCGTCAACCGCGCGATAATGTCGATAACTTCCAGCAGCTGTTTACTTGGTATGCGCAAGGAAAACTCAAGCCGTTAGTCTCACAAACCTTTGCTTTAGAAGATACCGCGCAAGCAATTAATACACTTGGTGCGCGTAAAGCGATGGGTAAGTTGGTGATCAAGGTACGTTAACAGTTCGCCTCGGGTGCTTTGCTTTTGATGCTGTTTGCGCGCATCTTTATGCAGTTATGCAGTTATGCAGTTATGCCAGTCGGTTTTTGGATGAAGAGCTGCGGATAAAGCTGTGCGGTTTTTTATACTGCACTAGAGATAAGTATAAAAACACTGCTCTATCTGCAACTTTCGTCGTATAGTTGGAGAAAATAATAACTGACTTATAGGCTGGAAAGTATGTTGCATCGTATTGTTGTCGTAGGTGGTGGTGCCGGTGGGCTTGAACTGGCGACGCGCTTAGGGCGCTCCTTAGGTAAACGCAAAAAAGCTAAAATCACTCTGGTAGATGCCAACCTCACGCATATTTGGAAGCCGCTGTTGCACGAGGTCGCCACCGGCTCACTGAACAGTACCGATAATGAATTAAACTATGTTGCACAAGCCAAGTGGAATCATTTTGATTTTCAGATTGGTAAGTTTTCGGCTATAGATCGCCAAGCCAAGACGATCCAGCTTAGCGCAACGCTGGATGAACAAGGCTATCAGTTGGTGCCTGCACGCAGTTTAGACTATGACACTTTAGTGATTGCCGTCGGTAGCCTGACTAATGACTTCGGTACCAAAGGTGCTGCAGAACACTGTATTTTTTTGGATAGTCCACAACACGCGCTAAATTTTCATCGGCGTCTGCTGGGTGAGTACTTAAGTGCGCATGCCAAGGGTAGTGATGACAATAGAGTGAATATTGCTATTGTCGGTGCTGGGGCGACGGGTGTGGAATTGGCTGCAGAGCTACGCCGTGCCTCGCAGCAGTTATCTGCCTATGGTTTGGATAACATTCAACCAGATAATATGAGCATTACCATTCTTGAAGCAGGGCCACGCATTTTGCCTGCGCTCTCCGATAAAATTGCTGGTGAAGTGCATCAACAGTTACTTAAGCTTGGCGTGCAAATTAAGCTGTCGGCAGCGGTTGAGGAAATCACCGCGCAAGGCATGCACACTAAAGATGGTGAGTTTATTCCTGCCTCGTTAAAAGTCTGGGCGGCAGGTGTGCGTGGACCTAAATTTTTAACTGAACTGGATGGCTTGGAATCCAATCGTATTAATCAACTGGTGGTGCGCACTACATTGCAGACCACGTTAGATGATGATGTCTTTGCTTTAGGCGACTGCGCTGCCTGTCCTTTGACTGAAGGCAGCGATAAAAATGTACCGCCACGGGCGCAATCTGCGCATCAGCAAGCTAGCTTTTTAAGCAAGGCATTGGCATTAAAGTTACAGGGTAAGCCACTGTCAGGTTATCAGTACCGTGATTACGGTTCTTTGGTATCTTTGGCGCAATTCAGTGCCGTAGGCAATATTATGGGCGGTTTTATGCGCACGGTTAACGTGGAAGGTTGGCTGGCGCGTATGTTTTATATTTCTTTGTATCGCATGCATCAAGTTGTACTCTATGGGGTCTTTCGTACCGCATTAATTATGCTCAGTGATCGTATAGGTAAGCGTACTCACCCGCGAATGAAGCTGCATTAATTAGTTAAAATCAAACCTGTGATTCTAGCAATAATGAGTAAACTGCTGCAGTCAGTCGAGCGCTATTGTAAAGAGGAGTACATCTATTGATTGCGTCCCAAGAAGAACTTGATGCGGTACGCTTGCATTGCAAGGCCATGGTTAAAAAGCGCGCTTTAGCATCTGGCAGCATGGCGTTGTTGCCAGTGCCAGGTGTGGATATTGCCGCCGATGTGGGTTTGCTTTTAGAGTTGTTGCCGGCGATTAATCGTGAGTTTGGTTTAACCCCTGAGCAAATTGAACGTCTTGATCCGCAGTTCAAAAGTTTTTTATATGGGGTTATTAAAACCACCGGTACACGCATAGCTGGCCAGCTGGTGACTAAGCAAGTGGTGCTGACACTGTTACAGAAAGTGGGTGTACGATTGACGGCCAAACAAGCTTTAAAGTTTATTCCTTTCGCAGGGCAGGCTGCAGCTGCAGCTTTGAGCGGCAGTGCCATGCTGCTTATTGGTCATGCACATATTGAAGAGTGCTACGCCATTGCCAATCAAGGATTGGAATATAAAGCCTTAGAGCAGATCAGCGAATAATGCCTGTATCGCGGTTGCTGCAGCTGCGCGGTGTAGTAAGCGAGCGTTTAGGCGTAGTTACGCAGAGCATGCAGATATTGAATTTAACCCAGAGTTTTTTTTGGCTCTGTGTGTTCTAATACATGCTCTGCGAGCTTCAGGCCGGTTTCTGAAAAGGTTTTGTGGATAAAGTTTACGCCTGCTGCGCGAATACTTTCAGCGTGCTCAGGGTGTAAGCAGTGGCTGACAATAAGGCCCTTAAAACCGCTTTCACGTAGTTTTTGTGCAGCTAAGGTTTTTGCTTCTAAATCATTGGCTGCTAAAATTACATATTTCAAATGCGGTGCATGTAAGCGTTTCCAGAACACCGTATCTTCCGCATCAGCAAATAAACTGTGAATATCATCTTGCGCTTGTTGCTCTACTTTAATCGGGTCAGAGTCAATGCCGAGCACTGCGTAGCCTTTGTCATGCAGCATGGTATAAGCGGCCATCCCGGTACGTCCCATACCGACAATAAGAATCTCATCATCGATAAACAATGGTTGCTCATCGGGGTGAAAACCTTTGCGCTCAAGTAATATCAGGTGTTTGCTGAGTCTTTCATACAGTGTGTGGGCAAAGCGATTGAGCGGTGCAGAGAGCACAAAGGAAAAAGCCACCGTCAGTGCGAGTGGGATTATCCACTCTGGGATAGCAATGCTGGCGACAATAAGTCCAAACTCACTGTAGTTGGTTAGGCTTAAACTGGTTAGAAATGCACTGCGTGCTCTGAGTTTAAACAGCACCATCAAACCGAAAAAAAGCACGCCTTTAAGTGGTAGAACAATAGCCATAACAAGCGCAAAAATAACCGCATTCTGATCAGGTAAACCACCGATGCCAATTTGTAAAAAGAAACCGACCAAGAAGATTTCTTTGATGCTCCAGAGTGCTTTGGATAGTTCGCTGGAGCGAGGATGGTTGGCCAGTAATGCCCCAAATGCTAAAGCTCCGAGCTGAGTCCTATTTGCTCAAAACCATAGCCGCCGACAACCAGTGCCAGTAATAAGCCGAGCAAGACCAGAAGTTCTTCGTGGCCACTGTAATCCACTAAGCGATAAATCAGCGGCCGCAGTAACGGCATGCCAAATACCACCAGCGCCCACATAGAGGGTGTTTGTCCACTAGCAATACTCATCACACATAAGGCGATTAAGTCTTGGATCACCAAAACACCAATCGCCACTCGGCCATGGAAGGCACGCAGTTCACGTTTGCTTTCTAAAACCTTTGCTGCCAATACGGTACTGGAAAATGATAAGGCGATGGCCAGCATAATTGCTGTGTACCAGTTGACGTCTAGAAATAAGAAAAAAGCTGGGGAAAAGATCAAAGTGCTGATAAAAAAGTGCAGCAAGCCACCACCCATGACTTCTGGACGTACTAAACTTTTGACTTTGAGTTTTAGTCCGACAGTAAACAGCAGTAGCAGTACACCGAGGTGAGCGATATGTTGTAAAGCAGAGGTGCTATCTACAGACAAACCCAGAAAGTCTGCGGAGGCCGCAATCGAAAAGCCTGCCGCAAGGTAACCAATTAATGGCGGCAGACCGATCAGTCGCATGCCAACTCCCAAGCTAAAGGCAAAGACAATCCATACGGCTTCAATCACAACGGTTCCTTGGCAGGTGGTGTTTAACTCTATATTTTAGCAAACAATTGAGCACGCTTATGAAGTATTTATAGGCGTGTTTGTGTACTCAATCGATAGGCTTCATTTTACGGTATTTGCTAACTAAAGGGCCGCTACTGACGTGGCTTTTTAAATACTAGGATGACGTGGCGCGCTACTTTTAGGGTGCTAGCAGCAGTTGTTTTGGCCATGCTGACACCAATAATGACAACTTTATAAGATGGTCTAGGGTTTTATTGTAAACAAACAAATAAAGACTAATATCTAAAAATTACGCATAACACAGTGGTGTGTACTCACGTTGTGATTGTACAAATATTTGTTGCGTATCTATAGTCTATAGTAGTGCCAAGACCTTGCAGTCAGGTGCGTTCACTGCTGCTATGTACAATTGTTTCGCAGTTACAACATTATTATCTGCAGGAGGCATCAGCTATGCGTATTTTAATAACCGGCGGTACTGGACTGATTGGTCGCAGTTTATGTCAGTTTTGGCTGGCGCAAGGCCATGAACTCTATGTTTGGAGTCGTACGCCTGAGCGGGTTAAAAGCTTATGCGGTGATGCAGTGCATGCAGTGGCTGAGCTGCGAGAGCTTGATCAAGTAGCGCTTGACGCTGTGATTAACTTGGCTGGCGCACCGATTGCTGATCGACCTTGGACTCAAGCGCGACGTAAGTTACTGCGCGACAGTCGTATTGCGTTAACCAAAGACTTAGTCAGTTGGTTGGCGAGTTTGCGAGAGAAACCAGCCGTCTTGATTTCCGGCTCTGCGGTGGGCTGGTACGGTGACGGCGGTGAGCAGGTGTTAACTGAAAGCAGCCCTGTGCAACACCCAGACTTCGCTACGCAACTCTGTGCTGACTGGGAAGCGGCAGCGCAAGCAGCTGAGCCATTGGGGCTGCGCGTGGTGCTGATTCGTACCGGTTTGGTTTTGACCAGTAAGGGCGGATTCTTATCGCGTCTGATGCCGCTATTTAAACTGGGTCTAGGCGGCAAACAAGGCAGCGGTCAGCAATGGATGCCTTGGGTGCATTTGGAGGATGAAGTGGCCTTAATTGACCATGTGCTGCGTCACCCACAAGCGCGCGGAGCCTACAATGCCTGTGCACCACAGCCTGCACGTAATCAGGCGTTCGCCAAAGCCTTAGGCAAACATCTGCGACGTCCAGCTATTATGCCAGTGCCTGCTTTTATCTTGAGGTTGATGCTCGGTGAGATGGCTGGTTTATTGTTAGGTGGACAAAACATTCAAGCGGAGCGCACGCGGCAGATCGGTTTTGAGTTTAAATATAGCGATCTTCAATCGGCGCTGGTTGCGCTTTAAGAGCCGGGGGCAACCGCCGAGCTCCAGAGTCTGGTAACTGTTGCGATGGGGTTACTTTTGTTGATCTTCGTAGTGCTGTAACACTGCGGTGACCACTTGCATCACCTCGAGGTTAGCGACTTCCATCGCTTCTAGATGTTGTACTGCGGTTTCAAATGCATCATTTTGATACGCTTGCATGGCTTTTTGGCCTTGTTCATGCACCGCTGTATGTGGTCGCTCAATACGTTGGAACTCATCTAGTTGGCGAATTTTCTGATTATTGCTGCTGTAATACCAGCGCCCAAAACGGCACTCATGGTCAGATGGGAGCTGTGGAACGTCTTGCTTTTGTTGGTTAAGCAGGTGGTTGTAAACGATAAACTTCAGCGATAACTCATCTAGATTGGCTAATTCAATACCTGCGCGCAATGTCGATAATTCAATATCTTTATGCATATGTAGAGCTAAAGCATGCAAGTCATGCATAGCGTCTACGGCTTCTCGAGTTGTCTGACTAAAATCCTGCGCAAGCTGGCCTTGGCTTTGAATGTAGTCGTGAGCCTGTTTGGTTTCCACTTGGATTTCATTGATTTTTTGTACGATATCGTCAGTTGCTAACGCCGTTCTTTCGGCAAGTTGACGAATCTCGCTGGCGACCACGGCAAAACCACGACCGGCATCGCCTGCACGCGCCGCTTCAATGGCAGCGTTAAGGGCCAATAGATTAGTTTGACTGGCGATGCCGCTGATCAGGTCAACAATGCCGTTGATTTCTTGTGAGTGTAACGCCAACGTATCAATCTTTTCAGTCGTTTCTAGCAGTCCGCTTTCCATTTGCATGGCTTTATTTTGCAGTTCGCCAAAGTTCTTTTGGTTGGTGGCAGTAGCGCTGGCTACGGTTTCAGCATGTTGTTTATTGCAATCCATTTGCCCTGATAGGTATTCAAAAGAATCGCCAAACTGGGAAATTGAACTACCAAAACGAATTAAGTTGCTAGATACGCCGCGATTAAACTGCAGCAGTTGGCGGTGTTGTTGATCAGCACTTTGTGATTGCGCTAACGCCTCTTCAAGTTGCTGTATCTGCTCAAGTTGCTGGGCATTTTCGGCTATCAAAATAGTATTTTGTTGCTGTAATTGTGTTGCTTTATTTTTCCACTTGAACCACATAGTGAGCCTCTATTGCTGCAGTTTAGACCGCAGTGTTATGCCAAAAGACATCTTTTATGCATGAGAAGGATTAAGACCTCATTCTGGTTAGCCTGCTAATCCGTCACCGCCAACGGTAGCGATAAAGATCTATTGCATCAGTGTGATGTGCCTTCAGCAAACTCAATTTTGTTGCCCACATTGTATTTGCCTGAAGGCTTATTCATGGGGATGCGTTTCACTTCCTCTAGGGTGTTGGCGTCGTACACAATCAGCGCGCCGTCAGTATTCCAAACGCTGAGGATTAAATGGCTACCGTCGTTGGTGAATTCCACATGAGCTGCATTTTTCCCCGGCATGGGTCGCAGAGTGTGTGCAATCTCTAACGTTTGCTTATCAATTAAGTGCACCGCTTCTTGATTTGGGCCGAAAAACACATCGGTCCAGGCGTACTTTGAGTTCTCATGGCTGCGCATAAAGAAACCCGGACCCTCGGTGGGGATTTCTTTAATCAATTTCCAGGTCTTGAGGTCCAGTACGGAAATTAAGCCTTGGCTGATATTGGGTGTAGCAAACACCCATTGACCATCACGTTTCCAGTAAATGCCTGAGCCGAGATGCGGCATGCCAGGTAAAGGAATATCGGTGATGGATTTACCCGTATCCAGATCAATCACTTGGCCGCCATGGGCTTTACGTGAGGTGGCTAATAAATAGCGATAATCAGGCGTAAAGGAGAAGTCATCTAGATAGTCTTGGCCGATAATGCGCCGAGGGGTGAAGTCTGGTGTGCCGGCATACGACAGTTCCCACACTTCGTGTGAGTCTTTCAGCGCGACGACAAAGCTATCGCGTGGTGGCGCGGTATACACAGCGCTAACCCGTGATGCGGTGCCGTCTTGGCCAACTGTATCAATGCTTTTCACTAAAGTTAGATCATCGGCATTGAGTAGCACTAGGTTGCCCGGTAAGTAGTTGCCGGCCAGCACCCAGCGCCCATCATTACTGACAGCAAGGTTGCGAGTGTTTAAACCAACACGGGTTTCAGCAATCATAGTGAAATTATGTAAGTCGTATTTAGTCACCCAGCCATCGCGTGAGGCAAAGTAAACAAAACGGCCGTCTGGTGAGAATTTTGGCCCGCCATGCAAAGCAAAGTGTGATTGAAAACGCGTCAGCGGCTCAAAATTGTCACCATCTAAGATAGTGACATGGTGGGTACCGGCTTCGACCACGACAAATAAATTCAATGGGTCAGCGTTATGCTGCGGTGTTACAGGCAGTGCGCTCTGATCCGCTAAGATGCGATGGCTGGCGCGGGTATCTGCATCGACCCAAGTCGGTGGGTTCTCGATGGGCGTATATAAATACTCCACCAAGTTTTCGATTTCAATTGGGCTGAGGATAGCTTTGTAAGGTGCCATTTGGCTGGCGGCACGCCCCTCGCTGATGGCTTTGCTGGCTTCAGGCTTTTTAATTCGACCTAAGCTTTCTGGCAACAAGGCCGGACCTGTACCACCAATACGCTGTGCACCATGGCAGACTGTACAGTGTTGCTCATACAGTTTTTTAGTGCTGCTAAAATCGGTGCTACTGCTGGCTATTGCGCTGCTAGCAAAGCCTAGTACAGACAGTGTTGCCAATGATTTCAAAACGATGCTTATACGCATAGTGCTTCCTCGGCCTCTGCAGCAGCATGGCTAATACGTGCTGGGTAACTCACCTGATGGAGACTGAACAGGTCAACGACTTTGCCGATCACAGTTAAAGTGGGTGGAACCAGCTCAGCATTGTCGGCCATGGCTTGCAACTCAGCGAGGGTGCCGCGCACCACTTGCTGATTGGCGTAGGTACCGCTAGCAATTAAGGCGGCTGGAGTGTCTGCGGCTAAACCGGCCTGAATCAGCTCGCCGGAAATCTCTTCAAGGCTGGCCAAGCCCATATAAAACACTAAGGTTTTCTTTGGATCGGCGTAACTTTTCCAAGGTAGACGTAACTCGCCATCTTCCTGTAAGTGGCCGGTAATAAATTGGCAGGAATGCGCCACGCCACGGTGGGTCAATGGAATGCCAGCATAAGCGGTACAGCCAGAGGCGGCAGTAATGCCAGGTACCACTTGGCAGCCTATTTGGCGCTTTAAAAGAAAATCCAGCTCTTCTGAGCCGCGCCCAAAAATAAAGGGATCGCCTCCTTTGAGTCGTGCAACGCGTAAGCCTTGTCGGGCTAAATCAACTAATAGCTGATTGATTTGCTCTTGCTTGACGAGGTGATAGCCGCTGGACTTGCCCACGAAGTAACGCTGGCAATGCTCGGGCAGCATATCTATAAGTTCTGCACTCACCAAACGGTCATAGACCACCGCATCGGCTTGCTGCAGTAGGCTCCAAGCGCGCACTGTCAGCAAGCTCGGGTCGCCGGGGCCTGCACCAATTAAAGCTACTTCGCCTGCAGCGAAAGCGGCTTGCAATGCTGCGGGAAGAGCGGTTGTCTGATCCATGTCAGCTCCAAAGTGATGTTCGGTCACGGTAATAATGTCATTACACTCAGTATGACAAGCTTACAGCGCTACGCAGTTTATTTCCGGCAATGCTGTCACGCCTATTTCTGCATCGCTCAGATAACAGCCAGGGTCTTCTGCCCATAAATCGCCGCCTGCCCACGCGCGGGTACGAGTATTACCATTGCAAATACTCAGCCATTGGCATTCACCGCAACGGCCTTTGACCTTGCGTGGGTGCTCACGTAATTGCAGCAATAAAGGATCTGGATTGTTTAACCAAATATCTGAGAAACGTTGTGTACGTACATTGCCGAGCGTGTGTTGTTGCCAGTAGGTATCAGGGTGTACGTCACCGAGGTTATCAATGTTAGCAACGCCTGCGCCAGACGCATTACCGCCCCAAGCACGCAGCATTTGTTCCATTTGTGCATAGTGCTGCGGCACATTACGCTGCGCCCACTGCAGTAATAAAATCGCATCGGCATCGTTATTGCCGCTGACAAAATCGGTTTCAATGCCGTGTTGCACATCATCCCAAGCGCGATCAAAAATCTGATTCATCGCATCGCGGGTCATTTGCCAGTGCGCATCAATTTTGCTGCTACGCTTACCACGACCACTGTAATTAAGATGTGATAAGTAGTATTTCTGCACATCGTATTCACGCATCAGCTCAAGTAAAGCAGGCAGCTGCATGTGGTTGTGCATGGTCAAAGTGGTACGCAGACCGACCCGAATATCACGCTGACGACAGAGCTCTACGGCATGCATGGAAGCGGCAAAGCCACCTTTCATTTGTCTGAACTCATCGTGGATTTCAGGCAAACCATCAATACTGATGCCAACATAATCAAACTCAGCAGCAGCGATTTGCTCAATATTGCTTTCGTTGATTAGCGTGCCATTGGTCGAGAGTGCAACATAAAAGCCGTACTGGCGGGCGCGCTCAGCCAATTGGAAAATATCGGGGCGCATCAATGGCTCACCGCCACTGAGCACTAATACTTTGACCCCTGCTGCGTGCAGTTGATCAATCACATCCAGTGCTTCGGCAGTGTCCAGCTCGCCTTTAAAATCGATATCGGCAGAGGTGGAATAACAGTGTTTGCAGGTCAGGTTGCAACGGCGTAACACGTTCCAGATCACGACTGGTGCGCGGGTGCTACCGGGTTTGGCGGCGCGTGGCGCTGGGCTTTGACCTGCAATAGCACGTAGATAAGTGCTGATTCTGAGCATGCTTACTTCTCCTGACGCTGAGCGGCCAGTCGCAGACCGGTTTTCTTCAAAATGCGACTACTGACTAGCATCGTATCAGCGCGGCAAGCATCACCGAGTTGATCGCGAATAAGATTTCGTTCGTATTCAATTTGCTCGGCGTTCATGCCATGCACCATGGCAAATAAGTTGTAGCGCCAGCCTTCTAAACGCGGGCGACGGTAACAATGGCTGACAAAGTGGAGGTTGCCAATGATTTGGCCCAAGCGGTCGATATGCGCATCATCCACATCCCACACTGTCATGCCATTAAAGGTATAACCAAGACGATAATGATTAGGCACTGCCGCAATGCGACGAATCGCGCCGCTGTCTTGCAAGCGCTGCAATAAGGCCAGCGTATCATCAACGCTGAGCTGCATCCGTTCAGCCATCCATGCCCAAGGGTCAGCCACTAAAGGCATACCGGCTTCGGTCAGGGTGATCAGCTGTTGTGCAAGCTCTTGATCAGAGCGGGAAGTGGAGGCCGACATGGTAGGTCTTCTCCTTAGGTAAGTTGAGCACCGGCAAACCGGTCAGTGCTTCAATTTCAGCGATGCTCTGGGTAATGCCTGCGGGCGTTGGGCAGGCCAAGACAAACCACATGTTAAAGGCATGTTCACGGCGGTAATTGTGCGCTACGGCAGGAATTTCGTTGAGCAGTTCGGTGACCTCATCAAAGCGCTCTTCAGGTACTGTCATCGCCGCTAAAGTGAAAGCGCCGCCCAGTTGCTCGATATCAAACATCGGACCAAAACGGGTTAAGGTGCCATCATCCAGTAATTCTTGCAGGCGCTGACGAATGCGTTCGGCGCTGCACTCGAGTTCTGTGGCGAGTTCGCCCCAAGGGTCGCGTACCAATGGCAAACCCTGTTGTAAGCGATTGAGTAGGCGACGATCAAATTCATCCACTAAACTGTCCCCGTTTGATTTTGATTGTAACGACCGCCACGCTGTTTGAAAGCATGGGTGCTAAACAGCAAGTGATGCGGGCGTTTTTGTAAATTATGTTGCTCTAACAGTTCGATAACGTGCGCTTCGACGGCTTGACGGTCACGGCCATGCACCATACAAAAAAGATTGTAAGGCCAGCCCGGACGACGTGGGCGTCGATAGCACAGGTTCACGCCCGGCGCTTCACCCAACGCTTCCCCGATTTGATGAACGCGCTCGTCTTCAATATCCATCACCAGCATCACGTTGGCATTAATGCCTAAAGCACGGTGTTTAACGACGATGCCAAAACGACGAAATAAGCCTTGTTGGCTTAAATCTTCTACATGCTCAATCACGGCTTGCTCAGTGCTGTTAATCTGCTCAGCGAAAGCCTGATAAGGACGCGAGGTCAGCGGCAGGCCATTTTCTAATAGACGGCGCAGTTGCTGTTGTTGCTCTAGGGATAAGGTGCTGGTCATGTTGGCACCTGTGAGTCTTTGCCGAGGGCAAAGCCTAAATTGATTTGATAAGCGGTCAGCATCGGTAAATCCAAAGGTTTCAGGCCAGTGATCTGTTCGATTTTGACTAAGGTTTGATCAAGATGTTCACGGCTGGGCCCGGTCAGCACAAACCATAGATTCCAGTCATGCTCACGCAAGTAGTTGTGATTAACTTCATCGAAGGCGTTGATTTGCGCGGCGACTTCATCAATGCGCTCGGCTGGCACCGCTAAAGCCACTAAGGTGCTGGCACCCGCTAGGCTATGTTCAAACACTGGGCCAACACGAGACAGGGCTTTACGCTGATTGAGCAGTTCTAAGCGCTGCAAAATTTCCTCTTCAGTGCAGCCCAGTTCATCGGCCATGGCTTGATAAGGTTGGGCGCAAATCGGCAGGTCATGCTGGAAGCGATCCAGCATGCGTAAGCACAGCTCGTCCATGCTACAACTCCTACAGACCGATGCGGTGTGCTCGGTCGCTAAAGAAGATACCGCTTGGATTGTCAGCCGGTAGGGTGTGAAGCTTTTTCAAGGTGGCGGTATCCCACACCTGTACTTCACCTTTATCACGTACAGAAATCCAAATGTGTTCGCCGCGCGGGGTGAACTCCATGTGCAACACACCAGGACCTGGCTCTAAGGTTGCGAGGATCTCGTGAGTTTCGCTGTCGATAACTTGTACAAATTGGTTGTCTGGGAAGGCAAAATTGACCCAGATCTGCCGCGCATCAGGGCGCGCCATCACAAATACGGGTTGACCGACGGTGTCGATGCTGCCCGTTTGCTGCCAAGTGTTAGTGTCCATCACCAAGACTTTATGACGACCAATTGCTGGAACAAAGGCGTGATCCCCCGCGACTGTCCAGCCTTCTAAGTGCGGCATTTTATATACAGGAAGTTTTTCGCTGCCGCGACCATAGACATCAAGAATGCGTTTAACGCCTTTTTCTGGATGCCATAAATCCAGCAGTGCCATACCGTCCTCACCAAACAGCCCTGCAATGTAATAGCGGCCATCCGGAGTCAACATGGAATCGTAAGGCTGGTCGCCAATATTGGTAAAACGGGTAATTTCAGGTGTATCGCTTTTGCTAAAATCAGCAATCCAGATTTCACCGGTATCAAACAAGCTGACTAAAAATTTTTGCCCGGGCGCATCGACCATACCTACTACGCGAGAGCCACGACTGCCATCA
The DNA here is from genome assembly GCA_034676485.1 of Pseudomonas sp. GTDB lineage: Bacteria > Pseudomonadota > Gammaproteobacteria > Pseudomonadales > Pseudomonadaceae > Denitrificimonas. The sequence goes on from JAUCCC010000015.1 coordinate 282,384, forward strand.
GCAACGGTGGTCGCTGGAATATCAGCAACCAGTTCTAAAGTATCGGCATCAAAGACTTTAACGCCGCCGGGCTCGTAGTTACCCACGGCAATTAAGCGACCATCTTGACTGATGGCTCCGCCAATACTATTACCACCCTGAATAATGCGTTTATCAATTTTCGCGGTCAGCATATCGACTTTGGTTAAACCGCCATCACGGCCAAATACATAAGCAAAGCGCGCATCACGGGAAAACACCACTGAGGCATGGGATAAGTCACCTAAGCCTTCAACGCGGGCTAGCGTGGTGTTGTGGCTGTGCTCAACAATTTGCACACTGCCAGCGGCGCGCTCAATGACAATACCTAAGTCACCTGTACCGCGTAACTGAGTGCTGGGTTGTCCAGCGCAAGCGGTTAATAAGCCTGCGAGAACAACAGTACCAATGCGACGCATCATGGGGTGACTCCTTGTAACAAACGATCAATCATCCAGGCCGCTTCTTGCTCATTGAGCAAAGCATCCCATGGAGGCATAGCTGTGCCCGGGCGACCGTACATAACGGTAGCAATTAAACTCTCACGGGATTTATCAGCAAGTAGTTGCGGGGTCAGGGCTGGACCGAGACCGCCGGTCATGCGCAAGCCGTGGCAGGAACCACAGTCTTGAATTAACAGGTGTTCAAGTGTCGCTTGGCGCTCAGTAGATAATGGCGCAGCCACACTCAAGGAAAGGGGAAGGAGTGACATCATGATGACTCCAAAAAACTGTGAAGCTATTTTGGTGACTGTCATGCGGCACTCCTAGGGGTGTTACTTAAGGCTTAAAACCCATTCAGCGAGAATCTTCGCTTCTTCTTCGGTTACCGCGTTAGCTGGCATTGGGATTGGACCCCAAACGCCTGCACTACCTTCTTTGATGTGTAAAGCCAGTGTATCAACTGCGCCTTCAACATCAGCATTTTTAGCGGCAACTTCTTTCAAAGAAGGGCCAACCATTTTGCTGTCTACAGTGTGGCAGGCAACGCATGGCTTGCTTTTGAATAGTGTTTCACCGTCGGTTGCTAAAGCTGGTTGCATAGCAAAGGCAGCACCTAGGGCAAACATTGGAATTAGAATCTTTTTCATTAAGTATTCCTCAAGGCTAGTAACGGATGAGCCGCACGCGACTCACGACTCATCCTATTGTACTCAGTACACGTCGTGTTGAGTATTGTTGACGTTGAATTTACCGGTCGGAGTGATCAAACGCTTGTCTTTGATCACTTTTTTCAGTTTTAACGTCTTATCATCAACGACTACGATGGCTGAGACTTCGTCTTGTTGGCTCCAAACCGAGAACCACACTTCATCACCGGCTTCGTTGTACTCAGGTTGTAATACACGTTTTACACCACCGTCGATGTCAGCCCAGTCAGCGATAGGTAGTACCTTGTAGCCTGCATCCAAGTTTGTGATGTCAAATACAGCAGCTGATTGGCTGATTTTTTCATCTGGGTTAAAGGTGGTGTCTAGGTATAGGTTAGTGGATTTCGGGTGAGTTTTAATAAACAGCGAACCACCACCTTGGCCTTTCAGCGTTGAAACAACTTTCCAAGCTTGGTCAGGGTGATTAATTGGATCTGTACCAATCAAGGAAATAGTTTCATCACCTAAGTGACTGGTTGCCCATACTGGACCGAACTCTGGGTGAACAAAGTTAGCACCACGACCTGGGTGAGGGATTTTACCCACATCAACCAAAGCAGTGAGCGTACGCTCTTTCGAGTCGATTACCGCAACTTGATTCGAGTTGTTGGCTGCTGTCATAAAGTAACGGTGTGTGCTGTCCCAGCCACCATCGTGTAAGAACAGTGATGCACCAATACTTGTTGTGGTGAGGTTATCAATGTCTTCGTAGTTGACCAGTAAGATACGACCAGTTTCTTTAACGTTGACAATAAACTCAGGGTGTTCGTGCGAGGCAATGATTGCCGCAACGCGAGGCTCTGGGTGGTACTCTTGAGTACCAACAGTCATGCCGCGGGTTGAAACGATTTGTAACGGCTCAAGCGTCTCACCATCCATGATGGTGTACTGTGGTGGCCAGTACGCGCCAGCAATGGTGTATTTGTCTTCGTAGCCAGCAAACTTAGAGGTTTCGACTGAACGCGCTTCGATACCCACTTTGATTTCTGCAACAATCGAAGGATCTTTCATCCACAAGTCGATCATGTCGATGCGTGCGTCACGACCGATCACCAGCAAGTAGCGACCAGACGCTGACATGCGCGAAATGTGCACCGCGTAGCCTGTTTCAATAGTTTTGATGATTTTTTTGGTATCGCCATCAATCAGTGCAATTTTACCGTCGTCACGTAGGGTGACTGAGAAAATATTGGACAGTTTGAGGTCGTTCATTTGCTTGGTTGGACGGTCTTCTGGCTTAACCATGACCTTCCAAGAGTTTTTCATTTCAGTCATGCCCCACTCTGGTGGAGTTGGTGGCGTGTGCTGAATGTAATTGGCCATCAAAGTGATTTGCTCTTTAGTGAGCTCTTCTGATGTACCCCAGTTTGGCATACCTGCTGGCGAACCGTAGGTAATCAACGCTTCAAGGTAGGCTTGGCCGCGCTCTTGGGTAATATCTGGTGTCAGAGGTTTACCGGTAGCACCTTTACGTAATACGCCGTGGCAACCTGCGCAACGTTGAAAGTAAATTTCCTTAGCCATCTCAAACTCAGTATCAGAGAGATCAGGTGCACCTGCTGTACGTATGGTTTTTACGCTAGCTGGATCAACAGCTGAAGCAGCGCCTTTGTAAGCGGCTTCTGCTTCTTCAGGGTTTGCTGCAGCGTGTGCTATTGAAAAGCTCAATAACGACATAGACATGGCGGCCACGATACCCGCCAGAAGTGGTTTGCCTTTGTTAGACATAAGTTGATCTCCTTTGAATGACTTCACTCTTAGTTAAACCTGTGGTTTGTTTGAGTTGTATAGCCATTCTGATTTCTCGTTGAGTGATTGTTTGGCATATCCCGGGTAATTCGTGTGTACATTCACATCCTAACTATAGGTGTTAACATTGCGCTTGACGGCAATCAAGAATCACTCTCTAAGCAGTTGAGAAGGCGTCTCTAAGGCAGTTACCGTAAGCATAACCAAGTTAATCAGTAGGGTATAAAAGTGAATCCAAGCCTGAATCAAGAAGCACTGCTAAGTCCTGAGGAACCATATTATCAGTCGCTGGGCAATGAGGAAGTAGTCTTTCGTCAAGCTTGGCAACACGGCATGCCGGTTTTAATTAAGGGGCCGACAGGCTGCGGTAAAACCCGGTTTGTCCAGCATATGGCACACCGTTTGAATCTGCCGTTGTATACCGTTGCGTGTCACGATGACCTGAGTGCGGCTGACTTAGTGGGCCGTCATTTGATTGGCTCAGAAGGGACATGGTGGCAAGATGGCCCGCTGACCCGAGCGGTGCGCGAGGGTGGTATTTGCTATTTAGATGAAGTGGTCGAGGCGCGTCAAGATACCGCAGTGGTTTTGCACCCATTAGCTGATGATCGCCGTGAATTATTTTTAGAGCGCACCGGTGAAGCGATTAAAGCGGGGCCTAGCTTTATGTTAGTGGTCTCCTATAACCCCGGTTATCAAAATTTACTCAAAGGCATGAAGCCCAGTACGCGTCAGCGTTTTGTGGCGTTGCGTTTTGATTATCCAAACGCTGCAGAAGAACAGAAGATTGTTGAAATCGAGGCAGGTGTAGATGCCAAGCTTGCTGCACAAATCGTTCGCTTAGGCCAAGCGTTGCGCCGCTTAGAGAACCATGATCTTGAAGAAGTGGCTTCTACGCGCTTGTTGATTTTTGCTGCACGCATGATCAAAGCGGGAATGCCGGTGCGTGAAGCCTGTTTAGCTTGTTTGGCCGAACCGCTGAGCGATGACTCACAAACTGTGGCAGCCTTAATGGATGTAGTTGATGTCCACTTTGAGTAAAAAAGATACAACACAGGCACTGCCGGGTGACTTAGCCATGTGGATTTTTATCCTTGCTGAGTTGGCAGCTTTCACTTTGTTTATTCTTGCTTTTAGTGTCACGCAAATGCTCTATCCTGAACTTTTTGCAGCGGGTCGTGCAGAACTTGATCCATCCACCGGCTTTGCCATGACTGTGGGGTTATTGTCATCTGGGTTTTTAGCTGCGCTGGCGGTAGAGCGCGTGCGGGTTAATAAGGCACGGCAAGCTGCAGTATTGATTGTTGCAGCAATTGCTTCAGCGATGGTGTATGTGGTGCTCAAGTTTAGTGAATATACGCATCTCGCCAATGCGGGCTTTGATCTTGAATACAATATGTTTTTCACCTTGTACTGGTTGCTGACACTGTTTCACTTTTTGCATGTATGGCTAGGCTTATTGGTTTTAGCGTTTTTAGGCTGGCGTTGTTTCCGCTTGGGTTTTGATGCGCAGAATCGCAGCGGTATGGAGTCTGGCGTAATGTATTGGCACATGATTGACTTGGCCTGGGTGATTATCTTTCCACTTGTGTATTTGTTGGGGTAGGGCAACGCGATGTCAAATACTAAAGTGTTGATTTTTTGCTGGCTGGCATTGGTCGTGGCGACTGCAGCAACCGTGTATTTTGGAGCCAATGCAATGACCTTGGCCAGTCAAGTGGCTGCCGTATTACTCGTGGCAATCATCAAATCAGGTTTGATTATTGATGGTTTTATGGAATTGCGTCATACCCAGACCCGCTGGCGAGTGATTATGTATGGCTGGCCGCTGGCAATGAGCTTAATCATTGCCGCTACCTTACTGATTCCCTATTTTATGGCGCCATAACCTTGGGCAGTTGTTCAGCAATTTTCGCTATATCCAACGGTGCGCGTAGGAAACCATGTTGACGTCCATCAGGGCTGATAATGGCTAAGTTTCCGCTGTGGTCAACGGTATAACGGGGTTTGCTAGTATCGCCTGGAATAAAGGGAATACTCAGTGCGTTGCTCAAGGTTTGGATGTCTGTTAGCTCGCCAGTTAAACCAACAAACTCAGGATCAAAATACTGTAAATACAATTTGAGCTGTTCTGTGCTGTCACGGAAGGGATCAACACTGACCATTAAGATTTGTAGATTGTTTTTTGCATCTTCTGGCAGTAGTTTTTTCAGCTGGCGCAACTCGGCCAAAGTGGTTGGGCAAATATCTGGGCAAAAGGTATAGCCAAAAAACACCAAACTCCATTGTCCTGTTAGTTTTTGAGTATCCTGTAGGGCGCCGTCAGTGCGGGTCAATTGCAGGGCTGGCAGTTCACGGCTGGTTGGCAAAACAATAATGCCCGCTTCGCGTATCGCTTGCGCAGCGTCATTATCAGTATTGAGGTAGTTGCCGGCCAGTAAGCCAATCAGCACAGCAAAGACAATGCCTATAATGCTTAAAAGCAGCGTTCGGCCTTTGTTTAGATATGACATAAAACGTCCTTAATACTATTTGAATCTGCGTATGATCGGCAGGATGCTGTCTATTATAGAGCGAACTGAAGCATGGGTGCTTGTGTCGAGATGACGCGCATACAGGCGGCAGACTTTTAGGGCTTATTAAACGCTGCATTATTTGGTTGTTAATTGCCAGGCAATCAGGCCGTGCGTAGCTAGAATTTTTTTCTAGGTTAGCCGTTAAGCAGTGCGGCGTTTTATGGGGAGCCTGTTACACTGCGTGATTCAAGTTAAGGAGCTCGCCATGTCTGCTCATCCGTTTGCTGCGTTGACCCCAGATTTAGTTTTAGATGCGGTCGAAAGCTTAGGCTTTTTAAGTGATGCGCGTGTACTGGCACTTAATAGCTATGAGAACCGCGTCTATCAAGTGGGGATTGAAGATAAAACCCCACTGATTGCCAAGTTTTATCGCCCCGAACGCTGGACTGATGCGCAGGTCCTCGAAGAACACGCCTTTTCCTTTGAGCTAGCAGACTGCGATGTGCCTTTGGTTGCACCCATGCAACACAGTGGGCAGAGTTTATTTACGCATGCTGGTTTTCGTTTTGCCCTGTTTGAACGTCGCGGTGGCCGTGCGCCAGAGCCAGGTAATTTAGATCAGTTGTATCGGCTGGGTCAGTTGCTCGGTCGACTGCATGCTGTGGGTGCCAGTAAGTCCTTTATTGAGCGCCCAGAACTCAATGTCGCGACCTATGGGCATGCATCCTTCGCACGTTTGTGCAGCGGTGAGCATGTGCCGAAAAGTTTAAGACCGGCTTGGGAGTCTGTGGTAAGTGATTTACTCATTAAGGTTGATGTCTTATTTGCCGAGCATCCTTACACCGCGATACGTGTGCATGGTGATTGCCATCCTGGCAACTTATTGTGTCGTGATGAAAGTTTTTTTATGGTCGATTTAGACGATTGCCGCATGGGACCAGCAATTCAAGATTTATGGATGATGTTGGCTGGTAGTTACCAAGAGCGCTTATCGCAACTGTCAGAGTTAGTCGACGGCTATCAAGAGTTTTATGATTTCTCGCCACGTGAGCTACCATTAATAGAAGGTTTACGTGCCTTGCGTTTACTGCACTACAGTGCATGGTTGGCGCAACGCTGGGATGATCCGGCATTCCCGCAAAGTTTTCCTTGGTTTGGTACCGAACGCTACTGGGGCGAACAGATTTTAATTTTACGTGAGCAACGTGCTGCCTTAGATGAACCGTATTTAAAGCTTTTTTAGTGACAGGCAAGACAGTCGTCCTCTGTGCCGACTAAAATAAACCAAATCTTTAGTTAGCTGGCTAACAAATATGAGTTTTACTCCCAACCCGCGCCGCGGTTATATATTGGGCCTCTTGGCGTATAGCGTATGGGGCATGTTTCCACTGTACTTTAAAACCTTAGACGGTATTCCGGCCGAAGAGGTAATCGTGCACCGCGTGATCTGGTCAGCGCTATTTAGCATTGGCTTATTGTTGATTTGGCGGCACCGAGGTTGGTGGCAAGAACTCTACAACCATCCCAAACGTTTTCTCGTATTAGCTGCTTCAGGCACACTGATTGCTTGTAACTGGCTGATTTATGTTTGGGCGGTACATTATGACCGTATGGTGGAAGCCAGCTTAGGCTATTACATCAATCCTTTAGTGAATGTCTTGCTGGCCATGCTGTTTTTACGTGAACGTTTACGGCGTTTGCAGTGGCTGGCGATTGCTTTAGCGGCGATTGGCGTTGGACTGCAAGTCTGGAGCTTAGGTAAGGTGCCATGGATTTCTTTGGCGCTGGCGTTTTCCTTTGGTTTTTATGGACTGATCCGTAAGCAAGCGCCGGTTGCTGCTTTGCCCGGATTGACCGTGGAAACATGGATGCTGGTGCCCGTGGCGTTGACGTGGCTGTGGTTTAATCCACAAGCCAGCAGCATGCAAAGTGAGTTTTTCGGCAGTGCGCAGATGTTTTGGCTGGCCGCTGCCGGACCTGTCACCTTGCTACCACTATTGTGTTTTAACGAGGCTGCAAAAAATCTGCCTTATGCATCTCTAGCGTTTTTGCAGTACATCACGCCTACGGTGCTATTGTTACTGGCAGTGTTGGTGTTTAACGAGCCGTTTGCTGCGCACTCATTTATCTTCTTTGGTTTTATCTGGGCAGCCTTGGCTGTGTACAGTTGGGATGCTTTGCGGGTTTTAAAGCGTGGCGCTAAGGCGCTGCCTGAAAAGTAATCAACAGGCTGTAGGGCTTATAAAACAATAGGTTACAGAGTATACGCACATGTTATCCACAGGTTGGTACAGTGTGTTTGTGGATACTTTAAATAAGCTGGTTGTTTTCTGAGCAGTAGCCGCTAAGGCACTGACTGTCTCACTTAGCGCGAGCTCTCCCCAGCTTATCCACAGGCTCATGCACGGCCAAGGTGGATAACTGTAAAAGACCCCATTAAGCGCGAGCAGTACTTAGATCTTTAGTACAGGGATTGATAGAGAATAAATGAACCAATCGAGAGATAAATCAATACAAAGCCATAAAAACTAAAGGGATTGTCATCTCTATAGTAATAGTTGCTTTTGAGCCCGCGCGCACCAGCAATGATTCTGCCACGCAATAGTCCCCATAGGGCTACAGCAATGGTGGCAGCTCCAATTATTGTCAGTACGAGTGGTGACATGGTGTACATCCGTTGTTAGCGCAAATTTAAGGCGGTTTATAGACATTGTTAGGTGAGGACAGCAGGCTGTCAATGGTTTTGTAACGCCAGTATCTTAGACTGGAGGTGTCTCGCACACTGACCTTTAATGTCTTGTCAACGCAGTATTTGTCTGCTGATTAAAAAACAACCAGTAAGCTGTAACGCTTATGTACCGTGCTTTATAAACATAGATGAACAGGTTATCCACAGCACCATCCCATGCCTTTGTGTACAATTAATCTGCGAATTATGAGCGCACCTGATAATGCTGCGTCGGGAAGGTGATGAACTGATCAAATAACAAGAAAGCACATGGCTAGCGAGGCCTACAGAGAGACTGAACAGGTACCCACACCCCCACAGTTTTTAAGAACTGTACGTTTATTAAGCAGTCCTTTGTAAGCCCCGTCAGATATGGCTTATGGCTAAGTCTCCCCAGCTTATCCACAGCACCATGCACGTCAGAGGTGGATAAGATGTACATGGTCAATTTTGTGCACAGCCCCTACAATTAGCAACTCACTTAGTTTTAGAAGCTTTCTTATGTCCTTATTCTCTTGGCCGGTGCGTATTGCTACGTGGATTCAGGCTGCCAATGCTGCGTTGGGCCGAGCCTGTGCGTGGCTGACCTTATTTCTGGTGCTGGGCACCGCCTGTGTGGTGGTCTTGCGCTATGCCTTTGGGATTGGCGCTACGGCGCTGCAAGAAGCGGTGATGTATGCCCATGCGCTGACCTTTATGGGTACCGCGGCGTGGGCGCTGCAGCGTGGCGCACATGTGCGTGTGGATATCTTTTACCAAAATTTTTCTGCGCGCAAAAAAGCTTTAGTGGATAGCAGTGGTCATCTGTTGTTGCTGCTGCCGATGTGTTTGTTTTTAGGTTGGAACAGCTGGGGTTATGTGGCCAGCTCTTGGGCGATGCATGAAACCTCCGGCGAGACTGGCGGCTTAGGTTTTATGTATGTGCAAAAAAGTATTATTTTACTTTTGGTGGGCAGCTTATTGCTGCAGGCGTGCGCCGACTTAGTTTTATTGATCCAGCAATTGTGCACGCCACGTGCGGTTAAGGATATGCAGCATGACTGAAGTACTGGCGATTGCCTTATTTATCACTATTTGCCTGACGTTGGTGATGGGCTATCCGGTGGCCTTTGTCCTCGGTGGTGTGTCCCTGTTGTTTGCCGTGATTGGCATGTTGAGCGGTGTGTTTGATCCGGTCTTTTTGCAGGCCTTGCCTAACCGTTTATTCGGCATTATGAACAACCAAACCCTGCTGGCAGTGCCCTTGTTTGTCTTTATGGGGGTGATGCTGGAAAAATCGCGGGTGGCGGAAGACTTATTGGAGTCCATGTCGCGCCTATTTGGCACCTTGCGCGGTGGTTTGGCGATTTCCGTGTGTGTGGTGGGTGCCTTATTGGCCGCCAGTACCGGTGTGGTTGGCGCCACTGTAGTGACCTTAGGTTTGCTGGCGCTGCCAACCATGCTGCGTCGTGGCTATGATCCGGCCGTGGCCACTGGTACTTTGGCCGCGACTGGCACCCTAGGGCAAGTGATTCCGCCGTCGATTATTTTAGTGCTGCTCGGCGATGTGCTCTCCAGTGCCTATCAACAAGCGCAAATTCGCATGGGTGTGTTTACTCCGAAAACCGTGTCTGTCGGCGACTTATTTATGGGGGCTTTGTTGCCCGGTGTCTTGCTGGTGGGCATGTACATTGCCTATTTGATTTTTGTGGCGATGACTCAGCCAAAAAAACTGCCTGCCTTACCGCAAGAGGCTTTAGGACCGATAGAGTGGGGCCGTTTATTTAAAGCTTTGCTGCCGCCTTTGGTCTTGATGGGTTCGGTATTGGGCTCAATTTTAGCCGGTGTCGCCACGCCAACAGAAGCGGCTGCTTTGGGTGCTATAGGTGCATTAATCTTGGCCTTGGTGAAAGGTCAGTTCAACCTTGCCCGCTTACGTGAAGTCTCGCATGGCACCGCTGAAATCAGCGCTATGGTGTTTATGATTTTAATTGGCGCCTCACTTTTTTCTCTGGTCTTTCGCGGCTTTGGCGGCGATGTGATGATTGAGAATGTGTTTGCGCAATTGCCTGGCGGCGTCCTGGGTGCTTTCTTCTTGGTGATGCTGGTGATTTTCTTGTTGGGCTTTATTCTCGACTTTATTGAAATCATCTTTGTGGTGGTGCCCATTGTTGGCCCAGTGTTGCTGTCGATGGGTTTAGATCCGGTGTGGCTTGGAGTGATGATTGCTTTAAATCTGCAAACCTCATTTTTAACCCCGCCGTTTGGCTTTTCTTTGTTCTATTTACGCAGCGTTACTCCTGCGTCTGTGCCGACCACCACGATTTACCGTGGCGTTTTACCTTTTATTGGGATTCAGCTGAGCATGTTGGTGATTGCTTATGTGTGGCCAGAGCTTATTACCTGGCTGCCCAATCAGTTGTATGGTGGCAATTAAGTTGATCGGGCAGGGGAACTGAAGATGCAGCATTCGATAACACCAATGGATTTTTCTGGCTTGCCTGGCTGGCGTTTACGTTTTGGTTCAGCGCAACTGGATATCTGTGCGCAAGGCGGGCAAATCCTCAGTTATTTTCCTGATATTGAGCAGCCGCCGCTGATTTGGCTCAGTGATTGTGCCGAATATCAGCAGGGACAAAGCGTGCGTGGTGGCGTGCCGCTCTGTTGGCCTTGGTTTGGCGATCTGCAACGCAATCCAGAGGCGGTACAAAAAACCACCACTGGCGCTGTACCTTTTCATGGCTTAGCGCGCACTTTAGAGTGGCAGTTGCTGCACAGCAGCGCCGACAGTCAGGGTGTGCAATTAAGTCTGCAGTTGGATGCCAGTCAAGGCTTGGCCGGTTGGCCGCAGGCGGCGAGGTTGCATTTGCATATCGAGCTCAATGAGCGCCTAACCCTAGTGCTGGGCAATCACAATTTAGGCAGCCAGCCATTGGCTATCAGTCAGGCGCTGCACAGCTATTTTGCTGTGAGTGATATCCACAAGGTTGCAGTCGAGGGCCTAGCCGGCTGCCCTTATTATGAAACCCTTGCGCAATGGCAGTTACGTGAGCAAGCGGGCGCGCTAACCTTTAGCGGTGAAACCGATCGTATTTACACTCAGGTGCCTGAGCATCTGCAGATCATTGATCGCGGCTGGCAGCGGCGCATTCATTTGCGCAGCCAAGGCTCACGCTCGGCGATTGTCTGGAATCCGTGGACGGCTAAAGCAGAAAATCTCAGCGGTTTTGCTAAAGAGGCGTGGCAGCAGATGCTCTGTATTGAAACCGCTAATGTGTTGGATGACCATCTACTGCTGGCAGCGGGTGAACGTCATCGCTTACAGTTGCAATTGAGTTGTACGCCTGAGCCTAAACAAGAATAAAACAGGTTTTCCTGTCAGAGAGGGGTGCATCTGATAGGCTAAATCGTCGATAAATGGGAGCAAACACTTGAGTTCAAATGATCAATGGATGCAGCGCGATTTAGCCGTACTTTGGCATCCCTGCACACAAATGAAAGACCATGAAACCTTGCCTATTGTGCCGATTCGTCGTGCTGAGGGTATTTGGCTGGAAGATTTTGATGGTAACCGCTATTTAGATGCGGTGAGTTCTTGGTGGACCAATATATTTGGCCACTGCAATCCACGGATCAATGATCGGATTAAACAGCAATTGGATCAGCTTGAGCATGTGATGCTCGCTGGTTTTAGCCATGCGCCAGTGATTGAGTTGTCAGAGCGTTTAGTGGCGATGACGCCGCAGGGTTTAGAGCGCGTGTTCTATGCCGATAATGGCTCCTCCGGTATTGAAGTGGCACTGAAAATGAGCCATCACTATTGGCTCAATCATGATCAGCCAAACAAAAAACGTTTTGCCACCATCAGCAACGGTTACCACGGTGAAACCTTGGCGACTTTGGCCGTGGGCGATGTCGCGCTATTTACTGAAACCTATAAAGCTTTGCTGATGGACTGCATTAAAGTGCCCAGTCCGGACTGCTACCACCGCCCAGAAGGGGTGAGTTGGGAAGCGCATTCACGCTTAATGTTTGAGCCTATGCGTCAGACGCTGGCTGAGCATCACGCGGAGTTATCCGCAGTGATTTTAGAGCCGCTGGTGCAAGGCGCAGGCGGTATGCGCATGTACCATCCGATCTATTTGACTTTACTGCGTGAAGCCTGTGATGAGTATGGTGTGCATTTGATTGTTGATGAAATTGCCATGGGTTTTGGCCGCACCGGGAGTATGTTTGCTTGTGAGCAGGCCAATATCACCCCGGACTTTATGATTTTATCCAAAGCTTTGACCGGTGGTTATTTGCCCATGGCGGCGATTATGACCACTGAAGATGTGTATCAGGCTTTCTACGCTGAATACGATAGAATGCGCGCCTTTTTACATTCGCATACCTACACCGGTAATCCACTGGCTTGCGCTGCGGCCTTGGCCACTTTAGATATTTTTGCCCAAGACAATGTGATTGAGAATAACAAAATATTAGCCAAACATATGGGCGAGGCTACTGAGCACCTTAAGGATCATCCACATGTGGCTGAAGTGCGTCAGACCGGCATGGTGCTGGCCATTGAAATGGTTAAAGATAAAGCCACTAAAGAACCCTTTGCTTGGCAAGAACGCCGTGGGCTGAAGGTGTTTGAGCATGCCATGGCCAAAGGTGCCTTACTGCGCCCATTAGGCAATGTGGTGTACTTTATTCCACCTTATGTGATCACCCCTGAGCAAATTGATTGGCTGGCCGAAGTGGCCACTGAAGGCATTGATCGTGCAACGCGCGATTAACGGCTAGACGCTCTATAAAAAACCACGCACCATAGCGTGGTTTTTTAATGCCTGGAGTTGAATGATGTCGCTACCGCGTTTTTTTGTTGCTGGGCCTTTGGCGTTGGCTGTCTATGAGTTACCTGAGGCGCAAGCGCACTACCTCAGTCGGGTGCTGCGTTTAACTGTGGGCGCGGCAGTGCAACTCTTTGATGGCAGTGGCCAAGAGTATCGCGGTCGCTTGAGCCGCGTCACTAAGAAGGCGGTGCAGGTGGATCTGCTGGAGCGCTTCGACGGCCTTGCCGAATCATCCTTGCATATACATTTAGGCCAAGGATTATCCCGTGGCGAACGTATGGATTGGGCGATTCAAAAAGCCACTGAACTGGGTGTGGCAGAAATTACCCCCTTGTTCACTGAGCGCTGTGAGGTGCGCTTAAACGATGAGCGCGCGCAGAAACGCCTAGAGCATTGGCAGCAGATTGCCATCAGCGCCTGTGAGCAGTGTGGGCGCTCTAAAGTACCTGTAGTGCATGCACCGCAACAACTTAAAGACTGGCAAGCCCGTGTGCAAGCTGATTTGAAGTTGGTTTTGCATCCGGTGGCGCAGCCGTTAAGCCAACATAACGCACCCAGTACTTTAGCCTTTTTAATCGGCCCCGAAGGTGGCTTAACTGAAGCAGAAGTGGCGCAGGCCGGGCAGTATGATTTTCAGCCCGCGCGCTTAGGCCCACGGGTGTTGCGCACCGAAACCGCGCCGGTGGTGGCATTAAGTGTCGCGCAGCAGTTGTGGGGCGATTTTTAATTTAGCCAGCTATTTTAACCGCCACTTAGCGCGGCATCTCAGTGGCCGCGCTGTATTACATTGGAATAACAACAGTTGCGCCTGTGGTTTGGGCCATCCGGCTGATTAACAAACACCCATATCCAGTTGCAATACCGCGAGCCCTGCTTGCGACCAGCCCCACCACGCCGCGACCAGCACTGTGCCCAGTGCTAAAACTGCAGCAGTGATATACAGATATTTTTTCGTCATGCTTTCTCCTGCTAAACACTTTTATGCGCGGTAGTGAAGCTGATAAAACGCTCGCGAATGGGCAAATTTAGCAGCGCCGCCATTACGCTTAAAACAATCGAGAGTTGCCAGACTAACGAATAACTACCGGTTTGGTCATAGACTAAACCGCCCAGCCAGCCGCCTAAAAATGAGCCCACTTGGTGGAATAAAAATACTATCCCCGCCAGCATAGATAAATGCCGTACACCAAACATCGTAGCAATGGTGCCGTTGGTCAGCGGTACCGTGGACAGCCAGAGTAAGCCCATTGCCACAGCAAAGGCATAGGCGGAGAACTCACTAAGTGGCAGATAAAAGAACAAGGTAATGGCAATCGCGCGCAAAAAGTATAACCCAGCAAGTAAGTGCGGTTTTGAATAATGCCCGCCAAGCCAGCCTGCACACCAAGTCCCTGCAATATTAAAGAGTCCGACTAAGGCTAACACCGTCGTGCCAGCCTGTGCGGGTAGATGCTGATCGACCAAGTAGGCGGGGATGTGGATACCAATAAACACCACCTGAAAACCGCAGACAAAAAAGCCTAAAGACAACAGCCAAAAATCGCCATGGCCAGCAACCTGCTTTAACACAGTTTTAATCGGTAGCTTATCTGTGCAGTCGCTGCTGCTGTGCAGATCTTCTTTGAGCATAAATGCTAAGGGTAGCAACAGAGCAATCAGTCCTGCACAGACCAGCAGTGCAACTGACCAGCCAAAAATTTCCAGTAAGCCTAAGGTGCCCGGTAACATCACAAATTGTCCGAATGAACCTGCGGCGCTGGCAATACCCATCGCCATGCTGCGTTTCTCGGGGGCCACAGAGCGCCCAACAGCGGACAGTAACACGGAAAATGAGGTGCCCGATAAACCAAAACCAATCAGGACACCAGCGCTGAGAAATAACGTCGAAGGTGTGTTGGCTGAGGCCATTAACAGCAAGCCTAAGGTGTAGGCGAGGGCGCTGATAAATACTGTGCGCTTCACTCCGTAACGGTCGGCAAAAGCACCAACGAAAGGTTGTAGCACGCCCCAGATTAAATTTTGCAGGGCAATAGCAAAAGCGAAGATTTCACGGCCCCAGCCAAACTCGTTACTCATCGGCTGTAAAAATAAACCGAAAGCATGGCGAATGCCTAACGACAGCGCTAATACAAGAGAGCTGCCAATCATTAATAATAGGGCGTTGCGCGCAGTGCGACTCATTCTGATGTGGCCTGTAGATTTACAAGCTTGCCAGCTTAAACGAGTTGTTGCTGACTGATAAAGCAGAATCTGTTATGCCTGCGCGGTGATGTGCTCAGTAAGTATGCTGGTGCAGCGCCGAGGCTGAAGTATCAAGAAATAACTGAGTGGGTTACACCCTTTCAAAGGATCAATGCTCTAGACTAGGCGCCACTCAATTCATATCTATTTTTCTGATCGTAAGAGGCTGTCCGTGACTGCTGTTTTATACAACATTTTATCTTCTGTGGTGCCCATCTTGCTTTTTTTAGTGGGCGGTTATGGCCTAGGTAAAGTGTTACCTAAATTTATTGTACACAGTGCAGTTAAGCGTATAACCCCAGTGGTATGGATTATTCTATTTGTAATTGGCTTAGAGTCAGGTGAGGCCTTTAGTTCGCTGGCAGCAGGGTTAAGCATTCTGAAGCATGCCGCAATCTATGCCTTCACCATCAGTGTTGTGGTGTTCTTGCTGATTATGCCATTTAACCGCAAACCGTTGGCTGAGGATAAGGAGCCGAGCTCTTGGGCTGCGCTTTGGTATCCGATAAAAGAGTGTTTAATTGCATTTAGCCTAGTATTACTTGGGGCATTTTTTTACCGCTTACACTGGCATGAAAATCA
Organism: Pseudomonas sp.; assembly: GCA_034676485.1. GTDB lineage: Bacteria > Pseudomonadota > Gammaproteobacteria > Pseudomonadales > Pseudomonadaceae > Denitrificimonas. Next base: position 298,188 of record JAUCCC010000015.1, read on the forward strand.
ACTGGGTATGGTGGTCTTTAATATTTCCTACTGGCTGTATGTGTTACTGCTGTTGATTGGTTTGGATTTAGCGCAAGTATCTATTAGTCGTTCATGGTTGGCGCCGCGCGTGTTGCTGATTCCATGTTTAGTCATGATTGGCTCGATGATCGCTGGGGTGTTGATCAGTCTTGTCACGGGGGAACAATTAGCGGTCGCGCTGGCGCTGAGTAGCGGTTTTGGTTGGTTTAGTTTGTCTGGAGCATTGGCAGGGCAATATTTGGGTGATGCCTACGCCAGTGTGGCTTTATTAAATGACTTAATGCGCGAGTTGATTGGCCTCAGTGTGGTATTTTTACTGGGCCGCAACTATGCCAATAGCAGTATCGGTGTGTGTGGCGCAACGGCTATGGATACCACTCTACCCTTTGTGCGCAAAGCCTGTAACTACGAATATGTGCCGACAGCAATCATCAGTGGTTTAATTCTCACAGTGGCCGCGCCATTCTTTATGTTGTTCTTTTTAAGTTTTGTGACGCTCTAGAGCACTCTGCTTGCTCCGTTTAACTGAGGATTTACTTCAGCTCAACTTTAGCAGGAGTATTTTCTATTAAGAGCTCGGTAAAGGCTTCAGCTGGCATCGGACGACCAAACCAATAGCCTTGGCCTAATGGGCAGTTTTGTTGCTGTAAGAAGCGCATTTGATCGGCTGTCTCGATACCTTCCGCTTGTACTTCAAGGCCGATACTGCTGCCTAGCGCGATAATAGCGCGAGCAATCGCGACATCCTCGATACCGGTTGGTAAGTTACTGATAAAACTTTGATCAATTTTTAGCTTGTGCACAGGTAAAGATTTTAAGCGTGACAAGGATGAATAACCTGTACCAAAATCATCAATGGCTAAACGTACGCCCAGTTGGCGTAGTTCTTGAAGAATCTTATCTGCGTTCTTTGGGTTTTCCATTACTGCACTTTCTGTCACTTCAAGCTCAAGATGCTGTGCGGAAATCTGCGTACTTTCTAATACTTTGGCTATTGTTTGCGCAAGTTTTTGATTGGATAATGAACGACTTGAGAGGTTAACTGCGACAAACTTCAGATGCAAAGCAGACGTTTGCCATATGTGCATTTGCGCGCATGCATGCGCTAGTACCCATTCATCGATGGAGCTGATCAGGCCATTTTCTTCGGCAATCGGGATAAAATCATTGGGTGCGATTAAACCGCGCTCAGGATGGTTCCAGCGCACCAGCGCCTCACAGCCCACCAATTTTTGCTCATTCATTGTAAAGACAGGCTGGTAATAGACTTGCAGCTCATTGGTGTCTAAGGCTTGGCGTAGTTCACTGGCAAGGCGAATCCGTCGGAATGCTTGTTCAGTCAGCTCGATTGAGTAAAAGGCAAAGGTTTCGCGGCCACTGGCCTTGGCCTTGCTCAGTGCAGAATCCGCATTACGCATGATTTCTTCTACGCTGTTACCTGCTCTTGGAAACAGACAAATACCGATACTGGCGCTGATAAAGAGTTGGTTGTTATTCAGGTTAAAAGGTTCTTTGCTGGCCTTGATGATCTGTTGTGCGGCCAACGCTGCAGATTCTGGCGTGCCATCAGCTTCGCTGATCACCACAAATTCATCACCACCAATACGCGCGAGAGTGCACTTATTGTGAATGCTTTTTCTAATGCGTTGCGCCACAGCTTGTAGCAACTGGTCACCTATGCTGTGACCTAAACTCTCATTAATATTTTTAAAGTGATCGAGATCGATTAAAAATAGCGAGTAGTTTTTTTGTTCTTCGATGGCGGCTTGTAAAATGTTTTTTAAACGCTCATAAAGCTGAGAGCGGTTGGCTAAGCCGGTCAAGGGGTCGTAATGCGAGAGGTAGTTCAGTTCAGACTGCGAGTCTTTTAAAATTGAAATATCTGAAAAAACCGCTACGTTATGAGAAATAAAACCATTTTCATCACGAATTAATCGAATAGTTTGATATTGAGGTAAAACTTCACCGTTTTTCCGCCGATTCCAAATTTCACCGCTCCACTGATCGGTTGACTCTAAGGTTGTCCACAAGGACCTATAGAATTCTGAAGTATGCCGACCCGACTTAAATAGACGCGGGGTTTGCCCAATGACTTCTTCGGCACTGTACCCAGTAATGTTGCTGAAAGCTGGGTTGATATGCACGATGGTATTGGTGTGATCGGTGATGAGTATGCCTTCATGGGTAGACTCAAAAACAGCATTGGCTTGTTTTAAGCGTTCCTCGGCACCGCGTTGTGCGGTAATGTCTTGAGCAATACCAATAAAACGTATCGGTACGCCTGCTGCGTTTTTGATTAAGCGCCCGCGCGAGCGTATCCAGCGCGGGCTGTTATCTTTGTGCAGCATGCGATAGGTGCTGTCATAGTTGCCGTCACCTTCGGCAATAAAGCGCATTACCGTGCGGTAAATACGTTCACGCTCTTCAGGCAGTAAACGGCTTTGCCATGCTTGCTGATTGGCGCCAAACTCTTCTTGTGTATAACCTAGGTTGGCACAATAGGTTGCTGAGAAAAATACCTCTTGTTGCTCGTTAAGGCTCCAGTCCCACAAGGCTTCTTGTGCAGCGTCTAGAGCAAGCTTAAGACGCTCAAGGCTAAGGGTAGCATCGGCCTGTTGACGTTTTTTTTCTTGGCTGTGGCGTTGCAGTGCAATAAACCAGTACAGCATTGATACTGCAGCAAAGACTGCAATATTGATCAGGTGGCCTAGAGTGTCATTTTGCGCTGTTTGACTGGATGCGAAACTCCAGGCAAAAGTACTCAGCAACCAGCTTATTGCAAGCGTTGCATACACGAAAAAATACTTTAATAAGGCGCGCTCTGGTTTCATTTGTGCGTCAAGCTCAAAGTGAGAGATAGGTCACACTATATACGGTTTAAGTTCTAGGTAAGTTAACATTAATCAAACACATCTTAATTGAAATTGAAATTGATATGTGATTGTGGAGATGGTGGGATAAATTTTTGACAAAAAAAATGCTCATTCGATGAATGAGCATTTTTAAATATGGTGCCCGGAGACGGAATCGAACCGCCGACACGAGGATTTTCAATCCTCTGCTCTACCGACTGAGCTATCCGGGCTCAACGGGGCGCTATTAAAGGGATTTATTGCCCTGCTGTCAAGCATCTTTATGAAAATAATTATTTATTGGCTGGGTGGTACGTAACCTTCTGCTTTGGCAAAGTCTTCGCCAGCAAAGAATTTGTCCATTTCCTCCATGATAAATTTACGATCATCGGCGTTCATCATATTCAATTGACGCTCGTTAATTATCATAGTTTGGTGGGCTTGCCACTCATCCCATGCTTGCTGGGAAATATGATTGTAAATATCTTGGCCTTTGCTACCGGGAAAAGGTGGGTTGGCTAAACCTGCGAGTTCTTTTTGATGTTTGCGGCACATAATCATACGAGTCATGTTAAATCTCCTGTTGCAATTGAATAAGTGCGCGCTTGATTAACGTCTTAATTGGGGCTGCTAAACCTAAGCGCGGAGGATTGAGTGGGTTATACCAGAGCCAATTGTTTTCGGCTACGGCGAGCAGCGAGCTGCTTTGTACGCGGATCAGCCAGGGTTCAATGTCTAAATGAAAATGGCTAAAGGTATGGCGTAGAGGTTCGAGGCGCTGTTGCTGTTGTGGATTGAGCTGGTAGTGCTGCAGCAATGCTGTAACTGCATTGATGTCAGAGAGTTCGGGTAGGCTCCACAGACCGCCCCAGAGCCCTTCAGCGGGGCGCTGCTGTAATAGTATGGCGTTGTCTTGGTTCGCTAGCATTGGCATCGCTACATGCCTAACAGGCAGCTCCTTGCGTGGCCGTGGTGTTGGTAAGGCATGTTGCCGGTTGCTTTGATAAGCCAAGCAGCCGCTGAACACGGGGCAATGCTGGCAGTCCGGTTGTTTGCGTGTGCATAGCGTGGCGCCTAAATCCATCATCGCTTGAGTGTACTGGGCCACATCCTGCTGTGGCGTGAGTAATTCAGACAGTTGCCAGAGGCGTTTAGCGGCTTGGCTCGTGCCCGGATAGCTGGTTTCAGCGCTGTAGCGTGCTAGCACACGCTTAACGTTGCCATCCAGAATCGGTGCGCGCAGTCCCATGCTGAGGCTGGCAATTGCTCCTGCTGTGGAAGGGCCAATACCGGGTAAAGTGGCTAAAACTTCAGCGCTGCGAGGAAATTCGCCATTGAAATCAGTACAGATCCGTTGCGCAGTTTTGTGCAAATTACGTGCTCGAGTGTAATAGCCTAAACCAGTCCAGAGATGCAGTACTTCATCCAGCGGTGCAGCGGCCAGTGCTTGCACACTGGGTAGCGCCTGCATAAAACGCTCGAAGTATTGCATGACTGTGCTGACTTGCGTTTGCTGCAGCATAATCTCGGAAATCCATACGCGGTAAGGCGAAGCATTTTTCTGCCAAGGCAGGTCTTTACGACCATGCTGTTGATGCCAAGCTACCACGGCAGGCCCAAAGGCGTCTGGGCTCATCGCTTGAAAAGTCCTTTTAAGGCGTCTTTTAGTTCAGGACTGACTTTGTCACCCAGCTTTTCATCAAGTTTTTCCGTGAGTTTTTCACCTGCCAGCGTTGCTGCGATTTTGCCTAAGCCATCTTGATCAATACGGCAGGCTTTCGCACCCAGCTCCAAGGGTCCACGACAGCGAACTGGCCATTCGAGGCCTACATAGCGCTTGTTGATCTGGCAGGCAGGGTCGGGCATTTGGTGGGTATCACCTTCGATAATGATGCCGAGAGAGTAATCAAGGCTCAGAACTCGCAAGTTGATATCGCCTTTGCCTTTAACGCTGAGGCCGGGGATGGCTACACGTAAATCAGGATTGCTGGCGATACCATTGCGGATATTGAGAGTACCGCGTAAATCGTTGAACGCGGTGTCTTGCTTGCCGCTGCTGGCGGCGAGTTGTTTGCGGTTTAAGGTGGCAATACCAATACACAACTGACGCTCTAAGTTAGCATCCGGTAGTACGCCTTTGAATAATGCAAAATTTAACGAACCATTGAGATGATCGACCCAGTCTTGTTGGCTATTGCCGCGGGTATGTAAATCCGTATTAAGGTCCAACAAGCCGGTGATGGTGACCTCTTGCTCTAGAGTCTGCAGAATTTTTTCAACAGGAATGTTGTGTGTGGTTTGCTTGAGCGTCAGAACCGGCTGCTCAGCTTTAGTATTGAGACTCGCATGAGTCTTAAACTCACCATCAAACAGGTTCCCTTGCAGGTTTTCTAAAGTGATCATGCCCTGTTTAGCCAAGAGTTTAAGCTTGGCTTGGGTAATAGGGAATTTGCTGATCGTGAGTTCATTAAACGCCAGTTCGACATCAGCATTGATCGCTCTTAATTGCTCTATCGGCAGCTCTGCCTCTGTGCTCCATGCCGATTTGGATGGTGCATCGGGGAGTGCTGTCGTGCCACTGCTACCGGCTTGCTCGGTTTGCTGTTTAACTTCGGCTTGCCGCTCTGTCTGCGCTTTTTTCTGCACGGGTGGCAAATAGCGGTCAGCATCCAATTGGTCGCCTTGCAAGTGTGCGTAGAGAGCGGCTTGAGTGAAGTTTTTAATCCCGACGCTGCCGGTTAAGGCAGTTTGATCGAGGCTGATTGCCATTTCATTAAACAATAAGCTGTTTAGCGTACCGTGTAGGCGGCTATTGAATTCAAAGTGGCTTAAGGCTTTTTTATCAGCCATGGGCGGTAATTCAACGCCGATGCCGCCGAGGAACTCTTGTAAGTTAACCGGAGCAATCGATAGCGCCCCTTTAAGTTGAGCTCGATTGTCCAAGTCGGATACTTGCAACTCGCCCAGTGCTTTGAGCTGGTTAACAGACAGTCTCAGGTTATCCCAGCGTGCAATCTGTGCGCTTTGGTCATATAGCAGGTTACCGCGTACGGTGAAGTTTGCAGTTTTACCATTTAAAGGCTCACCGGCCACCTCCCCTGATAGGGTGAGCTCATCCAGCAAGAAGCGTTGTAGAACCTGGTCAATACTTGCTTTGGTAGTGAGTTCAATACGTGCGCGAATCAGTGGTTTAGCATTGCCTAAAAAACCTGAGATTCTCAAGGCAATAGGTTCTGCGCCACGAATAGCACCGGTGGTGAGCTGTACGCTTTCTAAATTAAATTGCTGGCCACTTTGTTCATCGTGGTAATCAATGCGTGCGCCGTTGATGATCAAGCTGTTGATATCCAGCTTAAGTGGTGCGCCTAAGGGTGCAGCTTGCTCCGATTTCGTTGCCTTATCTGTGTTTGTTTGCTGTATGTGTTGTTCAGCTGCTGCATCAACCGTTGAGCTTTGTGCTTGGCCGATGTATTCCCAGTTGCCTAAACCAGCGGCGTTACGGTGTAAGTTAAGATTTAAGCCGTCAATGCGAATATCGCTCATCTGGATTTCTTTGCGCAGGAGTGGCAGCACTTGTACAGACAGGCCGAGCAAACGTAAGTCAGCAAAGGGATCATCTGGTGTATGAGCGCTGGCGACTTTGGCATCGGTTATTTCTATACCGAGCCATGGAAATATACTCCAGCCAATATCGCCATTGAGTTCCAGCTCAAGGTTGGCATGTTCGCGTACAAGATCACGAATTTCATTTTTATAATCATTCGGATCAAAAAAATGAGTCAGAGCAAATCCTGCTGCTATCAGCAATAGCAACAGGCCTAGAAGTAGCAGACCGATAAGCTTGCTAAAAGATTTCACGGGCTGTTTCCTTATGAGTGATTAAATAGTTAAGTGAGCAGTCTAACAGGCTACTAAAATACTGTAATACGCCGTAATCAAACGGTACTGGCAATAACCAGTGATTTTTGTATTGCCAATTGTTGTAATTCGGGCTGACCTGGAGGAATAACAACTTGTAATACCTGACCTGCTTCGCCAGCTAAGCGAGTCGCTTCATCGAGGAGGCGACGGGCCACGCCACGTTTGCGGGTTATTTCGCGTACACACAAATGGGATAACAGCCAGCGCTCAGCCTGTTTCTCCAATAAAGCGGCACCGAGTAAACGACTATTAAAACGTGCAGTTACCAAAATCTTATGGTTAAGCCCGTGATTGATGAGCTCTGCTGCGTTTGCAAAGGGCAGAATGAGCCAGTCTGGTGCATCTAAGTAGATTTTTTCTAGGTCGGCTAAGTCTTGCGTGCTGGGTTGCTCAGCGCTTTCAAAGTAAACAGGCATGATAAAAACTCCTACATCTGAGGCATAAGTGTACCGCTCAAAAACGTCTATCGGTAGCGGTCATAGCCGTTGCAAGCCTATAATGTCGGTTTAATGTGTCAACTCAGCCGTATGATGCGGCTTTTAGCGGTGGAGTAAATCATGACCGAGCGTAAGGTTTCTGTTGAACGTAATACCCTTGAGACCCAAGTTAAGGCCACAATTAACTTAGATGGCACTGGTGAGGGACGTTTTGCAATTGGTGTTCCGTTTCTGGAACACATGCTGGATCAAGTTGCACGTCATGGTCTGATTGATTTGGATGTGCAGTGCAGCGGTGATTTGCACATTGATGATCACCACACAGTAGAAGATGTTGGCATTACCATTGGCCAGGCGTTTGCTAAAGCAGTAGGTGATAAGCGTGGCTTGCGTCGTTATGGGCACTCTTATGTGCCGATGGACGAAGCCTTGTCTCGTGTGGCTTTAGACTTTTCTGGCCGTCCGGGCTTGCAAATGCACGTACCTTTTACTCGCGCAGTGGTTGGTGGTTTTGATGTGGATTTGTTCCAAGAGTTTTTCCAAGGCTTTGTGAATCACGCCCAAGTCACTTTGCATATTGATAATTTGCGCGGTACTAACACTCACCACCAGATTGAAACTGTGTTCAAAGCCTTTGGCCGCGCCTTGCGTATGGCGGTGGAAGTTGATCCGCGTATGGAAGGCCGTATGCCATCAACCAAGGGTAGTCTGTGATGCAAACCATCGCCGTAATTGATTACGGAATGGGGAATTTGCATTCAGTTGGTAAAGCGCTGGAGCATGTGGGTTCAGCGCGTGTACTGATTACCAGTGATGCACAAGTGATTCGTGATGCTGATCGGGTGGTGTTACCCGGTGTCGGTGCCATGCGTGACTGCATGGCAGAAATGGTACGCTTTGAGTTGCTAGATGTGATTCGTGAGGTCAGCAGTGATCGACCGTTTCTTGGCATTTGTGTCGGTATGCAAGCTTTGCTTGATAGCAGCGAAGAGAACGGCGGCGTGGAGTGTCTAGGTTTGATTCCAGGACGCGTACGTGCCTTTGGCTCAGCTTTGTATCAAGGTGAGCAACGCTTGAAAGTGCCGCATATGGGGTGGAACAATGTTGAACAACGTTTAGATCATCCGCTCTGGCACAACATCTCCGATCAAGCGCGTTTTTATTTTGTTCATAGCTACTATGTAGAGGCTGCTAACTCGCGACAAGTGGCGGGCAGTTGTCAGTATGGTCTTGAGTTTGCCGCAGCGTTAGCCGATGGCGCACGTTTTGCTGTGCAGTTTCATCCAGAAAAAAGCCATAGCAACGGCTTACAGTTGTTACAAAATTTTGTGGCTTGGGACGGGCGTTGGTAGCGTCCAGTTCTGAGTCGATTAATTGACTTAACCTTTAGGCAGGCTGATTTAATGCTGATTATTCCCGCGATTGATTTAAAAGATGGTGCTTGTGTTCGACTGCGCCAAGGGCGTATGGAAGATTCTACTGTTTTTTCAAATGATCCAGTGGAGATGGCTGCTAAGTGGGTTGAGGCGGGTTGCCGTCGCTTGCACTTGGTTGACTTAAATGGTGCTTTTGAAGGCCAACCAGTGAATGGCGAAGTTGTTAAAGCCATTGCTGCGCGTTACCCCGATCTGCCGATTCAAATTGGCGGTGGTATTCGCACCCTCGACACCATCGAGCACTATGTGCGTGCTGGTGTCAGCTATGTGATTATTGGTACCAAAGCGGTAAAAGAGCCTGAGTTTGTTGCTGAGGCCTGTAAAGCCTTCCCCGGCAAAGTGATTGTTGGCCTTGATGCGATGAATGGCTTTGTTGCCACTGATGGCTGGGCAGAAATTAGCGAGTTGCAGGTGGTTGACCTCGCTCAGCGTTTTGAAGCGGATGGGGTGTCGGCGATTGTTTATACCGATATTGCTAAAGATGGCATGATGCAGGGCTGTAACGTCGAAGCCACAGCAGCATTAGCACGTGCGACAACGATTCCTGTGATTGCTTCAGGCGGTATTCATAATATTGGTGATGTGCAGTCTTTATTAAATGCGCGCGCGCCAGGTATTGTCGGTGCGATTACCGGTCGTGCTATTTATGAAGGCACTTTAGATATTGCCGAAGCGCAAACTTTGTGTGATAGCTTCAAATAATTTGCTGAGCTCTGTTGTAGGTCGAGGCTTTAGCCCGACAAGGGCGTTACAAACGCCCTGAGACTGGTTTTTTTTCGGCCTAAAGACCGACCTACAATAGATTGACGTTGAAATATCTGCATCGATTTGCGTGTAGGTCATATGTAACCAACATATCAATCTTATTAACTCTGTGGAGAGCCGCATGACGCTCGCGAAACGTATTATTCCTTGCCTTGATGTTGAAAATGGTCGCGTAGTAAAAGGCGTAAAATTTGAGAATATTCGCGATGCTGGTGATCCAGTGGAGATTGCCCGTCGCTACAATGAACAAGGTGCCGATGAAATCACTTTTCTCGACATTACCGCCACGCTAGAAGGTCGTGACACCATGCTGCAGACCGTTGAGCGGATGGCCAGCCAAGTCTTTATTCCGTTGACGGTGGGCGGTGGTGTGCGTACCGTCAACGATATCCGTAACCTGCTCAATGCCGGCGCTGATAAGGTTTCGATTAATTCAGCAGCCGTATTTACCCCTGAGTTCGTGCAAGAAGCCGCGCAGCGCTTTGGTTCGCAATCCATTATTGTGGCGATTGATGCCAAACAAGTTTCTGCTGTCGGTGAGCCACCACGTTGGGAGATTTTCACCCACGGTGGGCGCAAACCAACTGGGATTGATGCGGTTGAGTGGGCCAAGAAAATGGAAAGTTTTGGTGCCGGTGAGATTCTGCTGACCAGCATGGATCAGGACGGAATGAAAAACGGCTTTGATCTGGGCGTCACCCGTGCAGTCAGCGAAGCGGTAAATATTCCAGTGATTGCCTCTGGTGGTGTGGGTAACTTACAGCACTTAGCCGATGGTATTTTGCTCGGTAAAGCTGACGCAGTGTTGGCGGCGAGTATTTTTCACTTTGGCGAATATACTATTCAGGAAGCCAAAGCCTATTTAGCCAGCCAAGGCATTGAAGTGCGCTGAAACCAATTAAATAGTACAAACAAAAACGGCATCTGAGCGAAACGCTCAGATGCCGTTTTTTATTGCCTAGGCGCCTGTGCAGCTTACTTAGTGTTACTGCTCAGCACGTTAAGGCCTTTTAATAAGTTCATCGCTTGATTGATTTGATAGTCTTCATCTTGCAAGCGTGGTGTCTTATTTTTATCCGCTTTGCCGCGTTTATCAGGCCCGCCGTTGCCATTGCCTAAGTGCCCAGCAAGGTCGGCTTCTTTTACACCTAAAACGCTATTTTCGTGACTGATTTTGGCCCTCTCAACGGTAATATCAGGGGCAATGCCTTGTGCCTGAATCGAGCGACCATTGGGCGTGTAATACAGCGCTGTAGTGAGCTTGAGTGCGCGATCGTTATTGAGCGGCAGTACTGTTTGTACTGAGCCTTTACCAAAGCTATCAGTACCCATAACTACGGCGCGCTTATGGTCTTGCAGGGCACCGGCGACAATCTCAGAGGCTGAAGCGCTACCGCCATTAATCAATACCACCAATGGCACGCCAGCGCTGGCGTTCGCAGCACTGGCTGAAAAGCGCAGCTCCGCATTGGCTAAACGGCCTTTGGTATACACAATTAAACCCGAGCTAATAAAATGATCGGTGACTTCGACTGCTGCCTGTAAGACACCGCCTGGGTTATTACGCAGATCCAGCACCAGTCCTTTCAGCGCTTGCCCCTTATTCTCTTTTTTCAAACTGGCCAGCGCTTTAGCAACTTCGCTACCCGTGTTGACTTGGAACTGGCTGATGCGCAGAAAACCATAATCGTCTTCTAGCAGCTGACTCTTCACGCTACGGCTTTTAATCACCGCACGCTTAAGGGTGACTTCAAAGGGTTTACGGCCATCACGCGCGATACTCAAACGAATGCTGGTGCCGGGTTTACCGCGCATTTTCTCTACCGCTTCCATCAGCGATAAGCCTTTGGTGGGCTGATCATCAATTTTGATAATTAAATCTTGAGCTTCAAGCCCTGCAGCGGCTGCGGGGGTGTCATCAATGGGGGCAATAACTTGTAAAATACCGTCCTCTAAGCCGACTTCAATACCGAGCCCACCAAATTCACCGCTGGTGCTCTCTTGCAATTGACGAAAGTCCTCGGGCTCTAAATAACTGGAATGCGGGTCTAAATTGCTGAGCATGCCCTTAATGGCATTTTCAAATAAGGTTCTATCGTCAATCGGCTCGACATAAGCAGTTTTGATGCGCTCTAAGACTTCAGCAAAGGTGCGCAGGTCATTAAGCGGCAAGGTTTCGGCCGGTGCGGTAGTGACTGCGGCAGAACTTGGTGCAGCAATAGCGCCCATATTGAGCAAGCCCAATAACAGCATACTGCTTAAGACAGCGGAGGCTAAACGTGTTCTGGTAAAGCGCATATGGGAACTCCTAGAGAATGTTGGTATTGCTGTTAGCCTTGGGTGCGACACCACTGGGTTGGATCAGTGGGTTGACCTTTTTGACGTATAGCAAAATACAGTGCGGTTTGCTCACGACCACCGGTATTACCCACCGTTGATAGTGCTTGGCCGGTTTTTACAATATCTCCGGGACGGCTTAATAGACTTTGATTATGGCCGTAGAGGCTGAGGTAGCCATCACCGTGATCAACAATGACCAGCAAACCAGCACCGCGTAACCAGTCGGCAAATACTACACGACCTGAATGGATTGCGCGCACCTGTGTGCCGGGTTGTGAGCTGATTAACACACCGTCCCACTTGCTGCGGGTATCGCCACGAGGACTACCGAAGCGTGCGATCAGTCGACCATTGACTGGCCAAGGCAGCTTGCCGCGCACACTAGCAAAGGAGCCGCCTTGATGAATGATAGCAGTTGATACCACAGGGTTTTGTGGTTGTTTGCCTGGGGCGGTTAATGTTTTGTTGTTGAGTAGCTGCTGGGCTTGTTGTCGCTGTTGTTCAGCGAGCAACTGTTGGCGCTTAAGCTCGGCCTCTTGCGCTTGACGGGCCAGTGTTGCCTCAATGGTTTTGAGCACCTTATTGAGTGCGACCTGATCTGCTTCACGGGTTTTCAATGATTGCGTTTCTTCACGTTGCTGCTGAGTCAAAGCAGCAACTTTTTGCTGGCGTTGTAGGCGTAGGGTTTTTAGCGACTCGTGCTTGCTAACTAAGTTGGCTTGTTGTTCAGCGAGCTTAGTTTGCTGCCGACTAATCTGTGCTGAAATATTGCCCAGCTGGCGCAGCGTTTCATTAAAGGTGTGGATTTGTTGCTGGCGTGCTTGGCCAATGTATTGATAGTAAGTCAGGTTGCGTGAGAATTTCTCTGGCTGTTGCTGATTGAGCAATAAGCGTAGAGGTTCTTGTTGACCTGATTGGTAAGCTGCGCGAGCTTGGATAGCAATCAGTTTTTGTTGTTCAAGGCGTGAGTTGTGCAGTTTTTTTTTCTGCTGATCCAGCTCGCTTAATTCCTCTTCAGTTTTGTTTTTTTGTTGCTGCAGTTCATTGACTTGTTTTTCTAAGCGGCCAATCTCTGTTTCGGTTTTTTTCAACTCTTGCTCAGCGCTGGATTTTTCTTGCTTGATTTTGCTGAGTTGTTTTTTTAGCTCACTAATGTCTTTGGCTGCTTGCGCCAGTTCTTGCTTGGTTTGCGCGCGCTGATCATTGGCCACGGCAAAAGTGAATGCACAGCTGAGTAGAATAAAGAGGAATGTGCGTAGCATGGCGTCGGATAACCTGAGCAGTACAGAGAGTTGATTATGCCTAATAGTGCGGTGGCAAGCAGCATACTAAAGCAGATAGTTAAACCCATGCACGGCCGTTGTGCTGCACGCCATACATGGGATTATGCAGTTTACTTGAGTTCGACGATACTGCGCCCCGTCATTTCTGACGGCACAGGTAAGTTCATTAAGGTCAGTATAGTCGGTGCAACATCAGCCAAGACACCGTTAGCGCGGATACTGGCAGGTCGTTTACCGACATAAATGAAAGGTACCGGCTCGCAGGTATGCGCCGTATGCGCTTGCCCAGTGGATTCGTCTGCCATTTGCTCGACGTTGCCGTGGTCGGCAGTAATCAGCGCTTCACCACCCACTTTGTCCAATGCGGTAACGATCCGTTCCAAGCAGTTATCCAGGCATTCGACTGCTGCTACTGCTGCTGCAAAGATGCCCGTATGGCCCACCATATCACCGTTAGCGTAATTGACCACGATCACGTCATAGCGTTGTTGCTCAATGGCTTCGACAATGCGGTCGGTGACTTCAGGTGCACTCATTTCAGGCTGTAAATCATAGGTGGCGACATTGGGTGATGGAATCAAAATACGCTCTTCACCAGGAAAAGGTTGTTCACGACCACCGGAGAAGAAAAATGTCACGTGTGCATATTTTTCTGTTTCAGCAATGCGCAGTTGGGTTTTGCCTTGGTCGGCTAAATATTCACCCAGCACATTGACCAATGCTGTTGGCGCGAATGCACTTGGCGCAGCCAAATCAGCAGCGTATTGGGTGAGCATGACAAACTCGCTCAACTGCGGCAGACGCTGGCGGTTAAAGCCGGCAAAGTCATCATCTAAGAACGCATGGCTCAACTCGCGGGCACGGTCGGCACGGAAATTCATAAAGATCACGCTATCGCCATCTTCCATGCGAACTGGTTCGCCAATACTGGTGGCTTTAACAAACTCATCGGACTCATCGCGTGTATAAGAGGCGGCGAGTGCGGCAGTGGCGTTATCGGCTTGGTGAATGCCTTTGCCGTCGACCAACAGCTGCCAAGCTTGTTCAACGCGATCCCAGCGATTATCGCGGTCCATTGCATAGTAACGGCCAATCAGGCTGGCGATGCGGCCTTTGCCCAGAGTGCTGCAAGCAGACTCAATTGCTTCAAGCGAAGATTGCGCGCTGCGTGGTGGTGTGTCGCGACCGTCTAAGAATGCATGCAGATAAATCTTTTCAGCACCGCGTTGTGCCGCCAGTTCGATCATCGCAATGATGTGATCTTGATGACTGTGTACACCGCCTTCAGAAAGCAAGCCTAGAATATGCACGGCTTTATCACGCTCGACCGCTTGATCAACTGCTTTGGTGAGTGTTGGATTCGTGAAAAAATCACCATCCTTGATGGCTTTAGTAATACGGGTGAAGTCTTGATATACCACACGGCCTGCACCAAGGTTCATATGACCGACTTCAGAGTTGCCCATTTGCCCATCAGGTAGGCCAACATCCATGCCGCTGCCAGAGATCAGACCACTTGGGTATTGTGTGCGTAATTGATCGTAGATCGGCGTATTAGCGCTGTAAATAGCGTTGTGATCAGGGCAGTCGCTGTGACCGAAACCGTCGAGAATCACTAAAACCAGAGGTTTAGGCGTGGTATTCATAAGAATAAGCTCGCAAGTAATGAACAGAATATAAGCTCAGTTTAGCTGGATGTGCTCGGTACGTCATTGTTAGTAGTTCAGAGAATGCGTAGGTCGGTGTATACTTCGTTGATACTAACGCTTTGAGTACCCATTATGTTCACCGATACGCTTGCCAAGTTTCTTGAATTTATCACTGTGCACTATATGCTTAGTGGTGCTTTTTTAATCATTGTTGTGCTGCTGATTGTGCAGCAGTCGCGCAGCTCTGGACGTAATTTAAATACTCGCGAGCTGACTGCTATGGTCAATCGTGATGAGGCGTTTATTCTCGATATTCGCCCGAAAAAAGATTTTGCGACTGGACACATTGTTGGTTCAGTCAATATCAGTAGTGACCAGTTGAAAACGCGTATGGCTGAATTGGAAAAACATAAAGATAAAACTATTATTGTGGTCTGTGCTTCTGGGATGAATGCTGGTGGTGCCTGTACTGAATTGAAAAAAAGAAGGTTTCATTGCTGCACGTTTATCGGGTGGAATTAGCGGCTGGCGCAGTGAGAACCTACCGGTGGTGAAATAATATGGCTAAAGTGATTATGTATTGCAGCGATTGGTGCCCTTTTTGTATTCGTGCAAAAAGCTTGCTGAACAAGAAAGACGTCGCTTTTGAAGAAATTAGAGTGGATGGTAAGCCCGATGTGCGTGCGCAAATGGCAGAAAAAGCCAAGCGTACCTCGGTGCCACAAATTTGGATTGGTGAGTTACATGTTGGTGGCTGCGATGAATTGTTTGCACTTGAGCGCGCCGGTAAGCTGGACGCTCTACTAGCAGGCGAGTAGGGCTAGTAAACTGAGTGCTGCTGTTGTTTAAGCGCTATAGTGGCGTGATTTATTTATATATTATGGGTTAAGGGGCAACATAGAAATGACTGAAGAAAATAACAATGTAGCTGCACAGCAAGAAGAAACTTCACAGTTTTCCTTGCAGCGTATTTACGTTAAAGATTTATCCTTTGAAGCACCGAAGAGTCCAGAGATTTTTCGCGAGGACTGGAACCCTAATGTTGAGTTAGATCTGAGCACCAGTCAACGTAGTTTAGAAGGTGATTTTCATGAAGTCGTGCTGACGTTAACCGTGACAGTAAAAACGGGCGAAGAAGTTGCTTTTATTGCTGAGGTTCAACAAGCTGGTATCTTCTTAATTCAGGGTTTGGATGACGCATCGAAAGCGCATGCATTGGGTGCGTTCTGTCCCAATATTCTATTCCCTTATGCTCGCGAAACCTTAGACAGCCTAGTGGTTCGTGGTTCTTTCCCAGCGCTGATGCTTGCTCCGGTTAACTTTGATGCACTGTATGCACAACAGTTACAACGCATGCAAGCCGGTGCTGACGCTCAAGCTTAAGTCCGATAGCTAGCTCATCATTTGCGCTTGCTAAGAGAGCATGCTCTACAAGCGCAAGTGGTTTATAACGCTAGGGGGTATCAATGAGTAAAGTGAGTGTACTGGTAGTTGATGATGCCTTATTTATTCGTGATTTAATTAAAAAAGGGCTGCGCAGTTACTTTCCCGGCATCCATATCGACGAAGCAGTTAATGGGCGCAAAGCTCAGCAGATGCTCGCTACGCAAAGTTTTGATTTGATTTTGTGCGATTGGGAAATGCCTGAAATGAGTGGCTTAGAGCTACTGACTTGGCTTCGACAGCAAGCTAAGCTTAAATTGGTTCCTTTTATCATGGTAACCAGCCGCGGTGATAAAGATAATGTTGTGCAAGCCATTCAAGCGGGCGTTACCGATTACATAGGCAAGCCTTTTACCCAAGAGCAGTTAACCAGCAAAGTGACTAAAGCGTTAACGCGCAGCGGTCGTCTATCCGCTCTAACGGCCTCTGCACCCATCAAGACTTTAAGTGGTGGTGTTGCTAATGACTCTTTATCAGTCTTGACCGGCCAGAAGGCGGTTGTTGCAACAGTAGCCACGACTCCGGAAAAAAAATCTACAGAGACGCCCGCAGTTGTCGCTCCGGCAAGTGCAACCTTACGTGGCCAAGTTCAAGGCCAAGGGCGTTTACGTTTATCCAATGGCGAATTTGCTTGCGTGATTAAAGCGCTGAGCTTAAAAGATGCGCTCTTGGTAGTTAAGCGTAGCGATGCCTTGCCGCAAATATTGGACAATGCTGTGTTGGACTTAGAGCAAGGAGAGGAGGCCGAGGTGGCACGTCTGAATGCTTATGTACATGCAGTCAGCGCTTTAGAATCAAGGCCAGATAGTGAGTGGTTACAAATTACCTGCCGTTTTGTCGACAGTGACCCGAAAAAGATGGACTATTTATCGCGTTTAATTGCTCGCGGTAGTACGCAGCGCCATTTTAGTCCAAGCGCCTAAGCCAGCGCGAGCTTAGCAGGACGGTATATTTCAAGTTAATCCAGTCACATCTTGGCTTAATTGTGTTCGAGCAATGATGTACGTGCTGTTATCTTGGATTATAGAGTTAATCTTGAGTGTAGATTATGTTTAAAAAAATTCTACTCATGGCCTTTTTAGCATGTATTAGCAGCCAGAGTTATTCATTTACTGTTTATAAATACACCGATGAGAATGGCGTGGTCACTTATACTGACCAAGCTAAAAAAGGTGCTCAGGTGTTTGTTTTTAATGATCGCATGGTTGAGCGCATTGAAAATGATGTAAAACTGAAAACACATAAGCACGCTGCTGGCGAAACCTTAGTACTGCACAATAATCTTTATGCACCGGTTGAGATTGAGTTAGCCCTTGAAAATCAAGCGAATCTTGCTGGCGGGATAAAGAAACCTATACGTTGGATTTTGGCGCCACGCAGTAAAATAAGATTAATAACTTTAGCGCCTAAGAATCCCAAGCAGCCTTTACAATACACTCCAAAGTTACGTTATGCTCTAGGCGATCCTCGTTTATTGCCGACCACCAGTAAATACCCTTTACCTTGGCGTGGTGGCCCATTTCGCTTAACCCAAGGTGCAAATGGTAAATACAGTCACTTCACCCCTAAAGGTCGTTATGCGCTAGATATTGCCATGCCAGTCGGCACACCGATTGTCGCTGCGCGCACTGGCGTAGTGGTTAAAACAGAAAACCAGCAAAGCGGGCGCGGCAATAATCCGGCGGGTAACTTTGTCCGAATTTTGCACGATGATGGCACTATGGGTGTGTATTTACACTTGAAAAAAGGTTCAGTGAGTGTCACGGAAGGACAGCGTGTCGAGCAAGGTTCGCTCTTAGCGCGCTCTGGTAATACCGGTAACAGCACAGGGCCGCATTTACACTTTGTCGTGCAGCGCAATATAGGTTTAGCTGTTGAGTCAATTCCGTTTGACTTTAACCAGCCGGTCAATAGTTTGCCGAACTTTGCCGTGGGCGGTGAGTAATATATCGCTACTGAGTTAGGCTCTACTTGGGAGGTTTTTAAGCTGCAAATGCGTAATGCGCAGCAATGCCTAAGAAAATACAAAAACCGGCCCTGTGGTTATGCAAAAAGGCGCGCAGTGATGACTCTGCATCGCGTTTGCGGGTGTGCATAAACTCCCAGACAAAGCAGGCAGCCGCACCGAGTAGGCCGAGGTGAAAATAACCACCTAGCTCAAATTTGCTGCCTGCTAGTAATAAACAGAATAGCGCACTGGCTTGCAGGGTTAGGATAATAAAACGGTCGGCATCACCGAATAACACTGCCGTTGATTTAACCCCAATTTTCAAATCATCTTCGCGATCGCTCATGGCGTAGTACGTATCGTAGGCAATGGTCCACAGTAGATTAGCAATATAAATCAACCACACTTCATGCGGCACTGAGCCTTTCTGTGCACTAAAGGCTAATAAAATACTGCATGAATAGGCCGCGCCTAAGGCTACCTGTGGGTAGTAGGTGTAACGTTTAGTGAAAGGGTAGAGTGCAGCTAAGCCAACTGCAAGAAAGGCCCAGTAAATTGTTTGTGTATTGGTGAGTAACACTAAACAAAAGCTGATGCCTACCAGCACTGCAAAAGTAACCAGTGCTTCTTTAGCACTGACACGCCCGGTGACGATAGGACGGCCTTTAGTGCGCGAGATGTCAGCATCAATGCCGCGATCGGCGAAATCATTGATGGCGCAGCCGGCCGAACGCATTAAGATCACACCGAGGATAAAGATCACTAGGTTTTTAAGGCTGGGCGTGCCATCACCAGCAATCCATAAAGCCCATAACGTTGGCCACATCAATAGATAGATGCCAATGGGGCGATCAAGGCGCATCAACTGAATAAAATCCCAGGCTCTGGGGTGCAAGCGATTACAGGATTTGAGCAGTTGTACGTACATTAAAAACTCCATGCTGTCAGCGTTGAATACACTTAGGTTAACAGGGCTTAAATAGTATTAAAGGTTGGATTACCGGTATCTTGCCAAAGTTTAGGTAGAAAAACCTCAGCGACAAGCACACCTAATGCGTCTTTTTTAAAGCAAGAGCGACGTGCCCATAGATGCGTCTGGTTGTTTGTCTGTTGTTGCGCGATATTAGGTAATTGCTGGCAAGGTAACTGGCAAATATGCATAGCACCACGGCTGAATGCTTGATGACTAAAGAGTAACTCACCCAGCGAGCGGGTACCGAGCTGGCTGATATCAAAACCGGAGGACTCAAGCGCAGTTTGACTGGCAACACTGCGAGCAAAGACCCAAGGTTGCTGGCCATCGCATAGAAATACCTCACGTACCCAGCCGCAACTGTTATTGGCAATGTTGAGTGCTTGACATTCATCATCAGAGAGTGCTTGCCAGCCTTCAGACAACAATTGCACGGTAAAGGCGTCACTGCATAATAGGGTCAGGCGTTGAGTTAATGAGCCTTGATCAAAAAGCCAGTCGTCTAATGCTACTTGCGACGTTGGCAAGATGGTCCAGTGGCTCGTGCTTGTATTTAATGTAGTGGTGGACACAGTGCTGTTTGCTTACTAGAAATGTCGAGCAAGTTTAGCATGCATTAATCAATGATTTTATCTGGGTTACATTGCGCGGAGTCAAATACCTATAAGCTTACGCATACCTGAATTGATAAAGCTGTTGAATAAATGGAATCTTAAATGATCAGTGCTGCGACTGCTCAGTCAGTTGTTGCTGCAGGGTATTTTTTAAGTCAGTATCTAAGTGTTAATGCTGCGCTGCTTTTGATTTCGCATCAGCATACAATTCAATAACAATAAATGAGGCTTTACATGCGCAAGTCTGAGTTGATTGCAGCGGTTGCTGAAAAAACGGATATGAGCAAAGGGCAAGCAGGGTTTATTTTAAATACAATTTTAGAAGAAATGACGACAGCTCTTAGCAATAATGACACTATCAGTTTAGTTGGTTTTGGTTCCTTTGCTCAGCGCCATCGTGGAGCCCGTATAGGTAAAAACCCGCAAACGGGTGAAGTTTTGGCTATCCAAGCCAGTAACACCGTTGCGTTTAAACCAGGCAAACAGTTGAAAGAGGCTGTCAGCGAGTAACAGCACTAAACTGTGTACAATCGTAGTGCGCATCATAGCTGAGCGTATGCTTGGCCCAATTACGAAAATATTATTTTAATAATACTATTTATACTGCTGCTTTAGATTAAAGCGCGCAGATCTAATCATTTGGAACTCTTGCATGAAATTTCGTTTTTTACTGTGGGTCCTCGGGCGCATGATGAGTAAGGCTAGCAAAACTAATCCTGCTTTTCAAAAACAATTAGACGGCAAAGATTTAACCTTTATGTTGCACACGTTGGATGGCAAGGTGGCCCGCCACTTTGTGGTTAAAAATAATCGACTTGAAAGCCGTTCAGGAATTGCTCAAAACCCCGCTTTTTCGCTTGGTTTTAAAGATGCAGCCTTTGGTTATAACACCATGCAAGCTAAAAATAAGCAGTTAGCTTTTATGCAGGGCATACAAGATAAAAATATACAGATTCAAGGCGATACGATGTTGGTGATGTGGTTTCAGGGCATGATGAAGCATTTGATGCCTAAAAAAGCTAAGGCAAAGATAGAGTGAATCCATTAAGGAGGCGTGCCAAGCTTAAACACGCCTCAGTTAAGTTTATTGTTGTTCGTTAAATCTATATTGCAGGGCCTCGGCAAGGTGGTTGCGAGAAATATTTACGTCGTTTGCAAGGTCCGCTAGTGTGCGTGCGACTTTAAGCACTCTGTGTGTTGCACGTAAGGATAAGTTTAAACGCTCGCTGGCTTGCTCTAGCCAAACACGATCATTGTCTGCCAGCGCACAGTGTGTACGTAAGGCATTTAAGTCCAGTTGTGCATTACTGCAGTCTTGTCGCTTGAGTTGACGTTCGCGTGCAGCGCACACTTGCTCAACAGCTTGTGCTGAACTTAAGCCTGGGTTCTTAGGTGTGCGTAGTGAAGTGGTTTCACGGACGACGCTGATATGTAGGTCAATGCGGTCCAGTAAAGGACCAGATAGCTTGTTGCGATAGCGCTGCACCTGTTCTGGGGTGCACTGACAGCGTCCGCTGGGGTCGCCAAAATAACCGCATGGACATGGATTCATTGCCGCAACCAATTGAAAGCGTGCTGGGAAACGCGCTTTGCTATGTGCGCGAGCAATGACAATGCTGCCAGACTCCAAAGGTTCGCGTAAGAACTCAAGAACTTTACGATCAAATTCTGGTAGTTCATCTAAAAATAAAATACCTTGGTGCGCCAAGCTGATTTCACCGGGCTGCGGACGACTGCCGCCGCCTACTAAGGCAGGGCCTGAGGCGCTATGGTGTGGTTGTCGAAAGGGGCGTTGCGGCCAACCACGTAAAGGCTCAATGCTGATAACAGATTGTACTGCAGCGACTTCCAGTGCTTCTTTTTCAGTCAGCGGCGGTAAGAGGCCGGGTAGGCGGCTGGCCAATAAGGTCTTTCCGGTGCCCGGTGGGCCACTCAACAATAAATTATGCTGGCCTGCAGCAGAGACAACTAAGGCGCGCTTAGCGGCATGTTGGCCCTGCACTTCGAGTAAGTCTGGATAGGTTGCAGGTTGTCTCAGCAAACCTTGCGACTGATAGGGATTTAAAACATGTTGTTGATTGAAGTGCCCGACCAGTTCAAGTAGATGGTCAATGGCGTACACTTTTAAGCCCGTGGCTAAGCAGGCTTCTTCAGCATTGGCTAAGGCCACCACCAAACAACGACCTGCATCACGCGCAGCCAGCGCTGCAGGTAAGACGCCGCGTACAGGGCGTAAGTGCCCTGATAATGCCAGCTCACCCAAGCATTCGAAGCCATCTAGACAGCCGCCCGGTAATTGTGCACTGGCGGCTAATAAGCCTAAGGCAATGGCTAAATCAAAGCGCCCACCCTCTTTGGGTAGGTCAGCCGGCGCGAGATTAAGGGTAATACGTTTACGCGGAAATTCGAGCGCGCTGTTTAAAATAGCACTGCGCACTCGATCTTTGCTTTCACGTACTGCGGTTTCTGGTAAGCCGACAATAGTTAATGATGGCAAGCCATTGGTGAGATGAATTTCTACGCTAACAGCAGGTGCTTCAACACCAATTTGCGCACGGCTATGAATAATCGCGAGTGACATAGATCCTCCTTGATCTTAACTGTCGTGCAGTCGGCATACACCCACTGCTGAGCGTTGGGCTCTTTTAGATTATGATTTGCTTTGTTGTAGGAGTTGCTCTTCCAGTTCTAAGACTTTGCTTTCCAGTGTTTCTAAGCGTGCACGGGTGCGTGCTAATACAACCATTTGGCTATCAAATTCTTCACGGCTGACTAAGTCGAGTTTGCTGAAAGTGCTTTGCAAGAGTGCTTTAAGCTGCGCTTCAACTTCAGTGCGCGGAAGTGGATTTTCACTGCCGAGTAAACGTCCAGCATGGCTGCTGATGCTGTCAAATAAAGCCTTAGGCGGTAACATGGATACATTCCTTAATCGTGATAGATTCAGTTTAGCACGTCAGCGTAAATATGAATCACTATGAAAAACTAAGAGCAGCGTTGTAATCTTGCGTATAATTAATCGCTGTTAGGTCGTTGTGCAGTTGTTTTGCTAAAAGGTGTATTGTACTACTGTGCATACTTAAATATTGTGAGTGGATACTGTGTCTGTGACAGAAAAATGCAGGTGCGCATCCGACCAGAAACTTTATACGTAGATGTTGTGCTCAAGCATGTTAAAATTTGATTTGACTGCAAGTAGGTCATTTAATCTCGGAGAAGCTGTATGAAATTAGTTACCGCCATCATCAAACCCTTTAAGCTGGATGATGTACGTGAGGCATTGTCTGAAATTGGCGTACAGGGTATTACAGTCACTGAAGTAAAAGGCTTTGGTCGGCAAAAAAGGGGCACACAGAGTTGTACCGTGGGGCAGAGTATGTGGTCGACTTTTTACCTAAAGTGAAAATTGAAGTGGCGATTGCTGCCGCGCAACTTGACCGTGTGATTGAGACCATCA
The DNA here is from genome assembly GCA_034676485.1 of Pseudomonas sp. Classification (GTDB taxonomy): domain Bacteria; phylum Pseudomonadota; class Gammaproteobacteria; order Pseudomonadales; family Pseudomonadaceae; genus Denitrificimonas. The sequence continues at coordinate 321,324 of JAUCCC010000015.1, forward strand.
GTAAAGCTGCGAATACTGGCAAAATTGGTGACGGTAAGATATTTGTTGTCAGCCTCGAGCAAGCCGTGCGTATTCGTACCGGTGAAACGGGTTCAGACGCTATTTAAACAGTGTTTTAGGCTCTTATGCTGTTATTGGTGAGAGTGCAGTTGCATATCAATACGGTTAAGGCGTAGCTTTTCAACAGGCTGCGCCTTAGTTTTTTCTAGCTTGGAATATAGATCGCAGGCTGCTCAAATAAGCCGTTTTTAAAAATATAAAAAAAAGAATCTATTTACCATAGTCATTTTCTTTTTATCACACTAGAATGCGCGCCCAATGCATAAGAGATGCTCACTGTGCGGCTGCTTGAATGCCGTTGTGGACATCCTATTGCCAACCTGTATTGCAATAATTATGCTACTCCCAATAGAGGTGCTGAACATTTTGGCGCTCGGTTTAAAACTATCTTGCTGAAGGCAGGCTTGAGGTTGACTATGAATGATGATGAGTTGGAAACAGAAGAGTTAGATCCCAGTGATGGCAATGACATTGATGCTGACGATCTTGATATTGATGACATTGAAGATGTCGACGATGTTGATGAGGACAGCATTGACGACAGTCTTGATGATGGTTCTGATGCGGTGGTGACACCTTCGCGAGTGAAGAGTAAAGCAGTGGCCAGTGCAGATGAATTACCTTCGGTTGAGGCTAAGCAAAAAGAGCGTGATGCCTTAGCTAAAGCAATGGAGGAGTTTTTAGCGCGGGGTGGAAAAGTGCAGGAAGTTGAAAATAATATTGATGTGTAAATCAGTTTGATTGTGTTGCCGCCAGCAACGATAAGCGTACTCAGCGCTCGTTATATCGTTGCTGGTGCATATTACTTGAGCGTTAATCTTTGAGTGCTTGATAGCGTTCAGCCAATTCAGCACGGATGGCGCGGCGCTGTTGGGCGTTAGCAAATCGTCTCACTTCATCTTCCGTGCGCGGTGAGAGTCGCGGCACTTCGACTGTCTTACCCTGTTCATCTACAGCCACCATGGTAAAAAAGCAGCTGTTGGTGTGTCTGACCAGTTTTTCACGAATATTTTCTGTAATAACCTTAATGCCCACTTCCAGTGATGTGCGCCCAGTGTAGTTTACCGAGGCGAGAAAGGTCACCAGCTCGCCAACATGGATGGGCTGGCGAAACGTTACTTGGTCAACTGATAGGGTGACGACGTAACTGCCTGCATAACGACTGGCGCAAGCATAGGCGACTTCATCAAGGTATTTAAGTAGGGTGCCACCATGCACATTGCCAGAGAAGTTGGCGTTATCTGGTGTCATTAAAACGGTCATGGTGAGTGTTGAAGATCCGGGTTCCATAGCGCTCTCTTATTGTAGGTGCGATAAGCCTGTGCACTTTAAAAAAGCAACTATACCTTAATCTTAGAGATTTTAGCTTTCTAGCCACACATCTCGTGCCCAATGCCAGACACTTTCCCAGGTTTCATCAAGCATCTCTTGCGCATCTGCATCCCAGAGAAACACTTCGCCTTCTTCATCGACTGCATAATACAGCGGTGCGTCATAGCACAATGGCACCAAATGCCGTGGTAGGCCAAGATCCCAAGCCGTAGCAGTGACTTCGGGTAAAAAAGTATGGGAGTACGGATCACTGGCGGTAACGGGCTCGATACGCCCATAAACAACATCACTGACGGTCAATAGAAATTCACGTAAGGCAAAAGGTAAGTGAATCAAGATTTGCTCTTGAATTTCGACTAGAACGTCTTCTTCAGGTAGCTCTAACGCAACCGGAACCGGCTCATTACGCTCGCGTAACTCATCAATCACTTCTTCCACGGTGTTTTACTCTATGTCTTGCAGGAGGGATTGAATGCATGAAGCGGCGCTGTGAAGCGGCCGCTTCAGATTCGATTCTGAGGGGATTAAGCGTTTTGGCGAATACCGGCGATTAACCAAGGTTGGTCGTCACCTGCGCGGCGCTCCATGCGCCAGCTTTCACTGAAGGCTTCACCTTGGTCAAAGCGTGAGGTTTTCGCCACACCAAAGAAGGTCAGGGTGGCAATGGTAACGTCGTTTTCTTCATCAACACCATCCAGCTGCACGCTGAGGTCGTCAATGTAAGTTGACTGCATATCATCACCTAGGCTGCTGCGCTCGTTGGTTAAGAAGGTGAGCATTTCAGGTGTAACAAATTCAGCAATTTGCTCCATTTCATTGGCATCCCAATGTTGTTGCAGGGCGTTGAAATGACCTTCTGCGGCTTGCAGGAAGCTGCTTTCGTTAAACCATGCTGGCGCATTGATCACCGGCTTTACCGCGGCTGCTGCGCCACTGCCGAAGATGTTTTGTGCTGGGTTATGCGCTTCACGCTGCATGGCGGGACCACCTGCAGTTGCTGCTTGCGGCATTTGACGACGACGGTTGGCGATCAGTTTAAAGATAACAAAACCAATCAGACCAAAAATCAGCATATCCATGATTTGTAGGCCTTCAAAAGCGCCACCCATAAACATTGAAGCGAGTAGGCCGCCGGCTGCAAGGCCCATTAACATGCCGCCTATACCTGGTCGTGCGCCAGCTGCTGCACCTTGTTTGTTGGGTGTTTGTGTGGCGGCAGGTTTTTGCTGCTGCTGTTGTGTTTGCCGGTGCTTCATCGATCCAAATGACTTGCCACCACCAAAGCGGCGTGCGTCAGCATCGATACTGAAGGTTAAGCCTAGGCATAGAACTAAGGCGATACTGAGAAAACGTTGCATAAAAAGACCTTTTTATTGTCAGGTTAAGTTAATCAGTCGACACTGCTGCAGTATGTGCGTGTCGACTTGAATCGAGTGATGATGCCTGTTTAGAGCCAGTCGCAACAATTAGTCGCGCCAGTTATACAGTTCTTTTTCCGAAATTTCATGCATCAGAGTGACTTGTTTTTGGAACGCTTGCATAGAATCCCAAATGCGTTGATTGAGCTCGCTTTTGCTGGCTAACTCATTGAGTACCTGAGCTGACTCAGTTTGCATGGCTTGCAGTACTTCATCAGGAAAGCGGCGCAGTTGCACGTCAGCGTCCTTGAGTTCGGCTAAGGCGCGGGCATTGTTCCAAGTGAAGTCATCCAGCATATCGGCATTACCGGCACGGATGGCTTCGGTGACGATTGCTTGTAGATCACTGGGTAAACTATCCCATGCTGCTTGGTTGATAATCATCTCCAGCACTGCTTGCGGCTCTTGCCAACCTGGGTAGTAATAGTATTTGGCGGCCTTATGTAAACCAAAGGCGAGGTCATTATAGGGGCTGACCCAGTCTGACGCATCAATGGTATTGGTTTGCAGGGCAGTAAATACTTCGCTGCCGGGCAAGTTAACTGTCGTTGCACCTAAACCATTGAGTACTTCACCGCCGAGGCCGGGCATACGGATTTTTAAGCCTTTTAAATCATCTACGCTGTGAATTTCTTTATTAAACCAGCCGCCCATTTGCATGCCTGAGTTACCAATGGCAAAAGGTTTAACGCCAAACGGGCGGTAGGCCTCTTCCCATAGTTGTAAACCATCGCCCTTGTGCAGCCAAGCATTCATTTCAATGGCTGACAAACCAAAAGGAACTGAGGTGAAAAACTGTGCGGTATCGGTTTTACCTTTCCAGTAATAGGCAGCGCCATGGCCCATTTCTGCGGTTCCACGCGAAACTGCGTCAAATACTTCCATCGATGGTACCAGTTCACCACCAGCGTACACTTTGATGGTTAGGCGGCCATTGCTCATGCTATTTATACGTTCGGCGACGCGCTCTGCCGAGGTGCCCAGCGCTGGATAGTTTTTCGGCCAAGCCGTGACCATTTTCCAGCTGAAGGTTTCTGGCGTGCTTACAGTTATACTAGCGGCCGTATTGCTCGACCCTTTGTTGCAACCTGCTAGAGCAAAACAAGCCGTGATAATGGCGGCAAAAGTAAGGCTATGGCGACGCTTCATACAAGCTCCTCGTCAGTGTAAGTGAACATTATAATGGTTGAAGTTTAGCGTAAGTGATCATGAGCCATTTGATACCATCGTTGGCAAAGTTAACTTGTACCCGAGCTTGGGCGCCTGCGCCTTCAAAGTTCAAGATGACACCTTCACCAAACACCGCATGCTGCACGAGCTGGCCCAGTTTAAATTCTGTTTGCGGGATTTCAGCACCGTTAAACATACTGCTGGTCGGTGCCTGCTGGTTGTTTTGGTAAGGGCGGCTGACGCTATTGTTCATGCGCACTTCTTGCAGGAGGTCAGCAGGAATTTCGCGAACAAAGCGTGAAACTTTATTATAGGTTTCTGAACCGTACAGGCGGCGCGTTTCTGCGCAGGTTAAATACAGCTGCTGCATGGCGCGGGTAATGCCGACATAGGCTAAACGTCGCTCTTCTTCGAGGCGCCCCGGCTCTTCAAGGCTCATTTTGTGTGGAAATAAACCTTCTTCCATACCGACCATAAACACAATCGGGAATTCCAAGCCTTTGGCGCTGTGCAGCGTCATCAGTTGCACTGCTTCAGTAAACTCATCGGCCTGGTTATCGCCGGCCTCGAGTACCGCATGGTCTAAAAAAGCCACTAAAGGCGGCAGGTCATCATCGATCTCACCGTCAGTGGCGCTTATATCTTCATCGTGTTTAAAGGTGCGCGCAGCGTTGACCAGCTCCTCAAGGTTTTCTACTCGGGCTTGGCCTTTTTCGCCTTTTTCTTCTTTGTGATACTTAAGCAAGCCTGACTGCTCAATCACAATTTGCGCCATGGCATGTAATTCACAGCTTTGGGTGCGCACTTCAAGCTCTTCAATGAGATCCATAAAGCCTTGTAAAGCATTGCTGGCACGTCCGGCTAAGGCTTTTTGTTCAACGAGCAGATGCATCGCTGCCCAGAGCGACAGATCATGCTCGCGTGCAGCTTGACGTACGCTTTCGATGGTTTTTTCACCAATACCGCGGGTGGGCACATTAATCACTCGTTCAATGGCACCGTCATCGTGGCGACTGCGTAATAAACGCAGATAAGCGAGGGCATTTTTAATTTCTAGACGCTCAAAGAAGCGCTGGCCGCCATAAATGCGATAAGGCACGGCTGCACGCAGTAGGGCTTCTTCTAAGACACGCGATTGCGCGTTGGAGCGGTATAAAATGGCGATTTCGCTGCGCGTGATATCGCCTTTACGCAGTGATTGCTCAATACATTCGACAACATAACGTGCTTCATCGTATTCATTATAAGCACTGTATAAATTAATTGGCTCGCCGTGCTCGCCATCAGTCCATAGCTCTTTACCGAGACGGCCTTGATTGTTATCAATCAGGGCGTTGGCGGCTTTCAGAATGGTAGCGGTGGAGCGGTAGTTTTGTTCAAGGCTAATGCTTTGTGTGTTAACGAAATCATTGGCGAAATGTTGGATGTTTTCGATTTTTGCACCGCGCCAGCCGTAGATAGATTGGTCGTCATCGCCGACCACCATTAAGCTTTTGCCACCTTGCGCGAGCAGGCGTAACCAGGCGTATTGCACGGCGTTGGTGTCTTGAAACTCGTCAACTAGCACATGCTGGAAGCGCTGTTGGTAATGCTGCAGTAAACCTGGGTTGTCGCGCCATAAGTCCAGCGCACGCAGTAATAATTCAGCAAAATCAATCGCGCCAGCACGTGCGCAAGCCGCTTCGTAAGCCGTATAAATTTGCAGCATGGTGGCTAAAAATAAATCGCCCCCAGCTTGAATATGCTGCGGGCGTAAGCCTTCATCTTTTTGCCCGTTAATAAACCACTGTGCTTGGCGTACCGGCCAGCGTTGCTCATCCAGTTGCAGTTCACGCATAACACGTTTGAGTAGGCGTTGCTGGTCATCGCCATCTAAGATGCTAAAGCCTTCGGCTAGGCCGGCTTCTTGCCAGTGCGCGCGCAATAAGCGATGGGCGAGGCCGTGGAAAGTACCGACCCACATGCCAGCAGGATTACCACCTAGCAGTTCCTCAATGCGTAGGCGCATTTCAGCCGCCGCTTTATTGGTAAAAGTGACCGATAAAATGCTGTGTGGCGAGACACCTTCAACCTGGATTAGCCAAGCAATACGGTGTACTAAAACCCGTGTTTTACCTGAACCGGCGCCGGCTAAGACACGTTGCTGGCCAATGGGCGCCGCAACAGCTTCACGCTGGGCTTCGTTAAGGGCGTTTAATAAGTGTGAGATATCATCATGCATCAGGGCATTCTAGTGGGCGCGCTGACTAAGGGCAAACACAATACACGTTATACATTTAACTGTATCGGGACGGTGAAATAGGCTAGCGGTTAATGGGTTATCTGTTGTACCAAGTATTTTTCAATTCTGGGCTTGTGAACAATGGCTTAAAGGGCTTATGGTTAGCCGCTTTACGGATCACCTTAGGGTTATTTATATTGGACGGTGCAATGCCAATTCACGTCGATTTAGCTTAAGGGCAATAGACTAAAATATGCGAAATAATAATAAAAAATGCTAATAAATGAAAATAAACTGCACAGTGGTGAGAAGCAAACTGTTTTGTGGAAGCTAGATACTGACAGTGTGCGAACCATGTACCGCAACTCACATACACCTACTTTATTAATGCTGTTGTGTGCGATTGTCTCTGTATGGCTGATACGTGACACTGCGCAGTTTGCGCTATTGGTCGCTTGGGTTATCACTGCTATGGCTTTGGCGACGTTACGCCTGACTTCTGCCAGCCTTTTTGAACGCGCTACACTCGCGCAGCAAGCATCGTCTGTTTGGCGATATATGCTGTTAGCCTGCGCCAGTTCTTCAGGTTTTTTGCTATCATTTTTTGCAATTATATTTATACCTGCAGAAACATTTACTCTGCAATTGCTCTTACTGGGGTTGCTGTCTTTAGTCGCCGCATCAACCAGTATTGGTTATGCAGTCAGTTTTTTGCTATTTGTTTGTTATGCCGTTTTTGGATTTTTACCCATTGTTTGGGTGTATTTAACTGCAGATTCAGAAGTGCTACAGGGTTATGGGCTCTTGGTGCTGGTGTGGTTGGCAGCAGTCACTGTTGCCGTTATTCAGGTTAATCGTTTGATCTACCGAGCATCACAGCAGCGAATTAAAAACCAACATTTAATTCAAACCTTGCAGCTGGCACAGCAGCAGACTGACGCTTTAAATGCTGAGCTCACTCAAGAAGTTACTGCTAAGCAGATTGCTGAACAGCAGTTATTGGTTGAGCAGGCAGGCTTAGAGCAGCGTGTCAATGAACGCACTCGCGAGCTCAACGTAGCATTACAGGCGTTAGAGAAAAGCCAAGAACGCTTAGAGCTCGCGTTAGATGCCAGTCAATTGGCGTTGTGGGATTGGAATCTTGTCACTGATGAGGTTCTCCACACACGTACTAAAAGTATTTTTGGTTTAGAAGATGCACAGATTTACGATGTCTTAAGCGATCTGCGACCTTTGCTGCACCCTGATGATTTACCAGTACTACGCCATGCCATGATTGAGCATATGAAGCAGCGTACGGATGGTTATGCTGTTGAGTACCGTGTCAAGCATGCTGATGGTCATTGGGTGTGGATCATCGACCGTGGACGTGCAGTTGAGCGTGATAGTGATGGTCGAGTGTTGCGCATGTTAGGTACGCGTCGTGATATTTCATCGCGCAAGCAGCAGGAAGAAGAGCAACGTTTAGCGGCGACTGTATTTGATGCGAGTACTGAAAGTATTGTCATTTTAGATCCGCACTATATCGTTTTATCGGTGAATAAAGCCTATACCGCGGTTACAGGTTTTACCCGTGATGATGTGGTTGGCCGTTCGATAATCTTGGAGACACTACCTGATAAAGTACGTCGTCAGTATGGTCTGATTCGGGCGAGTATTGAGCAGCATAGTCACTGGCAAGGCGAGTCTTTTGATGTACGTAAAAATGGTGAGATATACCCACAGTGGTTACAAATTCATTTAGTGCGCAATAAAGAAGGCCACCCTACTCATATTGTTGCTTTTTTTACCGATTTAACCACACGTCGCCAAGAAGAAGAGCGCTTAAATTATTTAACCCAATATGATGGATTAACCGAGCTGGCTAACCGAACGTTATTTCATCAACGCTTACAGCAAGTGGTAGAGCAAGCGCGGGAAACTGAACGCTGCATCGCTTTAATGCATATCGATTTGGATCGCTTTAAGATCCTAAATGATAGCCTTGGTGTCGAAGTCGCTGACCAAGTGTTGCGCAAGATTAGTCGTCGCTTAGCTCAGCTTTTACCTGAGGCTCATACCTTGGCGCGCTTGGGTGGCAATGAGTTTGCCATTATTTTAGATGATCACTTATCGATGCCGAGCTTGGCGCGTTTAGCAGCCTCAGTTTTGTCACATATTCAACTGCCGATGGAGGTGGCGGGCAATGAGCTGGTTGTCAGCGCATCTCTTGGCATTAGTGTTTTACCCGACAGTGCACGTGAGCCCGCGGCGTTGATCAGCCAAGCTCATATAGCGATGCAACATGCAAAACACCTTGGAGGCGATAATTATCAATTTTACAATGACCAACTGCAGGTCGGTGCCTTAGAGCGCTTACAGCTTGAGCAGCAACTGCGACGCGGTATTGAAGAGGGACAGCTGCAAGCGTACTACCAACCTAAGCTGACGCTGGCAGATGGCGGCATACGCTCAGCTGAAGCCTTGGTGCGTTGGAATCATCCGCAACGCGGTTTGGTGTCTCCCGCAGAGTTTATTCCCCTCGCAGAAGAGACCGGCTTAATAAGTGCTATCAGTGAGTTGATGTTGCATCAGGCGTGCGAGCAAGCACTGTTGTGGTTGCAGCAAGGCATGCCGATTCGAGTGTCGGTAAATTTATCAGTGAGTCATGTTCGTCAAGGTAATTTGGTTGCTTTGGTACGGAGTGTTTTAGAAAAAACTGGTTTGCCGGCCTACTTGCTGGAGCTTGAGCTGACTGAAAGTCAAATGCTAGAAAATGCAGAAAGCATTATCGTCACCTTTAAACAATTGCGTGCATTGGGTGTGCATCTAGCCATTGATGACTTTGGTACGGGCTACTCGTCACTGAGTTATCTCAAGCGTTTCCCTGCTAACTGCGTGAAAATTGATCAAAGTTTTATTCGTGATGTGGCTGAAAATGTTGAGGATGCGGCGATTACCCGCGCCATTATTGCAATGGCGCATGGTTTGAATTTACTGGTGATTGCCGAAGGTGTGGAAACACAAGCGCAGATGGACTTCTTGGAGGCTAACTTGTGTGATGAGGTTCAGGGCTATCTAATTTGCCGTCCCATTCCCGCTGAGCAGTTTACTGCGTTTTTGCTGGCACGCGAACACGCACAGCTAAGCCTTAGTTGATTTGCAACTAAGACTTAGCACCTTGCACTAGGCGCCGCGAGTATTACCGCTGGTGAGGTTGCGCATCAGCAGTGCATATTCCAGATCCACATTTTCTGGGATAGGGATAAAGAGCACATGGCCATCGCCCGGTGCGTCAGTGCGGCTTTTACCTTTTTGGTCTTCAATATGAGTCAGCTCAAAGGTCAGGTTGCCCTGGGGCGTCATCACTTCAATGGAATCACCCACCGCAAAGCGGTTTTTGACAATCACTTCAGCTAAATCACCACGGCGCACGCCGGTCATTTCACCGACAAACTGCTGGCGCTCAGAGATCGAGTAGCCGTATTCGTAGTTCTGGTATTCATCGTGTACATGACGGCGTAAGAAGCCTTCAGTGTAACCACGGTGCGCCAGTGATTCTAAGGTATCCATTAAGGACTTATCAAACGGACGACCGGCCACTGCATCATCAATGGCTTTACGGTAGACCTGTGCCGTACGCGCGACATAGTAGTGCGACTTGGTGCGGCCTTCGATTTTCAAGGAGTGCAGGCCCATCTGCACCATACGCTCGACGTGTTGTACGGCACGTAAATCTTTCGAGTTCATAATGTAGGTGCCGTGCTCATCTTCGGAGACGGACATATATTCGCCCGGACGACCCGATTCTTCCAATAGGAAGACTTCTTTGGTCGGCGCGCCAACGCCGAGGATAGGCTCAGCCTGTTGCATCAGCGCTGGGTCTGCCTGTTGTACGGCAGCAATGGGCTCGTATTTATGCACGATATCGCCCAGTTCATTTTCTTTGGCTTCGTGGGTTTTGTATTCCCAGCGGCAAGCGTTGGTGCAGGAACCTTGGTTGGGATCACGTTTATTGATATAGCCCGACAGCAGGCAACGACCTGAGTAAGCCATGCACAAAGCGCCGTGAACAAAGACTTCCAGTTCCATTTCTGGGACTTCATGGCGAATTTGCTCAATTTCATCCAGTGACAATTCACGCGATAAAATGGCGCGGGTTAAACCTTGCTCATGCCAAAACTTAACGCTGGCCCAGTTGACTGCGTTGGCTTGCACTGACAAGTGGATATTCATATGCGGGAAGTGTTCGCGTACCAGCATAATTAAGCCCGGGTCGGACATAATCAACGCATCGGGATGCATCGCCACCACAGGCTCTAAGTCTTTAATAAAGGTTTTTAGCTTGGCGTTATGCGGGGCAATATTCACTACCACATAAAACTTTTTACCCTGCGCATGGGCTTCATTAATACCCAATGCTAGGTTGGCGTGGTCAAATTCATTGTTACGCACGCGCAAGCTGTAGCGCGGTTGACCGGCATAAACGGCATCCGCACCATAAGCAAAGGCGTAACGCATGTTTTTTAAGGTGCCGGCAGGTGACAGCAACTCAGGACGAAAAGGGGTCGACATAGTAAAACTCAAGAAAATAAAAATTATTGTCTATTCTACCAGCCATTAACCAGCTGGCGTAGTGCTGCAGGTAATTAATAACCAAGTAAAGGCGTGGGACTTATAAAACAGCTGGGTATTCAGCTAAACGACAATGCCTGCGGCATGTCCGCTGGCCCAAGCCCATTGGAAGTTAAAGCCGCCTAAGTGGCCGCTGACATCCAGTACTTCACCGATAAAGTACAGATTGGCTTGTTTTTGCGATTGCATGGTTTTCGAGGAAACTTCTTGCGTATCGATACCACCCAAAGTCACTTCCGCAGTGCGGTAGCCTTCGGTGCCGGAGGGGGTCAGTTGCCAGTTATTCAGTTGTTCACCAATCGCGCTGAGCTGTTTGGCGTTGTATTGCTTGAGCGGGGTATTGCTAAACCAATGCTCACACAGTAATTGCGCCATTTTGCGGGTAAAGCATTCGCTGAGTAGGGTTTTGAGTTCCATATTTGGATGTAACACTTGTTGCTCTAATAACCACGCACTGGCGTCACGGTCACTGAGTAAATCAATGTCTATGCTGTCGCCGGGCCGCCAGTAGGATGAAATCTGTAAAATTACTGGGCCGCTGAGACCGCGGTGAGTAAACAGTAGATCCTCCTTAAAGCTTTGGCCGTTGCATTGCACCACGCAGTCATCAATCGAGGTGCCGGATAAAGCTGTACAGAATTCTTTAAGCGCTGGATCGGTAATGGTGAAAGGCACTAAGCCGGCGCGGGTGGGTAAAATCGTATGGCCAAACTGCTCAGCGACTTGATAGCCATAACTTGTTGCGCCCAAGGTTGGAATGGATAAGCCGCCGCTGGCAATCACTAAGGATTTGCAACGTAATGTCTGTTTGTTGCACTGCAGAGTAAATCCATCTGCTTGTGCTTGGATGCTAGTGACTGGGGTATTGAGCTGAATGGTCGCGTCAGCATCGGCGCATTCTTTGAGTAGCATCTCAAGAATGTCACTGGCTTTGTTATCGCAAAATAGCTGCCCGAGTTTTTTCTCATGATAGGCAATCTGATGGCGCTGCACCATTTCTAGAAAATCCCACTGGGTGTAACGCGCCAGTGCTGATTTACAAAAGTGTGGGTTGTTGGAGAGAAAGTTTTCCGGCTCAGTGTACATGTTGGTGAAGTTACAGCGGCCACCGCCGGACATGAGGATTTTCTTGCCCGGTTTATTGGCGTGATCAATCACTAAAACTTTTCGACCACGTTGCGCAGCAGTTAGCGCACACATTAAACCGGCAGCGCCGGCACCAATAATTATTACATCCACAGTTTGCACAGCACGCCACCTAAAAATCAAAGGTTAAGTTTAACGGCTTTCTGCACCGAGTAGGCTGTAAATGTTTGCGTCTGGAGTGCTACAGACTTGAAAACAACATCTATGCTCAACGAGTACCGTGCGGGTGTCGTGGCGAGCGAGCCATGGATGGCGAAGCGCCCGAGTCGGGTCAGGAAGACCTGTCGAGGGAATAATGGCACTTGCACGGTGCGGTATGCGTAGATAATGCTTGATGCTTTTAATTACTGGGTTACTGGGTTACTGGGTTACTGGAACATGCTATGCCTGGCGTACTTCGAAATTGGTGTTTATCCGTCGATGAACCCATCCGGGGTTCAACTCCGGCGCTGCGCCATCCCTGGCTCGCTCATCACACCAACCTCGAAGTACTCGTTGACCAGCGGAGTTGTTAGCACTATTTGCATAGGGCTCAACTGTTTCTGGCAGTTTTATATTTTGGAAGAAGTAGGTGCTGATCGCTTAGGCTTTTCTGGCTTATGTGTTTAGAAGACTGGCACAGCATACCGATGATCAATGAGTACCGTGCGGGTGACGTGACAAGCGCGCCATGGATGGCGCAGCGCCCGAATCCACGCCAGGATGGCGTGTTGAGGGAAGAACGGCACTTGCACGGTGCGGCATACACAGATAATGCTCGATGCTTTTGATTTCGGACGTATAAGCAGGCGCGGCATTCGTCAGTAATGCTGGAGGTTTTTGATTCTGAGTACATAAGCAAGCGCCAGTACAGGTATTTAACTGTGTAAAACAAACTGCCCAGTAAAGCAGGCACCATCTTTGCCATCGTGGGTCAAAATACGGCTACTTAAACTGATCCGTGCTTTACCATGACGCTGGTACATATTGAAAAATCGTGTCCAAGCTGCTTCGTCCGGCGCATCACAAATCACCAGCGCATCGGCCAATACCGGTAACGGGTAATCGATTTGTCCTGCCTGAACCACGATATGTGTGGTATTTATACCTGCATCACGTAAACGCAAGTGTAGCCAACCCCAGCAGGCCAAAACACCCGCGCAATACAAACTGCCGCCAAACATGGAATCTTGATGATTGCGGTTTTCAGTCAGAGGGACATGTAATTGCAGACGTTGCTTGCGCCATTCGCGTACTTCCACTGCCATAGCTGATGTGAGCGGGATATCATTGGCAAAGACCTGTGCTAGGTGCTGGCAAGCTGTGTTATTAAATGCGTTAGGCATGAGAGACCTCGCTGAATGAGATGACTATAAAGCCAGAGCTGAAATCGAGAATAACAGCTGCTGGATTGTTACTCGCCGCAGCAAGAGTGTGTCTGCTACGTGTAAATAATAAGTTTTTATGAAAGTTTTAAAATTAATCAGTGACTACAGGTTAGAATTAATGCTCATGCTAAGTTGCGTTGTTTTAAAAAGGAGAGGTGCTTGTGGATTCTGTAGCAACCAATAGTATATTTTTTGTTGGTGGGTTGTTAGTTGCTATCAGTATTCTGGTCAGCTCAGTCTCTTCACGTGTAGGTATCCCCATTTTAGTTATATTTATGGGTGTGGGCATGATGGCTGGTACCGATGGTATTGGCGGCATTGCTTTTAACGACTACTCGCTGACCTACTTGGTCAGCAACCTCGCTTTAGCTGTGATTTTACTTGATGGTGGCATGCGTACCCGTGTCGCAACTTTCCGCGTGGCACTCTGGCCTGCGTTGTCGTTGGCCACCTTTGGCGTGGCCGTTACCGCTGGTTTAACCGGTTTAGCAGCGGCGTGGTTGTTTGACCTGACCTTACTTGAAGGCCTACTGATCGGTTCTATTGTTGGCTCCACGGATGCTGCTGCGGTATTTAATTTACTCAATGGTAAAGCGCTGAATGAGCGCGTGGGTTCGACCCTTGAAATTGAGTCGGGCAGTAATGATCCTATGGCGATGTTTCTGACTGTTACTTTGATTGCCATGTTGGTCGCTGGTGAAACCAGTTTCAGTATGGATTTCTTTAGCAGCTTACTGCGCCAGTTTGGCTTGGGCACAATATTGGGCTTGGGTGGTGGCTGGTTACTGCTGCAAATTATCAACCGTATCAGCGTTGCCGATGGTTTATATCCGCTGCTTGCTGTGAGCGGCAGTATCATGATTTATGCCTTTACCGGCGAAGTGGGCGGCAGTGGTATTTTAGCCGTCTATGTCTGTGGCATGGTGCTAGGTAATCGACCGATCCGTAACCGTCACGGCATTTTGCATATGTTTGATGGCTTGGCGTGGATCAGTCAAATCGGTATGTTCTTGGTGCTGGGTCTGCTGCTTACCCCGCATGAGTTACTGCCCATTGCTGTACCGGCCTTATTATTATCGTTATGGATGATTTTGTTTGCCCGGCCATTGTCGGTGTTTTTAGGTTTGCTGCCGTTTCGTGGCTTTAATTTTCGCGAACGGGCGTTTATTTCTTGGATTGGTTTACGTGGTGCGGTACCGGTTATTTTAGCGGTGTTCCCATTAGTTGCTGGCTTGCCTAATGCGCAGCTATTTTTTAACGTCGCTTTCTTTATTGTTTTGGTGTCACTTTTGTTACAAGGCTCTACCTTATCCTGGGCTGCGCGCAAAGCTAAAGTGGATTTGCCTCCGGCGCCGGTACCCATTTCTCGGGTGGGTTTAGAGATTCACCCAACCAGCCAGTGGGAAGTTTTTATTTATCGTTTGGGCAATCAAAAGTGGTGTATCGGTGCGCAATTGCGTGAACTTAACATGCCTAAAGGGACTCGAATTGCAGCTTTATTTCGTAACCATTGTTTGCTGCATCCGACCGGTAGTACTCGTCTTGAGGCCGATGACATTCTGTGTGTGATGGGCCATGAAGACGACTTGCCAGCGCTGGGACGCTTATTTAGTAAAGCACCACAGCGCGGCTTGGATATGCGCTTCTTTGGTGACTTTGTGCTTGAAGGTGATGCGCAGATGGGTGCGGTGGCTGATGTGTATGGATTGAAGCTTGATGGTCTGGATCCAACAGTGACTTTGGCTGAGTTTATTACTGAAGCAGTTGCTGGCGAAGCGGTATTAGGAGACCACATTGAGTGGCAAGGCCTGACATGGGCGGTAGCCCTGATGGAAAATAATAAAGTGCGTAAAGTCGGGGTTAAATTCCCAGAAGGGAAGCGTCCGGAGCAGCCGCTGTTTTGAAGGTGGAGCACAGCGCAAAATACCACGCTAGAGAATGACATGCTCAGCGGTTTTAATTAACGGGAATATCCTAAGCCTATGAAACCGAATCTGTTTTTGCTGCTGTGTTTCAGTATTATGACTTGGCTGCCTGCTACACAGGTATTTGCTGAGCTGAATACGCTTGAGGTGCGACAGACGTTAACTGATCTGCCCGCACGTAAACTTCCTGAAGCTGAACAGCAGGCAGCGCAGCAAGCATTAGAACAAACCTTGGTGTGGTTGGATGTGGTTGACCGCACAGAACAGGCACAGCAGACGTTACAACAGCAATTGCTCGATGCGCCTAAGCACATCAGTGAAGCGCAGCAAGCACTGCAAAAGCTGTTAGCCACTGCACCAGATGATCCAGCTCAGCGTTTGGCACAAGCCTCGGTCAATGAACTTGAGTCTCTATTGTCAGAGCGCAATCAGCAACTGCGCGCTTTGCAAAAAGAATTGGCTGATGCCGACAGTTTAGTTATCACGACACAAACTCGCCCAGAGCGTGCACAAGCAGAAATCAGCAGCAATCAGGCACGTATTCAAGAGATTAATGCCTTACTGAAAAATGCTAAGGAAGGCAGTAAAGCCTTCAGTAGTGAAAAAACTGACACCTTGAAGGCAGAGTTACTTGCGTTAGAAAGCAAAAGCAACTTACGCCGTGCCGAGTTATCTGGTAACAGCGTGCTGCAGGAGTTGGGCAGTAACCGCCGTGATTTTTTACTGAATAAAGTGCGTTTGCAAGAGCAAGATATTCTGGCGCTGCAATCGCTGCTGAATGAAAAACGTCAAGCAGACTCGGAAAAAACCGTTGCTGAGTTATCACTAGAAGTGAGTAAGGCGGGTAGCGATAGCCTGTTATTGCGTGAAAGTGGCTTGAACTTAAAACTCTCTGACTATTTATTAACCATTACCGAGCGCCGTAATCAACTGACTCAGCGTAGTTTATTGGTGCGTCAACAACTCGATAGCGTACAGCAAACCGATCAAGCACTGGAAGAACAGATCAGTGTCTTGCAAGGCAGCTTGCTGTTGGCGAAAATTCTTTATCAGCAAAAACAATCATTACCGAAAACCAGTTTTGATCGTACCTTAGCTGATCAAATTGCCGACATGCGCCTGTACCAGTTTGAGTTGCGGCAATTGCGTGACACCGTCAATCGCCCTGAAGATTATGTACAAAACATCCTCAAAGATGCGCTGCCTAGCGATGAGCAAGTGGCTTTACGTTCAAGTTTGTTAGATTTAGCACGCTCGCGAGCTGAATTAATAGACCGTTTAAACCGCGAACTGAATGCTTATTTAAGTGAGTCGATTACTCTGCAGCTCAATCAAAAACAACTGCAAGGTATGACCGAGGCGCTGCGCTCGACTCTTGATGAACAGATGTTTTGGATTCCAAGCAACAAACCCTTAGATTGGGATTGGTTCAAAGCCGCACCGGCACGTTTGCAGTACCAATTTTCTTCGGTGTTGTGGGCCTCGGAAATCAGTCAAGTTGGGCAGAGTTTACGTAAGCGTGCATGGGCATTTATTCCGCTGGCCTTATTACTGTTACTGGCCGCCTGGAAGCGTCCCGCGATTTTACGAGCCTTGCGCAAACTGCATGCTGATATTGGTCACTTTCGCCATGATAGTCAGCTGCACACGCCCCGCGCGCTATTCTTGAATGTACTGTTGGCACTACCAGGTGCGATTGTCTTAGCCAGTCTTGGCGCGATGTTACAGGCCGAAGGCCAGGGCAATAATCTTGAAGTGGGGCGTGCTTTATGGAGTATGGCGCAGGTGTGGTTAGTGTTTTATTGCGCGTATCGGATTTTAGCGCCTAACGGCGTGGCGTTATTGCATTTTCGTTGGCCGCGCGCGCAAGTCAGTTTTCTGCAGCAGCGTATCCGTGCCTTGGGCTTAACCGCGCTGCCACTGACTGCAGTGGTCATCATTGCTCAGGCGCATCCGGCAGCGCTCAGCGAAGATGTGATCGGTATTATTTTACTGATGAGTTGCTTATTGTTGTTGTCTTGGATTATGGGACGCTTGGTGTTTCATCGTTATAGTAGCGACAGCACCTCTGTCTTTAGGCGCTTAATTGGTGTGGTAGTGGTGCTACTACCATTGTTGTTTGCCGCTGCTTTAGTTTCAGGCTATTACTACACCGCACTCAAACTCAGTGCGCGCTTGCTGGACACCTTATCCTTGGTATTGATTTGGGTGTTGCTCGAGGCGGTTCTCGTACGAGGTTTAGCTTTGGCGGCACGCCGTTTAGCCTGGAAACGAGCGCAAGAAGCTAAGCAAAATCAATCCAAAGAGGGGATTGAGGGTGAGGTTGCTACCGACGCCATGCTCTTGGATATCTCACAAATCAATGCGCAATCACTGCGTTTAGCGCACTTAGCTTTGTTGGGCGTGTTCTTTATTAGTTTGTATTGGGTATGGGCTGACTTATTGTCGCTGTTTGCTTATTTAGACAACATTACACTCTATGAAAATATCAGCAGTACAGGCGTAACTGTACCCACGAGCTTGCGCGATGTACTGGATGCCGGAGTGATTGTCGCTGTCTCTATTGCGCTGGCGCGTAACTTGCCGGGCTTGTTAGAAGTACTGTTCTTGTCACGCTTACGACTGGCGCAGGGCAGCGCATATGCAACCACCACACTGTTATCCTATGCGATTGCTGCTACGGGCTTTGTTGCTACCTTATCGGCATTAGGGGTGAGTTGGGACAAACTACAGTGGTTGGTGGCGGCGCTCTCTGTGGGCTTGGGTTTTGGTTTACAAGAGATTTTTGCCAATTTTGTCTCTGGTCTGATTATCTTGTTTGAGCGTCCGGTGCGCATTGGTGATGTGGTAACTATTGGCAACTTGTCCGGCACCGTCAGCCGCATTCGCATTCGCGCCACCACCATTACTGACTTTGACCGTAAAGAAATTATTGTTCCTAACAAGGTCTTTGTCACCGATCAGCTGATTAACTGGTCACTGACTGACACGGTGACGCGCGTCATTATTAAGATTGGCGTGGCGTATGAAACTGATTTAGATCTGGCGCGCAAATTGATGCTACAAACCATGCAGGAAAACCCGCGGGTGATGCGTGATCCTGAAGCTATCGTATTGTTTTTGGGGATCAGCGCCAGTACTTTCGATCATGAGTTACGTTTCCATGTGCGCGAGCTGGGTGATCGTAATCCCTCTATTGATGAGGTGCTAAACCGTATTGTTTTAAGTTTCCGTGAACACAATATTGATATGGCCTTTAATCAGCTGGATATTACGATCAAAAACTGTGATGGTTATGAGCAGCAGTTACTACAAACCACCAGCAATCCGCTGACTCATTATCAAGCACCGACAGTCTAATGACTGTGCGCTGCCGGAGTGCCTATCCAATGAAAAGCCTAGACACCCTCAACTTTGATCCGCGCTTTGCCACTTTAGGTGATGCATTTTCTGCACCAATTAAACCGACTGCGATTGAGCAGGCAAAAATGGTGATCTGCAGCCCAGCGGCCTTGGCGTTGCTAGATTTGCCAGCCAGTACGGCCGATGATCCGCGGCTGCTGCAGTTAGCGGCAGGTCAATGGCATTGGCCCAATGCTACACCGCGCGCCATGGTTTATTCGGGGCATCAGTTTGGTGGTTATACTCCGCGTTTAGGAGATGGCCGCGGCCTTTTGTTGGCTGAGGTAGTGAATAATGCCGGCGAGCATTGGGATGTGCATTTGAAGGGTGCCGGCCTTACGCCTTTTTCTCGCACTGGTGATGGCCGTGCGGTGCTGCGCAGCAGTATTCGAGAGTTCCTTGCCAGTGAGTACCTGCATACCCTCGGCATTCCTACTTCGCGCGCGCTCTGTGTGACAGATTCAAAGACCATGGTTTGGCGCGAACAGCGCGAAACCGCAGCGACCTTAATACGTTTGGCACCCAGTCATATTCGTTTTGGTCATTTTGAGTATTTTTATTATAACCAACAGTATGCCCAGCTTGAGCAGTTGCATGCGCACGTGCTCAATGACTTGTATCCTGAATGCCTAACAGCAGATGAACCCTTAGCCGCGATGCTGAGTGAAGTGGTCAAACGCACCGCTGAAACCATTGCTTTGTGGCAAGCCTACGGTTTTTGTCATGGAGTGATGAATTCCGACAATATGTCGATTTTGGGGCTGACGTTTGATTTTGGTCCTTATGCCTTTTTAGATGATTTCAAGCAAGCGCACGTCTGCAATCATTCTGATCACCATGGCCGTTATGCGTTTAATCAGCAGGTGGACATCGGCTACTGGAATCTCACCGCTTTGGCTGAAACCTTAACCCGCTACCTGCCGATTGAACGCTTGCAGGAGATTCTTGATGGCTATGCAGGGATTCAGCAGCAGGCTTATGTGCGCGCGATGCGCGCGCGTTTAGGTTTAGTTGATCAGCGTGAAAACGATCTGCTATTGGTTGAAAAGCTCTTAGTACAGCTCGATCGCAGTGCTATTGATTACACCTTATTTTTCCGCCAGCTTGGTGAGCTATCGGCAGCAGAAGCCTTAGCCAAACTACGCGATGATTTTATTAATCGCGCGGCATTTGATGAATGGAGTGCTGAGTTTATTGCGCGCAATGCCGATGATGCGCGCACACAAGAGCAGCGTCGTACCCAGATGCATGCGGTCAACCCGCTGTATATGTTGCGCAATTACCTAATCCAGTTAGCCATCGAGGCTGCTGAGGATGCTGATTATGCGCCACTGCACAAACTGCAGCAGGTGCTGAGTTCACCTTTTACTGAGCAAAAAGGCTGTGAAGCTTATGCACAGCGCCCACCTGACTGGGGTAAGCATCTCTCGATCAGCTGCTCTTCTTAAGTGCAATTGCGGCTCGGTCGCGCATAAATGGCCGTCCTACATTTTGTAGGATTGCGGTGTGTTTAATGGCCTGTCGGCCGCTCCCTTCAGGGGCGGCAAACCTACCCGATTCTGCACTGTATTAGAACGCATTCAACTGTATTGACCTTGCTTGTTGTTGTGCAAAATAGTCGTTTTTCGCAGTTTTTTGCCATCTTTTATCGACAATTAAGGTCATTTATTATTGCACCCTGCTTTTTACTATGACAGGGTTAGCGACTTTGTAAGTGCGTGTCCACTATTAATTGCTGCGTGTTTATGTACAGCAATTAACGATAAAACACGCTCCAAGCTGACTGATATTGGCGCCGAAAATTGAGCATAGATAAAGGAGTTCCTACTATGACCTCAGAGAAAACGACAGCAGATAAGTCGTCCAAAGTTTCTACCATTCTTCTCCCAGTTTTTATCCCCTCGGTTCTTGTGATCGCCCTTATGGTGATTGGCACCATGAGCAACCCTGAAAGAGCAGGGGCACTGTTTGCCGATATCTTAGCCTATATAACCGTCACTTTTGGTTGGTTTTATATGCTTTGCGTGGCGATTTTCTTAGTCTTTATTGTGTCAGTGGCCTTTAGCAATTGGGGAAACATCAAACTCGGACCTGATCATGCTGTACCCGAATACAGTTTTTTTGCTTGGTTTGCCATGCTGTTTTCTGCTGGTTACGGTATTGCTTTGCTGTTCTTTGGTGTCGCAGAACCGGTTTTGCACTACGCTTCGCCACCTGAAGGCGCCGCGTTGACCGTTGATGCCGCTAAGCAAGCCATGCAGATTGCTTTTTTTCACTGGGGTTTTCATATCTGGGCGATTTATGGTCTAGTCGGCCTGTCGTTGGCGTACTTTGCCTTCCGTCATGGTCTACCCTTGTCGATGCGTTCTACTTTATACCCGCTGATTGGTGAGAAAATCCATGGCCCTATGGGGCATACCGTAGATACCTTTGCGATTCTAGGTACTATGTTCGGTATTGCTACTTCACTGGGCTTATCGGTGGCGCAAATTAACGCTGGGTTAAATTATCTATGGCCCTCGATTCCAGTAAATACTACCGTGCAAATTATTGCCATTATAGCGATTACCTGCCTAGCCACCTTGTCGGTTGTGGCGGGCATGGATAAAGGCGTAAAACGCTTATCCATGCTTAATATTGCTTTAGCTATTGCGTTACTGGTATTTGTGTTTGCAGTTGGACCAACGGTGTTTATTTTAAATACCTTTATGGAAAATACCGGTAGTTACTTAAGCAATATTGTTGAGCGCACCTTTAGTTTGCAGGCCTATACCTCCAGTGATTGGATTGGTAACTGGACGTTATTTATCTTTGGATGGACCATTGCTTGGGCGCCATTTGTAGGGCTTTTTATTGCTAAGATCAGCCGTGGTCGTACCATCCGCCAATTTGTCGTGGGCGTGATGTTGGTCCCGACCATCTTTACCTTTTTATGGTTCTCAGTGTTTGGCGATACAGCGCTGCACCTGATTATGGTTGATGGTTACACAGTGCTGATTGAGCAAGTGCAGGACGATCATGCTGTGGCGCTCTTTAAGTTATTTGAGCTTTTACCCTTTACCCAGATCGTATCGTTCTTGACTATATTCTTGATTATCACCTTCTTTGTTACCTCCTCTGACTCAGGTTCAATCGTGATTGATTCACTGGCTTCGGGCGGTGTGGCGCACACCCCAGTGTGGCAGCGTGTGTTTTGGGCGTCCATGCAGGGACTGGTCGCTGCTGCCTTGTTGTTAGCTGGTGGTTTGGGTGCATTACAAACAGCCAGTATTGTCAGCGCCTTGCCCTTTGCTGTGATTATGCTGATTGCTATGGTGGGCATGTGGCGTGCCTTGATTATTGAAGGGCATCAAGAGATGAGTCTGAGCCAGCATATGCAGTCCACTCCAGGCGGTTATAAGTCGGGTCCAGGTTATTGGAAAAAACGATTAGCCAACTTGGTTGATTTCCCGCAATGCGAAGCAGTAGAAAAGTTTATTCGTACCACTGGTATTCAAGGTATGAAAAAAGTTGAGCAGGAGCTGGAAGCAAAAGGCTGGGTGGCTGAAGTTATCTTTGATGAGCAAAACTTGCGCGCGCAATTTCAAGTATTTCAGGAAGGTAAGCTGGAGTTCATTTATGAAATTCGCTTACGTGCTTATGCCATGCCTGACTTTTCATTCCCGATAACCACTGGCAAAACGGACGATGAGCAGTACTACCGCGCTGAAGTATTCTTGCGCCGTGGTGGTCAAGCCTATGATGTGTACGGTTATGATGAGCAAGATATCATTACAGATATTCTTGATCAGTTTGAGAAGTATCTGCACTTCCTGCATATCTCACCTGGCATTTTGCCGTGGAATATGGCCGAGCATGACGATGACTTGGTGGGTCACGGTAAAATTGGCGATGAAAACGCGCCATCACCTGTACCTGCATCTGCCGTGGAAATATTAGGCAAGCCGCTGTAAGACGAGGGAGTCTTTAAGTAATCTGTAGGTGTGCAATCATAACTGCACACCTACAGCCAGACGTAACAAAAAAGGCGGCCCTGATCAACAGTGCCGCCTTTTTTGTGTACTGATATTTACCAGCTAAAAATTTCCCACGATGGAATACGTAATTCTGGCTTATCGGCACGGATTCAGATGTAAGGCTGCATTTTGCACTACTGGGATAGCGCTGTAACTAAATGGAGCTCGCTTGCCGTAGCAAAGACGTAATATCCATTTTTGCTTACGTCGGCTATAAAATAATCTATTGAGCCCGCCAGTATTGCGGTCATGATAGTGGGTTTAGGGTGTTTACTGAGACTTGGCTGGTGCTTTATACAAAACGAACTGTTATCTGTCAGGTAGAAAATAGTTGAAAAAATAAAAATAAAAATAAAAATAAAAATAAAAATAAAAATAAAAATAAAAATAAAAATAAAAATAAAAAAGACTACTTATTGAGGTGCTTATGAACTCAAGGAAAAGCTTAGTATTAGTAGATATAGAATCAGCAAATAAAAATATTAAACTATTGCGCTCAAATGATCTTGATGAAACGCGGAATTTAGTGACCTCTGTTTTTTGTGAGCATAAGTTGCTAGTGAGACATAATGCATTATTAGACTACAGTCATGAACACTTTAACATTGGTGCGATTAGCTTAAGTAATATGAGCTATGGGGCTTATGTAAATATTAAACCAGGACCGCTTGAGAGCTTCTATTTGATCCAGCTTCCGGTCGAAGGTAATGATTTAACTCGTATAAATGGAGTTGAGCACTTTAGTGATAAGTCTAATGGTACTGTCCACTCTCCGCAGGAATCCCTAGAGATGAGCTGGAGCCATGATTGCCGTAAGTTGGTTGTTAAAATAGATAAGGAGGCACTCGAAAGGCATGCTGCTAATATTTTCGGATGCAGTATTCCTGGGCAGTTAAGGAACCTCTGAATAACTCCCCACTTTTTGCGATAATAGCCACGTCGTCCATTTTTTAGCCCAGCGAGCCGAATCATGAGCCAGTTGACCTTTGCCGAAGCAGAATACCAGAACAAAAAGCGTAAGACGCGTCGTGAGATTTTCTTGGAAAAAATGGATGCCATTATTCCTTGGAGGCGCTTGGAGAATCGCGCCGCTAAGCATTACCCAAAAGGTGAAATGGGGCGTCCCCCTTATCCGCTTAGTGTGATGCTGCGTGTGCATTGTTTACAGTTATTCTACAACCTCAGCGATCCGGCTCTGGAAGATTCTCTGTATGAAATTGAATCAATGCGCCGCTTTGCAGGATTGCGTTTATCAGACAATATTCCTGATGAAACAACAATTTTAAACTTCCGTCACTTCCTTGAAAAGCATGGGCTGGGCAAGCTATTTCTGAAGGAAATTAACAAGCACTTGCAGCATCAAGGCTTGCTGTTTCGCGAAGGCACCATTGTGGATGCCAGCATTATTTCCGCACCGAGCTCAACGAAAAATCAAAGCCGCAAGCGCGACCCAGAAATGCATTCCAGCAAGAAAGGCAACCAATGGCACTTTGGCATGAAGATGCATATCGGCGTGGATGATGTCACAGGTATGATTCATAGCGTGGAAAGTACGGCTGCCAATGTGCACGACGTAACCATGACTGCAAGCCTTCTACATGGCGAAGAAAAGCGTGTATTTGGTGATGCTGGATACCTAGGTGTTGAAAAACGCAGGGAAAACAAAGAGCGCAAAAATCTTGCCTGGCTGATCAGTGCTCGAATCAGTAAGCGTAAAACCATGACCGAAAATGAGCAGGAAATTGAAAAAATGAAAGCCAAGCTACGCGCTAAAGTTGAGCATCCGTTTCGCTACATCAAGTGCGTATTTGGCTATAACAAAGTCCGTTACAAAGGGCTTGATAAAAACCATAACCGTTTATGCCTGCTAGCGGGACTAACGAACCTCATGATCAGCAGAAAATACTTGCTGGCTTAGGGTTAGTGCGCCCTTAATCCGCCAAAACGGCGAATTAAGGGCTAAAAGAGGTGGTTTTACCTCGAAAACGGCCTTTTTTAGGTCTTTTTTGAGTTTTTTACTCGTTTCCAGAAAAACTCAACAATAAGCTGAGTTTCTCAGAGGTTCCTTAAGGTTTTCTGCAGATATGAGTTTGATACAACCTTCTGGAATAGCTTGGAATGGTGCTATTCAACATTTATATGCAGAAATACAAAGCTCTCCTCAGTTATTTGATTTGCCGCTAATTAGGAGCCAATTGGAGCAAAATATAATGACAACTCTCCTTGCTTGGCATCCGCATAATTTTAGTAATTTACTTAAGGACAATAGTCCGAAAATATTACCGAGGCACTTGAAAAAAGCAACGGAATTTATGCAGGCTTACCCCGATCAAATCATTACTATCGAAACCTTAGTTAATATAACTGGTGTTAATGGACGAACATTATTTTATGGCTTTGCAAAGTTTCTTGGATTAAGCCCGATGCGTTATCTACTTGATGTGCGCTTGCAGCGTGTGCATCAGGATCTGCTGGACCCTAGTCAGCCTAGAAATGTCACCGATGTGGCTACTCGCTGGGGCTTTTATCAGCTTGGACGAATGGCTAACGACTATAAAAAGCGTTACGGCGAGAGCCCAAGGGATACATTAATTCGCGCGTATTAAGAAGATAAGTGCATTTTCAGCACAATTGTTGCAGTTAATGAATATCAGCAAAGAATCCAGTGCTCCATATTGATTTATGTCAAACAGAAGTTGGCCTTAAATTGATAACGGAGTACGACGTCATGAGAACAATAACAATAATTGGTGCTGGACAAGCTGGATTACAACTCGGAATTGGTCTGTTAAAAAACGGTTATACGGTTAATATCGTTTCGAACCGTACTGCTGAGGACATTGCAAAGGGTCGCGTGCCTTCAAGTCAGTCGATGTATGGTATGGCGATCGACATTGAGCGAGACTTCGGGCTGTCATTTTGGGACGATGAGTGCCCAGCGGCGAATGGCTTATATGTGCGTATTGGTTTTGAAGCGGACGCATTTATGGTTGACTGGAAAGTTAACTGGAAAGATGTGAATTTAACGCCGGTACAAGCCGTTGATCAAAGAATAAAAATGCCTCGCTGGATGGCGGAGTTTGAAGCACTGGGTGGCCATTTAATTTACCAAGAAGCGGGCATCGAAGACCTTGAGTTTTATACCGACTCTAGCGATCTAGTGATTGTCGCCAGTGGTAAAGGGGACATAAATAAACTCTTCCCACGCGACGATGAACGCAGTGAAATCGATAGGCCACAAAGAAAAATTGCCCTCACCTATGTGCATGGCATGCTGCCAGAAACAGACCACAGCTCAATTAATATCAGTATCCGCCCCGGTATCGGTGAGTATATTAATTTCCCTGGCTTAACGCATTCGGGCCCTTGCGACATTATTAACCTAGAAGGCGTTCCAGGTGGACCAATGGATTGTTGGGATGATGTTAAAACTCCGCAAGAGCATTTACAGCGTGCCGTTGATTTAATCCATGAATTCTTTCCATGGGAAGCGTATCGCTGCAAAAATCTAACCTTAACCGATGATCTCGGCATTCTAGCGGGTAGCGTGACACCCACTGTCCGTAAAGCTATCGGTGTTCTTCCTTCTGGACGTACAGTGCTCGGCATGGCTGATGTGCTGGCTCTAAATGATCCAATGACAGGGCAGGGATCCAATAATGCCAGTAAGTGTGCACATGTTTATTTAGCAGCCATTATTAAGCATCAAGATCGAGCTTTTGATGACGAATGGAAGCACGATACTTCTGAGCAGTTTTGGTCCTATGCAGGATCGGCTGCTAAATTAGTCAACAGCTTTATTTTGCCACCGACTGACAATCTATTGCGTGTGGTTACTGCTGGTAATGATAACCAAGCACTGGTTGAGACGCTGGCGAAGGGTTTTAATGATCCACGAACCTTAGCGCCTTGGTTTTATGATGCAGATAAAACTGAGAAGCTTCTTAAGAGTCTTGCTTTGGCAAAGGCGTCTTAATATGAAAAATTATCGATCAACTCACCTTGGCAGCCTGGTGCTTTTAGCGCTAGCGGCTACACCCTTTAATGCTGCTTTAGCAACGCAAGGCACGATGCCTCATGGTTATGGTGTGAAGTCTGAAGGTATGGGTGGGGTTGTTTTGGCCTTACCTCAAGATTCCTTGGTTTTAGCATCCAACCCTGCAGGTATTGCCCGCTTAGGCAACCGCGCTGATGTTGGAGCAGCTTTTCTCAAGGTGGATAATGGTACTGAGTTTGCCGGAACAACCTTTGATGGTTCAAGAGATAAAAACCTCTATGTGATTCCTCAATTTGGTGTGAATTATAACCTTGATGAAACCAGCAGTGTTGGCCTTGCAGTGGTCGGTAACGGCGTAGGCACGGCTTATGGCAGAGACAGTAATATTGGCGGATTATTAAAGCCTAAATCTGAATTCCAACAAATGGTAGCAACTCTGGGTTATGCCAAAAACGTGACGCCTGAACATAGCTTCGGTATTGGTGTTCTATTAATCCGACAACAGTTAGAAATAAGAGGAACAGACAGTATCGGCTTGCCGGAAGGCAAAGATGATTCGTATGGCTATGGTTTACGTCTGGGCTACTTAGGCAATATTATCAATGACTTAACGCTCGGTCTGAGTTATGCAACCCGTGGTTATATGTCCAAGCTTAAACGCTTTAAGAGTCTATTGGCTGAGAGAGGGGATTTAGATTTACCGTCTAATTACGGTATTGGTTTAGCCTATAAAAATGGCCCTTGGACGCTTGCGGCTGATGTACAAAGAATATTATGGAGTGATGTTAACGCCTTTGGTAATCGCGGTGTTACTAGGGCTTCGGGTGCCCCTGGCGACAGTAATGGTCCTGGCTTCGGTTGGCGTGACCAGACTGTCTATAAAGTGGGTGTTGCTTACGAGATCAACCGCAAGCTGACTGTACGTGCTGGCTATAACGATGCCAATCAACTCCTGCATAGCCGCGATGGCTTCCTCGGGACCTTGGCCCCAGCAGCGAATCATCGACATATTACTGTCGGTAGTACCTATAAATTCGAAAATAATAACGAACTTTCAATAGCGTATGCCCGATCCTTTAAAGATAAGGTTTCTGGTCAAGGTGCTGCACCTGATGCTTTGAGCTCACCTTATATGGGACAGCATTGGCTCTCACTCAATTACAGCTATCTGTTCTAACAGGAGACTACAAATGATTGATCAAAAATCTCTTCGTACTGCATTAGGGCATTTTGCAACTGGCGTAACCATCGTGACAACACGTGATTGTGCCGGTCAACCTGTTGGCATGACAGCCAGTAGCTTTAATACAGTCTCATTGGATCCTCCATTAGTTTTATGGAGTATTGGGCGTAATGCTTATAGTTATTCTGCGTTTTCTAAGACAGATCACTTTGCGGTGCATGTGTTGGGGGATGAACATCAGGAATGGTCGAATCGTTTTGGACGCAGCTCAGAAGAAAAGTTCAGTGGTTTAGATGTCTGCGAGGGTTTAGGTGCTGTGCCGCTGCTGTCTAATTGCCCAGCCCGCTTTGAGTGCAGTGTTGAGCATCGCTATGATGGTGGTGACCACATGATAATTGTTGGCCGTGTGTTGCGTATGGAGCATGTAAATGATAGTGAAGTGAAACCGTTGTTATTTCATCGTGGTCGTTATGCTGTGCTCGCTAACGCTGAATAAACTATCAGCATCAGCTGTTGTAACTCATGGCATCAGAGTACTGTGGGCCGCTCAGCATAAGCATACAAGATCGATAAAAAAGGCGCTCAATTGAGCGCCTTTTTCGTTAAGTCATCATCTGTTTATTACGACTGATCCGAGAGTTAAACTCAAGCTCAGTTCCCTTACCAGCTAAAAATTTCCCACGATGGAATACGTAATTCTGGCTTATCGGCGCGGATAAAGTTGCCATCACTGCCATCGGCACGCACTAAAAAGTATGGCTTACCTTTTTTAGGCGTTACTTTTACCGCGTATAAAAAGCCATTTACACGGTATTCTTCAACAGTTTTATCGCCCTTTTGTACAATAGTGACATCAGGTTCGCCGCTGACAGATTCCTCAGCAAAACCAATTAGAGGGCAGCCGAGCAAGATACCGGCCAGGGTTAAGCGCTGTAGAGTAGTACGCATAGTCTTTATCCTTTATCGACTGAGTTGGCGTTGTATGGGTTGTAGTTTAGCAAGAGCCTTGCTGCTCGTGTTGAGGATATTAGCCAGTAGGGAAGCTTTGTTGCGTGGTTGACAGACTTAACTCGGTTAAATCAGCAGTTTCGCCACTAATAAGAACTGCTAGTAGCATTGAGGTATAGTAAAAATTGCATCCATAAGCAGTGATTGCTGAGGGAGATGAAGATGACTGATTTGTTACGCAAACAACTATTAATTGTTGCTCACACACCATCGAAAAATTTACAACGTATGCTCGATGCCATACTGGCGGGGGCACGTCATGCGGATATCGATAATGTCGATGTGCAGCATGTTAATCCATTACAGACTGAACCTGAGCATGTGCTGGCTGCTGATGCGATTATTCTGCTGACGCCGGAAAATCTCGCCTACATGAGTGGGGCGATGAAGGATTTTTTCGATCGATGCTACTATCCCGTTCTAGAAGAGAAACAAGGTTTAGCCTGTGCCTTAGTGGTGCGCGCCGGACATGATGGTACCGGTACTTTGCGTGCGCTCAATACCATTCTTACCGGTTTACGCTGGCAGCAAGTGCAAGAGCCGTTGCTGTGTAAAGGCCCGTGGGATGAGGCGTTTTTAGCGCAATGCGAAGAGTTGGGGATGTCGCTAGCAGCAGGTTTAGAGGCGGGTATTTTTTAGTTTATTGCAGTACTGTGTCGCCCTGAAGGGACGACCTACAACGTATGAGCTGCAAGGACTCGGGTTGTAGGTCGTGGCTTTAGCCCAAAAGGTTACTTACAGGGTGATATAAATACCAGTCGGTTTGCCCTGTGCATCCAGTTGCAGCACCTGCAGGCTGCCTTTCTTTTCTGGGCCCATGCCCGGAGAATTCATCGGCATACCGGGCAAGGCTAGACCTTTAATGTTCGGCTGTTCTGCCAGCATTTTATTGATCGCAGCGACAGGTACATGGCCTTCAACCACATAGCCTTCAATTTCTACGGTATGGCAACTGGCTGCTTGCGCGGTGCCTAAGCGTTGCTTAACTGGGGTCATATTGGCGTGGTCGATTTGCGTGACGTTAAAACCGTTTTCTTCAAGGTAATGCGCATATTCAACGCAGCAACCGCAATTTGGGTCCTTGTGTAGAGTGGCGTCGATGGGTGCAGCCAACACTTGGCTGGCCAATAAGCTGAATGCGCCGATAGAGATCAGGCGAGTGGATAATTTTTTCATGGTCGTACTCCGTAATTAAAAAATGATGAATTAATTAACTCGAAGTTGTCTTGGGTGGCTGTGTGAGCGGGGTAATCTGTCTGGAGCTGAAAAAATAGGGCAACAGGCTTGAGTGCACTGTGTTGGGTCGAAAAATCGTTAATGGTTGCTGGGTGATAAGCGCATACAGGCAGCAGTGATGCACTGTGCCTGCACAATCCGCTTCACAGTCAACTGCCACATAAGTGCTTGGCTCATGCTGGCTGTGCATGCTGCTGGATTGCGCTGCGGGCATAGGCTGTGCGAAAGCGGCCGGCAACGATAGAGAAATCAACAACAGCAGCATCAGCACAGTGCAAATGTTGGCAGACAGCAGTGCCGCAAGGCGTTGCATTAGGTTTGGCTCGCTAATGGGCTGTTGGCTTGTGCTAAGCCGTCAAGAATCGAGCAGGCTGGCTCATCGTCGCCGTGGCATTGATTGACCAGCTCAGCGAGCTGCTGGCGCATACTTTGCAAATGCATAATATCTTGATCCAGTTCGGCCATATATTGCTGCGCTAAAGCTTTAACGTCAGCGCTGTGACGATCCGTATTCTGCCACAAGTCGAGCAGGGTTTTAATCCGCTCTAAAGAAAAACCTAAATCGCGCGCACGTTTAATAAAACGCAGTTGCTGTACGCCGTTCTCGTTGTAGAGACGGTAACCTGCGCCGCTGCGAGGTGCTGCGGCCAGCAAGCCGGTTTCTTCATAGTAGCGAATCATCTTGCGGCTGACGCCTGAAGCGGCAGCGGCTTCGCCGATATTCATATGGCCTCCAGCGGCGCTTTAAAGCCACGTAGACGTAGCGCATTAGTGACGACAAAGACACTGGACAATGCCATCGCACCGGCAGCCAAGACGGGTGAGAGCAGCGTGCCATTGAAGGGGTAGAGAATCCCCGCAGCGACTGGAATCAGGGCAATATTGTAGGCAAAGGCCCAGAACAGGTTTTGGCTGATATTACGTAAAGTGGCTTTAGATAAGGCCAGCGCATTGATCACCCCAGTTAAATGCCCAGACATCAGCACCACATCGGCGGCGTCCATGGCAATATCAGTACCGGTACCAATCGCAATACCCACCTCGGCAGCGGCTAGGGCTGGCGCATCATTAATACCATCGCCGACATAAGCGACCTTGCCATATTTTTCTTGAAGCTCTTTGACCGCCTCAACTTTAGCTTCAGGCAGTACTTGCGCCACCACATGATCAATGCCCAGCTGTTTAGCAATGGCATTGGCAGTGTGTTGGTTATCACCGGTAATCATCGCTACTTTTAAGCCTTGTTTATGCAGGTGATCAATGGCTGCTTTACTGCTCGACTTAATCGGGTCACTGACCGCCATCATCACCGCTAATTGACCAGCAATCGCCGCATACATGGGTGATTTACCTTGCTCGCCCAGTTGCTGGGCTTGCGTAGCAAAGTTATCGGTGCTGATGTCTAAGCTGTGCATAAAGCGGTCGGCACCAATTTGTATCAGCGTGCCGTCTACTGTTGCTTGCACGCCCATGCCAGTGATGGATTGAAACTCGCTAATGGCAGGAATGTGCAGCTCACGTTGTTCAGCCGCTTGCACAATCGCCAGCGCGATTGGGTGCTCAGACTGTTGCTCAACTGCAGCCACCAGTGCCAGAACGCTATCTTCTTGTTGACCAGCGGTCACTGTAAAGTCGGTGAGCTGTGGTTTGCCTTCAGTCAGGGTGCCGGTTTTATCCACGGCGATGACTTTGACGTCTTTTAGTTCTTGCAGCGCTTGGCCTTGGCGAAACAAAATACCCAGCTGCGCAGCACGGCCGGTACCGACCATAATCGAAGTCGGCGTGGCTAAACCCATGGCGCAAGGACAGGCAATAATTAACACCGCAACCGCATTCACCAGAGCCAAGCTGAGCGCTGGCGTAGGGGCGAAAATCATCCAAACAATAAAAGTCAGCAAAGCAGCAACCATTACCGCAGGGACAAACCATAAGGTCACCCGGTCGACCAAACCTTGAATCGGTAGTTTACTGCCTTGGGCTTGCTCCACCAGACGAATAATATGCGCCAGCACGGTATTGGCACCGACCTGCTCGACTTTTACCTGCAAGCTACCGGTTTGGTTGACGGTACCGCCAATCACTTTGGCGTCCGCTTCTTTCTCCACCGGCACAGGTTCACCGGTGAGCATGGATTCATCCACGAAGCTGTTTCCAGAAATCACCACGCCATCCAAGGCAATACGTTCACCGGGGCGTATTTCTAAAATTTCTCCCGCACGAATTTCTGCTACTGGTTTATCCAGACTTTTACCATTGACCAGCACACGCGCTTCACGCGGCTGCAGGTTAATTAATCGTTTGATGGCGTCGGCCGCATTGCCTTTGGCGCGCGCTTCCATATAGCGTCCGAGTAAAATCAGCGCGATGATGACTGCTGCCGCCTCAAAGTACACGTTGACGGTGGCCTCGGGCAGTAGCGATGGAATAAAGGTAGCAATCAGTGAATAACTGAAGGCCGATAACGTACCCAGCGCAACCAAAGAGTTCATATCCGGCGCGAGGCGACGCAAGCCGTGCCAGCCCATAATTAAGATTTCACGGCCGGGACCAAACAGCACCAGTGCAGCCAAAATAGCCTGCACATACCAGAGATGTTGGGTATTAAAAGTGCGCTCTAGAAAAGCATGGAACGGCGGGATAAAGTGCGCGCCCATCTCTAAGATAAATAGTGGTGTGGCAAATAAGAACGCAACTCTGAGTTGTTTCTTGAGATGCGCCTGCTCAGCTTCTTGGCGAGTGTTGAGGTCATCGGCTTTGCGCTGGTTATCGGCAAGCACCTCGGCTGGGTAATTATGTTCAGTCAACCATTGGCTGATAAGCTCAGGATCTTCACCGGCGAGCAACTGCACATGGGCTTGTTTGGTGGCGAGATTGACTTGATAGCTGATGGCAACAGGGCTTTGCGCCAAGGCTTTTTCAATACGGCCTACGCAGGAGCCGCAATTCATACCGCTAACAGCATAATCAAAACCATGCAAAGGCACTTGATAACCGCTTTCCTCTACAGCTTCGATGAGATCTTTCAACGGCACTGACTGCGCCAAGCTAACAATCACTTCGCTGGTGACTAAGTTCACTACTGCCTGCTCGACACCTGATACTTTAAGCAGGCCGCGTTCGACACGCCCAGCACAAGACGCGCAGGTCATGCCGCGTACCGGAATCTGCACCGTCTGCAAGGTTGTCATGTCATCACCTATTACTATTGAAGTCAGTCTATACGGTAAAGCTTACCATGAGGTGAAGGTCAAGCAGAGGGAGGATATTTATATTAGCTGTTAAGCCCGAGTCTTCAATGGATTGCGTACTGCACCCAGATTGTTTATCCCTCAGCCAACTGGCTTGTTGTAAGTATCAGTTTTAATTTAATGTGGGGATGCAAGCGCCGTTACATTTTTAGCGTATAAGAACACATACCGCATCTTTAGGGCTACGGTATGTATTTTTCTGCGGAGTAAAGGATATTACTTTTTGTTTTTAGCCAGCTTTTCTTCGGGCATATCTTCGTAACCGGTAATCATCGGTTTAATCATGCTCAATACAGTCTTACCCATAGTCGTCATATACACGTGAGCAATTACGAAAATGAGCATGGCAAAGGCCGCTGTTGTGTGTACTAGAGCTACACCACCGAGGGTTAAACCACTTAAGCCCCATGCTGGCCACTGATTATAAAACAGGTACAGCAGGCCTGAAATCCAAATCATGGGTGAAATTACTAACTTAAAACCCAAATAGGCTAAACGCTGCAACGGGTTGTGTTTGGCTTGAGTGGTTGGGCGGTAGGGGTGTTCAGCGCCAGTAAAGGTACCGATCAAGTAGTAGTGAATGACCGCGCCAAGCTTATCTGTGGTAGGGATAAATTGCCGCCACACCCCTGTAGTGAATAACCAAAACACAGCTAAGATCCATAAACCTAGCAACGCGTAGGCTGCGAGCTCATGTAATTGAGTGGCTTTACCAAACCCCAGCATGTTATAGCTACCGTGAATTTCAAAACCAGTGAACATCAAAAAGAAAATCAATGCCGCTTGGCACCAATGCCAGAAACGTTCAAAACGTTTAAAAATCATGGTCCGTTTCATTGGTTTTTTCTCCTGCGGGTGCTTACAAAGCGACCGGCGCCATGCGCCAAACTGCCCAATAGCGTTAACAAAACAAGCGTCCAGCCGGTACGATCAAGCGAAAGGTTACGGTCTCGACCGGGCAAGTAAAAATCAGTTAATGCCGCCAGTCGCCCATCGCGAGCATGGCATGAGCCGCAGCTAAGAGCATCTTCAGCGGGTGCAACCATATGTGTGATGGGCCAGTGCATGCGAGTCTCTACAAACGAGAACTCACCACTGTATTCTTGCTCAGCATAATCAGCTCCTGCCTTTAGCGCTTTAGCCCAATCAAAATTTGTCCACAGTGCAGTATCATCGTCGGCACTGTAGACATGGCTCACTAAAAAATGCTTATTAATTG
Source organism: Pseudomonas sp. (assembly GCA_034676485.1). Lineage (GTDB taxonomy): Bacteria > Pseudomonadota > Gammaproteobacteria > Pseudomonadales > Pseudomonadaceae > Denitrificimonas. The sequence goes on from JAUCCC010000015.1 coordinate 355,886, forward strand.
GATCATAGGCTTGTTTGCCTTGCATGATTTTAAAAGGCCAAATACGTGAGTCTGGGTTGTCATAGCTGCCTCTGATTTTGTTAATTTCGATCGGCTGCTGAGTGTCGTCAATGGTGTCTTCACGTAGAGTGTAGCGTGCTTGACCATCAAACCAACGGTAGTCAGGTATGACGTTTTCGCCATGACGGAAAGACCCTTTAGTACTTAAGTACTCAAGATTGCCATCGGCATCGCGAATGGTCAGCGGTTTACCGTCTTCGCTCAGAGTGCCTGCTGTGGACCAGTCCCACCAGGTTTTAGTCGCTACACCACCACGGGCAAACGCGGGAATATGGCAGGTTTGACAGGCCACTTGATCGACGTGTTCATTGAGCTTGGGTTTTGTGTGCGGGGCTATACCGTGGCAAGACTCGCATGAGGCACGAGTTTGGTCAGTATGACCAGGTACGTCGATGCCTAGCGTGTCACGGGCATTGGTTAAATAACGGCTGCCGGTGACGCTGTGGGCTGAGGTGGTATGGCAATCAGCACAGGCGAAGTTGGCTCCATCTTTGGACATGTGCACATCAAGGCTACGTGATGCCGTTAGCAAAGAAGAGTCAAGATCACCATGTTTTACACCATCGCCGCCGCCGCCGTAAAAGTGACAGCTACCGCAATTTTGACTGCTGGTGGCACCAATATTCTGCGCGATCTGCGCAAGATCAGTTTTGTGTTTGATTGACGGGTCGGCAGGATCAACAAACTCGTAGCGTGGGTGTCCTGTACCTGTCGGGGATTTTTTATAAGCGCCAGTGGTATCGTGACAAATCAGGCAATCAACGGCGTTGCCGCTGGTTGGTGGCGGTTGGCGCATATCATCCCAACCGTAACCGGTGTGACAGCTGGTACAAAAGGGTTCATTGGATGTGACAGAGCCACAAAAACTGTTTACTACATTACGCTTACCCAGCATTTGTCCTGTTTCTGGATGTTCAAACTGCCAAGTCCAATGCGTAGTGTGTTGCAACTGTTTGGAAGCTTCAGTGTGACACTTTAAACAAGCTGTGGTGACTTCAGGGCCTGAGCTGAACGGACCTTGCAGCTGTTTAAATTGGGTATGGTCAGCAGTTGAGGGGGATGTGCGCTCGAGTGCTGTTGCCGGTAAAACACCCAACAGCAACGACATGACTGTAATGAACAGTGATTGCAGGGCTAAACCAATACAATGCATCTTCATAAAAACTCCTTTGATTCAGTCATCGATCAAGCTACTTATATAAAATTGCACTCTAGGCTGGTACGCGAGCTTGCAGCGCTGAGTCGAACCGATCATATTTGTATTATATTTAATATATCATAATGAATAGTTTTTGCTGAGCTAAAGCGTATGCTAAATAAGCCAATTGATCATTGACTGCTGAGTTGCGCCTGCTGTAATGCGTTGAGGTGTTCAGCATGCAGTTTATGTATATATTGCACTGTACATTATTTAATCTTGGGTGCCTTTGTGCTGCTCGCAGTCAGTGGTGCCTTGCGAGGAAAACAATTATGAGTCCGTCATCTAACCTGTCTGCTGCAGTTCAACCCGCCAATGAAGCGCTTGCTTACCAGCGTGAGCATGCAGTTGTTATTGTCACCAGCGCATCGCTACAAACACAAGGTATGGCCATGGTGCTTTCACGCGCGTTGCAAGAGCAGGGTGTGCAATTAAATATTTTGCTCTGCGATAAAGCAGGTGACCTTGCTATTGAAAGTTATCAGAGCGCACAAGCATTAGCGCCAAAAGGTATAAAGCCTGAAGTTTTGTTGCAGAAAATAATTGAAGCGGGTGCGCAGGTTGCCGTTTGCGCGCTTTATTTACCCAATAGTAGCTACCAAGAGCAGGATTTATGTGCGGGTGTGAGTGTGGCACAGCCTGCAGAAATGGCGCAAATGATGCGCAATAAAGACAGTAAAATATTTAGTTTCTAGAATTCAATAACGGCCTAAACGGCCGTCTTTAAAGAGTGGATGGTTACATAGAATTATTTACAGACTCTACTGTGCATATACAGCAGGCTCGACATTGTGTCGCAGCCTTCAGTTGTGTTAGCGCTGTAATCATATTTTTACTTGACTGTCTGAAATTTAGGAGAATATTAAGGAAACACTGAACAAATCCCAAGCGGGCTGCAGCCTTTGGTAAAATAGTCCAATCCGTAATTAGTATCGAGTCCACAGTCATGCAAATCACTTTCGCCGAAGCCGAGTTCGTCAGCAAAAAGAAGCAAACCCGTCGGGATCGACTGTTGATGGATCTGGAAACTCTGGTGCCTTGGTCTGTTCTGGAATCAGTGATTGAGCCGTACTATCCGAAATCTGACGGCAAACGAGGTCGTCCGACTATGGGGCTTTCTCGCATGTTACGTATGTACATCCTACAGCAGGTCATGGGGTTTTCCGATGAAGGAACTGAGGATGCCGTTTATGACAGCGCAGCAATTCAGCTGTTTATGGGTATTGATCTTGGGCGTGATGCCGTGCCGGATGCGACCACTTTGTTGCGTTTTCGTCGTCTGCTGGAAACTCACAGCCTGACTCAACAAATTTTTGCTGCGGTCAATTACCAACTGTCGAGCAAGGGCTTGTACCTCAAGGAAGGCACGGTGGTTGACGCTACAATTATTGCCGCACCACCTTCCACCAAGAATAAGAGTAAAAGCCGTGATCCGCAAATGCGCTCCACTAAGAAAGGCAATCAGTATTACTTTGGCATGAAAGCTCACATCGGTGCTGATGCGGCTAGCGGTTTGGTGCACACACTGGTCACCACTGCGGCCAACGTGCACGACGTGAACCAAGCTCATGCTTTGCTACACGGCGAGGAACAGCAGGTATACGGTGATTCTGGTTATCTGGGGGCTGACAAACGGGAAGAAAATAAGGATAAAGATGTGGAGTGGGTGGTAGCCATGCGCCATGGAAAGCGTCGAAAGCTGCGCGATAGCGGCACAGAAGAAGGTCAACTGGCTGACAAAATCGAAAAATTAAAGAGCCGGATACGCGCCAAGGTTGAGCATCCCTTTTACTGGGTCAAAGTGCACTTTGGTCACCGCAAGACTCGCTACCGTGGCTTGGCGAAAAACACAGCCCATCTCTATAGCCTGTTTGCCTTGGCAAACCTGTTTTTGTCGAAGCGATGTATGCCGTTGGCGGGATAAATCCGCCTAAAAACCGGTAAGCTGCCGGGAAAAGCAGCAAAAACGGGTAAAACTGCTGATAAAAAGGTTTTTTATGGCCCTGAAGTTGAAATTTAAGAGCTGAATTTTAAATCCGCATGGATTGGCTGGTTTGATTGGTTTTATTCAGCGTTTCCTTAAATGCAATACACTCATTTTATGGACAAATACCCTACGCATCACTTAGATATCCCTAAGTCTGCAACAACCTGCACCAGTGTCGATGACATCATCACATTTTTTCGTAACAAGGTTGAAATCGATCAGCGAACCTGTGTGATTGCTGAGTTTGATCACTATGCACACACCAAGTCCCTTGCCGATGGTGAGATTGCTGAAAATATCCATGCGGCTAAACATTTGGTCTTTTGCTTTGGTATTAAACTTCCAAACCCGCTGGCCATGGCGGTTCGTCCGCGCTCAATTGGCGTGTGTGAGATGGATGACAGCTTTGCAGTGAGCTTTATGGAAGCACCGAATCCGATGATGCATGAGGTGATGCTGAGTTGGGTAGCAGAACTGCAAGAAGCTAAAAAAGCGTAAGAATCATCGCAGAAACTCTGCTGCCTTTTGTCAGCTGGGGGCGCTGACAACACGTTCAGGCAGCCGCTAGGTAATAGACCGATACAGACTGACCTGACGAAACTCTTCTGGCTCGGCCAGATCCGGTAGTGTTTCGCCATACAGTATTTGGCTTTTAATAAACAGAGGGTGCTGAAAATTACGTTGCCTTGAGTCGGCAATGATGACGTGTTCAGCACAGTCAGGAAAACGCTGTACTAAAGGCACGTTTGTAGCATCGTAAAGCACATCAGCAGCAAACAGTATGTCGTAGGGGTGTGGCTCACCAAACAAGTCTGCGCTGTAACTGAGTTCCAACTGGTTTAATTGCGCATTGGCACGACAGGCTTGCAGGGCAATGGGGTCTAGATCGCAGGCCACCACTTCTCGCGCGCCAGCCAATTTGGCTGCAAGAGCAACAACACCACTGCCAGAGCCGACATCAATCACCCGTTTACCTGCAACTTGTTCAGGATGCTGCACAATCCATTGCGCTAAAGCCAAACCGCTGGCCCAACAAAAGCACCAATACGGCGGTGCTTCTAGCAGACGCTGGGTTTCTTGCGGGCTAAATTCGCGCAGCATGCTGCTGGGGTCAATCAACCAGAGTTGCAATGCCAACCCAGGTAGTGGGCTGGCCACTAACTGAGCATCAGTTAATATTGCTTGTAAGGCACTATTGAGCTGAGCCACATGCGGGATCCTAATAAAGTTGGTAACAAAACACCTCCTCGAGCCCCATTTTATGGTGTTCAATTGCCCATAAAAACAAATAAGGTCGGTAGCTTTCAAGTCGTCCTTTGGGGAATCGACCAGTCTCCGTTGTCATAAAATTGATAATTTTGCGAAAAGCAACAGATCAGTTTCAAAGCAATTCCCTTCTGAGAGTATCGCGTTGTTCCTAGTCAGCGCCCTCTAAACAATAAACAACAAGTAGACCTTACCCTGATGCTGATACCGCACGACTCATTATAGTATCACCGGATGCTGTTGTCAGGCAGAAGGAGAAAGCTTGTTCTGGCAACCTCGCTTGAGATTTTAGTATCTGGTTTTGTGCCCAAAAGAAGCTGGGTGGGGAATTGTCATCAAATATTAATTAAACGTAGGTAATATTAGCGCCTATACAGCCTGAGATTAAGCGCCCGCCTGTCTCGCCAACTAAAGCGATGCTGGGACAAAATCAAAATAACCAATAGCAGGGCCCTGTAATGAAAATCTCGTTTATATTACCTCTGTTCATCGGTGCTCTCACCATGCTATCTGGCTGCAACGACAGCGATAGCAACGCCAGCGTGCCTGAAGTGAGTTCTCCTGATAACAACCAAAAGCTGGTTCAGCTCGGCCCCAGACCTTACTTTCTGGTTAATGATATGGATGACGGTGAACTGAAGAGTGCGCTGCAGGATTGTGAGTCTATGCCCCCGTCCTCGACCACTTTCTCCATAGCCCACCGGGGCGCGCCGTTGCAGTTTCCTGAACATACCCGCGAATCTTATGTGGCAGCTGCCAAAATGGGGGCCGGGATTATTGAGTGCGACGTTGCCTTTACCAAGGACCGGCAATTAGTCTGCCGCCATGCTCAGAATGACCTGCACACCACGACCAACATTGTGGCCGTGCCAGAGTTGAACGCCAAATGCACACAGCCATTCGTGCCCGCCAATCCGAGCGCAGGCACTAAGGCTGAGGCTGAATGCCGCACCAGTGACATTACGCTGGCTGAGTTCAAATCGCTCCGGGGAAAAATGGATGCGTTTGATGAGAATGCCACCACAGCCCAAGAGTATCTAGGCGGCACAGCCGATTGGCGTACGAACCTGTATGCAACTGATGGCACTCTCTTAAGCCATCGCGACAGCATCGAACTGATCAAAGAACTCGGCCTTAAGTTCACCCCAGAGCTGAAAACACCGGTAGTCGACATGCCTTTTGAGGGTGACTACACGCAAGAGGATTATGCCCGGCAGATGATCAATGAATACATTGTTGCTGGAGTGAGCCCCGAGAATGTATGGCCACAGTCGTTCCTGCTTGATGATGTCATTTTCTGGGTTAATCAAATGCCTGAGTTTGGCCGCCAAGCTGTATTCCTGGATGAGAAAAGTAACGAGCCGGAAAACGTATCCATGGCGTATATGGAACGACTCACCCAGCAAGGGGTTTCCATTCTGGCACCAGCACTCTGGAAAATGTTAACTCTCAACGGTCGCAAGGAGATCGTGCCATCCGAGTACGCACTCAATGCCAAGGCTGCAGGACTTGATCTGATTGGCTGGTCATTGGAGCGCAGTGGGCCGCTCGCTGAAGGTGGTGGTTGGTATTATCAAAGTATCAACGATGCCATTAACAATGATGGCGACATTTATACAGTGATTGATGTGTTGGCTCAGGAAGTGGGTGTGATAGGTATTTTTTCAGACTGGCCTGCGACCACAACCCACTACGCTAATTGTATGGGGCTTTAGAAGACTCATTCAGCCAGATTCAAGAATAGGCATCAGGCTGAATGAACAGTTTCTATTGAGAGGTAATTTCTCGGGGTTCCATAATTAAGCGTTCGTTATTGTAATGCTGGAGCCAGCGGATGGCGTAATACGCTGGCCTTTTTCTGTACTCTCGAACAGTTTCTGAGCTAGAGCGGTACGGCTGCAGCCACCTCTAGCCCCTATTCAGCTGATTACCATTCCCAAAGGGTGGCCGGAATTTTAAGCGAGATTACAGCGATTCAAGAGGATAAGGCTCAGAAGAACGAATGTTCAAAAGTGTCTGTCGTGCAGACTCCTAAGATTCAAACATCCTGTCCTTGTCACGTAACTATAACAATCCCTAGTTAGTATCTGGCCGATGATGGCTTTATAACCTAAGGAAACAAACATGAATAAGTTGATGACACTAGCATGCGCAGCTCTGATGACCCCTATGCTCGCGCAGGGCGCATTCAAACTGGACTCCCGATACAGCGATAATGACGGCGACCTGATTGCAGATATTCCTGCCCAGTCTGAGCAGGTCGACCCTGCCACTCTGATTTTTGCTTACACTCCTGTGGAAGACCCCTCAGTATATGCCGAGGCTTGGTCCGACTTTCTCGATCATCTGTCTGAGAAAACCGGTAAAAAAGTCCAGTTTTTCCCGGTTCAGTCTAATGCGGCGCAAATTGAAGCCATGCGTGCAGGTCGCCTTCATATTGCCGGTTTCAATACTGGTTCCAACCCGATAGCGGTTGCGTGCGGAGGCTTCCGCCCTTTCACCATTATGGCGTCCGCTGATGGTTCGTTCGGTTACGAGATGGAAATTATCACCCACCCTGATTCCGGCATTACCGATATAGAAGGACTGAAAGGTCGCGAGCTGGCCTTCACCTCTGAAACCTCAAACTCGGGTTTCAAAGCGCCCTCTGCAATACTTAAAGCAGATTATGATCTTGTGCCAAATAGAGATTTCACCCCTGTGTTTTCCGGCAAGCACGACAACTCTGTGCTTGGCGTTGCCAACAAGGACTATGATGCCGCAGCTGTCGCTAACTCCGTGATGGCACGGATGCTGAACCGGAGTGTCGTCAACGAAGATCAAATCGTGTCTCTGTACAAGTCTCAGACTTTCCCCACCACAGGGTACGGTGTCGCACACAATCTGACGCCAGAGCTGCAGGACAAAATACAACAAGCGTTTTTCTCCTTCGACTGGGAAGGTACTTCTCTGGAAGATGAGTTCTCTAAGTCAGGTGAGGCCCAGTTCATCCCGATTACTTTTCAGGAACACTGGGAAGTCATTCGTAAGATCGATGATGCCAATGGTGTCGTTTACAACTGTCGCTAAAGACTCAAACGGCAAACGGCAAACCACCTTCAGCAGGTTGAACATGTCGTTCGATGTGGCCAACCCGCTGATTCTTCTATTATCAGCAATGGCAGAAAATAGTGCTTGAACTGAAAGCCTTATCGAAAACCTACAAAACCGGTGACCGAGCGCTGACTGACATCAGCTTCTCGGTGCCTGCGGGCCAAGTTGTGGGTCTGATTGGTCCCTCTGGCGCCGGCAAATCGAGCTTGATCCGATGTATCAACCGTTTGGTTGAACCCAGCTCCGGCAGCGTTTATCTTGGTGAAACGGAGCTGACCAAACTCAGTGGCCGGAATTTACGGCAGGCGCGTCGGCGTATCGGGATGATTTTCCAGGAATATGCGCTCGTTGAGCGTCTTACAGTAATGGAGAACGTGCTTTCGGGTCGTCTGGGCTATGTTTCCGACTGGCGATCTTTCCTGCGCCGATACCCGCAGACTGACATCGATCAGGCCTTCAGCTTACTGGACCGAGTCGGGCTGGGTGATCACTACAACAAGCGGGCAGATGAACTCTCTGGAGGTCAGCGCCAACGTGTGGGAATTGCCCGAGCATTGGAGCAGAATCCGGAACTGTTGCTGGCCGACGAGCCCACTGCATCGCTCGACCCGAAAACCTCTCGTCAAATCATGCGTCTGATTCAAAGCGTCTGTCGGGAAATGAACCTGCCAGCCATCATCAATATTCACGATGTGGTGCTGGCACAAAACTTTGCTGACCGGATCATCGGGTTGCAGGCTGGTCAGGTCGTATTTGACGGCCCGCCGTCAGCTTTGTCCCATCAGGCACTGACCCGCATCTACGGCGCCGAAGATTGGGATCAGGTGCAACAGAACCGTGAATCACAGGAAGACGAAGTCCTGTTCAGCAATATCAAAGTGCTGGAGCTATCATGACCGGCACAATCACTTCTTTGAGGGCCTGGAAGCGGCCTCCGGTATTACTCAAAGACCCACGATGGCGCTGGACCATTCTGTTGGGCAGTACGATCTACTTAGTTCTGGCGATCAGCTCAGTGGAGGTCAACTGGTTTCGGGTTTATGAAGGTCTTGAGCGCGGCTGGAGGTTCATTCAAGGTTTTTTGACGCCGGACTTCAGCTCCCGTTGGCAAGACATCCAGGCTGGGCTGATCGAAAGCCTGACCATGACTCTGACCGCCACCGTGACCGGTGTATTGATCTCGGTGCCGATTGGCATTGGTGCCGCCCGCAATCTGGCCCCAGCGCCAGTGTATATGTTCTGCCGGAGCATCATTACGTTGTCGCGCTCATTCCAAGAAATCATCATTGCGATCCTACTGGTCGCTATGTTCGGGTTCGGCCCCTTTGCCGGGTTTCTTACGCTGACGTTTGCCTCCATCGGGTTCCTTGCCAAGTTGCTGGCAGAAGATATCGAAAACTGTGACAGTGCCCAGATAGAAGCCATTCGTGCGACCGGCGCGGGCTGGTGGCAAGTGGTTAACTATGCCGTCCAGCCCCAGGTGATGCCGCGCCTGATCGGTCTTTCGCTGTATCGTTTGGACATAAATTTCCGGGAGTCGTCGGTCATCGGTATCGTCGGTGCCGGCGGTGTTGGAGCCACTTTGAATACAGCTATTGATCGCTACGAGTACGATTCAGCTGGCGCCATCCTGATTATCATCATCGCGATTGTATTAGTGGTGGAATACTCCTCATCCTACATCCGACGGTGGGTCCAATGACAGCCAGAGCAGGTACAAAACTATGGCAGTTCCGCACCCCAAAACAACATCTGCTGCAATGGGTCGGCTGGTTCTGGCTGGTGGCACTGACAGTGTTTTGCTGGAGCCTGATGACCGAAGACACCATCTGGGCCTTTGTAGCAGACGCACCTCGGCAGGCTTCGGATATCGGTGGTCGCATGCTTCCACCGCGCTGGGGCTATCTCAATCAGCTCTGGCAGCCACTTTGGGACACACTGAATATTGCGACCCTTGGCACGTTGATAGGTGTGATTATTGCGATACCTGTGGCCTTCTTGGCCGCTGGCAATACGACCCCGAGTCGCCACTTTGTGCGCCCAATGGCTCTGCTGATCATCGTAACCTCACGCTCGATCAACTCGCTTATCTGGGCCCTGCTGCTGGTTACAATCATCGGCCCGGGGCTTTTGGCCGGGATTGTCGCGATAGGCCTGCGCTCCATTGGCTTCGTCGCCAAGCTGCTGTACGAGGCTATTGAAGAGATCGATGAGAGCCAGGTGGACGCAGTGCGGGCAACAGGTGCCTCCGGAGCTCAGGTGATTGATTACGCGATTGTTCCACAGATCCTGCCGGCGTTCTGGGGTATTTCAGTGTTCCGCTGGGACATCAATATTCGCGAGTCCACCATTCTCGGGTTGGTAGGTGCCGGTGGCCTAGGTCTGCAACTCCAATCATCCTTGAGCACATTGGCCTGGAATCAGGTAACGATCATATTTCTCGTCATATTGATGACGGTGATCGTGTCCGAATGGGTGTCCGCGAAAGTTCGACAGGCGGTGCTCTAGTGTCACCTATGGAGTCACCTTCAACGCGTTGGGCTTTTGACGCTTATCAGCGCATTCGCTCGCGACTTCCAGAGTCGGCTTCAACAACAGTTAAGCCGGAGTTGGTGTCCTCATTGGCTGCCATTGTTGATCGTTTCGACGGTTTTATCTTCGATGCCTTTGGTGTGCTCAACGTGGGTAATGTGGCGTTGCCTAGTGCACTCACACGTATCCATGACCTGCAGGCGATGGGCAAGCACTGTCTTGTGCTATCCAACGCCGCCACCGCACCGCCGCAGCGGTTGGTGCGGAAATACCGCAACCTCGGCTTTCCAATCATGCCGGATCAGTTAATTTCGAGCCGCATGCTGGTGAGCGAAGCCCTAGCGCGCGAAACGGAACGGATATGGGCTGTCATGGCGCCTTCATCGGCGCACGCCGAGCAACTGCCTTGTCGTGGTTTTGTCATCGCCAATCAAAATGTACAAGCCAATCGCGAGAAGCTCGATAACGCCGATGCTATATTGATGCTAAGCGCCCAAGGCTGGACCGAAGAACTGCAGCAAGGTCTAGTCGACAGCCTACAGCGCCGACCTCGGCCTGTCTGGGTGGCGAACCCCGATCTGGTGGCTCCCCGTGAGAGCGGCCTGTCTCTGGAGCCGGGGTACTATGCACACCACCTGATGGACGCTACTGGCCTCGATACGGTGTTTTTCGGCAAGCCCTTTAGCAATGCCTTCGACGCGGCTAAAAGCAGGCTATCTCACATACCAACTTCCAGATTGCTGATGGTAGGGGATACCTTGCACACAGATATTCTTGGTGGGCGCAACGCAGGCATAAGCACAATGCTCGTAACCGCCCATGGTGCGCTTAAAGGTCTAGATGTGAACGCCTGCATAGTCGCATCGGAGATAGTTCCGGATTTTATTGCTGCGGAGATTTGAGAAGCAATATGGGAATAACCCTTGGGCTACAATAAATTGGCCTATGTGCTCACTTTCCAGCTTTTAACCCTTATGTCGAGCATCGGGTTATCAGCAACCATAGCTTGCGTGATAATCTCCCGAAAAATAGCAGTGCTCATAAAGTAGAATTTTTCTATAAGTTATATGCAAAGAGATTCTGCATGCAACGCAGTAACGCGTAGCGGTCAAAAATCACGATTTACCGATAGCCAAATCCTCTAAGTCTTAAAGCAATCCGAAAACGGCGTGCCAGTTGCAGAGCCAGCCCCTCGTCCTTGTTTTATCTACTCCAAAGAACGCGCATCAAGTGTGCTGCTGGTCATGCTCCGCACCTCAGCTTTGAGTCTTAAGTGTACGGAGCAAAGTTACCAACTTTATTGTCATGCCACAGTCCCGCAAACACTCGACACCTGTGCTATTCGACAGTTACAGATTTTGCTAGATTTCTAGGCTGATCCACGTCGGTACCTTTTAAAACGGCAACATAGTAGGACAGCAACTGCAACGGAACCGTATACAGAATCGGTGCCAGTACTGGGTGAATGCTGGGCATATTCAGTACATGGGTCTGCGCGTCATCACTGAGCTGTGCTTCGCGATCAGCAAAGACTAACAGCTGGCCACCGCGCGCGCTGACTTCTTGCAGGTTGGATTTAAGTTTTTCCAGTAATTCATTATTCGGCGCAACCGCGACCACAGGCATATCGCTATCAACGAGTGCCAGTGGGCCGTGTTTCAGCTCGCCGGCGGGGTAAGCTTCAGCGTGAATATAGGAAATTTCTTTGAGCTTGAGTGCACCTTCTAGGGCGACCGGGAACTGCTCGCCGCGGCCTAAGAATAGGGCGTGATTTTTCTCGGCAAACATTTGCGCTGTGTTTTCAATGGTCGCGCTGAGTGACACTGCATCATTGAGCTTGGCCGATAACGTGCGCAGGGCGTCAACAATTTCGTGCTCTTGTTCTGTTGCGAGGGTTTTACGTGCGCGGCCTAAGGCTAAGGTGAGCAGCAGCAAGCCAACCAGTTGCGTGGTAAAGGCTTTGGTGGAGGCCACGCCAATTTCCGGGCCAGCGCGGGTGAGTAAGGTCAGATCAGATTCACGCACCAAGGAACTGGTGCCGACATTGCAAATGCATAGGCTGGCAAGGTAGGCATTATCTTTGCGGTGACGTAGTGCTGCCAAGGTATCAGCGGTTTCGCCTGATTGTGAAATGGTCACAAAGAGGGTGTCAGGCTGTACCGCAACATGGCGGTAACGAAATTCGCTGGCGACTTCGACTTGGCAGGGAGTATTGGTCAGACTTTCAAGCCAGTAACGCGCCACCATGCCGGCGTGATAACTGGTGCCACAGGCGACAATTTGAATGTTTTTAACACGGGCAAACAAGGCGCTAGCGTCTGGGCCAAAGGCTTCGGCTAAAACATGATCATCCGCTAAGCGGTCTTCTAAGGTGCGTTGCACCGCTTGTGGCTGCTCGTGAATTTCTTTGAGCATAAAGTGACGGTAGCTGCCTTTTTCGGCGCTTTCTGCTTGATCGTGATACTGCACAGCGGCACGCGTAATGGGCGCGGCTTGAGCATCGTAAAGGTGTAGCTGATCACGTTGGATAACCGCAATATCACCTTCTTCAAGGAAAATAAAACGGTCGGTCACTTGGCGTAAAGCCAGAGGGTCAGAGGCTAAGAAATTCTCACCAATGCCTAAACCAATCACCAACGGACTACCGCTACGTGCAGCTAAAATACGATCAGACTGCTTGGCACTGATCACCGCGAGGCCATAGGCGCCTTTAAGCTGAGTGACGGCAACGCGTAGCGCATCGAGCAGGTCAGGGTGAGTTTTTTGCAAGTGGTGCAAAAGATGCACAATGGTTTCGGTATCAGTCTGTGAGGTAAACACATAGCCGTAGCCTTGCAGTTGTGTGCGTAACTCCTGATAGTTTTCAATGATGCCATTGTGTACCACAGCCAGTTCTTCACTGGAAAAATGCGGATGCGCATTGGCTTCACTGGGTGCACCATGGGTGGCCCAGCGGGTGTGGGCAATACCGATGTGACCGGTGAGCGGCTGCTCAACTAAGGCTTGCGCCAGTTCGGCCACTTTACCGATGCGGCGTAGTCGTTGCAGGCGATTCTTTTCACTGTAAATGGCCATCCCGGCGCTATCATAGCCGCGGTACTCAAGGCGTTTAAGCCCTTCCAGTAAAATTGCGCTGACGTTGCGTTCAGCGATGGCGCCAACAATGCCACACATAGCACATCTCCGTGACTGAGCATAAGGACACGTCAGCAAAGGTGCTTAACGTGCGTATATCTGAACAAACACAGCAATCTAAATACTCACATGCTGTGTTGTTAACAGGCCTGCCGATAGCAGGACCCATCAGAACAGTAAAACAAAAGTCTTCTATGTGAGCTATTTTAGAGGACTTTTACTGCTGCTTTACACATTTTTATGGGTGACGCGGCCATTTAATAGGGTGTAACGTACCGCGCCGGGTAACACGTGCCCCATAAATGGACAGTTACGGCCTTTGGAGAACCAGCTTTCACCGACTACGGTTTGCCCTTTAGGGTCAAACAATACGATATCTGCTGCGGCACCGACCGATAGGCGACCTGCTTTTAGCTCTAATGCGTCAGCAGGGCCTGTGGTTAAACGTTGCAGAGCCGTGGGTAGATCAAACACACCTTCTTCCACCAAACTCATCGCCAGTGGTAACAGCAACTCAATGCTGCTAATACCTGGCTCAGTTGCAGCAAATGGATCTAATTTTGCATCGGCTTCGTGCGGCTGATGGTGGCTGGCAATGGCACTGATCACGCCGCTTCTTACCGCGTCACGCAAACCTTCGCGGTCAGCTAAGGAGCGTAGTGGCGGTAATACATGGTAGAAACTGGAGAAATCCATTAAAGCTTCTTCGGTTAGGATGAGCTGGTACATGGCCACATCGGCGGTAACCGGTAAACCGCGTGCTTGCGCTTTAGCAATCAGGCGCGCGCCGCGTGCGGTGGTGATCTGGCTGAAGTGTGCACGTACACCGCTTTGCTCAACTAGCAGCAAGTCGCGCGACAAGGCTACTGTTTCGGCGGTTTCTGGAATCCCCGCTAAACCACGGAAAGTGGCAACGGAGCCTTCGTGAGCAATCCCGCCTTCAGCTAGATCAGGGTCTTGTGGGTGAAAAATAACTGTCAGTTCAAAGGTTGCTGCGTATTCTAAAGCGCGACGTAAGACGCGATTGCTTTTAAATGGTGCTAAACCATTACTGAATGCCACGCAGCCCGCTTTACGTAAAGTGAACAGCTCGGCCAGTTGCTCACCGACTAAGCCTTGGCTAAAGGCACCTAAGGGAAAGACTTTACAGGAGCCTTCGTCGCGGGCTTTATCTAGAATCAAATCTACGACTGCGGGTGTATCTAGAATCGGTTTGGTGTGCGGTGTGCAGCACAAACTTGTTACGCCACCGGCAGCAGCAGCGCGGGTTTCAGAGGCAATGCTGCCTTTGCGACCATAACCTGGTTCACGCAGAGAGGCGGAAATATCCACTAAGCCTGGTGCCGCAATTAAGCCGTTGCCATCAATCATCTGATCGGCGACAAAGTCGCGAGGGGTATCGCCAATGGCGACAATTTTTCCGTCATCAATGAAAATATCGGCCTGTTGATCCATTTTGCTAGCAGGATCAATTAAACGAGCACCGTTTATCTGTATGCGCATTAGAGTGACTCCTGCTTTTCTGCATCCAACTGGCGTTGTTCATTTTGACCGCTCATGGTCATCGACAACACGGCCATACGTACGGCAATCCCGTAAGTGACTTGGTTTAAAATCACCGAACGTGGGCTATCAGCCACTAGAGAATCAATTTCAACACCACGGTTAATTGGACCTGGGTGTAAGACAATGGCTTCTGGGTGAGCCAAGGCCAAACGCTGCTCGCTTAAACCGTATAAGCGATAAAACTCACCTTCGCTGGGCAGTAAACCGCCCTGCATACGTTCGCGTTGTAGGCGTAGCATAATAATCACATCGACATCTTTTAAGCCTTTATTGACGTCGGTATAAACATTGACGCCGTATTGCTCAAGGCCAACGGGTAATAGCGTTTTGGGGGCAATCACACGGATATCAGGGCAGCCCAAGGTTTTCAAGGCCAGCATGTTCGAGCGAGCGACGCGAGAATGCAGAATATCGCCGACGATCGCGACTTTTAATTGTGTAAAGTCACCTTTATGGCGACGAATGGCTAGCATGTCGAGCATGCCTTGGGTGGGGTGCGAGTGACGGCCATCACCACCATTGATAATTGCGACATTAGGGCTGACGTGTTCAGCAATAAAGTGTGCAGCGCCAGATTCAGCATGACGCACGACAAACATATCAGCAGCCATGGCTTCAAGGGTGCGCAAGGTGTCGGTGAGGGTTTCGCCCTTGCTGGTCGATGAGGTGGAAACGTTGAGAGTAATCACGTCAGCGGAGAGGCGTTTAGCTGCTAGCTCAAAAGTGGTGCGCGTGCGTGTTGAGTTTTCAAAGAACACGTTACACACGGTCATGCCGCGCATTAAAGGTACTTTTTTAACTGCGCGGGCGCCCACTTCGAGGAAGGAGTCAGCGGTATCTAAAATTTCCGTCAGCATAGCGCGTGGTAGGCCGTCGAGCGATAAAAAATGGCGCAGACGACCTTCGTCGTTTAGCTGCAACGGACACTTAGGGAGGAGAGGCGTCATTGCGTGGGTCTCATAGGTGGTCGATGGTTTTCAGGACGATAGCCAGTGGCTCAGGTCCTGTTAATTTTACCCGCTGATTTTTCTCAAGGGAAAGGGTTGCGCCGACAATATCTGGTCGAATGGGCAGTTCGCGTGCATTTAAATCCAATAAACAGACGAGAGTCACGCTGGCAGGGCGACCATAATCGAATAACTCATTGTGGGCTGCACGGATGGTACGGCCGCTCATTAGCACGTCATCAATTAAAACCAGATGTTGGTTTTCAATATCAAAAGGTAGCTGTGAGGGGCGTACTTGTGGGTGCAGGCCGCTGCGACTGAAATCATCACGGTAAAAAGAGACATTTAAAATGCCCAGTGGTTCTTCGCTGTTGAGCTCTTTAAGCAGAGCATTCGCGACCCATACACCACCGGTATGGATGCCAACAAAGCGTGGATTATCGATCTCGCGCGCTTTTAGATGGGCTTGCAAATCGCGGGCCATTGCAGAAATCAAAACAGCAGGATCAGGTAGGCTCATTGGGTACACTCCAAGCATTAATTGAGGTTAGCTGTTGCTATGTTGCTCCAGCCAGCCTTGCAGTAATAAAGCAGCTGCCAATGCGTCAACAGGTTGCTCTCTATAGCTGCCTCGTTGCTGTCCTTGTGCTAAGCGCTGACCTTTAGCTTCAAAGGTTGTCAGGCGCTCGTCATGGGTGTGGACAGGTAAATTAAAACGGCCATTTAAGCGCCGCGCGAACTTTTCGGCGCGCACGCACATATCGCTGGGTGAGCCGTCCATGTTAAGTGGTAATCCTACAACAAGTGCATCAGGCTGCCACTCTTTTATCAATGCTTCGATTTGCTCCCAGTTGGGAATACCATCACGTGCTTTTAAGTTGCACAGTTCACGCGCCTGCTGGGTAATCATTTGTCCGACCGCTACGCCAATTTGTTTAGTGCCATAATCAAAGCCTAAGAGTAATTTTGGCGCTTGTGTGACAGTGCTCATGCGTGACCAACTTGGTGGCTGAGGCGCTCAAGGTCAACACCGAGCAAGGCCGCTGCGGCACTGCGGCGCTGTTCAACGGGTGTTTCAAAAATAATGGCATGATCAGCTGGGCAGGATAACCAAGCATTCGCGCCCAGTTCTTGTTCAATTTGTCCTGCGCCCCAGCCAGCATGGCCAAGAGCGATAAGGCTTTGAACTGGGCCGATACCTTGCGCGATAGCCAGCAAGGCATCTTGTGAAGCCGTTAAAGAGAGCTCAGCAAAGGGGGTTGTTCCTTTAAACTCCGGGCCTTTATTGTGCAAGACGAAGCCGAGCTCGGTTTGCACTGGACCGCCGCTGAAAATCTCTTGATTGGGTGCATCGCTAAGGGCTGAATACTCTGGTTGCAGTTGTTCTAGAACGTCTATTAAGGTTAAGCCGTTGGGTCTGTTAATGATTAAACCCAATGCGCCTTCGCTATCGTGAGCAAGTAAATACACAACAGACTGTGCAAACGCTGGATCGGTCATGCTGGGCATAGCGATTAAAAAGTGACCAGCCAAGGAAGGGAATGTGGAAGTCATAGGGTGTCTTTCGTCCTCACCAGTAAGCGATAAAAGAGGTTGCTTAAGATCAGCATGGCAATTATTGCAGGTTATTGGCTAGAAAGGCGATCGCCCCGCTCAAAGCGCCAAGTACGAATGATTTCTAATTGATCATAGTTCGCCGCAAGCTCACCGCTAAAGTGAGCAAAGGGTGCTGAGGTGCGCACAATGTTAAGCGCGGCTTTATCTAAAACAGGGTGCCCAGATGACTCCAAAATGCGCATTTTTTCTACGGAGCCATTGCTCTTAATAATAACGAGTACACGCAAACTACCGTAAATACCGTTGCGTCGCGCCTCCTCAGGATAATTAAGGTTGCCTACACGCTCAACCTTTTTACGCCAAGCATCGCGGTACCATGCGCTGACATCACGCTTGGTTGCTGCGGTGTTTTGTCGGCTTATCCGCGGGCGCTTAGCATATTGCTGCTGTTCTAAGGCCAGTTCGGCTTCGAGACTGGCAATGTCTGCAGAGAGCTGTTCGCGGTTAATTACCGGTACTTTGCGGACTGGTTTAGGTTTGGGCTGTTCTGTAGTTTTACTGACTACTTTGTGTTTTTGCTGCTGGGTTGTGCTAATAACCTTTTTAACCACAGGTGCGACAGGTGTTGGCTCGATGCTGCTGTCCACTTGTACTTTCTTGACTTTTGTGTCTTGGAAAGGTGCTTTTTCTGTGGTTTCCGGTGTCGCTGCTTCCTCTAATGTGCCGCTACCCTGCTGATTGTCTTGGGCGATAAAGTCAGCTTTTTCAGGTTCTTTTTCACTTTTGAACGTTGCTAAGGTGATATCTAGACTTTTGCTCAATGCAGGGAGATCACTGACGGTGAAGCCTACACCGAGTATGATCGCGAGGTGTAACAAAGCAGCGATCAACAAGGTGAAACCTAAACGATCAGCAGCACGATCAGCAGATTTAGATTTGGAAAAAGGATTTTCGGCAGAGTTTTTCATAAGCGTATTAGATTCTCGACAGACGCGGCAGTCTGCCGAGAAGTGGTGAAAAAGTCCATGAACTGGCCTGCACATTCTGACAGAGACATTTGTGCAAGTGCATTATTTAGCTGCGTTGAGCCAGTTTGACTGCAATGGCATCCATGAGCTGATCACCGATTTTAGTATCAAAAGCGGCGTCAATTTCACGAATACAGGTTGGGCTGGTGACATTGATTTCTGTTAAATGCTCACCAATGACATCCAGGCCAACAAATAGCAAGCCACGTTTGCGTAGTTCAGGGCCGACTTGTTCGGCAATCCAGCGGTCTTTGTCGGTCAGCGGTTGTGCTACACCACGACCGCCAGCGGCGAGATTGCCGCGTGTTTCCCCTGCAGCAGGGATACGCGCAAGGCTGTAAGGCACCGGCTCGCCATCAATCATTAAGATGCGTTTGTCGCCATCTTTAATTGCTGGTAGATACTGTTGCGCCATAATTTGCTGGGTGCCGTGGGCGGTCAGGGTTTCTAAAATCACCGACAAGTTGGGGTCACCTTTGAGGTGACGAAAAATTGATGAGCCGCCCATGCCGTCCAGCGGTTTGAGAATCACGTCACCGTGTTTGGCCGCGAACTTGCGTAGTATGTCGGCGCGACGGCTGACTATTGTATCAGGTGTGCATTGTGGGAATAGAGTGGCAAAGAGTTTTTCATTGCAGTCGCGCAAGCTTTGTGGGCGATTAACCACTAAGCTGCCAGCGCTCTCTGCTTGCTCGAGTAAATAGGTGCTGTATAAAAATTCATTATCAAACGGTGGGTCGATGCGCATCAGAATGACGTTGAGGTCAGCTAGAGGCTCATCGAGCTCTTCACCGAGTTCGAACCAGCACTCAGGGTCATTAAATACTTTTAATGGGCGCATGCGTGCACGCGCTTCTCCTGTGTGCTGATAGAGATCTTGCTGTTCCATATAAAATAAAGACCAGCCACGCGCTTGGGCAGACAGTAACATAGCTAAAGAGCTGTCTTTTTTGAATGAAATCTGCTCAATAGGATCCATTACAATTCCAAGACGAACATGCATGATAGAGTCTCCAGTAAAAGTTAAGTAGCCAATAATGCACTTTAGCATGACCGAATAACAGCGTTAGATTGACTTGAAGCTATAAGTACGCTGAATAAACAACCTAGTATCTATTGGGTTTATGGATTGCAGTAAAATAGTATGCTAAAAAGGCTGCACGATTGAGTCGTCGAATAATGTTTTACATGTAATACAGCATTGCCGCTGCAAAAAATAATGACTCACCGACCATGGTAGGGCGAAGATGGAACACAAATCAGAAGCTTTAAAGGTGATGGTGATTGACGACTCAAAAACGATTCGTCGCACCGCTGAAACCTTGCTTAAAAGAGTAGGCTGTGAAGTGATCACAGCGGTAGATGGCTTTGATGCGCTTGCAAAAATCGCAGACACACGTCCTGATATTATTTTTGTAGATATCATGATGCCGCGTTTAGATGGCTATCAAACCTGCGCGTTGATTAAAAATAATAGTGCTTTTCGATCAACACCAGTGATTATGCTGTCATCAAAAGATGGTTTATTTGATAAGGCCAAGGGCCGTATTGTCGGCTCAGACCAGTATTTAACTAAGCCGTTCAGTAAAGAAGAGCTTATTGGCGCAATTAAAACGCATGTCCCTGCCTTTGTTCCTGCGGACACTGCATCTTGAATTTAATGTGTAAACAGGCATGCCATGCTGGTTACATTGTGCTTCTACGGGGGAAATCATGGCTCGCATTTTAATTGTGGATGACTCGCCAACTGAAATGTATAAATTGGCGGCGATGTTAGAAAAAAATGGGTATCAAGTGTACAAGGCTGAAAATGGCGCGGACGGCGTTGCGCTGGCTAAGCAAGAGCAACCTGATGCGGTTTTAATGGATATTGTTATGCCTGGTTTAAATGGTTTTCAGGCAACACGACAGTTAACTAAAAGCCCTGAAACACAACATATACCAGTGATTATTGTCACCACTAAGGATCAGGAAACCGATCGGGTTTGGGGCAAGCGTCAGGGGGCCAAAGATTACTTAACCAAACCTATCGATGAAGCCACGTTGATCAAAACCCTGAATGCAGTATTGGCTGGTGAGTGACTGCTGCACTTTATACAATCAATACAATAGGGTTGCGAGATGACAAGTAAAAAAACTCCCTATGAGCGACTGCTGCAGATTGATGCACTGTGTCGTGGGCAATCAGTAGGTCTACCTGCGCAGCAAGAAGTGATGCAAACTTGGAGTGGCATTGGCTTTCGTATAGCTGATCAACACTTTGTTGCACCCATGTCTGAAGTTGCAGAAGTTCTACATGAGCCTCGCTACACGCTTTTACCTGGTGTGAAAAAATGGGTGAGCGGTGTTGCTAACGTGCGTGGACGCTTGCTCCCAGTGATGGATCTGTGTGGTTTTTTTGGTACTCAATTAACGAGTGAGAAAAAACTGCGCCGTTTATTGGTGGTTGAACATCGTGATGTGTTTGCTGGGCTGACTGTCGATGCTGTATTTGGTATGCAGTACTTTGAAATAGACTCGTATTCTGAAACGCTGCCGTCTATTCATGCGGCATTTGTACCTTTTGTGCAAGGTGTTTTTGTGCGTGATCAGCAGTCTTGGCTTGTGTTTAGTCCGCATGCGTTAGCGTGCGATGAAGGTTTTTTAGATGTGGTTGCATAGCTTAAGCAGGCATGGGTTTGCTGCGCTGCAGCGGTCATATTCGGATGGGCCAGCCTAGGCTGGCTCTTGAGTGTTATTGGACACATTAAGTTATGCAGGTCCAGGCGGGGGCCAAAACATGAAAAAAAGAAGTGGAAATCATTTACTAGCAAGGTTACGCAGCAATGTACTCATTGGTGTGCTATTTGTTGTCTTGGTGGTATCAGTTGTATTGCTGTTTATTAACTTTATTTATATCAATACACAATCTAACTATGACAAAGAATACATTACCCATGCTGGCGAATTGCGTGTGTTATCGCAGCGTATTGCGAAGAACGCTACTGAAGCAGCCGCTGGTAAAGCACCTGCGTTTGCGTTACTCAAAGAAGCTCGCAATGACTTTGAGGCACGCTGGGGATTCTTGGTTGATGGTGACCCAGTAAATGGTTTGCCACCAGCACCTGATTCATTATCAGCTGAAATGGACGCGGTAAGGCAAGATTGGAACAGCTTAAGTAGCAACGCCGCGGTGATCATTGACAGTGAACAAACAGTTATATCTCTGCATGAAGTAGCAGAAACGCTGGCAGACACCATTCCGCAGTTGCAGGTTGAGTACGAAGAAGTTGTCGACATTCTTCTACAAAGTGGTGCTCCGGCTAGTCAGGTTTCTGTTGCGCAACGTCAATCATTGCTTGCTGAGCGAATCATTGGATCAGCTAATAAAGTGCTGGTCGGTGATGATGAGTCAGTATTGGCAGCAGATATGTTCGGGCGTGATGCCAGTTTATTTGGACGAGTTTTGAAGGCGATGCGTGATGGTAACGCAGCGATGGAAATCTCTCGAGTAACTGACGAAGAAGCATTAGAGCGTTTAACTGAGATTGCTGAGCTGTTTGAGTTTGTCTCGGGTTCAGTGGATGAGATTTTAGAAACCTCGCCAGAGTTGTTTCAAGTGCGTGAAGCAACGAATGGCATTTTTAACGTTTCGCAAACCTTGCTTGATCAAGCTTCTATACTCGCAGAAGGTTTTGAGGCGCGCGCTGATGGTCGTGTCTTTAATACCCTGCTGGGCTATATTTTAGGTGCGGCTGCATTGGCGTCTATTATTTTAATTGGCTTGGTGAGTATGCGTGAAACAAGCCTGCGTTTAACTGAAACTGCTGAGAAAAATGAGCGTAACCAAACAGCTATTTTACGCTTGCTGGATGAAATTGGCGACTTGGCCGATGGTGACTTGACCGCAGAGGCGACGGTAACTGAAGACTTCACTGGTGCTATTGCTGACTCCATTAACTTCACCATTGACCAGTTGCGTGAACTGGTTGGAACCATTAACGGTACAGCCGTACAAGTAGCCGCCGCTGCCCAAGAGACACAGTCTACAGCGATGCACTTAGCTGAAGCATCTGAGCATCAAGCGCAAGAAATCGCCGGAGCATCGGCTGCCATTAACGAAATGGCTGTGTCCATTGACCAAGTATCTGCCAACGCCGCTGAATCTGCTGCGGTTGCTGAGCGATCTGTATCCATTGCTAACAAAGGTAGTGAAGTGGTGCATAACACCATTACCGGTATGGATAATATTCGTGAGCAAATTCAGGATACATCTAAGCGTATTAAGCGCCTTGGTGAATCGTCGCAAGAGATTGGTGACATTGTTAGTCTGATTAACGACATTGCTGACCAGACCAACATTCTTGCTTTGAACGCTGCGATTCAGGCTTCGATGGCCGGTGATGCGGGCCGAGGCTTCGCCGTGGTTGCCGATGAGGTTCAGCCAGCTGGCTGAGCGCTCATCAGCAGCAACCAAACAGATCGAAGCGCTGGTTAAAACCATTCAAGCGGATACCAATGAAGCCGTTATCTCGATGGAGCAAACCACACTGGAAGTTGTACGTGGTGCTCACCTTGCACAGGATGCGGGTGTTTCGCTTGAAGAAATTGAACAAGTATCTAAGGCTTTGGCCTCTCTTATTCAGAATATTTCTAATGCGGCGCGCCAGCAGGCTTCGTCTGCGGGTCATATTTCCAGCACGATGAACGTGATTCAAGAAATCACCTCACAGACGTCTGCAGGTACGACGGCTACAGCGCAAAGTATTGGTACATTGGCCAAAATGGCTAACGAGATGCGTCAGTCCGTCTCTGGCTTTACTCTGCCAGATAACAGTAGCGAACAAGCCTAATCACGAATGGGTGGTGCCTGCTATGGGTGCCGCCCTCTCTCGATTATGAAAAAAGGGCGCATCATGCAGATTGGTAATGCATGGGCTTTACAGCCTCTAGCTGAGATGACAACAGGTAAGTTTAATGACGAGCAGACATTGTTAAAAACGTGTTCAGGGATGCTTGTCAGCGAGCAACGACACTCGTTTTTGCAGGCTGAACTTAGCGCGTGCGTACGCGCGTTGAGTTTGTCTGATTATGGCCGTTATTCTCAGCACGTGATGAATCAATCTTGTGCTGCCTTAGAGTCGGTGGTGCTCTTAGGTCAATTAATGATTCAAGAAAAAATCTTCCGGCATGCAGAATCTTTGCAGGCAGCGGTAGATTTTTAACGGAAAAATACAAGTGATCTATTTTCGCCGCTGACAACGACGATAAATACGTAATCGTTTAGTGGCCCGTTTAGCACCGGGTGGTATGTTAGTGATAGGTATTGATGAAGTTGCTGGCTGGCAACATCACAGTATAGAGCCTGTTGCCGATGAACGCGTTTTGGCTTTTACCCGTAAGGGGTAACACACGGATATGAGCGGAGTAGTTATGGGTGATCGGCACGACTATGTCGCCCTGGAATGGGTTAAAGGCGAAATTGCAGAAACCCTAAAACAGGCACGTCATGCACTTGAAGAATTTGTGGAGAATCCTGAGAATTCGACACAACTGCATTTTTGCTTAACCTATGTGCATCAAGTTCATGGCACATTACAAATGGTTGAGTTCTTTGGCGCAGCTTTGCTGGCTGAAGAAATGGAGCAGTTGACGCAGGCATTGTTAGAAAATCGCGTTAATAACGTAACTGAAGCGCTTGAAGTGCTGATGCAGGCTATTTTACAGCTACCACTTTATCTTGATCGCATCCAGACTGCGCGACGTGACTTGCCGATGGTGGTGCTACCACTGCTTAATGATTTGCGTGCCGCACGAGCTGAGAAACTGCTGTCAGAAACCAGTTTGTTTACGCCGACACTTCCCGCTGCTAATGCACCGCTAAGTATGCAGCGCATGCAACAACTCAATGTTCCTGAAATGCCTGAGCTGCTCAAAAAGCTGCGTCAAATGCTTCAGCTCGCTTTGGTTGGCGTGCTCAGAGGCCAAAATATACCAACCAACTTAGGCTATATGGCAAGGGTGTTTGCTCGCTTAGAAGCTTTGAGTAAAGATGCGCCACTGGAGCCTTTGTGGAATGTGGCTGCAGGCTTGGTTGACGGGCTTGCTAATGGCAGCGTTGAGATCGGTGCTTCGGTACGAGCTTTGTTACGTCAAGTCGATGCTGAGCTGCGACGCTTGGTTACAGAACAGGCAGACGGACTCAATCAGCCTGGGCCTGCTGAGTTGATTAAAAACCTACTGTTTTATGTTGCCAAAGCGCAACCCAACTCCTCACGCTTAGAAACACTGCATACGCAGTATCGTCTTGCTGATGCGCTACCGGACGAGATGTTGCTTAATGAGGAGCGCGCCGGGCTGTCAGGGCCTGATCGCGGGGCAATACGCTCAGTGGTGGCAGCACTTTGTGAAGAGTTGGTACGCATTAAAGATAGCTTAGATCTTTTTGTCCGCAGTGATCATAAAAACCTTGATGAATTCGGTGCCTTACAAGCACCACTAAAGCAGATTGCTGATACCTTAGCTGTGCTCGGTTTTGCGCAGCCGCGTAAAGTCGTACTTGATCAAATTGGCGTTGTCGCTGCCCTGAGTACAGGTGAAGAAAAAGTCAATGATGCCGTACTGATGGATATTGCAGGAGCCTTGTTGTATATCGAGGCTACGTTAATGGGCATGGTTGGCAATCTAGACGACTCTAGAGACGAACAAAATTTAATGCCCACAACTGATATTGGGCAAATTCATCGTTTAGTTATTAAAGAAGCGCGAACAGGTTTAGAGCATGCTAAAGATGGCATCATTGAGTTTATTGCATCGCAATGGAATCACGACAATTTAGCTAATGTACCGTATCTTTTGAATCAGGTGCGTGGCGGCTTAACAATGATTTCTTTGTCACGTGCTGCAACCATTATTGAAAACTGTCGTTGTTATATTGAAGAGCAACTCTTTGAAAATAAAGTGATTCCCAATTGGCAGAGTCTTGATACCTTAGCTGATGCTATAACCAGTGTTGAGTATTATCTAGAGCGCTTAGCTGAAGACCATGCCAGCCAAGGTGAGTCAATTCTGGATGTGGCAGAAGAAAGCTTAACCAGCTTGGGCTATGCGCCAAATAGTGTTGAGGATGCTGTTGAAGGCCGCACTGACCAGGGTACGTTAGACGTTGAAGAGTGGTCTGCACAGGCTGGAGGTATTCCAACGCTTGATGTGAAATGGGAAGCACCGAGTAGTATTGAAACAGATACCTTAACTGTTGATGCCAATGCTACTGCAGATGATAGCGCTATTGTGTTGGATCTGAACGAACAGGTTGATCGCAACGAAGATGAATTCGAGTTTGATTTCGCCGGACAGGGTGCTGCAGTTGAAGCTGTTGAGTTGGATAGCGAGCATAGCGTTGCTGAGCTGACTGATATTCCTGAAGTTGAGCTTGCGCAAGCGATTGTGCCCGAAACCATGCTTGAGCAGAGCGCTGTGCCTGAAATTTCTCTGCAAGACGTGATGAACTCTACTCTTGCATCGATTAACCCGCCCGCAACTGACGTGCCACTGAGTATTTTGCCACCGCCGGCAGATGAAGAGCCTATCGATGCAGAGTTGCAAGAGGTTTTTGTCGAGGAAGCTGAAGAGGTTTTAGAAACACTCAATGAGTTTTTCCCCCAATGGCGCGCTGATAAAAATGACCAAGCTGCGCTTACTGAAGTACGCCGCGCCTTCCACACGCTAAAAGGTAGTGGTCGCATGGTGCGCGCCTTAGTCGCGGGCGAGTTAGCGTGGTCAATTGAGAATATGCTCAACCGTGTCATCGAGGGTAACCTCGCTGTCAGTGAGCCTGTGCTGGTTGTGATTGATGAGGTGATTCAATTATTTCCAGAGTTGGTCAGCGAATATGCTGCGCAACAACAACGCTCACGTGATGATGTCGATCAGTTAGCGGCGACAGCACACGCATTAGCACGCAACGAGCCTGCACCTGGAACAACAGATATACAGCAAGCAATTGAACAAAACGTGGCTGATGCTTCTGAAACATTTGCAGCTGACGAAAAAATTATTTTACAGTCGCTGCCTGAGTCCTCTGTGGATGAAGAGGCTGAGGTGATTGATCCGGTGTTACTGGATATCTTTAAGCATGAAGCACAAGCACATTTGCAAACACTGGTTGAGTTTTTAGCCGACTGTGCAGAGCAGCTGCCTAAATCAATTAATGATGACTTGCAGCGTGCCATGCATACGCTTAAAGGCAGTGCCTTTATGGCGGGCATTCTACCGGTCGCGACTATTGCGACGGCGTTAGAAAAATTAGCAAAAGATTATAAAGCGAATTTATTAGCGGTTGAGTTTAATGAGGCATTGTTACTCAGCGAAGCTGAGCAGTTGCTACGTATTGGCATTGAACAACTGGACAGCACACCGCTACAAGAAATTGAGGGTGCTTCAGCGTTTATCGGCAAGCTTAATCAGTTGGTTAACGAGCGCTTAGCGCATGCTGATGAGCAAGGTATTGATGATCCTAAAGTGATTTCCACCTTCTTGTCTGAAGGTATGGATATCTTGCTCGATATGGATGAGCAACTGGAGCGTTGGAGTACACATCCTGCAGAACGTAAAGAGTTAGCAGCGCTATTAGATGAACTCACTGCATTGGCGCGTAGCGCTGAAATGGCTGAATTGCCACAAGTCGAAGACCTTTGCAGTGCTTTATTAGAGCTCTATAGCGCAGTTAATAATGGGCGCTTGCCAACTCAGGAACGCTTTTTTGCGCATGCAGAGCAAGCTCATGATGCGCTGATCAATATGATGGATCAGGTTGCTGCCGGTTTGCAGGTTGAGCCCCGTCAAGACTGTGTTGATGCGTTGTATGCACTGATGAGTGATGAGTTGCAGCCGTTTGCCACGCTAGATGCTGAGCAAGCGGCAGAACCTGCTATCGAGCTTGAAGAGACTGAGGTAAGTGTTGAACCTGAGCCTGCTGTAGGTATATTGCCTGTTGCCGATACTGGAGAAGTCTCGACAGAGGAGCCGGTTGAGTCCAAGTCTGAGTTATTGCATCCAGCAGAGCATCCGCTTGAGGGCGAGTTTGCTCTGGTTGATTTGGATGAAGACATGGTGGGGATTTTCCTTGAAGAAGCCATGGACTTGTTAGAGAGCGCCAGTGAATCATTAGATACTTGGCTGTCAGCACCGCAAAATAATACGGCGATGTCAGCGTTACTGCGCGACCTGCACACCCTCAAAGGGGGGGCGCGCATGTGTGAAATCACACCAATTGGTGATTTGGCTCATGAGCTTGAGTCTCTCTATGAAGGCTTGTTAGATGGTCGCTACACGCATAGCGATACCTTGGCTGATCTGCTGTTACGCAGTCATGATCGCTTAGCTGTATTGCTCGAACAGTTGCAGGCCGGTCAAATGATGCAGCAAGCAACTGCGTTAATTGAGAGCATGCAAGCGTTCCGCCGAGGGGAAATAAGCTCATTAATCCAGCCCGTTGCTGAGGATGACACTGATGCGCAGATTGATTTTGTCGACAGTGTTGCAGAGGATGACCAGGCACAACTTGAAGACGTTGCGGAAGCTGAACAAGATGCGATAGCAGATGATGTGGTAGCAACGTCAGAGACTTGGGTGTCAGCGCCAGCGGGTGATGACCAAGCTGATCTTGATGAGGTTGTTGCAGACAACGCGGTAACTGACACATTGACGGATGATGCAGTATTGCTAGCCGAAGCTAAAGCTGCATTTGAGATGCTTGAAGCAACAGACGCAGATACTGCTGCGGATTTACGCGACCCTGAGATGGTGGAGATCTTTCTAGAGGAAGGTTTTGAAATTATTGATAGTGCAACTGCAGCGTTATTACGCTGGATTGCCAATAGCGATAATGTCTTAGAGCTCGAAACGCTGCTACGTGATTTGCATACGCTGAAAGGCGGTGCACGTATGGCTGAAATTCCGGAAATTGGTGACTTAGCCCACGAACTTGAATTTTTGTATGAAGATTTAAGCGCAGGTCGGTTGAAGGTGGAGAGGTCTGTCTTTGACTTACTGCAAGATTGTCACGACAGCTTGGCTGTGATGCTAGAGGCTGTACGCGATCATGCCATATTGCCAGATGGGCACGCTTGTGTCGGGCGTATTCAGCAGTTACGTGGTGCGCCGATTGCTCAGCAAACTATGCCAGAGAGCATTGAACTGCAACCTGTTAGTAACAACGTTGAGGTCAGCGATCATGACGATATATTAAGTATCTTTATGACAGAGGCTGATGAGTTGTTAGCCGAACTGGGTGCCGCTTTAGATGTATGTGCTGCTTTGGATGCAACAGAGCGGCCGTTGGACGACGCTTTACGTGCTTTGCATACGCTTAAAGGCGGAGCGCAACTCGCCGATGCACAGGCTATTGGTGAGGTCAGTCAGCAGCTTGAGCAGCAATTGCTTAAGGTTGTGCAACAAAGGCAGCCATGGTCCGATCACTTACAGAGTCAGCTAGGTAGCTCTTTTGCGCGATTAGAGGCTGAGGTTGCGATTTTACGACAAGCATCACCTGAACGCCTCTTGACGCCAGAGCTCAGCCAAGACGATGCAGTACCGCCTCAGCCAACGCAGTGGGCTAAGCCTATTGTTGCTGCGAGTATGCTGGCTGATAAAAAAATTGTGTATAAAACACTACCTTTTGTAGAAAAAGCCAAGCAAGAATCCGAAAGAGCAAAAGCGCAACGTGCGCCACAAGAGCAAGTTCGGGTGCCCGCTGAATTATTAGAAAACTTGGTTAACTTGGCAGGGGAAACGTCAATTTTCCGTGGCCGAGTAGAGCAACAGGTCAGTGATTTTGGCTTTACGCTCAGTGAGATGGAAGCCACTATTGATCGTGTTCGTGATCAGTTGCGCCGTTTAGATACAGAGACTCAGGCACAAATTCTCAGCCGCTATCAGGCTGAAACTGAAAAGGCCGGCTATGAAGATTTCGATCCTCTGGAAATGGACCGTTACTCGCAATTACAACAACTGTCGCGTGCGTTATTTGAGTCCTCTTCTGACTTGCTGGACTTAAAAGAAACCTTGGCAGTACGTAGCCGTGATGCTGAAACGCTGCTATTACAGCAGGCGCGGGTCAATACTGAACTGCAAGAAGGCTTAATGCGTACACGCATGGTGCCATTTGAGCGCTTATTGCCGCGTTTGCGTCGAGTGGTTCGACAGATTTCGAATGAGCTGGGTAAAAATGTAAACTTCATTGTTGCCAATGCTGAAGGTGAAGTTGACCGGAGTGTGCTGGAACGCATGCTTGCGCCTTTAGAGCATATGTTGCGTAATGCCATTGACCACGGTATTGAATCCGCTGAGGTACGTCGTGCTGCTGGTAAACCAGCGGATGGTACGATTCGCTTAGAGCTCAGCCGTGAAGGGGCTGATATTTTACTAGCGCTGTCCGATGACGGAGCCGGTGTTAATCTAGAGGCTGTACGTAATAAAGCCATTGAGCGCGGTTTGATCAGTGTAGAGTCAGTCCTGACTGAGCAAGAAATGACGCAGTTTATTTTGCACGCTGGCTTTTCGACTACAGCCAATGTGACACAAATTTCCGGCCGTGGAGTGGGTATGGATGTGGTGGGCTCCGAGATCAAGCAGATCGGTGGCTCAATCACTATAGATTCGCAGCAAGGTAGAGGCACACGTTTTAATATTCGCTTACCCTTTACCGTGTCGGTTAACCGAGCGCTGATGGTGATGGCTGGTGAGGATTCCTATGCTATTCCTCTGAATACTATTGAAGGTATTGTGCGGGTTTCACCTTATGAACTTGAAGCCCTGTATCAACAGGAGCAGGAAGAGGGTAAGCCCGCGCGCTTTGAATATGCGGGGCAAGAGTATCAACTCAAATACATTGGTGACTTACTCAATAACGGACAGAATCCAAAGTTGGTCGGACAAATCCTGCCTTTGCCAGTGATTTTAGTGCGCTCCAATGAGTATGCCGTTGCTGTGCAAGTTGACGTACTGGCGGGTTCACGGGAAATCGTGGTTAAAGGCTTAGGACCGCAGTTTGCCAGTGTGCATGGTATCTCAGGGGCCACTATTCTTGGGGATGGCCGCGTCGTTGTTATTCTTGACTTGATGGCGATGATTCGTATGCAGCAGGCCAGTGCCAGCTTAGCTGGTGTAGCTGGGCAGCCTAGGATGCCAGCTGCGGCTGACAGGCAAGCGGCAAAACTGGTGATGATTGTTGATGACTCGGTTACCGTGCGTAAAGTAACCTCGCGCTTACTTGAGCGCCATGGCCTGCAGGTCATGACAGCTAAGGATGGTGTTGATGCGATTACACAACTGCAAGAGCGCAGGCCTGACATCATGCTGTTGGATATTGAAATGCCGCGTATGGATGGTTTTGAGGTTGCCAATCTTGTGCGACATGACTCAAAACTCAAAGACTTACCCATTATTATGATTACGTCGCGTACTGGTGCAAAACACCGTGAACGGGCTATGGCCATTGGGGTTAACGATTACTTAGGCAAACCGTATCAAGAAGCTGTGCTGCTGGAAGCCATTAGTAAGCTGATTGGCAGACGTGCCTGAGCAAGCGGTTGTGTCTGTTCGAGTCGACCCGGCAGTGCCGATCATGCAGGTGATCGCGTATGAGGTGAGAGTTGACAGGGTTTAGCTAATGGGTTGAGACAGTTTTGTTGTAAATAAAAGTGTGCAAAATAATGATGATATTAAGAGGGCGATACAATGACTCAAGGCGTTATCGATCAGACTGCCACCCAGTTAACTGGCTTATTGCTGACGCTAAGCGACCGATTATTGGTGTTGCCTAATACTGCCGTTGCTGAGCTCGTCGCATACCGCAATGTACAAGCTGCTGAGAACTCACCGAACTGGTTATTAGGACAAATCAGCTGGCGAGATCTTAATTTACCGTTGTTATCTTTTGAGACAGCGTCCAATGATGCTGCAGTGATTACTGAACGTGCGCGAGTTGTTATTGTCAATGCTATTGGTGGACGGCCTAAGTTTCGTTTTTTTGCCTTACTGATTCAGGGGATTCCGCGCTCTGTGCGTATTGAGGCAAACTTGCTCAGCGAACAAGATGAAACCTTATTGCCTTTAGAGTTGGATGCAGTGAGAATTGCTGGTGAAATTGCAAAAATTCCTGACTTGATCGCACTTGAGCAAAAACTGGCTGACTTAGACCTTATTTAACAGTCAAAGAGGTTCACTTAAGCCCGCTAACCCGTGCTTAGTCAGCGTCACTGCCTGGGCTGGCTTTTGCTACTTGATTACGACCTGCGTCTTTGGCAGCATATAATGCTTGATCAATGCGCTCAAATGCTTGATCAAGAGATTCGTTCGTTGAGATTTGGCCAATACCTGCTGAAAATGTGATGGTTACCGGTTCGCCTCTAAAGTGAAAAGGACAGGCTTCAATGGCTAAGCGTAACTCGTCAATCAATCGGTAGCCTTCATTTAACAGTGTGTCAGGCAGTAATATGGCGTACTCTTCGCCGCCGAAACGGGCAATAAAATCAGTTTTTCTTAAGCGTTTCTTCAACTCCTGTGCGATCAGACGCAGCACTTTGTCGCCCGCTAAGTGGCCGTAGTTGTCATTGATACGCTTAAAATGGTCGATATCAATAATGCTTAATAGAAGTGAGCTATCTTTGCGTTGTATGCGTGCATATTCAAGCTCTGAACGTTCGCTCCATGCTGCACGATTGGCTAAGCCTGTTAGGGGGTCTAGAAGTGCTTTTTGTCGCTGCTCTTCTAGCTTTGTGGTTAACTGCTGAGCTTCTTGTTCCATCTGCTTGGAGTGCTCTGTCAGCGCTTGAAAGCGCTCACGAATCGCTGAGTCAGTCTGGATACGCTTTTCTTGATAGGCCTGTAGCGTATTAATAAAGCTGTTGAGGCGTGTATCAACCAGTGTCTTTAAATTGTCGAGGTCTGTCGATGTGTGTATATCATCATGGAAGCTGGTGACATGCTGGCGCAGGTCGTCATCTAACGTTTGAGCATCTTTTACCGACTCAATGTAACCGCTTGAAGTCGCTTGCAAGGTGTCATGGAATGATACTAAACGCTGGTTTAACTCCAGTAAGTATTGCTCCAGCCCATTGTTTGAGCCGTTGGCGATAGCCAAAATAATGCTTGATAACTCATCCAGTAACGGCGCTAACTCATACCAATTGAGGCCTTTATTGATGCGTGAGCGTAACTCAAGAGCTTGCTGCTCATGGGTAGCGCTGATCGGTAAGTCGTTAAGCAGCGTTGTTAGGGTTTGATGGATATGCTTGGCTACCGAACTGTAGCTGGCCTCCATTAACAAGGGTAAAGAGAAGTTCTCATCCATGTTATCGATGGGGTCAGAGTGCTCGCTGCTTTCATTTTTTTTAGGATCAGTAATTGTGTCAGTTGCAGTTGTGGGCGTGCTAAAGATAGAGACTAGGGGCTCTGCTGTTTCTGTAGTTTGTGCTTGCTGCACATCTGCAACTGCCGCAAAATTTTGCTCTTGCTCTTGCTCTTGCTCTTGCTCTTGCTCTTGCTCTTGCTCTTGCTCTTGCTCTTGCTCTTGCTCTTGCTCTTGCTCTTGCTCTTGCTCTTGCTCTTGCTCTTGCTCTTGCTCTTGCTCTTGCTCTTGCTCTTGCTCTTGCTCTTGCTCTTGCTCTTGCTCTTGCTCTTGCTCTTGCTCTTGCTCTTGCTCTTGCTCTGTATGTTTTTTTGTCTCAGCAGTTTTGAATAGACGACTGAATAAGCCCTGTGCCGCTGGTGCTATCCGGTCTGGCGCAGAGCTGGTGTTGAGTGCTCGGCCTTGCAGTTCTTTGAGCTGGTTGAGTAGGTAGTGCAAATTATACGATTGAGCGAGTTGGTTAGGCAGTTTTTTTTCGAATGACTTCAGCTCTTTTTCTACGTCTTTGCCCAGCTGTAGCTGCTGCAGTTGTTGGGTGAGTTGGGTTAGAGTCGTGCCCAGCATGGCTTTGCGCTGCAGGAGGTTGGCTTCAGATGTCAGTACTGCTTCTTCCAACTGATTAATGTGGCTTTCTAGCTCATTATTATTCATGTCTTTGCGCAGAAATGTTCGCAGTAGTTGTAATTGCTGATCAAGCTGTTGATCGTTGCCTTCTGCGGCCAAGCTGCTGCGGATTAGCGCACGTTTAAGTAGCTCAGTACGTGTCTTAAAATCAACCTCGGCTTCTACTTTCTTATCGAGCAGCTCAAGATATTTTTTTTTTCCAAACTAAAGCATCGCTTTGCATAGTTGATCCATTCTAATACTGTGCAATTTCGTCAAGAGCAGTGGGCGTTAATTGGGCAGGATAATATCCATTGATACTGGTAAATGGTCAGAAATGGATATTGGTAGCACTGACATATTAGCAATTTCCAGTTCGGAGCTGATCAAAATATGATCAAGGCAGCGCTGTGGTTTCCAGCTTGGAAAGGTGGCGTCAGTTTGCGCTGCACGCAAGTTAAGTTGGCTTAAAGGTGAGTTAATCAGTAAATCTTCGGCATGGGTGTTCATATCGCCCATTAGCACAATATGTCGGTAGTCACTGACTATTTCGCGTATGTAGTCAAGTTGGCGTTGACGAGCACGTGTGCCAAGGGCTAAGTGCATCGAAACGACGGCAATGGCATCGGAATCTTGACCAATTTGCGCCAAAATAGCGCCACGACCAGCAGGCCCAGGTAGCGGGTGATCCTCAAGTTTTTCTGGTTGCAGGCGGCTCAAGAGGCCATTACTGTGTTGAGCAAATCGGCCTAGATCGCGATTACGCTGTTGGTACCAATACGGAAAATTACCCAGTTGTGCCAGTTGCTGTACTTGATTGATATTGCCCGAACGTAAACTGCCGCCATCAGCTTCTTGCAAAGCGACAATGTCATAGTCGTTGAGCAAAAAGCCGATTTTTTCTAAATTACGGTAACGCTCCTGATGCGGTAATAGATGCTTCCAGCTACGCGTTACATAGTGCCTATAGGCACTGGTGCTGATGCCAACTTGTATATTGAAGCTCAATAAGCGGATGTGCCGCGTATTACGCGGCACAACATCTGGACTGCACAACATATTATGGTTGGCATCGCAGCGAATAATTGAGCGTTCTTGATTAAAGCGACGCGGCATCAACACGGCTGCACCCTATTCAGATTGACGTTCTTTTTCAATCAGTACATCGGCAACGTTTACCGTCTCTTGCATGCCGCCAGCCATACCGACATCAAAACGGTATTTACCATTAACCACTAGGGTTGGAACACCACTGATTTGATAAGCCATGGCTTGTTTCTTAGCTTTTTCCATTTTGCTTTTTACGCTAAATGAATTCCAAGTTTTCGTAAACAGTGCTTTGTCGACACCTTGCTCAGCAACAAAGTTAGCAATCTCATTGAGTGAAGATAATTTACGGCCAGACTTGTGTATCGCATCAAAAACGCTGTGATGAACTTTTTTATCAGCCTGCATGGTTTCTAAGGTGTAAAAAAGTTGTCCGTGTAGATCCCAAACGCCACCAAACATGGCTGGCATACGCATAAAGTTTACATCTTCGGCTAGCGTTTCAGACCATGGGTTAAGGGATGATTCCAGTTGATAGCAATAGGGACAGCTGTAGCCAAATACTGCAACCACTTCAATTTTTTCTGATTGTGCAACCGGTACTGGACTGTTCAGGGTCACATAGTTACGGCCCTCAACCAGTTCTTGAGCAAACACTGTAGAGCCGAATAGGCTGGCACCTAGCAAAACTGCTGACATAACTAAATTGCGCATCATAAACTCCATTAAAATTATTAGGTCGTGCGTGAATTAAAAGCATGTTAGTAGACAGCGGAGTCTTGCGCTAGTTCTAAGCGCAAGTGTATGCATAAATAAGGCTGTGTATTCATGCTAAAAAATCACTGGGTATGTTTTGTTATAAACCCGATTGATTGTGAATTGGGCACCGAGCCAGCACACGCTTTTTAGTACACGCACGCACGGGTTGCTTTTATGGCGCTTCAGTGAGCAATGATAACACGATTGCGGCCTTGTCCTTTAGTTAGATACAGCGCTTGGCCCGCTCTATTTAATAGTTTTTACGAGTCTGGATGCCCTGTGTATTGGGCTAAGCCTATATTGATAGTTATGCTTAGGGTGCACCGAGTGGTAAGCAATGCTGTGGGTTTGTTCATGTAAGCTAGGTAGCCGCTGTTGATATCTGCGCCATAGTGTGGAATCAAGTATGATTTTGTTTATGGCCGTAGACTGTGTAGCCGTTTGGCCAGACATCTGCACAATTTAAACTCAGTAAGAAAAGACTGACTGAATAAACGTGGTTAAATCCTGATATGGATATAGAACTTGCTCGCACATTTTTAGTGATTGTCCGTTGCGGCAGTTTTATTGCTGCGGCCGAGCAGTTGTGTGTTACTCAGACGACAGTCACTGCGCGGGTTAAAAACCTCGAAGCGCAGCTCAATTGTCCATTGTTTGTGCGCAATCGTGCCGGTGCCAGTTTGACCGTGCACGGCGAACACTTTGTGCATTATGCCCATCAGTTGCTGCAAACGTGGGAGGCTGCGCGTAATGCTTTGCCTTTTCCAGAAAGTTTGCAAGTACAGGTGCGCTTGGCTGCTGAAACCAGTTTGTGGAATCCGCTGTTAAAAGATTGGTTTA
This sequence comes from Pseudomonas sp., assembly GCA_034676485.1. Lineage (GTDB taxonomy): Bacteria > Pseudomonadota > Gammaproteobacteria > Pseudomonadales > Pseudomonadaceae > Denitrificimonas. The sequence goes on from JAUCCC010000015.1 coordinate 391,893, forward strand.
TGCAGCTGTCTAAGCAGCAGACCAGTTATGCGATAAATGCCAGTGTTTATGATGTCAGTACCCTGTGTAAAAAGTTAGAAAGTGCTGAGCTCGATGCCGTATTAATGCATCAGCCACACTATTGGCCAGGCCTACAGGTGGAACAATTACTCGAAGAAAAGTTAGTACAAATACAATCAGTGTCGAAGCCCGACCCTTATATTTACGTGGACTGGGGTGCATTATTTCGTCAGCAGCATGATGCGATATTGCCAGAACATGCGCACAGTGCCTTGCGCTGCAATTTTGGTCCACTGGCGTTACAGAGAATTTTGCAGGACGGTGGCCGCGGTTATTTTAGAACCCGCGTTGTTGAGCAACATATTGCCGAGGGTACTTTGCAGCGTGTGCCACATGCGCCTGAGTTTTCTTGGCCGCTGTATATCGTCTATGCTGACTCGCAACCCGACGCAGCATTGCAACATGCATTAAGCGTGTTAAAAACGTTAATGCATGAGGATGCCAGTTGGCTGCAAAGCCAATAGCGCTAGCTCTCTTCAACTTGGGCCAAGCAACCACGGTAAAGCGCTGCAATCAGATCAGTCTGAGTGATTATTCCAGCCAGTTGACGGTACTCATCAATCACCGGCATATAGTGCAAGCCGCGATCACTGAGTAAACTGACCAGTTCAATTAGCGGTGTATCAAAGTTCACACTAATGACTGGCGTGGTCATAATGTGTTTGAGACGTTTATTGCGCAAATAACGTAAACGGTGAAAACGACTGATCGGCGCATCCAGTTCGAAATATTTTAGCAGGTCAACTAGAGTGATAATGCCGACTAAGCGTCGATGCTGATCCACCACAGGTAAAGCTTTTAGACGGTGTTCTTTCAAGCGAATCCAAGCTTCTTCAATCGGCATTTCCGGATGACCGGTGCGTAAGTCACGCGACATAATTGAAACTGCAGTCAGATACTCAGTACGACGTTTAAAAGTGTGCTGCTCAGTGAGGTGGAGTAAATCTTCTAAGTCTTTGCGGTGAATGTCGAGGTAAGTGCCAAACTCATTTAGGGCTTTATCTAAGTCTTCATCGTTAAAACCGCTGCGCGTAGTCGGTAGCGGGTCAGCCGTGTTGTGGATGTTTTCCGGAGGTGGCGGGACCACGCGAGGGTAAGCGGTACCGGTTAAGTTGTTAAATATTAAAGCGATACACAATAGTATTAATGACTGGCTGAATACTGGAATTAGCACAGCAAAACCTAAAGCGTGTAGGTTTGGACTCAGGCTAACCACTAAGGCAATTGCGCAACTTGGAGGGTGTAAACAGCGTAGCGCTAACATACTCACAATCGCTAGGCTGACAGCTGCCGCCGCTCGCCATGCGGTTTCATCAAGGTACATAGCGCAAAGTACGCCAATGGCTGCAGACAGTAGATTGCCTGCCAAAATCGACCATGGGTGTGCCAAAGGTGTGGCTGAGGTGACAAACAATAGGACTGCTGAGGCACCTATCGGAGCGGCTAAGCTTAAAGCAATCTGGCTGCCAAATAGAATATGGCTACAGAGCATAAACGACAGCACACCAAGAAAAGCACCACTGGCAGCGCGTAGCCATTGTTTTGGTGGAATATTTAATGACAGAGGGGTAAAAGCTTTGATCCATTGAGCGCGCACGAGCGAAATTCCAAATAGGGGCTTATATACAAAAACAACGGCACACTGGGTGCCGTTGTTGAGGGGTTAAGGGGTGTGCTGTTAATCCGTACGCTTAGGCCTGCAAAGCTATTTGCTGAGCGAGATGCTCGGGTAAGCAGGCACGTCCGGTTTCCTTTTCAACACGTTGAGCCGCATCGGGGTCATCAGCAAAAGGCAGCATCGCGGCCTGCTCCATTTGTAGCAGGCTCATGTGCTTGACGCTCCAATAGCCTGCTGCGATGAGTAAAATGCTTAAGATAATAGGCATCAGTTAAACCTCCACAGGTTGTGCTACAGGTACATTATGTGGGGCTGATTGTTGCGCGGGTCTGCGTAACGTCAGCCAGGTATTGCACAGCATCAAAAACATGCCGAGAACAAACAGTGAGCCGCCAATTAAGCGTGCGATATAGCCCGCATGGGATGCTTGTAACACCTCGACAAAGGAGTACGACAGGGTGCCGTCATCATTAATCGCGCGCCACATCAGGCCTTGGGTGAGGCCGTTGACCCACATCGCTGCGATATAAATTATTGTGCCAGTAGTGGCGAGCCAAAAGTGCAGGTTAATCAAACGGGTGCTGTACATCTCGGCATGGTTCCAGAGTTTTGGAATCATGTGATAGAGGCTGCCGAAGCTGATCATGGCCACCCAGCCTAAAGCGCCGGCATGCACATGGCCGATGGTCCAGTCAGTGTAATGCGACAGCGAGTTGACTGTTTTAATTGCCATCATCGGACCTTCAAAGGTCGACATACCATAAAAGGCGAGGGCTACGACTAAGAAGCGTAAGATCGGATCGCTGCGTAATTTATGCCAAGCGCCCGACAAGGTCATCATACCGTTGATCATCCCGCCCCAACTGGGTGCCAATAGAATAACCGACATCGCCATACCTAAACTTTGTGCCCAATCGGGTAGTGCGGTGTAGTGCAGGTGGTGCGGGCCGGCCCAGATATACACTGAGATAATCGCCCAGAAATGCACGATGGATAGGCGGTAGGAGTAAATCGGACGGTTGACTTGTTTGGGCACAAAGTAATACATCATGCCAAGGAAGCCGACTGACAAAATAAAACCGACGACGCTATGACCAAACCACCATTGCACCATGGCGTCGGTTGCGCCTGAATACAGCGGGTAAGATTTCAGCAGAGTCACCGGAATGGCTGCGTGGTTAACGATATGCACCATGGCCGTAACGATGATAAAGGCGCCGTAGAACCAGTTGGCGACATAAATATGTGAAGTTTTACGACGCATGATGGTGCCGAAAAACAACCACAGATAGACCGCCCACAATACCGTTAAGAAAATAGCTAAGGGCCATTCCATTTCTGCATATTCTTTGGTGGTGGTGTAACCCAATGCATAGCTGATCACAGTGGCAATCAGCATCGCTTGCCAGCCCCAAAAGAATAGGTTTGCTGCAAGGTCAGAGGGCAGGCGTGCATAACAACTGCGTTGAACAATATAGAACGATGTGGAAATCAGTGCGCAGCCGCCGAAGGCAAAAATCACAATGTTGGTATGAATGGGACGGATACGACCAAAACTGGTCCATGGCAAATCAAAGTTGAGTTCTGGCCAGACCAGCTGCGCGGCAATAAAGACGCCCATGCTCATCCCTAACAAGCCCCAGATTAAAGTAGCAATGGTGAATTGCCGAACCACTTTATAGTTGTAGGCAACAGCCTGCTGAGTTGCAGTATTCATAATATGTCTAGCGCAGGTGCTCGGGTACTGAGCAATGAGCTTGAGCAGCAGCGAGCAACGCCATCCTCCTTAAAAGTTGAAGATGTCTGCACAGATGAGTCTAAAACAACGATGACTCATCAAGCGGCAGTTGACTTAAATCAATAAGGCTATGCTAGAGCGCGGCTTGCTTATAAACAAATGAATATTGTTGAGTTTTAATATCAGTATTTATGCATTTAAAGTGAATTAATGATTGAAAAGCTGTGTGTTTTGCTTGGGATATTGACGTTTTATCAGTTTAATTGCTGCTCGTAGCTATGCTGTGCTACGGGTTTAGTACGCCGTCCAGACGCCTTTGTTTTGTCGCTCACAGGCGGGTTTGAGGTAGCGGGCATCGCTGGCTACGCCGTAGTAATGAATGTCTTGTTGGTAAGGCACACCGGCGCTTTGCGAGTTACGGCAGATACCAAAGGCACCGATAGGGCATTGCTCAACAAAGGTTACTGTGGTTTTTTGCCCTTTTAATTGCGGCTGACAAAAACCACTTTTAAACAGCTGTTCGGGAATACTGCGATTCTGCTGGCAGATTTTTACTTTAACCTGCTGATCAACCGACTCAATAATGCAGGCTTGGGCAAAAATATGCGGGCTGAGCAGTAATAGCAGTAGGGCATAGCAAGCACGCATCGTAACCTCCAAAATGTTGAGTAAGCCGTACTATCTTAACCAAGCGTTGGCATGAGGTGAAGTGGCGAGCATGCAGAATGCAATTTTGTTAAGGTGGCGCATTATTTGAGTATTTGTTGAGAGAGTCCTGGCTATGTTGCAGCATATTCCAACGCATGTGATTTCAGGATCTTTGGGGGCGGGTAAAACCAGCGTATTACGCAGCTTATTGGTGCAGCGCCCCAGTCATGAACGCTGGGCGGTGTTAATCAATGAGTTTGGTGATATCGGCCTGGATAGCGCCTTGCTCGATGGCGACCAAGAGGGCGTCAGTTTTACTGAAGTGGCGGGCGGCTGTGTCTGTTGTGTCAATGGTGTACCGTTCCAAGTAGGGCTGGTGCAGTTACTGCGAAAAGCCAAGCCCGATCGTTTATTTATTGAACCCTCGGGTTTGGGCCATCCGTTGCAATTGCTTGAGCAGTTGCGTGATGTGCCTTGGTTGGATGTGCTTGCAGTGCAGCCGCTGATGTTAGTGCTTGATGCACAGAAAAACAGCAGCTCTACTGCACTTGCTGCTATAGAGCCAGCTTTGCTGGCGCAAGCGGGTTTAATTATTGTGAATAAGTGTGACGGCATCACGCCTGAACAAGAGCGCCTCTGGCAGCAGGCTTGTGCGCCACTGTCAGCTCACTGTACGCGCCACGGTCAGCTGGCTTATGAATTATTGCCAGGCTATCAGCAGCAAGCAGGGCGGCGCGTTGTCGAGGATGGTTTTGCGCCGAGCAGTGTTGCTGCAGGTGTGCTCTGGCGTGATCCGCAACAGCCCATCTGCTCAGTTAATGCGCAAACAGAAGGCTGGAGTATTGGTTGGCGCTGGCATCCATCGCAACAGTTTGAGTTGATGCGCGTGCAGTTCTGGTTGCTGCAAATGCCTTGGCTGCGTGCTAAGTGTGTTTTGCATAGCAATGCTGGCTGGCTATCCGCTAATGCGTTGGACGGGCAAAGCATTCAATGGCAAAACAGCGAATGGCGTAAAGACTCACGTTTGGAGCTGATTTTTGCTCAGGCGCAAGATCAGCAACGCTTGACTGCAGAGCTCGCAGCTTGCCGCGTAACCCTGTAATTTAGGCAATAAAAATAATAAGGAACAGCGCAGTATGAATCTACTTCCATGGGCATATACAACGAGCGCGCAGATAACTTTGCGCGGCTGGCACAGCACGCCCTCCGGTAAACCTGTCTTGCATTTCTTACATGGCAATGGCTTCTGTGGGCGAGTGTATGAACCGCTACTGGAGCGCTTAAGTCATGATTTTGATCTATGGTTGTGTGATATTCAGGGGCACGGTGATAGCGATGCAGGAGAGCATTTTTTCGGATGGAATCGCAACGCGGAGTTGGCAGTAGAGGCCTTTCAAGCCCAACGGCAGATATTTGGTGACGTTCCTGTGTATGCCGTGGGCCACAGCTTCGGCGGTGTGTTAAGCAGTTTAATCATGGCGCGGTATCCGCAGCTATTTAAACGTGCAGTGCTATTAGACCCAGTGATTTTCACACCAAGCATGCAAGTATTAATTAAAATCACAGAGCGTTTAGGTTTTACTAAATTTAATACACTGGCGAAAAAAACAGCCGTGCGACGTATGCATTGGCCAGATCGGCAAACGGCGTATGCGAGCTTAATGGGGCGTGGTGCCTTTAAAGGCTGGGCAAGTGAAGCGCTGACTGCTTTTGTTGATCATGCTTTGCGCCCTGCGGAGCAAGGGGGTGTACAGTTAAAATGTTCACCGCAACTTGAGGCAACTATTTTCAGCTCAGCAGCCAACGGCTTGTGGCGTGCCTTGCGTCAAGTACAAACGCCTGTGTTGATGGTGTATGGTGCTGAGACTTTTCCATTTGTGATTAAATCGGGCAGCTTGTGGCGGCAGCGTAATAGTCATGTGCGTACGAAGCAGGTCAGTGGTGGCCATTGCTTTATGCAGCAAGACCCAGCATCAGCAGCACAACAAGTGCGTGAATTTTTACTGACCATTACCTGTTAAATTGCTGCGCCAGCACGTGCAGTGCTTGCTCAGCGTCAAGCACACGTTGTAGGGCTTGATGTGCACTGTCTGCAGGAAGGTCTAAGCGCTGCAGCAGTGTATCGGGAATATTGGTGTCATGCGTGTAGCCAATACCCTGTTGCGCGAGCAAACGTTGGGCTAAGTAGTTGAGATTAGGGTAGTGGGCGTGTGCGCCTTGATAGTTAGGATCATCTTGATAGCGCAATGCATAGAACAGCTCGTCAGGAATGTGCCAGCTCTGCATCAACCAAGCGCCCATTTGTTCGCGAGTGGTGCCCAGTAAATGATGCTCAACGACGCTGTGGCTTAAATGTAAATTGACTTCCAATGCGCGACAAACAAGAGAGAAGTACGATGGAAACGTATGGGCCAAAAGTGCAAAGCCTAAGTTATGCAAGAGTCCGGCAAGGTAGGCTAAGCCATTTTCGGGCTTGTTTTCGGCAGGCATCGCACGGGCTAAACCCTCAATTAGAGCTGCTGTGTAAATGGCTTGATGCCAATAAGGTGTGTGGTGTCGAGGCCGGTCTTTAGGTAGAGGTAGGTTTTTGCCTAGAGCTAAGCCTAGAGCCAGATTAATGACTAAGTCAAAGCCTAAAACACGCACAATCGCATCTTCTATCGAACGTACTTTGCCTGGCGCAGCATAGTAAGATGATACCGCCCAACTCATCACTTGAGCAGCCAGTGGCGGATCGGTTTCTACGATTGCGGTCAACTCATCGACTCCCGCCAATGGATCGGTACGTAAGCGCAGTACTTTTTTTGCTGTATCGCTAAGTATTGGAATCTCTAAGGTGTCTTCAAGGCGTTTATGAATACGGCGAGACGTTAAGGTGATAACGGCCTGCTCGATATCGTCTGCATCGTTGCTCACGGGGCGCTGATTAGGATGCTCTGAAGCAACGACTTGACTGCAGTTTATGGCTTGCGCGCTGGCTAAGAGTTTTTGCAAAGCTGCGGGCGTGAGGCCCAGCACTAAGCCGGCTAGACCGGATTCAATATACGCCATGGGTTGCGTTAATAGAGATGACGCATATAAGCATGGCATGTTGAATAATGCCGGCATAGCAGGCAGTGTTTCCATAGGGTAACGACTGACTAAAGGGGGGGGGCGTAGAGAGTGCGTGCCAGCTGTTTCCTGTTAGCGTATTAAGTTGTACTAAATCGAGAATATGATTGCGAGGAATGAGCACCAGTCGTTGTTGGTCGAGGTGCTGTAACAGGATGGCGTGCACCCGCAATGCAGGTTCAATTGCGTGGGTGGGGTGAATACTAAAGGTGATTTCTGCTGCATCTAAAGCGTGAGTAACAGCAGTTGAAATCGACTCATCAGTTACAGCAGGATCAACATAAAGCATAGGTCGTCATCTCAAGAGCTTGAATGTATGCATAAGTATAACGTTCTTTTTTAGTCGTGTTCAGACTTGTCCATATTGTTGGCCATGTTTGAGCCAGCGTTCTAACAGTGGACTGACATGCTGTGGCCAGTGTTCAAGTAACTGGCAGGCTGCATCACGTACGGCAGGCAGGAGCGGTGCATCGCGCATTAAGTCTGCCACTTTAAATTGCAGCAAGCCAGTCTGTCGCGTGCCGAGCATTTCCCCTGGGCCACGCAGTTCTAAATCTTTTTCGGCAATCAGAAAACCGTCATTGGTTTCGCGCATAATCGCCAAACGTTCACGGCCAATTTGCGATAAAGGGGCATGATAGAGCAGCACGCAGTGGCTGGCAGTGCTGCCACGACCGACACGCCCACGCAATTGGTGCAGTTGCGCTAAGCCTAGCCGCTCTGGATTCTCAATGATCATCAAGCTGGCATTGGGTACATCAACGCCGACTTCAATCACCGTGGTGGCAACCAACAATTGCAGCTCGCCGCGTTTAAATGAATCCATTACTGCAACTTTTTTCTGCCGACTTCATACGGCCATGAATTAAGCCAACTTTTTGCCCAGCCAACGCTAAGGTTAAGTCTTCAAAGGTGCTTTGCGCGGCTTGGCAGGTCAGCTCTTCTGATTCTTCAATTAGAGTACAGACCCAATAGGCTTGGCGACCTTCTAAACAGGCGGCACGCACGCGCTCAATCACTTCAGGGCGGCGCGTATCGCTGAGCACTAAAGTATTGACCGGCGTGCGCCCGGGCGGCAGTTCATCCAGTACCGAGGTGTCAAGATCCGCATAAGCGCTCATGGCTAAGGTACGTGGAATAGGGGTAGCGGTCATAATCAGTTGATGCGGGCTGTAAATGCCGTCTACACCTTTTTTGCGCAAGGCCAAGCGCTGTTGCACACCAAAGCGGTGCTGCTCATCAATAATGGCTAAAGCGAGGTTATGAAACTGCACTTCATCTTGAAATAGTGCATGAGTGCCAACCACCATAGGTACACCGCTGGCGATTTGCTCTAGTGCTTTGGCACGCGCTTTACCTTTGAGTTTACCGGCCAGCCAAGCCACTTCAATATTGAGTGGCGCCAACCATTTCGTGAAGTTAATAAAATGCTGTTCGGCAAGAATTTCAGTGGGTGCCATTAATGCCACTTGATAGCCTGCTTCTAGGGCTTGTAAAGCCGCTAAAGCGGCGACCACTGTTTTACCTGCACCGACATCGCCTTGCACGAGACGTAGCATCGGTGCGTCTTGGCTCAGGTCCCAAGCGATTTCAGCACCGACACGTTGTTGTGCACCGGTTGGGGTAAAACCTAAGTTATTTAAAAATACCTGTGGAAGTTTTTGTGGCGCTGGCAGTTGCGGTGCACGTTGCTGACGCAGACTTTCACGCACGCGCTGAATTGATAGCTGATGAGTCAGCATTTCTTCAAAAGCTAAACGCTGCTGAGCCCAATGCACGCCTTCAGCCAGCTCTTCTAAATCAGCATCCGGTGGCGGTTGATGCAGGTAGCGAATTGCTTGTTCTAATGCGCCGAGCTGGTACTCGTTAGTCATTGAGGCTGGCAGCCAATCTGGCAGACTGCGCGCATTTAAAAAGCTCAGCGCCTGTACGCATAAATCACGCAAACGCAATTGCGTCAGTCCTTCGGTGGTTGGGTAAATGGCGGTGAGGGTGGTGTGCAGTGGCTGCTCTGCGTCGCCATCGTGCACGCGGTATTCAGGGTGATAAATCTCTAACCCTGTCGCCCCAGGTCGCACCTCGCCATAGCAGCGCACTTGTACACCTTTTTCGAGGGCGTTTTTTTGCGCCATACTGAAATGGAAAAAACGTAAGGTCAGACCGCCGCTGCCATCCTGAATGCGCACCAACAAGCTACGTCTTTTACCCATGACAATATTAGCAGCCATGACCACACCGGCCACCACCGCATCTTGGCCGGGGCGCAATGCGCCAATGGGAGTAATCCGCGTGCGGTCTTGATAGCGTGAAGGCAGATGAAATAAGACATCCTGCAGGTTTTCTAAACCTACTTTTGCCAGCTTTTCAGCAACAGCTGGGCCGACACCTTTGAGTATGGTAATCGGCGTATGCACCAACAGTTCTGTCATGGTTATGGCTCGCGGTACGCTTGTGCAGCATCGCATTGACGAATCGCATTCATCAGTACATCAATGGCTTTCGGGCGCGGGAAGGTTGCGCGCCAAGCAATGGCTACGGTACGGGTGGGTACAGGGTCGGTAAAGGGGCGTACGGCAATCACCCCTTCGGCATAACGGTGGTTTTCCACGGCTGATAAAGGCAGCACAGAAACACCGAGTCCTGAGGCCACCATGTGACGGATAGTTTCTAAAGAACTGGCTTCGACTGTGGTGTAACGATTATCTGGATTGCCGGGCAGCATGACGGGGCAGGCTTCCAGCACTTGATCTCGGAAACAATGCCCCTCACCCAGTAACAATAAGCTTTTGTCATTGAGCATATCGTTATCAATGCTATCTTTCTGCGTCCAAGGGTGTTCCGCAGGTAGCAGCACGCAAAAGGGCTCTTTGTAGGCTGCTTTAGTGAGAACGTCGGCATCTTGGTAAGGCAGGGCGATAATGATGACGTCCAACTCGCCTTTGCGTAGCTTTTCACGCAATACATGGGTGAAGTTTTCTTCAATATACAATGGCATTTCTGGTGCGCTGCGATGTAACAATGGAATCATCTGTGGAAATAAGTAAGGGCCGACAGTATAAATTGCACCAACCCGTAACGGGGCTGTCAGTTGGTTTTTACCGGCTTGAGCGAGCTCACGAATGGTCTGTGCTTGTTCTAATACGCGCTGGGCTTGGGCAATAATAGCTTCGCCCACCGGGGTCACGCGCACGGCACTCTTGCTGCGCTCAAAAATCAACACGCCTAAATCTTTTTCCAGATTTTTTACCCCTACGGATAAAGTTGGCTGGCTGATATGGCATTGCTCAGCAGCTCGACCAAAGTGTTGAGTTTGAGCTAAGGCAACAATGTAACGCAATTCGGTAAGTGTCATAGCCAATTCCAATTAAGATTGCTATCAGCATAGCTGTTACATTAAATTGTGACCAATAATTCTTATGGTTATTTAGCTGTTAATGGAGTACTTAGGGTGCATAAGCACAAGCGTTTAGTGATTGTTGGCTGTGGTGATATAGGCAGTCGTGTGGCGGTTTTGATGCAAAATCAAGGCTGGCAGGTGCATGGTTTACGCCGTAATAGTTCACGCTTACCTGTAAATATTATGCCGATTGCTGCAGATTTAAATGAGCCTGAGTGCCCAAGTGATTGGCCGCAGCAGTCGATTGATTATGTCGTGTATGCTATGGCAGCGCAGAGTATGACTGAGGTCGCTTATCAGCAAGCTTATGTGCAAGGTCAGCGCCACCTGTATAGCTGGTTGGCGCAGCATCAACAGAAACCCGAGCGGGTTGTTTTTGTCTCCAGTACTAGCGTATATGGGCAGAACGATGACAGCTGGATTGATGAGCACTCACCGACTGAGCCGCAGCGCTGGTCTGGGCAAATCATGCTGGATGCTGAGCAGTGTGCGTTTACTAGCGGCTATCCAGCGACTGCGGTGCGCTTAACTGGTATTTATGGGCCGGGGCGCAATATGCTGATAAAGCGCGTGCGCGAGGGCTATCATGCGCCGCATTTACACAGTTTTACCAATCGTATTCATGCGGATGATGCCGCGTCTTTAATTGCGAAGATCTTGCAGGCGGATGCACTGGGCCAAGCCGTTGAGTCATTGTATATTGGTGTCGACAACGAGCCAGTCGAGCAGGCTGGTGTGGTGGCGTGGTTGCAAGAACAATTGCAGGTCAGTGGCGTGCCGGACTTGGTTTTAACACCGCGTTCGGGCAGTAAGCGTTGCAGTAATGCGCGAGCGAGAGCCTTGGGTTGGGCGCCGCAGTACAGCAGTTATCGCGAGGGCTATGCGGTGCAGCTAGCGAACATTGATGAGTAGCTGCTGCACCGTATGATAGAACTTAACCGAGGTACAGCACAGCTTCCATTTCCACGCTGGAATTGAGTGGTAATGAAGCAACGCCAAGGGCTGCGCGCGCAGGATAAGGCGCACTAAAGTAGCGGCCCATCACTTCATTGAGTGTGGCAAAGTTGCTCAGATCGGTTAAGTAGATATTGAGCTTAACGATATTGCTCAGTGATCCACCCGCCGCCTCGGCCACCGCTTTTAAGTTTTCAAATACTTGCACTGCTTGTTGCTCAAAACCTTCAACCAGTTTCATGGTGACGGGGTCCAACGGGATTTGCCCAGACGTGTATACAGTATCGCCTACACGTACGGCCTGTGAATAAGGGCCAATTGCGGCTGGTGCATGTTCGCTAGTGATAATAGTTTTGTTCATGAAGGACTCCGGAGTTTAGGAAAAGTCGTGTGCAGGGCCGCTAGTTTATGCGCAAAAATGAACAGAGTATAGGTCGTTAAGCACGTGTGCGAGTAATCCGAGAGACACCAGCGAGGCCGCGTAATTTTCGAATGATACGCGCCAAATGCACGCGGCCACGTACGCTAATCCCTAATTGAATAACACTGATGCGGCCGTCGCGTTCATCAACACTGATCTTGTCAATATTGGCATCGGCTTCGCTGATGGTGCCAGCCAGTAGAGCAATCAAGCCGCGTTGATGCGCCAGTTCAATACGCAGTTCAACATTAAACTCACTATCAATATCTTTGGCCCAGGTCAGCGGAATGCACTTCTCTGGGTTATTGCGGAATTCGCTGATATTTTTACAGCTATCACGGTGTACGACCATGCCTTTACCGGCGGACAAGTGGCCGACAATTAAGTCGCCTGGAATCGGTGAGCAGCAGCGTGCGTAGTTGAGCACCAGGCCTTCGGTACCGCGAATCACTAATGGGCCGTCGGCGGCCAGCGGGTTGGCACCCGACTCTTCGGTGGATAATAAGCGTCTCGCGATCACATGGGCGGTACGGTTGCCGAGACCAATCTCTTCGAGCAAATCATCACGCTCGTCCTGATGGTTTTCCTTGAGCAGTGCTTGTAAGCGCGCTTCAGAAATATCTTCAAGGCGCACACCTAGATTATCTAATGCTTTACTTAGTAAGCGCTCACCTAAACTCACAGACTCTTCACGGCGCTGTTGTTTCAGAGCGTGGCGGATATGAGTACGTGCTTTACCGGTGACTACAAAATTCAGCCAATTTGGATTGGGCTGGGTATTGGCGGCAGTAATCACTTCAACCGTGGCACCACTTTCCAGCGCTTGCGATAATGGTGCTAAACGGCGATTGACTCGACAGGCAATACAGGTGTTGCCCACGTCAGTGTGCACCGCGTAAGCAAAGTCGACTGGGGTTGAGCCTTTGGGTAGCTCCATGATGCGGCCTTTGGGGGTGAACACATAGACTTCATCAGGGAATAAATCGATTTTAACGTTTTCAATAAACTCTAAAGAGTTACCAGCATTTTGCTGCAGTTCCAATAAACCTTGGACCCATTGACGCGCACGCGCATGGTTATTGCGCTGGCCGTCTTCTTCAGTTTTATACAGCCAGTGCGCAGCGATACCATTGTTGGCCAACTCTTCCATTTCGCGAGTACGGATTTGAATCTCAATGGGTACGCCGTGCATACCAAATAAGGTGGTGTGCAGCGATTGGTAGCCATTAGCTTTGGGAATGGCGATGTAATCTTTAAAACGGCCTGGGAAGGGTTTGTATAAATTATGCACAGCGCCGAGTACGCGATAACAAGTATCCACTTTATCAACGACAATTCGAAATGCGTAAACATCCATGATTTCCGCGAAAGCTTTACGCTTGCCACGCATTTTTTGATAGATGCTGTACAGATGCTTTTCACGGCCGCTGACTTCTCCAGGTAAACCTTCGCGCTCTAAACAATGGGCGATGGATTCTTGGATTTTGTTAACGATTTCTTTGCGATTGCCGCGTGAGCTTTTAACTGCGGACTGGATGCGTGAGGCACGCATCGGGTACATGGCTTTAAAACCGAGGTCTTCAAACTCAGCATAGATCCGGTTCATCCCTAAACGGTTGGCGATGGGGGCATAGATTTCTAAGGTTTCTTTAGCAATTCTGCGACGTTTCTCAGCATTTAATGCACCAAGCGTGCGCATATTATGCAGACGGTCAGCCAGTTTAACTAAAATAACGCGAATATCGCGAGCCATCGCCATGGCCATTTTTTGAAAATTTTCCGCTTGAGCTTCAGCTTTGCTGCCGAGTTTCATTTGCGTTAACTTGGTAACGCCATCCACCAGCTCGGCAACGCTCTCGCCAAACTGCGCGACGATAGCTTCTTTAGGGATACCCGTATCTTCAATTACATCATGTAGCATAGCTGCCATCAAACTTTGATGGTCCATGTGCATGTTTGCCAAAATAGTCGCTACAGCAAGCGGGTGAGTCACATAATGCTCACCACTGCTACGTAATTGGCCATCGTGGGCTTGTTCTGCGTAGTAATACGCGCGGCGTACCGCATTGACTTGCTCTTTGCTTAAATAAGTCGATAGTTGCCCAGACAGGCGATCTAAAGCAGGCATAGCTCACCTCCTGATAGCAATGCATCCTTATTCACACAGTAAGCAAATAGCACCCGCATTAACGCGCTTCGTTGGCGTTTTCGTCAAAGGCGGCAAATAAAGGTTCTTCAGCGCTGATCGCATCTTCCGCTGCAATCATAGCGTCATCGACTAAACCTGCAGCAATTTCACGCAGTGCCAAAACAGTAGGCTTATCATTTTCAAGCGGCACTAGAGCGTCTTTACCGCCAGTGGCCAATTGACGTGAACGCTTAGTTGCCAACATTACTAAAGCAAAGCGGTTTTCAACATGATCTAGGCAGTCTTCAACAGTAACGCGAGCCATAGTATTCCTCACAGAAAAAACAGCGCCAAATAAGGCGCAAAATGTATACATTCTAAAATAATGCGTGACAAAGAAAGGTGGAAACCTAACTGAATTACACAGATATGCCTATTCTAGCAGGTCGCAGAGGAGTTGTGTGTGACGTTTTTGCTGAGTACTCAGGCGCAGCTGGTTCGAGCGGAAAATCGCCACTAAATCCCAAAGCGCAGTCGTGAAATTATCATTGATAACAATGTAGTCGTATTCAACGTAATGGCTCATTTCAGTAATAGCCTGTTGCATGCGCGTTTCGATTACATCATCAGTATCTTGTCCGCGATTATGCAGACGCTGGCGTAAGTCGGTGTGGCTGGGCGGTAAAATGAAAATAGACTGAGCCTCGGGCACTAATTTACGTACCTGCTGCGCACCTTGCCAGTCAATTTCCAAGATCAAATCATAGCCTTTGGCTAAAGTTTGTTTGACCCATGAGTGAGAGGTGCCGTACAAATTACCAAAAACCTCAGCGTGCTCTAAAAAGTCACCTTGACTGAGCATTTCGACGAAGGCTTCACGTGACGTGAAGTGGTAGTTGACGCCATCGACTTCACCTGGACGCATACTGCGTGTTGTGTGTGACACCGATACGCGTACCTGTGCCATGTTATCCATTAGAGCTTTGACTAAGCTTGTTTTTCCTGCACCAGACGGTGCAGACACAATATAAAGCGTCCCAGTAGTGGTCATGCAGTACCTATTAGATATTTAAAGGCCGCTGGTGTGTACAGTGCTGACTCTCGTTTGCAAGCTTGGCCCGCATACACAGCGCCAGATGACAAAATAATGCCAGCATTCTAACAGCAATTCAGTCGATGCTTCATCTGTAATTGCTAGCGATAGGTGTCAGTAATTAAGTTGACCATGTTCTCTGCGGCACCAATATGCGCAAGAACCTTAATCACTTTGTCGGGCCACTTCGCCTGCACTGAAGCGATTTCACGTGGGACATCGTTAACTACATGGGTGCCTGAAGATAAAAAGTAAGGTAGAACGCTGACTTCATTGACGCCTTGTGTGAAGCAATCATTTAGAGCCGTGGCAATAGAGGGCGTGGCTAACTCTAAAAAGGCTGCTTGTACTTTATCTGCTGATAATTGTAAATGCTCTGCCACTTGTGCTGCCAGCACTCGAACTTCTTCGTTCGATGCTTCACGACGGCTGCCGTGCGCGACAATTAATAATTGTTTCATGTTTGGGCGTCCTTTGTATCTGCGTTGGCAGGCTCGGGTTGGTGAGTTGAGGTTGAGAGTGTAAATTGATGACTGAAAATAAGCGTGCTATTGGATGGCCCTTGCACAGACAGTGATAGAACTGATTATTATTGCTATTTTAGAGCAAAAGATTGCATACGATAATAACTAAAAGTCAGTCTTTTAACAGCTATTACAGTCTAGACGTGTAGTTTGCACGCATGAGCACTCTTGCTCGGAAAGTCTAGAGTGAGTGGTAAATTCGTACTTGATTTTTACGCATGGCTCGATCGATTAAACTGCTATCTGTGTAAAAAAGGTATCTGCACCTGCTTGGTGCATAATAATGCGTCACAGCTTGGCTGTTGAAACAGTGCTACATTTAAAAATTAATATTAAGGAAACGCTGAATAAAACCAATCAAACCAGCCAATCCATGCGGATTTAAAATTCAGCTCTTAAATTTCAACTTCAGGGCCATAAAAAACCTTTTTATCAGCAGTTTTACCCGTTTTTGCTGCTTTTCCCGGCAGCTTACCGGTTTTTAGGCGGATTTATCCCGCCAACGGCATACATCGCTTCGACAAAAACAGGTTTGCCAAGGCAAACAGGCTATAGAGATGGGCTGTGTTTTTCGCCAAGCCACGGTAGCGAGTCTTGCGGTGACCAAAGTGCACTTTGACCCAGTAAAAGGGATGCTCAACCTTGGCGCGTATCCGGCTCTTTAATTTTTCGATTTTGTCAGCCAGTTGACCTTCTTCTGTGCCGCTATCGCGCAGCTTTCGACGCTTTCCATGGCGCATGGCTACCACCCACTCCACATCTTTATCCTTATTTTCTTCCCGTTTGTCAGCCCCCAGATAACCAGAATCACCGTATACCTGCTGTTCCTCGCCGTGTAGCAAAGCATGAGCTTGGTTCACGTCGTGCACGTTGGCCGCAGTGGTGACCAGTGTATGCACCAAACCGCTAGCCGCATCAGCACCGATATGAGCTTTCATGCCAAAGTAATACTGATTGCCTTTCTTAGTGGAGCGCATTTCCGGATCACGGCTTTTACTCTTATTCTTGGTGGAAGGTGGTGCGGCAATAATTGTAGCGTCAACCACCGTGCCTTCCTTGAGGTACAAGCCCTTGCTCGCCAGCTGGTAATTGACCGCAGCAAAAATTTGTTGAGTCAGGCCGTGAGTTTCCAGCAGACGACGAAAACGCAACAAAGTGGTCGCATCCGGCACGGCATCACGCCCAAGATCAATACCCATAAACAGCTGAATTGCTGCGCTGTCATAAACGGCATCCTCAGTTCCTTCATCGGAAAACCCCATGACCTGCTGTAGGATGTACATACGTAACATGCGAGAAAGCCCCATAGTCGGACGACCTCGTTTGCCGTCAGATTTCGGATAGTACGGCTCAATCACTGATTCCAGAACAGACCAAGGCACCAGAGTTTCCAGATCCATCAACAGTCGATCCCGACGGGTTTGCTTCTTTTTGCTGACGAACTCGGCTTCGGCGAAAGTGATTTGCATGACTGTGGACTCGATACTAATTACGGATTGGACTATTTTACCAAAGGCTGCAGCCCGCTTGGGATTTGTTCAGTGTTTCCTTAAATGAATAAAAGGTAAGTTTATTATGAGTGCCTATTACCAACTGATCGACAGGCAAACAGACGCGCAAGGTGTTGTCACTGCTCAGTATTGCTCCACAATTCATGCGCAAGGCGCTTGGAATGAACATGAACAACATATGGCACCTGCTAGCGGCATTATTGCAGCAGAGTTAGAGCTTTTTCAGCCGCGTGACGATGTGCGTATAGGCCGTATTAGTTACGATATTTTTGGATTGATTGCTGCTGGTGAGTTTTCCATAACTACACGAGTCGTGCGACCCGGTAAAACCATTGAGTTGCTTGAGTCAGAAATGCACGCCAATGCTAGAACCTGCATTGTTGCTAGGGCTTGGCGCATGTGTACGCAAGACAGCTCTGAGGTTGCAGGTTTAGAGGATCAAGTTATCCATCACCCCGATAGCCTGTCAAATTGGGAGGGCATGTCGCGCTGGCCAGGTGGCTACATTGAAAGTATCGAGGCCAGAGCCGATGAAAACCGCCGAGCCGGAAAAGGTATCGTTTGGTTAAATAATTCAAAAGAAATGGTTGAAAACCAAGCGACCAGTGATTTTGTTCACTTAATGGGTATGGTCGATACCGCTAACGGTATTGTTCCACGCCAAGGCGATGACTTTGCTTGGGGTTTTCCTAACTTAGATTTGCAAATACACATGTATCGCTTCCCTGTAGGCCGATGGTTAGGCCTAGAAACAGTGCAGCAATATGGTGTAGATGGTATTGGCCTGACGAGCTCGATTTTGCATGATGTGCAGGGGCCGTTTGGGCGCAGTGAGCAAATTTTAACACTTAGAAAAATTCGTTAAATCATCTTAGTCTTGAGTGAGGCTCCCTTTGACCTTGATAACTGGAGTCTTGTTAACGCGCTTAGGTGGGGCATTGTGCTGTGCTGGATTTTTACTATGACGGTACAGCTGGCGCAGAATGAGCAAGACAGCATTGTGTTTATTACCTAACAGCTGTCCGCAACGTAGACACCTGTAGCTGCGCTCAAATATTATTGAGCATCGCTCAGTTTGAATGGCTGCGTATGCAAGTGCAGTAGCTCAAGCGTGGCCTGTTTTTGCTATAGATTTACAGTAAACTATGTCGATTCTGCAGGCGGAAACCGTGGCATTGCAGCGGAGGGTTCTTCTCCTAAACTTATATTTCAACCGGGACGGGCCGGCTCTTGATCACATCTAAGAGCTATACACGGCTCTGTGGAGTTTCAGTTGATAACATTAAGTCCCTTTAAACGTCGTCTTGTTTACGTCACAATTTTTGAAGTATTAGGCATTTTGTTTGCAACTCTCGTCCTGATGGCATTGAGTGGCGGTGAGGCGCAAGAATCGCTACCTGTGGCAATTATCGTTTCAAGCGTGGCGGTTATTTGGAATTTTATTTTCAATACTCTGTTTGAGTCTTGGGAGTCGCGCAGCCAAATCAAAGAGCGCACGCTTAAAATCCGTGTTATCCATGCCATAGGCTTTGAGGGCGGTCTTTTCCTCTTTTGCCTGCCCATTTATATGCTTTGGTACGGTGTTGGTATCTGGACAGCGCTGACTATGGAGGCAGCGTTGCTGCTGTTTTTCTTGGTGTATACCTTTGTGTTTACTTTGGCGTTTGATCAGGTATTTACCTTGCCGCATATGTCGGGAAATTAGCTGATAATCACATACCTTGTACTGCGCTCACCTCCAGCTCGTTTGCTCAACGCGCCAAGTTCAACAAGCGCGGCCATGTGGCGAGTGATGAGCGCACTTCGTAAACATCCAAAACTTCACTTTCAATCGCTGATGAAGCAACGATATTCGCCAGTAGCGCATCAAGGCTAAACTCAGCATAGTCATCCATTATGCACTTTTACTGGCATAAGTGATGATGCAATGCACGCAACCTTGGCTGCGCAGTGCAGTCCTACCAAGAAAAGTCAGGCCAGTTAGGCTGCTGCCAGATCTATTGTGGTGTGTTTATAAAGGGGCCGTGGCTGTGTTTGGAGTAGGTATGCGCCGATTAGATCGGTTATTCGGCTCACTGGGCGAGCAAAAAGATAGTGCTAGTTGGCTCAAGGAGCAATGAGTGTGGGGTGTCTGAGTTGCTAGGGATTAAGCGTTAAGTGTTTTGCTGTGCTGACAAGACAATCAAAGCTGTAAACCCTATAGTTTAACCAGTACATATATTAAGGATTCAGGCATGCAGCAAATAGGGATTTATGAGCAGCTGATTACCCAGTTGGTTGAGTCACGTTTAAATCGTGAAAAGTTTTATGTTGGCGAGCGCAGCTTAGAACCGGCTGAAGCTTCAGTCTGGCTGTCGCGCTTTTTAAGCGGCATTTTAGAGTTTGCCGTGGGCTCAGTGGCCAGTGGCGATAACCAACTGCAAGAGCAAATTAATCTAGCCAACCAACTGTTGCTGTGGCTCAAAGCGCAGATGGACGATAAAGACTTCTTCGATGAAAACTTGCTCAGCAGCCAAGGTAAAATCTTAACCGCTTTATATGCGCTGGAAAATCCTGTCGCGGCTGACCTAAAGAAATATGTGGAAGATATTTTCCCACTTACTGGTTTGACCCAAAGTGAGCTGTTTTGTGGCAGCAATGCAGGTTTATCCTTAGAAAGTGAATTGAAACGTGAAATCCTCTCTGCGGACAAAATCTATTGGCTGGTGTCCTTTATCAAGTGGACGGGGATTCGTATTTTCCGTAAAGAGCTGGAAGAGTTCACTCGCAGCGGCCGTCAGCTCAAAGTGATTACCACCTCTTACATGGGCGCGACCGATGCCAAAGCGGTTGAGTTCTTAGCGGGGCTGCCTAACACGCAAATCAAACTGAGTTACAACACCCAGCGTGAGCGTTTACATGCCAAGAGTTATTTGTTTTTGCGCAATACAGGTTTTCACACCGGCTATATTGGCTCTTCAAATTTGTCGCATTCTGCGCTGACCAGTGGATTGGAGTGGAATCTTAAAATCACTTCACAAGAAATTCCGCACATCATTACAAAGTCGTTGAGTACCTTCGAAACCTATTGGGCTTCGAACGATTTTGAAGTTTTTGATGGTGAGATTGAAAGTAAGGAAAAACTTAACACAGCACTGCGTAAAGCAAGAGGTGGGGATACTGAAGCCACTGCCTATTTCTTTGATTTAAAGCCTTTCCCACATCAGCAAGAAATTCTTGAGCAGCTTGCGGTAGAGCGTGATTTGCATCATCGTTATCGTAATTTGGTCGTCGCAGCCACGGGTACCGGTAAAACCCTTATTTCTGCGTTCGACTTCGCGCGTTTCTTGCGTGATCAGCCTGAGGCTAAGTTTCTCTTTGTTGCCCACCTCGAAGAGATTCTTAAACAAGCACAGGCGTCGTATCGTGGTGTGTTACGCAACAGCAACTTTGGTGAACTTTGGGTGGGCGGGGCAAGGCCTGAACACCACCGCCAGCTGTTTGCCTCGATTCAGACACTGAACAATCAGTTGGCTGACTTAGCGCTGACCCCAGATTATTACGACTATATTGTGATTGATGAGGTGCACCATATTGCCGCGGCCAGTTACCGTGCAGTGCTGGAGTATTTTACTCCGACGATTTTACTGGGCTTAACCGCAACCCCAGA
The DNA here is from genome assembly GCA_034676485.1 of Pseudomonas sp. GTDB lineage: Bacteria > Pseudomonadota > Gammaproteobacteria > Pseudomonadales > Pseudomonadaceae > Denitrificimonas. The sequence continues at coordinate 412,745 of JAUCCC010000015.1, forward strand.
ACGTCACGATGGCAGTGATATTTTGGCGGATTTTGGCGGGGTGATCGCAGCAGAAATACGTTTGCCGGAAGCCATTAATCGCCGCCACCTATGTCCATTTCAATACTTTGCCATTGATGACGATACCGACCTGCGCAATATCCCCTGGAGTCGCGGTCGTTATGACATTGCCCAGCTAACCAATCTGTATACGCACAACCATGCGCGGGTGAATAAAATCCTGCAGAGCTTGCAGGAAATTGTCACTGATATTGGCCGTATTAAAGTTTTGGCCTTCTGCGTAAGTCGTGCTCATGCTGATTATATGTGCCAGCAGTTTGTGCTTAAAGGCATCAAAAGTGATGTGCTAACCAGCGATAACAGTCATGAGCGTCAGCAAAAGCAACAGGCACTGCGCTCAGGACAGACCAATGTGCTGTTTGTGGTGGATATTTTTAACGAAGGTGTGGATATCCCGGAAGTGGATACCTTGCTATTTTTACGCCCCACAGAAAGTTTAACCATCTTCTTGCAGCAACTTGGCCGTGGCTTGCGTTTATTCGATGGCAAAGAGTGCTGCACCGTTTTGGACTTTGTCGGTAATTCACGGCCTGAATATGACTTCGCGCAGAAGTTTAGAGCGCTGGTGGGGCAAACCAATCGCGCAATTAGTCATGAGATTGAACAGGGCTTCCCTCATGCACCTTTGGGTTGTCGGATTGAATTAACCAAGCGCACGCAAGAAATGATTTTGAAAAACATTAATCGTGCGATTGCGACTGCAAAGAGTTTAGTTAAGTTGATTCGACGGTTTTCAACGGATTCAAGCCTACCACTCACCCTGCCGAATTTCTTAAAAATACATCCTAATTTAAAGCTGGAAGATATTTATAAACGCGGCAGTTGGACGCGTTTGGTGGCACAGGCTTTTCCCGAGCAAGCAATGACCACTGCCAAGGATGGGCTGATTAAAGTGTATGAAAGCGCCATTAGAAACAAACTTTTAAGTTGTGATGGATTTGCTTATCTACAGTTTTTACAAGAGCTAGCAAGCAGTAACTTTGTGCTCACGGAACAGATGAATCCGCGCATGGCGGTGATGTGCCATTACGATTTCTGGCAAAAGCCGGGGGACAAGCTTGGCTTTGCCACGCTGGCGCAAAGCCTTAAAGCATTAGATCAGCCAGAGCTTAAAACAGAGTTGCTTGAAGTCTTGGCCTTGCTGATTAATCGTATTCGTTACGAGCAGTTTGCGTTGGATGATGTACCGCATAATCCGCTGCAGGTGCATGCGCGCTATACCCGTGAGCAAATCGTGGCTGGCTTTGGTGTGACAACATTTGATTACAGCAGGATGGTTCTTGAAGGTGTCTTGCCTATCAAAGATCAAAATATTGATGTGTTTTTTGTCACCTTAAATAAAAACGAAAAGCAATTTTCACCGACCACCATGTATCACGACTATGCGATTAATGAGCAGCTATTCCATTGGCAGTCGCAAAATAGCTCCAGGCCAGAACGAGGTGCGGGATTGAGTTATATTCAGCACAAGCAAACGGGTAAGCGCATGTTTTTATTTGTCCGCGAACAAAGCAAAGACGAGTACGGCACTATGGGTTATGTGAACTTTGGTGAAGTGGTGTATGTGTCACATCAGGGTAGTCAACCAGTGAGCATTACTTGGCAGTTAAAAACACCCATGCCGCACTTTATGTGGAAGCAAGCTGCGAAGTTGGCGGTGGGGTGATTAAACCTAAGGGTTATAGCTTTCACACTTAGCGTAATTGTCATCAACGCTTTGAGCGCACAAGCATGCATCTCAGCTGAGTATCTCGAATCTAAGGATCACAAAAGAATAAAAAAGGGCGCTTTAAAGCGCCCTTTATGTGTACAGCAGATATTAACCGTAGATATCAAACACGCCTAGGATATCGCCTAACCATAGGTGAGTTAGCATACTGGCGATATAGCCTAATAAGATAACTGGCGTCCAGCGCAGGTGACTCATAAAGGTGTAGTGACCACGTGCGGCACCCATCAGGGCAACACCAGCAGCGGAGCCGACGGACAGTAAGCTACCACCCACACCCGCTGCTAATGTGACGAGCAACCAATGGCCGTGACTAATAGCTGGGTCCATTTGCAATACCGCAAACATCACTGGAATGTTATCAACAATCGCAGAAATTACACCAATACCAAATGCCGCCCAGGTTGCACCTAAGCCATCAAATAACATGACAGATACTAACTGGAGGTAACCGAGGTAGCCTAAACCACCCACGCACATCACTACACCATAGAAAAACAGCAAAGTGTCCCACTCGGCACGAGCGACGTTTTTGAAGATATCAAAAGGTACGACGCTACCTAAATAGCGCAGTTTTTCTTGATCGGCTTTTTGTTCAGCAGCTGTACGCTTTTTGGCCAGAGAAGATGGCAAGCTCATACGTAAGAAATAACCGAAGAACTGCAAATAACCCAAACCTACCATCATGCCAAATACAGGTGGTAAGCCTAAGAACTGGTGACCACAGACTGCAGTAACAATGGTGAGCAAGAAAAGCGCCATAACGCGCTTAGCACCACGCTTGGTGATAACTTCTTCCGAGATGCTAGCTGGTTTTCCTTTAGGAACAAAGAAGCTCATAACCAGCGCTGGCACTATAAAGTTAACTACGGAGGGTAAGAATAGATCGAGAAACTCAAGGAATTGAACTTTACCGGCCTGCCAAACCATTAGTGTGGTGATATCGCCAAACGGGCTGAAAGAACCGCCCGCGTTCGCGGCAACAACGATATTGACACAGCACATAGCAATAAAGCGGTCTTGTCCTTCGGCTACTTTGAGTACGACGGCGCACATCAACAAAGCGGTGGTCAAGTTATCTGCTACGGGTGAAATAAAGAACGCTAGAATACCTGTTAGCCAGAACAGCGTTTGATAGCTAAAGCCTTTTCGTACCATCCAAGCGCGCAAAGCCTCGAACACTCGGCGCTCTTCCATGGCGCTGATATAGGTCATCGCTACCAGCAAAAAGAGCATCAGCTCACTAAATTCAAGGAAGTTGCCGCTAAAAGCCGACTTCGTCGCTGCAGGGTCAGTGCTAATGATCCCGACCAACAACCAGATTAAACCTGCACCAATTAGAACTGGCTTAGATTTACGCAATTGTAGCTTTTCCTCAGCCACGACTACCATGTAAGCGATGGCAAAGATAAAAACTGCTAAATAACCTGCAAGGGTCGTTGTAGCATTTAAATGACCTACTGCTTCTGCAGACACGCTGGCTAAAGCAGGCGTTGACAACAATGCAGTAGCAACAAATATAAATAAACTTCGCAGCATAAGTATTTCTCAAAGTTGGCCAAAGGAATGTAGCAGTAAGACGCGAGCTACGGGAAGGTTACAAATGGTAACAAAATGCAAGAGGTTTTGCATGAGACTTGCAATGTTTTTTTATAAAAAACTTATCTAAAACAAGTTTTTGCTAAATCCAGTACGTGATATTGCTAATCAGCAGGTTCGCCGCACCTGTATGCGCGAGTCAATTACCTACGTATACCTTTATGAGAGGCGATTTTAGTTATTTAGCTTGTCTAACAAGGCGGAGTAGCTAAGCACTACTCAAGGTCACTAATTGCATTCTATGGTATTGGCAGTGTTTTTAACGCGCTGCAGTTGATAAAGGCGTTGCTTTACAGGCATACACAATCGTTGTTGGCCGCTTAATGGGCTCAGCTAAAATCTTCGTCAGACGTTTGGCTTGCGGGTGCTGTGTGAGCTAACGGGCAAGTGCGCGTGCTTTTAACTATGGGGGCGGTTGTTCAGTAGTGGTTTCTGGTCCTGTATTCCTGCTAGGGCACGCATTTTGTCCGCTAAGAACCGACTTTGAACAAGCTGTTTTTTAAAAGCTGGGCACTCTGAATCTTTATTCAGCCGTCTCTAATTTGCCGTTGATCACCTGAGCTGAACTAAAAGCTTCAAGAGCAACTCTAAATTGTGTACATGAATAGGAAGTTATTTTTAGCTTTTCACATGTACTGAGAATTATAAAATGAAAATATTAAATCGTAAATATGCTGGACTTGTAGTGCTGACTGCGCTTTTAGGTATGCCATTAGCACAGGCTGCTACTGCTAATGAAACCGTAAATGAAGTCCAGGAAGTGGTTTCAGATAGCTGGATTACTAGCAAAGTAAAATCAGTTTTCTTGAGTGATACCAGCATCAGTGGCTTGGATATTAAAGTGGAAACTGTAGATGGCGTTGTTGCGCTGTCTGGTGTTGTTTCTACTGCAGCCGAGCGTGATCTAGCGATCAATAAAGCCAAAGAGATTAAAGGTGTTAAAGGTGTTGCTGCTGATGGTTTAAAAACCGGCCGTTAATGTTTTGTGTTTATAAAACTTTCTATAATTTAAGGTGATTTATGAATACGGATATTTTTGAAGGTAAGTGGAAACAACTTAAAGGCCAAGTCAAAGTACGTTGGGGCAAGCTTACCGATGATGACCTTGATGTGGCTGAAGGCCATAGCCAGTATTTAGCAGGTAAGCTACAAGAGCGTTATGGTTTAACTAAAGAAAAAGCTGAAGAAGAAATTGCTGAGTTTAATCGCAAATTGTAACTTCACCAATCTAAGCAGCTTGGGCATATATTCAGCCCTATGACCTAAGCTGTTTTTATAGTACTTAGCTTTCGGTAATAGCATACGAAAACTATTGCTGAGATGCTAAGAATAAATAGACCATATATTTCCAAGCGAAAAGGAGTGCGCGCAAGCGCTTAATAAAATTGTAGTTGGCACGCTACTTAGTGTGGATTTCTGCTTAAACAACCATCAATGGAAGGATATAATCTATGTTATACACAATCGCATTAGTACTTGGGGTCCTGTGGGTTTTAGGGCTGGTTTCGTCCTACACCATGGGAGGATTTATTCACATTCTCCTCGTGATTGCAGTCATTATGATTTTGCTGCGTGTAATTAGTGGTCGTAGACCACTTTGATGAGCACGAGTACAGGAGCAAGCAGGTTGCGAAACAACCTGAACTTAATCAAGTAAACGATGAAAGAGAGAGTGAGTTAACGATGCGCACCTTGAGTACGCATAACCACTTAATGGATAAGCTTTGCGCTAACGGTTTTGCTTGTAAGGCGCGTGATATTTCACTCCAAAAGTACCCACCATTATACCCACCACTTCGTTGTAGATAGTGGTGGGTACCTGCCCACTGGTATGGGCTGGCTAAATGCTGTAGCCCTTGATTTTACTGGCTTAGAAGACGGGTATGGACTTACCTAGACATCATTCGATGTTTTGCACCTGCTCACGCATTTGCTCGATGAGTACTTTAATATTCACCGCCGCTTGGGTAGAGCGGGTATCAATTGCTTTGGAACCAAGGGTGTTAGCTTCGCGGTTGAGTTCTTGCATAAGGAAATCTAAGCGTCGGCCGATGGCACCGCCGGTTTTCAGTACGCGGTGTACTTCGCTGATATGAGTGATGAGACGGTCGAGTTCTTCGGCGACATCGCTTTTCTGTGCCAGCAGCACCAGTTCTTGTTCAAGACGTTGAGCGTCGAGTTCGGTTTGCATTTCTTGACAACGGGCGAGGATTTTCTGACGTTGCTGCTCGAGCATTTGCGGTACCAGTTCACGCAGCACGCTGACTTCAGTTTGAATGGCATCCAGGCGCTCGCTGATTAAACGTGCCAGATCAGCACCTTCACGACCACGGCTTTCTTTTAGCTGCTGTAATGCGCTGCTAAACAACTCGATAGCTGCACTGTTGAGCACCTGACTGTCTACAGACTGCGTAGTAAGCACGCCAGGCCAAGCCAACACGTCCATCGGGTTAAGCGCTGCAGGCTGCTGAATCTGTTGGGAAATTAGCTCTGCTGCTTGAATCAGTTGCTGAGCACGCTCTTGATTGACCTGTAAGCTCGACTCGCTGGATGATTCTGTGAGCTTTAATGTGCATTCAATTTTGCCACGCGATAGGCCATTGCGCAGCGTTTCGCGCACCACGCCTTCCACTTCACGTAACGTGTCAGGCAGGCGCAAAAGGGGCTCCAAGTAGCGGTGGTTAACCGAGCGTAACTCCCAGCTAAGTGTGCCATAGGCACCGTTTTGCTCAACACGAGCGAAGGCGGTCATGCTATGCACCATAAGGTGTCTCCAAAATAAGAGGTTATAAATAATGCGCCAATTGTAGCGAATATTTTGATACGTTGTGTTTACAATACTGATGTTAGGGTGTTGTATCCCTATAATGTTGCATTCACATTTAACAAACAGGAATATTTAATGACTCGTCCCAGTGGCCGCCAACTTGATCAACTGCGTACCGTGTGTATCACGCGTAACTATACTTGCCATGCTGAAGGCTCTGTATTAGTCGAATTTGGCAATACTAAAGTGATTTGTACTGTCAGTGTAGAAAATGGCGTACCACGCTTTTTAAAAGGCCAAGGGCAAGGTTGGTTGACTGCTGAGTACGGCATGTTGCCACGCGCCACTGGCAGTCGTACACGACGTGAAGCCAGTAATGGTAAACAAGGCGGGCGAACTTTAGAGATTCAACGCTTAATCGGTCGTTCTTTGCGCGCGTCTCTGGACATGACCAAGCTAGGTGAAAACACACTCTATGTGGATTGCGATGTGATTCAAGCGGACGGTGGTACACGCACTGCGGCGATTACTGGCGCTATGGTGGCACTGGTTGATGCCTTGGCTGTGATGCAAGAACGAAAAATGCTAAAAAATGGTTCACCGCTGAAGCAAATGATTGCAGCTGTATCGGTTGGTGTTTATAAAGATGTACCTGTGCTTGATTTAGACTACCCAGAAGATTCAACCGCTGAGACAGATTTGAATGTGGTGATGACCGATGCGGGTGGTTTTATTGAAATTCAAGGCACTGCTGAAGGCGCGCCGTTTGGTTCCGAGCAGCTAAATGCTATGTTGGCATTGGCTGATAAAGGTGTGCGTGAGCTCTTTGCTCTGCAGCATGCGGCATTACAGAATGAATAAGATGTAACAATAGCGATAGGAGAGTGGTAATGGATGAGCACGGATCAGTGACCCCTGGGCAGCCACAATTGAGGCAAGAGGCAAAGCAGTGGGCAATGGTGACTCACTTAGCGGCTTTTGCAGCTTTTTTTATTCCTTTCGGTAATATTATTGGCCCGCTAGTGGTGTGGCAGCTGAAGAAGGATTTTGATCCCTTTGTTGCACTTAATGGCAAAGAGGCAGTCAATTTTCAGATTACTATCGCGATTGCTGCGTTCGTTGGCATCATGCTGATTTTTATGGTGGTGGGTGCTTTCTTGTTGCCAGTGTTAGGTGTGTACTGGATAGTTATGACCATTATTGCTGGGGTAAAAGCCAACAACGGTGTGGTCTATCGTTATCCAATGACTCTGCGCTTTATCAAGTAAGAGCGTCTCGCATACTGCAGTGCTGAATAACACAAGAGACTATCTGTTTGTGTTATTCAGCTTATCTTTAAACACTCAAAGTCCAGTCATAATCAACACTAAAAGGCGCATGTTGTGAAAAACGTGGCTGCCTATACAGTTTGGCACTGCGTACGCTGCGACGCATGCCTTGAGTTAATAACTGATAGTCAAAGCGCCAGCCTAGGTTAAGCAATTCAGCTTGTTCGCTGTCAGCCCACCAGCTGTACAAATCGCCTTCTCGATTGACTTCGCGCAAGGCATCAGTGTAGCCCATCGTGCCAATCAGTTCATCCATCCAAGCCCGTTCAGGTGATAGGAAACCGGTTTCTTGCTGGCAGTCGCGCCAGTGTTTTACGTCGAGTTTATTGTGCGCTATATATAATGATGCGCAGTAAATATAGTCACGACGCTTACGCCTTTGCTTATCAAGGTGACGGGCAAAGTCATCCATAAATTTAAACTTTTGATTGAGTTCGTTTTCATCCTTGCGACCCGAGGGCATAAGCACATTGGCGATGCTGACTTTATCAAAATCAGCTTGGATATAACGGCCGAACCGATCGGCTGATTCAAAACCTAAATTGGTTATAACGGCTTTTGGTTGCAAGCGGGTATAGATTGCGACGCCGCCTTGTGCAGGCTGCTCAGCATCGCAGGCGTAGCAAAAATAACCATGCAGCTGCACATCAGGTGCATCCATTTCGTGTGCACTGGCGCGAGTATCCTGCAGGCAGATGACATCGGCATTTTGTGCCTGTAGCCAGTCAAATAACCCTTGTTCAATAGCATTGTGAATCCCGTTCACATTTATACTAATAACGCGCATGGATAGCCCCTAGAAAAAAAAGTGTGTGTATGATACCTAACGTATTTTAAACTGGCTAAACCTAACGCGTTAAGGACCCTTTTATGCAAGCATATCAACGAGAGTTTATTCAGTTCGCACTTGAGCGCGGTGTTTTGCGCTTTGGTGAGTTTACCTTGAAGTCGGGGCGAATAAGTCCTTATTTTTTTAATGCTGGGCTGTTTGACTCAGGATTGGCTCTAGCTAAGCTGGGTCGTTTTTATGCTCAGGCGCTGGTTGATAGTGGTCTGTCATACGATGTGGTGTTTGGTCCAGCTTATAAAGGTATCCCTCTAGCTGCAACAACCGCGGTGGCGTTAGCTGAGCATCATGCGACTGACATGCCTTGGTGTTTTAATCGCAAGGAAGCCAAAGCGCATGGTGAGGGCGGCTCATTGGTGGGTGCTCCTTTAGCGGGTAATGTAGTTATTATTGATGATGTGATCACTGCAGGTACAGCGATTCGTGAAGTGATGCAGATTATTCAAGCACAAGGTGCGCAAGCAGCGGGTGTACTGATTGCCTTAGATCGCCAAGAGCGCGGCACTGGTGAACTGTCGGCCATTCAAGAAGTGGAGCGTGATTTCAATATGCCAGTAATAAGCATTGTATCTTTGCAGCAAGTGTTAGAATATTTGACGCAGAGTGATGAGTTAAAACAATACTTGCCTGCGGTAGAGCGCTATCGCGAGGACTATGGCATCTAATAGTATAAAATAGCTGTCGGTATCTTCGAGGAAATGAGTGATGCGGTTATCTAAACCTGTATATTTTTTACTTGCGCTGAGCTTAACGCTGAGCAGTGTTGCTTATGCAGTTGAATATTATCGCTACACTGATGAGCGCGGTATTACTGTCATCAATCGCCAAGGCGTACCTTCACATCTGATTGGTGATGGTTATGAAGTGCTTAGCGAGCAGGGTCGTGTTGTTCGAGTAGTGCCTCGCGCACCTACGCCTGAAGAATATCGGAAGATGCAGGCTGAGAAAGAACAGGCTAAGTCTGACCGGCAGTTATTGCTACTGTACACGCGCGTAGAAGATATTGATCGTGCTTTAGAGCGAAAAGTGACTGATATTGAGGGTCAAATCAGTATTGCGCGCGGTAATTTATTATCGACGAATAGTTTGAAAGCTGATTTGCAGGGCCAAGCCGCCAGTCAAGAGCGAGCTGGGCGCGTCGTTTCAGAGGATTTACTGCAGCGAATTAAGGCTGCGACGATTGATCAGCGGCGTTTACAGAAGCAGATTTCGCGTTATTTGCAAAGCAAGCACGATGTTGAGAGCGCATTTGAGCGTGATAAAAAACGTTTAATTGAACTGCTGGGGGCTAGGTGAGTCAAATTTAATAATTGAGAGGCAGGCAAAAGTACCGTAGTATAAGCCCTCTTTTAGCAACACGGTCATTCTTTTTCGGATAAATTCCGGAAATGCAGAGGTTTTTCCTCCTACCTTATATGACGGTTATGTCGCGTCTTAACGTACTTAATCGTAGCTTTTGCTACTTATATGTAGCTATCTTTCTTCCCTTAGGGGATGCCCCAACAAGCGGGTTCAGAGTAAGCCATGAGGCTTTAAGTTGTGCTGATCCTGCATAGAGTGGAGAGTAGCCATGAATCAATTAATACAAATAAAGCCTCTAAGTGATGAAGGCTTTACCGAAAATACACGGTTTCAGGTTTATACCGATCGTCAGTTTGATAAAATCGAACCGCTGCAAAAATTATCAGAAGAACAGCGTTTCGAAATGCGTGTGGTAGCCAGTGTGTTACCGTTTCGTGTTAACCAATATGTGATTGAAGAACTGATTGACTGGACGAATGTGCCCAATGATCCTATCTTTCAGCTGACTTTCCCGCAGCGTGAGATGCTCGATCCAGCTGACTATGACTTGATGGCGCAAGCATTGCGTGATGAGCTTCCGCGCGCTGAAATCACCAAGCTTGCTCGTGAAATTCAAGCACGTCTGAACCCGCATCCAGCGGGACAGCAAGAAATGAACGTGCCGATGCTCGATGGCGAGCCCCTGAATGGCATGCAGCATAAATATCGAGAAACAGTATTGTTTTTCCCTAGCCAGGGTCAGGTATGCCACAGTTACTGTACGTTCTGCTTCCGCTGGGCACAGTTTGTCGGTAATAAAGAACTGCGTTTTGCCAGTAATGAAGCTGAGTCGTTGCACCGTTATTTAGCCCAAAATAAAAGTATCACCGACTTGTTGATTACTGGCGGTGATCCTATGGTAATGAAAACGCGTCACGTGGAAAGCTATCTTGAGCCGTTGTTACAACCGGAGCTTGAGCATTTACAAACGGTGCGTATTGGTACCAAAGCCTTGACGTTTTGGCCGCAGCGCTTCGTCACTGATGATGATGCCGCAGGTTTGCTCAAGTTGTTCGCTAAGTTAGTAAAGGCGGGTAAGCATGTGGCGATTATGGCGCACTTTAACCATTGGCGAGAGATGGAAACACCGATTGTGCGTGAAGCAATTCGTCGTATTCGTGCCACGGGTGCGGTAATTCGCACGCAAGCGCCTTTAGTACAGCACATCAATGATGATGCGGATGTTTGGGTGCGCATGTGGCGCACGCAGGTGCGTTTAGGCCTGATACCGTACTATATGTTTGTTGAGCGTGACACCGGTGCCAAGCGCTACTTTGAAGTGCCTTTAGTGCGCGCGTATGAGATTTACCGTGAAGCGATGCAGGGTGTGTCTGGCTTAGGGCGTACCGCACGTGGACCATCAATGAGTGCAGGACCAGGCAAAGTTGAAATCCAAAGTATTATGGAATTCAATGGCGAAAAGGTCTTTGTTCTGCGCTTTATTCAGGGGCGTAACCCTGATTGGGTACAGAAAACCTTCTTTGCTAAGTACGATGAAACAGCGACGTGGTTTGACGACTTGGTGCCTGCCTTTGGTGAAGAGAAGTTTTTCTTTACTGATGAGTACGAAGCGATGTGTAGCTCAGAGGCATAAATGATAACGCCCGCTTATCTAGAGCGGGCGTATCAGCTAAAGCTTAATCTGTCAGTTGCGACTGACAACCTCAGTTGTTAGTGATCAGTGTACCCACGCCGTGATCAGTAAATATCTCCAGCAGTACCGCGTTAGGCACGCGACCATCAATAATGTGCGCGCTGTTAACGCCACCTTGCACTGCATCTAATGCACAACGTATTTTTGGCAGCATGCCACCGTAAATAGTGCCATCGGCAATTAACTCATCGACTTGGGCGGTATTTAGGCCAGTTAAAATATTGCCTTCTTTATCCATCAGGCCAGCAATATTGGTCAGTAATATAAGCTTTTCTGCATGCACGGCCTCAGCAACTTTGCCCGCGACTAGATCTGCGTTGATATTGTAAGATCCGCCGTTAGGACCAACCCCAATCGGTGCGATCACTGGGATAAAATCACCTTTAACCAGCATGTCTAGTAGGTCAGTATTGACGCTGGCAACTTCTCCTACTTGGCCAATATCAAGAATTTCCGGCTGTTGCATGTCTGCATCTTGGCGGGTGACTTGTAGTTTACGGGCGCGAATCAGGCGCGCGTCTTTACCGGTTAAGCCGATTGCGCTACCGCCGTGACTGTTAATCAGATTAACGATATCTTTGTTAACTTGGCCGCCTAAGACCATTTCCACGACGTCCATGGTTTGCCCGTCAGTAACGCGCATGCCTTCAACGAAGCGGCTTTCAATATTTAAGCGTTTGAGCAGGTCTGCAATTTGTGGACCGCCACCGTGTACCACAATAGGGTTAATGCCAACAGCTTTCATAAGAACGATATCGCGGGCAAACCCCGTTTTTAACTCTTCGCTTTCCATGGCGTTGCCGCCATATTTGATCACCAGTGTTTTACCAACAAAGCGGCGAATATAAGGTAAAGCTTCGGAGAGTACTTCGGCGACATGTGCTGCATCAGCGCGACTTGAGTTCATCTTGAACAAGCTCCTAATTATTAAAAAGGTAAATCGAGGTCAGGCACAATTGCCAGTAACTGTTCACGAAACAGCACTTTAATCTGCTCTAAATCGTCCGCTGTCTCACCTTCAAAGCGCAGTACCAGCATTGGCGTGGTATTGGATGCGCGTACCAGTCCCCAGCTTTTTGGGAAGTCAGCACGTACGCCATCGAGTGTCGTCAGGCTGGCACCGTCCCACTTGCCTTCGTTTTGTAAGCGTTCAATGATTTTGAATTTAGTGTCTTCAGTGACTTCAATGTTGATTTCAGGTGTCGACAAGTTGACTGGGAAGGCCGCAAAGACACGATCAGCGCTGCGGGTATCTAAACTTAGGATTTCTAATAGGCGTGCAGCGCTATACATTCCGTCATCAAAGCCAAACCAGCGCTCTTTGAAGAAAATATGCCCGCTCATTTCACCCGCGAGCAAAGCGCCGGTTTCTTTCATTTTTGCTTTAATCAATGAGTGGCCGGTTTTCCACATAATCGGGCGGCCGCCGTAGCCGCTAATTAAGGCTGATAAGCGACGTGTGCATTTTACATCGAAGATAATGTCTGCGCCGGGATTGCGTGACACAATATCTTTAGCAAAGAGCATCATTAAGTGATCAGGATAGATAATGCGTCCTGTGTTGGTGACGACACCTAAACGGTCAGCATCGCCATCGAAGGCAATACCCAGATCAGCATCCTCAGCTTTAACACGTGCGATCAATTCTTGCAGATTTTCGGGTTTGCCTGGATCTGGGTGGTGATTGGGGAAGGTGCCATCGACATCGCAGTACAGCGGAATCACTGTGCAGCCTAAAGCCTCTAACAGTTGCGGACCAATCACGCCGCCAACACCATTACCGCAGTCAACCACAACGCGCATGGGTTTAGCTAAAGCGATGTCGTTGCGGATATGCTCAAGGTAGGTTTGTAGCATCTCAGCGCTGTCAGCACTGCCTACACCATTGTTTAAGTCGTTATTGATGATGCGTGTATGCAAAGCAGTAATACGTTCGTTAGCGAGTGTTTCACCGGCGATGACAATTTTAAAACCATTGTAGTCTGGTGGGTTATGGCTTCCTGTGACCATAACGCCAGAGCTGGCTTCAAGTACGTGGGTGGCAAAATACAGAACTGGCGTTGGCACCATGCCTAGATCTGTAACATGGCAGCCACAGTCTAATAGACCTTGAATTAGAGCTTGCGCCATATCGGGTCCAGACAGCCGTCCGTCACGGCCGACTACAATATTAAACTCGCCTTTAGCGATGCTTTCTGAGCCGACTGCACGACCGATCCAGTATGCAGTATCAGTGGTGAGGGTGGTGCCAATAATTCCGCGGATATCGTAAGCGCGAAAAATACTGCTCGGCACATCGAGCGCTGCTGTGACAGTTTGCGTTGCAGCGTCAGCTTGACCTAAACCAAAAACATCATCATCTAGCATGTCTATATCCAAAATATCAGTTCCCAGTGCTTCAAAAAGTGAGTCATCAAAGCTGTTATCTGTCTGTTCAAGTGACGCATTATCAGCTGTTGGGTTGTGTTGTGCAGAGGCTCTGGCTTTTTTAGCCTGTGCCGAAGGTGGTGTGGGTGTGCTGTGTATCAGTTTATGAATAATCTGATTGAGTGTTATCAGGTTGAAACTATAGGGTTTAAGACTTTTTCCTTGCGTCCAGTCTTGAATGGTTTTGTATAAAACTAAACTATCAGCTTTAAGTTGCTGCTGTAGGCTGCGGTGCATTAGGTATAGGGCGGCAAGGAAGCCTAGCGCAGCCACGCCTAGGGCGATAAATAGCGCGGACTGAGTTGATGCAGGGTGCAGGGCTTGTTCTGGGCTACTGATGATCAGCGTCCAGTTCGGATGCTGGGTGCTAAAAGACTGGGTGACGGCGTCGCTGGGTTGCTGACCTGAACTGTACAGTATTTGCGTGGGCGAGTTTGGGAACTGTTGCTGCAGTACAACATGCAGTTGCCCATTAGCAAATACGGGGAAGCCGCGTAACAAGCTGGCTAAGTCATAGGTCATCAAGAGGCTGCCTGATGCTTGAGCGTCTTTGAGCTTGGCTGCGCTGTATAGCAGCCAGCGTTGCTCAATTTGTAATGCTTCAGGCCAAGGTTGAGGACCGTGCTCAGCACGCTTGAGCAGGTCGAGTGCGGCAAAATTGATCGGCGCATTACGTTTATGATCTTGTGTGGTTTGCCCCAGAGGGTTGAGAAAGGCGTCTACAGCACTAGAACGATGCACAAGGCTGCGCTCGACATTACGCTTAGCGATAGGGTTGCTATCTTGCAAAGCTTGCGCAAGGCGCGGATTATCAGCAGCGCTTTTAGTGTCTGCTTGGATAAAAGCCAAATGCTGGTTGATCGCTGCTGTATAAGCTGAACCCCAGGTAGCCATAAGCTCTTCGGCGTGCTGCTGCTGTTGTGATGATTGATTAAGCCAGATCACTGCGCTGGCAATCAATATGCCGGCAAGCGCGAGAATGAGACTGGGAGCGATATAACGCATGCTTTGTTTCTTATTACTATCAATATCGACAGGCAGTTCGACAGTCTGTTGAGTATTATTTTTGCGTTTGAACAGTGACATTGAGCCTCCTGCCACAGGTTACCCTGCAGTAATGTATGCTGTGCTATTGCTGGCCTGTGTGGCCAAAACCACCATCTGCACGCTCACTTTGGGTAAAATTATCGGTGATATCCAGTTGCGCTTGGATGATGGGCACTAAAACCAGCTGTGCAATGCGGTCGCCTGGGGTGATGGTGTAGGCGCTGTCGCCGCGATTCCAGCACGAGACTTGCAGCTGACCTTGGTAGTCTGAGTCAATTAGGCCGACTAAATTACCCAGCACAATGCCGTGCTTATGTCCCAGTCCTGAGCGTGGCAAAATCATCGCAGCAACGCCGCTATCTTCGATATAAATAGCCAGCCCTGTTGGAATCAGTAGTGTCTGTCCCGGCTCAATGTCTACCGGATGGGTGATCATTGCGCGCAAATCAAGCCCAGCAGAACCGGTGGTTGCATAGTCGGGAACTGGAAATTCAGTGCCGAGGCGAGGATCGAGTATTTGAGTTTGGATACGGCGCATAGTTAAACCTTGTACATATGAGAGGCAATAAATGAAATCAGCTGACGAGCAATTTTACTTTTGCTGGTCTGCGCGAATGATGTTTGTAATTGTTGGCGATCGATCACGGTAATGGCGTTGTCATCACTATTAAAGCCAATGGCGTTATTGGCCACGTCATTGGCGACGATTAAGTCTAGATTTTTATCACGCAGCTTGCAGATTGCGTAGTCCAATAGGTTTTGTGTTTCTGCAGCAAAACCAACGCTGAAGGGGCGATCACTGCGCTTGGCAAGCGTTGCTAAGATGTCTGGATTGCGAACCAGCTTTAAACTCATGCCGTCGGCACTGTTTGGGTCTTTTTTCAGTTTATGCTCGGCGCTGCTTTCAGGGCGATAGTCGGCGACTGCTGCAGCTGCAATCAATATATCGCAGGGCATAGCAGCTTCGCACGCAGCGAGCATGTCGCGTGCGCTACTTACATCGATACGCTCAACACGATCAGGGGTAGGCAAATATACAGGGCCACAGATGAGAGTGACGCGCGCGCCTGCTTCGGCTGCTGCTTCGGCAAGGCTAAAACCCATTTTCCCTGAGCTGTGATTGGTAATATAACGTACCGGGTCAATATCTTCTCGGGTTGGACCCGCGGTGATTAGGACATGTTTGCCGCTCAGTATTTTGTGGGCGAATAAGTCTGCAGCATTTTGTGCTAATAACTCAGGCTCGAGCATGCGACCTAAACCGATATCACCACAGGCTTGTACCCCAGCGCCTGGGCCTAACAGTTTAAAACCGCGCTGACTGAGGATCGCTGCATTGCTTTGTGTTGCCTTATCTGCCCACATGGCTTGATTCATGGCTGGTGCGAGGGCAATAGGTGCGTCAGTGGCGAGCACCAGCGTGGTCAGTAAGTCATTGGCTGCGCCTTGTACTAAACGGGACATTAAATCAGCGGTACAGGGGGCGACGAGCACTAAGTCAGCCCAGCGCGCCAACTCAATATGACCCATTGCAGCTTCGGCGCTGGGGTCCAGCAAGTCGATATGCACGGGGTTACCGGACAATGCTTGCAATGTCAGCGGGGTAATAAACTCACGTGCGCCACGGGTCATGACCACGTGCACATCAGCACCTAAATCGCGTAAACGGCGGACCAGTTCTGCGCTCTTATAGGCAGCGATGCCGCCACCAATGCCAACAATGATGCGTTTTTGAAACAGCCTTTGCATGGGTCTGCCTGTTATCTTGAGTTGTATTTGAAAATAGAGAGTGGCCAAATTTAAAATCTTGACTAAGATAACATAGCAGCTGTTAGAGCGGCAGTGGCTGATCCATAAGGATTAAATCAGTGTATGCGCGCTGGATTTTTTGGTCGCGTATTGGATGATAAGGAGTTCGTCTATGAGTATGCAAAGTTGGCCGATCAATGAGAGGCCGCGTGAGCGCTTACTGGAGTACGGTGTTGAGGTCTTGTCGGATGCTGAATTATTGGCAATTTTTTTACGCACGGGTATCCAAGGGCGCAATGCAGTTGAACTGGCGCGCGATTTATTAAGCGCATTTGGTGGTTTGCGTCAGATTTTAGAAGCCGATCAAATAAGCTTCACCAGTCATCTTGGTTTAGGGCCAGCAAAATATTCGCAGTTGCAGGCAGTGTTGGAAATGGGGCGTCGGCATTTAGCTGCCAGTATTCAGCGTGATTCGGCGTTAGAAAGCCCGCAGGCGGTACGTGATTTTCTCAAAGCTAAGTTGCGTCATGAGTTGCATGAGGTTTTTGCCTGTTTGTTTCTCGATACTAAGCATAGGGTGCTGGCTTTTGAAGTGTTGTTTTACGGTACTATTGATGGTGCTAGTGTTTACCCGCGACAGGTTGTGAAACGTGCCTTAGCTAATAATGCGGCCGCTTTGATACTGACCCATAATCATCCCAGTGGTGTTTCGGAACCGAGTCAGGCGGATAAGATTTTAACCGAACGTTTAAAAGAGGCGTTGGCGCTGGTTGATGTACGCGTTCTAGACCATTTTATTGTGGGTGATGGTGAGCCGTTATCTATGGTTGAAAATGGCTGGATGTGAGGGGGTTCCTAGTAGAGCTGTGTGAGAAAATTCGAAGCGAATGTTGATTTGATGGCGGCTTTCTGCTATAAAGCACGGCTCGATTCTAAGAGAATACGTTTCGCACTATTATTATTTTGCGTTACTGTTGTTCCTTAGCGAAGTCTGAGTAATAATATGCGGGTTATAAAACCATCATGTTTTTAATCACCTACGAATCCAATTACGTTTTAAAGCAGCCAACCCATGCTGGGTTGAGCATGTGGTTTAGAGGGCTGAGATATGTCAAAAGTTTGTCAAGTAACCGGTAAGGGTCCGGTTACAGGGAATAAAATTTCCCATGCCAACAACAAAACCCGTCGCCGTTTCCTGCCAAACTTGCAGCATCACCGTTTTTGGGTTGAATCCGAAAACCGTTTTGTACGTTTGCGTTTATCTGCAAAAGGCATGCGCGTGATTGATAAGCGCGGAATCGACACAGTGCTGAGCGAGCTACGTGCTCGTGGCCTAAAAGTTTAAGGAGAACACCATGCGTGATTTAATCCGTTTAGTGTCAAGTGCTGGTACCGGTCACTTTTACACGACAGATAAGAACAAGCGTACTACGCCTGATAAACTGGAAATCAAAAAATTTGATCCAGTTATTCGCAAGCACGTGATTTACAAAGAAGGCAAAATCAAGTAATTGATTGTTCTTTCGGCGTATAAAAAACCCGCTTATGCGGGTTTTTTATTGTCTGAACATAAAGCTTTGCGTTAGCGTAATAGTTGGTCAATGCAATGTATTGTATGGATCGTTAACGTCGGCAGTGCCTAAGCGTCGTATGGATTTATTTAATTGCATACTGCATGCTGTTTAATAAAAATAATAGGAGGTAGAGATGTTGTTACGTGGATTGAGTTGGTTGGTCGCCTTTCAGTTAGCAGGAACAGCGCTTAATGTACTTTTTTTTCCAGTTATACCAGGTCCTATTATTGGTTTAGTGCTGCTACTTATTTATCTGATGCTGCGTGGCCGTGTGGAGGCTCCGATAAATGAAGCTGCAACGAGCTTGTTGCGTTATTTGCCTTTGCTCTTAGTGCCACCTGCGATTGGGGTGATGGCGCATGTGGCCGACATTCAAGCAGACTTCTGGGCGATTACCGGTGCGCTGATTATTTCTTTGGTGGTGTCCATGGTGTTTCTTGGCTGGCTGATGCAAATGCTGATTAATCGTCAAGCGCGTAATAAGGGTAAATTATGAATCTTGATTTTCAGGCAGCACTGGATGCGGTGATTCAACATCCGTTATTTTTTGTAGCTTTAACCTTAGGCGTTTATCAGTTGGCTGTTGCGGCTTACGACAAAACGCGCTGGATCATCTTGCAACCGCTGCTTATCTCGATGGTTGTTTTAATCTCTGTCTTGCTGGCGCTGGATATTGATTACGACGATTATAAGCAGGGTACACAATTGCTAACCATGATTTTAGGGCCTGCAACTGTGGCGCTAGCGGTACCCTTATATTTAAATGTACGACGTGTGCGCCAGATTTTATGGCCGACGCTAATTACATTGTTTGTTGGTGGTTTATTTGCCACGGTATTGGGTGTGGCTTTAGCCTGGTTCTTTGGTGCAGAAACTATGATTTTAAAAACCATTGCGCCGAAGTCAGTGACCTCTCCGATTGCGATGTTAGTAGCGGAAGAAATGGGTGGTTCAGCTTCACTAGCCGCAGTCTTTGTCATGCTGACAGGCATCTTGGGAGCCATGTTTGGTGTTGAATTACTGCGTATGTTGCGTATCACCCATCCTGCTGCGCAGGGTATGGCTTTAGGTGTTATTGCTCATGGTATAGGTACTGCACGGGCTTTGCAGGAGAGTGAAGAGGCGGGTGCTTTTGCTGCATTAGCTATGAGTATGATGGGCGTATTGACTGCGGTATTAATGCCGTTGACGGTAGCGCTCATTACCTAGGTGTTCCTGGCAAACAGTTTGTGTAGGCAGTCTGCTTGCTTGTGTGCTTTGCGCCAGTGGGCTTATTGCTGTGCTATAGCTCAATTGTTGCGCTCTATACGTTTGCACCGCTATGTGCGCCCGGGCTTTTCCATAAGCTCGCTTAAGGTCCTGCATGCTATGATTGGCAAAAGTTTTTTAAGGTTGAAGGTATTATGAAGTCAGCATTACCCGCGTTTTCCCAAGCTCCTGTGTTAGTGGTGGGGGATGTGATGCTGGACCGTTATTGGTACGGAAGCACCACGCGTATCTCTCCTGAAGCACCGGTTCCGGTGATTAAAGTAACACGCACCGAAGACCGACCGGGCGGCGCTGCCAACGTGGCCTTAAATATTGCTGCATTAGGCGCGCCAGTACAGTTGATTGGTGTTACCGGTGCTGATGAAGCCGCTGATGCATTGACTGAACAGTTGCATTCGGTGGGTGTACAAACGCACTTTCAGCGCATTGTTGGCCAGCCAACCATTGTTAAGCTGCGCGCCATGAGCCGTCAGCAACAATTATTGCGCATGGATTTTGAAGACAACTTTAATACTGATGCTGCCGCATTATTAGCACAAGTCGAATCTGTACTGGATAGCGTCAAAGTAATGGTTTTATCTGACTATGGTAAAGGTTCGCTGCTTAATCATCAGGCATTATTGGCCGCAGCCAAGCAACGCGGTGTTGCAGTTTTAGCTGATCCAAAAGGAACTGATTTTTCCATCTATCGCGGTGCGACATTGCTGACACCCAACCTCGCTGAGTTTGAAGCGGTAGTGGGGCACTGTGCAGATGAAGCGCAGTTGATGCAGCGCGGTGCAGTGATGCTTAAAGAGCTTGAGTTGGATGCGCTACTGATTACCCGTGGTGAGCAGGGTATGACGCTATTACGTCACGGCATGCCAGCGCTACATCTGCCCGCGCGTGCACGTGAAGTATTTGATGTGACCGGTGCTGGCGATACAGTGATTTCAACCATGGCAGCTGTTTTAGCAGCGGGTGAAAGCCTGCCGCAGGCGATGACTTTGGCTAACTTAGCTGCGGGTATTGTTGTGGGTAAGCTGGGTACCGCAACGATCAGTGGGCCTGAGTTGCGCCGTGCTATACAGCGTGAAGAAGGTGCTGAGCGTGGCGTGTTAAGCTTGCAGCAGCTTCAAGCGGCAGTTGAAGATGCCCGTGCGCAGGGTGAGCGTGTGGTCTTTACCAATGGTTGTTTTGATATTTTACATGCGGGCCATGTCAGCTATTTAGAACAAGCCCGTGAGCAAGGTGATCGTTTGATTGTCGCCGTCAATGGTGACGCCTCGGTGACGCGCCTTAAAGGCCCGGGCCGACCGATCAACTCGGTTGATCGGCGTATGGCGGTGCTTGCTGGTTTAGGTGCGGTCGATTGGGTGGTGAGCTTTACCGAGGATACACCTGAAAACTTGATTATTTTACTTAAGCCGGACATCTTGGTTAAAGGTGGCGATTATGGTGTTGACCAAGTGGTTGGTGCAGAGTTGGTGTATGCCTATGGCGGTGAAGTGCGCGTATTAGGTTTAGTGGAAAACAGCTCAACTACGGCAATTGTGGAGAAAATCCGCAACAAGTAACTAACTGTAAACAGCCGCTGCGCTTAAGCTTTGCACTCGCGCAGCGGCTTCGCTTTTAGCGTTGGCCGCGCAGGGTATTGGCGACGCACTCAACATTACTTTGTAAATGCTTGGGGGTGATGGTGCCAACAATGGCGCTGGCCACTGCAGGGTGTGCAAAAATCATCGCAAAACTGGCCTGCACCGGATCAATACCTTCGGCTAAGCACATGTGGCCGCTGGCTAAAGCTTTCTTAATCAAAATGCCTTTGTTGTGCTGTGCGGCATAGTCCAGCACAGGCAGTTCAGCGCGCTCATTAAGATTGTAAGTCACCATTGCACAATCACCTTGCTCCAGTGCAAGGATGCCACCTTCTGCCGTTTTTCCAGAAAAACCAAAAGCACCGATTTTACCTTCTTGTTTTAGTGCGGCGAGAGTGGCGTAGACGTCTTCATGCTGCAAAATAGCCAGATCGTCGCCATTGGAATGCACTAAGACTAATTCAATATGATCAGTGCGCAGCCGCTTAAGGCTGCGATCCACAGAAAAACGCGTATGCGCGGCAGAGAAATCAAAGGCTGACTCACCATTGATAAATTCCTCGCCGACTTTGCTGACAATTACCCAGTCTTTACGTTGGCCTTGCAGTAGGTGGCCGAGACGCTCTTCGCTGATGCCGTAAGCCGGCGCTGTATCCAATAAGTTAATCCCCAGCTCGCGCGCTTGATTGATTAACGCTAAAGCCTGTTGATCATCAGGAATAGTAAAGTCATTAGGGTATTTAACACCTTGGTCACGCCCCAGCTTTACTGTACCTAAGCCCAGTGGGGAAACATTCAAGCCAGTGCTACCAAGGGGGCGATGCAAGTCATGCAGGGTCATTAAATAGAGTCTCCCAAACAGGTTGTGCCAGCGCAGGGCGTGGCAAATCAGGGTAACTTTGCGCTGCGCTGGGTTGAATGCCATCGCGCTCCAACAGTTTGAGGACGCGATCGCTAAAGTCAGGTGCCAAGGCTAGTTTAGTTGGCCAGCCCACCAGTAGTGCGCCGTGCTCGGTAACAAAGGCATTATCGGGCCGAACCAATCCAGATTGCACAGGTTCGGCACGATCGACACGTAAAGTAGCCCATTGCGTGCTGTCTTGCGCAATCCATGGCAGCAGTTGTGCGACTTCGGCCTGTGCTGCTTGAATTTGTTGTGCTTCGGAGCGTGCTACACCCTCAGCTTCGGCCAGATTACCGCCTAAATACCAGACCCACTGACCGTCAGCGGCTGGGTGGGTGGTAATAGTCACCCGTGGCTTGCTGCCGCCACCGAGGCAATGTGCATATAGAGGTAATAGAGTAGGGCCTTTAGCCAGCACCATATGCAGTGGGCGCAGTTGTTGTTCGGGTTTGCTCAGTGCGAACGACTGCAGCAGCGCTTGGTTACCGCTGCCGGCACACAGCACCACACGTTGTGCATTAATGTTGTAGTTATCGGCTTGTATGCCGATTAACTGCTGCTGCTCATAGCGCGGGGTAATTGTTTGCGCGTGCAATAAGCTATCACCGGCCAGTTCAGCCAAACGCTGGACTAAGCTGGGCACGTCGAGAACTAACTCAGCCAAACGATAGACGCGGCCTTTGAAGTCTTTATGTTGCAACGCTTCTGGCAGCTGTGCGCCTTTAACTTGATCGACACGGCCACGCATCGCTTTGCTGGCGAAAAAGCTGGTCAGGTTGCCGGCGATTGAACCGGGCGACCATAGGTAATGGGCATCGGAGAGTAGACGCACGCCACGTAAATCCAACTCGCCTTCGCCATGCAGCGCCTTGCGCCAGCGTTCCGGCATCTCAGCAATGGCTTCAGAGGAACCGGTTAATGCACCATGCAGTGCGTATTTTGCGCCGCCATGAATGATGCCTTGTGACTTGACAGACTGTCCGCCGCCCAACGTATGTTGTTCAATAAGTAGCGTATTGAAGCCGCGCTGGCGCAATTGAGCGTTGAGCCAGAGGCCAGCGATGCCGCCGCCGATAATGGCAATATCTGTATTTAAAGTGAGTGACATACGCGCCTCTCGTAAAAAATAAGTGAGCAGTATAACCGAGCGCAGTATTATCGCTGCGCCTTTGCTAAACTTTGCCGTTATGAATAGAACTCTATATAGCTTACTGCTTTACCTTGCCGTGCCAGTGATTGCCGTGCGCTTGTGGCTGCGATCACGAAAAGCACCGGCCTATGCTAAACGTATTGGTGAGCGCTTTGCTTTATCTTTGCCGGATTTTAAACAGGGTGGTATTTGGCTGCATGCGGTGTCTGTCGGCGAAAGCATTGCCGCTGCGCCTGTGGTTAAAGCCTTGCAAGCACAATACCCAGATTTACCTATTACCGTGACCTGCATGACGCCCACCGGCTCTGAGCGTATTCAAAGTATGTTTGGCGATAGCGTACAGCATTGCTATTTACCTTACGATTTACCGCTGGCCTCGAAACGTTTCTTTAAACGTTTGCAGCCGCGTTTAGCCATCGTTATGGAAACTGAGTTGTGGCCGAACCACATTCAACAATGTTCGCGCTTAAATATTCCTGTGGTGTTGGCCAATGGACGCTTATCTGCACGTTCAGCGCGTGGTTATGCACGCTTTCCTAAGTTAGTCGCACCAATGCTCAAGCAAATCAGTGCGTTTGCCGTGCAGAGTGACGTTGAAGCGCAGCGTTTTATTGAGTTAGGTGCGCGACCGGAAACGGTAACAGTGACGGGCTCAATTAAATATGATCTGCAAATTGCTGAGGATTTACCTCAGCAAGCGCAGGCGTTACGTGAGCAGTGGCACGCCAGCCAACGGCCAATATGGATTGCTGCCAGCACCCATGAGGGAGAAGATGCGTTGATTTTGGCAGCGCATAAGCAATTGCTCGGGCTGTTTCCTCGGGCGTTATTGATTTTAGTGCCGCGTCACCCTGAGCGTTTTGAGTCGGTGCATACCTTGTGCATACAGCAGGGCATGCACGTGCAACGCCGCTCGAACCAAGCAGCGGTAAGCGCAGCGCATCATGTATTGCTTGGCGATAGCATGGGCGAGCTGCTGTTTTTGTATGCGTTGGCTGATGTGGCTTTCGTCGGTGGCAGCTTAATTAAGCATGGCGGACACAATATGCTTGAGCCGGTTGCTCTTGCTAAGCCGACCTTGATTGGTCCGCACTATTTTAATTTTTTAGAGATTGCGCAGCAGTTGCTGGCTGCTGGTGGTTTGCAAGAGGTGGCTCATACCCAGCAGCTGGCGCAGGCTGTATCTCGGCTATGGACAAGTCAGGATCGAGCACAGCAGATGTGTCATGCGGCTCAGCAGGTGCTCGAGCGTAACCAAGGTGCGCTGCAGAGATTATTGGATATTATCCAGATCCAGTTAACAAAACATCAATAAACCTATTGCAGAGTACGAGGTGGTGTTGCTTGAGCGCTTAGTGTTGTACTACGAATTGTAGATAGACCTGAGCGCTGCTCAGTATTAGTCTGTCATTAGTTATTTTATAAAATGTCCTTGTGTACAGATACAGCCGCATAAGGATTTAGATATGCACTGCCCTTAACCGTGCGGCAGCTTTTAGGAGAAGACAATGACTAGCAGTGATCGCGTTATTATTTTTGATACCACTTTGCGTGATGGCGAGCAAAGCCCAGGCGCTTCAATGACCAAAGAAGAAAAACTGCGCATTGCTAAAGCCCTTGAGCGCATGCGTGTTGATGTCATTGAGGCGGGTTTTGCGATTGCCAGTCCTGGAGATTTTGAGGCAGTAAAAGCTATTGCTAATACCATTAAGGACAGTACGGTATGTAGCTTGTCGCGTGCTATGGATGGCGATATTGAGCGTGCAGCAGAAGCACTAGCTGGGGCAAATTCAGGACGGATTCATACCTTTATCGCCACCAGTCCTATTCATATGCAGCACAAATTGCGTATGCAGCCGGACCAAGTGGTTGAGCAAGCGGTACGTGCGGTTAAAAAGGCGCGTAACTTGTGCGCTGACGTTGAGTTCTCCTGTGAAGATGCGGGTCGCTCTGAAATTGATTTCTTATGCCGCATTGTTGAAGCAGCAATTGATGCCGGTGCACGTACCATTAATATT
This sequence comes from Pseudomonas sp., assembly GCA_034676485.1. Taxonomy (GTDB): domain Bacteria; phylum Pseudomonadota; class Gammaproteobacteria; order Pseudomonadales; family Pseudomonadaceae; genus Denitrificimonas. The sequence continues at coordinate 437,785 of JAUCCC010000015.1, forward strand.
CCTGACACTGTCGGTTATGCGATTCCACATGAATATGCTGAGCTGATTAGACAGCTTATGAATCGCGTCCCTAACGCTGATAAAGCAATTTTCTCTGTGCACTGTCACAATGACTTAGGTTTGGCTGTGGCTAACTCTTTGGCAGCTGTGGTGGCGGGCGCACGTCAAGTTGAGTGCACCATTAACGGTCTCGGTGAGCGTGCCGGTAATGCTGCTCTTGAAGAAGTAGTAATGGCGATTAAAACCCGTCACGATTTATTAGGCGTGCATACTAATATTGATACCCCGCATATCTTAAGCGTGTCACGTATGGTCTCCGGTATTACTGGCTTCTCTGTGCAGCCCAACAAAGCTATTGTCGGTGCCAATGCATTTGCCCATGAGTCAGGTATTCACCAAGATGGCGTGCTTAAGCACCGTGAAACCTATGAGATTATGTCAGCACAAGATGTCGGCTGGCACACCAATAGAATGGTCTTGGGTAAGCACTCAGGGCGTAGCGCATTCCGTAGTCGTTTGCTAGAGCTGGGAGTTGAGTTGGCCAGCGAGACTGAACTCAATGCAGTTTTTGCTCGGTTTAAAGATTTAGCTGATAAAAAGCATGCAATCTTTGATGAGGATTTACAGGCCTTGGTTTCAGAAACTATGACTGAAGAAGCGCCTGAGTTTTACAAGTTAGTCAGTTTAGAAGTGGCGAGTAAAACCGGTGAAGTACCGCATGCGCATCTGGTTCTGAACATCGATGGCACTGAAGTGACGACTGATGATCAAGGCTCAGGGCCTGTGGATGCTGCGTTTAAAGCGATTGAAAAAGTAGCGCAGTCGGGTGCAACCTTATTGCTGTACTCAGTTAATGCCATTACTCAAGGTACTGATTCACAAGGTGAGGTGACGGTACGCTTGGAGCGTGGTGGACGTATGGTCAATGGCAATGGAGCTGATACCGATATAGTGATTGCCTCGGCTAAAGCCTATCTTAATGCTTTGAATCTAATGCACTTGGGCACTGATAGAGCACACCCGCAAGTCGATGGTGTGTGACCAGCACGATGACCTTGATGCATGATCAAGAGGTGCACAGCCAAGAGATGCGCCGCCAAGCTATGTTGCAGGCGATGCATATAGATGTGTGGCTGCCTCGTCAGCAACTGTACAATGCGGCGCCGTCACGTGAGTATTTGCTCGAGTGGCAAACTGAGGCTGCTGCTGTTGCGCCAACTGTGACTAAAAAAACAGCGCCTGCTCAGGTTGCGTTGCCTAAGGCCGAAACGCGTGGCCAAGCGTATGTGTCTGTACGTGACAAGTTGGCGGCGCTGCAAGCAGCGAAGCCAGCAGCAACACCACCACCAGCGCAAGCTGTGGTTGAAACGGCTGCAGTAGACAGTGCGCCAGCTATTGTAGAGCCGGTTGTTGTACAGACCGAACCGATCCCGCGTTTTGCGTTACAACTATTGCGTGCTGATAATTGTCTTATTTTGGTAGATTTGCCCACAGGGCAACCCTTCCAAAGCCGCGATCCTGATTACCAGCTACTCAAAGACATGTTGCGCGCGGCGGGCCTTACGGATAAACCTAGCTTAATGCGTCAGGGTGCGCCTATTACTTGGCCGATGTTACACTCTGGAAACTTAATGCATGAGCAACATGCGACAGCAGCACGAGCCTGCGTGCGTGATTTGTTAGGTTTTGAATTGCAGAGTGCCGCTGCTGTTTGTGTTTGGTTGGTCGGGCCGGATGCAGTACGCTTCGGCAGCGCGGATGACAATATACAACTGTACAGGGTGCAATCGTTTGTTGATGGCGCGCAGCTCTGGTGCTTGCCTAGCTTAGAGAGTGTGCTAGAGCAACCGCTACTCAAACGTGATATTTGGCGTAGCATGTGTGCGTTAAGCTCGCTCTGGCAGGTGCAAAATGATGCATAACCTTGAGTTTCGTCAGATGCAATTGGATGATTTAGGTAGTGTTGTTGCTTTAGAGCAGCGGGCTTTTTCTCATCCATGGACGCGCACGTTATATGTCGATGCATTGAGCAATTATGAGTGCTGGATGATGTATGCAGATGACCAACATGTGGGTCATGGCGTGATCAGCCAAATTGTTGATGAGGCGCATTTGCTCAATATCGCTGTTGCTGTTGAGCAGCAAGGCAAAGGCTTAGGTTTGCAGCTTTTAGAGTATCTTATGCAGCGCGCTACTGCGCGTGGTTGTGTTGAATGCTTTTTAGAGTTGCGGGCATCAAACCAGTCGGCATATCGCTTGTACGAACGCTTTGGTTTTAATGAAATAGGCCGTCGCCGTGACTATTATCCTGCGCTAAATGGGCATGAAGATGCCTTGGTAATGGTCTGTACTTTATTTGCTGACGCATAATAATTATAAAAGTGTGACTACAAGGGGTTGGATTTTGTCAAACCCGCAATGACTACTTAAGTCACAAGATATAACAGAGGAATTTATGCCTGAGCTACAAGAACTGTTTAATAATAATGTGCGCTGGTCTGAATCAATCAAAAAAGATGATCCTACATTTTTTGAGAAGCTGGCTCAGCAGCAGACACCAGAATACTTATGGATTGGCTGTTCAGATGCGCGCGTGCCTGCCAATGAAATAGTTGGAATGTTACCGGGCGATTTATTTGTGCACCGTAATATTGCTAATGTGGTTTTACATACCGACTTGAATTGCTTATCGGTTATTCAATACGCAGTTGATGTGTTGAAAGTAAAACATATTTTGGTCACCGGCCATTACGGCTGTGGCGGTGTGCGTGCGGCCATGCAAGATAAGCAAGTGGGACTGACCGATGGCTGGTTGCGTACTATTCGAGATTTGCACTATGCCCACCATGAAGAGCTGGCAACACTGGCAACAGAAGAAGAGCGTGTAGATCGCCTGTGTGAGCTTAATGCGATTGCGCAAGTAGCGAATATTAGCCATACCTCAATTGTGCAGAACGCATGGCATCGCGGCCAAAAGCTATCGATTTATGGTTGTGTATATGGCATTAAAGATGGTTTATGGAAAAATCTGGATGTGACAATCAAAGGGATTGATCAAGTACCTTCGCAGTACCGCTTGCGCGCACTTGAGTAAAAATGATTTACAGCGCCACCCTGTTGCAGGGTGTGGCGCTGTTTAGATTCAATTAAGCCTGTTTGCTCGCAGCCATTTGATAGGCTGTTTCTAGAGCAATATGCAAACTCCCCGTATCAATTTCACCGCTACCTGCCAGATCAAGTGCTGTGCCATGATCCACTGATGTGCGAATAATCGGCATGCCTAGGGTGATGTTGACTGCTGAGCCAAAACCGCGGTGCTTAAGCACTGGCAAACCTTGGTCGTGGTACATCGCTAAGACGGCATCACATTGCTTGAGGTTTTTCGGTGTAAACAAGGTGTCGGCCGGTAGTGGGCCAACCAAATCCATGCCTTCAGCGCGTAAGCGATCCAATGTCGGTTGAATAATATCCAACTCTTCGCGACCTAAGTGGCCGTCTTCACCGGCATGCGGGTTGAGTCCACAGACCAAAATTCTTGGTTTTTTGATCGAGAATTTTTGCTGTAAGTCTGCATGTAATATGCGTGTAATGGTTTCCACGCGCTCACTGGTAATTGCATCGGCTACATTACGCAGCGGTAAATGTGTGGTGACTAGAGCAACTCGCAAGCCGTGAGTAGCCAGCATCATTACCACATGCGGTGCTTGCGTCAGTTCTTGTAGAAATTCCGTATGGCCGGAAAAAGGTACGCCAGCGTCGTTAATAATGCCTTTGTGTACTGGTGCCGTGATCATGGCACTAAAATTACCGTCTAAGCAGCCTTGGCCCGCTCGCGTGAGCGTTTCTAAAACGTGCTGGCTATTGGCTGGGTTGAGTTGCCCAGCGACCACAGGCTCGTACAATGGTGTATCCCAGACATACAAGCTGTCTGCTGCTGCCGGTTTGTCAGGCCATGCACCGGGCTGTACATCAATCAGTTCGACCTGCAAGCCCAGTAGAGCTGCGCGCTCTGTCAGTAGTGTGCGATTGCTAATAGCAATCACTGGGTAGGGTTGTACTTCATGAGCTAACATCAAGCATAAATCAGGGCCAATACCCGCAGGTTCTCCAGGTGTTAAAGCAAAGCGCAAAGTCATACGTCTTTAATCTCCACATAGGCTTCGTCACGAATCTGACGTAACCATGTTTGTAGTTCTTCATCATATTTACGGTTGCGCAGCAAATTGATAGCTTGTTGCTCACGCATCTGCTCGCTGCTGTCTGTGCTGCGGCGATCAAGGACTTGTAAGACATGCCAGCCAAATTGGCTTTCAAAAGGCTTGGAGAGTTCACCAATCGCGGTGCGCGCCATTTCCTCACGGAAAGCTGGCACTAATGAGCTTGGATCAATCCAATTTAAGTCGCCACCGTTTAGCGCAGAGCCTGGGTCTTCAGAGAATTGCTTGGCTAATTCTGCGAAGTCTTCGCCGTTACGTAATCGCTCATACAGGCGAGTTGCCAATTTTTGCGTGGCTTCTGGGCTACGAATTTCGTTAGGTTTAAGCAAAATATGACGCGCGTGGGTTTCATCACGATACACCACTTCGCCGCCGCGCTTATCCAGCAGTTTAAGCATGATAATGCCGCCTGCAGTGCGTGTTGGCTGGGTTACTTGACCAATGCTCATGGAGGCCAGTAAACGATCAAAGGGAGGGGGTAATTGTGCCGCTTTACGCCAGCCCATCTCGCCACCTTCCAGTGCGTTTTCACTGGCTGAATAACGTATCGCTAATTGGGTAAAATCAGCACCTTGCTCAAGCTGCTTAACAATTTTCTCTACATCATTTTGTGCTTTAGTAAGCTCTTCGTTGTTGGCGCCGTCAGGTACAGGAATTAGAATATTGGCTAAGTTGTACTCTTCAGCCAACTGCATTTTGCCTAAGTCTGAGGCCAGAAAGTTTTGCACTTCTTGATCGGTGACTTGAATGCGCTCAGCAACGCGATATTGGCGGACACGGCTGATGGTCATTTCTTGACGAATTTGTTCTTGTGCATCTTTCAGGCTTAAGCCGTCTGCCGCTAGGGCTTGCTCAAATTCTTGCTGGGTTAAACCATTACGTTCAGCAATAGTGGCCATTGAAGCACTCAGCTCTTCATCGCTGATGCGAATTCCTGAGCGTTCGGCCATTTGTAATTGAATGGCATCAATAATCAGCCGCTCCATCACTTGCTGGCGCAGTACATCTTCAGGTGGGATCTCAACCCCACGCTTACTAATGGTCTGCTGTACTTCTTTTAAGCGGGTTTGATATTGGCTGAGCATGACAACATCGTTATCAACGATGGCTGCCACTCTGTCGAGTTGTTGCTCGGCTGCGTTTGCAGTGCCGACCAACATGCTGCTGGCCAATACGAGTGCTGAGAGAGGTTTAATAAGCATTGTCTTCACGCTCACGGTAGCCTTGGATGCCTTCATCGAGGAATGTCTCTACTTTGTTACCGGTTACACCACCCAACCCTTTTAAGACGATCTGCAGGAAGACCCCGTGATCACCTTTGCGGTTGTCTTGTGGATTCATATTACGTTCATCATAGTCAACCCAATAACGGTTGATTAAGCGCAGTTTCCAGCAGCAGCTGTCGTATTCAAAGCCACCAAAGGCTTCCAGTGTGCTGTTGCGGTTGTAGTCGTACTGCCAGCGCGCAATGACGTTCCACTGCGGCACCACTGGCCACATAATTGACGCATCAGTCTGTTCAACTTTATTGAAGTCTTTGTAGACTGTACCACTGGCGTCGGTGTAGTCAGCGCTGCCAGTTTCCCAGCGACCAGTATTGTAATTGTAGGTTGTACTATCATTGCGGTAGCGGTAACCGAAGTTAACGATTTTATTTAAATCTTCTTGCGACTGGTAATGGAACATCACGCTACCAGAGCGCGTACGGTGTGTATCTGGGTCCCACATTAAGTCAGCATTAACACGCCAGTCACGGTTAAAGCGCAGCATGTATTCTGTAGCATAAGGCGAGCGCGAGGTGGTGTTAGCAGAAACTGACTTATAGTCTTTGCCTGACAGTAAAACTTTGCGATCAGCAAAGTAATAGGCTTGACCGACGCTGATGCGTTGACGCTCAAAGCCGTTACTTTCTAGCCAGCGGTTGGTTAGACCCAGTGATACCTGATTGGTATCACCAATGCGATCACGGCCACTGAAACGGTTGTCGCGGAATAAGCTAGCGTAGCTGAATTGGATTTCATTACTATCAAACAGTGGTAAGTCTGATTGGTCCTCATAGGGCACATACAGATAAAACAAGCGTGGCTCTAAGGTCTGACGGTAGCTTTTGCCAAACCATTGGCTGTCGCGATCAAAGTACAGACCACTGTCAACGCTATAAATGCCTAGACTACGATCAGGGCTGCTTTTGTATGTTTGGCCCGTTTGCAAACTTGCTTTGCCAACACTGTCTAAGCTTAAGTCATAACGTGTATAAGCATATTTAACCGCAGGCTTAACAAAACCCCAACTCCAGTTCATTGGCAAACTAATCGCTGGCTCAATATGCAGACGACTACCATTGGCACGATCTAAACCTTTAAGGCGCGTATCGTTCCAGGGCTCAGGGGCACCATTTTTGTCGATGTAGTCGCCTTTCCTAAGTGAACGATCAAAGCGTGTCCACTCAGTTTTATAGCTCATTTGCAAGCCAACTGGTTGATACGGCAGTGCGCCAGCAAGAGAAAATTGTGGTAGGCGATCGTAAGGTGTGATATCGGTGATATTTGCCATTTCATAGGCATGCACACCAAACGCAGCTGTGTAATTATCACCGCGCCAACTTAGGCCAGCTTTTTGGTCCAAAGTATCGTTGGAGCCGCTAACGACATTACTGCGTAAGTCTTGGAAGTAGTAAGGGTCGCTAATGTCGGTGTAGTCCAGCGAAGCTAACAGGCGTGAGTTAAAACCGTGCTCATGTTGTACGGTGTACATCCAGCGGTCTTTTTTGTATTCGGACTGAAGTTTGCGTTCGTCTTCACTGTCAGCCAGCCACGCTCCACCAATGCGACTTTCGCTGCTTTTACCCAAGTAACGGAACTCGCCCTCAGTGAGCAAGCCTCGTTCGCTCATATAGTTAGGGTAGAGCGTTGCGTCAAAGTTTGGTGCGAGGTTGAAATAGTACGGCGTAATTAAATCTAAACCATTGTCATTACTGTAGCTGATGCTCGGCGGTAAAAACCCAGACTGGCGACGGTCATCAATCGGGAAGCTTATATACGGCGTATAAAAAACCGGTACGTTCTTCACTCGCAAGGTGACATTGGTTGCACTACCAAAACCCGTATTGGGGTTGAGTGTGACGTTATTACCTTTTAAGTGCCAAGCATTACTGCCCGGCTCACAGCTGGTATAGGTGCCATCTTTGAGGCGGATAATCGCATCTTCTTGGCGCTTAATGTAGCGTGCATTACCGCGGACTTTGCCGCTGTGCATGACGTATTCAGCATTGTCAACTTGGGCTTCACCGCTATCGAGCTGCAGTTCGGCACGATCACCGACCAGTAGTGAATTGAGGTCGCGTATACGTACATTGCCTTTGAGTTCACCGAGGTTATCTTGCTGGTATAGATTCGCTTCATCGGCTTCAGCTTGCATGCTGGCTTGGCGGATAACCACGTTACCGGCCAATGTGGCCGTTTCAGAGGTTTGCTCATAGCGTGAGGCACCGGCATTGATATATAAAGGTGCATCACTAAAACCTGTTGTATCGTTCATGCCTGGGCGCAGAGGCTCAATATAGCTGCCGCCACAATAGGGGCCGACTTCTGCCAGCTGCTCTTCACTGAGTTGTTCGCGGGGCACCCAGTCAAGGTGACTGAAGTCCTCACTGCGACTGGCTAAGCCTTTACCACGGCTATCGGTCACTGATGCGGGCTGTTTTACTGCAGGTGATGCCTTGCCACTTGCAGTAGTGCTAACAGCCGCAGTTGTGCTGCCGTCAGGGGCGACCCGTTCAGGGCGTGGTGGTTGTACCGCAACACTGTCTAGAGTGCTGCATTCCCAGCTACCGCCAACGCTCGCTTTACAGTCATACTGTTGCGCTGCGACGATACTGCTACTGAATAAAGGCTGTAAGATACACAACGCGCCAGATGCCAGTAGCGGGATTTTTTTACGATAAATATATTTAGCTGCCATAGTGTGTGTCCGTGCTTCCCGCATGCGCTTGGTGAAATACCCAGCATGCCTCTCGAAGGGCTGGAAAAGATCAGCGATAATAAAGCATGCCCTACAGAACGGCTAGCACCGTTGGAGAATTACCATGCCGAATCAACCTATAAATCATGTAGACGATAGCCGTTTACAAGCGTTAACGCACTGGTTTGCTGAGCAGTTACCCTATATCGCTCAGAAAACAGGCTGTGTAGAGACTACCGTAAGTCACCTACAGCCTTCCAGCAGTGATGCAAGTTTTCGGCGTTATTTTCGCTGGCACTCAGCTTCTATTGACTTAGTGTTGATGGATGCGCCACCGCCACAAGAGGATTGCCGTCCTTTTGTGAAAATTGCGAAATTGTTAGCTCAAGGTGGTTTACATGTCCCCAAGGTCTGGGCACAGGACTTAGAGCAAGGCTTTTTAGTGCTATCGGACTTGGGCTTACAGACGTGGTTGGAGGTGCTTACGCCAGATAATGCTGATGAGTTATTTAGTCTGGCCATTGATGCTCTAATCACTTTGCAGAAAATCTCTGTACAAGAGGCACAGCTGCCAGCTTACGATGAAGCCTTGTTGCGTCGCGAATTACAGCTGTTTCCAGAATGGTATGTGCAGCATGAGTTGGGGATTCAATTTACTGAACAGCAAACGTATTTATGGCAGCAGGCGTGCGATATTTTAGTGGAGAATGCGTTAAAGCAATCAAAAGTGCTGGTGCATCGCGATTATATGCCCCGTAATTTAATGCTGAGCACGCCTAACCCGGGTATTTTAGACTTTCAAGATGCAGTGTATGGCCCTGTTAGTTATGACATCAGCAGCTTGTTTAAAGATGCTTTTATTAGTTGGCCAGAAGATCGTGTGCAAATTTGGCTGCAGCAGTATTGGGACAAAGCTCGGGCCAAGGGTATCGACGTGCCTGACACGTTCCAAGCCTTTCACTATGATTGTGATCTGATGGGTGTGCAGCGTCATCTTAAAGTGATTGGTATTTTTGCCAGAATTTGCCATCGTGATGGCAAACCACGCTACTTAGCAGATGTGCCGCGATTTTTTAATTATTTGCAGCAAGCGCTTGAGCGTCAGTCTGCACTTGCGCCTTTAGCGCAGCTATTAGCCAGTTTTCCAGTGGTCCAAGAGTAGGATGAATACGATGCGAGCGATGATTTTAGCTGCCGGTAAAGGCGAACGTATGCGGCCGTTAACCTTGCATACACCGAAACCATTGATTCCGGTGGCTGGTGTGCCTCTGATTGAATACCACTTGCGCGCTTTAGCGCGTGCAGGGATTGAAGATGTAGTGATTAACCATGCGTGGTTGGGCGAAAAAATTGAAGCCCATTTGGGTGATGGCGAGCGCTTTTCACTACACATCACTTACTCTCGCGAGTCGCAACCACTAGAGACCGGCGGCGGGATTTTTCGAGCTTTGCCGCACCTCGGTGATGAGCCTTTTGTCGTGGTTAATGGTGATGTTTTTACCGATTATGACTTTGCTGCTTTGCCTCAGACGCTTGAAGACTTGGCGCATTTAGTTTTGGTTGATAATCCGGAGCACCATCGCGAAGGTGATTTTTCTTTGCAGCAGGGTCGAGTGGTAAATCCGGGCGCAACCAATACCTTGACTTATAGCGGTATTGCGCTACTGCATCCACAGCTATTTGCGGATTGCTTTAATGGTGCGTTCAAGCTGGCACCGTTGCTGCGCGAGGCTGTCACTCAAGGTCGTGTCAGTGGCGAATACTTTACTGGGCGCTGGATTGATGTTGGCACACACGAGCGCTTGGCTGCTACGGAAGCCTTGCTGTTAAGTATATGATTTGGCCGGCGACAATAGCTTGCACGGTAGTAGGCTTAGCAGTTGCGCATATACCAGGTGGCTTATTAGGGGCGCTGGTAGGTAGCGTCATTGATCACAAGGTAGGCCTAACCAGTTGGGCGCAGTTGCGTGAGCGATTATCGTATAAAGCAAAACCAGAACTTGGTGCGCAGCAGGCTTTTTTTATGTTGCTGGGGCATTTAGCTAAAAGCACTGGGCGCGTAACCCCTGAGCATATTCAAGCAGCACGCCTAGAAATGCAGCGATTACAGCTCAGTGCTGCTGCGCAAAAGTACGCTATTGCTGCTTTTGCGCACGGTAAAGAGTACCGCTTAGACGACTTGCGTAGCAGTTTGCGTGTTCATTACTCTACTTCTGAGCAGTCTGAGCGCCTATTGTTTGCCGGTTGGCGTATGGCGTTAGCGCGAGGCCTGCCGACTGCTAAGCAGCGTCGTATTTTGCAGCAGTGTGCTGACATACTGGGCTGCTCAGCAGAAACCTTTGCCCGCATTGAAATACAGTCGATGCGCGGACGTATATCCCCTCGAACTGTAGCCAATGAACTGGACAGTGCTTTACAGTTGTTGGGCGTGAGTCGTTCTGCTTCTTTGGCTGAGGTGAAGCAAAATTATCGCCGTCAAGTCAGTCTGCATCATCCGGATAAATTGATCGGTGCTGGCGCACAGCCTGCACAGGTGCAGGCAGCCACAGAAAAAACGCGCGCTTTACACCATGCCTATGCGATTGCCTGTAAGCACTTGCAACGCTAGGGCTTGAGCGCTTGAATGTAGTTGGCCACTGAGATGATATCTTCATCAGTCATGTTCTCGGCAATTGAAAACATAACCGAAGTGGAACGGCTAGGGTCTTTTTTGCGAAAAATCTCTAGCGTGCGCTTGATGTACTCAGCAGGTTGTCCAGCCAGTCTTGGCATGTCTTGTTTGCCTTGACCTTGCGCGCCGTGGCAGCCTTGGCAGATCTGTTGAAACTTAGCTTGACCCTTTTCGCTTAGTTGTTGATCTATTGCTGGTTGGTACACTACTTTTTGCTGACCGTAATACAAAGCAATATTAACGCGATCCTCTAAGGTGAGGTTTTTAGCAAGTTTTGACATTACAAAATCTTGACGCTCACCATTGGCAAATTTCTCAAATGCGCTGAATAAATAAATAGGATTTTGCTCTGCTAAATTCGGGATGTAATTGCGTTTACTGTTACCGTTCTCGCCATGACAATGCTTACAAAATGTAATGCGCTCATGGCCAGCTTCATAAGCGAGTTGCTGTGTTGTTGGGTCGGCCATTAACTGATTTAGTGTTTGCATGGCTTGCTGATTAGCAAAGCTAGAACAGCTTAAAGCACTTAAGAAAAGAAAGAGTATTGGGCGCATAAAATATCCATTTTAATGATGACGATAGCTCGAACCTTTTGTAGGGTATTACAACTCGTCTAACAATGCTGCTTGAACGTTTTTAAGGCTTATTAAGCCAACCTTTAACACGACGAAATAAGCGTTCCTGTTCTATATTTTGCACGCCTGAAGCTGTCGTTAAAGCAATCTGATGGTAATGCTGTACATTAGCGCGGCGGCTGGCATACAAGCGCTGCTGAGCGGCTTTCTGCTCTGCGGCATGATTCTTATAATAGAAATCTGCTAAGTGTCGAGTATTGGCCTCGATCAAGTTTTCGTAGGATACATTCAGGAAATCACTGCTACGCGGTGCAATTAACGCAATGCGCATCGGTATCGGCGAGCTTGTGGCGTTTTTTGCTGCGTAATCCAGCGCCCAATGCGCGCCTTCATGGTGGCCTAGCAAAATAATCTCTGCTGCATTGAGTGTTTGTGCATGGGCTATAGCCGCATCGATAAAGTTGCTGATACGTTGCGGGTAATCGGGTAAAGGCATTGGCTTGGGTTTGGATGGTGGTGCGATTGTGGCAAATGTTGCTGTGGGTGTATCTTCGCTGAGCGGGTCTTCGGCAATGGATTCTTCAGCAGTTTCGTCGGCGGGTTCGGGCTCAGCCTCTATGGGCTCTGGCTCGTCAATGCCTGGTGACTCGAACTCTGCAGGCATGGGCGCGTAGACGATGATTTGTTCGGCAACGGGCTCGGCAATACTCTGTCCAGCTGGCAGCCCGATGGCGGGCGCTGTCGGCAAGTTAAGGCTTAATGTATGCCAGCCAGCATCGGGTAGTTTCCTGCGTAGCGGACCAATGGTAACCGGCCAGTCGAAGGTTTCCTCACTACCTGGCAGTAAAATAACCATACCATGCGCTTGCGCTGTATTGGCGGCTAAGAACAGTGCTGAGAAATGCTCTGCTGGAGTGCTCAGGTCAATTAATTGATCAGCATTTAAGCCCAGCTGTGCCGCTTTGGCGGCCAATACATTACGGCCGGTTGGGGGGGGACGTTGTGCGTTTAACACTGCAGGGGGCGCTGGCTCAGGCGCAGCCGACAATTCGGCAGAGAGTGGCTCTTGTGCAAGGCTGTTTACAGAGTAAAGACCAGCAATGAGCATTAACAAAACGCCATAAAAAGCTGACATTGATATCTCCAGGTTCCAGCAAGTGGCACATGTCTGTGCAAATAAGCTTATGGAGTGTAAGTCTCGCTGCTGAGCTCAAGCAAGTAACTGCGGAAAATTTGTGCAAGAACTTGATTGCCAATCTCTAATTCGTTGCGTTGCATTTGTAGGGCGACTTGGTCGGCGCGATCAAGTGCTTCATCGGAACCATTGATGGCTGACATTTTCAAGACAATATAGGCTTGGATGCTATTGGCTGGAACGCCTTCACCGCGATAAAACATCGTACCTAAGCGCAACTGCGCAATTGCGTGTCCTTGTACTGAGGCTTGTTCAAACCATTTAAGCGCTTGTTGATAATCACGCGGGGCGTATTGACCTTGGTACCAATATTCGCCCAGCACAAATTGTGCATCAGCATAACCCAATTGTGCAAAAGTTAAGCATTCTTCCAAGGCTTGCTTAGGCTCGCTGTTGATACGTTCTAAGCTGCATTGGTGTGACGCAGGAATAATAAGCGGAGCGTCGTCTGCGAGGGCGGCAACAGAGGACAGGACAAAGCCGATGAGCAGCATAAAACGGCTGACACAGATCATTACAGTTACCGAGCTCCGTAAGTGAAAAAAATGATGGATGGCGTTTTGTTAATAAGTAGCAACGCATATTATGCGGCATATCATTGGGTAAAGACCACAGCTAAGCATCGCTGTGGCTTGTTTTTATCAATGCTGCGCTACTGTGCAGCATAGCGCAGCAGAACAGGTTAGACTTAACAGCTTTGCCCCTCTACAGAGAGCACCGCTATGGCTCAGCAAGCCACGCCTTATAAAGTTGAGTTAAATCTGACCGATATGGATCGTAATGTGTATGACAGCTTACGCTTTAGTATGGCGCGTCATCCATCAGAAACGGGCGAACGCCTATTATCGCGCTTACTGGCGCGGACAATCTGGCACGCGGAACACATTGAGTTTGGTCGAGGTTTGTCCAATGTTGACGAGCCTGCAGTTTGGGAAAAAAGCTTAGATGGGCGCATTTTACACTGGATCGAAGTGGGTCAGCCGACGGCTGAACGCATGACTTGGTGTTCACGCCGAGCTGAGCGTTTAAGCGTTTTAGCTTATGGCAGTCTGCGTACTTGGGTTGGAAAAGAGCTTGATCAAGTGCGCAGTTTGAAAAACTTGAATGTGCTAGCGATTAGCCAAGAGTCGCTAAGCAACTTAGCAGAAGACTTGCCGCGTACCATTAATTGGAGTGTGATGATCAGTGATGGCGATGTATTTATTACTGATGAACGTGGCCAGCATACGATTGAGCTGGAATGGCTGCACGGTGAGCGTGGTTAAAGCGCCCCTTATTCGTTTTAAAAAGTACATTAAAGAGTAAACACATAGTTATGCGTATAGAACAACGACCGTTACCTGCTGTTTTGCCTGACTTAGGTGATATTCCCCCGCTATTGGCGCGTATTTATGCCGCGCGCGGCGTGCAGAGTGCTGTCGAATTAGAGAAAGGCCTCGCTCGCTTGCTGCCTGCCCATTTGCTCAAAGGCATGGATCAGACCGTACAATTGCTGGCGCACGCCCTTGAGCAGCGCCAGCGCATTCTCATTGTCGGTGATTTTGATGCAGACGGTGCTACGGCCAGTTGTGTCGGCGTACTTGGTTTGCGCATGCTCGGTGTTGCCCATGTTGATTACTTAGTACCTAATCGTTTTGATTATGGTTATGGCCTGACCCCAGAGATTGTTGCGGTGGCCCTTGAGCGCCAACCGGATGTGTTGGTGACTGTCGATAACGGTATTTCCAGTGTTGAAGGTGTGGCGGCTGCCAAAGCGGCAGGACTGACTGTGATTGTGACGGATCATCACTTGCCCGGTGCTGAATTGCCTGCGGCGGATGCGATTGTTAATCCTAATCAGCACGGTTGTGAGTTTCCTAGTAAAGCCTTGGCCGGTGTCGGTGTGATGTTTTATGTGTTGCTAGCGTTGCGTGCGCATTTGCGCAGCAGCGGCTGGTTTGCACAACAGAGTATGACCGAGCCAAATCTGGCTGAGTTGTTAGACTTGGTTGCTTTAGGCAGTGTGGCGGATGTGGTGCCCTTGGATGCCAATAACCGTATTTTAGTGCATCAAGGTTTAGCGCGAATTCGTGCTGGACGTGCGCGCCCTGGTTTGCGTGCGATCCTCGAAGTGGCACGCCGTGACCACCGCAGTTTGGTGTCAGCTGATTTAGGCTTTATTGTTGGCCCGCGCTTAAATGCAGCGGGGCGTTTGGATGATATCAGCCTCGGCATTGAGTGCCTGCTCTGTGAGGATGCGGATGGTGCGATGCAACGTGCACAGCAGCTTGAGCAGCTCAACCAAGACCGCAAACAGATTGAGCAAGGTATGCAGCGCGAAGCGCTGGTGCAACTTAAAGACCTGCCGCTGGATAACTTGCCTTTTGGTTTGTGTTTATTTGAGCCGGAATGGCACCAAGGTGTGATTGGGATTTTAGCCTCGCGTATGAAAGAGCGTTACCACCGTCCGGTGATTGCCTTTGCTGATGCCGGTGATGGTCAGTTAAAAGGCTCGGCGCGCTCAGTTCCTGGCTTGCATATTCGTGATGCGCTGGATGCGGTAGCTGCACGCTTTCCTGAATTGATCAGTAAGTTCGGCGGCCATGCTATGGCCGCTGGCTTGACCTTGCAGCAAGTGCATTATGAGGCATTTGCTAAGGCCTTTGATGCCGAGGTGCGTCGTCAGCTGACCGCAGATGATTTAACCGGACGTATTTATTCCGATGGCAGCTTAGCCGCGCATGAATTTGATATGCAGTTGGCGCAACAGTTGCGTCATGCTGGCCCTTGGGGGCAGCGTTTTCCTGAGCCTCTGTTCCACGGTGACTTCAAAATCATCAGTCAAAGACTGGTGGGGGAGAAACACTTAAAGCTGGTGTTGCAAAGCGCGCAAAACGCCCCTGCGCTGGATGCGATCGCGTTCAACATTGATTTAGACATTTGGCCCAATCCCACCATCAGTCACGCGCAAGTCGCCTACACGCTGGACATCAATGAGTTTCGTGGTAATCAAAGTTTGCAGTTGATGGTTTCTAGTATGAGTCCCTGCTAAACAAAAGCGCAGGCAGTATGGTGTGAGCTACGCACAGCCTGTCTTTAATAGGGTATAATTGGCCTTTTTATAGTGTTCAATCAAGCGAGAACTGTCTGTTATGGAAGTCAATCCAATCCAGCAAACCATCAATGACTTAGCTGAGCGCACGCAAGTCATTCGGGGGTATCTTTGACTACGCTACCAAGCGTGAGCGTCTAATCGAGGTTGAGCGTGAGCTGGAAGATCCAGCAATTTGGAATAATCCAGAGAACGCGCAAAATCTTGGCCGTGAACGCTCATTGCTAGCACAAGTGGTTGAAACACTGGATAGCCTAGAAAGCGGTGTGGCTGACGCAAAAGAGCTGCTCGATATGGCCGTTGAAGAAGATGACGAAGAAACCGTTGAAGAAGTCCGAACGGAACTTGCTCGTCTTGCAGAGGATCTCGGTAAGCTTGAGTTTCGCCGTATGTTCAGTGGCGAAATGGACCCCAATAATGCCTACTTGGATATTCAAGCGGGCTCGGGCGGTACTGAAGCGCAAGATTGGGCCAATATTTTATTGCGTATGTATTTACGCTGGGCTGATCACAATGGTTTTGAAGCAACTATTATGGAGTTGTCTGCAGGCGATGTGGCCGGTATTAAAGGTGCAACTTTACATATTAAAGGTGATTATGCCTTCGGCTGGTTACGCACAGAAACCGGTGTGCATCGTTTAGTGCGTAAAAGCCCGTTTGATTCAGGTAACCGCCGCCACACCTCATTTACCGCAGTCTTTGTTTCGCCAGAGATTGACGACAATATTGAAATCGATATCAATCCGGCCGATTTGCGTACCGATACCTATCGCTCCTCTGGTGCTGGTGGTCAGCACGTGAATACCACTGATTCCGCAGTGCGTATTACCCATATCCCCACCAATACTGTGGTGAGTTGCCAGAACGAGCGCTCTCAGCATGCCAACCGTGATACGGCAATGAAAATGTTGCGTGCTAGATTGTATGAATTGGAACTGTCAAAACGTAGTGCTGCCTCACAAGAGCTAGAAGACAGCAAGTCTGATATTGGTTGGGGGCATCAGATTCGTTCCTATGTGCTGGACCAATCACGGATTAAAGATTTACGCACTAACGTTGAAGAAAGTAACTGCGACGCCGTATTGGATGGCGATCTTAATCAGTTTTTAGAAGCCAGTCTGAAACAAGGACTTTGATCAGCAGCAGCACGTTATAGCGTGCTGGCGCTGTAATCAGCACGTTATGACGTGCCTACATTCGCTCTAGTAGCGACCCGAATAAAGTAGTGGATACCCATCATGAGTGAACAAGCGCAAACCCAGCACGAGTTGCAAGAGGAAGAAAACAAACTAATCGCTTTGCGTAAAGAAAAACTAGCGAACGAGCGTGCTAAGGGCAATGCCTTCCCAAATGATTTTCGTCGCGAGCATTACTGCGCTGATATCCAGAAAAAATATGTTGATGACAGTAAAGAACAGTTAGTTGAGGCTGCGATACCGGTAAAAATTGCTGGACGTATCATGCTCAATCGCGGTGCTTTTATGGTCGTACAAGATATGACGGGGCGTCTGCAAGCCTATGTCGATCGTAAAAACTTGCCAGAAGAAAAACTGGCTGAGATTAAAAGCTGGGACCTAGGTGACATTATTGGTATTGAAGGCACCTTGTCGCGCTCCGGTAAAGGCGACCTCTATGTGCATATGCAACAGGTGCAATTGCTGACTAAGTCACTGCGCCCATTACCTGATAAACATCATGGTTTAACCGATACTGAACAACGCTACCGTCAGCGCTATGTTGACTTGATTGTCAATGACGACGTACGCGAGACGTTCAAAGTACGCTCTAAAGTGATTGCGCATATTCGTAACTTCTTAACTGAGCGTGATTTCTTAGAAGTGGAAACACCGATGCTGCAAACCATTCCAGGTGGTGCCGCAGCTAAGCCTTTTGAAACCCATCACAATGCGCTGGATTTACCGATGTACTTGCGGATTGCCCCAGAACTGTATTTAAAGCGTCTGGTGGTGGGTGGTTTTGAGCGGGTGTTTGAAATTAACCGTAACTTCCGTAATGAAGGTGTTTCCACTCGGCATAACCCAGAGTTCACTATGCTTGAGTTTTACCAAGCCTACGCCGATTACGAAGACAATATGGATCTTACTGAAGAGTTATTCCGTGAGTTGGCGCAGGCTGTATTAGGTAGCACTGATGTGCCGTACCAAGGTAAAGTATTCCACTTTGGTGAACCCTTCCAGCGTATCTCTCTGTTTGATTCCATCTTGAAATACAATTCTGAGATCAGCGCAGCCGATCTAGAAGATATCGACACGGCACGCACCTTAGCCAAAAAACACGGTGCTAAGGTGTTGGGTTTTGAAGGTATTGGTAAGCTACAAACCATGATCTTTGAAGAAACGGTTGAGCATTTGCTTGAGCAGCCAACTTTTATCACCCAGTATCCATTTGAAGTGTCGCCTCTGGCGCGTCGTAATAACGATGACCCAAATGTCACTGACCGTTTTGAATTATTTATTGGTGGTCGTGAAATTGCTAATGCTTACTCTGAGCTCAATGATGCCGAAGATCAGGCAGAGCGATTTTTAGCACAAGTATCGGATAAAGATGCCGGTGATGATGAAGCCATGCATTATGATGCAGACTTTGTCCGAGCCCTCGAATACGGTATGCCGCCAACCGCGGGTGAGGGTATTGGTATTGATCGACTCGTCATGCTGCTGACCGACTCTGCTTCCATTCGCGATGTGATTTTATTCCCGCATATGCGTCCTGAGCATTAATTTACTGCTCGAAACGCCGCGCTATTGCGGCGTTTATGTTCAATATTTAGCACTGCTAACGTCATGGAGTCATTATGAGCGAGCGCGATTTTCGACCACTGATTGCCACTGCTATTGCTAGCATTGTTGGCACTGTTGCGGTTTTAGGTTATTACGGTTTTTTACATGTAGCTAAGCCCAGTGATGCACTGCTACTGGCCGAATACACCATGTTAAAAACTATTCCAGGTGAAGATTATAAAGCCTCTTTAAAGCCTGCTGAGCAAATTGCTCAATGTATGGACGGTATTGTTGTGTTGTTTGATACCAAGCAAAAAGGTTTAAGCGGTGTTTTAGTCGACGATAAAAAACGTGCAGTACGTTGTGAGTTCACACAACAGTAATTGCATGGCATGTAACAGGCTCCTTATTGAGGATTACAGAGGTTCAGAACACTAAAGTTGTCTTGCCAGATGCTGGATAACTCGGCAAGCTGGTACTAATATTTAGTGGAGAACCAGCATGACCTCAATTGATTCACGTTTACGCGAGCATGTTCATTTACTCGGTGAGCTGCTCGGTTCCACCATGCGTGAACAGCGTGGTGAAGAGTTTTTAGAAAAAATCGAACGCATCCGTACCGGCGCGAAAGCGGCACGCCATGGTTCTGCTGACGGTCGCCAGCAACTGACCGACACCTTAGATCAGTTGCCTGAAGATGAATTACTGCCTGTTGCACGTGGTTTTAACCAGTTTTTAAACCTCGCTAACATTGCCGATCAGTACCACTTGATGCGCCGCCGGCGCAGTGATGAAGAACCCGCTCTTGAAGATCAAATGCTCGCTTCTGTCCTTGAGCGATTGCAGGTAGCTGGACACAACCCGCAAGACTTATCGCAAATTGTTGCTGATTTAGATATTGAGTTGGTGCTCACCGCGCATCCAACCGAAGTTTCACGTCGCACTTTAATTATGAAATATGATGTGATTGCGCAGCAGCTTGCTGAGCTGGATCACTCAGACTTAACCGAGGCTGAGCGCGAGAAAATTATTGCCAAATTACGCAGTTTAGTTGCTGAGATTTGGTACACAACAGAAATTCGTAGTGAGCAGCCAACACCTGTTGATGAGGCGCGCTGGGGCTTTGCGGTGATTGAGCGCTCACTGTGGCATGCCATTCCTAAAGTCTTGCGCCATGTTGATAACACCTTGCTGGAAGCCGGTGGTGATAAGTTGCAGATCACAGCAACTCCCATTCGATTTGCGACTTGGATGGGGGGTGACCGAGATGGCAACCCTAATGTCACTGCGCGAGTGACCAAAACAGTGCTCTTATTAGCACGATGGATTGCAGCAGACTTGTTCCTACGCGATATTTCACGCTTAACTGCTGAGCTATCCATGCAAAAAGCCAGTCCTGAGCTGCTGGCTTTAGTGGGAGAGAGTGATGAGCCCTATCGCGTACTTTTGAAGCAGTTACGTGCGCGTCTGCGCAAAACACGTGCAGTGTTACAAAACAGTATTTCCAGCGGCACACCGATACTTGTGGATATAATGCTCAACACCGATGAGTTGTTAACACCATTGCTGTTGTGTCACCGCTCTTTACATGAATGCGGCATGGGTTTAATTGCCGACGGCGACTTGCTTGACACCATTCGCCGTACCACAACCTTTGGTTTGTCATTGGTGCGCTTAGATATTCGTCAAGATGCTGAGCGTCATACCAATGCCTTAAATGAGATCACACAATGGCTGGGCTTGGGCGAGTATGCGCAGTGGAATGAAGAGCAACGCCAAGCCTTTTTGCTCAGCGAGCTGGATAATCGTCGGCCTTTACTGCCCAGTTCTTTTACTGCCAGTGCTGATACTCAAGAAGTTTTAGATACATGCAAGGTTATCGCACAAACCTCGGTCGATTCACTGGGGTCTTATGTGATTTCGATGGCTTCTGCGCCTTCTGATGTATTGGCTGTGCAGTTGTTGCTCAAGGAAGCAGGCCTCAATCGTGCGATGCGCATTGCACCCTTATTTGAGACGCAGGATGACTTGCATAACGCAGCAGGTGTCATTGAGCAACTGTTGAGCTTGACTGATTACCGCAAAAGTCTCGAAGGTCCACAAGAGGTCATGATTGGCTATTCAGACTCAGCTAAAGATGCCGGCACCACTGCTGCGGCATGGTCACAATATCGCGCACAAGAAGAGTTAGTTGCCGTCTGCGCTAAGCAAGGAGTGGAATTGATTTTATTCCATGGTCGCGGCGGCACTGTAGGGCGTGGTGGTGGGCCAGCGCATGAGGCCATTTTGTCACAGCCGCCAGGCTCTGTCGCTGGACGCTTTCGCACCACTGAGCAAGGTGAAGTTATCCGCTTTAAGTATGGCTTGCCGGCAGTTGCTGCACAAAACCTCAACTTGTATTTAGCTGCAGTGTTGGAGGCAACTTTATTGCCGCCGCCTACGCCAAAAGATTCGTGGCGTGCGGTGATGGAGCGCTTGGCTGCAGATGGTTTAGCGGCCTATCGGAAAACAGTTCGCGAAGAACCACAGTTTGTTGAATACTTCCGCCAAGCTACACCTGAGCAAGAATTGGGACGCTTGCCGTTGGGCAGTCGTCCAGCTCGACGTCGCAGTGGCGGTATTGAAAGTTTACGTGCTATTCCATGGATTTTTGCTTGGACGCAAACACGTATGATGCTGCCTGCTTGGCTCGGCTGGGAAACAGCGTTGCAAAATGCTATCGAACGTCAAGAAGAACCACTGCTAGCAGAGATGCGCGACCAGTGGCCTTTCTTTAGAGCGCGCATTGATATGCTGGAAATGGTGCTATTAAAAGCTGACTCAGGGATTGCTCGCTTATACGATGAACGCCTCGTGGACGATGAGTTGCGTGGCTTTGGTGAGCAGTTGTATCAGCACCTCAATCAAGCTGTTGAACAAGTGCTGCGTCTAACCGGAGAAGCACATTTGTTAGAGCGCCATCCGCAAGTGCGAGCCTCTATTAGTGTGCGTGATACTTACCTCGATCCGTTACATTTGCTGCAGGTCGAGTTGTTGGCACGCTCAAGAGAGCAGGGCGAGGCAACCTGTCCGGCTATTGAACAAGCGTTACTGGTGACTGTCGCGGGTATTGCTGCAGGCTTACGTAATACGGGTTAAACGCCGCTACTGATCAGCATGCATTGCGTTGTGCTGATCAGTAGTTATTTGACTGGGTTTATTGTCCGTTAAGCATTGCACCGAGCATGCCGCTGATAAGACCGATGATAAATCCAGATAACAGTAGGGCAACCCAAATCCAAAATAGAACTTTAACCGCAGTGCTGTTGGCAGGTGCTGGGGCGCCATAGCGATTATTACCTTGGTTGCCGGGCATGATAAAAATAAGTAGTTGGAAAATGCTACCTACTACAGGTATCAAACTAATTAATAGTAACCAGCCTGACCAGCCAATATCATGTAAGCGCTTTACACTGATCTGAATACCAATGATTATTGCTATAATGCCAGCGGCAGCTATTAACAAGCCCCCGAGTAGCGGAGATGCTTTGAAAGCTAACATACTGATTAACATCGCTGGGGTTATGGCAAACATAAGTACCATTGACCAAGCAATATAGCGCATGCGGCCAATACGCCCCTCAATTCCCCATATATTCAAGTCACCTACTTCGTCTGTGTTTTGCTCGATAGTGGCTGCAGGTGACGCATAAGGTGATACGGATCTTGCTTGAGTTGAGTTGTTGGTTTGAGCTTGATAATTTTTGAATTTGGCAATGACAATACCGCAGTTTTGGCAAGTATCATGCAATGCTTGTTCTGTTGCACATTTAGGGCAGGTCATTCTCTCCGAGTTCTGTTCCGAGTTGCCACTGCTAATCGGTTCCAGGCTCAAATTGGCGGTTAGGTCAACTTCTTTACGGGCAATAATGCCTGCTGAGAACAATGCCTCTATGTATTTGTCAGCTTGCAAAGAGTTGATATCACGTTTGATAGCGATTGGATTGCCAGAAAAAAGATGTTGTATTGCGCTAACATCTTTTTTAAATAAGCGAGCAAGGCTTTCTTGAGCGAAATTTAGCGTTACACCAGGTGCAAGTGTGCCATCCATGGTGATTTTATAGTGTATATCTGACATACAGCTTCCTTATGAGTGGAAGTTTTGGAGGAAAGTGAGTGCTGGCCTGTGAGTAGCCTAAGTAAAATGAGTGCATTGCTTGCTATAAACTAAAAAGGTTTAAGAATAGCAAGCAGAACAATAACGATTAGAAACACTACCGGTAGTTCGTTAAACCAGCGATAAAAAACGTGACTTTTTTGGTTTGAGCCCTGTGCAAAGCGCTTATAGATAACGCCAAGAGAGAAGTGATAGGCAATGAGAAGAGCTAATAACGTCAGCTTAATATGCATCCAGCCTGCCTTGAGCAGAGACGGATTCATATATAGCATATAGATACCTAGCACGAGGGTAGCAACCAATGAGGGGTGCATAATGCCTCTGTACAGCTTACGCTCCATGATGGTGAAGCGTTCTTGGCTTACGCTATCAGTACTCATTGCGTGGTAGACAAATAAGCGTGGTAAATAAAATAAACCGGCAAACCAGCATACCACTGCGATAATATGAAAAGCCTTGATCCACAAATACGTCATAACCTGCTCCAATAGTAAATAGTGTTCATGGTAGTACGCAGATGATGCAGTGTCATCTGTAGAATACGGGTTATGCGGCTACACATATATTTTACTTTAACAAAGAGGGTGCAAGCATGATTAAAGTCGCAATCGTCGGCGGTACAGGCTACACAGGTGTTGAATTGTTGCGTCTGTTGGCTTTGCATCCGCATGCACAGGTTGAGATTATTACCTCACGTTCTGAGGAGGGTATGCGGGTTGCCGATATGTACCCAAATCTGCGTGAAAATTATCCTGAGTTGGTTTTTTCTATTCCACAGGTTGAGCAGTTAGCGACATGCGATGTGGTGTTTTTTGCAACTCCGCATGGTGTCGCACATGGTTTAGCGGATGAGATTTTGCAAGCTGGTGTGCGCGTGATTGACCTGTCAGCAGATTTTCGTCTGCAAGATGCTGATGAGTGGGCGCAGTGGTACGGTCAGGCGCACGGCGCTCCACATTTGCTTGGTGAAGCCGTTTACGGATTACCTGAGGTGAATCGTGATGCGATTAAAGGTGCACGTTTAATAGCTGTTCCAGGTTGTTATCCAACCGCTGTGCAGTTGGGTTTATTGCCACTTGTTGAGGCAGGCCTTGCTGATACTAAGCAAATTATTGCCAGCTGTGCCTCTGGTGTGAGTGGTGCTGGCCGCGCTGCTAAAGTGGGTTCACTGTTTTGCGAGTCTGCAGAGAATATGATGGCTTACGCCGTGACTGGGCATCGTCACTTACCTGAGATTAGGCAAGGGCTTCGCCACGCCGCAGGTCAGCCTGTCGAGCTGACCTTTGTACCGCATTTAGTGCCAATGATTCGTGGTATTCATGCAACCTTGTACGCAACTGTGGTTGATCGTGATGTTGATTTGCAAGCGTTGTTTGAGCAGCGTTACCGCGATGAGCCCTTTGTTGATGTGTTGCCAGCGGGTGTGTTTCCACAGACGCGTACTGTGAAAGGTGCAAATATGTGCCGTATTGCTGTGCAGCGACCACAAGGTGGTGATGTTGTGGTGGTGATGTCGGCAATTGATAATTTAGTTAAAGGCGCTTCAGGACAAGCAGTGCAAAATATGAATATTCTATTCGGCTTGGAAGAAAGCAGTGGTCTGGCTTCAGCGGCATTAATTCCTTAAAGACTGTTAATAGTTGACCTTAATGGTAGGATAAGCGGATAATATTACCTATAGTTGTTTACAGCGCGATGCTGGGAGAAAGTAAAATGAGTGTTGAGTCCTTCGTCCCTACCGCAATGCAGTTTACTCAAGGGGCAGCAAATAAAGTTAAAGCATTGGTGGAAGAAGAGGGTAATCCGCGTCTGAAACTGCGTGTGTTTATCACTGGAGGCGGTTGCTCTGGATTTCAGTATGGTTTTACGTTTGATGAAGAAATGGCTGAAGATGACACGATCATCAATCGTGAAGGCGTAAGTTTGATTATTGATCCAATGAGTTTTCAGTACTTAGCCGGTGCTGAAGTTGATTATACGGAAGGGCTAGAAGGGTCGCGCTTTGTGATCAATAATCCGAACGCGACGACGACCTGTGGCTGTGGATCATCCTTCTCGATATAAGTATAATTTATGCCGGATATATGGCGCCAAGTATGCGTAAGCCGCTGGCGCCAGTGACTGCAGGTCTATTGCTTGGGATGCCTTCAAGGCAGCAATGCGCAAGCCAAGCAAATGCCATAGCCTCCATCCAATCTGCTGAAATGCCAATCGAATCAGTACTGGCAACGGTACAAGAGGGCATCAATCGGCGTAAACGCTTTAGCAGATCCTGATTATGTGCACCACCACCACACACCCAAACAGATTTGGTGTGTGTTTGAGCCTGTGTAATAGCTTGCGCAATAGTTAGTGCGGTAAATTCACATAAGGTTGCTTGTACGTCCTGATCACTTATAGCGTCTTGTTCTGCAAGCAAGTGCTTTAGCCACGCTAGATTAAACAGCTCACGACCTGTACTTTTGGGACCTTGAGTTGCGAAAAATGGTTCAAGCAGCATATGCTCAAGCAGTGTTTTGTTGGCGGTACCGCTGGCTGCCCAAGCGCCATCTTTGTCGAATAGTTTGTTTTTTTTGTGCTGAATCCAGGCATCCATTAAGACGTTGCCAGGTCCGCAATCAAAGCCGCTGGTTTCTTGTTGTTCGTCAAGTAGTGTGACATTGCTAAAGCCGCCTACATTTAAGACAACGCAAGGCTTAGCTTGTTGGCTAAATAACATTTCATGGAAGGCTGGCACCAGTGGTGCGCCTTGACCGCCGGCTGCAATGTCACGTTGACGAAAGTTGCTCACAACACAAATGCCTGTTAACTCAGCCAGTAATGCTGGGCTACCAATTTGTACGGTAAATTGCTTTGCAGGCTCGTGTCGAATTGTTTGTCCGTGACTGCCGATGGCGCGAATCTGCTGAGCAGAGATTTTGTTGTCTGTAAGAAGTTGTGCCACACCTTCGGCTGCGAGGCGCGCCCATTCTTGTTCTGCGAGAGCTGCGCGATTGATTTCATCAGCACCGCTACTGCATAAGGAAAGTAAGCGCTTTTTTAGATTGGTGGGCATTGCTACGAAATGGCTGTTAATTAGCGAGGGGTGAGGATCGATATCAATCAGGCTGATATCGATCCCGTCTAGACTGGTGCCAGACATAATGCCAATGTAAAGCATGCTTATTGCTGGTTCAGTGCTAACTGCGTATCTTTTTGCGCATCAAGTTTGGCCAGTAAAGTTTTGCTAAGTTCAAGAAAGCGTTTCTTTTCTGATGCTTGGATTGGATCAGCAGCGGGTAGCTTTTGACTTAATGGGTCGACGTGTACACCGTTCACTCTGAACTCATAATGCAGGTGTGGGCCAGTTGATAAGCCGGTTGTGCCAATATAGCCGATAATTTGGCCTTGTTTAACTGTGCTACCCGAGCGGATACCTTTAGCAAACCCTTGCATATGTGCATATAGCGTTTGGTAGCGTTGGCCGTGTTTAATAACAACCGTATTACCGTAGCCACCTTTGCGTCCTGCTAGAGCTATGCGACCATCGCCCGCAGCTTTAATCGGGGTGCCTCGTGGTGCTGCATAGTCAACACCTTTATGTGCACGGATTTTATTTAAAATTGGATGTTTGCGGCCATTAGAAAAGCGTGAGCTGATACGCGCGAAGTCTACTGGTGTGCGAATAAAGGCTTTACGTAAGCTTGAGCCGTCAGCGTTGTAGTAGCTTGAATTGCCGTTTTTGTCAGTATAACGTACAGCAGTATAAACTTTGCCTCTATTGGTAAAGCGAGCGCTGAGTATATTGCCTGTGCCGACTGCTTTACCGTCTAAGGTTTTCTCTTCGTAGATCAACTCAAAGCGATCGCCGCTGCGCAAGTCTTGTGCAAAGTCGATGTCGTAGCCAAAGATATTCGCCATATTGATTGCGAGCCCGTAAGGCAGCCCAGCTTCTGCCGTAGCAGACAGTAAGGCGCCCTTGATAGTACCTTCGGCATGTTTTTCGCTGATCTGGGTGGTCGCTACTTCTTTACGAAATGAAAAAGACTCTGTGTCAGGTTGCTTTTCTAAATGAATTGTTTCTATAGCACTAATGGGGCTGCTGATTGATTGTAGCTCTTGATTTTCATCGAGCTTAAAAGAAATTGTTTGGCCTACTTTTAAGTTGGCAAAGCGCTTGGCATCCTTGTTGGTGTCAAGGATCTTATGCATTAAACTGTTGCCGAGCTCTGCCTTAGCAAAAAGTACAGAGAGCGTGTCGCCGCTGCTAACAGTGAATTCTTTCGTTTGCTCAAGGGGCTCTGCTGTTGGTGCTGGCTCGTCCTTGATTGTAACGGTTGAGGCTGTAGTAGCTGGAGTTGATTCGGCCTTAACTGTTAATACTGCAGTCGTAGCTGCTTCAAGAGCTGGCAGTGCTGAGGTGAGCGTGCCTGCTGATTGTTGAGCGTCACTTGCCGGTGTTTTTGTGACTTGCTCGGCTATTTGTTCTTCTAATTCAATATTGATAAAAGTCTTTTTCGCTTCCACTTCGCGAGAAGGGTAAACAATTAGCGCTAGACAAAATAAAGCAACGCCACTTGCCGCAAGCAGGTGGCGCTTTGGGTAAATTTTCTGTGTCGGAATATTATTTTGCATCATGGTCATGTTGGTCTGCTATGAGCGATTGTGTAAAATATAAGTAAAAGCCCCTTGCTGCAAGTGTGTAGAGTCCATTACTTGCACTGCGTCAGCTTTTTGGCGTAATTGTGCGCATATTGTCTACTAAAGTATTTGCTTTCAGAGCGGGTAATTTGTTTTTAGTTCCATATATTGTAACCTGTTCTGTTATCCATCCTTTGAAAAACTGGTGTCGTAAACATGAAAGCCGTTGAAGAGCAATTGGCCATTATCAAGCGTGGCGCAGACAGCGTTATTGTTGAGCAAGAGCTTATTGAAAAGCTAAAGCGTAATCAGTCGCTGAAAGTGAAGGCGGGTTTTGACCCTACTGCACCTGATTTGCATCTCGGTCACGCTGTTCTTCTTAATAAGTTGCGCATGCTACAAGATCTAGGGCATCAGGTGATTTTCCTGATTGGTGATTTCACTGGCATGATTGGTGATCCAAGCGGTAAAAGCGCAACAAGGCCGCCGTTGACTCAAGAGCAAGTGCTTACCAATGCGGAGACATATAAGCAGCAAGTCTTTAAGATTCTTGATGAGAGTAAGACCGAGGTCGTTTTTAACTCGACTTGGTTAGAGAAGTTAAGTCCTGCAGATTTTATTCGTTTAGCGTCGCATTACACTGTGGCACGCATGCTTGAGCGTGAAGATTTTAGTAATCGCTATACGACCCAGCAGCCCATAGCTATTCATGAGTTTTTATATCCGCTGATACAAGGTTACGATTCGGTTGCTTTAAAGGCTGATATCGAAATTGGCGGTACAGATCAGACATTCAATCTGCTGATGGGGCGTGAGTTGCAGCGTGCTTACGGTCAAGAGCCGCAGTGCATTATAACAATGCCGTTGCTTGAGGGTTTGGATGGTGTTAAGAAGATGTCTAAGTCATTAGGCAATTATGTCGGCATTCAAGAAGCGCCTGGTGCAATGTATAGCAAGTTGTTGTCGATGCCTGATGAGTTGATTTGGCGTTACTTTGAGTTGCTGAGTTTTAAAGGTGCATCAGAGATTGAGCAGCTTAAGGTCGGCGTAGAGCAGGGCGCTAATCCGCGCGATGTTAAAATAGAGTTGGCGCGCGAGTTGATTGCGCGCTTTCATGGCGAGGAGGCTGCAGCTAATGCACATAAGTCTGCAGGGAATCGCATGCAAGATGGTGAGCTTCCAGAGGATTTGCCTACTATAGAAGTGGAAGCGGAAAATGATATGCCTATTGCGGCTGTATTGAATAAGGCAGGGCTGGTGAAAAACGCTGCAGGCGCAAGAGATATGCTGTCTGCTGGAAGTGTGCGAGTTGATGGTAATGTAGTGAGTCGTGAGTTCGTCTTTAAGTTGGGTGCGGAGCATGTGTGCCAAGCGGGAAAGAAAAGCTTTGCTCGTATTAAGATGATTTCAGGATAAAGTGAATTCTTTTACAAATACTGTTGACAGGTCGGTGCTGTGCTGTAGAATGCGCACCTCGTTAGGCGAACTAAGGTTTCACAGCTTAACGTAAGAGTTTGATTCTTAAGGAAATAACTTGAAAATCAGCTTGACAGTGTCGCGATCTAATGTAGAATGCGTGGCCTGCCAAAGAGAAGCGTAAGAGCCTCGATGGCAACAAGGAGTTGGACGGAAACGAAAACAAAGTTTCCAGAAAATAAACCTTGACAGTTACTTGGGAGGATGTAGAATACGCCTCCTCGCTGAGACACTCAGCGAAACGTTCTTTAACAATTTGAATCAAGCAATTCGTGTGGGTGCTTGTGTTAGATGATTGATAGTCAGCAAGATTATCAGCAGCACAAGTTATTCAACGAATGAAAATTTGTAGAATTATTTTTGTCTTTTTTAGTTTACTAATAAAAGATATTTGCGATTGCTGAGCCAAGTTTAGGGTTTTCTCAAAACCCGATCAGTATATAACTGAAGAGTTTGATCATGGCTCAGATTGAACGCTGGCGGCAGGCTTAACACATGCAAGTCGAGCGGTAACAGAGAGTAGTTTACTATTCTGCTGACGAGCGGCGGACGGGTGAGTAATGCCTAGGAATCTGCCTAGTAGTGGGGGATAACTTGCCGAAAGGTAAGCTAATACCGCATACGTCCTACGGGAGAAAGCAGGGGACTCTTCGGAGCCTTGCGCTATTAGATGAGCCTAGGTCGGATTAGTTAGTTGGTGAGGTAATGGCTCACCAAGACAGCGATCCGTAACTGGTCTGAGAGGATGATCAGTCACACTGGAACTGAGACACGGTCCAGACTCCTACGGGAGGCAGCAGTGGGGAATATTGGACAATGGGGGCAACCCTGATCCAGCCATGCCGCGTGTGTGAAGAAGGTCTTAGGATTGTAAAGCACTTTAAGTTGGGAGGAAGAGCAGTTAACTAATATTTGACTGTTTTGACGTTACCGACAGAATAAGCACCGGCTAACTTCGTGCCAGCAGCCGCGGTAATACGAAGGGTGCAAGCGTTAATCGGAATTACTGGGCGTAAAGCGCGCGTAGGTGGTTCGTTAAGTTAGGAGTGAAAGCCCCGGGCTCAACCTGGGAATTGCTTCTAAAACTGGCGAGCTAGAGTATGGTAGAGGGTGGTGGAATTTCCTGTGTAGCGGTGAAATGCGTAGATATAGGAAGGAACATCAGTGGCGAAGGCGACCACCTGGACTGATACTGACACTGAGGTGCGAAAGCGTGGGGAGCAAACAGGATTAGATACCCTGGTAGTCCACGCCGTAAACGATGTCAACTAGTTGTTGGGTTCCTTGAGGACTTAGTAACGCAGCTAACGCATTAAGTTGACCGCCTGGGGAGTACGGCCGCAAGGTTAAAACTCAAATGAATTGACGGGGGCCCGCACAAGCGGTGGAGCATGTGGTTTAATTCGAAGCAACGCGAAGAACCTTACCTGGCCTTGACATGCTGAGAACTTTCTAGAGATAGATTGGTGCCTTCGGGAACTCAGACACAGGTGCTGCATGGCTGTCGTCAGCTCGTGTCGTGAGATGTTGGGTTAAGTCCCGTAACGAGCGCAACCCTTGTCCTTATTTACCAGCACGTAATGGTGGGCACTCTAAGGAGACTGCCGGTGACAAACCGGAGGAAGGTGGGGATGACGTCAAGTCATCATGGCCCTTACGGCCAGGGCTACACACGTGCTACAATGGTTGGTACAACGGGCTGCCAAGTCGCGAGACGGAGCTAATCCCATAAAACCAATCGTAGTCCGGATCGCAGTCTGCAACTCGACTGCGTGAAGTCGGAATCGCTAGTAATCGTGGATCAGAATGCCGCGGTGAATACGTTCCCGGGCCTTGTACACACCGCCCGTCACACCATGGGAGTGGGTTGCACCAGAAGTAGCTAGTCTAACCTTCGGGAGGACGGTTACCACGGTGTGATTCATGACTGGGGTGAAGTCGTAACAAGGTAGCCGTAGGGGAACCTGCGGCTGGATCACCTCCTTAATCGAAGACATCATCGTCTTCATAAGTATCCACACGAATTGCTTGATTCATTCTGTAGTAGCGATTGGGTTGTTAGGCCCTTGATAATTGGGTCTGTAGCTCAGTTGGTTAGAGCGCACCCCTGATAAGGGTGAGGTCGGCAGTTCAACTCTGCCCAGACCCACCAATTTTGCGTAATGCTGCGTTATTTAAAAGACTCGTTTAGTGGTACTAAACTTCGCCTTTAAATGCCTTGCCTTACACAAAATCAGTGAAAGAAATCAAAAGAGATTTTGGTTTAGATAGCTGGCAATTATCTGGGGTTTGAAGGTACCGTTTGAATGTTGCTTTTAAGTGACGTTTGAAAAGTATAACGACGGATTTTTTGCTGAATGCAAGGCGCACGCCGGAACGAACGAAGGAGCATACTTCTGTATGTGACTGAGTAAGTGACAAGTGCAACGTAGCAGTCAGTAAAAAAGACAAGTTAGACAATGGGGCCATAGCTCAGCTGGGAGAGCGCCTGCCTTGCACGCAGGAGGTCAGCGGTTCGATCCCGCTTGGCTCCACCATTATCCAATCGCGCAAAGTTCAGAAATGAATATTTAGATGGCCTTAGAATTAGGGTTAGTTTGAATATTGATTTCTGGTCTTTACCAGAACTGTTCTTTAAAAATTTAGGCATGTGATAGAAGTAAAAATAGACTAGGTAGTTACTTTCACTGGTAATTATTTAGGCTAAGGTAAAAATTTGTGAGTTTTTTAATTGCGAATTTTCGGCGTAATATCGATCTTCACGTTATAGACAGTAACCAAATTGCTTGGGGTTATATGGTCAAGTGAAGAAGCGCATACGGTGGATGCCTTGGCAGTCAGAG
This sequence comes from Pseudomonas sp., assembly GCA_034676485.1. Classification (GTDB taxonomy): domain Bacteria; phylum Pseudomonadota; class Gammaproteobacteria; order Pseudomonadales; family Pseudomonadaceae; genus Denitrificimonas. Next base: position 469,333 of record JAUCCC010000015.1, read on the forward strand.
GCGATGAAAGACGTTGTAGCCTGCGATAAGCTTTGGGGAGTCGGCAAACAGACTTTGATCCAGAGATCTCTGAATGGGGAAACCCACCCGATGTAAGTCGGGTATCTTATACTGAATACATAGGTATAAGAGGCGAACGCGGGGAACTGAAACATCTAAGTACCCGTAGGAAAAGAAATCAACCGAGATTCCCTTAGTAGTGGCGAGCGAACGGGGACTAGCCCTTAAGTGGCTTAGAGATTAGTAGAAGGCTCTGGAAAGTGCCGCCATAGTGGGTGATAGCCCTGTATACGAAAATCTCTTAGTCATGAAATCGAGTAGGACGGAGCACGAGAAACTTTGTCTGAATATGGGGGGACCATCCTCCAAGGCTAAATACTACTGACTGACCGATAGTGAACTAGTACCGTGAGGGAAAGGCGAAAAGAACCCCGGAGAGGGGAGTGAAATAGAACCTGAAACCGTATGCGTACAAGCAGTGGGAGCCTACTTTGTTAGGTGACTGCGTACCTTTTGTATAATGGGTCAGCGACTTATTTTCAGTGGCAAGCTTAACCGAATAGGGGAGGCGTAGCGAAAGCGAGTCTTAATAGGGCGACAGTCGCTGGGAATAGACCCGAAACCGGGCGATCTATCCATGGGCAGGTTGAAGGTTGGGTAACACTAACTGGAGGACCGAACCGACTATCGTTGAAAAGCTAGCGGATGACCTGTGGATCGGAGTGAAAGGCTAATCAAGCCCGGAGATAGCTGGTTCTCCTCGAAAGCTATTTAGGTAGCGCCTCGTGTATCACTGCTGGGGGTAGAGCACTGTTTTGGCTAGGGGGTCATCCCGACTTACCAACCCAATGCAAACTCCGAATACCAGCAAGTGCAAGCACGGGAGACACACTACGGGTGCTAACGTCCGTTGTGGAAAGGGAAACAACCCAGACCGTCAGCTAAGGTCCCAAAGTTATGGTTAAGTGGGAAACGATGTGGGAAGGCTTAGACAGCTAGGAAGTTGGCTTAGAAGCAGCCATCTTTTAAAGAAAGCGTAATAGCTCACTAGTCGAGTCGGCCTGCGCGGAAGATGTAACGGGGCTCAAACCATACACCGAAGCTACGGACATGTTCTTTGAACATGTGGTAGAGGAGCGTTGTGTAAGCCGTTGAAGGTGAGTTGAGAAGCTTGCTGGAGGTATCACAAGTGCGAATGCTGACATGAGTAACGATAATGAGTGTGAAAAACACTCACGCCGAAAAACCAAGGTTTCCTGCGCAACGTTAATCGACGCAGGGTGAGTCGGTCCCTAAGGCGAGACTGAAAAGTGTAGTCGATGGAAAACGGGTTAATATTCCCGTACTTCTAATTATTGCGATGGAGAGACGGAGAAGGCTAGGCCATCAGGGCGTTGGTTGTCCCTGTTTAAGGTGGTAGGCAGAGATCTTAGGTAAATCCGGGATCTTGTTAATGCCGAGAGCTGATGACGAGCGTTCTTTAGAATGCGAAGTGGTTGATGCCATGCTTCCAAGAAAATCTTCTAAGCTTCAGATAATTAGGAACCGTACCCCAAACCGACACAGGTGGTTGGGTAGAGAATACCAAGGCGCTTGAGAGAACTCGGGTGAAGGAACTAGGCAAAATGGCACCGTAACTTCGGGAGAAGGTGCGCTGGTGAGGGTGAAGTATTTACTACGTAAGCCTTTGCTAGTCGAAGATACCAGGCCGCTGCGACTGTTTATTAAAAACACAGGACTCTGCAAACACGAAAGTGGACGTATAGGGTCTGACGCCTGCCCGGTGCTGGAAGGTTAATTGATGGGGTTAGCGTAAGCGAAGCTCTTGATCGAAGCCCCAGTAAACGGCGGCCGTAACTATAACGGTCCTAAGGTAGCGAAATTCCTTGTCGGGTAAGTTCCGACCTGCACGAATGGCGTAACGATGGCGGCGCTGTCTCCACCCGAGACTCAGTGAAATTGAAATCGCTGTGAAGATGCAGTGTATCCGCGGCAAGACGGAAAGACCCCGTGAACCTTTACTATAGCTTTGCACTGGACTTTGAAGTTGTTTGTGTAGGATAGGTGGGAGGCTTTGAAGCTGTGACGCTAGTTGCAGTGGAGCCAACCTTGAAATACCACCCTGGCAACTTTGAGGTTCTAACTCTGGTCCGTTATCCGGATCGAGGACAGTGTATGGTGGGTAGTTTGACTGGGGCGGTCTCCTCCTAAAGAGTAACGGAGGAGTACGAAGGTGCGCTCAGACCGGTCGGAAATCGGTCGTAGAGTATAAAGGCAAAAGCGCGCTTAACTGCGAGACCAACAAGTCGAGCAGGTACGAAAGTAGGTCTTAGTGATCCGGTGGTTCTGTATGGAAGGGCCATCGCTCAACGGATAAAAGGTACTCCGGGGATAACAGGCTGATACCGCCCAAGAGTTCATATCGACGGCGGTGTTTGGCACCTCGATGTCGGCTCATCACATCCTGGGGCTGAAGCCGGTCCCAAGGGTACGGCTGTTCGCCGTTTAAAGTGGTACGCGAGCTGGGTTTAGAACGTCGTGAGACAGTTCGGTCCCTATCTGTCGTGGACGTTTGAGATTTGAGAGGGGCTGCTCCTAGTACGAGAGGACCGGAGTGGACGAACCTCTGGTGTTCCGGTTGTCACGCCAGTGGCATTGCCGGGTAGCTATGTTCGGAAGAGATAACCGCTGAAAGCATCTAAGCGGGAAGCTTGCCTCAAGATGAGATCTCACTGGAGCTTTAAGCTCCCTGAAGGGCCCTTGAAGACTACAAGGTTGATAGGTTGGGTGTGTAAGTGCTGTGAGGCATTGAGCTAACCAATACTAATTGCCCGTGAGGCTTGACCATATAACACCCAAACAATTTGGGAAGACGAATTGTGACCGAAAGTTTGCAAGACGCACAAATAAGCTGATACTATTACATGCCTAATTCGAGAAGACGATGATCACGAAAGTGAGAAACGGCTCCTCAGAAAGAATTGCTTGACGACCATAGAGCGTTGGAACCACCTGATCCCATCCCGAACTCAGAAGTGAAACGATGCATCGCCGATGGTAGTGTGGGGTTTCCCCATGTGAGAGTAGGTCATTGTCAAGCGCCAAATAAGAAAGGCTACCCTAATTGGTAGCCTTTTTTTTGGCTTATCCAAAATGAACTTCAGTCACTGTATAACGGGCGCGAAGCCCCATGTGACAAACGCGTCAGGAACGTGTTTGGACAGCCGCAGGCTGCCCGAAGGGTGAGCACCATGGATGGTGCGAATCTGAGTAGGTCATTGTCAAGCTTAAACACAAAACCCTAGATCAGAAATGATCTGGGGTTTTTTTATGCTTGCAATAAAGTAAGTTAACTAGCGTTCAATGGTCGTGCTGTTTCTACGACTCAACTAACTGCTGCAACTGCAATGAGTTAAGTCCTGGGTACTGCGCTATAACTCTTCTGTCGCCGATAAGCCCGTAAGGCTTGAACCTCGGTGCAAGGCATTCATTACGGAGCTAGTCAAAGAACAGAGCTTAATACTTATTAGGCTACTTAAGCCGGCGACAAGCCAGCAATGTACTTGCGTACAGAATTGAAGGGCCTGTTTTTAGTAGGTCAGCTGAAACGCTTGTAAAGAGTCCCGTTCAAATAGAATCATATGGTTCGCTGCGCTTTATATCAGTGCACCGTTAACGATAGCACGCAACTCTTGGCGAATCGGATAGGCTGAAGAAGGAATAAGTTGCGTCATAAAGATCATTACCAGCTCTTCAAGCGGATCGATAAAGAAATTGGTGCTAGCCAGACCGCCCCAACCGTACTCGCCAACCGAACCATTGGTCTGGGATTTGGCAACATCGGTCTTGACCGAAAAGCCCAAGCCAAACCCACTTGTTTTGTTCAGATGGCGTGTGCAATGCCTTGTAGAGTGTATTGTGCTGACAGGGTGGGACAGTTGTTGTGGGCTTAAGAGCTACTCAATGAAGCTTAGACGAGTTGAATATTAATGACGACTACGTATGAAAATTGAAACATAATACAGTTTCATGATAAGTGAGTGTCAGAGTGATATGTTTGATTTGTTGGCGTTATTAGCAGATGGTGGTTTTCACTCAGGTAGTGACTTGGGGGATAAGCTCGGTATTAGTCGCGCTGCAGTTTGGAAGAGATTGCAGCGTATTACTAAAGATCTGGGTGTTCCTGTGCAAAGTGTACAGGGAAAAGGTTATCGGCTCGTGCAGCCGCTAGCGCTATTAAGGCATGATGCTATTCAGTGTGCATTTCCAATGTTGCCTGTATTCATCTATGGCTCAATTGAATCTACCAATGATCAAGCTAAGCACTTGTTGTCTAACAATGCTGCACCCTTGGTTGTATTTGCTGAGCATCAGACTCTAGGAAAGGGGCGGCGCGGAAGACAGTGGGTCAGTCCTTTTGCGCAGAATCTATATTTATCTTATGTATGGCCTGTCACTGAGGGGCTTAATCAAATTGATGGGCTGAGCTTAGTGGTTGGGCTTGTGGTGCTTAAAACTATCAAACGTATTAGCGGCATCGATGCGCAGTTGAAATGGCCTAATGATATCTTGATTGATGAGCGTAAAGTGGCGGGTATTCTGCTTGAATTAATTGGTGATCCAGTTGAGTTGTGTCACGTGGTTATTGGTATAGGCGTCAATCTTAATATGCTTGATTCGTTTGTTGGTATTGATCAGGAATGGACTTCGCTCAATAAGGAAACTGGATCTAACATAGATCGCGAACTGTTCGCTAAAATTGTTCTAGAAGAGTTGGGCGGCTACCTTGAAAAGCAAAAAAAATATGGCTTTCACAGGATGCGAGCTGAATGGCTCTCTGCGCATGCATGGCAGGGTCGCAATGCTGTTTTGCATACCGGCAATGATTTTGTGACAGGGCAAATAGTTGGCATTGGTGACAAGGGAGAGATCTGCTTGTTAGTTGATGGGCAAGAATGCAAGTATTTAGGTGGCGAACTTAGCCTTAGGTTGCAGAATGATACTTGAAATTGATTATGGTAATACTCGACTTAAATGGCGCTTGCTGGATGATGTGACATTCGAGTGCCTTGTTAGAGGTGTGGTAAAAAGCTGGCAAGAATTGTTGCCGTCATTGCAAAGGGCTGGATGTGTAGAGCTTGTATTTTGCCGGGCATGTTCAGTGCGGGCGGCTGTTGAGAATGTACAACTCTCCGCGCTTATAGAAAACAGCTACGGTGTTGTAATAGAGTATGCGCAGTCATTAAAAAAAACTGCAGGTGTGACTAATGGTTATTTGCATGCCAATAAGCTAGGGGTTGATCGTTGGCTTGCAATTGTTGCTGCCTATAGCAGGGTTCAGCATGCGTGCGTAATTATTGATTGTGGAACTGCAGTGACTGTGGACTACGTTACAGCTGATGGGCGACATATGGGTGGCTGTATTGCGCCAGGATTTAAAATGCTGCGTGCCGTTCTGCAGCATGGTACGCAGCTTTCATTTGATATTTCTGCTCCTGTGTATGATAACAAGACGCTGTTGGGTGACAATACTCAAACAGCTGTGGATGTTGGTGTTGGGGCGATGTTCCGTGGTTTTATCAGTGAGCAGTTAAAGCTGGCTCAAGTACTATTGGGTTCATCATTCTCAGTGCTCTGCACGGGAGGTGATAGCGCGTTAGTTTTTGATGTCACGGGTGATGCTGTGCTAGAGGAGGATTTGGTCTTCACAGGTTTAGCGATTGCCTGCCCCTATGTTGCAAAGGAGTAAAACCATGCGCTGGATATTTTTAGGTTTGGTTATAATAAATGCATTTTATTTTTTTTGGAGCCAGCAGAGGGTCAGCGTTGGTGATGAGTCATTGCAGGTGATCGCAAAGGAAAGGTCGTTTTACGCTGATCAAGTAAAGCTGCTTAGCGAGACGGGCGGACTAGACAGCAAGGCGCTAAAGAATGAAGCTGTAGAGCAAGAGGTTATGCTTTTAGGTGGTTTCGGTGATGAAGGTCTAGCGCAAAGATTACAGCAGCGACTGATAAGCTTGGATATAGATTCGCGAGTCACGGCATTAGATAGCCAGGTTGATGTTGAGTATTGGATCTATTTGCAGCCGTTGCCATCTAGGCAAGCAGCTGTCAGGCAGCTTAAGGAGTTGCAGGCACGTAAGATTGACGGCTATTTAATTACTACCGGTGATTTAAGTAATGGTATTTCTTTGGGAATGTTTTCGCGTGAAGATTCAGCGCAAGGTGTTGCCGAGCGAATGAGCGCAGCTGGGTATGAGCCATCAATAAGAGCTGTAGAGAGATCGCAACGTTTGTATTGGGTTGTTATTGAGCCAAGCGCTCGACGTTTAGTAGACGAGGTGCTATTAAAGCAGCTGGTAGGCGATTTTTCAGATATGCAGCATTTGTTCATGTCGCAGGAAAAACTAAAGCTGTAAGTTGAAATATGATGTTTTTAATATAAAACCTACAAATTTGTTTAAATTGGCTTGACATAAAAGTCGGTATGGAGGATGATGTCGCCTCGCTTAAGGAGGGGTTCCCGAGCGGCCAAAGGGATCAGACTGTAAATCTGACGTCTACGACTTCGAAGGTTCGAATCCTTCTCCCTCCACCATATTTTAAGCAAATGCAAAAGCGGGTATAGTTTAGTGGTAGAACCTCAGCCTTCCAAGCTGATGATGCGGGTTCGATTCCCGCTACCCGCTCCAATTGCTTTTGTAGTGATTCGCTCATGTAGCTCAGTTGGTAGAGCACACCCTTGGTAAGGGTGAGGTCAGCGGTTCAACTCCGCTCATGAGCTCCATTGTGTAAATAAAGGCAGATATGTATATATCTGCCTTTCTTGTATGTGTTTACTAAAATAAGTGCGCTTAATCAGAGGGTGGTAGCAATGGCTAAGGAAAAATTTGAACGTAATAAACCGCACCTGAACGTTGGTACCATTGGTCACGTTGACCATGGTAAAACCACACTGACAGCTGCACTGACTCGTGTTTGCGCTGAAGTATGGGGCGGCGGCGGTGCATCGAAAGGTTACGACCAAATCGATAACGCGCCTGAAGAAAAAGCACGTGGTATCACTATTAACACGTCACACGTAGAGTACGATTCTCCGAACCGTCACTACGCGCACGTTGACTGCCCAGGTCACGCTGACTACGTTAAAAACATGATTACTGGTGCTGCTCAGATGGACGGCGCTATTCTTGTTTGTTCAGCTGCTGATGGCCCTATGCCTCAGACGCGTGAGCATATCTTGCTGTCACGTCAGGTTGGTGTTCCGTACATCGTAGTATTCCTGAACAAAGCCGACATGGTTGACGACGAAGAGTTGTTAGAGTTGGTTGAAATGGAAGTGCGTGAGCTTCTCAGCATGTACGATTTCCCAGGTGATGACACGCCAATCATTATCGGTTCAGCGCTGATGGCGTTGGAAGGTCGTGATGAGAACGGTCACGGTACAACTGCAGTTAAAACTCTGGTAGAGACATTAGACTCTTACATTCCAGAGCCAGTACGTGCAATTGACCAAACATTCTTGATGCCAATTGAAGACGTATTCTCTATCTCAGGTCGCGGTACGGTTGTTACTGGTCGTGTTGAGCGTGGAATCATTAAAGTTGGTGAAGAAGTTGAAATCATCGGTCTGAAAGACACCGTGAAAACCACCTGTACCGGTGTTGAAATGTTCCGTAAGTTGCTTGACGAAGGTCGTGCAGGTGAGAACGTTGGTGTTCTGTTGCGTGGTACTAAGCGTGAAGATATCGAGCGTGGTCAAGTATTGGCCAAGCCTGGTTCAATCAAGCCGCACACCCGTTTCGAAGCAGAGATCTACGTGTTGTCTAAAGAAGAAGGCGGACGTCACACTCCATTCTTTAAGGGCTACCGTCCACAGTTCTACTTCCGTACCACAGACGTAACCGGAAGCTGTGAGCTGCCAGAAGGCATCGAAATGGTAATGCCAGGTGATAACGTTAAACTTGACGTTACCCTGATTGCGCCAATCGCCATGGAAGACGGTCTGCGTTTCGCGATTCGCGAAGGTGGTCGTACCGTTGGTGCTGGTGTTGTTGCAAAAATTATTGCATAAGGCTTGAATTAATTGGTCTAGGTCGGCATAATAGCTGGCCTAGCAATGTTCTAGGCCAGTAGCTCAATTGGCAGAGCGACGGTCTCCAAAACCGTAGGTTGGGGGTTCGATTCCCTCCTGGCCTGCCAGCTTTAATATAATAGCTGGCATTCCAATTTAGGATTCTAAGTAATGAATGCAAAAACTGAATCCAAAGCAAGTCGTTTAGATTCTGTTAAGTGGTTGATTGTTGTGGCGCTAGTTGTAGTTGGCGTTGTGGGTAATCAGTACTTTGCGTCTGAATCAATTCTATATCGCGTTTTAGGTCTAGTTGCTCTCAGTGCCGTTGCTTTTTTTATTGCAACAAAAACAGCAAAAGGGCAGGCTTTGCTTACTTTGGCAAAAGATTCACGTGCTGAAATACGTAAAGTTGTTTGGCCGAACAGGCAAGAAACTACGCAGACAACATTAATTGTTGTTGTTGTTGTTTTAATAATGGCGCTCTTGCTGTGGGGGCTTGATTCCTTCCTTGGCTGGCTTGTCTCATTGATTGTAGGTTAAGGGTGCTCTGTGGCTAAGCGTTGGTATGTAGTTCACGCCTATTCAGGCTATGAAAAACAAGTGATGCGCCATTTACTTGAGCGTATTAAGTTCGCTGAAATGGAAGATGTGTTTGGTGATGTTCTTGTTCCAACTGAAGAAGTTGTTGAAATGAGAAATGGCCAGAAAAGGAAAAGCGAGCGAAAATTCTTTCCAGGCTATGTGTTGGTTCAGGTTGAGATGACTGAAGCTGCATGGCACTTAATTAAAGATACGCCGCGTGTGCTCGGCTTTATTGGTGGTACTGCAGCTAAACCTGCGCCTATAACCGAAAAAGAAGCTGATGCTATTTTGCGTCGTGTTGAAGACAGTGGTGATAAGCCGCGTCCCAGAACATTGTTTGAGCCAGGTGAGACCGTGCGTGTCAATGATGGTCCATTTGCTGACTTTAATGGTGTTGTTGAAGAAGTTAACTATGAGAAGAGTCGTATTCAAGTTGCTGTTCTCATTTTTGGACGTTCGACACCTGTAGAGCTAGAGTTCAGTCAGGTAGAGAAAGTCTAATAATAGTATGGATGTTGCCCTGCAGCTTTTAGTTGCGGGGTTTTTTTGTCAAAGGATTGTGAAATACATTACTGGGAAGCCGTAAGGCGTTATACCCGTCGGAGCAAATCATGGCTAAAAAGATTCAAGCTTATATTAAGCTGCAAGTTAAAGCAGGTCAGGCGAACCCTTCGCCACCAGTTGGTCCAGCGTTGGGTCAACATGGTGTGAATATTATGGAGTTTTGTAAGGCGTTTAACGCAAAAACTCAAGGCGTTGAGCCAGGTCTACCGACACCCGTAATCATTACTGTTTACAGCGATCGTAGCTTTACGTTTGAAACTAAAAGTACTCCAGCTGCAGTGTTATTGAAAAAAGCTGCTGGTGTATCTGCTGGTTCAGCGCGTCCAAATACCCAGAAAGTGGGTACTGTGACGCGTGCGCAACTAGAAGAAATTGCACAGGTTAAAGATGCTGACTTAACAGCTGCTGGACTTGATGCTGCTGTTCGTACCATCGCTGGCTCTGCGCGCAGCATGGGCTTGACTGTGGAGGGCGTATAATGTCTAAGCTTTCAAAGCGTCAACAAGCTATTGCAGCTAAAGTGCAGCCTGGCAAGCAGTATTCTTTTGAAGAAGCAGCAAGTTTGTTAGGCGAGCTGTCTACGATCAAGTTTAAAGAGTCAGTTGATATCGCAATCAATCTTGGTGTTGATCCGCGTAAATCTGACCAAGTTGTACGTGGTGCTACTGTAATGCCTAACGGTACAGGTAAAACTGTTCGCGTTGCTGTGTTTGCGCAAGGCCCAGCTGCTGAAGCAGCTTTGGCTGCCGGTGCGGATAAAGTAGGTATGGATGATCTGGCTGCAGAAATGAAAGCCGGTGACCTGAACTATGACGTTGTTATTGCTTCTCCAGATGCAATGCGCGTTGTTGGTCAGTTAGGTCAAGTGTTGGGCCCACGTGGTCTAATGCCTAACCCTAAAGTAGGTACCGTGACGCCTGATGTTGCCACTGCAGTTAACAATGCTAAAGCAGGTCAAGCGCGTTTCCGTACTGACAAGAACGGTATTATCCATGCTGCAATTGGTCAGATTGATTTTGAGCCCGCTAAACTCAAGCAAAACGCTGAAGCGTTATTGGCTGAGTTACGCCGCTTGAAGCCTTCTTCATCAAAAGGCATTTATGTAAAGCGTGTAACACTAAGCAGCACTATGGGTCCTGGTCTGATTATTGATCAGTCAAGCCTAGAAGCCGTTAAGTAACAGTTGCGCTGACAATTTTGGGGTCCCTGCTTAGCGGGGGCCGTCAAAGACCGTAGGTGACTTAGTCTTAATATATATGTCGAGTACATATCAGCCTACGTAGATGGTGCTCCCGATTCATTTTTGAATCAGACACCAAATAGATACTCAGTTCACTGAGTGAAATGAAACAAGCAGGAGTAAAACCCGTGGCAATTAGACTCGAAGACAAGAAAGCTATCGTCGCTGAAGTCAACGAGGCTGCCCAAGCTGCCCTTTCCGCTGTTGTGGTTGATGCCCGCGGCGTAAAAGTAAGCGCTATGACCGGACTCCGTAAAGAGGCTCGTGAAGCAGGTGTATATGTACGTGTGGTACGTAATACATTACTGCGTCGCGCTGTTACAGGAACTCAGTATGAGATCCTTAATGACGTGTTCACAGGCCCGACCTTAATTGCTTTTTCTAATGATCATCCGGGCGCAGCTGCTCGTATTTTCAAGGAATTTGCTAAAGGTCAGGATAAGTTTGAGATCAAAGCAGCCGCTTTTGAAGGTAACTTGATTGCAGCCAACCAAATCGACGTATTGGCAACTTTGCCAACATTCGACGAAGCGGTTTCTCAGTTGATGAGTGTTATGCAAGGCGCGACCAGCAAGCTGGCTCGTACTTTGGCAGCAGTTCGCGACCAGAAAGAAGCAGAAGCAGCTTAAGCTTTCGCTCTTTACACAAAATTTTGATTTTGGTGGCTTAATTAAGTCATCACCAATATAGGAAGCATAGAGTCATGGCTCTTACTAACGAAGATATTCTTAACGCCGTTTCAGAAATGTCAGTAATGCAGATTGTTGAACTGATCACTGCAATGGAAGAAAAATTTGGCGTGACTGCTGCTGCTGCATCAGGTCCTGCTGCTGCTGTTGCTGTTGCTGCTGAAGAGCAAACTGAATTCACCGTTATGCTGTTAGAAGCTGGCGACAAGAAAGTTAACGTGATTAAAGCAGTTCGCGAATTAACAGGTTTAGGTCTGAAAGAGGCTAAAGCTGTTGTTGATGGCGCGCCAGGCGTTGTTAAAGAAGATGTATCAAAAGACGAAGCTGAAGCAGCTGTTAAAACGCTGGAAGATGCAGGTGCTAAAGTCGAGCTTAAATAAGCTAGATGTTGCATAACAGCCTGCGCAAAGGGCTGATGGCTGGTGGCTAATGTCACCGGCCTTTTTCTGTTCTAGCTCTTATGAGTGGATGCTGCAAGCAGAACTCAAGAGTGCGCTGAAAAATAAATGTTTGCACGATTTACTGGATATTTCCGCCGGAAGTATCCAACAGGCAGGTTACCAAGCTGGGGAACGCTGATGGCTTACTCATATACTGAGAAAAAACGTATCCGCAAGGACTTTAGCAAGCTGCAGGATGTTATGGATGTGCCGTATCTACTGGCAATCCAATTAGATTCTTACCGTGAATTTCTGCAGACTGGCGTGAGCAAGGAGCAGTTCCGTGATATTGGCCTGCACGCAGCCTTTAAATCGGTATTTCCGATTATTAGTTATTCAGGCAACGCAGCACTTGAGTACGTAGGGTATCGCTTAGGCGAACCCGCATTTGATGTTAAAGAATGTTCTTTACGTGGTGTGACCTATGCAGTCCCACTGCGTGTAAAAGTGCGCTTAATTATTTTTGACCGCGAATCTTCAAGCAAGGCGATTAAAGATATTAAAGAGCAAGAAGTCTATATGGGTGAAATTCCATTAATGACTGAAAACGGTACCTTTGTAATTAACGGTACTGAGCGTGTTATTGTTTCCCAGCTACACCGTTCACCAGGCGTGTTCTTCGACCATGACCGCGGTAAAACACATAGCTCGGGTAAACTACTGTATTCCGCACGGGTTATTCCTTACCGTGGTTCTTGGCTCGATTTTGAATTCGATCCGAAAGACTGTGTGTTTGTACGTATTGACCGTCGCCGCAAGTTGCCGGCTTCAGTATTGTTGCGCGCACTAGGTTATACCACAGAAGAAATTCTTGCCGCTTTCTATGCGACTAACGTATTCCACGTTTCAGCAGATGAAGTCAGCCTAGAGCTGGTGCCGCAGCGTTTGCGCGGTGAGATTGCAACCTTTGATATTCAAGATGATAAAGATAAAGTTATCGTTGAAGAAGGCCGTCGAATTACTTCTCGGCACATTAATCAGTTAGAAAAAGCGGGTATTAAAAAATTAGTTGTACCCACTGAGTATATTGTTGGTGTGACTACAGCCAAGCCAATCGTACACCCTGCTACGGGTGAGATTTTGGTTGAGTGCAATACTGAGCTGACGGCTGAAATGCTACAGACAGTCGTTGATGCACAAGTTGTACAGATTGAAGCGCTGTACACCAATGACATTGACTGCGGTCCATTTATTTCAGATACGCTGAAAATTGATGGCACCACTAATCAGCTCGAGGCGCTAGTAGAAATCTATCGTATGATGCGTCCTGGTGAGCCGCCAACCAAAGATGCAGCAGAAAACTTGTTTAAAAACTTGTTCTTTGCCTCTGAGCGTTATGATCTATCGGCTGTCGGTCGCATGAAGTTTAACCGCCGCATTGGTCGCACAGAGATTCTGGGCGAAGGCGTGTTGAGTAAAGATGACATTGTTGATGTATTAAAAACCATCGTTGCGATTCGTAACGGTCACGGTATTGTCGATGATATCGACCACCTCGGTAACCGCCGCGTACGTTGCGTTGGAGAAATGGCTGAAAACCAATTCCGTGTTGGTTTAGTACGTGTTGAGCGTGCGGTTAAAGAACGCCTATCGATGGCAGAAAGCGAAGGCTTAATGCCGCAAGATCTGATTAACGCTAAGCCTGTGGCTGCCGCTGTTAAAGAGTTCTTCGGTTCCAGCCAGCTGTCACAGTTTATGGACCAAAACAACCCACTGTCAGAGATTACCCACAAACGTCGCGTCTCTGCGCTCGGCCCAGGTGGTTTGACCCGTGAGCGTGCTGGCTTTGAAGTGCGTGACGTACACCCGACCCACTATGGTCGTGTTTGCCCAGTTGAAACACCAGAAGGACCAAACATTGGTTTGATCAACTCGTTGGCAACTTATGCGCGTACTAACAGCTATGGTTTCCTCGAGACGCCATACCGCATCGTTAAAGAAGGTAAAGTCACTGACGAAATTATTTTCCTGTCGGCGATTGAAGAAGCTGATCACGTTGTTGCCCAAGCTTCAGCATTGATGAACGAAAATAACGAGCTGATTGAAGATTTAGTAACTGTTCGTCATGTCAACGAAACCACTGTTAAAGCACCTGAAGACGTGACTTTGATGGATGTATCGCCGAAGCAAGTTGTTTCGGTTGCTGCTTCATTGATTCCGTTCCTTGAGCACGATGATGCTAACCGTGCTTTGATGGGTTCGAATATGCAGCGCCAGGCTGTTCCAACTTTGCGTGCTGATAAGCCGTTGGTTGGTACTGGTATGGAGCGCAACGTTGCGCGCGACTCAGGTGTGTGTGAAGTTGCGCGCCGTGGTGGTGTGATTGAATCGGTCGATGCCAGTCGTATCGTTGTACGCGTTAATGATGATGAAGTTGAGCTCGGTGAAGCGGGTGTAGATATCTACAACCTGACCAAGTACACCCGTTCTAACCAGAACACCTGTATCAATCAGCGTCCATTAGTACGCAAAGGTGATTCTGTTACGCGTGGCGATATCATGGCTGACGGCCCATCCACTGATATGGGTGAGCTTGCATTAGGCCAAAACATGCGCGTGGCATTTATGCCATGGAACGGTTACAACTTTGAAGACTCCATTTTGTTGTCTGAGCGGGTTGCTGAAGAAGATCGTTACACCACGATTCATATTCAAGAACTGACTTGCGTATCGCGCGACACTAAATTAGGCGCAGAGGAAATTACCTCTGATATTCCTAACGTTGGTGAAGCCGCGCTGAATAAGCTTGATGAGGCCGGCATTGTGTATGTTGGTGCTGAAGTTGAAGCGGGCGATATTCTGGTGGGTAAAGTAACGCCAAAAGGCGAGACCCAGCTGACTCCAGAAGAGAAACTCTTGCGAGCTATTTTTGGTGAAAAAGCGTCTGACGTTAAAGATACGTCACTGCGCGTTCCAACCGGCACTAAAGGTACCATTATTGATGTTCAGGTCTTCACCCGTGATGGTGTTGAGCGTGATGCCCGTGCCTTGTCGATTGAAAAATCACAGTTGGATGAAATCCGTAAAGATTTGAATGAAGAATTCCGTATCGTTGAGGGAGCAACCTTTGAGCGTTTACGTAACCACTTAGTGGGCGGCAAAGCAGAGGGCGGTGCTGGGGTTAAGAAAGGCACCGAGCTGACCAATGAAATTCTTGATGGGATCGAGCACGGCCAGTGGTTCAAATTGCGTATGGCAGAAGATGCGCTCAATGAGCAACTTGAAAAAGCTCAAGCGTATTTGTCAGATCGCCGTAAGTTGTTGGACGAGAAGTTCGAAGATAAAAAACGCAAACTGCAACAAGGTGATGATTTAGCACCTGGCGTGCAGAAAATTGTTAAAGTTTATCTGGCAATTAAACGTCGCATTCAGCCGGGCGATAAGATGGCCGGTCGTCACGGTAACAAAGGTGTGGTATCAGTGATTATGCCTGTCGAAGACATGCCGCATGATGCTGATGGTGTACCTGTAGATATCGTACTGAACCCGCTGGGTGTTCCATCGCGTATGAACGTCGGACAGATTCTTGAAACTCACTTGGGCCTTGCGGCTAAAGGTTTGGGTGAAAAGATCAACCGTATGCTGGAAGAACAACGCAAAGTGAGTGAGCTGCGCGCATTCTTGCATCAGATCTACAACGAAATCGGTGGTGCTGATGAGGACCGGGTCGATCTCGATAGCTTGACTGATGATGAGATTCTTGAGCTTTCAAATAACTTGCGTGGTGGTGTGCCAATGGCTACCCCAGTGTTCGATGGTGCTGAAGAGCAAGAAATTAAAGCAATGCTTAAGCTTGCTGATCTACCAGAAAGTGGCCAGATGACTCTGTATGACGGCCGTACCGGTAATGCATTTGATCGTCCAGTGACGGTTGGTTACATGTATATCTTGAAGTTGAACCACTTGGTCGATGACAAAATGCATGCGCGTTCCACCGGTTCATACAGTCTTGTTACACAGCAGCCTCTGGGCGGTAAAGCACAGTTCGGTGGACAGCGCTTTGGTGAGATGGAGGTGTGGGCACTGGAAGCATACGGTGCCGCATATACTCTGCAAGAAATGTTGACCGTGAAATCGGATGACGTGAACGGCCGGACTAAAATGTATAAAAACATTGTAGACGGAGATCACCGTATGGAGCCTGGCATGCCAGAGTCTTTCAACGTACTGATCAAAGAAATTCGTTCGCTCGGTATCGATATCGAACTGGAAACCGTTTAACACGCGTGCGTATTAGGAGCGGTGTAGAGATACCCGCTCCCCGCTCCGTCAGGAGGAAAGGCCTTGAAAGATTTACTAAATTTATTAAAAAACCAGAGCCAAGTTGAAGAGTTTGATGCGATTAAGATTACGCTCGCCTCTCCAGAAATGATTCGCTCATGGTCCTTTGGTGAAGTTAAAAAACCAGAGACTATTAACTATCGCACATTTAAGCCTGAGCGTGACGGCCTGTTCTGTGCCAAGATTTTTGGTCCAGTCAAAGACTACGAGTGCTTATGCGGTAAATATAAGCGTCTCAAGCACCGTGGTGTAATTTGCGAGAAGTGCGGCGTTGAAGTAGCGCTGTCTAAAGTTCGACGTGAGCGCATGGCGCACATTGATCTTGCTTCACCCTGTGCGCATATTTGGTTTTTGAAATCACTGCCAAGTCGTATTGGTTTGTTGCTAGATATGACTCTGCGTGATATTGAGCGCGTGTTGTATTTTGAAAGCTATGTTGTAATCAGCCCAGGTATGACCACGCTTGAAAAAGGCCAGTTGCTCAATGATGAGCAGTACTTTGATGCCTTAGAAGAGTTTGGTGATGATTTTGATGCCCGTATGGGTGCTGAAGCTGTTCGCGAGTTGCTGATGGAAATTGATCTTGAGTATGAGATCAATAGCTTGCGTGAAGAAATTCCGCAAACCAACTCAGAAACCAAAATTAAGAAGCTCTCTAAGCGTTTAAAGCTGATGGAAGCCTTCTACGGTTCAGGCAATAAGCCTGAGTGGATGGTGCTGACTGTTCTGCCAGTACTGCCACCTGATTTACGCCCATTGGTACCACTGGACGGTGGTCGCTTTGCCACCTCTGATCTAAACGACTTATACCGTCGCGTGATCAACCGTAATAACCGTTTAAAGCGTCTGTTAGACCTGTCGGCACCTGACATCATCGTGCGTAACGAAAAGCGTATGCTGCAAGAATCAGTGGATGCGCTGCTCGATAATGGTCGTCGTGGCCGTGCGATTACCGGCAGTAACAAACGCCCATTGAAATCTTTGGCTGACATGATCAAAGGTAAGCAAGGTCGTTTCCGCCAAAACTTGCTGGGTAAGCGGGTTGACTACTCCGGTCGTTCAGTGATCGTGGTGGGTCCGGCATTGCGCTTGCACCAGTGCGGTTTGCCGAAGAAAATGGCGCTTGAGTTATTTAAACCGTTTATTTTCGGAAAGCTTGAGCAACGCGGTTTAGCCACAACCATTAAAGCAGCGAAGAAAATGGTTGAGCGTGAATTACCAGAAGTATGGGACGTGTTAGCGGATGTGATTCGCGAACACCCCGTACTGTTAAACCGTGCACCAACTTTGCACCGTCTTGGTATTCAGGCGTTTGAGCCGGTTCTAATTGAAGGTAAAGCCATTCAATTGCACCCGTTAGTCTGTGCGGCCTATAACGCCGACTTTGACGGTGACCAAATGGCTGTACACGTTCCGTTGACGTTGGAAGCACAGCTCGAATCGCGCGTGTTAATGATGTCAACCAACAACATCCTGTCACCCGCCAACGGTGAGCCGATTATCGTACCGTCACAAGACGTTGTTCTTGGCTTGTACTATATGACCCGTGAAGCGATTAACGCTAAGGGTGAAGGGCGCATTTTTGCTGACTTGCAAGAAGTTGACCGTGTCTACCGTTCCGGTGATGCATCATTGCACGCTAAAGTTAAAGTGCGAATCACTGAAGCGGTTAACAGTCGTGATGGCAGCGTAACCCATAACACCAGTATCGTTGATACGACTGTTGGTCGTGCGTTGTTGTTCCAGATTGTTCCAAAAGGTCTACCTTACTCATTGGTTAACCAGCCAATGAAGAAAAAAGCCATTTCTAACTTGATCAATCAATGCTACCGCATGGTTGGACTCAAAGAAACGGTGATATTTGCTGACCAGTTGATGTACAGCGGTTTTGCCTTCTCAACGATTTCTGGTGTATCGATCGGTGTGAATGACTTTGTTATTCCTGATGAAAAAGTCACGATTATTGATCGCGCCATCGAAGAAGTTAAAGAAATTGAAAAGCAATACGCCTCAGGTCTAGTAACCCAGGGTGAGAAGTACAACAAGGTCATCGACTTGTGGTCAAAAGCTAACGATGAAGTATCGAAGGCGATGATGACTAACCTGTCGACTGAGCCTGTGGTTGACCGTGACGGCAATACCGTCAGTCAAGAATCGTTTAACTCGATGTATATGATGGCTGACTCAGGTGCTCGAGGTTCAGCAGCTCAGATCCGTCAGTTGGCGGGTATGCGTGGTCTGATGGCTAAGCCAGATGGCTCAATTATCGAAACACCGATTACCGCAAACTTCCGTGAAGGTCTAAACGTACTGCAGTACTTTATTTCGACCCACGGTGCGCGTAAAGGTCTGGCTGATACCGCATTGAAAACAGCTAACTCAGGTTACTTGACCCGTCGTCTAGTTGACGTTGCGCAAGACTTGGTAGTGACCCAAGTCGACTGTGGTACTGATGACGGTCTGGTGATGACACCGCATATTGAAGGTGGTGACGTCGTTGATCCATTGGGTGATCGCGTTCTGGGTCGTGTTATTGCTCAAGATGTACTCAAACCGGGCAGTGATGAAGTTCTTATTCCAATCGATACGCTGATTGATGAGAGCTGGGTTGAGTTCATTGAAAACAACAGCATTGATGAAGTCGTAGTGCGCTCTCCGATTACCTGTGAGACGCGTCACGGTATCTGTGCTAAGTGCTATGGTCGTGACCTAGCGCGCGGCCATGAGGTCAATCAGGGCGAAGCAGTGGGTGTTATTGCTGCTCAGTCGATTGGTGAGCCGGGTACTCAGTTGACGATGCGTACGTTCCACATTGGTGGTGCGGCAAGTCGTACTTCGGCAGCAGACAGTGTCCAGGTCAAAAACGGCGGTTCAGTTCGCTTAATTAACCTCAAGCATGTCACCCGTGCTGATGGCAGTCTAGTAGCAGTATCACGTTCAGGAGAGTTGGCGATTGCTGATGAGTTTGGTCGTGAGCGTGAGCGTTATAAACTTCCCTACGGTGCTGTTATTTCTGTGCAGGAAGATGATGTTGTAGCCCCTGGTGCTGTGGTTGCTAAGTGGGATCCGCACACCCACCCAATCGTTACTGAAACAACAGGTGTTGTGCAGTTCGTAGGAATGGAGTCTGGTATTACTATCAAGCGCCAGACCGATGAATTGACAGGCTTAAGTAACATTGAGGTTATGGATCCGCAAGAGCGTCCAGCTGCAGGTAAAGATGCACGTCCAGCAATTAAGTTGGTTGACGATAACGGCGACGATTTATTCTTGCCGGGCACTGATGTTATCGCTCAGTATTTCTTGCCACCGCATGCGTTGGTAAACTTGAACGATGGTGCACGTATCAATATCGGTGATGTTGTTGCGCGTATTCCACAAGAAACTTCGAAAACTCGTGATATTACCGGTGGTCTGCCACGCGTAGCTGACTTGTTTGAAGCGCGTCGTCCGAAAGAAGCATCGATTCTGGCAGAAGTCAGCGGAACGATTTCCTTCGGTAAAGAGACTAAAGGTAAGCGTCGTTTGGTGATTACGCCAACTGATGGCAGCGAGCCGTACGAAGAATTGATTCATAAATGGCGTCACCTCAACGTGTTTGAGGGCGAGCAAGTCAACCGTGGTGAAGTGATTTCAGACGGACCAAGCAATCCGCATGATATCTTGCGTCTGTTGGGTGTGAGTGCATTAGCACGCTACATCGTGACTGAAATTCAAGATGTGTACCGTTTGCAGGGTGTGAAAATCAACGATAAGCACATCGAAACTATTTTGCGTCAAATGTTGCGTAAAGTTGAAATTACCGAGTCAGGCGATTCAACGCTGATTAAGGGTGATCAAGCTGAATTTAATCATGTTTTAGAAGAGAACGAAGCTTTGGTCAGCAAAGATCGTTTCCCTGCTAAGTTTGAGCGTGTTTTGCTTGGTATTACTAAGGCGTCATTGTCAACTGAGTCGTTTATTTCTGCTGCTTCGTTCCAAGAAACCACACGGGTTCTTACTGAAGCTGCAGTAACAGGTAAACGTGACTTCTTGCGCGGCCTGAAAGAAAACGTAGTTGTTGGTCGTTTGATTCCAGCAGGTACGGGATTGGCCTATCACGCCGAGCGTAAACGCAAGCGTGCAATTGAGTCGCCACAGGGTGTTAGCGCCAGTGATGTAGAGGCTGCACTGAGTGAAGCGCTCAATTTGAAAAAGTAAAACGCTAACCGTTCATGCTATGTATGAACAATTAGCCTTGACGGGGGGCGGGAGTCTAATTAGACTCTTGTACCCCCAAAATTGGTGGGATTTTTACATTTCCGCCATTTTGATAATGTCGGAAGACAACAGTGGAGCTTGTAGATGGCAACTATTAACCAGCTGGTGCGTAAGTCGCGCAAGCGCATGGTCGAGAAAAGCGACGTGCCTGCGTTACAAAACTGCCCGCAACGTCGTGGAGTATGTACTCGTGTATATACCACTACGCCAAAAAAACCGAACTCAGCCTTACGTAAAGTATGCCGTGTTCGTCTAACCAATGGCTTTGAAGTCGCCTCTTATATCGGCGGTGAAGGTCATAACTTACAGGAACACAGTGTTGTTTTGATTCGTGGTGGTCGCGTAAAAGACTTACCAGGTGTTCGTTACCACACAGTGCGCGGCGCTTTAGATACCTCTGGTGTTAAAGACCGTAAGCAGGGCCGTTCTAAGTACGGTGCTAAGCGTCCTAAGTAATTTTTCTATTTTATCGAGTCGATAAGAGTAAGGTCGGGCCTACCGTGTAGAGTTCCGAGCTAACCTGAAGACCGTTTGAGGGCTTATCAATGCCAAGACGTCGCGTAGTCGCAAAACGTGAGATTCTTGACGATCCTATTTATGGAAGTCAGATTCTTGCAAAATTTATGAACCACGTTATGGAAAGCGGTAAAAAAGCCGTTGCCGAGCGTATTGTTTACGGTGCACTGGAAACAGTTAAAACCCGTAAAAACGTGGAACCACTGGAAACTTTCGAGAAAGCACTCGACGCCATCGCTCCGCTGGTCGAAGTTAAATCCCGTCGCGTAGGTGGTGCTACCTACCAGGTTCCTGTTGAGGTTCGTCCTTCACGCCGTAACGCACTTGCAATGCGCTGGTTGGTTGACGCAGCGCGCAAGCGTGGCGAGAAATCAATGGCACTGCGTTTAGCCGGTGAGTTGATGGATGCTGCTGAAGGTAAAGGCTCAGCTGTGAAGAAGCGTGAAGATGTTCACCGCATGGCAGAAGCTAACAAAGCTTTCTCGCATTACCGTTTTTAATTTAGCGAGGAACTAACTGTGGCTCGTACTACCCCTATTAATCGCTACCGTAACATTGGTATCTGTGCGCACGTTGACGCGGGTAAAACCACGACAACTGAGCGTATCCTGTTTTATACAGGTGTTAACCATAAAATGGGTGAGACCCATGATGGTGCAAGTACTACTGACTGGATGGCGCAAGAACAAGAGCGCGGAATTACTATTACCTCCGCCGCTGTAACAGCTTTCTGGGAAGGCTCAACTAAGCAGTATGATCGATACCGTGTAAACGTTATTGATACACCCGGTCACGTTGACTTCACAATTGAAGTTGAGCGTTCACTGCGTGTTCTTGATGGTGCTGTGGTTGTCTTCTGTGGTTCATCTGGTGTTGAGCCTCAGTCTGAAACCGTATGGCGCCAAGCGAACAAGTATGGCGTTCCACGTATTGTTTATGTGAACAAACTGGATCGTCAGGGTGCAGATTTTAAGCGTGTTTTAACTCAAATTAAACAGCGTTTAGGTCATACTCCAGTTGCTCTGCAATTGCAGATTGGTATGGAAGAAAACTTCGTTGGCCAGATTGATTTGGTCACAATGAAAGCACGTTATTGGGATGATGCTGACATGGGTTTGGTATATCGCGAGGAAGAGATTCCTGCTGATATGCTGGCTGAAGCTGAAGAGTATCGTTCTTTATTGGTTGAAGCTGCTGCTGAGTCATGTGAAGAGTTGATGGACAAGTACCTCGAAGGTGAGGAATTGACCATTGATGAAATCAAGGCTGGCTTGCGTCAGCGCACCATTGCTGGTGAAATTGTTCCGGCTGTTTGTGGTTCATCCTTTAAAAACAAGGGTGTGCCATTGGTTCTCGATGCTGTGATCGACTACCTGCCTGCGCCAAATGAGATTCCAGCAATTAAAGGTGTGCACCCAGATAACGAAGAGCAGATTGATGAGCGTCCAGCTGATGATTCCGCACCTTTTGCTGCGTTATCATTCAAGATCGCAACCGACCCATTTGTGGGAACGCTGACTTTTGTGCGTGTTTATTCGGGTGTCTTGGCATCAGGCGACTCAGTAATCAACTCGGTTAAAGGTAAGAAAGAACGCGTTGGTCGTATGGTGCAAATGCACGCTAACGATCGTCAAGAAATTAAAGAAGTACGTGCGGGCGATATCGCTGCACTGATTGGTATGAAGGATGTGACTACAGGGGATACCCTGTGCGCAATCGATAAACCTATCATTCTTGAGCGTATGGACTTCCCAGAGCCGGTTATCTCGGTTGCGGTTGAGCCAAAAACTAAAGCTGACCAAGAAAAAATGGGTATTGCTTTAGGTCGTTTAGCGCAAGAAGATCCATCATTCCGCGTTAAAACTGACGAAGAAACAGGTCAGACGATCATCTCAGGTATGGGTGAGTTGCACCTTGATATCCTAGTTGACCGTATGAAGCGTGAGTTTAACGTTGAGGCGAATATTGGTAAGCCGCAGGTGGCATACCGTGAAACAATTCGTAACTCTTGCGAAATTGAAGGCAAATTTGTTCGCCAGTCAGGTGGACGTGGCCAGTTCGGTCATTGCTGGATTCGCTTTGCGCCTGCTGATGAAGGTGTGGAAGGTTTGATATTTACCAATGAGGTTGTTGGTGGTGTGGTTCCAAAAGAATACATCCCGGCAATTCAAAAGGGTATCGAAGAGCAGATGAAGAACGGTATTGTTGCCGGTTATCCGCTTATCGGACTGAAAGCTACAGTGTTTGATGGTTCTTACCATGATGTTGACTCAAACGAAATGGCGTTTAAGATCGCTGCTTCGATGGCAACTAAACAGCTCACTCAGAAAGGCGGTGCAGTTCTGCTTGAGCCAGTCATGAAAGTCGAGGTGGTGACACCAGAGGACTACATGGGTGATGTGATGGGTGATCTGAACCGTCGTCGTGGCTTAATTCAAGGTATGGAAGATAGTCTGTCAGGTAAGATAATTCGCGCTGAAGTGCCGTTGGGTGAGATGTTTGGTTATGCAACCGACGTTCGTTCAATGTCGCAAGGTCGTGCGAGCTATTCGATGGAATTCTCTAAGTACTCAGAAGCGCCGGCTAACGTTGCCGATGCCATTATTAACAAACAAGCTTAATTGAGCCCATTTAGTAAGAGGTAACATATCGTGGCTAAGGAAAAATTTGAACGTAATAAACCGCACCTGAACGTTGGTACCATTGGTCACGTTGACCATGGTAAAACCACACTGACAGCTGCACTGACTCGTGTTTGCGCTGAAGTATGGGGCGGCGGCGGTGCATCGAAAGGTTACGACCAAATCGATAACGCGCCTGAAGAAAAAGCACGTGGTATCACTATTAATACGTCACACGTAGAGTACGATTCACCGAATCGTCACTACGCGCACGTTGACTGCCCAGGTCACGCTGACTACGTTAAAAACATGATCACTGGTGCTGCTCAGATGGACGGCGCTATTCTTGTTTGTTCAGCTGCTGATGGCCCTATGCCTCAGACGCGTGAGCACATCTTGCTGTCACGTCAGGTTGGTGTTCCGTACATCGTAGTATTCCTGAACAAAGCCGACATGGTTGACGACGAAGAGTTGTTAGAGTTGGTTGAAATGGAAGTGCGTGAGCTTCTCAGCATGTACGATTTCCCAGGTGATGACACGCCAATCATTATCGGTTCAGCGCTGATGGCGTTGGAAGGTCGTGATGAGAACGGTCACGGTACAACTGCAGTTAAAACTCTGGTAGAGACATTAGACTCTTACATTCCAGAGCCAGTACGTGCAATTGACCAAACATTCTTGATGCCAATTGAAGACGTATTCTCTATCTCAGGTCGCGGTACGGTTGTTACTGGTCGTGTTGAGCGTGGAATCATTAAAGTTGGTGAAGAAGTTGAAATCATCGGTCTGAAAGACACCGTGAAAACCACCTGTACCGGTGTTGAAATGTTCCGTAAGTTGCTTGACGAAGGTCGTGCAGGTGAGAACGTTGGTGTTCTGTTGCGTGGTACTAAGCGTGAAGATATCGAGCGTGGTCAAGTATTGGCCAAGCCTGGTTCAATCAAGCCGCACACCCGTTTCGAAGCAGAGATCTACGTGTTGTCTAAAGAAGAAGGCGGACGTCACACTCCATTCTTTAAGGGCTACCGTCCACAGTTCTACTTCCGTACCACAGACGTAACCGGAAGCTGTGAGTTGCCAGAAGGCATCGAAATGGTAATGCCAGGTGATAACGTTAAACTTGACGTTACCCTGATTGCGCCAATCGCCATGGAAGACGGCCTGCGTTTCGCGATTCGCGAAGGTGGTCGTACCGTTGGTGCTGGTGTTGTTGCAAAAATCATCGCTTAAGTGATGACCATAGGAGAACCCTCGCTTGCGGGGGTTTTTCTTTATAGTTGACATGTTCACTAGACGCCATTAGAATTGCGCCTCCTTTTATCGGGCGAGGTTCGTCTGATGGGGAAGGTAACTAAGAGTCTGAGGTCAGAATGCAAAATCAACAAATCCGTATCCGGTTGAAGGCTTTTGACCATCGCCTGATCGATCAATCAACCCAGGAAATCGTGGAAACCGCGAAACGTACTGGTGCTCAGGTGCGTGGTCCTATTCCACTGCCGACCCGTAAAGAGCGTTTTACCGTTCTGGTTTCTCCGCACGTCAACAAAGACGCGCGTGATCAGTACGAAATTCGCACTCATAAGCGCGTTCTGGATATTGTCCAGCCAACTGATAAAACAGTTGATGCGTTAATGAAGCTTGATCTTGCGGCAGGTGTGGAAGTGCAGATCAGCCTCGGCTAAAACCAGGTGGTTTTAGTCGTGTAACGCTCTGAAATGGGCGGCCATAGCGGGTGAAAGCCCCGTACACTCATGAGGTTTTAGACATGACTATAGGTGTAGTCGGTCGTAAGTGCGGGATGACCCGTATTTTCACCGAAGATGGTGTCTCTATTCCGGTGACTGTTATTGAAGTCGAACCGAATCGAGTCACTCAGTTCAAAAATGAAGAAAGCGATGGCTATCGCGCTGTGCAAGTGACTGTGGGCGAGCGTCGTGCTTCTCGCGTGACTAAAGCACAAGCTGGTCATTTTGCTAAGGCTGGCGTTGCTGCTGGTCGTACAGTTCTCGAGTTTCGTCTTGAAGATGGCGAGTACCAGGCGGGCGATCAAGTTACTGTTGATTTGTTTACTGCTGGTCAACTTGTCGATGTGACAGGTCAGTCTAAAGGTAAAGGCTTTGCCGGTACCATTAAGCGCTGGAACTTCGCAGGTCAAGACGCTACTCACGGTAACTCTGTATCTCACCGTGTTCCGGGTTCGATTGGCCAGTGCCAAACTCCGGGTCGCGTCTTCAAGGGCAAAAAAATGTCTGGTCATATGGGCGCTGAGCGCAAGACCGTACAGTCCTTAGAAGTCGTGCGTGTCGATGCTGAGCGCAATTTGTTGTTGGTTAAAGGTGCTATTCCAGGCGCTCCCGGCGGCAATGTCATTGTGCGTGCAGCGGCGAAGGCTCACGGTTAAGAGGGGAATGCCGATATGCAAATTAATGTAAATGGCGCCCAGGCAATTGATGTCTGTGAGCGTATCTTTGGCGGCGAGTTCAATGAAACTCTAGTTCACCAAGCCGTAGTCGCTTACATGGCTGGTGGCCGTCAAGGCAGTAAGAAACAAAAAACCCGTTCAGAAGTTTCTGGTGGTGGTAGAAAGCCTTGGCGTCAAAAAGGGACTGGTCGTGCCCGTGCTGGTACGATTCGTAGCCCTATCTGGCGTGGGGGCGGGACGACATTTGCTGCGCGTCCACAGGATCATTCACAGAAACTCAATAAGAAAATGTATCGTGCTGCGATGCGTTCGATTCTTGCTGAACTGGTTCGTCAAGATCGTTTAGTGGTAGTTGAAGATATTTCTGTTGATGCCCCTAAGACAAAAGCCCTGTTGAGTAAGTTAGACACTTTGGGTCTTCAGGATGTATTGATCGTTTCAGAGAATGTTGAGCAGAATTTATATCTTGCTGCTCGCAACTTGCCGCATGTTGATGTGCGTGATGTTCAAGCGTCTGATCCAGTAAGTCTGATTGCTTATGACAAAGTCTTAATGACTGTGTCTGCAGTTAAGAAATTTGAGGAGATGCTGGGATGAACCAGGAACGCGTATTTAAAGTGCTACTTGGCCCGCACGTCTCTGAAAAGGCTACTATGCTGGCTGACGGTAAGAGCCAGTTTGTTTTTAAAGTTGCAATTGATGCAACTAAGCTGGAAGTCAAAAAGGCTGTTGAAAGCTTATTCGACGTAAAAGTAGCAAACGTAAATACCCTTAAAGCTAAGGGTAAAACTAAGCGTACTGCACGTGGTTTAGGTCGCCGCAACGACTGGAAGAAAGCGTATATCGCGCTTCAACCGGGCCAGGATATCGATTTCACCAGCAGTGCTGAGTAAGATAGGGGTGCATCATGGCAATTGTTAAATGCAAACCGACTTCTGCTGGCCGTCGTTTCGTCGTCCGCGTAGTCAACAAGGAGCTTCATAAAGGCGCTCCTTACGCACCACTGCTCGAGAAAAAATCGAAGACTGGTGGTCGTAACAATAATGGTCGTATTACCACGCGTCATATTGGTGGTGGTCATAAGCAGCATTACCGTTTGGTGGATTTCCGTCGTAATAAAGATGGTATTCCAGCGACAGTAGAGCGTATTGAATATGATCCAAACCGTACTGCGCATATTGCTTTATTGAAATATGCTGATGGTGAGCGTCGTTATATTTTGGCACCTAAAGGTGTGAGTGCTGGTGAGCAGCTGATGTCGGGTGCGCATGCGCCGATTAAAGCAGGTAATAGCTTGCCTTTACGTAACATCCCGGTGGGTTCTACAATTCACGGTGTTGAGCTTAAGCCAGGTAAGGGTGCGCAAATTGCACGCTCAGCTGGTACTTCTGCGCAGCTCGTTGCTCGCGAGGGTGTGTACGTGACTTTGCGTCTGCGTTCCGGTGAAATGCGTAAAGTGCTCTCTGAGTGCCGCGCAACATTGGGCGAAGTTTCGAATCATGAGCATTTCCTCCGTTCATTGGGTAAAGCAGGTGCTTCACGTTGGGCGGGTATTCGTCCGACTGTGCGTGGTGCTTGTATGAACCCGATTGACCACCCGCATGGTGGTGGTGAGGGTCGTACTTCTAGTGGTCGTCACCCGGTTACACCGTGGGGCAAACCAACTAAGGGCGCGAAAACTCGTTCGAACAAACGCACCGATAACATGATCGTTCATCGCCGCAAATAATTAGAGGGATACGCAAGTGTCACGTTCTCTTAAAAAAGGTCCTTTTATCGATCTTCACCTCTTGAAGAAGATCGAAGTTGCGGTGGAAAAGAACGATCGCAAACCAGTGAAAACTTGGTCGCGTCGTTCAATGATTCTACCGCAGATGGTTGGTTTAACCATCGCAGTACATAACGGTCGTCAGCATGTCCCAGTTCTAGTGAGCGAAGATATGGTCGGCCATAAACTCGGCGAATTCTCTGCTACACGTACCTATCGTGGTCACGTTGCAGACAAGAAAGCCAGGCGTTAAGGGGATTAATGATGGAAGTTGCCGCTAAGCTGTTGGGCGCTCGCATTTCTGCCCAGAAAGCTCGCTTGGTCGCTGACCAAATTCGCGGGAAGAAAGTGGGTGAAGCGCTTAACCTTTTGACTTTTAGCAGTAAAAAAGCTGCTGAAATCATCAAGAAAGTGTTGGAATCTGCGATTGCTAACGCTGAACATAACGAAGGCGCTGATGTGGATGACCTAACGGTTTCTACAGTTTTCGTTAACGAAGGTCGTTCGCTAAAGCGTATCATGCCTCGTGCCAAAGGCCGAGCTGATCGCATCGTCAAGCGGTCTTGCCATATCACTGTCAAGGTTGCCGACAAGTAACGGAGTTGATCAGATGGGTCAGAAAGTACATCCCATTGGCATGCGCCTGGGAATAGTCAAGGAACACACGTCTGTTTGGTATGCAGATCGCAAAAATTATGCGAATTATCTGAATGCCGACTTAGAAGTACGTGCGTATCTAGTAGACAAATTAAAAAACGCGTCCGTTAGTCGTATCGAGATTGCTCGTCCGGCTCAAACAGCACGTATCACTATCCACACTGCTCGTCCCGGTATTGTTATCGGTAAGAAAGGTGAGGATGTTGAGAAATTACGTCAGGACCTGACCAAAAAAATGGGCGTGCCTGTGCACATTAATATCGAAGAGATCCGCAAGCCGGAACTTGACGGTATGTTAGTCGCACAGAGCGTTGCTCAGCAGCTGGAACGTCGTGTAATGTTCCGTCGCGCTATGAAGCGTGCGGTTCAGAACGCCATGCGTATTGGTGCCAAGGGCATCAAAATCCAAGTGAGCGGTCGTCTAGGCGGTGCTGAAATCGCACGTACCGAATGGTATCGCGAAGGTCGTGTGCCATTGCACACACTGCGCGCTGATATCGATTATGCTAACTACGAAGCACACACCACTTACGGTGTGATTGGCGTCAAGGTTTGGATCTTCAAAGGCGAGGTCATCGGTGGCCTGCATGAAGAACTAAAACCAACGGCACCAGCGCCTCGTAGAAAAGCCGCACGTTAAGGAGTACGCAGAATGTTACAACCAAAGCGTACGAAGTTCCGCAAAATGATGACAGGCCACAACCGTGGTTTGGCTCAGCGCGGTAGTAAAGTTAGCTTCGGCGAATACGGCTTAAAAGCTGTAGCCCGTGGCCGACTCACCGCACGTCAGATTGAGTCAGCGCGTCGCGCGTTGACCCGCCATGTAAAGCGTGGTGGTAAAATCTGGATTCGTGTGTTCCCAGACAAGCCGATTACCAAAAAACCACTCGAAGTTCGTATGGGTAAAGGTAAAGGTTCTGTTGAGTACTGGGTTTGCTTGATTCAACCAGGCAAAATTCTGTACGAAATTGAGGGTGTTTCGGAAGAATTGGCGCGCGAGGCATTTGCCTTGGCAGCAGCAAAATTACCGATTGCAACATCCTTTGTTAAGCGGACGGTGATGTAATGAAAGCTACCGAACTTCGTGAAAAATCAGTGGAGCAGCTGAACGAGCAATTGCTTGATCTGCTTCGTGACCAGTTCAATTTGCGTATGCAAAAAGCAACTGGCCAATTGACGCAGTCTCACCTGCTGTCGCAAGTGAAGCGTGATATTGCGCGTGTTAAGACTGTGCTCAAGCAGCAGAAGGCAGGTAATTAATCATGGCTGAAGCTCAGAAAACCGTCCGTACGTTAACAGGAATGGTTGTTAGCGATAAAATGGACAAGACAATCACTGTATTAATCGAGCGTCGCGTTAAGCACCCGATTTACGGTAAATATGTTAAGCGTTCGACTAAACTACATGCGCATGACGAAACCAATCAGTGCCGTACTGGCGACAAGGTCACTATCAGTGAAACCCGTCCGCTGGCTAAGACTAAGTCTTGGGCATTGGTTGAAGTCGTTGAGCGCGTGGAAGTGGTCTAAGGGCCTAGGGTCGGAGAAATTATATGATTCAGACTCAATCTATGCTCGATGTCGCTGATAACAGCGGCGCTCGTCGAGTAATGTGCATCAAGGTCCTTGGCGGTTCACACCGTCGCTATGCCGGTATCGGTGACATCATTAAAGTCACTGTTAAGGAAGCAATTCCACGCGGCAAAGTTAAAAAAGGCCAAGTAATGACCGCTGTTGTGGTGCGTACACGTTTTGGTGTGCGTCGCCCAGACGGTTCAATCATTCGCTTCGATGGTAATGCCGCTGTTCTTTTGAACGCTAAGCAAGAGCCAATCGGAACTCGTATCTTCGGGCCAGTGACGCGCGAACTTCGTAACGATAAGTTTATGAAGATCGTATCACTTGCACCTGAAGTGCTTTAAGGAGTCGCCGTCATGCAAAAGATTCGTCGTAACGACGAGATCATCGTCATCGCCGGCAAGGATAAAGGCAAACGTGGTAAGGTGCAGAAAGTATTGGCCGACAACCGACTGGTTGTAACTGGTATCAATATGGTAAAGCGCCATACCAAGCCTAATCCGATGTCCGGAGTTCAGGGCGGTATCGTCGAGAAGGAAGCGCCGTTAAATGCTTCTAACGTGGCTATTTTCAATGCTGAAACCAGTAAAGCAGATCGCGTTGGTTTTAAAATTGAAGATGGCAAGAAAATTCGTGTCTTCAAGTCAACCCAGAAACCGGTTGAAGCTTGAGGCTGCTAGGTAGATCACCATGGCACGACTGAAAGAGCTGTATCGGAACGAACTTACTCCAAAACTGAAGGAAGAACTTCAGTTAGCGAACGTAATGGATGTTCCGCGTGTAACAAAGATTACACTTAACATGGGTCTTGGCGAAGCGGTTACCGATAAGAAAATTATCGATTTCGCAGTAGCTGACCTTGAGAAAATCACTGGTCAAAAACCTGTGGTAACCTATGCGCGCAAATCTATCGCGGGTTTTAAAATCCGTGAAGAGTGGCCGATTGGGGTTAAAGTTACGCTGCGTAACGAAATCATGTATGAGTTTTTGGATCGTTTGCTTTCGATCTCCTTGCCTCGAGTTCGCGACTTTCGCGGCTTGAACGCGAAGTCTTTTGACGGTCGCGGTAACTACAGCATGGGCGTAAAAGAGCAAATCATTTTCCCGGAAATTGATTACGATAAAATCGATACGTTGCGTGGTTTAGACATTACTTTGACCACGTCTGCACGTAACGATGAAGAAGGCCGTGCTTTATTGCGTGCTTTCAAGTTCCCGTTCCGTAACTGAGGTTTAGCACATGGCTAAGAAATGCATGATCAACCGTGAGCTGAAACGTACGCTAACGGTAGCAAAGTACGCTGAAAAGCGAGCTGCGCTAAAAGCTATCATTGCTAATCCGACTTCTAGCGACGAAGCGCGCTGGGAAGCTCAGGTTGCACTGCAGAAACAACCACGTGATGCCTGTCCTGCGCGTCAGCGTAACCGCTGCCGGATTACAGGTCGTCCACATGGTGTTTATCGCAAGTTTGGCTTAAGCCGTATTAAACTGCGTGAAGCTGCAATGCGTGGCGATGTACCAGGTCTGGTTAAGTCCAGCTGGTAATTAATTTAGCTCATAATTCACTTATAAGCTAAAAATACGAATCAAGCCCCTAATTGGGGCTTGATTCGTTTGTGCCTTATCATTTAGAATGACCGGCTCGCAGAGTCTTTATCTCTAATTGTTTTGCGATAGTGGCCACAAGGCCTTTAAATTTATGTATCAGGAGATACAAGCCCATGAGTATGCAGGACCCGTTGTCAGATATGCTGACTCGAATCCGTAATGCCCAGATGGCTGAAAAGTCTGTTGTAACAATGCCTTCTTCTACTTTGAAGAAAGCAGTTGCTGACGTTCTACAGAACGAAGGTTACATTTCAGGTTTTCAGATCAGCAGTGATGTTAAGCCGCTGTTGACCATCGAATTAAAATACTTCGAAGGCCGTCCGGTTATCGAAGAGATCAAACGTGTTAGTCGTCCTGGCCTACGTCAGTACAATGCGGCTAATAACATACCAACGGTTCGAGCTGGTTTAGGCGTAGCGATTGTGTCCACCAATAAAGGTGTGATGTCTGATCGTGCTGCGCGCGCTGCCGGAATCGGTGGTGAAGTTCTTTGTAGCGTATTCTAAGGGAGATAAGCATGTCTCGCATTGCTAAGAATCCCGTCACGCTACCAGCCGGTGTAGAGTTTAAACTCGCTGGCCAAGAGCTTTCGGTGAAGGGTGCTAAAGGCGCTCTAGATTTGACTGTACATTCTTCAGTCGAAGTATCCCAAGAAAGTGGTGAGATTCGCTTCGCTGCTCGTAATGGTGATCAACAGTCAAAAGCTATGGCCGGTACCACCCGTGCTTTAGTTAATAATATGGTTACTGGTGTTACCGATGGTTTCGAACGTAAATTGAAACTTGTTGGTGTGGGCTATCGTGCTCAGGCCAAAGGTTCAGTTTTGTCTTTAGCACTTGGTTTCTCACATCCTATTGAGTATGAACTGCCTGAAGGCGTGACGGCTGAAACGCCAAGCGCTACCGATATCGTGATTCGTGGTATCGACAAGCAGGTTTTGGGTCAGGTTGCTGCTGAAATTCGTCAGTACCGTCGTCCAGAACCATACAAAGGTAAAGGTGTGCGCTATGCTGATGAAGTTGTGCGCCGCAAAGAAGCTAAGAAGAAGTAGGGCTAGCAAATGAACGACAAGAAAGTTTCAAGACTGCGTCGCTCTCGCAAAGCACGTCTAAAGATGAACGAACTACAAGTTACTCGTCTTTGCGTGTTTCGCTCTTCGCAGCATATTTATGCCCAGGTCATTTCGGCCGACGGCAGCCAGGTATTAGTTTCGGCTTCTACTTTGGATTCGCAACTGCGCGGTGGAGCCACAGGCAACATCGATGCAGCCAAAAAAGTAGGCCAGCTGGTCGCCGAGCGTGCGAAAGCCGCTGGAGTTGCCAAAGTGGCTTTTGACCGTTCTGGCTTCAAGTACCATGGTCGTGTGAAAGCACTGGCTGATGCTGCTCGTGAAGGCGGGCTGGAGTTTTAAGTTATGGCAAATCACGATCAAAGACGCGATAACCGCGACGATAGCCGCGATGAGGGCTACATCGAGAAATTGGTGCAAGTCAACCGTGTTGCTAAAACCGTTAAAGGTGGTCGTATCTTCACTTTTACAGCGCTGAGCGTTGTAGGTGATGGTAAAGGCCGTGTTGGTTTTGGCCGCGGAAAATCACGCGAAGTTCCAGCAGCAATTCAAAAAGCTATGGAAGCAGCGCGCCGCAACATGATTCAGGTTGACTTAAATGGTGTTACTTTACAGTACCCAATTAAAGCTGTGCATGGCGCTTCACGCATCTTTATGCAGCCTGCGTCGGAAGGTACCGGTGTTATTGCTGGTGGTGCGATGCGTGCGGTTTTAGAGGTTGCAGGTGTTCAGGACGTACTAGCTAAGTGCTACGGTTCTACCAATCCAGTTAACGTTGTGTATGCAACGTTCAAAGGTTTGAAAGCCATGCAATCACCTGATTCAATTGCTGCTAAACGTGGCAAAAGTGTCGAGGAGATCCGCTAACCATGTCTCAAGCAACCGTTAAAGTGACTCTTGTTAAGAGCACGATCGGCCGTTTGGCCAATCATAAGGCTTGCGTACGTGGCTTAGGCTTACGTCGCATTGGTCACACCGTTGAGGTTCTGGATACTCCAGAAAATCGTGGCATGATCAATACAGCTTATTATTTGCTTCGAGTGGAGGGCTAATCCATGCAACTGAACGATTTGTGTTCTGCACCAGGTGCCCGTCGCAACAAGCTTCGAGTGGGCCGTGGTATTGGTAGTGGCTCAGGTAAGACTGCTGGACGTGGTCATAAAGGTCTGTCTTCACGCTCTGGTGGTAAAGTTGCACCGGGTTTTGAGGGTGGCCAACAGCCATTGTACAAGCGTCTGCCTAAATTTGGTTTCACCTCATTAAAAGCAATGGATCGCGCAGAAGTTCGTACTTCTGAGTTGGCCAAAGTTGATGGTGATGTGGTATCAGTGCAGTCTCTTAAAGATGCCAATATTATTGGTTTGCATGTAAAGCGCGTTAAAGTCATGTTGTCTGGTGACGTAACTCGCGCAGTGACTTTGCAGGGTATTGGGGTCACCAAAGGTGCTCGCAGTGCTATCGAAGCAGCTGGCGGAAAAATCGAGGAATAAATGGCTAAGAAAGGTTCTCTCTCTGCGATGGGTAGTGGTGGTGGTTTGTCCGAGTTGTGGGCACGCTTACGTTTCCTCTTAATGGCGATTATTGTCTATCGTATCGGTGCACATATTCCTGTTCCAGGAATCAACCCTGATCGACTCGCAGATCTGTTTCGACAGAATGAGGGAACCATTCTCAGCCTGTTCAACATGTTTTCTGGTGGTGCGCTTGAGCGTATGAGTATCTTCGCGCTTGGTATCATGCCGTATATTTCGGCGTCGATTATCATGCAGTTGATGACCGCTGTGAGTCCCCATCTGGAACAGTTGAAGAAGGAAGGTGAGTCTGGTCGTCGTAAGATTGCCCAGTACACCCGATACGGCACCTTGTTGTTGGCGTTTGTACAAGCAATCGGCATGTCCGTGGGCTTGGCTAGCCAAGGTGTCGCTTTTGCGACAGACTTCAATTTCTACTTTGTTGCCATTACCACATTTGTGGCTGGTGCAATGTTTATGATGTGGTTAGGTGAGCAAATTACTGAGCGCGGTGTGGGCAACGGCATTTCAATGCTGATTTTTGCCGGTATCGTTGCTGGTTTACCTGCAGCAATTGGTCAGTCTTTCGAGTCGGCCCGTCAAGGTGATATTAATATCTTCGCCTTAATTGCGATTGGTTTGCTTGCTGTTGCAATCATTGGGTTTGTGGTCTTTATCGAGCGCGGACAGCGTCGGATTGCAGTGCATTACGCTAAGCGCCAACAAGGTCGCAAAGTATTTGCTGCGCAAACCAGCCATCTACCTTTAAAAGTGAATATGGCCGGTGTGATTCCAGCTATTTTCGCCAGTAGTATCTTGTTGTTTCCGGCATCTCTTGGTCAGTGGTTTGGTCAGTCAGAGAGCATGTCGTGGCTTGCGGATCTATCGCAAGCGTTGGCACCGGGGCAGCCGTTAAATATTTTGCTGTTTAGTGCGGGGATTATTTTCTTCTGCTTTTTCTATACAGCATTGATGTTTAATCCAAAAGATGTTGCTGAAAACTTGAAAAAATCCGGTGCGTTTATTCCGGGTATCCGTCCGGGTGAGCAGTCAGCACGCTACATTGATGGTGTGTTAACTCGTTTAACTGCGTTTGGTGCCTTGTACATGACGGCCGTATGTTTGCTACCGCAGTTCCTTGTTGTGGCTGCAAATGTGCCGTTTTATCTCGGCGGGACATCGCTATTGATCGTTGTAGTGGTTGTAATGGACTTCATGGCTCAAGTACAATCACACCTCGTTTCTAACCAGTACGATTCCCTGATGAAAAAATCCAACCTAAATGGCTATGGTGGCAGTGGTTTAATGCGCTAAATAGTGGTTTAGGCTATAGGAGTTAGTGATGAAAGTTCGTGCATCGGTTAAAAAGCTTTGCCGCAACTGCAAGATCGTACGTCGCGAAGGTATTATTCGCGTGATCTGTAAAGCGGAACCACGTCATAAGCAGCGCCAAGGCTGATTGTGTTGTGTCATGAACCGGGCAGCTAGTGCGCTGTTCGGTTGAATAATAGTTATTACAGCATTGGTTCTTGCTTTCTTACTTGGCTTCCTGAAAGTAAGTCGCTGTCAATTGGAGTTACACTGAATGGCCCGTATTGCAGGCGTTAACATTCCGGATAACAAGCATACTGTTATCTCGCTGACCTATATCTTTGGTATCGGTCGGACAACTGCGCAGAAGATTTGCGCTGCTACTGGAGTGAATCCAGCGGCAAAGATTAAAGATCTCTCTGATGAGCAGATTGAGCAGTTGCGTGGCGAAGTTGCTGGTCTTCATACCGAAGGTGACTTACGTCGCGAAATCAGCATGAACATCAAACGCTTGATGGATCTGGGTTGCTACCGTGGCTTACGTCACCGTCGTAGCTTACCACTCCGTGGTCAGCGTACCAAAACCAACGCGCGTACCCGTAAAGGCCCACGCAAGCCGATCCGTAGGTAATTCGTTTTGGTTCTAGATAGGAAATTTGATTAATGGCTAAAGCAGCTGCTCGTCCTCGTAAAAAAGTTAAAAAAACAGTGGTTGATGGCATTGCCCATATCCACGCTTCTTTTAACAATACAATTATTACTATTACAGACCGTCAGGGTAATGCCTTGTCTTGGGCTACCTCTGGTGGTTCTGGTTTCCGTGGTTCGCGTAAAAGTACGCCGTTTGCTGCGCAAATTGCAGCAGAGCGTGCTGGTCAAGCGGCTCTGGAATTCGGTTTGAAAAATTTAGAAGTTAACGTCAAGGGCCCAGGTCCAGGTCGTGAATCAGCAGTCCGCGCTTTGAATGGTTGCGGTTACAAAATCGCAAGCATCACCGACGTGACGCCCATCCCACATAACGGATGCCGCCCGCCGAAAAAGCGCCGCGTGTAAATTAGGAGACAGTGAAAAATGGCTCGTTACATTGGTCCCAAATGCAAACTGTCCCGTCGTGAAGGCACAGATCTCTTCTTGAAGAGTGGTTCACGCGCGATTGAATCTAAATGCAACATTGAAGCAGCACCTGGCCAGCATGGTCAGCGTCGCACTCGTTTATCCGAGTACGGTACTCAGCTGCGTGAAAAGCAGAAAGTACGCCGCATGTACGGTGTTCTTGAGCGTCAGTTCGCCAGCTACTACAAAGAAGCAGCGCGCCGTAAAGGTGCAACGGGTGAAAACCTTCTGCAGCTTTTAGAAGCTCGTTTGGACAACGTTGTTTACCGTATGGGTTTTGGCTCTACACGTGCTGAGTCTCGTCAGTTGGTTTCGCATAAGTCGATTTCCATCAACGGCAAGACTGTAAATATTCCGTCATACCAGGTTCAAGCTGGCGATGTCGTAGCTGTACGTGAAAAGTGCAAAAACCAATTACGTATTTCCCAGGCTCTCGAATTGTGTGTCCAGCGTGGCCGCGTCGAGTGGGTTGATGTAGATGCAGAGAAAAAGTCAGGTGTGTTCAAAAGCATCCCTGAGCGCAGTGATCTGTCAGCCGACATCAACGAAAGCCTGATTGTCGAGCTCTACTCCAAGTAAGGGCTAGAAAATAGGTGTATCCATGCAGATTTCGGTAAATGAGTTTCTGACCCCACGTCAAATTAATGTTGACATGGTCAGTCCGACCCGCGCCAAAATTACGCTCGAACCTCTCGAGCGTGGTTTTGGACATACTTTGGGCAACGCGCTACGGCGTATATTGTTGTCTTCAATGCCTGGCTGTGCAGTTGTCGAAGTTGAAATCGACGGCGTTTTGCACGAGTACAGTGCTATTGAAGGGGTTCAAGAGGATGTTATTGAGATCCTTCTTAACCTTAAAGGCCTTGCAGTTATTATGCATGGTCGTGACGAAGCCACGCTAACTCTAAGCAAAAAAGGGCCGGGCGTGGTGACTGCTGCCGATATTAAGCTGGATCATGATGTGGAAATCGTCAATGGCGACCACGTGATTGCCAATCTGGCTGACAAGGGTGCATTAAGCATGAAGCTACGTATTGCACGTGGCCGTGGCTATGAATCAGCTGATTCTCGTTTTTCTGACGAAGATGAAAGCCGTAGTATCGGTCGTTTGCAAATCGACGCTTTATTTAGCCCTGTTCGCCGTGTAGCGTACGTGGTAGAAAACGCCCGTGTTGAGCAGCGTACTAACCTGGACAAGCTGATCATCGATCTTGAGACCGACGGCACACTTGACCCTGAAGAAGCGATTCGTCGCAGTGCAACAATTCTGCAGCATCAGCTCGCAGCGTTTGTTGACCTTCAAGGTGAAGCGCAAGTGGTTGAAGAGAAACCGGAAGATGAGATTGATCCAATCTTGTTACGTCCTGTTGATGATTTAGAGTTGACTGTGCGTTCGGCAAACTGCTTAAAAGCAGAAAGCATCTACTACATCGGTGATCTGATTCAGCGCACTGAAGTAGAGTTGTTGAAAACTCCGAACTTGGGTAAAAAGTCCCTGACTGAAATCAAGGATGTTTTAGCCTCGCGTGGTCTGTCCCTCGGTATGCGCCTTGATAACTGGCCGCCGGCAAGTCTGAAGAAAGACGATAAGGCTACGGCCTGATCGCCATTATCACCGAACCGAAGAGTTTGGTAAGGAATTGAATCATGCGTCATCGTAAAAGTGGCCGTCACCTAAGCCGTACCAGCGCCCACCGCAAGGCTATGTTTCAAAACATGGCAGTGTCGCTGTTCGAGCATGAACTGATTAAAACTACTTTGCCTAAAGCTAAAGAACTGCGCCGCGTAGCTGAGCCGTTAATTACTTTAGCCAAAGAAGATAGCGTTGCTAACCGTCGTTTAGCATTTGACCGTACCCGCTCGAAAGCAGCGGTTGGTAAATTGTTTAACGATTTAGGTAAGCGTTATGCAACTCGTCAAGGCGGATACCTGCGCATTTTAAAATGTGGTTTCCGTGCTGGCGATAACGCGCCTATGGCTTATGTTGAACTGGTTGACCGTCCGGTTGCTGGTGAAGTAGAAGTCGCAGAGTAAGCAGCATTGCAGTTCAGAAAACCGAGCCTCGTGCTCGGTTTTTTTATGCCCAGCGAAGCTGGCAAGCCCGGCAAGTTGCAAGAAACCCAAACCACCCAGACTAAGGGGGAGGTAATCCGAATGGCAAGGGCGTTGCTGGTCAACGGCAGGTTCTAAAGGAAGTCATAGGAAATAAGATGTACACAGCGAAAACGAACCTGATTCGGCATGCTAGGTGGGTTAGCGTGCAAAATAGCGCAAAGCCCAATACTTGCTCAGACCTAATATGTATTTGAGGGTGGCATATCTTGCAGGGAGTCAGTGCGGTAACTGGGAAGCTTGGCACATCATCCAAACAATTAGGCGCTAGTGAGCAAGGTGAAAGCGAAGCTGCAAGCGTGTGTAAGGTGGCAGATGAATCCGTAGTGTGAATAAGGCTCGGCCAATGAAACCCAGTAATGCTATGGAGGAGGAAATCGAGTTGACCATTAGCCGCGTCTAGTTGTAGTGGCATAGTGAATTTGACCACCTAATTAAAGGTGCCACTATGCACCAGGAAACAATTAGGTGACAGTATGAAAACAAGACCAAAACGTAATTTTAGTCCTGAGTTCCGACTCGAAGCAGCACAGCTGGTTGTTGATCACAACTACAGTATTCGAGCGGCGGCAGAAGCCATTAATGTCGGTCTCTCGACTATGGATAAATGAGTTCGTCAGTTCAGCCCTGATGCGCCAAACCGTGTTTGGTGCGGTGATGTCACTTACATCTGGACGGGGCAGCGCTGGTCTTATTTAGCCGTGGAGATGGATTTATTTGGGCGCAAGCCTGTTGGCTGGGCGATGTCATTATCGCCCGATAGCAAACTGACCAGTAAGACTCTTAAAATGGCCTATGAAAGCCGTGGGCAGCCTAAAGGCGTTATGTTTCATAGCGATCAAGGCAGCCATTATACGAGCCGTAAACTTCGGCAAACGCTCTGGCCGTGCCAAATCAAACAGAGCATGAGTCGACGCGGTAACTGCTGGGATACTCAGTAACAACACAAGCCTTTATCCGATAGAGGCTTGTGTGTATGTACCGCTTATAATTTATCTTTCAGAAAGCGTCCAGTGTGTGAAATGCTATTGCCTGCGACCTGCTCTGGTGTACCAGTGGCTATGATTTCGCCACCGCCGGAACCCCCTTCAGGGCCGAGGTCAATAATCCAGTCGGCAGTTTTAATCACATCTAGGTTATGCTCAATCACCACTACAGTATTACCGCGATCGCGTAAGCGGTGCAGAACGTCGAGCAGTTGCTGGATATCGGCAAAGTGTAAGCCTGTGGTCGGCTCATCAAGGATATACAGAGTTTGGCCAGTATCGCGCTTTGACAATTCACGCGACAGTTTGACCCGTTGCGCCTCACCACCGGACAAGGTGGTCGCACTTTGCCCGAGGCGGATATAGGACAAGCCAACATCAATTAACGTCTGCAGCCTACGTGCCAGCGCAGGGATTGGATCAAAGAACTTGCGCGCTTCTTCAATGGTCATATCCAGTACTTCATGGATATTTTTACCTTTGTAACGGATATCCAAGGTTTCACGGTTATAACGCTTACTTTTGCAGGTGTCACAGGTGACATAAATATCCGCCAAGAAGTGCATCTCAACCTTGATCATGCCATCGCCTTGACAGGCCTCGCAGCGCCCACCCTTGACGTTAAAGGAGAAACGACCAGGGCTGTAACCACGGGCACGCGACTCGGCTACGCCAGCAAACAGCTCACGAATGGGCGTGAAAATTCCAGTGTAGGTGGCAGGGTTGGAGCGTGGGGTGCGGCCAATTGGGCTTTGATCAATATCGACAACTTTATCGAGTTGCTCTACGCCTTCAATTGAAACGTAGGGCGCGGCTTCTAATGTGGTTGCACCGTTGAGTGCAGTGGCCATCAGCGGGTACAGGGTATTGTTAATTAAGCTCGACTTACCTGAGCCGGAGACCCCGGTGACGCAGGTCAGTAAGCCCAGCGGTAGCTCTAAATTAACGTTTTTTAAGTTATTGCCAGTTGCACCCAGCAAGCGCAGCATCTTGTCTGGATTGACTGGGGTGCGCTGTGGCGGGTAGGTGATCTGTATCTTACCCGATAAATATTGACCGGTTAAGGATGCAGGATTGGCCATCACTTCTTCTGGCGTGCCTTGAGCAACGATTTCACCACCGTGCACTCCAGCGCCAGGGCCGATATCTACGACATAATCAGCCATGCGAATGGCATCTTCATCATGCTCAACGACAATGACGGTATTACCAATTTTGCGCAGGTGATTGAGTGTGTCTAGTAAACGTTCATTGTCGCGCTGATGTAAACCAATCGATGGCTCATCAAGGATATACATCACCCCAACCAGCCCAGCACCAATCTGGCTGGCTAGGCGAATACGCTGCGCTTCACCACCGGACAAGGTGTCGGCACTGCGACTTAAGGTCAGGTAATTTAAGCCAACGTTGACTAGAAACTGCAAGCGCGCACTGATTTCTTTAAGAATTTTTTCTGCGATTTCGCCGCGCTTACCGGGCAAGCTGAGGGTGGAAAAATAATCAAAGGCTTCACCGATCGGCATCGCGGTAATGCTGGGTAGCGTATTATCACCAACCCAGACATGCCGTGCCTCACGACGTAGGCGTGCGCCTGCGCAGTCTGGGCAGGCTTGTGTGCTTAAGTACTTGCCCAGCTCATCGCGCACTGTATTGGATTCGGTCTCGCGATAACGGCGTTCTAAGTTGGGGACGATGCCTTCAAATGGGTGTGAGCGTTTAACGATATCGCCACGGTCATTGAGATAACGAAATTCAATCTCGCTTTTGCCCGTACCATTCAAGACCACCTGTTGAATCGCTGCGTCCAATTCTTTAAATGGCGTTTCTAGGCTGAAACCATAGTGATCAGCCAGTGAGTTGAGCATTTGGAAGTAATACACATTGCGCCGGTCCCAGCCACGAATCGCACCTTCAGCGAGGGTCAGCTCGCCATTGACTAA
Source organism: Pseudomonas sp. (assembly GCA_034676485.1). Classification (GTDB taxonomy): domain Bacteria; phylum Pseudomonadota; class Gammaproteobacteria; order Pseudomonadales; family Pseudomonadaceae; genus Denitrificimonas. The sequence goes on from JAUCCC010000015.1 coordinate 510,675, forward strand.
GCGCTTGGTGTCAAAGAACTGCTTAACCCCCAAACCATCACAGCTTGGGCAGGCGCCGGCTGGATTGTTAAAGGAGAATAGCTTGGGTTCTAGCTCGCTAATTGCATGGCCACAATGTGGGCAAGCAAAACGTGCTGAAAACACCATTTCTTCGCTGCCGTCATCGTCCATCGAGGCAACTAAAGCAATACCATCAGTCAGGCGTAATGCGGTTTCAAAAGATTCGGCTAAACGCTGGGCGAGATCCTCGCGCACTTTAAAGCGATCCACCACCACATCAATTGAATGCTTCTTCTGTTTGTCCAGCTTCGGCACATCATCGATTTCATGCAGTGTGCCATTCACACGCACACGCACAAAGCCTTGCGCACGCATTTCCTCAAATACGGAAATATGCTCACCTTTGCGCTCGCGCACCACAGGTGCAAGCAGCATTAATCGGCTGTCGGCTTCGCGATTAAGGACTAAATCGACCATTTGACTGACCGTTTGTGCTTCTAGCGGCACATGGTGATCCGGACAGTGTGGTATGCCGGCGCGCGCATAGAGCAGGCGCAAATAATCGTAAATTTCGGTGATGGTGCCCACGGTTGAGCGGGGATTGTGTGAAGTCGATTTTTGCTCAATGGAAATGGCTGGCGATAAACCTTCGATGGTATCGACATCAGGCTTTTCCATCATTGATAAAAACTGCCGCGCATAGGCCGATAAAGATTCAACATAACGGCGTTGGCCTTCAGCGTAAAGGGTGTCAAAGGCTAATGATGATTTACCCGAGCCGGATAGGCCAGTGATCACAATCAGCTTATTTCTAGGCAAATCAATATCAATATTTTTTAAATTATGGGTGCGAGCCCCACGAACTACTATGGTATCCACTGCATTCCTCGCGTTGCGAGCGTAAACGGTTGAGTATACGGGTTAGAGTGATGCTGCGGCAAAGTCTTCTGCCTGATAGAATTGCGCCTCTATTTGGGGGAGGTGTCATGCACGATCATAATAGTGATGCAATGAACGCTCAGGAGCGGCGCGCGGCAGGTGGTTTATCAGTGGTTTTTGCCTTTCGTATGCTGGGCTTGTTTATGGTATTGCCTGTTTTAGTGACCTACGGGCAGGATTTATCAGGCGCCACGCCTTTTTTATTAGGGCTAGCGATTGGCGCGTATGGCTTGACCCAAGCTGTTTTACAGATTCCCTTTGGTATGCTCTCCGATCGTTTTGGGCGTTTTCCGATTATTTATCTGGGTCTATTAATTTTTGCTGCCGGTAGCATGGTGGCGGGGATGTCTGATTCGGTCTGGGGGGTGATTGCTGGACGTACTTTGCAAGGCGCTGGGGCAATTTCAGCTGCGGTGATGGCTTTGTTATCAGATCTGACCCGCGAACAGCACCGTACTAAAGCAATGGCGGCGATTGGCTTGAGTATAGGCCTCTCCTTTGCTGTAGCTATGGTCGCTGGCCCTTTGATTACGCGTGGCTTTGGTTTGTCTGGCTTGTTTTGGTTTACTGCCGCAATGGCTTTATTTGGCATAGTTGTTGTTGCTTTCGCTGTGCCTAAGCCTGCTGAGCAAATGCGTCATCGAGAGACTGGGGTTGCCACTGCGGCATTAGCAGCAACCTTACGTAATGCTGCTTTGTTGCGTTTAGACTTCGGTATCTTTGCTTTGCATGCGCTGTTGATGGCCAGCTTTATAGCGCTACCTTTAGCGCTGGTAGAGCAGGGTGGTTTGCCAAAAGAAGAGCATTGGTGGGTGTATTTAATTTCTCTATTTGTTGGCTTTTTTGCCATGCTGCCTTTTATTATTTACAGTGAAAAAAAACGTCAAATGAAGCGTGTGTTTGTTGGCGCGATCAGTGTTTTAATGGCTACTGAACTGTATCTGTGGTGGTTCGCCGATAGTTTGACCTTGTTGATTATCGGTACTGTGGTGTTTTTCACTGCATTTAATTTTTTAGAAGCATCTTTGCCGTCATTGATCAGTAAAGTTGCACCGGCTGGTGCTAAAGGAACAGCCATGGGCGTGTACTCTACCAGCCAGTTTTTAGGGGCTGCACTGGGAGGCATGCTGGGTGGGTGGTTATTCAGTATCGGTGGTGCGTCACTGGTTTTTGCAGGTTGTGCCGCACTTGCAGCACTTTGGCTGATTTTTGCTGCTAATATGCAAGAGCCGCCTTATGTCACTAGCGTGCGTTTGCCGCTGACCCCAGTTGCTATGCAAGAAACGCAATGGCTGACGGCGTTAAGCTCGCAAGCGGGTGTGATGGATGTTGTCTTGGTGGCAGAGGAAGCTGCTGTTTATGTAAAATTTGATACGCAAATAACAGATCGTGCATCTGTTGAGAGTTACCTTTAAGTGACTTAGCGTGCTGACCGTTTGGAGAAAAATATGGCTCGTGGAATTAATAAAGTAATCTTGATTGGTAATGTGGGTGGCGATCCAGAGACCCGCTTTTTGCCTAATGGTAATGCGGTGACTAACTTGACCTTGGCGACCAGTGATAGCTGGCGTGACAAGCAAACAGGGCAAATGCAAGAGCGAACTGAGTGGCATCGTGTGACGTTTTTTGGAAAAATTGCCGAAATTGCTGGGCAGTATTTGCGCAAAGGCTCGAAGGTTTATATTGAAGGCCGCTTACAAACCCGTGAATGGGAAAAAGACGGTGTAAAACGCTATACCACTGAAGTTATTGTGGATATGGGCGGCACCATGCAAATGCTTGATAGTCGTGGTGATAATGACGGTGGTAGTCGTCCAGCATCTGCTCCGCGCCCTCCCCAGCAGCAAACACAGTCACAGTCACAAAGCCAACCACAGCAGCCACGCCCTGCACCGAGTGTGCAGCATGATGCGCAGCCTGCGCCGGACTACGATAGCTTTGATGATGATATTCCGTTTTGAGTTCACCTTAGGGCAGTTTAAGTTGAGTTTTAGTATCTGCTGGTCATAACTTATAAGAATATACTGTGGGGCTGATATGCAATTACGCTTGGTTTTGCTGGGTGGCGGTAACGCATTAGGAAAGGCTTTAGTGCGTTTAGGGGCAGAGGACGATATTTCTTTTCTGGCACCAAAGCCAGACAAAGGTGCTTGGGATGCGTCCAGCTTAACCAGCTTAATTGATGAAGTGCGGCCTGATGTCGTGATTAATCTGGCCTATTACTACGATTGGTTTCAGGCGGGAGTGGTTGATCCTAAGCATTTTGTGCCGCAAGAACGTGCAGTTGAGCGTTTAGCACAGTTGTGCAAGCACCATGACTGCATTCTTATGCAGCCGTCCAGTTACCGTGTTTTCGATGGCGTGCGAGCTACTGCGTATAATGAAACCAGCGAGTGCAAGCCGTTAAGCCCGCGTGGGCAAGCGTTGGTACGAATGGAGCAGAGTGTGCGCGCTTTATGCTCGAGGCATATTTTATTACGTATCGGTTGGTTGCTAGATGACAGCCCTGAAGGGGTGCTAGGGCGAATGTTACGTCGTGCTCAAGACCATGAGTTGATGGAAATGGCTGATGATCGTCGTGGTAATCCAACTCCGGTTGAAGATGCTGCACGGGTTATTCTTGCTATTTTAAAGCAGCTGGATTGCTCTGCGCCTTTGTGGGGCACTTACCATTATGGTGGGCAGGAGGCGGCGACGACTTTATCTGTGGCGCAGGCAATTTTAGCTGAAGCACAAGCATGGCGACCGCAATTGAGTCAAGAAATTGTGGCACGTGCCCATGCCGATTTTGCTGATGCTATCATTGAGCCACAGTATGGTGTACTCGACAGCCGTAAGATTACCCATACCTTTGGCATTAAGCCTAGAGCGTGGCGCACTGGTTTGGCAAGCTTGTTGGACAGTTACTATCGTAATGTTTAAGCGCGATTGCTTTGCTAGTTAGAGTTCAAGCTGCTGAATAGCTGGGGCTGAATACGGTTAAGAGCGGTGTGATATTTTTACTAAGGCAAATAAAAACAGGCGCATTGAGCGCCTGTTTTTATTTGCAGATTCTAAGATTTAGAATTTGTAACCAAGACCAACCATGTAAACCCATGGTTTAACGTCAACGTCAACTTTAGCGCGACCTAGAGTTGAATGGCTTGCATAAGCAGTCGTATCGATGTCGATATAACGGATTTGACCGTTAATCATTAATTTGTCAGTCAGCATATAGTCAGCGCCCACTTGTGCTGCTAAACCCCATGAGTTTTTAATCTTCATGCTAGTAAAGCCGCGTTGTTTCGCATCGCCACCAACTGACTCATCGAAGAACCAAGTGTAGTTAATACCCGCGCCCACGTAAGGCTGGAACGCTGAGTCATTATTCAGGGGGTAGTACACAGCACTTAAGGTTGGTGGCAAGTGCTTAAAGCTACCTAGTTTACCGTCAGCAACGCTAGGAACCATAGTGCCGCTGATTTTTGCATCATGCTTAAATGGTGTTGCGGCTAATAACTCTATACCCCACTGATCAGTGACCATATAGGCGAAGTTTAAACCTAGCTGAGTATCATTGTTAATTGATGTCTTACCGCCAATGTTACCAAGGCTGGCTAAAGTGCCACGATCACCTTTAACGCCTGAGGTGTTTTCGTGGGTTTGCACAGTTACGGCACCCGCACGAACAATAATATCGCCGGCTTGGTGAGCGTGAACTGAAGGTGCAGCAATAGCTAAGGCTAATGCAGAGGTTGCTAACAAAGTTGTGCGCATGATGTGCTCCGATTACAATTTATCAGTTATCAAATTATCGTTTTGTGTTGGTTGGTAACAATGTTACGTAATGAAGCATGATGACCCTTGATGCAGGTCAACAAACACTTTAGTAGGTGCTTAAAGTGATGCTAAAGATGTTATTTATTGTTTGTAATTGTGATCAAACACACTGTTTTTTTACTGTGCAGCGGTGTTATAGGTCGCTAGAACATTGGGTCTTGCTAAGGCGATAGTTAACGCGGCGGTGACAAATGAAAAGCCTTGCAGCAATCGTCGTCACAAAGCGGTAAACTTACCCGCATATTTTTTCTTACTCCGTTGGAGCGTTTCATGTCACGCACGAGTTTAAGTCGTTTTCTTATTGAGCAAACACGTTCACATCAAACCCCGGCAGAGCTGCGCTTTTTAATTGAAGTGGTGGCGCGTGCTTGTAAAATGATCAACCATCAAGTCTCTAAAGGCGCGCTCGGTGGCGTTTTAGGCAGTATGGGCACTGAAAACGTGCAAGGTGAAGTACAGAAAAAACTAGACGTGTTGTCCAATGAAATTCTGCTCGAGGCCAATGAGTGGGGCGGTCACTTAGCCGGTATGGCGTCTGAGGAAATGGACAATGCTTATCAGATTCCAGGTAAGTACCCTAAAGGTTCGTATTTACTGGTGTTTGACCCATTGGATGGCTCGAGCAATATTGATGTTAACGTCTCTGTTGGTACGATTTTTTCGGTGCTGCGTTGCCCCGATCGTAATGGTGATGATGGCGATCTTGGTGAGGAGGCATTTTTGCAAGCGGGCACTGAGCAAGTGGCGGCGGGCTATGCTATTTATGGACCGCAAACCATGTTAGTGCTGACCTTAGGTAATGGTGTTAAAGGTTTTACTTTGGATGCGGAAATGGGTTCATTTATTTTGACCCATGATGACATTCGCGTGCCGGAGCAAACCGCAGAGTTTGCCATCAATATGTCTAATCAACGGCACTGGGAAGCGCCTGTGCAGCGCTATGTGGATGAACTGTTGCAAGGTAAAGAAGGGCCGTTAGAGAAAGACTATAATATGCGTTGGGTTGCAGCGATGGTTGCCGATGTGCATCGCATTTTAACGCGTGGCGGTATCTTTATGTATCCACGTGACGCGCGCGAGCCAGAAAAACCAGGCAAACTACGCTTAATGTACGAAGCCAATCCGATGTCGTTTATTATTGAACAAGCGGGTGGTGTATCGACCAATGGCTATCAGCGCATTATGGAAATTCAGCCCAGTTCGCTGCATGAGCGCGTTGCTGTATTTTTAGGATCGAAGGACGAAGTAGAGCGCATTACAGGCTACCACAGTGAATAAGTTGTAATGACTGCACGTTTAAGAGTATGAAAAAGCCAAGCAATGCTTGGCTTTTTTATATCTAAAGGATTGGCGTATTGATTCATGTCAGTGTTTGCTCGAGTAGCTGCTTTGCCTGCTCGTGTATTCTAAAGACATGAATGCCTCATGTGCTGTGGCTTTGCCTTGTTGGTAGGCAAGGTGGTGCAGTTACATGAAAAGTTACTATGACTTTGGTCAAGGGATAATAAGTAGCCAACTTGTTATGCTAAAAAAACTTTTCAAGGTTGTAGGGCGTGAATATGCAGGCTATCCATTCAAATTTGCAACGAAGAACGCAGACGTGCATGCCATGGTTGCTGGTCTTTTTTGTAGTCTTTTTTTATACGCTGGGCTCTGCGCAAGCAGCAAGCTTAACTGCGCTAGAAAAGGGGCGGATCGCTCTATCCTTTCCGCAGGCAGGCACCATTACCGAGCCTGAAGGCGAATTTCAAATACGTCAAATTTTATCAGGTGACGAGTTACTGGGTTACGCTTATCAAACCGTTGATGTGGTGGATATTCCGGCTTATTCAGGTAAGCCTATTAACCTTCAGGTCGTGCTTGATCCTCAGGGCGTGATTAAGGATGCCTATGTTTTAGAGCATCATGAGCCTATTTTGCTGATTGGTATTCCTGAGCAAAAATTACATGATTTTGCTGCTGAATATAAAGGGATCAGTGTTGAACAACGTGTGGTGATTGGTCGTTCTAGGGATGAGTCTGCGGTTACTATTGATGCGGTGAGTGGTGCCACAGTGACGGTGATGGTTTTAAACGAGGCCGTTATGCGCTCGGCTCACCAAGTTGCAGTTTCTTTAGGCCTAGTTAAAGAGCACTCACAAACTAAAAGTAAACCAGCAATCGTACTGATGGATGAGTATCAAAAAGCCAGTTGGACGACCTTGACCGGTGATGGATCGATTCGGCGTTTGTTGCTCAATCGTGGGCAGGTGGACGATGCTTTTATCGGTAGTGAAGCGCAAGGCGTGGATGCGGCAAAACCCGAGCAGCGAGAAGATGTTTTTATCGATCTGTACGTAGCTGAGCTTACCCCGCCGACCATTGGTCGTAACCTATTAGGCGAAAGGCAATACCAAGATTTAATGGATGAGCTGAAGCCTGAAGAGCGCGCAATTGTAGTATTGGGCAATGGTGATTATTCGTTTAAAGGCTCGGGCTATGTGCGTGGTGGTATTTTTGACCGAATTCAGTTACGTCAGTTCGGTGATATCATTAGCTTCCGAGACTTGGACTTCTATCGTTTAAGTGATGTGTATGCTGAGGGTATGCCGCACTTTAGGGAAATGGGCATTTTTATTATTCGCCCACAGTACGATTTTGATTCGGGTTCAGATTGGACGATAGAGTTGTTAGTGCGCCGTCAAACTGGCCCGGTCGATAGTATTTTTACCAGCTTTGAATTGCCGTATCAGATTCCTGAAGCCTACATTGAACGCCCACCTTTGACTGCTTCTGAGCAAGCAGCTATTGATGAAGCAAACCGACCATTGTGGCTCAATATTTGGTACCAGAAAACCTTCCAGATTAGTGTGCTGGCTGTTGCTTTAGTGCTGCTGGTAGCTATCTTGTTTTTCCAAGATTACTTGGCACGTCACCCGAAAATATTGCATCGGGTACGGATGAGCTACTTAACCTTTACCGTAGTGTTTATTGGTTGGTATGCCCTAGGTCAGCTTTCGATAGTCAACGTGTTAACGTTTACGCATTCGATTATGAATGATTTCAGCTGGGAGCTGTTCTTAAGTGACCCAGCTATCTTTATATTGTGGGGCTTTGCCGCTGCGAGTATTTTGCTCTGGGGGCGTGGTGTGTTCTGTGGATGGTTATGCCCATTCGGAGCCTTACAGGAGATTATCAATGAAATCGCGCGCAAAATAAAAATCCCACAGTACGAGGTGCCTTTTGCGTTGCATGAGCGTATGTGGGCGATTAAATACATTATTTTACTTGTGCTGTTTGGTCTCTCACTGGAGTCCATGTCGACTGCTGAGCAGTATGCAGAGATTGAACCCTTTAAAACTGCAATCACTCTGAAGTTTGATCGACAGTGGTGGTTTGTTCTGTATGCCGTGGCTTTGCTAGTGATCAATATCTTTACGCGCAAAGTGTATTGCCGTTATATCTGCCCACTGGGTGCTGCCTTAGCGATCCCAACGAAATTACGTTTGTTTGATTGGCTCAAACGTCGTAAAGAGTGCGGCACACCGTGTCAGTTATGTGCTGTTGAGTGCGAAGTGCAAGCGATTCATCCGGATGGCACTATCAATGCCAATGAATGTCACCACTGCCTCGATTGCCAAGTGACTTACTATAATGAGGACCGTTGTCCGCCGTTAGTGGCGAAGAAAAAACGCCGCGAACGTACTAAAGCAGCTCCAACACAAGAGCCGCAAATCATTCCGGCCGTCCAGCTGGAAACCCTGTCTTAATTCCGTCCAAATTAAGGCAAATTATCAAGGAGATGTATCTGTCATGAGCGAAAAAAAAACTACAACTGAGAATGAAAAAACTGGCTTAAGTCGGCGCGGATTTCTTGGCGCTACAGCCGTTACTGGTGCAACCTTAGCCGGCGCGACAGCGATCGGTTCTTCTGTAATGAGCCGTGAGACTTGGGCGGCTGCAGTTAAAGAAGCAAAAAACAAAGTCCATGTTGGTCCGGGCGAACTGGATGATTACTACTGTTTTTTAAGTGGTGGTCACCAGGGTGAAGTGCGTGTGATGGGTCTGCCATCCATGCGCGAGTTAATGCGTATTCCTGTTTTTAATATGGACAGTGCGGTTGGTTGGGGTATTACCAACGAAAGTAAGGCCGTACTCGGTGAAAGCGCCAAATATATGAACGGCGACTGTCACCACCCGCATATTTCTATGACCGACGGTAGTTACGACGGTAAGTATCTATTCATTAACGATAAAGCCAACACGCGTGTTGCGCGGATTCGTTTAGATATTATGAAATGTGACAAAATAACCACTATCCCTAACGTACAAGCGATTCACGGGTTACGTTTACAGAAAGTACCTTATACCAAGTATGTGTTCTGCAACGCTGAATTTATTATTCCGCATCCGAACGACGGTAAGCTCATCGATAACCTCGATGCCGCTGAAAAATACACCATGTATAACGCGCTTGATGCGGAAACCATGGAAGTTGCTTGGCAGGTGATTGTTGACGGCAACCTTGATAACACAGATGCCTGCTATACAGGTCGATTTGCTGCAGCAACCTGTTATAACTCGGAAGGCGCGACTGATATCGCCGGCATGATGCGTAATGAGCGTGACTGGGTCACTATCTTTAACATTCCGCGTATTGAAGAAGAAATCAAAGCTGGACGCTTTATCACCCTTGGTGACTCGAAAGTGCCAGTGGTTGATGGTCGTAAAAAAGACGGTAAAAATGCTCGCGTTACCCGTTATGTGCCAGTACCAAAAAACCCACACGGTCTGAACACTTCACCTGATGGTAAGTACTTTATTGCCAACGGTAAGCTGTCGCCAACTTGCTCAATGATTGCCATTGATATGCTCGATGATTTGTTTAATGACAAATTTGCTGATGAGCGTGAAGTTGTTGTTGGTGAGCCGGAGTTAGGTCTTGGACCATTGCACACCACTTTTGACGGTCGCGGTAACGCCTACACCACACTGTTTATTGACAGCCAAGTGGTGAAGTGGAATATGGCAGAAGCAGTACGCTCTTATAAAGGCGAAAAAGTGAACTACATTAAGCAAAAGCTTGATGTGCACTATCAGCCAGGCCATAACCATGCATCCCTCACTGAAACAAAAGATGCGGATGGCAAATGGTTGTTGGTGTTGAGCAAGTTCTCTAAAGACCGTTTCTTGCCAGTCGGTCCATTGCATCCAGAAAATGATCAGCTGATTGATATCTCTGGCGACGAAATGAAGATCGTGCATGATGGCCCGTCTTACGCTGAGCCACACGATGCGATTATGGCACGCCGTGATCAGATCAAAACCAAGAAAGTTTGGGAGCGTGATGACCCGTACTTTGCCGCGACTGTCGCCCGTGCTAAAGAAGACGGTATTACCTTGGAAACTGATAACAAAGTTATCCGCGATGGCAAAAAAGTTCGTGTTTACATGACCTCTATTGCTCCGTCATACGGTATGAGTGAGTTTACCGTTAACCAAGGTGACGAAGTCACAGTCACTATCACTAACTTGGATATGATTGAAGACGTGACCCATGGTTTCTGTATGGTAAACCACGGTGTCAGTATGGAAATCAGTCCACAGCAAACGGCATCAGTAACCTTCACTGCAGATAAGCCAGGTGTGTTCTGGTACTACTGCAACTGGTTCTGCCACGCACTGCACATGGAAATGGTCGGTCGTATGTTGGTTAAGCCTGCATAGAAACAGGTGTAAGCTACCGGCGTTGCTTACATAAGTAGGCAGCGCCGGTTTTTTAAATATAATGGAGGCTTATATGCAGGCTAGACAACAGGATGCTGGTTAATGGAAATGCTGGGCGTGATGATTCGCAGAATAATGTACAGTGCTACGCTGCTTTTCGTGATACCTGTGCATGCAGCAGAAGACGTGCCGGATGCATTAAAAGACGTGCAGTTGCACGAGATCCAAGCCGCGCCAGACGCGGATTTAGAATTACAATCAATCACTAGCTTACCTTTAGAGCAGGTCTCAGCTACGCATTGGCGTTTACCAGCGGGTGACTATGTTGGGCATTATGTGATTGATCAAACGATGACACTAGAGTGTGCGCAAAGCGCTTATTTACGCGCTGGCGGCATGGGTAATGCACTCAATATTCGTGCGCCAAATGTTACCGTAACAGGTTGTGATATCAGTGATTGGGGGCATAATCTGACACAAATGGATGCCGGTATTTTTGTTGAGCGTACCGCTAAAAATGTGAAGATTGAGAATAACTTTATCCACGGCCAAGGCTTTGGTGTGTGGGTTGATGCCACGCACAATGTCAGCATTCTTAATAATAAAGTTCAAGGCGACCTAAGCTTACGCAATCAAGACCGCGGCAATGGTATTCATCTATTTGCTGTGCGTTTTGCCAACATTAGTGGTAATGAAATCTGGCATACGCGCGACGGTATTTATATTGAAGCGGCCAATGACAATATTATCCATAACAATCACATGCGTGATTTGCGTTATGGCGTGCACTACATGTTTTCCAATCGTAATGAAGTGACTAATAATAGCACCACACGCACCCGTACTGGTTATGCACTGATGCAAAGCCGCCAGCTTACGGTGACGGGCAATAGTTCTGACCATGATCAGAACTACGGTATTTTGATGAATTACATCACCTATTCGACACTAAAAAACAACATGGTCACCGCTGTGCAACCCGGCTCTGGCGATGGCGTACACATCAGTGGTGCGGAAGGTAAAGCATTATTTATTTATAACTCGCTATTTAATACTTTATCGGGGAACCATTTCGAGCACAGTGCGTTGGGTATCCATTTGACTGCAGGCTCAGAAGATAATCGTATTTACCACAACTCATTTATTGGTAATCAGCAGCAGGTTAAGTATGTGGCCATTCGTTATCAGGAATGGTCGCATGAGGGTAAGGGCAACTATTGGAGCGATTACTTAGGCTGGGATCGTAACAGCGATGGTGTCGGTGATGTGCCCTATGAGCCGAACGATAATGTCGATCGCTTATTGTGGACGTACCCACAGGTGCGCTTATTAATGCACAGCCCCAGTATCGAATTATTGCGTTTAGTCCAGCGCGCTTTTCCAGTGGTTAAATACCCCGGTGTACAAGACAGTTATCCGCTAATGCGAGCGCTGACTACTCCCGCCCCTATTTCATCAGGATTATCAGAATGAATGCTGTAGAGCTGCACAATGTTTATCAGCAGTACGGCAAGATGGCTGTACTGGACAATATTAGTTTGACCCTTGGCGAAGGTGAAGTGTTAGGTTTATTTGGCCATAACGGTGCTGGCAAAACTACTACAGTGCGTCTGATCCTAGGTTTATTACAAGCTACAAATGGTGAGGTTCGCGTACTGGGTGGCACGCCAGGTGATAGCGACATTCGTCGGCAGATCGGTTTTTTACCAGAAAACGTGACCTTTTATCCGCAGTTGACTGGGCGTGAAACCCTACTGCACTTTGCCCGTTTAAAAGGTGCTGCGGTACAACAGGTAGATGAATTGCTTGAGCAAGTGGGCCTTACCGCGGCGGGCTCGAAACGGGTAAAAACCTATTCCAAAGGTATGCGTCAGCGCCTCGGTTTAGCGCAAGCTATATTAGGGCGTCCACGCTTATTGTTGCTTGATGAGCCAACGGTAGGCTTGGATCCAATCGCAACCCAAGAACTGTATCAACTGATCGGTCGCTTACGTGATGACGGTACCAGTATTGTGATTTGCTCGCATGTGCTGCCGGGTGTCGAACCTTATATTGATCGTGCTGCTGTTTTAGCTTTAGGGCACTTAGAGGCGGTAGGGACTTTGCATGAGTTACGTACGCAAGCGCAGTTGCCAGTACGTATTCGCGCAGCAGGTTTAACCGTGGAGCAGCTGACTGCGGCGGATGTACAGTCCGTTCGAGCGTTGCATGGTGCTTGGCATGAACTGCTGGTGGCTCCGGCAGATAAGCTAACGACTGTGCAACGAATTCTACAGTTACAGCCACAAGACATAGAAGTGCAGCCGCCATCTTTAGAGGATCTGTACTGCTTTTACATGGAACAAGCAGGTGCCTTGGGTGTTGCAGGAGTTCAGCAATGAGTCAGGTTTGGAATATTGCTCGTAAAGAGTTAAGTGATGGTTTGCGTAACCGCTGGATGCTGGCGATCAGCTTGGTTTTTGCATTATTAGCGGTGGGTATCGCATGGTTTGGTGCAGCGGCGTCAGGGCAAATTGGCTTTACCTCGATTCCCGCAACAATTGCCAGTCTGGCGAGTTTAGCGACTTTTTTAATGCCGTTAATCGCGTTGTTGTTGGCTTATGATGCGATTGTTGGCGAGGATGAAGGCGGTACTTTAATGCTACTGCTAACCTATCCCATTAGTCGCGGGCAGATTTTGCTGGGCAAATTTGTCGGGCATGGCATGATTTTAGGTTTAGCGACCTTAATTGGCTTTGGCTGTGCGGCATTAGCTATCGCGGTGCTGGTGCCTGAAGTGGAACTGGGTATGCTAGTTTGGGCCTTTACCCGCTTTATTGTCTCTTCAACCTTGCTGGGCTTGGTGTTTTTAGCGTTGGCTTACGTATTGAGCAGCCGTGCCACTGAAAAATCCAGCGCCGCCGGTTTGGCATTAGGCCTCTGGTTTTTATTTGTACTGGTATTTGATTTGGCGCTGCTGGCTGTTTTAGTGATCAGCGAGGGTAGCTTCAACCCTGAAGCGTTACCGTGGTTGTTATTGCTCAATCCTGCCGATATTTATCGCTTGATCAATTTAGCTGGCTTTGAGTCAAGTTCAAGCACAGTGGGCGTGATGGCACTAGCTGGAGATTTACCAGTGAGCAGTCTCGTACTCTGGGGTTGTTTAGTGGCTTGGGTCGGCGCTTCATTAGCTTTGGCACACTGGATGTTTGCTCGACGGACAGCCTAATTAGATGATATTTAAGGGGTTAACTGTAATGAATATACAAGGATTTTCAATGCGCTGGTGTTTTGCCCTATTGGTTAGTGTGCTATTGACGGCCTGTAGTGATGACAAGGCGTCCTCAGAAACTGCTGAAGTGCGTGGCCCCGTAGCTTTTGAGGCCGGTGATGAGTGCCATGTGTGTGGCATGATTATTACTGAGTTACCCGGTGCTAAAGCTGAGGCGATAGAAAATCGCAGTAATGCTGTACATAAATTCTGCTCGACGCAAGATATGCTCAGCTGGTGGTTACAGCCAGAGAATAAACACCTTAAAGCAGAGCTGTATGTGCATGATGTGGCGCAAACTCCGTGGGAGCACCCGCAAGATGAATACCTGATTGATGCGCGTAGCGCGTGGTATGTAGTGGGTTCCAGCGTACAAGGTGCGATGGGGCCGTCGTTGGTGTCCTATAGCGAGCGTGAAGCCGCAGAAACATTGGCTGCAGCTAAAGGCGGTCGTGTGCTGAGCTGGGAACAGCTAGATATGACTGTATTGCAAGAATTAGCCAGTGCTGGACACGAGCATGCAGCAGCGCATGGCGAGCAGTTATTGCATGAGTATGGCGTGGCTGAAGAAGCTGATGAGCATGCAGAGCACAGTGCTGATGAGCATCAAATGCAAGAAAAAATGAGCGCGCCAATAGAGACGCCGGCTGTGGATATGCCAGCAGAGCATGATGCGCACAGTCAGCATTAGTTCAGGTTGGATAACCGCTTAGTCGCTATTGAGCTTGTTGTGTTGTTTGGTGTTGGCCTAGTTTAGAGCTGATTAAGCGAATCTGCAGCGGCGTAGCGCCGCCGCTGTGGTGAAATACACACTGTGCCACGCTGGGCTTACCGCGCAGCAAGGATGGATTATTGGAAAATCCCACCGGTTCTAATGGGATGCCGCGCGGGCTGCTGTCGAGTTGGCCGTTGTCATTCAAGTCGGCAAACAACTGAATTGCATAACGCCCCGCAGGAATATCTGTAAAAACTAAGGTTGCACTCTTGCTGCTGGTGATCGCTACAGGTTCAGCAGTCCAGTTGCTGGCTTGATCGGATAATAGCGCGGCATGCACAGTTTTCTCATGAGGCAGACGATCCAGTTGCACAATTAGCTGGCCAGCAAAAGCGGGCAAGCTCAGTGCACTGGCTATAAGATAAGCAATAATGCGGGTAAAGTGATAGCGATTTTGTGGCATAATTCCTACTTTTTATAGGGAAGTGTGTAGATGCGGCAGGTGCTGATTGTCCATTATTCACAAAGTGGTCAACTTAACCAGTTGGTTGAGTCCGTTAGCGCACCGTTACGTGAGCAATCTGACGTGCAGGTCGATTATTTAGAGCTGCGTATGCAAACGCCGTTTCCTTTTCCTTGGCCGTTTCTGAAGTTTTTCCGTATTTTTCCCGAAACCGTATTGATGCAGCCGCAACCCTTACAGCCTTTGGCGGTGGATGCAGATAAAAAATATGATCTGATTATCTTAGCCTACCAAGTGTGGTTTTTATCACCATCGCTGCCAATGTCTAGTTTCTTAGCCAGTCCAGAAGCGGCTAAACTTCTGCATGGTACGCCAGTTATGACTTTAATTGGCTGTCGCAATATGTGGTTAATTGCGCAAGAAAAAATGAAGACAAAACTCAAAGAGTTGAATGCACGTTTAGTCGATAATGCAGTACTGACTGATGCCTGCGGCAGTGCAATGAGTTTTCTTGCAACCCCACTGTGGATGTTTACAGGCAGACAAAAAGCCTATGCATGGCTGCCCAAAGCAGGCATTGCTGCGTCGCAGATCGCTGCTGCACGACGTTTTGGTGAGGCTATCGCAGCACGCTTATTACAAGATCAAAAGCCCATTACTGCACCGATGCTGCAAGGTTTAGGTGCGGTGAGCATTAACGAGAAGCTGATTGCCAGTGAGCGCATTGGTGCGCGTAGCTTTTATATGTGGAGTCGACTGTTGCGTGCATTAGGGCAGCCTGACAGTGTCTTACGCGCTGTGGGCTTGTGGGTGTATATCGTATTTTTGTTATGCATGATTGTGACTGTAGTACCAATTAGCGCGTTGTTAAAAAAAATATTAAGCCCGTTAACCAAAAAGCGTATTGCACGCGAAAAAGCCTATTTTGCGCAGCCGTCAGGTGAGTAAAAAACGTGAGGAGTTCGTGTGGTAAAAACAGTGTATATCAATCGAGTCAGTGCCTATTTACCACATGATCCGGTCGATAATGATGTGATGGAAACACGTTTAGGTATGGTGGGGGATACGCCATCGCGCGCACGTAAATTAGTGTTGCGCAGCAATGGTATTAAGCAGCGCTATTACGCCATTGATCCAGAAACCGGCTTGCCGAGCATGAATAATGCACAGTTAAGTGCGCAAGCAATTCGTGGTTTGTGTGATGACGACTTCGTGCTGGACGATATCGATTGTCTGGTGGCCAGCAGCTCGCAACCTGACCAAGTGATGCCCAATCATGCAGTTATGGTGCACGGTGAGCTGGGTAATCCGCCTTGCGAAGTAGTGGCGACCGCAGGCATTTGTTTGTGTGGCATGACCGCTTTGAAATACGCATGGATGAGTGTGGCGCTCGGTGAAAGTCAAAACGCCATTGCCTGCGGTTCGGAGGTGGCTTCCAATTTAATGCGTGCCAGCAACTTCACCGCTGAATATGAAAATCGCCTTGAACAGTTGGAGAAAAGGCCAGAAATTGCCTTTGAAAAAGATTTTCTACGCTGGATGCTCTCCGATGGTGCTGGCGCGGTTTGGCTACAAAACCAGCCCAATGTGACAGGCTTGAGTTTGCGTATCGACTGGATTGATATTCTCTCTTTTGCCGATCAAATGCCAGCCTGTATGTATGCTGGCGCTGATTATGTGGATGGCGAATTGGTCGGTTGGAGTCGTTTTTCCGCAGAGCAGCGCAATCAGCAATCGTTGATGGCGGTTAAACAAAACGTGAAACTACTTAACGACAATATTGTGAAATACACAGTGGTTGAAGCCTTGAAGAAAATCATGGCTAAACGCAGTTTGACGGTGGCTGCAATTGAACACTTCTTGCCACATTATTCGTCTGAGTTCTTTCGTGAGCGCTTAGCGCAAGGCCTGGCTGAAGTGGATTTAGCCATTCCGCAAGAGCGTTGGTTTACCAATTTAACCAGTAAAGGCAACACCGGCTCAGCGTCGATTTTTATTATTTTAGAAGAGTTATTTAATGCACGACGCTTAAATATTGGCGAGCGCATCTTATGCTATATACCTGAAAGTGGCCGCTTTTCTAGTGCCTTTATGCATTTGACAGTGGTGTAACCATGAAACTTGATGACGTACCGCAGGACGCGGAGACCTCGAGCTATGCTGGACATTCGAAATTGCTCTATGCGGTTGATCAAGAGGGGCAGTATCAGGGGGCGCAAAGTGCCGGCTGGGATGCTGAAAACTATGCCACACAGCAGGCCTTAGCAGAGCTGGAACAGCTTGAACAGCACGCGCAGCAAGGCTGGCAGGGCGGCAAATTATCACCGCTGCCTTGCCTGATGTATCGCTACCGTATGGATGAGTTGGCGCTGGCGCAGGTGACGGGCTTATGGCGTTGGCGCATACGCCGCCATTTTCAACCGCAGATTTTTGCGCGCTTGTCCCCAGCTTTATTAACCCGTTATGCCGACGCCTTTGGTTTGCCGACAGAACAGCTGATAGCCTATCAACAAGGAACCCTGCATGAGCTTTAATCACCAGCAAAGTGCCCACTGCGAGACAGGGGTGATGTCGAGCTTGTTGACCCATGCCGGTTTGCCGATGAGTGAGCCGATGGCGTTTGGTTTGTCATCTGCTTTAGCCTTTGCGTATTTGCCGTTGGTAAAACTCAGTGGCATGCCGCTGATTGCTTATCGGATGCCGCCTAAGCACATCATTAAAACGCTGAGTAAACGCTTGGATGTGCGTTTGCATACGGCAACCTTTAGCAATCCACAGCATGGCAAAGCGGCTTTAGATCGCGCTTTAGATGAAGGCCGCTTGGTCGGTTTACAAAGCTCGGTATTTTGGCTGCCGTATTTCCCAGCGGAAATGCGCTTTCACTTTAATGCGCATAACTTAATGGCCTATGGGCGTGAAGGCGATGAGTATTTGCTAAGTGATCCGGTGTTTGAAGAGCCGGTGCGCTGTGCTGCTGAAGCGTTGCAAAAAGCGCGCTTTGCCAAAGGTGCTTTGGCCGCCAAGGGCTTGCTGTATTGGCTTGATGATGTGCCGTTAGAGCAAGACTGGCCTGCGTTGGTGCGTAAAAGTATTGTCTCCACCACGCGTATTTTAGATGGCATGCCGCTGCCCTGGATTGGTATTCGGGGTATTGAGCACTTGGCGCGTAAAATTAACAAACTGGATCCGGACGCAAAGAAATACAATCGTTTGTATCTAACCCATATCGTGCGTATGCAAGAAGAAATCGGCACCGGTGGTGCGGGTTTTCGTTTTATGTATGCCAGCTTTTTACAGGAAGCCGGAGTCTCGTTGGGTGATGAGCACTTGCAAGCAGCAGCCCAAGAACTGACTCAGATTGGTGATCAGTGGCGACAGTTTGCTTCGTTATGCGTTAAACAAAGTCGTGGTAAGGATGCAGGCTTGGGTATGCAGCCGATTGCTCAGGCGTTACTGGCGATTGCTCAACAGGAACGCGCTTTATTTAAAGGGTTAGCGCTGTGGGCGAAGCAGCGTAAATAGCGCACGACTTCTTTTACTCTGTACTGTCTGCAGTGCTGAAATTATGGCTGTAAATATCGATACCAGCACATAAGCTTTGAAAGTTGCTGCCGATGCTGATTGCAGCAGGGCTGCCTTCGAGCAAGATGGCTTGCGCAGTAAAGCCGTCATTGTCATCGCAAAATACCAACAGTGCTTGGGTAATGCTGCTTGCTTGCATGTCGCAGACAGCGAGCATACTCAGTTGTTGCCAGACTTGCGCATTGGCGCTGATAAACAGATTGGGGCCATTGAGTTTGAGTTGTTGGGCAATATGAAAGCCTGCGGCATTACTGACGCTATTCACAAACTCAAATGGCTTGGGCTGACGCTGCTCGGCACATACGTTATTGAGTAACGACGCCATGGTGGTGCGAGCTGGGTAGGTTGAGGCGACATAAAGTCCGCAGTCAGCGCGCACATGCTGTTGAATGGCTGTGGCAGCGAGTAAGCTTTGTAGAATAAAACGATCGACACGACGCGGTGGACGCGCAAGCCATTGCTGTAAGGCGATTTTTAATTGTTTGTCAGTGGTGCTGGCGCATCCGCTGATATGACTGGCGGCGATTACTTGCATGGCAAATCTCCTGTCTCGAAGATGAGGCTGGCATTATTGCCGCCAAAACCAAAAAAGTTAGCCAACACGCGAGTTTGTGATAACGGCCAGGTGGGGTTTTGCACCAGCGGTAAACTGCAGTGTTGTGAGTCGGGCATGACCGGTAAGCTCTGGTTTTTTAAGCACGCTAGCAGCAGTAAAGTTTCGCTTAAGCCACAAGCGCCTAAGGTATGTCCGAGCCACGGTTTGATCACGCACAGCGCCGGCACTGCATCGCCTTGCAGCCACTCCTGCATGCCATTTCTTTCTGCTAAGTCATTGGCCTGTGTAGCTGTACCATGCAGTTTGATCAGATCAATATCGTGCTTGCGGCACTGCGCATCAGTTAAAGCTTGTTGCATCACCCAGTTGATATGGCTGCCGTCCTCACGGGTACCGGTCAGGCTGCTGGTATCGCAGGCGCTAAAGCCTCCGAGTAAGCGTGCAGCGGGTTGCGTGACAGGTTCGTTCGATAGCAGTGCAGCGGCGTAGCTCTCGCCTAAAATCAGACCATCCCTTTGCGCATGAAAGGGTTGGTAGCGGCCACTGCTGCTGGTCAGTTCCAGTACACCAAAACCTTGCATGGCGATTTCGCTGGGCGTTTCAAATGCGAGGACTAAAACATGGCTGTAATGTTGTTGTTCGAGCAGACGTGCGCCATACAGCAGCGCATTGGCCGCACTGGTGCACGCAGTATTGATGCAGAAGGCCGCAGCAAAGCCGTAGGCATGCTGTAAGGTTTCTGCGAGCTGATTAAGCGGTGTTGCAGCGCTAGGGTTAAAGCCGTTTTGGCTCTGCGTCAGCGCTTCAAAATAATGAATATTGAGCCCTGTGCTGGCAATAATCAGCAAGCAATCGGCAAAAGGAATTGCATGCTGGCTGTGCACGCTGTTGATATTGGCATGTAAGTGCTCAAGCAGCGGCCGCTGTTGTGCTAGGGCAAAGTAGCGACGGGCTTGCTCGTTTTCATGCAATACAAAGTCACGGTAATGCGCAGCCTGACCCTGTTGTACGGCCAGCGCCGCATCAGCGAGGTTGTCAGCTAAAGCACTGCGTAATACTGGGCTATGTAAATACACCGAGCTCATGCGTGCTGTCGAATATATGCGGCAATATTAGCAATGGTGGTCAGCACTTGGCGGCCTTCTTTAGCGCCTTCAATGCGCACGCCATGCTGTTGTTGCAAGGCCAGCGACACTTGTAAGGCGTCTAGGCTGTCCATTTGAATGCGGCTCTCTTGGCCAAATAAAGGTTCATGGCTATCAATGCTTTGCCAGTCAATATCATCTTCTTTATCGCATTCATGAATGATCAATTGTTTGAGTTGTTGCTCTAATTGTGTGTCGTCCATAATGTTTGTTGCACTCGTCTACGAAATAAAAGTAAGCCGCTGGCGCCGCACAGCAGGGCAAAAGCGAGCAGGCGTAAGCACCAAGGTAAAATATCTACAGTGGAGCCTTGGCCCACCAGCAAGGTGAGAAACGCATCCAGCGCCCAACTCATGGGTGATAACTCAGCCAACTGCTGCATGGCAATCGGCATGATGCTTTTGGGCACCATCACGCCGCCAATCGCAGCCAATATAATATTGCTGCCAGCACTGAGCAGCAATGCTTGTTCGGTGTTCCTCGCCAGCGCTGCAATCAATAAGCCTAAGCTGCAGCTGGCCATGGCAATGCACAGAGCCAGCACAAAATAGGCTGATAGATGCTCACCAATCTGTAACGCCGGCAAGCCTAACGCCGGTAAAGCGAACACGCCCAAGGCCAGCAAAACAACGAATTGGACAAAATTAATAGCGATATAAGGCAGTAATTTACTCAACGCCAAGGTGGCAACGTTGAGCTGTAAGCCGCGAAAACGTAGCAGAGTGCCGGATTGTTGTTCATGCTGAAAACTATTGGCCATCGGCAGCATAACAAAGAACATCCCGAAAATGAGCCACGCCGGTACGCTGAGCTGACTGGCATTGGCTTTAGCCGCTAGGTTACCGCTACTGAGCACATCGTACTGCGGCAGCTCACTCTGGGTACGCGCTTGTACTAAGAACAGTTGCTCATCGATCGGGATTTGCTCATCGAGTAATTGGCTATCCATCAGAAAAGCCCGTAAGCGTGTTTGTGCTAAAGCAATGGTCACCGCGCTATGGATACGTTGGCGTGAGAGATGATCGGTTGCTGCTGGAAAGGATAGGCTGGGGCCAATATGCGGCGTATCGAGCAAGTGCATGGAAAAGTTTTTATCGATACGGATGCTTGGCTGCTGGTTATCGCTGGCGTGTTGCAACTTACTGTCACTGAGTTGCGCTTGTAATGCACTGATAAAGAACGCGCTATCTGCGCTGCTGTCTGCCACCTGTAGGTTGATCGCTAAAGGGGGTAATTGTTCGCGATTTAAACCGGACATGGCAAAAGCCATCAGGATCAGAAAAGTGGCTGGCATCAGAAATAAAACAGCGATAGCGTGCCAGTCGCGGCGCAGTAAACGTATTTCTTTAGCAATCAATGCCCAAAGTCTCATAAGGCACCGCCAGTCATGTTGAGATAAAACTGTTCCAGCGTAGGTTGTCCATATTCAATCTTGCTGGGTAGCTGCGCCTGCGCACCGATAAAATGATACAGCGTTAAAAACTGCTGATCGCTGATCTCGGCAATAAACACACTGCTGCTGCTGAACTCAGCTCGCAAGCCCAGCCCACTACAGAAGGCGACTAAGCTAGTGGGTAATTGCTCAGGCCATTGCAGCAGTAATTGTTGTGGTTGCTTGAGTGAGCTGCGGGTATCGAGATCGCATTGGATATGACCGCGGTCGAGCAAGACAATACGCGCAGCGATGGCTTCTATTTCGTGCAAATAATGGCTGGTGTAGATGATGCTTTTACCGCTGTCGCGCAGCTGTTGGATGTAGGCGAGCAGGTGTTGACGGCTACGGCTGTCAACACCAACGCTGACTTCATCCAGCAAATACAGCTGTGCAGGCTGCAAAACACCAATGGCAAAATTTAAACGGCGCTGCTGACCACCGGATAAGGTACCGGCATAGCTCTTGAGTAACGGCTGCAAACCTGTGGCCTGCAGGACGCTATCCATTTGCTGCTGGCGTAGGTTGCCGCGCAGCTGATATAAATCAGCAAAGAGATTCAGGTTTTCTTGCACACTCAAGCGGCTGTAGAAGGCCAGTTGTTGCGGTACTAAACCAATGCTGCGCGGCCCTTGCCATTCAATCGAGCCGGAGCTTGGTTGCATTAAAGAACTGATTAGCGACAGTAAGGTGGTTTTCCCGGCGCCATTGGCACCCAATAAGCCAATGCATTCTCCAGCCTGAATGGACAGATTAATGTCGCTGAGCGCAGGCTGCGCAGCTGCAGGGTAACGAAAACTAAGATTGTTAAGTGTCAGCATGCACAAGCACCATTAACAGAGTGCCGCTCAGTAAGAGCTGCTGATGGGATGTGAGGCTAAAACTGTAAAGTGCTCCAACTGGGCTGTGCGAGAGCAGCTGCGCTTGTATTTTAATCGGGTCACAACGCTCAACTGGGTCATGATGCACGCTAAGTTTTGACAGCTTACCGATATAAGCCCCTTGGATACGTGCGTCATTGCCATATAATGCACCGTGCGCAGCACAGAGTTGTGCGGCAGCTTCAAACAATAAGCACAGCGAAGGACGCTCACCAAAATCAGCCAGGCAACTCCATAGGCATTCACCTTGGATGCTGGAGGCGTTATGAGCGTTAATATGCTGCAGCCATAAGGCGGAGCCTTGGTGCGGCAGTAGTCTGTGTAAAGGTTGTGTGAGCATGGCTGCAGTAATAGGATAAAAAAAAATTATAGCAGGCTGGCATTCTGCCGTCTGTGCGGCCTAAGGCAAATATGGTTTATGCAAACGTTTCACGTTATACAGATAAGTGCTTTTATTGTCGGCGGGGTTGTACTGACATTGATTTCTCGGCGTGCGCTGACTCACACCAAAACCCATGGTTTTTACCGATTATTAGCTTGGCAAGGTAT
This sequence comes from Pseudomonas sp., assembly GCA_034676485.1. Lineage (GTDB taxonomy): Bacteria > Pseudomonadota > Gammaproteobacteria > Pseudomonadales > Pseudomonadaceae > Denitrificimonas. Next base: position 533,712 of record JAUCCC010000015.1, read on the forward strand.
TTTAGCGTTATTGGTGTTGAATGCGCCTGTGTGGACGGATAACCGTTATGCATGGTATCAGCTGTGCTCTTGGTGGGCTTTGACTGTTTCGCTATTGGTATTGATTACCGGTGTCTATCAACTGCGTAAATTAGGTCAAGCTGATAGCAGTGTGCGTTCTGATAGCGAGTTGTTTGCCTTTGAGCAAACCACGCAATTGGTCGATACGGGCATTTACCGCTGGATACGTCACCCGCTGTATTGTTCTTTATTGCTGCTCGCTTGGGGAGTTGCTTTCAAACAATTGCTGCCGCTGACTGTACTGCTCGCGCTGTTTAGTAGTGTTTGTTTGTATTTAACCGCGCGCCAAGATGAGCGCGAGTGCGTCGCCTACTTCGGCGCGACTTACAGTGATTATATGTTGCGCAGCCGGATGTTTATTCCTTATATTTTTTAATCCCATTGCAAGGTCAGCAGCCGCCAGTCTTTGCCATCGAGCTGCCACTGGCTTTTGACGTTGTAGTAATCCGCGCGCTCAGGAATCAAGCCTTGCGCACCCGTCACTGCGACTTGGGCGCTGCAATGGCCGCGGTCGTGATAACTGTTATCCAACTGACATGAGCGGTTGACCACTAAAATGTTGACGTTTTTATAACGCATAAAAAGCAGTAGCATGCGCTGTTGTGCGGCTTGCTTATCCATCCCGTGTTTAGCGCTAAAATCTTGGTGCAATTGCTCAGCAGCAGCCGAGCTGTGTTTGTTGCTGAGGTTCTCTTGTAAGCGCAGTGCCGCGGCATCGAGCGTATCAGCGGGTGATTGCGAGTGGCAGGCCAGTAAACTGACCGATAATATAAGCAGCGCGCATGAGCGTAGCAGTATCAACATGGTATCGCTCTCAACAATGAATCATGCCAGTATCTTAATCGACTGAAGTTAGAGAGGCGAATGTGAAAGCATTATTGCAACGGGTCAGCCAAGCCAGTGTCAGCATTGAAGGCACTGAAGTGGCATGTATTGCTGAAGGTTTATTGGTTTTGGTTGGGGTAGAGCCGCATGATACTCAGCAGAGCGTTGAGAAAATGCTGCATAAGCTGCTCAATTATCGAGTCTTTGCTGATGAGCAAGAACGGATGAATAAATCGCTCACCGATATCCAGGGTGGTTTATTGCTGGTTTCGCAATTCACCTTAGCTGCTGATACGCGCAGTGGTTTGCGTCCGGGGTTTTCAACCGCTGCGCCGCCAGCGCAGGCGCAAGCATTATTTGAGCAGATGCTGAGCATGGCGCAGCAACGTCATGCCAATGTACAGGCAGGGCGATTTGCTGCTGATATGCAAGTGCAGCTGATTAATGATGGGCCGGTGACCTTTCTGCTTGAGGTGTAATGCTCGCACAGCATTTTTATCACAAGCCTTTACGCAAATCACGCGGCTGTCCGGCTACTCTGTGTGGCTAGCGGCGCGGCAGCAAGTGCAGTCGTGCCGCGGCTTAAAAGCGCTGTTTTAATAAGCGTAAGCTATTGAGGATCACCAACAAGCTGGCGCCCAAATCAGCAAATACCGCCATCCACATGGTGGCTTGGCCGCTGATGGCTAAAGTTAAAAACACCAACTTAATCGCAAGCGCAAAGCTAATATTTTGCTTAAGAATTGTGCTTGTACGCTGCGATAAGCGAATAAATTGTGGGATTTTACGCAAGTCCGTATCCATCAGCGCGATATTCGCAGCTTCCACTGCAGTATCTGAGCCGGCTGCGGCCATCGCAAAACTGATATTGGCTTGCGCCAGTGCTGGCGCATCATTGATACCGTCACCGACCATGCCTACTAGCTGCTGTGCGTTGCTTTGCAGTTGCTGTACATGCTTAAGCTTATCTTCAGGCAGCATTTCACCGGTGGCTTGCTCAATCCCCACTTGCGCGGCAATCGCATTGGCAGTGTGTTGGTTATCGCCGCTGAGCATTAAACTGTGAATACCCAAGGCATGCAACTGGGCAATGGCTTCGACGGCGTGCTCGCGCAGGGTGTCGGCCACGGCAAAACAAGCCAATACCTCATGCTTGCTGGCCAGCATCACCACACTTTGCCCTTGTTTTTCTAGCACTTCGAGCTGAGCTTCGAGATCAGCTGAGCAGATATTTAGCTCTTCGATCAGGCGGTGATTACCTAAGTAATAGCGTGTGCCATTGATGATGCCACTGCTACCACGGCCCAGTAGCGCTTGAAAATCGCTGACTTCATAGTAGCTGTCTTTCTGGTCAATAAAGGCGTCGGCAATTGCCAGTGACACCGGGTGATCAGAGCGTGTGGCAAGACTGGCGGCCAAGTTCTGCGCGTTATTATCTGTGTCGTTGAGCAACAGCATTTGTGTGAGTACAGGCGTGCCCTGAGTCAGGGTGCCGGTTTTATCAAAGGCGAGGGTTGTGAGGCTTTTACCCTGCTCTAAAAATACACCACCTTTAATTAAAATACCCTGGCGTGCTGCTTGAGTTAAGGCGCTGACTACTGCGACTGGTGTTGAGATTACTAAGGCGCATGGGCAAGCAATGACTAACAAGACCAAGGCTTTATATATCCAATCAGCCCACAGCCCGCCAAACAGTAACGGCGGTAGGACAGCGATCAAGCAAGCGATGCCCACCACAATGGGTGTGTAAATCTTGGCAAAGCGATCAATAAAACGCTGGGTTGGCGCACGACTGGCTTGTGCTTCTTCAACGGCATGAATAATCCGTGCCAGTGTGGAGTTGTCGCGGGTGGCGGTGGTGAGGTATTCCAGAGCGCCTTGCATATTGACGCTGCCAGCAAATAAGGGGCTATCGATACTCTTTTCTACCGGCAGGCTTTCACCGGTAATCGGCGCTTGGTTTACTGTTGAGTTGCCACTGACTACAGTACCGTCTAGCGGTATACGCTCGCCTGGTTTTAAGCGCACGCGGGTGCCAACAGTTACTTGCTCCGCAGGTCGAGACTGCCATTGTTCGTCAATGAATACTAAGGCAGACTCAGGAGCCAGTTCTAATACACTATGAATCGCATAGCGGGCGCGATCGAGGGACTTTACCTCAATCCATTCTGCCAGCGCGAACAAAAACGTCACCATCGCCGCTTCCGGCCAATGGCCAATAAATAGTGCGCCAGTGACGGCAATGGTCATTAAGGCATTGATATTGAGATTGCCGTTACGAATGGCGGTCCAGCCTTTTTTCAACACTGGTAAACCAACGGTGGCTAACACCACTAAGGTGAGTGCAATAACCGGCCAATGTGCATCAGCCGCTATCCATTCTAAAACTTCAGCGGTGGTGGCGGCGATACCGGCAACGATTAGAGGCCATATAGCCTGTTTTTGGGCTTGCTCTACGCTGCTAGAGTTTTGCGTTTGCTGCTGTGGATTGAAGCCAATGCTTTTTAACGCGGCAATAACACTATCAAGTGCAGGCTCGGCATGACTGACCGTAAGCTGGCGGCGCATCAAATTAAACTCGACTGCGCTGATATTTGCCATAGTGGCCAGCTTGCTACGAATCAACTGTTCTTCGGTGGGACAGTCCATTTCAGTGATAATAAACACACTGCTGATATGACTCGGATCTTTTACCGCTGTGGTTACAGATTCAGGCTGTGTATGGGGTACACCACATTCGGTTTTACAGGATTTCATACAGACTCCAATATTTCATGGTGCTTGCAATGAGTAGAGACCTTGCCATGATGGGAGGGTCAAGTGTCTTACATTAATAACATGATAGCTAACCCAGTCAGCAGAGATAGCAGTACCGGCAGAGCGACACGTAACAGCATGGCTTTGCCAGCAATGGAAACTGCCATACCAGCCTTCATAATGTTGTTAACCGATGACGCAATAATAATGCCGAGAATGGCCGTGCGGCTGTCCAGTCCAGATTGTGACATACGCGTCAGCGATAGAGTAATGGCATCCACATCAGTGATGCCGGAAACTGTCGCCAATACATAGATACCTGTATTGCCCAGCCACTGTTGCAAGACACTGGCCATCAGCAGAATTACCGTTAGTACTGCGCCCAGCATTAAAGCTGATTTCAGCTCCAGCGGGTTGCTGTGCAATGTCGGCTGCTCCACCTTGGTGCCGTTGCGGTAGGTGCGCCAGATTAGTAGGGCGGGTAAGTATAAAACCAGTGTCATCGTCAGCAGCGGTGTCACTAAGCGACCCAGTAGCAGCGGACTGATCATTGCACAATACAGCAATATTCTCAGGTACATGGTGCCACAGGCCAGCAGAATACCGGACGCCAAAAATGGTGAAAGTGACGGTGATTGGCGGGCTAGACGGGAAAAATGCAACGTCAGCGCGGTGGATGAGGCTAAACCAGCAAACAAACTGGTAAATAAAATGCCTTTTTCGGTGCCACCCACACGCATGGCAAAATAACCGACAAACGAAATGGAGGCGATCAGCACCACCATCCACCAAATCTCATAGGGGTTGAGCATAGCGCTGGGGCCCATGCCCTCGTTTGGCAGCAGTGGCAGCATGACCACCGAAATAAGTAGCAGTTTCAGCGCTGCATCCAGTTCATGCTCCTGCAGGCGGTTTAGAGCGCTATGAATTTCACGTTTGTTATCCAGAATAATGGTGGTAATCACGGCGGCAGTGGCAGCAATGGTAATATCCACAGCCACCGCAACTGCTCCGAAAAAAAAGGTCAGCAGCAAGCCGACAATGCCGGTAATGCTGTAGTCGCGCCTGTGCAACATGCGCACGCGGTAGGCCATCACTGCTGCGATGCAGACTGCCAGTAAGGTTGTTGGCAATACCCAAGGTGTGACTTTTAAGGATAACAACGCAGCGATGCCGCCCAATAAGCCAACCAGCGAATAAGTGCGGATACCTGCAACCCGTTCGCCGGGTTTCTGCTCACGTGTCGCCCAGCCACGTTGCAAGCCGGTTAACGCACCCAGTAACAGCGCCACGGCAAGCTGTATGATGATTTGCTGCTCGCTGACAAACTGCTCGGCATAATTTTCCATCGGGTGCCTCGCTTGTGGTGTTTGAGAGGATGGCTAGGCAGTGTTGCTCAATATCGCAAAACAGTTTGCTCTCGGCAAGCGATTGCAATACCACATATAAGCAGTTTAGGGGTTTAAAACAAACGCGCCAACAGCGCAGGTACTGCGGTTTCGACCCGCAAAATACGTTCGCCGAGTTGTACCGGTTGCAGTCCGGCTTTGCTCAAGAGCGTCACCTCATAGGGAATCCAGCCGCCTTCTGGGCCAATGGCCAAGGTCACCGGCTCGCTTAATGCACGTGGGCATTCAGGGTAGTTGCCGGGGTGAGCAATTAAACCATGGGTGTTTTTGGCAAGAGCAGGCAACTCATCCTCGACAAAAGGTTTAAAGCGTTTAGCTAAAATTACTTCAGGTAGAACTGTATCGCGAGCTTGCTCTAAACCTAGAATCAATTGCTCAGCAATCGCTTCAGCTTGTAAAAAAGGTGTTTGCCAAAAGCTTTTTTCGACGCGATAACTGTTGATTAACACCAGTTTAGCCACGCCCATGCTGGCAATGGTTTGCAGGGTACGACGCAGCATTTTTGGACGCGGTAAGGCTAACAGTAGTGTCAGTGGCAGTTTCGCTGGCGGCTGATCATGCAGGCTCACCTGAAATTCAGCTGCGCAGTGATTAATTGACAGCAGTGTAGCTTGGCCTTGTAAGCCACCGAGGCGGCCAGCGCGCAGGACTTGCCCTACGCTGGCCTTATTCACTATGTTGAGATGCTGCAACCTGCGATCAGTGATGCGCACACGGTCTGCTGCAATAAAATCAGCATCATCGAGCAGCAATAAATTCATGGCTGTACAGGTGGTGATTGCTCGTCGTCAGTGGCGGTTTGGTTTTCTTCCGCTGCGACTTTTTCTTCACGTTCTTTTTGGATAATGCTGCCAAACAAAACGCCAACTTCGAATAAAAACCACATCGGAATAGCCAGCAGTGTTTGCGATAAAATATCCGGTGGTGTCAGCACCATGCCGACAATAAAGCAACCGACGACCACGTAAGGTCGACTTTTGCGCAGGGTGGCGACATCAACGAGGCCAACCCAAACCAACAAGAAGGTGGCAATAGGGATTTCAAAGGCCACGCCAAAGGCAAAAAACAGGGTTAAGACAAAGTCTAAATACTGGCCGATATCGGTCATCATTTCGACCCCTTGTGGGGTCACACTGGCAAAAAAGCCAAACATGATGGGGAACACGACAAAGTACGCAAAGGCCATACCCGCATAGAACAACACCACGCTGGAGATCAGCAGAGGCACGGCAATGCGTTTTTCATGTTTGTATAAGCCAGGGGCAATAAATCCCCAGATTTGATGCAAAATGACCGGCACACTGAGAAACACCGACACCATCAGGGTCAATTTAAAAGGTGTTAAAAACGGCGATGCCACGCCGGTGGCAATCATAGTTGCGCCTTCTGGCAAGTACGCGCGTAAAGGTGCAGCAACTAACGCGTAAATGTCTTGAGCAAAATAAAACAGCCCAGCAAAGATCAGCAAAACAGTCACCACGCAACGCATTAAGCGCGTGCGTAATTCAGTCAAGTGGGCAATCAGCGGCATGCTATTTTCAGGCTGATTAGACGTGCTCATGAAGGTTTCTCTTTATCTGTGCTAGTGCTGTCTTTGAGTAGGGTTTCCAGCGGTTTATCGCTGAACATATGGTTTGCTCTGTAGGTGGCGTCATTGAGCATTTTACGTTCTTTTTCTAAAATCCCTTCGTTGTGTAACTCACGGCGAATTTCATCCGCGCCGAGTTCGCGCTCAACATCTTCTTTGATCGTATTGAATCCGCGCTTGATACGGCCCACCCACCGCCCTGCGACACGTGCCGCAGTGGGTAAACGCTTAGGGCCAATGACCAATAAAGCAACGACGCTAACCAGGAGCAGTTCAGTAAAGCCAATATCAAACATGGATTAACTCATTTTTTAGAAGAAGGATCTTCGACATGTTCTGCTTTCGCATCAAAGGTGTGCCCTGTGGTTTCTGGGGCTTCTGTCTTTTGCACTGCTTCAGGTGTTTTCTCATCATTGGTATCTACAGCTTTGCGAAAGCCTTTAATTGCATCACCCAAGTCAGCGCCCATGCCTTTGAGGCGCTTGGTGCCAAACAGAAGGATAACGATAACCAAGATAATCAGTAGTTGCCAAATGCCAATACCGCCCATGTTGTGTACTCCGTAATGCGAATAATTATAGGGTTGAACGAGCTGCTTTTTCTGCATGCCCAGATAAGCCAAAACGACGCTCAAGCTCATCAAGTACCGCTTGTGGTTCTAAGTTTAAAGCCGACAGCATCACTAAACTATGAAACCATAGATCTGCTGTTTCATAAATGACGTCATCCGTCTCTTTCGTGCTTGCTGCGTCTTTTGCCGCAAGAATAGTTTCAACAGCTTCTTCCCCCACCTTTTCTAATATTTTATTCAAACCTTTATGGTGCAGGCTTGCGACATAAGAACTGCTGGGGTCAGCGTTTTTCCGCGAGTCGATGACGTGTGCTACACGGCGCAGAATATCGTCAGTCATACTTATGAGCCTTGATAGATATCATGAGGATTTTTAATAATAGGTTCTACAGTTTGCCACTGGCCATCGCTCAAAACACGATAAAAGCAGCTGTGGCGCCCAGTGTGGCAAGCAATATCACCGATTTGCTCGACGCGCAGAATAATAACATCAGCATCACAATCGAGGCGCACTTCATGCAGCTTCTGGATGTGTCCTGACTCTTCACCTTTGCGCCAGAGTTTTTGTCGTGAGCGTGACCAGTACACTGCGCGTTGCTCTTGAACGGTCAACTGCAATGATTCACGGTTGAGCCACGCCACCATTAACACGCGATTGGTTTTATAGTCTTGGGCGATGGCTGGAATCAGACCGTCGTTGTCCCATTTTATTTCGTCTAGCCAGTTGCTCATGTTGTTCTCAATAAACTGTAGGTTTTAAAATCTTGCTCAGCTCTATGCCGCTAGCGGCGTATGACTAAGCATAAGCCTGCGCTCAGCATTAACCAAGCCGGCCACGCATGTAATTCAAAGGCGAAGCCCAATTGTGTGCTGCCCACTAATAAACCAGCGCCGATCAGCGAGTTAATCCAACTTTTAGGCACGGCTGTAGGCACAGGTCCATTGCTGATCTTCTCAAAGCTTACGCGCGCCATATTAGCTAAGTGTGGCAGCTTCTCAAATTGTTGCTGCATATTATTCAATACATGCTTAGGCATATAGCGCTCGCGCATCCAGCGCTCTAAATACGGTTGTGCCGTACTCCATAGGTCGAGGTCTGGATACAACTGACGACCTAACCCTTCGATATTCAGTAAGGTCTTTTGTAGCAAAACCAATTGCGGTTGCACTTCCATATTGAAGCGGCGCGCGGTCTGAAATAGATTCAGCAGTAAGTGGCCAAATGAAATTTCTTTCAGCGGTCGCTCAAAAATAGGTTCGCAGACAGTGCGAATCGCGGCCTCAAACTCATTAACGCGTGTGTCACTGGGCACCCAGCCGGAATCAATATGCAGTTGCGCGACTTTACGGTAGTCACGCTTAAAGAATGCCAATAGATTACGAGCAAGATAATCTTGGTCTTCTGGGGTCAGTGAACCAATAATTCCGCAATCAATAGCAATGTATTGCGGATCCCAAGGCGTGTGGGTGCTAACGAAGATATTGCCAGGGTGCATATCAGCATGAAAAAAGCTGTCGCGAAACACTTGGGTAAAGAAAATCTCAACACCGCGCTCGGCGAGTTTTTTCAGATCAGTACCTTGATCTGTCAGAGCTGCCATATCAGTCACAGGAATGCCGTAAATACGCTCCATGACCAGTACTTTTGGACGGCTCCACTGCCAATAGATTTGTGGCACATAGAGTAGTTTTGAATCGCTGAAGTTACGACGTAGCTGGCTGGCATTGGCGGCTTCGCGGAGTAGATCCAATTCGTCATAAATGGTTTTTTCGTAATCGCTGACGATAGTTTTTGGATGTAAACGGCGCGCTTCAGGTGAGGCGCGTTCAGCAATACTGGCTAGCGTAAAAAGCCAAGCAATGTCTTGGGCAATAATAGGCTTAAGGCCGGGGCGAATCACCTTTACTACTACGTCTTCGCCCGTTTTAAGTTGCGCGGCGTGCACCTGTGCCACAGAGGCCGAGGCCAGGGCTGTGCTAGAGAAGGTCTTAAAAACTTCGCTAATGGGTGCGCCGAGCTGTTTTTCAATCAGTTGCATGGCTTTTTCTGATGAAAAAGGCGGTACTTGATCCTGCAGTTTCGCCATTTCATTAGCGATATCGGGCGGTAATAAATCACGCCGTGTGGATAGAATTTGGCCGAACTTAATAAACACAGGGCCTAAATCTTCCAGTGCTAAACGTAAGGATTCGCCACGCGCTAAGGTGCTTTTTTTGCGTGGCAGCCAGCGCCATGGCATAAGCCATTGCAGCATACGTAAATGCCAAGGTAGTGGCAGCGCAAAGAGCTGATCATCAAGGCGATAACGTATTGTGACACGTAAAATACGCCAGAGACGGCGGATGGCAAGCAGCTTCATAGAGGCTTTTGGTTCCGTTTAAGTAAGAGCGCGATGCGTGCATCGAGGCGGTCTAAGTCAAGTTTGAGCTGGTCAATTTCGTTAAAGCGCGCTTGCGCTTCAGTGTTACCCACCAATGTGCGAGATTCTTCAGCTAAATAATCTGCGGTATTGAGGTGCAGGCTTTGGGCTGATTGCACTAACCAGTTACGGCTGCTGCGCAGCTGGGCGCTGATCAGTGCTGTCGGGGCTGGGCCGAGCCACTGCGACACTTCATATTCCCAGTCCAGCTCAAGGCTTTGCATAATATCGGCCAGTTCCATCAGTAATGCACTGCTGCCGTCTATTGTGACCTCAGGGTGGTGTAAAACAGTGGTTTTGTCGGCACTGCTGAGCAGTTTGAGTAACAACGCTGCCGGTGCGCTGAGTGTGCAGTCAGCGGGAGCGGACCATTGATTGGCCAGCTGTATACCTGTGTCCAGAGGGATCAAGTACAGCGTGAACGCTGGCATCGTGCAGTCAATCGCAATGACTTTGCCGGCTAAAGGCAGCAAGCGAGCGTGCGCCATGCTGTCTAAGTTGAGCACTCGGTTGATGGCTGCTTCTGCGCTGGCTAAAGCGAACTGGGTCAACATTAAGGCTTTATTCCGCGGTGCAGTGCAACAATACCGCCAGTCATATTGTGGAAGGTCACGCGTTCAAAGCCGGCGTCACTCATCATGGTTTTTAGCGTATCTTGATCGGGGTGCATGCGAATGGATTCGGCTAAATAACGGTAGCTTTCAGCATCGTCGGTGATCAGCTTGCCCGCCAGCGGCATAAACTTGAATGAGTAGGCGTCATAAAATTTAGATAACAGTGGATTGCTGGGTTTGGAAAACTCCAGTACCAATAAACGTCCACCCGGCTTGAGCACGCGCAACATAGAACGCAGCGCGTCTTCTTTATGGGTAACATTGCGTAAACCAAAAGCAATGGTCACCACATCAAAATAGTTATCTGGGAACGGCAGCTTTTCCGCATCGGCTTGGACAAAGCGAATATTGCTGGCGACGCCTTTGTCGAGTAGACGATCACGGCCGACTTTTAGCATCGAGGCGTTAATGTCAGCCAGCACCACTTCGCCTGTTGGGCCCACTAAGCTGGAGAACTTGCGCGATAAATCACCAGTACCACCAGCAATATCCAGCACTGTGTTACCAAGACGAACACCGGATAACTCGATGGTAAAGCGCTTCCACAAGCGGTGCATACCACCTGAGAGCACGTCATTCATAATGTCGTAGCGCGCCGCAACAGAGTGAAATACTTCAGCAACTTTTTCTGCTTTTTGGCTTTCAGGTACGTTTTTAAAGCCAAAGTGGGTGGTTGGCTCATTACTATTTGACTGATGTGGCTTACTCATAAAACTTCACCTTAGACAGATTGTTGAGCATTCTAATACCCACGGCACAGTTTGTCTTGACGCCGGACAGATTCACAGCAATATGATCCATTGGCTAAACATTGCAATCATACTAAATAGAACTGTTAGGGAGTGTGATGAGTACAATTATTGTTGAGCGAGAGCATCAATTAGGCCGCGCTGGTGCACGAGATAAGGCGCAGGCGCTGGCCGAGCGGCTGGCAGAGAAATATGCTGTGACCTATCAATGGCACGGCGATACCTTGGCGCTGCGTCGCGCAGGCGCTGAAGGAACAATTGTTGTCGATGACAGCAGGATCTATATCAAACTTAGGTTAGGCGTGTTGTTTTCTGCGCTCAGAGGCAGGATTCAGCGTGAGATGGAGGCGGCTTTAGATAAGCGCTTGGCATAAGCGGGTGCTAAGAGAATGCTTAAAGGCGATTTAGATGTGTGCAAATGGCTGCAGGATTACAACATTAAGCGCACAACAGATTCACTGGGATCGCGTGATTGTCCGGCTGCGCTGAGCTTGTCTAAATAGTCTTGCCAGATTTCAGTCTGTTGTGTAGCTAAGCGGTACAAGTAATCCCAAGTGAATAAGCCTGAGTCATGGCCATCATCAAAGGTCAGTTTCAGTGCATAATTGCCGGCGGGCTGAATATGGGTCAGCGCCACATTGAGTTTGCCGTATTGCAAGATAGGCTTGCCATGCCCTTGCACTTCGGCGGAGGGTGAATGCACCCGTAAAAACTCAGCAGGTAAAGCAAACTGTCGGCCGTCAGCATAGCCTAATTCAAGTATTTTTGAGCTTTTATTGAGTTTGATATGCGTGGGGATCAGCATCGTGGTCTCGCTTTAAAATGATGTGTCAGCGCTACCTTGAGCGCTGACACAACACTATAGGCTTATAAAATATAACGTGATAGATCTTCATCTTTAGCCAGTTCGCCGAGATGTTCATCAACATAAGCTGCATCAAGGACGAGCGGATTAGCGCTGTATTTTTCAGCCAACTGTTCAGCATCAAATGAGACTTCTTCGAGTAGGCGCTCAAGCAGCGTATGCAGGCGACGCGCACCGATGTTCTCGGTTTTTTCATTGACCTGCCAAGCAATCTCAGCAATACGCTCAATACCGCTGGCGTCGAACTCAATATTCAGCCCTTCAGTGGCTAGCAGGGCAATATATTGTTCTGTTAATGACGCATCAGGCTCGCTGAGGATACGTTTAAAATCATCTGGGGTGAGCGCTTTGAGCTCGACACGAATCGGTAAACGGCCCTGCAACTCAGGCACTAAATCGCTGGGTTTGCTGAGGTGGAAAGCACCCGATGCAATAAACAGAATGTGATCAGTTTTAACCATACCCAATTTGGTATTCACCGTGCAGCCTTCAATCAACGGCAGTAAGTCACGCTGCACACCTTCACGTGACACATCTGCGCCACCGGTGTTGCCGCGTTTGGCAATCTTATCGATTTCATCAAGGAAGACGATGCCGTTTTGCTCGACGGCTTCGAGCGCACGGACTTTAATATCTTCTTCGTTGACTAAGCGCGCTGCTTCTTCATCTGTAATCAGCTTTAAGGCAGCGTCAACACGCAGCTTGCGACTTTTGGTTTTGCCTTTATTCATCCCAGAGAATAAATTTTGCAACTGACTGGTCATTTCTTCCATGCCTGGTGGGGTCATGATTTCTACGCCCATTGGCGCGTCAGTAACTTCGATTTCAATTTCTTTATCGTTGAGCTGACCTTCGCGTAAACGTTTACGAAATAATTGGCGCGTGCTGGAGTCGGTGCGTTCCAGAGTATCGTCCGTGCTTGAACGCGCAGGCGGCAGTAAGGCGTCGAGAATGCGCTCTTCAGCTGCATCTTCAGCGCGATTACGCATGCTTTTCATTTCTTGCTCACGCAGCATTTTTACTGCGGAATCAGCTAAGTCGCGAATAATCGATTCAACATCGCGACCGACATAACCGACTTCAGTGAACTTGGTTGCTTCGACTTTGATAAACGGTGCGTTGACCAGTTTGGCCAAACGGCGAGCAATTTCTGTTTTGCCGACGCCGGTCGGACCAATCATTAAAATGTTTTTTGGGGTCACTTCATTACGCAGATCCGCAGATAACTGCATGCGTCTCCAGCGGTTGCGCAGAGCAATGGCTACAGCACGTTTGGCATCATCTTGGCCAACGATATGGCGATTGAGTTCATGCACAATTTCACGGGGTGTCATCGACATAAGGGGCTCCGAGGTACGCTTAAATAGCGCTATCCTGCTCTTCAATGGTCAAGTTTTGGTTGGTGAATACACAAATTGAACCGGCGATGTGTAAGGCTTTTTCGGTGATTTCGCGTGCCGACATTTCTGTATTCTCTAATAAAGCCATGGCTGCCGCTTGAGCAAAGCCACCGCCAGAACCCATGGCTATTAGGCCGTGTTCTGGCTCTACAACGTCACCATTACCGGTAATAATTAACGATGCGTCTTGGTTCGCTACCGCCAGCATGGCTTCGAGGCGACTGAGTGAACGGTCGGTACGCCAGTCTTTGGCTAACTCAACTGCAGCGCGGACTAAATGGCCTTGGTGTCTTTCGAGCTGGCCTTCGAAACGCTCAAATAAAGTAAAAGCATCGGCAGTGGCACCGGCAAAACCGGCCAGTACTTCTCCGTGATAGAGGCGACGAACTTTTTTAGCATTGCCTTTCATAACGGTATTGCCAAGCGATACTTGACCGTCACCACCCATAACGACTTTACCGTTGCGACGAACTGAAACAATTGTGGTCAAGGGGAATTCTCCAGGTTGATGGGCTCAAGCCCTGATCATCAATAGATGGGGATGGGGTGGGCAGGCTTCAAGGGTTACAGCTTAAAGTCGTAGGTTTTCTTGTTTTTATTGGCTAGAGGCTTGGTGGTAACGCGTATTTAAGAGGGCTGGGGTATGTGCGCGGGGCATGCTGCGCTATTGCTGTTAATCCGTCGATGAACCCGTCCGGGGTTCAACTCCGAACGAATCGAGCCGGGAAGGCGCGTTGAGGGACGAGCTGCACTAGCGAGGTACGTTATGCTGCGGATTGTCGTTATTAATATGCTGCGGACTACAGTTATTAAAATGTCATTAAACGTTGCAGCTGCAGACTAGCCTGCAGCTTGACGGCTACAATAAAACGATTGAACAGGCTGCAAAATTGCAATCGCGGCTATGAGCCGCTCCTACAGGGTGCCCGCAGCTGCAATGAATTAACGACCGGTGCGTTGTTGCAGGAGTAGATTGTTAAAACCATTGTTGGCCAATTGTTTCTGGGCGACACCCAGCTGTTCGCGGCTGACGAAGGGGCCCACCAAAACACGGTGCCAGGTTTTATCCGACACTTGCCCCGATTCAATATGCACATCTTGACCACTGAGCAGCAGTTGTGCTCGCACGCTTTCAGCTTTTGTGCGCTCAGTGAAAGAACCTGCTTGCAGATAAAACTGGGTTTTTGCTGCGATTTTTACCACAGGCGCTGGCGGTGTTTTACCGTCAAGGATGGCTTGAGCACGCGCTGCGTCGGCTTTTTTAGCTGCCTCAACCTCAGTTTTAGTGGCCGGTGGTGGCGTTTTTTCAGGCAATGCTTCAGGCGGTACAATCACCTCGGACTCAGACAGCAGAGTGTAAAACTCAAACTTTGGCTTGTTGGCTGTGCTTTCTTTTTTTGGTTTGACGACCGGTTTCTTTTTTTCAGCAGCGGCTTGTTCACGCTTGATCGCATCATTGCCAGGCTCAAGCTGAAACAGTGTCATGGCAAAAACACCTACGATCAAACCCGTGATTACCCAAACTAATGGGTGTATGGGTTTTTTCGCTGGCGCTTGCGCGCGGCTTGCGCCTCTTTTTGGCGCGGCTTTTTTACGGGCAGCCATTTTACATGCGCTCCAGCGTCTTTAAGCCTAGCAGCTCAAGGCCTTGCTTTAGCGTGCGGCCGGTAAGAGCAGCTAAGCGTAAGCGACTGTGACGGGTCGCTTCATCGTCTGCCGATAAAATCGGACAGTGCTCATAGAAACTTGAAAACTGACCGGCCAGCTCATATAAATACGTGCAAAGAATGTGCGGCGTACCTTTTTCGGCAATGTTATACAGCACTTCACTGAAGCGTTGCAGCGTTGCGCCTAGCACTTGCTCAGCTTCGCTGTTTAAAGTGATATGACCTGGTACTGCGCCATTCATGTCCAACTCTGCGCGTCTGAATACGCTGGCCACACGGGTGTAGGCATACAGCAAGTAGGGGGCGGTATTGCCTTCAAAGCTGAGCATTTGCTCGAAGTTAAAACAGTAGTCACTGCTACGGTGCTTACTTAAGTCCGCATACTTCACCGCACCAATACCTACCGCTTGGGCAATGCTATGCAGTTCGCTGTCGGCCAGCTCTGGGTTCTTTTCTTTAACCAGTGCGTAGGCACGCTGTTCAGCCTCATTGAGCAGGTCAACGAGTTTCACTGTGCCGCCATCGCGGGTTTTAAAGGGGCGGCCATCTGGACCGTTCATAGTGCCAAAACCCATGTGCTCCAACTGCATGTCTGGGCTGACAAACTCAGCACGACGTGCCACGGCAAAGACCATTTGAAAATGTAGGGCTTGGCGCTGGTCAACAAAATACAGGACACGATCGGCGTGCAATGTTTGGCTGCGATAACGCATTGCGGCTAAGTCGGTGGTGGCATATAAATAGCCGCCGCCAGCTTTTTGCACAATCACAGGTAAAGGGTTGTTTTCAGCGTTTTTGAATTCATCTAAAAACACGCACTGTGCACCATCGCTTTCGGTGAGCAGGCCTTTCTCGCGCAAACTGTCGACAATATTGGCCAATTCGGCATTGTAGGAGCTTTCACCGCGCACATCGTCCATGCCCAGTTTAACCCCGAGGCGATCATACAATTCTTGGCAGTGGCTCAGCGAAACATGATTAAACTGCTTCCACAGGCGCAAGCAGTCTGGATCACCGGCTTGCAGCTTCACTACAAGGGCGCGGGCACGCTCGGCAAACTCAGGGGACTCATCAAAGCGTTGTTTTGAAGCGCGGTAAAACTCTTCTAAATCCGCCAGTTGCGTTTCTTGTGCGCTGGGATTTTCTTGCAAGTACGCCAGCAGCATACCGAACTGTGTGCCCCAATCGCCGACGTGGTTTTGACGAATGACATCGTGGCCTAGCAGCTCTAAAACACGGGCGACCGCATCACCAATAATGGTCGAGCGCAAATGGCCGACATGCATTTCTTTGGCTAGATTGGGTGAGGATAAATCCACCACGACACGCTGCGCTGGTTGCTGTTGTGCTACGCCAATCTGAGCATCGCTTAAGGCGTTGTCCAGGCGTTGCGCAAGCGCTGCATGGTTTTGGAAGAAGTTTAAAAAGCCAGGGCCGGCAATCGCCACTTCACTGACTTGTGGATCATCAGGTAGCGCTTTAATAAGTAGCTCTGCCAAATCGCGTGGTTTCATTTTCGCCGGTTTTGCCAACATCATGGCGATATTACTGGCGAAATCACCGTGGGTTTTATCCCGCGTGTTTTCCACTTGAATGTTAGGCGTCAGCCCTTCTGGAAGGATGCCGTCGTTGGTCAATTGATTGACTGCGTGCTGAATCAGAGTGCGGATACTGTCTTTCATAATTTCTCTTAACGAAGGCGAATCGCGAATAAGGACTGAATAAACAGTCTATTATCGACGCCCTGCACCTTAGCTTCAAGCGCCAAGCGTGATCGGGCGTGCTTTAAAATAAATCGATGGGGTCAACGTCCAGTGACCAGCGGCTTTGCCGTGCACTGGCAAGACTTTCTAAATTGCTCGATAAAGGTGTAAGCAGACGGTGTAATTGTGCACGACTGCTGGCTTGCACTAACAGTTGCGCCCGATAACGACCGGCGCGGCGCTCCATGGGTGAAGTGATGGGGCCGAGCAGCTCCACACCTTCAAGCTTGAGCTGCTCCAGCAGTTGTTCGGCAATGCTGTAGGCATCTTCTAAAAAGATGTCAGCATACTCGGCTTTTAATGCATCGGCGCGCAGCAACGCCAAATGACTAAAGGGTGGCAAGCCCGTAGCGCGACGCTCACTGAGTGCTTGCTCAGCAAAAGCAAAATACCCTTGCTCGCTCAGTTGGACTAATAAGGGATGATCAGCCAATTGGCTTTGAATAATCACCCGGCCCGGCTCTCCGGCGCGTCCAGCGCGCCCGGCCACTTGCATAATCAACTGCGCCATACGCTCGCTGGCGCGAAAATCTGCAGAAAATAAACCACCGTCAGCATTTAAAATCGCCACCAAGGTCACCCGAGGGAAATGATGCCCTTTGGCGAGCATCTGCGTGCCAACCATAATGCACGGCTCGCCGCTGCCAATGGTGGTGAGCAAAGCATCCATCGAGCCTTTGCGGGTCGTGCTGTCGCGGTCAATGCGCAGCACCGGCGTATCAGGAAATAAAATCTGTAAGCGTTCTTCTGCGCGTTCAGTACCGGCGCCAATCGGGCGTAAATCGACTTTATTACAGCTGGGGCAGTTGTGCGGGCGTGCTTCAGTATGGCCGCAGTGATGGCAGCGCAATTCGTTATAACGCTGGTGAAAGGTTAAGCGCGCATCACATTCGCTGCACTGGCTCATCCAGCCGCAGTCGTTGCACATCAAGACTGGGGCAAAGCCACGGCGATTGAGGAAGACTAAAACTTGTTGCCCCGCCTCTAAGGTTTTACGCATTTCTTTTTGTAACGGCGCGCTGATGCCTGAGTCCAGCGGCAGGCTGCGTACATCTAAACGAATAAATTTAGGCTGACTGGCACCACCGGCACGCTTGGTCAGGCGCAGCAAAGCAAAGCGTCCGCTATGAGCGTTATGTAAGCTCTCTAGGCAGGGCGTGGCTGAGCCTAGAACAATTGGCACATTGGCGGCGCGGGCACGCACCAAAGCAAGGTCGCGGGCATGGTAACGTAGGCCTTCTTGCTGCTTATAAGAGGCATCATGTTCTTCATCGATGATGATCAAACCGAGCTTGCTTAGCGGGGTAAACAGCGCTGAGCGTGTGCCAATAATAATGTCGGCATGCCCAGAACGCGCAGCGAGCCAAGCTTCTAAACGATCACGGTCATTGACGTTGGAATGCAGTAAAGCAATGCGTGCATTAAAGCGCTTGGTAAAACGCTCAAGGGTTTGCGGGCCTAGATTGATTTCCGGTATCAGCACCAGAACTTGCTTGCCTGCCGCTAAAACCTCACGAATTAACTGTAAATACACTTCAGTTTTACCGCTGCCGGTCACCCCAGCCAGTAAGTAGGCTTTGAATGTTTGGTTATTGGCATGGATGGCATTAAAAGCGGCTTGTTGTTCATCATTGAGTGGCAGTTCGGGTTGGGCAAGGCTGGGTGTTTTATGGGCTGAATCCTGTAGTTGCCGCACCTGCTGGGTGACCAGACCTTTCTTAAGTAAAGCGTTGATACTGTCTTTACTAATGGTAAATTGTTCAAGGCGCTCGTGGGCAATGCCTTGGCTGTGTTGTGCTAAGACCTTTAGCGCTTGCAGTTGCTTGGGCGCGCGGGTTAACAGCGGGTCTTCAAGATTGAGTGGCAGTTTAGCCAACCACATTTTTTGCTGACGTGCCTCGGCCGGCTCGCCTTGGCGCAATAAAGCCGGCAGCGCCCAACTGAAAGTATCACCCAAACTGTGCTGATAATACTGCGCAGTCCACAAACACAAACGCATGATGCTTGGTGGCAATAAAGGCTGCTGATCTAAAAGCTCCAGCGCGTCTTTGATCTTATTGTCTGGGACTGTGGTGGTGTTGGCGGTTTCAACCAAAATCCCGATCAATTCACGTCGACCAAAAGGCACACGCACGCGCACTCCCGGTTGCCATGCTGCTACCGCTACTTGCGCTGGCGCACGGTAATCAAACAAGCGGCGCAACGGTGACGGCAAAGCAATACGTAAATAGAATTCAGACACGCGGGCATCCCTAAAATTGATGGCGTTATCTTAGCGTATCAGCTGGGAAGTTGCTTAGGGCAGTGGTGCGCGCAGAACTGATGAGCGAAAGAGTATGCGCGTATTAGACAGGCGATAATTGTTTTGATATTGACGTAGAAAGCACGTTTTTAATTTTTTCATGGTATGTGCTGTGAAACAATGACGTTGCATTGACTAAGCGCTGCCATTTAATGCAGTTTCTTTCGCGGGTTATAGTGTTTTAATTAAGTATTATCAGCTTGCTGTGCCTAATATGTCCTTTCATCGGCCGCTCTCAATTTCAGTGCTGTTGCTGCTTACACCCGCACCAGCACCCAAGGCAATTTGTAGCCGTGCCCAATCAGTAGATAAGTCGCGCAGAGCGGCAGCGTAGGCTAAGCGCGCGCTGTTCAGATAGCGGTCGGTGTCTAATAAGTCCAGTAACGTCATCACACCGACTTGATAGGTCTGCATGGATAAATCATATGCTCGGGTGTATGCGTTGACTGACTTGCGTAACAAATCGACTTTGTGACGATCACGCAGCCAAGCGCTGTTGGCGGATTGCACATCTTCCACTGCTGCCAATACGGTTTGCTGGTAAATAATAAACGCCTCGCGCGCTTCAGCGTCTGCTTGATTTTGGCTGGCAGCCAGTGCGCCCTGATTAAAAATGGGCAGGGTGATGACCGGACCAAAACCCCAAGCGTTATTATCGCTGCTGATGCTGCCGTTTAAAGTCAGTGACGGCAAACGCGCGGCGGTGGCAACGCCAACCTTGGCAAAAGCGACGCGTAAACGCTGCTCAGCTGCACGCACATCGGGTCGGTTGCGCAGCAAGTCGGCCGGTACTCCGGCTTGATAGGGTGTTTCTAAGTTAAGCCCAAGCAAGGCGCTGACTGTGGGTGCTGAAGCTTGCATGTCAGCCAGTAAGGGACTCGCAGGCTCACCCAGCAAGGTGGCAATGGCGTATACCTGCGCGAGGAAGTTCGCGTTGAGGTCAGGGATTTCCGCCTGCGCATTGAACAACAGTGCTTTTATTTGCTCTTCTTCAAGCTCGGTAGCGCTGCCTACCGCGCGCTGGCGTTGGGTTATGTCTAGTGTTTGTTCACGCGAATCAATGGCTTGCTGGGTCATGACGATGGCGTATTGGTAGTAACGCGCGTTGACATAAGCGTTCACCAGCGCTGACAAATAAGCTAAACGAGCCGTTTGACTGTCGTTGACTACGGCCAATAAATTGGCCAGAGCCGCTTCACGTTCGCGGCGAATGCCACCGAATAAGTCGATGGCGAGATTGCCACTAAGGCCAGCACTCTCATTGGTAACAGCCGCGATGTTATCAGCGCCCATGCGAGTAGAGCTCGCCGTCAGATCACCACTGATGGCGGCATTAAAACCTGTGCCTCTAAGTGCTGCCTGCGCCGCGCTAATGCGTTCAACAGACGCCGAAATATCTAAGTTACTGTCGAGCCCTTGAGTAACCCACGCGTTGAGGACGGGGTCGTTAAAGTGCTCCCACCAGCGCACAATATGGGTACGCTGCAGTGATTGCGGGTTAAGCACATCCACGAAATCCTGCTGGACAACAAGCTCTGGGGATTGGTAATTCGGCCCTACGGAACAGCCAACTAAGGCAAGCAGGGCGCAGGCGTTAATAACCACTCGGCTCATTGTTTTATGCATCATGTGCGGCTTCCTGAGACGCTGTACCGTAGCGAACTTTAAATATAATTTGCACCGCTACTAAGACGGCTGGGATCATAAAAATACCGACAAAGGTTGATGCGAGCATCCCGCCGAACACTGCCGTGCCCACTGCGTTTTGTGCACCTGAGCCTGCGCCTGTCGCCCACACAAGCGGCGTCACACCCAGAATAAAGGTTAAAGCTGTCATCAAAATTGGGCGCAGACGTTGACGGCAGGCTTCCATCGTCGCCTCTAAAAAATCCATGCCCTGCTTTTGTAACTCCACCGAAAACTCCACAATTAAAATAGCGTTTTTGGCGGCCAAACCGATGGTGGCCAGCATGCCGACTTTAAAATACACATCGTTAGACTGGCTAAACAATAGAGCGCCCGCCAAAGCGCCAAGCACGCCTAGCGGCACAACCAGCATGATGGCCACAGGTATACTCCAGCTCTCATATAAAGCGGCTAGGGCTAAAAATACCACTAAGACAGAAATAGCGTACAAAAAAGGTGCTTGTGAGCCTGATAAGCGTTCCTGTAAAGAAATACCCGTCCAGGCCACTGCATAGCCACCGTCCATCTGGGCAGTGAGTTCTTCCATGGCTAACATCGCAGCACCTGAGCTGACACCTTCAGCGGGTGAGCCGGTTATTTCTACTGCGAGTACACCGCCATAGCGGTCCAGTGAAGACGGCACTTTTTCCCAACTGATGCTGGTAAAGGCGTTAAAAGGCACCATCTCACCGTTGCTATTGATAGCGTGCCAGTGTTCAAGATCTTCTGGTTGCATGCGGTAAGCGGCTTCTGCTTGAACTATTACCGGCTTGAGCTCTGAATTCATTTCAAAATCGTTGACATCGCGGCCAGAGAAAATCACCGATAACATATTATTGATGTCGGACAGGGCGATGCCAAAAGAGCCGGCTTTTTGCTGGTCGATATCAATCCGCATTGCTGTTTTAGTTTGGTCTTGCGTGCCACGCAAGCTGGTGCCCCGACCGTCTTGCTCAGCCATTGCAACCAAGTTTTTACTGGCTTGCAGTAATGCGTTTTGGCCATTATTGGCTTGATCCAGTAAATACATACTAAAACCGCCCGTATTACCCATGCCGGGGATGGCGGGAGGCTGCAACATAAACACCTGACCCAAGCGGTTGTGCGTCCTAAAATAGTGATTGGCGCGCTGCATCACCGCACCTGCCGACAAGTCGGGGCGGCCTGAGCGTTCGGCAAGATCCGTCATGCGCGCAAACAGCATCGCTACGTTTTGCCCACTGCCACCAAAACTAAAACCCACAGAGGCAAAGACGGAGATAATAGCCTCAGACTCAGTTTCTAATAGGTGCTCTTCAATCATGTTAACCACAGATAGTGTTTGATCAGTGGTGCTGCCCTCCGGCAGGGTGATCATAGCCATGAGCATGCCTTGGTCTTCTGTCGGTAAAAAAGAACTCGGTATGCTTTTAAATAACACCACAATGCCCAGTCCGACTGCCGCCAACACAGCCAGTGATAACAAAGCGCGGCGTAAGAAAGCCTTAGTAATGGCCAAGTAGCGGTTTTGTGCAGACTTGAAATGACGATTAAACCAAGCAGGATAAAAGAAGCGGCTCGGCGTTTTACTGGGCGGTTTAAGAAAGCTGGCGCACATCGCCGGTGTTAAAATTAATGCCACCAGTGTTGATAAGGCAATGGCCGACATAATCGTCACGGAGAATTGTCGATAAATCACTCCGGTACTGCCGCCAAAAAAGGCCATCGGCAAAAATACGGCAATCACCACCAGTGTGGTACCAATCAAAGCGCCTGTGATCTGCCCCATACACTTGCGGGTTGCCGCAAGAGGCGACAAACCTTCTTCTTCCATAATGCGCTGAACGTTTTCGACCACCACAATGGCATCATCGACCAGCATGCCAATCGCCAAGACCATGGCGAACATGGTTAAGGTATTAATAGAAAACCCGACGGCAGCTAACACCCCAAAGGTGCCCATAAGTACCACAGGTACTGCCATGGTAGGAATGAGGGTGGCCCGCCAGTTGTGCAGGAACGCAAAAAGTACAATAAAAACCAGTGCAATGGCTTGGATAATACTGATCACGACTTGTTTAATCGAGGCTTCGACAAAAGGCGCTGTGTCATAGGGGAACTCTACCGTAACACCCTCAGGCAGGGAGCTTTCTAAGCCTGTGAGGACTGCGCGTACCGCATTGGATGTGTCTACCGCATTGGCTCCGGTGGCCAATGTCACACCAAAACCGGCGGCGTTATTGCGATTATAGCGCGCATCCGTACCGTAAATTTCCTGACCCAGTTCTACCCGGGCAAGATCAGCAAGACGCACTGTAGCACCATTGCTCTCTGTTTTTAACAGGATGTTACGAAACTCATCCACAGTGGTGAGCTGGCTTTGCGCAGTGATATCCACGTTAAATTGCTGGCCATCAATATAGGGTGTATTGCCGAGGACACCCACAGCAACCGTGGTGTTTTGCGCTTCAATGGCCGAAATAATATCTGCGCTGGTTAATGCGTATTTCACCAGCTTAAAAGGATCCAGCCAGATACGCATCGCGTAGCCAGAGCCGAACTGGTTAATCGACCCCACACCCGGTGTGCGTTGCACTGGATTTTTGACGATGTTTTCAAAAAGATCAGCTAGTTCGACGGAGTTATAGCGGCCATCTTCACTGGTTAAATTACCCACCAGTAAAATGGATGATGTGGAACGGCTCACGGTTACCCCGTTGTCTTGCACAAGCCTAGGTAATTGGCTGGTCACACGCTGGATTTTATTCTGTACATCCACCTGAGCATCATTGGCATCAGCCGATTCATCGAACACGATGCGGATGGAGGATGAACCCCGTGTCGAAGACGAGGTGATATACAACATGTCATCAAGGCCAGTCAGTGCATCTTCCAAAATGGTGGTGACTGAGTTTTGTACCGCTTCGGCTGACGCACCGCTGTAGCTGGCATTCACCCGAATGGTAGTGGGGGCAACATCTGGGTACTGGGCGACGGGCAAGGTGGCAATCCCCAGAACGCCGGTCAGCATGGTGATAATAGCCAGTACCCAAGCAAATACCGGGCGACTGATAAAAAATTGAGCCATAGAAATTGCTTACCTTGAAATAATAGTAGCGCTGGTTAATAGCGGCGCGGTGCTAACGGCTACAGTGCGGTGTTGGGTTCCAGAGCTGATTCTGCAGGGGCTTGTTCTATCACCACACCTTTGTCGTTGATGCTGACCGCAACGGCTTTAATGGCTGTGCCTTGTTGCAAGTTGTCAATGTTATCCACCAGAATCGGCACTGCACCTTGCAGGCCTTGTTCAATAACCCAAGCATTATTGTGCGTGCCGGTGGCTATCAGACTTAATTTCTTCGCGGTGTGTTCATCATCAAGGGTCCAAACGGTGAGGGTGCCATCGGGCTCGGCCTTAGCCGCAAGTTGTGGGATACGGTACGCATTGATCTGACCCAAGGTTAGATTGACCCGTACAAACATGCCCGGAAGTATCAGTTGCTCAGGGTTAGCAAATTTTACTCGTACGGTGAGCGTTCCAGTGCTGGAAGACACCTTGCGCCCGACACTTTCTACTGTGCCACGGGTAGCGTATTGCTCGCCATTCTCCAGTATTAAATGTGCATCAATTTCCGCGCCTTGGCTGAGCTCGCCAGAGTCGATACGCTTACGCATCTCTAACATTTTCAAACTGGCTTCGGAGAGATCGACAAAAATTGGATCCAAGCGGGTGACAGTGGTGAGCACGTCGGCTTGGCCAGCGGTCACTAAATCACCAATAGAGACCTGTGCGGTCTCGGCGATACCGGTAATGGGGCTGACGATGTTGGTGCGCTGCAGTTGGATTTCAGCAGAGCGCAGATCGGCTTGAGCAACAGATACGGCTGCTTGTGCCTGACGCAAATCAGTGCGGGCCATATCCACTTGAGCTTGGGTCACGCCGGTGCCAGCCAGCTGTTGGTAGCGATAAAGGTTTTCCTGTGCCGATGGTACAGCGGCCTTAGCGCTGTCCAGTGCTGCACGTGCGGCTTGGAGTGCGGCTTTATACGAGTCTTGTTCAATTTGAAACAGCAGCTCGCCTTTTTTTACCGTGGTGCCGGCGCGATACAAAATATCGGTTATCACCCCGTCTACTAAAGGTCGAATGGTGGCATCGTCTTCCGCTAGGGCCTGACCGGACAGGGTCACGGTCAGAGGTACTTGCTCAGGCTTAATGGTGATAACCCCTGCAGGCTGCGCCATGGGCATCTGCTCAGCACCCGTTTGCCCGTTTTGGGCCATGACAGGGCTTGCCATTAAGACGCAGCTGACTGTGCAGGCTATAAAGAATTTCATCATCCGGTTTTCCGCTTAGTGTTTCAGTTTAAAACTGTTTAAGCCAAAGCAAATCAGTCAGTTCAGCACCGATGGCAATAGGCAATGTACTCTACTTGAATCCTAAGAGGCTGGTGTCGCTTAATCAAACGTTAGCAGCCAGCCGAGTCAAGCTAACGCGATCGCTTCACTGTTTTCTTCCGGCGTGGCGGTGCTTTACCCTGACCTTGCAATCCGGTAAATCTGATTTGACTCACTTGCTCCACCAGTCGCTGCAGACCATCGAGCATCGGCGTCATAAATTCGTTGTAGCTCATGCGCTTTTCAGAAATGGCTTCCAGTTGTGATTCCCAATGCGCGGTCATATCAGGTAAGGCCATCACTTCAGGCAAGGACAGGATCAAACGTCGGCCCACTTCGGTGGCATGGATTTCTTTGCCCTGTTTGATCAGAAAACCACGCTTAAACAGCAGCTCAATAATCCCAGCGCGGGTGGCTTCGGTGCCAAGACCATCGGTGTCTCTAAGTACCTTTTTGATGTCAGGGTCTGAGACATAGCGGGCGATGCCGGTCATAGCGGACAGCAAGGTGGCATCAGTGAAGTGTTTGGGTGGGCTGGTTTGTTTTTCATCCAAGCGACCATCGATGCACTGCACGGCTTCGCCTTTACTTACGTTAGGTAGTTGGGTGGCAGAGAACTCTGAGTCTTCAGAACCGGCTTTGCGTTCTGGGAATAGCGCTTTCCAGCCTTTATGCAGCACTTCTTTTTGTCGACTGATAAATAGACCACCGCCTACTTCAGTATCAATTTGCTTTTCTTGATAGGTAAAGGGCGGGTAAAACTGCATCAGATATTGGCGAGCCACCAGCTCATATATTTTTTGTTCATCGGCAGATAAACGGCTGGCATCCATGCCGCGGCTGGTGGGAATAATGGCGTGGTGCGCGCCGACTTTGCCGTCATCCCAAGCTTTGGATTTTAGCGATAAATCAGCGCCCTTAACGGCTGGAGCCAGCGTTGGGCTGGTTTGCGCTATGGCCTGAGTGACCGAGTTCTTATCGAGATAGTGACCTTGCGGCAAGTAGCGGCAATCTGAGCGAGGGTAGGTAATCAGCTTGTGGGTTTCATAAAGTTTCTGACAGATATCCAAGGTCTTTTGCGCATTAAAATTAAAGCGCTTGGAAGCGTCGATTTGTAAGGAAGACAAATTATAGGGCAGGGGCGCGGCTTGTTTCTTCACGCTTTCGCTAACGGCAAGCACCTGTCCGGGTTGGTTGAGCACTTTTTTTAGTACGGTTTCTGCGAGCTTTTTAAGTAACACATGGCCATCTTCGTCCATATAGGCTTCGCAGGCGATGCTGGGTTTCCATTTGGCGCTATAGGTTTGCTGGCTGTCAGTTTGCAGTTCAATAAACACTTCGTAAAAAGGCTTAGTGACAAAGTTTTCAATCTCGATGTCGCGGTGCACCACCAAACCTAAAATAGGTGTTTGCACGCGACCGACCGAGAGTACGCCCTGATAACCAGAAGCTTGTCCCTGCAAAGTACAGAGTCGTGTCATATTAATGCCATACAGCCAGTCGGCACGCGCTCGCGCCAGAGCCGAGGTGGCCAGCGGAATAAAGTCGATATTACGGCGCATAGCATTGAGTGAGCGTGTGATTGCTGCCGGGTTCATATCACTGATCAAGCAACGCTGCGCGGCCATACGCTTGGCTTTAGATACGCCGCTGTAATTGATTACTTCATCAACCAGGATTTGCCCAACGCGATCTGGGTCGCCCATATTGACCAGTACATCGGCTTGCTTAATCAGCTTTTTCACCACACTAAGCTGCTTGCGTGTGGCCGGTTTAACTTGATGCTGCCACTCAGATGGAATGATAGGTAAGTGTTCTTTGCGCCACTTTTTATAGTCGGGATTGTAGGCTTCGGGCTCAGCTTGTTCGAGTAAATGGCCGATGCACCAAGTCACCACATCGCCGTTAGCGATTTTAATAAAACCATCGCCTTGCTGTTGGGGTTTCGGTAAAACTGCGGCAACAGCTCTACCAACACTGGGTTTTTCCGCTATATAGACGATCACTTAACTTTCCACTTGAATGACTGCATCAGGCAAAACCGCACCAGTATATTGATTGACCAACTTTTATCTAACTATAGCTGCATTTCAGCTTTGCGTGGTCGTGTGGGACAGGTAGTGCTGTGGTGTCTCTTAATATGTTTATATTGGAAAAAGTTATGTCGTGTCTGTGCTACAGACTGCAAATCCTCCGGAGAAGAAACCTATGTAGAGATGCTGCTAGTATGACTGGACTTAATTGTCATAAAATTCAACGCACGAGTTATCACCCATGAACAAAACCCGACTTGCCCTTGTAGTAGCCGCAGCCCTGTCCCCCATGATGGTGGTGCAGGCGCAAGAAAAAGCCACGATGCTCGATACCATGACCGTGGTGGGTACTCGCACTGAAACCTCGGTGCGTGACAACCCTGCCTCTGTGTCCGTGGTGGGGCGTGAGCAGATTGAAAAGCGTGGCGCCGATAGCGTGGCCGAGCTGCTGCGTGATGTGCCCGGCGTATCTGTGGTGGATACCGCGGTCGCTGGCATGAAGCGCATTCGCATTCGTGGCGAGCAGTCCAACCGCGTGGTGATTCTGGTTGATGGCCAGGAAATGACCGACCATAGCTCCTTTGGCGCGCCTTTCCTAATTGATCCATCCAACATCGAGCGCATTGAAGTGGTACGTGGCCCAGCATCGGTTTTGTACGGTGCCAAGGCGATTGGCGGCGTGATCAACGTGATTACCAAAAAGGGTGCGGCTGATCCTTTTGTGCTGGAGTTGGGAGCAGGTTATTTCAGCGGCACTAAGGGTCAGCAGGCCACAGCAGCAGCGTCTGGTACCTTGGACCGTTTTGATTATCGCTTGTCGGTCAGTGGTGATGATCATAAGGATCGTCGGGTAGCCAAGGGTAAATACAGTCCAGACAGTAATAAGTTGCCCAATTCAGCCTCCGAAAACAAGGATGTCAGTTTACATTTAGGCATGACGCTGGGTGAGGCGGACAATCATTATTTGTCGTTCAAAGCAAACCGCCACGAGCTGGTTGCAGATGGCTGGGAAGATCCGTTTTCTTTGGTGACTCTGAAGAATATGGATATCAATCCGCTGATTAATGGACAGCAAGCCAATATCGACATTGCAGAAGCCGAGCTGACCCAGTTTAACGCCAACCTGCCCAAGCGTGACTTGAACAAGTTTGGCCTTTATTACGAGGGTGCTGATTTTGGCTCAGTCTTGAAGAAAGTTAATGCGGATGTTTTCTATCAAGAGGTTAAGCGTGAATTTGATAACGCTATTAAAATTAAAGGGCAGGGCGGGCAGGTATTTATCCCCAGCATGGGACCGGGTGGCTTTAGGATTCCTTTGCGCACCAGTTCGGTAGAAATGGATTCAACCTCTGAAGATCGCACTCAAACCTATGGCGGTAGTTTGCAACTGGATTTTCAGCTACACCCCGAACACTACAGTTTGGCTGGCATTCAGTACCTAAAGGACGACCTTAAAACGTCGAAAAATAATAATATTACGGTAGTGGATGCTAACCCCTTGCCACCTTTGCCGCAGTATCAGCCGCCGTTTGGCGTCAATAGCCAAGCGTTTGATACAGCCAGCATGGAAACTGCATCCGTTTTTATGCAGGATGAATGGACACTACCGAACAACTTCAAGCTGATTGGCGGCGTGCGTTATTATCGTGTCAAGTCGGAGCTGGATAAGACCAGTAGTCTTAATCACCAAGCCGGTGAAAACAGCACCCACAGTCGTTTTATTAAATCTCTTGGTTTAACTTGGACTGGGCTGGAGCACACCACTTTACGTGGTGGCTATTCCGAAGGCTATGTGATGCCTTCGCTGCTGGAACAGTTTACTGATTCGCGCGCCGGTCGTGGTATTACCTTGCACGGTAACCCCGATCTGAGCCCAGAGCGCTCGCAGAACTACGAGCTGGGTTTACGTTACCAGAACCGCGGTGTGGTGTTTGACGGTACGCTGTTCTATACCAAGGCTAAGGAGTACATCACCTTTGAAAGCTGCGCCGTCAGCGGTCAGTGTAGCGGTGGCGACATCTATATCAACGCTGATAAGGCCACGAGCTATGGTCTGGAGTTGCTGGCGGAGTACTGGATCGCTGATACTCCATACACGCCTTATCTGAATACCACCCTGATGCGCCGCAAGGTTAGCGTGGATGATTTCTCAACCTACAAGACCGATGTACCCGCTATCTCTGGGCAGCTTGGTTTGCGTTATGAGCATAGCTTTGCTGGCACTGACCTCTGGGCTGATGCATTTGTACAGGCCGCCAGTCAGTCAGAGAAAAAAGAACGAGATATTGAAAAGTCGGGCAAGGTGTCCCGTCACCTGTCCGGTTGGAGCACGCTCAATTTTGCCGTTGGTGGCAACTTTGGCGAGGAAGGCCAGCACCGCGTGGCGCTGCGCTTTAATAATCTGAATAATAAACATTATCGCGCCTCGGTGGACGAGATGCCTGCCACTGGCCGCAGTTTTGTGCTGACGTTTAATACCAGTCTGTAAGTACACTGCTACAAACTAAAGGTATTGGCTGCAGCACCAAGCTAATAATTGACGTTGCAAGGGCGAACGGTAAGCGTATTGTAAAACCAAGCAGTATGGCTGACATTGAGGCGGATTCGGTTGGCCTAAGCCTATCTTGCATGGTATGAATGAACACATGGTTCTAATGAGTTAGGAGAAGCATCATGAGCAAAAAAGTAGCGATCATTTTATCGGGATGCGGTGTCTTTGATGGCGCAGAAATTAATGAAACCGTACTCACTGCTTTACGACTGGATCAGTTGGGTGCGCAAGTTGAGTATTTCGCCCCAGATATCACCCAGAAAACAGTGATTAATCACCAAACCGGTGAAGAAATGTCTGAGCAACGTAATGTGCTGGTTGAGTCGGGACGTATTACCCGTGGTAAGTCACGTGATATTCGTGAGCTTAAAGCTGCAGAATTTGATGCTGTGATTTTGCCTGGTGGTTTTGGTGTGGCCAGCAACCTATCAGATTTTGCCAGCGCTGGCGCAGACTGCACCGTGCAAGCCGATACGCTGCAGGCTATTTTGCAGTTTAAAGAAGCGAAAAAGCCGGTTGGTTTAATCTGCATCTCTCCGGCTTTATCGGCGAAAATTTTTGGCGAAGGCGTGCGCTGTACCATTGGTACGGATGCCGATACGGCAGCGGTTATGACGCAAATGGGTGCTGCGCATGAAGACTGTGCGGTGGATGGCATTGTTGTGGATGAGGCCAATCGTTTAGTCACAACACCTGCCTATATGCTGGCGCAGTCGATGAGTGAGGCAGCGAAAGGCATTAACAAACTTGTTGAGCAGGTTTTAGCTATGGCTTAATGGTCAGCGAGTTGTGCCTGCCCGTTTTTATATTTTTGCTAGATTGGTAGGCACAGCATTACGTCATAATAAAAATAAAGATTGCTTCTGGCGGTATTGTGTCCTTACAAACCGAACATTAAGCAACATACGCAGGATCACTCTGTAATGAATGCCACAGAACTAGCCCCTGATTTACTACAAGCTGCGCAGTATTTTTTTGATCAAATTCCTTTTAATAGTCTCGTTGGTATCCAAGTAGATTCCTTATCGACTGAGGAAGTGCGAATGCATGTATTGATGCGCGAAGACCTGGTCGGCAATCATATCCAAGGCATTTTGCATGGTGGCGTGATTGCTTCAATATTGGATGTGGCTGGCGGAGCGATGGCTTTATTGGGAGCCTTGCAGCGGTTACCAGAGTTGCCCGTGGTAGAACGAATGATGAGTTTGTCTAAATTAGGCACCATTGATATGCGCGTTGATTATTTAAGGCCTGGGCGTGGTCAACGCTTTGATGCAGTTTCAACTTTGTTGCGCACGGGTAATAAAGTCGCAGTAGTGCGCACCGAGTTGCATAACGATGATGGTTATTTAATTGCGGTCAGTACTGGTACATATTTAGTCGGTTGAAGTGTTACTAGACAGCTTGGCTAAGCGTGTGAGGATACGGTCCAGCGCATTAGAGAATGCTTGTTTGTCACGCTCATCGTAGGCGCGCTGACCACCTGACATCTGCCCGTGATCACGCAGGTCAGTGAATAAATTTCGCATGGCTAAACGGTCACCCATATTGCGTTCGGTAAACTCATTACCGCGCGGGTCAAGGGCGATCGCTCGTTTCTTAATGAGGCGATCAGCCAGCGGAATATCACTGCAAATCACCAATTCATTGGCTGCGACATGCTCAACAATATAGTCATCAGCGGCATCGGGGCCGCTGGGTACCACAATCAATTGTACGCAGGCAAAATTAGGCCGAGGCTGCGCTTGTCCGGCGACTAAAATCACCGAAAAATTACGTTTTAAGGCAAATTTAATCACTTGATCACGGGCTAAACGTGGACAAGCATCAGCATCAATCCAGACGCGCATTCGATTACTCCTAGATACGACACAAACCCTGTTAGAGGGCTTGTGCTATATGTTTTACTGTGTGTTTTATGGTTGGAGCAAATCTTTATCGGCTTGCTCTGTCTCACTCGCAGGACGCTTCATTCGCATGGCTTTACGCATCTTAATATTCAGCGCTTCAACACCTAAAGAAAACGCCATGGCAAAGTAAATATAGCCTTTTGGTACATGCACGCCAAACGCTTCGGCGATCAACAAGGTACCGACCACAATTAAGAAAGATAAGGCCAACACTTTGAGTGATGGGTGCTTCTCAATAAAGGCGCTGATGGTGCTGGCTGATAGCATCATCACTACGATAGAAATCATAATGGCTGCAATCATTACCGGTACATGTTCCACTAAGCCAACCGCGGTAATCACAGAGTCCAGAGAGAAAATAATATCAATGACGGCAATTTGCAGAATCACACTAAGGAAACCGGCTTTAACTCCTGCACCTTGTTGAGAGGTTTCTTCGCCTTCAACGCTGTGCCAAATCTCCACGGTGCTTTTAAATAAGAGAAACAAACCACCAAAAAGTAAGATCAAGTCACGCCCAGAAAACCCTTGACCCAGAATCTCAAACAGGTCGGTGGTCAGACGCATGATCCATGTGATGGAGAGCAGCAGTAAGATACGTGTACCCATCGCTAAGCTGAGGCCGATAAAGCGACCTTTAGCTTGTTGGTGGGCGGGTAAACGGCTGACTAGAATCGAAATAAAAATAATATTATCGATACCCAGCACGATTTCTAGTGCGGTTAGAGTAAAAAAAGCAATCCAGATTTCTGGGTTAGTCAGCCATTCCATATAGGGTTATTTCTCTTGGGGTTGAGGGAATTCTGGGCCACGCCAGCGGCGTATGACCTTTTGGAAAAACAGGCTGTTGGGGATTTGTAACAGTGCGCCTTCATGACCCTCGGTCAGGTCTTCGAGGGTGGTGTAGAACACATTGATCGTGACGACGCGGCCTTTTACCCCAGGTTTGTCAGCACTTTCCATAACCTCCACGCGATCGCCGAGACGAAACGGGCCGACGGTAAAGATCAGTGCTGCACAAAAGATATTTGACAGCACACTCCAAATCGCAAAAAACGCGAGCGCAGCAACTGCTAAGAAACCGGTCAGAGCTGTCCACAGTACGCTGGCTGAGACGCCAAAACGCTCAAGGATCAGCATAATGGCGCTACCTATGACCAGCCAGCGAATCGCACCACGTAGCGGCAGCAGCATGCTCGGCGGCATATTATAGCGCCCTGCGAGGCTGGTCAGGCCGCGAGCTAATAAGCGCTGCAATAACCAAGCAGCCAAAGCAATGAGTAAAACTTGACCGCCTGGAATTAACAGACTAATCCAGTCTACGGCCCACTGCTCAAACCAGCTGGTCATAGGTTTGCCTCAAGTTTGTTTTGTAATGCTTCCAGTTCTTCTAAGCTGCCCAGCCAGGTTTCTTCTAATTGCGCTTGCTGTTGTAGCAGCGTGCTTTGTGTACTTAGATGCTGTTTGAGTTGATCTTTTTGTGACTGCTCATACAGGCTGTTATCAGCCAATAGAGCCTCCAACTCATCCAGTTCTTTTTGAATGCTATCGAGTTTCTTTTCTAAGGTGTCGGCGTGTTTACGCAGTGGTGCCAGCTGTTTACGTATTTCAGCAGCGGCTTGGCGTTGTGCGCGGCGGTCAACTTTGTCGGCGGCTGGCACATCGTTGGCATCGGTGTTATTGCTGGTCTGCTGGCGCAGTCGATATTCGCTGAGCCATGTGCTGTAATCCTCAAGATCGCCTTCAAATTCTTGTACACGGCCTTCGGCAACTAGATACAGATCGTCCACTGTACTTTTAATTAAATGGCGGTCGTGGGATACCAGCAACAGTGCGCCGGAGAAGTCTTGC
This sequence comes from Pseudomonas sp., assembly GCA_034676485.1. Lineage (GTDB taxonomy): Bacteria > Pseudomonadota > Gammaproteobacteria > Pseudomonadales > Pseudomonadaceae > Denitrificimonas. The sequence goes on from JAUCCC010000015.1 coordinate 567,107, forward strand.
AGTGCCATGCTCAAGGCTTGACGCATTTCTAAATCAAGGTGGTTGGTCGGCTCATCGAGCAGCAACAGGTTGGGTTTGCCCCAAGCAATCAGCGCTAAAGCTAAACGCGCTTTCTCACCACCCGAGAAATTCAACACCGGCTCATCGCAGCGCTTACCACGGAAATCAAAGCCGCCTAAAAAGTCGCGTAAGACTTGTTCGCGCTCAGTCGGTGCAATGCGCTGTACGTGCAGTAAAGGGCTGGCTTTAGGGTCGAGCGAATCCAGCTGATGCTGAGCAAAATAGCCAATCACCAGGTTTTCACCGCAGGTGAGCTTGCCTGCTAGCAGTGGTAAATCGTTCATGATGCTTTTGATCAGGGTTGATTTACCGGCACCATTGGGGCCGAGCAGAGCAATCCGTGCGCCGGGTACCAGTTGCAGTTTTACCTTGTTTAAAATAGGTTGCTCGGCGCTATAACCCAGCGTGGCCTGATCGAGATCCAGTAGAGGACTGGAGACTTTATTGGCTTCACGAAAAACAAAATCAAAGGGTGAGTCAAAGTGTGCCGCGGATAATTCTTCCATGCGCTCCAAGGCTTTAACGCGGCTTTGAGCTTGTTTGGCTTTACTGGCTTTGGCTTTAAAGCGGCGGATAAAGTCTTCCATGTGCGCACGTTGCGCTTGTTGTTTTTCGAAGGCTTGCTGCTGTTGCATGATGCGCTCAGCGCGAGCACGTTCAAACGCCGTATAACCACCGCGATACAGGGTCAGTTTTTGCTGATCGACGTGAACAATATGGCCGACCACCGCGTCCAAGAAATCCCGGTCATGAGAGATCAATAATAAGGTGCCAGGGTAGTTTTGCAGCCAGCCTTCGAGCCAGAGAATGGCATCGAGGTCTAAGTGGTTAGTCGGCTCATCAAGCAGCAGTAAATCCGATGGACACATCAAGGCTTGCGCAAGATTTAAGCGCATGCGCCAACCACCAGAAAAACTATTGACCTGGTTTTCCATCTGTTCTTCGAGAAAGCCTAAGCCTGCTAATAGTTTGCGCGCTCGGGCATCGGCAGTATAGGCATCAGCGCTGTCTAACTCGGCGTGCAAGCGACCGAGCTCAGCACCGTCTTGCTGCTGTTCGGCTTTAGCTAATTGTTGTTGAATATCGCGCAAGTGCGTGTCGCCATCTAAAACATAATCAATCGCGCTCTGATTGGGCGCATCGATTTCTTGGCGCATATGGGCAATGCGCCAGTTGGCCGGTAATGCGCAATCGCCTGCGTCAGGATGCAGTTTGCCGCGCAGTAAGGCGAAAAGGCTGGATTTGCCAGCGCCATTGGCGCCGATTAAGCCGACTTTATGCCCTGGGTGCAGGGTTAATTCTGCGTTTTCCAGTAAGCGAAGTGGGCCACGTTGTAGGGTCAGTTCTGAGATTCGTATCATGCGGCGCAGTTTAGCAGTTTCGTGGACTTTACCAATATGGGGTGAGAGATATTTAGTGGCTTTAGCGTAAACTCTAGCAGTCGGACAGCCATAGGTATGACTGCCCACTGTGCTCTGTGCTTAACTGGCTAGTTGTTGGATTGCAGTTCGCGCGTTATCGATGTTGTAACGGCCTTTGCTATCGCGGGTAATGGTGCCCATCGCCACCGTAGGATCATGGGTAAAAACTAAACGTCCATGGCGCGCATATAAATCATCCAGCAACGCTTGTTTCTCTTCGATTAAGCCTTCGGGGAAACGGTCGTAACCCATGGTGATCGGTAGATGCACCCAAGGTGCGCCGGGCACTAAATCGCCGGGGAAAACCACAGGGCCGTCGGGCATCGCGACTTCTGGCAGCATTTGCCCCGGTGTATGGCCATGGCTCCAATGCAAACGCCAGCCGTCACTGAGCAAAGGATGGCTGACGCTATCGTCTTCCACCAGATGCAAACGCCCGCAATCGTGTAATAAAGCCAGCAACTCCGGAATGTAAGAGGCGCGGTCGCGGGCATGAGGGTTATTGGCCCGCTGCCACTGGCCTTGGCCGGTCAGGTATTGTGCATTGGGGAAGAGCAGTTCAGCCGGTTGACCTTCTTGCCAAGCAGAAAGTAAGCCGCCAGCGTGGTCAAAGTGCAGGTGAGTGAGTACCACAAGATCAATATCAGTGTGGCTCAGGCCGTGCTCGGCGAGACTATCGAGTAACACGTGATGGCTTTCTTGGACACCAAAACGCTCTTTCATCTCCGGTGAGAAAAAAGCACCAATCCCAGTTTCAATTAAAATATTACGCTCGGCTTCTTGCACTAAAAGGGCGCGGCAGCCCAAATCAATGCGGTTCAGTTCGTCTGGCTGCATCCAGCGCTGCCACAGGGCTTTGGGTGCATTGCCAAACATCGCGCCGCCATCCAGCTTTTGGCTGTTGCCTTGGAGGGTGGTTAAGGTTCTCATTATTGTTGTGCTCCTTATCTTTAGCATGTGGCCAGCCTTGCAACGCTGATACTGCTGCAGGGCTGGCTAACCTATCTTAAAAATGCTCTGCGGCTAATCCATACAAAGGTTGGCTGCCGGCTTTAATGCTGGCTTCGAGGCTGAGCGTGCGTGGCAACATGCGGCTGAAATAAAAATCGGCAGTGGCCAGTTTGGCGCTATAGAAGTCAGGTTCTTGCGCATGATTTTTTTGCGCTGCCGTGGCCATCCGCGACCACATCCACGCGTAAGCCACATAGCCAAACAGGTGCAGGTATTCAACCGAGGCTGCGCCCACTTCGTTTTTGTTGTCGGTGGCTTGCTCCAGCAACCATTGGCTAACACTTTCTAAGCGTGCGACTGCAGACAATACTTCTGCACTGTACAAGGTATCGGGCTGGCTAACCTGCTCACGAATACGCTGAGCAAAGGCTTTTAAATACTCACCGCGGTTGGCAACGATTTTACGTCCCACTAAATCCAGCGCTTGAATGCCGTTGGTGCCTTCATAGATTTGCGCAATACGTACATCGCGGACCAATTGCTCTTGGCCCCACTCGCGCACATAGCCATGGCCGCCAAACACTTGCTGGCCGTGGATGCAGCTTTCTAAGCCGGTATCGGTGAAAAATGCTTTAGTCACCGGCGTCAGTAATGCGACTAAATCTTGCGCTTGCTCAGCCAGTACGGGATCGGGGCTGAATTTGGCAATATCCAATTGTTTACCGACATAGCAGGCAAAGGCGCGGCTGCCTTCAGTCATACTTTTCATGGTCAGCAGCATACGGCGCACATCGGCATGCACAATAATAGGGTCAGCGGCGTGCTCGGGGTTTTGCACGCCCGTAGCTGCGCGGCTTTGGATGCGCTCGCGGGCATAGTCGGCAGCGCGTTGGTACGAAGTTTCGGCACAGCCAATGCCCTGAATACCAATGGATAAACGCTCGTAGTTCATCATGGTAAACATCGCTGCTAGGCCTTTATTGGGCTCGCCAACTAAGTAACCTTTAGCGTCGTCAAAGTTCATCACGCAGGTGGCGGAGGCTTTGATGCCCATTTTGTGCTCGATGGAGCCGCAGGTCACCGCGTTGGCGTTACTCAGTGAGCCATCGGCATTGACGTTGATTTTTGGCACCAGAAATAACGAAATACCGCGAGCACCTTCGGGCGCATTCGGCAGTTTGGCGAGAACCAAGTGAATAATGTTTTCAGTCAGGTCTTGCTCGCCGCCAGTGATAAATATTTTACTACCAGTAATGTTGTAGCTGCCGTCGCTGTTGTCCGTGGCGCGGGTGCGAATCAAGCCTAAGTCTGTACCAGCATGGGCTTCAGTTAAGCACATCACCCCAGCCCAGCGTCCTTCATACAGCGGTGGCAAGTAGGTGTTTTTCAATTCTTCGCTGGCATGGGCATCAATGGCCAAACAAGCGCCAGATGTCAGTGCCGAATACAAGGCAAAGCTTGAGTCAGCGGCGTAGAGCATTTCTTCAAATTGCACCGAAAGCATTTTAGGCATGCCCATGCCGCCATAGGCAGGATTACCGGATAAGCCGACCCAGCCGCCTTCAATGTAAGTGTTGTAAGCCTCTTTAAAACCATCGGGCGTGGTGACGATGCCATTATTCCACTGTGCGCCTTGCTCATCGCCATTACGGCTCAGTGGCGCAATCAGTTGGCCAGTCACTTTGGCGGCTTCTTCTAAAATGGCATTGGCGGTTTCACTATCCACGGTTTCTTGCAATTGCGGTAATTGCGCCCAAACTTCTGAGGCATTAAAAACTTCGTGCAGGACAAAGCGTAAGTCGCGCAAAGGGGCGTTGTAATCAGACATAAACTATCCTATTGGGTTGTGGTAGCTGCTGCTTGAAGCCAGCTACCAAATGCAGGTGATCGATTATTCTTCAGGTTTTGTCTCTGTTGTTTGGGCAGGAGGGATTGTGGTGAATTTCAGCAAATGGGTGCGTTCAATTAAAAAGTACAGCACAGCACCTGCGGCTAAACCCCAACCTGCACCATACACCGCCAGCACTACGCCCATGGTTCCGGCAATACCGCGCTCGGTGTTGTTATTGAGCTGCTCAAAACCCACCATCAAGCAAATATAGCCGGTGAGGACTAAGGTCAATGATAACGCAATCGGCAGCACAGGCTGGAAAAAGGTCACCAACGGCAGCATAAATAAGGCGAGAAAACCGGTTATCCAGAACGTACCGCCACCGCTATAGATTGACTCCATGGCTTTGCGACCGTACTTATAACGCTCAGCCATGGTCGCGGCCACTGCTGTCCAAATCGGTCCTGCTAAGCCAGGGTAAGGTGCAAAAAATGCATGCAAGGCATTGCGCAAAGCAGTCACTAGGTGCACACGGTCGATATTGGTATCGATGTGCTCATCTGGACGCAGTTCATCGGCACGTTGCATCAAAGACTGACCGACAATAATGTCACCAAAGGCGATGATGTAAGCAATGACCGCTGTAGGTATGGCCAGCATAAAGACCTTGGCATCAGGGAAGCCCAGGGTAAATGGCAGGTAGTTCCACATCTCAGAGAAGGCTGGTGCAGTAATACCAAAGCGCACATCCGGCATACTGTATTCACCCACTGCGATACCGGTAAAAATAGCGATCAGCATGCCGGGTACCATGCCGTAGTTGACTATTTTACGGGCAATGGGCAAGCGATCTGTAAGGCCGCGAAAGGACACTGAGAACATCAGGTATAGGCACACCAAACTACCGATCACTAAAGAGATAGGCGTGTTAGCCAGACGTCCGCCAGCATCAATTTCGCCGATCAGCGCTGCGATACCTGCGCCAATAATGATGCCACCCTTCATTGAATTAGGAATAATACGCACTAAAGCGCTGCCCAGTCGGGTGATACCCAAGACAAGGAAAATCACAAAGACTAGAAACTGCAAGGCAAATAGGGCTTGAATCGCTTCAGGGCCTGGCTCGTAATCACCGAGAAACAGCAGCACTACCGGAATCCCTGGGGTAATCCAGCCCGGCACAAAAGGCACACCCAGTAAGGCCGGCAGCATAAAGCCAACGCCACACACAGTGACATAGGCCAAGGCTACATCGTAGGGTAAACCTAAGTATTTTTCTAACAGCGGAATCATTCCTAAACTGACCACAAACATGATCAAGGCTTGGAACATTTCCGCCGTTTCCCAGCGGTAGTGAACAAAGGGTAGGCGCACTTTAAACGGGCCTGCTTGCCAACAAGGTTGCTCTTCACCGTCTTTACGTTGATACAGTTGCATGGTTAAAATCTCTTTTATACGCAGTGCAGGACCCTAGTCAGAGTTAAGGTCAGCACCGCTTTAGTTTTTATTGTTGTTGTCGTAACAGGGCACGTGCTCTGTTTTTTATAAAGCTTTAGCCATTTCGCGCAGGACGAACTTCTGGATTTTTCCTGTTGAGGTTTTTGGCAGTTGGGTAAAAACTACGGTTTTTGGCACCTTAAATGCCGCCATATGTTCGCGACAGAAACTCATAATGTTGTCTGCACTGATATCTTCTTGTCCTTCTTTTAAGGTAATAAAAGCACAGGGTGTCTCGCCCCAGTGCGCATCAGGCCGCGCCACGACCGCTGCTTCTAATACTGCAGGGTGGTGATAGAGCACGCCTTCTACTTCAATGGTAGAAATATTTTCGCCACCAGAAATAATGATGTCTTTTGAGCGGTCTTTAATTTCCACATAACCATCGGCATGCCACACGGCTAAATCCCCTGTGTGGAACCAGCCTCCTTCAAAGGCCTCTTCAGTGGCGGTTGGGTTTTTTAAGTAACCTTTCATCACGGTATTGCCGCGCATAAAGATTTCACCAATGGTTTGTCCATCTTTTGGTGTTGGCTCTAAGGTTTTTGGATCGCCGACCATCACCCCTTCAAGGGTTGGGTAGCGCACACCTTGACGGGATTTAATTACCGCACGCTCTTCCAGCGGTAAGTCGTTCCACTTATCGTGCCATGCGCACAAAGTGACGGGGCCATACACTTCAGTGAGGCCGTATACATGGGTCACTTCAATGCCCATTTCTTCTACAGCGCCAATCACTTTGGCAGGTGGTGCCGCACCTGCCACCATGGCTTTAACGGGATGTTCAATCGCCGCTTTGGCTTCTGTGGGCATATTCACTAAGGCTTGCAGAACAATCGGCGCACTGCACATGTGTGTAACTTTTTCACTGCGGATCAGATGGAGTATTTTCTGAGGATCAACGCGGCGTAAAAAAACGTGCACACCTGCTAAAGCAGTAATGGTCCATGGATAACACCAGCCGTTGCAATGGAACATTGGCAATGTCCATAAGTACACGGGGTGATTGCCCATTGCCCAAGTCATTTGGTTGCCTATTGAGTTGAGAAATGCACCGCGATGGTGGTACACCACACCCTTAGGGTTACCGGTGGTGCCAGAGGTGTAGTTCAGCGAAATGGCTTGCCACTCATCTTCGGGCCACTGCCAAGCAAAATCTGGATCGCCTTCAGCTAGAAAGGCTTCATAGTCAAGCTCACTGACCGCCCGTCCTTCGCCGTACTCAGGGTCATTCACATCAATAATCAGAGGTGGATTTTCCAACATACGGCAAGCGGTCAGCGCAACATCGCAAAATTCGCGGTCAGCAATTAATACTTTTGCTTCGCCGTGTTGCAGCATGAAACTGATGGCTTCCGCATCGAGACGCACGTTGAGTGTATTAATCACCGCGCCAATCATCGGTATAGCAAAATGCAGTTCCAGCATTTCGGGGATGTTAGGCAGCATCACTGCAACAGTGTCATCTTTACCAATCCCACGACCGGCTAAGGCAGAGGCCAGTTTGCGACAGCGCGTATAGGTTTGTTCCCAGGTACGACGAATAGAACCATGCACCACCGCAGGATAATTGGGATAGATTGCGGCGGTTCGTTCAATAAAGCTTAATGGGCTCATTGCAACGTGGTTTACTGTGTTTTGAGTGAGGCCTTGTTCGTAGATCGACATACTTAATACCTGTGGCTTATTGTTAGCTCTGGCCGTTAACTGCTAAACAGCTATACGGTTGGTTTGTGGGTCTTTTATAGGCTTTGTCCTTTTATAATGGTAGATAAACTATAGTAATATAGTAGTTGTCCTATATAGTTTCCGAGTTGCTTATGCATAACCATGTCAATCAAAGATTGCAGTTGCGTTTGTTACAGCGTTTGCTCAGTGAAAATCAGCCGCTCACTGAATGTGCTCAAGCCTTGCAGGCAGTTTTGCGCAGTGATCCGCATGTGCGTTCAGTGTGGTATTTCAACTGGCAATCCAGTGCCGATATTTATAGTCCAGAGGGTGATGTGCGTGGTTGGCCTCCAGGCCCCGGGGATTTATTGACAGCGTCCGATCAGTGTTTATTTACGGCGCTACAAGAACACTCGCAGCTGAGCATTGCGCAAGCCAGCGCGATGGATTGCTGGTTATCGAAGCGTATGCGGCGTGCGGGGATCACGCATGGTGTGATGGTTAATCTGCCGTTACGCAGACAACAAGAGGGGCTTGTGGTGATTGAACTGCAGGCGGATGTAGCGTTGTTTGCCCTCGACAGTTTATTGCTGGTGCTCTGTGCGTGGTTGCGCTGCGCGGAAAATGAGGTTGTACCCGCTGAACTGTTAAGCACTGATCCGCACCCTGCTTTATGGGTCAGTCATCAGGCTGGTTTAATTGAGGCGAATAAAGCGGCGATTGATATGTTTGGGGCGCAAATCGCCGAAAATGCACAGTTGGCTTTGCCACATAATCATCAGCAATTGGTTCACAGTTGTTTAAACCAACAACGCGTGATTGAAGATGTGACGGCACGCTTTGCGGAGCAAGTTTTGCTCTGGAATTATATTCCTTGTCCGCAACAACAGCGCGTTTTAGTGCGGGGTCGCGAGGTGACTCAGCAGGCTAAGCAGTTACATGATGCCGCCCAAGCCTCGCGTTTGTATCGCTTAATTACGGAAAATACCACGGACTTAATTTCACGACACACCCCTGATGGGCGCTTTATTAGTGCATCACCGGCCTCTTGGAGTTTGCTCGGTTATTGGCCAGAACAGTTACGTGGTATGCGCAGTCAAGCTTTGCTACATGAGCACGATGTTGTGCGGGTTGAGCAGCGTGCGAAAAATGCCCTAGCGGAGGACGGCTATCACACAATGACAGTGCGAGTACGGCATCACGATGGACATTATTTGTGGTTTGAGACCGCCAGTCGGGCGATTCGTGAGACCTATACCGGAGCCATTGTAGAAATCATTAGCGTGTCACGAGATATCACCGAGCGAGTGCAGGCTGAAGAGAATCGTCGACGTCTGGCTGAAGTGGTTGAAGTGAATACCGATTTGGTGCTGTTTGTTGATGCCAATGGTTTGATTCGCTGGATGAATCCATCGGCGCGGCGCTATTTGCAAGTCAGTGAGTCGCAAACAACGCTGCAGTTAGCTGATTTGGTGGGTGCGAAAACGTTAAGCGAACTGACCAAGCATGGTTGGCAAGCGGCTGATGAACAGGGGGTTTGGAGCTGTGAAACCCGCTTTCAACCCTATGGTGAGATTGCCTCTTTCCCTGTTTCTTTGGTGCTGCTGGCGCATAAAGTCGCCGGTGGTGATCGCTATTATTCGCTGGTCGCACGCAATATGACTGAGCGTGAATTGCGTGAAGCACAGCACCGCAAACACCAAGAGGAGTTGGCGCATACCGCACGGCTAATTACCTTGGGTGAACTGACCTCGGGGATTGCCCATGAAATGAATCAACCGCTGGCGGCAGTGATTAATTATGCCAGTGCTAGCTTGCGTTATTTGCAGGCTGCCGATATGCAATCGCCGCCTCTACAGCGCGTGGCGCAAGGCTTAGAGCGTATTACCGAGCATGCTAACCATGCTGCTGAAGTGATTAAGCGTTTGCGTGCCTTTCTGCGTAAAGAGCCGCGCCGTGTGCAAGCACTCAATATTGCTGAAGTGCTGCAAGAAACCGTGCAGCTCTGTGCTTGGGAAGCATCGAATGCACGAATTGATGTCGAACAACAGCTATTGTCCGAACTACCTCCGCTGTATGCCGATCGCGTGCTACTTGAGCAAGTGCTGCTGAATGTATTGCGCAATGCCATTGAGGCCAATCGCGAACGTTATCAAGAGCCAGCAGAGTCTTCACGCATTTTGATTACCGCTGAGCAGTATGCTGAGCATGTCTATATTAAAGTGCATGATCAAGGTGCAGGCGTTACCGTGGCGCAGTTAGAGCAGTTGTTTACACCGTTTTATACCAGTAAAGCCGATGGTCTAGGTTTAGGTCTGTCGATGAGCCGCAGTATTATCGAGGGCTTTGGTGGTTCGCTTGAGGCAGAGAATGGTCAGTTGGGTGGCTTGTGTTTGATTTGCCGCTTGCCGGTGCGCGCGGCATGATGGGCGTGCTGCAGTTGAAGCATAAATAATGATAAGGGCTTAACGTGAGTACAGTAGAGCAAGTCGTATATGTGGTGGATGATGATCAGGGCATGTTGGACTCCACGGTGTGGTTGCTGGAGTCGATCGGTTTGCGGGCGTTGCCTTTTACCAGTGGCCAAGCCTTCCTTGATGCTAATCCGCAGCACAATAATGCCTGTGTGATTTTAGATGTGCGTATGCCGAGTATGGGTGGGCTGAATGTGCAGGAAGCGTTACGCGCAAGGGGCCTTGATTTACCGATTATTTTTGTCAGTGGCCATGCCGATGTGCCGATTGTGGTGCGTGCGTTCCGTGCTGGCGCAGTCGACTTTATTGAAAAGCCCTATAACGAACAGTTACTGCTCGATAGCGTGCAACAAGCGTTAAGTCGTTTCGTCGCAGTAGCAGATGACAGTCAGTTGCAAGCGGTGTTGCAACGCATTGCCAGTCTTACGCCGCGTGAGCACGATGTGCTGCTGCCACTGGTACAAGGCTATACCAACCGCGAAGTGGCCGAGCAGTTGGGTATTAGCGTAAAAACTGTGGATCTTTATCGTTCAAGAGTAATGAAACACATGCAGGCGCAGACTTTGCCTGATTTAGTTGGAATGGCGATTGCGGGTGGCTTAGTTGATCCGCTGAAGTTACGCACTTTAGATGAGCATGACTAAGCCAATCTTGCGGCTTATATCGCCCGCATTGCTGCGACATAGCTCTGTACCGCAAGCAGGCGCTCAGCATTCAGCGCGATGCCCAGCTCTGCGCCTTGCAGACCTTTCTTCAGTAGCGGCTTCACATTGACCGCGCGCACCACTTCGGCGGCTTGGCGCAAGTAATCAGCTTGTGGGTATAGTCGGTCTTCAAGACCTAAACGTCCGCGTGAGTCCATCTCGCTGGCGGCGATAAAATCAGCAAAGCGTTGTGGGCGGCGCATGATATCGAAAGCCATTAATAATTTTAATAAAGTCGCCGGACGCAACTCTAAAGCACGGTGGGCATGAGTATGGTATTCGCCAACCAGTAACGCTAATTGGGCCGGCTCATTGGGTACTTTGAGGCGCTTATTAACTTTTTTAATGAGCGGTAAGCCGCGTGTTTCATGGCCTATATGTCTTGGCCATTGTTCAGGGGCGGTGGTGCCTTTGCCTAAATCGTGCAACAAGCAGGCCCAGCGAATATTGAGCGGTTGCGCAAAGCGCGCGCATTGTTGTAGTACGCTTAGAATATGAACGCCTGTGTCGATTTCAGGGTGGTGCTCAGCCGTTTGCGGTACGCCAAACAAGGCATCAACTTCAGGCAGTAACACTTTTAATGCACCGCAATCACGCAATACTTGAATAAACACTTCTGGATTGCTTTCCATCAGTGCATGGGCAAATTCCTGCCAAATACGTTCGGCAGTTAAATGTTCCAGCTCACCGGACTCAGCCAGTGTACGCATCAGCTCTAGCGTCTCGGTAGCGATGCGAAAACCTAAGTAGGCATAGCGCGCGGCAAAGCGTGCGACACGCAACACGCGCAGGGGATCTTCAATAAAAGACGGTGAAACATGGCGCAAGACACGCGCAGCAAGGTCAGCCTGTCCACCGTAAGGATCATGTAAAGTGCCATCAGCGGCTATCGCCATAGCATTAACCGTCAGATCGCGGCGCAACAGGTCTTCTTCCAAGGTAACGTCTGGGCTGGTATGAAAGACAAAGCCGCTGTAGCCATGACCACTTTTACGTTCAGTACGTGCGAGGGCATATTCTTCGCCACTTTGCGGATGCAGGAACACGGGGAAGTCATCACCCACTGGACGAAAGCCTTGCGCGCGCATTTGTTCTGGCGTTGCACCAACCACAACCCAATCGATATCCACGACCGCGCGGCCTAACAATTGATCGCGAACAGCGCCACCGACCTTGAAAATCTGCATACAGAGACATACCTTAAATAGAGATAAGCGCAAGAATACCGATAAGTTGGTGTTTTTGCTGGCTTGTGAGTTGTGTTGTTAAATCTACTGTGAGCTAGACTGTAATTATACATGCTGCAAGCTGTCAGCTTTGCATGCTGAGCTCCTAATAAAAAGCAGTAAAAAAGATAGTGATAGGCAAAAGCTATTGAAGCTATGATATCAATCAATTATGCCTAAGCTTGGAAATGACCTAGTATTAACAGCGTAAGTTCTTAACCACTTAAAGGAATTATTTAATGTCTTATATTAATAGCGAAGTTAAAGCGTTTAACGCAACAGCATTTCACAATGGCGAGTTCATCGAAGTTAGCGAAGCAGACATGAAAGGCAAATGGTCTGTAGTGTTCTTCTACCCAGCAGACTTCACCTTTGTTTGCCCAACAGAGCTTGGCGACTTAGCTGATAACTACGAAACATTCAAAAAGCTTGGTGTGGAAATCTACTCAGTATCAACTGATACCCATTTCACCCACAAAGCATGGCACGACACTTCACCAGAAATTGGCAAAATTCAGTACCCAATGATCGGTGACCCAACTGGAGCAATCACGCGTAACTTTGGTGTGATGATTGAAGAAGCTGGCTTGGCAGATCGCGGTACATTCGTAATCGATCCAGACGGCAAGATTCAGATCGTTGAAGTTAACGCTGGTGGTATTGGTCGTGACGCACAAGAGTTGCTGCGCAAAGTTAAAGCAGCACAGTACGTAGCAGCTCACCCAGGTGAAGTGTGCCCAGCTAAGTGGAAAGAAGGTGAAGCAACATTGTCTCCTTCACTCGACTTAGTCGGTAAAATCTAAGGATTACTCCTTACGTTTTAGCTGTGCTTGCTAAGTTGTGATTCAGCTCGGTAAGCCCGACGCCCGAGCACAGACTGCTCGGGCGTTTTATTTTCAAAAACAGATTTTGGAGCATATTAATCATGTTGGACGCTAATTTAAAAGCACAATTACAGGCTTACCTAGAAAAGGTGACGCAGCCGTTTGAGATCGTTGCGTCCCTTGATAATGGTACAAAGTCGACTGAATTAAGAAATCTGCTGGAAGAAATTGCCGGCATGAGTGACAAAATCACCCTACGTACAGACGGTGATGATGCACGTAAGCCTTCGTTTTCTTTAAACCGTATTAATGGTGAGATCAGCTTACATTTTGCTGGTATCCCACTGGGTCATGAGTTCACTTCATTGGTGTTGGCGCTACTGCAAGTTGGCGGACACCCCTCTAAATTGGCCCAAGAAGTGATTGAGCAAATTGCTCAGTTGGAAGGCAGCTTTAATTTTGAAACCTACTTCTCACTGTCCTGCCAGAGCTGTCCAGACGTGGTGCAAGCACTGAACCTGATGGCGGTGCTCAACCCGAATATCCGTCACGTGGCCATTGATGGCGCACTCTTCCAAGATGAAGTAGAAGAGCGTCAAGTGATGTCAGTGCCGATGGTGTTCCTCAACGGCGAAATGTTTGCCCAAGGCCGCATGGGTGTTGAAGAGATTCTGGCTAAAGTTGACACCGGCAGTGTAGAGCGTGATGCCGCGAAAATGAGCGAAAAAGACGCTTTTGAAGTCCTAGTCATCGGTGGTGGCCCAGCCGGTGCTGCAGCATCGATTTACTCGGCACGTAAAGGTATTCGTACCGGTATTGCTGCTCAGCGTTTTGGTGGTCAGGTTTTGGACACCATGTCGATTGAGAACTTCATCTCTGTTACAGAGACTGAAGGTCCAAAGCTGGTTCGCGCCATGGAGCAGCATGTGCATGAATATGATATCGATGTGATGAACCTACAAACGGCGAGTCGTTTAGTCCCAGCAACAGAGCAGGGCGGTTTACACACCGTTGAGTTTGAGTCCGGTGCCAGCTTAAAAGCTAAAACTGTGATTCTGTCTACTGGTGCGCGCTGGCGCGAAATGAACGTACCCGGCGAGCAAGAATACCGCACCCGTGGCGTTGCCTACTGCCCTCACTGTGATGGCCCTTTATACAAAGGTAAAGATGTTGCGGTGATTGGTGGTGGTAACTCAGGTGTTGAAGCGGCGATTGACTTGGCTGGTTTGGTTAAGCATGTGACCTTGCTTGAGTTTGCTGACACTCTACGTGCTGACGAAGTGTTGCAGAAAAAACTCAATAGCCTGCCAAATGTCACTGTGATTAAGAGTGCTATGACCACAGAAGTGATCGGTGATGGCAGTAAAGTAACGGGTTTGATCTACCAAGATCGCACCACTGAAGAAAGCCACACGGTTAACTTGGATGGCATCTTTGTGCAGATCGGTTTGTTGCCCAACACTGAGTGGCTGAAAGATACAGTTGCATTGTCGAAGCACGGCGAAATCGAAATCGACGCTCGTTGTGCCACCAACATCCCCGGCATTTTTGCTGCAGGTGACGTAACCACAGTGCCGTACAAGCAGATTGTGATTGCCATGGGCGAAGGTTCAAAAGCATCACTGAGTGCCTTTGATCATATTATTCGCTCGTAATACCTCTAACGCTCGACACACTGAGCTTTAGGCTGCTGTAAAACAAAACGCCCGCTGCATTAAGTTGCAGCGGGCGTTTTTTATTGGACGTTAGAAATGCTTGCTCCTGTACGAGCAGGCAAGGTGGAGAGCCCCTTTTCTTGAGCTCCGCACGCCACATGTCCGCGACTGCTCCGCGTCAACAATTTCACCTCTGTATGAGGGGGCCATACCCCCGACAAATCTCAGCAAACAACTGCAGCACAGCGCAAATAAAACCCAGTTATTGGCCTAGGCCGACAACTACGCCACTACCACGAAATCAATCATAATCGCGCCCGGTTCACGCTGCTGATAAATGACTTTGACTCGCTCGCCATAGCGCTGCTGCATTTGATTCAATAACGGTATGGGGTCGTGATCATTGACGAAGCGCATCGCCTCACCTGGATTAAGAGAGTCCAACGCACCAAAAATAGCGGAATGGCGAAAACGGTGCGCAATAGCATGGGCGTCAAAGGGATAGCTGGTGTAACTGAGTTCTGCAGTCGGCGTGTTCACGTCAAACCCTCTAGTGGATAAACCTTTAGCGAGAGTAAAACGCTTGCGTTTGGGATGCCTTGATTAGGGTTAATTGCGCGGTACGCGGTTAAGGTTATGCTCACTGGATAATCAGTACTATCTAAGAAGAGGATCACACCATGAATAAGACAGTCTTGATCACTGGCGCGACGTCCGGTATGGGCAAGGAAACCGCACTGTTGCTGGCTGAAAACGGCTATAGCGTATATGCCGGCGTAAGAAATGCCAGCCAAGAATTGCTGGATGAGGCAGAAAATCGCGGCGTTAAAGTGAATACTGTGACCCTTGATGTGCAAGATACAGCGTCCATTCAAAAGGCTGTCGAACATGTCATGGCCAAGGAAGGGAAGATCGACGTTTTGGTGAATAATGCCGGTTTCGGGCTTCTTGCGACGCTGGAAGAAGGCACGGATGAGGAAATATTCCAGCAGTTTGATGTGAATGTCTTTGGCTTGATTAAGATGACCAGAGCAGTGCTGCCACATATGCGTCAAGCGCAAAGTGGTGTGATCATTAATATTTCCTCCTTCCTTGGGAAGATGGGCTTGCCTTTATTGTCGCACTACAATGCCAGTAAATATGCTGTCGAGGGCATTACTGATTCGTTGCGCTTTGAAGTGGCACCCTTTGGTATCAGAGTGCACTCTGTCCTCGCAGGCTTGTTTGGCACCAACTTCGTGAAAAAAGGGCTAGTCGCCAATAGTCAGACAACCAGTGCAAACTCTCCCTATGAGAAATTAGTGTCTCATTTCGCGCCGATTGTGGCTCAGGCAATCAATGAGGGTCCTGATCCTCTGCCTATCGCCCAAGCGGTGAAAAGTATTGTCGAGAATGAAAATAGCGATATTGCCGTGCAGGTTGGCAAGGAGGCTGAGCTGTTTGTGCCGATGCGCAAGAGCATGGATGACAAAGTATTTGAAGAGAAGGTAAAAGAAACCTTCGGTTTATAAGTGGGGCCGGGCGACCTGTGTTACTGGGGTCGCCCGCTAGTTTCAATGGTATTGGTTACTTTTCTATACTTCCAGTGAACGCAAACTTTCCTTAAGTATTTTTCTCCTTCATTTACATAGTGTTCGATAATCAGTACATTCGATTTATCATATATACGGTTTAGCGCATAAGCCTTCTGCTTACCGCTCAGCCCTTGTTTTACTGTTTTTCTTTAGGGTTTTCTATGCAGCTCATA
This sequence comes from Pseudomonas sp., assembly GCA_034676485.1. Classification (GTDB taxonomy): domain Bacteria; phylum Pseudomonadota; class Gammaproteobacteria; order Pseudomonadales; family Pseudomonadaceae; genus Denitrificimonas. The sequence goes on from JAUCCC010000015.1 coordinate 583,165, forward strand.
CCCACAGACGTGTTTAAAAGTCTCGCCGATGATACTCGGTCGCGGATTGCTTTGTTGATTGCCAGTGAAGGCGAGTTGTGTGTCTGTGAGCTGACCGAAAGCTTGCAAGAAAGTCAGCCAAAGATTTCTCGGCACTTATCGCTACTGCGCAACAGCGGTGTGCTGTTGGACCGCCGTCAAGGGCAGTGGGTGTATTACCGTTTGCATCCTGAACTACCAACTTGGGTGATGAGTGTTTTACAGCAAACCCTTGCGGCTAATCAGCAGTGGTTGGCCGAGGATCTGCGCCGTCTGCATGGCATGGAGCGTGGGCCGCTGAATGAGCCTATTTGTAACTAAACCTTGTTAATTCATTTTCCGTACTGAGAATTGCACATGCTGATCGCGCTGCTGATTTTTATCGTCACTATTGTTTTGGTCATTTGGCAGCCACGCGGGTTGGGCGTGGGTTGGAGTGCATCTTTTGGTGCGCTCTTGGCGTTGCTTTTTGGTGTGGTTGAACTCGCAGATATTGCGCTGGTTTGGCAGATCGTCTGGAATGCTACGGCAACGTTTATTGCCATTATTATTATCAGTTTGCTGTTGGATGAGGCCGGTTTCTTTGAGTGGGCGGCGTTGCATGTGGCGCGTTGGGGTGGCGGCAGTGGGCGTAAATTGTTTGCCTTTATTGTGTTGTTGGGCGCGGCGGTGTCGGCGTTATTTGCCAATGATGGTGCCGCGTTAATTATTACGCCCATTGTGATTACCATGCTATTGGCGCTGCGATTTTCTCCGGCGGCCACCTTGGCTTTTGTCATGGCCGCAGGCTTTATTGCCGATACCGCCAGCTTGCCTTTTGTGGTGTCGAATTTGGTGAATATTGTTTCCGCTGACTACTTTAATATCAGCTTTAATGAGTATGCTGCGGTGATGGTGCCGGTGAACTTTGTCAGTATTGCTGCCAGTTTGGCGGTGTTGCTTTGGTTTTTCCGTAAAGATTTACCAGCGACTTATGCCCTGAATGAACTTAAACAGCCAAAAGAGGCGATCCGTGATCACTCCACCTTTGTGGCGGGCTGGTGGGTTTTGGGCTTATTACTGTTGGGCTTCTTTGTAATTGAACCGCTCGGTGTACCCATCAGTGTGATCGCTGCGGTCTGTGCTCTAGTGCTGTATTTAATTGCCGCACGTGGTCAGGTGATTGGCACCACTCAAGTGCTGAAAGAAGCGCCATGGCAGGTGGTGGTGTTTTCGTTAGGGATGTATTTGGTGGTCTACGGTTTAAAAAATGCCGGACTCACCGATTATATTGCCCAGTTGCTGAATATCTTTGCCGAGCAGGGCCTCTGGACCGCGACCATAGGCACCGGCCTGCTTACCGCCTTATTGTCATCGATAATGAATAATATGCCCACGGTATTGGTCGGTGCATTGTCGATTGATGCGGCTGGTGTCGATGGTGTGATTCAGCAGGCGATGGTGTATGCCAATGTGATTGGCGCCGACTTGGGACCGAAAATTACGCCAATTGGTAGCTTGGCCACTTTGCTGTGGCTGCATGTGTTGGCGCGCAAAAATATCCAAATCAGTTGGGGCTATTACTTTAGGGTCGGTGTGGTGCTCACGTTGCCGGTATTGTTGGTGACCCTCAGTGCCTTAGCGATTCGCCTCAGTATTTAATCAAAGGAGCGCGGTATGAAGGTTTTATTTATGTGTACGCACAACAGTTGTCGCAGTATTTTATCTGAGGCGTTGTTTAATCATTTGGCACCGGCGGGTTTTGTAGGCGTTAGTTCCGGCAGTCACCCCAGTGGCCGGGTCAATCCACGCGCTTTGCAAACACTAGCGGCTGCGGGGATTGCTACTGAGGGTTTAAGCAGTAAAGCTTCAGATGATTTTGAGCAGAGTCCACCGAATATTGTGATTACCGTGTGTGATAACGCGGCTGGTGAGACGTGTCCGCTATATTTTGGCACAGCGTTGAAAGCGCACTGGAGTTTAGTTGATCCGTCGGCAATGACTGGTTCTGAGGCGGAAATTCAAGCGGCTTTTGATCGGTGCTTGGCCAAAATCAGCGAGCGAGTGCAGGCGTTTTTTGCTTTGCCGTTCGATACTTTGAGCGCCACTGAGTTAAGCGTTGAACTGGACCGCATCGGTCGTTTATAAAGTCATCAACAGTAGGCCGTAACGGGCTGCTAAGAGAGAATTTCCATGCACGATGATCTACCCAATATCAACGCCGACTCCTTCAGTATTCCGACGCTGGAGCAATTAAAACCCGCTGGGCAATCTACACATAAACCACGTATTTTATTGTTATATGGCTCTAATCGTCAGCGCTCTTTTAGCCGTTTAGTGGTACAAGAAGCGGCGCGCTTGTTAGAAACCTTTGGCGCAGAACCCCGTATTTTTAATCCCTCCGGCTTGCCCTTGCCAGATGACGTTGAAGACACCCACCCTAAAGTGGCTGAACTGCGTGAGCTGATGCAGTGGTCTGAAGGGCAAGTCTGGTGCTCGCCAGAGCGGCATGGCGCTATGAGTGCAGTGTTTAAGGCGCAGATTGATTGGGTGCCATTAAGTATCGGCGCAGTGCGTCCAACTCAAGGTAAAACCTTGGCGGTGATGCAGGTCTGTGGTGGCTCGCAGTCGTTTAATGTGGTCAATCAACTGCGTGCTTTAGGGCGTTGGATGCGCATGTTTACCATCCCCAATCAGTCTTCAGTGCCGAAAGCCTTTACTGAGTTTGATGACAACAACCGCATGCAGCCGTCGCCCTATTACGATCGCATTGTTGATGTGATGGAAGAGTTGGTGAAGTTCACCTTATTGTTACGCGATCGTCAGGATTATCTGGTGGATCGTTATTCTGAGCGTAAAGAGTCTGCGCAAGAATTATCGCAGCGGGTCAATCAACGTTCGATTTGATCCATGAGCTTTGCTCAGAGTGATCAAATTAGAGTTGAGACAACTATTAACTAACGGGTTATGCCTTGGCCGATCATATTGCTGGTAGCGGTAAAATGATCGAGCAGAGATTGATGGGAATAGGGTGAATTAAATGTTGAAGCCGGTTATTCAAGAAGAAAGCACCGGCTGTGGCATTGCCGCGGTGGCCAATATTCTCGGTAAAAGCTATGCGCAAATGAAAGCCATCGCCAATGCTATGGGGATTGACGCGACGGATACATCCTTGTGGTCAGATACCCAGTATGTACGGCGTATGTTAGCCAGAGCAGGAGTAACAACCTCTGCGGACGAAATACCCTTTAGCTCTTGGGATGCGCTGCCAGAGTTGGCGCTGTTGTCGATCAAGCATCACCGTGAAGGTGCTAAAGACTTTTGGCATTGGGTGGTGTTTAAGCGTCTCGATGGACAGCCCGTGGTACTGGATTCAGCCAGCTATTTGCCCAGCAATATACGAACAGATTTCGAGGCAATGCAGCCCAAATGGTTTATTACAGTCCATAATAGTCAGTAATAAGCACTATGACTGCTGCTATGACGCTTGGAATAAGACATTTCTTTGTGCGATTGTCTGGGTTTTGCCTGCATGCAGTACGGCTCGCAAATAGATTTAAAAACGAGGTTTATAATGAAATTAGCGGAAGCATTGATTCTGCGCGCGGATTATCAAAAGCGTGCCGCACAGTTGCGCCAACGCATTGTCAGTAATGCCAAAGTGCAAGAGGGTGAAGAACCGGCGGAGGATCCGCAACGCCTACTTAAGGAGTTTGAACAGCTGGCGGAAGGGACTTTTGACCTGATCAAGCGCATCAATAAAACCAATATCAACACTCAGTTTGACGCCGAGCGCAGCTTAACCGATGCCTTGGCTGAGCGTGATATTTTGGCCGTGCGCCGTAAAGTCTATGCTGATCTGGTTGATGCAGCGTCAGCCTCGCAAGACCGTTATAGTCGATCAGAAATCAAGTTTGAAAGCACCGTCAGTGTTAAAGAGATACAAAAGCAGGTGGATGCTTTGGCCAAAGCCTACCGAGAGTTAGATACAACCATTCAAGGATTGAACTGGAGTACAGACTTAGTAAGCTAGCAATGTAGTAGGTAGCCGCATTGATCGAGGCGAACGCACCCGCCAACTGGGTTAAGTTGGCAATCACGGCTCGGCCGTTAACCCGTAGGTGTGAGGGGCAGCACCTTTGCTAACATGTTTTGCCTTGCACAAATGACACGGGTATTGAGCATTGTTACTGTGCATCACCGCGCGTTGATCGATCAAAGAGGTGAGGGTGGGTTTGGGGACTACATTTAGCAACATATCCTCCTAGAATACTGGATAATAGCCGCCATTCTTTTGCTATGTATTCTGGTGATTCGCTGTGGAAATCAAGGTTAACTTTCTCGACAACTTGCGTCTTGAAGCCAAGTTCGATGACTTTACTGTGGTGGCTGATCAGCCCATCCGTTACAAAGGTGACGGCTCTGCGCCGGGTCCCTTTGATTACTTTTTAGCCTCGTCGGCGCTGTGTGCAGCGTATTTCGTCAAGCTCTACTGCCAAGCCCGTGATATTCCCACGGAAAATATTCGTCTGTCGCAGAATAATATTGTCGATCCAGAAAACCGCTATAAGCAGATGTTTAAAATTCAGGTGGAGCTACCAGAGGATATTTCTGACAAGGACCGCCAAGGTATTTTACGTTCGGTTGAGCGTTGTACGGTTAAACGTGTAGTGCAAAATAACCCGGATTTTGTCATTGAGGCTGTGGCTAACCTCGACGCCGATGCCCAAGCGTTGCTGGGTACGTCTGTGGATGAAAACAGCCAAACCTTTATTCCTGGTAAAGATCTGCCTCTGGAAAAAACCATCGCGACTATGTCCGCCCTGATTGCTAATCTCGGTATGAAGGTCGAAGTGGCCTCATGGCGCAATATTGTGCCCAATGTATGGTCGCTGCACTTGCGTGATTCGCAGTCGCAGCTGTGCTTTACCAACGGTAAGGGCGCAACCAAAGAAAGTGCGCTGGCCTCAGCTTTAGGCGAGTTTATTGAGCGTCTCAACTGCAACTTTTTCTACAACGACCAGTTCTGGGGCGAAGAGCTGGCCAATGCCGACTTTGTCCATTATCCCAATGAGCGCTGGTTTCAGCCGGGGCCAAACGATGAGCTGCCTGCTGAGATTTTAGATGAGCATTGTCTAGAAATTTACAACCCAGATGGTGAGCTCTGTGGCTCGCATTTGTACGACACCAACTCCGGTAATACTGCGCGGGGTATTTGCTCCATACCTTATGTGCGTCAGTCCGATGGTGAAACGGTGTATTTCCCTTCAAACCTGATTGAAAACCTCTTCTTAAGTAACGGCATGAGTGCCGGTAATACCCTGGTTGAAGCGCAGGTACAGTGTCTGTCGGAGATTTTTGAGCGCGCGGTCAAGCGTGAAATTATTGAAGGCGAAGTTGCGCTGCCCGATGTGCCGCAAGAGGTATTGGCCAAATACCCCAGCATTCTGGCCGGTATTCAGGCGTTGGAGGAGCAAGGCTTTCCGGTGCTGGTCAAAGACGCCTCGTTGGGCGGTCAGTTTCCGGTGATGAACGTGACGCTGATGAACCCGCGCACCGGCGGTGTATTTGCCTCCTTTGGCGCGCATCCAAATTTTGAAGTGGCGCTGGAGCGCACCCTGACTGAGTTGCTGCAAGGCCGCAGTTTTGAAGGCTTGAATGATCTGGCGCGCCCGACCTTCTCTAGCCATGCGGTGACTGAGCCAAATAACTCGGTGGAGCACTTTATTGACTCCAGCGGCGTAGTGTCGTGGCGTTTCTTTAGTGCCACAGCGGATTATGATTTTGTCGAGTGGGATTTCACCGATGGCGGCAATAACAGCAATGCGCAGGAAGCAGAACTGTTATTTGGCCTGCTCGAAGACATGGGTAAAGAGGTTTATATGGCGGTGTTTGAGCATCTCGGTGCGACCGCCTGCCGGATTTTAGTGCCAGATTATTCCGAGGTGTATCCGGTTGATGATTTGATTTGGGATAACACTAATAAAGCGCTGTTTTTCCGTGAAGATATTCTCAATCTGCATCGCCTGACGCAAGCTGAACTCAAAGCCTTGGTTGAGCGTTTAGAAGAAAGCGAGCTGGATCATTACATCGATATTAAAACCTTGATTGGTGTCGAGTTTGATGAGAACACCGTCTGGGGGCAGCTGACGATTTTGGAACTCAAATTGCTGATTTATTTGGCCTTAAATCAGCTGGATGAAGCCTTAGAGTTGGTTGAAGAGTTCCTGCAGTTTAACGACAACACGGTTGAGCGCGAGCTGTTTTATCAGGCGATGAACGCCGCCTTAGAAGTTGCCTTGGATGATGACTTGGACATGGACGATTACGAGCCGAACTTTCGACGCATGTTTGGTAACGAACGGATGGATGCGGTCATTGGCTCGATCACGGGCAGCGTACGCTTCTACGGTTTAACACCGACCAGCATGAAGCTGGAGGGATTGGATAAACATCTGCGTTTGCTCGATAGCTTGAAAAAGCTGCATGCGGCGCGGGCGCGTTTTGCTGGCTGATTACTTTGCGCACGAGGTAAAAGCACCTTAGGTGCTTTTTTTATAAAGGCTTAACGCTAAGGCAGGCTGCTAGTTTATATGGTCTTGTGTTAAGGACATTGTGCAGTTTATTTGCTAGGTGCTGCTGCGCGACTTTACCTCTAGGCTGTGGCTCATCAGCTTTTGCGCTCGCGTTATGCTATTCGACTTCGGGCGCACTCTGGCTGTCAAAGCACGCCTGCAGTAAGCGTCGGAACTCGTCGGTGATGCGCGGCATGCTGTTGGCCAAACGATGACCATCATCCAAAACAAGCGTGCTGATGCGCTGCTGTTGCGCCAACTCTAACACTGGCATAACCGGGACAACCTCGTCTTGCCAGCCATGAATGATCTGACCGAATGTTGCGCCAATTATTGGTTTGGAGTGCGGATAGCTTTCCATCGCCAATGCCGGGGCCAGCATAAAGCAGCCTAATACCGGTGTTTGCGCACTGGTTTGCGCACACACCCAGCCGCCCATGCTGGAACCGGCCAAAATAGTACGCTGGGGGTCGGCACCGGCTTTGCTCATTGCCGCCTGCATTTGCAGCAGACGGGTTGCTGGGTCCTTAGTGCTGCGATGGTCAACGGTTTCGGCCGTCACCCCAGCAAACTGCTCGGCGACGGCTTTCAAGGCCTGCATTTTCGTGCTGTCTGGGCCGCTTTCCAATCCATGCGAGATAAAAACGTGAAAGCTGGGTAGTGACATCGTTTGGTTTCCTTGGAGTTGTGCTTAAATGAATGCTGCAACTATGGCACAGCATGGATCACTGTTCAGTGTAACCTGCTCTACTATAGCGATGAAAATAACAGGAGACAGGCTATGTTCAGATTGTTACTCAGTGCTGCATTGCTTCTTGCAGTAGGCTCTACGTCCGTGTTGGCCGATGAAGTTGCGCCATGCCCAGCATTTCTTGATCACGATTTACCCAGGCTGCATTCCAGAGACAGTATCAACTTGTGCGACCTTGCAGCGGGCAAACCCATGTTGGTGGTTAATACTGCCAGCTTCTGTGGATTTACTGGCCAGTTTGAAGGGCTTGAGGCATTGCACCAGCGTTATGCCAAACAGGGTTTAGTGGTGGTCGGTTTTGCCAGTGACGACTTTAATCAGGAAGCAGACACTGAAGAAGAAGCAGCGGATATTTGCTTCAAGAATTTTGGTGTGACCTTTACCATGATTGCCCCTGGGCCCGTTACAGGAGCCAATGCAACACCGCTGTTTGCTCACATTAACCAGCAGAGCAAGCAGCCGCGTTGGAATTTCACAAAATACCTACTGAATGAAAGCGGTGAGGTGGTTGAGTCTTTCGCCAGCAAAGTGCGCCCTGATAGTAAACCTATAACGCAAGCCATAGAGTCAGTTTTATAACGCCAGACAGCCCGTGCTTGAGGCGGGTTAGCTCTGGGAGGGTGGTATGGCTGAGGGTTTTTGACGGCGTTATTTGAGCAGACTAAGAGTGCCTTAGATGCAGCAAGCACTGAGATACCTTTCTTTGATTTACAGCTACATATTGGTGGGGCAATCGGGTTGCAACCTGTACTGGAACCTTGCAATCGACACAGTAGCAAATTGATCGTGCTGAGTGAGACTGGGGGCTATGTTGGAAACGTTAGAGCAGGCGGAGGTGTTATGAAAGCGAGCATGCGCGCCGCAATGATGCGGATATGTATTCTGTTGCTGATTGTCTGTGCTGCTGCTTTTGCATGGGAGGCATCAAGGAACGCTGACATGCAACCTGTTACTGGCCGAGTAATCGGCAAAGTCTACAAGGGCTACACGATTGGCTATCAAGTGCAGCAGCAGAGTTATCAGCTTGAAACTCGAATTGGGGTTTTGGACCTTGTTGGCGGTCTTGGCTCTCTATCGACAGGCGCCGAAGTGCCGTTGTTAGTCGACCCACAGAAACCTTATGTGTCGCTCATTAATACCCTGAATAGCCGCTATGGCATCACGCTGACGTTTGTTGCGCTGATGCTGTTGTTTGTTGTGGCTATGCTGGTAGCGGTGATAAGGAGAAGGGGTTGAGCTTGGCATAAGCAGAGTGCATCAGCTTAGCGAAGCAATAGAAAAGAAAAATCCTTCTGCGAGATAGAGTTATTCATTAAAGGCTTTGAGCCCAGCCGTTTTTTATTCTTGGGGCTTTCTGTTTTTTAGAGCAAAACGTTCGGTTAACTCAGATAGATGCTTGCTGTGGGTGAGGATGAGAACTTCGTCATTTTCCTGCAAATGGGTATCGGCATCTGGGGTTAGAAACTGGTAGTCACGGTAAATTCCAATAATGCGCGCTTCCTTAGGTAGATCGAAGGAAGAAACTTTGCCCTTAGTGCTGGCAGTGATCTTCACGGTGATGAAGCGTGCTTCGTATTTGATCAGCGAGGAGAGTTCGAGAATATCAACCCCTGCGACGGTATCGGCCAAGTAGCGGCTGATGGTTTTGGAGGGTGAAACGGTGTGTTCAAGACCCAGTTCGCGGCAGATATTGAGGTAAGCTACATCGTGGATCTGCAGTACGACATGACCATAACCAAGAGAGCGCCCCACTAAGGCGGCAATGATATTGTATTGATCGTTTTCCGTCAGGCAGAACAGGTAGTCAGCGTGCTCTGGTCCGGCTTCTTGGAGGATGTTGGGGCGACTGCCGTCACCATGCAGAAAACTGCAGTCGAGGGTGGCGCTCAGAGTGTCGATTCGTTCTTTGTCCTCTTCAATAATCACCACTTCATGCTCGCGACTGATTAACAAGGCGGCGGTTTCCACCGTGAGTTCGCCGGCACCAATAAATATAATTCTCATACGATATCTCGCTTTCTACCGATCCAAGTGCGGTGATAAAAGAAAATCAACCATGCGACACATTCGAGACGACCTACAAACATATCCACACATAACACACTTTTAAGTACTGTAGGCAACTCTTGCGTGGCAATACCCGTTGATAAGCCTGCGGTAGCGGTGGCCGATACCACTTCAAATAGGGCGTCCAGCGGGGCGTAACCATAGGCAACAAACACCAGCCAGGACAGCAAGATCACCACTACGAATAGCAGTATGATCATCAGCGCATCTCTGGCCTCGCTCGGCTGAATGATCCGTTTGCCAATTTGTTGTTCAATCACCGTGTTGGCAGGTACGCATAGGCTGTGCACAAGGTGGCGGATCAGGGTGATGAGCACTAACAAACGCAACAATTTGATACCTCCAGCGGTGGAACCAACACCACCGCCGATACCCATGGCAAAGGTCAAGAGCAGCTTAGAGGTATTGTCCAAACTGCTTACATCTAGGCTGGAAAAGCCGGAGGTACTTTGCGCCGAAAACACCATCAGCGCAGCATGCTGCAGGGCCGCGCTTAATGCATAGCCATGCTTCCATAAGGCCCAGCACATGAGTGCAGTAAAACCAAACAGAAGGATGCACAACAGACGTATTTCAATATTGCTCGATAGCGAGCGTAAGCCATTGCGCCACAGCTGATGATAGAGCATTAGAGGGATCATTCCGGCTGTGGCGGTGAGGGTGGCAACCCAAGCCAGACGTATATGCGGCAGATCGGCAAAGCTACCAGAGGTTGGAGCAAAACCCCCAGTGGATACGGCAGACAGGGTATAAAGTACTGCGTTGCGCAGTGAACCGCCGCACAACAGCCAGAGGATGATTCCCGCTAAAGTCAGTAGACAATAAACCTCTAACACCCGCCTAGCATGCACACGTGTACCACCGATCAGGTCTTCTGGCTCATCAAGGCTGGCCAAACGCAGTGCTGATTTACCTGGACGTATCACCAGCGCCAGTGAAAACACGACTATTCCCAGTCCGCCATACCATTGCATCCATGCACGAGAAAAACTGTAGATCAGCGGTTGGCCATCCAGACCGGGCAGCGTACTGAGTCCCGTCGTAGTGATTGCGGAGGTGGTTTCAAACAGCGCATCGATAAATGGCGTGCCTGCGACCAGTAGTGGAATGGTCATAATCAAAGCTACGCTCAGAAAGGCTAATGCCACCAACACCATAGCTTCATTTCTTTGAATGTCTGCGCTGACCTTGATTTGTCGAAGCGTAAGCCAAACGAGTACTAAAATGACAATGATCAGCAGGTGGCTCAGTGACATTTGCCAAGGGGCAGTAAGCAGTGCGACCGTGAGGGTAACGAGATTTAGACCGGCAATGATAAGGCAGAACTGACCAAAATAATGGCCAATCAGGCGGGGGCGTACAGCAAAAAACAGTTCACGGCCGGACAAGGACATGGAAGCTCCTAGTGCTAGGGTTTTTGATTGAAACCCGCTATGTCGAACCTATTATGCATGGTGCACGCAGCCAGTTTAGCACTGCTCGATGCAGATTAAGCCTACCTCTATCAGGAAAGTTACTGCTGCGGCAATCGGCTATTAAGCATCGCATAGGCCAGCAGTCCAATCACTAGCCCCCAGAATGCGCCGCCAATACCCAGCAGAGTGATGTTAGCGGCGGCCGCAAGGAAGGTGATCAGTGAGGCTTCGCGAGTTTTCGCATCGGCCATCGCGCTGGCAAGACTGCCGCCGATGGTGCCTAGCAACGCCAGACCTGCCAGCGTGGTGATGAAAGTTGCTGGAAAGGCCATGAAAACGGCTGCCAAAGTCACCCCGAATATCCCTACAAGAATATAGAAGAGGCCGGCGGCAATACCGGCAATCCAACGCTTGGACGGCTCTTCGTGTGCTTCCGGTCCAGTGCAGATCGCTGCAGTGATGGCGGCAACGTTAAAGGCATGTGAGCCGAACGGTGCCATCAACAGCGAACCCAAACCGGTGATGGTGACGATAGGGTTGGCACTGGTCTTGAAGCCATCGTTGCGCAGTACCAGCATGCCTGGCATGTATTGGCCGGTTAGGGTAATCAGGAACAGCGGCAGCGCAACACTTAACAAGGCATTAAGAGAGAAGACTGGCATGGTGAAGATGGGTGCAGCCAGCTTCAGACTCAGGCCCGACAGATCAACACGGTCCTGAACCAGTAGGAAAACCAGCCCTAAAACTAGGATACCCACCACCGCATAACGTGCGGTGAAACGCTTGAGCACCACGTAGGCTACGATCAGCAGCCCTGCCAGCATAGGGTCAACACTCATGCCGGCAAAGGCACCGATGCCAAACTGCAGCAGAATGCCAGCCAGTAGTCCGGCCGCCACGCCCGGTGGGATCATACGGATAACCCGTTCGAACCAGCCCGAGATGCCGAGTACCACGAAGGCCGCTGCCGAGATCAGGTAAGCGCCGACGGCTTCTGCATAGGGTGTGGTCGCCAGTGCAGTGACCAGAAACGCTGCGGCTGGCGTGGACCAAGCGGTGATAATTGGCTCACGCGCTGCCCAACTCAGAATCAGTCCCGTCACGCCCACACCGATGGAAATCGACCACACCCATGAAGCCGTTAACTCTGGACTGAGACCGGCCACCTTGGCAGCTTGAAATACCAAGATAAAAGTACCGCCGTAGTTGACGATAACTGAAATCAGACCGGCTACGACAGGGTGGGTCAAATCGATGAGACGGATCGGTGATCGAGGCAGTGATGGCGGCATGGTGGTGCTTAGCTCCTTTAGTGAAGTGAACTGGACGTTGCGAATAGAGGGCATATTTATAACGTGTAACTGGCTTGTTTGGCCGGTACACTTTAATGGAAATGATCAGACCACTTGGCCGTGGGCCGAGGGGCTTGGAGGCCAGTGCTGTCAATTAGACGAATCAACTGATGCTGTTTCTTAGCCCTGCTCGAGCAGCCCAAGACCATTCGTGCAAAGGCATTGGCTCGCCGTGATGAGCACAGCCGTTAGCAGTAGCGTGGATTGCCAGATGCGGAAAATTAATATGTATGAGTCGTGCAAATGACCAAGACCTTTGAACTTGAGACGCTGAAGATACGGATGAAGGATGCGGAGTTGCAGCCTTTGGATCTGCATCAACGGATTCAACGCGCTTTACGTGCGCTGATTCTTGATGGCGCACTTGATTCAGGCGTGAAGCTGCCTGCCACCCGTGCGCTGGCTAAATCCCTTGGCGTGAGTCGAGACACGGCTGAAAACGCGTATGTGCAGTTACATCGCGACGGTTTCATCGTGCGACGAGGCGGCTCGGGCAGCTATGTAGCAGAAAACATAGGCACCGAGCTGCGAGGGGCGGCACGCAGGCGCATAAAGCTTCATGGTCAGCAGCGTACTGTCAACGAGCCCGGCTCGGGACTGAGTCGGCGTGGTCGAATGATTTTTGAGAGTGGCGGTGTCAGCGATCAGCAGGCCATCCGAGCATTCTCTACCGGCCTGCCCGAAACGCGCAACTTCCCAATCGATGTTTGGGAGCGCCTACAGCGTCAAGCGCTGAAAGACTATCGCTCGAGTGTATTGCTGCATGGCGATCCGCAAGGGGCCGAGCCATTACGCAAGGCGATTGCCACTTACTTAAATCTTGAACGGGGCGCAAAAGTATCGCCCAGCCAAATTCTGGTGTTAAGCAGTACACGACAAGCACTGTTTCTATGCGCACAGTTATTGGTAGACGCCGGTAAGCCGATTTTTATGGAAAACCCGGGATACTTTGGTGCCAAGAAGGCGTTTGAATCCGCGGAAACCAAAATAGTGCCCATTGATGTTGATTCACAAGGCATTCGGACTGATCTGTTACGAGCAGACCGCAGCGGCGCTAATTGTGTGTATGTCACACCTTCACACCAATACCCCACAGGAGCCACGTTGTCATTGGAGCGCAGGTTGGATTTGACCCATTGGGCTGCAGAACAAGGTGGCTGGATCATTGAGGATGACTACGACAGCGAATTTCATTATGAGGGTCTGCCAACTGCGTGCGTTCAGGGCGTGGATAAGTATCAGCGGACTATCTACCTCGGCACTTTCGGCAAAACCCTCTATCCGGGGCTACGAATCGGCTACATGGCCTTGCCGGATGAGCTGGTCAGCGCCTTTGCTTATGCCAGAAGTATCATGGACGGGCACACCCCACAAATTCTCCAATTAACCTTGGCGCGGTTTATGGATGATGGTTATTACAATTCCCACGTGCGAGCCATGCGCAAGCTTTATGCCGAACGCAGAACGGTTATTCTTGATGCCATCGCCAAGCATTTGCAGGGGATTGTCACAGCATTACGGCCGGCGGGCGGATTGCAGATACCTTGTTTGCTGGCTCCGCAGTGGTCGGAACAGGATACGATCCGCCGTGCAGCGGCTGCCGGAATTTTATTGCCAGGACTTAGTCGATTGTACGCAGGAGAGGACAAGCAACAAGGCTGGTTGTTAGGCTATGCAGCCTTGACGGCTTATGAAATTGAGACCGCTATAGTGCGACTGTCTAACTCGCTAAGGAAAAATGACTAACAGTGCGGCGATGACTACTGTGGATGAGAAGACTATTAACAGCTGTGGCTAGAGTGTTGGTTATTCAGCTGAGTCGTAGGTGCTAGATATCACCTGCAGCACAGTGCACTAAAGCTACTCGCCGTAATCAGTGCCTCTTATCTCTTTTTAACGCCTTGTTGCGCTTGCGCCGTCAAAGGATCTTCAGGCCAAGGGTGCTTGGGGTAACGCCCACGTATATCTTTGCGCACTTCTGGATAGACATTGCGCCAGAAATTCGCCAGATCAGCGGTCACCGCCAAGGGGCGCTGGGCTGGAGAAAGTAGATGAATTACCACTGGAATTTTACCGTCGGCTACTGTGGGTGTGTCGGTCCAGCCAAACAGCGCCTGTAACTTGGCCGCCAGCACGGGACCACTCTCTGCGCTATAGTCGAGTCGTACATTTTGCCCTGTAGGAATAGTGAGTGCTGTAGGGGCTAGGGTCGTGAACTGTTGTTGCTGTTGATAGCTCAGCAGGCTGTTGAGTGCTTCAGTTAGGTTGAGTCTTTTTAGGTCAGACCAGCGTTGCATGCCCGTTAAAAAGGGCAGCAGCCAGTCTTCTAAACTATCTAGTAATGCAGCGTCACTGACATCCGGCCACTCATTGGGAAATACCTCGGCCAGTAAGCGCACACGGGCACACCATTGGCTGGCGCTGTCTGACCACGGTAAGCTGGCTAAGCCGTTTTTGCGCACGGCATTAAGTAGGCCTTGTTGGATTAGCGCGGGGTCGGGCTTGGGCAATTCTTTTTCTTCTAGGATCAACTCGCCCAACTTGCGTACGCGACGAGCCACGATGGTGCCGCGCTTGTCGTCCCACAATGCGTCTTCGCTCTTTGTAATAAGTGCTGCTAAGTCCTGTTCGATATCGGCGATGTTGATTGGGGCGGCGAGATAAATAGTGGCTTCGCGAGTCTTGCCATCCAGATCAGCAGCCACCAGCCACTCGTGACGCACCAGAGTGTCATCTTCACGCAAGGTTGCACCTTTGCCGTTACTCAGTTGGTAGCGGGTGGTTTGTCCAGTTCTGCGCTGGCCGATGCGATCAGGGTAAGCCAGAGCGAGCAAGCGACCGATTTCTGTGGCGCTGGGCATGCTTGCAGTCGCATCACCCTTGATCATCAGGCGCTTAGCGACTTGGCGTATGCTGCTCAGTCGCGCAGAATCTAATCTTTGCGGTCTGTACTCGCCGTGCAGCACGCGCAGGCGTTCGTGCATATCAGAATCAGAGTTTGGCCCCAGTAGATCACGCTCATCCAGTAGGGCGGCCAGTTCGGCGGCGGCAGCACCAAGTCCTAGCTTGCGGCCGTGCAAGACCATATTAGCCAAGCGCGGATGAATACCCAGATTGCGTGCGGCCTTGCCATGCTCGGTAATAGCACCCTCTGTATCCAGCATGCGCAACAGTTGCAGTAATTCTTTGGCCTGATTCCAGTGCGCCGGTGGCGGTGGATCAATCCAAGCCACCTGTACTGGATCGCGCGCGCCCCATTGCGCCAATTCCAATACCAGTGATACCAGATCAGCTTCTTGGATTTCTGGCGGAGTAAATTCGGCAAGACTAACCTGTTCCGAGGCGCTCCAGAGTCGATAGCATACGCCCGGCTCAATACGCCCGGCGCGGCCTTTACGCTGTTCTGCTGAGGCTTTAGAAACACGGGTGGTGATCAGTCGGGTCATGCCGCTATTGGGATCAAATACCGCGCGCCGTTGCTGGCCGCTATCGATGACCACACGCACGCCTTCGATAGTTAGGCTGGTTTCGGCAATAGCAGTAGCAAGCACCACTTTACGGGTACCTGCTGGGGCAGGTGAAATGGCGCGATCTTGTTCGTCTGCTTTTAGGTTGCCATATAAGGGTGTGAGCAAAACATTGTCGGCCACCTGCCCGCGTAACAGGTTTTCGACACGGCGTATCTCACCAGCACCGGGCAAAAATACCAGTAACGAACCGCTTTGCTCGGCCAGAGCTGTGTGAATCACGGCCACCACAGGGTCGATGAAGCTGCGGTTTTTGAGCGGCACGGGACGATAGATAACATCAACCGGATAAGCACGGCCTTCGCTGCTAATCATCGGCACATCACCCAGCACGCGGGCAATGGGTGCGCTATCCAAGGTTGCTGACATCACCAGCAAGCGCAGGTCTTCTCTTAAAGCTTGCTGCGATTCGCGTACCAATGCCAAGCCTAAATCGGCATGCAATGAGCGTTCATGGAACTCATCAAACAAAACTGCCGCGTAGTCTTCTAACATCGGATCATTCTGAATCAGGCGGGTCAAAATCCCTTCAGTCACCACTTCAATTTGCGTTGCTGCAGAAATTTGGCTATCCAGCTTGGTACGATAACCGACGGTTTGTCCTGCTTTTTCACCGAGCTGTTGCGCCATAAAACGTGCGGCCGAACGCGCAGCCAGTCGTCGTGGTTCCAGCATCAAAATTTTGCGGCCCTCACGCCAAGGTGCATCGAGCAAGGCTAAAGGAACACGAGTGGTTTTACCTGCACCCGGCGGCGCTTGCAGCAGCGCGGTGCTGTTGTGCTCAAGTGTGTGTTTCAGGTCAGGTAGGATTACATCAATTGGCAGCATGGTTCGCGTCAGTCAGTGGAGGTTGTTGTATTAGAACCTGATAACGGTGTGCCGTCCAAATTATTGCTATGCAGCCACTGACAGGGACGCTGTCTTCTACGGTTAAATGAGCGGCTGAGCGCAAGCATATTTTTAACCCTGTTAATTTCACTCGCGCCTATTATCGAAAGAGTCGCTGCGTTACAGTTCTGTGCATATTGATGCCTGCTTTGCGGGTTGTCCTGCAGGTGGGGAAGCAAGCGTTATATATTTAGCTGATGCAAGTGGCGCACAACCTAAGCGTTAGGCTGTCTGGCGTTGCCAGAATCTGGAGTTCAATAGAGTGTCCTCAATGCGCATAATAGTCTTAACAATACTTGCCATGCTTGCTTTTGCGAGTAACTCGGTGTTGGTGCGAATGGCGCTGCAGTACACGACGATTGATGCTGCAAGTTTTACCACGATCCGCCTTGTTTCGGGTGCGTTAGTGCTGCTATTGGTGGCGCGCATCGCTAATAAAAGCACCAACACCAACACCAACAGCGGCAGTTGGTGGTCGGCTGTAGTCTTGTTTGTCTACGCGGCGGGCTTCTCATTTGCCTATGTGAGTTTGTCTACAGCAACTGGAGCATTACTGCTGTTCGGTGCGGTGCAGGGCACGATGATTTTTTACGGACTGTGGGTTGGAGAGCGCCTGAGTAAATTACAATGGGCTGGTCTAGTGCTGGCTTTTGCGGGTGTTTTGCTGCTGTTTTTGCCTGGCTTTTCTAGTACGCCACCACTGTTCAGTTCATTATTGATGATCGCTGCTGGTGTGTGCTGGGGGGTGTATTCTCTGCGCGGCAAAGGTGTTGGTGATCCCGTTCGTATCAGTGCGGGAAATTTTACTCGCGCTGTGGTCTTTACGTTGATATTAAGCGGTTTAATGTTGCACAAGTTGTCGCTCGATATAATCGGTGTTTGCTATGCGCTGGCCTCTGGTGCGCTGATGTCGGGGTTGGGTTATGTCATCTGGTATAGGGTGATGCCGCAACTTAAGGCCATTCATGCAGCAATCGTGCAACTCAGTGTTCCAGTGATTGCCGCACTTGGGGGCATCGCTTTTCTTGGGGAGTCGATCACCTTACGCTTGGCGTTGGCTTCCAGTGCCATCCTTAGCGGTATCACACTTGTACTGATACGTCAGCGCTCAGCTCAGAGTAAACTGCGGACTCTGCAATTAAAGTCGCGACACGACGTTACAGAATAGAGAATGCTTTTGCCCTGAGAGCTTCAAAACTTTATGTTAGAGATAATAAAGTTCAATGCATTAATTTTTCGTCGCTCCCGTGTGAAATACTTTGTTTCCCTAGCTTTGCAATATATTTCTTTCAGCCACAAAGTTGCAATGAAGATAGACAGTCCGTAGCATACGCGGCCAATTTTCAAACCATGTTGGACTAATGTCGTATTCTGCTGATGCTTCTCAATTTGCTACACCTAATCCTATTGTAACGTCCTCCTCGCATCGTTTTGGTGACCCTGTTGTACTCACGCTGACCATGGGCTTTATTGCTCTGTTTGTCGGGCTATCGATTTATGATACAGCTTGGCTGGCGGAACAAATTGGCAGTGGTTTTGCTTGGACAGCCAAATATATGGGCTCATTTTTCCAAGCTTTGCTGCTGGCTACGTTTTTTATTGCCATTGGTGTTGCCATAAGCCGTGCCGGGCAGGCCAAGATTGGTAATTTGGATGCGCCTGAAATCAGCACCTTCCGCTGGTTATCCATGGTGATGTGTACCTTGTTGGCCGGTGGTGGGGTGTTTTTCGCTGCTGGTGAGCCGATTTATCACTTTGTAGTGACGCCGCCAGCATTTACTACGGAGGCGGGTACTGCCGCTGCAGTGGCTCCGGCAATGGCGCAGGCGTTTATGCATTGGGGTTTCCTCGCTTGGGCGGTCTTGGGCTCGTTGAGCGCAATCGTGCTGGCTTATGCCCATTACACTTTAGGTAAGCCGCTGCAACCGCGCACTTTGCTTTATCCGGTGTTTGGTGAGTGGATTCTCACCAGCTGGGTCGGTGGGGTGGTTGATGCCTTGTGTGTTATCGCAATTGTGGCGGGTACCGTTGGCCCGATTGGTTTCCTTGCCACGCAAATGAGTTATGGCCTGCATGTGTTGTTTGGTTTGTCTAATGGCTATACCACACAGCTGTTTGTGCTGATGTTGTTGGCGGCGATATATATTGGCTCGGCGATGAGCGGCATCCATAAAGGCATCCAAATCCTGAGCCGTTTCAATGTGTTTCTTGCATTGGGCATTGGTGCGGTGATCTTTATCTTCGGCCCAACACTGTTCCTGACTGATGTTTACCTGCAGTCGATGGGCGAGTATATGACTTCGTTCTTCACCATGGCGACCATGATCAGTAAAACCGCACCGGATTGGTGGATGAAGTGGTGGACGGTATTCTTTTTCGCTTGGTTTATTGGTTATGCACCGTTGATGGCTATTTTTGTTGCGCGCATCTCACGTGGCCGTACTATTCGCCAAATGGTGCTTGCAGTAGCGGTACTCGCACCAATTGCCACAACCATCTGGTTCACCCTGTTGGGTGGTTCAGGTATCTACTACCAGCTGACTGGCGTGGTAGAGCTGACAGATACTCTGCAAAACTTCTCGTTTGATGTGGCGACATTAACTGTGGCGCAAGCATTGCCAGGCGGGATTTGGATGGCGGCGGCGATTCTATTGCTGACTACGATCTTTGTTGCGACCACGGGTGACTCCATGAGCTACGCCATTGCAGTGGTCGGCGCTGGCCATGATGAGCCGCACTTCTTGATTCGTGCCTTCTGGGGTGGTGCTATGGCCGTTATGGCGGGCATCTTGCTCTACATGGGCGAGGGCCAAGTTGGTGTACTGCAGCAGTTTATTGTGATCACCGCGATTCCGGTCTCAATCATCATTCTGCCATCACTGTGGGAAGGCCCAAGAGCGGCCATGGCCATGGCGCGCGAACAAAAGCTTCTGTAATACTGGTAAATACCTACGAAAACGCCCCATTAGGTCAGTCCTGCTGGGGCGTTTTTAATTGCTTCTTAATATATTTAACGCATCTTGTTGGCTCTGCTAGCGGAGCTCAACTTAAGCCTTTACCAAGATTTATAAGGCAAAAACTTACCATTCATGGTGATGACCACACGATCACCCTGTGGGTTTTCTTCTTTGTCGATATCCATAGAAAAATCAATAGCGCTCATGATGCCATCACCAAATTTCTCATGGATAATTTCTTTCATGGTGTCGCCGTAGACACCAATGGCCTCATAGAAGCGATATAACACAGGATCTGTAGGCACGGCTTTATCCCAGCTTTTATGTGGAAAATCTTGCAATGCGCTGGATACTTCCATCGGCAGATTAAGCACTTCACATACTTTGTCTGCGGGTTCTTTTTGCAAACTGTTCATGCCAAGGCAGGCTGAAGTTAAATATACGGGTGATAAGCCTACTTTTTCTGCAAGAGTTTCCCAGTCTAAACCAGCCGCTTTTTTAGCAACCATAATCTCTTCGGTCATTTCAATTTTTTTCATGCTGATATTCCTTGTCGATAAATCTGTTGCCATGCTTTTGTACAGATTGCTTTGGCAGCAACAGTTATGCTGTGGTTTTATGTTCTGCAGTATCGGTATTTATTTTAAGTAAAGAGCCGTCACTGAACATGTTTCGAGCTATTGCGTAGCCTACAAAAAGATGCGAACTGAGGGTAGTGTTTAACTGGATTGCAGGCCGGATAAAATCTGAGTATAAACAATACAGTTTTATTAACAAAAGTAGCATGCCAGAACAACGCGGATGCTTATTAATAAAATGTGATGTGCGAGGGACATGGAACCTAAAAGCAAAGACCTGAATCAATTTAGTGAGTACAAAGCAAAGCTCGACAACTCGCAAAGGTGTCAAGAATGAACACGAAACAAACACATCATATGTACATTAAATGCGTTCCTTATGACCCTAGGATGTCGCTTACGCACAGCCTCTTATGTGGGTTATGTCTAAATTTCTATGCCTGATATTGCTTATATAATACTTTTATCGTTACTTGCAGGTGCTGCGATCCCCGTTGGTGCATTATTGGCGAGACTGGATCTTGTACGACCGGCAGTGCTAGGCAGCGAGTGGCGACATTTTATTGTGGCGTTTGGCGGTGGTGCCCTTATTTCTGCAGTCGCTTTGGTATTAGTGCCATCAGGAGCAAGCAAGCTGTCGCCCGTGTCTGCGGCGTTGTGTTTTGCCGCAGGTGGCGCTTGCTTCTACTGGCTCGACAGTTATTTGAGTAAGCTTAAGAGTTCATCGGGTCAGTTGGTTGCCATGCTTGCTGATTTTATTCCAGAAGCGATCGCGCTTGGGGCGGCATTTGCTGTCGGTGAACGTACCGGGTTATTGCTAGCGTTGCTGATGGTTTTACAAAACTTACCCGAAGGATTCAATGCTTATGAGGAGTTGTGTCAGAGCTCCAAATTACTGCCCAATAAAATTATTTTAGCATTCAGTAGCTTAGCGCTTGCTGGGCCTATTTCTGCATCGATAGGCTATTACCTCTTGGCTCAACAGGATGAACTGATGGGCGCACTAATGTTATTCGCCAGTGCGGGAATACTGTATTTAGTCTTTCAAGATGTTGCCCCTGAGTCAAAGCTTAAACATAAAGGCATGCCAGCATTAGGCGCGGTTTCTGGGTTTCTGCTGGGATTGATAGGCAATATGTTGATTCTAGGCGGTTAGGGGGAATGCGGCAGTACGGCGGCTATTTGCACTATTACCCATTGTGTTGCTGTAAAACAATTGCCATCTCTAATACGTTTGGCTCAAAGTTTGGCTAAGGCACTGTGCGTACTATGCAGTTATGCTTAACGATAAGTAACAGTAAGCTCTAATGTCAGGATGCACTATGTTGATGATTTCTGCTGTGGCTACGCTATGTATTGTCATTGCTACTGTGTTGCCGTTGTCTAAAAATCCACATTGGGTCGTGAGGGGGTTGGATTTCCCTCGCCTGCAAATTGCGCTATTGGCTGCAGTCTTGTTGGTTGTGCATTTTGTTTTTCTTGATCTGCATATGCCGCTGGTTTGGCTATTGATTACTGCAACCGCCTCCTGCTTTGTTTGGCAATTATGCTGGGTCTTACCCTATACCCTGATCTGGCCAAACGAGGTTAAAACCGCCAAAGCAGATGATCCCGATAGACAGTTGAGTATCATCACCGCCAACGTACTGCAAACAAATCGCAATAGTGATGCGCTGATTGATTTGGTGAGCCAGTATCAGCCTGATATTTTGGTCACGCTTGAGTCAAATCAGTGGTGGCAGGACAGACTCGGAGCGCTTGCAACTGAGATGCCGCACAGCGTTAAGTGCCCTCTTGAGAACCTCTATGGGATGCACGTGTATTCCAAGCTGCCGTTCAGTCAAGAACATATCGCCTACTTGGTTGAGGAGGATATTCCATCCATTCATTTATGTTTAGAGTTGCGTAGCGGCGATACCGTGCAGATGCATTTTGTCCATCCAGCACCACCAAGCCCAACGGAAAATCCTGAGTCAATAGAGCGCGATGCAGAGTTAATTACTATTGCTAGGCGGGTTGCTGAGAGTGAGCAGCCAGTCATCGTAACCGGTGATCTTAATGATGTGGCTTGGTCGGCAACCACACGGTTATTTCGTAAAATCAGTGGCCTACTTGACCCGCGAGTTGGGCGCGGTATGTTTAACACCTTTCATGTCAGTTTTCCTTTTTTACGCTGGCCGTTGGACCATTTATTCCATAGCTCGCATTTTACCGTCAAACATATCCAGCGCTTGCCATCGATTGGTTCAGATCATTTTTCATTATTTACGCAGTTGGTGTATGAACCTGCAGAGAGTACAAATCAACAAGGATTGACCGCGACGGGTGAGGATCATGCTGAGGCTAAACGTGTAGCGCAAGAGAAGGATGTAAGTAAGAACGATGTGCCAGAACTTAGCAGCTAAGTGCGTTTTAAGTTGAGGGGTTTGAGCGGGTGATTGTAAATTTTAGGACGCTTTAGAATGGCTATTGGTAGCCAAACGAGTCTGCTTTAAATCGTTTGTAAAACCTTATAAGCAAAGATTGTCTTAAATAGTCCGTGGCTAGGCGTTACTAAGCTTGGTTCAGCTTGCTTCGAAGCAGTTATGACTATTGTGTATTATCTGAGCTAGACAAAGCGCTTGAGGGGACTCACTGTTTCGTTCTTTTCTACCTTGTTTAGTTGTGTTACTGGCATTGAACGGCTGTTTAATGCTCTCTCCCATTTCACCGCAAAACAAAGATTCTGCATCAGCAACGCTTGGCTGAAAGTCGTAGCGGCGACTAGACAGAGTTTACCGTGATTGGTTGTTGATGAATTTGATTCTTGGCCATTTTCGGCCCAGAAGAGAGAAAGGTCCGAAGCGCAAAAAATATTGAGCGCCTAGCATGAGGCTAATGATGCATTTTTGATGCAGTGACTTGAGACACGGAAGGTATGCTTCGTTTCGGCACGAATGGATCAAGCGCGGCGCATAGAAATTCGGGAGTATAAATACCGCTTATCGGGCGCAAAAAGTGCGCCCTTCAAAAATCAGGCGGTTAAGACGGGGTTGGAGTGTTGCGGCTTCGGGAGCCTGGCAAACTCTTAATGAACGATCGATTAAAGCTTGTCCACAGCAAAATGGGTATAAGAGTTGGGAAAATCAGACTGCCGACTTGATAACCGAGCGCTATTGCTTCGATATGCCAGCCAGATATACCCGCCTGTACTGCAATATCAGGGCCGAGTTTTATACCAATTTGTACCAGTAAGCCGAAAACGATGCCCCAAGCTTGGAAGGGTAAAAGAGCAACTGCTCCGGCTATGATTTTCCACCATTGGGCGTTCGCGGCAAGCATCAGTGCAACGAAAAATGCGAGCCCATACGTGTAGATTAGCGGGCTGACTTCCGGTACTAGCAGGCCGACCTGGCCGGGTTCAGGGTAAACTTTAAGAGTGGTCACGAACGCTAGATTACTCCCTGTCTGCTCCAGCGCAGACACCATACCGGGTTGGAATAAGTCCAGTAGCATATGAACCAATGCGCCGACGATAGCAGTATGAAAGTGCGCACTAAAATACCAAACTGCAAGGCAAGGCGGTAACCATAAGAGGGTGTGCAGAGCGAGCTTCCTGAGTGAAGGCGTTGTCGTAGTCATAAAGCTGTCGCTTCTGGCATTTCGGCATCTGCCGATGGTGGCGGGGGCGTGCCGGAAGATGACGGCGGCGGCAACATTCGAATCCAGATTAGCCAGACAATCAACACATCGAGCATTATAAGCGCTTGCCACAAATACAAATGCGCCCAGTTGAAAACGTCCATATTCCACTGGCCTAGATAAAAAAGGCTGATCACGCGTACGATATTTAATAATTGCACCGCAAATAGGCCGGCGAGAATGCCGATTATGCGGTGTTTCCAGGGAGCAGGAAAGGCAAACATAGCGGCAATTAGAACAATGGCCGCCTCAATACCATTGCATCCTGCTTCGATAGAAACCGCGAAACCGTTGGTTGTGCTCTGTAGGATTTTGCCGTAAGCGGCAACATTTGAATCAAAGAGCATAATTAGGCTGGCGCTTATTCGTGCGAGTGCTTCGGTCCACGGCAGCACCACAGCATTTTGTACAGGTTGGGTCAATTCAGCGGCAAATAGCGAGACCAAAATAACAACAAAAAGAATGAAAAATCGCAACATGAATAGTAAACCTAAAATTATTGTTATGCATTGTCTTCAAGACAAAACTATGGAGTTTTCCGAAAGTATCACTCTCATTAACAACGTTTCAATGCTATTAAATACGCCTGATGAGCACTGAAAGATATTCAGGCCTTCAAACATGCTTCGGTTAATATGTAGTTACATAGATAATCATATATCAGTTGGCAGCACAATTGCATAGCTGTAGCTGGAATGTGTTGAGCTCTGTGCCGAAGTTTACTTTATTCAGTGCTGCGTTTTATCAGTTCAGGTAACAGTCGCGCCCACTCTTCAAAACCACCATCCATGCTGTACAACTCGCTAAAGTCTTGACTATGCAGATAGGCTGCTGCGCTTTGGCTGGAATGGCCGTGGTAACAGGTTACAATCGTTGGTGCGTCCAAGTCAGCTTGGGCGATAAATTCGGCTAATGATTGGTTATCCAAATGGATTGCGCCGACAGGGTGCCCGTTAGCAAAGCTCCCAGGGTCACGAATATCGACCATCACTGCGCCATCGGCGCAAAGTTGCTGAGCTTGTATCACATTGATGCGTTTAAAAGTGTCCATTGAATCCTCTGGCAATCAGGGTGTTTGTTGAGCCGGCGCGCAAGCGCAACGTTCAAAGTGTTGAGTATCAATATTATACAATGACAATTCTCCTCCCCATACACAGCCAGTATCTAGGGCGATAGCGTTGGGCGCTGGGCAGCGGCCTTCGAGTGCAGCCCAGTGGCCAAATAATATGGTGTCGTTGCGTGTTAAACGCTGTGGGTGACTGAACCATGGAGCAAAGCCTTTTGGTGCGCTGTTCAGGCCTTCTTTTGCATCAAGGTCGAGTTCACCATCAGCGGTACAAAAACGCATGCGGGTGAAGTAATTGGTGATCACGCGCAAGCGTTCAATGCCAGACAGTTCATCATTCCACTTGGTTGGATGATCGCCGTACATACCGTCTAAATAGGGCAAAAATAAGCTGTCATCACGCAGTACTCGATGCATTTCTTCGGCGTGAGCCAGAGCGTCTTGAATGCTCCATTGTGGTGGAATACCTGCATGTACCATGCTGATTTTGCGTTCAGCGTCATGGTGTATCAGTGGCAACTGGCGTAACCAAAATAGCAAGTCGGCGCAGTCCGGTGCGCTGAGTATTTCACGTAAGGTGTCTTTCTTTTTCAGGCGTGCAGTGTGATTGGCCACTGCGAGTAAGTGCAAGTCATGGTTGCCCAGCACACTCACTACCGAATCGCGCATGGCGTAAAGAAAACGCAAGGTTTCGAGCGATTGTGGACCGCGGTTGACCAAGTCACCGACCAGCCACAACACATCTTGGCTGGGATCAAAATTGACTCGATCCAGTAGGCATTTAAGTGGCTCTAAACAGCCTTGTACATCGCCAACAGCATAGGTCGCCATTAATGTAAGGCTCCTGGTACGGCTAAGCTAAAAGGTGCAATCGGCGCTTCAAACTCTTCACCCTCTTCAGTGCGCATAGTAAAGCTACCTTGCATGCTACCTACAGCCGTGGCCATTAGAGTGCCGCTGCTGTAGCTGTACTCATCATCTGCATCAATCACTGGCTGTTCGCCGACCACGCCGGAGCCGCGTACTTCTTGGGTTTTGCCATTACCATCGGTAATGATCCAGTGGCGGCTTAATAATTGCGCTGACTCTAAACCATTATTGCGGATGGTGATGTCATAGGCGAACACATAACGGTTATCTTCCGGATTTGAGTGCTCGACGAGATAGCGCGTGTGCACATTGATATCAATTGTATTAGACAGATCAGTCATAGGGATTCTCAAGATAATTCTGCAGTCTGACGCTCATGAAACTGGTCTGCTAAGCGTACAAACGCGGCAATATCCAATTGTTCAGGACGTAAACTGCCATCTACCCCAGCGGCTTCGATGGCCTCAACGGGTAAAATATTTTTTAAAGTGTTGCGTAAGGTTTTACGGCGCTGGTTAAAGGCTTCGCGGACGATACGGTCCAGAGCGCGCGCATCTTTAGCCGGGTGTGGTAACTGCGCATGTGGGGTTAAACGCACAATTGCAGAATCGACTTTTGGCGGCGGACTAAAAGAGCCAGGCCCCACATTAAATAAGTGTTCAACTTTGCAGTGGTACTGCACCATGATGGATAAACGGCCCCAGTCACGGCCACCGGGGGTAGCAGCTAAGCGCTCAACGACTTCTTTTTGCAGCATAAAGTGCATGTCGCGTACTAAGTGGGCATTGTTGAGTAGGTGGAAAATCAGTGGCGTGGAAATATTGTAGGGCAGGTTACCCACTACGCGTAAGCTGTTTGGTGCAGGGTCAAGACGGCTAAAATCAAATTTTAACGCATCACCTTCGTGCAGGGTGAAGTTGTTGCTCAGGGCAAATTTTGTCTTGAGTATTTGTACTAAGTCACGGTCAATTTCGATCACGTCGAGCTGTGCCGCGCTGTTGACTAAACCTTCCGTGAGCGCGCCTTGGCCTGGGCCGATTTCTAGCAGTCGATCGCCTGCGCGAGGAGAGATCGCGCGAATAATGCGATCAATCACTCCGCTGTCATGCAAGAAGTTTTGACCAAAGCGCTTACGGGCGCGGTGCTGGTAGATATCCGACATTCGGCTGCTCCAATTAACAAGCCCAACAGTTTAGCAAAAAACCAGCACAGCTTCGCCTTTATCGGTTATTGGTGCTGAAAAATAGGTCGGCGCGAGCCGGACATTTTTAGCAGCAAAGAGGCGGTTCCGATCCAAGCATCACCCACGGTCTGCCCTTTGCTTTGTTCATCAATCAGCTGAGCGTCTTTAAGTAGCTGTTGCCATTGTTGTCCAGACAGGCGTTTTAAGGCTTTGCTAAATAAGGGTTTGCGTGCAGCAGGCCAAACCCGTGAGAGTGCACGATCCATGCTGGTGCCTTGGTTGAGCTGTTGTGCGACGTTACTCAGTTGGCGAATATCACGTGCTAACGCCCATAAAATAATGGGGATCTCTACGCCTTCACCACGTAAGCCGGCTAAAACTCTTAAGCTGCGCTCAGTATCGCCTTCTAGGGCTGCGTCAACCAAACCAAACACGTCATAACGTGCACTGTCGGCAATACTGCTTTGTATGGTTTCTAAGTCAATATGGTTGCTATTGCTGAGTAGTTTAAGTTTTTCAATCTCTTGCACGGCAGCGAGTAAATTGCCTTCGGTACGTGCGACAATTAAATCAATGGCTTCTGGATCGGCGCTCAAGCCTTGTTGGGTTAAACGCTGATTCATCCAGTTGGGCAATTGCTCAATAGTGATGTTGGGCAGTTGCACAAAACCACATAGCGGGCTGTCCATTAGGGCTTTAGCCCATTTGGTCTTCAAGGTGCTAGCGTCAAGACGTGGTACGTTGATCAGCAATATTGTGTCTTCAGCGGGACGCGCTAAGTATTCCTGTAATACAGTACTGCCTTGGTCGCCCGGTTTGCCTGAGTTAATGCGCAGTTCCAGTAAGCGTTTTTCTGCAAACAGTGACAGACTGGCATTGGCTTCGCGGATGATATTCCAGTCAAAACCACGCTCAACATGAAACACTTGGCGCTCACTGTAATCAGCTTGACGGCAGACGCTGCGAATCACATCACTGGCTTCTTGCGCCAGTAAGGGTTCGTCGCTGCTGACCAAGTAGATCGGCAGTAGGCTTTGTTTGAGCTGGCCGCTGAGTTTTTCAGGATAAATGCGCATAAGGAAAGAGAGGGGCCTTGCATAAACAAGGCCCTACACCATTAAGGCAAAGTGATCGGCGATTGTTGCGGTTCATCGAATTGCTGTGCACGAATTGCTGCTTCGCGCGCTTGTGCATCGGCTTGTACTTTGCGCTCTGCTTGATCTTTTAAGTCGTGCAATTGTGCTGGGGTCACCGCTTGCAGACGCATCATTAACTGCATAACTAAATCACGACGCATTTCTTCGCGCAGTAAAGCCGCTTCTTGGCCAGAACCGGTGACGTTGTTTTGATTGTAAGCGTAGGTGCGTTGCACTTCTACACGGTCTCGTATAAGTGACGGTAGATTACCTGAGCGCAGCTCGTAGGTGGTTGCGCTGGTGATAGTGTACTCAGCACTGCGCGTACCTGCGGTATAACTGGCTGTGCGCTGGCTGTGTTCTTCAGCACCAACATAGAGGGTGAATGGCGCACTGTTAGAGACATTGACCTTGTTATTGATCAGGCTTTCTTTGACTTGTTTGCCCAGTGGGCTGAGCGCATCTCGGGCGGCAAAGTTCAGTTCGTTCAATGCCATTTGGGTGGTACCAGTTCCGCGTAAATGGAAGCCACAAGCGGTCATTAAAAAAGCCAGACCCAGTACAGTAATAGAACGTTTTAGCATGGTATGTCCTCTATGCATAACCTCGTGGGGGAGGCTATGCAGGGGTGAGTAAAAAAGCACAACTCAATCAGTTGGCAACAATATTAACCAACTTATTCGGAACAACAATCACTTTTCGAATGCTGAGGCCATCGACGTAGCGTAAGACATTGTCATTGGCGCGTGCCGCTGCTTCAATTTCTTCACGGCTGGCGGATGCTGGCACATCAATATGCCCACGCAATTTGCCATTCACTTGAATCACGATACTCAACGTATCTTGCACCAGAGCGCTGTCATCGGCTTGTGGCCAAGCTGCATCAATCACTGGATCGCTGTGGCCCAGTTGCTGCCATAACTCATGACAAATATGCGGTGTGATTGGAGCAAGCAAGAGTACGACAGTTTCTAAGCCTTCGTGTAATAAAGCACGATCTTGTGCCGTTTCGGTGGGTGCCTTTTCCAGTACATTCATCAATGTCATGACTTGGGCAATGGCGGTGTTGAATTTCTGATGCTGGCCCACGTCTTGGCTGGCGTGTTTAATCACCGCATGGGTGGCGCGACGAATATCTTTCTGTGCATCAGTTAAAATCGAAATATCTAAACCATCATGCGTACCCACATTGACATGTTTGTAAGCTAAACGCCAGACACGCTTAAGGAAGCGGCTCGCGCCCTCGATACCTGAATCTGACCATTCCAAACTCATATCTGGTGGCGACGCAAACATCATAAACAAGCGGCAGGTATCAGCACCATACTCGTCAATCATCACTTGTGGATCAACACCGTTGTTTTTAGATTTCGACATTTTTTCAATGCCACCAACCACGACCGGTTGACCGTCACTGATCAGCGTGGCTGATAATGTCTTGCCTTTGCTGTCGGATTCAACGTTGACCTGGTCAGGATTAAACCATTCACGGGCACCATTGGGCAACATGCGGTAGTAGGTGTCGGCAATCACCATGCCTTGCGTCAGTAATTTAGCAAAGGGCTCATTGCTGTTGACTAAACCTTCGTCGCGCATCAGTTTATGGAAGAAGCGTGCATACAGTAGGTGCAAAATCGCGTGCTCGATACCGCCGATGTATTGATCAACCGGCAGCCAATGATCCGCTGCAGATTTTTCCACTAAGCCACCTTCGTACTGTGGCGAAACATAGCGTGCGTAATACCAGGATGACTCAACAAAAGTATCCATGGTATCGGTTTCACGACGGGCATCAGCACCACAGGTTGGGCATTTGCACTGATAAAACTCAGGCATTTTACTCAGCGGATTACCTGAGCCATCAGGGATTACATTTTCCGGTAATACAACAGGTAGCTGGTCTTCAGGGACGGCAACATCGCCACAGCTTGGGCAATGCACAATCGGAATCGGGCAACCCCAATAGCGCTGGCGGCTGATACCCCAGTCGCGTAAACGGAATTGAGTTTTGCGCTCGCCATGTTGCTTGGCTTCAAGGTCAGCGACAATTTGATCAAAAGCATCTTGTACGCTGAGGCCATCGTATTTGCCACTATTAACCGTGGTTACATTGGCTTTATCAGCGTACCAGTCTTGCCATTCTTTACCGTCAAAACTGTTATTGCTGTCGTTTGAGGCAAATACTTGCTGAATGGGTAGCTGATATGTATTGGCAAAAGCAAAATCACGCTCATCGTGTGCTGGTACCGCCATTACCGCGCCTTCACCGTAGCCCCAAAGGACATAGTTAGCGATATACACTGGCAACTTGTCACCGCTTAACGGGTGAATCACAAACTGACCAGTGGGCAGACCTTTTTTCTCCATGGTCGCCATATCGGCTTCAGCCACAGAGCCACCTTTGCACTCAGCAATAAAGGCAGTAAGTTCTGGGTTGTTCGTAGCAGCACGTTGCGCCAAAGGATGCTCGGCAGCCACAGCTACATAGGTTGCACCCATTAAAGTATCAGGGCGGGTGGTGTAGACCTTAAGTTGGCCTGCAATCCCGACTGAATCCACATCGTAATCAAACAGGATATCGGCGCCGAAGCTTTTGCCGATCCAGTTGCGTTGCATAGTTTTAACTTGCTCAGGCCAGCCCGGCATATCATCAAGACCAGACAGCAACTCATCGGCATAGGCAGTGATTTTGAAGTAGTACATGGGGATTTCGCGCTTTTCTACCAGCGCATCCGAACGCCAGCCGCGACCGTCAATCACTTGCTCGTTAGCCAGTACAGTTTGGTCCACCGGGTCCCAGTTTACCGTGCCGACTTTCTTATAAATAATGCCTTTCTTGTACAGTTGGGTGAACAGCCACTGCTCCCAACGATAGTAATCGGGCTTGCAGGTGGTGATTTCGCGTGACCAGTCGATGGCTAAACCCAGTTGGGTGAACTGCGCCTTCATATAGGCCATGTTCTCGTAGGTCCAAGCTGCTGGCGCAACTTTATGCTGGATCGCTGCGTTTTCTGCAGGCATGCCGAACGCATCCCAGCCCATTGGCTGTAGAACATTTTTACCGAGCATGCGCTGGTAGCGAGCAATCACATCACCAATGGTGTAATTGCGCACGTGGCCCATATGCAGGCGACCGCTGGGGTAAGGGAACATCGACAAGCAGTAATAGGTCTCTTTACCGGCTTGCTCGGTCACTTCAAAGGATTTTTGCTCGGCCCAATGGCGCTGAGCGGCGGCTTCAATGTCGCGAGGCTGATACTGTTCGTACATGATTTTATCTGGTTATCGTCAAGAAAGTCATAAGGATGACGCGCCGCAGCACATCAATGAAAAATATCTGCCTAGCATACATGAGGCGAGCGCAAGGAGGGAAACAGCATGTGCACATCCAGTCCAATGACTGCGCAGAGGCGTCTGTATGCGCGGAGTGTTTTAAAAGTGCGCTCTTAAAAATACAAGCGCGCGGGCAGCATAAATGATTAATCAGTGCTGTGCTGTGCTGTGCTGTTGCTGTTGCTGTGGCTAGCGAAGCTATGGATGGCGTAGCGCCGGAGTTGAACCCTGGATGGGTTCGTCGACGGAAGAACAGCAAGAGCACAGTACGTCAGGCGCAAGTGTTCACGGCCTACTCCGAGCTGTTAGCTGTTACGGAGGCGCCGAACAGGTTCTCTATACAAAAAACAGCTATAGCGCGCAGCTAGCCTGTTACTTATCGTGCGGGTTACTGCGCGCTATAGGTTAAGCGGTAGAGCACGCTACCAATGGCTTCATTCAATAAGGCTGTGTTTTGCCACATGGCTTTGCTTTCCGGTAGCCAGCCGTTCAGTGGCCGGCCATGAGGTCCGCCTAAAAAGCCGACGGGCGCACTGATCACCTGAAAGCCAAACTGCTCAAAACTCCAACGCGAACGCGGCATATGCCAAGCGTTGGTCACCAGTACCACCCGACGAATACCTTGCGCATGCAGTATTTTTGCGCTGAATTGAGCGTTTTCCCAAGTCGTACGACTTTCACCTTCAATCCAATGTGCAGAGATATTAAAGTCTTGTTGCAAGCTGTCAGCCATTAATTGTGCTTCGCTAGGCGGCTGACCAAAATGTAAGCCGCCAGTCACTAAAACGGGCAAGTCAGAGGCTTTGGCTAAACGTGCAGCATAACGTAGGCGCTGCATGGCCATTAATGAGGGCTGATCAGCTTGCCATGCAGGGTCGTTAACTTCACGACCGCCTCCCAGCACAATAACGGCTTCGGCTTGCTGCTTTAAACTGGGCCACTGTGCGGGTGTTAGCGCAGGCTCTGTTTCCAAGGCGTGCGCAGCATATTCAACGGTAATCGGCAGGCTCATGACGTAGAGGCCACTGATGCTGCTAATAAAGCCGACCGCTGCTAATTTCGGCCAGCGTTTGCGTAACAGCACACTGCATAGCAGTAACAGCAAAAAGCTGCTGGGTGGAAAGGCCAGTTGCTTGATAATATAGCGCCAAGTCATGTATGCACTCTAGAGTGATTGTGGTAAGTATCTATATTGTGCATACATCATGTTTAGAAAGCATCTGTCTGTGTTGTGCTTGACCCTAGTCGGTTGGCTGGGCATGCTTTGCACCAATATTTCAACGGCCTTGAGTAAAAAACCATGAAACCAGAAACGATTGCGCTCCATGTCGGTTACAAATCTGACCCGACCACTAAATCCGCCGCGGTACCGATTTATCAAACCACCTCATACACCTTTGATGACACCCAGCATGGTGCTGATTTATTTAATCTAAAAGTGCCGGGCAATATTTATACGCGTATCACCAACCCTACCAATGATATTTTAGAAAAACGTGTGGCTGCATTAGAAGGTGGTGTTGCTGCGCTGGCGATGGCATCAGGTATGGCAGCGATTACCGCAACGATTCAGACCATTGCTGAAGCTGGCGATAATATTGTGTCTATCGCGAAGCTGTACGGTGGTACCTACAACCTGTTTGCCCACACGTTACCGCGCCAAGGTTTAGAAGTGCGCTTTGCACCTCATGATGATCTGGCTGCTTTAGAGGCGATGATTGACGATAAAACTAAAGGCGTGTTCTGTGAAAGTATTGGTAACCCAGCGGGTAATATCGTTGATATTCAAGCCTTAGCTGATGTTGCCCACCGCCATGGTGTGCCACTGATCGTGGATAACACTGTTGCTACGCCGGTGTTGTGCCGTCCAATTGATTACGGCGCAGATATCGTGATCCATGCGCTAACCAAGTACATGGGTGGCCATGGCACCAGCATTGCTGGCGCTATTGTTGACTCAGGTAAATTCCCTTGGGCTGAACACAAAGACCGCTTCCCATTGTTGAATACACCGGATGTGTCTTATCACGGCGTTGTCTATACCGAAGACTTTGGTCCGGCAGCATTTATTGCGCGCTGTCGAGTGGTGCCGTTGCGTAATATGGGTGCGGCATTGTCACCTTTTAATGCGTTTTTGATTATGCAAGGCATGGAAACACTCTCGCTGCGCATGGAACGTCATTGTGAAAACGCACAAAAAGTTGCTGAGTTCTTAGATGCCCACGAGCAGGTTGAGTGGGTACAATATGCGGGCTTACCCAGTCACCCAGATCACGCTCTGGCACAAAAATATATGGGTGGTAAACCTTCCTCAATTTTGTGCTTTGGCATTAAAGGCGGACAAGCTGCGGGTGCCAAATTTATTGATGCGCTGCAATTACTCTATCGTTTGGTCAATATTGGTGATGCCAAGTCATTAGCGTGTCATCCAGCGACTACCACGCACCGCCAATTAACCGAAGAAGAAATGGCTAAAGCTGGTGTTAGCGTTGACCTGATTCGTTTATCAATTGGTATTGAGCACATTGATGATATTTTGGCTGACATCACACAAGCATTAGACGCCGCCCGCTAATGGCCCGTGCGCGCAAACGAATGTGCCGTTTGCGCGCCTTTTTTGGTCTTTGAAAAGGAATGCACATTTATGCAGCATATAATGGTTGCTCACGACCTCAGTGAAAAAGCTCAGATTGCTCTACAGCGCGGTGTGCAATTGGCGCAGCAACATCAAGCGCGCTTGAGTGTTTTGTATGTTTTAGAAGATCACTTGCCGATGGCGGTAATAGAGAAGCAGATGCTGGTAGCAGATGCTTTATTGACCCAGCAACTGGCAGAGTGTAACGCTGAGAATGCTCAGGTTTTAATTAAAATGGGGCGTCCTGCGCAAACCATTGTCGCCGCGCAGCAAGCGCACAGTGTTGATTTTTTAGTA
Organism: Pseudomonas sp.; assembly: GCA_034676485.1. Taxonomy (GTDB): domain Bacteria; phylum Pseudomonadota; class Gammaproteobacteria; order Pseudomonadales; family Pseudomonadaceae; genus Denitrificimonas. The sequence goes on from JAUCCC010000015.1 coordinate 617,473, forward strand.
ATGGGTGATCATCATCAAGACTCCCCTGAGTATTTCTCAGGCACCACGCTGGAGCGCGTATTGCAGCGTAGTGCAGTCCCTGTATTGCTGGCAGTTGAGACGGACATCGTTGCTTATCAGCGTGCCCTAGTGCCGCTGGATTTTTCTTTGTGTGCCTGCCATGCGTTGCACCATGTGTTTAAGCTGCTGCCACATAGCGCATCGATTCATGCACTGCATGTACTGGAAATGGCTGAAGTACATGGTGCTGATAATGACTCAGAAATAACCTGGCAAACTTCATTGTTTGATCAGTTGGTTGTTGATGAGCGCGCAAAGTTAGCTGAGGCAGGCCCGAGCATCAGTCACGAGTTGCTTCAAGGTGAACTGCACAATTGTTTGGCGCATGTGATTGCTGAGCAAAAACCGCAGATTTTAGCCATTGGCAAGCACGGGCGCGGCATTTTAGCGGATGCGCTGCTGGGCAGTTTGGCGCAGTATTTCTTAGAACACCCACCTTGCGATGTATTGGTGGTTAAGTAATCACCAGCTTGAGTAGATTTGCTTAAGCTGGTGTGTTGCATGCCGAGCGAAATTCTTACCCGCTAGCGGTAACTGCTGAGCATGTTGTCAATTGCTTGGCGCAGTGCTTTTTCAGTAGTTTGCCCTTGCAAATCACTGCTGACGCTACTTTGCGTACGCCATACGGGTTGTTGTGTTTGCGCATCAGTGAAGGTTAGGGTCAGTAACTGGTAATACTCAGTGTAGCGGTGTGAGCCGATGGGGAGATTAACGCCAATGCCAGAATAGCGATGGCGGTCATAATATGGATCGCCATGTCGGTAACCAAACCCATAATTAGCGGATGGGAGATTATCATAGACGCGACGTTCATATTGGCGCTGACTACGAGTGAGTTGCACTGTCAATTGGCACTGCTCGGCAGATGATGCGGGGCGCAAACCGTACTGCTCAAGTTGTTCAGCGAGGATATGCTGAGCGTTATCTACAGTAGAGACTATAGGGCGCGCAGTGACGTATTGGTCATGCCAGCACCAGTAGCTATAAGTTCTGCTATTCACCTTGGCAGGGTAGGCGCTGGCATCGAAATGTGTCGCGGCAGCGGCTGGAGCAGGTGGTAACGGCAGGCTTTCGGCTTGGTAGGGGTTGCCTGATTGGCAGCCAACTAACAGTATAGCTACCGCGCTGGGCAGTAGATAATGAAGCATGGTGCGTCTCCTGTAAGACTGCTTAACTCTTAGTCTACTGCGCTCGAACGAGGCTGGCAAAGCCAATGCAGGTAACGCCCTAAGCCTGCTAAAGCCGGGTGGCGGCGGTAGCTCAGTTCGGTGCTGATCAATTCTTCAGGTGCTATTTTCTGGCGAAACTGTGGCGGCATATAATCATGAAAAACGCGGATGCCGCTGCGCTGTTGGATCTGCCAGAGCGGCTCAACTATGCTTGCTAACTCACGAGGGTCAAGTGGCTGTTGCGGGGTTAAGCCACCGGCATCACCAGTAAAACGCTGTTGACTGAGTTTGCGTAAGTTGCCTTTGATCAGATTTTGTAAAATTAGCCCATCTTTATTATAAAAAGCCAGTGATAGCCAACCGTCTGCAGCGGTTAAACGGTGCAGTGCAGTCAATATTGCGCTGGGCTCAGCCAGCCATTCTAAAACAGCATGGCAGAGCACTAAATCATAGGGTTCATGCGCTTGCTCAGCAAAGCTCTGCCAGTCGGCATGGATAAAGACGGCTTGGCATTGCGCATCAGTAAAGCGTTGTTGTGCTGCCTCAAGCATAGCCAGAGCAGGTTCAACTAAGGTGACCTGATGGCCTTGTTGTGCGAGCCATAAGGCCATATGTCCAAGGCCTGCGCCAATATCCAATACCCGCAATGGGCGTTTCGCTAATGTCTCATTGAGGTCGGCTTGCAGCACAGCTAAACGTATTGCGCCTTTATTACTGCCATAGATTTTTTGCGCAAAACGAATCGCGAGATCGTCAAAGTGCTGATCGTGCATAGCGTTACTCTTCATAAATGCGGCGCACTGTAACAAGGCGCGTTACTGCATAGCAAACAAAAGGTGTTTGCGTGCAGGGCATGTGTTATTGATGTGTGAATACGGATTAGAAAAACGGTAGGATCGATCGTTTCTCTTTAGGTTTGTCTTTGAGTGGGCACTCTGGACGCACGCCATAATCGCCTTTCTGGCACGGGCGCACGCGGCGCTTATCGTTTAAGGTGGTTTGTCGAAAATGAAACGGCTGTGCGGGCGTGCGCTCGAGTACTGCGCCTTGCTCATTGATAATCTCTACTGCGAGTTTATGCGTGCCGCGTTCAATTTGGCTTAAGGGAAAGACCGGGCTGCGGCTAGGTTCGGCAGCCAGCTCGCCATTCAATAGTAAACGATAAAGGTGTCCATCCAATAGAGCAGGCTCGCTGCTAATCATCACAATCAATTGGCGATCATTTGCACGAATGGTGGCATTGGGCTCTGGCGCTAAAATGCGCAGGACTTGGTACTGTAAGGCTGGGTTAGTCGTGTCATCTTGATAAACCGGAGGTGGCTTAATCACCGGCTGTACAGGCACAGCCGGTAGTTGATTGGTCGGTGCAATGTTGACTGTTTCAACACGCTGATGTTGTGGTGGTTTATCGGTGTAGACGCGCTCACCGTTAGCATCGAGATAGGTGTAAATTGCTGCAGAAGCAATCTGTGCAACACAGAGCAATAATGCGCCTATTAAGTAGCTGAGTCTCATGGCGTAGTACGAGGTGTCGGTTTAGGGCGTAAGGCTGGGCTACTGGTATGCACGCGTTGCACGCTAAGAGTGTGCTCGACACTGCTTTGCACAATGTGCTCGTTAGCCAGTACTTGCACAGCTAATTGGTGCTCACCGCGTTCTAAGTTTACAATCTGCAGGCTGGTTGAAGTGCTTGCTGCACCATGGGGTTGCCCGTCGATGACGAGTTGTAAGCGGTGTTGACTGGCCAGCTTTGGAGTGATTTCAACCTGTACGCTGAAGGTGCCGTTATTGGCGCGAAGTGCTTCCTCATCAGGCAGTCCAGTCAGTTGCAACTGACTGTACGGTGCCTGCTGCTCTGCGGAATCCAAGTCATTGGTGGGGCTATTAGACGTTGCAGCTTGGCTGCTTGCCGGTGCTGGCAAACTGTTTACCGCACGCAGTTCGATGCTGGTTGCATCCACACCTAGTGGTGGTTGATCAGTGTAGACACGATTGCCTTTATCATCAGTGTATTGATAAATTTGTGCGGTAACAGGCAGTGCTACAGCGAGCAAGACCGTGGCAAATACAAAGCGCATAATCCACTCCTCTTAAGAATAGCTTTAGCGTTACATGCTCTGCATGCTTAGGCAAGTGTTTCGCTGTTGAACTAAGTAAAAGAACGCACAAGCACAAACCGTAAAAGATGCAGCATTCATTCAAAATAAAAGACTGAATTGTTAAGCTGTGCCGCGTACACTAGAAAACAGTACGTTTGGCCGGTTAAATGGTCATCTATTGAGTCGATTGTTAGCTTAGTTTCTTGCAGTAGTATGCATTAGGGGCTAGCGCTAGAGGCAGCTAACAGTCAAAATACTCAACACAATTTATTATGCGTCTCGCCCTTGGTTTTTGCACACGCCTTGTCTTGTCGAGACTGGAATGTGGTGAGCGCGCTGCCCGGAAGTCTGTTGCTGGGTCGGCACCCCGTTGATGAAATCCTGGAGTCCATGATGTCAAAGTCGCTCGAACTGATACAAACCCATAATGCAAAATGGATTGATTTGCGCTTTACCGATATTGGTGGGCAACAGCACCATATCACTATGCCAGCTCGTGATGCTGACGATGATTTTTTCGAGCAAGGTAAGATGTTTGACGGCTCTTCTATGGCTGGTTGGAAAGGTATTGAAGCGTCGGACATGATTCTTTTGCCGGATGACAGTACTGCAGTCATGGACCCTTTTACCCAAGAGCCCACTCTGATTTTAGTCTGTGATGTGATTGAACCCTCTACTATGCAAGGCTACGACCGAGACCCGCGTGCGATCGCTTCGCGTGCAGAGGAGTATTTAAAATCAACAGGTATTGGTGATACGGTTTTTGTAGGCCCTGAGCCTGAGTTTTTTATTTTTGATCAGGTGAAGTTTAAGTCTGATATTTCCGGTTCGATGTTTAAAGTTTATTCTGAACAAGCGGCTTGGAACAGTGATGCAGATATTGAAGGTGGTAATAAGGGACACCGTGTTGCTGTCCAAGGTGGTTATATGCCAACCCCGCCAAGCGACTATGATCATGAGATCCGTACCGCGATGTGTAATGCCTTAGAAGAAATGGGGCAATTTGTTGAAGTGCACCATCACGAAGTTGCGACCGCGGGCCAAAATGAAATTGGCACTAAATTTAACACCCTCGTTGCTAAAGCAGACGAAGTACAGGCGTTAAAGTACGTTGTACATAATGTGGCAGATGCTTATGGTCGCACCGCGACCTTTATGCCTAAGCCGCTGTACGGTGATAATGGTTCTGGCATGCACGTGCATATGTCAATTTTTACCGGTGGCAAGAATACCTTTTCCGGTGAAGGCTATGCCGGCCTGTCTGATAATGCGCTGTACTTTATCGGCGGTATTATTAAGCATGGTAAGGCACTAAACGCACTGACTAATCCATCGACCAACTCATATAAGCGCTTGGTGCCAGGCTTTGAAGCGCCAGTCATGCTGGCCTACTCGGCGCGTAACCGATCTGCGTCGATTCGTATCCCTTATGTCACCAGCCCAAAAGCACGTCGTATTGAGGCACGCTTCCCCGATCCATCTGCTAACCCTTACTTGGCTTTCGCTGCACTGTTAATGGCTGGATTGGATGGCATCCAAAACCGTATTCACCCAGGTGATGCCGCTGATAAAAACCTCTATGATTTACCGCCAGAAGAGTCCCAGCAGATTCCACAGGTGTCTGGTAGTTTGAAAGAAGCACTGAGTGCGCTGGATGTCGACCGTGAATTCCTGTTGCGCGGGGGCGTGTTCAGTAATGAGTTCTTAGATGCCTTTATTACTCTGAAAGCAGAAGAAGAATTGCGCGTACGTACCTTTGTGCACCCGCTTGAGTATGAGCTGTACTACAGCTGTTAAGGTCTGAATCATCGAGTAGGTAGAGCCGTGAAGCTGCAGTTACGCTGAGTTTTGCCTACTTTTTGAGCATTTTTTAGAAAAATATGCTATCGTTTACGCCCATTTTTCCGGTTGCTTTGGTGACCCATCTTAGCGACCTGTTTGCGCCATGAAATTAATTCTAAAATCATTTGCTGAAATTACCATTAAAAGCCGTCCTGTGCGTAAGCAGTTTCTACGACAGTTGGGTAAAAATATCCGCACTGTTTTGCGTGATCTTGATCCTAAAGTCAGAGTGGATGGTGAATGGGATAACTTAGAGTTATTCACCACGCTTGAAGATCCTGCGCAGCTACAAGAACTCTATGCACGTTTGCGCTGCACGCCAGGTGTTGCACATTTTTTCCAAGTGCTGGAATACCCGCTTGGTGATCTTGATGATATTACTTTGCGCTGTAAGGAACACTACGCTGACCTATTAAAGGGTCGTACATTTTCTGTGCGCTGTAAGCGTGCCGGTAAGCATCCTTTTTCTTCGATGGATGTGGAGCGTTATGTGGGTAGTCAGCTACGCCAGCAGTGCGGCGCATCAGGTATTGATTTGCGCACTCCGGATGTAGAAGTGCGTATAGAAGTGCGCCACCAACGCCTACTTATTGAATATGAGCGCCACCAAGGTATTGGTGGTTATCCGCTGGGTACGGTTGAGCAGGCGTTGGTGTTGATGTCAGGTGGTTTTGACTCCACTGTTGCTGCCTATCAAATGATGCGTCGCGGCTTATTAACGCATTTTTGCTTCTTTAACTTGGGTGGTCGTGCGCACGAACTCGGGGTTAAAGAAGTTGCACATTACTTGTGGAAAAAATATGGCAGCTCGCATCGTGTTTTGTTTATTAGCGTGCCGTTTGAAGAAGTACTCGGTGATATTTTAGAAAATGTCGATAACGGTCATATGGGTGTCGTGCTTAAGCGCATGATGTTTAAAGCTGCGGAGCAGATAGCCGACGACTTGGATCTGGATACTTTGGTCACCGGTGAAGCGATTTCGCAAGTGGCCAGCCAAACACTGACCAATCTTGCGGTGATTGATAAAGCCACCAATAAACTGGTGGTGCGTCCGCTGATTACAGCGCACAAGCAAGATATTATCAGCACTGCTGTGGAAATCGGTACTGCTGAGTTTGCAGAAAACATGCCTGAATATTGCGGAGTGATTTCTGTAAACCCAAAAACACGCGCCAAGCTGGGGCGTGTTGAGCATGAAGAGGGCCGTTTAGATGCGAGTATCTTGCAGCGTGCGGTAGAGCGTGCCACTCGGGTGACGATGGATAAAGTGCTCGATGAATTGGGTAAAGACGTTCATGTTGAAGAAGTCAATGCAGCGTTGCCTGGGCAGATCATAGTTGATATCCGTCACCCAGATGAAGTTGAAGATCATCCATTAACCTTGGATGGTATTGAGCAGTTGGTCGTGCCTTTTTATGCGATTAACAGCCGCTTTAAAGAGTTTGACCCTAATCGCCAATATCTACTGTATTGCGATCAAGGTATAATGAGCAGATTACATGCTGATCATTTATTGCATGAAGGTTATGCAAATGTGCGCGTGTATCGTCCTGACTCAGAGCCGCCGCGTGCAAGCAGTCACGCATGATTAGATACCTATTATGGGTGTGTTTGTGGAGCTGTATGGCTATGCCGCAACAGTTACGCCCACCAGATCCATAAGCCATAAACCTTTGTTGCTTTGCTACGAACTGACACGCTTTGCGTGCAGCCTACATATTTTTATTTGAGAAAAGCTTGTGATTGACAACTTACGCAATATTGCCATTATCGCCCACGTTGACCATGGTAAAACAACCTTGGTTGATGCCCTTTTACGTGCGTCAGGTACCCTAGACCGTAAAGAACTTGATTCTGACCGTGTTATGGATTCTAACGACCAAGAAAAAGAGCGCGGAATTACTATTCTGGCAAAAAACACAGCCATTAAATGGCACGACTACAATATCAACATCGTTGATACCCCTGGCCACGCCGATTTTGGTGGTGAAGTTGAGCGTGTGATGAGCATGGTTGACTGCGTGCTGTTGGTGGTTGACTCTATTGATGGCCCGATGCCGCAAACACGCTTTGTGACACAAAAAGCGTTCCAAGCCGGCTTAAACCCTATTGTTGTGATCAATAAAGTTGACCGTCCTGGCGCACGTCCAGACTGGGTTGTTGATCAGGTATTTGACTTATTTGATAACTTGGGTGCAACCGAAGATCAGCTTGATTTTCCAATTGTTTACGCCAGTGCCTTGCACGGTGTGTCTGGTTTAGATCCGGCTGAAATGACTGAAAATATGGATGTATTATTCCAGTCTATTGTTGATTTTGTTGAGCCGCCTAAAGTTGACTTAGATGGTCCATTCCAAATGCAAATTTCTGCACTGGACTACAATAATTTCCTTGGCATTATCGGTATTGGCCGTATTGCCCGTGGTCGTATCAAAGCGAACAGTCCAGTGACTTCGATTGATGCTGAAGGCAAGCGCCGTAATGGTCGTATCCTCAAATTGATGGGTCACCATGGATTGCACCGTGTAGAAGTTGAAGAAGCGCAAGCGGGTGATATCGTTTGTATCAGTGGTTTTGATCCGCTGTTTATTTCTGACACTTTGTGCGACCAGCAGCACGTTGAAGCATTGCCACCGCTGAGCGTTGATGAGCCAACCGTGAGCATGACGTTCCAGGTCAACGACTCTCCGTTTGCTGGTAAAGAAGGTAAGTTCGTTACCAGTCGTAACCTGAAAGAGCGTCTGGAAAAAGAATTGCTGCACAACGTGGCATTGCGCGTTGAGCAAGGCGATGACGTGGATAAGTTTAAAGTATCGGGTCGTGGTGAATTGCACTTGTCAGTGCTGATCGAAACCATGCGTCGTGAAGGCTACGAGTTGGGTATTTCTCGTCCAGAAGTTGTCATTAAAGAAGTTGATGGTGAGAAGCAAGAACCGTACGAAAACGTTATTTTGGATATTGAAGAGCAGCACCAAGGTGCGATTATGGAACAATTTGGTCTGCGTAAAGGTGAACTGACTGATATGGTTCCAGACGGTAAAGGTCGTATCCGCCTTGAGTACACTGTCCCTGCGCGTGGTTTGATTGGTTTCCGTAACCAGTTTATGACTATGACTTCGGGTACGGGTATTTTAACGGGTATGTTCAGCCACTATGGTCCAATCAAAGGTGGAGAAGTCACCAGCCGTCAACAAGGCGTGTTGGTCTCTATGGCTACTGGTAAAGCACTGACTTACTCTCTTGAGACTCTGCAAGAGCGCGGTAAGTTGTTTTTATCACCAGGCGAAGACATTTATGAAGGTCAGTTGGCCGGTATCCACAGTCGTGACAATGACTTGACGATTAACCCAACAAAAGCGAAAAAACTCGATAACATGCGAGTATCTGGCAAAGAAGAAACCACGGCGTTGGTTCCACCAATCCGTTTCTCTCTAGAGCAAGCACTTGAGTTCATCGAAGATGATGAGCTGGTTGAAGTAACGCCTAAGTCGATTCGTTTACGCAAAAAACATTTGACTGAAAATGAGCGCAAGCGTCATGGACGTAGCAAAGTTTAATTTGCATTAGTGATACAAAAACCCGCAGCCGCTGCGGGTTTTTTAATGGTGGGTCAATAAAGTAAAAGCTCAGCTTGAGTAATGGCTTGCATGGGCTGCGATAGATTCGGTATTTATAGGCATGTTAATTAAGTACCGCAGTTAAGAGCGTCTCTGCGGAGCGCTGATACAAGAGATCTTGTTTAACGCCTAGTCACAGTCCTGACATATTCTTTGCCTAAGCTTACCTCATCGTAATTAAATTATTTAATGAGGTTGAATCATGAGTCAGTTTGAGCTGCAAGATGAATTGAATCATCCGCGTACCGACACACCGGAATTTACTCAAATGGTTGAACGAGGTTTGTCGCGACGTCGTTTTCTCGGTGCTAGTGCCGCTTTAGGGGCTGCAGCTTTCTTTACTATGGCGCCGGTGAGCCGATCTCTTGCTGCAGCTTTGGCGCCATCAGGTAGCCCTTTACTTGGATTTAAAGCGGTGCCTGCCAGCACTGCGGACACTGTTATAGTGCCAGAAGGTTATCAAGTAGAGCGTTTGATCTCTTGGGGCGATCCCTTATTTGCTGATGTTGCAGAGTTTTCTAATCAATTGAGCCAGAACACTGCGGCCAATCAAAAGCGTCAGTTCGGCGATAACAACGATGGTATGAGTTTGTTTCCTGTTGATGAGCAGACGGCTATTTTGGCGGTTAATAATGAATACACCAACTACGAGCTGATGTTTGAGCATCAAGGTAAAAGTATGACTGCTGCTGATGTTCAGTATGCTCAGGCTGCGCACGGTGTGTCTGTTATTACCTTGACTAAGCAGGCGCAAGGCTGGCGCTTTGATAAAAACGGACGCTTTAATCGCCGTATTGATGCCAATACCCCGATGCGTATCAGTGGCCCAGCTAGAGGCCATACACTGCTACAAACTAAAGCGGACCCCAAGGGTGAGATCGCTCTAGGAACCTTTAATAACTGCGCCAATGGCATGACGCCTTGGGGTACGTATTTAACCTGTGAAGAAAATTTTAATGGTTACTTCGGTAGTGATGCAGAAGTAAGCCAAAGTGCGAATTTTTCTCGTTACGGCATTGGGGCAGCAGATGCGGGTTACAGCTGGTATAGATTTGATCAGCGCTTTGACTTAGCTAAAGAGCCAAATGAGCCGCACCGTTTTGGTTGGGTGGTGGAGATTGACCCGAAAAATCCTGAGGCTATGCCCGTAAAACGTACTGCTTTAGGACGCTTTAAGCATGAAAACGCAGAGTTAGTTATCGCTAAAGATGGTCGAGTCGTGGTGTATTTGGGTGATGATGAGCGTGGTGAGCATATTTATCGCTTTGTCAGTCGCAATAAGTATAACCCTGCTGATCAAGCTGCTAATCGTAACCTGTTGGATGAAGGCGAACTGTTTGTTGCTAAGTTTAATGAAGATGGCAGCGGTGAATGGTTAAGCTTAGCGCATGGGAAAAATGGCTTAACGTCAGAAAATGGATTTGCCAGTCAAGCTGATATCCTTATTCATACTCGTTTGGCCGCAACGCAGGTTGGCGCAACCACTATGGACCGCCCAGAGTGGGTTGCAGTGCACCCGCATGAGCCGATGGTGTTTTGTACTTTAACTAACAATAAAAACCGTGGAGTTAAGGATAATCAACCAGTGGATGGCCCTAACCCGCGTGCAGAAAATCATTACGGACAGATTGTGCGTTGGGTGCCCACTGCAGGGCAGCATACAGCGCAAGGCTTTGAGTGGGATTTGTTTTTAATGGCAGGCAACCCTAGTGTGCATGCTGGAACACCGTATGCTGGCTCAAGTAATATTACGGCCGATAACATGTTTAATAGTCCTGATGGCATTGGCTTTGATCAGGCTGGACGCTTATGGATTCAGTCGGACGGTAATTATTCGAACCAGGGTGATTTTGCTGGGCAGGGTAATAACCAGATGCTCAGCGCGGACCCTAAAACAGGTGAAGTCCGTCGTTTCTTAACTGGACCTGTAGCCTGTGAAATCACTGGCTTGGCTTTTACTCCAGATCAAAAAACTTTATTTATCGGGGTTCAGCACCCTGGAGAGAAACTAGTACCATCAAGCTTTCCTGCCGGTGGTGATTCAGTACCGCGTTCCAGTGTGATGGTAGTGACTCGTACGGATGGTGGTGTGATTGGTACTTAAGCATAAAAGAACTTAGCTTGTAAGGCGCACTTTAACTGCTCGTGCAGAATAATCTAAGGATCATTAAGGCTTTAAGTTTGCTCAGACGCTACACCCTCGACATATGGGCTCGGTACGTTAACGTGCTCTGGATGGGGGAGTTAAACAGATAAAATAAGGCGGCCAATTGGTCGCCTTGTTGTTTAATCACCCCAGCGCCCTGGGGAATAAGAAAATACTGGCAAGGACAGCTGCCAGCGGATGGCTGAGAGACGTAAAGCTAGGCCAAAGCTAAAAGAGGCCAATGTATTGATATCGTCCGATACACCGATTGATTTTAAGTACAGATACACCCCAGCAACCACCAAGGACACGCTGGCGTAGAGCTCGTGGCGCAGCACTTGTGGCGTACGGTTGCACATAATGTCGCGCAAAATACCGCCGAAAATCCCTGTGGTAATCCCCGCCATAATAATTACAGGCGTCTCGTAGCCAAGCTTTAGAGCGACATTACAACCAATGATGGTAAAAGCCACTAAGCCCATTGAGTCTAGGATTAAGAAAATCTGATTGAGCTTTTGCATAAAGCGTGCAATCAGCATGGTAGCGAGGCCTGAACCAATGGTTAGATAGATATAGGGCGGGTGTTGGGTCCAAGTCACTGGGTAATTGCCCAACAACATATCACGCACGGTGCCACCGCCTAAAGCAGTGATAAAAGCGATCAGGGCGACACCAAACATGTCCATATTACGTCGCCCAGCAGCAAGCGCGCCAGACATGGCTTCGGCAGTAATAGCAATCAGATAGATATAGGTAAGCACGCAGGACTCCTGCTGACAGTAACGCCTCTCCCTCTGTCCTGTGTACCTGAGAGTTTACGCAGCAGTGTGCTGCTTGCCCCTTCGGTGGATTGCTTTAAGCAATCGCTCTCCAGTTGGCGAATCTAAGTTGTTTTGCAGTACATGAGCCTGAGCGTTTATGGGAGTTTGCGCCTTCGGCGGAGCAGAGTTGTATCCGCTCTCTCTCCTGCGAGCGCATATTATACGATGTGTTTTCAGATAAAGGTGATTATTTCTTAGCACTTTTAGTAGGGTGCGGAGTAACTGGGTGCTTTGAAAGTGCTCAATGAATACATACAGAGCTTATTTAATTGCAGGGCTGTCAAACTCATAGCGGTACACCTGCTCAGCCTCGGCACGGTAACCGGTAGAGCCCATGTCACTGTTAAAAGACTCAACACTGAGTCGCCCTTCTATCCAGTAAGGCTGCCACATATCACCCATAGCGACGCCACCTTCGCTGTGCACATAGACTATTTGGTTGGAGGGTGGTGGTGGTACATGGATGCAGGCACCAAAATACGGCACCAGCAAAAACTCAGTAATGCGGCTGCTTTCGTCAATGGTCAACGGCACTATATAACCGGGTAACTTGACCCGTACACCATGCAGCTCAGCTACAACAGGCGCGTTGGGGTATTGTTGCTCAGCAGCTGGGCCGGTTTCTTCAGCCAAAATATCAGCCAGCTGATTGAGATCATGTAGCACTGTCGGTGGTGGTAAAAGTGCTGCATCGGCAGGAATCATGTCTTGCCATTTGAGTGTGCGCAGTTCATCAGCGTAGGCCGTAGTAACGCTGAATAATAACCCGATGATACAGAGCAGTTTTCGCATATAGAGCAAGCCTAGGTGTATTAAGTAACAGTTAGAGTGATGGTTTATAAGCGAATATTTAACCCATCTGCTAAGGATTGACGATAGGCACGCCATGCCGGCACTGCGCCCATTAACACGCCAGCTAGCAATACAGCAGCCAATAACATCCATTCGTATAAGCTGGGCGCAGAGAAGGGCAGGTACAAGCCGTAATGGCTTTGCAGTGGTCCTTGCGCGACGGCAATACCTAAATACAGTAAAGCCAATCCTAGCAGGATTCCAGCAAAAGCAAGACTGAAAGCTTCGAGGATCAATAAACTGGCAATATGCCAAGGACGAGCGCCCACTGAACGTAAAATAGCCATTTCTCTTCGCCGTTCGTTGAGACTGGTTAAAATTGCCGTGAGCATACCAATTAAGCCGGTTAGTACGACAAACAAAGAAACTACAAACAACGCTTTTTCTGCTGTGCCCATTAGGCTCCAGAGTTCTTGTAGAGCGACACCTGGCAAAATGGCCAGTAAAGGTTCGCCGCGCCATTGATTTATTTCACGCTGCACGGCAAAGGTAGCGATCTTGCTGTTTAAGCCCAGCAGCATTGCGGTGATTTGTTTGGGTTGTAGGTCCATGTGTAAGGCTTGCTCAGCGCTGATTTTGCGCTTGCCATAAGCTGGCGCACCATGTTGCCAATCAATATGTATAGCCTCCATGCCGGCTAAGGCAATATGCAGCGTACGATCAACTGGCGTGCCAGTGCGCTCTAGAATGCCGACTGTGGTGAAGGGCTTGTCGTCGTGATTGACTAAACTGATGGTCGCCATGCCGTGGGCAAGAACAATCTCTTGGCCTATAGAGTAGTTCAACGCATCCGCCACCTCAGCACCCAGCACCACTTCAAAAGGCGCTTGATCATTAAAGAAACGCCCGTCACGCATTTTTAGCTGTTGCTTGCGTCCGTATTGATAATGGCTGAAGTAGTCAGTAGATGTGCCTAGCACACGGTAACCATGATGCGAGTCGCCCAAGGACATCGGTACAGCCCACTTCACCTGAGGGTGCTGAGCAAAGTGCTCAAAGCTGCCCCAGCGAATATTGTTGGTGGCATTGCCAATACGAAATACTGAGTAAAGCAATAAGTTAACTGAACCGGAGCGTGCGCCAACAATGAGATCGGTTGCGCTGATGGTGCTGGCAAAGCTCGCGCGGGTTTCCGTGCGTACGCGTTCAACAGCCAGCAGTAGCGCGATGGATAGAGCAATGGCAAAAATAGTCAGTAATGCCGTAAAGCGGCGATTGACTAAACTGCGTAAGGCAATCCGGAAAAGGTGCATCCTAAGCTTCCTGCGCGCGCGTGGCGCGATTGAGTTGGCTCAAATCAATACTGCGGTCAAATAAGCGTGCCAGAGACTGATCATGGCTGACAAACAATAAGCTTGCCCCAGCGGCTTTGCATTCGGCAAATAGCAGCTTTAAGAACACTTCACGGCTGTCGGCGTCTAAAGCCGACGTGGGCTCGTCGGCGATGACTAGTTTAGGCTGGCCAATTAAAGCGCGTGCGGCGGCAACACGTTGCTGCTGGCCAATTGAGAGCGTGTCTGCGCGCTGCTGTTGAAGTTCTGGCGCTAGGCCTAAACCACTGAGCAAGGCCTGCGCTGCAGCCTGTATTGAATCGTGACGCTGTATTGCGCGCTCTGTACGGCGCTTAGAAAACTGACAGGGTAGCAAGACATTGTCGAGCACTGATAAAAATGGCAATAAATTAAATTGTTGGAAAATAAAACCACTATGGTCCACCCGAAAACGATCACGGGCGCTGGCGCTGAGCGCACTTAAGTCCTGCCCGAGCAAGCGAATAGTGCCGCTTTGTGGTAACTGCACACCGCCGAGCAAGCCGAGTAGGGTGGTTTTACCGCTACCCGAAGGCCCTTTTAGAAATATGCTTTGCTCGGGCTCAAGACGAAAGGCGTCTATATCCAATAGCGTGGCTTGCTTAGGCCAAGCAAAACGCAGGGCGCGCAGTTCGATAATAGGGGTCGGGCTGGTCATGGCCATCTCAATAACAGATTAACTTAGAGCCTACACTGCTGGGCAGCATAGGTGTGGTTTTAGCTTACCAGTTGATTGCAGTATTGCCTTGAGACAGTTCGACGCCCTGTTGTGTAGCTGCGCTGATCAATTGCACATGAATTTTCTCAGTCAAGGGGAAGGCTTTAAAAAATCCATCCAGATCAATACTGGTCAGTTTTGTCGGCACTGCACAGTTAAATTGGTAGCTGGCTCGAATATCACTGTGCTGCTGTTCATCTTCATCATGTGCGGACTGCTGGTGGTCGTCACTATGCTCTGCTAGATCATTCTCAATGGCTACTGAACTGAGAGCGCATTGTGCAGCAGCGCTCAGTTTAAACAAGCGTTGCTCGTTTTTTAGGGTGTGCTCTGCCGTTAATACGGCGTGTTTATCCATATCAGAATTGGGCTGGTATTCAAAACCAATAATGTTCATCGCTGGACTGTGCAGTTCTAGGATGAGTTGTTGATCCTCAAGAGCTATATTCAATGTTGCAACACCATGCTGGTGCGCGTCTAAACTGTGCGTATGCTGGTGTTCTTGTGCGTAGGTATAAGTAGGAATGCTAAGTGGTACTAGGGCAAGCACTGCCAGTGTTAATAAATCAGTACAACGCATGTTGATACTCCATTTGAATAGGCTTAATTAGTTATAGTATAACTTTACATTAAGGTGCTAAGCATAAGCAAGTGCTGGCGGTATTTATAGGGGGGAGACGTTATTTCGCTTGGAATCAAAGAGTAAACAGCTTGAGGTTCTTAAAAAAATTAAATTTTTCCTATCACAAAGTAGTCAAGCACTGATAAAGTCAATTGGTTTTGAACAATAGCCGTACATGTGCGGTTTGCTGAGGCTTTATTATTATGTCCCAAACTCTTGATGCGTTTTTATCCCATATAAAACAGCGTGACCCGGATCAGCCTGAATTTCATCAGGCTGTTGAAGAAGTGCTGCGCACTCTGTGGCCTTTCCTTGAAGATAACCCGCGTTATATGCAGGCTGGCATCATTGAGCGAATGGTTGAGCCCGAGCGTGTGATTTTGTTTCGCGTACCTTGGGTTGATGATGCCGGTAAAGTCCATGTGAACCGTGGCTACCGTATTCAGATGAACAGCGCTATTGGCCCCTATAAAGGCGGCATACGCTTCCACCCGTCAGTTAACTTGGGTGTTTTGAAGTTCTTAGCCTTTGAGCAAGTCTTTAAAAACTCATTGACCTCATTGCCGATGGGCGGTGGTAAAGGTGGATCGGACTTTAACCCTAAGGGTAAAACTGACAACGAAGTGATGCGTTTCTGTCAGTCATTTATGACTGAGTTGTTCCGCCATATTGGCCACAACCTTGATGTCCCTGCGGGTGATATTGGTGTGGGTGCGCGTGAGATTGGCTATATGTTTGGCCAGTACAAGCGTCTTGCTAATGAGTTTACTTCGGTATTAACCGGTAAAGGCATGACCTACGGCGGCAGTTTGATTCGTCCTGAAGCAACAGGCTATGGCTGCGTTTACTTTGCTGAAGAAATGCTGAAAAGCGCTAAACGTCGTTTTGAAGGTCAGCGTGTTGCTATCTCTGGCTCGGGTAACGTGGCCCAATATGCTGCGCAAAAAGTCATTGAGCTGGGCGGTAAGGTGATTTCTTTATCTGATTCCGGCGGTACGCTGTATATCGAAAACGGTATGGACAGCGAACACTGGAAATATCTGATGGATTTGAAAAACATCCGTCGTGGCCGTATTGAAGAAATGGCTGAGCAATTTGGTTTGCAGTATCTGCCGGGTCAGCGTCCGTGGGGTTTACAGTGTGATATTGCGCTGCCTTGCGCCACGCAAAACGAACTCGACATTGATGATGCTCGCACCTTGATCAAAAACGGCTGCATTTGTGTCGCTGAGGGTGCCAACATGCCTTCAACGCTGGAGGCTGTTGATTTGTTCATTGAACAAGGCATTTTGTATGCGCCTGGTAAAGCGTCTAACGCTGGTGGTGTAGCTGTGAGTGGCTTAGAAATGAGCCAAAATGCCATGCGTTTATTGTGGACAGATGGTGAGGTCGATGCCAAGTTGCATGGTGTGATGCAGCATATTCATGCCGCTTGTGTTAATTACGGCATGGAAAATGGTCGCGTGAACTATGTCAAAGGGGCAAACATTGCCGGCTTTGTTAAAGTTGCAGACGCCATGTTAGCGCAAGGTATTGTCTAAATAGACAGCCTTTTACTAACGCAATAAAAATGCCTCGCGATGCGGGGCATTTTTTGTGGCTAATTACTTTCAATACATAAGAGGTTGATAAGTGTCAGTGTGTGGTGCAGGGTAAGCAGCTAGACTTTAAGTCTTAAACATCTATTTTCATTGAGTGCGTCTTTAGAAGAGGTTGTTATGACAGAACTTGACCCACGTATGCGTTTGCAGGCCTTAGCGGCTGAATACACGACTCGAGCAGAGGCGATTGAGCGTGATTTATCACGCGAGCATGCACAAAGTTTTTCTGAGCAAGCCACAGAGCGTCAAAATGATATGGTTTTGCAAGGCTTATTGGCTGATGCGCGCGCCAGTGTGCAAGAAGTAAAGCAAGCATTAGAGCGCTTAGATGCGGGTACCTACGGTGAATGCGATAAGTGTGGTGAGCCGATTAGTGCCGCACGGCTTGAAGCTTTACCCGCGGCTCAGTATTGCATTAATTGCGCAGATTGAATGAGTCTTACGTACAGGTTGTTACCTGACTCGCAGCAGCCTGTCGTTAACAGAGGAGTAAGACTCGCTCTGGATTGAGTTGTCGATGTCGCTTTGGGTTGCGTAGTACCAGAGTTGCCGTCAAAATAGCAGCGTTGACGGAAAACAGCAGCCCCAGAACATAGTCGACACAAATATCCGCGATAGTTTCTTTCCTTGCGAGCCGCTTGTAGGTTAATGAAAGATCATCACCCGCTATGGTTGCTTGCCGTTTTTAGTTGAGCATAGATAGCTGCGCAACCCCTTTCTTTTGACTTCTTCCTTGCAGGGAGCTATCAAGCAAGGCCAAAATGCGCCGTTCACTTCGCGGCTTGGCCGCTTGCTGCAAGGAAATCTAATGCCTGATTCAACACTCAATGCACAACGTTTACTACCTGAGCAATTAACCCGCAGTTTTAACGGGCAGTTTGATTTTGTCACAACCGCCGATCTTGAGCCTTTAGCAGGTGTTCTAGGGCAGGCGCGTGCCGTGCAGGCATTGCAGTTTGGTATTTCCATGCAGCGCCATGGTTATAATGTGTTTGTTATGGGCGAGTCAGGTTCTGGCAGGTTTTCCTATGCTCAGCGTTACCTTATTGAGCAAGCTAAGCAGTGCCCTACCCCGGCCGACTGGCTGTATGTCAATCACTTTACAGAAATGCGCGAACCCCATGCATTGCAGCTTCCAGCGGGTGAGGGGAGCCGTTTTTGTGCAGATATCAGTACCTTATTAGATAATTTATTAGCAACCTTTCCAGCAGTTTTTGAAACGCCGGCGTGGCAGCAAAAGAAAAGCGCCATTGATCGCCGTTTTAATCGCCGGTATGACAAAGCCATTGATGTGGTTGAGAAACTGGCGCTGGAAAAAAATATTGCCCTGTATCGTGACAGTATCAATATTGCCTTTACACCGATGCATGAAGGTAAAGCATTGGACGAAGCGGAATTTGCCCAACGTCCTGATGAGGAACGGGAAAAATTTCATGCCGATATTGCAGTGCTTGAAGAGCACCTTAATAAAGAGCTGTCCAGCTTGCTGCAATGGAAGCGCGAATCAAGCAATCAACTGCGTCAACTGAACGAGGAAACCATCGCGTTAGCACTGGAGCCTTTATTGTCGCCGTTAGCGCAGACCTATGCAGAGCACCCTTGTGTGGTTGCCTATTTACAGGCGATGCAAGCCAATTTGTTAAAAACAGTAGTTGAGCAGTTGGTCGATGAAGAGCACAGCGATGCGCTGGCGCGTAAATTATTAGAAGAGCAATACAGCCCTAATTTAGTAGTGGGTCACGCACCGAATGAAGGCGCGCCAGTCGTTTTTGAATCGCACCCAACCTACGATAATTTATTTGGACGCATTGAGTACAGCACCGATCAAGGAGCACTCTATACCAGCTACCGACAGTTGCGCTCTGGCGCGTTGCACCGAGCCAACGGTGGCTATTTGATTTTAGAAGCAGAAAAGCTGTTATCAGAGCCCTTTGTCTGGGAGGCGTTAAAGCGTGCATTGCATTCACGCGAACTGAAGATGGAATCACCGTTGGTTGAGTTGAGCCGTGTTGCGGCCGCCACCTTGATTCCACAAATGATCCCTTTAAAAGTTAAGGTCGTGGTTATTGGATCACGCGATCTGTATTACGCCCTGCAAGAACTTGATCCGGATTTCCAAGAGATGTTTCGTATGTTGGTGGACTTCGATGAAGATATTCCATTGACCGACGAGACTTTAACTCAGTTTGCACAACTGCTCTGCGCGCGTACCAGTGAGGAAGGGATGGCACCATTAACGGTTGCAGCAGTGAAACATTTAGCTCGCTATAGTGCGCGCTTGGCTGAGCATCAACAGCGTATCTCAGCAAGCCTTGCTGATTTATTTCAAGTCGTCAGTGAGGCAGACTTTTTACGTCATAGCGCCGCTGCCGAGCTGACTGATGCAGAACATGTTGATAGTGCCATTGCCGCACGTCGTACCCGGACTGGGCGTGTCTCCGAGCGTATTATGGATGACATGTTGTCGGGTGTGATTTTGATTGATACACAAGGTGCGGCGGTGGGTAAGTGTAATGGTCTCACTGTGCTGGCCGTCGGTGATTCAACCTTTGGTGTACCTGCGCGAATCTCGGCCTCAGTCTATCCAGGTAGCAGCGGCATTGTAGATATTGAGCGTGAAGTGAGCCTCGGGCAGTCGATTCACTCGAAAGGGGTGATGATTCTGACCGGCTACCTTGGCAGCCGTTATGCGCAAGAGTTTCCTTTAGCTATATCGGCGAGTATTGCCCTCGAGCAGTCGTACGGTTACGTCGACGGTGATAGTGCTTCATTGGGCGAGGTCTGTGCGTTAATTTCAGCCTTGTCGCGTACACCATTGAAGCAATCATTTGCTATCACAGGCTCGATTAATCAGTTTGGTGAAGTTCAGGCGGTGGGTGGCGTAAACGAGAAAATTGAAGGCTTCTTTCGTTTGTGTCAGGCGCGTGGTTTAACCGGTGAACAGGGTGTGATAATCCCACGTTCTAATATTATAAACTTGCTGCTAGATGAGGCCGTTGTGACGGCAGTCGAAGCAGGGCAGTTTAATATTTATACTGTCAGCCATGTGGATCAAGCATTGTGCTTGCTCAGCGGGGTTGCTGCAGGCTGTGCTGATGATAATGATTGTTTTCCTGATGGTTCGATTAACGCCAAGGTTGTGACACGCTTGCGCACTATTGCAGAGATTGATGTGCTGGCTGATGAGGCGAAAGCGCCTAGCGAATAATTTTATAGAATGAAGAACAGCGTTTTATCCACAGGGCATAGGCTGCGTCTAGTTAAATGGATACTCTTAAAAATTTAATAATGATTTAAAATCAATAGCTTGCGTGCTTTATCAAATGCTAATGCAGAGCTATGTCTGCTATACACATATTGCCCACAAAGTTATCCACAGTCTGTGTGGCGCTTTATATTGCAACTGGCGTGCGCGCAAGGTTAGCTTTGCTCGCAAATAAGGCCTAACATTTGTTTTTTTAACTTTTAATTGTTTAGCTTAAAAGGGTGTCTTAGCTATGACAGCAACAGCGTTTCGTTCGGAACATGATTTACTTGGCTCTTTGCCTGTCCCTGAAGATGCCTATTACGGTATTCAGACATTGCGCGCCGTGCACAATTTTCATCTGAGTGGTGTGCCATTATCGCATTACCCTAATTTTGTTAGTGCGCTGGCGATGGTTAAGCAAGCAGCTGCTGATGCGAATCATCAACTGGGCTATTTGAGTGATAAAAAACATGCAGCAATTTCTAATGCTTGCATGCAGTTGATTGAAGGCAAACACCATGATCAATTTATCGTTGATATGATTCAAGGTGGTGCTGGCACATCAACCAATATGAATGCCAATGAAGTGATTGCTAATTTAGCCTTGGAGTCGATGGGCAAAGAAAAAGGTGAATACAGCTTTTTGCACCCGAACAATGACGTCAATATGGCGCAATCCACCAATGATGCCTATCCGACGGCGATCCGAGTCGGTCTGTTGCTCGGACACAATGATTTGCTGCTCAGCTTAGAGCGTTTAATTGATGCGTTTTCTGATAAAGGTGATGAGTTTTCTCATGTGTTGAAAATGGGTCGAACACAGTTACAAGATGCTGTACCTATGACTCTAGGTCAGGAGTTTAAAGCGTTCTCTGCTAATTTGGCAGGCGATCTGGTTCGCTTAAAAAGCCTTGCTAATGACTTATTCACCTCTGTCAATCTGGGTGGCACAGCTATAGGTACAGGTATTAATGCCGATCCCCGTTATCAAGGTATTGCTGTTGGACGCCTGCACGCGATCTGCGGCTTTCCAATGAAAGCAGCGCCGAATCTGATTGAAGCAACGTCTGATATGGGTTCATTTGTCTTGTTCTCGGCGATGCTGAAACGGACGGCAGTGAAACTGTCTAAAATTTGTAATGATTTACGCTTGCTGTCCAGTGGGCCACGCACCGGGATTAACGAGATCAATTTGCCGGCACGGCAACCGGGTAGCTCGATTATGCCGGGCAAAGTCAATCCAGTGATTCCGGAAGCGGTCAGTCAGGTGGCGTATGAGGTGATTGGCAATGACTTGTCGCTGACATTAGCCGCTGAAGCAGGGCAGTTGCAGTTGAACGTGATGGAGCCACTGATTGCGTGGAAAATGTTTGACTCGATTCGCTTATTACGTCGCGCTATGGATATGTTACGTGAGCATTGCGTGGTAGGTATTACCGCTAACGAAGAGCGCTGTCGCTCGCTTGTGGAGCACTCAATAGGTTTGATTACTGCGCTAAACCCCTACATCGGTTATGACAATGCCACACGCATTGCCAAGCAGGCGTTAGACAGCGGGCGAGGGGTCTTGGAATTGGTACGTGAAGAGCAATTGTTGGATGATGATCTGCTGGCTGATATTTTACGCCCAGAAAATATGATTGCGCCGCGCTTAGTACCTTTGAAAGAATAAAATACCATTGCTGTGCAGGCACTGCTGAGTGTTCAGTGCCTGCATCGGTGTTGTTATGCAACGCTAAAGATGGTGAGATTAGCGCGCAATTTTGCGCAGCATGATAAAGATGCTAAAAATCAACATCATAATAAAGCCAATTAAGCTAAATTCTGCCAGATTTAAACCCAATAGTGTCCAAGTTACCTCGGCACAGTCAGCCGTGCCATGCAGCATTTTGCTGATGATATCTTGCATGGGAAATGCTTCAAGCATGTAATCTAATGATGGCAAACATGCAGGAAGTTGATCTTCAGGTAAGCCTTGTAACCAGATTTGCCGACCTGCGGCGGCCAGTCCTAATCCTGCAGCAAGAGCACTGAGTACTGCGTAAATACGCTGACCCAAACATGCAGGGTTATGCAGAGCCGCCAGTAAGCAGACCATTCCAAAAAGTATAACAGCAACACGCTGTACATAACATAAGGGGCATGGCACTAAGCCGACGACATGCTCTAAGTACAACGCTATAGCGATAATACCTGCACAGCCTAGAAAAGCGAATGAAAATAATAGGCGCGATGAAGGGAGTTGCATGGGGAATCCTCATTATGGCATAACGCTGTAAGCGCGGTATCTGCGTGGATGCAGTGGCTTATTAGTTGCGTGCAAATAAAAACAGCGTGCCAGTTGCAATACCAACACGCTGTTGAGCCTATAGTATAGCGACTATGCCGTATCTTTTTGTAGTGTCGGTTGCGGTAATGCCGGCAAAGAGAGCTCTAATAATTGAAAGCTTTCGGCAAACAACTGATTACTGCGTTGAGTGTCGCCCAAGTGACTGAGTAGTCGCGCTAGTTCTGCACATGTGTGTGCCTGTCGATGCTCGCGCAAGCTGCTTTCAAAGTAGTCACGGGCTTTCCCCCAGAGCTGATTACGTAAACTTAAGCGACCTAGTGCGCGCAACAAAATGGCGTTATTAGGGGCTTGCTTGAGCCAGCTTTCAGCCAGTTGCAGCTGTCGAGATGCATCTTCGGCGTGGCTTTGGCCGTAGAGCTCAAGCAGTTCATTATCTAAGTTATTTTTTAATGCATTGCGCAGTAGCGATTCTGCTTGCACATGAGCGTTGAGACGCAGTAGTTCTGCAGCATAGGATGCGACAAGATGAGTGTCATTTTTAAGCTTACTAGACAGTCCTTGCCATGCTGTATCCAGTGATTTTAAAGCTTGTTGCGGATCTTGTTCGAGCTTGCAGGCTGTCGCCAGCCGTCCTGACCACGCTTGATACTCAATATTATGCAATTGCTCATTATTAAAGCGCTTAGATTTGCGCAGCGCTGGTAACAAACCAATGAGTGCTGACCAGTCTTGACGCTGGCGCAGTAAAGCTTGCAAACGTAACAGCACTTCAGGATGCTGAGGGTGCAGCTCATGCATTGCCTCTAGAGTGTCTTGGGCACCCGCATCATTGCCACGCTGCAGTTGTAAGTCAGCATGTGCCAAAGCAATTGCAACCTCTGCAGAGGGCTGCTTGATTAATGCTTGCTCAAGTAGGTCATCGGCTTCTTCACTGTAGCCCAGTTTTTCTGCGGCGCGAGCAGCACCGAGTAAGTACACTAAAGGTTTGGCTTCACCTTCAGCAGCGCGACGCAGGTGGCGTAGTGCATTTTTCCAATGGCCTTGGGCAAGGTCTAGGATGCCTTGCTCTGCAGCGAGGCGATTACGGCGGCTTTGATTGCGCTGTGACCATGGATTGATTAATCCAGTGGAAATCAGGGTCATTTTAAGTAGCGTGCGTAAACCGTAGAGTACGGCAAACACCGCAGCGAGTACCGCAAGAAATACCCACAGGCTGGACTCATAGCGAAATGATTTCCAGGAAATCAGTACATAGCCAGTGTGTTCTGCGATAAACATACCCAAGGTAGCGGCACAGGCCACAACAATGAGCAGAATAAGATAGGTCCGTTTCATAATCAGTTGGACTCCTCTGTATTAGACTCTTGAGGTGCAGAGCGTGTCTCTATATAAGCTTGTAATGTGGTCAACGCTGCATTTAAGTTGGGCATTTGCTGGGTTACTTTTTGTTCGTGTAGCGTGCTGATTTGCTCTCTTAGACTGCTAACGCTAGGGTCTTTAGCACTAAAGTGTGCATCTAAAATGCTTAGAGCCTGCTGTAGAGCTTGCTGGTACACTTCGGTTGCACCATTTAACGCGGCCCATTGTGCTTGCTCTAAAGCTAAGCCCAGCGCTAAGCGTACCTGAGTGAGACCTTGCCCAGCTAAGAGGGGTTGTACTTGTTCATTGGCATTGAAATCAACACGCAGGTAGCGTGAGATCTGTTCCCACCATTGCGCCCAGCGTCCAGCGCCATCACCGGTGGCGACTTCAGCTTGCTGGCCTTGGCCGCGAGTAAACTCAGGTGCTAAGTGCGTCAATTGGTGGGCTTGCTGATAGAGAGCGCCGAGCTGCACAAATAGTCCTGTGCGATCTAAACTGCCGCTGCTCTTTAAGGCTGCGATACTGTGCGCCAATTGCTCACGAGCGGCAAATGCTGCTGGATCATTTTGCGCCAGTAAAATTTGGTCAGCGGCTTCTAATAGAAAGCGTGCGCTGTTGGTGTCGTGTAAAGCACTTAAGCGTAAGCTGGCCATGCGCAATAGATGTTCGGCTTCAGCTAAGCGCCAATCTTGACGGCTGGCGCCTAAAACAGTTGTCAAGCGCTGTGATAGCAGTTGCTGCTCCGCTTGTACGCTGGCAAGTAGATCGTGACTTTGCTGCAATTGTGTGGCGGCAGGCATTTGTTCGACAGAGCTGCGCAGCTGTTGTTCACGCTTAGTTAAGTCTGAGATTTGCGCTTGCATGCTTTTTAAGTTTTGTTGCTGTTGCTGTTGTTGATCTTGCCATTGCTGCTGTGCAGAGGAGGGACTCTCAGTGCTTTGCTGAATCTGCCATACATTCCATGCGCCCCAGCCGCCTGCGCCCAAGCCACCTAAGCCACATAATAAAGCCAGTACGGCTAAACCTTTGCCCGATGATGCTGTTGCTGGTTTGTTGGGTGACGTTTTGTTTTTTTCAGACTGTTGTGTTGCAGTTGTATCTTTCTTCGGTGGGTTAGGATTCACTGTATCTTTCTTGGGTGCGTCTGGACTTGCTGTATCTTTCTTCGATACTTCGGGGCCCGCTTTACCCTTTTTTGATATGTCTGGGTTCACAGTGTCTTTTTTAGATGCATCTGGGCCCGCTTTGTCTTGTTTGGAAGCGCCTGGATTCGCAGTATCTTTTTTCGATACATCTGGACCCGCTTTATCCTTTTTTGATGCATCTGAGCTCACAATGTCTTTTTTAGATATATCTGAGCTCGTTTTATCTTTGTTAGTGTCCGGCTTTTCTGAAGGTTGGGTCATGACTAAATCCTTATGCTGATGGTGCGCCATGTGCAGTCAAGGCGTTTAATAAGGCCTGATTACTCGCGCCACGGCAATCAATAACATGCTGTGCACCGAGCTCTTGGGCTATTTTAGCAACACGAGGGCTGGGCACAAATAAGGCTAAAGACGTTAAGTGCGGCCAGGCGTCTCCAGCTAATTCAATTAAATGACGTAGGCCTTGCTCACTGCTGACTGCAAGACTGTTTAGTTGCTCTTGTTGGATCTGCTTAAACAATGTACCACTAGGATAAACCGGTAAGCGTCTGCGATACAGCGGTAAAAAATCGACCTGTGCACCGCGTTGTTTTAATTCCTCAGAGAGAAAGTCGCGACCAACATCTGCGCGCATAATCAAAACGCGCGGTGCATCAATATTTAGCGTATCTAGAAATTTCGGTAGAGCTAGAAGGGCTTCGCTATCATCGCCTTGATCTGGCCAGCTGACCGATAAACCATAGTCAGCTAATATGCGACCTGTGCCCGCACCGACGCTAAACCAATGTTGTTCAGCAGGCGGTTGCGGCCAATATTGATCAACACGCTTTAGGCCCAAGATTGCGGCGGATTTGCTGACTACAATCACTGCGCAGTAGAGGTCAAGGTTGAGTATCAGCGAACGCTGCGCTGGCGTTTCGGGTAGAGCTTCAATCTCTAACAGCGGCAAGCTGCTGCTGTATATGTGGCGTTCAGCCAACAGCGCAGCGAGCTCAGCGCTGTCTGCTGTGGGCCGAGTGATAAGCACGCGCCATTGCTTCACGTTAGGGGCGTCTCTTGTTCGAACAGCACAGCCAAAATCTCTCCTGCACCTTGAGCGAGGAGATCTTCAGCCACTGCGATACCTAAAGCCTCGGCATCATCCTTGTGCGCGCGTTGTTCTGCGTACAAGAGTACAGACGCATCGGGCTGACCAACAAAACCGCGCAGCCACAGTTGCTCACCTTCTAAGACGGCATAGCAAGCGATTGGGACTTGGCAGCCGCCGTTGAGGTGTTTGTTCAGCGCACGTTCTGCGGTCACTCGATCATTGGTATCAGCATGGTGCAATGGTTTTAAAAGAGCATGAATTGCTGTGTCATCGCTGCGGCACTCGATACCAACTGCGCCTTGGCCGCCAGATGGTAAGTTGTTGCTGACATCTAAACTGCTACGAATACGCTCGGCAAAGCCTAGACGTAATAAGCCTGCAGCAGCAAGAATAATGGCATCGTATTCGCCTGCATCGAGTTTGGCTAAGCGCGTATTAACATTGCCGCGTAAAAAATTGATTTGTAAATCTGGGCGTTGTGCCAAAATTTGTGCTTGGCGTCTGAGGCTCGAGGTGCCAACGATGCTACCGTGTGGCAATTCTGCCAAGCTGTCGTAGTTGTTGGAGACAAAGGCGTCGCGCGGGTCTTCACGCTCACATACGCAGTACAAGCCTAGACCTTCAGGAAACGCCATGGGCACATCTTTCATTGAGTGCACAGCGATATCGGCTTCTTTGCACAGCAGAGCTGCCTCGAGCTCTTTAACGAACAAACCTTTACCGCCAATTTTAGCTAATGGTGAGTCCAGTAGCTGATCGCCACGGCTGACCATAGGGACTAACGTGACTTTTAAATGTGGGTGCGCCGCCTCAAGTTCGGCTTTAACGAACTCAGCCTGCCAAAGTGCCAGTGCACTTTTACGAGTGGCGATGCGCAGTTCGGTTATAGGTTCTTCGCTTAGAGACATAATTATGATCCAAAATTATAGGTGTATATTGTATGGATGATAACAGGCGCAGGGCAGGCTTGCCTCATGTGCAGGGTCAAGTTTTATCTTGAAAGTTAGAGTTTATCCATCAGCTTACGTATAGCGGCAACATGACGGCGGCTGACAGAGAGAGGTTCCGGTGCATCCCGTAGATACAGTTGGTAAGAGCCATTGGCGCTGCGCTGCAGGCGTTCTATGTGTGTACGGCTGACCAGGGCGTTACGATGAATACGTACAAATTGATCGCTAAATTCATCTTCTAGTGATTTAAGTGATTCATCCAGTAAGGTTTCACCCTGTAGATGACGCAAGGTGACATATTTATTATCTGCGACAAAGTGAATCACTTGCTCTAGAGGAATCAGCTCAATGCCTTTATGGCTGCGCGCGCTGAGATGAGTCCGAGCTTGATTAATTGCAGTCGGTGCCCGTGACAAAGCTGCCAGTTGTACGCGGTTTAGGCGCTGAGCATTCTCTAATGCGGCTTGCAGTTGTTCGCTGCGTATCGGTTTGACTAAATAACCAACGGCGCTGACGGCAAAGGCTTGCAAGGCGTAATCATCGTGAGCTGTGCAGAAAATAACAGCCGGAGCGTCGTTGTGTTCACAGAGTTGTGCAGCAACTTGCAAGCCATCTAAACCGGGCATAGCAATATCGAGCAGGACAATATCGGGCTTAAAACGCTCTATCAGCAGTAAGGTTTCGTGGCCATTTTCTGCACTAGGTTGCAGTACTGTGCAGCCGGGAATCTGTTTCACCAGTCGAGCTAAGCGTTCGCGAGCTAAAGGCTCATCATCAGCGATTAAGATCTTCATCTTGTTTGTGCGCCTCTGCTGAGGGTCTAGAGCAAGGATAGCTCAGACTTGTAGTGTAACGATCAAGTTGTTGTTGGATGGATAAGCGCGCCTGCAGGGCCAAATAATGCTTTTAAGCGCGCTTCAATATTGTTGAGAGCTAAGCGTGTGCCTGACGGATTGCTGATGCTTTCGCCGAGCATAAATGGATTGCTTACCTGTAGTTTTAATACATTTTGCGTGTAGCGTGCATTTATCTCAATAGTGCCGCCTTGAATACTTGGTTGAACGCCATGAAGTACCGCATTCTCTAATAATGGCTGCAAAGTTAAATGCGGTATAGGTAGGTCATGAGGCACAGTATCAACATCCCATAGTATATGTAGACGCTTGCCGAGACGGTATTGTTCAATAGAGAGGTATTGTTTTGCCAGTGCCAGCTCATCTTGCCAAGTGGATAATATATTTGGTTTGGCGAGGCTGGCGCGAAATAAATCAGACAAGTCGAGTACCGCATTTTCTGCTTTATTAGGATTGGAGCTGATTAAGCTAGCAATGCTATTGAGGCTGTTAAATAAAAAGTGTGGATGGATGCGTGCTTGCAAGGCTTGTAAGCGCGCTTGTAGCTCGGCTTGCTGCTGTAAGCGCCATTGACCTTGTAGATAAAAATAGCGTAACAGTAGTGCACACATTATTAAGCTGATTAACGCGTGGCGTATATAGAGATGGCTGCGCGCCTCAGCAGATAAGTTCTCTGCAATATAAAAGTGTTCGGCTAGTGCTGTGCATAACAAGGTTAAGCACAGCACTAAGGTACAGACAATCAATACCGCAATGCTTGCGGGTAAGCGGGCTAAGTAAGGGCGCGCACGGCATAGCGCAGCGGCTGAGAGCAAAACAATCCATTGTACAAATAATGAAGTCAGCGCTAAGCGCATCCAATCAAAGCCGGACAACATAGGCTCGGCTAAAACTAAAACTAAAACCAATAATTCAGCCAATAAAATCAAGCCCAGCAAGGCTTCTGCTTGGCAGAGTTCTGGAATGAAAAACTCATCAGTAGTTTTGGTCTGGTGATTGGCTCTAGTCATACCTGCAGTGTTACCTGTTGCTGTCATGCGCGGCAAGTGTTGTTGTGCATAAATCAGTAATTTGTGAGCCAGTTGTACATCAACTGCAGCGTGTTATTTGCTCTGCATTTTCTGTGCTGCTGGCGCTGCGTAAGCGACCTTGGCGGTTGAGTATCAATTGCCAGCTGATCTCTTGTTTATAGCAACTATAAAAGCGTCCATTGCCGGTCGGGCTGATGCCATTGCGGTGAAACTGGATCTTTGTCTGAAAACCGCTCCATTGTAGGCGACGTCGGTCTGTTTTAAGCTGAGTTATAGCGATGGGTAGTGGCTGGTTGACTTCACGTAGCATCCAGCCTTGCGACCAATCTGTATTACAGGTGCGTCCGTCGAGTGTGCCGCACAACTCAACACGTACACGATGGGTTACCGCATGAGCCCGCGCATGATTGACGGCGCGCGCAATTTGATTGTATAGCGCTTGCTGTTGATTGCGTTCTATAAAGTCTTGAAAAGCAGGCACTGCAACCTGCGCTAAAATCGCCAGCAAGGCGAGTACAATACACATTTCTATTAAGGTAAAGGCGCGTTGATGGTTCATAAGCAGACAGCCTCCGTGCTGTGTTGTATTCAATCCATGAATACTTCACGTTGTAGCCTAAGAAACATGTGCTGGCAAATTGTTGCTTTAGACGTTGCAGTTAAATAATTAGTATTTGGGTAAAGTGTTGTTGTTTTTATTAAGAGGCCATGAGCATGACTGAGTTGATTGTTGTTCCTTGCGCACATTGCGCGACTTTAAATCGTATACCGAGCGATAAGCGTCATGCGCAGCCGCAATGTGGTTCGTGTAAGCAAAAAATCTTTAGCGCTGAACCCTTTGATCTGAGCCAAGCTACTTTTACTAAGCAAAGTAAAGGTGATGTGCCTTTGTTAGTTGATGTTTGGGCGAGCTGGTGCGGACCCTGTCGTCAGTTTGCACCAACCTTTAATCAGGCGGCAGAACAGTTAAGTACCACCTGTCGTTTTGGCAAGTTAGACAGTGAGGCACATCCAGCACTGTCAGGTGAGTTGGGGATTCGTTCGATTCCAAGTTTATTGTTGTTTCGTAACGGTAAAGAGATTGCCAGACAAAGCGGCGCTTTGTCTTTAACCCAGCTATTGAGTTGGCTCAAGCAATATGGCGTACATAATTAAGGATGGGGCGGCATAAGCGTGCGTCATCCTGCTATTATGTGCGCAACTTTTATTGATTAGCTGGGCAGGTTCAATGAGTAACGAGAAAACCAATCAGTCGTGGGGCGGCCGTTTTAGTGAACCGGTCGATGCCTTTGTCGCACGTTTCACCGCCTCGGTGGATTTTGATCAGCGTCTGTACCGTCATGACATTATGGGTTCGATTGCCCATGCCACGATGTTAGCTAAGGTCGGCGTATTAACTGCGCACGAGCGCGATACTGTGGTTGCAGGTTTACAAGCGATTGAGAAAGAAATTGAAGCCGGGCAGTTCGAGTGGAGCACCGCGTTGGAAGATGTGCATATGAACATCGAAGCGCGTCTCACCGAGCAGGTCGGTATCGTTGGCAAAAAACTGCATACGGGGCGTAGTCGTAATGACCAAGTCGCTACCGATATTCGTCTGTGGTTACGTGATGAAATTGATTTGATTTTGTCTGAGTTAACACGCTTGCAAGAGGGCTTGTTAGGTTTAGCGCAAGAGCATGCTGAAACTATTATGCCAGGCTTTACTCACTTGCAAACCGCGCAGCCAGTGACTTTTGGTCATCATATGCTGGCGTGGTTTGAAATGCTCTCGCGTGACTATGAGCGTTTAGTGGATTGCCGTAAACGCACTAACCGCATGCCATTGGGTAGCGCAGCGCTAGCAGGGACCACCTATCCGATTGATCGTGAAATGACCTGTGAGTTGTTGGGTTTTGAAGCGATTTCCGGCAACTCATTAGATGGCGTTTCGGATCGTGATTTTGCCATTGAGTTTTGTGCTGCGGCCAGTATCGCGATGATGCACCTCTCACGTTTCTCTGAAGAACTGGTGCTGTGGACCTCAGCGCAGTTTCAGTTTATTGATCTGCCAGATCGTTTCTGCACCGGCAGTTCAATCATGCCGCAAAAGAAAAACCCTGATGTGCCTGAACTGGTGCGCGGTAAAAGTGGCCGTGTGTTTGGTGCATTAATGGGCTTGTTAACTTTGATGAAAGGCCAGCCATTGGCCTACAACAAAGATAACCAAGAAGATAAAGAGCCGCTGTTTGATGCAGCTGATACGTTGCGTGATAGCTTGCGTGCCTTTGCCGATATGGTGCCAGCAATTATACCTAAGCAAGAAATGATGCGTGAAGCCGCGTTACGTGGCTTCTCTACCGCAACGGATTTGGCGGATTACTTGGTGGGTAAGGGTTTACCTTTCCGTGATTGCCATGAGATTGTCGGTCATGCGGTGGGTTACGGTGTTAAACAGGGTAAAGATTTAGCGCAAATGAGTTTGGCTGAGTTGCAGCAGTTCAGCACTGAAATTGGTGAGGATGTGTTTGAGGTGCTGACCTTGGAAGGCTCAGTTAATGCACGCAACCACATTGGCGGTACTGCGCCGGCGCAAGTGCGTGCGGCAGTGCAACGTGGTCGTGAATTATTAGCCAGTCGCTAAGCACGGTGTGTTTGTGACTGAATGGATCAACTGTTTTTGGAGGTTAGCGTGACGGATAAACCGAGGGATACGCGTTTTCAAGTATCGGCGGACCGTACTTCAGCCAGTCGCAGAGTACGCTATGTAGAAACCAATAAAGGCGATGTTGATGATTGCACTTTATGTCAGCTTGATGAAGGTGTTATGCCTGTGGGTGAGGGCGCTGAGCCTGAGCCCATGATTACAGCGCAAGAGCAGGAAGCGATACGGTTGCCCGACGAGGATGATGAGGCAGAGGATCAGTTTATTGAAGCAGAGCTGATCCAAGCGATTGAAAACCAACTGTTAGCTCAGCAGCCCCCTGCTGTGCAAGCGGTGTTCAATAAACTGACTTTAGTCGGGCATACACGTGATGAAATTGTGCAGATGATGGCGCAAGTTTTAGCGTGGCAGATTAGCGAAATGTTAGGGGCTGAGCAGCCTTTCAATAGGGTTGCTTACGAACGCGCATTACGTGCTCTACCGCAACTGCCTGAAGCGCTTTAAAGCGCCCAGCAGCTGCTATGCAAGTTCTTTCTTACTTACTTAATGAAAAACTGGAGTAGATTATGTCCTGGACCCCTGAGATTGTCGCGGAACTCGAAGTCTTATGTTTATACAATTTAGACAGTACCCAAGAGGGCATCAAAGTGCGTAGTAGTGCCGGTGCCGAACGTGTGGCTGCGGCGCAACGCTTGTTTGAAAAAGGTCTGATCAGTCAAGAAGATGGTGGTTATCTCACCAGTCTTGGTCTTGAAACAGCAGCACACGCACATGCGGTGTTGACTGTTTTAGCGACTGACTAGAGCGGTTGGCGAGGTCGTGGTTGATATACGCTTAGATATTGATGATGGGATTGATCGACAAGATCTGACCCGTTTGCGTAAGCGTTTTCTATCTATCAATCATGATCGCTTGCAACGCGCAAATTTAATACTCTCTTCGCGTCAGCAGTTGGTGCTGCGCTTGTTGCCCCTTCTGCTGCATGTCAATCATCCGTTACTGCCAGGTTATGTCTCGAGTGCAACGCCTTTTGGTCTAAGTGGCTATGAGCCCAGTACTGACTTGGTTCAAGAGGCACAAGCCTTTGCTCGGTCTTTTACCTATAAAGCAGCACGCGGCTATCGTGTTGAACAGCCTCTGTATGCGCTTTTTTTGATGGGCAGCTTAGGCTCTGTGGCCTATGCCGAAGACAGTGATATGGATTTTTGGTTATGTCATAGCGCTGACTTAACGCCGACTCAGTTGCACGAGTTGCGTAAGAAATGCGATTTGCTGCAAGCATGGGCAGCGACTTTAGGTGCAAAAATCTATCTGTTTTTAATTGAGCCCAAGCAGTTTGCTAGCGGACAAGATAATGATCGTCAGTTGACGCTAGATGATTGCGGCACGACTCAACATTACTTACTTTTAGATGAGTTCTACCGTACGGCGCTGTGGCTTGCA
Source organism: Pseudomonas sp. (assembly GCA_034676485.1). Lineage (GTDB taxonomy): Bacteria > Pseudomonadota > Gammaproteobacteria > Pseudomonadales > Pseudomonadaceae > Denitrificimonas. The sequence continues at coordinate 650,386 of JAUCCC010000015.1, forward strand.
GGTCGGATACCGATATGGTGGTTGGTACCTGTGTATGAAGAGCAGCGTTATGCTGAGTACTGCGCTATTTTGTTAGCCAAGCGTTTTATTCGCAGTGAAGAAGTGCTGGATTTGGGCTGCTTAGCGCACATTCCTGCCAGTGAATTTGTTGGCGCAGGTATGTGGCAGTTGTACAAAGGCATTGATTCTCCCTATAAGTCCTTGTTGAAACTGTTGCTGATTGAAGTCTATGCTTCGGAGCACCCGCAGGTGCATTGTTTAAGTTTGAGTTATAAACAAGCTATTTATGCCAATCAGCTTAATGTTGATGAGTTGGATGCCTATGTGTTGCTTTATCGGCGTTTAGAGGCTTACTTGCTGGAGCGCAACGAGTTAGAGCGTTTAGAGTTGGTGCGTCGCTGTTTTTATCTAAAAGTCGGCAAGCGCTTAACACAAAGCCGCTTGCAGCGTGAAAAAAGCTGGCAGCGTATCATTTTAGAGCGGCTAACAGAAGCGTGGGGCTGGAACGAAACCTTGCTGGGCCACTTAGATCGGCGTAATCAATGGAAGATCGTCCAAGCTCAACAAGAGCGGCGTTTGTTGGTTAATGAGTTGATGTACAGCTATCGCTTTTTAAGGCAGCTTGCGCAGAGCGTGCGTGCTGAACAGGCGGTCAATCCCCGTGATCTAGCTGTGCTTGGGCGTCGTTTGTACGCTGCATTTGAGCGCAAGGCCGGTAAAGTTGAGTACCTTAATCCAGGTATTGCACCAGACTTATCAGAAGATACATTGACCTTGGTGCAATGTAGCAGTAGCGAGTCTGAACACGCCTATTGGGGGCTGTTCAGCGGTAGTTTGGCTGGACACGAATGGCAAGATCATACACCGCTCAAGCGTGCTAAGGAATTACTCGGCGTGCTGGCTTGGGCACATTTAAATGGTGTTATTGATGAGGCGACAAGACTCAGTATAGTGATCAAGGATAGCGCTTTAACTGAGCATGAGTTGCACGGCATTCTAAGAACGCTGCGCCGTGCTTTACCCTTGCCCTTCGCTCCGATTACAGAGGCAACACTGTTAGCCAGTAGCTATCCGACCACTGTTGTATTGCTGGTGAATGTTGGTCTTGACCCGCTGCCGCAGCACAGTCAAGCCAATGTGCATATGGCCAGTGATCAGGTCGATGCTTTAGGTTTTTCCGGCTTGCGTGAGAACTTAGTATTAAGCATCGATCAAGTCGTTTTAAACAGTTGGAATGAGCTCATTGTCAGTCGTTTTAGCGGCGATAATGCTTTACTGCAATGCTTAAGTGACTTGCTCAATGATTGCTCTGCATACAGTGATAATGTACAAATTCATGTTGGATGCTTCTGTCAAAATCGAGCTGCATCAATTGTGAAGCGCGTTGAGCAGGTTACCACTCAGGCGTTTGCTAATAGTCAACAAGACCGTGACAGTCGTTACTTATTACAGATCGAGCAACAGTTGCATGTGCTTGAATGGCGTGCTGGGCGTGCCGGTTATATGTCATTTGCTGATACCAGTGAATTACTGGAATACCTATCACACGAGCAGGCGCAGTATGTGCGTTGGCGAGTCGATGAGTATGCTTTGCAGGGCCATGTGCTGAAGTTTATTCTGCCGGTCGGTCGTGTAGATGCCGTACAGGTTTTCTATCGTGTGCATGGTGCACAAGCGCAAATTTATGTGCTCGATGAGCGTAATGGCTTTTGGCAGCACACTCAGGATTTTATCGATCAACAGACATTACTTATGCCGTTGCAACGGTTTTTAAGTTCACTGCTGTATCGACAAACAACTATTGAGTCGATTGACCAGCAACAGGCTTGCACAGCTCCTTTGAGTGTAAATTATCACCGTATTTATCCTGACGGCCAAGATACCCCGCAGCGTATTGAACGCTGCAAGTTAGTCGAGAGTGAGCGCGAGCATACATTTTATGCTGTGCAGGTTATTTACGAAGAAGACGGTCGCTTGACCTTGTATTGCAATCATCAAGAGTTTTCTGAGTTGGAGTATGGCGCGCGGCTTTACCATTATGTTGCACGTTATATTCTCGGTATGCGGCGCACTGCACAGCGTTATCCCTGTTACATCACGGATATTGATCTGTCAAAAGTGCAAGCAAACAATAGCGTGCAAACTATGCATTTTTTACAGCGTAAAACAGTGTTAGAAAAACGTCTTAATGAGGCTTTACAGGCTTTGTAGAGTCGATTGCAGCACAGTATGGCAAACATGGCTGCGCCGTAATCGTGATTAAAGAGTGTATTGCTGCGCTGCTTCGGGTTGGAACTCAACACGCTTTAGTGTCAGCTTTAAAACTTTACCTTTTGGTGTGTGCCAATCAATGCTTTGGCCGACGCTTAAGCCCAGCAATGCTGTGCCAATGGGCGCTAAAATAGATACATTGCCTTCAATGCCCGCTTGCTGTGGATAGACCAGAGTCAACTGATACTCGGTAGCGCTGTTTTCTTCATAAAAGTGCGCCTTGGAGTTCATGGTGACAATGTCGTTGGCAATTTCTGTGTGACCCACAAAATTCGCACGGGCAAGCTCTACTTCTAAGGCTTCGGCTGCTGCATCATAATTGTCCAGATGCTCAAGCATATGCTCTAGGCGCTGCATGTCCAGACGAGTGACAGTGATCGCAGGTTTGTTGCTCATGGTATCTTTGATGCTCCTAGGGCTTAAAATTACAATTAAAAAAACACAAAACCCCGCCGAATGACGAGGTTTTTAGATGCTGTTTATTCTTTACAGCAGGTTCATGCAACGTACCACAGCCACTTAAATATGCAAGCGCACCCATACTAAAGAGGCAGTCATGATGCGCAGTTGATTTTAGTTATAGGCTGTTTAAATCGAAGCTGTGTTGGGTGTGAGCCAGAAAGATGGCGCTAAGCATTTGCCCTAAGGTCTCTTGAGTGCTTGCACAATGCCAGTGTGCTTGTTCGTTGTCATAGTCGAAGTGAAAGCCACCGCTACGATCAGCGAGCCATAACTGTTTTAATGGTTCTTGGCGACTGAGAATCACTTGATGTTGGTTCTCAAAGGTTAGAGTTAAAATACCAGCGCTGCTCTCAATATCAATGTCGACATCGCTAGCGTCAATAATGTCTTCGAGGTTTCTCTGGGTGGCATCAACAAGGTCGTGGAACTGGCTGTCGGTCAGGCTCATTACGAGCTCCTTTATATTTTTAATGGCGAAACAGGGCGTGTTTATCAAACAAGTTGCACAGATAAGCAATAATACGTCTTTTTCACGACTATCCTAGTGTTGTGAGCCGATCTGCGCATAGGCAAGATTATGAGGGGTCGGTATACTCAATGCATTATTGAATTTTACGAAGGATTTATTATGAAGCGTATTGTGCTTCCATTTGTTGTACTAGCTGTGATGTTAATGGGCTTAAGCGCCTGCGGTCAAAAAGGTCCCTTGTATGATCCGGATGATGAGAAAGCAGCTCATGAGCACCGCAAAGATCGTTATGAACTCTAATGGGGGCTGATATGCAAGCGTTTACTTATCAAAAGGGTGAGCTGCACGCAGAAAATGTTGCGTTATCCAGCATTGCTGAGCAGTTTGGCACGCCAACTTATGTCTACTCTCGTGCCCACATTGAGGCACAATACCGCAGCTACACTGATGCTTTACAAGGTGTTGAGCACTTGGTGTGTTTTGCGGTGAAAGCGAATTCTAATATTGCTGTGCTCAATATTTTGGCGCGTTTAGGCGCGGGCTTTGACATTGTTTCGGTTGGCGAACTAGAGCGTGTGCTGGCTGCTGGTGGCTTACCTGAGCGCATGGTGTTTTCCGGTGTGGGTAAAACCCGTGAAGAAATGCAGCGTGCTTTAGAAGTGGGTGTGCACTGTTTTAATGTTGAGTCGGTGGATGAGCTGGATCGACTGCAGGAGGTTGCTGCGCATTTGGGTGTCATTGCGCCAGTCTCCCTGCGAGTTAATCCAGATGTGGATGCCGGTACCCACCCTTATATATCAACGGGTTTGAAAGATAATAAGTTCGGTATTGATATTGATATCGCTGAGACGGTGTATCTGCATGCGGCGGTTCTCAGTAATATCGCGATCAAGGGTGTGGATTGTCATATCGGTTCGCAGTTGACCACCCTTGAGCCGTTTTTAGACGCGCTCGATCGAGTGTTATTGCTGGTGGATCGACTAGCCAAGCACGGCATCACGATTCGTCACTTAGACTTGGGTGGTGGTTTAGGTGTACGTTATCAAGATGAAGAACCTCCGTGTGCTGGTGACTATATGGCAGCAGTGCGTAAACGCATTGAGGGTCGTGATTTAGCCTTAGTATTTGAGCCGGGTCGTTATATCGTGGCAAATGCCGGTGTGTTACTGACTCGAGTTGAATACCTTAAGCATACTGAGCACAAAGATTTCGCCATTGTTGATGCAGCGATGAATGATTTGCTACGTCCGGCTCTGTATCAAGCGTGGATGGATGTGCAGCCGGTTAAACCACGCACAGGCATGCCGCGTTGCTATGACATTGTTGGACCTGTGTGCGAAACCGGAGATTTTCTTGCTAAAGAGCGCGACTTAACGTTAGTTGCAGGTGACTTACTGACGGTGTGCTCGGCCGGTGCTTATGGCTTTGTTATGAGTTCAAATTACAATAGCCGTGGTCGTGCAGCTGAAGTGGTGGTTGATGGCGAGCAGGCCTATCAAGTACGCCGACGTGAAAGTATAAAAGAGTTATTCGCTCACGAAAGTTTACTGCCGGAGTCATAGCATGCTGCTGCGTTTTAGCAAAATGCACAGCTTAGGTTCTGATTTGATGGTCATCGACTTAATCAGCCAGTATGCCTATATCCAGCCGCAGCATATGCGTGCTTGGAGTGATCGACGTTGTGGTGTTGGTTTTCAGCGTTTGGCCTTGATTGAAGTGCCGCAGCATCCTGATGTTGATTTCAGTTGTCGCATATTTGATGGTGATGGTGCAGAAGTGGACTGGCTAGCCAGTGATTTGTGCTGTGTGGTGCGCTTGGTTGCTGATAAGCGGTTAATTTCCAAGGCACAGATGCGTGTTGAAGTACGCCATGCTGTGTTGGATGTACAAGTGCATGCAGATGGCTCGGTGACTGTACCGCTAGAGCGGCCAGAAATTCTGACGGAGTCTGTCACCTTGCTGCCAGGCTTTATTGAGCAGCACGCCCCAACATCGTGGCGACTTGACAGCAGTTTTTCGATGTTGGCGGCCAATGGCTTGCATGCTGTACTGCGCGCGGCAGATGTGGCGCAGGTACCGATGGCTGAGTTGATTGAAAACTTAGAAGAGCACGCGAGCTTGCCGCGCGGCACTATAATCAGTGTTGTCCAAGTGCAAAATCGAACTCATTTAAGCGTGCAAATGTGGCAGTTGGGCGCTGATGTGATTGATAGTTTCAACCCTGGCCTTTGTGCTGTGACTGTGTCAGCCATGCAGCAGGGTTGGCTCAATCGGCAGGCGCATGTTGAGTTTTCCAATGGCACAGCTAGGGCGCAGCTAGAGTGGCTGGAAAATGATACGCAGGTGCATTTTACTGGCTCTGCAACCCGTATTTATGAAGGGCAGATTCGTTTATGAGTAATCCACAGCAACTGGAAATATCAACTGAAGAACAGGTCATCGCTTACCTAAAGAGTCATCCTGAGTTTTTTATTGGACAGGATGACTTGCTCGCGCAGATGAAAATTCCGCACGCGCGTGGCAGTTCAATTTCTCTTGTTGAGCGCCAGATGATGGTATTACGTGATCGTAATGCGGATATGCATAACCGCTTAGCGCACTTAATGGATGTCGCACGCGATAATGACCGCCTCTTTGCTAAAGTCAGACGCTTAGTGTTAGAAGTGTTGGATGTGCAAACCTTGGATGAACTGGTGGGCGTGGTGGATGATAGTTTGCGCCATTCATTTAAGGTGCCGTTTTCAGGGTTGATCGTCTTCAGTGATAAGCAAATCAGTGTTGGGCGTAGCACCAGCCTGAAGATTGCCCAGCAACAAATTGGTGGCTTGTTAGTTGGCGGTAAGGCTTTTTGTGGTGTATTGCGTCCTAAACAGCTCGAGTTTTTATTTGGTGATGAGCAGGCGGACGCAGATTAAGTCAGCTGCTGTTGTCGCCCTAGATTACCAAGGTATACAGGGTGTGCTGGCGGTGGGCAGTAGCGATCAACAGCACTACAGTAACTCTGTGGATACATTATTTCTAAGCTACCTTGCTGATGTGCTAGCGCGAGTTTTAGCACCGATGCTGGCATCACTGCGTGCGGTTAAATAAACACCTATTATGTGAGGGGCTCTATGTATGTTCAGTTCACTGCTTTTATTGAGTACCTAGAGACTGAGCGCCAGGTCTCGGCGCACACTTTAAGTGCCTACCGCAGTGATTTGGCTAAAGTTTTAGAGTTTGCTAAGCGTCAAAATCTAGACAGTTGGAGTGATTTGCAAGTCGCTGATGTGCGCCAGTTGGTTGCCGAGTTGCATGCAGGTGGTTTAGTCGGGCGCAGCATTGCGCGCTTGCTGTCAGCGTTGCGTGGACTCTATGCGTATTTAGTGCGTGAAGGGGTATGCCGGCATGATCCGGCAGCAGGTATTCGCCCGCCTAAAGGTGCACGTAAGCTTCCTAAAGTACTGGATGTCGACCGCGCCCAACAATTGCTCGATAGCCCAGTTGCCGATGATTTTGCTGCCTGCCGTGATCACGCTATTTTAGAGTTGCTGTATTCGTCGGGTTTACGCTTATCAGAATTGGTGGGTTTAAACCTAGCCGACATCGATCTGCAGCAAGGCTTAGTTTTGGTCCTCGGTAAGGGTAATAAACAGCGCATGTTGCCAGTGGGCAGCAAAGCGATTGCCGCAGTACAGCGGTGGCTTAGCGTTCGTGAGCAGGTGCAGGCTAAAGATCAGGCCTTATTTATTGGTGTGCGTGGTCGCCGTATGAGTCCGCAATTGGTGCGTGAGCGTGTACGCCAAGCGGGTGCGCGCGAGCTGGGACAGCACTTGCACCCGCATATGCTTAGGCACTCTTTCGCTAGCCATATACTGGAGTCATCTCACGATTTACGTGCGGTACAAGAACTGCTCGGGCATGCCGATATCAGTACCACGCAGATCTATACCCATCTTGATTTTCAACACTTGGCGCAAGTGTATGACCAAGCGCATCCGCGAGCGAGGCGCAAACCAACAGAATGAGTATCCGTTTAATTACCTTTGATTTAGATGACACCCTGTGGTCAGTGCAACCGGTGATTATTGCTGCTGATAATACCTTGCGTGCTTGGTTGGCTGAACATGCCAGTCGTTTGGAAGCCTTAACTCCTGAGCGTTTACAGCGGTTACGCAGCGAAGTGGTGCAGCAACAGCCTGAATTGGATCGTCGCGTTAGCGAGCTTCGCTATCAGGTGTTATTACGGGCTTTGTTGCAATCAGGTTATGCTCAGCGTGAGGCGCAAGAGCTTGCTGAGCAGGCATTTCAGGTGTTCCTGGCAGCGCGACAAAATGTAGAGTTGTTTGCTGATGTGTTGCCCACTTTGGAACATTTGCGCAGCCGTTATATGTTGGCGGCGCTGAGTAATGGTAATGCTGATGTGCGTCGGGTGGGGCTTGGTGGCTATTTTTCCTTTGCTCTCAATGCCGATATGCTTGGTGTGGCTAAGCCTGAGCCGCAGGTGTTTTTGGCTGCGCTGGCGCGAGCGCAGGTGAGTCCAGCGCACAGCATTCATATTGGTGATCATCCACAGGACGATATTTTTGGTGCGCAGCAAGTAGGCATGCGGACGATTTGGTTCAATCCAGAACAGAAAATCTGGACCGGCGAGCGTGAGCCGGATGCGCAGGTGAGTCGGATTTCGCAGTTGCCTGATGTGATTAAGCGGTTGGGTGAGTAGCTTGTTTTTTAGCTGAGAGCGTTCCTTGTTGATAAACATGTAAAGCTAGAGCACGCTATCTGTGTTGGTGTGATTTTCATCTTTGTAGTAGGGCTCAGCGTTGTTTTGATTTGAGTGTGCGGGGCGGTGAGTTGAGCCAGCATGCGTGTGTGGGCGTGCCTCGCTAGTGTCGCTTTTCCCTCAAAAGGTCATCCTGACCTTATTCGGGCGCTACGCCATCCATGGCTACGCTTGCCGCGTCACCATCGAGGCACTTCTGAGCATTGATGTGCTTTGCATGTTTTGAGTAGGGCTCTGTTTACTGCACTTGCTTGTGATCAAACAGGGTATTTGGCTGTGCTTAGTTGGCGTTGAGATTCACGCGAATGTTGCTTGTCGAGCCTAGCGCGAACGTGCTGGCGGAATCGATGATTAACAAGTGCTGCATTGTAGCTGTGACGAGCGAAGCCAGGGATGGCGCAGCGCCGGCGTTGAACCCCGGATGGGTTCGTCGACGGAACAACAGCTATAATGCAGTACGCCCGACGCAAATATCTGTAACAAGCGTTATGCAATTAACTGTTGCAGGAGATAAGTCACGAGCGCGACCAAAAACGAGAAGTCATAAATTCTATATTAAACAATTAAAAACGCCCGAATTAACGGGCGTTTTTTTATCCAGCGAGAAAACTTATCCTTTCATTTTGGCAAAAGCTTTTTCAGCTGCGTCTAGCGTGATTTGTAACTCCGTATCACCCAGCGCAATGGAGCTAAAGCCCGCTTCAAAAGCACTTGGCGCCAGATACACGCCGCCTTCAAGCATCAGATGGAAGAACTGCTTGAAGTGTTCAAGATTGCAGCTGGTCGCATCCTCAAAGCTGGTGATGTTTTTGCGCTCAGTGAAGAACAGTCCAAACATACCGCCCGCTTGCGTGGTGGTAAATGGAATGCCAGCAGCATCTGCGCGCTCCTGTAAGCCTTGCAACAAGCGTGCAGTGTAGTCGCTCAGTTCATCATGAAAGCCTGGGCGGCTAATCAATTTTAGCGTGGCGATACCAGCAGCCATTGCCAGCGGGTTGCCAGACAAAGTACCGGCTTGGTAAACAGGACCCAGCGGTGCAATCTGAGACATAACTTCTTTTTTACCGCCAAAGCAGGCCACTGGCATACCACCGCCAATCACTTTACCGAATGTGGATAAATCTGGTGTGATGCCGAAGTGCGCTTGTGCGCCGCCCAGAGCAACACGGAAACCGGTCATCACTTCATCAAAGATCAATACCACGCCATGCTTATCGCATTGCTCGCGCAGGCCCTCGAGAAAGCCGGGTACAGGTGGCACGCAGTTCATATTGCCGGCCACCGGCTCAACAATAATGCAAGCGATGTCTTGGCCTTGCTCAGCCAGGCACTCAGCGACTGCATCAATATCGTTAAATGGCAGAGTGATGGTGTGCTGAGCAAAGGCAGCAGGAACGCCCGGAGAGCTGGGCACACCTAAGGTCAGTGCACCGGAGCCGGCTTTGACCAGCAGGCTGTCAGAGTGACCGTGGTAGCAGCCTTCAAATTTAATAATGCTGTCGCGTCCGGTGTAGCCGCGTGCCAAGCGAATCGCACTCATGGTGGCTTCAGTGCCGGAGCTGACCATGCGTACCATATCCATAGAGGGTACTAAGCTGCAGACCAAGTCGGCCATTTCTACTTCTAGCGCAGTGGGTGCGCCGTAGGATAAACCGTGATCTATTTGCGCGCGCACCGCAGCCAATACGTCCGGATGACCGTGGCCAAGAATCATTGGACCCCATGAGCCGACATAATCCACATAGCGCTTATCGTCCTCATCGACAACATAAGCGCCGGCGGCATGTTTAAAAAATAATGGTGTACCACCCACACCAGCAAAGGCGCGTACCGGTGAGTTGACGCCACCTGGAATATGCTTCTGGGCTTGTTCAAAAAGAGATGCTGAACGTGACATTAAAAACCTCATCTAAGAAAAGCAGTGAGCCTGTCGCTGCAAAAATTAAGCATTAAAAAGCGCACTAAAGGCGCGCGCACGTTGTTCGACTTCAGCAGGTGAATCTGCTGCGAATAATCCATGGATCACGGCGAGCATTGCTGCGCCATATTTAATCAGTTCGCTACCATTGTTTAAAGTGATACCGCCAATAGCGACGACTGGGCAATTAAGCTGTTGTGCTTGCTGAAGCAGTTCGGTGCTTGCTAAAACATCCCCAGGTTTGGTCTGTGAATTATAAAAGCGACCAAAAGCAATGTAGTCAGCCTGCTGTGCAACGGCTTGTTCGGCGAGTACAAGTTGCGCGTGGCAGGTAGCACCGATAATGGCGTCTGCGCCCAGTTGTTGGCGTGCACTGAGCAGGCTTCCATCTGTTTGGCCAAGATGTAAATCGGCACCAAGCTCAGCGGCCAAGCTGATGTCATCGTTAATAATCAGGCGTGCATCATAGCGCTTGCACAGTGCTTGTAAGGCATCCGCTTCACGCAAACGGCGGGCTGTATCGCTGGATTTATCACGGTATTGCAATACTTTTGCACCGCCACGTAGCGCTGCTTCACAGTAGGGCAGTAGTCGTCCGTCAGCTAAGAGGACTGAGTCGGTGATGGCATATAAACCATGTAAGAACTTGGTTTTTTGACTCATGGACGGCAAAAATCTAAGGGTAGGCGGCGTGGAATATACTGACCGCGTCCTGGGGCTTCAGCATCACGTAAGGTGCGCCAGGTATAGTTCAGTGCCGACTCAACTGCGCTGATTAATTCTTCACCTAACGCTAAGCGGCCCGCTAAGGTGCTGGCCAATGTACAGCCTGAACCGTGATATTCGCCGGGTAAGCGTGCGCAGGTGAAAGTATGCGTGCTTCCGTCCGTACAATACAAACGGTTATGCACTTGCTGTTCATCGCCGTGACCGCCGGTAATCAGTAAGTTGTCACAATACTTGAGCAGTACTTGAGCGCATTCATCCGCGCTACCTTTAGGTAATTCAGCGAGAATCTGCGCTTCAGGTAGGTTGGGCGTGACAATCGTCGCCAGCGGCATCAACTTGCTGCGTAGGGCGTAGCCGACTTCATCTTTACCTAAAGCGCCACCACCACCGGCACGCAACACGGGGTCGCAAACAAAAGGTGTCTCAGGCAATTGCTGAATAATTTCTACGACTGTATCAACCATTTCAAGTGAACCGAGCATGCCCAGCTTAATTGCTGATACAGGCATATCTTGCAGAATTGCCTGCGCTTGCGCGATCACCCAGTCATACTCAAGAATTTTAAAATCACTGACATTGACAGTGTCTTGAATGGTTAATGCAGTAATTACAGGGGTGGCATGACAGCCTTGTGCGATTAATGCTTCAATATCGGCTTGTAAGCCTGCGCCGCCGACAGGATCGTGACCTGATAAACAAAGTACAGAAGGACGAGAGGTGTATGTATTCATAAAATCAAATTTACCATGAATATTTAGAGCGCTGCAGTTGTGCTACTAGCGCTCTACTCTATGGATTAAGGCGATACGTTAGGTGTTTCATCGTGCGGATTAGATTCGGCATCTAGCCAGCTCTGCGCGCGTATTTGCGCCATTGTATAGTTACTGACATAGGTTAGTTTTTTGTGTCCCAAGCTGATACCTGCGCGACGCATTTTGTGGCGTACTCTAGCCGATGCACCAAGAAATATAATGCCAATATTGTTCTTTTGATAGTCGTTCAAAACATTACTTAATGCCGCAAGTGCGGTCATGTCGAGCATGGGCACTGCGCGAAGATCAATAATGGCGACACGTATCTCGGGGTTGAATTTGCGCAATACACTTAACGCTTTTTCTGCTGCGCCAAAAAATAAGGGACCGCGAATCGCATAAACAGTCACAGAGTCAGGCAGCGCAGCAATATCATGATCGTCACGTGAAACGCTGGTTGTGTCAGTTAGATCACTCATTCTTTTGATAAATAAGCCTGCCGCTAATAATAAGCCAACGCCAACGGCTAGAACCATATCAAAGAGCACAGTTAGTGATAAGCAGGTCAGTAAAATAAGCACGTCATTACGTGGTGATATGCGTAGGGTATGTATGACATGCTTGGGCTCGCTCATGTTCCATGCAACCATTAGTAGCAGTGCGGCGAGTGCGGCCATCGGTAAATGACTGAACATGGGGGCTAAAAATACTACAGCGAGTAAAACTACACCGGCATGAATAATGGCTGCAATGGGTGAGAAAGCGCCGGCTCGAACGTTAGCTGCGCTTCGAGCAATGGCTGCTGTGGCGGTAATTCCACCAAACATTGGAGCAAGAATATTACCAATACCTTGACCCAACAGCTCACCGTTTGGATCATGCTTGGTGCCTGCCATGCCGTCTGATACGACGGCACAGAGCAATGACTCAATTGCGCCAAGCATAGCAATTGCAAAAGCAGGGGCGAGCAGCTGTCTAATCAATTCAAAAGACAGTACCAGTGGTGCGCCGCTGGGGCCGGAAAACTCCCAAGGCCACATAAATGAGGGTAGAAAGGGTGGAATGCCCGGATGGCTGACGCCGTCAACGTCATAACTGAATCGATCGCCTATGGTGGCGACAGAAATATCTGCATTATTTAAAGCTAGACCAATAAAGCTACCTATCGCTAAAGCCACTAGGTGTCCGGGGATTTTTGGTACAAAACGTGGCCAGATGATTAGAACTAATAGTGTAATAGCAGCAACCAGTGTGTCACCCAGTTGAATGCTCGGCATAGCATGCGCTAGCGCGCCAATTTGTTCTACATAGTTGGCTGCAGGCTCTATATTACTTAAACCAAAGGCATCTTTAATTTGCAGTGTGGCAATCACTATACCGATTCCGGCGGTAAAACCGAGTGTTACTGGGTAGGGAATAAACTGCAATAATGCGCCGGCACGTAAAACGCCCATGGCAATTAAAATAACGCCAGCCATCGCCGTGCAAAGCAATAAACCACCGACCCCAAACTGTTGGGTTATTGGTAGTAGGATCACGACAAAGGCCGCAGTTGGGCCGGAGACGTTAAAGCGTGAGCCGCCAGTTAAGGCAATGACCGAACCGCCAATCAGAACTGTGTACAGTCCATGCTGCGGTGGCACCCCGACTGCAATAGCAAGCGCCATCGCCAGAGGGATAGCAATAATGCCCACAGTTAACCCAGCGCTAATATCGCCGCGTAAAGAATTTAGCGTATAACCAGCGGCAAATGATTGCCGTAAAGCAGAAAATAATGGCGGAATGTACATGATGGCTCCACAAATGAGTGCCGTGCTATTATAGACCTATGCAGCCTAGGTAAAGCTAGTACCTGAGCGGCTGGTATGTTTTTAGAGTGTATTTGCAATATATAGCGCTCTAAATATAGGTGCTTATAGTGCTCGCAAAGAAAGCAAAAATGTGGTGATAACACTGTTTAACTATAAAAATCAGCTGTAATGCGCATGTAAGCCATTAAGCGGTTGCAATTTTCTCACCAGCAGTCATAATTACGCGGCTGTTTTGTGGGCAATGCCTAGCCCAATGCAAGACAGAAGGTAAACGATGCAAATTTACCGAATTTAGAGCCATAGCAGACGTGATAGACCCGAGCCCCTAAGTAGCGTCTGTCATATGAGCTTACTTTGACTTGTCAAAGACAATACTATTCATTAGGATTTGCCGTCTATTTTTAAGACGGCCCTGAGGCCATAGCGAATGAAAACTTTTACAGCAAAAAATGAAACTGTTCAGCGCGACTGGTATGTCGTCGACGCTGCAGGCCAGACCCTGGGTCGTTTGGCCACTGAGATTGCCAGCCGTTTGCGCGGTAAGCATAAGCCTGAGTATACTCCGCACGTTGATACTGGCGATTACATCGTTGTTATTAATGCAGAGCAGGTTCGTGTTACTGGTAATAAAACATCAGATAAAATCTATTACTCACACTCTGGTTTTCCTGGTGGTATCAAGGAAATTAGCTTTGAGAAATTGATTGCTAAAGCACCTGAACGCGTTCTAGAAGCCGCTGTTAAAGGTATGCTTCCAAGAAATCCGCTGGGCCGCGACATGTATCGCAAGCTGAAAGTGTATGCAGGTACTAACCACCCGCACGCTGCACAGCAGCCCCAAGAACTTAAGATTTAACGGGATAGTTGATTATGTCGGCGACTCAAAATTACGGCACAGGCCGTCGCAAGACTGCAACCGCACGCGTTTTTTTACGTCCGGGTACAGGCAGTATTTCTATTAATAACCGCACCCTAGAAAATTTCTTTGGTCGTGAGACTGCACGAATGATGGTTCGTCAGCCGCTAGAACTTACAGATACTCTGGAGAAGTTTGACATCATGGTCACCGTTGCTGGTGGTGGTGCAAGCGGTCAAGCAGGTGCAATTCGTCATGGCATTACTCGTGCTTTGATGGATTACGATGAAACCTTACGTCCAGAGCTGCGTAAAGCTGGCTTTGTTACGCGTGATGCGCGTGAAGTTGAGCGTAAGAAAGTGGGTCTTCGTAAAGCACGTAAGCGTCCTCAGTACTCTAAGCGCTGATCGGTACTTGCTGCAGAAAAAAACGCCCGTTTCCGTAAGGAATCAGGGCGTTTTTTGTATCTAATTCACAGTGTGACAATTTGCCACTCGCTTGCTTCTTCTGGTGTGGCAAGCTCTCACTTGAATTGCGATGTACGATAAACTTGTCAAGAAGAGACCTTTTCTTTACCATTTGTTACATTCAAGAATGTAAGTAGCTTTTTTCTTATTACAAAGCCTGACAACAGGCTACATAGCTGATGGGAGACGACTTAATGAGCAATGACGGCGTGAATACCGGCCGACGTCGCTTTCTAGTGGCAGCCACCTCTGTGGTGGGTGCGGCTGGAGCGGCAGGGGCTGCGATCCCGTTTTTGGGGTCCTGGGCCCCCAGTGCTAGGGCGAAAGCCGCGGGAGCACCGGTGCGAGTCAATATAAGCAAAATTGAACCAGGTCAACAGATTGTTGCTGAGTGGCGTGGTCAGCCTGTTTTTGTTTTGCACCGTACTCCAGAGATCATGGAGGGGATGAAAAAAATTGAAGGCGATCTTGCTGATCCCGAATCTCAAGCGTCAGACCAGCCAACCTATGTTGATCCTGCAGAACGTTCCATCAAGCCTGAAATAGTGCTCCTCCTTGGTGTGTGCACGCACTTAGGCTGCGCGCCCAACTTTAGGCCAGAAGTAGCGCCTGCAGACTTAGGGCCTGAATGGGTTGGCGGGTACTTCTGCGCGTGTCATGGTTCACGCTATGATCTTGCGGGGCGTGTATACAAGGCACAGCCTGCACCGCTGAACTTGCCGGTACCTCCGCATTCTTATGAGACGGATAATGTCGTCATTATTGGTATTGATGAGGGAGCAGTCTGATGAGTAAGTTCATGGAGTGGGTGGATGCGCGCTTCCCCGCCACCAAGATGTGGGAAGATCATTTATCCAAATATTACGCACCTAAAAACTTTAACTTCTATTATTTCTTCGGCTCACTGGCGTTGTTGGTGCTGGTCAACCAGCTGCTAACAGGTGTCTGGTTGACGATGAGCTATGAGCCTTCTGCAGAAGGTGCTTTTGCTTCTGTTGAATACATCATGCGTGATGTTGAGTACGGTTGGATCTTGCGTTACTTGCATTCCACCGGTGCTTCAGCGTTCTTTATCGTCGTTTACATGCATATGTTCCGCGGCTTGCTCTATGGCTCCTACCAGAAGCCACGTGAGTTGGTCTGGGTCTTCGGTATGCTGATCTACTTGGCGCTGATGGCTGAGGCCTTTATGGGCTACTTGCTGCCATGGGGGCAGATGTCATATTGGGGTGCACAGGTGATTATTTCACTGTTTGGTGCAATTCCAGTGATCGGTGCTGATCTGACTGAGTGGATCCGTGGTGATTATCTGATTTCAGGTATCACGCTTAACCGTTTCTTTGCCTTGCACGTTGTTGCTGTACCTATCGTCTTGTTAGCGCTGGTTGTTTTACACATTTTAGCACTGCATGAAGTGGGTTCAAATAACCCAGATGGCGTTGATATCAAAAAGCATAAAGATGAAAACGGTATTCCTTTAGACGGTATTCCTTTCCATCCGTACTACACAGTAAAAGATATTGTCGGTGTGATCGTCTTCTTGTTTGTGTTCTGCTTTATCGTGTTTTTCTTCCCAGAGATGGGTGGATACTTCCTCGAGAAACCGAACTTTGAACAAGCTAATGCGCTAAAAACACCTTTGCATATTGCTCCGGTTTGGTATTTCACTCCGTTTTACGCAATTTTGCGTGCAGTACCTGATAAGTTAATGGGTGTTGTGGCAATGGGGGGTGCTATTGCAGTCTTGTTTGTATTGCCTTGGTTGGACCGTAGTCCAGTTAAGTCCATGCGCTACAAGGGCTGGATAAGCAAAATCTGGTTACTCGTATTCTGCATCAGCTTTGTGATTCTTGGTGTGTTAGGTGTGTTAGCACCAACGCCAGAGCGTACACTGGTTGCACGAATCTGTACTGTTCTTTACTTCGCGTACTTCATTCTGATGCCTTTTTATACCAGAATGGAGAAGACTAAACCGGTTCCGGAAAGGGTGACTGGCTAATGAAAAAGCAAATTGCTGCGTTAATTTTGGCTGCAATTCCTATGTTTGGTTTTGCTGCAGGTGGTGCCTATCCATTGGATAGCGTCTCAATTGATCTGACTGATAAAGCGGCTATGCAAGATGGCGCAAAAACCTTTGTGAACTATTGCATGGGTTGTCATGGTGCAAAATTCCAACGCTATGAGCGTGTCGCTAATGATCTGGGTATCAGTGAAGCATTAATGATGGAAAACTTGGTGTTAACAGACGCTAAGTTTGGTGATCATATGAAGTCCAGCATGAAAGATGCTGATGCTAAAGCATGGTTTGGTGCTCCAGCACCTGACTTGACTTTGGTTTCTCGTGTACGTGGTGCGGATTGGTTGTATACCTATCTACGTACATTCTATGAGGACCCATCACGTCCATATGGTGTTAACAATAAAGTCTTTCCATTGGTGGGCATGCCTAACGTTTTAGTAGGCTTGCAAGGAAAGCAAACAATTGGTTGTACGCAAGTTCAGATTGTAGAAGACGGAAAGAAAGTATTTGATCCGTTAACTGGCGTGCCAGTCACTCAAGAATCTTGTGATCAACTGACTGTTGAGCCCAATACAGGTACTTTGAGTAAAGTGGAATTTGACGAGAAAATTAAAAATCTTGTAACATTTCTCGAATACTCTGCTAATCCTGTTAAGCTTAAGAGCCAGCGTATCGGAACATATGTGTTGTTGTTCCTTGCCTTCTTCTTTGTATTTGCTTACTTCTTGAAGCGTGAATACTGGAAAGACGTGCATTGACACTCAACAATATAGTTATCGAGTGACGCACGCGCCCTATAGGGCGCGTGCGTTTTTGTGCTTTATGCATATTTAATAGTGAAGGAGGAAGCAATGTCTGCACCCAATAAGTTGGGCTGTTATTCTGATCCGAGCTGCCAGTACTCCCATCGTGTGCGTTTGGTGCTAGCGGAGAAGGCAGTAACTGCTGAAATCATGGATGTGATAAATGGCGAATGCCCAGAGTACTTAGCGGAGGTTAACCCTTATGCTACGGTACCGACGCTGGTTGATCGTGATTTAGCATTGTACGATTCAACGGTCATTCTTGAGTATTTAGATGAGCGTTATCCGCACCCTCCGTTGTTACCGGTATACCCTGTAGCACGCGCTAATACGCGCATGTTGTCGTACCGTGTGCAGCGTGACTGGAGTGCTCAAGCAGATTTGATTCTTGATAAAAAAACCAAAGAAACGGCACGCACTAAAGCGCGTAAAGAATTACGTGAAAGCCTCACAGGTGTTGCGCCGGTGTTTGCTAGCATGAAATATTTTATGAGTGATGAGTTGAGCTTGGTGGATTGCTACTTGTTGCCACTGTTGTGGCGCTTACCTGTCTTAGGCATTGAACTGCCTAAAGCTGCCCAGCCATTGCTGGACTATATGGATAGAAACTTTGAGCGCGAAGCATTCCAGACCAGCCTATCTGAGGCTGAGCGCTTGATGCGTCCTTAACAAGGGGAGTGAAGAGATCATGAACTCCAGTCGCCCTTACATATTGCGCGCATTACACGAATGGATTGTTGATAATGAGTGCACGCCGCACATTCTTGTGAATGTGAATTATCCACAGGTGAAAGTGCCGCCAGGCTATGCTAGCGACGGACAAATCGTCTTGAATACTGCACCCGCTGCAGTACGTTATTTTACTGTCGATAGTGAGGCTATAAGCTTTGAGGCACGTTTTTCAGGTGCACCATTTTCACTTTATGTGCCTATCGATGCTATTTTAGCGATATATGCAAATGAGAATGGGCAAGGCATGTTCTTTGATGCACAATCAGATGCGCTGGGTGATGAGGAGCAGCTTGAAGAGAGTGAGGCTGAGGCTGATGAGCAGCCTCCTGCGCTACATGCAGTAGACACAGAGAGTGAACCTACTGAACCAGATGATGAGCCGCCAACACCGCCTACAGCGGGGCGACCCAGCTTACGGATTATTAAATAGTTGTATTGTTGTAGTACTGCTTGCAGGCTTTTGATGTGCTGCAAGCAGTGTTACTACAGGGTAAGCCAGTGCAGCTCTATTTCTGTGCAATGCAGATCTAGTCGATATATTCAAATAAGCGCACAATTTTTTGTACACCGTTAACTTCCTGCACGACAGCTGTGGCACGATTTGCTTCGGCGCGACTAATAATGCCCAGTAGATAGACCACGCCATTCTCCGTGACGACTTTCACTTTAGAAGCAGGCACGTCATTATAAGAGAGCATGCGGCTTTTTATGCTGGTGGTCAGTAAGCCATCATTGCTACGCACCAAGCCCGAAGTTGGCACTGTTACTTGCAGCTCATTATGGATTTTCTTGGCGCTTGTTACCGATTGCGCTGCTTTACCTGCTAGCTCTTTAAGTTCTACGCGAGGCGTTTGTCCCGTTACTAAGACAACACCATTATAGCTGGTGACAATAATGCGTGAAGTCGTTGTAGACAGATCAATGTGTGCGTCTTTAATTGCGCGTGTCACTTCTGGCCCGATAAATTGATCATCAATTTTATTGCCAAAACTGCGAGATCCGCAGGCGCTGACGAGTACGGCAAGCAAGGTTATTGCAAGAATTTTACGAATCATTCTTCACTCCCAAACAGTTGATGGTCAATTAAATCACACAAACAGTGAATTACCAGTAAATGTACTTCTTGTACCCGTGCCGTAACATTTGATGGTACGCGGATTTCTACATCGTCGGGTAGTAATAATGGTGCTATTTGACCACCATCGCGTCCGGTTAAAGCAACAACATGCATATTGCGGTCGTGCGCAGCGTGAATGGCCTGAACCACGTTGGCAGAGTTGCCGCTGGTAGAGATGGCTAGGAGCACATCACCATCTTTTCCAAGTGCACGGATTTGTTTTGAAAATATTTCTTCGTAGCTGTAGTCATTGGCAATTGAAGTGATGGTGGAGGAGTCTGTGGTCAGCGCTATCGCCGGCAGACTGGGGCGCTCGCGTTCAAAGCGATTGAGCATTTCTGAGGAAAAATGTTGCGCATCACCGGCAGAGCCGCCATTACCGCAGGCTAGGATCTTGCCTTCATTGAGTAACGAGCTGACCATCATCAAGCTAGCATTTTCGATGGCTTGTGGCAGTACAGTGAGTGCTTGCTGTTTAGTTTCAATGCTGGCTTGAAACATGTGTTGAATACGTGATTGCATAGGATCAGCCTTTACTAAAATAGTATTAGGATTCAAATGCATCTTGAATCCAATCGAGGGTAAATGTTTGTGCGCTGCTTGGCTGTGCAGTAATGACATCAAAGCGGCACGGGTGTTCTAACCATTGTGGGCATTCGTTTAAAAAATATTCTGCAGTCTTGATCAACTTGTCACGTTTTTGCTGATCAATACTGTCCAGTGCGCCACCAAAATGGTTGTTTTTTCGGTAGCGCACTTCAACAAAGACAACAGTGTCTTGTTCTAACATGATCAGGTCTATTTCACCAAAACGACATGACCAGTTTTGTGCAAGAGCGCTTAAGCCGGCTTTGTTCAAATAGCGTAAAGCATGCTGTTCAACGATTTTTCCTAGGGTTACTGATTCAGTCACTCTGTGCTTCGCTCAACTGTTCAATACTGTTATTGGTAAACTGCGCCCAGTATAGGGTGCGCTCAATGCGCTGTTGCTGATTCAGTCTGAGTATGCCTGTTAAACCTGCTGCGCTGCTATTAGGCAGTATGCGCAATTGCTGTAACTGATTGACCAATTGATAGGCGTCTGCACCCATTGCATAAAAGCGACCCATGCTACCTAAGGCCTGTGGCCAATGGTAAGTGATATGCTGGCGGGTAGCGTCGTTAGACTCAATGAACCAAGGCATCTCGCTAAACTGTAAGCCGTCCAGTTCAGGATAGGATTTTGCAGCGCCTGAGTTGACTGCAGAGGTAGCATAAATCGGCACATCGCCAGCATACTGAAACGTTAGTGTTGGTTTGATTTGGCGTGCTTGCTCTGGGGTGGCGGCCAAGAAAATAAAATCAATATCTTGGCGGCGCGCCGGTTGTGCTGCGACTTTGCTGCCTAAAGTTGCTTGCAGTTGCTTGGCGCGTTGCTCACTGGCACGCAGTTCAAATAGCTCAGCAATTTGCCCTACCAACTCGGTTGGGTTATCAATTTTTTTGGCGCCAACGAACTCACCGCCCAGAGACTGCCAGTGCGCTGTAAAGGCAGCCAATACTCGATCGCCCCATGCGTTTCTAGGTATTAAAGCAGCTGCGTGGCGCATGCCATCAGCCCATGCTCGATCAGCCGCTAAGCGTGCTTCATCTTCAGCGGCCAAGCCATATTGAAAAAGTTGCGCAGGCGCTTGTTGCTCATTGTCAGCATAGTTAAGCGCTAGGGTAGTGATGGGGAGTTGTGCGCGGTTAGCTAGCTGACTCACCAGAGGTTTTTCCCAAGGACCGACCACAAGCTCTACACCGTCTGCTGCCGCCTGTTGATAGAACGCATCCATGGAGGTGATCTTGCTACTATCATACAAGCGAATCGTCGGTGTTGTTTGCCCGTTGGCTTGAGCAATATAGTGCGCGGCAAAAAAACCATTGCGTAGCGCAGTTACAACATTTTGATTAGGATCTTGTGTGGGCAGTAACAGCGCTAATATTTTAATGCTTTGCGCTTCTAAATTCTGCAGTTTCAGCACAGCGTCGGGTAGTTGCACTGCTGCAGGGTGCTGAGGATTATTCAGTATCCATTTATTGATATTCGTTTGCTGTTGTTCTAGCGAACTGGTGGCTTTGGTGATACGTACTAAGGCCAGCCAGCCATCAAGATCTGTTTCGCCTGTATTTGTTAGTTGTGTGCGTGGTAGGTCGCTAAGCAGTTGCCAAATACGTTGATGGTTGTCCAGCGCTTTTTCGTTATCTAAGATTGGCGCAATAAAAATACGCTCACGTGCAGCGGCAAGTGGTTTACCACTGTCTTGTAACGCTTGTGCGCGTACCAGCTGACTGCGAATTTGTTGACTTAGTGGCATTTCACCTAAATGTGTAAAACTTGAATGCTGCAGTGCTTTTAAGGCGCTTTTGGCTTGCTGGCGATCTAAGGCTAATTCAGCTTCAAGGGTTTTAGCGAAGATCTGCTGAGCGGGTGTTGCTAGGCTCAAGTCAATTTTCTCTAGAATTTCACGGGCCTGCAGTGTTTTGTGTTGTTGCCAAGCAAGGTCGGCCGCAGCCAGATACAAACCCAGCGCTTGGCTGTCGCTTTTCTTCTCGGCCTGCAGCAATAATTGCTCTAAGTCATTGTATTTTGTCGGTGGTAGCTGCCCCAAGGTATTGCTTGGAGAGCTGGAGCAAGCCACTAAAAAAGCAGACAAGCACAACGTTGAGAGCACACGTAACGAGGTTTTCATAGACAAGCAATCCAGGCACATTTAAATGAATATCTTGATTGTACCCAAGCACGGGCATTGGTGCGATCTTGTCGATCTAAATCAGGCTACAATAGTGTTTTATTTTGCATCTTTGGAGTGTTTTGTGAGTGCATCCACATCTCAGTCGAGCGCGCTTGGTACATTGTATGTGGTGGCGACGCCTATTGGTAATCTTGATGATATCAGTGCGCGGGCATTGCGTATTTTGACTGAGGTGAGCTTGATCGCTGCCGAAGATACACGGCATTCCACTCGGTTAATGCAGCACTTCGGTATCCGTACACCTCTGGCTGCTTGTCACGAGCATAATGAGCGCGAAGAAGGCGGACGCTTTATTACCCGTTTACTCGCGGGAGAGGATGTCGCGCTGATTTCTGATGCGGGTACACCTCTGATCTCAGATCCGGGTTATCACTTGGTGCGTCAAGCGCGTGCTGCGCAGGTGCGGGTGGTGCCTGTGCCGGGCGCTTGTGCATTAATTGCCGGCTTGTCCGCAGCAGGCTTACCCTCAGATCGCTTTGTTTTTGAAGGCTTTCTGCCGGCCAAGCAAGTGGCGCGCTGTACGCGATTGACTGCAGTTAAGCATGATCCGCGCACACTCATTTTTTATGAAGCGCCACACCGATTATTGGACAGCGTTGCTGATATGCGTGATGTATTTGGTGCTGAGCGTCCTGCAGTGTTGGCTCGTGAGTTGACCAAAGCCTTTGAAACCATCCGAGGTCTACCGTTACATGAGCTGCATGACTGGATTGCTGCGGATGCTAATCAGCAGCGTGGTGAGTGTGTGCTGCTGGTTGCAGGTTATCAAGAGCCTGATGAAGCCTTAGAGGTTTCGCTGGAGGCGCAGCGTGTGTTGACCTTGTTAATGGCCGAGTTGCCGCCCAAGCGTGCAGCAGCCATTGCCGCTGAGATTACCGGTGTGCATAAAAAAGCACTGTATCAGTGGGCTTTAGATAACAAGCCGACGTAGTGGCAGTTGAGTGAAATGCACAGCCTCTAGGCCGTGTTTAAGCAGTTGGCGAATATTGGCATGCTCAGTTTCATCTGGCGTGGCCAGTACATAAGCATAATGCTCGGCAAACGCCAATAAAGCATCATCAGTGCTGAGTTTTTCAAGCACAGCTAAACCTAGAATCTTGCAGGACCCTTGGTTGCTACCTGCGGGATTATGCAGGCCAGCATTGTTAAAGGCACTGGGTGTGTAATGATAGTGTGTATCAATAAACGCCAAGGTGTCGGCAAAGCGATGTTCGGGTTGTCTGATTGCTGTTAAGAACTCAGCGAGATACATAAGCTAAACCGTACGATGGGCGGTGAGGGTAATCGATACTGACTCAGAAAAACGCAAGGCGTGTGGTTTGTCTACTTCAACCTCGGCATAGCGTACCTGCTCGTGGCGCATCACGCAGTCCAATACATCTTGCGTGAGACGCTCAAGTAGAGCGAAGCGATTTTCCTCAACGTACTGGATAATTTCTTTGGTAATGGTGCGATAGTTCAGTGCGTGATTGATGTCATTAATCTGTACGGCATCGTCTGCTGGGTAGAATAGGGTGACGTTGATTAAAATATCTTGTTTGTTACGGATCTCATCTTCATTGATCCCAATATAGGTGCGCAAACGCAGATTTTTAATACGAATGCGCGCCATGCCTTGTTCTAAACGTGCCATAAATTAGCGGCTCCGAATCAATTGTAAGAATTCTGCGCGAGTGGTGCCTGACTTACGAAATACACCGAGCATGGCTGAAGAGGTCATCACTGAGTTTTGTTTTTCGACTCCGCGCATCATCATGCACATGTGCTTAGCTTCAATCACCACTGCAACACCAGCTGCGCCCGTTACTTCTTGCATGGCATCAGCGATTTGTCGAGTGAGGTTTTCTTGGATCTGGAGGCGACGAGCGTACATATCAACAATGCGTGCGACTTTTGATAAGCCAATCACCTTTCCCGTCGGAATATAGGCAACGTGTGCTTTACCGATAAAAGGCAGCATATGGTGTTCGCATAATGAGTAGAGTTCGATATCACGGACAATCACCATTTCGTCGCTGGATGACTCAAAGAGTGCGCCATTAACGATCTTATCTAAGTCTTTTTCATAGCCGTTGCACAAGTACTGCATGGCTTTGGCGGCACGCTTCGGTGTATCCAGCAAGCCTTCGCGTTCAGGGTTTTCACCCAGTCCGATTAAGATTTGCTGGTAGTGTTTGCTTAAGTCATCACTCATTATTAGTTCTCCAGAGCAAGCATCATTTTAGATGCCGGCCACCATTAACAGTAAGGGTTGTGCCTGTTACATACGGCGTGTCAAGTAAGTAACGCAGGCTTTGGTAGATAACCTCTGGGCCAGGCACAGTGCCCATGACAGATTTAGCCGTAGCGCGACGTTGGTAATCTTCGTCATCATCAGCGTGCAGCATGATCAATGCTGGAGCCAGCGAGTTCACCTTAATATGCGGCGCTAAACGAGCGGCAAAAGATAGGGTGAGGTTGTCCATCGCGGCTTTACTGGCACTGTAGGCAATGCGATTAGCACTGCCTTTGCGAATGACATCATCAGTGATATGAATGATATCAGCCTTGGCTGATTGCATCAGTAAGGGCGCGCAAAGTTGGTTAATTAAATAGGGTGCGAGGACATGCACATTGCTCATTTGCATAAAAGCACTGGCATCCGCAACATCTTCGGCGATCCATAACGAGGCATTATGAATAATTGCACGCAGAATGGGAGTCGCCTGTTTGAGTTGCGCAATAAAATCTAAAATACCTTGCTCGCTGGCAAAGTCCGCTTGAAGACACTGCACACCGCGTCGGCGTAATTCCTCGACCTCGGCCCGCTCTTGACGGTAGCTGATAATCAATGGCTGCCCAGCGTCTAAAAAACGCTGAACACAATGCAATCCCAGTCGTTGACTGGCACCAGTCAGTAGAATAGGGGCGAGAACGCTCATTAGTGGGTCTTATCCTAAGCAGTTTTATGTGGCAATGCTTTATATCAAGTCGCTATGCTGAAAGAGGCTAAAGCTATACTAGAGTTAAGATTTGCACAACCTACAAACACTAGGTGAATAGCCTTGGCTACAGCTTTGTTGTTTATTGTTATGATGCGAGCTGTGCACGATGTTTTAAAATACTTTATTTGGTTTATCAACGAGGCGACTGTAAAGCATGGCAATTAATGTGGTGATGATTTCTGGGACGGTATTTGGTGCGGCGGAAGATGTCGCACATCACGCTGCTCAGATATTGGTTGAAGCAGGTCTGAATGTCATTTATAAGCCACGCTTTACCCATCCTGAATTATTAGAGCTTGAGCCGGATGTCTTGTTATTTGTTACATCAACTACGGGTATGGGTGAGCTGCCAGAAAACTTACAGCCATTGATGGATGCGTTGCTCGAACAACCGCCAAGCTGGAGTGGTGTATTGGGTGGTGTGATTGCATTGGGCGATGCGTGCTACGGTGATGATTTTTGTGCTGGCGGCGAAGCTGTTCGTGAATTGTACAACGCGCTGGGTGTTGTTGAATTACAGGATATGCTGCGCTTGGACGCCAGCGAAACAGTCAGTCCCGAGTCGGATGCTGAACCCTGGTTGGCTGAGTTTGCCGCCAGCTTAAGTGTTTAGGAAAAATAGTGAAAAAATCCGTTAAAACACGTAGCCAATCATCCTATAAACGCACGTCGTATTCAGCTGTGCAGCGTAAAGCTGTTGAGCCTGAGCAGCCGCGCTTATTAATGTTTAATAAACCCTTTGATGTCTTAACCCAGTTCACCGATGAGCACGGGCGTGCGACGTTAAAAGACTATGTGGCGGTTGCTGGTGTTTATCCTGCGGGTCGCTTGGACCGTGATAGCGAAGGTTTGGTGTTATTGACTAACAGTGGTCGCCTACAAGCACGCATTGCTGATCCGCAGTACAAATTGCGTAAAGTGTATTGGGTGCAAGTTGAGGGTGAGCCGCACGATGAACAATTGCAGCGTTTGCGTGCCGGGGTTGAATTAAAAGATGGCTTAACTGCACCGGCGCAGGTTGAGTGTATTGCAGAGCCTGATTTATGGCTGCGTACGCCGCCGGTGCGTGAGCGTAAATATATCCCGACTACGTGGTTGCAGTTGACTATTTATGAAGGGCGTAACCGTCAGGTTCGACGCATGACAGCGGCAGTTGGTTTGCCAACATTGCGCTTAGTGCGGGTGCAGATTGGTGATTGGCACTTAGCTGATTTAGCCAGTGGGCAATGGTGTGAGCTTGCAGTACCCAATTTAAGTAAATCATTGAACTAACAGTGTGTGTGGGCTGGACATGGGCAATAGTTAAATTTGCCCATGGCTTAAGCGGGTAATCAATATTCTGCAATAATCACGTCAACGCTTTTGTTCACGACTTCGCGCCAAGCTGCGATGGTGTCATTGTTGCTATCTTTATCATGCTCGCGAACGGTCGTAGCCAGAGCATTAAACCAGAGCGTGTAGAGTTCAGGGCGAATGTTCATGCCGTTACGTGAATGCGAGCAGCCCAGAGCTTTGAGCTTAGTGCCTGGCATGCCGCGCGCGTACAGCACGACATTTAAGATACCTTGGCGCAGTAATAGTTTTTGCCCTTTCATGTCGGTGTTAGCGAACTTGTCACGCACTTCAGGCGAGCTGGCAAGAAAATTCTCATAAAATGTATCAAAAAAACCATCGCTTGCGCAGCAACGGCCGTAGCTTTGCATAACGATATCTGCAGCTTTCATCGGGCGTGTCCTTGGAGGTGGGTATTAGACTAAACGAGATGTCATTTTTTGTCGGTACTAGAGGAAGATATAACTAGATGTACTAAACGAAAAGTTTACAGACCTTTTACTGCAATCACTATGGTTTTAATCAAAAAACCCAGTACGCCAAGTCCTAGCGCAAAAAACAACACAGCAGTGCCATAGCGTCCTGCTTTAGATTTTTTGGCTAAATCCCAAACTATAAAAGCCATAAATAAAATCAAACCGCCGACTAATACGGTCACCATTAAGCTTTCAAATGTTTCAGTTTCCATGGCAATTCCAAATGCTATAACAAGGGTGCGAAGCTTGTTGTGATGAGTCTGTAAGCTCAAACAGTGTGTTTACAGAGAATTAATCTAACTCACTTAATCAGCAGTGCCACTGGCTTGAGCAGTAGCATGGGCGATTATTATACGCCATAAGCGTGATGATGTAAGGATGCGGGTTCTTTGCTAAATAAAGGCACTGGCGGTCACTGGCGGTACTTGTCCATGTTGCTGACTTTATTGTTGCTATCAAATCTGCAGGTGACTCAGTGGCAAAGCTGTTGAGAGTTGCACATGATTGAGCACAAAACTTGAGCGTACGCTGGTTACACCTTCAATTCGTGTGAGTTTTCCGAGTAAAAATTTTTGATAATGATCCATATCTGGGACTATCACTTTAAGTTGATAATCCGCATCCATGCCGGTGATGAGACTGCATTCGAGTACTTCAGGCCATTGGCAAATATGCGTTTGAAAGTTTTCAAAACGCTCAGGTGTATGTCGGTCCATACCGATTAAAACATAGGCGGTTAAAGTTAGATTTAATTTTTTTCGGTCGAGCAACGCCACGTATTTATGAATATAGCCTTCTTCTTCTAAGGTTTTAACGCGTCGCGAGCAGGGCGAGGCCGATAAGCCAATCCGCTCAGCCAGTTCTTGATTGGATAGGTGAGCGTTGTTCTGCAATTCTTGCAAAATACGTAAGTCGTAACGGTCAAGTTTGTCCATAAAAACCTCGGTTAACTGTTTTGATTGCTTCTTGTTATAGCTTACTGGTTATTTGTTGCTGGGTTTTTTAATTTAGCGAGATTTATTTGCTTTGCGCTGTGTTTTTAAGCTGAATGCGCAATCATTAACTGCAAACTCTTGTGTAAACTAAATGCAAGTTCACAGCTTGTACAGTATCTATGCCCATACGCATCGCCTTTACCGAGGAAGTGCAGGTTAAAACGCCTTACCGGGAGTTTGTCCAGCAAGTTCGATCATCTCACCCGATGTTCGATTGAACCGACAGCAAAACTGTTGATGAGGGCGCATTGAAGGAGCACCGGCCAAGGTTGCTCCTTTTTTGTATCTACTGTTTCATGCTGCTGTGCAGGCTTTGTTTGCTTGACCCATTGCCGGGATGAATAAGCGTGGAAACTCTGCAATAATCATATACATATGAATTGTCGTTAAGCGGTATAGGGGACGTAAAATGAGTGCTTTGCATGATTTAACGCTCGTAGCATTGGATGGCGCTGAGTTGCCGTTGATGCAGTTTGCAGATCGCCTGCTGCTGGTCGTTAACGTTGCTTCAGAATGTGGCTTAACGCAACAGTATGCAGGCTTGCAAACACTGCATGAGCAGTATCAGGCGCAAGGTTTCAGCGTATTAGGGGTTCCGTGCAATCAGTTTGGTAAACAAGAACCGGGTACCGCTGCGCAGATTCGTGATTTTTGTGTTGAACACTTTGGCGTAACCTTTCCTTTAACAGAAAAGCTGCAAGTCAATGGTACAGGTAATCATCCACTGTATCGCTTATTAGCAGGAGAGGGGGCTGAGTTTCCTGGTGAGATTGCTTGGAATTTTGAGAAGTTTTTGTTAGACGGTGAAGGGCGCGTTTTGGCGCGGTTTTCACCGCGTACTGAGCCGGATGATCCGCTGCTGTTGCAGGCTATTGAGGATGCGTTGGCGGTACAGGTCAGCTAGTTTTGCGCTGTTAGAATTAAAAAAGGAGGCCTAAGCCTCCTTTTTAGTTTGCAGGGTGCAGTCTTGGATTATTTTCCGAAGACACCAAAGGTTAAGCGGTTTAACCAGCTGCGCTTAGGCTGATCGTCATTAATCGCAGTGCGTACGCTGTCTGGCACTTGCTCAGCCGCATCTTCATACTGGCGAATCACGTCTTTGCTGGCTTGTGTCTGCTGTGGACGTAAATCTTCTTTACCACCGATAAAGCCCAAAGTTGCCTTACTTAACCATGAGCGGTTATCGATATCTTTTTCACGCGCTTTAAATGTGCCGCTGGCCAAGCTTGGGTGCTCAGGGTAGTTGAGCTGCAAGGTGGTTAAGCTGGTTTGTGCTAAATCATGCAGCGCCAAGTGCTGGTACGACTCAGTCATAATCGCTAGACCGTCGCCGACCGCAGGTGTTTCTTGAAAGTTTTCTACGATATAGCGGCCACGGTTTAATGCGGCAACATAAGACTGGCGCTTGAGGTAGTAGTGCGCAACATGCACTTCATAGGCCGCTAATAGGTTGCGCAAATAAATCATGCGCTGCTTGGCGTCTGGGGCGTAGCGGCTATTAGGGTAGCGATTGGTCAGCTGCGAGAACTCATTATACGAGTCGCGTGCTGCGCCAGGGTCGCGTTGCGTCATATCCAGAGGCAAGAAGCGTGTGAGTAAACCACGGTCTTGGTCAAAGGACGCTAAGCCTTTCATGTAATACGCATAGTCGACATTGGCGTGCTGTGGGTGCAGACGAATAAAGCGGTCAGCTGATGCGCGAACCGCCTCAGATTCTGCGTTTTTGTAGTATGCATAAATCAGCTCTAATTGCGCTTGCTCAGCGTAACGGCCAAAAGGATAGCGTGACTCAAGTGCTTTGAGTTTGCTAACTGCTGCTGAGTAGTTGTTCTTTTCAAGATCTGTTTGCGCTTGCTGGTAGAGCGCGGTTTCGCTTAGATTTTCCTCAATATTCTTGGACGCACAAGCGCCTAATAAGGTAAAAAGAGCGATAAATAGCAGGTGCCTTAGATGCATGATTGGGTACGCCAGTAAACGGTCGGCTGACTTGCAGTGAGCCGTCCTGTTATAGTGAACACCCTGAATCGTGATTCAGGGCAAATAATGCTGTATTTAACCACAAGCGTGCGCTTGAAACCAAAGCCTACGCATTCTCTGTTGATGAGTATGCCAACAAATACGATCGAAACAATTCAATTATACGCAAAGGTTCCAGTGGAACTGGGTGGTCAACGCTTAGATCAGGTTGCAGCACAGGTGTTCCCAGAACATTCCCGTTCACGTTTAACTGCCTGGATTAAAGAAAATCGTCTCACGGTTGATGGCCAAATTTTGCGCCCACGCGATACTGTTTATAGTGGCTCTGAACTTGAATTGACTGCCGAGCGTGAAGCTCAAGGTGAGTGGCTCGCGCAAGATATTCCATTGGATATCGTGTATGAAGATGAGCAAATTCTGGTTTTAAATAAACCTGCTGGCTTAGTGGTGCATCCTGCAGCTGGGCATCCAGATGGGACTTTATTAAATGCCTTGCTGTTCCATGTGCCAGAGCTGATTGAAATGCCGCGCGCCGGTATTGTGCATCGCTTAGACAAAGACACCACTGGTTTAATGGTTGTGGCCAAAACTCTTGAGGCACACACCAGTTTAGTGGATCAACTGCAGGCGCGCAGTGTTGGCCGTACCTACGAAGCCATTGTCGTAGGTGTGATCACTTCTGGAGCCACCATTGATGCGCCGATTGGTCGCCATGGTCAGCAGCGTCAACGCATGGCGGTGATTGAAAGCGGTAAACCTGCGGTCAGCCATTACCGTGTTTTAGAGCGTTTCCGATCGCATACGCATACGCGGGTGAAACTTGAAACGGGACGTACTCACCAAATTCGAGTGCATATGACCCATGTCGGTTTTCCTTTGGTGGGTGATCCGGCCTATGGCGGACGCTTTCGTATCCCGCCGGGGGCAAACCCGAGCATGCTGCAAGCACTTAAAGAGTTCCCGCGACAAGCCTTGCATGCGCGCTTTTTAGAGCTTGATCACCCCGCCACAGGCAAACGGATGAAGTGGGAAGCACCACTGCCAGATGACTTTACTTGGCTGCTTACTTTACTGCGTCAAGACCGTGAGGCGTTTGTCGGTTGAATTGTGCAGCTGTGGCATGGCCAGCCGATTGGCTTATACCTGATTGGCCGGCGCCACGGAATGTGCGTGCCTGTGTGACCACGCGTAGCAGCGGTGATAGTGTCGAGCCTTTTGCATCCTTTAACTTAGGTGAGCATGTGGGTGATGCGCCGGAGCAAGTGCAGCGTAATCGTCAGTATTTGGCCGACACCTTACAATGCCGACCAACTTGGCTGGATCAAGTGCATGGTGCTTGTGTAGTGGCTGCGGATGCAACACAGGCTTGCACAGCAGATGCCAGTGTTACCCAACAGATGGGTTTAGCTTGTTGCATTATGAGCGCTGACTGTTTGCCCGTTTTATTTACGGATCAAGCCGGTACCTGTGTTGCTGCCGCGCATGCGGGCTGGCGCAGCTTAGCTGGCGGTGTGTTAGAAAACACGGTCGCCAGTATGCAAGTGCCAGCGCAGCAGATTATGGCGTGGCTGGGGCCAGCGATTGGCCCTGCTGTTTTTGAGGTGGGCGGCGAAGTGCATGAGGCCTTTGTCCAGCAGCATGCTGTTGCCGCGCAAGCCTTTGTGCCGAGTCACAATCCAAACCGTTGGCTGGCCGATATCTATCAGTTGGCACGTATCCGTTTAGCTGCTTGCGGTGTGCAGGCCGTGTATGGCGGGGGCTTGTGTACGCTGACTGACCCACGTTTTTATTCCTACCGCAGCGAGTCTGTAACAGGGCGCTTTGCCAGTCTGGTTTGGTTGACCGAGTAGCGTCATTTATCATTTCTCACGAAACACCATTCTCTGTGTTCACTTCATAGGCTGTTGTTTGCAGAATAAGTGCAGACTGTGTTTTTTTGCATCGAGGATGCTTATACAGCCGTAATTTAAGCTGCCTCCAGCCAATTCATCCTTTAGGTTGATGCATCGCTGCATGCGTTGGCTTACCTTTGTTATACACATTTAAAAATAACAACAGGTGTTGCTATGTTACAGACACGTATCCTGCCTGCTGCTAAAAATGCACATGCGGGCTCTCTGCTGATTAAAAGTCTTTTGCTGTCCGGTGTGCGTTACGAGAGCAGTCGTGAAATTGTCTACCGTGATCAACTGCGCTACAGCTACGCCACCTTTGTTGAGCGCATTGCGCGCTTGGCCAATGTCCTCACCAACATGGGAGTTAAAGCTGGTGATACTGTGGCGGTGATGGACTGGGACAGTCATAGGTACCTTGAATGCATGTTTGCCGTGCCGATGCTTGGTGCTGTGCTGCATACCATTAATGTGCGCTTATCACCGCAACAAATTCTTTACACCATGAATCATGCGCAAGATCACTTTGTCTTGGTCAATAGTGAGTTTGCTGAGTTGTACGCTACGATTGCAGGGGAACTGACGACAGTTAAAGCAACGTTGTTGCTCACGGATGTCCCAGAGCAGGCTGTAGAGCTACCTAAGTGTGAGGGTGAGTATGAGGTGTTATTAGCAGCAGCTCAACCCGCCTATGATTTTGCTGAGTTTGATGAGAACTCGGTTGCTACCACTTTTTATACAACAGGCACAACCGGTAATCCTAAAGGTGTGTATTTTACCCATCGTCAGCTCGTTTTGCATACGCTAGCGATGGCCTCAGTGGTGGGCAGCATTGACAGTGTGCGTCTATGTGGCACAGATGATGTCTACATGCCAATTACCCCGATGTTTCATGTACACGCTTGGGGCATGCCATATGTGGCGACAATGCTGGGTTTAAAGCAGGTGTATCCAGGACGTTATGATCCAGAGTTGCTAGTTGAGCTGTGGGAGCGTGAAAAAGTAACCTTCTCGCATTGCGTACCGACCATTGTGCAAATGATTCTGAGTACAAAAGCTGCGCAAGGCAAAGATTTTAAAGGTTGGAAGTTGATCATTGGCGGCAGTGCTTTGCCGCGCGCTTTGTATGATGCTGCATTGGCACAGGGCATTCAGTTGACAGGAGCCTACGGCATGTCAGAAACCTGCCCATTGATTTCAGCTGGTGTGCTCAATGAGCAGCTGCAAGCAGCCAACGAGGATGAGCGTGTCACTTACCGGATTAAAGCGGGTATTCCTGTTCCCTTGGTTGAGGCCGCGTTAATGGATGCCGACGGCCAGTTTATTGCGCAAGATGGTGAGCAGCAGGGTGAATTAGTCTTGCGTGCACCTTGGTTGACGCAAAATTACTTGGGCGAACCTGAGAAGGGGGAAGCGTTATGGGCCTATGGTTGGATGCATACTGGTGATGTTGCCACTATTTGTGAAATGGGTTTTATTGATATTCGTGATCGCATTAAAGATGTGATTAAAACTGGTGGTGAGTGGGTGTCATCACTGGCGCTTGAGGATTTGATCAGTCGCCATCCGGCGATACGTGAAGCTGCGGTGGTCGGAGTGCCTGATCCGCAGTGGGGCGAGCGTCCTTTTGCCATGCTGGTTATGCAGACGGGTGAAGAAATGGATGCGCGCGCGCTTAAACAGCACCTTAAACCTTTTGTAGAGCAGGGGTTGCTCAGTAAGTGGGCGATACCTGGGCAGGTAACAGTTGTTACCGAACTACCCAAGACCAGTGTCGGCAAGCTTGATAAAAAACGTATTCGCCAAGAGATTGCGCAGCGTCAAGTGGGTGCTTCGGTATTTCTGTCGACCCTGTAAGGCACGTCTTTGTAGAGGTATACATATGACTTATAGGTCATAGATTTTATTGGCATGCTTACTGCTTTGAGGGTATGGATAGAGTGTGCATCAAGTTTAAAACCGTCAGATTAGAACGGTTAGCATGACTAATCAGCCTTTTGGTTGATTTGCCTAAAAAAGTGGTTGGTTATACTGCCAACAGCCAAAATAACATTCGGAGTTGCATTCATGACTACAAAAAATCAACATATATGGCGACTGGCAAAGCTGCCAATGGCCGTTGGCCTCGCCTCATTATTGGCTGGGCCAGCCTCCGCAATCACTTTTGATATCGGTGAAATTGAGGGTACATTTGATAGCGCTTTATCTGTTGGCGCGAGTTGGTCCACAGCTAAGCGTGATATGCGTTTTATTGGTAACGCTAATGGTGGTACTGGTTACACCCAAACTGGGGATGATGGACGTTTAAACTTTCAGCGCGGTAAAACCTTTTCACAGATTTTTAAAGGCCTGCATGATTTAGAATTACGCTATAAAGACACTGGGGTGTTTTTACGTGGTAAGTATTGGTATGACACAGAGTTACAAGATGGTAACCGTCCATTTAAAGACATCAGCAACAAAGGCCGTAAAGAGGGCGCTAAGACCCGCGGCATAGAGTTGCTTGATGCGTTTGTTTATCACAATTACTCGATTGCTGATCAGCCAGGTACTGTACGTTTAGGTAAGCAGGTGGTGAGCTGGGGTGAAAGTACCTTTATTATGAACTCCATCAACTCGATTAACCCGATTGATGTGTCCGCATTTCGCCGTCCAGGCGCAGAGCTGAAAGAAGGACTGATCCCAGTCAATATGTTCTTTGTTTCGCAGAATTTGACCGATCAGCTGTCGATGGAAGCTTTTTATCAGTTGAGTTGGAAGCAAACGGTAGTAGATAACTGCGGGACCTTTTTCTCTAGCGCTGACGTAGCGGCTGATGGTTGTAATGATAATTATCATATCTTGAATAATCAGTTAACCAATGGCCTGCTTGCCGGTATTGATCAGATGGCCGCGGCTGGTGTGCCTTGGGCTCCGAGTATGGAAAGTCTAGGTATCAATTACACCAGCGAAGGTTTGATGATTCCGCGTGGCAAAGATAATAAAGCGGGTGATAGTGGGCAATGGGGTACAGCATTCCGCTGGCTCGGTGATAATACCGAGTATGGTGCCTACTTTATGAACTATCACAGCCGTACGCCATTCTTAAGGAAACACTGAACAAATCCCAAGCGGGCTGCAGCCTTTGGTAAAATAGTCCAATCCGTAATTAGTATCGAGTCCACAGTCATGCAAATCACTTTCGCCGAAGCCGAGTTCGTCAGCAAAAAGAAGCAAACCCGTCGGGATCGACTGTTGATGGATCTGGAAACTCTGGTGCCTTGGTCTGTTCTGGAATCAGTGATTGAGCCGTACTATCCGAAATCTGACGGCAAACGAGGTCGTCCGACTATGGGGCTTTCTCGCATGTTACGTATGTACATCCTACAGCAGGTCATGGGGTTTTCCGATGAAGGAACTGAGGATGCCGTTTATGACAGCGCAGCAATTCAGCTGTTTATGGGTATTGATCTTGGGCGTGATGCCGTGCCGGATGCGACCACTTTGTTGCGTTTTCGTCGTCTGCTGGAAACTCACAGCCTGACTCAACAAATTTTTGCTGCGGTCAATTACCAACTGGCGAGCAAGGGCATGTACCTCAAGGAAGGCACGGTGGTTGACGCTACAATTATTGCCGCACCACCTTCCACCAAGAATAAGAGTAAAAGCCGTGATCCGCAAATGCGCTCCACTAAGAAAGGCAATCAGTATTACTTTGGCATGAAAGCTCACATCGGTGCTGATGCGGCTAGCGGTTTGGTGCACACACTGGTCACCACTGCGGCCAACGTGCACGACGTGAACCAAGCTCATGCTTTGCTACACGGCGAGGAACAGCAGGTATACGGTGATTCTGGTTATCTGGGGGCTGACAAACGGGAAGAAAATAAGGATAAAGATGTGGAGTGGGTGGTAGCCATGCGCCATGGAAAGCGTCGAAAGCTGCGCGATAGCGGCACAGAAGAAGGTCAACTGGCTGACAAAATCGAAAAATTAAAGAGCCGGATACGCGCCAAGGTTGAGCATCCCTTTTACTGGGTCAAAGTGCACTTTGGTCACCGCAAGACTCGCTACCGTGGCTTGGCGAAAAACACAGCCCATCTCTATAGCCTGTTTGCCTTGGCAAACCTGTTTTTGTCGAAGCGATGTATGCCGTTGGCGGGATAAATCCGCCTAAAAACCGGTAAGCTGCCGGGAAAAGCAGCAAAAACGGGTAAAACTGCTGATAAAAAGGTTTTTTATGGCCCTGAAGTTGAAATTTAAGAGCTGAATTTTAAATCCGCATGGATTGGCTGGTTTTATTGGTTTTATTCAGCGTTTCCTTAAGTATGCAAAATACTCAAATGGATATGGCTATGTTAGGTAAGTTGGGCGCCGCAAGTAATGCTGTGGGTAATATTCTTGGCCCACAAGGTGCGCCGCTAGGTGCCGCTGCAGTATTGGTGGGTAATGGTAATTACTTTATGGATTACCCTGAAGATATTCGCCTATATGGCTTAAGTTTCTCAACCACTTTACCTACAGGTACTGCTTGGCAGGGTGAGATCAGCTACCGTCCTAATGCGCCGGTACAAATTAACACCCAAGATATGACCTTAAAGTTAGCCACAGGAATTGGTGCTTCTTTAGCTCAGGGACCGGCTGGTTATGCAAGCGCCTTAGCACAAGGGGGCAACTTCCACAGTGGTTATGACCGTAAAGAAATCACTCAGATTCAAACCACTTTTACTCACTTCTTCGACCAGGTTTTAGGTGCAAGTCGTGCCACTGTTGTTGGTGAGGTTGGTTTCACGCATGTTGGTGGTTTAGGTGACGTCCATTATGGCCGTGACGCTATTTACGGTTCCCCTGACAGTATCATTCCGGACACTCCGTCAGCGAGAGTTAAGAACGGTATGCACGGTTTCACAACAGCTAATTCATGGGGCTACCGTGTGCGCGGTATCCTAGATTACAGTGATGCGTTTGCTGGTATTAACTTGCATCCAAATATGGCGTTCTCGCATGACGTGGATGGTTATGGTCCGAATGGCCAGTTTAATGAAGGCGCTAAAGCAGTCAGCTTCGGTATTGATGCTGACTACCAGCACACTTATACCGCCAGCTTGTCGTACACCAACTTCTTTGATGGTCGTTACAATACGCTAAAAGATCGTGACTTTGTTTCTATGAGTTTCGGCCTGAACTTCTAATCACTGGGCTCAGTGCTGGCGTGGGTCAGCACTGAGTAGTGTGTCTCCCAATTTTTTTACTCTTAGGAAGACTGAATCAAT
Source organism: Pseudomonas sp. (assembly GCA_034676485.1). Lineage (GTDB taxonomy): Bacteria > Pseudomonadota > Gammaproteobacteria > Pseudomonadales > Pseudomonadaceae > Denitrificimonas. Next base: position 687,240 of record JAUCCC010000015.1, read on the forward strand.
GAGAACAAATAAAACTTTGATGCAAACTGGCGCAGCATTTGTATTGTCGCTGTTTGCTGCCAGTGTCATGGCTGCTGTTTCTGCAGATGAAGCAGCTAAATTAGGTACAACTTTAACTCCATTTGGTGCTGAAAAAGCAGGTAATGCTGCAGGTACAATTCCCGAGTGGACTGGTGGCTTGGCCACTAATGCGGCGGCAGTGGACGAGAATGGCTTTTTAGCAAACCCGTTTGCTGGTGAAAAACCACTATTTACCATTACTGCACAAAATGTTGAAGAGTATAAGGATAAGTTAACGCCGGGTCAGTTAGCGATGTTTAAACGCTACCCTGATAGCTATCGCATGCCTGTGTATACAACTCATCGTTCGGTAGGTATGCCAGCGGAAGTGGTTGAGGCAAGTAAAGCAAATGCCCTGAACACCAAAATGGTGCAAGGTGGTAACGGCTTGCAGGATTTTGGCGTGGCGAATGCCTTCCCAATTCCGCAAAACGGTTTGGAAGTGATTTGGAACCATATCACCCGCTATCGTGGTGGTAGTGTTAAGCGTTATGTGACACAAGCAACTCCACAAACCAACGGTTCTTACTCGCTGGTGTACTTTGATGATGAGTTCGTATTCCCGAACAAGCTCAAAGACTACGACCCAAGCAAGCCAAGCAACGTGTTGTTTTATTTTAAGCAGAAAGTGACTGCACCTTCACGCTTGGCCGGTAACGTATTACTGGTTCACGAGACACTGGATCAGATTAAAGAACCGCGCATGGCGTGGTTGTATAATGCTGGTCAGCGTCGTGTACGTCGTGCGCCACAAGTATCTTATGACGGTCCAGGTACCGCAGCGGATGGTTTGCGTACCTCAGATAACCTTGATATGTACAATGGTGCCCCTGATCGCTATGAGTGGAAACTCAATGGCAAAAAAGAAATCTACATTTCGTACAATAATTACGAATTAGATTCACCGAAGCTTAAATATGATGACATCATTAAAGCCGGTCACATCAATCAAGACTTAACCCGTTATGAGCTGCACCGCGTGTGGCATGTGACTGCGACCTTGAAAGAGGGCGAGCGTCATATTTATGCAAAACGTGACTTCTACATTGATGAAGATACTTGGCAAGCGGCAGCAATCGACCATTACGATGGTCGTGGTAACTTGTGGCGTGTAGCAGAAGCGCATGCACTGCACTACTTTAACAAGCAAGTGCCTTGGTATTCGCTGGAGGCTTTGTATGACCTGCAGTCAGGTCGTTACTTAGCGTTGGGTATGAAAAACGAAGAGAAACAATCCTATGAGTTTGGCTTTAGTGCTTCAACCGGGGATTTCACTCCTGCTGCACTGCGTCGCTCAGGTGTACGTTAATTAATGTGCTACAGAGCAACACTTAAATTTAAGTGTTGCTATAAAAGCCAAGTCTAGTGCTTGGCTTTTTTGTGTTTGTAGATTGGCTCTAATGCATGTTTTCAAGATAAAAAAAGACCCGCGCAAGGGCGGGTCAAAACCGTGTTTAGCCTGATGAGGAGATAACTTAAAAAAACCGACCTGTTGGTTTTAGTTATCGGCTGATCTTGCGATCAGTTGAGTTAATAATAACAATTCTCATTCGTATGTCAAGAGTCTAGGGCGTGTAAAATTAAAATAAATTGTTCGGTGCTAAGGTGTGAGTCAAGCTGTAAGAGGGAGTGGTGTTAGCAAGTATCAGCGACTGAGGTTGAACTGCAGTGAGTATGTTAAGCTGCGCGGCTGTTAACGAATGAGTTCTATCAGTTATGAGTAAAAATGAAAACCCGATTTTTAAGGTGATCTTTGTCAATCAAGGTCAAGTTTTTGAAATGTATGCAAAAGCAATTTATCAAAGTGACCTGTGGGGCTTTTTAGAAATAGAAGAGTTTGTCTTTGGTGAGCGCACCCAAGTCGTAGTGGACCCCAGTGAAGAGAAACTTAAAGCTCAGTTTGAGGGTGTGATCCGCAGTTATGTGCCGATGCATGCTATTGTGCGCATTGATGAAGTGGAGCGCTTAGGTGTGGCGCGCATCAGTGAAGCAGCAGGTAATGTGATGCCGTTTCCAATGCCTATGCCGACCAAGTAAAGCGTTGAATGAACACGCAAAGCCTGCGTAAATCTAGTTGTTTAATACTCGATTAGACCTGCAAAGACCTGCGTTTTTGAGGGGCAGTGAGTCGCGCAGTGTGATGGCTGGCACAGGTGCTTTACTTGATCAGTACTCTTTGATTTGTATTGCCACTCGATAGGTTTTTAAACGTCGAGTGGTGCGAGTAGCGCATCAATAGTAGCGTCATCGAGGCTGGCACTGGCGCTGGAGCCGCCTTCAAGAATACTGTTGGCTAAGGCCGCTTTATGGTGTTGCAGGTGTTGGATTTTTTCTTCCACACTACCGCGCGCGATCAGCTTGTAGATAAAGACGGGTTTGCTTTGCCCTATACGGTAAGCGCGGTCACTGGCTTGTGCTTCGGTGGCAGGATTCCACCACGGGTCAACATGGATCACCGTATCGGCTGCCGTCAGGTTTAAACCTACGCCACCGGCTTTGAGGCTGATTAAAAATACCGGTACTTCTTCGTTTTGGAAGCGTTGCACCGGCGTGCGCCGATCAGTGGTTTGCCCAGTCAGTTGTACAAAATCAATTTTAGCCTTATTCAGTTCATCGGCGATTAACGCCAGCATGCTGGTAAATTGTGAAAACACTAAAATACGTCGACCTTCGGCAGTAAAGGTGCGCAGCATCTGCAGTAAATGCATGATTTTTGCTGAGTCCTTGCTGCTGTAGTGCTGCGCATCATCTTCACTGAGTAGGCGCAAGTCACAGCAGACTTGGCGCAGCCGCAGTAATGCTTCAAGTACGACAATGTGACTGCGTGCGACGCCAACCCGTTGAATTTCATCGCGCACTTTTTTATCCATGGCCAGACGTAAAGTTTCGTAACGGTCACGCTGGGCGCTGCTAAGATCGATGTGCTGGGTTATTTCTGTTTTAGCAGGTAGTTCACTGGCCACTTGCTGCTTGGTGCGCCTTAAAATAAAGGGTTTAAGGCGGCCTTTGAGGTGGGTTAAACGTTGTTCATTGGCATGTTTTTCAATCGGCGTGCGGTAGTGGCGGGTAAAACTTTTAGTGTCGCCGAGCCAGCCCGGCATCAAAAAGTTAAACAGTGACCAGAGTTCGCCGAGATTGTTTTCCAGTGGTGTGCCGGTTAAGCACAGGCGTTGTTGTGCACGCAGTTGGCTGGCGCAGAGCGCGGCTTTACTGCGCGGGTTCTTAATGGTTTGTGCTTCATCGAGAATCACCAGATGCCAGTCCTGCGCGATAAGATGCTGGCTGTCACGCGAGAGTAAGGCGTAGGTACTGATCACAATATCCGCTTGAACCATCTCGGCAAACAAACTGTGGCGCTGTGGGCCGTGTAAGGTGAGAACCTGTAATTGCGGGGTAAAGCGTGCTGCTTCATCTTGCCAGTTGGCGATCAGGCTGGTGGGCATAATGATCAGTGCCGGCTGCTGTAAGCGTTGGGCGTTTTTCTCAGTAAGAATATGCGCTAAGGTTTGCAACGTTTTACCCAGCCCCATGTCATCTGCCAAGATGCCGCCCATGCCGATTTGCATCAGGTTTTGCAGCCAAGTTAAGCCCTCTTGCTGATAATCACGCAAGGTGGCGTTAAGGCCTGCAGGGGCTGAAACTAAACTGTGTAAGGGCTCTGCCAATCGCTCAGCCAGCGCTTGAATGCCGGCGCCGCCATGCCACTCAATGCCTTGTGCTTGCAGCTGCGTTAAACGTGCGGCTTCTTGGCGGGGCAGGCGTAACTTGTGTTCATCAGTCAGCTCTTCACGGATATACAGTTCACTCAAGGTGCTGAGCACAGCGCGAATGCGTGCATAAGGCAGTGCCACCCGGTGGCCCTGCTTGCCAACGTGCACGAGCACCACATCGCTGTCGGCACGCTGGGCGATATAGTCGGGGTCGAGCAGTTTCGGTGATTGACGAATCAGCTGTAATAAGATCGGCAGCAGGCTAATGGCTTTGCCGTCCACTTCAATCCCCAATTCCACAGAAAACCAGTCCAAGCCGGGCGACTCGTCGACATTGGCGTACCAATGATCGATAGGTAGCAGATTAAAGTGAAAGTCTCTGAGCATCACTATGTGCCAACCTTGCGCCTGTAAATCGTGCAAAGGCTGCTGCATAAAGCTTAGCCAGGCGCGCTCGTTGGGTAATTCGTAGGCATCACCGGCACTTTCCGGTACGGCATCGCTGCGGCGCATGGACAGCAGCCAGCCGAGTTTTTTTAATTGCTCGCGACAGTGCCGCTCAAACTCGAAATCACGGCTGATGCGTAATCGTTGGTAGGGGCCGGTGCTGGCGAGAAAGTCAGGCGTGGTTTTACCGCTGCATAAATGTCCTTGGTAGTTAAAAGCTAATGCGGCGCGGTGCTGTACCGTGGTTTGCATGCGCGCAGTACGGGCGTCATAACGTTTGAGTGCTACGCTGCCAAAGGTTAGCTGCGGTTGCGGTGGCAACACAGGCGCATCGGTGATCTGTAAGCTTTGTGTCACTTGTTTTTTGCTGGTTGCGCTGGGCAGGCGCACGGGTGCTTGGCCGTGCTCTTGCATCTGCTCAAGAGTCAGTAGCGCGGCAACCACATGCTTACAGTTGTAACCGACGTAGCAGGAGCAGCGGCCATTGATATCGTAGCGGTCGTTGCGCTCCACTAAGGTAATAGTTTGCAGGTAAGTTTGCCCAGCGGAGCCTTGACATTGCGCGGTTAGTGTGGAGTCTTGCAGGTTGAGTACAGTGCTGCGGTTTTGCGCGGCGTAGGCCTTGCCGCGCTGAAAATCGCCCAACTGGATGGCTTGACGCCATTGCGCACATTGCAAGTGATCGATGTCGAAAGATTGAGGCATAGGCACATAAAATATAAATAAGCTTAATAGTATGGCATAAGCGGCTCAGCTATTGTGCCCTCTCGATGACACTGTAAAATTGCAGGTGCGCTGTTTAGCAGTGCAGTAAAAATATTAACTAAATCGCGAGGTGTGCAGCGTTTATGACGGTTGCGGTAATTCAGATGGTATCGAGTGAGAATATTATTGCCAATCTGGTCAGTGCTCGCCAGCTGCTAGAGCAGGCCGCTGCAGCGGGTGCGCGTTTAGCGGTGCTGCCAGAAAACTTTGCCGCCATGGGTCATAGCAATGTGGCACAGATCGCCAGCCTTGAAGCGCAGCAGCAAGGCCCCATCTTACCTTGGTTAGCGCAAACCGCGCGTGAGCTGGATTTGTGGATTGTCGGAGGGACTGTGCCATTGCAGCCGGAAGGTGAGGTTGAGGGTAAACCCTGTGCCAGTTCTCTACTGTTTAATGCCGACGGCGAATGCGTTGCGCGTTACGATAAATTGCACTTATTTGATGCCGCTGTTGATGATCAACAAGGCAGTTATAAAGAGTCTGAACGTTATGCTCAAGGGCAGAATTGTACAGTGGTGGACACACCGGTTGGCCGCTTGGGCATGACAATCTGTTACGATTTGCGCTTTCCTGAGTTGTATAGCGCATTACGTGAGGCCGGTGCTGAGTTGATTAGCGTGCCCTCGGCGTTTACCGCGCTAACCGGAGCAGCGCATTGGCAGGTGTTATTACGTGCCCGCGCGATTGAAACACAGTGCCTGCTCTTGGCCGCTAACCAAGGTGGAGTGCATGGTTTGGGGCGTGAAACTTTTGGCCATTCAGCCATTATTGATGCTTGGGGCAGTGTCTTGGCCGAGTTACCCAGTGGCGCCGGCTGTGTTACCCATGCTTTTCCGCGTGCCGAGCAAGCGGCCATCCGCCAACGTATGCCAGTATGGCAACATAAACGATTTTCTGTAGCGCAGTTATCGCGTACAGACACAGAGGACAGACAATGAGTGATTTGTTAGCCAGCGCCAGTTCAGTTTTGTTGGCCCCGACTGGCTTAGAGATAGAGCAGTTATCTGCAGTGTTCAGCGAATTGGCTGGACCTGGCATCGATGCGGCGGATTTGTATTTTCAAAACCGCATTTCTGAAGCCTGGGTTTTAGAAGAAGGTATCGTCAAAGAAGGCAGCTTCAGCCTTGATCAGGGTGTTGGCGTGCGTGCGCTTGCCGGTGAGAAAACCGGTTTTTCTTACAGCAATGCCTTGACCTTACCAGCTCTTTTACAGGCCGCGCAGGCCTCACGCAGCATTGCCCAGTCCGGCCAACAGGTGCAGCCTGTTGCGATTCAGTCGGTTGCGCACGCGCCTTTATATCCAGCGGATAACCCGCTGGAAGTGATCAGCCGCGAAGCAAAAGTGGCATTGCTCAAAGAAATTGATGCCGCAACGCGAGCGTTGGATTCACGCATTTGCCAAGTTACAGTGAGTTTGACCGGCTCTTGGGAACAGATCTTAGTGGCGACTCTCGATGGCCGCCTTGCAGCTGATGTACGCCCACTGGTACGTTTTAATGTCAGTGTGATTATTGAGCATAGGGGTCGCCGTGAACGCGGCAGTGCTGGCGGTGGCGGACGTAGTGATTACCGTTATTTCTTAGAAAACGATCGCGCCATGGGCTATGCCCGCGAAGCGGTACGCCAAGCCCAAGTCAATCTGGAAGCGATTGCTGCACCGGCTGGCACATTGCCTGTGGTGCTCGGCCCAGGCTGGAGCGGTGTCTTGTTGCACGAGGCAGTCGGTCATGGTTTGGAAGGCGACTTTAACCGTAAAGGCAGTTCGGCTTACAGCGGTAAAGTCGGCCAACAAGTGGCTTCATCATTGTGCACCATTGTTGATGACGGCACTTTAGCGGGTCGCCGTGGCTCATTAAGTATTGATGATGAAGGCACCCCCAGCCAGTACAATACCTTGATTGAAAATGGTGTACTGCGTGGTTATATGCAAGACAGCATGAATGCACGCTTAATGGGTGTTGCGCCAACCGGTAATGGTCGTCGTGAATCCTATGCGCATGTACCTATGCCACGTATGACCAACACTTATATGCTGGCTGGTGAAAGCGAGCCGGAAGAGATTATTCGTTCAGTCAAGCGCGGCATCTATTGCGCCAACTTAGGTGGAGGGCAAGTGGATATCACCAGCGGTAAGTTTGTTTTTTCCACCAGTGAAGCCTACTTGATTGAAGACGGAAAAATTACTGCACCGGTGAAAGGCGCAACTTTGATTGGCAACGGTCCAGAGGCGATGCGCCAAGTATCCATGGTTGGCAATGATTTAGAGTTAGATGGTGGGGTCGGCGTCTGCGGTAAAGCGGGGCAGTCAGTGCCAGTCGGTGTGGGTCAGCCCACTTTGAAAATTGATGGCATTACTGTGGGTGGTACCGGCGGTTAATTCAGTGTTTAGCGTATCGCTAGCTGAGCTAACGGATACGCTAAACATGCTAGATTTATTTTAAGCCGAGGCGCTGTTCATCTAAATCACGTAAGTACTTAAATATTTTACGTGATGCAGTGGGTGCTTTGTTACGCGCTAACTCATGTTGCGCGTGACGGATTAAGCTGCGCATATGCTGAATGTCAGTGGTCGGGTAGTCTTCAACAAAGCTTTGTAGCGCAGCATCACCTTCGGCGATAAGACGGTTACGCCAGCGTTCCAAAGCATGAAAACGGTCATTGTATTCACGGGTTTGACTGTCAACCAAGTTGACCGGCTGCATAATGGCGTCAATATCGTGATTGCGCAGTAGCTTACCGAGGAATTGCGAATGGCGTTTACGAGCAATATGCGCGGTATGTTTACAGGTTTCTGCTAATGCTCTACGCAGCTCATCACTGAGCGGCATTTTATCCAGCAGTTCGGGCTTAAGGTCAGAAAGACGCAGGCCCAGTTCTTGTAGAGCCAGCATTTCACGTTTGATTTGTGATTTGCTTTTTTCTTCTTCGTCCAGCGAGTCGTCGAGGTAGTCAGACATAACGGTGTTCCAATCAATTAGGGCACTATGATAACAGAGCAAGGCCGATACTTTGATAGGGTCTTGTGAAAATGCTTTGGAGTAACTATGAGTGTAAGTGAAAGTGTCGGTCCGCAAGCGTTACCAGAACTGAAGCTTGAAGTGGAAAAAATTCTGGCTGCGGCTAAACAGCAGGGTGCCAGTGCCTGTGAAGTAGCGGTTTCTGTCCATCAAGGATTAGCCACCAGTGTGCGCCAAAGAGAAGTCGAAACCGTTGAGTTTAATCGCGATCAGGGTTTTTCTATTACCGTCTATCATGGTCAACAAAAAGGCTCGGCCAGTACCACTGTAAGCGGTGATACGGCGATTCAAGAAACTGTCGCTGCGGCTCTGGCAATTGCTAAATATGCATCAGCAGATGAGTTTGCGGGCTTGGCAGATGAGCAGTTGATGGCGCGTGAGTTTCCTGATTTAGACTTATGGCACCCATGGGAGCTGAGCCCAGAGCAGGCCATTGAACTGGCATTGGAGTGCGAGGCCGCAGCTTTTGCTACCGATTCGCGTATCAGTAATGCCGATGGCAGCAGTGTCAACAGTGATGTTGGTTGTACCGTGTACGGTAACAGCCATGGTTTGATTGCCGGTCACGCTGGCACACGGCACAGCATCAGTTGTGTGATGATCGCCGAAGCTGACGGTAATATGCAGCGTGACTACTGGTATGACTACGGCCGTCGTGCTGATTTGTTAACCGATGCCACCACGATTGGACGCATTGCTGCCGAGCGTACCGTCAGCCGGTTAGGTGCGCGCTCAGTGCCAACCTGTGATGTACCTGTATTGTTTGCTGCAGAGTTAGCTGGCGGCTTGTTTGGCAGTTTGCTCGGTGCCATTGCCGGCGGCAGTCAATACCGTAACTCTTCGTTTTTAGTTGGCGCGCTTGGACAGACGTTATTCCCCGAGTGGCTGACGCTAGATGAGCGTCCGCTACTTAAAGGTGGCTTAGCCAGCAGTGCTTTTGATGGTGATGGTCTTGCCACCTACGCCAAGTCTTTTATTGAGGATGGTGTGCTGAGCAATTACATGCTTAGTACCTATTCAGGACGCAAGTTGGGGATGCCCAGTACTGCCAATGCTGGCGGTGCGCGTAACCTATTTGTTACCCATGGTGATGATGACCAAGCGGCGTTGTTGAAAAAAATGGGTCGTGGTTTGCTGGTCACTGAGCTGATGGGGCAAGGTTTGAATATGGTCACCGGCGACTACTCGCGCGGCGCAGGCGGCTATTGGGTTGAGAACGGTGAAATCCAGTTCCCGGTGCAAGAGGTGACTATTGCTGGCAATATGCGCGATATGTTTAAGCAAATCGTAGCCATTGGCAATGACCTTGATCGTCGTGGCAGTGTCTGCACTGGCTCGGTCTTGATTGAGCGGATGAAAGTGGCCGGCAGTTAGCCTGAGCCTCTCACCACTGCAGCACTTAATGATAAGTGCTGCAGTGTCTGTTTAGTCAGGTGAGACAAAATCTAAGGTGTAATTCACCGCGCCACCGCTGGGCTCAAGTATTTCTAAGGCGATATGAATCGGTGTTTGTGGTGGCATATGAGCTTGTCCGGCCAACTCCCCGCCTAAATATTCCTGTGGTTTAAATAAACGACTGGCTAAAGGCGTACCATTCAGATCTGAAAATGACATTTCCAGCAATGGAAAGGGTTGGCTAAATGATGCGCGATTATAAATAATTGCATCCACCAGCAAAGCACCACTAAATTCAGGGTGACTGCGTACTAATAAGTTACTGCTTTTTATTTTTAGTACATCAACTTTAGAGGGAAGTTGACAGTCAAGCAGCGGGCAGACTTTTTCCAACCACGGGCGAGTGCTGTCTTGACGCGCCAATTCGGCAAAATTACTGTGAGTGTATTGGCCAAGCAGTAACAGGAGTGCCAAACTATTCAATAAACCCCAGCCCAGCCAGCGCCGCCATGGGCTTTTTTTCGGCCGCCAGTCAAGGCGCAAAGGCTCATCAGCAAAGTGCGGTAGAGAGTCGCTGCTCGGCTCAGCAGCGGTCTCGGCTGTTATTTTCAGTTCGTTGCTGGGTGTGGCATAACTGGAGGGCTCGGGTGGTGGCTGGTCAATATTTAGCTGCGCCTCAGTTTCTTCAACTGGGCTACTGCTCAATGGTGCGACAGACGCTTGTGCGAGCAACTCATCACTCCAGTCATCCGCTGGTAGCGAGTCAGCAGTGCTCTGCGTATTTTTTTGCGATGTGGAGCTAAGCGGTGCTGTGGTTGGCAGTAAGGAAAACTCGCTTGATAGTTCGTGTGCGCGCTGTTCTTCTTGTTCTAGGCGTGCAAGCTCTTGATCAAGATCCAGATCATTCAAATCCTCGAGATCCATATCGTCATGGATCATCAAGGGTTTTTTTAATCGGTTGGCAGGCGCTGTAGAGTCTGTTTGCTGCTCGCTTACGGGTGTGATCGCAGTATGGGCTGAAACAGGTTCTGCAGCGGCTGTTGCAACGTCACCGATGATTTGACTGGCTGCGTTAAATACTTGCAAACATGCACCGCAGCGCACTGTCCCACGAGCAGCGTTAAGCTGGCTCTGCTTGAGGCGAAAGCTGGTTTGACAATGCGGGCATTGCGTAACGAACATCTCAGTCATAGTTGGGCCAGTTTAAAAGAGTGTATGAATGCAATGCAGTCTACCCCATGTATTAGGTTAGGTTGCATTGGCTGTATCGCACTATAGGTTTAAAGGCGTACACCTGATATGCACACCCAGCCGTCTTTTTCTGCAGTCGGGGCTAAATCAAAGTCTGCACTGTAAGCGTCACGCACCTCTTGTGCTTGCTCGGCTAAAATGCCGGATAGGGCAATACGGCCGCCGCTGCGAGTGTACTGGATTAGTTGCGGAGCAAGCTCCACTAAAGGGCCAGCTAAAATATTAGCCAAGACCACATCAAATTGTTGCTGCGGCATATTTTCTGGTAAGTAGACCCGCATGTCTTCTGCGGCAATACCGTTGCGATTGGCGTTGTCACGAGTCGCTTGTAGTGCTTGGTTGTCGATATCAGTGCAGGTCAGCTGTTTAGCGCCGAGTAACTTAGCCGCAATAGCGAGGATGCCAGAACCGCAGCCAAAATCTAGGACATTGCAGCCTGCAATCGGCTGGCCATCAAGCCACTCCAAGCACAATGCGGTGGTGGGGTGTGTGCCGGTGCCGAAGGCTAAACCTGGATCAAGCAGTAAGTTGACTGCGTCCGGCTCAGGTGCTGCATGCCAGCTGGGGACAATCCATAAGCGTTGACCGAAACGCATCGGATGAAAGTTATCCATCCAGCTGCGTTCCCAGTCCTGGTCTTCAATCTCTTCGAGCTCTAGATCTGGTGTGTCGGCACCGCCGAGTAATTGAATGTGCTGGCGCAGTGCTACAGGATCAACATCGTTTTCAAACAAAGCCAGTAAATGGGTATGCGTCCATAAGGGTGTCGTGCCTAAGTCAGGCTCATAAATGGGTTGGTCTTCGCCATCCATATAGGTCACTGAGACAGCTCCCAGCTCCAATAGGTTATCTTCCCATTGTGTTGCTTGATCGGGCTGTATGGCTAAACGGACTTGTAACCAGGGCATAAAAACCTCAAGAGCGTATGCAGTTGTTAGCGAAATTTAGGCGTGAGCAGCGCTGATGCTGCGGTATTGGTTTTGTACGGGCATTGCGTATTGCATGATCAGATAAGGACGGTGTTCTGCCGGGCAGGCTGTTAAACGTCGCTGCCACTCCTGTTGCGCAGTTAGGATGTCTTGGGCTTCGAATACCTTGGCAATGTCAGGCACTGCTAAATCAGCATCTTTCTGCTCCCACATAGCCCAAGCTAAATAGTGAGCAGGGAATAAGCGGTAATCGCGCCATATCTCTTGGTCGACCAGTAGCGCCAATTGCTTCGCATCAGTAAAGCCAGAGCTAATAGCTGGGCAGAAGTGTACATGCACGCGTCCTTTGTAGCCGGTGATGCCTTGCGCGATACTGGCGTCATCTTCGCCAATTTGTTTTTTGTATTCACCTCTCGTGGCGCGGATATACAGCTCGCGCGCCTTAGCGATATCGCAGGGGTCATATTCATAGCTGATGGCAACAGGTGTCAGACGTAATGAGGTGATGACATCTTTGAAATCTTCATCTTTACGAGATAAGTGAAACATTTTCAAAATAGCGCTTTCAGTACGGTCATCGCCGTCCTTTGCGCGACCTTCGGCTTGGGCAATCCAAATCGATTCATGATCGCTAAGGATGGATTGGTTGATATAGGCTGACAGCAATTGAAAGGCAGCAAGTTTTTCTCGACGGTTGGTTAGCGAGCGGTGCACGATAAAACTTTTGTTAAGGCGCATCAGATCGCTGACAAAGGGTTTTTGTAGTAAGTTGTCGCCAATAGCAATGCGCGGAATTGAATGCTTTGCCTGAAATAAAGCGTAATTGACAAAGGCAGGGTCCATGACAATATCGCGATGATTAGCCAAGTACAAACGCGGTAGACTGGCTTGTAAGTGCTCAACACCAGAAAAGCTGATGCCATCAGTGGCTTGCGTAATACTGCGCTCCACATAAGGCTCTATACGTTCTTGTAGCGCTGCAACGCTCTGTATTTTATGGGTTTCTCTACGCAATTTCCAAGCAATGATGGGGCGCAATAGCCAAGCAAAATAACGTGACGCAACGGGGAAACGGTATTGGGTGATTATGGATAAAAAATCGACATCAGCCAGTAAGCGTTGCAATACAGTCACCACTTCGTCGTCATTGTAGGGGCGAATATTGTCAAATTGATCCATGTGCTTCTCTTATTCGGCGGCTGTTCAGTGCGTTAGACGCTGTAGGGTTAGGCTATTGAGTTATTATACCTGTATTGATGGATAACTTGCAGAGGAGATCTAAGGTGCAAAGGATTCATGAGCCCGCTGATTTAATGGAAGCGCAGATGCTGATCAGCATGTTACGCAGTGAGGGCATTGATGTGTATTTGCAAGGCGCTGACCTGATTGGAGGTATGGGTGAATTGCCTGCTCTAGGGCTGCTTGCCTTGATAGTGGAAGATGAACATGCGCAGCTGGCGCGGGAATTGATTAGCGGTTATCAGCAGGCAACGCCGATTGTTGATAGCGAATCAGATCCGCAACAGATGACTACGCGCGGTATTTTAGAGTGCTAAAAGAGAGGGCTTAATGTCGGGACGCTATGCTTTATTTAACTGGCCTGAGGCTTGGGCGCAGTTGCCTGGCTTTAATCCGCAAATGCGAGCGCATTGGAACTTAGCGCCAAAGTCACAAGTGCTAATGCTCTATCAGAAACAAGACACACTGCATGCTGCGCTGGCGCTGTGGGGATTTACTTCGGATTGGATGACCGATCTAACTCGTGCTGTGGCGCATGCGCGAGTTGAAACTATTAGTACTCAACCGATGTTTAAAAAGGCTTGGCGCGGTCAGCGTTGCTTATTGCCAGCCAATGGTTTTTTTGAATGGCGCGGCCTGCATCGTAAACATCCTTTTTGGCTGAGTGCTGACGACTCTTTATTGTATTTTGCCGCGATCTGGGATGTATATACTGTGCCTGGGCAGGATTACTACAGTGTCGCCATGCTGACTCAGCAAGCGGCTCATTTGCGCCGTCCAATTCTGTTGGATGAACAGCAGCAAGCCGTGTGGTTGAATCCGCACAGCAGTGATGAAGCGTTACGCCATGCTTTAGCTGGTGCGCAGCCGCAATTGCGTGAACGTCGCGTCAGCACCTTAATTAATGATCCGCTAGTGGATGGGCCGCACTGCTTGGATATGGGTTAAAGCGGGGTTGGCGTCTGAGGCGATTGCTTTAGCTCTCTTCGTGAAAGCGCAGTTCAACTAACTCTTGTAGAGCAGCCAGAGCTTCTGCCGCTTGCTCGCCTTCAGCATTAATCAGCAACTGCGTACCTTGGTTGGCTGCCAGCATCATCACCGACATAATATTCTTCCCGCTGCACAGGCTGTTGGCATCACGACCAACACTGACCTGGCAAGGGAACGTATTGGCAACAGAGACAAACTTTGCCGCGGCTCGAGCATGTAAGCCGAGTTTATTAATGATAGTGACCTGGCAACTATGCATCGTGTTTCTCGTTGCTAGGTACCATGTCGCGATGGCGTATTTGCACATTGCTCAATTCTTTGCCGAGTGTCTCACCGATACGTTGTGCCATATAAACAGAGCGGTGCTGGCCACCGGTACAACCAATCGCAACGGTGACATAAGCACGGTTGCTGGCAGCAAAGCGCGGCAACCATTTGGCTAAATAACTATAAATGTCGTTGTACATCTCGACAACATCAGCTTGTTCCTGCAAGTAATCGACGATAACTTGGTCGAGGCCGCAGTAGGCGCGTAAATCTGGTTTCCAGTACGGATTGGGTAGGCAGCGAATATCAAATACCACATCAGCATCAACCGGTCTGCCACGCTTAAAACCAAATGACTCAATTAAAAATGCCGTACCAGGTTCGGGCTTATCCAGTAAGCGTAGTTTAATAGTGTCACGCAATTGGTACAGGTTTAGGTGTGTGGTATCAATGGTTAAATCAGCCAAATCAATGATAGGCGACAGCAGAGTCTTCTCATCTTGAATGGCTTCTGCAAGGGAGCGCGTATCATTGGTGAGTGGGTGGCGTCTGCGTGTTTCTGAAAAGCGCGTGAGTAAGGTCTTGTCATCGGCATCAAGGTACAATACATCACAGATAATATGACGCTCACGCAAGCCGGCTAAGAGCTCAGGAAAACGCTCGAGTTGATTGGGTGCGTTACGCGCGTCAATCGATACAGCAATGTTCGGATGCAGTAGCTCCGAAGTTAACAGCGTACGCTCTGCTAGTTCAGGCAGCAGCATTGCTGGGAGGTTATCTATGCAGTAGAAATTGTTATCTTCTAAGACATCTAGGGCTGTACTTTTACCCGAGCCAGAGCGGCCGCTGACAATAATTAAACGCATGGATAAGAGTCTCTATAGTTGCGCAGCAAGCACTGTTTGGTATAAATCAGCGCCAGTTGCAGCGTTACGCAAGCGTTCACGAACATCATCTTGCTCAAAAATACTGGCAATTTGCCGTAATAATTCTAAGTGTTGATCGGTCGCTTGTTCAGGCACTAGCAGTACAAAAAGTAAATCAACAGGTTCGCCGTCAATAGCGTCGAAGTCAATGGCTGTTTCTAAGTGTAGAACAGCACTGATCGGCGTAGTGCAGCCAATTAGGCGACAATGCGGGATAGCAATGCCATTACCAAACCCAGTGGAGCCGAGCTTTTCGCGTGCGACAAGGCTTTCGAAAAGAACGTCTTCATCAATGTCGGGTACGTCAGTCGCAATTAAGTGGGCAATGTATTCCAATATGCGTTTTTTACTGCACCCCGGAACGTTCACTATGGAACGCTCCGGGGTCAGTATATGTTCTAATCGAATCATAGAAGTATTAACGTTCAAGCACGCCTTTTTGACGATCCAGTTGTTTTTCTTTGTGTTTGATCAGCTGACGATCCAGCTTATCAACCAGTAAGTCAATAGCCGCATACATATCGTCATGCTCGGCATTGGCATTAATATCGCCGCCAGCAATCAGTAAGGTTGCATCGATTTTCTGTTTCACTTTCTCAACACCAAGTGTCACGCGAATACTGGTGATTTTATCAAAGTGACGCTCAAGTTTAGCAAACTTGTTGTTGATGTAATCACGTAAGGCTTCAGTGATATCCAGCTGATGACCTGTAATGGTGATTTGCATACCTTTCTCCTTAGTTTTACGGCTTGATACGGTGTTAACAGGATTGTAACGCCTGCATGAATTAAGTGTTACTGACCAATGTCTATAATAACTGTTTTCGCTCGGTTGAAGAGGCAATCCCCAGTGATTCTCGGTACTTAGCAATGGTGCGCCGTGCCACTTGAATGCCTTGTTCTTCCAGTAAAGCAGCGATTTTACTGTCACTCAATGGTTTTTTAGGGTTTTCTGCAGTAACCAGCTTAGAAATAATGGCTCGAATCGCTGTTGATGAGCATTCTCCGCCTTGCGCAGTACTGACATGGCTAGAAAAAAAGTATTTTAACTCAAAAATACCACGTGGCGTGTGCATATATTTTTGCGTGGTAACACGAGAAATGGTTGACTCGTGCATACCAACAGCGTCAGCTATTTCAGCTAATACCAAAGGTTTCATGGCTTCTGGACCGTAATCGAAAAAACCACGCTGATAATCCAGAATTTGTGTGGCAACTTTGAGCAGTGTTTCATTGCGGCTTTGTAGGCTTTTAATAAACCAGCGTGCTTCTTGCAATTGTGTGCGTAAAAAAGTGTTGTCGGCGCTGTTATCGGCGCGCTGCACATAACCTGCGTACTGTGCGTTGACCGCTAAGCGTGGCGCGATTGCTGGGTTGAGTTCAACAATCCAGCGGTTATTGGCTTTACGTACAATCACATCGGGCACAATGTATTCGGCTTCTTGGCTTTCAATCACTGAGCCGGGTCGCGGGTTAAGGCTTTGAATCAGCTGTACGATCTCTTTTAGCGCATCTTCTTTAACGCGCATGCGACGCATAAGCTGATTGTAATCACGGCCGCCTAGCAGCTCTAGATGCTCGCTACAGAGTGTTTTTGCTTCAGCCAGCCAAGCGGTGTTGCTGGGCAGTACATGCAGTTGCAGCAACAGGCACTCGCTGAGGTTGCGTGCAGCAACGCCGGTAGGTTCAAACTGCTGGACACGCTTGAGTACCATCTCGACTTCGTCCATTTCAATGTGCTGCATGGGGTCGAAGGCCTCTTGAATCTCCTCAAGGCTGTCTTGTAAATAGCCGTCTGCGCCAATACTGTCGATGATGACTGTGGCAATCATGCGGTCACTGTCCGTCATTTTAGCTAAGTTGAGTTGCCAGAGTAGGTGGCTTTGCAGGTCAGCACCGACCGAGGTGGTGCTGGTAAAGTCCCAATCTTCGCTATTTGAACTAGGGATATTACTGGCACTGGATTGGTAGACATCGTCCCACGAGGTGTCGATTTCTAGTTCGCTAGGAATTTGCTCAGTCCAGTCGCTGCTCTCCGGCTGGCTTTCAGTTTTGCTGTCGGGTTCGTCTTGACCGGCTGCTTGAGTGTTACTTGAGTGCTCTTGTGCTGCGTTTTCTGTAGCGCTAGCAGCGCTGTTGTTATCGTCTTGCTGCTCCAGCATAAGGTTGCTTTCCAAGGCTTCTTGGATTTCTGCTTGCAGATCTAATGTGGACATTTGCAACAAGCGGATCGCTTGCTGCAATTGTGGGGTCATGGTCAACTGCTGACCCATTTTTAAAACGAGTGAGGCTTTCATAATGGAAAGACATGACTCCTAATCATCAATATGCCAAGGGTTGGCTCTTAGCAAGATTTATGCCTGATTTTTTCACGTTTGCATAGTCTTGACAGACTGAGAATAATGATGAATTTTTTTGTACGGGCTGTCGAGGCAGCGTCCAGCGGGGTTTTACTTTGTTGTATTAGACTTTATAAGCGAAATTGTTCGCCCAGATACACGTCTTTAACCAGTTGATTGGTAAGAATGCTACTGGGCGTACCTGTCGCGATGATTTTGCCATCGTTGACAATATAGGCCGTTTCACAAATATCTAATGTTTCGCGCACGTTATGATCGGTGATTAAAACGCCAATGCCTTTGTCTTTTAAATGGTGAATAATTTGTTTGATATCGCCCACAGAGATGGGGTCAACACCCGCAAAAGGTTCATCGAGCAAAATAAATTTAGGGTTGGTGGCTAGAGCGCGAGCAATTTCTACGCGGCGGCGTTCACCACCGGATAAACTCATGCCCAGATTGTTGCGCAGGTGGGTAATGCTGAACTCTTGTAAGAGCTCATCCAAAGCTTGCAGGCGACCTGCACGGTCGAGGTCTTTACGCAGTTCTAAAATTGCTAGAATGTTATCGGCGACGCTGAGTTTGCGAAAAATAGAGGCTTCTTGTGGTAGGTAGCCAATGCCTGCGCGAGCGCGGCCGTGCATGGGCTGGAAACTAACATCGATTTTATCAATCAATACAGAACCTTTATCTGCTTTAACCAAGCCGACAATCATATAAAAACAGGTGGTTTTGCCTGCACCGTTAGGACCCAGCAAACCGACGACTTGACCGCTTGCAATGGATAGGCTGACATCGTGGACGACGCTGCGGCCCTTGTAGGACTTAGCCAGGTTTTTTGCCGTTAAGGTGCTGCTCATGGTGTGTTTGGCTCTGTTGTATTATCTTTGTTTTTTGGCTGAATCACCATATTGATACGCGGTGATGGCGTGGTGATAGTGCCTTGCTTGCCGCGTCCAGCTGTGACAATTTCTTTTTGCGTATCGTAGATGATCTTCTCGCCACGGAAGGTGCTGCCTTGTTGAATGACTTTTGCTTGATCAATAATGATGATTTTTTCATTGCTAGCAAAGTATTGAATGGTCAGGCCGTAGGCTTGCACAATTTCTTTGTCGGTAGAGGGTTGTTGTTCATAGTAAGCTGGCTTGCCGACGGACGTGAACACATCAATATCACCACTGTTGTTTAGGGTGATGGTAACGGTGTCACCGGTGATTTTTAATGTGCCTTGGGTGATCACAACATCACCGCGATAAATCGCTACACCGCGCTTATCGTCCATTTCTGCGCTATCAGCCTGAATATTAATCGGCTGACTGCTATCAGAGGGAAGGGCGTTGGCCAGTCCGCTGAGTAGACTAAAACCGGTGGCAATGATTAAAGCTGTTGTTTTAGCGAACGTCATGTCGGCCTCTCACGTTTGAAAGTAAATGCATTTTACTTTCGTTTAAATAAGTTTGCATGCCAACACCGGTGGTGATGCCGTTGGCTGCTTCAATTTTTACCGCGTGTTGCGTGTGCGCGTATTCGGTTTCTGGCACATAGGTCAGTTGTTCAGTGGTCAGTATGGTGGGTCGCCCTTGCTCGTCAGTACGCTCGATACGGACATTTTTGATCAGCTCTACTTCTTTACCTTCTGGGCTGACCTCGCTGCGCTCACTGGTAATATGCCAAGGCAAATCTGTGCCGCGAAACAGTAATAAATCAGGCTGCAATAATAGCGTAATATCGTCGTGTTGCGTATGTTCTATACGAGGGCTGGATAGCTCATATTGAATCGTGCCGCTATCAGTAAATTGTATGGTCTGTGTGTTTTGTGCGAAAAAGTCGATGCTGTTGTCGTCTATGGTTAAAGCTGACGGCTCGATTTCAGAAGAATTATTAATATTCCAATAACCCAAACCTGCGACGAGCACAGCGAAGGGCAAGAAAAACAAAACTAAGCGCATGTTTGCAGACATAAGCACACCAAAGAATTATAAATAAGCGCTTTGCGCTGCGTTGAGCGTGTCTTGCGCGGCCATAATAAATTCGCACAGCTCGCGCGCTGCGCCTTCACCACCGCGTACTGATGACACTGCTTGGGCATGCTGGCGTACAAAGCCGTTGGCGTTGGCCACAGCAACGCCTAGGGCGACGCAGCGAATAGGCGCTAAATCAGGTAAGTCATCGCCTAAATAGGCCACTTGATCATACGTCAGCTGCAAGGTGCTCAGCAGTTCATCTAATGCGATGCGCTTATCTTCACGGCCTTGCGCAACATGTTTAATGCCTAAGTTTTCTGCACGGCGCTCAACAATGCTTGAAGTGCGTCCTGTTATGATCGCAGCATTGACCCCAGAGTTCATTAACATTTTAATACCCTGACCATCTAGGGTGCTAAAGGCTTTTGCTTCACTGCCGTCGGCTAAGAAATACAGCTTGCCGTCAGTCAGTACACCGTCAACATCCAGTACCAGTAAGCGTACCTTGCGTGCACGCTGCACTAAATCCATATTATTCAGATCGAGCATTACATCACTCCTGCACGTAATAAGTCGTGCATGTTCAGCGCGCCAATAGCTTGGTTGTGTTCATTGATCACGGGTAGCGAGCTGATTTTATAGTCTTCCATGATTTTTAAGGCTTCAGCGGCGAGCATGTCAGGGCGTGCTGTCTTGCCGCCATGGGTCATCAGTTCATTAATATTAACATTGCGGATATCAATACCTTTATCTAATGCGCGGCGCAAATCGCCATCGGTAAAGATGCCGGCTAAGGTTTGGTCAGACGCCAAGATAAGAGTCATTCCTAAGCCTTTTTGTGTCATTTCTAGCAGCGCGGTGCGCAAGGAGGCGCCGTGAGTTACTGCGGGTAGTTCGTCGCCACTGTGCATGACATGCTCAACTTTCAATAATAGTTGACGGCCCAGTGCGCCACCTGGATGTGAAAATGCGAAGTCTTCCGGAGTGAAGCCGCGCGCTTCAAGCAGTGCAATGGCCAGCGCGTCACCTAGCACTAAAGTGACAGTGGTTGATGAGGTGGGGGCTAAATTTAGCGGGCATGCTTCTTGTGCAACTTGGGTGTCTAAGTTGATCTGCGCAGCGCTGGCTAAAGTGGATTCTGGGTTGCCTGTCATACTGATCAGAGTGATGCCTAAACGCTTAATAAACGGCAATAAAGTGACGATTTCATTGGTTGTGCCGGAATTTGATAAAGCAAGAACGACGTCGTTGGTGGTAATCATGCCCATATCACCGTGACTGGCTTCTGCAGGATGGACAAAAAAAGCAGGGGTGCCGGTGCTGGCTAAAGTGGCCGCAATTTTATGACCGATATGCCCAGACTTGCCCATGCCAACCACCACGACGCGCCCAGTACAGGCGAGAATAAGCTCGCAAGCTTGCACAAAGCTATGGTCAATACGTGCCGATAAGCTAGTGATCGCATCTTGTTCAAGACTAATAGTGCGTTTAGCTGAGTCGATAAGGGATTGAGCTGAGAACATAATGAAGGTGTCTTCAAAAGTAAAAAACCAATTGTACGTGAAATTTCTGAGCAACTCACCAGCTCTGATATGTTTGGCTATTACACTAGTAAAAGATAAGGGTTTTGTAGGTTATATAGGCTATCTCTAGGTCGTTCAGTAGTTGTTCTGGCTGTGCTGATTTTCGTGAAACGATAAAGGTTAAAGGAATGCTTTTAATTGGAATATAAGGGATATTAAGTCCGTCTATGCCAAGCTCTTGTTGTGCGGTCTGCATAGGAGACAGGTAGTTAAGTAGATAGTCGCCACGGTTGCGCATTAACATGGCAATAGCTGAAGAGTGCTGGCTGGTGCGAGTCGTTTGTAGGTTTAATGAGCTGTCGGCAAGCCATTGAGTTGCAGGTGACCAGTAGCTATAACCACTGATAAGGATAATTTTTTTATCTTTTAAACCGATCGGTAGTTCGGGCGCAGGGGCATCTGGATGGTAAAACAGGGCAAGTGTGATTTCATCAATATATTGGCTGCTTTCTAATACATGACCTGTGAGGGCTGGTTTGCCTGGGGCGCCAAACCACATGTCAATATCACCAGAAATAAGATTTGTATAAAGTCGTGCAGATGGCAGGCCTTTAAAGATAACGCGATAA
Organism: Pseudomonas sp.; assembly: GCA_034676485.1. Lineage (GTDB taxonomy): Bacteria > Pseudomonadota > Gammaproteobacteria > Pseudomonadales > Pseudomonadaceae > Denitrificimonas. Next base: position 708,691 of record JAUCCC010000015.1, read on the forward strand.
CCTTTACTGGTAAGTAGTGTGCGGCACAGCTCAACAAACGCGCCTTTAGGGTTGCCTTGCTTGTCTGTATAAGTAAAAGGAGGGAACTCGTAATAACCAACCTTGATAACAGGCTGGCTATCAGCATTGGCAATAAAATGCGTAAAAAGACCAATGATTAATACTGCCGTACGCGCGTGTCTCATCATGCTAACTCCCTGCTAGTGTTGGCCTGCTTGGTCGAGAATAGCGTATTTATGGCTGCTAATGCACCTGCTTATGGTGCTATGAAACTGTAAGAGTAATACCTGCGGATAAGTATAGCAGTGACTTAATCTGCTCTGACGCTGGGCTTGCACACTTTATACAAGAGCAGGCTTAATAAACACTGTAGAATAGTGCTTATTGCCCTTATTGGGGTTGAACGGTCTGGGTAAATAGTACATGTCTTTTGCAAAATTAGGGTTAATGCCCGCACTGCTGGCTAATTTGCAGCGCTTAGAATATCAGCAGCCAACAGCGGTACAGCAACAGGCCATTGCGCCAATTTTAGCGGGTAAAGATATTTTAGCTGCCGCGCAAACGGGTACCGGTAAAACGGCAGCATTCACCTTGCCGCTGCTGCAACTGCTGTTGACCGAAGGCGAAAAGGTCACCTCAAACTGCGTGCGTGCCCTAGTGTTGGTGCCGACGCGAGAATTAGCTGAGCAAGTTCATGAGTCAATACGCAGTTATCTGCATGAGCTTCCACTGCGCACGGCAGTCGCCTATGGTGGAGTGAGCATCAATCCACAAATGATGAATTTGCGCCGTGGTGTTGATGTCTTGGTGGCCACCCCAGGTCGCTTGCTCGATCTGTATCAGCAAAATGCGCTGCGTTTTAATCAGATGCAGGTCTTGGTGTTGGATGAAGCTGATCGCATGTTGGATCTAGGCTTTGCGCAAGAGCTCAATGCGCTGTTCGCCTTGATGCCACGCAAACGTCAGACACTGCTATTTTCTGCAACCTTCTCTGGGCCGATCCGTACCTTGGCCGGTCACTTGTTGGATCAGCCGGTACGCGTTGATGTCACGCCCAAACACTCGGCTGCAGAGACAGTTAAACAGTGCTTGTTGGTGGTTGACAAGCAGGCTAAAACTGAATTGCTTTTGCACTTGATCAGCAGTCGCCAGTGGGGGCAGGTTTTGGTGTTTGTGCGTACTCGTAAAGGTGCGGAGTCGTTGCATAAAAAATTAGTCGCGGCGCAGATCACAGCAGACGCGATTCATGGTGATAAAACCCAGCCGGCACGCTTGCGTGCTTTGCAGGATTTTAAGAAAGGTCGTGTGCAAGTGTTGGTGGCGACTGATGTGGCAGCGCGAGGTTTAGATATCGAGCAGCTACCGCATGTGGTCAACTTTGATCTACCGACAGTGGCGCAAGATTATGTGCACCGTATTGGACGTACCGGACGTGCAGGGCTCAGTGGTGAAGCAATTTCTTTAGTCAGTGCCGATGAGCTGGAGGCGTTAATTGCCATTGAAGAATTAATGGGTATTAACTTGCAGCGTTTTGATGAGCCAGACTTTTATGCTGAACATCGTTTGCCGGAAACGAGGCTCGGTGTGGGCAGTGTTAAAAAGCCGAAAAAACCAAAAAAGAATAAAGCCGCAGGCGCTGCTGGACAGATTCACCTCGGCGATGCCTTCTCAGCTGACAGCAAACCGCAAGTGGTGCCTGTTCGGCAAATGCCGCGTTTAGCGGTGCCGGGGCGGCATAAACCTAAACCGAGTAACGCTAAGCCGCGCTAGTCCAGTGGTGCTGGCAGGCCAAGCCCTGTAAAAGGCTGGCCTGCGCAGATTGCTGAGTTAAGTGAGAGGTTAAGGCGTAATGATCTTAGCAATCAAATCTAAATTAGAGATGTGAATGGCCAAGGCGTTTTTGTTATAGCGAGCCAGCACGTCATCGCCGTGCTTTTCCAGCCAGTCAGGGTGGTGCTCTTTAGGCAAGCCTAAGTTCGATTTTAGAATCTTTAAGCGTCGGCGCCGGCAGGTGGCAGCCACCTCAGGCTTAAGTCGCTCCAGTAACTCAGGATCAGCGCCCGGCTGAATACTTTCCCAGCGTCCAGTCGGGTTTTCTCCCAGCAGCGTATCGCAGTCAGGAATAAAGTCGGCAATAAACGGATCGCTAAATTGCTGACTGGACGGGTGAGCGATGCGCATCGGTGAAGCGCCAGGAATGGTGTAGCCAATAAATGTTTGGTTATCGACTGTAATTGTGTAAGCCATGATGCTGTCCTCTTTTAGCTATTTGGCAATGTGCCGGGCTAGCAAGTTAGATAAATCGCCCATAAAAAAGCCCGCAACAAAGCGGGCTGATTATTCCCATTAGTTGCTTTAGTAAGCCGCATTATTTTTCCACCTTGTATGGGTAACAGGTTGGCATGGGCAGGGCCCAACTCTTAATGCATGGTGGTCAGCATAAAGCTAGAACAAAACAAGAGTCAAGTAAGGACCGTTAGCAGTTGCTGGCAGTCTATTGCGTGAAAGTCGGTCAGCTCAGGCCATAGATTATCTGGCGTATTGACTTGTACTGCATAGGCGCCAGCCGCCTGTGCGGTTTTTAAATCCATATGAAAATCACCGACCATCACCATCTGTGCTGGGGCAACCTGCCAGTGTTGAGCGATTTTTAACAGGCCGTCCGGATGCGGTTTAGGTATGGCTTGCTCACGACCAAAGATCAGGCTGTCGCTAAAGTAGTCGAGTAAATCAATGGCTTGCAGGGTCAGCGCGGCCAGCTCTTTAGCGTTGCGGGTTAAAATTGCCAGTGCGCGACCTTGCTTGTGCAGATGTTGTACCAGTTCAATCGCACCCGGTGCGGGCTGTGAGTTGATCGCCAGTTGTCGTTCATGCTCAAGCAGCCAGTGATGCTTTTGCTCTGCTTCAGGCTCGGGCAGGGTGGCGAGGTGGCCTAAAATATCGGCATGCTGAGGAATCTCGAGCATGCGACGAATATATAGAAAGTCATGCACGGCAATGGTCAGGGTGCCATCCATATCGAACACCCAGTGCTGGCAGCTTTTTAAATATGCAGACATAGCCTTAACCCATAATGTCCTTGTGTTGCCAGTCACCACGCGTGCGAGTTAAGCCTTCTTGAGCCACTGAGGCGACTAAGCGGCCATCGCGAGTGTAGATGCTACCGCGAGCAAAGCCGCGAGAATTTCCAGCCCAAGGGCTATCTGTCGAATATAGCAGCCAGTCATCGAGGCATACTTCTTCATGGAACCAGATCGAGTGATCAAGGCTAGCGACTTGCATTTGTGGTTGCCAGATCGACGCACCATGTGGCAGTAGCGACGTGGTCAGTAAGCCAAAATCAGATGCGTAAGCCAGTAAGTGCTTATGCAATGCAGGGGATTGTGGTAGCGGACTGGCTGCTTTAAACCAGACTTGCTTAATCGGCTTACTAATTTCCGGATTAAGTGGATCTAGCACCTGAACCGGGCGCGTTTCAATCGCTTTAGCGCGTAGCATTTTCTCGCGTTTTTCTTGGCTGAGAGCTTGTGCTAAGTGTACTGATAACACTTCTTCTGGGATCAAGTCTTCCGGTTGCGGTACATCGGGCATTGCAGCTTGGTGACGAAAGCCTTCTTCGCGTTCGTGAAAGGATGCGCTGCAGGTAAAAATAGGCTGGCCATTTTGAATTGCAGTGACGCGTCGCGTACTAAAACTGCCACCGTCGCGTACCCGTTCAACTTGATACACCACTGGTTTTTTGGCGTCGCCAGCACGTAAAAAATAACCATGTAAAGAGTTGGCTTGGCGTGCGCTGTCCACTGTTTGGCTGGCTGCTGATAACGCTTGTCCGAGGACTTGGCCGCCGAACAACTGACGAAAGCCTAGGTCTTGGCTGGCGCCACGGAATAAGTTTTCCTCTATTGTTTCCATACTCAGTAGCGACACTAATTGATCAAGAAGTGAATTCATTGGGTTCCCCGTAGCTCACAGCTTGACTGTGAAGATGTGGATAGTTATTGATTTATAACCTAGATGTTAAAGATTTTTTCAGCTTTTGTCGGCTATCTATTGCAGGACTGGTATTATTTTGTTTTTAACCTTTAGTGAAGGCGTCAGCTTTATGGCAGATTCTCCGCATTCTTTGGCCGTGGCGCCCGTCTGTATTATCGGTGGTGGTCCGGCTGGCTTGATGGCTGCTGAAGTGCTTGCGCAAGCGGGACAGGCCGTACAGTTATTTGATGCGATGCCTTCGCTGGGGCGTAAGTTTCTCTTGGCTGGAATTGGTGGGCTGAATATCACCCACAGTGAAGATAAGATTGTGTTTGTACAGCGTTATACGTCTGAAAACGACTGGGTCGGCAGTTGGCTGGCACAGTTCGATGCTGAGGCTGTGCGTGCTTGGGTGCAGGGCTTAGGCATTGAAACCTTTGTTGGCAGTTCAGGTCGCGTGTTTCCTAAAGAAATGAAAGCAGCGCCCTTATTGCGAGCTTGGTTGCAGCGACTGCGTAGACTGGGCGTGAAGATCCATACACGCAGCCGTTGGTTGGGATGGGATGCGCAAGGTGCACTACGGATTGTAACAGAGACTGGTGAGCAATCAGTACCCGCCAGTGCTGTCTTATTAGCACTGGGTGGTGGTAGTTGGCCGCGACTAGGGTCTGATGCGGCTTGGATACCAGTGTTGCAGCAGCAAGGTATTGCGGTGATGCCTTTAGAGGCAAGCAATTGTGGCTTTGATGCGCCTGCTTGGAGTGCGTTGCTGCTGGATAAGTGGTTGGCAGCACCGGTGAAGAATTGCGCACTACGAGTGGTGGGCGGTAGCTTTCGCCAAGGTGAATGGCTGCTGACAGCAACAGGTATTGAAGGCAGTTTGGTCTATGCTTTGTCGGCGCAGATTCGTCAGCAGATTACTACGCAGGGGCAGTGCGTGGTCGAAATGGATTGCTTACCGTACAAATCATTAGCAGAGGTGTTAGCGGCTTTAGAAAAGCCGCGAGGTAAAAAAACCTTAACCAAACATTTGCAGGTGCAACTGGGGTTGGATGGTGTGAAGGCAGCGCTGTTGCGTGAGTGCGCACCAGCTGATTGTTTTAATAATATGCAGCATTTGGCAGGCTATATTAAAGCGCTGCCAATTAAACTCCTGCGCGCTAGACCGATGACTGAAGCAATCAGCACGGCGGGTGGTGTACAGGCGGATATGCTTGATAAAAACTTAATGTTGAAGCATTTACCTAGCGTTTTTTGTGCGGGCGAAATGCTAGATTGGGATGCGCCTACGGGGGGCTACTTATTAACCGCTTGCTTGGCCAGTGGTTTTGTTGCTGGGCAGGGCATGTTGCGTTGGCTGGCCAGTAGAGAACCTGTGGTCGCATGAATTGATTAATTTTTCCGTGCAAGCCCTTGCGGAGCTGGTTAATGCACCGTACTCTTGGCCGCGGAGAGTCGATCGGACAGTCGCTGTTGCGTTACTTCGGTAATGCGAGGGAGGAAAGTCCGGGCTCCGTAGGGCGAAGTGCCAGGTAACCCCTGGGAGGCGTGAGCCTATGGAAAGTGCCGCAGAAAATAACCGCCTAAGCACGTAAGTGCCGGTAAGGGTGAAAAGGTGCGGTAAGAGCGCACCGCACGGCTGGTAACAGTCCGTGGCTAGGTAAACCCCACTTGGAGCAAGACCAAATAGGGATCCATTAAGCGTGGCCCGCGCTGGATCCGGGTAGGTTGCTTGAGGTCGTCAGTGATGGCGATCCTAGAGGAATGACTGTTCACGACAAAACCCGGCTTACAGATCGACTCTCCCTCTTCTTTTTCTGATTAACGACCGTTGGTCAGACTTTAAAAAACGCACTCTCTTAAGGATTCACTTTAACTTTGCAGGTTAAGGTGTTCGCTCGTATACGTTTATTTTTTTAAACCTCGGTTTTAATAGAAAACGAATGAAGTAACCATGCCTAAGTTCAAGACTTATAAAGGTTTTTCTACGTTTATAGCTTGACGGTGGGGGCTGTGATTTCTATAGTGTGCATAAGTGGCATGAAGTGGGAAAAAGTGGGATTTTCTACGTGAGTACTGCATAATATAGGGGCACTGCCGTGTTTCGCGGATCAAGCGCTATTAATCTTGACGCCAAAGGACGCCTTGCGATGCCGAGTCGGTATCGAGAGGAGTTGATTGAGCGTTGCGAGGGTCAATTGGTGATTACCATCGACTTAGCCGATCCGTGCCTGTGTATTTACCCTTTGCCTGACTGGGAAAAAGTTGAGAATCAGCTCAGTAGCATGCCGTCTTTACGCCCGCAAACTCGCCAGCTCAATCGGTTATTGATTGGTAGCGCGGTGGACTTGGAGCTTGATAGCAGTGGCCGCTTGTTAATTCCTGCGCGCTTGCGTGAACAGGCTGGCTTGACTAAGCAAGTGATGCTGGTGGGGCAGTTGAATAAGTTTCAGCTGTGGGACGAACAGAAGTGGAATGAACTGCTCAGTGCTGATCTTGAAGATATTAAAAATCCTGATCACCTGCCCGAAGAATTAATGAATCTGGTTTTATAATTATGAGCGAAGCGTTAAGTCACGTCACCGTGTTGCTTGATGAGGCGGTTAATGCCCTCGCAGTGCGTTCAGCTGGCTGTTATATCGACGGCACCTTCGGTCGTGGTGGACACAGTCGGCTTATTTTGCAACAACTAGGCGCCGATGGGCAGTTGCTTGGCTTTGATAAAGACCCGTTAGCTATAGCGACAGGTTTAGAGCTGCAGCAGCAGGACTCACGCTTCTCTATTGTGCAGCGCAGCTTTGCCGAAATGGACACTGAACTGCAGCAGCGCCAGTTGTTTCCTGAAGTTGACGGTGTGTTATTGGATTTAGGTGTGTCTTCGCCGCAACTTGATGATGCTGAGCGTGGCTTTAGCTTTATGAATGATGGTCCACTGGATATGCGTATGAATCCTGGTGAGGGGGTTAGCGCGGCTGAGTGGATTGCTGGGGTTAGCGCTGAAGAAATGGCGCGAGTGTTTAAAGAGTATGGCGAAGAGCGTTTTGCCAAACGCATGGCCAATGCCGTAGTTGCACGTCGTGAGCAACAACCTTTTACCCGTACTGGCGATTTAGCTGCTGTGCTGACTGAAGCAAATCCGGCTTGGGAAAAAGGTAAGAATCCAGCAACCCGTGCTTTTCAAGGCATGCGCATTCATTTGAATAATGAACTCAGCGACTTGGAAAAGGGTTTAGAGGCGGCATTGGCTTCGTTGAAAGTCGGTGGCCGTTTGGTAGTGATTAGCTTTCACTCTCTTGAAGATCGCATTGTTAAGCAGTTTATGCGCCGTTTGGCTAAGGGTGAAGCGGACGCCTTGCCGCGCCATTTACCGATTATTCCAGAAAAATTTGAGCCTATTGTCAAGCTCATAGGTAAGCCTCAATACGCCAGTCCTGCTGAGCTTAAAGCCAATCCGCGGGCGCGCAGTGCGGTGATGCGTGTGGCGGAGAAATTGCGGTGAGCACGGCTTATGCAAAACCATTACCGCGTATTAGCGGTATTTTGTTGTTTTTATTTGTAGCTAATGTGCTATCTGCTGTGGCGGTTTCCTATACCTCGCATAACAGTCGTAAATACTTAAATGAGTTATTTGAAACCACGCAAATTCGCGATAAAACTCAGGCTGAATGGGGCCGCTTTGTTTTAGAGCAAAGCACTTGGACTGCGCATAACCGCATTGAGAGATTGGCCGTGCAGCAGTTGGGTATGCATATTCCGGAGCCGGCAGCGGTCAGGATGGTGACGCAATGATCTGGCTAAAAGGTATGGAGCATCCGTGGCGCTTCGGTATTATTTTATTTTTACTGCTGATTTTGGTCACGACTATTGCTGCACGTATTGTCCATTTGCATGTTTTTCGCCATGAGTTTTTAGCCATGCAAGGGGATGCGCGAGCTATGCGTCATATCCCTATTCCTGCACATCGCGGCGTGATCACTGACCGTCATGGTGAGCCGCTGGCGGTGAGCACGCCAGTGTTAACCTTGTGGGCCAACCCTAAGGAGTTGCTGGCTGATAAAGCACGCTGGAGTGAGTTGGCGCTCGCACTTAAAGTGCAACCCGCCGAGCTGATTAAACGCATTGAAAACAACGCTGCACGTGAGTTTATGTATCTGGAACGTGGCTTAACACCAGAGTATGGACAGACGGTGCTGGACCTTAAAATTGCTGGCGTGTATAGCAAAGAAGAATTCCGTAGATTTTACCCTGCCGGCGAAGTGGCTGCGCATCTGGTGGGTTTCACCGATATTGATGAGCGTGGCCGTGAGGGTGTTGAGTTAGCCTTTAATGAATGGCTCACCGGTGTGCCGGGCAAGCGTCAGGTGATTAAGGACCGTCGCGGTGATTTAATTCGTGATGTGCAAGTAAAAGAAAATGCTAAGCCAGGCAAGCCGCTAGCTTTGTCGATTGATTTACGTCTGCAATATTTAGCGCACCGCGAGTTACGCAAGGCGCTGCTTGAATTTGAAGCAAAAGCAGGTTCACTGGTGATGGTTGATGTGCGCACCGGTGAAATTTTAGCGATGGTTAATCATCCAACCTATAACCCTAACAATCGCCGCGAGCTCAATCCCCAGGCGATGCGCAATCGCGCCATGATTGATGTGTTTGAGCCAGGCTCAACCGTTAAACCTTTTTCAATTGCAGCTGCCTTGGGTACAGGGCGCTGGACGCCTGAATCAACTGTGGATACAGGTAACGGCCACTTTAGAATTGGCCGCTATACCATTCGTGATGTGTCGCGCGGTGGTTTATTGGATTTAACCAATGTGTTGAAAAAGTCCAGTAACGTCGCGATCAGTAAAATTGCTCTAGATATCGGTGCGATGCCTGTTTATAACATGATGCAAAGCGTAGGTTTTGGTGCTGATACAGGCTTGAGTTTCCCCGGCGAGCAAATTGGTCAGTTGCCGATGCACCGTAAGTGGGGCGAGGCGGAAACCGCAACCTTGGCCTACGGTTATGGCTTGTCCGTTACTACTGTGCAATTAGCTCATGCCTATGCGGTGCTGGCCAATGAAGGCCGTAATATTCCGCTCTCGTTATTGCGTAAAGACCGAAAGGTGGCCGAAGGCGAACAAGTGATTGATGCAAAAATATCCCGAGAGGTGATGGGCATGCTGCGTGCTGTGGTTGAAGAGCCTGGGGGTGGCGGTGCACGTGCTCAGGTACCGGGCTACCATGTTGCTGGTAAGAGCGGTACTGCTAAAAAATTAGCCAGCGGTGGTGGTTATACGAAAAGCTCTTACCGTTCATTATTTGCCGGTGTTGGTCCTGTCGATAACCCGCGTGTAGCGGCGGTCGTGGTGATTGATGAACCCAGTAAAGGCGGTTATTACGGTGGTTTAGTCGCTGCGCCTGTGTTTGGCCGCGTGATGGCGGGCGCTTTGCGCATGCTTAATGTGCGTCCAGATAATTTACCAACTGAAACGCAAACGGCTGTGGTTAGCTCTGCACAAGGAGGGCGCGGCTAATGGCAATGCCTCTAAATAAACTGTTCGCACAAGCGCCGAGTTCTACTTTGATTCGTGAATTAACCCTCGACAGCCGTAAAGTGCGCCCTGGTGATTTGTTTCTAGCGATAGACGGTACCCAGCAGGACGGTCGAGACTATATTGGCGATGCGATTGCGCGCGGCGCAGCAGCAGTGATTTATGAAGCCAGTCAAGCCTTGCCGATGCACGATAGCGAAGCCTTACTGTTGCCAGTGCGGGGTCTACAAGCGCAGTTATCTGAAATTGCTGGGCGCTTTTATGGCGAGCCAAGTCGTACCTTGCGTGTGGTGGCTGTGACGGGCACCAATGGCAAAACCAGTGTCACGCAATTGTTAGCACAAGCGTCTGATTTGCTCGGTCAACACTGCGGACTGATTGGTACCTTAGGCAGCGGCTTTTATGGCAACTTAACCAGCGGCCATTACACCACTCCCGACCCGCTGACTGTGCAAGCAACCCTAGCTGACTTGAAAAACGCTGGGGCAAAAGTAGTGGCGATGGAGGTCTCTTCGCATGGCTTAGCGCAGCACCGTATTGATGCAGTTAATGTCTCTGTGGCGGTATTGACCAACCTGAGCCGTGATCATCTTGATTACCATGGTTCGATGCAAGCGTATGCGGAAGCTAAGGCGCGCTTATTCAATTGGCCTGGACTGCGCACTCGAGTCTTAAATATAGACGATGCGTTGGGCCGCGAGTTGGCTGCACAGGCTCCGTCGGCAGGCCTCATCACTTACAGTCTGAATGATTCCAGCGCCAGTCTTTATTGTCGAAATATTCGTTTCAGTCACTCAGGAATTCAGGCTGAAGTGGTCACTGCACACGGTGAAGGTAACTTGTCGAGCAGTCTGATTGGTCGTTTTAATTTAAGTAATTTGCTCGCCACGATTGGCGCCTTATTAGGCTTAGGCCATTCACTTAAGCAGGTGCTGGCAATCGTTGCCAAGCTGCAAGGCCCAGCTGGCCGCATGCAGGTTTTGGGCGGGCAAGAGCGCCCCTTAGTTGTGGTTGATTATGCGCATACCTCGGATGCTTTAGAGCAGGTGCTCAGTGCCTTGCGACCGCATGTCGGTAACGGTGGGCGTTTGCTGTGTGTATTTGGCTGTGGTGGTGAACGCGATGCGGGCAAACGTCCGCTGATGGCTGCAGTGGTTGAGCGATTAGCCGATGGCGCTGTAGTCACTGATGATAATCCGCGCGGTGAAGATGCGGCCAGTATCCGAGCTGAAGTTTTGGGCGGCTTTAGTACTAACGCCGAGGTCGCTGAGGTGGCTGAGCGCGGTACGGCGATTGCGCAAATTATTGCTCAGGCACGCCGTGAGGATGTCATCGTCCTGGCGGGCAAAGGCCATGAGGATTACCAAGAGATCAATCAGCAGCGTCAGCATTTTTCAGACGTTGAACAGGCAGAGCAGGCGTTAGCTGCATGGCAGGTGAGGCATGTTTAAAGCATTGCAATTAAGTCAGCTGCTTGAGCCGCTTAACGCTACCTTATATGGCGAGGATGCTGTATTTAGCGCACTGATTACCGACAGCCGCAAAGTCAGTGGCGGTCAGTTATTTGTTGCCTTACGAGGCGAGATTTTTGATGGCCATGCTTACCTTGCTGATGTGGCTAAGCGGGGCGCGGTTGCCGCTGTGGTTGAAGAGTTTCAAGCGCAGATTGATCTGCCGCAACTCTGCGTTGCTGATACCCGTGTTGCCTTAGGGCAGATTGCTTTGCTCAATCGTCAGCAGTTTACTGGGAAGACGGTCGCGGTCACAGGTTCCAGTGGTAAAACCACGGTGAAAGAGATGCTGGCCAGTATTTGCCGCAGCGCACTGGGTGAAACTGCAGTGTTAGCCACGCGCGGCAATCTCAATAATGAGCTGGGTGTGCCTTTTACCTTGCTTGAGCTCAATGCTCAGCATCGTGCTGCCGTGGTTGAGTTGGGCGCTTCACATCCTGGAGAGATTGCTTATACCGCAGCTCTAGTGCAGCCGATGGTCGCTGTGATCAGTAATGCGGGTATGGCGCATGCGGGTGAGTTTGGTGGCCCAGAACAGATAGTTTTAGCCAAAGGCGAGATCCTTGATGGCTTGGGCGCAGAGCAAATCGCCGTTCTTAACCTAGACGATGCTGCCTTTGCACAGTGGCGTGCGCGCAATAGTGTTTGCCAAGCCTTGAGTTTTTCTACCGCTAAGCCAGCAGCTGATATTTATGCCAGTGCTGTGGTCAGTAATGCGCAAGGACGCATGGGTTTTAATTTACACGGTGTCGCCGGCGAGTGTTTTATCCAGCTGGCGGTACTGGGCTTGCACAATGTCAGTAATGCCTTGGCCGCTGCCACTGCAGCCCATGCCTTAGGTCTATCACTGACAGACATTAAGCATGGCCTAGAAAATATGAAAGCGATTTCTGGGCGCAGTGTGGTGCATGAGTGCGCCAATCATATCCAGCTGATTGATGACAGTTATAACGCCAATCCAGCCTCGATTCGTGCCGCGATTGATGTGCTCGAAAATATGCCCGGTCAGCGCGTTTTAGTGCTGGGCGATATGGGTGAGCTTGGTGCTTGGGCGCAGCAAGAGCATGCCGATATTGGCAGCTATGCCAACGGTAAAGTGGATGCGCTCTTTGCGGTTGGTCCACTGATGGAGCATGCCATTGCACAATATTGTGGTGTGTCGGGGCACTTTTCAGAACAAAACAGTCTGATCGAGGCACTGCTTACACAAGTAAGCGGGCCTGCAACACTTTTAATCAAAGGTTCACGCAGTGCGGCAATGGAAAACGTTGTTAATGCACTGCATACACGTTTAGGGGACGCGTTCTGATGTTGCTTTTATTGGCGGAGTACTTACAGCAGTACCATAAAGGCTTTGCAGTCTTTCAGTACCTGACTCTGCGTGGGGTTTTTGGCGTGCTGACAGCCTTGGTGATGTCGCTGTGGCTGGGCCCAAAAATGATTCGAATTTTACGTAATTTGCAAATCGGTCAATCGGTGCGTACTGATGGCCCGCAATCACACCTGTCTAAGTCAGGCACGCCGACTATGGGTGGCGCGTTGATTTTAGCGTCAATCACCATCAGTACACTGCTCTGGGCTGATTTGAGTAACCGTTATGTCTGGATCGTACTACTGGTTACGCTATTGTTTGGTGCCATTGGTTGGGTCGATGACTACCGTAAAGTGGTGGAGAAAAACTCGCGCGGCTTACCTGGACGCTGGAAGTATTTTTGGCAGTCGGTGTTTGGTTTGGGCGCAGCTTTGGTGCTGTATTTTACCGCGCAAACGCCGGCAGAAACGGCGTTGATTGTGCCGTTTTTAAAAGATATCAGCATTCCTTTAGGCGCAGGCTTTGTGATCTTGACCTATTTAGTGATTGTTGGCACCAGTAATGCAGTGAACTTGACCGATGGTTTGGATGGTTTGGCTATTTTGCCAACGGTATTGGTCGGTGGCGCGCTGGGTATTTTTGCTTACTTGACCGGTCACATTACCTTTGCCCAGTACCTGTTTATTCCTTATGTGCCAGGCGTCGGTGAGTTGATTATTTTCTGCGGCGCTTTGGTCGGCGCAGGTTTAGGTTTTTTATGGTTTAACACCTATCCCGCGCAAGTATTTATGGGCGATGTCGGCGCTTTAGCCTTAGGCGCGGCGCTGGGTACTGTGGCGGTGATCGCTCGTCAAGAAATTGTTCTATTTATTATGGGCGGCGTTTTTGTCGTGGAAACCTTATCGGTGGTGATTCAAGTGCTGTCGTTTAAGTTGACCGGTAAGCGCGTATTTCGCATGGCACCGATTCATCACCACTTTGAATTAAAAGGATGGCCAGAGCCGCGCGTGATTGTGCGCTTCTGGATTATCACCGTTGTACTTGTCTTGGTGGGACTTGCCACCTTGAAGTTGAGGTAAACCACGTGCAAAACATTACTCAGCAAACACAGGTCGTAGTTGGCCTAGGCAAAAGTGGACTGTCATTGGTACGTTTTTTAGCGCGCCAAAGGCAGGCTTTTGCTGTTGCTGATAGCCGTGAAAATCCGCCTGAGCTGATTGCTTTGCAGCGCGATTTTCCAGAGGTTGCTGTGCACTGTGGGCCGTTATCGGCAGAACTGTTAAGTGCGGCGCAGGTGCTCTATGTCAGTCCTGGATTGGCGTTGAGTGCGCCAGCGTTGCAGACGGCGATTGCCAGCGGCGTAAGCATTTCCGGTGATATTGATCTGTTTGCTCAGCATGCGCGTGCCCCCATTGTGGCGATTACCGGTTCTAATGCTAAAAGCACAGTGACCACCTTGGTGGGTCAGATGTTTAGTGCTGCAGGTTTGAATGTGGCAATTGGTGGCAATCTTGGTACGCCAGCGCTTGATTTGCTTGATGATGCAATAGATGTGTATGTGATGGAGTTGTCTAGCTTTCAGCTCGAAACCACGTCGCATCTGCAGGCGCGGGTTGCAGTCTGCTTGAATATTAGCGAAGACCATATGGATCGCTATGCCGATCTAAATGATTATATTGCCGCTAAACAACGTGTGTTTAATAACGCACAAGCTGTGGTGGTAAATCGCGATGACGCGCCATCACAACCACAGGCAGTGCAGGCAGCAGCGATCAGTTTTGGTTTGTCAGCGCCGGCTGCGGGCGAGTTTGGTTTACGTGAACATGCTGCTGAGACTTATTTAGCTTACGGCGATGAATTACTGCTGCCAGTCAGTGCGTTGAAAATACGCGGCAGTCATAACCACGCCAATGCCTTGGCCGCGTTAGCCATTGGTCAATCCATGCAGTTGCCGATGCCAGCCATGCTCAGTGCTCTACAAGCCTTTACTGGGCTTGAGCACCGTTGTCAATGGCTGCGCAAGGTGCAGGGTGTGGATTGGTACAATGATTCCAAAGCGACCAATGTCGGTGCCGCTTTAGCAGCGATTGAAGGCTTGGGTGCTGACCATGCGGGCAAGTTGATCTTGATTGCCGGTGGCGATGGTAAGGGGGCAGATTTTTCTAGTTTAAGCACGGCTATTGCAACGTATTGCCGAGCGGTGATTGTGCTGGGTCGTGATGCCGAGCGCGTTGCGCAAGTCGTCCCAGCTACTGTGCCGGTTGAGCGCGTGGCCAGTCTGGAGCAGGCCGTTGCTGTTGCCGCACAACTGGCCCAGTCCGGTGATAGCGTGCTACTTGCGCCAGCTTGCGCCAGTTTGGATATGTTTAAGAATTTTGAAGCGCGTGGCGAACTCTTTGCACAAGCTGTAGGGAGGTTGTTATGAGTATCAGCTATTTACGTGATCTGCTAGCGCTTCCCTCACCGTGGCGGCACAACAACCGTATGGATATTGATTTTCCATTACTGGCGGCCTGTGCCTTTCTCATGGGTATTGGTTTGGTGATGATCGCCTCTGCTTCTTCGGCGGTTGCAGAGTTGAATCAGGGTAATACGTTTTATTACTTTATCCGCCATATGATCTATATCGCCATCGCCTTATGCGCCGGCTGGCTGACCTTGCTGGTCCCTATGTCAGTCTGGCAACGCTACAGCGGTTGGCTACTGGTCGTGGCCTTTGTGGTGTTGATACTGGTACTGATTCCTGGCATTGGGCGTGAAGTGAATGGTTCCAGGCGCTGGATTGGTGTGGGTATTATTAATATCCAGCCCTCTGAACTGGCTAAGTTATTTATGGTGATTTTTTTAGCCGGTTTTTTAGTGCGTCGCAAAGAAGAGGTTAAACAGCGATTGCGTGGGCTGTTAAAGCCCTTATTGCTGGCGGTTTTGATGGCCGCGTTGCTGGTCAATGAGCCTGATTACGGTGCTGTGGTGGTACTGATGGGCACTGTCATCATCATGCTTTACTTGGCAGGCGTGAGCTTAATTTTGTCGGTGCCTTTGTTGATTCTGTTGATGGGTATCTTTTTCTACTCAGTGGGTTTTGAAGAGTATCACTTGGCGCGCTTTACCAGTTTTACCAACCCGTGGGAAGACCAATACGGCACCGGTTATCAATTGACTCAAGCGCTGATTGCCTTTGGTCGTGGTGAATGGCTGGGCCTGGGTTTAGGTAACAGTATTCAAAAGCAGTTTTTCTTGCCTGAAGCACACACTGACTTCGTTTTTTCAGTGCTGGCTGAAGAACTGGGTATGTGGGGTGCATTAACCACCTTAGCGCTGTTTGTTTTTGTCAGTGTGCGCGCTTTGCTGATTGGTGCTTGGGCTGAGCAGGCCAAGCAATATTATTCAGCCTATGTCGCTTATGGCTTAGCCTTACTGTGGATTGCCCAAGTGCTGATTAATCTTGGCGTTAACGTCGGCTTGCTACCGACCAAAGGTTTAACCCTGCCTTTTATCAGTTATGGCGGGAGCTCCTTAGTGGTGTGTTGCATCAGTTTGGCCATTTTATTACGCATCGAGTGGGAGCGCCGCACGCAACTGCTGTCAGCCGACTCAATGAGTAAAGCGCAAATTGCGGCGATGGCGAAGGGGGTGCGTGATGCGCGGTAATATTTTAATTATGGCGGCAGGCACTGGTGGGCATGTGTTTCCAGCGTTAGCCTGTGCCGAAGAATTTAAAATGCGCGGTTATCAAGTGCACTGGTTGGGTGCAGGACGCGGCATTGAAAATGAATTGGTGCCTGCAGCAGGTTTTACCTTGCACACCTTAAGTGTCGATGGTTTGCGCGGCAAAGGCGTACGTTCATTGCTGACCGCGCCCTTCAAACTGTTGGCCGCTTTGTTACACGCTAAACGCCTGATGCGTGAGCTTAAACCAGTTTGTGTGTTGGGTATGGGTGGCTATGTCAGTGGTCCTGGTGGCTTGGCGGCGAAGTTATCATCTGTTCCGCTGGTTATCCATGAGCAGAATGCTGTGGTAGGTACCGCTAATCGGGCCTTATCGACGTTTGCTACGCGCATCTGTGAAGCGTTTCCGAGCACCTTCAAAAAACGTAAAAACTGCATAACGACCGGTAATCCAGTACGTGAGTCACTGTTTTTGGCGACGCCGCGCAATAGTTTGCAGGGGCGTGCGGTCAATTTGTTGGTGCTAGGTGGCAGTTTAGGTGCTGAACCGTTAAATAAGTTGATACCGGCTGCTTTAGCAAAAATCCCTACAGAATTACGTCCTAACGTCACTCACCAAGCGGGCCGCGAGCACGATCAAGTCACTCGTGAGCGTTATCAAGGGGCAGCAGTTGAGGCGCAAGTGCTGCCTTTTATTAGCGATATGGCACGTGCTTATGCGTGGGCTGATTTAGTTATTTGTCGTGCTGGTGCATTAACTGTCAGTGAATTGGCAGCAGCAGGTTTGGCATCATTTTTAGTGCCGCTACCGCATGCCATTGATGATCATCAGACACGTAATGCAGAGTTTTTGGCACTGCAGGGCGCAGCCGTCCTGCTGCCGCAACATTCTACTGATGCAGATTGTTTAGCTGCACAGTTAACCGAGGTATTGATGGACAAAAATCGTATTGTCGGCATGGGCGAGCAGGCGCGCGTATTGGCGCAGCCCAATGCTACGCAGCAGGTGGTTGCTGTATGTTTGGAGGTGGCCCGTGGTTGATTTATTACAGCCTACATCCGCAGAAATGCGTCGTATGCGCCGGATTCGCCGTATCCACTTTATTGGCATCGGCGGCACTGGCATGTGTGGTATCGCTGAAGTATTACGCAATCTCGGTTACGAAGTCTCTGGCTCTGATCTAAAAGCCTCGGCGGTGACTGAGCGCTTGCAAGGTTTAGGTGTGAGTGTGGTGTTTGGTCATCATGCTGAAAACGTCGAGCACGCTGATGTGCTGGTGGTGTCGAGTGCGATTAACCCCTCAAATCCAGAAGTGGCGCGCGGTTTAGAACGTCGTATCCCAGTGGTGCCACGTGCGGAAATGTTGGCTGAGTTGATGCGTTATCGTCACGGTATTGCCGTGGCTGGTACGCACGGTAAAACCACCACGACCAGTTTACTTGCGTCAGTCTTTGCTGCGGCTGACCTTGATCCAACCTTTGTGATTGGTGGCCGTTTAAATGCTGCGGGCAGTAATGCACAGCTTGGCGCGGGTTGCTACTTGATTGCTGAAGCGGATGAAAGTGATGCCAGCTTCTTGCACTTACAGCCCATGGTCTCGGTGGTCACCAACATTGATGCTGATCATATGAGTACCTATGGCGGTGACTTTAATAAACTGAAAAAGACTTTTGTCGACTTCCTGCATAATTTGCCTTTTTATGGCCTGGCCGTACTCTGCATCGATGACCCATCGGTGCGTGACATTGCCAAACAAGTCAAACGCCCAATGCTTACTTACGGCTTTTCTGATGATGCCGATTTACGTGCAATTGATATCTCGCAAGACGGTATGCGCACCTCCTTTACGGTACTGCGTAAAGGCCGTCAGCCGCTACCGGTTGCGGTCAATATGCCGGGCAAGCATAACGTCCTTAATGCACTGGCAACCATTGCTATTGCCACCGATGAAGGTATTGCTGATTCAGCCATTATTGCTGGGCTGTCAGATTTTCAAGGCGTGGGTCGGCGCTTTCAAATGTATGGTGAATTGCCGGTAGAAGGCGGTAGTGTGATGTTGGTGGATGACTATGGTCATCACCCGAGTGAAGTCGCTGCAGTGATTAAAGCGGTGCATGATGGCTGGCCAGGACGGCGCTTAGTCATGGTCTATCAGCCGCACCGTTATAGTCGTACCCGCGACTTGTATGAAGACTTTGTACAGGTGCTGGGTGAAACCAACGTCTTGCTATTGCTTGAAGTGTACCCCGCCGGTGAAGAGCCGATCCCCGGCGCGGGTAGCCGTCAGCTGTGTCATAGCATTCGCCAGCGTGGGCGTCTCGATCCCTTGCATGTGGAACGTGGTGCCGATCTAGCGCCATTGTTGAAACCCTTGCTGCAGCCCGGTGACATTTTATTATGCCAAGGCGCCGGTGATGTTGGCGGCATTGCACCAAGTCTAATCAAGCACCCGTTATTTGCTAGCACGACTCAGGAGATGCAGGAATGAAGCAGCAGGCTATTGATATTAACGCTTTAGGCCGTGTGGTTGTGTTGTATGGCGGTCGTAGTGCTGAGCGTGAGGTTTCACTTAAATCGGGTGCTGCAGTATTAGCTGCTTTGCAGGCCGCCGGTGTCAATGCATTTGCTATTGATGTGGGGGAGGATCTGTTGCCGCGTTTGTGTGCCGAGCAGATTGATCGTGCCTTTATTATTCTGCACGGGCGTGGCGGTGAAGACGGTACGGTACAGGGCTTGCTTGAGTGTGCAGGGATTCCTTATACCGGTAGCGGAGTTCTAGCATCGGCCTTAGCCATGGATAAATTGCGCACTAAACAAATTTGGCACAGCGTTGGTCTACCAACACCGCGACATGCAGCGCTGTCGAGTGAACAAGACTGCTTGCAAGCTGCACAAGATTTAGGCTTTCCGTTGATCGTGAAACCGGCTAACGAGGGTTCCAGTATTGGTATGGCCAAGGTTGATGATTTAGATGCCTTACTGGCGGCCTGGCAAGCGGCACGCACGTTTGATTCACAAGTGCTGGTTGAGCAGTGGATCTCTGGTCCAGAGTTTACCGTGGCGATGTTGGGTGATGAGGTGCTGCCACCGATTCGTTTAGCGACCAATAATGCTTTTTATGATTATGAAGCTAAGTATTTATCCAATGAAACTCAGTATCAGATTCCATGCGGTTTAGACGCTGATAAAGAAGCAGAACTGCGTGAGCTCACCGCACGCGCCTGTCAAACGCTTGGTGTCTGCGGTTGGGGGCGAGCCGATGTGATGCAAGACGCGCAGGGCAATTTCTGGTTACTTGAGGTCAATACTGTGCCGGGTATGACGGATCACAGCTTGGTGCCTATGGCTGCGCAGGCAGCGGGTTTAGATTTTCAGGCGTTAGTGCTGCGTATTTTAGCCGACACATTACAGGCGCGAGGTTAATAGTGTGAATAAGGTACAGCGGCAGACTAAGACTGCAACTCGACGTGGGGCGACGCGACAAGCGCCTGCACGCGGGGCGCGTCGTGCTGCTGTGCGCAAAACACCCCGCCAATGGTTAAAGCGAATCTGGACGCTTATCAGTTTTGCCGTTTTGGCGGCTTTAGTGATCGCGCTAGTGTTGAATGCTGAGCGTGGTTGGTTGTTGCTTAAGCCGCACGTCAATCCACCCATTTCGACAGTACGTGTATTGGGTGACTTAACTGCAAAAAATCGACTGGCAGTGCAGAAAAAATCAATGACGTACAGCACGGGAGCGTTTTTTTCTGTGGATATCACCGCTGTGCGTAATGCAGTTGAAGAGTTGCCATGGGTGGCCAGTGCCGAAGTAAGTAGGATTTGGCCGGATCAATTGCAGGTCATTATCCAAGAGCAATTGCCGGTTGCGCGTTGGGGGAATGACGCTTTGTTGAGCACCCAAGGTTATTTATTTTTGGCCAAGGACGTGGAAGCTTATGAACACTTACCACAACTGTTTGGGCCTGAAAATACGCAAGTACGCGTGATGCAGCAATACCTAACATTTAGTCAAGCTCTGCGTCCTTTAGGGTATTCAATTAAACAGTTGGAAATGCGGGAACGTGGCAGCTGGTTTGTCACCACGCAAACAGGGTTGCAGTTGCTGTTTGGACGCGATCATTTGGTTGAGAAAGTCCGTCGTTTTGCAGTGGTTTATGAGAACGAGTTGAAACAACAGATTGATAAAATTGAACGGGTTGATTTGCGCTATGCCAATGGTTTGGCTGTTGCGTGGCGCGCCCCGACTGAGAGTGAAACTACAGCAGTGGTGGCACAGTGAAGGAGAGAAAGTTAATGGCACATGAAAATAACCACAACATGATTGTTGGTCTTGATATAGGCACCACCAAGGTTGTGGCGTTGGTTGCCGAAGTCACTCCTGATGGTGAGTTGAATATTATTGGTATCGGCACCCACCCCACACGTGGTTTGAAAAAGGGTGTAGTGATTAATATTGAGTCGACGGTGCAGTCGGTGCAGCACGCTATTAATGAAGCGCAGAGCATGGCTGATTGTAATATTCACTCGGTATTTGTCGGTATTGCCGGCAGTCATATCCGTAGTCAAAACTCCGATGGGATTGTGGCGATTCGTAATCGCGAAGTCAGCTATGCCGATTTAGAGCGTGTGCTTGATGCTGCGCAAGCGGTGGCGATTCCATCGGACCAAAAAGTGCTGCATACCTTGGCCCAAGATTATGTGATTGATAATCAAGAAGGTGTGCGTGAGCCATTGGGAATGTCGGGTGTGCGCTTAGAGGCACGTGTGCATGTGGTGACCTGTGCGGTGAATGCATCGCAGAACATTGAAAAGTGTGTCAGTCGCTGTGAATTACAAATTGAAGACATGATTCTTGAGCAGTTGGCTTCGGCCAGCTCGGTACTGACCGACGATGAAATGGAGCTGGGCGTGTGCTTGGTGGATATCGGCGGTGGTACTTCAGATATCGCGATTTTTACTGAAGGTGCGATTCGCCATACGGCCGTGATTCCGATTGCCGGAGATCAGGTGACCAATGATATCGCCATGGCATTACGTACCCCGACTCAGTATGCCGAGCAAATTAAAATTCGTTATGCCTGTGCATTGGCCAAGCTCACCAGCCCAGGCGAGATGATTAAAGTTCCGAGTGTGGGTGATCGTGCTCCACGTGAATTGTCTAGGCAAGCCTTGGCTGAAGTGGTTGAGCCGCGCTATGAGGAATTATTCACATTAATTCTTACTGAACTGCGCCGCAGTGGCTACGAGGACATGATCCCTGCTGGGATCGTGCTGACCGGTGGTACTGCAAAAATGGAAGGTGCGGTTGAGTTGGCTGAAGAGATTTTCCATATGCCGGTGCGGTTAGGAGCGCCACACGGCATCAAAGGTGTTGGTGATGTCGCGCTTAACCCCATTTACTCAACCGCCGTCGGCTTGCTGATGTACGGCTTGCGTAAGCAAACAGAGGGAGCCAGTCGGCCGGGTGAAGGCTATGACCAAACAGAAGAAAAAACGCCAGTGTTTATACGAGTTAAACGCTGGCTACAAAATCAATTGTAATTAAAACACCCAGCGCAAGTTGGGCTATAACTAGAAAGGTGGGAGAGAGCTATGTTTGAATTAGTTGATCAGACTCCGCAGCGCGCTGTGATTAAGGTGATTGGTGTCGGTGGCGGCGGTGGTAATGCTGTGAACCATATGGTTGCGAGTAATATTGAAGGCGTGGAGTTCATTTGCGCCAATACGGACTCGCAAGCGTTACGTGATATTACTGCACGAACTATCTTGCAGCTGGGTACTAACCTGACCAAAGGTTTAGGTGCTGGAACCAATCCTGACGTCGGCCGTAAAGCGGCTGAAGAAGATCGTGAGCGCATTGCTGAAGTACTGCAAGGCACTGACATGTTGTTTATCACCACCGGAATGGGTGGCGGTACAGGAACAGGTGCAGCGCCAATTATTGCTCAAGTGGCAAAAGAACTGGGCATTTTAACCGTTGCAGTGGTCACCCGTCCGTTCCCGTTTGAAGGCAGTCGTCGTCTACAAGTTGCTGATGAAGGTATTCGTTTGTTGGCTGAGCAGGTCGACTCACTGATCATCATACCTAACGAAAAACTACTGACTATTCTTGGTAAAGATGCCAGTCTGCTGTCTGCTTTTGCTAAAGCTGATGATGTTTTATCCGGTGCTGTACGTGGTATTTCCGATATCATTAAGCGTCCAGGCATGATTAACGTCGACTTTGCTGACGTTAAAACAGTCATGAGCGAAATGGGCATGGCGATGATGGGAACCGGTTCGGCAACAGGCAGCAACCGTGCTCGTGAAGCAACAGAGCAAGCTGTGCGTAACCCATTGCTGGAAGATATTGCGCTCAATGGTGCGCGTGGTATTTTGGTGAATATTACTGCAGGCCCAGACTTGTCTCTAGGCGAGTACGAAGAAGTGGGTAATATCATCGAAGCTTTTGCCAGCGATGAGGCGATGGTTAAAGTGGGTACGGTAATTGATCCTGATATGCGCGATGAGCTGCATGTGACTGTTGTGGTAACGGGTTTAGATCCGCGTGTTGAAAAACCCGTTAAAGTTGTAGATAACACTCACACAATCAGGGTGAGTACTGCAGCCCCTGTTATGGCACCATCGAGCGAAGAATCTCAGGAGGATGACTACAGACAGTATGATCGTCCGACTGCACAACGTCGATCTGGGGGCGCAGCAACTGCGAGCAAGCCTAATAACCAAGAAGAGATGGATTACTTGGATATACCTGCGTTTTTACGACGCCAAGCGGATTGATAGGGATTGGGGTTGCGAGTTGATTTCTTTATTCGTGCAGCATCTGTTAAGATGCCTCGTATTATTGAAACCTATTCGCAACCAGTATAGCGCGGCTTAAGTCATGATTAGACAACGCACCTTGAAAAACATTATCCGTGCCACTGGTATCGGTTTGCACTCAGGCGAGAAGGTTTACCTGACGTTGCGTCCAGCAGCAGTGGATACGGGTATCGTATTTCGCCGTATGGATTTAGATCCAATGGTTGAAATACCTGCTCTAGCAAAAAATGTGGGTGAAACCACGATGTCGACTACGCTTGTCAAAGATGACGTTAAAGTGGACACAGTGGAACACCTGTTGTCAGCCATGGCGGGTTTGGGCATTGATAACGCTTATGTTGAGCTTTCTGCTTCTGAAGTGCCGATCATGGATGGCAGTGCTGGTCCTTTTGTATTTCTAATTCAGTCTGCTGGGTTAGAAGAACAAGATGCAGCGAAGAAATTCATTCGTATTTTACGTGAAGTAACAGTAGAAGACGGCGAGAAGCGTGCAACTTTTGTGCCTTTTGAAGGCTTTAAGGTTGGCTTTGAAATTGAGTTTGATCATCCTGTTTTTGCGGGACGTACACAAACGGCGTGTGTGGATTTTTCTAGCACCTCATTTGTAAAAGAAGTCAGTCGTGCGCGCACCTTTGGTTTTATGCGTGATATCGAGTTTCTACGTACGAATAACTTGGCACTCGGCGGTAGCGTCGATAATGCGATTGTTGTTGATGAAACTTCAGTGCTCAATGAAGATGGCCTGCGTTATGAAGATGAGTTCGTTAAGCACAAAATTCTTGATGCGATTGGCGATTTATACTTGTTAGGCAAGAGTTTAATTGGTGAGTTTCGCGGTTATAAGTCCGGTCATGCACTGAATAATTTGTTGCTTAGAACCCTGCTCGAACAGCCAGATGCTTGGGAAGTGGTTACCTTTACCGATGCAAGCAAAGCTCCTATTTCCTATATGCGGCCTGCTGCGGCGGTATAGGTTTAGCGTTTATTTTAAACCACCCCTATGGGTGGTTTTTTTTTACTTAAATGTTGTAGTTTGATAGAAAACGTAGGTTAGTATTGTTTTAAGTGATAATGGTTATTCATTAAAATCAATAAAGCTTTAGCTTGCCGTGTACCTCACCTAATCTCTGTGCAACGCCTAAACATGCCGGCACTTTTGGAGGATTTCATGGACTTTTCTTATAGCGAAAAAACTCAAGCATTACGCGAACAATTGCGTAATTTTATGGATCAGCATGTAGTGCCTCGCATTGGCGCATGGCAGCAGGAGGTTGCTGCTGGTGTGTATCCAGTCTCCTTTATGGACGACTTAAAAGCTTTAGCTCGCTCTGAAGGTTTATGGAATTTATTTTTACCGTCATTGCAAGCAGGTGAGCCTGGGCAAGGTTTGAGTAACCTTGAATACGCAGCATTGGCTGAGATTATGGGTCGTGTTAGTTGGGCCTCGGAAGTGTTCAACTGCAATGCGCCCGACACCGGTAATATGGAGTTGCTGCATATGTTTGCCACTCCAGAGCAGCGTGAGCAATGGTTAAACCCCTTGCTGGAAGGTCAGATTCGTTCCGCCTTTGCTATGACTGAACCTGATGTTGCTTCGTCCGATGCCAGCAATATCCAGACCTTGATCCGCCGCGAAGGCGATGAGTATGTGATCAATGGCCGTAAGTGGTTTATTACTAATGCTTCGCATCCTAATTGCAAATTTATGATTGTGATGGGTAAAACTGATCCTGATGGCGATGCTAAACGTCAACAAAGCATGGTTATCGTGCCAATGGACACACCTGGTGTCATCGTTGAGCGCAACATTGCCGTGATGAACCACGTGGCTGCTGAAGGGCACTGTGAGATCGTCCTGCGTAATGTGCGCGTACCTGCGGCGAACTTGCTGGGGCAGGAGGGCGATGGCTTTATGATGGCGCAGGCACGCTTAGGCCCAGGCCGCGTGCACCACTGCATGCGCTCGATTGGTATGGCAGAGCTGGCTTTAGAATTGATGGTTGAGCGCTCGCAAGAGCGTAAAACCTTTGGCCGCTATTTGCATCAGCATGGCAGTGTCTCGGAGTGGATTGCGCGCTCGCGGATGGAAATTGAGCAAGCACGTTTGCTGGTATTAAAAACTGCATGGATGATTGATAAAGTTGGTGCGCGTGCTGCCCGTAAAGAAATTGCCATGATCAAAGCGGTGATCCCTGCCATGCACACACAAGTGGTGGATCGTGCCATCCAAGTGTTTGGTGCCATGGGTCTCACCCCTGATACACCTTTGGCTGACTTGTGGATTGGTGGGCGCTGCTTGCGCCTTGCTGATGGCCCAGACGAGGTGCATTTGCGCAGTATCGCGCGTATGGAGTTGCGCGAAAATGAGAAGAAGCGCGGTCATACTGCTGCCTATCTGACGCCGCCTGAGCGCAACTGACACAATTAACTAAAGCCTGCTACAACGCCAACAGCCCTGCATCGACAGGGTTGTTGGCTATAGTAGAGTTGCTTTTTATCTGAGGCTGTTAGTACAAGGGCGTTGCATCTTCGCCGTCTTCAGGCAGTTTAGTTTTCCAGCCTTTATTGCCCGGGAGTATCACGTTGAGCAGTAGTGCAATCACTGCGCATAAGGAAATGCCGGATAAGGTGAAGTCACCGCTACCAATGCTCATGCCGCCAATGCCAAACACAAGGGTGACCGAAACAATAATTAGGTTACGTGCTTCGGATAAGTCCACTTGGTTACGAATTAAGGTGTTGAGACCCACCACCGCAATCGAACCAAACAGCAAGCACAAAATGCCACCCATTACCGGCACTGGAATGCTTTGCAGTGCCGCACCAAACTTGCCGATAAATGCTAAAGCAATGGCAAAGCCTGCAGCCCAGGTCATGATCACAGGGTTGTAGTTCTTGGTTAACATCACCGCGCCTGTTACTTCAGCATAGGTCGTATTAGGTGGGCCGCCAAACATGCCTGCAGTGGTGGTGGCCAAGCCATCTCCGAGTAAAGTGCGATGCAAACCTGGTTGCTTGATGTAGTTTTGTCCGGTGACGCTGCCAATCGCAATCACACCGCCAATATGCTCAATGGCTGGCGCAAGCGCTACCGGTAACATAAACAAAATCGCGCCAAGGTGGAACTCGGGAGCGACAAAGGCTGGCAGGGCAAACCAAGGTGCAAGACCAATGGCTTCAGTACTGACTTCACCTAAGAGCACTGCAAGCGTACAGCCGACAATAATTCCAGCCAAAATCGGCACCAAGCGGAACAAGCCGCGACCTAAGGTGGCTACTGCTAGCGTAGTAATTAGCGCCGACATGGAGATCAACATTGCCGTGGGGTAAGCAATCAGTTGTGTCGCGCCATCGCCCGATTTACCCATCGCCATATTCACCGCCACCGGTGATAAGGCTAGACCGATGCACATAATCACAGGCGCAATCACCACTGGTGGCAGCAACTTATCAATAAAGCCTGTGCCTTTCAGGCGCACCGCGGCGCTGAGTAAAATATACACCATACCTGACGCCATAATCGCACCGAGCACTGCCGGTAAGCCAAAATTGGTTTTCGCATACAGAATGGGTGCAATAAAGGCAAAGCTTGAGGCAACGAAAACGGGTACTTGGCGTTTAGTGACCAGTTGAAATACCAGCGTACCAAGGCCTGCGGTAAACAGTGCGACGTTCGGGTCCATGCCGGTAATCAAAGGCATCAGTACCAGCGCACCAAATGCCACAAAGAGCATTTGCGCGCCGGCTAAAGCCTGTCGCCAAGCCGACTCAGGAGTGTGGTGCAGCATCGCTTAGCTCTCCTTTTGCTTGGTACCAAAAATCTTATCGCCAGCGTCACCTAAGCCCGGCACGATGTAACTGTTGCTGTCTAAACCTTGGTCAATCGCTGCAGTATAAATCGCTACATCAGGATGTGCGTTATTCACCGCTTGAATGCCTTCTGGCGCGGCGACTAAGACCATCGCGCGAATTTCTTTACAGCCCGCTTTTTTTAGTAAATCAATGGTGGCAATCATTGAGTTGCCCGTGGCCAGCATCGGATCAATGATTAATGACAGACGCGATGGCATATCAGGCGCAAGTTTTTCTAAGTAGGTGTGGGCTTTCAGAGTTTCTTCGTTACGCACCACGCCGACAGCACTGACTTTGGCGCTGGGTATTAGGCTTAAAACGCCTTCTAACATGCCTATTCCTGCACGCAAAATAGGTACTATAGTGATTTTTTTACCAGCAATTTTTTCAACCTCAACTCGGCCACTCCAGCCATCAATAGAGTAGGCCTCTAAAGGTAAGTCTTTGGTGGCTTCATAGGTCAGTAATGTACCTAATTCTTGTGCCAGTTCGCGAAAGTTTTTGGTACTGACATCGGCGCGGCGCATTAAACCGAGTTTATGGCGAATCAAAGGGTGACGAATTTCATGGGCGGACATGAAAAGCTCCAAAAGCTAAAAAGTAGGCGCATAGATTAAACGAAATCAGGGCAAAACGGCACTTTGTTTGCGATCAATACTTGCCCTAATGGTTCTGTAGCAGTACCTTTTGCGCCTTAATTACTAAACGAAGAGCTCTGTGATGTCTGCAAATCTTGAACATATCCAGCAAGTCATGGCTGAGGCCGATATTTTATTCACTGCTGAAGAGGTGCAAGCAGCGGTTGAGCAGATTGCACAGCAGATCAATCAGCAGTTGTGCAACAGTAATCCGGTTGTTTTTTGTGTAATGAATGGTGGTTTGATTTTTTCTGGTAATTTACTGACTAAGTTGACCTTTCCCTTAGAGCAGTCGTACCTGCATGCCAGTCGTTATCGTAATGAAACCAGCGGTGGCGAGCTGTTTTGGAAAGCTAAACCAGAAATATCTTTTATGGACCGCGAAGTATTGATTATTGACGATATTCTTGATGAAGGGCATACACTGTCTGCAATTATTGAGTTTTGTAAACATGCCGGCGCTAGCAAAGTACACACTGCGGTACTGGTTGATAAACTACATGACCGCAAAGCCAGTGCCGACTTAAAAGCCGATTTTGTTGGTCTGGATTGCGAAGACCGTTATATTTTTGGTTACGGTATGGACTATAAAGGCTACTGGCGTAACACTGCTGCTATTTATGCTGTCAAAGGTATGTGAGGCGCTGATTATGGTTTTTTAGCATGCTGTGCTAAACGCTGCAGTGCTTCGCGTAAAACTGGGTCTTGGGTTGCATCTGCGCTGGCTTGAATCGTCTGACCTGCTTGCTCTGAAAGCTTGATGCTGCGTGCTGGCATTTTTTCAGCTTGGATGGGCGGGCGAACTTTAAACTGCAAGCGCACAACATCGCTAAACTCCGTTACACCTTGCAGTTGCTTGAGCAGGCGTTTTTGCTGATAACGTAAGCGTGTGGCCCAGTTCCCGTCAGTGACAATTAAACTGAGAATGCCAGCTTGATAGGCGGCTATGTGACAATGCTCACGTGCGGCGGGCTGTAAAAATTGATTGAGCAGTTGTTGCAAATCATCAGTCGCCTGAGCGCGCGCCATTAAGCGTTGTAGCGTGATGCTGCTTTGTAGAACGCTGTTGCTTGGTTGCGCCTTGATTGGGCGGTAGCTCATTGCGGACCTCATAAAAAATAAATTTCACACACACCAGCTTATGGTTTTTGCCAGCGTACGCTTGAAATATATGATGACCAACACCATGTTACACAGGAAGTATAGCCTACAAAAAAACAGTGGTTGCGCCTGAGGAATTTATATTTAGAGCTCCTGTGCCTCGGATTGCTGCATAAGGCTACTTTATTCAACAGCAAATACAGGTAGAATAGTTTTTTTGTGCGGGTGAGTAGAGTATGACTTACGCGCCTTCACCCCCCAAAAATGGAAGCGTTATTAATTATGTTTGCGCCTTTATTCAGAAAACTCCTTGGAAGTAAGAACGACCGTGACGTCAAACGCATGTATAAAATGGTTAAAACCGTTAATGCGCTTGAAGAGCAAATGGTGGCGTTGTCCGATGAAGAACTACAAGCTAAAACCGGTGCGTTTCGTGAGCGTTTAGACTCAGGCGAAAGTCTAAATAAGCTTTTGCCTGAAGCTTTTGCTGTGGTGCGCGAAGCCGGAAAGCGCGTGATGGGTATGCGCCACTTTGATGTGCAGCTCATCGGTGGGCAAACCTTGCATGAAGGAAAAATTGCCGAAATGCGAACCGGTGAAGGTAAAACCCTGGTCGCAACACTGGCTGTGTATCTCAATGCCCTGCCTGGAAAAGGTGTGCATGTGGTGACGGTCAATGACTACTTGGCCCGTCGTGATGCGAACTGGATGCGTCCTTTGTATGAGTTTCTAGGTCTGACGGTTGGGGTTGTAGTGCCGTTTCAAGATCCAGAGGAAAAGCGTGCGGCCTATGCCAGTGATATTACTTACGGTACCAATAACGAGTTTGGTTTTGACTATCTGCGCGATAATATGGCATTTAGCGTGGAAGAAAAATTCCAACGCGAGCTGCATTTTGCCGTCATTGATGAGGTTGACTCAATCTTAATTGATGAGGCGCGCACACCTTTAATCATCTCTGGTCAAGCTGAAGACAGCTCAGAGCTGTATAAGAAAATCAACCTGATTATTCCAACCTTAAAACGTCAGCTTGAAGATGAAGAAGGTGAAGTGCTGGAAGAGGGGCATTACACCATTGATGAAAAAACTCGCCAAGTTGAGCTTAATGAGGCAGGCCACCAGTACATTGAAGAAAAACTGACTGAAATGGGCTTGTTAGCAGAAGATGAGTCTTTGTATTCATCCAGCAACCTAAGCCTGCTGACACACGTCAACGCAGGCTTGCGAGCACATACTTTATTTAACCGTAACGTTGAATACATTTTACAAGACGGACAAGTGGTGCTGGTGGATGAGCACACGGGCCGTACCATGCATGGTCGCCGTTTATCAGAAGGCTTACACCAAGCCATTGAAGCCAAAGAAGGCGTGCATATTCAGCCTGAAAGTCAGACCTTGGCGTCAACGACATTCCAGAACTATTTCCGCTTGTATGAAAAGCTTTCTGGTATGACAGGTACCGCTGACACTGAAGCTTTTGAGTTCCGCCAGATTTATGGTTTGGACGTCACTGTTATCCCGACTCACCGTCAGGTGGCACGTAAAGATTTCAATGACCTGGTGTTCTTAACCCAGCCGGAAAAATACGCGGCGATTATTGAAGATATCCGTGAGTGCCAAGAGCAAGGCCGTCCAGTCTTGGTCGGTACAGCGTCGATTGAAAGTTCTGAGCATGTCTCCGGTGTGCTAGAGGCAGAAGGTATTGCGCACAAAGTTCTTAACGCCAAACATCACGATTTAGAAGCTGACATTATTGCCCAAGCCGGTCGTCCCGGTGCGATCACCATTGCCACTAATATGGCCGGCCGTGGTACTGATATTGTTTTGGGTGGTAGTTGGGAGGCTGAAGTGGCTGCCCTGGACAATCCCAGTGACGAACAGATTGCTGCTCTTAAAGCCGCCTGGCAAAAGAGCCATCAGCAGGTGATTGAAGCGGGCGGCTTGCATGTCATTGCTACAGAACGTCATGAATCACGACGCATTGATAACCAGTTACGAGGTCGCTCCGGTCGTCAGGGTGACCCAGGTTCAACGCGTTTTTACTTGTCATTAGAAGACAGCCTGATGCGTATTTTCGCCTCAGATCGTGTTAAAAACTTTATGAAAGCTTTGGGTATGAAAGAAGGCGAAGCGATTGAACATCGCATGGTCAGTAATGCCATTGAAAAAGCCCAGCGTAAAGTAGAAGGCCGTAACTTCGATATGCGTAAGCAGTTGCTTGAGTATGATGATGTGGCTAATGAGCAGCGTAAAGTCATCTATCACATGCGTAACACCTTGCTGTCATCCAATGATGTCGGTGATGTGGTTGCTGAGTTTAGGCATGAGGTGTTAAGCAGCACTATTGAGCAATTTATTCCGCCGCAGTCGTTGCCGGAGCAATGGAATATTGCTGAGTTAGAAGACGCCATCAGCGAAGGTTTTGGTGCGCAGTTGCCTATTCAGCAATGGCTTGATGAGGATGATGCGCTGTATGAGGACACTTTGCGCGAGCGTATTCAAGAGCAAGTGGTTGCTGCTTATACTGAGAAAGAAACATTGGTGGGTGCTGAGGGTTTACGCAACTTTGAGAAGCAAATTATTCTGCGTGTGTTAGATGATTTGTGGAAAGAGCATTTAGCGGCAATGGATCACCTGCGTCATGGTATTCATTTGCGTGGCTATGCGCAGAAGAACCCTAAGCAAGAATACAAGCGTGAATCCTTTAACTTGTTCCGAGATTTGCTAGAGTCGATTAAGCGTGATTCGATTCGAGTATTATCCAATGTGCAGATTCGCAAAGAAGATCCAGAGGAAGAGCAAGCACGTTTACGCCAGCAAGCACAGGCACTGGCTGAGCGTATGCAGTTTCAGCATGAGGACGCTGCAGGTTTTGCTGATGGTCAAGAGCAGGCGCCAGCAGCTGAGCCTGCAGTTGCGGTAACACAAGTGCGTTCAGAGCCGAAAATTGGTCGTAATGAACCATGTACCTGTGGTTCGGGAAAAAAATACAAGCATTGCTGTGGCCGTATCAGTTAATGTTTTAATGCTACTTTGAGTTTTTAAGGTGGCCGTTTGTTTGAGTTTTACGCCGTACTAGACTATTTCTGTGTACGGCGTTTTTTTTTCGCGCGCAGCGCATTTGATTAGCGGGAGAGTTGTTATGGCGGTTGGCTTAGGTGAATTACCAGTAATGCATCCAGTTGCAGGTTTTGAGTTAGGTATTGCTAGTGCCGGTATCAAAAAGCCAGGTCGCCGCGATGTTGTAGTGATGCGCTGCGCAGAGGGCAGTAGCGTGGCTGGGGTTTATACGCAAAATGCTTTTTGTGCGGCACCGGTGCTCTTGTGTAAGCAGCGTATGCAGTCCTCGCCACGTTACTTGGTGACCAACACCGGCAATGCTAACGCCGCGACGGGTGACTTAGGCTTACAGACGGCTAATGCTGTCTGTCAGCAGTTGGCTGATTTGCTTGGTTGCTCTATTGAGCAGGTTTTACCCTTCTCCACGGGAGTGATTGGTGAGCCATTACCGGTTGCTAAAATTGCTGCAGCATTGCCCGCAGCACTGAGTGATTTGGCTGAGGATAACTGGGCCTCGGCTGGCGAGGGCATTATGACCACCGATACCTTGCCCAAAGGCGCTAGTGTGCAGTTTCAGCACGATGGCGTGACTCTAACAGTAACGGGTATCAGTAAAGGCGCAGGTATGATTCGCCCAAATATGGCGACCATGCTCGGCTATATCGCTACTGATGCGGCGGTCAGTCAGGATATTTTGCAAAATATTTTGCATGATGCAGCGAATAAATCTTTTAATCGCATCACGATTGATGGCGATACTTCAACCAATGACTCGTGCGTGTTGATTGCTACTGGGCAAGCGGCTGTTGGGCCTATTACAGAAGCAACAGGTGAGCTGTACGACGCGTTGCGTGAGGCGATTAACGATGTGGCCATGCAGTTGGCGCAAGCCATTGTGCGTGATGGTGAGGGCGCAACTAAGTTTGTTACCGTGCAAGTACAAGGTGGTGCTACACAACAGGAGTGTCTGGACGTGGCCTACGCTGTAGCGCATTCGCCATTGATCAAAACTGCTTTATTTGCCTCTGATCCGAACTGGGGTCGCATTGTCGCCGCGATTGGCTATGCCGGTGTTCAGAATTTAGATACCGAGCAGGTCAATGTCTATCTTGATGATGTGTGTATTGTTGCTCGGGGCGGGCGTGCTGCAAGTTATACCGAAGAGCAAGGTGCGGCAGTGATGCAGCAAGCAGAAATCTTGATTCGCATAGAATTAGAACGCGGTGGTTGCACGGAAACCATTTGGACCACTGATCTGTCTCATGAGTATGTGCGCATCAATGCTGAATACCGCTCTTAAGGTTGACTGGCTCGCAGGTGTCTACATATGACTAAGCGTGTGCATGTAGTGGCTGCAGTGATTCGTAATGCTGAGCAGCAGATACTGCTGGCGCTGCGCCCGAGTGATAAACATATGGGCGGCCTGTGGGAGTTTCCTGGCGGTAAATGTGAAGCAGGCGAAAGCCCGCAGCAGGCGCTGGCACGTGAGCTGCATGAGGAGTTGGGGATTGTGATTGAAAATCCTCAGCCACTGATTCAGGTGCGCCATGATTACCCTGATTTGCATGTGCTGTTAGATGTCTATGAGGTGCTCAGCTTTAGCGGGCAGGCGCATGGTGCCGAAGGCCAGCAGGTGCGTTGGGTTGCTCCTAGCGCATTAGCCGATTATGAGTTTCCTGCAGCCAATCGCACTATTGTCAGTGCGGCACAATTACCCCAGCAGTATTTGATCACGCCTGAGAGACTCAACCCCGAACAGTTGTATGCAGGCGTAGAGCAGGCGCTAGAGCAGGGCTGTGAACTGGTCCAGTTGCGTGCTGCGCACTTGGCGGAGGTCGAATATAAAACCCTAGCGCAGCGCTTGCAGGCGCTTTGTGCGGGGCGCGCACAGCTGATGCTTAAAGGAGATTTGGCCTGGCAGGCAGATTTTCCTGATGCAGGTTGGCATTTAACGGCGCAGCAATTGCATGTTCTCGCAGGGCAAGGGCGCCCGCTCACTGACGGTCGTAGGCTGGCTGCGTCTTGTCATAATGCCGAAGAGTTAGCATTGGCTGCGGCGCTGCAGGTGGACTTTGTCACCCTGTCACCCGTGCTAACAACGCAGACGCACCCCAGAGTCGCCACTTTGGGCTGGGATGTTGCGCAAGGATTACTGTGTCAGTTTAATGCGCCGGCATTCCTGCTCGGTGGTTTGACTGAGCAGGATGTTGAGCACGCGCGCACGATTGGTGGGCAAGGTGTGGCAGCTATCCGAGGATTCTGGCCGCAACCATTATAGTGGCTTTTCTGCTGCTTGCCAGAGAACTTCAGGGCAGCCTTGGTATTGTGCAATCAAGCGAGCAGCGACAAACAGTAGATCAGATAAGCGGTTAATATAACCAAGCATTTCTGCACGTAAAGCTTCACTGCTGTGCAAGGCTTGGCAGCGTCGTTCTGCATTGCGTGCGCTGCTACGACAGATGTGCGTTTGGGCAATTAAGCGTGAACCGCCGGGTAGGATAAATTCTTTCAGTGGCCCAACTTGGACGTTCCACTGGTCAATGGCGTGTTCAATGCGCGTGATTTCAGAGACGTGCAGTGCTTGGTACTCTGGCATTGCCAGCTCACCCCCCATGTCAAACACGCGGTGTTGGCAGGGTGTTAAAACGTCAATCACATCTTGTAGTTGCGCTGTGTGGCTTTGCTGTTCTTTCAGGTCAGAGAGTAATAAACCCAGTTGACTGTTGAACTCATCCAGCGCACCAATCGCTTCAATGCGTGGATGGCTTTTATTGACCCGACGACCATCAGCAAGGCCGGTTTGCCCATCATCGCCAGTACGTGTGTAGATTTTACTGAGTCGGTAGCCCATGAGTGCAGTCTCCGTATACAAGTGTGTTCTAAGAAATGGGTAGCCCGTGTGCGTGTAAAGCGTCTTGCAGTTGTGCATGCAAGGCGTGCAAGGCAGGTGTATGGCATTCTAACGCGAGGCTTTGCGCACAAGCAAAGCCGCTGATATAGCTGATTTCAGTACGCCGTTGGCTGAGTACATCTTGACGCATTGATGAAGAGTTTGCCGCTGTTTTTTCAATCACTGCCCAGACCTGTTGCCGTAGATCCTGCGCAGCTGCCGGCTGGCCAGCGCTGCAAAGGAGTTGTTGTAATTCATCACAAAGGTTATTGATCTGCACAGGATAACGGCTCAGCTCGCCATTTAGACAGTTATAGATCACCGTCAGTGGATTGATTGCACAATTTATTGCCAGCTTGCGCCACAGCTTTTCAGCGATATCGGGTGTCCAGCTATTAGTAATCCCTGCGGCGTTACATGCTTCAAGCAAGCGTGTTGGAGGTGTCTGCAGCACAGTTTGCAAGTCGCCTAACCAAGTATGGCCTGAACCTGCAAAGACACTGTGGAAGGGTTCGGCAAGATAGGCTCCTTCTGTGCTGGATGCGGCTATGCAGCGGATATTAGGCAACCTGCTTTGAATGGCGTGCTGACTGCCCAAACCATTTTGCAAAAGAATAACAACACTGCTGCTGCTCAGGCGTTGCGTTACTTGGGCTATGGCCGTTTCGGCATCATAGGCTTTGCAGGCTAAAAGCAAGTGCTCAATGGGCTGAGGGTCATCTGCGAGTTGTGCTTTGATAGGGTAGTAGTTGCTATGTGTGCGCTGTGCATCACTAAGACCTACGCCGCGGCCGTTTGTGTAGCGGGCGAGTGCTTGCGTATTACGTAAAAGCAAATGCACTTCGTGTTGCTGGGCAGCTAAGCGTGCGGCCCATAGGCAACCTAGGCTGCCTGCACCTAAAATATGCCAGTTCATCTGTGTATTGCTACGGTGATGAGTGCAAGCGTACGGCATCAATCCGTGCGCTGCTATACGAGTTTGGCAGGTTTTTGACTGCTAAGCGCATCAATTGATCTGCTGTGGTAGGCAAGGCTTTGCTGTTGAGCTCAATTAAGCTAACACCCACTTTGATACTTATAAAACCTTCGCTGGTTTTAAAAGACTTCATATTTAAACCGTCGTAGATGCGCTTGAAGCTGGCCAGTGAGTATTCTTGATGCTCCCTCATGCGGGTGATTAAGGCAAAATGATTACCATCAATGCGCGCCAGCACGTCGAGCGGCCGCACCGACTGTTGTAGGCGACGAGCAATGGAGCGTAATAATTCTTTGTGCACTTCGCGACCATATTGTTGAGATAAAACGGCCATGTTCTCAATGCCAATGAGTAAATAGCACAGGGTGCCGCCGCGTGACTCAACGTACTGTAAGTTCTTGCTTAGCATGTGTTTGAGGTAGCGTAGATTACTTAGGCTGGTCAGAGAGTCGACGTAGTTGCGTGACTCCAAAGAGGCAACATTACGGGTGAGTAGTTGTTTTTCTTGAATAAGGCGAGTCAACGTCTTGTAAATACGCTCTGCAGCAAAAATACGCGGTACCAGTTGCTCATTCATTGCAACTTTACTGATAAAGTCATCAACACCACGATCAAATGCTTCAGTTAGCGCGTTGTCACCCTCTCTGCCGGTGAGTAAAATAATGTAAGTGTACTGGTCATGTTGTTCGTCATGTTGACGCACTTGTGCGGTCAGCTCAAGGCCATCGATTTCTGGCATTAACCAATCAGCCAGTAAAATACCAGCAGGACGCTCTTCTAGTAAAATGAGCGCTTCAGCTGCGCTGCTGGCAAAGCGTATATCAGTATAGCCCGCTAGGTTTAGGGTGCGGCCTATCATGACACTAGAAAACTTGGCATCATCAACAACGAGGATGCTTAGGAGCGAATTTCGCATAATGGAACCATTTATGAGTAAAGCTGAAGAGCGAGCCGTAATTAAGATGTCTTTATACATAGTGGCACATTGCAATGGCAAGCGCTCTTGCATGCGCTTGTGTTCAAATAGCCTTTAAATTACATATAAAATAGTTTTGGAGGATAATCATGCCCTCGTTTGATGTTGTTTCAGAGTTGAATACGCACGAAGTCACGAATGCTATGGATAACGCAGCAAAAGAGCTTGAGCGCCGTTATGACTTGCGTGGCAAAGCGAGCATTGAGTTTAAAGATAAAACAGTGACATTAACTGCTGAAGCGGAGTTTATGCTGGAACAGTTAATTGAGATTGTAAAATTGGCGCTAGTCAAGCGTAAAATTGATATTCAGTGCTTGGAATACAAAGACTCGTACGGTTCGGGCAAGGTTGTTAAGCAAGATATCGTGCTGCGCGAAGGCATTGATAAGGAGCTAGCAAAGAAAATTGTCGCCACTGTCAAAGAGGCCAAGCTCAAAGTGCAAGCCTCGATTCAAGGTGAGCAAGTGCGCATTACCGGTAAAAAACGTGATGATTTACAGGAGGCGATTGCTTTGTTGCGTACAAAAGAACTGGGTATGCCGCTGCAGTTTGATAATTTTAGAGATTAACAGTGTCAGTGCAGTGTGTCGTTGCTTGCTCAAGTTGCTGCCGATAGAGAGCAAGCCTATTGTGCAGTGCAGTCGGTTTTGTACATAGAAATGAGGATTTTAGTTTGTGAAGCCTTAGTCTGTGTAAATATATAGAGCTTGGTTAAACTTTGTCATATCCAAATAAGCTTTTAAGGGATCTAAATTATGATGCGTTACGTATTAGTGGGTGCTGCCGTGATTTTGACGGGGGCTCTATCAGGTTGCGGTCTGAGTCCGCAGAATTTAAAACCAGAACCGCGCTTTACTGGGCAGGTGGTTGCTGTTGGACAAGGCCAGCCAGTTACGGTGCAAGTGAGTGATGCCCGTACTTCACCAGTGATAGGTGCGCGCGGTGGACTGTATGCGCAAAGCAGTACTATTACTGCAAGTGAACGCTCTTTTTTACCGCGCCTGCAGGCAGAAACAGATGCCGTGGTGCGCATGATGGGTTTTACCCCGATGCCTACCGGTGCTGATAATCCACAGTTAATTTTAAAACTCACCGAGCTGAGCTATCAGGCCGTTAAGAATAATGCCTTCTCTAAAGAGGCGAAGCTCAATGCTGTATATATGCTTGAAGTGAAAAATGGTACACGTCGCTACAATGGGCGTTATGCGGCAACACTCACCCAGGGCTATGCCAAAGCACCAAATGAGCAGACTAATAATGAATGGGTCAGCTCGGTACTTAGTGAAGGCTTGCAACGCGTCTTTAAAGATCCAGCTATTGGTCAGTTGTTAGCAGAGTAGGCGTATGCTACTGAGGTTGATTGATAGCTAAAGCCCATAATGAAGAGCATTGTGGGTCGCTTGGCTTGCTTATCAAGGGGAATGTGTTGATAGAAAATTTGCCGCCTGCAATTTTTTTGATGGGGCCAACGGCGTCTGGAAAAACAGATTTAGCGTTACAGTTGGTGCGTGAATTGCCGTGCGAAATTATCAGTGTTGATTCAGCCTTGATTTACCGTGGCATGGATATTGGTAGCGCTAAGCCCAGTGCGGATATATTGCAGCGCTATCCGCATCATCTTGTGGATATTCTTGACCCTGCTGAGAGTTATTCTGCTGCGCAGTTTCATGATGACGCATTACAGGCGATGGCCAGTATCACTGCGCGAGGCCGCATACCTTTGTTGGTGGGTGGTACTATGCTGTATTACAAGGCGTTGATTGAAGGGCTGGCGTCAATGCCCGCAGCGGATGCTCAGGTGCGTACTGCGCTTGAGCAGCAGGCTGCTACTCAAGGTTGGGCTGCTTTGCATGCTGAACTGCAGATTGTCGATCCAGTGTCTGCTGAGCGCATTCATCTTAACGACCCGCAGCGTATTATGCGGGCGCTAGAGGTATGGCGAGTGAGTGGACGTAGCATGACTGAGCATCGTGCGCAGCAGGCCTTAGAGAAACAGCAATTACACGCATCTAATGGTAGTTATTTACCGTATAATGTTGCAATCTTTGCAATCGCACCGCAGCAGCGCAGTGTTTTACATGAGCGTATTGCGCAACGATTTCATTTAATGCTTGAACAAGGCTTTATTTCTGAGGTCGAAGCATTGTGGCAGCGTGGCGACTTGCATGCTGACTTGCCTTCGATACGCGCTGTTGGTTATCGACAAGCGTGGGCGTATTTGCAAGGTGATTATGCTTACGAGGAAATGATTGAGCGCGGTATTATTGCTACACGCCAGCTTGCTAAAAGGCAGTTTACTTGGTTACGAAGCTGGAAAAGTGCTGAATGGTTAGACAGTTTGGGGCACGATACTATGTCGCGCACCTTGAAAAAGCTGGAACAACTCACCATATAGAATTGGTAGAGTCGACTTATAGTTTGCCAGTGCATGCACTTAGTGCAGACTTTTAATTTATGAAATGGAGTACACCTCATGTCAAAAGGGCATACGCTACAAGACCCTTACTTAAACCTCTTGCGCAAAGAACGCGTACCGGTGTCCATTTATTTGGTCAACGGGATTAAGTTGCAAGGGCAAATCGAGTCATTTGATCAGTTTGTGATTTTGCTGAAAAACACTGTCAGCCAAATGGTCTACAAACATGCCATCTCAACAGTCGTGCCGGGTCGTCCTGTGCGCTTGCCGAGTGAAGATGATGCCGATGTTGAATCAGGAAACGATTAGTGGGAGACCATTTGACCGCTGAGCATAAAGGTGAACGTGCCATTCTTGTGCATTTGGATGGCCACGCAGCTGAAGTTCGAGAGGATCCTTATGAGTTTCAAGAACTTGCAGTGTCAGCAGGCGCTGTTATTGCAAGTTTTGTCAATGTACCTCGGCATCAGCCGACTGCGCGCTTTTTAATAGGCTCCGGTAAAGTTGAAGAGCTGCGTCAGTTGGTGTTGATTGAACAAGCTGATTTGGTTATTTTTAACCATGCACTGACGCCCAGCCAAGAACGAAATCTCGAGCGCGAGCTTGACTGTCGCGTGCTGGATCGAGTGGGTTTGATTCTAGATATTTTTGCGCAACGTGCACAAACCTATGAAGGTAAGTTGCAAGTTGAGCTGGCCCAGCTTGAGCATATCAGTACGCGCTTAGTGCGCAGTCGTACTGATTTAAGCCGTCAGCAAGGTGGTATTGGTTTACGCGGACCCGGTGAAACGCAGCTTGAGTCGGATCGGCGACTATTGCGGGTGCGGGTGCGACAAATTAAAAGTCGCCTTGAAAAAGTCCGTAATCAGCGGCAGTTAGCACGACGTAGCCGACAACGTGCAGACATGCCGAGTGTGTCTTTAGTGGGGTATACCAATACCGGTAAATCCACGTTGTTTAACTTTCTAACTGAGTCGCAGGTGTATGCGGCAGATCAGTTGTTTGCGACGTTGGACCCTACGGTTCGACGTATCGAGATACCTGATCTGGGTGCAATAACGTTGGCTGATACGGTTGGTTTTATTCGTCATTTGCCGCATAAGCTGGTTGAGGCTTTTCGCGCTACATTGGAAGAATCGGCCAACGCTGATTTGTTGCTGCATGTGATTGATGCGCAGTCGCCAGAGCGTGACGAGCAAATACAGCAAGTGCAGAATGTGTTGCAAGAGATTGAAGCAGACGATGTACCTATCCTAGAGGTCTACAATAAAATTGACTTGATGGATAATGTTGAGCCGCATATTCAGCGTGATGAGCAGGGTGTGCCTGTACGTGTGTGGATTTCGGCCTACAAACAACAGGGTATTGACTTGCTGCAGCAAGCGATTGCTGAGCTGTTGGAAGAGGAAATATATGTTGTTACAGTGCGGCTTGCACAACAACAGAGTCGACTGCGCGGTAAACTGTTTGATTTAAATGCTGTGCAGCAGGAAACACATACTGATGATGGCACCAGCGTGCTAAAGCTGCGTGTTGCAAAAATGGAACTGGATAAGCTACTGAGCCGAGAAGGGATCACACCAGAAGACTTTTTTGCACAATATACGGATTGTTGATCGCATTTTATAAGGCAGTTACTCTGCACTTATTGCGTTTATTAAATATAATATAGTGCACGTTTAATGTGCATTTTGCCTTTCAAATAGATGGAGAACACTATGGCCTGGAATGAGCCGGGTGGGAACTCAAACAATCAGGACCCTTGGGGCGACCGCAATAAGCGCGGCGGCCAGAAACAAGGGCCACCTGATCTTGATGAAGCCCTTCGTAAGCTGCAAGACACTCTGAAAAGTTTGTTTGGTGGAAAGAAAAAGCCTGGGAAAGGTGGTTCTGGTGGTGGTTTCGGCTTGGTTGCTCTGGTCGTGGCGGCTTTAGCCGGTACATGGTTGTACACAGCTGTGTATTCTCTTGATGAGCAAGAGCAAGCGGTCATTTTACGTTTAGGTAAATACCACGAAACAGTGGGGCCGGGTTTGAATATTTACTTCCCGCCAATGGATCGTAAGTATGAGCAGAACGTCACCCGTGAGCGTGCGTATACGCGCCAAGGGCCGATGCTAACTGAAGATGAAAACATTATCGAAGTGCCGTTGACTGTGCAGTATAAAATCAGCAGTTTGGAAGATTTTGTACTCAATGTTGAGGCGCCTGAGTTGAGCTTGCAGCAAGCGACAGAGAGTGCGTTGCGCCATGTGGTGGGTTCTACTGCGATGGATCAGGTGCTGACTGAAGGTCGTGAAGTTTTAGCTGTTGAAGTTAAAGAACGTTTGCAGCGTTTTGTTGATTTGTATCGTACCGGTATTACGGTCACGCAAGTGAACGTGCAAAACGCACAGCCACCACGTGAAGTGCAAGAGTCCTTTGATGATGTGATTCGTGCCCGTGAAGATGA
This sequence comes from Pseudomonas sp., assembly GCA_034676485.1. Taxonomy (GTDB): domain Bacteria; phylum Pseudomonadota; class Gammaproteobacteria; order Pseudomonadales; family Pseudomonadaceae; genus Denitrificimonas. The sequence continues at coordinate 749,870 of JAUCCC010000015.1, forward strand.
GCAGCGCGAAAAGAACCAAGCGGAAACCTATGCTAATGGTGTTATTCCAGAGGCGCGTGGTCAGGCTCAGCGTATGCGCGAAGAAGCCAATGGTTACCGTGATGAAACCATCTCGCGTGCCGAGGGTGAGGCGGATCGCTTTACTAAACTGGTGACTGAGTACCGCAAAGCACCTGAGGTGACGCGTCAGCGTTTGTATTTGGAAACAATGCAAGAAGTGCTGAGCAACACCAGTAAAGTATTGTTAACCGGCGATGAAGGTCAAAACAGCATGCTGTATTTGCCGCTGGATAAAATGCTCGAAGGACGCACGACAACATCACCGAAAACGACAAGCACGTCAGGGAGCGCGAACAGCTCTGCTAGTAATAGTGCGCGTTTAGCTAGCGATGCACTGTCTCGTGACTTACGTGCCAGAGGTAGCCGTTAATGAGTAATAAATCGACATTCGTGTTAATTGTGGGTGCAGTCATTGGTCTGGTGGCTTGGAACAGTTTTTATATTGTTCAGCAAACAGAGCGAGCAGTGTTACTGCAATTCGGAAAGGTAGAGCAATCGAATGTGCAGCCTGGTCTGCATGTGAAAATTCCTTATATCAACCAAGTGCGTAAGTTTGATGCGCGTCTCTTGACCCTTGATGCACCGACTCAGCGCTTTCTGACTTTAGAGAAGAAAGCGGTGATGGTCGATGCTTTTGCTAAATGGCGTGTGGCTGATGCAGACCATTACTACACTGCGACTTCAGGCATTAAGCAAGTGGCTGATGAGCGCTTGGCGCGTCGTCTTGAAGCGGGTTTGCGTGACCAATTTGGTAAGCGTACATTGCATGAAGTTGTGAGTGGTCAGCGTGATGAGTTGATGGCTGATATCACTGCATCCTTAAATAGTATGGCGCGTAAAGAGCTGGGTATTGAGGTGATTGACGTACGGGTTAAATCGATTGATTTGCCTAAAGAGGTTAACCTCAGTGTATTTGAACGTATGAGCTCTGAGCGTGCCCGTGAGGCCCGCGAACACCGTGCTAAAGGTCAGGAATTGGCTGAAGGAATTCGTGCTGATGCCGATCGTCAACGCCGCGTTTTGTTAGCTGAAGCTTATCGCGAAGCTGAAGAGATTCGAGGTGACGGTGATGCGATTGCCACAGCAACCTATGCTAAAGCGTACGGCATGGACCAAGAGTTCTATGCGTTTCACCGCAGCCTAATGGCCTACCGTGAAAGCTTCTCTGACAAGAGTGATATCATGGTTTTATCGCCTGATAATGCGTTTTTCAAATATATGGAAGATGTAAAGCCGTAAGCGTTTAAAATCGATATAGGCTGCGGCATAGATTGCAGTCTATATCGCCTAGACGTTTTATACTTGAGTAGGTTAAGTTGTAGAGAAAAGCGAGAAGCATGCACAGAATAATCTGTGGTATCATGCGGCAGCCGGGAAACTCCCGGCTTTTTTGCGCCTGTGGCCATGAAAATGCCCAGCAGGCAATCGTATTTATAATGAGGAAAGGCGCAATGGCAACGGTAGACCGCTGGCTGCTGCCAGATGGCATTGAAGAAGTACTGCCGCCGCAGGCAGCGCAGATTGAAGCATCACGTCGGCACGTATTGGATATGTTCCAAGCGTGGGGCTATGAGTTTGTTGTCACACCGCATATTGAGTTTCTAGAGTCGTTATTGACCGGTGCTGGACAAAAGCTTGACTTGCGTACTTTTAAAGTTACCGATCCGCAGTCAGGTCATCTGATGGGCTTTCGAGCAGATATAACACCGCAGGTCGCCCGGATGGATGCGCATAGTTTGCGCCGTGAAGGACCATCGCGGTTATGTTATGCCGGCAGTGTTGTGCATGCGCGCCCTCGTTCATTATCACGCTCACGTAGCCCGATTCAGCTGGGTGCTGAACTCTATGGTGATGCCAGTCCAGCGGCTGATATTGAAGTGATCAGCTTGATGCTGGCTACGCTTGAACAAGCAGAAATTGCTGATATCCATATGGATTTAGGCCATGTCGGAGTGTATCGTGGTTTAGCGCGAGCTGCTGACCTGTCTACTGATCTTGAGGCGCAGTTATTTGATGCCTTGCAGCGTAAAGCTGTTGATGAAGTGGCGGCGCTGACAGCGTTACTAGCGCCTGACTTAGCTAAGATGCTTAATCAACTGAGTCATTTATGTGGCGGTCGTGAGGTGTTAGATCAGGCTAAAATAGTTTTAGCTGCAGCACCATCGAGCGTACTGGCTGCACTTGATCAGCTGATTGTTATCGCTGACGCGCTAATGTTGCGTTACCCGCATTTGCCATTTTATTTCGACCTAGGTGAGTTGCGTGGATATCACTACCATACAGGTGTGGTGTTTGCTGCTTTTGTACCTAGTGTGGGCCAGTCCATTGCGCAAGGTGGACGTTATGATGATATTGGCGCTGTGTTTGGGCGCGCTCGTCCTGCTACCGGATTTTCAACAGATTTAAAAACACTGGTGAATTTAGGGCAGCGCGCAGCTGTATTACCAAGTAGCGGTATTTGGGCGCCAGCAGGCGCTGAAGCTGATTTGTGGCAAGCTATTTGCGAGTTACGCAATGACGCTCAGCGTGTGGTTCAGGCTTTGCCTGGTCAGTCTATTAAAGATGCTGCGCAAGTCGGTTGTGATCGTCAGTTATTACAGAATTCTTCAGGCTGGCACGTTCAGCCACTATAAGTTTACGCCGCACTTGCGGCCACGTATCGTCGGTCATGCCGACCTCCTATTTGCGCGAAGAGGGCAAGGGTTATGGGTAAAAATGTTGTCGTTTTAGGCACTCAATGGGGCGATGAAGGCAAAGGTAAAATTGTCGATTTGCTAACCGATCAAGCTGCTGCCGTGGTTCGCTTCCAAGGTGGTCATAATGCGGGTCATACCTTAGTCATTGATGGTGAAAAAACCGTACTGCATCTGATTCCCTCAGGTATTTTGCGTGAAAACGTTGAATGCTTGATCGGTAACGGTGTGGTGGTTGCGCCTGATGCATTGTTACGCGAAATTGTTAAGCTCGAAGAGAAAGGTGTACCCGTACGTGAGCGCTTGCGCATCAGTCCTGCTTGTACCTTAATCCTGCCCTATCACGTGGCACTAGACCAAGCGCGCGAAGTTTCCCGCAGCGAAGGTAAAATTGGCACCACTGGACGTGGTATTGGTCCAGCCTACGAAGATAAAGTGGCGCGTCGCGGCTTACGTATTGGTGACTTGTTTAATGCTGAGCGTTTTGCCGTAAAGCTGCGTGAAGTGCTAGAGCAGCATAACTTTATGCTCGAGCACTTTTATAAAGTTGAGCCCGTTGATTACCAAAAAACTCTGGATGAAGCGCTGAGCTACGTCGACATGCTTAAACCTTTGATGACAGATGTCACTGCACGCTTGCATACATTACGCAAGCAAGGTGCGCGCATTATGTTTGAAGGTGCTCAGGGTTCGTTATTGGATATTGACCACGGTACCTATCCGTACGTCACCAGTTCCAGTACAACTGCAGGCGGCACGGCGACAGGTTCAGGCTTTGGTCCTCTGTACTTAGATTATATCCTCGGAATTACCAAGGCTTACACCACGCGTGTGGGTTCAGGTCCATTCCCGACTGAGTTGTTTGATGAGACCGGTGCTTATTTGGCTGAGAAGGGTCACGAGTTTGGCTCGACTACTGGACGCGCTCGTCGTTGCGGTTGGTTTGATGCGGTGATTTTGCGTCGCACTTCAGAAATTAACAGCATCTCCGGTATTTGCTTAACTAAACTGGACGTACTGGACGGTTTAGAGACAGTGAAAATCTGCGTAGCTTATAAAAACGCAGAGGGTGTTGAAATTGAAGCACCAAGTGATGCTGACAGCTATGACGGTTTAGTACCAGTGTACGAAGAAATGCCAGGCTGGAGTGAGTCCACCATTGGTGCAACCAGTCTTGAGCAGTTGCCAGCGAATGCCTTGGCTTACGTGAAGCGCATCGAGGCGTTGATTGGTACGCCAATTGATATCGTTTCAACCGGTCCTGACCGTAATGAAACTATTGTCTTGCGTCACCCTTACGAAGCCTAATGATGCCGCCAGCGATTGTGCTGGCTTGGCCTGTTAGACCATTAAAAAACCGACTACTGTCGGTTTTTTAATTTAGGTCTTTTAGATACGGTGCTGTTGGTCTTTGGTCGATAACAGTGGTAACTGTAAGGGCTTAGCAGTATTGAGATAGGGTCATCGCAAATCACGCTATATTTATGCTTGCACGCCTAAGCGCTCACGTTGATAGCTGCCATCTTGTACGCGTTGGCACCATGGCAGATTGTCTAAATACCACTGCACTGTTTTGCGAAGGCCTGACTCGAAGGATTCCGCAGGCACCCAGCCTAATTCGCTTTCGATTTTGCTAGCATCAATGGCATAGCGGCGGTCATGCCCTGGTCGATCTGCGACATGCGTTAACAAATCGCTATAGCTTAATAGCGCTGTACCGTCAGTAGCTTTTAGCTGACGCGTTGCGGGTGGTGTTAATTCATCCAGCAGAGCGCAGATGGTGCGCACGACTTCAATATTCTGTTTCTCATTATGCCCACCAATATTGTAGGTCTCACCGACCTGACCTTGTTTAACCACTTTGCACAGTGCTCGCGCATGATCTTCCACGTACAGCCAATCGCGAATTTGATCACCTGCGCCATAGATAGGTAGTGGCTTGCCTTCTAAGGCATTGAGAATTACTAATGGAATCAGCTTTTCTGGAAAGTGGTACGGGCCGTAATTGTTGGAGCAGTTCGTGACTAATACCGGTAACCCATAGGTACGCTGCCAAGCACGGACTAAGTGATCGGAGCTGGCCTTGCTGGCTGAATAGGGTGAGCTTGGTGCGTAGGATGTTTGCTCAGTGAATAGATGCTCTGACGCCTGATCGCTATCACTGGGGTGGGGTAAGTCACCGTAGACCTCATCGGTGGAAATATGATGAAAGCGAAAGGCCTGCTTACGTTGACTGTCCAGCCCATTCCAATACGCGCGTGCCGCTTCCAACAACTGATAAGTGCCAACAATATTGGTTTCAATGAATTCTGCAGGGCCGTCAATTGAACGGTCAACGTGAGATTCTGCTGCCAGATGCATGACTGCGTCTGGCTGATGGGTGGCAAAGACCTCATCTAAGGCCGCACGGTCACATATATCTACCTGCACAAAGCTATAGCGCTGGCTATCACTGACATTCGCGAGCGACTCAAGATTACCTGCATAGGTGAGCTTGTCGACGTTTACCACAGAGTCATCGCTGTGTTGAATAATATGGCGAATCACTGCTGAGCCAATAAACCCTGCACCGCCGGTAACCAAAAGTTTCATCAATAACCCCTAGTATTTATAAATATATATTTAGATTGAAGGCACACTGTTCGAATTATAACCCTATGAGTCACGATCATCTTTCCAAGGTGCTTGTAAGTAGCGGCTGTAATTAAAAGTTTCTAGCCATTCAGGTTTAAACACGACCAAGGCAGTCACTGCCATGCCGTTAATAAAGGCTTCTGGGAAAGCAACCAGCACGACCATGGCGAAAAAGTCTTCAAGCCAAGGTTGAAACTCATAAATAGCATTGCCCCAGAGCAAAGCGATGCCGCCGATAACGCAAACGACTGCGGTCAGCGCAGCAGGGAAAAAACCAGAGAAGAAAATATACATAAATAAATTTTCAGGCTGGCGACGTTCAATCGTTTTGGCGCACCAGTGTGCGATAACAACCGGGATCATAATCAATAAGAGGCCGTTAATACCTAAAGCACTAAGGTCCTGTTTGCCCAATATCAGTAGCGCCAGTTGCGCAATAAAACCTGCGAGTATTGCCAATGGCCAATCCAGCAGCAAGGTCACTGCAGTCATGCCGATAAAGTGAAACGATAAACCACTAGGGAAATCGCGGCGCAATAACCACAGTGCGCAAAGCACCAAGACTGTGCCAAACAATAAGTGCTGACGACGGCTGTCACTGAATAACTCTAGCCAAGGCGCACGCCACATGGCATACAGCAAAATAGGTCCATACAGTAACCAACCCCACAAGAGGGTGGCTTCATTTAATAACATACTTGCAATCATAGGCTGGCCTGTTGTGCCGTTGGAGCTGGGTAAGTGATTGGAAATCAATATGCATTTTAGCAGACTTCAGCTGTTGGGCAGATTAGGGTGGCTGAAATGCGAGCTAAAAGACACTAAATCCTTGATTACCGAGCGCAGCACTGTGGACTTTGTGCGCTTTAAGGTAAACTTCGTTTTCTTTATGAATTAACACGACAGTTCAATGCCTACGACTTTTCATGACATCCCAGCGCAACGCCCTATTACGCCCTTGTTAGACCTTGTACTGACGCCGGCAGAGTTACGTCTGCTGTCTGAAACGCAATTGCTTACATTAGCCGATGAACTGCGCCTATTTTTATTGTGGAGCGTCGGACGTACAGGTGGGCATTTTGCTGCTGGCCTAGGGGTTATTGAGCTGACTGTCGCTTTGCACTATGTGTTTGACACCCCTGATGATCGACTGGTTTGGGATGTTGGACATCAAGCCTATCCACATAAAATTCTGACTGGGCGTCGTGAGCAGATGCTCAGCTTGCGTCAGAAAGATGGCATTGCTGCATTTCCGCGACGCTGTGAAAGTGAGTACGATACCTTTGGCGTCGGCCACTCAAGCACCTCGATCAGTGCTGCCTTGGGTATGGCGATTGCTGCCAAATCACAAGGCAGTGGGCGCAAAAGTGTTGCCGTGATTGGTGATGGCGCGATGACTGCGGGTATGGCATTTGAAGCCTTGAACCATGCCCCTGAAACCGGTGCAGATATGTTGGTTATCCTCAATGATAACGATATGTCGATTTCCAATAATGTCGGTGGTTTATCCAATCATTTAGCAAAGATTCTGACCAGTCGCACTTATGCAACGATGCGTGAGGGCAGTAAAAAAATTCTCTCGCGACTGCCGGGGGCATGGGAAATTGCGCGTAAGACCGAAGAGCATGCCAAAGGTATGTTGGCCCCGGGCATTATGTTTGAAGAGTTGGGTTGGAACTATATAGGCCCGATTGATGGCCATGACTTGCCCACATTGCTGGCCACCTTACGCAATATGCGAGAGTTGGAAGGACCGCAGTTTTTGCACGTGGTGACTAAAAAAGGTAAAGGCTTCGCACCTGCTGAGCTGGATCCTATTGCTTACCATGCCATCAGCAAAAAAACGCCAGTGCCAAGCAAACCAAGTGGCCCGCGTTACTCAGCTGTGTTTGGCAAGTGGCTGTGTGATATGGCCGCGCAAGATGAGCGCTTACTGGGCATTACCCCTGCGATGAAAGAAGGCTCGGATATGATTGCTTTCAGTGAGCAGTATCCCAAACGTTACTTTGATGTGGCGATTGCCGAACAGCACGCGGTGACCTTGGCTGCGGGTATGGCCTGTGAAGGGGCTAAGCCGGTAGTGGCAATTTATTCGACATTCTTGCAGCGCGCCTATGATCAGCTGATTCATGATGTGGCGGTGCAAAACTTGGATGTGTTATTTGCTGTGGATCGCGCTGGTTTGGTCGGTGAAGATGGTCCGACCCATGCAGGTAGTTTTGATCTAACCTATTTGCGTTGTATTCCAAATATGTTGGTGATGACACCCAGTGATGAAAACGAGTTACGCTTGTTGTTAAGCACAGGCTATCACCATGTGGGTCCGGCGGCGGTGCGTTATCCACGCGGTACAGGCCCTAATGCCGATATCAGTGCGAGTTTAGAGGTGGTGCCACTGGGTAAGGGTGTGCTGCGTCGTGAAGGTCAAGGCGTGGCGCTGCTGGTGTTTGGTGTGCAGCTGGCGGCAGCGTTAGAAGCGGCTGAGCAGTTGGATGCGACTGTGGTGGATATGCGTTTTGTGAAACCGTTGGATGAAGCACTGATTGCGCGTTTAGCAGCGAATCATTCGTTGTTTGTCACCATTGAAGAAAACGCGGTGATGGGTGGTGCGGGCAGTGCAGTGGGTGAGTTTTTGGCTGCTAAGCAACTGATTGTGCCGCTGTTACAACTGGGCTTGCCTGATGCCTATGTGGAGCATGCGCAGCCGGCGCAGATGCTGGCTGAATGCGGCTTAGATGCTGCGGGTATTTTGCAGGCAGTGCAGCAGCGCTTGGCTTAAGCTGATTGCCAGTATGTGCGCTGTGTCTGTGGTTTTAAGAACCTAAGTTACTGGCTCGTGCGTGCGCTGTGCGAGTGGCGCTATTGCCGTTTATTCCTCAACGAGCTCATCCTGAGCTCAATTCGGGCGCTGTGCCATTTATGGCTTCGCTAGTCACGGTAACAGCGCCACTCACAGTTGCTCATCGGTGCTGCTTGGTTGTGCGGGTGTCTTGCTCGCTAAACACACTTCAATGAAGCAGAGTTTAACGTACTGTACCTATCTCTCAACTTTCCTAAAACTTGACCCTTTGTGTCGCTACGTTTATTGTTCGCGCACTTTGATTCTGTAAGGTGTGCTGGTTATGCCAGCCTGAAAAGGGAAGTTAAGAGGTGAAAGCCTACTTGCGCTGCCCCCGCAACGGTAAGCGATACGCTCTAGAGCGTGCGTTTGTTCAATAACCACTGGCTGGCAAGCTGGGAAGGTGAACAAGTGAATTCGTTAGCCCGTAGACCTGCCTTACGGATTTCGACGGGTGTTGCGGAGGGCGGCACCGTCAAGTGCCGTGCTCTTTTTGTGCGCTTGTTCCTGCCCTCCTCAAAAGTTGTATTTATTTTTGAGGATTTAACCTAAATGAAATTGTCTCGTCTAGCGCTTGCCGTAGCGTTGCTGCCTGCGCCAACTCTGTATGCAACTGAACTAGAACCCTATGAACTGGAACCCTCTGTTGTAACGCGAGCGACGACGCTGAATAGTCCAGTGCCTGCTAGCGTGCAAGTCATTTCGCGTAGTGACATTGAAAGTAGTGTTGCGACCAACTTGTTGGATGTCTTGCGCGGAAAAGCAGGTATTCAGGTACATGATACGGTTGGTAATGGTAGTCGAGCGACGTTTAGTTTGCGCGGTTTTGGTGAAAACTCAGTTAACAATACTTTATTGTTAGTTGATGGCCGCTCTCTCAATCAGCCTTTTATGGCAGGAGCAGATTTTAATAGCGTTCCATTATCTAATATTGAACGTATTGAAATTATTCGTGGTGCAGGCACTGTCCTGTACGGTGATCAGGCTGTCGGTGGTGTAATTAATATCATCACGCGTGAGCCAACAAAAACCTCGGCATATGCTGAGATTTCACGTGGCTCACAAGATACTGAAGCGTATCGTGGTAATGTTTTTGCAAATTTAGGCGCTGGTTTTTCAGCGTACATTAGTGGTGAGTCGAATAACTCTGATAACTATCGTAAACATAATGAGTCAAACTACGATAATCTTTTTACACGTTTGAAGTTTGATCATGAGAACGGTTGGCTGCTCTACGAGTATCAAACAATTGATGATGAGTTGAAGTATCCAGGAACACTGTCTGCCAGTCAGAAAAAAAACGATAGAAAGCAAGCCAACAGCACAGACTGGAATGATACAAAAACTGAAGTTCATCGTTTTGCTTTAAAGCAAAAAATAAATGATATTTTTAGCTTTAATTTTGATTATTCTAACGCCGATCAGGATGGGGTCTTCTACTCATACGGTTCAAAAAATCAGCAGTCAGTACGCACCGATAGCTTTAATCCAAGGCTTACTGCTCGGTTTGACTCGAGCCTCGGTTTAGCTGAAGTGTTGTTGGGTTACGACCAAATAGAAAGTGATTATCGTGCGTGGGGGTCTAAGTATGATCAAACACGCCGTGACTGGTATTCAAGTATTAGTCAAGGCTTGGGCAAAGACATTACGCTCAATTTAGGTTACAGAACCAGTCAGGTTAAAGAAGACTTTAAAAATACAAGTAAACATCGAGATCGTGAAGAAAGTACAAGTATTGGTTTGTCATGGCAAGTGACCGAAGATATTCGCACTTTTGTCAAACGCGAAGATGTGCTGCGCTGGGCTAATGTTGATGAAAATGGCTTTACATTACCCTCTGTGGATTTTCTCAAGCCTCAGCTGGGAACTTCTTGGGAAACCGGTATTGAGTGGAGAGATGCGCTGCAGAGCTATCAGTTGAGTGCTTTCCGCCTTGATCTCGATAATGAACTACTGTACGACTCTGAAATAAATAACCCTAACTCGTGGAATGGTAAAGGTGCAAACATAAATCTTGATAAAACGCGCCGTCAAGGATTTATGCTAGAAGGGATGAGACAAGTGAGCGATGACCTATCTGTCAGCGCTCAATATACGTTAACTGATGCTCGCTATCGCGCAGGCAGCTTTAAAGATAAAGAGGTCGCTTGGGTGTCGAAGCATATGGCCAGCGCGCAAATTAACTATACAGTTTTTGAGCGTATGACCGCCCAGCTAGAAGCTAATTATACAGGTCCACGATACCTGTCTAGCGATGATAAGCATGAACAAGCCAAAGAAGGCGGTTTTACAGTTTTTAATGCTGCCCTTAAGTACGAATATAAAGACTTAGTAACCAAGCTGCGGGTGAATAATATCACGGGTAAAGAATATGACAGTCATGCAGGCTTAAGCCCCTTTGCTGGCCCATATTACTATCCAGCTGCTAAGCGCGTAACAACTGTGTCCGTAGGCTATAAGTTTTAAATACCGACAGTTAGACTGATGTTAAATAGAAAACGGCTCTATATGGGCCGTTTTCTTTTTTTAAATTCATCATTGTTTAGCCAGATCGATATTTTACATATTACAGCTTTTATTGGCATAGTCCGTTCCTATAAAGATGCGCGAGTCTGCGGGATAAATAGGTGTGAATGTTGAATTTGATGGCGAGCTGCCCACGCTCCCATATGACGTAACTATGGACTGCTTATACAAGTCAGCCAATGTAAAAAGATTTGTACGACAGACTGGCAGACAACACCGATGCTCAATGCGAACGGCACTGTTGCTGTGGTAAGCGCAGCCATGGATGGCGTAGCGCCCGAATTGAGTCCAGGATGGACTCGTTGAGGGAAGAACAGCAATAGTGTCGCTTGCACAGCGCACGATCAGTCAGCCACTTTTGCTGTTACAGCTGCCAGCACACGTATGTCTAATGTTTATCTAGAGGTTTATCGAAGGCATGACCAACTCATACAGAGGAGCTGCGGCGTGCACGCTTGTGGGTCAAATAGGGTATGCAAGCCGAGTGTTACGGGCGAGCCGCCCGCGCTCCTAAATAGCGTAGTTATTTGCGTTCCAACAACACACCACTTTCCATATGGTCAGTCCACGGAAACTGATCAAATAACGCGGTTTTAGTGATGCGGTGGGTATCGCTGAGCTGACGGATATTCTCAGCCAGCGTTTCTGGATTACAAGAAATATACAAAATGCGCGGGAAGCGCCGCACCAACTCACAAGTATCGCTATCCATACCTGCACGCGGCGGATCAACAAACACCGTACCAAACTGATAGCTGTCTAAATCAATCTGCGCCAGACGACGAAACTCACGCACACCATTTAATGCTTGTGTCAGCTCCTCAGCAGACAAACGCACCAGCTCAATATTATTGATCTTATTATCAGCTAAATTCGCCAGCGCAGCATTCACTGAGCTTTTACTGATTTCTGTGGCCAGCACCTTACGCACACGTGTCGACAGCGGTAAAGTAAAGTTACCGTTACCGCAATACAGTTCCAGCAAATCGTCCGGTTGTTCACCAAGCGCCTCATAGGCCCAATTCAACATATGCGTATTCACCGCGCCATTGGGCTGAGTAAAAGCACCTTCCGGCTGGCGATAGCTAAACAAACGCCCGCCAACAGTGAGCTCTTCAATCACATAATCACGGCCAATTACCGTGCGTTTGCCACGTGAGCGGCCAACAATGCTCACTTGCAGTTCTGTAGCCAATTGCTCGGCTGCCGCTTGCCAAGCCTCATCTAAAGGGCGGTGATAGCAGAGGGTGATCAGGGCTTCACCTGATAACGTGGTTAAAAACTCCACCTGAAACAGTCTTTCTGAAAGTGCTTCACTGTTCTGCCAAGCGTTCTTTAAACGCGGCATCAATTGATTGATCAGTTTACTGGCGATCGGGAAGTCTTCAACGAAAATGGGTGTACGATTATCGCCTGGGGTAAACATCGCATAGTGACGCTGACCGCCTTCACGCCATAAGCGAAACTCCGCGCGCAGGCGATAATGCTGCTGCGCTGAAGCAAACACCTGTGGCTCTGGCGCAGCAAACTCGCTGAGCAGTCTGTGTAAGCGCGCTTGCTTAGCATGCAGTTGTTTGGCATATGCATTTGGAGAGTAGTCAGTGTGTGGCATTAGGCAAAGAAACCCAGTTTGATAATGAAGAGGGTGGATAAAATCCACATGGCGCTATTGAGGTCTTTCCAGCGTCCGCTGAGTAATTTAATCGCGGTCCAGCTGATAAAGCCAAAGGCAATACCGTTGGCAATCGAAAAGGTCAATGGCATCGCTAATGCTGCCACCACAACTGGCGCGGCGACGGTTAAATCATCCCAGTCAATTTGAGCCAGACCGCTGGTCATTAATACTGCAACAAAAAATAAGGCAGGAGCGGTGGCGTAAGCAGGGATCGCTGACGCTAATGGCGCAAAAAACAGACTTAACAAGAACAGTGTTGCGACCACGCAGGCGGTTAGACCTGTACGACCACCGGCTGCGATCCCCGCTGCTGATTCAACAAAACTGGTGGTGGTTGAGGTGCCCATACAAGCACCAGCCATAGTGGCGGTACTGTCAGCTAATAGCGCGCGGCCTAAACGTGGCATCTTACCGTCTTTGTCAATGAGATTGGCGCGCTGTGCAACACCAATTAAAGTGCCTGACGTATCGAACAAATCGACGAATAAAAAGGCGAAAATCACACTGACTAAACCTACATCTAGCGCGCCAGTGATATCCAGCTTCATCAGCGTGGGCATCATGCTGGGTGGCATACTGATCACAGCATTTAAGCTGGAAAAACCAAAGGTAATAGATAGTCCGGTTACTAAAAGGATGCCAATCATCACCGCTCCGGTGATTTGTCGATAGGCCAGCGCAACAATCACGACAAAGCCTAGGGTAGCTAAGATGGGGGCGGGTTGGGTTAAATCGCCTAAAGTCACCAGCGTGTCAGTGTTGCCAATAACGATACCCGCATTTTTAAGCGCAATCAGGGCGAGAAATAAGCCAATCCCCGCACTGATAGCTGAGCGTAGAGGCATTGGGATACTGTTGATAATCCATTCGCGGATTTTGAAAATCGACATGGCGAAAAACAAAAAACCAGAGATAAATACTGCACCTAACGCTACTTCCCATGAATAGCCCATGGTGCCAACGACTGTGTAGGTGAAGAAAGCATTGAGACCCATACCGGGGGCAAGAGCGATCGGGTAGTTGGCGAGCATTCCCATAATAGCTGAGCCAATTGCCCCTGCTAAGCAGGTAGCGACAAACACCGCACCGTGATCCATGCCGATTTCAGCCAGCATATTGGGGTTTACAAAGAGGATATAAGCCATGGTCAGGAAGGTGGTGATGCCTGCCATGACTTCGGTACGAAAAGTGGTATTGTTGGCCTGCAACTGAAAGAGGCGTTCCAGCATGAGATTAACTGCTCGCGAAAAACGCGGATAATAACAGTCTATGTTTTAAAATGCAGGCGTTTTGCTCGACTGCTGTCTGCTATTTAAGTTGTGAGTTAGCTGTGTTCTGTAGATTAAATAACAGCTGTATGGGCTTGCTGCTGTTATTGGCTTAACGTGCAGTTTGGGCTTTGACTGTGCGACGTAGGTTAGTGATTTCTTTATTCATTAGATCAATGCGACGTGCCATGCTCTCAATCAGGCTGTGGGCAATGCGCGGGTTGCTGTGCATGAGACTGAGGAACTGATCTTTAGGAATCACCATAACCGTGCAGGGTTCACTGGCAATCACTGTGGCATTGCGTCGTTCTTCAGTGAAGACGGCCATTGCACCAAAGATTTCATCTTTCTCAACATCACCCACTTTTTCATCGTTAACCCAAGCCTCAGCGTGCCCTTCGATAATAATAAAAACGTGCTCAGCAAGGTCACCCTGATGGATAAGTTCTTCACCGGCAGCAAAGCTTTGGAAACCCGTGGATGGGCGTATTTCAGGCTGTTTAAGACGGGCTAGAGCCTCGGTGAGGAGTGTTGATTGGCCTAATAAATATAGAGTAAATAATTCTTGGCGCTCGTCGTTGCTGGCAATGTGCTGAAACACTTCACGGCGCGAGAAAGGCAATAAACGCACGGTTTCTTCGCTGGAGTACTCGCAGTCAGGCAGTTGTAAACCTTGGCGTAAACCCAGCAGATCGCCTTCTTGCAGATAAAACAAAGGACGATTGTCAATTGATGCATGTATCAAGCCGCTGTCGATGATAAATAACTGATTGTCAGGTAATCGAGCCGATAAGTTAGCGCATTGGGTTATTTCTATAGGCGCGCTACTTGGCTGTAAACCAACCACTAACTGACGAGGAATGGCTTGCAGACGGTTTGTTAACTTGTCGGCATGTGCCGATTGCTCACCCAGTAGATACATAGATTAAACGTCCTTAGACTAACGACAAGATATTGCATATTAAAACACTAGTCGGCATAGCTATTGAAGTAAATCAATATATCTGCAGATTGTGAGCTGGAGCAATATGCTGTTGTTATTTCTCTTGGCAGCGCATGCGTGTTCCGGTTGTGAATGATAGCAAAATTTCCTCGGCTGGCAGGTTTTTCGCAAAATAGCAGCCCGATATTTTAGCACGATTGATGCTAGCGCCTTCCAATTGTACCTCGCGAAAATCGATACCACGTAAATCACAACTGCGAAAGTAAGCATCGCGAAAATCAATACCTGCCGCATCCAGCCCGCGTAAGTTTAAACCGCGCAAGTCAGCGCCTTGTAGGTTGAGTAAGCCGGACACGAGGTATTGAGATTTTTGTTGGTTAAAGTTGTCGATTTCTTCTTCAATAAGCAACTGAAACAGTGGGTGCTCAAGTTTTCTTGGGCGGCTCATGCTCACACTCCCGAAAATTGCAGTTAGGTTTTAGTATAGATCCTATTACTGTAGGTTGTGCAATGTGAGAAATTTGTGGTGATTGTGAGCTAACCCTCTTTGTTTTATTTGCTCTATATGAGAACTGTACGCATAATTGTTTAAGACTAAATCAATGGAGAAGGACGTGGTTGATGGCGCCCTTAAAAACAATACCTTATGTCACGGTTGTACAGCTGTCAGATAGCCACTTGTTTGCTAATGCAGACGGTCGTTTGTTGGGCATGAAAACCGATGATAGCTTGCAGCAAGTGATGCGTGCTGTGGCCACAGAGCAACCCAACATTGATTTATTGCTCTGTAGCGGTGATATCTCTCAAGACGGCTCGATCCTGTCCTATCAGCGCTTTGCTGGGATGGTGAAAACATTGGCCGCGCCCATGCGCTGGTTTGCCGGTAACCATGATGAACGTTTAGCGTTGCAGCAGGTGTGTGCCAAAACAGACTGGCTGGAGTCTATTTATGATATGGGTGCGTGGCGCATCGTGTTATTGGATTCATCTGTGGCTTATAAGGTGCATGGCGAGTTGGCTGAAGAACAGCTCTATATATTAGAGCAGGCTTTAGCTACTGCGGGGGAGCGCTATGTTTTGATTGGCTTGCATCACCATCCAGTGCCTATTCAGAGCCGGTGGATGGATGCGATAGGTTTGCACAACGCTGCAGATATGCGGTCAATTATCAGCCGTTACAGTAATGTCAAAGCAGTTGTTTGGGGGCATGTGCACCAAGAGTTTGATCAGCAGATAAATGGTGTGCGTTGGTTGGCTGCGCCTTCTACCTGTGTGCAGTTTGCTCCGCTCAGCGAGGATTTTGCGGTGGATAATAAGGCACCAGGCTATCGTTGGTTACGTCTGTATGAGGATGGTCAATTGCAATCTTCGGTTTCGCGAGTGGAAAATATTGATTTTGAAATTGATTACAGTATCAAAGGATATTGAGTTACGGCGTGTACATAGCATCAATGTTTTGCTGATTAAATGACAGGTTGCGCACTTATTCAGGCATGGTGGTATTCTAGTCGGCTGTATTTAATCTGTAGTTATTTATGCGTAACAGTCCATCTGTTGTCTATATCCATGGTTTTAATAGCTCGCCGGCTTCATTCAAAGCCCAGCAGTTGCACCGAGCTTGGTTGCAGTTGGGTCTATCTGAAGAGCAGTTACTGATTCCTGATTTACACCATCATCCAGAGCGGGCGCTTGCGCAATTGCAAAGCGTGATTGAACAACTCAATCAACCGGTTTTGATTGGCAGTTCGCTGGGTGGTTTTTATGCCACCTATTTGGCGGAGCAGTACCATTTAAAAGCATTATTAATTAATCCAGCGGTCGCCCCGCAGCGTCTATTTGCTGGGTTCCTGACTGAGCAAGAAAATCACTATAGTGGTGAGCGCTGGCAGCTTACCGAGTCGCATTTAAACGGCTTTGCTGCACTAAACATTGCACCGCCCAATGATGCCCAACGCTTTTGTGTGTGGTTGCAAAGTGGCGATGAAACGCTAGACTACTGTTTGGCTGAACAGTATTATCATGGCTGCTCTGTACAGATTGAACAGGGCGGCGATCACGGTTTTCAGCGCTTCACTGGGCATCTTCCAGCATTGTTGGCTTTTGTCGGTGTTGAGTCTTCAGTCCTGCAATCACTCAATCTTTCTGCTTTAGAGTAACCACATTACCCATGACTAATTCGACTTATACCGCTGATGCCATTGAGGTTCTATCTGGGTTAGATCCAGTGCGTAAGCGCCCTGGGATGTACACTGATACCACGCGCCCGAATCACCTTGCTCAAGAAGTGATTGATAACAGTGTGGATGAGGCGTTGGCCGGTCATGCGCGCAATATTCAAGTGGTCTTGCACAGCGATCAGTCTCTTGAGGTGATTGATGATGGCCGTGGTATGCCAGTGGATATCCACGCTGAAGAAGGCATTCCCGGGGTTGAGTTGATTTTCACGCGACTGCATGCCGGTGGTAAGTTTTCCAGTAAAAACTACGAGTTCTCGGGCGGTTTGCACGGCGTAGGTATTTCCGTGGTGAACGCGCTTTCTACATTGCTTGAAGTGCGTGTGCGCCGAAGTGGCCAAGAGCATTTAATGACCTTTCGTGATGGTTTTAAAGCCAGCGAGTTGGAAGTGATCGGCACTGTCGGCCAGCGCAATACCGGCACCAGTATTCGTTTTTGGCCGGATGCGCAGTACTTTGATACCGGCAAGTTTTCGGTCAGCCGCTTAAAGCATATTTTAAAAGCTAAAGCAGTACTCTGTCCTGGGCTGACGGTGAAGTTTGAAGATAAAAATAGCAATGAACAGATCTCCTGGTTCTATGAAGATGGTCTGCGCTCGTATTTAAGTGATGCCGTGGCTGAGTTTATCAGCCTGCCAGAGGAGCCGTTTTGTGGCCAATTCATAGGCAAGACTGAGCGGGTTGATTGGGCGGTAGTGTGGCTGCCGGAAGGCGGCGAGTTGATTCAAGAAAGCTATGTCAACTTGATCCCGACTGCGCAAGGCGGCACCCACGTCAATGGCTTTCGTCAGGGTTTGCTGGATGCACTGCGCGAGTTTTGTGAGTTCCGCAATCTGCTGCCACGCGGGGTTAAGTTGGCGCCGGATGATATTTGGGAGCGCATCAGCTTTGTCTTATCGATGAAGATGCAAGAGCCGCAATTTTCCGGACAAACCAAAGAGCGTTTGTCTTCGCGCACGGCAGCAGGTTTTATTGCCGGCGTGGTAAAAGATGCCTTTAGCTTATGGCTTAATGCCAACTCAGAGCTGGGTTTGCAGCTGGCTGAATTGGCCATTAGTCATGCCGGTCGGCGTTTAAAAGCAGGGCGTAAAGTTGAACGCAAACGCATCACCCAAGGCCCAGCATTACCGGGCAAACTCGCTGACTGCGCGGGTCAAGATCCGATGCGCGGCGAGTTATTTTTAGTGGAAGGGGATTCGGCCGGCGGCAGTGCTAAACAGGCGCGTGATAAAGAGTTTCAAGCCATTATGCCGTTGCGCGGTAAAATTCTAAACACTTGGGAAGTGGATGGCAGCGTAGTGCTGGGTTCACAAGAAGTGCACGACATTGCTGTGGCTATGGGTGTTGATCCAGGCTCTGCGGATATCAGTCAACTGCGTTATGGGAAAATCTGTATTTTAGCCAATGCTGACTCTGATGGTTTACACATTGCCACCTTGTTATGTGCATTGTTTATGCGCCACTTTAGACCCCTGGTTGAGGCTGGGCATATCTATGTGGCGATGCCGCCGTTGTATCGCGTGGATCTCGGCAAAGAGCTGCACTACGCGCTGGATGACGATGAGCTGGAAAGTATTTTGGCGCGCTTAGAAGCTGAGAAAAAACGCGGCAAGCCGCAGGTCACGCGATTTAAAGGCTTGGGTGAAATGAACCCGCCACAGTTGCGTGAAACCACTATGGACCCCAATACCCGTCGCTTGGTCCAACTGACGCTGGATGATTACAGTGGTACTCAGGAATTGATGGATATGCTGCTGGCGAAAAAACGTGCCGGTGACCGTAAAGCGTGGTTGGAAAGCAAAGGCGATTTAGCTGAGGTACAAGTTTGATGCGCCGGTTTCACCCTGTTCGTATTGTTTTAACCGCAAACCTATTCGATAGAGGCTGTGCATGACGCAATCTTTGGATTTAAGTCTTGAGGGCGTTGAGCGCCGCTCAATGGCAGAGTTTACCGAGCAAGCCTATTTAAATTACTCCATGTACGTGATTATGGATCGCGCTTTGCCGCATATTGGCGATGGTCTTAAACCCGTACAACGCCGCATTATTTATGCCATGAGCGAGCTGCATTTAGATGCGGACTCCAAGCATAAAAAATCCGCACGTACGGTGGGTGATGTGTTGGGTAAGTATCACCCGCACGGCGACAGTGCTTGTTATGAAGCCATGGTGTTGATGGCGCAGCCGTTCAGTTACCGCTATCCGTTGGTCGATGGGCAGGGAAACTGGGGAGCACCGGATGACCCTAAATCCTTTGCCGCGATGCGTTATACCGAAGCCCGTTTAGCCCGCTACTCAGAAGTGCTGCTCACCGAGCTGGGTCAAGGCACGGTGGATTGGATACCTAATTTTGACGGCACCATGAATGAACCGGCGGTGTTACCCGCGCGTTTGCCCAACTTATTACTCAACGGCACCACTGGGATTGCCGTGGGTATGGCCACGGATGTGCCGCCGCATAACTTGCGCGAGGTGGCCGCAGCCTGTGTCTTGTTGCTGGATAAACCGAAATCCACCCTAGAGGATATCTGTGAGCATATCCAAGGCCCAGATTATCCGACCGACGCGGAAATTATCACTCCGCGTGAAGACATTAAAAAAATCTATCAAAGCGGCCGCGGCTCAGTACGCATGCGTGCTGTATATCATGTTGATGATGGCGATGTGATAGTCACGGCGCTGCCGCATCAGGTCTCGGGCGCTAAAGTGATCGAGCAAATTGCTGCGCAAATGCAAGCGAAAAAGCTGCCGATGGTGGCTGACTTACGTGATGAGTCCGATCACGAAAACCCCTGCCGTATTGTTATTATTCCGCGCTCCAACCGTGTCTCTAGCACGGAGTTGATGCAGCACCTGTTTGCCACCACTGACTTAGAGTCCAGCTACCGCGTCAATACTAACGTGATTGGTTTAGATGGCCGCCCACAAGTTAAAGACCTGCGTAGCATGCTGATGGAATGGTTGGTGTTTCGTGTGGAAACCGTACGCAAGCGCCTGCAGTTTCGTCTGGATCGGGTCGAGAAGCGTCTGCACTTATTAGAAGGCTTATTGATTGCCTTTCTAAACATGGACGAAGTGATTGAAATCATCCGCAGCGAAGATCATCCCAAGCCGGTGTTGATGCAGCGTTTTAGTATCAGTGAGATTCAAGCCGATTATATTTTGGATACGCGTCTACGTCAGTTAGCGCGCCTAGAAGAAATGAAAATTCGTGGTGAGCAAGACGAATTGGCTAAAGAGCAATCGAGCCTACAAGCCCTGCTTGGCAGTGAAAGCAAGCTGAAAAGCTTGGTGCGCAAAGAGCTGATTGCTGATGCCAAAACCTACGGTGATGAGCGCCGCTCACCCTTGGTGGAGCGTGGTGAAGCCAAGGCCTTATCAGAAACAGATTTAGTGCCAGCTGAGCCGGTTACCGTGGTGATGTCTGAGCAAGGCTGGGTGCGCAGTGCTAAAGGCCATGATATTGATCCGGCAGGATTATCCTATAAAGCCGGTGATGGTTTTAAAAGTGCAGTGCAAGGCCGCTCCAATCAATTTGTGGTGTTTTTAGATAGCAGCGGGCGCAGTTACTCCTTACCCGCACATACCTTGCCGGCTGCGCGCGGCCAAGGTGAGCCACTATCAGGGCGTTTAGCACCGCCTGCTGGCGCGACCTTTGAATGTTTACTGATGCCCAGTGATGAGCAGTTACTGGTCGTTGCTTCAGATGCCGGCTACGGTTTTGTGGTCAAAGGCGAAGATATGCAGGCGAAAAATAAAGCCGGTAAAGCCTTAATCACCCTACCCAAAGCTGCGCGTGTTTTGCCACCTAAAGTACTCAATAGCTTTGAGGAAGATTGGTTCGCAGCAGTCACCAATGAAGGACGTTTGTTGGTATTTAAAGTCTCTGATTTGCCGCAATTGAGCAAAGGTAAAGGCAATAGATTAATTAGTATTGCGACCGATCGAGCAGCTAAACGTGAAGAGTGGCTGATTGATTTTGCCGTATTAACGCCGCAGGCGACCTTGGTCTTGGTGGCGGGTAAACGTACCTTATCGCTGAAGTTTAGTGACCTCGAACACTATCAAGGTGAGCGTGGCCGACGTGGTAATAAGTTGCCTCGGGGCTTTCAGCGAGTGGACGCATTACGCGTTGAGCTTTAAAGTGATTTAAGTTTGTGGTCATGCCGCGTCAATTAGGCGCTGTTTCGTAGCCGTAAAAGGATAGCTATATGAGCCAAGCGCACAAGCCTGCCGCATTAGATTGGGATCACAGCAGTGCAATACCTGTGCTGCAGGTGAGTGGCCGCTGGACCTTAGAACAGCATAAGCCTGAGCTTAATACGGTGTGGCGACAAGGTGGGCGTTTGCCTGAGCAGTTAGCGGTGCAAGTCGCTGTCGAGGCTTGGGATAGCAGTTTACTGGCTTTGCTGCGCCGCCTACAACGCTTGGCCGCAGAGCACGGTGTTGCGCTTGATCTGCTAGGCTTGCCTGATGGCGTCGAACGTTTGTTAGAAATGGCCGCCAGTCCGTCAACGCAAGCACAAGAGGCTGCTAAACCAAACTACGGTTGGGTGTCTCGTGTCGGGGTGGGCGCGCAGAATGTCGCGGCGGCAGTGGCCAGTTCCTGCATCTTTATTGGTGAAGTGATGCAAGCGCTGGGACGTTTAATGACCGGTAAAGCGCGTATGCGTATGGTCGACTTTTGGATGGCTTTACAACAGTGTGGCCCGGGCGCTTTGCCGATTGTCGCCTTGATCGCCAGTTTGGTAGGTTTGATTCTTGCCTTCGTTGGTGCTGCGCAGTTAGAAGCCTTTGGCGCACAACTCTACATTGCCAATATGGTGGCTATTGGTATGACCCGTGAAATGGGGGCGCTGATGACCGCGATCATTATGGCCGGCCGCACCGGTGCTGCCTATGCGGCGGAGCTGGGCAGCATGCAGGCCAACGAAGAAATTGATGCGTTAAAAACCTTTGGTTTTCCACCATTGGAGTTTTTGGTGCTGCCACGCTTACTGGCTTTGTTGGTGAGCATGCCGATCTTGACCGTATTTGCTGATGCCTTAGGTATTTTGGGTGGATTTGTCATCGGCTCAGGCTTGTTCGATATTTCTGCGACGCAATACATCAATCAAAGTTTGGCAATGCTGAGTATGACCGATTTTTTAATTGGTCTATTTAAAAGTCTGGTGTTTGCTATTTTGATTGGCTTGATTGGCTGCTATTACGGCTTATCGTGCGGACGCAATGCCCAAGCTGTAGGGCAAGCCACTACCAGTGCAGTGGTCAGTATTATCGTGGCGTTAGTGGTCAGCGATGCTGCTATTACTCTTATTTGCACCCAGTTGGGGATCTAAGCATGAGCGATGCCGTATTGGTTGCAGACAACCTCAGTGCCGGTTATGGCTCGCTGGTCATTCAGCGCGAACTTAACTTCAGTATTAAACAAGGTGAGGTCTTTGTCATTATCGGTGGTAGCGGCTGTGGTAAAAGCACGCTGTTACGTCACTTGATTGGCTTGCAAGCGCCTTTAGCTGGACGTGTGTTGTTCCAAGGTGAGGATTTCTGGGCGCGCAATGCCGATAGCCGTGCTAACTTGCAGCAACATTTTGGAGTGCTCTATCAAAACGGTGCACTGTGGGGCGGGATGACCTTAAGAGAAAATATTTGCTTGCCTTTGAGCGCTTGGCGACCGGAACTGAGTCAAGCTGATTTGCATGAGTTGGCGGCGATTAAACTGGCGTGGGTGGGATTGTCAGGCTGTGATCAGTTGTATCCAGCCGAATTGTCGGGTGGTATGCGCAAACGTGCAGCTTTAGCCCGAGCCTTGGCTTTAGACCCGCAAGTGCTGTTTTTTGATGAGCCTTCAGCAGGGCTGGATCCGCTCAGTTCAATGGCGCTGGATGAATTGATTCTGCAACTGCGTGACACGCTAGGTTCCAGTATTGTTTTGGTGACCCATGAGTTACCCAGTATTTATGCGGTCGCTGATAGGTGTTTGTTTTTAGATAATAAAACCCGTACGCAAATTGCTCTAGGGTCTTTGGATGAGCTACTAACACATGGCCCAGAGACAGTGCAGCGCTTTTTACGGCGCGGTGAAGTCGCAACACATGAGGTAACAAAATGAGTGAGTCGCGCAAGCCTTTTCTGATTGGTGCATTTTTGCTAAGCGGTGTCGTACTGCTGGCCGCTGGCTTACTATTGCTCAGTCGTGACAGTCTGCTTAGTCGCCCAGTTGAGTATGTGGTGTACTTTACTGGTGCTTTGGATGGTTTAGATGTGGGTGCTGATGTGACCTATCGCGGGGTCAAGATTGGTAATGTCCGGCAGATTAATTTGTCTTATGACCGTTCATTAAATGACGTGGTGATGCCGGTGACCATTCGCATTAACACGGATAGCGCGCGCAGCAGCAATACGGACCGCGGTTTCGATCGCTCCATTGAGCCTTTGATTGAGCGGGGCCTGCGTGCACAATTACAAACCCCCAGCCTGCTAACGGGCAAAGCTATTGTTGCCTTAGATTTCTTTGCGGAGCAGCCAGGTTATATTCGTGATCCACATATTATCGATTTACCGGCCATTCCAACTGTCCCTTCACGCATTGATCAAGTCGCTGACGTACTGCGTGATTTAGCCGCAGGTTTGCGGGAAATGCCGCTGAAGGAAACTTTAGAGACGGCAAATAAGACACTATTGGCTTTTGAGCGCTTGGCGTCTGCCCCTGAAACGCAAGCCGGTATTCAGAGTTTGAGTGTGTCTTTGGCTAATTTTGAAAAAATCAGCCAGCAATTGCAACAACGCCTGCCTGGAATGTTGGATAATGTGCAAAGTGGCAGTGTGGAGCTTAAAGCTGCCTTAGTTGATGTGCGCCATGCTGCACAGAGTGCACGTGATGCGCTGCAGCAAATGGACGCCATGGTCAGTGACGGGCGCCGAAGTTTGGGACCGCAGTCAGAATTACAATATGAACTGCTGCAGTCTTTGCAAGATTTAGGACAAGCCAGTAAAGCATTACAGCGCACTGCAGAAAGCATAGAGCAGCAGCCGCAATCGATTATATTTGGCAAGAAACGGTGAATACATGAAACAGTTAATGCGCTTGCCATTGAGTATAGCCATGCTCGGCGTTTTAGTGTTGGGGGCGGTGGGTTGCAGTATTGCGCCGCCTGCACAATTTTATCAACTACAACAATCTGAAACGACTGTGGTAAGTGGTAAAAGTAACGCCACGGTCTTATTAGGGCCGCTAAAAATTGCTGATTATTTACAGCGTGAAAATATCATACAACGTCAGCTCGATGGCAGCTTAAGTTTGAGCCAAGAGGCGCGTTGGGCTGGTAGCTTGCAAGATGATATTGGCCAGTTATTGTTGCGCCAAATATCAGCAGAATTAGGCAGTAGTCGGATTTCTCTATACCCCGACCGTATTGGTATGGAGGCGCAGGCGCAAGTGGTACTCAGTATCAGTCGCCTAGATTCGGGTGTCGAGCAGCCGGCGGTCTTGGAAGCACAGTGGCGTTTGCTGGATGCTAAAGGGACACTGCGTAACAGCCGTGTATTGCGTTTTGAAGAGCCGCACAATGGAGAATTAAGTGATCAAGTGCGTGCGCAGAGTGACTTGCTCGCGCAACTATCTAAGCAGTTAGTCGGCGCATTACAAAAAGCACTGCCCAGTCAGACAGTCAAAAAAGACTCACGTAAGTCTAGCGCTGCACGCAGCCAAAAACCCGCAGCCGAGCAGGGTGAGCAGATCAGTATTCCGGTGGTTGACCCTGTGCGTGAGCTTGAGGTGTATCGTTTTTAATGGTGTAGAGTGACCGCCAACGTCTGTTGTTGCGCTGTAGCAATCACTGGCTATGGGCACTGTTATAATACTATTCTGCAACTTAGCTCTAGCTCGGGTTGTGTTTTTGTAAGTTATGCAGCTGGTTTTGTAGTAAAGCTGGGTAAGGGCTCAGCAGCGATTCTAAACAGCTGGCATCCGCCGGTTGAGTGATCGGACGAATACGTGCACAGGCGGCAATACTGTTGTGCTGGGCTAAACTGTCACTGAGCAGCAACAGATTACGACTGTGTTGGCTCAAGCTTAGAGCAGTTTGTACACTCTCACTTAATAACAACTCGCCGAGCGATACATCTTTGGCGCTAGGCCCTTCGCTCAAACCTAACTGGATGTGCAAAACAATCCCGCTGTCAGCTACTTCAATCTGTAAAGCATGGCCAAATGCGCGTAGAAGCTCACCGCAACAGAGTGCATTGCGAGGGTATTCGTCATGTTCAGAATGGAATGTGATTAAGCTGCGGCCGTCGGTTAAAGCATGTAATTGTCCACCGTATAGCGCCGCTGATTGCTGAACAGCCTGACGGTATTTTTTTGTTAACTGATTAAAGCGCTCGCTAGGTAATTGCCGTAGTTGTTCCATGCTGCCAAATTCTACCGCGAGTACGGCTGTGCGCGAGGTGACAGGTTGTACTGCGTAAGGGCGCACTGTATCTAAAGCGCTGAGTGGAATGGTATCGACCAGGTGTTGGTAAGGCGCTACGTGCTCATCATTGATTGTCGACTCTGCTGTGTCCGGCGTTGACTGCTGGGGCAAGTCTTCAGCGGGCTCCAATACGGGGGCTGCAGTTGTTTGTGTATCGTCAATAAAATATTGGTTCAGTTGCCGAGCTAATAAGCCAATTTCATCAGAGCGTTGAATAAAGGGTGCTGGCGGTGCAGGATTGATCAGCCAGTTGCTCAAGCTTTGCAAGGGTAAGGCCAGTGAACGACCTAAACGAACGGATAAAATAAGGGCCAATAGCAGCAATACCACGCCCAGCACAGCCATGCTTTGCATGCTGGTGGTGAGCGGTTGTTGTAGCTTGTTGATATCAATATGTAAATGCAGTGAGCCAGCAATCACATCTTCAAATGAGAGTTGTTGTGAATAGAGATTGTGCAGGGTACTGGTTGACTTAGGACGTTTTCCAGCCTCGGCAAGGATACGATTATCGACACTGTATAATGCCGCGTGTGAAACGTAAGGATTGTTGACGAGGTCGCGCAATAAAACAGCAACGCTGAGGGTATCGTCAGCTGATAGCGCACCTTCGGCGACGCTGCGAGTTTGCTGCAGTAAGCTGTGTCCTAACGCGTCGGCTTGTTGCTGCACAGACCATTGCAATTGTGTATGCACCAGCCAAGCAAATGCTAGTAGGCTACTTGCAATAATTAAAAAAACATAACCTGTGATCCGCGAAGTAATGCTGGAGCGTCGAGAATGTGTTGAATCAAGCGCCATAGACAATATTTTCCATAATAAAAGTGTTAAAAGATAAAAAACCGACAGATCAATACATTGTTAGCGATGACAACAGCGGTAAAGTATAACGGGCGTTAAGCATAGAACAAGCAAAAGGACTGCACGTTATACGATTAAATGGCTAGAATGGCTCTTTTTTATCTGCGGAGTAAAGTACCGTGCGCGAGATTGTCCTGATTAACATCACAGGTGAAGACCGTCCGGGGTTAACCGCCGCCATCACTGGCGTACTGGCAAACAGTGGTGTGACTATTTTGGATATAGGCCAGGCTGTTATTCATAACACCTTGTCCTTTGGTATTTTGGTTGAGATTCCCAGTACTGAGCAGGCTTCTGCAGTGCTTAAGGATATCCTTTTTACCGGTTATAAACTTGATCAACAAGTACGCTTTACCCCTGTTTCAGAAGAAGATTATCGGCAGTGGGTGGCGGGGCAAGGTAAACCCCGTTATATCGTCACCCTGCTGACCCGTCAGGTGACTGCAGAACAGTTACAGCGGGTCAGTGCGATCACTGCGCAGTATGGGTTAAATATTGACCATATTGATCGTTTATCAGGTCGTATGCCGCTAGATACCCCGGAAAATCAAGGTAAGGGCTGTATTGAATTTTCAGTGCGTGGTGAGCCAGCTGATGCAGCCGCGTTACGCGCGGAATTTTTAAGCGTCGCGCAAGATCTGAATGTGGATATTGCTTTTCAACGCGATACGGTGTTTCGTCGCAACCGACGCCTTGCTGTGTTTGATATGGACTCCACGCTAATTGAAGCGGAAGTGATTGATGAGTTGGCTAAAGCGGCCGGCGTCGGTGCCCAAGTAGCAGCCATTACTGAGCGCGCGATGCAGGGTGAGTTGGATTTTAAAGCCAGCTTTAAAGAGCGTTTAGCCTTGCTCGAAGGACTGTCTGAAGATGTACTGGAAGAGATAGGCGCGTCATTGCGTCTGACTGAAGGTGCAGAAATGCTATTTATTGAGCTAAAACGTCTTGGCTATAAAACCGCAATTTTATCGGGCGGCTTCACTTACTTTGCTGAGCAGTTGCAAGCGCGTTTAGGTATTGATTATGTGTATGCCAATGAGCTAGAAATTGTTGATGGTAAGTTGACTGGGCGCGCAATTGAGCCGATTGTTGATGCGCAGCGTAAAGCCGACCTGCTCCGCGAATTAACTGCGCTAGAAGGTTTACGCTTAGAGCAAACCATTGCTGTAGGGGATGGTGCCAATGACTTGCCAATGCTGGGTTTAGCGGGACTGGGTGTGGCGTTTAGAGCCAAGCCAATGGTGAAAAAATCAGCACGCCAAGCTATTTCAACCTTGGGTTTGGATGGCATTCTTTATTTACTCGGCTACCGTGATCGCGAAGGTGCTGACGAATAATCTAGAGTTGCGCGCTTGCTGCAAGAGTTGTTTGCTGTGCGGCGCTTGGCACGCACAGCAAATGGATATGCTTAAGACAGACTTGCTAAAGCATTGCGGCTAAAAGGCAAAATTTCATTTTGACGGTCATCGCGCACTTTTGCTGCCCATTCTGGATCAACCAGCAAAGCGCGACCAACTGCTACTAAATCAAACTCTTCTGCACTAAAACGTGCTAACAAAGCATCTAAGCTGGCTGGCTGAGCCACTTCGCTGGTGCTGGTCATAAAACTTGTGAACTCACTACCGTCTAAGCCAACGCTACCCACGGTAATGGTTGGCTGGCCAGTCAGTTTGCGTGTCCAGCCAGCAAGGTTGAGTTCTGAGCCAGTGAATTCAGGCTCCCAGAAACGACGGGTTGAGCAGTGAAAAATATCCACTCCAGCATCGCTTAAAGGCTGCAAGAAAGTTTTGAGCTCGTCAGCTGTTTGAGCAAGGCGTGCAGTGTAGTCTTGCTGCTTCCATTGTGAGTAGCGAAAGATAATCGGGAAGTCAGGACCCACAGCAGCGCGAACGGCTTGGATGATTTCTACTGCAAGGCGTCCACGATTGGCCATGTTGCCGCCGTAATTATCCGTGCGCTGGTTACTGTCTTCCCAGAAAAACTGATCAATCAAGTAGCCGTGAGCACCATGTATTTCGACACCATCCATGCCGATGGTTTGCGCATCCTGTGCTGCTTGGGCGAAGGCTGCAACCACTTCATTAATATCCGCTTGTGTCATGCCGTGGACAATTTCTTTACCGTCTTTATGTTTAGCCATCGGGCCGTAACCGGGCACGCTGGCATCAGGCTCGGTGCCTAAACGGCGCACATTCCCCACATGCCATAGTTGTGGCATGATTTTACCGCCAGCTGCATGCACTGCTTCAACAACGTTTTTCCAACCATTTAGAGCATCTTCACCATAAAAGCGTGGCACATTGGGGTAGCCATTGGCTGCGCAGTGATTAACTGTGGTGCCCTCAGTGATAATGAGGCCCACGCCTGCGGCTGCGCGCTTGCTGTAATACTCTACAACATGCGCGTTGGGTACGCCGCCAGGTGAGAATGAGCGTGTCATAGGTGCCATCACAATACGTGTTGGCAGGCTTAAAGAGCCAAGCTGAAAAGGCGTAAATAATTGCTTTGAATCATTCATTAGATGTTCCGGTCTGATTTTGTAAAATAGGCAGGTCTATTGTTTTGAGTCACAAAACGACCTAAGTCATGTCTAAGGTATCAGATGCCTCGCCGCTAAAGCCACGGTCTAATTTAATTTTAAGTGTCAGGTCGGTGCGCGAATCAGCAAATTTTAAGGCTTCTTCTAGGCTGATGCGGCCAGCACTAAACAGCTTAAATAGTTCTTGGTCAAAGGTTTGCAAGCCTTGCTCTTGTGAGCGGGCAATGGCGCTTTTTAGTTCATCCAGTTGATCGCGCAGAATCAGGTCTTTGATATAGGGAGTGCCAAGCATCAGCTCAATGGCCGCCACGCGTTTTTGTTCAATGCCGGGAATTAAACGTTGACCTACGATTGCAACGAGGTTTTGTGATACATCGGCGAGGACTTGGCGACGAGCATCTTCAGGGAAAAATCGGGCAATACGCTCTAAAGCATGAGGCGTACTGGTGGCGTGCAAGGTGGCAACGCACAGGTGACCGGTTTCGGCATAGTGTAAGGCATGCTGCATGGTGTCAGCATCGCGTATTTCACCGATCATAATCACATCAGGCGCTTCCCGTAAGGCATTATGCAATGCTGAAGCAAAGCTGTGTGTGTCCAAACCGACTTCACGCTGATTGACTACCGATTGCTTGTGTTTATGTAAAAACTCAATGGGGTCTTCGATGCATAGAATGTGTCCACCAGCATGGCTGTTACGATAGTCCAGCATAGCCGCTAGGGTGGTCGATTTACCTGAGCCTGCTGCACCCGTGACTAAAATTAGGCCACGGCTGAGCATCGCTAGACGCTCGAGCATTATCGGCAATCCTAAAGTGGTAAAATTAGGAATAACACTTTTAATGTGACGTATCACCATCGACACTTCACCGCGCTGGTAGAACACATTGATCCGAAAACGTCCGGAGTTCTGCACACCCACCGCTAAATTCATTTCAAGGTCGCGCTCAAAGTCGGCAATTTGTTTTTGCGTCATTAACTGGTAAGCCATTTGCTGCACAGACGAGGGTGGCAACGCTTGCTTGCCGATCGACCGCGAAGCGCCTTCGACTTTCATTTGCGGTATGGCGCCCACACTAAAATACATATCTGAGCCACCTTGCTCATAGAGTAAGTTTAGGTAGGGAAAGGCATCATAGTCAGACATTAAAGATCCTTTGCTTTTATAATAAAACCGCCACGCAAAGTGGAGTAAATAGCTTCTAATCTTAGATAGTAGCGGGTTAATTACCGATAAAGTAGTAAGGAGGGCTCCTTTAATACGCTCGAGAGGATTTCCTATAAATAATGATGTCTGTTGTGCCGATGCTGACAGACTTTTGTGCGCTTTTTAATGATAGGACTGCAAAATAATATTTACTGACGGAGCTGTCATATAGTCATCGGCTAAAATGCAGTTTTTCTTGTGGGCTGTTTGGCTATAGCTGTTTAAAACGACTGCAAAACTTGTTTTGCAGTCGATACAAAAAAGCCTGCATCACTGCAGGCTTTTGATTGTAGCGAAGTAGATGGGCTAGTTACGCTCATCGGGTAGTGCAGCAATCACATCTTCAGCTTGCAGGCCTTTATCACGGTCCATTACCGTGAATTCAACACGCTGACCTTCAACCAAGACACGATGACCTTCTCCACGAATTGCACGAAAATGGACAAAAATATCATCACCGCTGTCTCGAGAAATAAAGCCAAAACCTTTTGATGTGTTAAACCATTTAACTGTACCGGTTTCACGGTCACTGAGGTCTTGCGATAAGGGTGCGCTTTTTGCGCTGACTTTACGTAGGTTCAACGCTAAGTGCAGCACGACCGCGGCCAGTAAGGTGATGAGACTCAATAACGAGTAGCTGGTTGAATCGGTACCGCTGATCATAAATACAGCTTGCATGGCAGCTGCTATAACGATTAAGGCAGAGACAAGCTCTTGTAGCTGACGACGGCCACCACGTGCCCACGTGGGTAAGACAGGTGCAATCAATAAATTAGCTAAACCAAGAGAAGCGAGCAATAGTGCTGCCCCAGGGTTATTGCTGGCTAAAATAAGAGACACAAGCAGGGCGCTCGCACCGGTAACTAAATGAATAACTTTCAACATATGCAATGGACTCACCTTGATAAGAATCACAATAAATAAGAGGACCGACTACACGTTCAGCACTGAATATGAGACAGCGCTGTTGTCGTGACCAAGCAACTGCGGAGAAAAACCGCAGGAACTATCTGCGTATTAAACAGCAAACACGGCGCTGACTCAAACAACTAAAGTCGGCAGGCGTCTGTTACGCAGTAAAGATTGAGAGCGCGAGCTCAGGTTAAAGTTGCACAGCCACCAAGACGTCTAAGTTGAGAGTCTGCTATTGATGCTGTTATGCAGTGCC
Source organism: Pseudomonas sp. (assembly GCA_034676485.1). Lineage (GTDB taxonomy): Bacteria > Pseudomonadota > Gammaproteobacteria > Pseudomonadales > Pseudomonadaceae > Denitrificimonas. The sequence continues at coordinate 780,988 of JAUCCC010000015.1, forward strand.
AGCTGCTCGTGTGGTACGACATGGCATAGCGGTCAGCGCTGTTAGGCTATATAATCATGGTTTTCTGCGATGCCTTAGCGCATGGGTTGTTAACCAGCGATCTTGTGTGCTCTAAGCATTGGTTATTTCATATTTTCTAGGAAGCGAATGCCATCATGATGCGCAGCCACTATTGCGGACACTTAAACGAATCCCTTAACGGGCAAACCGTTACTCTTTGCGGTTGGGTACACCGTCGTCGTGACCACGGTGGAGTTATTTTCCTCGATATCCGTGATCGTGAAGGCCTTGCTCAAGTCGTTTTTAACCCTGAACAGGCCGAGATTTTTGCTACAGCCGACCGTGTGCGTAGTGAATATGTGGTTAAGGTTACTGGTGTAGTCAACCCTCGCCCAGACGGCGCAGTCAATCCTAATATGCCCAGCGGTGGCATTGAGGTGATTGCTAGTGATTTAGAAGTACTCAATCAGGCTGAAACCATACCATTCCCGTTGCACGAGCATTCGGATGTTGGTGAAGAAACACGCTTGCGTTACCGCTTTATTGATTTGCGTCGCCCTGAAATGGCGGCCAAGTTGAAGTTGCGCTCACGCGTGACTACCAGTATTCGTCGTTATTTAGATGATAATGGCTTTCTTGATGTGGAAACACCGATTTTGACTCGTGCTACGCCAGAAGGTGCACGTGACTATTTAGTGCCAAGTCGTACCCATCCAGGCAGTTTCTTTGCTTTACCGCAGTCGCCGCAGTTGTTTAAACAATTGTTAATGGTGGCCGGCGTCGATCGTTACTACCAAATTGCAAAATGCTTCCGTGATGAAGACCTGCGTGCTGACCGTCAACCAGAATTCACCCAGATTGACATTGAAACCAGTTTTATGGATGAGGCGGACATTATGTCTGTCACCGAAACCATGGTGCGTGAATTATTTAAAGATGTTTTGGATGTTGAGTTCGCTGAATTTCCACATATGTCATACGAAGAGGCGATGCGTCGCTTTGGTTCGGATAAGCCAGATTTGCGCATTCCGCTGGAACTGGTCGATATTGCTGATCAATTGACGGATGTTGATTTTAAAGTATTTAGTGGTCCTGCTAATGATCCTAAAGGTCGTGTGGCAGCATTGCGTGTGCCGGGCCAAGGCAGTATGCCGCGCGGTAAAATTGATGAGTACACTAAGTACGTGAGCAACTATGGTGCACGTGGCTTGGCGTACATTAAAGTCAATGAGCGTGCTAAAGGCGCGGAAGGTTTACAGTCACCGATTGTTAAATTTATTCCAGAAGACAACCTGAATACGATTCTTGATCGTGTTGGTGCGGTGGATGGTGATATTGTTTTCTTCGGTGCAGATAAAGCACAGGTGGTCAGTGACGCCTTGGGCGCACTGCGTATCCGTTTAGGTCATGACTTAGACTTATTAACGTGTAAATGGGCGCCAATGTGGGTGGTTGATTTCCCCATGTTTGAAAACAACGATGATGGTTCGTTGACTGCGATTCACCACCCATTTACTGCACCAAAATGCTCGGCAGAAGAATTGCGCGCTAACCCAGGCGCTGCATTATCACGTGCTTACGATATGGTGCTTAATGGCACTGAGTTGGGCGGTGGTTCAATTCGTATTCATGATCGTACGATGCAGCAAACAGTATTTGAAATTTTGGGCATTGATGAAGCTGAGCAACAAGAGAAGTTTGGCTTCTTGCTCGATGCGCTGAAATACGGCGCACCACCACATGGTGGCTTGGCCTTTGGACTGGACCGCCTAGTGATGCTGATGACCGGTGCGCAGTCGATTCGTGAAGTGATTGCCTTCCCGAAAACACAGAGCGCAGCCTGCGTGATGACGCAAGCGCCAGGGGCAGTTGATGCAACGGCATTACGTGACTTGCACATCCGCTTGCGTGAGCAGCCCAAAGCTGAGTAACAGTATTTAGCATGACGTTGTGTTGTACTGCAGAGCTTATTGCTGCAGTACAAATAAAGGCAACGTGTGGTTACCGATAGTACAGAGATAAAAACGGGAGATGGTATGGCTGGACATTCTAAGTGGGCGAATATCAAACACCGCAAAGAGCGTCAAGATAACAAGCGCGGTAAGATTTTCACGAAACTCATTCGTGAGTTAACGGTAGCGGCGAAGCAGGGCGGTGGTATTGTTGCAGATAACCCGCGTTTGCGCTTAGCCGTTGATAAAGCGCTATCGGCGAACATGACCCGCGATACCATTGATCGTGCTATTGCGCGTGGCGTTGGCTCGAGTGATGGTGATAACGTTGAAGAATTAGTTTACGAAGGTTATGCGCCCAATGGTGTGGCTGTGTTTGTTGAAGCCATGACCGATAACCGTAACCGTACTGCGGCTGAGATTCGTCATGCCTTTAACAAATACGGCGGCAACCTCGGTACCGATGGTTCTGTGGCTTATTTGTTTGAGCGCAAAGGGCAAATTTGCTATGCGCCCGGCGTTGATGAAGAAGCTTTGCTGGATGCAGCGTTGGAATTGGGCGCTGATGACATTGTCACTCATGATGATGGTTCGGTTGAGGTGCTAACCGCTTTTGCTGACTTTATCACTGTCAGTGAGGCCTTGACGGCTGCTGGGTTTGCTGCAGAAGAAGCTGAAGTGACGATGCTTCCGACCATGACCGCTGAACTGGATTTAGACGGTGCTGAAAAAGTCATGCGTTTAATTGACGCCTTGGAAGATTTAGATGACGTACAAAACGTCTACTCCAATGCTGAAATTCCAGATGATGTGATGGAGCAATTGTAAATTTAGTTTTATAGTGCTGCTCAATAAGCCTCTGGTTGCTTGAATCGACAAGCCCAGAGGTTTTTTATTTGTGCAAAATATAAACGTGCACGTTTAATCTACGGCGCAGATACGCTATTAAAGGATGCCCAAATGACGCTTATTTTAGGCATTGATCCCGGCTCTAGAATCACAGGTTATGGGATTATTCGCGACACGGGGCGTGGCTGCGAGTATGTCGCCTCAGGTTGTATACGTACTGGTAAAGGCGAGCTGCCTGAGCGCTTAAATGCAGTGTTTGCTGGAGTCAGTGAAATTATCCAAACCTATCAGCCAATCACTATGGGGATTGAACAGGTGTTTATGGCACGCAATGCGGATTCTGCGCTCAAGCTGGGGCAGGCGCGTGGTGTGGCCATTGTCGCGGCGACTCAAGTTGGCTTGGCGGTATCTGAATACAGTGCGACGCAGGTGAAGTCAGCCATTGTTGGCAGTGGCCGTGCGGCTAAAGAGCAAGTGCAAATGATGGTGATGCACTTGTTAAAATTGACCAAAAAACCACAAATTGATGCCTCGGATGCTTTGGCGATTGCTTTGTGCCATGCTCATCATCAGCAAACATTATTAGCGCATGGCTTGTCAGCCGCGAAACTGCGTGGTGGTCGATTGACGCTGTAAACAGTGCTTCAGCGCCAATATCGAGAGTTAACGACACAACTGCTTGTATAAAAGGCTGTCACTGGTGATGAGTTCAACTTTAATCGGGGCTTGACTGTCGCTGGGCATCACTGGCAGTTGCTCGCCTGTTGTGCAATTGAGCACGTAAGGCTGACTTTCTAAGCGCTCAATATAGTCGTTGATAAACTCATATCGAATATATTCAACCAGTATCTGACCGTCTTGCCGAGTCTCTCTGAACTTGCCATCGAGTATCGCAAAGGATGAAACAGACGGTACTAGGTAGCTCCATGGGCGGAAAAAATTACTTGCTCGATCTTGCTCAATGACTACTGATTCTGGCGGGAGTTGGCTGCGTTTAAACTCAAACCAAGTGTAATCGTAATAGGCTAAATAGCCGAGCATTCCTAGACCTGCACAAACTGGAATAATCCAGGAGGGTAGTTTGTCGCGGCTGAGTTTTCTGAACAGAAAAGCAAAGGCTCCTCCGCACAAACCGATGATAAAAACTGCAAGTAAATGCCAAATCATACACAATACTCTAAAGAAAAAGAGGGCCGCCCTAAGGAAGCCCTCTTTGATATAGGTAGCCAATGGCTACATGATTAATGTGTTCGGTATCGCGTTATGGGTAACGGACACTTTCCACCATTCTTTGGATCTCTTCCGAAGGCTCTTCTGTTGCATAGGATACAGAGATTGCAACAATAAAGTTAATCAATGCACCAATACAACCGATCGATAGTGGGGAGATACCCATGATCCAGAACTCTGGCGTGTTCGGGAAAGTATTCGTACCAGGGATAAAGAACCAGCCAAGGTACATAAAGATATAGCAGATGGTAAATAGTGCACCAATGCTCATACCTGCTACCGCGCCCTTCGCGTTAATACGCTTGAAGAAGATACCCATCATCAGCGTCGGGAAGATGGATGAAGCTGCCATCCCGAACGCTAAAGCCACCGTTTGCGCAGCAAACCCAGGTGGATTAATCCCCAGCCATGTCGCAATGACAATAGCCCCCACCATTGATATCCGTGCCGCAAGCATTTCTGCCTTGTCTGAGATGTTTGGATATAGCGTGTTTTTAATCAAGTCATGACTGACCGCGGAGGAGATTGCGAGCAGTAAGCCTGATGCCGTGGAGAGTGCTGCAGCAATACCACCTGCCGCCATTAGACCGACGATCCAGCCTGGCATGTTACCAATTTCAGGCAGTGCCAATACTAAAATGTCGTTGTTGATGGTTAACTCGTTACCTTCCCAGCCACGCTCGACAGCAACGGTTTCAGCATAGGTGGTGTTTTTTTCGTTGTAGTACTGGATTTTACCGTCGTTATTTTTGTCAACAAAGGTTAACAGACCTGTGGTTTCCCACTTTTCAAACCACTCTGGACGTTCGTCATAGACCATAGCCTGTTCGGTGCCCTCACCTGGATAAACAGCTTCCAGTAAGTTCAAGCGAGCCATAGCTGCCAGTGGTGGCGCAGTGGTGTAGAACAGAGCGATAAACACTAGGGCCCAACCTGCAGACCAGCGTGCATCAGAGATTTTTGGAACGGTAAAGAAGCGAATGATGACGTGTGGTAAGCCTGCAGTACCCACCATTAAGGTTAGGGTAAAGAGGAACATGTTCCACTTGTTTTCTACGTCTGCAGTGTAATCCTGGAAGCCAAGATCACGAACCACTTCGTTGAGTTTGTGCAGTAAAGGCGTACCTGAGTTGCCGAACTCGCCGACAAAACCAACTTGCGGCAAGAAGTGACCGGTCATTTGTAAAGACAAATAAACAGCAGGAATGGTGAATGCAAGAATCAATACGACGTACTGTGCAACCTGGGTGTAAGTCACGCCTTTCATGCCGCCCAATACGGCGTAGAAGAATACGACAATCGCGGAGATGATGAGACCCATGGTGCTGCTTACTTCTAAGAAGCGTGCAAAAGCAACCCCTGCACCGGTCATTTGACCAATTACGTAGGTCAATGAAATCATAATCAAGCACACCACAGCAACTAAGCGGGCTGCTCTACTATCATAACGCGAGCCGACAAAATCGGGCACTGTGTACTTACCAAAGCGACGCAGGTAAGGGGCCAATAAAGTAGCTAAGAGTACGTAGCCGCCGGTCCAGCCTAAAATAAAGGATGAGTTGACGTAACCGACTGAAATCAGACCGGCAACCGAGATAAAGGACGCCGCTGACAGCCAGTCAGCTGCTGTTGCCATACCGTTAAGCACTGGGTGTACTTCACCGCCAGCGATATAGAACTCGCGAGTAGACTTTGCACGCGCCCAAATCGCAATCCAAGTATAGATTGCGAATGAACCGGCAACAAAAAGCATATTGATCATGAATTGACTCATGAGCTATTCCTCCAGGCCGAATTTTTTATCCAGCTTATTCATTTTCCAGGCATAGAAAAAGATCAAGCATACGAATGTGAAAATTGAGCCTTGTTGAGCAAACCAGAACCCCATGTCTGCACCACCAATAGAAATACCCATGAGCCAGGGACGCAGCAGCATTCCGAAACCATAAGATACAGTGGCCCAGATACAGAGGGTAATGAGAATAAGCCGCAAGTTTGCAGCCCAATACGCCTTGTTTCTTTCTTCTTTAGATTCAGTCATAACAACTGCTCTCCATTTTTGTATTTAGAATTATGGATAGATCTCGTTGTTGAGAAATATTCGTTTACTACTATGCTGAAAATAAAAATAAATGGAAGAATGGACTTTGGTATAAGAATAGCGTGGTATTTATAAGTCTTTGATAATAAAGGTTATTTTAATATTTTTATATGTTTTTTATAAAAAATATTATTTCAATTCAACTAAAGTTTAGAGGGATTGCAGGTTAAATTGTAACTATTTCTTAAAAAACAAAATTTATCTCATTTATTTGATTGTTAATAGGGCGATATATTTTAGTAAAAATCGGTTTGTTTTTTTATTTGTTTTTTTTATATGCATTTTAAATGCAGTGCTTTTTATGGTTTAAATTTATGCTGCGAACCTGCTATAACGATTTATATACAGCTGGTTAGAGCGACTAATTTATTATTAAGTAGCGCTTGAAAAGCAGCTCATCGCCCTCATTATATAAAGCATGAGAGTGAGGTTGTGCAGGGTTAAGAAGCCAGCTCACGGTATTGACTATGAGGATGAGTAATTATGCGTATTGATCGTTTTACCAGCCAGCTGCAACTGGCTCTGTCTGATGCACAGTCATTGGCCATTGGTCATGACCATGCTTCGATTGAGCCTTTGCATTTACTGTCAGCATTATTGGATCAGCAAGGTGGAGCGATTCGGCCGCTGCTGATGCAAGTGGGCTTTGATGTGAAAAGCCTACGTGAGGCACTCAATAAAGGTTTAGACCAGCTGGCTAAGCTACAGCACCCTACCGGCGATATTTCTATGTCGCAAGAGTTGGCACGTTTGCTCAATCAAACCGACCGCTTAGCTCAGCAAAAAGGTGATCAGTACATTTCCAGTGAGCTGGTATTGTTGGCGGCGATGGATGCGAATACGACGCTAGGTAAAATTCTTTTAGCGCAAGGTGTCAGCCGTCAATCGCTGGAGAATGCCATTAGCAACTTGCGTGGAGGTGAGAGCGTTGATGATCCCAATGCCGAGCAGTCACGCCAAGCGCTGGATAAATACACCATTGATTTAACCAAGCGTGCCGAAGAGGGAAAACTTGACCCCGTGATTGGTCGCGATGAAGAGATTCGTCGTACTATTCAGGTGCTACAGCGCCGTACAAAAAATAACCCAGTTTTGATCGGTGAACCGGGCGTGGGTAAAACCGCAATTGCTGAAGGCTTGGCGCAGCGTATTATCAATGGCGAAGTACCCGATGGATTGAAAAGTAAGCGTCTGCTGTCGCTGGATATGGGCGCTTTGATTGCCGGGGCTAAATACCGCGGTGAGTTTGAAGAACGGCTGAAAAGTTTACTCAATGAAGTGGCCAAGCAAGAAGGCCAGATCATTCTATTTATAGATGAGTTGCATACCATGGTCGGCGCCGGTAAAGGCGAGGGCGCAATGGATGCCGGTAATATGCTCAAGCCTGCTCTGGCGCGCGGTGAGCTGCACTGTGTGGGTGCAACCACGCTGGATGAGTATCGCCAGTATATTGAAAAGGATGCCGCCCTTGAACGACGCTTCCAGAAGGTACAAATTGATGAGCCAACAGAAGAAGACACCATTGCTATTTTGCGTGGGCTGAAAGAGCGCTATGAAGTTCACCACGGTATCACCATCACCGATGGCGCGATTATCGCTGCCGCGAAGCTCTCACATCGCTATATTACTGATCGTCAACTGCCGGATAAGGCCATCGACTTGATTGATGAGGCGGCCAGTATGATCCGTATGGAAATTGATTCTAAGCCTGAGGCGCTGGATCGTTTAGAGCGTCGTTTGATTCAGTTGAAAATTGAACGCGAAGCACTGAAAAAAGAAGACGATGCTGCGACGAAAAAACGTCTAGAAAAACTTAAAGAAGAGATTGTTGAGCTGGAACGTGAATACGCTGATTTAGAAGAAATTTGGAAGTCAGAGAAGTCTGAAGTTCAAGGTTCTGCGCAGTTGCAGCAAAAAATTGAACAAGCCCGCCAAGAAATGGAGTTGGCGCGTCGTAAAGGTGATTTGAACCGTACCGCAGAGTTGCAATATGGAGTGATTCCAGATTTAGAACGCAGCTTGGAAATGGTTGATCAAAACAGTAAAACGGAAAATCAACTGCTGCGCAATAAGGTCACTGATGAGGAAATTGCTGATGTGGTGTCCAAGTGGACCGGTATTCCTGTATCGAAAATGCTTGAAGGCGAGCGCGATAAGCTGCTGAAAATGGAAGAGTTGCTGCATACTCGGGTGATTGGCCAAAATGAAGCCGTGACTGCCGTATCCAATGCGGTGCGTCGTTCACGGGCAGGCTTATCTGACCCTGATCGCCCCAGCGGTTCATTCTTGTTTTTAGGCCCTACTGGCGTGGGTAAGACTGAGCTGTGTAAAGCATTAGCTGAGTTTTTATTTGATACCGAAGATGCCTTGATTCGTATTGATATGTCTGAGTTTATGGAAAAACACTCGGTAGCACGTTTAATTGGTGCGCCTCCAGGCTATGTTGGTTACGAAGAAGGCGGTTATTTAACCGAAGCGGTGCGTCGTAAGCCCTATTCTGTGGTGCTGATGGATGAGGTGGAAAAAGCTCACCCCGATGTGTTTAACGTGTTGCTGCAAGTGTTGGATGATGGCCGTTTAACCGACAGCCAAGGGCGTACCGTGGACTTTCGCAACACCGTGGTAGTGATGACATCGAACTTGGGTTCAGTGCAAATTCAAGAGTTGATGGGCGATCGTGAAGCGCAGCGTGCGGCGGTGATGGATGCGGTAGGTTCGCACTTCCGCCCTGAGTTTATTAACCGTATTGATGAATTAGTGATTTTTGAGCCGCTGGGTACAGAGCAAATTGCCGGTATCGCTGATATCCAATTGGGTCGTTTGCGTCAGCGTTTAGCTGAGCGTGAATTGCGTTTTGAGTTGACTGCGCAAGCATTGGAAAAACTGGTCGCAGAAGGTTATGACCCTATTTATGGTGCGCGTCCGTTAAAGCGTGCGATTCAGCGCTGGATTGAAAACCCGCTGGCACAACAAATTCTTTCTGGGGAGTTTGAACCCGGCACCACGATTCAGGCTTTAGTGGAAGACGGAGAGATTGTCTTTAAATAAACAGCGCTTGTACGGCTAGATACAAAAAACGCACCTATAGGTGCGTTTTTTGTTGCGGCTACGAAACTTAGCAAAAGCAGCGTTGCGACATGATGAGGCGCGCTGATTGGGCCAGTTATTTATTTAGGCTCGCGATAATGCTGTTGTTGCAGCAGGTCAATACCACAATCAAAGCTTTCTACCCAAGTTAAAAAAGCATTGATCATTTCTTTACCTTTAAATGGGCGACCATGCTGCGGAACAATCATTTCTACATCCATTTGTCGCACCATATTGGCCCACAAATGAGTCACTTTCTTACTGACCATATAGCGACGGTGAAACCCTTCCATTGATGGAATGTGTTCAGCGAAACTGGTAACCGGTTGTGCGTCATCTAGCAGTGAGGCACCCATATCGCCAGAGAATAATATTTTACTGGTCGGGTCATACAGTTGGAAATTACCAACTGAATGCAGGAAATGGGCTGGGATCGCTTTTATTTTGCTATTACCCAAAGCGAATACTGAGCCCTCATCGGGCAGAGCAATCACGCGCTCGCTGGTAGATATACCGTGGCTGGCGGTTAAGTAGCCTGCGGTCAGATGCGGTAAAAAACGAGCCCATAATTTTGAAGTAATGACTTTTGCCTTGGTGTGTAACAGCCATTTATCCAGCGCCGCAATAATATCGGGATCTTGGTGTGAGGCAAAAATATAAGTTAAATCTTTCAGGTTAATACGCTTGGATAGCTCTAAGGAGAGCGGTGTATAGGTCAGATCGCCGCCCGGATCAAGCAGTAATGATTGCTCATTATCAGTGATTAAAAACTGATTCGACTGAATGCCATCGCCAGTCACTAAGTCATCAAACATCAGACACTGATGGCTGCCGTTATCAAATAAAACAATAGGATCGCGACGCATAATACACTCACTTATTAATGTAAGGCGAAACTATGCCAGTGCTGCAGGAGCTGAAGCTGACTTATATCAACGCTAGTGTGTTTAGAGTCACTTGTAAACGTTGCAAATGTGCGTTGTTCGCTATTTTCAAGATAACTTTGCCACGTTGCCAAGCCATAAGTTATGGTTTGCCTTGAGTGAATGGATAACGCACGACTGATCTGTGTTTGTAAGCTGGAAAATTGCGCCAAATGAGCACCGAGTAACAGATGAGAAGCTTGCGTCCTTATTGGGTTGCGCTAAGCGTTCTTTGAACGCTGACAGTGCTGCGATCAGGTATCGAGCATTGTAGTTCTTGTGGCCATTGCTCAAGCAGACTTTGGCCATACAGTCAGACGCCGAGAGCGGCCAATACGTGGCCACCTTTTAGCGTGCGACAGGGTATGTTGATTGACCGCTCAGTGCTAGGCAGGCATTTAAATCTGTTAAACTACGTCCTTATATTTTCGAGAGTGTAGTTATGCCACACGCAGTATCGCGTTTGCGTGATCAACGACTGGCGCGCAGTAATAAACCCTTTTTAGCCCGTGGCGCCCTGTTAGTGCGTTGCTCGCGCTGCCGTGTGGGTCTTGCGTATTGCATGTGTGCTTGGCAACCGCAGGTCAGTGCAAATAGCGCAGTGTGTTTGCTGATGTATGATGCCGAGCCACTCAAGCCAACCAATACGGGGTGGCTGATTGCTGATGTGGTGGCCGATACCTTTGCCTTCAGCTGGTCACGTACTGAAGTTGATGAAAGTATCCTCGCTTTACTGGCCGATCCAAAATGGCAGCCCTATGTGGTATTTCCTGATGAGTATGTGCCCGCTGAACGGGTGGTGCACGATGTGGCGCATGCTGAACTTAAAGCAGCAGGTAAGCGGCCACTGTTTATCGTCCTGGATGGAACTTGGACGGAAGCGCGTAAAATGTTTCGTAAATCTGCTTACCTTGCAGATTTACCTGTGCTCAGTTTGCAGCCAGAAGCGATTTCTCGTTATCGCTTACGCCGTTCAACCCGTGAGGAGCATTTGTGTACTGCAGAAGTCACCGCTTTATGCCTGCAGTTGGCTGATGATAGTGCTGCAGCACAGGCGCTAGAGCAGTGGTTTGCGCGCTTTAGCCGTCATTATTTAGCAGGACGTAAGCCACCATCGGTAGCTGAAAAAGAAGCCTTGCGTACCGGTACAGCGTTATAAGATTTAACGCGCCTGAGTCAGTTCGATCGGGGTTGAGCGCGTGCGTTTAAGTCTGTGTATTCTTTGCGCGATTGGGCTGAGAACTGGAATCAGTCGCGCTATATATGTGCTGCGAGCTGGACTGCCGCTGTCTTTGCATTGATAAACCCTTCAGGGGCTCAGCTCCGGCGCTAGGCCATCTATGGCGGCACTTGTCACAGCAATAGCCCAACTTTTACGTTGCCTGCTAGTCCGTTGCGCTGTTCTTGCTCAGCTTAGAATTGTCTGTAGTTGCTATGAAAAGTAGGCAGGATTGCTATTTTTTCGATATAGTTAGCTAGCTAACTATATCGAATGAGGGTGTTATGAGTTCAACGCAAAAACCACTCTACGGTGTGCTTTTGATTCTCTGTACAGGCGTATTATTAGCCTCGCACGACGGGTTTTCTAAATACCTCACGCATATCTACCCATTGATTATGATTATTTGGCTGCGCTATTTGGTGCAGACACTGGCCATGATTGTGTTATTTTTCCCGAAAATGCGCTGGGCAATTTTACGTACACAGCGGCCTTGGTTACAGCTTGTACGAGGCGTCAGTTTGTTGAGTATTAGCCTGCTATTTATTGGTGGGCTGCGCTATATTCCATTGGCTGAGGCCACTGCAGTGATGTTTTTAGCGCCACTGATAGTCACTGTACTGTCAGCATTATTTCTGGACGAAAAGATCAGTAAAGGGCAGTGGATTGCGGTCATTGTCGGGTTTTTAGGCGTGCTGTTTATTGTGCGACCCGGTGGTGTGCTATTTACGCCAGCTATTTTATTGCCGGTTAGCGCATCATTTTGTTTTGCACTTTATCAGTTAATTACTAGGCGCCTGTCCAGTACTGATCACGCGGTGACCAGTAATTTTTTGTCTGGCTTATTTGGCGTTATCGTGCTGACGGCATTATTGCCCGGCCAATACACACTGCATGTTGCGTCGATTGATTTGCTCTTTATGCTGGCGCTAGGCTTACTGGCAATGACTGCACATATATTGCTGAGCATGGCTTTAAAATACTCCACAGCCGCCACTTTAGCGCCCTTTACCTATGCGCAAATTATCTTTGCTGGGGTAGTTGGTTATCTGTCATTTGGACAGTTACCGGATGCGTTGGCAATGCTAGGTGTGTTGATTATCAGCAGCAGCGGCTTGGCTGTGGCTTATTTACAGCACCATGTGCAGCGTGAGAGTCGTTAATTCGTGCTGAGAATGGCTTGCAGCTTAGCCAGTTCGATCGGTTTTGCTAAATGTCCATTCATGCCTGACTGCTTGGCACGCAATTGGTGTTCTTCTAGGACATGGGCCGACAGCGCAATAATAGGCACCGCTGCTAAGCCTTGTGCGGCTTCGTACTCGCGGCGTTTTTGCGCGGCAGTAAAGCCATCCATCACGGGCATTTCACAATCCATTAGGACCCAGTCGTAGTGCTGTTGTTTTAGCTTATCTAAAGCTATTTGGCCGTTAGCAGCGACATCAACACTAACCCCAAGTTTATTCAATAAACCGCTGATGACTTTGACCGAAATCGCATCGTCTTCCGCAACCAGTACGCGTTTTGCGCTAATACTGCGTGCGATCTGGGTATGATTTATGCTGTGCTGCACAGCATTGATCAGCGTGGTTTTTAAGGTTGAGCCACTGACGGGTTTCATCAACACATGACTGATACCTGCATTGCGCACAGCAATTGAGTCGATATGACTGCTGCTGGTTAGCATGATTAAAGTGCTGCCTGCCGTCAGCAGGGAGTCTTCCTGGAACCGTACTGCAAAAGGTATGGCACTGGCTTTATGGGTGCTGTCACTGATTAAAATTGCTGTAAAACGTTGACCTTGCAATGCTTTGTTGCGTAAAAAAGCGATCGCATCGGCTGGTGATAAGCGCGTGCTGACCAGCATCCCCCACTCGCTACACTGCTGAGCTAATACCTTTTGCGAAAGTGTATTGCTATCAATAATCAAAACGTGTTTTTGCCGTAAGACTACGTCAGTCTCTACGTGAGTGGTCGGATGCTGTTGCGACTGGAGTGCAATGTTGACGGTAAATATGGTGCCTTGTGCGCTACGCTGGATAGCAAAGCTGCCTTGCATCAGACTGACCAGCTGACGTGCAATGATGATGCCGAGGTTGCCGCCAATAAAGGATGCGCTGAGCAGGTCTTTGCTGTGCAGTTGTGCATGGCTGAGGATCTGTCGTTCTTCATCGCTTAAAGGCGTTCCTGTGTCTTGTACAGTCAATACCAGCCGGGCTTGATCGCCATGCTGCTCGATCGTAGCGCTGAGGATAATTTCGCCGTTATAGGTACGTTGAAAAGCATTTTTTAATATGCTGAGCAGGATTTGCCGTAAGCGTGCCGGATCACCCAATAAGGTTTCTGGCACCTGTGGTTGTAAAAATACGGTTAACTCGACCTGCTGCTCATGGGCACTATTGTAAAATGCTTGAGTGCACTCTTGTAGTAAACCGGCAGGACTAAACTGCGTATGGCTGAGCACAATGTCGTTGGATTCCAAGCGTGAAATATCCAGTATTTCATTAATCAAACCGAGCAGTTCGCTACCAGCGCCTTGGATGGTTTGCGCATAATCACGCTGTTTGCTGGAAAGCGGCGTGTCCAGCAGCAATGTTGTCATACCCAGCACGCCACTTAAGGGTGTACGGATTTCATGGCTGATTTTTGCCAACAGTTCTGATTTGGCACGCTTTTCGGCTTGTTCAGCCGCATATTGGTGTGATGCGCTGGTATTTTTAGCGATTTGGTAGCGGTGATTTTGACTGAGGCTAATACTAATAATAATGGCACTGATCGGTAGGCTAATTAGCACAAGCAAAGTTGCAACATCTGCGGAGATAAAGGCTTCATTCATCAGTGCTGGCCAGGCGATGATAAGAGGCAAAAAGAACACACTTAAGCCAACTAAGGCAGTACGTGCTGGTGTGTAGTCGTGCTGCCAAAGCAATAGAGTACTGCCCAGTAACAGCACTGTTGAACTGATTAAAAGAAAGTAGCTGAATATGTGTGCGTAAGTAGGGGAGAGGGCTAACAAGCCAATACCGCTGAAACCCAACAGGCCCATGTGTCTAATCAGTTGTTTGACTAGTGTTTTAAAGGTTGGTGTGCGGGGGATGCAGTTTAAGCACAGCGCATGTAAAAATAAAACTGCGAGCACCACGGGTAGGTAAATCAGTTCACTACTAAGAGTGAGGTTAAAGCCGAGATCAGGAGTATGGTTATTGGCTAGTAAGAATACAAATAACAGTAAAAAGCTCAGAGCAATGCTAAACAATAGGTTGCCGTGATAACGCGTATAGGCAAAGCACAATAGGTTGTAGAGCACAGCACTGATGCTGCAACCGAGTAGGACGCCAATCAGCAGTGGTTGCACTGTATTTAAGCTTAAGCCAAGAACAGATAATTTTGGAATGCTTAAATGGGCTGTATTTTCTAAGGAAAACACTAAGCCATAATAGCGTGGCACGCTGATGATTAGAAACAGTGCGCCTAACAGTATACTGATGGTTAGGGCAATCGTTAGGCGAGTAGGATTCACGACAGTATGCAACGCCTCAACAGTGCAGAATCAACTCTCCGGATGTCACACAATACGGAGAGTTGATCATGGGCTTAGTCTTTATTGCTGCTCACGCTCAATGGCTCGGTAACCAATATCTTTACGATAAAAGCTGCCTTCCCAACTAATTTGCTCAGCCAGCTTGTAAGCGTTGACTTGCGCTTGGGCAACTGTATCACCCATAGCTGTGGCGCAGAGTACACGGCCACCACTGTTGATGATTTTACCGTTTTTCAGACTGCTACCGGCGTGGAATACTTTACCGTCCAGTTGCGCGGCGGCATTTAAGCCTTTAATTTCATGACCAGCGCTGTAGTCGGCAGGGTAGCCGCCGGAGGCAATGACTACGCCTAAGCTGGGGCGTGGATCCCACTGTGCTTCAACTTTATCGAGAGCGTTGGCTAATGCCGCTTCAATCAACAAAATTAAGCTGGACTCTAAACGCAGTAAAATGGGCTGTGTTTCAGGGTCACCAAAACGGCAATTGTACTCAATGATTTTGGGTGCGCCGCTTTTGTCGATCATTAAACCTGCGTACAAAAAGCCCGTGTAAACATTACCTTCGGCGGCCATACCGCGCACGGTTGGGTAGATGATTTCATCTAACACGCGTTGGTGTACTGCATCAGTGACCACTGGCGCAGGCGAGTATGCGCCCATGCCACCGGTATTGGGACCTGTATCACCATCACCGACACGCTTATGGTCTTGGCTGGTGGCCATCGGTAACACGTTTTCGCCATCGACCATCACGATAAAGCTGGCCTCTTCACCGTCCAAGAATTCTTCGATGACCACACGTGAACCAGCTTCACCAAAGGCATTGCCAGCCAGCATATCGGTGACTGCCGCTTCGGCTTCTTCGAGTGTCATGGCGACAATTACGCCTTTACCTGCAGCTAAGCCGTCGGCTTTGACCACGATCGGTGCGCCTTGCTCACGTAAGTAGGCTAGGGCAGGCTCAACTTCAGTAAAGTTGGCGTAGTTGCTGGTGGGAATATTGTGGCGTGCGAAGAAATCTTTGCTAAAGGCTTTAGAGCCTTCTAGTTGCGCAGCTGCAGCGGTTGGGCCATAGATATCTAGATTACGTTGACGAAAGGTATCCACAACACCGGCAACCAGTGGCGCTTCAGGGCCAACAATAGTCAGATACACATTGTTTTGCTCGGCAAAATCAGCCAGCTGATCAATCGCCAGCACATCAATCGCCACGTTTTCGCATTTGGCTTCAGTCGCACTGCCGGCATTACCGGGTGCGATAAAAACTTTAGTCACGCGTGGGTCTTGCGCCACTTTCCACGCTAGTGCGTGCTCACGTCCGCCATTACCGATAATTAAAATATTCATAGAAAACGGTCCTTAAAAGAGCAATTAGTGGCGGAAGTGACGCATGCCGGTAAACACCATGGCAATGTCAGCTTCGTCTGCCGCAGCAATGACTTCAGCGTCACGCATCGAGCCACCCGGTTGGATGACCGCACGTATACCTACTTTAGCGGCATTATCTAAACCGTCGCGGAAGGGGAAGAACGCATCTGAGGCCATCACTGCACCGGCCACATCTAAGTTGGCTTGCTCGGCTTTAATGGCAGCAATCCGTGCTGAGTTAACACGGCTCATTTGTCCTGCGCCGACGCCGATGGTTTGACGGTTTTTCGCATAGATAATCGCGTTAGATTTAACGAATTTAGCGACTTTCCAGGCAAAGATTAAATCATGGATTTCTTGCTCGGTTGGCGCACGACGGGTGACCACTTTCAAATCAGCTGCAGTGATCATTTGAATGTCACGGCTCTGGACTAATAAACCACCGTTGACGCGCTTGAAGTCCCAGCTGGCGCTGCGCTCGGCAGGCCACTGGCCGCACTCAAGCAAACGTACGTTGGCTTTGCTCGCGACCACGTCACGGGCAGCTTGGCTGATGCTTGGGGCAATAATCACTTCAACAAACTGGCGATCAACAATGGCTTGCGCTGTGTCTGCATCCAGTTCGCGGTTAAAGGCAATAATGCCGCCGAAAGCGGACTCGCTATCGGTGGCGTAAGCCAGTTCGTAGGCTTGACGAATACCACCTTCCTCGTCAGTGGCAACAGCAACACCGCAAGGGTTGGCGTGTTTAACAATCACACAGGCCGGCTTGACAAAGCTTTTCACGCACTCAAGCGCCGAATCGGTATCAGCGACGTTGTTAAACGACAGCTCTTTACCTTGCAGTTGTATGGCGCTGGCGACGCTGGCTTCTTGCGGATTGGCTTCAGTATAAAACGCTGCACTTTGGTGCGGGTTTTCACCGTAGCGCATGTCTTGGGCTTTAATAAACTGTGTATTAAAGGTATTAGGGAAGGCTGTGCGCTGCTGTGTGCTGAGGGTGTCTGCAGACTGTTCAATGGTGCCCAGATAGTTGGCAATCATGCCGTCGTAAGCTGCCGTATGCTCAAAAGCTTTTAGCGCTAGGTTAAAGCGTTGTGCGTAGCTTAGTCCGCCTTGCTTTAAACCTTCGATAATCGTCTCATAGTCACTGCTGTTCACTACAATGGCCACATCTTTATGATTTTTTGCCGCGCTGCGCACCATGGTTGGACCGCCGATATCGATGTTTTCAATTGCATCAGGCAGGCTGCAACCGGGCTTGGCGACTGTGGCAGCAAAGGGGTAGAGGTTAACAGCGACTAAATCAATCGGTTTGATACCGTGCTCGGCCATGATCGCAGCATCAATATCGCGACGGCCTAAAATACCACCGTGAATTTTGGGATGCAGGGTTTTTACCCGGCCATCCATCATTTCTGCGAAGCCTGTGTAGTCAGCCACTTCAATAGCAGGAATGGCATTATCTTTTAATAACTTGAAAGTGCCGCCGGTGGATAGAATTTCTACGCCTAAGGCGTGCAGCGCTTGCGCAAATTCAACAATACCTGTTTTATCAGAAACACTGATTAAAGCGCGGCGAATAGTCGTTTTTGAAGAGTGGTCAGTCATTAGATTTCCTAGCTGTAAACGGCAAACTGCTCAAGCCTCGCACAAGAGGTCGGCAGGGTTATAGTTTAAAGAAGATTGTATTGTTTAAGTTTTTTGCGCAGCGTACCTCGGTTTAAACCGAGCATCTCTGAAGCGCGTGTTTGATTGCCCTGCACATGTTGCATGACTGAGGCAAATAAGGGTGCCTCAACCTCACTGAGTACTAAGTTGTACACGTCATTAACATGCGCACCATCTAAATGAGCAAAATAGTCCTGCAAGGTTTTTTCAACACAAGCACGTAACGTTAGGTGTTCGCTATTATTGATGGTTGTGAGCAGCGTAGTATTTTTGGTCACGGCAGATATCTCATAACTGAACGTCTTATCATTAGAATCATGCAGCGTCTTTTAAGCCTAGCGCACGAAGAGTATTGAAAAAAATCTGGATTTGATCTTTCTGTGCATCTTCGTCATCAAGCTGGTTAAACGTTGTACGAAATTTTTGTGCCCCTGGCAGCGATGTTAAATACCACTGTGTGTGCTTTCTAGCGATACGCACGCCCATTGGTTGGCCATAGAACGCATGCAGGAGCTCAATGTGTTCAAGTAAAATCATTTCCAATGCGCTTAAACTGATAGCCGGCAGTTGTTCGCCTGTTGCTAGGAAATGGTTGATCTCTTGGAAGATCCAAGGCCGTCCTTGCGCTGCGCGACCAATCAACAAACCGTCTGCGCCGGTGTAATCCAGTACCTGTCGAGCTTTAAGCGGGCTATCAATATCACCGTTAGCAAACACAGGAATTGAGATGGCATTCTTAATCAGCGCAATAGTATCGTATTCGGCGTCACCATTGTAGCGATCTGCGCGAGTGCGGCCATGTACTGCAAGAGCATTGATGCCTTCTTGTTCGGCAATTCTAGCGATATTCAATCCGTTTTTATTCGCCTGATCCCAGCCGGTACGAATTTTTAAAGTGACAGGCACATCAACAGCAGCGCGTACTGCTTGCAAAATATCGGTAACCAGTTGCTCATCTTTGAGCAATGCTGAACCAGCCGCTTTATTGCATACTTTTTTCGCAGGGCAGCCCATATTGATATCAATAATATGTGCGCCTAAAGCGACACATTGTTGTGCCGCATGGGCGAGCATCTTAGGGTCTGCGCCGGCAATTTGTACCGAGCGCGGCTCTGGATCGCTATCGGTTAATAAACGTAAGCTGGATTTTCGGCTCGACCACAAGCGAGTATCACTGGTGAGCATCTCTGAAACTGTCAGTCCAGCACCAAAGCGTGCGCATAATTGACGTTGTGGACGGTCAGTGACACCGGCCATTGGCGCCAGGATCAGGTTGTTAGTTAATGTGTAGGAACCAATACGAACCATCGACATGGACTGCCCAGCCTGCGCGCTGCTTTAAGGGGAATTTAGGGTTAAGCTGCTTATGATACCCGCTCCAACCTTATGGATAAAGCAGCACGCAACGAGTTGTGATAAATGGAGTGCTGCTTACGCTGTGTCGATTGCCATCTTTAGCACAATACGTGCTAAAGATGGCAAGCAGTTGAGTTGGAACTTAGCGTGCTGTGATGCACGCCAGGCCAGTACAGCTAGTCTTCATTACTGGTGAAATCATAGTTCATTGCTTGGCTTGGCCCTTGCAAATAATGACCTTGGATGTAGTTAACACCCGCCTGCCAAAGCACAGATAAGACGCTAGCACTTTCCACAAAGGGCACAATACTGTGCTTGTCTTGCGCATGTAACGTAGCCAGCATCTCTTTCAAGGCTTCTTGATCTTCTGCAGTGGAGAGTTCTTTAATAAAGGAGCCATCAATCTTCACAAAATCAATATGCATATGTTTGAGTGTATTGTATGGATTGAGTGTGCAACCAAACTGGCCTAAAGCTATTTGACAGTGTAGCGCATGCAAGCCTTCGGCGAGCTGTTTAGCTTGTTTTAAATAGGCGACAGCATCCGTTTCGCGGATTTGTAAAATAATTGAATCTGCTGGCAGACGTGATGCTTTTAGAGCCCTCGTCAGCCAGGGCAATAAACTTGGATCTTGTAAACTGGCACTGGATAAGTGAATAAAAAAGCGAGTTTGATTGCCTTTGCTGCGATGTTCTGTCAGTAACTTAATAGAGTTGAGTAGCACCCAGCGATCAATTTTTTCTGCTAAACCGGCAGACACTGCAGCATGTAAAAACTCAGCGGGGGGGACCTCTTCGCCTTTGGGGTTAACTAACCTTAATAAAACTTCATACAGCTCATCCTGATCGCCGCGCAAACTTATAATAGGCTGGAAGAGTAATTTAAAGTTATTTTTGTCGAGTGCTTGCTGCACCATAGCAATAACATCACCGCGACTGGCTGCAGCAGCAAGATCATCTGCAGGGTTATGCAGCTTGAGTGCATTACCCTGCGGGAGTTGATCGACACAATCATGTGCGCGCTTTAAAACGTTTGCAGCTTTCGAGGTTTTTTCGTTGAGGCCCGCTACGCCAATGGTCAAAGTGGTTTGTGCTGTGCGGCCATTGATATCGAATAACTGCAACTCAGTTTTTTTGATTAAGTCGAGCAGTTCAGGCTTAAGTTGCTCAGGTGTGACATTGCTGCTTAGAACGCAAAAGGCATCATCGGCGAAGCGGGCTATTTGTGAGTTCGACTTGAATTGCTGACGTAAAGAATTGGCTAAATCTGCCAGTAATATGTCAATGCCAGCAAGGCCAAGATCGGCTTGTAGTGCTGCGTAATGGTCAATTTTAATATACGCCACACTGGCTGATTGACCTGCATTGACCGCGCGTTCGGCAGCCGCATCGAGACGCTCTAAAAAGTGTTGACGGTTATACAGGCCGGTGACTAAGTCTTGGCTACTGATTTCGCGTAGTTTCTCTTCAAGCTCAGTATTGCCGCTGGTTACGCGGATAACCACTTGTACGCAAGGCTCACCATCATACTGTGCTGGTGAGAAGCTCATCTTGGCTTGGAAGGTTTGTGCTGTGGCAGTTATGCCGGAACACATCAGTTCAGCGCTGCCTTCCTCACTGCGATAGTGTCTAAGGAAGTCTTTAAAGCGGCTTTGATCTGGACTGGCAATTAAATCAATCATCGGCATGCCTTCCATTTCATCTGCATCAGCATAGCCAAACAATTGTAGGTAGGGGGCGTTTGCGTAAACATGCATGCCGTCATGCACGTATGCAATAGCATCCATAGAGCTTTCCAGCAGTAATTTGCAGCGTTTTTCTGCCTCGTGTAAAGCAATTTCGGCAGCGCGTCTTGCGCGACGTTCTTCAAGGTTAGCAAGTTCACGCTTGGCGACTAAAATTAAGCGTTCATCCTCACCCTGTGGTACCGCATCTTGGGCACCCAGCTCTAAGCTTTTGGTCAAATAGTCTGATGAATTATTTTCAGTGAGCTGAATGAAAGAGATATCGCGAGCCATACGCTGGATGCTTTTTAGGGCAATTAAAGGTGCGATGTTATCACTGTGGTATGCCGCTATACACAAATCCCAAGTGCTCTTAAGCGCTTCATTAAGGTTATCTAGCGAGGTGATGCGATGCGCGCGCGTAGCGTAGCCAGAGTTACGAAACAAGCTATTGATGCGCTCAGCTTCATTTTTCGAGTCTTCCAGAATGAGTAAGCGGATAGTTTTTTTATCAGTAAGCATAAGTACCATCAAAGTGCAGGCTGCACACTGTTAAAGCTGAAGTAAACTGACGCGAAGTTACAGTGACTTCCAAAGTGAGTCAAAGTTTTCGCTCTTAGTTGGGGTTTTTAAGGTTGATGCTGAGTGCGACTCGATAGCTTCAAGAGGGGTTAATAGGCTGTATTCAAACTGGTTGATGCTACCGGTGTGCATGGAGCGTTTTCTGAGAATGGCTCGACATTCTATACCCTGCTGATTGATCGCTACTTTATGACCTTCTTGAAAAGGGATACGCGGTGCAATAACACTGGCTGGACGTGATAATGCTGGTATCTCTGGCACCAATAAGGCACGCAAAAAGTGGCTCGAGTTCTCGTTACTGCGTAATAATTGTAAGCCGCATGGCTGAGCATTTGATGCAATCAGCTCAACACCCATTTGTGTACTTGCACTGCCAGCTTGGCGAATCCAGCGCGTCACTGCTGTTGACCAAGGCCTGTCTTGGTTTTCACGTAGCGCGACAATCTCGCCAGCTTGTAATTGTGGAGGAACAGCATCACGCCATGCTAAGCAGTAGCCGCCAGGGCTGTGGTTGATAATAGAGAGCGTGTAAATAGGGTATGAAACGACCGGGTCCGCAGGACTCTGATCGTTGCTTACGCTTGATTCATCTGTTGTGTTTTTATCATATTCAATATAGTCGACTTGCAAGGGGTCTTGCTCAATCATAAGTTCAGCGTCAATGGCGTTCGCCCAAATATCGGGAGGACTGTTGTCGGTATTGTATTCGACACGAGAGGTTTGTTGAGTTTTTAAAGTGTGTGCAAAAACTTCTTTATCTGCTAAATAATAATGCACTGCACTCATACCAAGACATAACTCAAGATTGCCTGTACTGCTGGTGCGCTGAAAATCACGTTTAGCAATGTTACCCCATGCGCTGCACAGTTGCGCCAGCAGTGTGCTTGACATGCTATTAGGTACGTCAAAGCCTGTTTTGTGTTTTTTATTTTCAGGTGCCTGTTGATGTTCAATCAGTGCTTCTGCAAGCTCTTGGGTATTAAAGCCTAGGCGCGATTGAGTGGGCTCTTGCTCGATCAGCTCTTTATAACGAGGTGGTGAATCGCTGTTCAGGTTGACGACAAATAAACTGCTGTCGAGTTCTGTTTTTTGTAAGCTTGCAAGCGGGCTCCAGCTCGGAAGGGTACGCGCTAAGATAGCGATATCGCTTTGGCGCATTTGATTAATACGAGAGGAGCTTAATAGCAGCACGCAATTGTATGCGGCCTCAATGCTTTGCTCGGTGATATTGTCGAGCAGGGAGTCACGAACGGGCTGGGTGTGTATGTTGTTCTTACGAGCAAGCCAATACACTTGATGCAGTTCTAGCCAGAACAAAGGAGGGGCTGGATAGTACAGTTGATAAGCGCGTACCAGCGAAACAAACATGCTGTGTGCGGTACGTTGTAATGCTAACATTAAAGTAGAGTTGCGTCGCTGAAAGACATCAGTAATAACGAGTTTATAACCCATTGTTAAGTGATTTTGCAGTGCTTGGCATAAGTTGGCGACTTTTTGTGCGCGTTCGCCGAGCATAATAGAGTTATTTAAAAAGTGCTTTTCCAGTTGTGAGTTAATAAACATAACTTCTGGGCGCAAAAGCTCGAGCAACTGGATGCGGGTGTCAGCAGGTGTTTTGAAGTTGTTAAGCTCTATTATTGCTTTGTACAGTAAGCGTGCTGTCTCACCAATGTTCGCTTTGGGCAGGTCTTGAATCCATACCTTTAAATCACGTGCGTTTGGCTTGCAGAATGCTAGAGATGTCTGCACAGGCGTGGTCACTTTTAAACGCAATTTTGGGCTGTGGGTATCCATTAAATTGTCCTGCTTAAGCTACCGTGCGTAACTACAATTTTATTTGAATTAGTTGGTGGTGAGCTATCACGCATTGATTGTACATCCTTAAAGCTAAATTTCTACAGCTAGACGTTGGCCTACTTTTACTGCACTAGCTTGCTGCAAGTGAGTGTCCCATGTCACGTGATTTGGACCAAATAAAACTATCGCGGTAGATCCTAGTTTAAAGCGGCCCATTTCAGCACCCTTTTCTAAGATAATAGGTTGCTGCGCAGCTTGGCTGTAATCATAGCTGCGCAATTGGCGTAGCGGTGGAGTAATCAAGCCAGCCCATACCGTTTCGATACTGGCGACCACCATTGCGCCAACAAGAACAACCGCCATCGACCCCTGTTCTGTATCAAAAATACAAGCAACGCGCTCATTACGCGCAAAGAGTTCAGGTACTTGCCCGACAGTGGTTTGGTTGACTGAGAATAAACGGCCCGGAATATACACCATTTCACGTAAAATACCGGTCAGGGGCATATGCACGCGGTGATAGTCCTTGGGTGATAAATATACAGTAGAGAAATTTCCGCCCATAAAGGGTGCAGCCCGCTCAGCGTCACCGCCGAGTAACTCTAATAGGCTAAAGCTATGGCCTTTTGCTTGGAAAATACGACCGTGTTCAATATTGCCTAATTGACTGATCGCACCATCAGCTGGACTCAACACAGCCTTGTCGTGGTTGTCTAGGGGGCGTGCATCGGCTTTCAGCGATCTGGTGAAAAAGTCGTTAAAGTGCTGGTAAGCGCTGGGGTCTTCTTGCAGGGCTTCGCTCATATTGACTTGATAACGTTTAATAAACCAAGAAATGAGGCGGTTTTTAAACCATGCAGTCTCGCATTCTGCAAAGCGACCAATCAAACGTGACAAAGTATGATGAGGTAATACGTATTGCATAAAAATAAATAAACGTTGCTTGATATTCATCTGGCGAGACCTTAGCTGGTGTTGTTGGTATGGTAAATTGAATAAAAATTTGTTGTAAAAAAAGACCATAATGAATACATGGTAATCGCTAGTGATAATTATTGCATGGTGCTTTTTAGCACATACATGCAATGACGGATGTGCGTATGCATTTATGTTAACGCTTGCGAGAGCTAAAAAGTATCAATGCGCGTTCGATATACTCCAAAGTTTTCTTAAAGCTTTGAACTGTGGTGGGGGACAATGCTTTCGTTGTTTGGTCTGCTGCCACCAACATAACAACTCTGTGGCCGTTTGATATAGAAGCCAGCGCCCAGTTTTTTTTGCCAAAAACAGCGACCAGTTCTTCTGGTAAATGAGGGAGAAAGCGTGTCGCATTACGCTCGTTTAACACTAAATGGGTTGATTTTCCTAGGAAGTGCTTGCTTACAGGCGACGGTGTGAGTGCAAAAACGCGCGGCAGTTGATCGGCTTGAATGCCATGTAAATTACTGATTTGCGCATACCCAGCTTTTTTGTCGAGCATCATTATGCAGATTCTTTGCATGTCGCACGCTTGTAAAGCAAGGCTGATGCGATGCGTAAGCTGTACTGGATTGCTAAAAGCCGAGGGACTGCGCGCGAGCTCTGTGCAGTGCGAGCGCCACAATGCTAAGTGTTCGTTGTCTGGGCTTGCAGGGCTCGATTGTGATTGTGCTGCCAATTGTGCTGCTGACTGACGCAAACGTTGAGTATGCCATGGCCATAACAGTGCTTGCGCCGGTTGCCAGAGATCAGGGTAGTGCTGCTGTTGCGCGTGCTTAACGGCAAGCTGATGGGTGAATTGCTGCACGCTAGCGAGATCGTGCTTTAAGTATAAGCTGATCAGGCGTTGCCAGCGCAGGCATTGCTCACTGCCCCAAGAATTGTGTGCAGCCATAACCAAGCCGCAGGTGAATACGAGGGTGTTAGTGGGGCGGTTTAACCAGATATTGAGCTCTGGCTGTTCATCAAGCAGTTTCTGTTGCAGCAGAGGCTGCTCTGATTGCCGAGCAATATAGAGAGCTTGCACCAGTCGTTCTGGGTTGTCATTGAGTAAGCGGTAGCCCTCAATGATCCAATTTGGCAGCTTCCAGTGCTCGGCTAGACCAAGGCAAAGAGTGATGAGTGGTAGACCAATCAGTTCCTGTTCAACGATGCTGACCGGCTCATTATTGCCTAAGACGCGACGCTCCCACTCGTAAAAAAGCTCTGGGTGTCGAGTCAGTAGCGGCCATACAGGTGATAAAAAAAGCAGACTGCCCCAATGAATTTCTTGCCATAAGCGCGCCATGCGTGTGCCAAATAAACCAATGGCTTGAACATTAAGGTGTTGTCCGATCAGCCATACTTGGCGCAGAGCCACTGGGATATCTGTTTCTTGGTCGTCTTTTAGGCTTTTTAACAGAGCGCCACAGCGTTGCAGGCCCAAGCGAGACAGCGCATTTTCAACTGTTTGTACAGGTTCTGCTAAAGAGCTATTACCGCGATTGGCTTCGCGCATAATAATAAGGGCGATGGTAGGAGCTTGACTGATGATCTGAGCAATATCACGCAATGATTTGGTGGGACTTTGTAACGTTTGCAAGGCACGTTCACGCTGCGCTTTATAAACAGGCAGGCGTGTGTTGTCCAATCGTTTAATCCACTGCTCTAAAGTGCTATTTTGAGATACTGTTTTGCTCATAGTAAGTTAGCCTTGGACTGTGCCCCGTAGGGTATTAGTCGCAGTATAGTAACCAATATTTATAAAGGCTGTTATCCTTTACAGCGTTATGGACGTAGCACGGCGTATATCATGGTAAAAGTTATTGGAATTGTTGTTGTTTTTGCTAGCGTTTTAGCAGGTTATGTTTTGTCTGGCGGAAAGGTAGCGGCCATTATTCAGCCCTTTGAAGTGTTGATTATTGGTGGTGCAGCGTTGGGGGCTTTTTTGCAAGCCAACCCCGGTAGCACATTTATGCAGGTGTTTAAAAAATCACTGAGCATGTTCAGTACGCGTTTTACTAAAAAGCTCTACCTTGAAGTCCTAAATATGCTTTATGAAGTTCTCAATAAGAGTCGTCGTGAAGGCATGATGGCCATTGAGGCCGATATTGAAGATCCAGCAGCGAGCCCTATTTTTAGTAAATACCCAGCGATCTTAAAAGACCAGCGCATGACCGAATTTATTTGTGATTATTTGCGCATCATGACCACCGGAAATATGGCCCCGCATGAATTTGAAGGCTTGTTTGATATGGAGTTGACCAGTCTTAAAGAGGACCTTGATCACCCTTCACATGCTGTCACCAGTGTTGCTGATGGTTTGCCTGGCTTTGGTATTGTGGCTGCAGTATTGGGGATTGTAGTGACCATGAGTATGCTGGGTGAGGCGGAGCAAGCTGCCTTGGGGCAGCATGTGGGGGCAGCTTTAGTGGGCACTTTTTTGGGTATTTTGGCCGCGTATGGTTTTTTTGGTCCTTTAGCGACCAGCTTGGCACATGATGCGAAAGAAGAGCTGAATTTGTATGAAGCCATTAAAGCTACTTTGGTTGCTTCTGCGTCCGGTATGCCGCCTAGCTTGGCAGTCGAGTTTGGGCGTAAGGTTTTATACGGAGCACACAGACCAACTTTTGTTGAGTTGGAGCAAGCTGTGCGAGGCGGTTAAAGTCGATGGATACTAATCAGCCAATCATTATAAAACGCGTTAAAAAGATTGCAGCTGGTCACCATGGTGGTGCTTGGAAAATTGCTTTCGCTGACTTTGCCGTAGCTATGATGGCATTTTTCTTGGTGATGTGGCTGATGTCATCGGCTACGCCTGAGCAGAAAAAAGCAATCTCAGGTTATTTTCAAGACCCTATCGGTTTTTCGGAAAGTGCCAGTCCCTATGTGATTGATCTGGGTGGCACACCGACTCCAGCGCCTGATAAAACCTTAAATCCAGAGATCACAGAGGATGTTACGCCGGGTGAACAAGCGCTGGATATGAGTAGTGAAAAAGCGCTTGAGGAGGTCGAACGTGATCGTTTAGACGTTTTATTGATTGAATTGCAACGCAAAATTAATGAGAGTGAAGACTTTAAGCTCTACAAAGATCAGATCTTTATGGATGTTTCGCGCGACGGTTTACGCATCCAAATCACTGATGCTGCCAATCGGCCTATGTTTGATTTAGGCAGCGCGCGTTTACAGCCTTACTTTGAAGATCTTCTTTATTTGATGGCCGATACCGCGCGAGCTGTGCCCAATAAAATCAGTATCGGTGGGCATACTGATGCCAAGCCATATTCCGATAACAGTGGCTTTGGTAATTGGGAGCTCTCGGCCAGTCGTGCCAATGCAGCACGTCGCGCTTTGCGTGCGGGTGGTCTAGATGATGCTAAGGTGGCACGCGTCGCCGGTTATGCATCGTCGGTATTGTTTGATCGCAATGATCCGTACAGTCCAAGTAATCGCCGTATTGATATTTTGGTGCTGACCAAGCGTGCCTTGGAGCTTATTGAAGGTGAGTCGGGCACGACCGCAAGCCCTGATGAGGCAGCTGAAACAATGGATACAGCAGCCCCGATTAATACGGGCAAGCTCGTACGTGAAAAGCTCAATGTATTTGAGGAAGGTATTTTACAGTTTGATGAGGTTAACGATTAATCGCGACTAAACAGCCTTACTGTAGAGGGCTGAGTAATGCTGTTTAGCCAGCAGTAATCAATGATGATCGCTGCTGATGCCGCTGATAATATGTTTAAAACTGGCTAGGCGTTGCGGGTTGATTTTACCGTCTTCTACTGCTGCTAACAGTGCGCAGCCTGGTTCGTGCTCATGGCTGCAGTTGCGAAATCGGCAGTGTCCTAAATGTTCTTGAAACTCAATAAAACCGGCCTCAACATCGGCGATACTGACGTGGCCCAATCCAAACTCACGAATACCTGGTGAATCAATCAGCTGGCCGCCGGCTGGAAAGTGGAACAAGCGTGCGGTGGTTGTAGTGTGTGTGCCTTTGCCTGTCAACTCGGAAAGCGGGCCAACACGTGTGTCGGTGTCTGGGAGTAAGCGATTAACCAGTGAAGACTTACCCACGCCTGATTGACCGACAAAAACGCTGACTTGATCATTCAGGAGCGCCTGTAGTTGCTCTAAGCCATCACCTGAGTACGCTGATACTTCCAGCAGTGGGTAGCCCAGCGAGTGGTAGGTATTGAGTAGGCTGTGTGCGCGTGAACTACCGCTGGGGTCAAGCA
Source organism: Pseudomonas sp. (assembly GCA_034676485.1). GTDB lineage: Bacteria > Pseudomonadota > Gammaproteobacteria > Pseudomonadales > Pseudomonadaceae > Denitrificimonas. Next base: position 809,580 of record JAUCCC010000015.1, read on the forward strand.
GGTCAGATTTGTTCAGTAACAATAGAGGTTTAATTCCCGCATGTTCGGCTGCGATAATATAGCGGTCAATCAGATTGGCATGCGGCTCAGGCAGGGGTGCGAAAGACAATAACAATTAGATCAACGTTGGCGGCTACCGGCTTGAGTGTGCCGCGTGAGTCCGGACGCCGTAATTCACTGTGGCGCGGTAATTGCGCAACAATTATTCCTAGGCCTTGGTTGCCTGGTCGCCAAACCACGCGATCGCCTGTCACCAGTGCTGGTAAGTTAGCTCGCAAATAACAACGATAGGTTTGCCCCGCCAGTTCAGGCGCTTCAGCTTCTACTTCAACCTGCACGCCAAAGTGGGCAATGACTAAACCATGTTGCTCTGCACCTAAGTCGCCTCCCTCCAACTCCTCAAGGGTGCGTTCTTCACGTTTAGCGGCACGAGCAAGACGTTCGTCTTGGATTTTATTAACACGCCAGCCTTGGCGGCGATTAAGTGTACGTTTGGCCATATAGAGCTCAATGTGATGAAACGCTAAAAAAGGCGTACCGAGTTATCTCGGTTTTCCTTAGATTATGTATCGATTGGCAGGCCACGCTGAATGCGCCATGCCCGCGTAGCAATTACAAACAAGGTTATGGCAGTTAACGGTACCACGTAGGCGACCATCGCATGAGCAAAGGTGCTGGCAAATGGCTCGCCATTGCTTTGCATAATAAGATACGAAGTGTACGCCACATAATAACCTAAAAATAATGCGCCTTCCCAACGGTTAATACGATAGCCGGAAAAGAAAATAGGTAGGCAGGCTACCATTACCGCCATCATTACTGGGAAGTCAAATAGAATGGCATTGCTGGCTACTGGTATTTTTTCCGGTGATACCAAACCTGCTAAGCCCAATACCGCGAGCACGTTAAATAAATTACTACCAATAATATTGCCGACCGCCATATCACGCTCACCTTTCCAGGCAGCAATCAGCGAGGTGGCCAATTCGGGCAGTGAGGTGCCGACGGCGATAATGGTTAAGCCTATCACCAACTCAGACATACCCAGCGCTTGCGCTAAGCTCACTGCGCCACTGACCAGTAGGTTAGAGCCAACGACCAATAGCACTAAACCAGCCAGAAGGTAGGTGACGTTAATTAAGGAAGCAAAGCGGTGCGGGTTGATTTCTGCGCTGAACTCATCGTCTAACATTGTGGTTTGGCCCGATGTTCGGGTTTTTAGACTGCTGTAAATTAAATAGCCGGTATAGGAGATGATGCAGGCGAACAAAATGAAGCCATCTAGACGGCTGTAGCTGCCATCCATGGCTAAAAACCAAGCTAAAAAGCCTGCTGCAATCATAATGGGTACATCAAAGCGTACCAGTTGGCGCGAGACGATTAAGGGAATGATCAGAGCTGATAAGCCTAAAACGACCAGCACGTTAAAAATATTGCTGCCAATCACGTTGCCAATGGCAATATCGCCTTGACCAAGAAACGCCGATTGGGTACTGACGGCCATTTCTGGTGCGCTGGTACCAAAAGCTACCACGGTTAAACCAATAATCAGTGGTGAAATACCAAAGCGTGCCGCTAAACGTGCAGCACCGCGTACCAGCACTTCTGCGCCGAACACCAGCAAGACAAAGCCGCCAATAAGATAAACAAACATTAAAATAGACATGCAATGACTCCGGCTCTTGCTCAAATAATGGGCGCTAGATTAGCAGGTTGAGATAAATAGGTGATGGACTTTTAACGAAAATTGTTAACGCAGAACCTGTATGCGTACAGGGGCAACGCCACTGTTGATCATGTCGATTTTTTTTTGCAGCAGCACGTGACAAATCAATGATGCGACCTTTGCTGTACGGGCCGCGATCGTTGATGCGTACGGTGACGCTTTTATTGTTCAGCGTGTTAGTGACCTTAACTTTGCTGCCAAAGGCTAGCGTGCGATGCGCAGCGGTTAGAGCGTTTTGATTGAAGCGTTCGCCGCTGGCGGTTTTCTTGCCGTGATGCTGAGCACCATACCAAGAGGCTTGACCACTGACACCTGAATCTGTGCTGGTGCGCTGCGATGAGCAAGCGCTGAGTAGAGCTAGAGCAGCAAACAGCAAATAAATACGCAAGTGACTCATGTGTTGTGCAATCCTTAAACAGTTTGAGGGCATGTGCAGCGGGCGCTAAAGACCCGCGGCACATGCCTCGGAGCTATTGATCAAGCTTGTGCTTGAGCAGCTCGTTAACTTGTTGCGGGTTAGCCTTACCTTTGGAGGCACGCATCGCTTGACCAACAAAGAAACCAAACATCTTGCCACGTTTGTTTTCATCGCTGGCGCGGTATTGCTCGACTTGCTCTGCGTTAGCGGCAAGCACGTCATCGAGCATCGCTTCGATAGCGCCGCTGTCTGTGACTTGTTTTAGGCCGCGTTGTTCAATCACTTGATCCGCATCGCCTTCGCCGGCGGCCATGGCTTCAAACACCATTTTTGCGATTTTGCCAGAAATGGTGTTGTCTTTGATGCGCAGCAGCATGCCGCCTAATTGCTCAGCACTGACCGGCGACTGGCTGATTTCAAGGTTGTCTTTGTTGAGCAGGCTCGATAGCTCACCCATCACCCAGTTGGTCGCCAGCTTGGCGTCCTGACAAATCTTCTCCACCGCTTCAAAGTAATCGGCCATTTCACGGCTGGCTGATAGTACGCTGGCGTCATAAGTGGATAAGCCAAACTCTTTTTCGAAACGCTCACGTTTTTGCGTGGGCAGTTCGGGTAGATCCTTGCGTAAGTTGTCCAGCATCTCGCGCGGAATATGCACGGGTAATAAATCTGGGCAGGGGAAGTAACGGTAGTCGTTGGCTTCTTCTTTGCTGCGCATGGAACGCGTTTCGTCTTTATTTGGATCGTACAAGCGTGTTTCTTGTACCACTTTGCCGCCGTCTTCAATCAATTCAATTTGCCGTTGAATCTCATGATTGATGGCGCGTTCAATAAAACGAAACGAGTTAACGTTCTTGATTTCAGTGCGCGTACCCAGTTCGGTTTGGCCTTTGGGGCGTACCGACACGTTACAGTCGCAGCGGAATGATCCTTCGGCCATATTGCCGTCACAGATATTTAAGTAACGCACTAAGGTATGAATGGCTTTGGCGTAGGCTACGGCTTCTTTGGCGTTGCTCAGTTCTGGCTCAGAAACGATTTCTAGTAGCGGGGTGCCGGCACGGTTTAAGTCAATCCCAGTCATGCCGCTAAAGTCTTCGTGCAGGCTTTTTCCGGCATCTTCTTCAAGGTGTGCGCGGGTGATATTAACGCGTTTAATGCTGCCGTCGTCGAGGGCAATATCCAGATGGCCAAGACCCACAATCGGATCATCCATTTGACTGGTTTGATAGCCTTTTGGCAGGTCAGGGTAGAAGTAGTTTTTACGGGCAAAGATGTTGTATTCAGCGATATGTGCGTCGACCGCTAAGCCAAACATACAGGCCATGCGTACGGCTTCTTGGTTGAGCACCGGCAAGGTGCCGGGCATGGCCAAGTCAATCAAGCTGGCGTGGCTGTTAGGTTCGGCACCAAACGCGGTGGCGCTACCCGAGAAAATTTTAGTATCAGTTGCGAGCTGTGCGTGGATTTCCAGCCCGATCACGGTTTCCCATTGCATGTGAGTCGTCCTCAGAATCCGGCTGGCGTACGAGCGTGCCAATCAGTGTGTTGTTGAAATTGATGTGCAACCTGCAGTAGGCGCGCTTCTTGGAAATAGGGTGCCAACAGCTGTACGCCGACCGGCAAACCATCGATCATACCGGCTGGCATGGATAGACCTGGAAGGCCTGCGAGGTTGGCCGGTACGGTATAGATATCTTCCAAATACGCAGCGACAGGGTCGTTGAGCTTGCTACCCAGCGGCCAAGGTAGATTTGGTGTGGTAGGACCTAGAATTAGATCGACATCTTTAAAGGCGCTGACAAAGTCATCTTTTATTAAACGACGAATTTTTTGCGCTTTTAAGTAGTAGGCATCGTAATAACCGGTTGAGAGCGAGTAGGTGCCCATCATAATCCGGCGTTTCACTTCTTCGCCAAACGCTTCGTTGCGTGAGCGTACATAGAGGTCTTCAAGGTCTTTTGGATCGTCACAGCGGTAACCAAAGCGCACGCCATCAAAGCGCGCTAAATTGGTGGATGCCTCGGCTGAAGCAATCACGTAATAGGCGGGCACTGCATGCGGCAAACTGGGCAGGCTGATATCAACAAAAGTGGCACCCTGTTGCTTGAGTTGCTCAATAGCTGTGTTGATCACGTCACCGATACGCGCATCGAGGCGGCTGTCGAAATACTCTTTAGGCAAGCCAATACGCAAGCCTTGCAGAGGCTGAGATAAGGCGGCTGCGTAGTCATCAACGGGCTGTTGTGCGCTGGTTGAGTCGCGCTCATCAAAGCCAGCAGTGACCTGTAGCAGCATGGCGCAATCTTCTGCGGTGTGCGCTAGAAAACCTGCTTGATCCAGACTGGAAGCGTAGGCAGTCATGCCCCAGCGCGAGATGCGGCCATAGGTTGGTTTAATACCGGTTAAGCCAGTGAATGCAGCAGGTTGACGAATTGATCCGCCGCTGTCACTGCCGGTACTGGCTGGCACTAAGCGTGCTGCAACAGCAGCTGCACTACCGCTGGATGAGCCACCGGGTACGCGTGTGAGGTCCCACGGGTTTTTAGTGGCGCCATAGAAACTGGTTTCGCCGGATGAACCCATCGCAAACTCGTCCATATTGAGTTTGCCGAGGCTGATGCAACCGGCTTTATTGAGATTATCAACAACACTGGCAGTGTAAGGTGCAATAAAATTGTCCAGCATTTTAGAGGCGCAACTGGTGCGTACGCCGTCGGTACAAAATAAATCTTTGTGTGCCAAAGGCACGCCCAGTAAAGGCGCAATGATGCCAGTGCTACGTAATTCATCAGCGGCTTCGGCTTGCTGTAAAGCAGCATCTTTGCCCACAGTAATAAAACTATTGAGCTGCGGATCCAGCTGTTCAATGCGAGATAATAAATGAGTTGTTAGCTCGCGCGCGGAAAACTGTTTATCAGCCAGCGCTTTGGAAATAGTGGCTAAGGTAAGTTGGTGCATGACAAATGAGTCCTTAATCGATGACTTTAGGTACCAGGTATAAGCCGTTTTCTACAGCAGGTGCGAGGGCTTGGTAGTCATCACGGTGATTGCTTTCTGTAACGGTGTCAGGGCGTAAGCGCTGAGTGGCTTCTAGCGGATTAGCTAGAGGTGCAATGTTATCGGTATTGACCGCTTGCATGGCATTGATCATGTCCAAAACGGTGTTTAACGATGCAGTGCTGCTGTCTATTTGTGCGTCATCGAGACCCAGTCGAGCCAAGTGAGCGAGTTTTTCCACGTCGCAGCGTTCAAGTGCCATCTGAGGAGCTCCTACGTTAATAATGTGTGTCAGACTATAAAACAGCGAAATTGGAACAATTAAGCAATCGCTGTATCTATAAGTCTGTAAAAATCATATTCGTGCTTAGAAAGTGCTAATCTATCACAGTGCGTACCTTGCTCAAAAGGACGATGATTGTTAGAGTTTCCTATTATTTTTAATTAGCGTTTCAATTGCGCGTTGCCTAGGGTTATCCATCCCATGTTAAAGAAATTACGCGGCATGTTTTCCAGTGATTTATCCATTGATTTAGGAACTGCCAACACCCTTATTTATGTACGCGATCGAGGCATTGTTTTAGATGAGCCATCGGTTGTAGCGATCCGTACGCGCGGCAATCAGAAAAGTGTTGTTGCGGTTGGTACTGATGCCAAGCGCATGCTGGGGCGTACTCCAGGAAATATTTGTGCAATTCGCCCGATGAAAGATGGCGTCATTGCTGATTTTAGTGTGTGTGAAAAAATGTTGCAGTATTTTATTAATAAAGTGCATGAGAACAGTTTTTTACAACCCAGTCCGCGTGTATTGATTTGTGTACCTTGTAAATCCACTCAGGTTGAACGTCGTGCCATTCGTGAATCAGCACTGGGCGCTGGTGCTCGCGAAGTGTTTCTAATTGAAGAGCCAATGGCGGCTGCGATTGGTGCTGGTTTGCCGGTTGATGAGGCGCGCGGCTCGATGGTTGTTGATATCGGTGGTGGTACCACTGAGATTGCGTTGATCTCGCTCAATGGTGTGGTTTACGCAGAGTCGGTGCGTGTCGGTGGCGATCGTTTTGATGAAGCCATTATCACTTATGTGCGCCGCAACTATGGCAGTCTGATTGGTGAGTCGACGGCCGAACGGATTAAACAAGAAATTGGTTGTGCCTTCCCAGGTGGCGAGTTACTTGAGTTTGATGTACGCGGCCGTAACCTTGCTGAAGGTGTACCGCGTAGCTTCACCCTAAATTCTGACGAGGTTTTAGAAGCCTTGCAGGAATCCTTGGCTGCTATCGTGCAAGCGGTGAAGAGTGCTCTCGAGCAATCGCCACCTGAGCTGGCCTCTGATATTGCCGAGCGCGGTTTAGTCTTAACGGGTGGTGGTGCATTACTGCGCGATATGGATAAATTGCTGTCACAAGAAACCGGTTTACCAGTGATTGTTGCTGAAAACCCGAAAAACTGTGTAGCTTTGGGCGGTGGTCGCGCCTTAGAAATGATGGATCGCAACTCAATGGACTTGTTGTCTATCGAGTAAGTTGGTTTCTTATTGCCCGCGAGTCGCTAGATACAGCGTTTGTTTAGCTTAAATGTGTGTGCGATGATAATTACATGCATGTTTAAGTTGCTGGGGACACACCATTAAGCCTTTATTTGCTAAAAGCACTTTAAGTACTCGATTTTTAATTCTGAGCTGTTTTTCTGTTGCCCTGATGTTGGTTGATACGCGCCTTGATGTGCTTAAACCGGTGCGCAGTAACTTAGGAATGGTACTGACGCCTCTGTACTGGTTGGGTGATCTGCCTGTGCGCATCTGGTCTGACACTGCACAGCTATTTAGCAGTCGTACTGACTTGTTGGCTGAGAATGAGGCACTGCGTGCTGATACTTTGCTGATGCAGCGGCGCTTACAAAAGCTTGCCACACTCACTGAACAAAACGTACGCCTGCGCGAACTGCTGAACTCATCGGCACTGATTGATGATCGTGTGTTGGTGGCTGAGTTAATTGGCATTGATCCTAATCCACACACGCACCGCGTGCTGATTAATAAAGGCAGCAGCAGTGGCGTCATTTTAGGGCAGCCCGTACTGGATGCGCGTGGCGTGATGGGTCAAGTGGTTGAGGTGATGCCCTATACCTCAAGAGTATTGTTGATCACCGACAGTAATCACAGCCTGCCGGTACAGGTTAACCGCAATGGTTTGCGTGCGATTGCCAGCGGCACTGGCGATCTGGAGTCGATTGAGTTGCGATACGTGACTGACAGCGCAGATATTCGCGAAGGTGATTTGCTGGTGACTTCAGGTATGGGGCAGCGTTTCCCTGTGGGCTATCCGGTTGCGGTGGTTAGCGAAGTGCAGCGCAATACCGGACAGCCCTTTACTCAGATCGAGGCTTTGCCGGCGGCCAACTTGAACCGCAGTCGTTATTTGCTTTTAGTTTTCAGTGACAGTAAAGGCTCGACACACGCTTTGGATCAAGAAGTACAAAAAGCCTTAGAAGATGCTAAACAGTTACGGCAAGCTACGGAAACCACGGCAGCGGAGGCACAATAGATGAGTCGCTCCATAGGCAAAATAACAATAGTAATGTGGTGTACTTTGCTTATTGCTCTATTGTTATCCGTAACGCCGATGCCAGAACATTTAGAAATGGCTCGGCCTTTATGGTTGGCGTTGGTGTTGACTTTTTGGGCGATGAATTATCCTCATTACCTTGGTTTACTGACTGCTTGGAGCTTAGGTATTGCGCAAGATGTTTTGTATGGCACACCATTTGGGCAGCATGCTCTAGCGTTAACACTGATCGTGTTTTTAGTTTTAACCCTGCAGCAGCGTTTGAAGCTGTTTCCGTTGTGGCAACAGTCTTTTGCATTGTTGGTGATTTATGGTTTAGCTCAGTTAGTGCTTTTATGGTTGAGTAGCTTGTCAGGTATGCGCCCGGAGCTGAATTACTATGCTCTGCCGGTGTTGATCAGTTGCTTGATCTGGCCTTGGTTATACTTATTGTTAATTAGCGTAAAACGTTAGAGAAGCTTTAGTTAAACTGTAGTGAATAACAGTTAAGCTGTAATGAATCGCACTTTATGTTCCGCATATGGTCTGTTTTTTAGCGTTGCTGCGAGTGTGTTGTGTTAGCTGTATTGATCAGAACGATGTGAGCGCCTCAGTCTTAGAGTATGAGGTGTTAACAGGTGCGTGGTGTTTTTGCACAGCCAGCAGCGTGTCGTACTGTATTGAGTAAGTCGTGCAGATCATGCCTTAGATTGAGAACACCATGAGTGATGAGATTTTAATAAATATAACGCCAATGGAATCGCGCGTCGCTGTGGTGGAAAATGGCGTCTTACAAGAAGTGCATGTTGAGCGTACTCAGCGCCGTGGCATTGTCGGCAATATCTATAAAGGTAAAATTGTTCGTGTGCTACCTGGAATGCAGGCTGCTTTTGTTGATATTGGCTTGTCGCGTGCGGCCTTTATTCACGCTGGAGACATTACTGCGCGTGAAGGTGTTACTGGTGACAGCATCAGTGGCTTAGTCCATGAGGGGCAAGCGCTAGTCGTGCAAGTGACCAAAGACCCGATCGGTAGTAAAGGTGCACGCCTCACGACAAATTTATCTATTCCATCGCGCTACTTGGTCTATATGCCCAGCAGCAGTCATATCGGTGTCTCGCTGAAGATTGAAGAAGAAACAGAGCGTGAACGTTTAAAGCAAGCGGTGAGTGAATGCTTGGCCAGCGAAGGGCTTGAAGACCAAGGCGGCTTTATTATTCGCACCGTGACTGAAGGTGCAGATGTCTCGGCAATTATGCTCGATATTCGTTATCTGCATCGACTCTGGGAGCAGGTGCGTGACCAGATCAAGGTCTGCGGTGCACCTATGGTGATCTACGAAGAGCTTTCTTTACCGTTACGTACACTGCGCGATCTTGCTACTGAGCATACCGAGAAAGTGCGTATTGACTCACGTGAAACTTTGCAGAAGGCACTGCAGTTTGTTGGTGAATTAATGCCGGAAATTGCTGATCGAGTCGAGCACTACCCAGGTGAGCGGCCTATTTTTGATTTGTATAATATTGACGACGAAATTCAAAAAGCCTTAGAGCGTAAAGTGCCGCTTAAATCGGGTGGTCACTTAGTGATTGACCCGACTGAAGCTATGACCACTATTGATGTAAATACTGGTGCCTTTGTCGGTCATCGCAATCTCGAAGAAACCGTATTTAAAACCAACCTTGAGGCAGCTCTGACCATTGCTCGGCAACTACGTTTGCGCAATGTCGGCGGTATTATCATTATTGACTTCATTGATATGGAAGATGAAGAGCACCGGCGGCAAGTGTTGCGCACCTTGGAGCGTCAGTTGGAGCGCGATTACGCGAAAACCAATATCATAGGTATTACTGAGCTGGGTTTAGTGCAAATGACCCGTAAACGGACTCGGGAAAGCTTAACTCAGGTGCTGTGTGAGCCGTGTTCGACCTGTCAGGGGCGCGGGCAATTGCGTACCGCAGAAAGTATTTGCTATGAAATATTTCGTGAGATTTTACGCGAAGCACGTGCTTTTCAAGCCGATGGCTATATGGTCTTGGCCAGTCAGAGTGTGGTGGATCGTTTGTTGGATGAGGAATCAGCTAATGTTGCTGATTTAGAAACTTTTATTGGTCATCCGATCCGCTTTCAAGTGGAGAGCATGTACTCACAAGAGCAGTACGATGTTGTTCTGCTTTAAGCTGTTGCGTGATTAAGGTGGCATTATGAGCATTGCGATACGTATGCTTTATGGGCTGCTACGCTGGAGTTTGTGGTTGCTGGCTGGCTTGCTTATCGTCACTGCCTTGTATGTCAGTATGGGGCGACAGTTCACCCCGCTGCTGGCTGAGTACCGCGAAGAAATCGAGCAGCAGTTACAACAACGCTTACAGCAAACTGTGCAGATTGAGCAGTTAACGGGTAGTTGGCGCGGTTTTTCACCGCTACTAGAGGCGCGCTATGTCACTCTCGGTGAGGGTGACGATGCTGTGCAAGTCGATTCCCTGTATATCCAACCGGATGTGGTGAGCAGTCTGTTGGCACGTGAAGTGCGTTTCAAAGCTGTGACCTTGACTGGTTTGCACATCAATTTACAACAAGATCAGAATGGCTACTGGGCGCTGCAAGGCTTGCAATTACACGATGCTGAGCAAGCGGCTTTTGAGTTGAATGATTGGCTGGTTAGATTGCGCCAGGTCGCTCAGCTCAGTGTTTTAGACAGTCGTGTGATTATTCAAGCGTACGCTAGCGAGCCAATGGTGTTGAGGTATGCGGGTTTTACTTTAAGTCATACGACACAAGAGCAACGCCTCGACTTACGTGCGTTGTTACCCGATGGGGAAGCCTTAGAGCTGAGTGCACAGGGGCAACTCGTCGGCGGTGATTGGCGACAAAGTAGATTAGACGTTTATCTAAAAACTCCAAGCAGTAATCTTGCCCGCTGGGTCCCTAAAGAGTTATTACAAGAGCATCAGTTGAGCACTCTTAGCATTGGTGGTGCCGTGTGGCTGCGTGCTGCGCAAGGACAGATGCACAGCGCTGTATTGCGCCTTGATAACTTTGAGCTTGAAGGACGTGCCGCTCATGCCGAACCCATGCGCTTACACAGTCAGCATGTATTGGCTTTTTATCAGAATGCGTCTGGATTGCAGACAGCATGGTTTGAACATTTACAGCTGCAGATCAATGATTTGGCAGTGCGTGATTGGCGCATGGTGCTGGCCTATGAAAATAACAAAACACCGTTATGGCAGATGTCACTCGAACAACTTGAACTGGCAGATGTGCACCATGTGCTGGGTCGAGTCTGGCCGTTGCCGGAGGTGGCTGCTGATGTTTTAAATACGATGCAACCCAGCGGCACGCTGGATAATTTGCAGCTGCAATGGCGTCCCGAGGCAGAGCTGGCTGAGCGTCTGACCTTTGATAGCAATCTTAATAATGTTGCGTTCTCAGCTTGGCATGATGTGCCTGCTGCCAGTGCTATCAATGGTCGAATGTCTGGTGATGTGCTGCAAGGTGAGCTGCGTTTAGCCAGCGATACTGGTTTTAGCTTGCATTTGGCTAAATTGTTTGCTGAGCCTTGGCAATACCAGCGTGCGCATGCGCAGTTATTATGGCAGTTTGATGAGCTGGGTTTTACCTTGAAAAGCCCGTATTTACAGGTGCACGGCGAAGAAGGCAAGATAGGCGGGGATTTTTTAATCCGCTTGCTCAAAGATCCTACTGCAGAAGACTATATGGATCTGCGTGTGGGTTTACGTGATGGTGATGCGCGTTTTACCGGTAAATATTTACCGTCCCGTGTGCCGGGCTTCAGTGATGAGTTGGAGCATTGGCTCAAAACTGCGATTCAAGCAGGGCATGTTGAACAAGGGTATTTCCAATATCAAGGATCGTTAAATAAAGGCGCAGCGCCTGAATCGCGCTCGATCAGTCTTTATTTTGCGGTCAGAGAAGCCCAGCTTGAATATCAGCCTGGCTGGCCCGCACTTAAGGATGCAGTGGGGCAGGTGCTGATTGAGGATAGCGGCGTACGTATTCATATTGAGCAGGGGCGGATTTTAGATTCTCCGGTGACAGCTGCCTACGGTGAGGTTCTGTATGGTTCTGCAGGTCAAGTGCCTGTTCTGCAGTTGCATGCTGAATTGCAAAGCAATGTAGCAGATGGGTTGTATTTTTTACAAAAAACACCGATTGCCCAAGGTGTCACTGAGTTTGCACAGTGGCAAGGTAGCGGCACACTACCTGTTAGTTTAGATTTAACTGTGCCATTAGCAGCGCAGCAGCCGGTGCATATTAAGCTGGATATGAATGCGCAGCAGGTTGTGTTGCACATGCCGGCGATTAATGTGCAATTGCGTCAGTTAAGTGGCTTGTTTAAGTTTGATAGTCAGCGCGGCTTAAGTGCTAAGCGTGTTTCTGGGGAATTTTTAGGTCAGTCATTTTCAGGGCATATTGATGCCGAAGGTAGTGGCCAGCAGCTGCGCACACATATTGATGTACAAGGATTGATGCCCATTGAGCGGTTAACGCAATGGGCGCAAATAACGCAACCGCTGCCAGTATCAGGAAAGCTACCTTATCGCTTGCGTGTATTGTTGGAGGGAGAGGACAGTCAGTTACGTATTGACTCAAGCTTGTTAGGGGTTAACGTCGATTTGCCAGCGCCTTTTGCTAAAACTGCCGAACAACAAAGTTATGCCGACTGGCGTATGACGTTAGCGGGAGCTGAGCGTCGTTATTGGTTTGATTATGCTGATCAATTGAGCTTAAGTTTAGCTGCAGCGCCTGACGCTATTCTTGCTGGGCGAGCGCAGTTGCGCGTTGGTGGTGGCTTAGCACGGCTGCCGGCGCAGGCCGGATTGCAAGTACGGGGTCGTTTAAATCAGCTTGATCTTGCTGATTGGCAGGCGCTGTTACAGCGTTATAAGTTATCAGAAAAAAATAGTCGACAGTTACTTAACAGTGCCAATCTAGACATTCGCCGTTTCAATGCTTTTGGTGTGCAGGCCGATAATTTAACTATGGGTTTACAGTCGCAAACACATGGCTGGCAGCTGACGCTAGACAGTCAGCAGCTCAAGGGTCAGATTGTTGAGCGTGGCGACAAAGAACCTCTAACTGTACATTTTACACATTTGTATTTGCCTGAGACCGCAGTGCAGTCTGCAGTCGAGAAGGATGCTTTGGCGGAGTTCGACATGCGCAGTATTCCAGCGTTGGATGTGCAGGTTGATGCGCTTTATCACGGAACAAGTCACTTAGGTGCTTGGTCGTTTAATACACGACCGCAAGCGCAAGGGGTGCTGTTTGACAAATTGCAACTTTCACTCAAAGGTTTGCATGTGAATGGGCAGGCTGGGTGGCAGCGCAATAATGATAAAGCTAGCAGTTGGTATAAAGGGCGACTCGGCGGCGATAACCTCAGTGATGTTTTGCTGGCTTGGGGCTTTGTGCCGACAGTGAGCAGTCAAACTTTTCATGCCGATGTTAATATGCGTTGGGCAGGCTCACCTATGGCGCTGAGTTTAGATAAGTTAAGCGGTGACCTGGATATCAGTTTTCGTAACGGGCAGTTGGCTACGGTGGATGGTGGCGCACAAGCGTTGCGGGTATTTGGTTTGCTTAACTTTGAGTCGATTGGTCGGCGTTTGCGTTTGGACTTCTCTGATTTGATCGGAAAAGGCTTGGCCTATGATCGAATTAAAGGCCGTTTACAGGTGCGCGATGGTGTTTATCGTACGGATGGCACGTTAAATCTTGATGGGCCGTCCAGTGATATTGAGCTCGAAGGTCAGCTCGATCTTGTAAATGAAAAAATTAATGCCAAGATGCAAGTTGCTTTACCATTGAGCAATAATCTGCCGTTGGCCGCAATCGCTGTGGGCGCGCCCGCTATTGGCGGTGCTTTATTTATTGTGGATCGCCTAATCGGTGATCGTCTATCGCGCTTTGCCAGCGTGACCTACCATATTTCCGGCGACTGGCAAAATCCTGATATAAGCCTTGGCAAGAAAGATAAAAATTAAGTCCTTTAGGCTCGCTGAGCATTGGCCAGTGGTTGTGCCTTATCAAGGATTTTGCGCGCATGCAGTAGAGATTCATTGGTTAGATCAATACCACCGAGCATACGCGCAACCTCAGCAACACGCTCTTCGTGGGAGAGTAATTTAACCGCAGTGTTGGTGGATTTTTGCTTACGCTCTTTGTGTACCAGCAAGTGTTGATGGCCTTGCGCAGCGACTTGGGCAAGGTGTGTCACGGTGAGTACTTGCCCCGTTTCACCAAGCTGGCGCAATAATTGACCAACGATTTCTGCGGTAGGACCACCAATGCCGACATCCACCTCATCAAACACCAGGGTGGGCACACGTGAGGTTTGTGCGGTAATGACTTGAATGGCTAGGCTGATACGTGACAGTTCGCCGCCAGATGCAACTTTAGCTAAGCTGCGCAGCGGTTGGCCAGGATTAGCGCTGACTAAAAACTCAATACTTTCCAAACCGTGCACAGAGAGTGCGCTGGCGTCTGAGGTTTGCAGTGCGACACTAAATTGACCGTCAGGCATGCCCAGCATGTGCAACTGCTGCATAACTGCCGCAGCCAGTTTTTTCGCGGCTGTGGTGCGGCGCTTGCTCAGTTTTTGCGCTTTATCTGTGTACTCATTAACCAGTAATGCAGCAGCCTGCTGTAAATGTTCAAGGTTGGCATCATCGGCATCCAATGCTTCCAGTTCGGCGCTGAGCTTGGCTTGCAGGGCATGTAATTGCTCAGGCTGTATACGGTGCTTGCGCGCCAAGGTGTAAATGGCATCCAAACGCTCTTCGATCCATTGCTGGCGCTGTGGGTCAGCGTCGAAATGATCAACAAAATGATTGAACTGGCTGATCGCCTCTTCAATTTGAATGTGCGCGCTAGACAGTAACTCAGTGGCTTGCACAAACGCTTGAGGTGCCGCGGCTAAGCTTTGCGCGCGCTGCAGTAGTGAGCCCAAGATACTCAACAGATTACTGTTGTCATTTACGCTGCAGGTATCAATGATTTGTCGACAGTTATCTAGCAGGTTTTCCGAGTTGCTTAAACCTTTGTGTTCGTGCTCAAGGCGTTCAACTTCACCTGCAGCAACTGCCAAGGTGTCGAGCTCTTCCAGTTGATAGGTTAGCAGTTGACGCAGAGCACGCTGCTCTTCTTCATTGGCGCTGATTTGTTGCAGCTGTTGTTGAGTCTGACGCCAACGTTGCGCGAGGCTGTGTACCGCGCGTGCCTGATCGGTCGAGCCGGCAAACTCATCTAATAAGCGTCGATGGGTGTCGGTTTTTAACAGTGATTGATGTTCGTGTTGGCTGTGGATATCGATCAGCAGTTCACCTAAAGCTTTCAAGTCGCCTAGGGGGCAGGGCGTACCATTAATATAAGCACGTGAGCGGCCTTCGCAGGTAATCACACGGCGCAAAATACACTGTGGCTCATGATCAAGATCGCGTTCTTTTAGCCAGTGTTGAGCTTCAGGTATGTGGGTTATGTCGAAGCTGCTGAGAATATCCGCTTGCTTAGCACCCGGGCGAATCACGCTGCTATCGGTGCGTGCACCGAGGGTAAGGCTCAAGGCGTCCAGCATAATTGATTTGCCAGCGCCGGTTTCACCGCTGATAACACTCATACCTTCATGCAACTCGAGGTCTAAGTGCTCAACAATGGCATAATTTTTTACTGATATATGGATTAACATAGCTGCAGCTCCCGTTTGTGCTGTTCATTTATACAGTGAAATAAACACGGTTATCAAGAGCTGAGCGATTTTTTTTGCTGTGATAAGGATAAAACCGACAGTCGGTCATGGCGCTGAATCACTTTTGCTCGCTACGGAGATGATTGCTACAGTGAAAAATTACAATCTAAACCAATAAATAAGTCATTCAATGCTTGAAGTTAAAGTTGCCAGCCCCATATAGCAAGCATAGCGCAGGTTATATGCCTGCTAAATTTTGTTGAGGAGGGTGGCATGGCTGACGAGCAAACTTTAGACGAGCAAACGTCTGACTTACAAACTGATGAGCAAAGTGCAGAGAATGTATCAATTACTACTGATGAGCAGCGCATTGAGCAATTAGAGGATGAGTTGGCAGGCGCAAAAGAGAATGTATTGCGTGCGGCGGCTGAAATGCAAAATATTCGTCGCCGTGCTGAACAAGATATAGAGAAAACACATAAGTTTGCATTGGAAAAATTTGCCACAGAATTGTTGCCAGTGCTCGATAGTCTTGAGCGAGGGCTTGAGGTGTCTGATCCTACGGATGAAAAAATACGTCCGATGCGAGAAGGCATGGATCTGACTTATAAGCTCTTTCTAGACACCCTTAAGCGCTTTAAAATTGAGCGCCTTGATCCGCAAGGCGAGCCCTTTAATCCCGAGCAGCAACAAGCTATGGCGATGGAAGAAAGTATTCATGTTGAGCCCAATAGCGTGCTCAAAGTATTCCAGTGTGGCTACATTATGAATGGTCGCTTACTGCGCCCGGCGATGGTTGTCGTGAGTAAGGCTCCGAGCGAGCCACCAGTAAAAATTGATGAGCAGGCTTGAAATTCTTAACAACAGCCCCATCTAATTAAACAAGATATTAAACAAGCTTTCAGTCCAGCGTGACGCTGTGAGTGAGCCAGAACTAGGAGATTTAAAATGGGTAGAATTATTGGTATTGACTTAGGTACAACCAACTCCTGCGTTTCAGTGATGGAGAATGGTGTTGCTAAGATTATTGAGAACGCTGAAGGTGGTCGTACCACGCCGTCAATCATTGCCTACACCAATGATGGTGAAATCTTAGTAGGGCAAGCAGCCAAACGTCAGTCTGTCACTAATCCGCATAACACACTGTATGCAGTGAAGCGTTTGATTGGTCGTCGCTTTGATGAAGATGTTGTACAAAAAGACATCAAAATGGTGCCGTATAAAATTGTTAAAGCAGACAATGGTGATGCTTGGGTTGAAGTAAAAGGCGAAAAAATGGCGCCGCCGCAAATTTCTGCGGAAGTCCTGAAGAAAATGAAAAAGACTGCCGAAGATTACTTGGGTGAGCCAGTGACCGAAGCGGTTGTCACTGTTCCTGCGTACTTTAACGACAGTCAGCGTCAAGCTACTAAAGATGCGGGTCGTATTGCTGGTCTTGATGTTAAACGTATTATTAACGAGCCAACCGCAGCAGCATTGGCTTACGGTATGGATAAAGCCAAAGGCGATCACACAGTTATCGTGTATGACTTAGGTGGTGGTACCTTTGACGTGTCAGTGATTGAAATTGCTGAGGTGGATGGCGAGCACCAGTTCGAAGTATTGGCGACTAA
The DNA here is from genome assembly GCA_034676485.1 of Pseudomonas sp. Lineage (GTDB taxonomy): Bacteria > Pseudomonadota > Gammaproteobacteria > Pseudomonadales > Pseudomonadaceae > Denitrificimonas. The sequence goes on from JAUCCC010000015.1 coordinate 826,591, forward strand.
CGGTGATACATTCTTAGGTGGTGAAGACTTCGATAACCTGTTAATCAATGACTTAGTTGATCAATTTAAGAAAGACAGCGGTTTTGATCTTAAAAATGATCCATTAGCCATGCAGCGCCTAAAAGAAGCTGCAGAGAAAGCTAAGATCGAGCTGTCTTCAGCACAGCAAACTGACGTCAATCTGCCGTATATCACCGCTGATGCGAGCGGTCCTAAGCACCTTAATATTGTGATTACTCGTGCCAAGCTTGAAGGATTGGTGAGTGACTTAGTTGAGCGTACGCTTGAGCCTTGCCGTGTTGCTTTGAAAGATGCGGGTATTGATGTTGGTGCAATCAATGATGTGATTTTGGTTGGTGGCCAAACACGTATGCCACTGGTACAGAAAACCGTTGCTGACTTCTTTAAGAAAGAAGCGCGCCGTGATGTGAACCCTGATGAAGCGGTAGCGATGGGTGCGGCGATTCAAGGTGCGGTATTGTCTGGTGATGTAAAAGACGTGCTGTTGCTTGATGTGAGCCCGCTGACCCTTGGTATTGAGACCATGGGTGGCATTATGACTGCACTGATTGAGAAGAACACCACGATTCCTACCAAGAAATCACAGGTATTCTCGACTGCAGATGACAATCAAAATGCTGTAACCATTCACGTGCTGCAAGGTGAGCGTAAGCAAGCAACAGCTAACAAATCATTGGGTCGTTTTGACTTGTCGGATATTCCGCCAGCGCCACGTGGTGTACCGCAAATTGAAGTGACTTTTGATATTGATGCTAACGGCATTCTGAACGTGTCGGCAAAAGATAAAGCCACAGGTAAGGAGCAATCCATCGTCATTAAGGCCAACTCCGGCTTAAGTGATGAAGAAGTTGAGCAGATGATTCGTGATGCTGAAGCCAATGCTGACGAAGACCGTAAGTTTGAAGAGCTGGCAACAGCCCGCAACCAAGGTGATCAGCTGGTGCACGCAACGCGTAAAATGATTACCGAAGCGGGTGATAAAGCAACTGAGGAAGATAAAACTGCCATTGAAGCGGCTTTAGTCGAGCTTGAAGAAGCCGTTAAAGGCGACGATAAGGATGAGATTGATGCGAAAGTTGCTGCACTGTCACAAGCAAGTGCGCCTTTGACAGAAAAAATGTACGCAGAGCAAGCGCAACAAGCTGATCCGTCTGCAAGCGCAGAGCAAGATGACAGCGCTGACGATGTGGTCGATGCAGAGTTTGAAGAGGTTAAGGATACTGATAAAAAGTAATCCTACATACCTTAGCCCTGCAGATGACCTCAAGGTGATGCAGTACTGATTCGCCACGCGGGACTAGCTCCCGCGTTGGTGTGTCTGGCAGATGAGAATCCGGAGTTAAAAGAGTTATGGCAAAGCGTGACTATTATGAAGTGCTGGGCGCAGAGCGTGGTGCGAGCGAAGCAGAGCTGAAGAAAGCGTATCGCCGCCTGGCCATGAAATATCATCCAGACCGTAATCCGGATGATAAAGACGCAGAAGATAAGTTTAAAGAAGCCAATGAAGCCTATGAGGTGCTGTCTGATCCTGATAAGCGTGCGGCCTATGATCGCCATGGCCATGCTGGCGTTGACCCGCAAATGGGCGGCGGCGGGTTTGGTGGCGGCGGTAATTTCTCTGATGTGTTTGGTGATGTCTTCAGTGATTTCTTTGGTGGCGGTGGCGGTCGGCGCGGTGGTCCGCAGCGTGGTAGCGATTTACGCTACAACATGGAGTTGGACTTAGAGGAAGCTGTGCGTGGTACGACGATTAATATTCGTGTGCCAACCTTAGCAGACTGTAAAACCTGTAAAGGCTCAGGCGCGAAAAAAAAGGCACCAGCCCCGTGACTTGTACGACCTGTAACGGTATCGGTCAGGTACGTATGCAGCAAGGCTTCTTTGCTGTGCAGCAAACCTGTCCGCGTTGCCATGGGGCAGGTAAGATGGTTACTGATCCTTGTGGCGATTGTCATGGTCAGGGCCGTGTTGAAGAAGAAAAAACCCTTTCGGTTAAGGTGCCGGCGGGTGTTGATACCGGTGATCGCATTCGCTTAAGTGGCGAAGGTGAAGCGGGTGCAATGGGTGGTCCTGCGGGCGATCTATATGTGGTGGTCAATGTGCGTCCGCATGCAATTTTCCAGCGTGATGGTCGTGATTTGTATTGTGAAGTACCGATCAGTTTTGCTGATGCTGCGTTAGGTGGCGAGCTAGAAGTCCCTACTCTAAATGGTCGAGTTAAATTAAAAATCCCAGAAGGGACACAAACCAATAAGCTGTTCCGCTTACGTGGCAAGGGTGTAACCCCTGTACGCGGCGGTGGTGTGGGTGACTTAATGTGCCGTGTGGCTGTAGAAACGCCGGTTAAACTGAATAAGCGTCAGCGTGAACTGCTTGAAGAATTTCGCGTTAGCCTGCAAGGTGATGACTCACATTCGCCAAAAAAAAGTAATTGGTTTGAAGGCGTAAAGCGTTTTTTCGGTGATCTTTAATGGTTGACTGCTGCGCTCTGTATTGAGCGCGCAGTTGTTCACTTTAATTAACTTGGAAGAATATTAATGCTTCGAGTTGCAGTGGTTGGTGCCGCAGGGCGCATGGGTAAAACATTAATTGAAGCGGTGCGCATGGTGCCTGCTTTGCAGCTCACTGCGGCTGTTGATCGTCCAGAAAGCAGTTTAATTGGTGCTGATGTTGGTGAGCTTGCTGGTGTAGGGCGTATCGGAGTCAATTTGGTCGGTGATTTAGCCAGTGTGCTTGATCAGTTTGATGTTTTGATTGATTTCACTCATCCAAGTGTCACCTTAAATAATCTTGAAATCTGTCGTCAGGCAGGCAAGGCAATGGTGATCGGCACCACAGGTTTTAGCGAAGCTGAGCGTCAGCAGTTGCAGGATGCTGGGCAAGATATTGCCATCGTCTTTGCGGCGAATTTTAGTGTTGGCGTTAACCTGTGTTTGAAATTATTAGATACTGCTGCGCGTGTATTGGGTGAAGATGCCGATATTGAAATTATCGAAGCGCATCACCGTCATAAAGTGGATGCGCCTTCAGGTACAGCATTGCGTATGGGTGAGGTGGTTGCTGCTGCGTTAGGGCGTAACTTAGCCGATGTTGCAGTGTATGGGCGTGAAGGACAAACCGGTGCGCGTGAACGTGAAACCATTGGTTTTGCTACGGTGCGTGCAGGTGATGTGGTGGGTGATCATACGGTGTTGTTTGCCGCCGATGGTGAGCGTGTGGAAATCACCCATAAAGCGTCCAGTCGTATGACGTTTGCTAAGGGCGCAGTGCGCTCAGTGCAGTGGCTGCAAGGTAAATCAGCAGGGCTGTATGATATGCAGGATGTATTGGAGCTAAAATAATTAACCAGTTTGCTTCCGGTTTTTTTTTAAAACCCGTACAATCATTCCCTAGTGTATCCACTAGAAGTGCGCCCAGATGAATGACTTAAAAGCGGAATGATGTCAACTCACGTCATTCCGCTTTTTTGCGAGTAAAATGTGTGCATACCAGTTTAATTAACGGGAGGTCTTCTTGACTAAGCCAGCCATACTCGCCCTTGCTGACGGCAGCATTTTTCGCGGCGAAGCCATTGGAATTGACGGTGAAACCGTTGGTGAGGTGGTCTTTAATACTGCCATGACCGGCTATCAGGAAATTCTGACAGACCCATCCTATGCGCGACAGTTGGTTGCTTTAACCTATCCGCATATCGGTAATACCGGCACCACGCCTGAAGACGCTGAGTCAAATCGTGTTTGGGCCGCTGGCCTGATTATTCGTGATTTACCACTGTTGTCGAGCAGTTGGCGCGATAAAAAGCCGTTAGGTGAGTACCTAAAAGACAACAAAATTGTTGCCATAGCCGGTATTGATACGCGTCGATTGACCCGTATCTTGCGTGATAAGGGTGCACAGAGCGGCTGCATTTTAGCCGGCGATGATGCCACTGAAGAGCGCGCTCTTGAATTGGCACGTGGCTTTGCTGGTTTGCAAGGTCTTGATTTAGCACAAGAAGTCTCGACTGATAAAATCTACGAATGGCGCTCTGCGCCATGGCAGTTGATTAGCGACAGTCATCCAGAGATTCAAGCAGGGCAGTTGCCGCACCATGTGGTTGTGTATGACTATGGAGTAAAGCGCAATATTCTACGCGTGTTGGTTGCGCGTGGTTGCCGTCTCACTGTGGTCCCCGCGCAAACACCAGCTAGCGAAGTCTTAGCGCTGAATCCGGATGGCGTATTCCTTTCTAATGGTCCTGGTGATCCGGAGCCTTGTGATTATGCAATTGCTGCGATAAAAGAAATTTTAGAGACAGATATTCCTGTTTTCGGTATTTGTTTGGGGCATCAGTTGCTTGCTTTAGCATCCGGCGCGCGCACCATGAAAATGGTTAACGGTCATCACGGTGCTAACCACCCTGTGCAAGACTTGAAAACGGGCATGGTGATGATCACCAGTCAAAATCATGGTTTTGCGGTGGATAAAACCAGCTTGCCAGACAACTTAAAAGCTACTCACGAGTCACTTTTTGATCAGACCTTGCAAGGTATTGAGCGTACGGATAAGGAAGCTTTTGGCTTCCAAGGTCACCCAGAAGCAAGCCCAGGCCCGAATGATGTCAGTTCTTTATTTGACCGTTTCGTGGCCAGCATGATTGCGCGGCGCTAAGGACTGCTGGTGATGTTGCCAAGCTTGGGAATCACTGATCTGTGGACCTATATCCTCGGGACGGTGTTTGTTGTGTTGTTGCCAGGGCCCAACTCGTTGTTTGTCTTAGCAACAGCCGCCCAGCGTGGCATTGTCAGCGGCTATCAAGCTGCCTGTGGTGTGTTTTTAGGTGATACTGTGCTGATGTTGTTATCAGCGCTCGGTATTGCTTCGCTACTGCGTGCTGAACCGATGTTCTTTATTGGATTAAAGTACCTCGGTGCTGCTTATTTGTGCTGGTTGGGCGTCAATATGCTGATTTCGGCATGGCGCTCAACGCACCGCTCAGCTGAGACTGTTGCCGCAATACAGCAACAGAAGCCGGCTGCGAGGCCTATGCGTAAAGCGTTTTTACTGAGCATCTCCAACCCTAAAGCCATTTTGTTCTTTGTCTCATTTTTTATTCAATTTGTTGATCCAGGCTACGCCCATCCTGGATTATCGTTTTTAGTGCTGGGATTGATTGTGCAGCTGATCAGCTGCATGTATCTCAGTCTATTAATTTTCACTGGCGCTCGTTTAGCGCGATGGTTTGGTCAGCGGCAACGCTTGGCTACCGGCGCATTAAGCGGAGTAGGCGCCATGTTCGTCGGCTTTGGCGTGAAGCTGGCCACTGCAACCCTGTCCTAATATTACGAGAATCCCATGCCAAAACGCACAGATATTAAAAGCATCCTTATCATCGGCGCAGGCCCAATTGTGATTGGTCAAGCCTGTGAATTTGACTACTCTGGCGCGCAGGCGTGTAAGGCGTTGCGCGAAGAAGGGTATCGAGTCATCTTGGTCAACTCTAACCCAGCCACCATCATGACTGACCCAGCGATGGCTGATGCCACTTATATCGAGCCGATCAAATGGCAGACTGTGGCAAAAATTATTGAAAAAGAGCGTCCAGATGCTTTACTACCAACCATGGGCGGCCAAACTGCACTGAACTGTGCATTAGACTTAGAGCGCGAAGGTGTTTTAGAGAAGTTTGGCGTAGAAATGATTGGCGCCAATGCCGACACCATTGATAAAGCCGAAGATCGTTCACGTTTTGACAAAGCCATGCGTTCGATTAACTTGGCTTGTCCGCGTTCAGGTATCGCGCACAGCATGGAAGAAGCGTACAAAGTACAAGGCGAGGTCGGCTTCCCATGTATTATTCGCCCAAGTTTCACCATGGGTGGCACTGGTGGCGGTATTGCTTACAACCGCGAAGAATTTGAAGAAATCTGTGCTCGTGGTTTAGATTTATCGCCAACTAAAGAGCTTTTGATCGATGAGTCATTGATCGGTTGGAAAGAGTTCGAAATGGAAGTGGTGCGTGATAAAAATGACAACTGCATTATTGTCTGCTCGATTGAAAACTTTGACCCGATGGGGGTGCACACCGGTGACTCTATTACCGTAGCGCCTGCGCAAACATTGACTGACAAAGAATACCAAATCATGCGTGACGCTTCTTTAGCGGTGATGCGCGAGATTGGCGTTGTCAGCGGTGGCTCGAACGTACAGTTCGGTATCGATCCGAAAGACGGTCGCATGGTGGTGATTGAGATGAACCCGCGGGTGTCACGCTCATCGGCACTGGCATCTAAAGCAACAGGTTTCCCAATTGCCAAAATCGCAGCAAAACTAGCGGTGGGTTACACCCTTGATGAGCTGGATAACGATATCACTGGCGGTCGCACACCAGCATCGTTTGAGCCATCAATTGACTATGTTGTGACTAAGATTCCACGCTTTACTTTTGAAAAGTTCCCCAAAGCTGATGCACGTTTAACCACGCAGATGAAGTCTGTGGGTGAAGTGATGGCCATTGGTCGTACCTTCCAAGAGTCGCTGCAAAAAGCCTTGCGTGGCCTTGAGGTGGGTGTCAATGGTTTAGATCCAATTCTTGATTTGAAAAACCCAGAAGCTGCAACCATTTTGCGCCGCGAGCTGACAGTGCCAGGGGCTGACCGCATTTGGTATGTGGCCGACGCCATGCGTTTTGGTATGACCCGTGATGAGATTTATGAGCTGACTAAAATCGACCATTGGTTCCTTGTGCAAATGGAAGACCTGGTACTGGAAGCTGAGCGTTTAAAAACTGTTGGTTTAGCCGAAATTGATGCCGCGCAAATGTTTAAGCTCAAGCGTAAAGGCTTTAGTGACGCGCGCTTGGCCGCTTTACTCGGTGTCTCTGAGAAAAATATTCGCAGCCGCCGTCATCAGCTGAATATTTACCCCGTATATAAGCGTGTGGATACCTGTGCCGGAGAGTTTGCTACCGACACTGCTTACATGTATTCCACTTACGAAGAAGAGTGTGAGGCCAATCCAAGCACGCGCGAGAAAATTATGATTCTCGGTGGCGGTCCCAATCGTATTGGTCAGGGTATTGAGTTTGACTATTGCTGTGTGCACGCAGCACTGGCGATGCGAGAAGATGGCTATGAAACCATTATGGTCAACTGCAACCCAGAAACGGTATCAACCGACTACGACACCTCTGATCGCCTGTATTTTGAGCCGGTAACCTTAGAAGACGTACTGGAAATTGTCCGAGTGGAAAAGCCAATCGGTGTGATCGTGCAATACGGCGGACAAACGCCACTGAAAATTTGCCGCGAATTAGAAGCAGCAGGTGTACCAATTATCGGTACCAGTCCTGACTCCATTGACCGTGCAGAAGACCGTGAGCGTTTTCAGCAAATGGTTGAGCGTTTGAACTTGCGTCAGCCGCAAAACGCTACGGCGCGTAGCGAAGAAGAAGCAATTAGTGCATCAAAAGACATTGGTTATCCGTTGGTGGTGCGTCCTTCTTATGTGTTGGGCGGCCGCGCCATGGAAATCGTCTACGATGAAGACGAGCTCAAGCGCTATATGCGTGAAGCGGTACAAGTGTCCAATGATAGCCCAGTGTTACTTGATCACTTTCTCAATAGTGCGATTGAAGTGGATGTTGATGCTGTTTGCGATGGTGAGATCGTGGTGATTGGTGCGATCATGCAGCACATTGAACAGGCTGGTATACACTCCGGTGACTCAGCATGCTCATTACCGCCGTATTCTTTACCTGCACATATCCAAGATGAAATTCGTGATCAAGTGCGTCGCATGGCTTTAGAGCTGGGTGTGCTGGGCTTGATGAACGTGCAAATGGCCGTGCAAGGTGAAGATATTTACGTGCTCGAGGTCAATCCACGCGCTTCACGTACCGTACCTTTTGTATCTAAATGTATTGGTGCGTCTTTAGCGAAAGTGGCCGCGCGGGTGATGGCGGGTAAAACTTTAACTGAGTTGAACTTTACTAAAGAGATCATTCCACCCTTCTTTAGTGTTAAAGAAGCGGTTTTCCCATTTGCTAAATTCCCCGGTGTTGATACGATCCTTGGTCCAGAGATGAAATCTACTGGAGAGGTGATGGGTGTCGGTGACAGTTTTGCTGAAGCCTTCGCCAAAGCGCAGATGGGTGCTGGCGAGGTTTTACCCACCAGCGGTTGTGCCTTCATCAGTATGCGTGAAGAAGACAAGCCTTTTGCCGCAGATCTTGCGCGTGATTTAATTGGCTTGGGTTTCTCGGTCGTTGCTACCGTAGGGACTGCAAAAATTATTGAGGCTGCCGGTCTTACCGTGCGCCGTGTGAATAAAGTAACTGAAGGACGTCCGCACATTGTTGATATGATCAAAAATGATGAAGTGACTTTAGTTATTAATACTACCGAGGGGCGTCAGTCTATTGCTGACTCCTACTCGATTCGTCGAAACGCTCTGCAACGTAAAATCTACTTCACCACAACCCTAGCGGGTGGTCAGGCAGTTTGTGAGGCGCTTAAATTCGGTCCAGAAAAAACCGTGCGTCGTTTGCAGGACTTGCATTCAGGAATTAATGCGTGACTAAATTTCCAATGACCGTCCAAGGCGCTCGCGCCTTGGAAGAAGAACTTAAACATCTGAAAACAGTAATGCGTCCAAAAATCACTGCCGACATTGCAACGGCGCGCGAATTGGGCGATTTAAAAGAAAATGCTGAGTACCATGCGGCACGTGAGCAGCAAGGTATGAGTGAGGCGCGTATTCGTGATATCGAAGGGCGTCTTTCCGGTGCGCAGATTATTGATGTGACTACTATTCCATACTCTGGAAAAGTCTTTTTTGGCACAACAGTGGATATCGTTAACGTTGAAACCGATGAGACGGTAACCTATCAAATCGTTGGCGAAGATGAGGCTGATTTAAAGCAAAGGAAAATCTCTGTAACTTCACCGATTGCCCGCGCTTTAGTCGGCAAAGAAGAAGGTGAAGTGGTGGTTGTGCAAACGCCTGGCGGTTTGATCGAGTATGAGATTGTTGAGGTGCGTCATATCTAGGGCTGCCCCTTTACATGCTGGAGCCATTACTTGGCAGCTGGCTCAAGTTTTTTGGGTGGGAGGCATCTGGATCATGCATTTTGTCTTGCTGCAAGCACTAGAAAAACTTGGTTTTGCCAGTTTGCTGGTACAAGAGGTTGCGCACTATACGCGGCCTCTGTTAGTCGGCTTAGCGTTGGTTTGCGTGCTGTTGCAGTTGCTGGTGCTGAAACAAGCAATGCCAGTTCGGCAGCTGGTGAAAGATCTACGTGGGCAGTTATTGTTGGCGGTGTTGCTTTTAACCTGTAGTTTTTTCTTGACGCAAAAAATTTGGCCGGCCGCGCAGTACTGGTTGATATACAGCTATTTAGCTATGGGGATGTGTGGTGTGCTGTTGGTATTACAGCCAATACCTGGGCGCAGCATTCAGCGGTTAAGCTGAAATGCGGCACGCAGATTTTGGCTGATAAAGACTAAGCGTTGTAGCGTAGTATGTTGGATAGATTTTTGTTCGGTTGTGGGTTTTTCCGATAAATAAGTGCGACTTTACCGATGCTTTGTACCAAAATGCTGCTACTTTTTTGGCATAATTCATCAGTAATAGCTTTACGGTCTTCACGCTCGGCAAGGCGCAGCTGAATTTTAATCAGTTCGTGATCATTGAGCGCGCGGTCCAGTTCTGCAAGAACGCCTTCGGTTAAACCGTTTTCTGCAACCGTAACAATCGGCTTAAGATGATGGCCGATGGATTTAAACTGTTTCTTTTGCTCTTGTGTGAGCGACATAATCGACCTCTGAGTCGTAAATGAATTGAAGGTGGGTAGTTTACCTGACCTGAAGCTTAAGAGGTATTCTGTGGCTCGATCTAAAAGCAGTCAGCGCTGGTTAAAAGAACATTTTGATGATCCATTTGTGAAAATGGCGCAAAAAGATGGCTACCGCTCGCGTGCTAGCTACAAATTGTTAGAAGTTCAAGAAAAAGACCGTATCTTACGAGCAGGTATGACCGTGATTGATTTGGGCAGTGCGCCCGGTGGTTGGTCACAAGTCACCAGTCGTGTAATTGGCGATAAAGGAACCCTTATCGCCTCAGATATTTTACCGATGGCTACGATTGCTGATGTCACTTTTATCGAGGGTGATTTCACTGAGGAGCGCGTGTTTAATGAAATCATGGCAGCAGTCGGAAATAAGCCGGTAGACCTTGTTATTTCCGATATGGCCCCCAATATGAGTGGTATACGTACTGCAGACCAAGCCGCGGCCATGTACTTATGTGAACTTGCCCTGGATTTAGCATCTAAGGTTTTGCGCCCCGGAGGCGATTTTTTAATTAAAGTATTTCACGGTGATGGCTTTGATGAGTATTTGCGTGACATACGCAGTCGTTTTGAAAAAGTACAAATGCGCAAGCCTGCTTCATCGCGAGATCGCTCGCGTGAACAGTATTTATTAGCACGCGGCATGCGTGCCGTAGATGAAGATGTTTAAATGTATTGTTACAGGACAAACATACGCAGCGCGTCAATGTGTAGTAAGTTTGTTGTATGTAATTGACGTATTTGTTGCGGTTGTTGCAGCAGAGGGTATATAGAAGTGAATGATATGACTAAAAACCTACTTTTGTGGTTGGTTATCGCTGCTGTCCTAGTGACCGTAATGAACAACTTTTCCTCGCAAAGTGAAACGGGCACACTCAATTACAGTGCCTTTATCGAAGAAGTGAAAACAGGACGAGTCCAGCAAGTTACTGTGGATGGTTTTATTATCACTGGTATACGCAGTGATGGCAGTTCTTTTGAGACTGTTCGCCCAGCGATTCAAGACAGTGGCCTGATTGGCGATCTGATTGATAATAATGTCAGCATTGTTGGAAAGCAGCCAGAGCGCCAAAGCATGTGGATGCAACTGTTAGTTGCCAGTTTTCCGATTCTGATTATTCTTGCTGTGGTGATGTTCTTTATGCGCCAGATGCAAGGTGGTGCAGGCGGTAAAGGCGGGCCAATGAGCTTTGGTAAAAGTAAAGCGCGTTTAATGGCTGAAGATCAAATTAAAACCACGCTGGCTGATGTGGCGGGCTGTGATGAAGCGAAAGAAGAAGTGGGTGAGATCGTTGAGTTCTTGCGTGATCCGAGCCGTTTTCAGCGTTTGGGCGGTAAGATTCCACGTGGCGTGCTGATGGTCGGTCAGCCAGGTACGGGTAAAACTTTACTGGCAAAAGCCATTGCTGGCGAAGCAAAAGTGCCTTTCTTTACCATCTCAGGTTCTGACTTCGTAGAAATGTTTGTTGGTGTTGGTGCCTCACGTGTGCGGGATATGTTTGAGCAAGCAAAAAAACATGCACCCTGCATTATCTTTATTGATGAAATTGATGCGGTCGGTCGTCATCGCGGTGCAGGTATGGGCGGTGGTAATGATGAGCGCGAGCAAACTCTAAACCAGTTATTGGTGGAAATGGATGGTTTTGAAGACAATGATGGCGTGATCGTTATTGCTGCAACCAACCGTCCGGATGTATTGGACCCTGCTTTGTTACGACCAGGTCGTTTCGACCGTCAAGTTGTAGTGAGCTTGCCCGATATCCGTGGTCGTGAGCAAATTCTGCAAGTGCATATGCGCAAGGTTCCGGTGCATGATGATGTTGATGCGGCGGTGATTGCCCGCGGTACACCAGGTTTTTCGGGTGCTGACTTGGCAAACTTAGTTAACGAGGCAGCCTTATTTGCTGCGCGTTCTGAGAGTCGCTTAGTGACCATGAAAGAGTTTGAGTTGGCCAAAGATAAAATCATGATGGGTGCTGAGCGCAAATCGATGGTGATGTCCGAGAAAGAAAAACTCAATACCGCTTATCACGAAGCCGGTCATGCGATTGTTGGGCGTTTAGTGCCCGAGCATGACCCTGTTTATAAAGTGTCGATTATTCCGCGTGGGCGTGCTTTGGGTGTGACCATGTTCTTGCCAGAAGAAGACCGCTACAGCTTGTCTAAGCGGGGGTTGATCAGTCAGATTTGTTCACTTTATGGTGGGCGTATCGCTGAAGAGATGACACTGGGTTTTGATGGTGTAACTACGGGTGCATCCAACGATATTATGCGAGCCACGCAATTGGCGCGCAATATGGTAACCAAGTGGGGTCTATCTGAGAAGCTTGGTCCTTTGATGTACGCTGAAGATGAAAATGAAAGCTACTTAGGTCGCTCAGGTGGTGGGACCAGTAACGTATCTGGCGAAACAGCCAAGCTGATTGATCAGGAAATTCGCGATATTATTGATGGTTGTTATGCGACAGCGACACAACTGCTACAAGATAATCGTGATAAATTAGAGGCAATGGCGTTAGCTTTAATGAAGTACGAGACCATCGACAGTGAGCAGATCGATGACATCATGTCGGGTCGTGAGCCGCGCGAGCCAAAAGATTGGCATGATGGTGGTTCGGCAGGTAAACCGACTGAAAAAGTCGAAAGATCTGAAGAAAAGCCAGAAGCTGAACGGCCAGATGCGCCAATTGGCGGACCTGCAGGCGAAGTTTAATAGTCCACGGGCGCTTTCCAATAGCGCCCGTTTTTTTATAGAGCAAAAGGCAGACTATGCACAGCGCTGCAAACCCTGTTTTACAGTGTGGTAAACACACACTGGATCTGACCCGTGCGCATGTGATGGGTATTCTTAATGTCACTCCGGACTCATTCTCTGATGGCGGCCGCTATACGACCTTGCAGTGTGCTTTGACGCGTGCACTAGAGATGGTAGCAGCAGGGGCGACGATTATTGATATCGGTGGTGAGTCGACACGACCAGGTGCTGCTGTAGTCAGTGCGCAGCAAGAGTTGGACCGTGTTGCGCCTTTGCTAGAGCTGATCAAGAATGAGTGCGATGTCATTATTTCTGTGGATACCTCAACGCCTGCAGTGATGCGGGAGTCCGCGCGCTTAGGTGCCGGCATGATTAATGATGTGCGCGCTTTACAGCGTGATGGTGCGCTCGATGCTGCGGCAGCAACGAACTTGCCAATCTGCTTAATGCATATGCGCGGCGAGCCGCAAACTATGCAAGATGCGCCGCATTACGATGATATTGCTGCAGAAGTCAGCGCTTTTCTACAGGAGCGTATGGCTGCTTGTGCGCAGGTTGGTATTGCGGCTAAGCGTATTGTGCTTGACCCGGGTTTTGGTTTTGCAAAAAACACGCAGCACAATTATGAACTGTTTAGACGTTTGCCTGAGTTGTTGGCTTTACAGCAGCCTGTATTGATTGGTGTGTCGCGCAAAAGCATGGTCGGCAATATTTTGCAGCAGCCAGTTGAGCGGCGTTTGTATGGCAGTTTGGCCCTAGCAGTCATGGCGTTGGAACGTGGAGCAAAGATTTTACGGGTGCATGATGTGGCAGAAACCATGGATGTGCTGAAAATATTTAATGCAGTGCACAGCGCGGCAAAGGATTAAGACTATGACAAAAAAATATTTTGGTACGGATGGTATTCGTGGGCGCGTGGGCACTTATCCGATTACCCCAGAGTTTATGTTAAAGCTGGGGTGGGCGGCCGGTATGGCCTTTCGCAAACAAGGTAAATGTCGCATATTGGTCGGTAAAGACACACGTATTTCGGGTTATATGTTTGAGTCGGCACTGCAAGCGGGTTTGTCTGCGGCGGGTGCTGATGTGATGTTGTTGGGGCCGATGCCAACGCCGGCAGTGGCGTACTTGGCGCGCACTTTTCATGCTGAGGCTGGAATTGTGATCAGCGCTTCGCATAATCCGCATTATGATAATGGTATTAAGTTTTTTTCTGGGCGTGGCACTAAACTGCCGGATACCATTGAATTGATGATCGAAGAGTTGCTTGATATGCCGATGACTGTGGTTGAGTCAGAGCAGCTCGGTAAAGCCTCGCGCGTGACTGATGCGGCGGGTCGCTATATTGAGTTTTGTAAGAGCAGCGTGCCGACCAGTACTGATTTTTCTGGTTTAAAAATTGTTTTAGACTGCGCACATGGTGCAACCTACAAAGTAGCTCCCAGCGTTTTTAGTGAGTTGGGTGCCGAGGTGATTACTACCGCAGCACAGCCAGATGGTTTAAATATCAATGATGGTGTGGGTTCGACGTCACTGGATCCTCTGCAAAAAGCGGTGGTTGAACATGGTGCAGATTTAGGCATTGCTTTTGATGGCGATGGTGATCGTGTGCAGATGGTTGACCATACCGGTGCGGTGGTGGATGGCGATGAGTTGTTGTACATCATTGCCACTGACATCCAAGAGCGCGATCGCCTCCCTGAGGGCAGTGGTGTAGTCGGAACGTTAATGACTAATTTGGGTTTAGAGCTTGCGCTCAAAGAACGAGGCATTCCTTTTATTCGCGCGCAAGTGGGTGACCGCTATGTGATGGCGCAGATGCAAGAGCAGGGATGGGTGTTGGGTGGAGAAAACTCCGGGCATATTCTTTGTGCACAGCATGCCACCACTGGTGATGCCATTATTGCGGCATTGCAGGTGTTGTTAGCCTTGCGTCGTCGTGGTCATAGCTTGGCAAAAGAACGCCTTGCCTGGAAGAAATTACCGCAAGTGCTGATTAATGTACGCTTTGCTGGTGATGTTGATCCTGTCAGTGATCCGAAAGTACAGGCCGCGTGTGAAGAGGTGACGACAGCGATGGCAGGACGTGGCCGTGTATTGCTGCGTAAGTCAGGTACTGAGCCTTTGGTTAGAGTGATGGTTGAAGGTGATGATGAGGCTGTAGTGTTGCGTCATGCGCAGCACTTAGCTGACGTTGTGCAAGCGGTATGTGGTTGATTTTACTTGCAAATTCTATTGCGCTTGAGTAGTATTTGCGCCCACTTTGAGCGAAGAGGTTAGACATGCGTCGCCCATTAGTAGCTGGTAATTGGAAAATGCATGGCACGCGTGCCGGCATTGAGCGGTTGTTGGATGAATTGATAGCGCATGCACTGCCGGACAATGTTGATGTAGTCGTGTTTCCAGGCTTTGTTCATGTGCAGGCGGCACATGCTCGGGTGGCTGCAACTGCTGTCGCTGTTGGCGCGCAAGATTGTGCTGTGCAGCTCGAAGAGGGCGCGATGACGGGGGAAACCTCGGCGCTGCAGCTAAAAGATTTAGGTTGCGCAATGGTGATTGTTGGGCATTCTGAGCGAAGACAGTTGCAAGATGAGAATGATAGTGTAATATGCCGCAAGTTTATTGCAGCGCAAGCCGCAGGTTTAATTCCTGTGCTTTGTGTTGGTGAGACACTGGTAGAGCGTGAGGCGGGTCAAGCGTTGGCAACAGTGCAGCGCCAAGTTGATGCAATATTGCTTGAATTAGGTGTTGATGTTTTGGCTAATGCAGTGATTGCTTATGAGCCTATTTGGGCGATTGGTAGCGGTTTAACAGCAACGCCCGAGCAAGCACAAGAAATACATGCACAAATTCGCGCGCATGTGGCAAAATACAGCGCTTCAGTTGCGCAAGATTTAAGAATTTTATACGGCGGCAGTGTTAAGGCTGCCAATGCTGCTGAGTTGTTTGCTCAAGCAGATATCGATGGGGGGCTTGTTGGTGGCGCCTCCCTCAATGCAAAAGAATTTAGTGCGATTTGTCGCGCTGCGGGAAGTTAAAATGCTGGAAACAGTTATAATTGTTGTTCACTTAGTTGTTGCCATTGGTGTTGTAGGTTTTGTCCTGATTCAACAGGGTAAAGGTGCAGATGCTGGTGCTTCATTCGGGTCAGGCGCTTCAGGTACTGTTTTTGGGTCTCAGGGTTCAAGCAGTTTTTTAAGCCGCTTTACCGCAGTGCTTGCTGCAGTGTTTTTTGCAACAAGTTTAGGTCTGGCGTTTTATGCGAAAGATCGTGCAAGTACTATTGCGCAGCTTGGTTTGCCTGATCCAGTATTGTTAGAAGTACAACAGCAAGAGCGGCCTGTGCTTGAAGACATTCCTTATGTTGAAAGCCAGACGCCTGCAGAAAGTTCAGGTGATGTACCTAGCGTGGGTGATGCACCTGATGCGGGTGATGTACCAGTAGTTGAGTGATTTTGCCGAGGTGGTGGAATTGGTAGACACGCTACCTTGAGGTGGTAGTGGCCTAAAGGCTGTAGGGGTTCGAGTCCCCTTCTCGGTACCATTTACGATACGACCCGCTACATTAGCGGGTCGTTTTGTTTGCGCTAACTTGACTGTGAGTGTTTAGCGCTGTAAGATTCGTCATCAGATTTAGACAGCATGGTGTTTTATCAATATGCTTTCATTATGCTTTTAATTGCCAGACGTTTCCATTAAGAGCCCCTAGTATAAGGGGCTTTTTATTAGGTCTAACAGATAGGTTTCAATTTTGGGATGGGCGTTATGCCCATTTTTCATTTCTACAGCATGCATTGGAGGTCGGATGACGAGCAAGCTGGAACAGTTGCAGGACATATTGACGCCAGTGGTTGAGGCGCTGGGTTATCAGTGCTGGGGTATTGAGTATATAGCTCAAGGCCGCCACTCAGTGCTGCGTGTATATATAGATCATGAGAATGGGATATTGGTTGAAAATTGCGCGACAGTCAGTCGCCAGTTGAGTGCTGTTTTGGATGTTGAAGATCCGATCAGTTCCGAGTACACCCTGGAGGTATCCTCCCCAGGACTTGAACGCCCACTCTTTACCCTTGAGCAGTTTGCTGCTTTTGTGGGTTCACAGGTAAAAATAAAGCTGCGCTCTCCAGTAGAAGATCGCCGCTCTTTCCAAGGGCTGATTCGATCAGTAGAAGATCAAGATGTGGTGGTGCAGATGGGTGAGTTCGAGTATCTGCTGCCTGTCGATCTGATTGAAAAAGCGAACATACTTCCGAACTTTGAATAAAAATACGGACTCCGCGAACCCTAAAGTTTGCGAAAGGCGAGGCATGCGATGAGCAAAGAAATTTTACTGGTTGTTGAATCAGTCTCTAATGAAAAAGGTGTTCCGCCAGCGTTGATTTTTGAAGCGCTAGAGCTGGCATTGGCCACTGCAACAAAGAAAAATTACGAAGATGAAGTTGACTTGCGCGTAACCATTGATCGGCAGACAGGTGATTATGAAACCTTCCGCCGCTGGACAGTGATTGAAGAAGAGGACTTTGACGATCCTGCGCATCAGTTGACCATTGATATGGCTGAGAAGCGCGTTGAGAATCCAAGCGTTGGCGATGTCATTGAAGAAAAAATTGAATCCATAGTGTTTGGTCGCATTGCTGCGCAAACGGCTAAGCAAGTCATTGTACAAAAGGTACGTGAAGCTGAGCGGGCGCAAATTGTTGAAGCCTACCGCAGCAAATTGGGTGAGATTATTTTTGGCACGGTGAAGAAAGTCACCCGTGACAATATTATTGTTGATTTAGGTAATAACGCAGAAGCAATTTTGGCCCGTGAAGATATTATTCCGCGCGAAACCTTCCGTGTTGGTGCACGTGTACGTGCGCTCTTACAAGACATTCGTTCCGAAAATCGTGGTCCGCAACTGATTCTGTCGCGTACCGCACCAGAAATGATTATGGAACTGTTTAATATTGAAGTTCCAGAAATCTCGGAAGGTTTGATCGAAATTATGGCGGCGGCGCGTGATCCTGGCTCACGTGCTAAAATAGCCGTGCGTTCTAAAGATAAGCGCATTGACCCGCAAGGTGCATGTATTGGTATGCGCGGTTCGCGTGTACAGGCAGTATCTGGCGAGTTAGGTGGTGAGCGTGTTGATATCGTTCTGTGGGATGACAATCCAGCACAGTTCGTGATCAGTGCGATGTCGCCCGCTGAAGTGGTAGCGATCATCGTTGATGAGGACTCGCATACTATGGATATCGCTGTAGCTGAAGAAAACTTAGCGCAGGCCATTGGCCGTGGCGGTCAAAACGTGCGCTTGGCTTCGCAGCTCACAGGCTGGACCTTGAATGTTATGAGTCAGGAAGAAATTCAAGCGCGTCAGCAAGAAGAAACAGGCGATGTTCTGCAGCTCTTTGTTACAGACCTTGAGGTAGACGAGGACCTAGCACAGATTCTAGTTGATGAAGGTTTCACCAGTTTAGATGAAGTCGCTTATGTTCCTATGGAAGATATGCTCAACATCGAAGGTTTTGATGAAGATATTGTTAATGAGTTGCGTACGCGCGCCAAAAACTGTCTGTTAACTCGTGCAATTGCCACTGAAGAAAGGCTGGCTGATGTCCAACCAGCGCAAGACTTGCTCGACTTAACGGGTATGAGTAAAGAGCTGGCTGTAGAGCTGGCTGTTCGTGGTGTGCTAAACCGCGAAGACCTAGCAGAGCAGTCAGTTGATGACTTGCTTGATATCGAAGGCATGGATGAAGATCGTGCCGGTAAGCTGATCATGGCCGCCCGCGCCCACTGGTTTGAATAAGCACATTGCGGCTTGAGGAGAGAAGTTCATGACACAAGTCACGGTGAAAGAACTGGCAGAAGTAGTGAAAACGCCAGTAGAAAGCCTATTGCAACAAATGAAAGAAGCAGGTCTTGCACATACGACTGCAGACCAAAAAGTAAGTGATACTGAAAAGCAAACACTTTTAACCTTTTTAGAAAAAGGCAGCGGCAGTAAAGCTGAAGGTTCTAAGAAAATTACTTTGCAGCGCAAAACTACAACAACTTTGCGTGCTCCAGGTAGTAAAAGCATCAGTGTTGAGGTGCGTAAAAAGAAGACCTTTGTTAAGCGTAGTGCTGAAGAGATTGAAGCTGAGAAGCAAAAAGATTTGGCTAAATTACAAGCTGAGAAAGCTGCTAAACAGGTCGAGCAAGAAAAAGCTAAACCAGCACCGGCTGCTAAGCCAGTTGCTAAGCCAGCAGCCGAGCCTGTTGCAGAACAACCAGTCCCGGCTGCTGTAGAAGCACCTGTGGCAGTAGAAAAAACCCTGCCGCCAGCAGATATTACATTGCCTGTTGTTGATGCAGTAACGCCGCCGGCTGACCGTAAAAAAGATGACGCTGCTCGTCGTCCAGCCAAGCGTGCTGACGAAGATGAGCGTCGTGAGCGTAAAGCTGCACCGCGCCCAGCCGCTAAAGGTAAGTCGTCACGAGTGTCTGAAGACGATCAAGCGCGTCGTGGTGGTCGTAACCGCAGTAAAGGTAAAAAGCGTTCCAATCAGCATGGTTTTACCAGCCCTGCGGGTCCGGTTATACGTGATGTGCAAATTGGCGAAACCATTACTGTTGCCGAGTTAGCTGCACAGATGTCGGTTAAAGGCGTCGAAGTGGTCAAGTTTATGTTTAAACTTGGCTCGCCAGTGACTATCAATCAAGTGCTTGACCAAGATACGGCAGTATTAATTGCTGAGGAGCTGGGTCACCGCGTGTCTCGTGTTAGCGATAACGTACTTGAAGAACAGTTCGCTGAGTCATTGAAAATCGATGATGGCCAAACATTCCACCGTGCCCCTGTGGTGACGGTTATGGGTCACGTTGACCATGGTAAAACTTCGCTACTTGACTACATCCGTCGTGCCAAAGTGGCGACTGGTGAAGCCGGTGGCATTACTCAGCATATCGGTGCTTATCACGTCAAAACTGAAGGCGGCATGATCACCTTCCTTGATACCCCAGGTCACGCTGCGTTTACTGCAATGCGTGCACGTGGTGCGCAAGCGACTGATATCGTGATCTTGGTTGTGGCGGCTGATGATGGCGTGATGCCGCAAACGGTTGAAGGTATTCAGCATGCTAAAGCAGCTGGCGTGCCATTGATTATTGCTGTGAACAAAATTGATAAGCCAGAAGCTGATATTGATCGCATTAAAAACGATCTTGCAGCGTATGATGTTATCCCCGAAGAGTGGGGCGGTGATACGCAGTTTGTCCATGTTTCGGCGAAAGTCGGTACGGGCATTGATACCTTGCTTGAATCAGTCCTGCTGCAAGCTGAAGTACTTGAGCTGAGTGCAACACCGTCAGCTTCAGGTCGTGGTGTAGTGATTGAGTCGCGTCTGGATAAGGGCCGTGGTCCCGTTGCTTCAGTGCTTGTGCAAAACGGTACCTTACGCCAAGGCGATATGGTCCTTGTGGGTACTAACTTTGGCCGCGTACGCGCCATGATGGATGAGAACGGTCAGCCGATTAAAGAAGCAGGCCCATCGATTCCCGTTGAGATCTTAGGTCTTGATGGTACGCCAGAAGCCGGTGACGAAGTTACTGTAGTGGTTGATGAGCGTAAAGCACGTGAAGTGGCACTGTTCCGCCAAGGTAAGTTCCGCGAAGTTAAATTAGCGCGTGCGCATGCCGGTAAACTCGAGAACCTGTTCGAGAATATGGGTCAAGAAGAGAAGAAAGTTCTTAATATTGTTATCAAAGCAGACGTGCGCGGTACGCTTGAAGCGTTACGCGGTTCACTGTCTGAATTGGGTAACGATGAAGTTGAAGTATGCGTGGTTGCTGGTGGTGTCGGTGGTATTACTGAAAGTGATGCGAACCTCGCTTTAGCGTCCCACGCGGTGATCTTTGGTTTCAACGTGCGTGCTGATGCTGGTGCGCGTAAAATCGTTGAGCAAGAAAGCTTGGATATGCGTTATTACAACATCATTTACGACATTATCGAAGACGTCAAAAAGGCGCTTTCCGGTATGTTGGGCAGTGATGTACGTGAAAATATCCTAGGTATTGCTGAAGTACGTGAAGTCTTCCGCTCGCCTAAACTGGGTGCAATTGCCGGTTGTATGGTCACTGAAGGACAGGTACACCGTAACCGTCCAATCCGTGTTTTGCGTGATGATGTGGTCATCTTTGAAGGCGAGCTAGAGTCTCTACGCCGCTTTAAAGATGATGTCAGTGAAGTGCGCGCGGGTATGGAATGTGGTATCGGTGTGAAGAGTTACAATGACGTTAAGCCCGGTGACAAAATCGAAGTGTTCGAGAAAGTCCAGGTCGCACGTACGCTGTAATTCGTAGTCGTATAGGCAACGGCAAGTGCAATGGGTGGGATTTAATCCAGCTCATTGAGCTTGCCGTTTGCTGCTTATATGGGTGAGAACAAAGCTGCGGATGGCAGCGCAAGGTGAATGCTATGGCAAAACAATACAGCCGCACGCAACGTATCGGTGATCAGATTCAGCGAGAGCTGGCGATTCTGATCCCGCAAGAAGTTAAAGATCCGCGTTTAGGTTTAATTACCATAACCGGTGTTGATGTCAGTCGTGACATTAGCCATGCCAAGGTGTATATCACTGTGATGGGTGAAAACTCAGCTGAAGTGATTAAAGAAAACCTCAACGTGCTCAAAGACACCGCCGGTTACTTAAGAATGTTATTGGGCAAGGCGATGAAACTGCGCAGCGTACCGTCCTTGCACTTTCATTATGATGAAAGTATTACCCGCGGTGCACATTTGTCCGCCTTGATCGAAAAAGCCGTATCTGAAGATCAACGTAACACTGAGCCAAGCGGAGAGTAGCAACGTGGTGCAGCAGGTTAAACGTAAGCGCCGCAGTGTTAGCGGCATCATTATTTTTGATAAGCCCTATGGTTTCAGCTCGAACGGTGCTTTGCAGAAAGTACGTTGGTTGCTTAATGCTGATAAAGGTGGCCACACCGGTAGTCTTGACCCATTAGCCACTGGCGTGTTGCCGTTATGCTTTGGTGAGGCGACCAAGTTTTCCCGTTATTTGCTGGATGCTGACAAGGTCTATGAAGCGACCATGCAGCTGGGTGTCACCACCAATACCGCTGATGCTGAAGGTGAGGTGCTGGAAACCAAGCCAGTCAATGTCAGTGCCGCTGATATTGAAGCCGTGTTGCCGCAGTTTCGCGGGGTGATTGAACAAGTGCCACCGATGTTTTCTGCGCTGAAAAAAGACGGTCAGCCCTTGTATAAACTGGCGCGTGCTGGGATTACTGTGGATCGACCTGCACGTACGGTAACCATCAATCAGCTGGAACTGTTGTCCTGTGAAGGTGATCAAGCGCGTATTTTAGTGTCCTGTACTAAAGGCACTTACATTCGCAGTTTGGTTGAAGACATTGGTGCTGCATTGGGTTGTGGCGCGCATGTTGCTCAATTGCGCCGTACCCAGGCGGGCCCCTTTGATTTAACCCATGCTGTGACGCTTGAAGAGTTGGAGCGCTTGCATGAAGAAGGCGGCGCCGAAGCGCTGGATGCATGTATGATTGCTGTGGATAGCGGTTTGCAAGACTGGCCTGTTGTGTATTTGACAGAGCACAGCAGTTTTTTTTGGCTTAATGGTCAACCAGTACGCGCGCAAAACGTGCCTTTAGAAGGGCTGGTGCGCGTCTATAACCATAACGATGAATTTATCGGTGTGGGTGAGATCGATGATGACGCAATGGTTGCACCCAAGCGCCTAATTCGGTCACAATGACCCTGTTGTTCTAGCCACGTTTTTTGCGGGGCTAGAAAACACTCAGGTAGGCTGTCGGCAGGCACGGTCATACCTCTATCTTTTGCACGGGATTATCCCGGCCTGTTCACGTAAGGAGCCCAACATGGCGCTTAGCAATGACGAAAAAATCCAGATTATTAACGACTACAAGCAAGCTGAAGGTGATACAGGTTCTCCAGAAGTGCAGGTTGCACTTTTGACCTTTAACATCAACAAGCTGCAAGGTCACTTCAAAGTTAACAAAAAAGATCACCACTCACGTCGCGGTCTAATCCGTATGGTTAACCAGCGTCGTAAGTTGCTTGATTACCTTAAAGGTAAAGATCTTGGCCGTTACGCGACTTTGATTGCTCGTCTGGGTCTACGTCGTTAAGACGTACGTTGCAACGTGAAGCTGGGAGTCTGGGGTGCTGTACGTAAAGTCATTTACGTACGTACTTTGGGCTTCCAGCTTTTCGTTTTTCAGGAGCACCTTGGGCCGATACCCAAACTCTTGTCAATTTCCCCAAGGTCACATTAGAGAAGGAAGATACCGTGAATCCGGTTATTAAAACGTTTCAATTTGGTGAATCCACCATTACTTTAGAAACAGGCCGCGTTGCTCGCCAAGCCTGTGGTGCTGTATTAGTCAGTGTAAACAACGATGTCACAGTTTTGTGTACCGTAGTTGGCGCTAAAAAAGCTGATCCAAGCAAAGACTTTTTCCCATTATCTGTGCATTACCAAGAAAAAAACTTATGCTGCAGGTAAAATCCCAGGTGGTTTCTTTAAGCGTGAAGCGCGTCCATCTGAGAAAGAAACTCTGACCTCACGCTTGATCGACCGTCCGATCCGTCCACTGTTTCCTGCAGGCTTCAGCAACGAAGTACAAGTGATTTGTACCGTTGTTTCAACCAGCAAGAAAACAGACCCGGATATGGCAGCGATGATTGGTACTTCAGCTGCACTGGCGATCTCAGGTATTCCATTCAACGGCCCAATCGGTTGTGCACGTGTCGGTTTCCACCCAGAAACAGGCTACTTGATTAACCCAACCTATGAGCAGCAAGAAGCATCTTGCTTAGATATGGTGGTTGCCGGTACTAAAGATGCTGTTCTGATGGTTGAGTCAGAAGCACAAGAGCTGAGCGAAGACCAAATGTTGGGCGCAGTATTATTTGCCCACGAAGAATTCCAAGTTGTCATCCAAGCGATTAAAGAACTGGCTGCCGAAGTAGGTAAGCCGCGTTGGGATTGGCAGCCAAAAGCAGAAAACACTGAACTGTTAGCGGCTGTGCGCAACCAGTTTGGCGCTGCTATTTCAGACGCTTACACCATCACCGTCAAACAAGACCGTTATGCGAGTCTGGGTGCAATCCGCGAGCAAGCTATTGCTGCGTTAGTCAGTGAAGAGGAAGGCCAAGGCCCAACCGCTGCTGAAGTTAAAGATGCATTCGGCGAAATCGAATACCGCACTGTACGTGAGAATATCGTTAACGGTAAGCCACGTATTGATGGCCGTGATACCAGCACTGTTCGTCCTTTGGCAATCGAAGTGGGCGTTCTGGACAAAACTCACGGTTCTGCGTTATTTACCCGTGGTGAAACTCAGGCGTTAGTGGTTGCAACTCTGGGTACGGCACGTGATGCACAGTTCTTGGATACGCTTGAAGGCGAAAAACGCGATCCATTTATGCTGCACTATAACTTCCCTCCTTACTCAGTCGGTGAGTGCGGTCGTATGGGCGCAACCGGTCGTCGTGAAATCGGTCACGGTCGTTTAGCGCGTCGCAGTATTGCTGCGATGTTGCCAAGCGCAGATGATTTTCCGTACACCATTCGTGTTGTCTCTGAGATCACTGAATCCAACGGTTCAAGCTCAATGGCGTCTGTGTGTGGTGCTTCCTTAGCACTGATGGATGCTGGCGTACCGATGAAAGCACCCGTGGCTGGTATTGCTATGGGTATGGTTAAAGAAGGCGAGAAATTCGCAGTTCTAACCGATATCTTGGGTGATGAAGACCACCTCGGTGATATGGACTTTAAAGTAGCAGGTACTGCCAATGGCGTTACTGCACTGCAAATGGACATTAAAATCGAAGGCGTAACAGAAGAAATCATGGAGCAGGCGCTGACTCAAGCCTTTGCTGCACGTATGACTATTCTTGAGCAAATGAATCAAGTGATCGCCACTTCACGTACTGAATTGTCAGCCAATGCGCCGACTATGATTGCGATGAAGATTGATTCAGATAAAATCCGTGATGTGATCGGTAAAGGTGGTGCCACCATCCGCGCGATCTGTGAAGAAACTGAAGCGTCGATTGATATCGAAGATGATGGTTCGATCAAAATCTTTGGCTCAACCAAAGAAGCAGCAGAAGCTGCGCGTGAGCGCGTTCTAAGTATCACTGCTGAAGCTGAAATTGGTAAAATCTACAACGGTAAAGTTGAACGTATCGTTGATTTCGGTGCGTTCGTTAATATCCTGCCAGGTAAAGATGGTTTGGTGCATATCTCAATGCTCAGCGATGAGCGTGTTGAGAAAGTCACTGATATCTTGACCGAAGGCGAGATGGTTGACGTGCTGGTACTGGACGTGGATAACCGTGGCCGTATCAAACTGTCGATTAAAGACGTTGCTAAAGCCAAAGCAGAGCAAGCACCGCAAGCGTAAGTTTGTTGTGTTGAAAGAAGCCGCCTTGTGCGGCTTTTTTTGTGTCTGGTTTATAACTTATTGGCTGTATAAATAAGCGTGTCAGTGCTTTTTTATTAAGTGCAGCTGTGCTTGTTTGGGCGAGCCTTTAAGCAAATGTTGTGCAAGGTTGCCCGCAGTCGTTAAACTGCGCGATTATTGAGGTGCTACGCGGTTGCTGAGTTTTACGGCATAATCACTGGCACTGGCACTGGCACTGGCACTGGCACTGGTGCGCATAGCAATGCTAGAGGATGTGTTTTATGGGTGTCTCAACAGCAACGCTGATAACATTTTCAGCGTATATCACACTGATACTGAGCAGCGCTGTGTGGGCTTTGCGTTTAACCAAAAACATGTCTGACTACATAGTAGGCGAGCGCAGTCTTGGTCGCTTGTTACGGCTATATCAGCCCGTCTTGTCGAGGCCGATCAAACCTTTTATCACGAGAGCTATTAAGGCTTATGCTTATGCTGTTGCCTAATGCTGCGGTGCTCAGTCAGCGCGCTTACTGTATTGGAGCGTGTTGATGGAGGCTGTATTGCAGTGGTTTGTCCCAGCTGATTTGCCGGTATGGGCGGTATTGGTGCTGATTGTTACAGCCTGTCTAACATCAGCAATGACCGCTGCCTTGGGGATTGGCGGCGGTGTTTTATTGCTGGCGGTGCTGAGCATGCTATTACCGGCTGCAGCGGTGATTCCCTTGCATGGTTTAGTGCAGTTGGGCTCAAATGCCAATCGCGCAGCCTTTACTGCGTCGCATATTCGTTGGCGAGTATTGTATTGGTTTGCTCCGGGAGTGGTGCTGGGCGCTGTATTAGCCAGCTTTTTGTTGATTGAGTTGCCATCTTCATTGCTGCAATTGAGTATTGCTGGCTTTATTTTATTACTGTGCTGGGGGCCGGCGATTCCTAAGGTTGTGACTGGGCCAATAGGGACGTTTTTTGCCGCGATTGGTACGACCTTTCTCAGTCACTTTGTCGGAGCGACTGGGCCATTAGTGGCGTCTTTTATTAAGCAGCAACAAGATGGACAACGCCAAGCTACAGTGGCCACTTTTGCCGCGGTAATGACGCTGCAGCATGCGCCAAAAGCCTTGGTGTACAGCGCTGCAGGCTTTGTCTTTCAAGAATGGTTGGGACTGGCTCTGGGTATGATTCTGGCAGGAGTCTTGGGCACCAAACTTGGTTTGAATGTGCTACAAAAAACCTCTGATCAACGCTTTGCGTACGTGTTTAATCTTTTACTGACACTGTTGGCGTTACGCTTGATTTGGCAAGCATTCAGCGCTTGGTAGGGGTATAACACTGCGCTGAGACAAGGGCGGGGTTGATTGCGATGTGATTATCGGATTTGATCGCTATACTGCGCAGCAAAATTTTATCTAAAGCTTGGAGCCTTGCAACGGCGATCCCTAGGCTGATTGTTAGGTTGTAAGCGCTTACTTTTTATCAAAGGATACACATGTTAGCTATTTCTGTAGAGACATTGGCTTGGAGCGCTGCAACGCTGGTTTATATTGTTGCAATGGGTGGGTTACTCTTGACGCTATTCGCGAAAAAGCCTGATATGCGCATCAATAAACCTTTGCTGACCATGACTAAAATTGCTGGTTTGTCTGGCGTGGTGTTTTTGCTGGCCTCAGTGCCCAGTTATGTCGCGCGCGTGGTCAACCCAGAAATTCTACCCTTTATCATGCCGTACACGGCGGTGTTATTTGCCGTGAGTTTTATTGTCTTTATTCAAAAACTAGAATCAAAGCGCAGTGGTTGGCATCAAGCGGCAGTGTCGCTGTGGTTAGCTGCGTTAGTTTGTACAGCGCTTATTGTGGCGCAGATTGCACTGCGCAGTGTAGGGCTGCCGGGCGCAGCCTGAAATAGTTGCCGGCATGCTGCCGTGGCAGTGACAGCCGCGCTAAGCTGCTGGCGGTGGCTTGCTTGGGTAAAAGCGTTAGCTTTTAGAAGGAGTCTTGTTGCATAGCGATGCAGTTCACTTCGGGTATGCAGTTCGCAGTGAGTGAGGCAAGCAGCCGGCAAGCGTTTAAATAGGTCGGTTTTTGGGGTATGTATGGGGGTATTATGTTTCGCTATAACGCAAAAAGCCCCATGGTTAGGGGCTTAAAGCGTTATGATTGGTGCCCAGAAGAAGACTCGAACTTCCACGCCCTTGCGAGCACTAGCACCTGAAGCTAGCGTGTCTACCAATTCCACCACCTGGGCACTGAAAGCCATGCATCTGCATAGTTTCCATGGTACAACGTGCAGTACATAACGTTGTGGTCGCGAACTATACGGCCGATAAAAGAACTTGTAAACCCCCGCGCGCTAAAATATCTGTTAAATTAGGCGCGAGATACAGTGATGTGAACAATTATTCATGTCACCATTTTTTTAAAAAAGTAAGGTGAATTTAATTTGACAGCCGATTGGCAATCCCTCGACCCTGAGGCCGCGCGCGAAGCGGAAAAATACGACAATCCTATTCCTAGCAGAGAGCTGATTTTACATCACTTGGCCGAGCGCGGTGCGCCTGCAGCCCGTGAGCAATTGGCAGCGGAATTTGGTTTAACAACGGAAGAAGATATCGAAGCGTTACGCCGTCGCTTACGCGCAATGGAGCGTGATGCGCAAGTGGTATATACCCGCCGTGGGGCTTATGCACCGGTTGATAAGCTTGATTTAGTGGTGGGTCGCGTCAGCGGTCACCGCGATGGTTTTGGCTTTTTGATCCCTGATGCCGGTGGTGATGATTTATTTTTAAGCCCCACGCAGATGCGGTTGGTTTTTGATGGCGACCGTGTTTTAGCGCGCGTGGTGGGTTTTGATAAGCGTGGCCGCCGTGAAGGAGCGATTGCTGAAGTTGTGGTGCGTGCGCATGAGTCTATTGTGGGCCGCTACAACGAAGAAAACGGCATTGGCTTTGTTCTACCTGATAACAAGAAAATGCAGCAAGAGGTCTTAGTCAGTCCTGGACGTGCCAGTGGTGCGCAGGTTGGCCAGCTGGTGGAAGTCGCGATTACCCATTGGCCCACTGCTCGTTTTCAGGCGCAGGGTAATATTATTGAAGTGCTTGGTGAGTACATGGCGCCAGGCATGGAAATTGAGGTTGCGCTGCGCAACTACGATATCCCGCATGTGTGGCCAACTGAAGTACTTAAAGAAGCCAAACGCTTCAAGTCTGAAGTCGAAGAGAAAGACAAAGAAAAACGCGTCGATTTACGCCATTTACCCTTTGTCACCATTGATGGTGCGGATGCCCGTGACTTTGATGATGCGGTGTATTGCGAATCGCGCAGCGGTAGCACGCCAGATGCAGGCGCCAGTGGTTGGCGCTTATTTGTGGCCATTGCTGATGTCTCACATTACGTGAAAGTCGACTCTGCACTGGATGCTGAGGCAATGATTCGCGGTAACTCCGTGTATTTTCCTGAGCGTGTGATCCCAATGCTGCCGGAGGAGTTATCCAATGGTTTGTGCTCGCTGAATCCGCATGTTGACCGTTTGGCCATGGTCTGTGAGATTGCGCTAGCTAAATCTGGAAAAATGATTGGCTATCAGTTTTATGAAGCGGTGATTCAATCCCATGCGCGTTTAACCTATGACACTGTCAGTGCCATGCTGGAGCATCCACGTAGCGCTGAAGGCAAAAAGTTTCTGGCTGAATTCGCTGAGGTCGCGCCGCATGTTAAAGAACTGTACGGGGTGTATAAAGCGTTGCAAAAGCAACGTCATGTGCGTGGGGCGATTGATTTTGAAACCCGTGAAACGCATATCGTGTTTGGCGAAGACCGTAAAATTGCTGAAATTTTGCCGACTGTGCGTAACGATGCGCATAAATTGATCGAAGAGTGCATGCTCTGCGCCAACGTGGCGATGGCCAACTTCTTGGAAGATCATGAGATGCCGGGTTTATACCGTGTGCACGATGGTCCGCCTGCGGAAAAACTCGAAAAACTGCGCGGTTTTTTAACCAGCTTAGGTTTAACTCTAAATCGCGGTAAAGGCGATCCAACCCCTAAAGACTATTTGGCGTTATTGGAAACAGTGCGTGAGCGCCCTGACTTTCAATTGATTCAAACAGTGATGCTGCGCTCATTAAGTCAAGCGGTGTACAGCCCCGACAATAACGGCCACTTTGGCTTGAATTATGAGGGTTATACACACTTTACTTCACCGATTCGTCGCTATGCTGACTTACTCAATCACCGTGCCGTGCGTAGCGTTGTACGTTCACGTAAAGAAACCGAGCATGTACAGCGTGTCGGTGCCAGTAGCATGCCTAAAGCGCGCATTTATCCTTATGATTTACCGCGTTTAGAGCAAATCGGTGTTGAGGTGTCATTGACCGAGCGTCGCGCTGATGAAGCCACGCGTGATGTAGTCACCTGGCTTAAGTGTGAATTTATGCTGGACCGTGTTGGCGATACCTTTGAGGGTGTGATTACCTCAGTGACCGGTTTTGGCCTCTTTGTAGAATTAACAGATATTTATGTTGAAGGTTTAGTTCACGTGACCGCCTTGCCAGGCGATTATTACCATTTCGACGCCATCCATCACCGTTTAAGCGGAGAGCGCAGCGGCCGTAGTTTCCGCCTTGGCGATACAGTGGAAGTGATTGTGGCGCGGGTTGATTTGGATGAGCGCAAAATTGACTTTGAAATGAGTCAAGCTGACGTTAACACCGATAAGCACCCAGTCTCTGCGCCGAGCAAAGGCAAAGCAGGGCCTAAGGGCGGTAGCAAAACTGCGGCGGGTCACGCTAAAGATGCTGCCGGTAGCAAAAAAGACAGCGCTGCTAAAAGTAAGCCCAAAGCCAAGAGCCGTAAGCGTAAAGTGGTGAGTAAGTCAACTAAGGCAGGCCATTATGAGTGATCTAGAAAATGTCTACGGCGTGCATGCGGTTGAAGCGTTATTGCGTCACCATCCGAAGCGCGTTAAGCAGCTGATTCTTGCTGATGGCCGCAGTGATCCGCGCGTGCAAGTGTTGCGTGAATTGGCCGATGAAGCACGCGTGCAAAGTAATACCATCAGCCGTCGAGAGATGGATGAGCAAGTCAATGGTGTGCACCAAGGCGTGTTAGCTAAAGTCAGTCCCAGTCAGATCTGGGGTGAGCAGATGCTCGATGAATTACTGGATCGCCTAGAAGTACCACCTTTATTGCTGGTGCTCGATGGTGTCACGGACCCACATAACCTTGGTGCTTGTTTGCGTACCGCAGATGCTGCGGGTGTGCATGCGGTCATTATCCCGAAAGATAAATCCGCCACGTTGAATGCCACAGTACGTAAAGTGGCGTGCGGTGCCGCCGAGGTTGTCCCCTTGGTAGCGGTCACCAATCTGGCGCGTGCTTTGCAGAAACTGCAGCAAAAAGGTCTGTGGGTGGTCGGCGCTGACGGTGAGGCTGAGCAAAGCTTGTATCAACAAGATATGACTGGGCCGCTGATCGTGGTGATGGGTGCAGAGGGTACGGGTATGCGCCGTCTCACTCGCGAGCTGTGTGATTACTTGGTGCACTTGCCGATGCAGGGCAGTGTCAGCAGCTTAAATGTCTCTGTAGCCACTGGCGTGTGCTTGTTCGAAGCGCAACGCCAGCGTTTAAACGTCAAGTAAGTTAGAGGCCGAAGGGTTTAAATAGACCTTTTGTAACTCTTACCTTGCGTAGCGAGGCGTGCTTCTTTAGAATGCGCCTCTTGCATTGCGCGTATTACCCATGTAATAGGCAATACAAATTTCATTAACTCCTTGTCTGACCGCATGGTGCGGCAGGCTACAACCCGTAAGGAGCATCTATGCGTCATTACGAAATAGTGTTCTTGGTTCACCCGGACCAAAGCGAACAAGTCGGCGGTATGGTTGAGCGTTATGCCAAACTGATCGAAGAAGATGGTGGTCAAGTTCATCGTCAAGAAGACTGGGGTCGTCGTCAATTAGCTTACCCTATCAACGACATCCATAAAGCTCACTACATTTTGCTCAACGTTGAGTGCAGCAGCAAAGCTTTAGCAGAACTGGAAGACAGTTTCCGCTATAACGATGCCGTATTGCGTAACTTGATCATCCGTCGCGACGAAGCGGTTACTGAACAGTCTGAGATGTTGAAGGCTGAAGAGAACCGTAGCGAGCGTCGTGAGCGTCGTGAACGTCCTGAAACTGCCGAAGACACCGATGAAGATGGTGATGACGACAGTGACAGCGACAGCGAAGTTGATGAGTAATCCTAGAGCTAATTGAGGAGCCACAATCATGGCACGTTTTTTCCGCCGCCGTAAGTTTTGTCGTTTCACAGCTGAAGATGTAAAAGAAATCGATTACAAAGATTTAAATACATTGAAAGCTTATGTATCAGAAACGGGCAAGATTGTACCAAGCCGTATTACTGGCACTAAAGCTAGATATCAGCGCCAATTGTCCACTGCAATCAAACGCGCACGCTTTTTAGCATTGCTGCCATACACCGACAGTCACAACAATTGATTTTTTGCTGTGCCGTATAAATGGATAGGTTAGTGCATGCGTATACTCGCTGAATTTATTATGCGTGGGCGTGTACAAGCCATCAGTGTGGTGGTTTTAGCATCTGCTGTGCCGATGATGTTTTGGCTCAGCGCTGCTGCTGTAAGTTTAGTGCTGTTACGACGCGGCCTGAATGACGCATTAAGCGTTATTATTTGGGCGTTGTTACCCGCTTTGTTGTGGGCCTATTTTGCTGATCCACGACCTCTTTTGGGGTTGCTTGGTGCTCTAGCAATGGCGTACACCTTGCGTGCAACAGGGTCTTGGTCAAGAGTCTTACTTGTAAGTCTGTTGGTTGGTGTATTTTGTACTTGGGTGTTGGGTGTTGTTTTCGCCCAGCCCTTAACGGATTTAGCTGCAGAGCTGAATGCGTTGATGCCCAAAATACTCTCAGAGCTTTATGAGCAGTTAACCACTGAACAGCGTTTGCAATTACAAAGCTTGATTGCCCCGGTGTTAACCGGCTTGATGGCAGCGGTGTTGCAAATACTTTGTGTACTGAGTGTGCTTATTGCGCGTTACTGGCAAGCAGCGTTATATAACCCAGGCGGGTTTGGGCTCGAGTTTCAAAGCTTGCGTCTACCGGTTGGGATAGTGTTCCCCCTAGTGTTTGGTATGTTGTTTGCGCCAAGCCTCGGGATACAGGCTGCAGTATTAACGCCCGTGTGCAGTGTGCCACTGATGATCGCAGGCTTGGCTGTTGTGCATGGATTGGTCGCTCGCTACCGTACCGGTAACTTTTGGCTGATTGGTTTGTATATCGGTATTGTGCTGTTTACACAGGTGGTTTATCCGTTTTTAGTGGTACTGGCTATCATTGATAGTGTTTTTGATTTTCGTGGATTGCGGTCTCAAAATAATGATTCCGATTCTGCGAACGGTGAACGTTGAAATTCAAGAGGTGAGACTCAAATGGAAGTCATCCTGCTAGAAAAAGTCGCAAACCTGGGCGACCTGGGCGACAAAGTAACAGTTAAGTCCGGTTACGGACGTAACTTCTTATTACCACAACGCAAAGCAACAGCTGCAACTGCAGCAAACGTTGCCGCTTTTGAAGCGCGTCGTGCAGAACTTGAAAAAGCTGCTGCCGAGAAGCGTGCAGAAGCAGAAGCACGTGCTGCTCAATTGTCTGAGTTGGAAGTGACTATCACTGCTAACACAGGTGAAGAAGGCAAGTTATTCGGTTCTATCGGTACCCACGATATTGCTGATGCACTGACTGCTTCTGGCGTTGAAGTGAACAGAAGTGAAGTACGCTTGCCGTACGGCACCATTCGTCAAACTGGCGAATACGATGTGACTGTGCATTTGCACACTGACATTGAAGCTACAGTCAAATTGATTGTAGTTGCAGGCTAATCGCCCTATTGGTTAACGATTTGTTAATCGATGGTACAAAAGGCACGTTATCTGTATGGATGCGTGCCTTTTGTTGTTTAATAGCTCGATTGATATGAGCTTTGCTTACAGTGGGTGTAATGCATGAACGAAATAGACGTTCCCCAACAGTATGATTTAGAAACAGCAGCCCTAAAGCTGCCGCCGCATTCGGTGGAAGCTGAGCAATCTGTGCTGGGCGGATTAATGCTGGATAATAATGCCTGGGAGCGGGTGCTTGATCAGGTGTCGGATGGTGATTTTTATCGACAAGATCATCGCTTGATTTTTCGCGCGATTGCACGCTTAGCAGAACGTAACGAACCCTTTGATGTAGTTACCTTATCTGAACAATTGGATCAAGAAGGGCAGCTCAGTCAAATTGGCGGCTTGGCCTATTTAGGTGATTTAGCTAGAAATATTCCTTCGGTTGCGAATATTAAAGCCTATGCGCAAATTATTCGTGAGCGCGCTACCTTACGCCAACTGATTAGTATCAGTAATGATATTGCTGACAGTGCTTATGCACCCAAGGGTCGAAGTGGCAGTGAGATTCTTGACGAAGCTGAACGTAAAATTTTTGAAATCGCTGAAGCGCGTCCGAAAACCGGTGGCC
This sequence comes from Pseudomonas sp., assembly GCA_034676485.1. GTDB lineage: Bacteria > Pseudomonadota > Gammaproteobacteria > Pseudomonadales > Pseudomonadaceae > Denitrificimonas. The sequence continues at coordinate 860,153 of JAUCCC010000015.1, forward strand.
CAGTCGGTCTAAATGACTTATTAGCCAACGTGATTGATACCATTGATACCTTATTCAATAGTGATGAGGCCATTACCGGTATTTCTACTGGCTTTACTGATCTAGATGAAAAAACCAGTGGCTTGCAGCCCTCAGATTTAATTATCGTGGCCGGTCGTCCGTCGATGGGGAAAACCACCTTTGCCATGAACCTGGTCGAGAATGCACTGATGCGTTCTGATAAAGCGATTTTAGTCTATTCCCTGGAGATGCCGGCTGAATCCTTGGTGATGCGCATGCTCTCTTCTTTAGGGCGTATTGACCAAACTAAAGTACGTGCCGGTCGTTTAGATGATGATGATTGGCCGCGTCTAACTTCAGCAGTGAACTTGCTCGAAGGGCGTAAATTATTTATTGATGACTCGGCAGGGATCAGCCCTTCAGATATGCGTGCACGTACCCGTCGCTTGGCGCGTGAGCATGGTGAGATTGGTTTGATTATGGTCGACTACCTGCAATTGATGCAGCTCGGCGGCAGTGGTAGTGATAACCGTACCAACGAGATTTCTGAAATTTCGCGCTCATTAAAGGCGTTGGCAAAAGAATTTAACTGCCCTGTTGTGGCATTGTCGCAGCTTAACCGTTCGCTTGAGCAGCGCCCAAATAAACGCCCGATTAACTCTGACTTGCGTGAGTCAGGGGCCATTGAGCAAGATGCTGACGTGATTATGTTTGTCTACCGTGACGAGGTCTATCACCCTGAAACCGAGTACAAGGGTGTTGCTGAGGTGATTATTGGTAAGCAACGTAACGGCCCGATTGGTACGGTGCGTTTAGCCTTCCAAGGTAAGTACACGCGCTTTGATAATCTGGCGCCCGGCAGCTACCAGTTTGATGATGATTGAGCGTCAGTAACCGCTCTTTGCAAAACACCTCAAAACGGCCAAAACGTAGGGCGGGCACTTGTGCCTGCGTGAATAGCGCGCACGGGTTTTGCCAATGTATTTATCTGCGGGTTTTGGATGATACCTCTGTCATTGCACACCAATTGTTGCTTTTAGCGGCATATTTGTGCAGGGATTATCAATGCTCACGGTGCGATCTCGCAGGGTTTGAAAATCCGCTCGCGGGCATAAATGCCCGCCCTACAGTCTAGGTGCGTGGATGGCTGAATTGTCGCTCATAAATGGACGATCAAAACACCTCAAAACGGCCAAAACGTAGGGCGGGCACTTGTGCCCGCGTGAATAGCGCGCACGGATTTTGCCAATGTATTTATCTGCGGGTTTTGGATGATACCTCTGTCATTGCACACCAATTGTTGCTTTTAGCGGCATATTTGTGCAGGGATTATCAAGGGTCACGGGGTGATTTGGCATGGTTTGAAAACCCGCTCGCGGGCATAAATGCCCGCCCTACAGTCTAGGTGCGTGGATGGTTGATTTGTCGCTCATAAATGGACGATCAAAACACCTCAAAACGGCCAAAACGTAGGGCGGGCACTTGTGCCTGCGTGAATAGCGCGCACGGGTTTTGCCAATGTATTTATCTGCGGGTTTTGGATGATACCTCTGTCATTGCACACCAATTGTTGCTTTTAGCGGCATATTTGTGCAGGGATTATCAATGCTCACGGTGCGATCTCGCAGGGTTTGAAAATCCGCTCGCGGGCATAAATGCCCGCCCTACAGCCTAGGCGCGTGGATGGCTGAATTGTCGCCCATAAATGGACGATCAAAACACCTCAAAACGGCCAAAACGTAGGGCGGGCACTTGTGCCCGCGTGAATAGCGCGCACGGGTTTTGCCAATATATTTATCTGCGAATTTTGGATGATACCTCTGTCATTGCACACCAATTGTTGCTTTTAGCGGCATATTTGTGCAGGGATTATCAAGGGTCACGGGGTGATTTGGCATGGTTTGAAAACCCGCTCGCGGGCATAAATGCCCGCCCTACAGCCTAGGCGCGTGGATGGCTGAATTGTCGCCCATAAATGGACGATCAAAACACCTCAAAACGGCCAAAACGTAGGGCGGGCACTTGTGCCCGCGTGAATAGCGCGCACGGGTTTTGCCAATGTATTTATCTGCGGGTTTTGGATGATACCTCTGTGATTGCACACCAATTGTTGCTTTTAGCGGCATATTTGTGCAGGGATTATCAAGGGTCACGGTGTGATTTGGCATGGTTTGAAAATCCGCTCGCGGGCATAAATGCCCGCCCTACAGCCTCATTAAACCTAAATATCGAATTAACGCATATCTGCGGTTTGATTCAGCGGGCATAAATGCCCACCCTCAGCCTCATTAAACCTAAATATCGAATTAACGCATAGCTGCGGCTTGATTCAGGCGCTGGATAAACTCAGGCGCATCAATTTCACCGACCACCCGCAACGCGTCCAGCTCACTGCCATTCTCGGCAAAAAACTGAATCACCGGTGGGCCAAACAGTTGGAATTGATTGAGTAACGCACGGTGCTCAGGCGTGTTTTCGGTGATGTCTAAACGCAATAATTGATAATTGCCCTGTTGAAACAGCCCGCGAACTTGTGGGTGTTCCAGCACATTGCGCTCGATGACTTTGCAGCTGATGCACCAGTCCGCATACCAATCGACAATGGCTGGCTGACCGGCTTGTTGAGCTTGATCGAGTTGACGCTGCAAGACCTTAACGTCAGTGGTCGTTAACCACGCTGTAGGCGTGCTAGCGAGGTTATTGCTTGCTGCGTTGGTGTTGTTGCCAGTACTGAATATCAAGCTGTCACTGCTACTGGGTAGCGGCTGTAATGGATTGGATTGACCTTGCAACGCGCCGACCCAAGCGCTGAGTGCATAGACCAACAGCGCCAGACCGAGTAACTGCGCCATTTTTTGCGTGGCAGTTTTTTTAGCAAACTCCAAAGTACCCAGCTGGATCGCCACGCCTGCGGCGAGTGCACCCCACAACAGTAAAGTGACAGGGCCGGGCAGGATACGGTCCAGCAGCCAGAGGGCGACGGCCAGTAGCAGTACGCCAAAGGCATTACGCACGGCCAGCATCCACGCGCCGGACTTGGGTAGGAGCTTGCCGCCGCCAGTAGCAAACAGCACCAGTGGTGCGCCCATGCCCAGTCCCAGCGCCAACAGTTTTAAACCGCCGCCCCAAGCATCGCCACTGGCGCTGATATACAACAAGGCTGCGGCCAATGGTGCGGAGACGCAGGGCGACACTAGCAAGCTGGAAAACACCCCCAGCACTGCCGCGCCAATAATAGAGCCACCCTTGGTTTTTCCGGATAATGTCTGCAATGGAGCGCTGATAAACTGTGGCAGACGCATTTCAAACAGGCCAAACATGGCTAAGGCAAACAGAGCAAAAAACGCGGCAAAAGGGATCAGTACCCAAGGTGACTGTAGACGTGCTTGAATATTCAGTTCAGCACCAAATACGCCCATTAGCGCGCCCAATACCGCAAAACACAGCGCCATTGACACCACGTAAACGCTAGACAAAATAAAGCTGCGCGCGCCGCCAATCTCACCGCGCAGCACCACGCCGGTCAAAATCGGTAACATTGGTAGCACACAAGGGGTAAAGGTCAGACCTAAGCCGGCGAGAAAAAATAACGCAATTTCTTGCCACGTCCAGGTAGAAGTGGCGGTGCTGGCGCTGATCGGCTGATTAAAATCGAAAGACAGTACTTCAGGTGGGTAGCACAAGCCTTGGTCAGCACAACCCTGATAGCCCACGTCTAAGGTGTAGGGTAGGTTGTCAGGGTTAATCACCGGCAAAATAATATCTAAGCTGCCGTAGTAGGCCTCAATGTCGCCAAAGAACTCATCGCTGCGCTCCTCACCGTCGGGCAGGAGTGGCTCACCAAAACTGACACCGGGCGATGCTGTGCTAAAGGATAAACGGTGGCGATACAGGTAATAGCCATCGGCATTGCTAAAACGGATAGCAATAGTGTTTTCTGAGTCTTCAATGGCTTGGGCTTGAAACGCCTGTTCAACCGGTAAAAAATCAGCACTGTTATTGAGTATTGCAGTGCTTGAGTTGTTATCTGAAGGGCTGAAAAAACCGGCATAAGCTGGCAGGTGCAATAAGCATAAAAAGGCAATAAACAAAATGCGCATAACAGACTCACTTAATTTATGTGGCAATAGCATAGTCGAGAGCGCGCTCGGGCTGAAGCATTCTCCAGTCTGGCGCGGTGTTATCTTGGCTTTACTTGTTTTCTATTAAGCAGCAGCCCGTCATCAGGCTGCTTTAGATGTGGGTTTGGGCGTGGCTTAACTGCGGCGCACCACCCAAATACCACCTAAAATCAACAGTAAGCCGGCAATCTTGCCAAAATTAATTGGGATTTCTTTGTAGCCGACCCAGCCTTGGTGGTCGAGAAACACCGCGCTGCTGAGTTGGCCGAGCAGGACTAATACCATAAACAATAAAGCACCGATGCGTGGTGCGACAAAGGCTGCGGTAAATACAAAAAATGCACCCAGCAGACCGCCCGCCCAATGCCACCAGTGTAAATTTTTGAGCGATTCAATGCTGACGGTATCGCGCTGGAATAAAGCTAAAGCCAATAAGGCCATCGTGCCGACTAAAAATGACACAGTGGCGGCATTTAACACGCTGGATACTTCTTTGGCCAGCAAGCCGTTGATACCGGCTTGCAGCGGCATCAGTGCACCAGAAACAAATGCCATGGCCAGTAATGACCAATAAATTTGCGGAGACATAAGACACTCTACAGCACAATTATAAAGCGCTATCTTGCCATAAAAGCATGATTTTATGGTGTTTTATAAGGCTAGCACGCTTACTGTGGCGGGAAGTGCTGCAAAATCTGCTGTACCTGTTGACGCAGTTTAGTATCCCGCGCTGTAGGGCTGATGCGCTGTTGTGGCAATGTCCAGCTATCGCTTCCGCGCCAAATCAGCTGTTGGGTGCTGGCGTCGAGCAGGTCAATTTGCAACTTTTGCGTGCTGTAGCTTGTGTCATAACTTTCTGCACGCATGCTTGGCCCCCACATTGGGCCCCAATAATCACTTTGCATAATCTGAGTGCGCTGTTGTTGCTCTTCGGTAATTAACCAAGCGCGCACCTGTAATTGAGCGTTGTCGCTGTGTTGAAAACCTTGTTGGGTTAATTGCACGCTAATGGCATTGCGCACACGCTCGGCGTCCAGATCACTTTTATGCTGGTCAGCGTCCGGTACAAATTGTATGGCAGGCTCAGCCCATTGCCAGCTTTGCAGGCTGTGGTAATTGCGCTCGGGTTGGTAATCAAGCTCGACCAGGCGATGGGATTGGCACGCACTTAAAACCAACATGCTGAGCAATAATAGAGAACGAATCATCATAAAACTCTCCAAAAAGGGGTAAAGAGTATGGTTTTTAGCTCGGGTTTTTACAGTAGCTCTGTTAGGATACTGCGCCTTAATAGACTTTCAATCCACCGCAACGTGCGGTTTTTATTTGCCAATGGAGGCATGCATGTCTGAGTTAGATCTGAGCACTGATGAAGCACGAGTAAGTTATGGTATCGGTCGTCAAATGGGTGAGCAGTTACGTCAAAACCCACCGCCGGGTATCAGTATTGATGCAGTGGTCACTGGTTTGCGTGCTGCGTTTAATGGCGAGCCATTGGCTGTTTCAGGTGATGAGTTGAATGCCAGCTTCACTGTGATCCGTGAGCGCATGGAAGCAGAAGCAGAAAAACAAGCTAAAGTAGCTGCTGCTGCAGGTATTGAGTTTTTAGCAAGTAACGCTAAAAAAGAAGGCGTGACGACTTTAGCGTCAGGTCTACAGTATGAAGTGATTGAAGCAGGTAACGGCGCACAGCCTAGCGGCGAAAGTACTGTTCGTGTGCATTACCACGGTACCCTTATTGATGGCTCAGTGTTTGATAGCTCCTATCAGCGCGGCGAGCCAGCAGAGTTCCCAGTCGCGGGTGTGATTGCCGGCTGGACTGAAGCGCTGCAGTTAATGAACTGTGGTAGTAAATGGCGTTTATGCGTGCCGAGTGAATTGGCTTACGCTGACCAAGCGGTTGGCAGCATTCCTGCGCACAGTACGTTAGTGTTTGATGTTGAATTGCTTGAGGTTGTAGCTTAATTATCAGCTAAAGCCTGTGTTGTGCTCAAGCGCGCTGCTTGGGCATAGCATATTAAAAATAAATGACGCACTTGTTCCTTGATCAGTAAAGGTTCGGGACTGTTTAAGTCGTTTATATCCAGCGCGCCTTGTTCGCGTAACTCTTCTAGTTCTTCTCCTTCGATTTTTACACAGACATGACCTGTTAAGCGGTTAATGATCCGTAGGTACGGTTGTGGGCGATCGAGCCAAGCATCAATAAAATAGGTCATAAGGTCTTCCTGTGCTGTGTGTTAAATGCTGTAAATAAGAATACTTCTCGTTTGTGTTTGGCGCAAGTTATTTTGTAATTAAAAGCTCTTGACTGCAATCAAGTGTGGTTTCTGCTTCGAGCTGTATTGTATTTGCATACACGACGACGAGGATTTTCTAATGACAACTGCAGTTCACCCTTTGATTAAAGATGCGCCTAATCTTGCACAAGATTTAATAGATTTGTGTGAAGACGATTCGAGTTTTGCTGCGCGAGTTGCTGAGTATGAGCAGTTGGCTGTGCGTTTAGCTGCAGTGCAGGCGGGTACAGAGACGCTTAATGCGGATGACACGCAAATGCTTGAGCAGCAGTGTACTGCGCTGCAGGCGATATTGATGCGTAAGTTGACTCACCCAGCGGGCGGTTGCTGTGGCGGTTGTGGTGGTTAATGGTATTCATATTTAGGTTGTTTTGAGCGCGGGCGGCTCGCCCGCAAAGCTCATATTTATACGTGTCACGCTCACCAGTAAATCTACAAGCAAAAGCATTGAGATGATTTGTGCGTGTTGAGGGGGGCCAACACGCCTTCCTGGGGAGCGGGCGCGCGCCCCTTGGCTCGCGCCAAACACCCGAATGCTGGGGGCGCGAAACCACTGCAACGCGTCTTACGAAAAATCAAAATAAAAAGCCAGCATGATTTGTGCGTGTTGCAGCGTGCAAGTGTTGTTCTTCCCTTAACACGCCTTCCTGGCGTGATGCGGGCGCTGCGCCATCCTTGGCTTCGCTTGCCACAACACCCGCACACTGCTATTGACCATCGGTACGGTTTTCTAGTCTTCTACAAACTCAGGCCTTATAAAGCAATGCTGCGTGCTTACTGAAAAATCAAAATACAAAAGCATCAAGCATGATTTGTGCGTGTTGCAGCGTGCAAGTGTTGTTCTTCCCTTAACACGCCTTCCTGGCGTGATGCGGGCGCTACGCCATCCTTGGCTGCGCTTGCCACAACACCCGCACACTGCTATTGATCATCGGTATGGTTTTCCAGTCTTGTAAAAAACCCGGCCTTATAAAGCAATGCTGCGTACTTACTGAAAAATCAAAATACAAAAGCATCGAGCATGATTTGTGCGTGTTGCAGCGTGCAAGTGTTGTTCTTCCCTTAACACGCCTTCCTGGCGTGATGCGGGCGCTGCGCCATCCTTGGCTTCGCTTGCCACAACACCCGCACACTGCTGTTGATCATTGGTATGGTTTTCTAGTCTTCTACAAACTCAAGCTCGCAGAGCCATGCTGTGTTGTTAGACCAAGCCCCCTAAACAAAAGCCATCAGAAACAGACGAGCCCTATATCAATCATGCTCACCACACCGTTGATCAACGAGTACTTCGGGGTTGGTGTGACAAGCGAGCCAGGGATGGTGAGCGCCGGAGTTGAACCCTGGATGGGTTCATCGACGGACAAACACCAATTCCGAAGTACGGGATGCTGCTCGGCTATTGGTAACTTAAAGTCAAAAGCATTGAGCATGATTTGTGCATATTGCAGCGTGCAGGTGTTGTTCTTCCCTTAACACGCCTTCCTGGCGTGATGCGGACGCTGCGCCATCCTTGGCTGCGCTTGCCACAAAACCCGCACACTGCTATTGATCATCGGTGTGCTTTGCAAGAAGTGTGAAGGGTTGTGAGTTTGCATTTGTTAGACCGCTGTATACAATACCAGTGCATTAAGATCAGACTCATCAATACAAAAAATCAAAACAACATCGCAAATAGGGGAGCGCGGTATGGCGAAGGCCAGACGTATGTACGGCTGTACAGAGTGTGGATCTACTTTTCCAAAATGGGCAGGCCAGTGTGGCGAGTGCGGTGTTTGGAATACACTGGTTGAAACAATCATCGAAGCTGGTGTTTCAGAAAAAAGCGGTCGTGCTGGTTGGGCCGGTGATCAGACTGAGCTAAAAACCCTAGCGCAAGTCAGTGTCGAAGAAGTCCCGCGTTTTTCCACCCAATCTGGCGAACTCGACCGCGTCCTCGGCGGTGGTTTAGTCGATGGCTCAGTAGTCTTGCTCGGCGGTGATCCCGGTATTGGTAAATCCACTATTCTCCTGCAGACCATGTGCAATATGGCCAAAACCATTCCTGCGTTGTATGTGACTGGCGAAGAGTCGCAGCAACAAGTGGCGATGCGCGCACGCCGGTTGGATTTACCGCAAGACAAGCTCAAAGTCATGACCGAAACCTGCATTGAAACGATATTAGCCGTCGCACGCCGAGAAAAACCGCGGGTGATGGTGATTGATTCGATTCAAACAATTTTCACCGAACAATTACAATCTGCGCCCGGCGGCGTTTCGCAAGTGCGTGAAAGTGCGGCCTTGCTGGTGCGTTATGCCAAACAAAGCGGCACCGCGATTTTCTTAGTCGGGCATGTCACTAAAGACGGCGCATTAGCCGGGCCGCGCGTGCTGGAGCACATGGTGGATACCGTGCTGTATTTTGAAGGTGAGTCAGATGGCCGCTTACGCATGTTGCGCGCGGTGAAAAACCGTTTTGGTGCGGTCAATGAGCTGGGCGTGTTTGGTATGACGGATCGCGGTCTAAAGGAAGTCTCGAACCCTTCGGCGATTTTTCTCAACCGCGCCCAAGAGGCAGTCTCTGGTAGTGTGGTGATGGCAACGTGGGAAGGCTCGCGACCGATGCTGATTGAAGTGCAAGCCTTGGTTGATACCAGTCATTTAGGTAATCCGCGTCGCGTAACGGTCGGGCTGGATCAAAACCGTTTGGCTATGTTACTCGCCGTATTGCACCGCCATGGCGGTATTCCAACCCACGACCAAGATGTATTTCTTAACGTTGTCGGTGGCGTAAAAGTGTTGGAAACTGCATCGGATTTAGCTTTGATGGCCGCCATTATTTCCAGTTTGCGCAACCGTCCGCTGGAGCATGGCTTGTTAGTGTTTGGCGAAATCGGCTTATCCGGTGAAATTCGTCCGGTGCCCAGTGGTCAGGAGCGCTTAAAAGAAGCGGCCAAACATGGCTTTAAACGGGCCATTGTGCCTAAAGCCAATGCGCCGCGAGAAACCTTGCCTGGCTTGGAAGTGATCGCTGTTACCCGTCTTGAAGACGCCTTGGATGCGTTGTTTGAGTGAGCATGTATTTGACTGAAATTAACATAATGTCGGTTTGCCTGTTCGAGTTAGAGGTGAAGCGCTACAATGCGCCACCTATAAAAGCCTAGGAGTTGTTCTGGTGTCTGTCGTCTTTGTCGCTGCCTCCAAATTACCCACCCCGTTTGCCGAGTTCACCATGCACGGATTCTTTGATGAAGAAACCGGTAAAGAGCATGTTGCATTAACCTTAGGGGACATCGCTGATGGTCAGCCTGTGCTCGGTCGCTTGCATTCTGAGTGCCTGACCGGTGACGCCCTGTTTAGTTTGCGTTGCGATTGTGGCGCACAGCTTGAGGCCGCTTTGCGTGCGATTGCCGAAGAAGGGCGCGGGGTCTTGTTGTATCTGCGCCAAGAAGGTCGCGGTATTGGTCTGCTGAATAAAATCCGCGCCTATAATTTGCAAGATGCTGGGGCGGATACAGTTGAAGCCAATGAGCAGCTGGGCTTTGCTGCGGATTTACGCGATTACTCGATTTGCCAGCCGATGCTGGATCATTTGGGTGTGCATTGCTTGAAACTGATGACCAATAACCCACGCAAAGTCAGCGCACTGCAAGATTTCGGTGTTGAAGTGGCGCTGCGTGTGCCGCTGCAGGTCGGACAAAACATCTATAATAAACTGTATCTAGCGACGAAAGCTGGCAAATTAGGCCATTTACTGGGCCGTGAACATCAGGCTGAGCATGAATCATGAGCCCTAACGACGCGCGGCGCACCTTGCGTGTGTTGTGGTGGCTGCAGCTGATTGTGGCGCTGTTTCCTGTATGGTTGTTTCCTTCACGAAGTTTTGATTTGGGGGAGCACACAGAGCTGTTCTCGCTGTCGTTTTTTGTCCTATCGTTATCATTGTTATTTTTAAGTCATAAACCCTTTCAGCGGTTTAAACATGCGGTCATTACCTTAGGTAAAGCGCGTCATACGGGGCAAGAATCTGCTGCTTGGCAGAGCTTACTGTATACGCGTTTGCATGCCTTATGGTACGCCTGCATTCCGGCTTGGGCGGCGGCTGTGGCAAAAGTTATTGGCCTAGAGATGCCGGTTGTGATCTTGCTGGCGTTGGCCACACCGGTGCTGTTTTGGTTGTATCGTACGCCTCGCCAATTGTTATGATGGCCGTGCGCGTTGTCTTCCTCAACTGCCTTGGCGGACTCGGTGGTGTATCAACCCTGCACGCGGCGGAACGCGTGCTGAGTCTTGCGCTTGACCAAGAAGTAGAGGTATCGGTCACGGCTTAGAGCGCCCGAGCTTGCAGATATTTGCAGCACTTGAGCAGTTATATGAGCAGCTGGCTGAATTTAAATAATTGCTCGACTCACACCGTTATTTTTAAGAGTGAATACGATGTCTTTTTCCTATAGCGCCCGCAGTCGCGCAATTGAACCCTTTCATGTGATGGCCTTATTACAGCGCGCCAATGAGCTGCAAGCTGCAGGCCACGACGTGATTCATTTAGAAATTGGTGAGCCGGATTTCAATACCGCCGAGCCGATTATTCAAGCCGGCCAAGCTGCATTAGCCTCAGGTCATACACGTTATACTGCGGCGCGCGGTTTGCCTGCTTTGCGTGAGGCCATCGCTGGATTTTACGCCAGCCGTTACGGCCTCGATATTAACCCCGAACGGATTATAATCACCCCAGGTGGTTCTGGTGCGTTGCTGCTGAGCAGTGCCTTATTGGTTGATCCGGGTAAGCATTTGTTGCTGGCCGATCCGGGCTATCCCTGCAATCGTCATTTTTTGCGTTTAGTTGAAGGCAATGCACAACTGGTGCCGGTCGGGCCCGAAGTGAATTATCAGCTCACTGCAGACTTGGTTGAGCGCTACTGGGATCAAGACAGTGTCGGTGCGTTGGTCGCTTCACCGGCAAACCCAACCGGTACGGTGCTGAGTCGCGAAGAATTAAAAGCCTTATCAGCGGCGTTGCATCAGCGTGGTGGACATTTATTGGTGGATGAGATTTACCATGGCCTGACTTATGGCATGGATGCCACCAGTGTTTTAGAAGTGGATAACGACGCTTTTGTCCTCAATAGTTTTTCAAAATACTTTGGCATGACTGGCTGGCGCTTAGGCTGGTTAGTGGCACCAGAGGCAGCAGTGCCTGAGCTGGAAAAGCTCGCGCAAAATATCTATATCAGTGCGCCGACTTTGTCACAGCATGCTGCCTTGGCCTGTTTTCAGCCAGAGACCATTGCAATTTTTGAAGAGCGCCGCGCTGAGTTTGCTGCACGCCGCGATTACTTATTACCGGCGCTGCGTGAATTGGGCTTTAAGATTGAAGTCGAGCCGCAGGGTGCGTTTTATCTGTATGCCGATATTTCAGATTTTGGCGGTGATGCCTTTGATTTTTGCCGCCACTTTTTAGAAACCGAACAAGTAGCCATTACCCCAGGCGTGGATTTTGGCCGTTCGCGCGCTCATCAGCATGTGCGTTTTGCCTATACACAAAGCGTGCCGCGTCTAGAGCAGGCGGTTGAGCGCATCGCCCGTGGCTTAATCAGCTGGAAGGCGCAGCATGCAGTTTGACCCCGTCTTAGAAGAAGGGCGCTTACTCAAGCGTTATAAGCGTTTCTTTGCCGATATTGAATGTGCCGATGGCAGTCTGCTTACCGCGCATTGCGCCAATACTGGCTCGATGAAGAACTGCATGGCCGAGGGCGCGCGGGTCTGGTTCAGCCGCAATGACGATCCTAAGCGCAAGCTCAAAGCCACTTGGGAATTGGTCGAAACCCCACACGGGCGCATGGCCTGCATTAATACTGGGCGTGCCAATCGCTTAGTTGAAGAAGCACTCATGGCTGGAGTGATTACTGAGCTGGCCGGCTTTACTCAGCTGCGCCGTGAAGTGAAATACGGTGCAGAAAACAGCCGCGCGGACTTTTGCTTAGCGTTCGACGAGCAATCAGTGTTTGTTGAAGTAAAAAGCGTCACCTTGGGTTTTGCTGATACCGATACCGCTGCCTTTCCTGATGCAGTCACCACGCGCGGCGCTAAACATCTGCGTGAGTTAACCGCATTGGCTGCCAGTGGCCAACGTGCGGTGCTGATTTATTGCGTCAACCTGAGCGGGATTAGCGCAGTGCGCGCAGCCAAAGAGATCGACCCTGACTACGCTGCAGCGCTGGCTGAGGCCAAAGCTACTGGGGTTGAGGTGCTGGCCTACGGCACCACCATCACACCCTCCACGATCGCTGTGACGCATCCCTTGACTATTGAGCCGAGCTGACACTTACGCTTACGCGCTTGTACGACCCGCTCATACTTTAAGCTTAGATATATCAATCCTGCCTCTGTGATCTATGTCATTGTTTATTAACCATACAGGGCCGATGATGGGTGAGCGAGTCGCTCCATTTGCTTTTGCAACAGCGCTGACAACCCACGTCCAGTTTGGACGGAGAAATAAGTGAGGAATCAATCATGACTATGCCAAATGAAATGCAAGCTATTGTTTACGGTGGCCCAGGTGTTAAGTCGTTAGAGACGGTGCCCGCACCAAAAATCCTACAACCCACCGATGCGATTGTGAAAATTGTTAAAACCACAATTTGCGGAACCGATCTGCACATTCTGCAAGGTGATGTGCCTGCGGTGACGCCGGGGCGCATCCTCGGCCACGAAGGTGTTGGCATTGTTGAGGAGGTGGGTAGCGCGGTGACCCGTTTTAAAAAAGGCGATCGCGTCATTATTTCTTGCGTCAGTGCCTGCGGTAAATGTGATTACTGTAAAAAACAACTGTATTCCCATTGTGAGGATGGCGGATGGATTCTCGGCCACTTGATCGATGGCACCCAAGCAGAATATGTACGCACCCCGCATGCGGATAACAGCTTGCACCATGTCCCAGAAGGCTCTGATGAAGAAGCGCTGGTGATGCTCAGTGATATTTTGCCCACTGGTTTTGAAATTGGCGTGCTCTACGGTGCAGTCCAGCCCGGCGATACCGTTGCGATTATTGGTGCAGGGCCGATTGGTATGGCGGCGTTATTAACCGCACAGTTTTTCTCGCCGGCGCGCTTAATTATGGTCGACATTGATGACTCACGCTTAGCCATGGCGAAAACCTTCGGTGCTACGGATGTGATTAACAGCGCGACCAGTGATGCGGCAGCTGAACTGCTGGCGATGACCAAAGATGGCATTGATGTGGTGATTGAGGCTGTGGGCATTGCCGCGACCTTTGATATCTGCCAAGCCGTTGTGCGCCCAGGCGGCAATATCGCCAACGTCGGTGTGCACGGCTCCAGCGTTGATCTGCAGCTGCAAGACCTGTGGATTAAAAACATCACCCTGACCACAGGCTTGGTGAATACCAACACCACGGCTATGTTGTTGAAAAACGTCGAGTCCGGCAAGCTCAAGCCTGCTGAGATGATCACGCACCGCTTCCCGTTTGCTGATTTTATGCGCGCCTATGAGGTGTTCTCCAATGCCAGCAAAGAAAAAGCGCTTAAGGTGATTATTGATAACAGCTAAGTTGCGGATTCAGCTGCGCTAGCCTAGCGCATACAGGCCTTCCCCCTTAGAAATAAGCGGGAAGGCTTTTTATTTTGCTCACAACGCCGGTTGCACTTGCCAAAAGCCTTTCTGCTGTCTATCATACGCACCTCTTCGAAAGACCATGGGTGATTAGCTCAGCTGGGAGAGCATCTGCCTTACAAGCAGAGGGTCGGCGGTTCGATCCCGTCATCACCCACCATAATCTTTCAAGTGTTACGCAGTGGTAGTTCAGTTGGTTAGAATACCGGCCTGTCACGCCGGGGGTCGCGGGTTCGAGTCCCGTCCACTGCGCCATATTACGAAAACCCGTTAAGCCTTAAAACTTAACGGGTTTTTTCGTTTCTGCGCAGCCAATAATCGCTCTCTGGCCCAATCGGTCAACCCCCTAATAAACACCAATCTATGGGCGAGAGCGTCCCTGTGGAATGACAGCACTCGTTTAAACTCATAACCAGCGCTATACGGCTGAACCAGCCTTGCAGCAAAGGTTCCAGACCCTAGGGCAAAGGTTCTGGGCGCTTAAACAAAGGTTTTGTGCTCTAGGGAAAAGATACGATACATTGATATTAAATAGGTAAATGCCGCGAAATACTCGTTAAAGCGGTCTAGCACGGGTATAGTACGCAGCGCTTATTCTTATTTGCTTAATAATTGTGATGCACTTCTCTTTTAAGCATGAATACGCTTTCTACAGCTTGTTTAGGATAAATCAGTGCTTGGCGAAGGAATGCATTATGGCGCGTCTGGAAAAATCATGCTTACATCTGCAGCGATCACAGAGCAGTACAGCAAAAATTGGTATGTGGTACTGACCAAGTCTAAGCAAGAACTGCGCGCACAAGACAATCTTGAGCGCCAAGGTGGTGTGGTGTTTGTACCGATGTTTACCAAAGAACGCATCACACGCGGCAAGCGCGTGGTACGCCAAGAGCCATTATTTCCAGGCTATTTATTTTTACAGGCTGATGCGCAAAGCGAGCTGCTTAGCAAAGTACGCTCCACTTTTGGCGTGCGTCAGTTACTGAGCTTTGCTGGCCAGGTGATGACAGTGGATAAGCGCATCATCGAAGACTTACGCCAGCGTAGCAACAGCGATACAGCCACCCAGCAATTTAGCGCTGGGCAAGCAGTCACCCTAAAGAGTGGCCCCTTTCAGCACTATCAAGCCATCTTCAAAGAGCTCGACGGTAACGAAAGAGGCATTATCTTGCTGGGCCTGTTAGGCCAGCAAAACGAATTATTGATCGACCTGGCCGACCTGCAAGCAACTTAACGCACGGCCAGCACAATTCAAAGCACGATGCGACTTAGGGGCAATACGCGAACAACCCTAGGGCGGTAGCGTGCTTAAAGTATAAAACTTATTATTTTACGCGGTCATTGCGAGCGTTTTTCTGTCATTGCGAGCGCTCCTGTCGTCATTGCAAATGCTTACACGGTCATTGCGAGGAGCGTAGCGACGCGGCAATCCACCCCGCAAACCACGCGGTGCTACAAACATGGACTGCCACGGCCTCCGGCCTCGCAGAGACAACACCTTAGAAACGCAGGGCGAGCACTTGTGCCCGCGTAATACCCAAGCCTGCACCCTGTGCCAACAGGCCAATATTTAAGGAAACACTGAACAAATCCCAAGCGGGCTGCAGCCTTTGGTAAAATAGTCCAATCCGTAATTAGTATCGAGTCCACAGTCATGCAAATCACTTTCGCCGAAGCCGAGTTCGTCAGCAAAAAGAAGCAAACCCGTCGGGATCGACTGTTGATGGATCTGGAAACTCTGGTGCCTTGGTCTGTTCTGGAATCAGTGATTGAGCCGTACTATCCGAAATCTGACGGCAAACGAGGTCGTCCGACTATGGGGCTTTCTCGCATGTTACGTATGTACATCCTACAGCAGGTCATGGGGTTTTCCGATGAAGGAACTGAGGATGCCGTTTATGACAGCGCAGCAATTCAGCTGTTTATGGGTATTGATCTTGGGCGTGATGCCGTGCCGGATGCGACCACTTTGTTGCGTTTTCGTCGTCTGCTGGAAACTCACGGCCTGACTCAACAAATTTTTGCTGCGGTCAATTACCAGCTGGCGAGCAAGGGCTTGTACCTCAAGGAAGGCACGGTGGTTGACGCTACAATTATTGCCGCACCACCTTCCACCAAGAATAAGAGTAAAAGCCGTGATCCGGAAATGCGCTCCACTAAGAAAGGCAATCAGTATTACTTTGGCATGAAAGCTCATATCGGTGCTGATGCGGCTAGCGGTTTGGTGCATACACTGGTCACCACTGCGGCCAACGTGCACGACGTGAACCAAGCTCATGCTTTGCTACACGGCGAGGAACAGCAGGTATACGGTGATTCTGGTTATCTGGGGGCTGACAAACGGGAAGAAAATAAGGATAAAGATGTGGAGTGGGTGGTAGCCATGCGCCATGGAAAGCGTCGAAAGCTGCGCGATAGCGGCACAGAAGAAGGTCAACTGGCTGACAAAATCGAAAAATTAAAGAGCCGGATACGCGCCAAGGTTGAGCATCCCTTTTACTGGGTCAAAGTGCACTTTGGTCACCGCAAGACTCGCTACCGTGGCTTGGCGAAAAACACAGCCCATCTCTATAGCCTGTTTGCCTTGGCAAACCTGTTTTTGTCGAAGCGATGTATGCCGTTGGCGGGATAAATCCGCCTAAAAACCGGTAAGCTGCCGGGAAAAGCAGCAAAAACGGGTAAAACTGCTGATAAAAAGGTTTTTTATGGCCCTGAAGTTGAAATTTAAGAGCTGAATTTTAAATCCGCATGGATTGGCTGGTTTGATTGGTTTTATTCAGCGTTTCCTTAAGCAACATTATTATGTTTTTTGCTGGATATTTATGTGGGCAATGATACCTAGTGAAATGGCGAGAGTCCAGCGCTGGTCGACTGCTACACACTTTAATGCGTTGTTTTATTATTAACACAAGTATGAGATTGGTTATTATTGATTATTATTGTTGTATGGGTATTTGTTAAAATATGCGATATATCAAGATAAGTAGACAGTTGGTGCGTTTGAGACATTTTGTTTTCATTTGAACTGGTTTTAAACGCCAAAAGTAGTGTGTTAGATATGTGGTTTTAATATTCTGCGATTTTCTTGGTACGGAGTTCAGAGGCCTATTATTTTGATAGAAGGAGCGCCGTATGAGGCATACCGAAAAGCATAGAACACAAAGGGTCGGCTGGCTTCGTGCGGCTGTTCTGGGTGCCAATGATGGAATTGTCTCGACTACCAGCCTTATCTTGGGCGTTGCCGCTGCGGGTGCTGACTCTCAAGGTGTCTTGATCGCTGGAGTTGCCGGTTTAGTTGCTGGCGCGATGTCGATGGCGGCCGGTGAGTACGTGTCGGTCAGTTCACAGGCTGATACTGAGCGCGCCGATCTGGCTCGGGAGCGTGAAGAACTGGCCACTTTCCCCGAGCTTGAGCACGCGGAACTCGCGGCAATTTATGTCCAGCGCGGGCTCGATCCGATGCTTGCCTCTAGTGTGGCGACCCAGTTAATGCAACATGATGCGTTGGGTGCGCATGCGCGCGATGAGTTGGGTATCTCAGATGTCTTAGCGGCTCGGCCCATTCAGGCTGCACTTGCATCCGCCGCGGCTTTTACAGTCGGCGCTGCTCTTCCGCTGCTTATAGTTGCTGTGTTTACGTTTGCACAGCTTATGTGGTTGGTCTCAGGCAGTTCGCTCTTGTTTCTTGCGCTGCTAGGTTCAGTGTCTGCCCGAGCAGGTGGTGCTCCGGTACTTGTCGGTGCTGCGCGCGTTACTTTTTGGGGCGCCTTGGCAATGGCGTTGACCGCTGCAGTGGGTGCGCTCTTTAGTACGCTGGTTTGATTTTTCTAGTGAGCCGCAACGCCATAGTGTTATTCAAAACCCCGTTATCGACATGACTAGACAGCGCAGTCTAAAACAATTGCAGTCGATCAATACAGCAAACCAGTCTGCCCGGACAGTTGCTCGTCAAGATAGTCGATCAGCATGCGCACTTTGGGTAATAGGTTGCGGTTGTGCGGGTAAATCGCCCAAACCCCTTCATCGGGTGCGCGGTACTCGTCCAGCAAAGCGAGCAGTTGTCCGTTGTGGATATAATTCAGTACATATTCTCCCGGTAACTGCACAATCCCCAGACCTTTTAACGCCGCATCAACTAAGGTTCGGCCGCTGTTACAACGCAGATTGCCGCTGATGTGGATCGTGCGTGTTTTGCCTTTTTCCTGAAAACGCCAATGATCCAGCGAGCCTTGTAAGCAATTGTGCTGATTGAGCTCTGCTGGTTTACTGGGTTCACCAAACTCAGCAAGGTAGCCCGGCGTTGCACAGACATAAAGGGTGCGTGAGGCAAGGCGTTTGGCCATCATGCTGGAATCCTGCAGTTGGCCTTGGCGAATGCCGAGGTCATAGCCCTCAGCAATCAAATCCATTTTTTGATTGCTGAGCTGCAGCTCCACCTCCAGTTCTGGGTAGCGGGTGATGAAGTTATTGATCAGTGGCGCAATGATCAGTTCACCATAGGTGACGGGTGCGGTGATCTTGAGTCGGCCTGTTGGTTTGCTGTGCAGGTCGCTAATCGCATGTTCAGCTTCTTGTAAGTCATCCAGCAGCTGACGGCAGCGCTGGTAATAGAGTGTTCCAGCCTCGGTAATGCTGACTTTACGGGTGGTGCGCTGTAACAACTTGGTGGCCAAGCGCGATTCCAACGCGCTGACTTGGCGGCTGACATGCGCGGTTGAAATGCCTAGTTTTTTGGCTGCGAGCGTAAAGCTTTCTGTTTCTGCAACGGTAACGAACTCGGCAATGCCTTCCCAGTTATACAGCATGCTTACTCCTAAAAACTGATGTGTGCATAACGGCCTGTGTTAATTTTTTGTATCTGTACAGCACGTATGCCACTTACTGGCGATTAATTGATGTGCGCGTTATGCGACGGGTATATTCTTTTGTGCAGCGTCTTTTAAAGGTTTGAATCAGTGCGTTTAAATATAGACTGATTGTTACCTGACAACAAAAGTAATTTACAAAGCAAGCTGATTATCTTCTCACAGTTGATAACTATAATAGTGCCATTACTAGCACTGTGGATCTAAAAGGCATCGTAAAACTGCTTGTAAAATTATTAACAGGCTGCACGGTGTTTCTATATGACGTTTATTTATTCTGACGTCACATAACATTATCCGAAAATAGAGGAATAACGCTGATGACACAATCAATCAAATCCAAAGCTGCCATCGCCTGGGGCCCAGGCCTGCCTCTGTCCATCGAAGAAATTGATGTGATGCCACCACAGAAAGGTGAGGTGCGGGTGCGTATCGTGGCCAGCGGCGTCTGCCATACCGATGCATTTACCCTGTCCGGCGATGACCCCGAAGGTGTTTTTCCTTGTGTGTTAGGTCACGAGGGCGGCGGCATTGTTGAATCCATTGGTGAGGGCGTCACCAGCGTGCAAGTGGGTGACCATGTCATTCCCTTGTACACGCCAGAGTGTGGCGAATGTAAGTTCTGTAAATCAGGCAAGACCAACCTGTGCCAGAAGATTCGTGAAACTCAGGGGCAAGGCTTGATGCCAGATGGCACCACGCGTTTTCATAAAGACGGTCAGCCGATCTATCACTACATGGGCTGCTCTACCTTCTCTGAATATACTGTCTTGCCGGAAATTTCGCTGGCGAAGGTCAATCCCGAAGCGCCGCTGGAAGAAGTGTGCTTGCTCGGTTGTGGCGTGACCACTGGCATGGGCGCCGTGATGAATACGGCCAAAGTGGAAGAAGGCGCGACAGTGGCTATTTTTGGCCTTGGTGGTATTGGTCTGTCAGCAATTATCGGCGCAACAATGGCTAAAGCCAGCCGTATTATTGCCATTGATATCAATGAAAGTAAGTTCGACTTAGCACGCCAGTTGGGGGCGACGGACTGTATTAACCCGCAGAAATTTGATAAGCCGATTCAGGATGTGATCGTTGAATTAACCGATGGCGGTGTTGATTACTCATTTGAGTGTATTGGTAACGTGAATGTGATGCGCTCGGCGTTAGAGTGCTGCCATAAAGGCTGGGGCGAGTCGGTGATTATTGGTGTGGCCGGCGCAGGGCAGGAGATCAGCACGCGCCCATTCCAACTGGTGACCGGTCGCGTATGGCGTGGCTCGGCGTTTGGTGGTGTTAAAGGCCGCTCTGAGCTGCCAGATTATGTTGAGCGTTATTTGCAAGGTGAGTTTAAGTTGGATCACTTTATTACTCACACCATGGGGCTGGAAAGCATCAATGAAGCCTTTGATTTAATGCATGAGGGTAAGAGTATCCGTACCGTCATCCATTTCGATAAGTAAAATCCAGCACCTCAACAACTCTGCTCATATTGTTGAACAGAGTTGTTGACGGCTTTAGTTCATCTGTATCGAAAGCCTAAAAACACCAACTATTCTGCCTAACTCTCAGAGTGATCCCAGCCATCTAACGAGCTGCTAGATGGCTGGTCTTTCATTTCACTTGCATAGTATTTACAAGAAACTCTTCAAACGCCGCTGCGGTTAGTGGGCGGGAAAAGAGGTAGCCTTGGCCGTGATCACAGCCGATATCCAGTAATAGACGGCGTTGCGCCTCGGTTTCGATCCCTTCTGCGGTGACTTTTAGGCCCAATTTATGAGCCATAATGACAATAACTTCGCAAAGCACTCGGTCGTTGTGTTCAGTATCGAGGTTTTTGATAAAAGACTGATCAATCTTGAGATAGTCGATATCCAACTGCCGCAGATATGAAAGAGCTGAGTAGCCCACACCAAAATCATCAATGGCAACTTGAATGCCTGCATCCCTAAACTGGAGTAGTTTATTCTTAACGTCATCGCTGGCATTGAGCAACAGACTCTCGGTAATTTCGATGCTTAGGTCTTTTGCTTCTAATCCGAGCATTTGTAGGTAAGCCAGCCAGTCGGTGATATTTAAGGCGTCACTCTGAAACTGCACCGGTGACATGTTTAATGATATTTGTAAGTTGCTATTAAATAGCTGGCTCCAGCGTTTTGCTTTGGATGCAGCTTCGCGAAATACCCAGTCACCGATCCCGACAATTAAACCGGATTCTTCAGCCAGAGGAATAAACTCAACGGGACAGATTATTCCACGCTCTGGGTGATTCCAGCGTATCAGCGCTTCTGCTTTGCAGATGCGTCCGCTGGCAAGATTTATGATGGGCTGGAAATATAGCTCGAATTGCTGATTCTCGATGGCCGAACGCATATCATTTAACAGTTTCAGGCGAGCGCGGGCTTCATCATGCAGAGATTGGGTGAAATAGCTAAGGCGGTTTCGGCCCAGAGCTTTAGACGCGTACATGGCTTGATCAGCATTACTGATTAGCTGATCAACGTCTGCGGTATCGTCCGGACAGAAGGCAATACCGATACTGGCTCCGGCATAGATGGTTTCGTTATTGAGGGAATAAGGCTCTGCCAGCACGCTGATAATTTGCGAGGCCACTTTTTCAGCATCAATAGTGCTGTGTAGTTTGGGCAAAATAACGGTGAACTCGTCGCCGCCCATGCGGGCTACAGTATCGGACTCGCGCACACAGCTACTGATTCGCTCTGAAGCTTCTACCAGTAGCTGGTCACCTACAGGGTGTCCGAGGGTATCGTTGACATCCTTGAAGTGATCAAGATCAATAAATAGCAGTGCTAGCAAAGACCCCTGGCGTAGAGATTTACGCATGTCCTGTTCTAAACGGTCTTGAAACATGTAGCGGTTAGGTAAGTTAGTCAGAAAATCGTAGTTGGCTTGGCGCCAAATCAGTTCATCTGAACGGGCTTTGTTGGTGATATCTGAGCCGATGGATATATAGCGTTGGATCTCGCCTTTATCATTACGGATAGCGTTGATGGTGAGCCACGTTAAGAAGTTTTCACCATTTTTACGGCGGTTCCAGATCTCACCCTGCCAAAAACCGCGCAGAGTTATCTCTTCCCACATGCTTTGAAAAAAGTTGGCGTCGTGACGATCCGAGTGGAGTAAGAAAGGGTCTTGACCTCGGATGTCGTCAAGTACATAGCCTGTCATTTTACTAAAGGCTGGGTTGAACGCTACGATTTTGTGATTGGCGTCGGTCACCAGCACAGCTTCGGAGATGCTAGTGTAGATGGACGATGCAAGGTGGAGCTCTTCTTCCGCACGAGCTCTCTCGAGAGCGATTCCAAGCAGATTAGCAGCGCTTTCTATGAGAGCAATTTTCTGTTCATCTGGGACGCTTGGCCCTTTTCGATAAATGGCAAAGGTGCCTAAAACTAAGCCAGATGTAGAACAGATAGGTTCTGACCAGCAGGAACCTCGTTCAGCCGCAGCGGCAAGGTCTTTATAATTTGCCCAATACGGGTGAGAAACGATATCTTCGACAACTACCCGCTCTCCTAAAAAAGCTGCAGTTCCGCAAGAACCAACGTTCATGCCAATCTTGACGCCATTGATGGCTTGGTTGAAAAAGTCGGGTAAACTCGGTGCAGCGCCACTTACAAGATGCTTACCTTCTTCGTCCATAAAAAGAATCGAGCACATGGATTCGGGGTAAATCGATTCAACCGACTCAATGACCTGCAACATTATCTCTTGCAAAGAGTGACCTTTGGCGACTTTTTCCAACGTGTGTTGGCGCATGTGTTCACGCCGTTCTGCCATTTTGCGTAGTGATATGTCTTCAACCAGCGATACCACATAGGCGAGGCTGCCGTCTGTATTGCGAACGGCACGCACGGCCAGATGGGTATCGATTAGGTCACCGGTTTTTTGGATAAATCTTTTTTCAAGTACGAAGTCGTTAATGGTACCGTTAATTAACTGCTGAAATAGGCTGTTATTAACCTCTAAGTCATCAGGGTGGGTCAGCATATCCCATGTTGTTTTCATAAGCTCCTCAGCTGTGTAGCCGAGCATATCGCATAGTGCTTGATTGACTTCTATCCAGCTTTTGTCGGGGCGAGTTGCAGCCATGCCAAACAATGAACGCTCGAAATAAGCGCGAAAATGTTGTTCATTGGCACGTAGAGCTTCTAAGGCGTCACGCCGCTCACGCTCTCGGTCGAAGTTGTCGAGGGCAAACGCAATGTCACCGGTCATTTCGTTGAAAAGACCAGTGATTTCATTGTCGAAAAAGTCTTTGGCTTGGTGATACACCGATAAAACTGCAAAAGGTTGTCCATTGCGTTGGATGGGAAAGCAGCCGTTGCTAGCCCAGTGAAATCGTTTTGCTTGTTGTTGCCAAGGTGCTGTCAGTGGACTATTTTTCCAATCATTGGTGATGATGGAGCTGTTGCTACGATAGGCGGTCGCCATTGGTCCGCAACCATCCGCTTGGTTTTGTCGTGTTGAAATCTGGATATTCTGTAGATAATCGGTACCGGCGCCAAAGCTTTCTACTGGAATGATGCGTTCTGATTGAAAGTCAGCAACCCCAATCCAAGCCATATTAGCACCGCCAAAATTAACAGCGACTTGGCAAACGAGAGGAAATAGTTCCTCTTCGTTATGCATACGAATAATAGCCTGATTGATTTCGCTGAGTGCGCGGTACATTTGCGTGAGTTTTTGGATACGTGAATTCGCCGACGCGTCCTGGGTCGCAACTGCTGTATCTGTGAGCCTTCTTTTTTGATTGGCTTTATTGTCAGAAGGTTTAGGCAAGGTGTCGCTCACTGTGCGTCTAGGCTTGTTGTTAGAGTGTCTATTCTTTTTTCTTGAAGTACAAGCAGATTACAGGGCGCTCTGCTCGATCACTCATGATTGTATTAAAAGATGGTTATTTGGTCAGTCTTTGAGCCCGAAACCAATCTTTGGCAATCGCCAGAGCCAGGTTGGTCTTCAGTCATCATGTGGTGGAACTCATGTAATTGTGCAAGCTTCGGTGTCGGAGTACAGAATCAAGGCATAGAAGGGGCTGTGATGGCACTCACGGAATCATATTTTTAGCTAAGCATGCTTGCTTGAATGAGCTTGAACACTGACTTTTAAACCATTGTTTTGCGGCTTTTCTGCAGTCTCTGTAATCAAAAGAGCCGCGCTTATAGTTTGCACATACTGAGTTTGTATCGATGCCACGCTCGGTTTCTACATAGCTGAATCGACCACTCTTTGTCTTGGTAGTAAAACCAGAGCCATAGCTTTCCCATCGCCAGTATTGCCAGTGAGTATTTGAAAAGCTGCGTTTTTGCGGCTTTTGCTGGCTGTATGTTGTTGTACGTTTGGGGCTCACAGCTGAGATTATGTTATCTGCACCGCGAGGTATGTAATTGTCGTCATTAAATACCGTTTGTCTTTTTTGTTGTTGCGCCCGGTCTTCTGTTCTCCATTGCTTGCTCATTGCGCTGGCTACGTCTTCGGACCTTACAGTTGCGGTTTTAAGTTGCTTTTTGGGGAGAGAGTTTTGTGCGGTGTCTTCATTTTCTTGGGTGCTTTTTTCTTGACCTGGCTTTTTTAAAAAATGAACAACCTTGCTAACAGAACTGTCAAATGTGATCGCCAATTTGTCTTTGTTTAAGTACAGCAACCCTCCTGCGATACATGTGACTAGGCTTGCAAATATAAACCACTGGTCTGTTTCACGCTTAGGCGTGACTGCATACGGCCTATCTTTAAAGTCTGCTTTCACTTAATTACTCCCTTTTAAAGCAACGCTCAGTCCTTTAGCTGGATTCGACACTTTCCCGACACTTAAACGGCAGATACAAAAAAGCCGCTGAAATCCTCAATGAAATCAACGGCTTATCTGTTATATATGGTCGGGACGGAGTGATTCGAACACTCGACCCCTAGCACCCCATGCTAGTGCGCTACCGGGCTGCGCTACGCCCCGACGTGTTTTCGCTGTTGCTGAAAACGAAGCAGACTATACCCTAAGCGTTTGAATTCTGGAAGGTTATAGGCACAAATTATTTTCCAGTAGCGCTATTTCTCTATTTTTTCAGCCATTTCCCATTGAGTTGGATGTATTGGCCTGCAGGTGTTCGTTCCAGTGCTTTCTTGCCAGCCATGGTTTCTACATCGCTCAGTTGGATATTGTTACCTTTGGCGAGGCGTTGGTACTCGGCGCGACGTGCTTCATTGATTAAGCGTGCAATTTCAGCTGCGCCGCCTTGTGCTTGCACAACACCCAAATAACCATTGGGTTGCTCGCCGAGCAAGCCAGCAGATTTTGCTTGGCCAAGGTTACTCATCGCCGTGTTCAGATCCATCGCCAGCACTGTTGTGCTGAGGAGGCTGCCGACTAACAACAAAGGCATTAAGAGTTTACGAAAAGTCATACTGCGCTCCTTAGAATAAACCGCTGGATTCATCGAAAATACTATCAAGTTCTTTATCAACCTTGATATAGATCTCGTGCTCGATTTTAACGTTGAGATTGATATTAATCGGCTCTTTGGGAGCCGACAGCTGCACCGTAGGGGTGCAGGCGCTGCTCAATAGAGCGAGTACAAAAACACTTAAAAATAGATTTGTACGCATAAATACCTCCTGTATTAGCGCTTTTCGAGACGTTCCCGAACACGCTTTTGAATGATCTCGCTGACTTGACCGCTGAGCTGGATACTGGCGAGCAATGCGGGAATGTCTTCTTCAAGGTTGATGTTTAAGTGAATGGGGCGACCTTTTTCAAGGTCTGGATTTTGCCCCTTTAAGCTCACATTAAGTAACAGCTTACCGGATTGATCATAGCTTAACCCGCTACTTAGTAGATTAAAGTGAAAATCTTCTAAGGCGTCTGCAACGATACGCATAGCTGGATTGCTTTGCCCTAAGGCTTGAATCTTCTCTGATTGGAACTGTAAAACACCAGGTTCTCTAGCCTGCAATTGACCAGCTTTAATGTAAAAACTGTCGTGCGCAATATAAATCGGTAGCTGCCCATCAATCGTGCCGGTGCCAGCTAAACCGTCTGCTGGGTAGACCCTGAGCAGTTCTTGCAGTTCCAAGCCTTCGACCTGCAGCAGCAGTTTTTGTGTGCCGCTCAAATCAAATTGCTGAGCATCCAGCCACACTCTACCGTTGAGCAAGTTGGCTTGCATGCGTTGCCAGTTGCCGGAGCCTTGCAGGATATTGTCAAGCAGGGTTTGGTAGTGCGCTTTTTTAAGCTCAATTGGCCCCAAGGGGATTCCGGGGTTGAGTTGTTCGATGGTTAAGCTGGGCAGTTCTAGTACTAATGTTTGTCCTGCGAGTTGTGCGCTGAATTCTAAACTAAGATTTTTTAATTCGCTGCGATTGATAATGCCATTGAGTCCGCTGGCGCTGCCATTGACTGCCAATTTTAGCGCGCCGCTGTACGGTACAGTGAAATCGATTTGGCTGTGTAGGCGGCCGCTGTTGAACGACACCAATTCGGGCCAGTCTTTAAAAGTTTTTTGTAGAGGGTTAGCGGCTTTAAAGAAGATTTCTTGTAGCGTGGCCCGCCCTTGCACTGCGCTGTCTAACAGACGAATGTGGCTGCTCAGACTCAGTCCTTGTTGGCCGCTGAGCGTGCCCTTGAATTCGGGGTGCGTTATGAGGCCGCTGAGGTTACCGCTCAACTCCCAGTCTTGAGTGTGCAGTTGTTCTGCGCTTAGCCTGTTTAGCTGTAGGCTAATGGGACCGCTCAAATTGGCTTGTAGAGGTGCAGCAGTTGAGCCTCGAATGGTCAGGCTAGGCAGTTTAAGGCTGGTTTTTTCTGCGCTGGCTGCGTCATTCAACTTGATCGCCTGAGCGTCAAGGCGGGTGTCCTTGTCAAAGTGTAGAGTGAAATTTTCGCTATTGGCCTCTGCTTGCAGTTTGCTTTGCACGCGCAATTGCTTGGCTTGCAGTGAGGGGCCAGACCAGGAGGCAAGGTCGAGGCTGAGCTGTGCATCGTTTAAGTTGGCCTGCCATTGCGCTGTGCGTTGCACGTCGACTTGGCCGTTAAATACTAGGTCGAGATCTTTTAGCTGATTGCTATCGATTGCGCCCTGGATACCGTTGGCACTGACATTTAGAGCCAGTGTTAAAGGGTCGGTGCTGGGCAGGTTAAAATCGATTTGGCTGTGCAGTTGGCCGCTATTGATGGCGATTGAGTCAGGCCAATCGGTAAATGTTTTTTGCAGAGGATTGCTGATGTCAAACCGCATCTCGTCGAGGCTGGCGCTGCCTTGAATGCCAGTATCATTCAGATCAATAGTGCTGCTGAGTTTAAGTCCGTGTTCACCAGAGAGGTGGCTGTTGAGTTTAAGGTGCGGCAGTTGTCCGCTGAGGGTGCCGCTCAGCGTCCAATCTTGGCTGTGTAATTGCGCTGCGCTGAATTGTTGAATTTGGACATTGAATGGGCTATGCACTTCTAGCTCGTAGGGCGCATTGCTTTGGCCTTGCAGGCTTAAACCAGCGAATTGCACTGCCAGTGCCTGCGCGCTAGCAGTCTCGACTACCTGTAGGTTTTGCGCTTCGAAACTGGAGTGCTCCTTAAAGTGCAGTGCAAATTGCTGGCTATCGGCGTGCCCCTCAAAATAAGCACGTGCTTGCAGTTTTTCAGCATGCAAGGACGGGTGAGTTAGGGCATCAAGTTGCACGAAAAGCTGTGCGTTTTTTAAAGTGCCATGCCAGTCCGGTGTTTGCTGCAAATCTAACAGGCCGTTAAGTTGTACGCGCATGGGCCCTTGGCTGTGCACATCTAGGGTCAGCAGTTGTTGGCCGCTGGGGCTGTCTTGATGGTCTGGGTGGGTGCTGATTTGTGCGCTAAATTGTGTCGGACGAAACTCAGTTGGAATGCTATCAAGCCAATGGCCTTGTAGCTCTTTTAAGGTTAACTGGCTGTGAATAAAACTAGGCTGCCAGAGTTTTCCTAGGGAGCTGGCTTGAAGATTTAGGCTGCCTTGTACATGTCCCACCCCCGCTAGCTGGGCGTCAATTGACTTGAGTTCGATATGCTGTGGCAGCCATTTAAGTAAGGCTTTAGATAGCGTCTGCTCCGGTTCATCTGCAGCGAGGTCATTTGCAGTGATGGGCCATTGCGCGTCTAGGTGCTCGGCTTGTAGTCGCTGTATAGGGAAAGCCTGCCATGCCCAGTCAATTTGCAAGTTATCGATGTGTAGAGACTGTGGTTGGGCATCTGCTCGGGGGAGGGACAATTGCACTTGCGAGGCACTGAAGCCGGTGAGTTGCCATTGTGGATTTTGCCAATGAAAATCAATCCCTTGTTTTTGCAGGAACCAAGGCAGTGCATAGGGTAGCGCTAAAACAGCAGCAACCAGCAGTACGAGCAGTAATGCACAGGCGTGCAGCAAGCGCTTAAACCATGAAAATTTACGCAATTTTAATGCTGGCTGACGTGCCGCTGTACTTACCGTCTCAGGTGCAGGCTGCATGGGCAGGTATCTCTATCAAACTCAGTCTAAGCAGTTTAGCAGCAATGCTAGGACGCTTGGGCGTGCTGTATTTTTAGGTTGCTGTTTAAAGTGCTGTGATTTTAAGTTTCAGTTAAGTTAGTGCGAGTAATGTATGCAGTGTCAGCAACCA
Organism: Pseudomonas sp.; assembly: GCA_034676485.1. GTDB lineage: Bacteria > Pseudomonadota > Gammaproteobacteria > Pseudomonadales > Pseudomonadaceae > Denitrificimonas. The sequence continues at coordinate 888,662 of JAUCCC010000015.1, forward strand.
ACAGTGCTTATGCTGGCTCACTTAAACGAGGACGCAATCATGAAAACTTTAACTGCATTATGTGTATCAGCTGCTTTAATCATGGGCGCAGGTCTTGCACAAGCAAAAGATGTCAGCCCTGCAAAAGCTGTTGAGCTGAGCACGACGGGTGCGATCATGGCCTTTGAAAAGCTTGATGCAGCAGCATTGGCACAGCATCCGGGTGCTAGCATACTGGAAACTGATCTTGAAGAATCTTATGGCCGCTATATTTACCAAGTAGAGGTGCGCGATGCTAATGGTCAGAAGTGGGACGTTGAGCTGGATGCGGAAACGGGCGAAGTACTTAAAAATAAACAGGATGACTGATGCTTAGAAACACTCTATACACTTGCTTAGGTGCGCTCTGCTTGGCTGTAGTTGGCCAAGTAGCAGCGCGAGATTTAAGTCAAGATGAGGCGTTAAAATTGCGTCAAGACGGCATTATTCTATCTTCACGCATGTTTATTGAGCGAGCTTTAGAGCGGCACCCTAAAGCTCGCTTGCTGGAGTTGGAGTTGGAGTTGGAGTTGGAGTTGGAAGAGAAATACGGCCGTTATATCTATGAGGTCGAGCTGCTCACCGCTCAGGGGCAAGTACGTGAATTGAAATTTGATGCCACTAGCGGTGATTTACTTGAAGACGAAGAGGACGATTGATGCGTCTATTATTGGTTGAGGACAATGTCGCTTTAGCCGATGAGTTGTGCGCAGGGCTGCAGCAGTTGGGGTATGCGATTGATTGGTTAACTGATGGCCGTGATGCCGTCTATCAAGGGTCAGTTGAACCTTATGATCTAATTATTCTTGATTTAGGTTTGCCCGGACTGCCTGGTTTAGAGGTGCTGGCGCAGTGGCGTGCCGCAGCCATCAGTACACCGGTATTGATTTTGACCGCACGTAGCGCATGGAGTGAACGTATTGATGGTTTAAAAGCGGGCGCTGATGACTACCTAACTAAACCCTTTCACCAAGAAGAATTGTATTTGCGCGTGCAGGCATTGTTACGACGCAGTCATGGTTTTGCTAATCAAAGTCATTTGAGTGTGGCGGGTTTGCGCTTAGATGAGTCGCGGCAAGTGGCGCACAGTCAAGGCCAAGAGGTTGAGCTAACAGGCGCGGAGTTTCGTTTACTGCGTTATTTTATGTTGCACGCAGGCCAAGTCTTGTCAAAAAACCATTTGGCCGAGCATTTGTATGATGGTGAAACCGAGCGTGACTCCAATGTATTGGAAGTGCATGTCAATCATTTGCGGCGCAAATTGGGGCGCGCAGTGATAGAGACACGCCGTGGTCAAGGCTACCGTTTTACTGGCGATGGAGTGTAATCGTGCAGCGCTCGATTCAGCGTCAATTGACCTTCAGCTTGGCGATGTTACTGGTGGTGGTCGGCTTGTTATTGGCTCAAACGGGTTTGTGGATTGTTGATCGAGGTTTGCGTCAGCATACGCAAGATAACCTACAAACTCAGGCTGAGAGTTTATTAGCAGCACTGGTTAAAGGTCCGCAAGGGATTGAGTTAAACAGCCGTCATCATGATGCGGTGTTTCTCAAACCGTTCTCGGGCCACTATTTTATTGTTGAGTTTAATCAGCAACGCTGGCGCTCGCGCTCGCTGTGGGATTTTGAGTTGCCTAAAATCGAACAAGAGGGTTTCTCTAAGCAACTCAGACTAGGACCTGAAGACCAACAGTTACTGATTTATCGGGGGCAGTATCGACGCTATAAGACTGATATAAAGGTGACTGTAGCGCGTGATTACAGTCCGGTTTTACTGAGCTTTAGGCACGCGCAGATTGTTGGTGGTGGCTTAGGACTGCTGGCTTTACTGATGACCTTGTTGCTGCAGTGGCGGCTGGTGCGTCGTGCATTGCGGCCATTGGAGCAAACCCGGGTGCAAATTGAGCAGTTACAACTGGGCCAGCGCAGTTTGTTGGAGCAAGACACACCGATTGAATTGCAACCCTTGGTGCAGCAGGTGAACCGTTTGTTGGTGCATACCGAAGACAGTTTGCAGCGTTCGCGTAAAGGCTTGGGTAACTTGGGGCATGCACTGAAAACACCATTGGCTGTGTTAATGAGTTTGCTGCGGCGGGAAGAATTGCAGCGCCAACCTGAATTATCTGCTGTATTAAAAGAGCAACTGGAATACATCGATCAACGCATTTCCCGCGAATTAACCCGTGCGCGCTTGTCCGGCGATGCCTTGCCCGGCGTCTATTTTAATTGTGCAGAAGAATTGCCAGGGTTGTTTCAGTTGATGAATCGTGTGCATGGCGATGTATTGACCCTGAACTGGCATGCTACTGCAGAGTTACGTTTACCTTACGAGCGTGATGATATTTTAGAAATGTTGGGTAATCTGCTGGATAACGCCTGCAAGTGGGCTGACAGTAGCGTCGAACTGAGTATTGAGAAAGACGGTGAAAGCTACTGCGTGCGGGTGGATGATGATGGCCCAGGTATTGAGGAGAGCCTGCGCGAGCAGGTGCAGCAACGTGGCTCACGCTTAGATGAGCACAGTGCTGGACACGGTTTGGGTTTAGGCATTGTTCGCGATATCGTTGAAACGCTACAGGGCACCGTACAGTTGCTTAACAGTCCCTTAGGTGGTTTGCGGGTTGAGATTTGCTTGCAGCTTCGCGCTTAATTCGTAGAGTTGGGACGAAAGGGGGGCAGCAAACTGTGAAGCTTTTATCTAGAACGGCACAGTGAAAAGTTTTTGTGCTGCTAGAGATAAGCTGACAGATAGCAACATAAGGGCGAAAATGCGCTGCAGTATTGGTCCGCCGAGGCGAGTGGCGAGCTTATTGCCGATTAACACACCCACTGCACCACCTAAAGCGATGCCTGATAGTAATGGCAAAGAGGGCTGCGCGGATTGAATATACATTAGGAAGCCAGCACCAGACACCAGTGCAATCACAGCCATGGACGTGGCAGTTGCCGCGAGCATCGATAGCGGGCTGAACCACAGCAGTGCAGGAACAATTAAAAAACCGCCACCGACACCCATTAGACCTGAGATGATGCCGACCCATAGGCCGACAAATACCAGCATGCCGCGATTGAGGGGCTTTTTCTCAGATTGTTCGGGCAGTTTGGCGCTACTCCACATACGCCATGCTGACCACAGCACCAGCAGGCAAAAACCCAGCACTAGCCAGAATTCGCTGATCAACTGCCCTAATTGTTGACCAATCCAACTGCCGGGTAGGCCACTGATAGTCAGTAGCGCCACAGGTAACAGATGGACATCGCCGGCACGCCAACGGCCAATTGCACCAATAAGGGCTGATAAACCCACTGCGCCGAGACTAACGCCAATTGCATCACGTAAGGGTAAATGTAAGCTCAGTAATAAAGGTAAAGCTACCAGTGAACCGCCAGCGCCGGTTAGCCCTAGGAGGGTGCCCAGTAGTAAGCCAATACCCAGTGCTTCGTATATTAAAGTATCCACGCTGTGTGCTCGAGCTTAAGGTCTTTAGAGGTCCAGTCTACGGGGTTTGGCTGGAAGGGTAAAAGTGATTGTGTTATTTAGAGGATTCAGGCATTTAATACAGTGAAATAGCGAAGTTCGGACAAGTCAATCAATACGGCATGCAGTGAGTCGAGTCATCTAGCGTAAAAATGCCCCTCCGCAGGGGAAGGGCAAGATCGGGTTATTCTTGAGTAGCGAGGTGGCGGAGTGTGAATGCACCGCGAATATCCCCCACGGCATAACCGCGTGCTTGATCATTGGGATACTTTTCATCTAAAGCTGCAGCAATTTCAGGCTTAATATTAGAGCCGTGACAACCTAAGCAGTCTTCTTGTAGAGGGATAGCTTTCATCATACGAAACTGGCCATTAACGGTTTCTGCATAACTGATGGTTTTTGCATCTTCACCCTTAGCGGCACGCTCAGCAAATTGCTCAAGTACGCTACGCTCCCATGCATCAGCTACGTTATCGCTATTGCGTGTTTTTAATGATGTGCGACCAATTGCCCACTCAGCAGTGCTGTGCTTATCGGTGATTTCAGGTGCTAGGGTTTGGCAGGCTGCGACTGCGGCTACTGGACCACCCTCTTCTTTAGCCTGTTTCACAGTGTCCATCAGGTGTTTAGCGAAAGGCGGAATCAATGCGGCTGCTTCTTTTTTGAGCTCATCTTGCTGGGTTGCAGCGCTGATGCCTTGCGCTAGAATGGCTGTACAGCATAGGGCGATTAAAGACGGAATAGGGCGCATAATGAAATCCTGATATAGATACGTTTTAGATATAGTGTTTGTTTACTTTACACTGATTTTTTGAGGATGTACCTATCATTTATCATTTTTGTTGTCGCTATTATGGCGATTGAATCTCAGGTTCGTCAGCGCTGTCAACGCTGCGCGCGACCACTTGCGCATTGCTTATGCAGTTTAATTCCGAGCTTGCCCAATCGCACGCGCATACTGCTACTGCAGCACCCTGATGAGGCTAAACACGCCTTAAATACTGCGCGCTTGGTTGCTTTAGGTTTGCAGAATGTACAGTTGCTGATTGGCGAAAGATTTGACGATCTTGAGTGTTATATTCAGCAACAGGGTTACCGCGCGTGTGTCTTATTTCCTGGTGAGGGGGCGCAGGTGTTGAGTGCCTATCAGGAGGGTCAACAGCCTTTATTATTGATAGTGCCTGATGGTACATGGCGCAAGGCACGTAAAATCCTACACTGCAATCCACTGCTGGCGACTTTACCGCGAGTGACATTAGCGGCAGGCTTCAGCAGTCGTTATCGCCTACGCAAAGCACCTGATGCACAGGCATTGGCGACTGTTGAGGCCGTCACTCATGCACTGAGTACGCTTGAACCAGAGGCTGATTTCAGCCCACTGTTGCGCCCCTTTGAGGCGTTAATCGAGGGGCAGATTGAGGCGATGGGCGCTGAGGTTTATCAACGTAATCATGTCGATGCAAACCGCTAAACGCTCTGATGCTGCATCTCGTATGCAGCATCAGCCAATGTGAGTGGCGCGCTTAGATTTTAAAGCGCGTAACTAGACTTTGTAAGGATTGGCTCAAGCGTGCGAGTTCAGCTGCGGAAGCCGATGTTTGTTCAACTGCAGCTGCCGATTGGTCGGCAATATTGTTGACATTAACCACGTTAAGGTTAATTTCTTCTGTCACGGCACTTTGCTCTTCTGCAGCTGTTGCAATCTGCATATTCATTGCTTGGATCTCAGACACAGTGCGGGTAATCGCTGCTAATTCTGTGCCTGCTTCTTGAGCGTGTTCAAGGGTTAAGCTCGCTAGAATGCGGCTGCTGTCCATCATCTTGACGGCACTTTGCGAACCCTGTTGCAAGTTGCCAATCAGTTCTTCAATTTGCGCAATCGATTGCTGGGTGCGATGCGCTAAGTTGCGTACTTCGTCAGCAACCACGGCAAAGCCTCGACCTGCTTCACCAGCACGTGCGGCTTCAATGGCAGCATTGAGCGCGAGTAAATTGGTTTGCTCAGCAATGCTATTAATCACAGTTAGCACAGTGCCGATACTGGCGCTGTCTTGATTGAGGCGTTGGATAGCTTCTGCACTACTGTGTACGTCTTGCGTAAGGGCATTAATGTCAGACAAAACAACCTGCAAGGCTTGGTTACCTGTTTTGGCCTGGCCGTCAGCTTTCTGTGCAGCAGCAGCGGCTTCTTCTGCATTTTGTGCAACTTCATGCACGGTTGCCGACATTTCATTCATGGCAGTGGCCACTTGCTCCGTTTCGATGCGCTGATTATGCACGCCGGCACTGGTTTGGTTGCTAACCACTGACAACTCTTCTGCGGCGGCTGCCAGTTGTGTGGTGATACCATTGACTTCCCCCAGCGCTGCGCTGAGGTTTTTTCGAGTTTGATCCAGAGCTTTAAGTAAGGTGCCAAATTCATCCTTACGTTGCTCAGCGCCGTCTCCGGTCATATCACTGTTACCAATGGCTTGAGCGATGCTGATGGCTTGATTCAGCGGCCGGGTTATTTGCCTGACGATCAATAGGCCAATTAAAAAGCCTAAGACGATAGCTATTAAAGTTAGGGTAATGGACGTGATTTTCGCGTTACTGGCTACTTTACTGCGGAAAGCTGTTTGCACCTCTAAAATAGTATCGATGTTAGTACGCATATTTGCGTACACAGTATTCATTGCCGTTTCAGTTTCTATTTGTGCTTGATCTAATACGTAGGTTTGACGCAATGCATCCATATAGCTGTCTAGCGCTATGGAGGCATCAGCTAATAAGCTGGCTGCGTGAGCGGATAATCTAGGGCGCAATTGTTGGCTGATCGCTTGTAGTTCTGTAAAACGATCTTCTAATTGTTGTAAACTTTGCGCTGTTTCTTCCATTAGAAAAACCCGCGCGGTGTAAGCGAGCGCATAGCGGGACTCAACTAAATCGGCGCTAAGGCGGGCAGTGACAGTGTCGTAAAAATCTTCATGCACTATCGGTTGTTGTGCACTGCCATTAATGAGGTTTTTTAATTCATTTAGCAGCGCTATTGTTTGTAAACCGTTATCCACCGCGCTATTGAGGTGAGTTGTTTGGTTTTTCTGTGCTTGAATATTGGCCGCAAAAGCTTTGTCGTAGTCGTCTACATTCTGCGCGATCTGATTAATCGCCTCAATACCACGTTGTTCGGTTAATGTTGCTCTAACATGACTCACAACTTGTTGAATAGTACGGATCAGCGTTTGTGTTTCTTGGATGTATTTCTCATCTTCAGACAGTTGATAACGGCCGCTGGCGACTAATAAATCTTTACTGGCGCTATCGATTTGGGTTAATTGCAGCGTATTGTCGCCGCGCATAAGAATTTGATTGATATTGTAGAGACCGTTTGCCGCTAAAATGATAATCAGTAACAAAATAGCGCCGATGCTCATAGCCAGTTTGACTGACACCTTTATATTCTTCATCTGATTCTGCCTTGATAGGATCTTGTCTGAAAAGTCATCGTTTCGTCAGCTTAAGCTGTTATTGAGCAGCAACTGCGCACCTGAATTATTTGACAGGCTGCACTGAAGGTATCTTGATGATTATACGGTGCTACAAAATCGTGAAGAATTATAACTGATCAAGACGGCAGCAGGCGCAGTAACACTTGTATCGGCATGCAGCAGATTAACTGTAGGCTGCATGCTGATACAAGGGGGTGAGGCGGGAGAAGATATTATACGTTGAATCTAAAGTGCATCACATCGCCATCTTTAACGATGTATTCTTTGCCTTCTAAACGCCATTTACCGGCTTCTTTAGCGCCGGCTTCACCTTTGTACTGGACAAAGTCGTCGTAGGCGATGACTTCGGCGCGGATAAAGCCTTTTTCAAAGTCAGTGTGGATGGCGGCGGCAGCACGAGGGGCTGTTGCACCCACTTTAGTGGTCCAAGCGCGCACTTCTTTAACACCGGCAGTGAAGTAGGTCTGTAGTTCTAAGAGTTTGTAACCAGCGCGAATCACACGATTTAAGCCGGGCTCTTCAAGACCGAGCGCCTCAAGAAACATATCTTTTTCTTCGCCGTCATCGAGTTCGGCAATTTCTGCTTCGATTTTATTGCACACCGGTACTACGGGTGCGCCTTCTTCCTCGGCAATGGCGCGGACGATATCCAGCAGAGGGTTGTCCTCAAAGCCATCTTCGGCGACGTTAGCGATATACATCACAGGTTTGATGGTCAGTAAGTGAAAACCGCGGACTGTCTGTTTTTCATCTTCGCTCCAGCTCTTCAGCAGCGAGCGTGCTGGTTTACCTTCGGTAAAGTGCTCAATCAATTGCTCAAGTAGGGCTTTTTGCGCAACGGCTTCTTTGTCACCGCCTTTGGCATTACGCGCTACGCGCTGCAGTTGTTTTTCGCAACTATCGAGGTCGGCAAAGATCAGCTCTAGATCGATGATTTCAATGTCACGTTTAGGGTCCACAGAGTTTGAGACGTGAACAACATTTTCGTCTTCAAAGCAGCGCACCACGTGAGCAATGGCATCGGTTTCGCGAATATTAGCGAGGAACTTGTTGCCTAAACCCTCACCTTTTGACGCTCCAGCCACCAGGCCTGCAATATCAACAAATTCCATGGTGGTGGGCAATACACGCTCAGGTTGAACAATTTCAGCCAAAGGGCCTAAGCGCGGATCGGGCACAGCAACGATGCCTGTGTTGGGCTCGATGGTGCAAAACGGAAAGTTTTCGGCAGCAATGCCTGATTGAGTTAAAGCATTAAATAGGGTCGACTTGCCAACGTTGGGCAAACCCACGATACCGCAGTTAAATCCCATGATGATGTCCTCGGGAAAAAAGATTCAAGCCTTTTGGCTGTGTAGCTGCTGCATTGCGCGGGAAAAATTACCGTCAAGAAGATCAGGCAGTACGCCAAGGGCAAATTCGATACTGGAGAGTGTTAGTTCTTGCTCGCTGCGTGGTGCTCGGCTTAACACATAGTTAGAGACCTGACTGCTATGGCCTGGATGACCGATGCCGATACGCAAGCGATGAAAATTCTTTTGGTTGGCGAGGCAGGCAATAATATCGCGTAAGCCATTGTGCCCACCGTGTCCGCCACCTTGTTTGAGTTTGCATACGCCAGGCGGCATATCCAATTCATCATGCGCAACCAGTATTTCTTCAGGTTTAATTCTAAAAAAATTGGCTAGCGCGGCAACAGATTGACCACTACGGTTCATGTAGGTGGTCGGAATTAATAGGCGCACGTCACGGCCTTGATGATTAAGTTTTCCAGTTAAACCAGAATATTTCTTATCAAAGCTGAGATTTACACCATAGGCTGAGGCTAAGCGCTCAACAAAAAAAGCCCCCGCGTTATGCCGAGTCTGGTCGTATTCTGGGCCTGGATTACCTAAGCCGACGATCAGTTGCACAGCATTCACTACGGGAGCTCCTTGTCTTACAGGAGAAGCGTTAAGAAATTACTTCTCTTCTGCTTCTGTTTCGCCTTCAGCTGCTTCTGCAGGCTGATCTTGGTCTTCATCAACTTCAACGTTAACACGTGCAGCCTGTACGCTTGCTACAGCGATGTTGTTGTCGTGACTTAGCGCTACAAACTCAACACCTTTAGGCGCTGTAATTTCGTCTAAGTGAACGATTTGACCGACTTCGATGTTCGCCATGTCAACTTCGATAGCATCAGGCAGATCTTTTGGTAAGCACGTGACTTCGATCTCTGTCGCGAGACGGAAGATGTCACCACCACCCAGCTTAACGCCGACACAGGAATCTTCGTTGAGCAGTACAACTGGCACTAAAGTGGTCAGTTTTTGGCCTGCAATAACGCGAATAAAATCAGCGTGCAAAACAAAGCTTTTTGCTGGGTGACGTTGCAGGTCTTTGATCAGAACGCTTTCTTTTTTACCATCAATGTTCAGGGTAAGAATACTACTGAAAGCCGCATCGTTAAGCAGCAATCTTGCCACCTCACGATTTTCCAAGCTGATAGACGCTGGCTCTTTGTTACCACCGTAAATGACGGCAGGGATTAAATTCGCATTACGACGTAGGCGGCGGCTCGCACCTTTCCCTAGATCGTTACGCGCTTGTGCGTTTAGAGTAAATTCGCTCATGTGTGTCTCTCCAAAAAAACAACAACGCCCGCCAACTTGCGACCAGTGGCGAGCGGGGTTGTGAAAGCCTAAATTCAGTTAGGCGGTTGTTGATTGCACGTTGTTCAACGGAACATCGCGCTAATCGATTCTTCATTGCTGATACGGCGTACAGCTTCAGCAACTACAGGCGCAATGTCGAGTTGACGAATGCGCGTGCAAGCCTGAGCTGCAGCGGACAGCGGAATAGTGTTGGTTACAACAATTTCATCCAGCAGGGAGTTATCGATATTTTCGATCGCACGGCCAGATAGAATAGGGTGAGTGCAGTAAGCCAGTACTTTAGAAGCGCCACGCTCTTTTAATGCTTTAGCAGCTGTGCATAAAGTGCCGGCGGTATCGACCATATCGTCGACTAAAATGCAGGTACGGTCTTCAACATCACCGATAATATTCATGACTTCAGATTGGTTAGCTTTAGGACGACGCTTATCAATAATAGCGAGGTCTACACCGAGAGATTTCGCTACAGCTCGGGCGCGAACAACACCACCAATATCCGGCGAGACAATCATCAGGTTTTCAAAGCGTTGTGCATGGATATCATCCACCAACACCGGAGAACCGTAAATATTATCAACTGGAATATCAAAGAAACCTTGAATTTGGTCGGCGTGTAAATCAACTGTCAGTACACGGTCAACGCCAACACCAGAGAGCATATCAGCAACCACTTTGGCGCTAATAGCAACACGCGCTGAACGTGGGCGACGGTCTTGACGAGCATAACCGAAGTAAGGAATCACCGCAGTGATGCGCGACGCTGAAGAGCGTCGGAATGCATCAATCATGACAATGAGTTCCATAAGGTTGTCATTGGTCGGGGCGCACGTTGGCTGGATTAGAAAAACATCCTTACCACGTACGTTCTCGTTGATTTCTGCACTGACTTCACCGTCAGAGAATTTACCGATCGAAGCATCACCCAATGGAATATACAATTGAGCTGCTACACGACGGGCGAGGTCGGGGTTTGCGTTCCCCGTAAAGATCATCATCTTCGACACGCGCAGTACCTGTTTTACTGAGGGTGGACCTGACGAAAAAAACCTTCGTGTCTCGCGATCAACGCGAAACCACGAAGGTTTCGTAATGTGGCAGGGGCGGCTGGATTCGAACCAACGCATGGCAGGATCAAAACCTGCTGCCTTACCGCTTGGCGACGCCCCTGTAGAGTTTTACATTTTAACAATGTAGAACAATCAGCGTTCAGATAAGTTTTGTAGTGCTCGGTGCAACATCGAGATGTTAGCGCCTTGTGCTACAAAGCTTGGTAGTTTCTCTGAAATCTGGTTGGCTACTTTAGCAGCTTGTTGTTCGTTTGGGAAGCCCCCAAATATACAACTTCCAGTTCCAGTTAATCGAGCATCAACATATTTGTTTAGCAAGATCAAAGCGTTACGCACTTCGGGGTAACACCTCTCAACTACCGCTTGGCAATCGTTGTGACCGCCTTGCTTGAGAACGGTGCGTATATTAGTCAGAGGCGTATCGCGTGTCAAGCCTGGTTCTGAAAATATTTTAGCTGTGCTGATGGATACGGGCGGTACAGCCACTAAATACCATGGCTCTGGCAAGTCTACAGGCTGCAGTTGTTCACCAATACCTTGAGCGAAAGCCGCGCGCCCCATGACAAATACCGGCACGTCAGCCCCCAAGCTTAAGCCTATTTGCGCAAGCGTCTCTAAAGGTAACTGTGTGCGCCAGAGGTGGTTGAGACCGACTAAGGTCGTAGCTGCGTTTGAGCTGCCACCGCCAATGCCGCCGCCAATCGGCAGTTTTTTATCCAGCCAAATATCTGCACCTTGGCTGCTTTTGCTCTGGGTTTGCAATAAGCGTGCAGCACGAACGATTAGATTATCGTCATGGGCGACACCGGCAATGGGGCTGTGCAATATTATTTGCCCATCTGCGCGCGCGGAGAAGTGCAGGGTATCGGCGTAATCTAAAAACTGAAATACAGTCTCTAATAAATGATAACCATCGGCTCTGCGGCCAACCACATGGAGCATTAAATTCAGTTTGGCTGGGGCCGGTAGGCTCAGCTGCGCTGTGTTGGAGTGAGCTGCGCTAGATTGTGTGTGTTGCTGAGAGCTGTCTAAAAAGGAGTAAGGCATCGTTTACTGACCCAGTTGCCGTGCTTGCCATTGTTTGATGACCAGTGTGATATTCAGTCCAGCGCCGGTGAGTTTGATGCGCTCGGGCAGTTGTAAGCCGTTTTCGTTACGGTAGCTTAAATACTCAACCAACCACTGGTCTTGCTCAAGCGTGGCCAGCAAGCTGTCGTCGTTGAGCTGCGCCCGGCTTGTGCTGTCGGGGGCGGGAAGGCCGCGCACCCACCAGAGTAAGTTCTCGACTGGCAAGCTCCAGCCCAGCTGTTGCTGCATTAAGGCTTCGGCTGTAGTGGCTTTAAAGGTGCCGCGGTTAGCAATTTCTAAACTGACCGCGCCTTGGCGGCCGGTGAGGCGAGTTGAGCCTTGACCGAGTGGGCCAGAGAGGCGGATATCAAAATAATCTTGGCGTTGCAGCCAGAATAAAATAGCGCTACCCGACTCGTGTTCGCTGCGAATGCCCAGTTTTCCGTTGATTTGCCAAGCATCAAGCGGTGCAATTTGCTGTTTATGCGCTTGCCATGAGGTTGCCTTTCCGCTGCCGCTGAGTTGCTCTTTTGTGGAAAATTGGCTACAGCCACTTAGAGTCAGCAGCGCGCTGAGTGCGAGCAAACTTAAAAAACGCATAGGTTACAGGTCCTTATTGGTCAGACGCTGCATGGTTTCGAGCAGCACAGAGTTATTGGGCTGAGATTTAAGAGCTTGGTTCAAGATGCGACGTGCTTCTTTGTGTTTACCCTGTTGCCAAAGGACTTCACCCAAGTGTGCGGCAACTTCAGCGTCTGGATAGGCGCTAAAGGCTTCGCGTAGCAGGCGCTCAGCAGAGACTAAATCGCCGAGGCGATAATAGACCCAGCCTAAGCTGTCGGTAATGGCGGCGTCATTGGGTTCAAGTTGGTGCGCCTGTTCAATCAATTGGCGCGCTTCTTCTAAGCGCTCAGTGCGATCAGCTAGGGTGTAGCCGAGCGCATTAAGTGCCATGGCATTCGCGGGGTCGCGCTGGATGATCAGTCGTAAGTCATCTTCAAGTTGCGTGAGGTCGTTGCGCTTATCAGCAATCATGGCGCGCGTGTAGAGTAAGCTTGGATCGTCGCGGTAGTGTTTTAAAGCTTGATTGATACGCAGCCATGCCGTGTCAACGTGGTCGTGGGTTGCCAAACTTTCTGTTTCAATTAAATACAGCTGTATGGCTAGATCAGCATTCATCATGCGCTGCATTTCAAAGTGTGTGGTGTTTTCACTGAGGCGTTGATTGTCAAGTCGTAGGGCACTGCTACGCTGCTGCGCTGCAAGATAGTTGTCGCCGGGCTGCACTGCGTCATAGGCAGTTAAAGCATGTTCTGTTTCTTCAAGCTCTTGAAAAACTCGACCTAAATTATAGTGTGCGGCATCGTTGAAGCTGCCGCGACTGATAAGGTCTTCAAGGTATACTTGAGCTTCAAGCCAGGCCTCTAAATCCATATTGATCAGTGCAAGAGAAAAGCGCAGGTCATCGTCATCAGGTGATTGTTGTAAAAGTTCGATGAACTCTGCACGGGCTTCTTCGAGTTGATTAAGGTCGATCAACTGTCGTGCGTAGGTCATCCGTAGACGATTGTCGTTGGGTTGTTTTTTTAACGCGCTGCGCAGCAAGGGCAGGGCTTCTTCACCGCGATTGAGTTGGTTCAGTAAGCGCGCTCGCAATAGAGTTATTGCGGTTGCTGCATTTTTTTTAGGTTGTGTTTCGAGCAGTTGCAACGCTTCTTCGCTGCGCTCATCTTGGTTGAGTAAGATGGCTTTGCTAAACATCAACTGTTGATTATGGGGTTGTTTGGCCAGCAAACGGTCAAAACTTTGCAAGAGCGCTTGGCGTGTTTTACGATCTGAGCGCACCGCAGATAAAGCAAGAAAGTCAAACTGCGTATCACCGTTTGCCAGCAGCACAGTCTCCATGTACTGCATTGCTTCTTCGTAACGCTTAGCTTGTGCCAGTTGAATGGCGGCTGAGCGTTGAGCTTCTAAACTGTCCGGTGCGGCATTGGCCCAAATCAGAGCGCTGTCGAGTGCGCGTTGATCATCACCCATATATTCAGCAATGCGCAGTGCCCGTTCAGCAACACCGGGGTCACCAGTGACTTGGGCTTGCTGACTGTAATTATCAGAGGCGATATCAAAGCGGTCGCGTTGCCCGGCAATTTCTGCGGTCAGCAAACTGACTAAGGTTTCTGTTGTAAAGTCTGCGCTGGGTTCAGCGGCAGTAGATTGTGGCGTTGCAGACGCCTCTGCAGGAATTGTTGATACACTATTGTCCGATGTCATGATTTGACAGCCGGATAATATGAAGCTGATTGAGATAAGGCTAAAATATTTATTCATAAGTACAAGGCAAGACAAGTTAGAATAGATGCATCATGACACAAGCAGATAAATCGCGCGCGCCAGACTAAGAGCAATGGTTCGCTTTAATGCTTGAGCAGTGACAGCTTTTGCATGTGATAGTCTAAAATATATGCTTTTTCTTACACTTAGTGTTGTCTTTTGTTTGGGGAGGTTGTTCTAAAGGCTTTGAAGTAGGACAATTGCCTGCTTTAAATACCTTTAGCGGCGATGCATGGCTTTTATAGCACTTGGAATTAATCATACAACGGCGTCTGTGGCGGTCCGTGAGCGCGTGGCATTTAACCCTGAACAATTAGTTGAGGCGTTGCGCCAGCTGTGCCAAGTCGTGGGCAGCCGAGAAGCAGCGATTTTGTCGACCTGTAATCGTAGCGAACTGTATTTGGAAATGGAGTCTGGGCAACCGCAAGCTGTGCTTGATTGGTTGGCGAAGTTTCATGACATTCCGCTTGAGGAGCTGCGTGCGTGTGCTTATGTGCATCAGGACGATCACGCCATCCAGCATATGATGCGGGTGGCCTGTGGTTTAGATTCCTTGGTGCTTGGCGAACCGCAAATTTTAGGGCAAATCAAATCAGCTTATGCTGTGGCGCGTGAGGCAGGGACCTTGGGGCCGTTGCTCGGGCGCTTGTTTCAAGCGACATTTAGCACCGCAAAAACCGTACGCACGGATACTGCAATCGGTGAGAACCCAGTCTCAGTAGCCTTTGCAGCGGTCAGTTTAGCTAAACAGATTTTTACCGATCTGAGTCAGAGCCAAGCTTTATTAGTTGGTGCCGGTGAAACCATTACTTTGGTGGCGCGGCACTTACATGAGCAAGGTGTGAGACATATTGTTGTGGCCAATCGCACCTTGGAACGTGCCACTGCACTGGCCAATGAGTTCGATGGGCAGGCAATTGTCTTGTCGGATATTCCTGATGCGCTGGTGCACAGTGATATTGTTATCAGTTCAACTGCCAGCCAGTTGCCTATTTTGGGCAAAGGTGCGGTTGAGCGCGCATTAAAATTGCGTAAGCATAAGCCGATTTTTATGGTTGATATTGCTGTGCCGCGTGATATTGAGCCGCAAGTGGGCGAGCTTGATGATGTGTATTTGTACAGCGTTGATGACCTGCATGAAGTGGTCACGGAAAATTTAAAAAGCCGCCAAGGTGCGGCAAAAGCGGCAGAGGAGTTGGTGGTGCAAGGCACGGCTGACTTTATGCAGCGTTTGCGTGAGTTAGAAGCGGTCGATGTATTGCGTGCTTATCGTCAGCAAGGTGAACGTTTACGTGATGAAGAATTAGCGCGTGCACAACGCGCTTTGGCCAATGGTGCCTCGCCAGAGGATGCATTGGCAGCCTTGGCGCGCGGCTTAACCAATAAGCTGCTGCATGCACCCAGTGTGCAATTAAAACGTTTGTCTGCTGATGGTCGCTGTGAAGCGCTGGCCGTTGCGCAGGAATTATTTGGTTTAACCACAGGTGACTCGAATTAATGAAAGCATCGTTAGTCAATCGTTTAGACCGCCTGCAAGAACGCTTTGAAGAGCTCACTGCGCTGCTCGGTGATGCGCAGGTGATCACTGATCAAAACAAGTATCGCACCTACTCTAAAGAGTATGCTGAGATTGAACCGGTCGTGATGACGTTTCAAACGTGGCGCAAAACCAGCAGTGATCTTGAGGAGGCGCAAACCTTACTCAAAGATGCTGATCCTGATGTGCGTGAAATGGCAGTTGAAGAAGTGGCGCAATGCCGTGAGTCTTTAGAAACCATTGAAGCTGACTTGCAGCGCTTAATGTTGCCCAAAGACCCCAATGATGGTCGTAACGTGTTTCTTGAAGTGCGTGCCGGCACTGGTGGCGATGAAGCGGCGATTTTCTCTGGTGATTTATTTCGTATGTATTTGCGTTATGCAGAACGTCAGGGCTGGCGCGTTGAAGTGCTCTCTGAGCATAGTGGTGAGCATGGCGGCTTTAAAGAAGTAATTGCCCGAGTTGAAGGCGATAATGTCTATGGTCGCCTCAAGTTTGAGTCAGGTGCGCACCGTGTGCAACGCGTCCCTGAGACCGAATCGCAAGGCCGCGTGCATACCTCAGCATGTACTGTAGTGGTTTTGCCTGAGCCTGATGAGCAGGATGCGATTGAAATCAATCCGGCTGATTTGCGCGTGGATACCTACCGTGCCTCCGGTGCTGGTGGCCAGCACGTGAATAAAACCGACTCTGCGGTGCGTATTACGCACTTGCCTAGCGGTATTGTCGTGGAGTGCCAAGAAGAGCGCTCGCAGCATAAAAACCGCGCTCGAGCTATGGGGTGGTTGGCGGCGCGTTTGGAAGATCAGCAAAGCAGCGCGGCAGCACAAGAAATGTCCGATACGCGTAAATCCTTGGTTGGTAGTGGTGATCGCTCTGAACGAATCCGTACCTATAACTTTCCACAGGGACGAGTGACTGATCACCGCATCAACTTAACCCTGTACTCGCTCGCGGATGTGATTAGCGGCAATTTAGAGCAGATTATTGATCCGTTGCTGCTTGAGTATCAGGCCGACCAGCTTGCTGCGTTAGGCGATTAATCCAGATGATGCGCATTGATCAGTTGTTAGCCCATGCAACACAGATTGATTCGCCCACTGCGCAACTGGATGCTGAGCTGCTGCTCGCATATGTTCTTGATAAGCCGCGTAGCTATCTTTTTACTTGGCCAGAAAAAACACTCAGCGAGGCGCAGAGTCAGACCTTTATGGCATTACTTGAGCGCCGTCAGCGTGGTGAACCTGTCGCCTATTTATTAGGTCGTCAGGGTTTTTGGACGCTGGATTTGCAAGTCGCCGAACATACTTTAATTCCCCGTGCCGATACTGAACTCTTGGTTGAAGCGGCTTTGCAGTTGACTGATGCTGATAGTCCGTTGCAGGTTTTGGATTTAGGTACCGGTACGGGTGCCTTAGCCTTAGCGTTGGCCAGCGAGCGGCCACAATGGACAGTGACCGGTGTTGACCGCATTGAGTCTGCGGTAACGCTGGCGCAGAGCAATCAGCAGCAATTGCAGCTCAGTAATGTGCGGTTTTTAGTCGGCCACTGGTTCAGTGCGTTGACTGATCAGCGTTATGATTTAATCCTCAGTAATCCCCCTTATATCGCTGACACTGATCCGCATTTACAGCAAGGCGATCTGCGTTTTGAACCGCTCAGTGCTTTAGTTTCAGGTGCTGATGGTCTGGATGATTTACGGCTGATTATTGCTCAAGCACCGAACCATATGACGGCCAACGGTTGGTTATTGCTGGAGCATGGCTATGATCAGGCCGGTGCTGTACGTAAATTACTGCAACAAGCTGGCTTTGTTGAGGTCAGTAGTCAGCGTGACTTAGGCGGACATGAACGAATCAGCCTAGGCCGTCTACCCTCCTAACTCTAGGTCGTTATAGTCCATGTTAAATGATGAAGAATTACTGCGTTACAGTCGCCAGATCCTCTTGAAGCAGGTGGATGTGGCTGGTCAGTTGCGTTTAAAAAATAGCAAAGTCTTGATTGTTGGCTTGGGTGGACTGGGCTCGCCGGTAGCATTGTACTTGGCTGCAGCCGGTGTCGGTGAATTGTACTTGGCTGATTTTGATACCCTTGATCTGTCCAATCTGCAGCGACAAATTGTGCATGATACTGCGGCCTTAGGTACTTTAAAGGTGCAGTCGGCACAGGCACGTTTGCAGAAACTAAACCCGCATATCACTGTGCATACCATTGCTACTAAGTTGGATGCAGAGAATTTGCCGGCGCTGTTGCAGTCGGTTGATCTGGTGCTCGACTGCACGGATAATTTCACCATTCGTGGTCAGCTCAATGCCGCCTGTTTTGCCGCCAATAGAGTGCTGGTCAGTGGTGCTGCGATTCGTGGCGAAGGGCAGGTCAGTGTTTATGATCCAGGTAATGCCGAAAGCCCGTGCTATCACTGTGTGTTCGGCGAGGGTGCCGAAGAAGGTTTAACCTGCAGTGAAGCGGGCGTGTTGGGGCCGTTGGTGGGTTTGATTGGTAGCCTGCAGGCATTAGAAAGCATGAAAATACTTGCAGGTTTTGGCGAGCCATTGGTTGGGCGGCTCTTGTTAATTGATGCGTTTAGCAGTCGTTTCCGTGAGCTGAAAGTGCGCCGTGATCCGCACTGTATCGTCTGTGGCTCGCGCCATGGATAGGCATGCTGCCATTGGTGTGTTTGATTCAGGCTTGGGTGGTATCTCGGTATTGCAGGCTATTCGCAGTTTGTTGCCAGCCGAATCATTGATTTATATCGCCGATAGCGCACATGTGCCCTATGGTGAACAAACGCCTGAGTTTATTGTGCAGCGAAGTGTCGCTATCAGTGAGTTTTTGCTGGCGCAACCGGTCAAAGCCATTGTGGTCGCCTGTAATACCGCCACTGCTGCAGCTGTAGGCGAGTTGCGACAACGTTGGCCGGATGTGCCGATTATAGGGATGGAGCCTGCGGTAAAGCCTGCCGTGCAAGCGTCACAGGTAGGGAGGGTTGGTGTTCTGGCCACTACTGGTACCTTACGCAGCGCACGCTTTGCTGCTTTGTTGGAGCGCTTTGCCAGTGATGTTGAGGTGATAACGCAGCCGTGCCCTGGTCTGGTTGAATTGATTGAAGCGGGCGAACTCGACAGCGCGGTAACTCAGGCGCTATTAAATAGCTATGTCGAGCCGTTGTTGCAGGCGGGGTGCGATACGCTGATTTTGGGTTGTACGCATTATCCGTTGCTTAAGCCTTTACTGAGGCGCATGGTGCCTGAGCATGTGCAGTTGATTGATACTGGCGATGCAGTGGCGCGCCGTCTGCAGAGTGAGCTGGGTAAATATGGCTTACTGACTGAGATTCAACAGCCGCAGGACCGCTTTTATGGCAGTGGCAATATCTTAGCCACAGAACGCACTTTGGCGATGCTCTGGCCAGAAGCGCCGCCGGTCACCCTGCTTGGGTTTTAGAGCGTTTGCAGTATATTTAGCAAGATTCAGTCAGTTGCTAACAGTGTTGGCATAGTAGTCCATACACCTGTAATAGCTTAAGCTGTTTCGACAGCACTCTTAATGTTTTTATAACTAAGGGGTCATATGTTAATCATCACACAACTTGCTGAGCAGTTAGGTCAGCAGCTGCTCAAACACAATGCCTTTGTCAGTACAGCAGAATCCTGCACGGGCGGCGGAATAGCTGAAGCTATCACTCGTGTGGCGGGTAGTTCGGCTTGGTTTGAGGTGGGTTTTGTCACCTATTCTAATCATCAAAAAATGCGCGTTCTGCAGGTTGCCGAAACTGATTTACAGCGTGATGGTGCGGTCAGTCAGTCGGTTGTTGAAGGGATGGTGCGAGGCGCGCAGCAGCTGTCTGGCGCAGAGTACGCTGTTGCTGTCAGTGGTGTGGCCGGGCCTGATGGCGGTAGCCTAGAGAAGCCAGTCGGCACTGTCTGGTTGGCTTGGGCGCAAGGTGCGCAAGTGCAATCCGTGTGCTGCCACTTTGCCGGTGATCGGCAAGCCGTTCGTCAGCAAACAGTGCAAGCGGCTTTGGCTGGTCTATTGTGTGTATTGGAAGGGCGAGCGGCAAATGACTGGCAGCAATGCTTAAAGAAACATTTGCCTAATCAATAAAGACTGTGGATAATGCTGGTTAACTATCCAGTATTCAGGGCGCAGCCCAATTGTTATTTAAGGAATTATGATGGACGAGAATAAGAAAAAAGCGTTAGCGGCTGCGCTTGGTCAAATTGAGCGTCAGTTTGGTAAAGGTGCCGTTATGCGCATGGGGGATCATGAGCGTGTGGCTATCCCGGCAATCTCTACCGGCTCATTGGGCCTCGATATTGCGCTGGGCATTGGCGGTCTGCCAAAGGGTCGAATTGTTGAGATTTATGGTCCTGAGTCATCTGGTAAAACCACGCTGACACTGTCAGTGATTGCTGAAGCACAAAAAGTTGGTGCGACCTGTGCGTTTATCGATGCTGAGCATGCGCTTGATCCGGAATATGCAGGAAAATTAGGCGTCAATATCGATGATCTCTATGTTTCTCAACCTGATACCGGTGAGCAAGCGCTGGAAATTGCCGATATGTTGGTGCGTTCTAATGCTATGGATGTGATTGTCATCGACTCCGTAGCTGCGTTGGTACCAAAGGCAGAGATTGAAGGTGATATGGGTGATACCCACGTTGGTTTGCAGGCACGATTGATGAGCCAAGCGCTGCGTAAAATCACCGGTAATATTAAAAATGCTAACTGTTTAGTTATTTTTATTAACCAGATTCGCATGAAGATTGGCGTGATGTTTGGTAGTCCTGAAACCACCACCGGTGGTAATGCGTTGAAGTTCTACTCATCGGTGCGTTTAGATATTCGTCGTATTGGTGCAGTCAAAGAAGGTGATGAGATCACTGGTAACGAAACACGCGTTAAAGTGGTTAAAAACAAAGTTGCCGCGCCGTTCCGTCAGGCTGAGTTTCAGATTCTGTATGGCAAAGGTATTTACCGTAACGGTGAAATCATTGACTTGGGTGTACAGCAGGGGCTGATTGAAAAAGCAGGCGCTTGGTACAGTCATAAAGGTGTGCGCATGGGGCAGGGTAAAGCTAACTCGGCACGTTACTTAGAAGAAAACCCAGAAATATGCCAGGCTATTGAGCAGCAGATTCGTGATCAGTTGTTGGCACCTGCGCCAAGTAATAACAAGCAACAAGCAGCTGTTGTTGCTGAGGACGCTGCTGAGTAAGCGCAGCGAAATGATGTGGCTATATAAAAACGGCATGGTGCAGCGCATTCATGCCGTTTTTTTGTGAGATATAGATGTTAGATACCCCAGTTTCTATTCGCCGTGCCGCGATGAATTTGTTGGCAAGACGCGAGCATGGCCGTGTTGAACTGTCACGCAAGCTGCGTCTACGCGGTGCTGAAGCAGAGATGATCGATATTGAGCTGCAGCGATTAATTGATGACGGTTTGCTCTCAGAAGAGCGCTATGTAGAAAGCTATATCCGTAGTCGAGCCAATGCTGGGCGCGGGCCGATGCGTATTCGTGAAGAGTTAACGCAGCGCGGTTTGGCGCGAGAATTGGTTGAGTCTGCCTTAGCTGAGGCCGAGATTGATTGGCAGGCGCAGATGCAGGATTTATGGCAGCGTCGTTTTTCTGGGCAGGTCGCTGATTTAAAAGACAAAGCCAAACAAAGTCGATTTTTAGCGCAGCGCGGCTATGCAGCGGATGACATTCGCCGCTTGCTTGATGGGCAAAGGTTTCAAGGCTTTGCTGATTGAGCTGATTGAGTGGTGCTTTTTCCATGCTTGGCAGGGAGCAGCAGTAAGTTGTTACAGTCAGGTCAGGTCAGGTCAGGTCTGTGCGGGGTGAAGGTAAGGGCGTAAGCGTGCGCGCGGATGCTAGGCAGGTCAGTAGCCGCTTAGTCCTGTGCTGTATCGGACTAAGCGACTCTATCGTGATTTTTACGCGCGTAATTGTTTACTGATAATGTCTAGAGCTTGCTCAATAGCAATATGCTGACTCTCAGTATCGCGACGGCCTTTATACTCTAAAGTGCCTTCTTTTAAACTGCGTTCACTGATGACGACCCGTTGCGGGATGCCAATCAGCTCCATATCGGCGAACTTCACTCCTGGGCTGGTTTTCTTGTCACGGTCATCCAGTAGCACGTCAAAGCCTGCAGCAGTTAATTGTTCGTAGAGCTTGTCTGTGGCTTCTTTAACGTCAGGCTTGTCGTATTTCATTGGCACAATAGCAACATCAAATGGCGCTAACGCTGCTGGCCAAATGATACCGTTGTCATCGTGGTTTTGCTCAATTGCTGCAGCAACCACGCGTGACACACCAATACCGTAGCAACCCATGGTTAAGGTGGCTGGCTTGCCGTCTTCACCCATCACGGTGCAATTCATTGATTCGCTGTACTTGCTGCCCAGTTGGAAAATATGGCCCACTTCAATGCCGCGTTTAATTTCCAGAACACCTTGGCCATCTGGGCTCGGGTCACCGGCTAACACATTACGTAGGTCAGCTATTTCAGGCAGTTCTAAGTCACGCTCCCAGTTTAAGCCAAACCAGTGTTTGTCGTCTTGGTTGGCGCCTGCTGCGAAGTCGCTCATTAGGGCAACAGAGCGATCAATGATGCAAGGGATGGCTAAGTCTTTCGGGCCTAAAGAGCCTGGGTAAGCACCGCAAACGTCAAAGATTTCTGCATCGCCTGCAAACTCAAGTGGGCTAGCGACGAGTGGGTGATTGGCTGCTTTGATTTCATTGAGGGTATGGTCACCGCGCACAATTAGCGCTACTAAAGTGTTTTCTTTAGCGCCGCGTACGATCAATGTTTTAATAGTTTTTTCGACAGCAATCGAGAACTTCTCTGCCAGTTGCTCAATGGTTTTGGTGTTTGGCGTGTCGACTAAACGTAGTTCTTCAGTGGCTTCAGCACGGCTGCTTTCGCGTGGTAATGCCTCAGCCTTTTCAATGTTAGCAGCGTAGTTGGATACTGTGCTGAAGGCGATATCGTCTTCACCGGAAGCCGCGAGAACGTGGAACTCATGCGAGGCAGTACCACCGATTGAGCCCGTATCGGCTTCTACTGGACGAAAGTTTAAACCTAGGCGGGTAAAAATATTTGTATAAGCTTGGTGCATACGATCGTAGGTTTCTTGCAGCGACGCTTGACTGGTATGAAACGAATAAGCATCTTTCATAATAAATTCGCGGCCACGCATTAAGCCAAAGCGCGGGCGAATTTCATCACGAAACTTGGTTTGAATCTGATAAAAACTAATTGGTAACTGGCGGTAACTGCTCAGTTCGTTACGCGCTAAGTCAGTAATCACTTCTTCATGGGTTGGTCCAACACAGAACTCGCGTTGATGGCGGTCTTTTAGGCGCAGCAATTCCGGGCCGTATTCTTCCCAGCGGCCTGATTCTTGCCAGAGTTCAGCGGGTTGAATTGCTGGCATTAATACTTCTAACGCACCAGCGGCATTCATTTCTTCGCGGACAATGGCTTCTGCTTTACGCAGCACGCGCAAACCCAGTGGTAGCCACGTGTATAAGCCTGAAGCCAAGCGACGGATCATTCCTGCGCGCAACATCAGTTGGTGACTGATGACAACTGCATCGGCTGGTGTTTCTTTTAACGTGGAAAGCAAATACTGACTGGTACGCATGGCTAATATCTACACTAAAAAGGTGAAAGGAGGGCGCTATTGTAACGCATTTGTCTAAGCGAGGCGTGCTGCTACAGTGGCAAATTAGAGTACTAGAGAGTGTGACAAGCGTGCTGGCTATCGCTTAAAACAAGAAACCCAGCCTAGGCTGGGTTTCTTGAATGATGCGAGTTTAGCGCCTAAGCATTATAGAATGCTTAATGGGTACTCAACAATCAGACGTACTTCGTTGTTATCAGCAACACCGGCTGCATCGTTTGCACGGAAAGTTGCTTGACGTACACGGAAAGCTAAGTCTTTTGCTACGCCGCTCTGTAGAACGTATTTAGCTTCGATATCACGTTCCCAGTTCTTACCGTCGTTACGTGTACCGCTATCAATGTTGCTACCACGAACATAGCGAGTCATAAAGCTTAGGCCAGGCACACCAAAGGTTGCCATATCTAAGTCATAACGCGCTTGGAAAGACTTCTCGCCTTTCTTGTGGAAGCCGTGGTATTGAACGTCGTTGGCTAGGTAAACAGCGCTGCCGCCGTCATAGCCATATAGGTAACCACCGTCTAAGCCGCCAGTTACACGCTGGTGAGTCGCTGTGAAGGTGTGAGCGCCAATATTGTAAGCTGCTGCTAAGCTCCACACGTTATTGGTGTCTTTTTCAGACGCATCTTTGTTATTAAACTTCGTATTGTACATGTTGAAATCGAAGTTTAAGTTCTGCTCTTCAGCCAATGGTAAATTGTAGTTTACATTGGTGTAGTGCTTCTTAACTCGAGCTTCACCTGCGCCTTTATGACCAAGGTCTGCGTCTGAGTAGTAGTAGGCTGCACTTAGGTCATCGGTGAAGTTATAGCGAGCGCCAATTAAGTCTAATGAGCGTAGGACGCCTGCATTAGCGCTGTCATGATAGGTTTGATCCATTGCTGTTAAAGCAGTGAAGTGACCTAAGTTTAGCTCTAGATTTTCAATTTCGTTACTAGTCACTAAGAAACCAGTTGTGGTTTCTGGTAATAGACGTGAATCATCTGTTGCTAGAACAGGTAGGCTAACAAACTGCTCGCCGTATTTTAGTGTGGTGTTAGAAATACGTGCTTTAACTGCACCACCAGCTTGGCTGTAGTTGTCTTGTGCTTTACCAGAGCGACCGTCACTAGGGAACATATTGTTGCTGTGACGACCTTCACCTGAATCCAGCTTAATACCTTGTAAACCAAAAGCATCAACACCAAAACCTACGGTACCTTGGGTAAAGCCAGACTCGTAAATTGCTTTTAAACCTAAACCTGCTTCTTCGCGGTAGCCATTACGCTTACCTGTGACAGGGTTAGAGTTTGCTGCACCATTACGGAAGTCACGATTCATGTAAAGAACACGTGCATGAGCGTCTAGCTTGCTGTCTTCAATAAAGCCGTTTGACTCGGACTGCTGGCTAGCAACTGCCATTTGTGTGCTTGCAGCAGCTACTGCTAAGGCAATAACGCTCAACTTAATCATTTGCATGAATAATGCTCCTAGATTGGTTTTTTATATAATTGCACTTGCAAAAAATTTGCCGGCAAAGTTTACTTTATTTGATGGCGCATAGTGTAGATGTTATTTTTAAGCGTGGCGAGCCCCTAATGTGATCTATTCAGCAACCATTCAGAAATGTGTGTAATTTTAAGCTGTGTATTGAATATGTGTTTATAGTGCGCAGTGAATTAATCATGTGAATGGATTTAAGGCGAAAAAGGGGGTTGGGTATGTTTGAGCTAGACCAGCGATTAATGAGTGACACTGCCGTGGTGGCTAACAGTGCGTTGTGTCGTATTTTGTTAATGAATGACAGTCGCTATCCTTGGCTGATTTTGGTGCCACGCATCGCTTCTGTTTCTGAGGTGTTTGAGCTCACCGCAGAGCAGCAACAGCAGTTATGGCAGGAAACAAGCGATGTCGGGCGGTTGCTAAAAAACGAATTTCAAGCTGATAAAATGAATATTGCTACTTTAGGTAATGTTGTTAAACAGTTGCATATGCATGTGGTGGTGCGCATGCAGGAGGATGCATCTTGGCCTGCACCGGTTTGGGGTAATGGCGTGGCTCAGCCCTATACAGCTGATGCTCTGACGCAGATGTGTTTGCGTTTACGCAGCGTTTTAGCGCCGATGGATTTATTAGATGCAGAGGTGGATTTATGAGTTTGGATGTGCGCATTGCTGAGCTAGAGATGCGTCAAGCTTTTCAGGATGACACCATTCAGGCGCTTAATGATGTGATTGTCGAGCAGCAGCAACTGTTAATGCGCATGCAGACGCAGCTTAAGCTATTAGCGCAGCGGCAAAATGATATGCCCAATCAGTTTGATGAGACGCCCAACGACCCACCGCCACATTATTAAGCACAGTTTAAGTGATGTGTTTTAACTTTGCGTTGTAGCGCGAGACGCGACTGCCTTAAGGCTACAACGCTAAGAGTTGTTCATCTGCCATATGATGACTGCACTTCGTTTTACTGTTAAACGCCGCGCCATGTGCTGAGCACATCGAGCATACGATTGGCGAAAGCCCATTCATTGTCATACCAGGCCAGTACTTTAACAAAGCGACCTTGCGCGCGTGTTTGCGTAAGATCGGCCACGCAAGACACAGGGTAGCCATTAAAGTCACAAGAAACTAAAGGTTGCTCGTTGCATTCCATCACGCCTTGCGGAAACTGTGCAGCACCTGCGCTAAGAATGGTATTGATTTCTTCACGGCTGGTATTGCGTTCGGCAATAAAGCTTAAGTCAACCAGTGATACGTTTTGTGTGGGTACGCGCACAGCCATACCGTCCAAGCGGCCTGCAAGTGCTGGAATAACTAAACCAATGGCTTTAGCTGCGCCGGTGCTGGTTGGGATAATCGAGCTGGCCGCGGCGCGGGCACGGTACAAGTCTTTATGGCTTTTATCCAGCAAGTTTTGATCATTGGTATAGGCGTGCACCGTGGTCATCATGCCTTGTTGGATGCCTACGCCTTCGTGCAAAACCTTGGCCAATGGTGCTAAGCAGTTGGTGGTGCAGGAGGCGTTAGAAATGATGTGCTGGTTATCCAGTAAATGATGGTTAACGCCATACACCACGGTCAGGTCAGCATCGTCCATTGGGTGTGCCAATAGGACACGGCGTGCACCTGCTGCCAGATGGTGCTCGGCTTGCTGGCGCTGTTTCATTTTGCCAGTGCACTCAAGTACCACGTCAACACCCAATTCTCGCCATGGCAGTAAAGCTGGATCAGCTTGACTGAGTAAGCGAATCGATTGGTCGCCAATGTGCAGGTTTTCACCGCTGAACTGTACTTTGTGGGCAAAACGACCAAAAGTGGAATCAAAACGTGTGAGGTGAGCAAGTGTTTTTGCATCGCCTAAATCATTAATTGCCACGATGTGTAAACTGTTGTGTAGCCCGCGCTCAAATAAAGTACGCAGTATATTGCGGCCAATCCGACCGTAACCGTTAATAGCAATTTTTAACATTGTGGCTCTCCTTTGCATGGCTCAATAGACGGCAGGCGTTTAGTCGCGTAGTGCGCCATAAGCAGCGCAGCCTTGCAGGGTCTGTTGATTCCATTGCAATTGGGTATTTAGATGGTAGACCGAGCCGCTCATGCTGTCGGTGCAGCGTTGTGGTGTGATCCACAGTTGTAAGTTTTGCTTGTTGGCTTGCGTGCTGATATGAAAGCGGCCATCAGGCAGTTGTTCTTCAATATAAGGTAATGCGATGGTGGGTTGATCAATTTGGTTGAAAATCAATCCGCGTGGTGTTTGCAAGATTGACCAGAAAGGCTCGTTGCCGCTGGCTCTAAGCAGTAGGCGCGCAAAGTCAGGGTCATTGCAGTTATAGCCTTCAGTTTGTACACGGTAACGCTGGCTGACGTTAAACCGTTTGTGCTGCGTATCAATATCACCACTGAGGTCTGCAAACAGGCCGTGAGGTGCTTCGACTAACAGGTTTTTGAACTCATCGTTGAATTCTGCTGAGGTCTCCATGGTATAGATATCGTCTGTGTCGCAGGTTTTGAATAACCAGTTTTCACCATTGTGCGTAAGGGTGCCTTGTAGGCGTGAAGAGTTTTGGCTGAGCTGAGGGTTTGGTGTAAGGCTCTGGCAGGCGCCGAGTACGAACGCTAGCACTATTAAACAGCTGATGCGGAAATGGCGCATGATATAAAATTCCATATAAACGTTTGGGTCGTTTTGATCGGAGACTGATAGTAATCGGCACTGTTGTATTATTTTAAGGCATTACAGTCATTTCAGTTGATTGGCGTGCTTGAGCGTACAGCGCTGCAGTACGGTCGACAACTGCGACCTACGGATAGAGCGGCAAGTGACTCCGGATGCATGCCTAGGAAGGGCGTTAGAATGTGGACGTGAGCATTTATGCTAAACTTTTTGTAGATATAAAAAAACCCCTGAGCATTGCTGCTAGGGGCTTTTAAATTGGAGGCCGAGGTCGGAATCGAACCGGCGTTGACGGATTTGCAATCCGCTGCATGACCACTCTGCCACCCGGCCTAAACAAAAACGCCGCACTAAGCGGCATTCTTGATGACAATTTGGAGCGGGAAACGAGACTCGAACTCGCGACCCCGACCTTGGCAAGGTCGTGCTCTACCAACTGAGCTATTCCCGCAATGTCTTGGTGACGGGCGCTATTCTAGCCTTTCAAAATATTTAGTCAAGCCCTTGAATACAAAAAAGTTAATCTTCAGTTCGATTCGTGTGTAAATGAGGTTTTGCTGCCAGTAGGTATTGAACCATTGACCACAAAGTGAGCACTGCAGAAAGGGTCAGTAAAATGTAGCCGCCGATTACCCAGCCATTAAACGCCGGTGGGTTGGCCAATAAAATAATTAAGGCGACCATTTGTGCTGCAGTTTTCCATTTACCAATACTGGAAACAGCAACTTGCGCGCGCTCACCAATCTCAGCCATCCATTCACGTAATGCCGATACCATGATTTCGCGGCAGATAATAATAATGGCCGGCAGGGTGAGCCATATATTGTTGTGCTCAGCCACCAGCAAAACTAAGGCTACCGCGACTATCAGTTTGTCGGCGACCGGGTCAAGAAATGCACCAAAAGGTGTGCTTTGATTGAGGCGTCTGGCTAAATAGCCGTCAAGCCAATCCGTTAAGCTGGCAAAGGCAAATACCGCGCTGGCTGCCCAATAACTCCAAGAAAATGGTAGCCAAAATAAGACAATAAATACTGGGATGAGCGCTACGCGCATGACAGTTATAATATTTGGAATGTTCATTAAGTAGTTCTTTTCTTGGCAAAGAATGAAAGGGTAGTTTACCCATTGTGAAGTGCACTATATATGGACTCAGCTAGAGTTTTGCTGATTCCGGGTGTTTTAGCGATTTCTTCTACGCTGGCACGTGATAATTCTTGCAGTCCGCCAAAGTACTTTAGCAGTTCGCGTCGACGTTTGGGGCCAACCCCTGCTATACCTTCGAGAACTGAAGTGCGCCGAGTTTTGCCGCGACGAGCGCGGTGCCCAGTAATAGCAAAGCGGTGCGCCTCATCACGGATCTGTTGAATTAAATGCAGAGCAGGCGAGTGGTCGGGTAAATTCAGTTCGGTAGCGGTGTCATTGATATACAGAGTTTCAAAACCGGCTTTGCGGGTGACGCCTTTAGCCACGCCTAACAGTAAGATCTGGGTAATGTTCAGTTCGGCAAACACCTCGCGCGCCATATTGAGTTGGCCTTTACCGCCATCAACTAAGAGTACGTCAGGTAGCTTGCCATTGTTTTCTAATGCGCTACTGAGACGACGCTGCAGAACTTGACGCATCGCAGCGTAATCATCACCGGCGGTGACACCTTCAATATTATAGGTTCGGTAGTCTGATTTACGTGGGCCTTCTGGACCAAACACTACGCAGGAAGCCACTGTTGCTTCACCACTGGAGTGGCTGATATCAAAGCACTCTAAATGCGCTGGTGGTTCAGATAAATCCAGCGCCTTAGCTAATGCGCTAAAGCGTGCAGCCATTTGTGTGCGATTGGCGAGGCGTGCCAGTAGCGCTTGCTCGGCATTGGTCATGGTTAATTGTTGCCAACGTGCCCGAGTACCACGCACGCGGTAGCGAATACTTATGTGTTTACCGCATTGCTGGGCAATAGCTTCGGCGATGGCTGGCCAGTCAGTGTGCTCGCTGCTGACAATCAGTTCGTCAGGAAAGTCGCGATCTTTGCGGCCTAAATAATATTGAGCGGTAAAGGCAGCTAAAATATCGGCACTGTCTTCTTCAATGGCCACTTGTGGAAAAAAATTATTACTACCGAGCACGCGACCATCACGCACACTCATAACATGCACGCTGGCACCGCCAGGGCTGACGTTTGCGGCAATGATATCGACATTACCGTGACCGCCTTCCATGCTTTGCTGGTCTTGTACGCGGCGTAATAAAGCAATTTGATCGCGAATGGTGGCTGCTTTTTCAAAGTCTAGTGCCTGTGCTGCTTGTTCCATGCTATGCGTCAGTTCATCGGTTAGTGCACTGCTGCGGCCTTCTAAAAACATAACTGAGAGGCGCACATCTTCTGCATATTCATCACGGTCAACTAGGCCGACGCAAGGTGCTTTGCAGCGATTGATTTGATATTGCAGGCAGGGACGGCTGCGATTGTTGTAAAAGCTGTCTTCGCATTGGCGTACTTTAAAAGTTTTTTGCAGTACGCTCAGGCTTTCTTTGATTGCGCCAGCGCTGGGGTAGGGGCCGAAGTAACGCCCGCTGTGTTTTTTGCTGCCGCGGTGCATGCCTAAGCGTGGGAAGTCACTGGCTGAGAGCAGTACAGAGGGGTAGCTTTTATCATCGCGCAGTAAAATATTGTAGGGTGGGCGCCATTGCTTGATCAGTGTTTGCTCAAGTAACAGGGCTTCAGTTTCGTTGGCGGTGACAGTCAGTTCAATGCTGGCGATTTTAGCAACTAAGGCTGCTGTTTTTGGCGCATTGACTGTGGTTTTAAAATAGCTGCTGAGCCTGTTTTTAAGGTTTTTAGCTTTGCCAATATAAAGCAGTTGTTGCTCAGCAGAAAACATCCGATATACACCCGGATGTTGAGTGCAGGAGCGCAAAAAAGCTGAAGCATCAAAGAGAGGAGTAGTCATGGGTCAAGCTTATAAGGTTGAGTTGTCAACAAGATTATGGCGTACGGCAAGCAAGGCCAGTTCAACATCATTTTCAATATTCAGCTTTTCAAAAATACGGTAGCGATAAGTGTTAACTGTTTTTGGTGAGACGCAGAGTAAGTCAGATATCAGCTGGATTTTTTGTCCGCTGGCAATCATTAAAGAAATTTGCATTTCACGTTTAGACAGTTGTTCAAATGGGCAGTTCTGCTGATTGCTATCGAAAGATTTTAGCGCCATTTGCTGAGCTATACTTGGGCTCAGATAATGTTTGCCGGCCGCAACCTGACGAATGGCTTGTATTGTTTCATCAATGCAAGCGCCTTTGGTTAAGTAGCCGCTGGCGCCGGCTTGTAATAAGCGGGTAGGAAAGGGTTCATCTTCGCATGCAGTTAAGGCTAGGATTTTCACCTCAGGAAAGCGCTGTTTGATTTTACGGGTTGCTTCTAATCCGCCGATACCTGGCATACGAATGTCCATCAGAATCACGTGGGGGTTTAGCTCTCCGGTCATATCGTAGGCTTGCTCGCCACTGCTGGCCTGCCCTGCAACGTGTAAATCACTGATATCACTGAGCATTCGAGCAATAGCAGTGCGCACTAAATCATGGTCATCAACCAGCAACAGTTTGATCAAGAGCCACCCCCAGCATTGAGTCAATGTATTAAGTGTACCGCCCAAGGAGGGTGGTGTAACAGCATCTTCGTGCTTATACACTCAGCCCATATTGCACTGCTGTGTTTAAGCGGCGCATAGGCTTGTATACTGCATGAGAATTTTAAGGAGTCACCCCGTGTCCATACAAATAAATTGGATCAGCAGTGATGCTGAGTTAGCAGAGCGCTGTAAATACTGGAATACACTAGCATTTATTGCGTTAGATACTGAGTTTATTCGTGTTGATACCTTTTACCCGATTGCTGGGCTATTGCAAGTAAGTGATGGTGAGGGTACCTATTTACTTGATCCGTTATTGATCACTGATTGGCAGCCATTAGCGCAGGTCCTGAGTAATCAGCAGGTGGTGAAGGTGCTGCATGCGTGCAGCGAAGATCTTGAGGTGTTTTCGCGATTAATTGGTGTGTTGCCGGAGCCGATGTTTGATACGCAGGTGGCTGCCGGTTATTTAAATATCGGCTTTTCGATGGGCTATTCGCGCTTAGTGCAGCATGTATTGGATATTGAGCTGCCTAAGGGCGAAACGCGCTCGGATTGGTTGCAGCGTCCTTTGACTGAATTACAGGTGTTGTACGCTGCGCAAGATACTGAGTATCTGGTGGATGTGTATCGAGCTTTAGATGAGCAGTTGACTGAACAGAAGTATGCGTGGGTGCTTGAGGATGGTGCGTTTTTAGTGGCTGCCTATGCTGAGGAGACTGATCCTTATGAGCTTTGGCGTGGAATTAAGCTGGCTTGGAAGCTGACGCCACAACAGTTGTCAGTGTTGCGTGAGTTATCTGCATGGCGTGAGCAACAAGCGCGTTTGCGTGATGTGCCGCGTAATCGGATTGTGCGAGAAAGCACTTTGTGGGCTTTGGCACATGATCAGCCGGCAGATATGACGCATTTGGCTGAGCTTGAGGATATGCATCCGCGTATTTTGCGTAAAGAAGGTGCGACTTTATTAAATATCATCAAGCAGGCGAAAGGTTTGCCAGCGTCTGCTTGGCCGGCTGCCCTGCCTGAGCCGTTGCCGATTGAGGCGACTAAAGTGCTGAAGCGCTTGCGCAAGGTGGGCCTTGAATTTGGGCTTGATCTGGATATTGCACCTGAGCTGATGTTGCGTAAAAAGATTCTGGAGGCAGTGTTGCGCACGGGTTATCCTGACGGGTCGTATTCTTTGCCTGCTAATTTGCAAGGTTGGCGCCGAGAGTTGATGGGTGATGCATTGTTGGCTTGCTTGGAGAATGGGCAGTGAAGCGAATTTGTTCGGTTTATCATAGTTCTAAAAAAGCGGGGATGTATCTGTATGTGTTACGTGCGGATGCGTTAAAGCGTGTGCCAGCGCCTTTGCTGGAGTTATTTGGTACGCCTAAGCGTGCATTTGATTTGGTGTTAACGCCTGAGCGTACGCTGGTGCGTGAGGATATTAGTCAGGTGTTGAGTAATCTTGATTCGCAAGGCTATCACTTGCAAATGCCACCGCCAGATGATGAGTATATTGTGCATTGGCCGGAAGAGTTGTTGCGGCGTAATGATCCAATCTGATGTTTTGCATGAGTTTAAAGCGTTGTATATTAAGCCTGCCAACGGTGCGCGTTTATTGTGTTTAATGCTTTTTTGGTGCTGGGTTAACTATTGTGCGTGGGCTGTGCTTCGATATTGCTGTTAATCCGTCGATGAACCCGTCCGGGGTTCAACTCCGGCGCTGCGCCATCCCTGGCTGCGCTCGTCACAGCAACACCGAAGCACGCCTTGAGCCTATGTATTGCCTCAGATTATGTGGCTTGACTCGTTTTTAAAGAGACGTACATCAAGCCTGCCAACAACATCACTGATCAACGAGTGCCGTATGGGTGACGTGGCAAGCGTAGCCATGGATGGTGTAGCGCCCGAATTGCGCAAGGATGGCGCATTGAGGGAAGAGCGACACTCATATGGCACGGTAGGCGCATATCCTGCTCAATGTTTTTAAGTCTTTAGTGGGTGCGTTGATGCTGGGTTAACTATTGTGCGTTGGCTGTGCTCCGGTATTGCTGTTAATCCGTCGATGAATCCGTCCAGAGTTCAACTCCGGCGCTGCGCCATCCCTGGCTCGCTCGTCACAGCAATACCGAAGCACGCATTGAACCTCTGTATTGTTTGGATTCTTGTGGCTTGACCCGCTTTTAAGCAAGCACATATCAAGCCTGCCAGCAGGGTCTGAGGCTTTCTTCGTCATAGCAACGCCGAGGGCTGTGTGTTGTCTGAGTTCGTGTGGTTTTTCGTTTTAGGGTGCAGGTAGGTGATATTCAGTTTGGCGAGCTGTGTTGCGAAGGATGGTCAGTGGCTAGGTGTAGGCGAGGATACAATTGAGCAGGCATAAAAAAACCCGCCGAAGCGGGTTTTTTAAGGAGCACAAATTATGAAATAACTTGTACTTCTTCAGCCTGCATACCTTTCTGGCCGCGAGCTGCGACGAAAGATACGTTTTGGCCTTCTTTCAGGCTTTTGAAACCGTCGCTTTGGATAGCGCGGAAGTGAACGAATAAATCGTCACCTGATTGTGGAGTGATGAAGCCGAAGCCTTTTTCATCATTAAACCATTTAACTACACCAGTTTGGCGATTAGACATTGTATGTCTCCTTGTACGAAGTAAAATTATACTTGGGCTGAGCCCAAGGTGATACTGAGCGCAAGGAGTTACAGGAGTCGTAGCAATGATTGGATCGAGATCTAAACATATATTGATTCACGGTTACACATGCAGCAGCAGTGAGATCTAATGTACCAGTTTTTCTTTGAAGTGCCAGCATTATTTTAGAATATATCCAAAAGACTAGTGTTTTACTGGGTTCGGTTGGTCCCTATGCTGGGTCTTTATTGTGTTAAGTCTCAGTTGTTGCAGGTAAACTAGCTACACTATTTATATTGAACAGAGCCAGCAAAATTAAGGAATGTACGCATGAGTATAAAGCCCGATAAGTGGATTCGTCGTATGGCGCAAGAGCACGGCATGATTGAGCCTTTTGTGGAGCGTCAGGTGCGCACAGAGGGTGATGAGCGTCTGATTTCGTATGGTGTATCGAGCTACGGTTATGATGTGCGTTGTGCGGATGAGTTTAAGGTGTTTACCAACTTGCACTCGGTGACGGTCGATCCTAAAAATTTTGATGAAAAGAGTTTTGTCGATGTGAAAGGGTCGGTGTGTATTATCCCTCCAAACTCGTTTGCGCTGGCGCGTACGGTGGAGTTTTTTCGAATTCCGCGTAATGTACTGACAATCTGTTTGGGTAAAAGTACCTATGCGCGCTGTGGAATTATCGTGAACGTGACGCCGCTTGAGCCGGAATGGGAAGGTCATGTGACGCTTGAATTCTCTAATACAACAACCTTGCCGGCGAAGATTTATGCCAATGAAGGTGTGGCGCAGATGTTGTTTTTTGAGTCGGATGAAGAGTGTGAAGTGTCGTATAAGGATCGGGATGGCAAGTATCAAGGCCAGCGGGGGGTGACTTTGCCGCGGACTTAATAGGTTCTGGTTTTGTATTTTTAAACGGCAGGCTGTCTAGATGGTCTGCCGTTTTTTATGCTGGCTTGTGACTGGGTGCGAGGCATGACGCACTTCGGGGGGTGGTTAGCATGCTGCGTTATGCACAAAAAATGCTCGATGTTTTGATTTTAAGCTGATAAGTAAGTGCGCTGCATCCCGTACTTCGGAATTGGTGTTTATCCGTCGATGAACCCATCCTAGGTTCAACTCCGGCGCTCACCATCCCTAGCTCGCTTGTCACACCAACCCCGAAGCACTCGTTGATCAGCGGTGTTGTTATTAAGATTGATATAGGGCTCGTCTTATTCTGAATGCTTCGTGTTTAAGTGTGAGCTTTGTAAAGAGCACCACGTCACGTGTTAGCTGAGCTTTTTAGAAGATGAGCAAACCCTAGCGCTGATCAATGCTCTTGCTTTAAAAGCGCCATGCTACACACTT
Organism: Pseudomonas sp.; assembly: GCA_034676485.1. GTDB lineage: Bacteria > Pseudomonadota > Gammaproteobacteria > Pseudomonadales > Pseudomonadaceae > Denitrificimonas. Next base: position 923,752 of record JAUCCC010000015.1, read on the forward strand.
GAAAACAACATCAATGATCAACTGCAGTGTGCGGGTGTTGTGGCGAGCGAAGCCAGGGATGGCGTAGCGCCCGCATCACGCCAGGATGGCGTGTTAAGGGAAGAACAACACTTGCACACTACAACATGCACAGAAAATACAATTAAAGTGGAAACAGTATGGGCACGAGAATGACGCTAGTTAGCATCACCAGAACGGTGAATGGCACACCAATACGCACAAAATCACTGAAACAGTATTGGCCGGGGCCGAGGATAAGAGTGTTCACTGGCGAGGAGATGGGTGTCATAAAGGCGGCTGAGGCTGCCAAGGCCACGATCATGGCAAAGGGCGCAGGAGACGCCTGCATTGCTTGTGCGCTGGCAATGGCAACTGGAGCCATCAGCACAGCAGTGGCCGTATTGGAGATAAACAGGCCGATGACTGCTGTGGTTAAGAAAAAGGATCGCGAGAATCATCCGTGGACCGGCATTGCCAAATGCACTGAGCAATCCTTCTACCGCTAAGTCAATTCCGCCCGTTTTCTGCAAGGCTAGGGCGAAAGGCAGCATACCGACAATCAGGATAATGCTTTGCCAGTGAATTGAGCGGTAAGCGCTATCCATGTCGATGCAACGAAAGGCACCCATCAACAAGCAGCCAATAAGAACTGCTAAAACGTTAGGTACGATGCCGGTTACCATCAAGGTAATCATCACCGCTAAACTCAATAAAGCATAGGGCGCTTGGCTGAGAGCTGGCGCCACATCATCCACTTCAGCAGGTAAGCTCAGTACCAGAAAATCACGGCTGTGGCCTTGCAGCTTACGAATGTGCTGCCAGTTACCCGCAACCAGTAATGTGTCACCGGCTTTGAGTTTTTCATCGACTAACAGGCCATCCAGAGCGTGCTGGTTACGACGTAAGCCCAGCACATTGAGTTTGCGGTGGCTGCGAAAGCCCAGTTCTTGGATGGTTTTTCCAGCTAAGCGCGAGTCTGGCGGTAGCATCACTTCAGCGACACCAAGGGTGCGATGATGGTCGCTAAAATAACTGCTTTGCATTGAAATGGGCTCGACTCCCAGCTCATAGTAAGAGTTGAGCAGATCAATGGTAGGGCTGACTAAATCAACCAATAGCACATCGCCACTGAGTAACTCAGTACTGCCGGTTGCGCCCAGCAATGTGCAGCGAAAGCGCCGCTGGCGTTCTACCGCAATAACGTTAATACCGTACTGCTTGCGCAGTTGCAGTTCGTTTAAGGTTTGGCTCACCAGAACTGAGTTCGGTCGTACCCGCAAGCGGCGCTCACGGCCCGCAAGGCGATACTCACGGACTAGGTCAGCAATATTGTGGCGCGGCTCTCCGGCTGTTTTTTGACTGTCGGCGCTGGCCAGCCAATGGCGGGTGGCCAGCATATAAAGAATACCCAGTATTAAAATAGTTAAACCAATGGGGGCAAAAGTGAAGAAGTTAAAACCTGTAAAGCCGGCGCGTACCAGCTCACTGTGCACGATCATGTTGGGCGGGGTTGCGACTAAGGTAAGCATACCGCTGATTAAGCCGGCAAAGCTGAGCGGCATCATTAAGCGGCTGGGTGGAATCTTCAGGCGGGCGGCAATGCTTAATACGACAGGAATGAAAATAGCGACCACACCAGTGGAACTCATCACTGAGCCCAGCCCGGCAACCGTGAGCATCAGCAGCACTATTAAGCGAGTTTCACTGCTGCCCGCGCGCTGCATAAGCCGCTCGCCGAGTTGATAGGCAATTCCTGTACGCACCAAGCCTTCACCAATCACAAAAAGCGCAGCAATCACCACCACGCTGGGATCGCTAAAACCGGCTAGGGTTTCTTGTACGCTCAGCACGCCAGTCAGTGGCAGTGCAACAATCATCAGCAGGGCGACCACATCCATGCGCGGCTTATTACGCACAAACAGGACGACGGCAAACAGCAGAAGGAAGAGTACCCAACCCAACTGCAGGTTCATGTTAGCTCAGCAGTAAAGCGTCGTCAGCGAGCTTTTCACCGCGTACTTGTTCAAACATGGCGAGCAAATCGGGCACATCTAAGCCTTTACGGTCGTCGCCACTAACGTCCAAAACCACTTGTCCTTGGTGCAGCATAATAGTGCGATCGCCAACATCCAGAGCTTGGCGCATGCTGTGGGTGACCATCATAGTGGTCAGCTGTTTTTCGGCAACAATGCGCTGGGTCAGTTCTAAGACAAAGTTAGCAGTACGTGGATCCAGTGCCGCGGTGTGCTCATCGAGTAGCAGAATTTGTGAGGGGCGTAAGGCTGCCATCAGCAAACTCACTGCTTGACGTTGACCACCGGACAATAAACCAATGCGGTCATGCAGGCGGTTTTCCAGGCCTAAGCCTAGGGTGGCGAGGTGCTCGCGAAAACCTTCGCGCTGTGAGGCTTTTACCGCCCGGCTGAGCCCGCGGCGTTGCCCACGCTGTTCGGCGAGCGACATATTTTCTTCAATGGTTAGGTCTTCACAGGTACCAGCCATGGGGTCTTGAAACACGCGCGCGACTTGTTTGGCGCGCTCCCATACTGGCTGATTGGTGACGTCGTTATCATCGATTAAAATAGAGCCGCTATCGACACCCAAATCACCTGAAATTGCATTCAAAAAGGTGGATTTTCCCGCTCCATTGGTACCTATTACCGTAACAAATTGACCCGAGGGAATTTGTAGAGATAAGCCACAAAGCGCGCGTGTTTCAATCGGTGTGCCAGGGTTAAAAGTGATGTGTAAATCGTTTGCTTTAAGCATCTTAAACCCTCTTGCGGCGTGACATGCGCTGTTTGATCAGTGGAATTACCAAGGCAAAGGTGACCAATAGCGCAGTAACTAAGTTGAGGTCTTGCGCTTGCAAGCCGATAAAGTCGCTGTTTAGGGCGAGGGCAATAAAGAAGCGATAAACAATCGCACCTAAAATAACCGCCAAGGTCACCAAGAACAATTTGCGTGACGGCAGGATACTTTCACCGACGATGACGGCAGCCAGCCCAATCACAATGGTGCCAATGCCCATGGATATATCAGCACCGCCTTGGCTTTGCGCAAAGAGTGCGCCGGCTAAGCCGACTAAACCGTTAGAGATGGCCATGCCTAAAATAATCATTGCGCCAGTGTTGACGCCTTGCGCGCGGGCCATCCGTGGATTGGAGCCAGTGGCGCGAATGGCTAAGCCTTGGCGGGTCGAGAAGTAGGCATCAAGCGCTAATTTAGCGAACAAGACAATAACAATTAAAATCGCAGGGCGAGCAATGTAGTCGATCAGCCAGCTGGGTTCGAGAATGGTGAAAACTGTGGGTTCCATAATTAATGGAATGTTGGGCTTGCCCATAATGCGCAGATTGATGGAGTACAGAGCAATCATCATCAAGATGCTGGCCAGCAGGTCCATGATTTTTAAATGCACATTTAAAATAGCAGTGATGATGCCTGCGCCGGCACCGGCTAATGCAGCTAATGCAGTGGCTAGAAAAGGATCCATACCGCTGGAAATACATAAAGCGCCAACCGCGCCGCCCAAAGGGAAGCTGCCATCAACAGTTAGATCAGGAAAACGTAACAAGCGGAAGGAGATAAACACCCCGAGTGCCACTAAACTAAAGATCAAACCGATCTCAAGCGCACCAAACATTGAAAACAGAGACATGGGCAGGTTGACCGAAGGCTAAATAAAAATACCCCGAGCACTGATCAGTACTCGGGGCTCGACAGGGTACTAACGAATGACTTCTGCAGCGTTATCAATCAGTTCTTGTGACAAAGTCACGCCTTGCTTTTCAGCGGCCGCTAAGTTGACAAATAACTGAATATTTTCACTGGTTTGCGGTTTAATATCACCGGGATTTTCACCGTTTAAGATACGCACCACTATACGACCGGTTTGTTGGCCGAGGTCGCGGTAGTTCACGCCTAACGCCGCAATTGCGCCACGTTTGACGCTATCGGTGTCAGAAGCGATCAAAGGTATTTTCATGTCATTACCGACTTTCACCAAAGCTTCATAGGCGGAGACTACGTTGTTGTCAGTGTTGGTGTAAATTACATCAACTTTACCGACCAAACTGCGTGCTGCAGTGCCCACGTCAACCGAGCGCGGTGCTGCTGCTTCAACCAAGGTCAGGTCGTATTGTGGCAAGATTTCTTTCAGAGCAGTAACAACCGCGACAGAGTTCGCTTCGCCTGGGTTAAACACCATACCAATGCGTTTGGCATTGGGAACGATTTGCTTAACCAGCTCCATTTGCTTGCTCAGTTCGAGCACATCAGACACACCAGTGACGTTGGTGCCACTGGCTTCCCAGCTTGGGGTGAGCTGTCCTTCAACAGGGTCTGTCACTGCAGAGAAGACAATTGGAATACGCTTGGTGCCTGCTACGGCAGCTTGTGCGGAGGGTGTAGCAATGGCAACGATAGCGTCCGGCTGGTCACCAATAAATTTACGCGCGATTTGCGCGGCAGTACCGGTGTTGCCTTGCGCGCTTTGATATTGCCATTTAAGGTTTTTACCTTCGCTGTAACCGGCTTCATTTAGCGCGTCCAATACGCCATCGCGGACCGAGTCGAGGGCAGGGTGTTCGACAATCGCAGTCACCGCAACTGATTTAACGGTGTCTGCTAAAGCGCCAAATGAGGCGCTCATTGATAAGGTTAGTGCACTGAGTGTGAGCAACGCTTTTTTGGATAACGTAGTCATGTTTGCATGCCTCTTATTGGGGGTGTGGCAGTATGCCAGCTAAACCCCCGTACTTGTATAGGTGTTAATCAGCTTATTGTAAGCTGGCAATACGCGTATGTTGTTCGGTTAAACGGCTTAATGCTTGTTCGAAATCAGCCTGCTTAGCACGCTCTTTCTCAATTACATCGGCTGGTGCTTTGGCGACAAAGCCTTGATTGGCCAGTTTGCCGGAGACACGCTTGATTTCACCATTGAGGCGTTGCATCTCTTTATCGAGGCGTGCCAACTCAGCTTTGGTGTCAATTAAACCTGCCATAGGAACCAGTACTTGCATCTCACCCACTAAAGCGGTGGCTGACATCGGTGCTTGTTGATCAGCGGTTAATAAAGTCACCGACTCAAGTTTGGCCAGCTTATTCAGGGTGACGCTGTTGACCTCTAAACGACGCAGGTCTTCGGCTGAGCTATTACCTAAATACAGCGGAATCGGAGTGCCAGGGCCAATATTCATTTCTGCGCGAATGTTACGCAGCGCCAGCATCAGCTCTTTCAGCCATTCGATATCGCCTTCGGCTTGTGCGTCAATGGCATCCGTTGCTGATGCAGGGAAGGGCTGCAGCATAATGGTGGCGCCGCTTTTGCCAGCCATTGGCGCGATCCGCTGCCAAATTTCTTCGGTGATAAAGGGCATAAAGGGATGAGCTAGGCGTAGTGCTGCTTCCAGTACGCGTACCAAAGTACGACGCGTGCCTCGGGTGCGCTCGATCGGTGCTTCTTTGTCCCAGAGCACAGGCTTGGACAGCTCCAAGTACCAGTCGCAATATTGGTTCCAGATAAACTCGTACAGCGCTTGCGCGGCGAGGTCAAAACGGAAATTATCCAGTTGCCGTGCTACTTCAGTTTCGGTGCGCTGCAGTTGCGAAATAATCCAGCGATCAGCGACGCTCAGTTCGACCGTTTGTCCATCAAGGCCGCAATCTTGCTCTTCGCATTGCATCATCACATAGCGCGCTGCGTTCCAGATTTTATTGCAGAAGTTACGGTAGCCTTCCACGCGGCCCATATCGAACTTCACATCGCGGCCGGTGGAGGCCAGGGATAAGAAGGTGAAACGCAGGGCGTCGGTGCCATAGCTGGAAATGCCATCAGCAAATTCTTCACGGGTTTGCTTTTCAATGGCTTTGGCCATTTGCGGTTGCATCATGCCGCTGGTGCGTTTATGCACTAACGACTCAAGATCGATACCATCAATAATATCCAGAGGGTCCAAGACGTTGCCCTTGGATTTGGACATTTTATGCCCTTGGCTATCACGCACTAAACCGTGCACATACACGGTTTTAAATGGGATCTGTGGTGTGCCATCTTCATTCTTCAGCAAGTGCATGGTCATCATGATCATGCGCGCAACCCAGAAGAAAATAATATCAAAACCAGTCACCAACACGTCGGTGGGGTGGAAGGTTTTCAGAAAGTCTGTTTGCTCAGGCCAGCCCAAGGTAGAGAACGTCCACAGGCCTGAACTGAACCAAGTGTCCAGCACATCATTGTCTTGGCGCAGATTAATCTCGCCGAGGTTGTGCTTGCTGCGAACTTCGGCTTCATTGCGACCCACATAAACATTGCCGGCATCGTCATACCACGCCGGAATACGGTGGCCCCACCAGAGTTGACGGCTGATGCACCAATCTTGAATGTCGCGCATCCAGCTGAAGTACATGTTCTCGTATTGCTTCGGCACAAACTGAATGCGGCCATCTTCTACCGCAGCAATGGCAGGTTCTGCCAAGGGTTTGGTTGAAACATACCACTGGTCGGTGAGCCAAGGTTCGATCACTGCGCCGGAGCGGTCGCCGCGCGGTGTTTTTAGTGCGTGATCATCAATGCTCACCAGTAAATCTATTTTTTGTAGAGCCGCGACAATTTGCTTGCGTGCTTCGAAACGATCAAGGCCAGCAAATTCTGCTGGCAGGCTGTTATCTAGCGAGTCATTGACCGAACCGTCGGCATTGAAAATTTGCGCTACGGCTAACACTGCAGCATCTTGGTCAAGGATATTGATCAAAGGCAGGTTGTGGCGTTTGCCCACTTCATAGTCATTGAAGTCGTGCGCTGGAGTAATTTTTACGCAACCCGTACCAAACTCAGGGTCACAGTAGTCGTCGGCTACAATCGGAATGCGCCGACCGACTAAAGGCAGATCAATAAAGGAGCCAATCAGAGCTTTATAACGCTCATCTTCCGGATGCACTGCAACCGCACTGTCACCTAGCATGGTTTCAGGACGGGTAGTAGCAACTACAAGGTAGTCTTTGCCTTCAGCCGTTTTGGCGCCGTCAGCCAGTGGGTAGCGCAGGTTCCACAAATGACCTTTCTCATCGTGGTTTTCCACTTCAAGATCAGAGATCGCAGTGTGGAATTTAGGGTCCCAGTTAACCAGACGCTTGCCGCGATAAATCAGACCATCTTCATGTAAGCGCACAAAGGCTTCTTGCACCGCAGCTGACATACCGTCATCCATGGTGAAACGTTCGCGCGACCAATCTACCGAGCTACCGAGGCGACGAATCTGGCGAGTGATGGTGCCGCCGGATTCTTCTTTCCATTCCCACACTTTTTTCAAAAAAGCTTCGCGGCCGAGATCATGGCGATCTTGGCCTTGCGCGGCCAATTGGCGTTCAACCACCATTTGTGTGGCGATACCCGCGTGGTCAGTACCCGGCTGCCAGAGGGTGTTACGGCCTTGCATACGGCGGTAACGAATCAGAGCATCCATAATGGCGTTATTAAAACCATGGCCCATATGTAAGCTGCCGGTGACGTTCGGCGGCGGAATCATAATGGTGTACGGTTGACCAGATCCTTGCGGGGCAAAGTATTGATTGCTTTCCCAAGTCTGGTACCACGTGTTTTCAATGGCGTGCGGCTGATAGGTCTTATCCATAGTGCGGCGGGACCCCTAAATAAAAGACGGCTAATCGGAAAACCGCAAAGTATACCGTCAAACGCGTCTGAGCCATAGGTTAAGGCCAATGATTTGCTAATAAAGTGACGATTTGCAGGTTTTTAGTCAGAATCTAAGCCTCTTATTTCCACCTTCTGCCAGACTTTACAAGTATTTCTTTTCTTGTTGTTTAATAAACAACGCTTCTTATGAGAGCGAGGTAAGAGTGAGTTTCTGGGGGGTGCTGTTTAAATGGTCTGCGGCAGGGTGAAAGCAAATAATGAGTGTTGCTTATTCAACGCTTGCCCAGACGGGAGTCGTGGGTAATAGTGTCAATACTGGGCTATAAGGATGTGATTGATATGATTGTCCTAAAAAGAATTTATGAACCCTATAGCGAAGATGACGGTTTTCGTATTTTGGTTGATAGGCTTTGGCCTCGGGGCGTGAGCAAAGAAAAAGCCGCGCTTGATTTATGGCTCAAGGATATTGGTCCAAGCACTGAGTTGCGACAATGGTTTGCTCACGACCCGGAAAAGTGGCTTGAGTTTAAGACGAAATATAAAGCTGAGCTGAAGGATAAAAAAGAGTATTTGCAAGAAATTATAACTGCCACTAAGCAGCATGAGATGGTCACTCTGCTCTACGGGGCAAAAGATGAGACGCATAACGAAGCGCTCGTTATTGCTGAGGTGCTAAAGAGCATATGAAGGGCTAAAGGTCTTTCAAAAAAACGAGCTATCGTGATGGTTAATAAAACTAAAATAGCGAGGTAACAGATCATGAAACTCACTCTTATTCGCAAAACAAAGGAGGCCTCTAACGTAGAGTCCTTTATCTTTAATCCAGCCGAACCGCAGGTATGGAAAGCGGGTCAGTTTATCCACTGTGTGCTTGAGCATGAGCCGATGGACAATCGCGGTGAGGAGCGCTGGTTTACCATTGCCTCAGCGCCGTTTGAAAAAGAGATGATGATTACGACACGGATCGCAAGTGAAAAAGGCAGTAGTTTTAAGACTGCTTTGAGTGCTCTGCAAGTCGGTGAGGCAATTGAAATGATTGATCTAGACGGTGATTTTGTCGTCGAGGACCCAGCGCTGACCTATGTCTTTATCGCTGGCGGTATCGGTATTACGCCGTTTTATTCGATACTCAAAGAAGCGGATCATGCTGGGGTAAAGCTCAATGTAACGCTGCTGTATGGCAATCGTGATGAGGGTATAGCGTATAAAGAAGAGCTAGAAGGCTTTGCCAGAAATAATCCCAATCTGGTTGTTCATCATGTTATTGCGCCGCAGCGCATTGATCAGAGTCTGATTGAAAAACTAGTGCCGGACCTGCAAAAACCTATCTTTTATGTGTCTGGTCCTGAGCCGATGGTAGAGAGTTTGGGTGATGTGCTAAAAACAATGGGTGTGGCAGCTGACCATCTAAAACAAGACTATTTCCCAGGTTATGCTGCGCACGAGTAAAGGGTTATTGCATTGCGATACCCCTATCGTTGAAATCTAGCTCCAACTTTAGGGGTGCACTCCATGATGCCTGCGACTCCACTCGCTGACTATGCTTTGCAAGTAAAAGAAACGCGCTGCTTGCAAGGCCGCAATCGCGGCTAATGATCCGCTCGTACAAGAAGTAGTCTTTTTGCAGATTATGTTTGACTAGGTGCCTGCACCAATTTATCAGGCAGAATGCCGAGCTGGCCGTGCAGAGTGGTGCAATATGTGGTAAAACGTACCGCACCAATAGATAACAATATTGGTGACGTTCTCAGGGCGGGGCGAGATTCCCCACCGGTGGTAATTGCTGAATAAAAAGCATAGCCCACGAGCGCTTGTTTACGCTGTGACTTAAGGTAAGCAAGGTCAGCAGACTTGGTGAGATTCCAAGGCCGACGGTTACAGTCCGGATGAAGAGAGAGCGGGATCCGTTACCGTGCATACCTTGCACGGCACACTCCCATTCGATCAAAAACAGCCTTGTTTGATAATAAACAGGAGGTCGACACAGGCGCATCTCAATGATCGTCTTGTGCGGAGGTTTTATGTTCACAGGAATAATTGAAGCGATCGGCCATGTTCGCAGCATGACCCCGAAAGGCGGTGATGTGCGTGTGCATGTGGCCACAGGTAAGTTAGATTTAAGCGATGTAAAGTTGGGTGATAGCATTGCCGTCAATGGTGTGTGCTTAACTGCTGTTGAGCTGCCCGGTGATGGCTTTTGTGCAGATGTCAGCCTTGAAACACTTTCACGCAGTGCTTTTGTTAACTTGAAAAACGGCAGTCCAGTCAATTTAGAGAAAGCCTTACTGCCGACCACGCGTTTAGGTGGGCATCTGGTTAGTGGGCACGTGGATGGTGTCGGCGAAGTGTTGTCACGCAGTGACAGTGCCCGTGCGGTGCAGTTTTGGATTCGCGCACCTAAAGAGCTGGCGCGTTATATCGCGATGAAAGGCTCGATCACCGTGGATGGTACCAGCCTCACGGTGAATGGCGTCAATGGCAGTGAGTTTGAGCTGACTATTGTTCCGCATACCTTGCAAGAAACCATTATGGCGGACTACCAAGCAGGGCATTTAGTTAATCTAGAAATTGACTTAATTGCTCGCTACCTTGAGCGATTGCTACAAGGTGAGCAAGCCGCTGAGCCAACCAGCAAAGCCATTACTGCAGAGTTTTTAGCAGAAAATGGTTTTATGCGTTCTTAATTGAAGGGTTATCCCGTGTCACTAAATACTATTGAAGATATTGTTGCAGATATTCGCGACGGTAAAATGGTCATCTTGATGGATGACGAAGACCGCGAAAATGAAGGTGATTTAATTATCGCCTCGGAGTGCGTCACGGCTGAGCACATTAACTTTATGGCTAAGCATGCACGTGGCTTAATTTGTATGCCAATGAGCGTAGAGCGTTGCGAGCGTTTAGGCTTGCCATTAATGGCGCAACATAACGGCTCAGGTTTTGGCACTAAATTTACCGTGTCGATTGAAGCGGCTGAAGGCGTCACCACGGGTATCTCCGCTGCAGATCGTGCACGCACTGTACAAGCTGCTGCCGCGAAAGATGCCGTGGCCACAGATATTGTCAGTCCTGGGCATATTTTTCCTCTGATGGCGCAGGCCGGCGGCGTTTTAGCCCGTGCTGGCCACACTGAAGCGGCCTGTGATTTAGCGCGCTTAGGTGGGTTTGAGCCCAGCGGCGTGATTTGCGAAATTATGAATGACGACGGCACTATGGCGCGTCGCCCAGAGCTGGAAGTGTTTGCCCAGGAGCACGGGATTAAAATTGGCACCATTGCTGATTTGATTCATTACCGCATGATTCATGAGCGCACTATTGAGCGAGTTTCAACACAAGTGTTGGACAGCGAGTTGGGGACGTTTAATTTAGTCACCTACCGTGAATCGACCGTTGGTGATGTTCATTTAGCCCTGACTTTAGGTAACATTAGCCCTGAAGAACCAACCTTGGTGCGCGTGCATAATATGGACCCGCTGCGTGATCTGTTTATGGTCAAGCAAAATCAACGTTGGAGCTTGCGTGCAGCCATGACTGAAGTGGCCAAGGCAGGCAGTGGCGTGGTGTTGTTATTGGGTAATCAAATGACAGGGTCCAGTTTATTGGCGCATTTAGAGCGTCAACTGGGTGCAGATGGTGATGCCAAAGCCACGAAAACCTCAGGTACGTACAGCACTGTAGGTGCCGGTTCACAGATTTTACGTGATTTGGGTGTGCGCAAAATGCGTTTATTAAGTACGCCTATGCGTTTTAATGCCATATCCGGATTCGACTTAGAAGTTGTAGAATACCTGCAACCGCAGGATTAACTGTTATTGGAGCGGCTGTTAGCGTCGCTCCTTCGCTCTTTATTAGGATGAGAAAACATGACCTTGAAGACAATCGAAGGTACCTTTATTGCCCCGCAAGGCAAATTCGCACTGGTTGTTGGCCGTTTCAACAGCTTTGTTGTAGAAAGCCTTGTCAGTGGTGCAATTGATACATTAGTACGCCACGGTGTGAGTGAAGATGCGATTACCGTGATTCGTGCCCCCGGTGCTTTTGAGCTGCCTTTAGTTGCACAAAAAGTGGCAGAGCGTAAAGAGTTCTCTGCAATTATTGCCTTAGGTGCAGTGATTCGTGGAGGCACACCACATTTTGAATACGTTGCTGGCGAGTGCACTAAAGGTTTAGCACAAGTCTCTATGCAGTTTGGTATACCGGTTTCATTTGGCGTGCTAACTGTTGACTCGATTGAGCAAGCGATTGAGCGTTCGGGCACTAAAGCCGGTAACAAAGGCGGTGAAGCAGCGCTGTCAGCGCTGGAAATGGTCAGTTTGCTTGCGCAGCTGGAGGCCAAGTGAGCTTAAATAACGACGACTGTGGTGATAATCCACCGGTGCGCGCTAAAGGGCGCATTGCGATGCGTCGTGTCGCGCGTACCTTGGCGATGCAAGCGTTATATCAGTGGCATGTGGCAGGGCAAAACCTTAATGAAATTGAAGCGCAGTTTCGCGTAGATAATGATTTTGATGGCGTTGATGGTGTGTATTTCAATGAAATCTTACGCGGCGTGCCGGGTAAAAAAAGTGAAATTGACGCACTGATTGAGCCGCTGCTTGATCGTCCGATGCATGAGCTGGATCCGGTTGAGTGGGCGATCTTGCGTTTGTCCACTTGGGAGCTCAGTACGCGTATCGATGTACCCTACCGAGTGGTGATAAACGAGGGCATTGAGCTGGCTAAAACCTTTGGTGCAACCGATGGCCATAAATATGTGAATGGTGTGCTTGATAAATTAGCCCTGCGCTTACGCGGAGCAGAAATTCGTGACGCCAAACTCAACAAAAACTAAGTCGATGCGGCGCTCACTTTGTTTTATTAAAGTGAGTGTTGCTTGATGAATGAATTTGAGTTGATTCAACATTTTTTCACCCGCTCTGCCTGTGCGCAGGGCGGTGAAAATATCTCTTTAGGTATTGGTGATGATTGTGCACTGCTGCAGATTCCTGCAGGTCAGAGCTGTGCAGTGTCGACCGATACCTTGGTCTGTGGCATTCATTTTCCAGACAATTCCCCTGCATTCTTGCTTGGTCAACGCGCTTTAGCGGTGGCGGTCAGTGATTTGGCTGCAATGGGCGCAACCCCTATTGGTTTTACCCTAGCTCTGACGTTGCCGCAGATTGATGCTGTGTGGCTGCAAGGTTTCAGTGAAGGCTTGAGTGCAATGGCGCAGCGCTGTGCAATAGCTTTGGTGGGTGGCGATACCACGCGCGGACCTTTGGCTATGACAATGACAGTCATGGGCGCTGTGCCTAAACAACAGGCGTTATTACGCTCAGGTGCGCAGGACGGTGATCTACTCTGCGTCAGTGGTCCCTTAGGTGCTGGCGCCGCTGCAGTGCCTGTGGTGCTGGGTGAGGTTGATCCGCAGACGATTGATGCAGATACCTTGCAGTCATTATTAGCAGCCTATTGGTCGCCCCAGCCGCAACTGCAATTGGGCCAATATCTGCGTAGCAAAGCGCATGCAGCCTTGGATATTTCTGATGGTTTGTTGGCCGACTGCGGGCATATCGCTAAAGCCTCTAATGTGTGCTTGCAGATTCAGCAGGCACAGGTGCCGGTGGCGGCTGCAGCGCGCCAAGTGTTAGGTGATGCTGCTGCGCTAGAGTGCGCACTTAGTGGTGGTGATGACTATCAGTTGGCCTTTACTATTGCAGCGGGTGAATTAGGCCAATTACAGCAACAGTTTCCTGTTGTGCGGGTTATTGGACAGGTTTGTGCTGGCGTAGGCGTACAGTTATTGGATGATCTGGGGCAGCCCATTACTCAGCAATACAGTGGTTATCAGCATTTTAATTAAGGAATATATGACCCATGCGCGCACCTAAAGTATGGAGCAACGTTTGGCATTTTTTAGCCTTTGGTTTTGGCACAGGGTTAGCTAAAAAAGCCCCAGGCACCTGGGGCACGCTGGCAGGCTTGGCGCTGATGCCGCTGCTGTATCTGCTGCCGTTATGGCTGGGTTTCGTGGTGATTGCACTGGCCAGTGTGTTTGGCATCTGGTTGTGTGGCCGTGTAGCTGAAGACTTGGGCGTGCATGATCATGGCGGCATTGTTTGGGATGAAATCGTTGGAATTTGGATCACCTTGATCTTGCTGCCCAATACATGGCAGTGGTGGTTGCTGGGTTTTGTTCTGTTTCGCATCTTAGACATTATTAAGCCTTGGCCGATTTCATGGCTTGATCGCCATGTCGATGGTGGTTTAGGCATCATGCTTGATGATATGTTGGCTGGGTTGATTGCAGCAGCAGTTTTGTATGCTGTGTGGTGGGCGGATTTACCTCTGCTAGCAAATTAAAGAGAGGCAGTGATGAAAGTAGTCCAAGGCATTGCAGGTATGGTTTTTTTAGTCTTTAGCATGACCGCTATGGCGCAAACAAATGTGCGCGTTGTGGGGTTGTTTGCTAATGCTGCAGTACTGAGTGTTGATGGTCAGCGCACCTTGGTCAAGGCAGGAGAAATGGGACCCCAAGGAATTAAGGTTGTCAGTGCTGACAGCCGCTCAGCAGTACTTAGTATTGATGGCGTCAACAGTACTCACACGCTCAGTCGTGACTATGGCAGCGGTGGTTTTGCTACGCCGGAAAAACGCCGCTTAACCATTAGCAAAGGTGCTGCGGGGCATTATTGGGTCACCGGCTCAGTGAATGGCAACAGTGTGCCTTTTATGGTGGATACGGGTGCGACGACTATTGCGATGAATGCAGCTCAAGCGCGACGTTTAGGTTTAGACTTTAAAAACAAAGGTACGCCAGTGATGGTCAGTACTGCGAGCGGTACTGAGCAAGCTTGGCGAGTCTATCTCAATAGCGTTAAATTAGGTGCCATTGAAGTGCTAGGCGTTGATGCTATGGTGCTTGATAGTCAGTTTCCGCAAGATGTGTTGCTGGGGATGAGTTTTTTGAGTCGAGTCAGTTGGCGTGAAGAGCAGGGCGCTTTGATTGTTGAAGCCAAGCACTAACCCTCAGATCTTCTTGATTTTAAAGTTGCGTGAATAAACAACGTACCCTTGTGTACGACTGCTGGACAGTTTTTCTTCTTGGATAGATAGGCTACTATCTGACTTCTTTGATTTTAATAAGCGATCAGTCTGTATGTATTGTCCTTTCTGTGGTGCCAATGATACCAAGGTGATTGACTCGCGCTTAGTTGCGAATGGCGACCAAGTGCGCCGTCGTCGCGAATGTTTGCTGTGTGAAGAGCGCTTCACCACGTTTGAAACGGCGGATTTAATTTTGCCGCGTTTAATCAAACAAGACGGCAGTCGCCAACCCTTTGATGAAGATAAGTTTCGTGCCGGTATGCTGCGCGCGTTGGAAAAACGCCCGGTGAGCTTAGAGCGTTTAGAGGAAGCCGTAGCGCGGATTAAACGTAAATTGCGTGCCGCCGGTGAGCGCGAAGTGCAGTCGCTGGTGGTCGGTGAGCTGGTCATGAATGAGCTGAAGCAACTTGATGAAGTGGCCTATATCCGCTTTGCATCGGTGTATCGCCGCTTTCAAGATCTGGATGAGTTTCGTAAAGAAATTGATCTGATGTCGCGCAGCTCTGCAGCAGACAAAGACGCTGTAGAAGAATGAACGATCAAGTCTATATGGCGCAGGCCCTGCGCTTGGCCGAGCAAGGCTTGTACAGCACTCATCCGAATCCTCGTGTCGGCTGTGTACTGGTTGTTGATCAGCAGGTGGTGGCTGAAGGCTGGCATCGGCGTGCTGGTGAGCCGCACGCTGAAGTGCATGCTTTACAGCAGGCAGGTACTCGCGCACAAGGCGCTACCGCTTATGTCACCTTAGAGCCGTGCAGCCATCACGGTCTCACGCCGCCCTGTGCCGAAGCTTTGGTGCAAGCTGGGGTTCAGCGTGTGGTGGTAGCGATGCAAGATCCTAATCCTCAAGTGGCTGGGCGCGGTATTGCGCATTTGCGCGCACAAGGCATTCAAGTTGATGTGCTTGACGGGGAACTGGTTGCTGCGGCACGGGCATTAAACTGTGGCTTTGTTAAGCGTATGGAGCACGGCTTACCTTTTGTACGTTTAAAACTAGCGATGAGTTTAGATGGGCGCACGGCCATGGCCAGCGGTGAAAGCCAATGGATTACCGGTCCTGCGGCGCGGGCTGATGTGCAGAGCTTGCGTGCCCGTTCCAGTGCGATCATTACTGGTGCCGATACGGTGATGACAGATAATGCACGTCTTACGGTGCGTGCGCAGGAGTTACCGTTAAGTCCTGAGTTGCGCGACTTAGCACTATCGCGCCCGCCGCTGCGTCTTGTTATTGATGGACGCTTACGCGTGCCGACGGACTTAGCGTTTTTTAGCGCTGGACCTGTGTTAGTGGCGACCTATCAAACCCCGCCTGCGAATACGACCAGCATTGAATACATTCAGCTGCCTGAGGCGGGCGGTCATATTGATTTGCCAGCTTTGCTACGGGAATTGGCGCGTCGCGGCATCAACGAGTTGATGGTTGAGGCTGGGCCGCAATTGGCTGGTGCCTTTATTCAGGCCGGTCTGGTGGATGAGCTCTATATTTATATGGCTGGCGTACTGCTCGGCTCAACGGCGCAACCGTTAATGCAATTACCCATTGCAACTATGTCAGCGGCTGTGCGTTTACAGATTGTTGAGATGCGCGCCATCGCTGATGATTGGCGAATCATTGCGCGGCCTGTGGTGAATACTTAAGCCTGTTTAGAAAGGCTGTCACTGGCAATTATAGCGCTGACCTCAGTAAATAACGCGTCAGCCTGTTCGGGCGAACAGTCTTCCCCATAGCGTTTGCGTAAACCGAAGTCGCTGAGGGTGATATGTACATTTGCCTCGACTGAGTGTCGCTCTAGGCAGGCCTTGACGCAATGTAGATGACAGCCGTCGATGGCCAAGATAGGTCGTGCTGATTGGGCTTTCTTGACTAAAGATTTTACATCACCACCGACACCCGCGATGCATGACATTTCTGCAATGCCCGCTCGATCAAGGCGCACCGCAAGAGTGTTAGCCAATTGCGCAAGGTTTGAGCAACCAGAGCAGGAGTAAATCAAAGGTGTTTGCGTGCGAGACATGCTAAACCTCCGTTGTCCGTAAGGTGGAGGAGCAGTGTTGCATAGCATAAAAAAATGCGCCTTGATGGCTATCAAGACGCATAAGGTTCAGTACGTTTAGATACTGTTTCAAGATGTAGCGCTAAAAAATAAATGACGCGCCAAGCATTACAAACTGACACGTACCCGGGAAGGTTGTTGGTCATTGCAATGCAAGTGCGTCATCTGCAGTATTCAAGAAGCACCTTAGTAATGACTTGATACAAGTCAATGAAGGCTGTGACAAATCGCCACATAACTGAATATTAACAGTCAGATAACTGACGATTCAGCAGTTACTTGGGATGAATACTGGCTTATACCATGCTGCCAAACTCAGCTTCTAAAGCGGCGCGTACGCAATACAAAACACCTTCCTCAATCTGCGGGGTGAATTGTTCGGCAATACTGGCCACGCTGGGTAGTTCACCATCACCTTGCAAGAATGCATCTTGAATATCACCCAGCAATTCTTCGGGTAAGTCCAGCGCTTGCTCAAGGCTCAATAAATTGCCGCTAATGGCTTGCGCCATCAGACTGTACACATTTTTTAAACTGCATTGCATCTGTTGCGAAATTTGCTCAGGGGTCATACCGCTGCACGCCAATGTCACCAGTTCATGACGTAGATCTTGACTGCTGGGTGTGGGCTGCACGGCGGGGCCGTCTGTTTGATTAAGAACACGCAAAAAAGCTGCGCCGTAACGCTCCAGTTTGCGCGCGCCAACACCGCTGATTTGCGCCATGTCGTCGAGATCTTCGGGTTGCTCGCGGAGCATTTCCAAAAGCGTCGAATCAGGGAAAATCACATAGGGCGGCACGCTGTGTTCTTCTGCCAACTGCCGGCGCAGAGTACGTAATGCTTCCCACATCTCGCGCTCATCGCTGCGTACCAACTGACTGGCTTGACTGCTGCTGCGTGGCGATTTGGTTTGTGGGGTGAGGTCACGACGCAGTAACAAGGTGGTTTCGCCGCGCAATAACGGTCGGCAACTTTCTGATAAGCGCAGACCGCCAAAGCCTTCGACATCCACATCAATTAAGCTGCGCGCCACCAATTGTCGAAACAGTGAACGCCATTGATGGTCATTGAGTGCTTTACCAATCCCAAACACACTCAGGTGCTGGTGGCCGAGTGCGCGTACGCGGTCATTTTCACGGCCTTGCAAGACATCTGATAAATAACCGACACCGTAGCGTTGTCCGGTGCGGTGAATCGCCGATAACGCTTGACGGGCCGCATCAGTGCCATCCCAGGTTTCAATGGTATCGATGCAGTTGTCGCAATGGCCGCACGGCTGCGGCATATCTTCATCAAAATAGGCCAGTAACGCTTGGCGGCGGCAGCGGGTTTCTTCGCAGAGCGCTAGCATGGCTTCAAGCTTGTGTTGCTCAACACGCTTATGGCGCTCATCGCCTTCAGAATTGCCGAGCATTTGCTTAAGCATCAGCACGTCTTGTAAACCGTAGACCATCCACGCATCTGCAGGCAGGCCATCACGCCCAGCGCGTCCGGTTTCTTGATAGTACGCCTCTAAGGATTTAGGCAGGTCGAGGTGGCCAACAAAGCGCACATTGGATTTATCAATGCCCATGCCAAAGGCAATGGTCGCCACCATAATCAGGCCTTCCTCATTGAGAAAGCGTTTTTGGTTAAAGGCGCGCAGGTCGCTATCCAGACCCGCATGGTAGGGCAATGCAGGAAAGCCTTTGCTGCTTAGAAATTCTGCGGTGGAATCCACGCTTTTGCGTGACAAACAGTAGATAATTCCCGCATCACCTTTGCGTTGAGCTAAGAAATCCAGCAGCTGTTTGCGTGGGTTGTCTTTTGGCGTAATGCGGTAAAAAATGTTCGGGCGATCAAAACTCGAGAGAAAGCGTTCAGCGTGCTGTAAGTGCAAACGATTAATGATTTCTTCACGGGTGCGCTTATCAGCTGTCGCTGTAAGAGCAATGCGCGGCACCTCTGGGAATAACTCAGCCAGCTGACCAAGTTTCAGGTATTCAGGGCGAAAGTCGTGCCCCCACTGCGAAACACAGTGTGCTTCATCAATGGCAAATAAACTGATTTGCAAATGCTGTAAAAAAGCCAGCATACGCGGTTGCACCAAGCGCTCGGGGGCTAAGTACAGCAGTTTTATTTCTTGGCGGCGCAAGCGCTCAGCAATGTCGCGCTGTTCCTCGTTACTCATCGATGAATTGAGCGCGGCTGCTGAAATTCCCAGCTCTTCAAGGCTAGCCACCTGATCTTGCATTAGCGCAATCAGTGGCGACACCACCACGGTTAAACCATCGAGTAACAGTGCCGGCAGTTGATAACATAATGATTTGCCGCCACCGGTCGGCATCAGCACTAGCGCATCCTTTCCTGTGCAGATGCGTTCAATAATTGCTGATTGCTGACCGCGAAACACATCATAACCAAAAACACTTTTTAGCGTCTGTAACGCCTGATTTTGCATGCCATTCTCCAAATCCAGCTGCACATTATACGCGTAAATCAGCACAGGGCTGCATCTTTAGCTGTAGATACGCCCAACAGCGTAGTAACCCCCTAGCTGTTATTGCCGAGCTGGACTACAATCAACGTTCAATTCATTTTTATGGTAATCACGCATGTCTCTCGCTGAGCAACAGACCCGCCTGCAAGCTTTCCTCGATGCTGACGAACTGCATGACGAGGCGCTTGATTATATTGCTGCGCACGGTTATTTGACCGCGCTATCTATTTGTACCGAAAAGGTGCCTGCTGAAGAGTGGATTGATGCGCTATTTTCTGAGCCACCACATTACCGTGATGAGGCTGAAGAAGCTGATATTAAAGCAGGATTGCTGCAGCTTAAAGCTCAGATTGAGCGACAGCTGGCCAGTGATGACGATATGGCGCTGCCATGTGAATTGGATTTAGGCGATGAGCCGGATGATTCTGATTTACGCGGTTGGTGTGTTGGCTTTATGGAAGGCGTTTTCTTGCGTGAAGATGTTTGGTTTGAAGATTCAGAAGACGAAGTCAGTGAGTTGTTATTACCGATTATGGTTGCTTCAGGTCTGTTTGATGAACAGCCTGATTTTGCTGAAATTGCCAAAGACTATGATTTAGTTGACAGCATGATTGAGCAAATCCCTGAGGTGCTGACAACGCTGTTTTTGTTGTGCCTAGAGCCTGAAGAAAAGCCAGTACTGCTCAAACCGCGTCACTAATCGCTCGCTATGCATGAGCCGCAGCAGCGTCAGGCCCGTAGTTTTACGCTGCGTTACTTGTTGTTTGCCTGCGGTTGTCTCTGTGTCGTGTTGGGGGTGATTGGTATTTTCTTGCCGGTCTTACCTACCACGCCTTTTTTGTTATTAGCTGCCGCGTGTTTTGCGCGCAGCTCTAAGCGTTTTTACCTGTGGCTGGTTATGCATCCGCGGCTCGGTCCGTGGGTGCGTGATTATTTAGATGGCCAAGGTTTGCCGCTGAAAGGTAAAGTCTGGGCCTTAGTCTTGATGTGGGCGAGCATCAGTTTCTCTATGTGGATTGTGCCCTTGCTGTGGGTGCGCGTGTTTATGCTGGTCAGCGCCATCTGTGTGAGCATCTATATTCTCAAACAGAAAACCCGCCCTCTATAAATATCAGCAGATTTTCTTCTGGGCAAAACACTTATGGCACGGCAATCCCGCAAGCATTGAGCATATCGCACAGGCGAATCAGCGGTAAGCCGACTAAGCTGGTCGCGTCGCTGCCCTCGGTTGACTGAAACAAACTCACCCCAAGCCCTTCTGATTTAAAGCTGCCAGCACAATCAAAGGGTTGCTCAATGGCGATATAGCGTTGGATTTGTGCTGGGCTTAAGGTGCGAAAGTGTACAGTAAAGGGCACCAGGTCGACCTGTGCACTACCTGTACGAGTGTCGATGACAGCTAAACCAGTTAGAAAAACTACACTACGTCCGCTGGCTGCACTCAATTGCTGTGTTGCGCCTTGTGCATGCAGAGGTTTGCCGATAATGCGTCCATCCAGTACCGCCACCTGATCTGAACCAATAATAATGTGCTGCGGGCATTGTTCGGCCAGCGCCTGGGCTTTATTTAAGGCTAAACGCTGCACTAATGCTTGCGGGCTTTCATGCTTGAGTGCTGTCTCGTCAATCTCTGGACTGCATGAGGTGAAGGGCAGTTGCAGGCGTGCCAGCAGTTCGCGGCGATAGTTTGAGCTAGAGGCTAATACAATAGGCGGTAAAGTTGATGGCATAACGACTCCTAAATAAGGGGAACAGTTTAACGCAACTGCTGAGAGGACGCTGTCGTGACGTGCAGGATCGGTTATACTCTGCCGATTCGAGTAACAACCGCTGTGTAACAGTTTATTAATCGCTGAGCTTAGTGCTAAACGCTCACTGTTGCCGCACCATGTTGAGGGCTTTGTATGTTTGACAATTTATCCGATCGCCTTGCGCAAACCCTGCGCCATGTCACAGGCAAGGCACGCCTGACTGAAGACAATATCAAAGACACCTTACGTGAAGTGCGCATGGCGTTGCTTGAGGCGGATGTCGCTTTGCCGGTGGTCAAGGATTTTGTTAATTCGGTGCGTGACCGAGCAGTAGGCGTTGAAGTATCGCGTAGTTTATCGCCAGGCCAAGCCTTTATTAAGATTGTTCAAGCTGAGCTTGAAAGCTTAATGGGTGAGGCTAACGAAGATTTAGCGCTCAATGCTGCGCCGCCGGCAGTGATCTTAATGGCCGGTTTACAAGGTGTGGGTAAAACCACAACGGTGGGTAAGCTGGCGCGTTTCTTAAAAGAGCGCAAAAAGAAGAGCGTGATGGTGGTCTCTGCCGACGTGTATCGCCCTGCGGCGATTAAACAGCTGCAAACCTTGGCAGGCGAGGTGGGCGTAACCTTCTTCCCGTCAGATATCAGTCAAAAACCGCAAGACATTGCACTGGCCGCGATTAAAGAAGCCAAGCTCAAGTTTATTGATGTGGTACTGGTGGATACCGCCGGTCGTTTAGCCATTGATAGCGAGATGATGGCGGAAATCAAACAGTTACATGCGGCGATCAACCCGGTTGAGACGCTGTTTGTGGTTGATGCGATGACCGGTCAGGATGCGGCCAATACCGCTAAAGCCTTTAATGATGCCTTGCCATTAACTGGTGTTGTGTTGACCAAGGTCGATGGTGATGCACGTGGTGGTGCGGCGTTGTCAGTGCGTGCTATTACCGGTAAGCCAATTAAGTTTTTGGGTATGGGTGAAAAGTCCGATGCTTTAGAAGCATTCCACCCGGATCGTATTGCCTCACGCATTTTAGGTATGGGTGATGTTCTCAGTTTAATCGAGCAAGCTGAGCAAACCGTTGATAAGGCTAAGGCTGAAAAACTCACCAAAAAGTTAAAAAAAGGTAAAGGCTTTGATCTGGAAGACTTCCGTGATCAGTTGCAGCAGATGAATAAGATGGGTGGCATGGGCAGCATGTTAGAAAAAATGCCGAACATGGGGAATATGAATTTAGCGCAAATGGGCGGTGCCCAAGGCGCTGCTGAAAAGCAATTTAAACAAATGGAGTCGATCATCAATTCTATGACTCCAGCAGAGCGTCGTGATCCTGAAATTATCAGTGGTTCGCGTCGTCGTCGTATCGCCATGGGATCAGGTACGCAAGTGCAAGATGTTGGACGTCTGATTAAGCAACATAAACAGATGCAAAAGATGATGAAAAAATTCAGCACCAAGGGCGGTATGAGCAAGATGATGCGCGGTCTTGGTGGGATGATGCCAGGGGCTGGCGGGATGCCCAAGATGTGAACGCGCACGGGAGTGCAAAATAGCCCTATGCAAAGGGGCAGATAAACCTTAGAATATGCGGCCTTTCGGGCCTTGCATGTCTTTGGTTCGTTTTGATTGTAATATTCTTAAAGGAAAAAACTTTAATGGTAACTATTCGTTTAGCTCGTGGTGGCTCTAAAAAGCGCCCTTTCTACCATCTGACTGTTGCTGACAGCCGCACTGCACGTGATGGCCGTTTCGTAGAGCGTATCGGTTTCTTCAACCCCGTTGCAACTGGCGGTGAAGTACGTTTGTCTGTCAACCAAGAGCGCGCTACGTACTGGTTAAGCAAAGGTGCACAGCCTTCAGAGCGCGTTGCGCAACTGTTGAAAACTGCTGCTGCCACTCAAGCTACTGCTTAATTGGCTATGAGTAAAACGCCCCCTGCAGCAGATGATCTAGTCGTTCTCGGCAAAATCGGCGCAGTGCATGGTGTGCGTGGTGAAGTAAAGGTGCATTCTTTTACTGAGCCAATGGAAAATCTGCTTGATTATCCGGTCTGGCAATTGCGCCGTGACAATGAGATTAAGCAAGTTAAGTTGGCCAGCGGACGTTTACAGGGTAAAGCGCTTGCAGCAAAAATTGAAGGCTTAGATGATCGTGAAATTGCACGAACATTTACCGGCTATGAGATTTGTGTGTTGCGCAGTGAATTGCCAGAGTTAGCTGAAGATGAGTTGTACTGGCATCAACTTGAAGGTTTAAAGGTGATCAATCAAAACCAGCAGTTGTTTGGGATTGTTGACCATTTACTTGAGACTGGCGCCAATGATGTCCTTGTTGTTAAGCCCTGTGCTGGCAGCATCGATGATCAAGAGCGTTTGTTGCCGTATACACAGCAGTGTGTACAGTCGGTGGATTTGACAGCAGGCGAGATGCATGTCGAATGGGATGCGGATTTTTAATGAGTAAATGCCTTGCGCGTTGAAGTTATCAGTCTCTTTCCTGAGATGTTTGCTGCGATTACTGAGTATGGCATTACCAGTCGTGCAGTAACGCAAGGGTTGTTAGAGCTTAATTGCTGGAACCCCCGCAGCTTTACTGAAGATCGACACCAAACAGTGGATGACCGGCCTTTCGGTGGTGGTCCAGGTATGGTGATGAAGATCAAGCCTCTTGAGGATGCGTTAGCTGCGGCTAAGCAATCCATAGGAGGGCCGGCTAAGGTTATTTACCTGTCGCCGCAAGGCCGTCAGCTTAAACAAGCCGCGGTCAGCGAGTTAGCAAAGCAGGATAATTTAATTCTGATTGCGGGTCGCTATGAAGGCATTGACGAGCGTTTTATTGAAACCTACGTCGATGAAGAGTGGTCAATTGGTGATTATGTGTTGTCGGGTGGCGAGCTACCGGCAATGGTGCTGATTGATGCTGTAACGCGGTTGCTGCCTGGGGCATTAAACCATGCAGATTCCGCACAAGAGGATTCATTTAGCGATGGTCTTCTCGACTGCCCGCATTACACGCGACCGGTTAGGTATGCAGGCAAAGATGTTCCTGAGGTGCTACTTAGTGGTAACCATGAACATATCCGGCGCTGGCGATTGCAACAAGCCTTAGGGCGTACTGCAGAGCGTCGCGCTGATCTTCTGGATAGCCGCTCGCTTTCTGGAGAAGAGAAAATGCTGTTGGATGAATATTTTGCCCAACAGAACGATAGTTAATTAACGTATCGATGGTAAATCATCAGGATTTGCCTTCAGGAGCACAGCATGACGAACAAAATTATTCTTCAGCTAGAAGCTGAACAAATGACTAAAGAAATTCCAGTATTTGCCGCCGGTGATACTGTAATTATTCAAGTAAAAGTACGTGAAGGCGATCGCCAGCGTTTGCAGGCCTACGAAGGTGTTGTAATTGCTAAGCGTAACCGTGGTATCAACAGTGCATTCACTGTTCGTAAAATTTCTAGCGGCGTAGGCGTTGAGCGTACGTTCCAAACTTACAGCCCACTGATTGACAGCATTACTGTTAAGCGTCGTGGTGATGTTCGTAAAGCGAAACTGTACTACTTACGTGCTCTGTCTGGTAAAGCAGCGCGTATTAAAGAAAAATTGGCACGTTAATTCGTCCAGTGTTTCAAAACAAAGCAGCCTAAGGGCTGCTTTGTTGTTTCTGGCGCGCATTGTACTTGTAGGGCGGGCATTTATGCCCGCGGACGAATCATTTCACCGTTTGTAGGGCGGGCACTTGTGCCCGCGCACAGATTTGCAAAGCATGGGTGATCACACAGGGATCATTAATAATGCGTGCACAAGCATACCGCGACAACCAATAATCCGCATGCCATTACATGGGTATCATCCATAATCGGCAGATAAAGGCATTGGCAAAACCCACGCGCGGTATTGTTGTGGTACGTTGATGCGCGTGCCACATCAACCCCAGTGCGGTATTCACGCGGGCATAAATGCCCGCCCTACGAATTCATGCGATGTTTATGCATACGGTTCCATGCGGTATTCGTGCGGGCATAAATGCCCGTTTTACGACCTGCGCTGTTCCATTGTGAGAATAAGGTGTTATTAAAATGACGACCAACCTGCAGCCTGATTTATCAGCGTTAACGCGTTTCTTGGATGCGGCGTGGTTGCAGCGTGGTTTGGCTGATAATACGCGGATGGCTTACCGCAGTGATCTCGAACAGTTTGCCCAGTGGCTGCTGCTGCGTGGACAGAAGTTGCAACAGGTACGTCGCGATACGGTCTTGGAGTATTTAAGCTGGCGCTTGGAGGCCGGCTACAAGGCACGCTCAACAGCGCGATTTTTGTCTGGCGCACGCGGGTTTTATCAGTACCTGCTTGAAGAAGGGCTGATTATTGAAAACCCAACACTGCAGGTTGAGCTGCCACAGATTGGCCGCTCGCTACCCGATACCCTGTCCGAAGCTGATGTTGAACTGTTGCTGGCTGCGCCCGATGTAGAAGACGTATTAGGCTTGCGTGATCGTTGTATGCTTGAAGTGCTGTATGCCAGCGGCTTACGTGTGACTGAGTTGATCAGCTTAACCTTAGATCAACTCAATACCCGCCAAGGCATTGTCCGAGTCATGGGCAAGGGCTCTAAGGAGCGTTTGGTGCCGCTGGGCGAGACTGCGTTAGATTGGTTGATGCTGTATCTCAAAGAAGGCCGAGGGCAGCTGCTGACGACAGCAGCAACCGATGTGTTGTTTCCCAGTCAGCGCGGCCAGCAAATGACGCGACAAACGTTTTGGCATCGAATTAAATTGCATGCTAAAGCCGCGGGCATTACTAAGCCCCTATCGCCTCACACGCTCAGGCATGCCTTTGCCACCCATTTGTTAAACCATGGTGCAGATTTACGCGTGGTGCAGATGTTGCTGGGACACAGTGATTTATCCACCACACAGATTTACACCCATGTGGCACGGGCACGCTTACAGGCGCTGCACAGTGAGCATCATCCTCGGGGTTAAAGCACTCTTTGCTATGAATAACCTTGGTCTAGACAGCGCTTCATATGCTCAGGCATGCGTTTGCCATGCACATGTTAAACCTTGATGCGGGTTTGTTGGGTGCAGTGATTTATTGGTCAGCTTAAAACCTAGTTTAAGGGATCAGCTTAAATAGGTTGTTTAAGTAATTCGTGCATGCGCTCAAGTACGGCATTCAGGCCATTGCTGCGCGAAGGTGATAATTGCTTGCTCAAGCCTAGCTGTGTAAACCAAATATTCAGATCCACAGTCGCGAGTTGTGCAGAGCTTAAGCCATCAATACGCAACAGCAGCAGGGCTAACAAACCTCGCAACAAGCGTGCTTCACTGGCTATCTGGAAGTGTGGTGGCTTGGACTGATCATTTAACACTAACCAAACCCGTGTTTCACAGCCATGCACTAAGGTGTCAGGTGTACGCAGAGCTTCTGGCAATTCATTCAGTTGCGCACCCCATTGCAGTAACAATCGAGCACGTTGCTCCCATTGTTTGCAGCCTTGAAAGTCCTCGACGGCCTGCTGCGCTGTGCTACTTAATTCACTCACTGCAAAATCTCCAAGGCGTGGTCTAGGGCAATAAAAAATCGCTGTAAATCATCACCATCGTTATACATGGCCAACGACACTCGCAGCGCACCGGCTAAGCCTAAGCTCTGTAACAGCGGCATGGCGCAATGATGTCCAGCACGTACTGCTACGCCTTGTTCACCAAGCAGCAAGGCCAAGTCGGCATGGTGCACCTGGGGCGCATTAAAGCTGACCAAGGCGCAGTTGGGCGTGCCAATGATTTGCATGTCACGTTCGCGCAAACCTTCCAGTACAAAAGCATGCAAAGCTGCCTCATGCTCAGCAATGGCTGGGTTGTCTAGGTTTTGCAGCCACTCTAAGGCTGCCGCAAAGGCAATCACATTGGCAGTGCTTGGCGTGCCAGGTTCAAAGCCCAAGGGGGCGGGTAAGAACTCAGCCTGTTGATAATCACAATGGCGCACCATTTCACCGCCAAATTGCCAATGCCGCAAAGCCGCTACAGCACGCTCGTGGGCATAGAGTACACCGACGCCATCGGGACCATAGAGTTTATGCGCTGAGCAGACAAAAAAATCACACTGCAACTGTTGTAAGTTCGGGCGTTCATGCACGGCCGCTTGCGAGCCATCAATCACCGTCCAAGCCCCCACTTTATGTGCAGCATCCAGTAGGCGTTGCAACGATTGTTTATGGCCAACAACATTAGATAGCGTGCTCAGAGCTAATACGCGACAGCGTGGCGAGAGCTGGGCAATAGCGTAGTCAACATCTAGGTGACCGTCAGCGTCCATGGGTAAGACTTTTAAGGTCAAGTCACGACTGAGTGCCAATTGTTGCCAAGGCAGCAGGTTGGCATGGTGCTCATAGGCACTGATAAAAATCTCATCGCCGGCTTGCAAGTGATGAGCTAAAGCCTGACTGAGTAGGTTGATGCCTTCTGTACTGCCTTTGGTGAAAATTAACGTGTCGTACTCGCCGGCTTGTAACCAGTTAGCAATGCTTCTGCGTGCCGCTTCAAATGCGCGAGTGGCACGCTCGCCGGGCATATGCTGAGCGCGATGGACATTGGCTACACCCTGTTGGTAATACTCAGTCAGCGCATCAATCATCACGTGCGGTTTTTGCGCAGTAGCAGCGCTGTCGAGCCACACCTGTTGCTGCTCAGCTAGAGCAAGAATACCGGGAAAAAACTGACGCCAAGGGGAGGGCAGAAACATTACAGATATCCACTACACAGGAGTAAAGACATTAAACAGTACGCTATAGCTTTTGAGCACGAGCAGCAAGAGTGTTGCATGCTGCTCGTGTGTCACCGCTTATTCAGCGCCGCTGATGCATTCCACCGCGCCCGTTTCTGGGTTGCGGTAAAAGGATAGATCATCTTGCAGAGCTAATTCGTTGGCTAAAACAGTTTTTAGCACGTGTTTAGCCTGATCGAAAACAGTGACGCTGGTATCGCCGGTCAGCAGTAGGCCTGCTTCTACAGTGTTGCGGTTGCCTAGGGAAATGCCTACTCCAGCATGACTGTTGATCACGCAATGGTGTCCCACACTGATAAGGGGATGATTGGCAGAGCTGGCCATGGCACAACCACCTTGCAGGGTTGAATCTGCACCAATTAAAACGCCCGAGGCAATACAACCATCAATGGTACTGGCACCTTGGGTGCCGGCGTTAAAGTTGATAGAGCCTTCGTGCAACACCACGGTGCCTTCGCCGACATAAGCGCCCAAGCGCACACGTGCCGCATCGGCAATATGGATGCCTTTGGGCACCACGTAGTCAGTTAACTTGGGCAATTTATCGACGGAGAATACATCCAACATACGCCCTTTAATGCGCTCTTCAAGCTGCAAGTTAGACACTTCATTGATATCAATCGCGCCGCGGTTGGTCCAAGCAACATTGGGCAGCACATTGAATAAGTCGGTTAGATTAATCTCGTGTGGTTTGCATAAGCGGTGTGAAATCAGCTGCAGCTTAAGGTACGCCTCAGGCACGGATAGCGGTTGTGTATCGTGTTCTAAGATGCAGGCCACGGTGGGTTTATGACTTTCTGCTAAACGTACCAGTAATGCACTTTGTTCGGGGTCGATGTGCTTGAGTGCTCTGGCTAAATCAGAGGCTATAGCACAGTTAAAATCGATCACATGATTGCCACCGCTGTAGCCTAAGATTGCCTTAATGCGCTTTACCAATACAGGGCTAGGTTGCAATAAAGGTCGAGGGAATAACACCTCTAACCATTGGTCTTCGCGGTTACGGGTGCCGACACCAAAAGCGATACTAAACAGGGAATGCGACATGAGGGTTCCTTATGCGAGAGGCCATTTAAAACTTAGCGCAGTATGCAGGTTAAGCATTGAAGGCGCTTTGATACAGCTCAGGCTTAAAGCCGACAAGCGTGCGGCCACCTAAGTCCAAGACTGGGCGTTTGATCATCGATGGCTGCGCCAGCATTAAAGCAATGGCCTTGGTTTGATCAAGATCGGTTTTGCTGGCGTCATCCAACTTGCGAAATGTTGTGCCGGCACGGTTGAGAACTTTCTCCCAGCCATGCTCATTGCACCATTGCTCTAAATGCGCTTGATCAATACCTGCACTTTTGTAATCGTGAAATGCGTAGGTTTTACCTTGTGTATCCAGCCACGTACGGGCTTTTTTCATGGTGTCGCAGGCTTTAATGCCATACAGGGTCAAGTCACTCATAAAAACCTCCATAACAATGTTTAAAGAATTGCTAGATTGACGCGATACACAATCGAGCCAAACATGCATAACATGCCAAACATTAATAGGGCGATGCCCCATGAGCGCTCACGCCAATTATAACCAAAGGCCAAGCAAAACATACCAATGGTGATTAAAGTCGTCATAACGTTGAGAGGGTTGTCCATACAGATCCTTACTAATACGCATTTTATAAATGGGTGACGGTGCCGCTGGCTCCGGTCGAGAGTTGCGCAATCATACTTTCTTGCAGTGCATGGCCCAGTTCTGGATCAGACAAAGGTAAGCCTTCTGCATCAGTGATAAAAAACACATCTTCAATGCGCTCGCCTAGAGTAATGATTTTTGCGTTAACCACCGCTAGATTAAATTCTAGGAAAATTCCAGCGATGCGCGCCAATAAACCAGGGCGATCCGGAGCAATCACTTCAACGATCGTATAGGGGCGTTGTGCATCATTATGGATGGTGATTTGTGGCGTAAATGAAAAGTGTTTCAGTTGACGTGGCACGCGACGCTGAATAATGGCTGGATAATCTTCAGGGTTGCACAGCGCCGCAGTTAAGCCAGTACGGATTTCTTGGATGCGTTTAGGATCATCGCCAATGCGATCACCTGCAGCATCTAAAACAATATAGGTTTCAATACTGAAATGCCCTTTAGAGGTCATAATGCGTGCATCTAAGGTGCTTAGATCAAGTTGGTCGAGGGTCGCTACAGTGACCGCAAAAAAGTCATGACGGTGTGCGCCGTAGACAAATATTTGCGTGCCGCCATCGTATTCGCGTTGTGTGGTTTCTCGCACCAGTACCAGCGGCTCAAGATGATCTTTGTGTTTTAAAATCGCCGCACTGTGCCAAGCAATATCTCCCGCGCTGTGGCGTAAGAAATAATCATCACCCAAATGGTTCCAGAGTTGCTCCACAGCATCTGTATCAGCACCTTCCTCAGTCAATAAGCTTAATGCTGTGGCTTGACGTGTGGTGATTTGCTCTTCGCGTTCCAGTGGGTTTTCCAAACCACGGCGTAGCGCGCGGCGCGTTTCACTATAAAGTTGACGCAGCAGTTGCGCGCGCCATGAATTCCATAGTGTGGGGTTGGTGGCATTGATATCCGCGACAGTCAGTACATACAAATAATCCAAGCGCACCTGATCGCCAACCAGTAAAGCAAAGTTGTGGATTTCTTCTGGGTCGGAGATATCTTTACGTTGTGCTGTGACTGACATCACTAAGTGACTGCGCACTAACCAGGTGATTAAACGTGTGTCCCAAGTCGGTAACCTGTGCAGTTTGCAGAACTCCTCGGCAATGTCTGCGCCCAATAGCGAGTGATTACCGCCACGGCCTTTACCAATATCATGAAATAAACCGGCCAAATAAATCAGCTCAGGCTTAGGTAAACGACTCATAATGGCGCTGGCTAAGGAGTATTTCTCGGCAAAACCAGGGGCGGGCAGTTTGCGCAAGTGTTTGATCAGATTCAGTGTGTGGGCGTCAACGGTATAAATATGAAAGAGGTCATGCTGCATTTGTCCAACAATACGGCCAAATTCAGGCAGGTAGCGGCCTAAAACTCCATAGCGGTTCATCCGCCGTAGATTCATATGGATGCCTTCATCACAGCGGAATAATTCTAAAAATAAATTGATATTGCGCTCATCGTGACGGAACTCATCATCAATTAAGTAGCGATGATCGCGCAGTAAGCGAATGGTTTGTGAACGCACACCTTTAATTTCAGGGTGCTGTGCCAAGAGTACAAAGACCTCCAAGATAGCTGAGGGTGTATCGCTAAATACATAAGGATTACAGGTTTCAAGGTAACCGCCACGGGTCCGGAAGCGCTGGTTAAGCGGTATAGGTAGATCGGTACTGTCAATACGTATAATGGTTTCTTCAAAGTACTGATTGATGAGGTCAGACATCTGCGAAATACTCATCACTACGCGATAGTATTTCTGCATAAAGTTTTCGATAGCGGGCTTGTTGTCATCATCCTCAAAGCCAAATAGTTGGGCTATTTTATGCTGAAAATCCAGCAGTAAGCGGTCTTCATTACGCCCAGATAGCATGTGCAGGGCGTAGCGTACTTGCCACAAAAATTCCCGTGCATTAGCCAATAAACGGTATTCGCCTTCGGTTAAAAAACCTGGCGCTTCTAAACTGCTTAATGTACGCATACCAAAACGGCGGCGCGCGATCCACATAATGGTTTGCACATCGCGTAAACCACCGGGGGAGCCTTTAACGTTAGGCTCTAGGTTGTATTCGGTATCGTTGTATTTGTTATGGCGCTCGCGTTGTTCTTGCTGTTTGCCAAGGAAAAACTGCTCGCTCGACCACATATACTGGGGGCCAATGCGTTTGCGCATGTCCTCTAACAGTTGTTGTTCACCTGCGATTAAACGGCTTTCCAGTAGGTTGGTCATGATGGAGAGGTCATTGCGTGCTTCTTCGGCGCATTGCGTCACTGAGCGCACACTGTGGCCTACTTCAAGCCCTATATCCCATAAAAAAGTAAGAAAGCTGGAAATGTATTCATGCAAATACTGGTTATCTTCATGCTCCAGCAGAATCAGTAAGTCAATGTCTGAATGCGGGTGCAGTTCGCCACGCCCATAACCACCGACCGCGACCAAGGCCATATTACATCCGCCTGTAGGGCAGCTTTTTGACCACCAAGCATGACTTAGAAGCTGATCAATAAACCACGCGCGAGCGTGCACGAGATCATGGATGTCGTGCTGATCGAGAAAGCGTTGATCAAGCACCATGCGTGCATGCTCGATGGCGCTGCGATAAATGGCTAAGTGCTGGGGTTGCTCATCCAGCTTGCGCTGAAAGGCTTCTGGATTAAACAGTTCAAGATCCATGGGCAACATGTTCAGCACCTCGTGCAATCAGTGGTTATTTATAGGATGGCAGGGACAGGTTGCAAGGTGGCTGCGACCCTGTTGCAGCAATATTACGCCTGACAGTTGCTTGCTAGCGAGTTCTTGTCAGGCGTGCATAGATTAAGACGATGTTGCTGGGAAGGTTTCATCGTTACGCAGAGTGAAAACCTCATAACCGTCAGCAGTGACCACCATGGTGTGTTCCCATTGTGCGGTGAGCTTGCGGTCTTTGGTAATGGCGGTCCAGCCGTCACCGAGTAAGCGTGTTTCTTTTTTACCGAGGTTGATCATCGGCTCAATGGTAAAGGTCATACCTTCTTTAAGCTCTAGACCGGTGCCGGCTTTACCATAGTGTAAAATTTGTGGTTCTTCATGGAACACCGTACCAATACCATGTCCGCAGTATTCACGCACAACAGAGTAGCCGTTGCTTTCTGCGTGCTGCTGGATAACAGCACCAATATCGCCCAAACGTGCGCCGGGACGAACCATTTCAATGCCTTTATACAGGCATTCTTGCGTGACGCGGCATAAGCGATCGGCCCACTCAGACGTTTTACCCAGCATAAACATTTTGCTGGTATCGCCAAAGTAGCCGTCTTTGATCACGGTGATATCAATATTGAGGATATCGCCATCTTTCAGTGGTTTGTCATTGGGGATGCCGTGGCAGACCACGTGGTTAATCGAGGTACAGATCGATTTAGGGAAGCCGTGGTAATTAAGCGGTGCTGGAATGGCTTTCTGTACATTGACGATATGGTCATGGCAAAGGGTGTTGAGTTCGTCAGTGGTCACGCCAATTTGAACGTGCTCCTCAATCATCTCCAGCACTTCAGCAGCCAAGCGGCCTGCGATGCGCATTTTAGCGATGTCGTCAGGAGTCTTAATAGAAACGGTCATGCAATCCTCTAAGCGTAGATCACGCAGAAGTAAAGAATAGAAACACCAATTCTAGCAGACATCGGCGATTCTGTGCGCGGTGCTGTGCTTGGCATTGTTTTATTCCGGCCGATTACGCATTAACATGCGCAAGGCAAAACGGTTGGGATGGCAGTTGTGCGCCAGTTCCAGCGGTACCGGTAAGGGCTCAGCGCAGATCCAAGCGGCCAGCAATTCAGCGGCCAATGGTGCGCTGAGTAAACCGCGCGAACCATGTGCGCTGTTCACATACAATCCCGTGTGCCATGGGCAAGGTTGCTTAAGCGGCAGGCGTGCATCTTTCTTCAGGTCAGCATAGGTTTGGGTAAACGCTTCATGCTGAGCAACGGGGCCAACCAGCGGCAGGTAGTCGATGCTGGTGCAACGAAAAGCAGCATGGCCTTTGAGTTTGGCTACATTGATGCTGTCTGTGGCCAGCTGCCATTTAAATGAGGGCGCCAATTCATGCAGTAAGGCTAGGTTGCTGCGGTGTTCGGCCAAGGTGGCTTCTTGGCTATCATTGGCAAAATTAAAGCTGGCACCAATGGTGTGAGTGGCGTGGCGTGCCGGTGAAATATAACCATTGGCACAGACTACGGTTTTTATTGATTGACTGGCTGCTGTTGCTGGTAACTGAGTGGTTTGTCCGCGTACACGACTCAGTGGCAAATGCTGAGTTTGTGCGAATTGTGCGACATTGGCGGCATTACACAGCACAAGCACTGGCGCTGTCGCAATTTGCGTGTTCTCTGCAAGCACCTGCCATTGCTCATCGTCTCGCGTGAGAGTGATGGCGTGCTGGCTGTTTTTAATGCTGATCAACGGGTGTTGGCTAAGTGCCTGACACAGCGCTGGTGGATTGATCCAGCCCGTCTCTGGATAAAATACGCCGCCGTGATCCAGTTCGACGCCCGCCAGTTCGCTGGCTTGCTGCGCGTTGACGGGGCGCAGTAAGGATTCTGGAAAATGTGCGGCGAGCGCATCGAGACGTTTTTGTTCTTTGTCGTTAAAGCCCAGCTGTAAAATCCCGCAGATGTCCCAATCGCTGTTGTCCAGTGTTGCGGTTGCATGATGAGCGGCTTGGTTGCGTGCTTCCAATAAACGACGAGTGAAACCAAAGCCGGAAAGAATAAAGCGAGATAGCGCTGTGGCATGCGCTGATAGCTTTAAATATAAAATGCCCTGCGCGTTACCAGAGGCTTCTTGGGCAATATGTTCATGCTGTTCAATAAGGGTCACGCGCCAACCGCGCGCGGCAAGGCTGGCAGCGCTGGCGCAACCGGCGATGCCTGCGCCGATAACAATAGCGTGGCGTTGTTCGGCGGCTAACTTTGACTGTTCTGGTCGGGCAAACCAAGGTGCTGTCTTTTTATCAGCGTGAGCTAATTCATCGTTTACTTGGAATTGACCGGCGAGCATTTCACGTTTGTGGCCAAAGCCCGGTACGCGCTTGACTGCAAAGCCTACTGCGAGCAAGCCGCGACGAACAAAGCCGGCGCTGGTAAAAGTGGCTAGCGTGGTGTTTTCTGTAGCCAGTCTGGCCAACTGTGCAAACACCTGCGCATTCCACATCTCTGGGTTTTTTGCTGGGGCAAAACCGTCAAGAAACCATGCATCAATAGTGCCGTCCAGTTGCCCAAGCATCTCTAGCGCATCACCAATCAGTAACGTCAGGCTGATGCGCCCATTGGCCAACAGCATGTGCTGAAAACCTGCATGAATAGCCACATACTGCTGCAGCAGTTGTTCGCGCAACTCGCTCAGTTCAGGCCATAGCGCCAGTGCTTGCGCAAGATCACTGCGCTGTAAAGGGTATTTCTCTACGCTAATAAACTGTAGGCGTGCACCGGCTGGCGCATGCGCTAAAAAACATTGCCAAGCACACAAGAAGTTTAAACCGGTGCCAAAGCCTGTCTCGCCAATAACCAAGGTGTCGCCATCTTGTAATGCTGCGAAACGTGCAGGCAGTTGATTGTGCTGAATAAACACATGCTGCGACTCGGCTAATCCAGAGGCTCTGGAGAAATACACATCATCAAATTGACTGGATAGGGGCTGGCCGTGCTCGTCCCAGTGTAAGTCTGCGTGATCAATCTCTGCCATTGCCCTGCCTTTATTTAATCAAGTGGTGATAGCTGTCTCTTCGCGGTGAAGTGCAGTGCGGCATGCTTTTTGCAGAAATCACCTTAGTACAGTTGAAATGACTGATTTTTGACGTTTTAAGTTGAGTACCTGCCATGACTGCTCCGTTAACTCACCAGCCGAGCCCATTAAACCCTGTTCGCGATGCTGTGCCGGCGGTTGCCGAGTTGCAAACACAACTGGCGCAGTTTACCCGCTTAAGCGAGCAGTTTGCAGGCTCTTTGCAATCGATGCAGACACGCTATACGCAGGTGCAAGATGAGTTGGCTCAGGTCAGTGCGCAGCGTTTGCAAGAATTGGCAGAAAAAGAGCGTTTAGCCCAGCGCTTGCAGCAGATTTTAGATGTGTTGCCCGGTGCGGTGGTGATTGTTGATGGTCAGGGCGTGATTAAAGAAGCCAATCCTGCAGCAACCGCGTTGTTGGGCGTACCTTTAGTGGGCGTGCTGTGGCGCGAGGTGATTGTGCAGTGCTTTGTGCACCGCGCCGATGATGGCCATGAGGTGTCCTTGCACAATGGCCGACGGGTTTCGATTGCGTTGCAAGCACTGCCCAATGAGCCCGGACAATTGGTGATGCTCACCGATATGACCGATACCCGTCGTTTGCAGGCCGAGCTGGCGCAGCATGAGCGTTTGTCCGCCTTGGGTAAAATGACCGCAGCCTTGGCCCATCAGATTCGTACACCTTTATCGGCGGCGATGCTCTACGCCAGTCACTTGACTGAAAATACCTTAAACCCTGAGTTGCAGCAGCGTTTTGCTGGACGTTTACAAGAGCGTTTGCATGAGCTGGAGCGGCAAGTGCGCGATATGCTGTTGTTTGCCCGTGGGCCGTTACCGCGTGAGCAGCGCAGCAGTGTTGCGCAACTTTGGCACGCCTTGCAGGCGGCCGCTGAGCCGCATCTGCGTGAGCATAGCGTGCGTTGGCAGTGCGATATTGCTGAGGCGCAGCAGATTGGCGTGCTCTGCAATCAGGATGTTTTGCTTGGTGCTTTACTGAATTTACTGCATAACAGCGCGCAATCGGCAGCGCAGCCAGTGTCAATTAAAGTGCATGCCTATCTGCGTGAGAATGTTTTGCGCTGGGTGGTGACGGATAACGGTGAAGGCATGGGCGCTGAGCTGTTAGAAAAGGTGCAAGAATCATTCTTTACCCGTAAAAGCAGCGGCACCGGCCTGGGTTTAATGGTGGTGCGCGCGGTGGCCGAGGCGCATCAGGGACGTTTTGTTTTGCGCTCGAAACTGGGGCGTGGCACCTCGGCTGTAGTGGAGTTGCCGTTGTTGGCTGACTTTTCTGCCGTTACAGAAGCCACAGCAGAGACTGTAGACGATGTTGCGCATGCATGTGCTGGAGGTTATCGATGACAGTGCGAATTTTATTGGTGGAAGATGATCGCGCGCTGCGCGAGGCGTTGGAAGATAGCTTGGCGTTAAGCGGTTACAGCTGCGTGGCAGTGGCCGATGCCGAGCAGGCGTTAGGTGCGCTAAATGAGCAGGTATTTAGCCTGATGCTCAGCGACATCAATATGCCAGGTATGGATGGCCAAGATTTGTTGCGCGCCGTCAATGCACGGGTGCCGGGTATGCCAGTGGTGCTAATGACTGCTTATGGCGATGTGCAAGGTGCAGTGCAAGCGATGCGTGAAGGCGCGGTGGATTATTTGTTGAAACCCTTTACCGCTAAAGCTTTGCAGCGGGTGCTGGTGCGTTACGCGGTAGGCTTGGTCGCTGCGGATGATCAGCCGATTGCTGAGGATGTTTCCAGTCAACAGCTATTAGCTTTGGCCGCACGGGTGGCGCAAAGTGATTCCACAGTATTGCTGACCGGTGAATCCGGTACCGGTAAGGAAGTGCTGGCGCGTTATCTGCATCAGCAGTCGCCACGCAGTCAAAAGCCGTTTGTCGCGATTAACTGCGCAGCGATTCCAGAAAACATGCTGGAAGCAACGTTGTTTGGTCATGAGAAGGGAGCCTTTACCGGTGCCGTGACCGCGCGTGCAGGTAAGTTTGAGCAGGCCAATGGCGGTACTTTGCTGCTGGATGAGATTTCTGAAATCCCTTTAGCGTTGCAAGCCAAGTTATTGCGAGTCTTACAAGAGCGTGAAGTAGAGCGTGTGGGTGGGCGTCAGTTGATCCCTTTGGATGTGCGGGTGATTGCCACCAGTAACCGTGACTTGCCGCAAGCGGTGGCGGCTGGTGAGTTTCGTGAGGATTTATTTTATCGCATTGCCGTGTTTCCTTTAGCTTGGTTACCTTTGCGTGAGCGGGTGGCGGATATTGTGCCGTTAGCGAATCGTTTGTTGGCAGTGCATGCGGCGAAGCAGGGGCGCAATGGTGTGCGTTTTGCTGAGTGCGCGCAGCGTGCTTTGTTGGATTATGCTTGGCCGGGCAATGTGCGTGAGTTGGATAATGTGGTGCAGCGTGCGTTGATTTTGCAGGCGGGTGAGTTGTTGTCTGCGGATGATTTGGGGTTGTATGGTTTTGCCCAGTTGGCGGGATCGGTGTTGTCTGCTGCAGGCTCTGTTGCTACTCCCACTCCCGCTTCAGTTCCCGCAGGGCAGGCGGTGACTGCTGCTGAGTCTGTTGAGTCTTTGGCGCAGGGTGCAGGCTCTGCTGAAGCCGCTTCTGTTGCAGTTGTTGAGCCTTTAGATGCAATGTTGGCTGCTGTTGATGCGGGTGGTTTGCTTGTGAGTGATGCTGGCGAAACTGCTCAATCTACAGGCGCTGAGTTGGAAGATGATGTGCGTCGTCATGAGTTTCGTTTGATTGCGCAGGCGCTGCAAGCAGAGCAAGGCCGTCGCGAACGCACCGCACAACGCCTTGGCATCAGCCCACGGACTTTGCGTTATAAGCTGGCGCAGATGCGTGAGTTGGCGGAGTTTAGAGTGTTGTTGGAAGGGTGATTTTACTCGCAGTGCTGTAACAATAAAACATTATGTGCGTATGCCGCACCGTGCAAGTGCCGTTCTTCCCTCGACGGGTCTTCCTGACCCGACTCGGGCGCACGCCATCCTTTGCGCGTTTGCCACGTCACCCGCACGGTACTCATTGATGTGGTTTTTGATTTTGTAGCATATCTCTTTTGAAGCAAGAGCAATGAGCATGATCTGTGCATGTTGCAGCGTGCAAGTGTTGTTCTTCCCTTAACACGCCATCCTGGCGTGATGCGGGCGCTACGCCATCCCTGGCTTCGCTTGCCACAACACCCGCACACTGCAGTTGATCATTGATGTTGTTTTCAATTGTGTAGCATGACTCTTTTAAAGCAAGAGCGTTGGTCAGCTGTAGGGTTTGCTCATCTTCTAAAAAGCTCAGCTAACACGTGACGTGGTGCTCTTTACAAAGCGGACAGCTAAACTCGAAGCATTCAGAATCAGACGAGCCTTATATCAATCGTGATAACAACACCGTTGATCAACGAGTGCTTCGGGGTTGGTGTGACAAGCGAACCAGGGATGGTGAGCGCCGGAGTTGAACCCAGGATGGGTTCGTCGACGGATAAACACCTACCCCGAAGCACGGCATACACCACGCTTGCTCTTAAGAAAAAGAAATACAACATATAGAACTGCTCTTCCTTCAACGCTGCGCGCCGCTTTATTTGTTACACTGCGCGAATAATTTTAACCACGATAATGAGCAGTTTATGTTGCAGCAGGAAGCAGGCGGTGTGACTCAAAGTATTGCTGATGCGTTAGCAAAACGCATTATTTGCGGTGAGCTGCCCGGCGGCATAGCGCTGCGTGAAGTAGCAATAGCCCAAGAGTATCAAGTGGGTCGCAGCTCAGTACGTGAAGCCCTACTATTGTTGCAGCGCCGCTACTTGGTCGATATTTTCCCGCGACGTGGTGCACAGGTTCGTGTGCTCACTGCACAGAACGTGCAAGACTTGTATGATTTGAGCACCGGATTATATATATTGCACGGCACTTTTCTGGCGCAGCGTTGGCAACATGAAAGCCAGTTGCTGCCTTTATTCGAGGTACACCAAGCGATGCAGCTGAGCGTGCAAAACAATGATGCTGCGGGTTTTATTCAGCATTGTTTTGCTGTAGTGGATGTGGCTGCCCCTATTGTTAATAATCCATACTTACAGCAAGCGTTAACTAATATTATTCCTGCAGTCAGCCGCACCTATCATTTAGCTTTCAAACAGCGCAGTGCTGAGATGGGACCGCTTACAGGTATCTTCGGCCAGCTCTTAACCGCTGTTCAGGCGCGTCAAGTTGAAGAGATTCATCTACTGCTACACTCGTATGCGCAAAAAAACTGCCAGATGGTGTTGAGTGCACTATCGAGTGAGCGCTGATTTATGCGTTTGAAATGCATCCGCTTAGCCGGCTTTAAATCCTTTGTTGATCCCACCACCGCTAGCTTTCCCAGCAATATGACCGCTGTGGTCGGCCCCAATGGCTGCGGTAAATCCAATATTATTGATGCGGTGCGTTGGGTGCTGGGTGAGAGTTCAGCCAAGAACCTGCGCGGCGAGTCAATGACTGATGTGATTTTTAACGGCTCCAATACGCGCAAGCCGGTTTCGCAAGCCAGCATTGAACTGGTATTTGATAACAGCGACGGCACCTTGCAGGGCGAATATGGCAGTTATGCAGAAATCTCCATTCGCCGCCGCGTCACCCGCGAAGCACAAAGCACCTATTATTTAAACGGGGTGAAATGCCGCCGCCGCGATATCACCGATATTTTCCTCGGCACCGGTCTGGGCCCGCGCAGCTACGCGATTATTGAACAGGGCATGATTTCTCGCTTGGTCGAGGCGCGCCCAGATGACTTGCGTATTTTTATTGAAGAAGCTGCAGGTATTTCTAAATACAAAGAACGCCGCCGTGAAACTGAAAACCGCATTCGCCGCACCCAAGAAAACCTTGAGCGCTTACTCGATTTGCGTGAAGAATTGGGCCGACAAATTGAACGCCTGCAACGCCAAGCCAATGCCGCAGAAAAGTATCAAGAATATAAAGCTGAACAACACACGCTTAACGCCGAGCTGACTGCGCTGCGCTGGCAGCAACTCAATGGCCAAGCGGGCGTACATGAGGCGCAAATTGTAGAGTTAGAAACTGCGCTAGAAGCCTGCATTGCCGAACAGCGCCAAGCCGATGCGAAAATTGAGCTGCTGCGCGACGGTCATCATGAATTATCCGATACCTTTAACCGGGTGCAAGGGCGCTTTTATGCGATTGGTGCTGATATTGCCCGCCATGAGCAAAGTATTCAGCATGCCCAGCAGCGTTTGCGTCAGTTACACGATGATTTAAAAGAGGCTGAGCGCGCCCGTGTCGAAATGGAAAGTCACTTAGCCAGCGACCGTGAGTTATTAAGCAGTTTAGATGAAGAGTTGCTGATCCTGACTGAACAACACGCCGAAGCGCAGCTCAATGAAGAGTGTTCAGCGGCTGCCTTTGTCCAGGCCGAAGAGGCCATGCATGATTGGCAAGAGCGCTGGAACAGTATCACCGAGCAAAGTGCGCAACCGCGCAGTGAAGCGGGTGTGCAACGCACGCGCATTGATCAGCTGGAACACAACAATCAGCGTTTAGTCACCCGTCAGCAGCGCTTACAAGAGGAACAACACAGCCTCGACGCTGATCCGATGGCAGAGACGGTAGATGAGTTACAGGATCGGGTTGATGAAGCGCAAGCGCAGCTTGAAGAGTTATCTGCAACGCAGCAACTGCAAGCCGAACAATTGCAAGACACCCAAGAGCAATTAACCGAGAAAAATCAGCAACAACAGCAGGTGCAAGGCCAACTGCAGCGCTTGCACGGGCGTATTTCTGCCTTAGAAGCATTGCAGCAAGCGGCTCTCAACCCTGATCAAGGCGTGCAAGAGTGGCTGGAAAATCAGCAACTGCAACAGCAGCCGCGCTTACTGGAAGGCTTAAAGGTCGCCGCAGGCTGGGAGTTGGCGGTGGAAACAGTGTTGGCCGCAGATTTACAAGCCGTACAGATTGAAAGCTGGGCTGATCTTGAGTTAAGCAGTTTAAGCAGTGGCCATTTGCGCCTAGTCAGCCATGGCGCAGCCGTTATTCCAGTTAAAGACAGTTTGTTGAGTAAAGTGCTGTCGGCCTCACTGGATGTATCGCCATGGCTTGCCAGTGTCTATGCGGTTGAGTCATTGGATGAGGCGTTACAGCTGCGTCCGCAGTTAAACAGCGGCGAAAGCGTGGTCAGCAAAGACGGTTACTGGCTCGCAGCACACTTTTTAACCGTGCAGCGCGGTGATCAGCAGAGCAGTGGCGTGCTGGCCCGCGCGCAAGAATTGGATGAGCTGCTATTAAGCGTTGCGCAGCTGGATGAGCAGAAGCAGACCCTCGACGAGCAATTACAGGAATTGCATAGCGCCCGTCATTTAGTGCAAGAACAGAGCGAGCAATTGCGCCGTGATGAGCAAGGCGCACACCGTGTTTTAAGTGAATTAAAAAGCCAGCTGTCAGGCAAAATAGCGCGCATTGAACAATTGCAATTGCGCCGCACTGCGTTGGCTGCAGAGCTAGCCGATGTTAGCGAACAGCAGCAGATCGAAGTCGAGCAGATCGCCGAGGCACGCTTACTATTGCAAGATGCGCTAGACAACATGGCCAATGCCGAGCAGCAACAGCAACAGCTGCAAGCCGAACAAGGACAGTTGCGCAGCCAGTTTGAGCAACTACGCCAGCAAGCGCAGCAGGATAAAAACACCCAGCATCAGTTGGCCTTGCGCATCAGCACCTTAAGCACGCAAAAGCGCTCAACCGAGCAAGCCTTGCAACGTTTAGAGCAGCAGTTTGCGCAAGCCGATCAGCGCCGCGAACAACTCAACCTAAACCTTGAAGAAGGCGAGTCGCCGATTGATGAGTTGCGTGCGCAATTGGAAGAGTTTTTGCAGGTGCGTTTAGCC
Organism: Pseudomonas sp.; assembly: GCA_034676485.1. Lineage (GTDB taxonomy): Bacteria > Pseudomonadota > Gammaproteobacteria > Pseudomonadales > Pseudomonadaceae > Denitrificimonas. The sequence continues at coordinate 965,898 of JAUCCC010000015.1, forward strand.
ACCGATGATGAATTGCGCGCCGCACGCACGGCCTTAGAAGATGCCGATACGCACATGCGTGAAGCCGACAAACAACGCAGCCAAGCCGAGCAGCGTGCGCATGCTGTACGTGAGCAACTTGAGCAACAACGTTTGGCCATGCAAACCCTGACGGTACAAAAAGACACCCTTAATCAGCAACTGCAAGCACTGCAGATGAACGTGCATCAGCTGCTTGAGCAATTGCCCGCAGAGGCTGAGATCAGTCAATGGGAGCAACAGCTCACTGCTGTCGCCACACGTATTGAGCGATTGGGTGCGATCAACTTGGCGGCGATTGAAGAGTACCGCCAGCAGTCCGAGCGCAAAACCTATCTGGATGCGCAAAACGATGACTTGGTCGAAGCGCTGGACACTCTAGAAAACGTGATTGGCAAAATCGATCGCGAAACCCGCAACCGCTTTAAAGAAACTTTTGATTTAATCAATAGCGGCTTGCAAGAGCTGTTTCCGAAAGTCTTTGGCGGCGGCCACGCCAGCTTAGAAATGACTGGCGATGACTTGCTCAGCACTGGCGTGGCAATCATGGCGCGCCCACCGGGTAAGAAAAACAGCACCATCCACTTACTCTCCGGCGGCGAGAAAGCCCTCACCGCGCTGGCGCTGGTCTTTGCTATTTTCCAACTCAATCCCGCCCCCTTTTGCATGCTCGATGAAGTCGATGCGCCATTGGATGACGCCAACGTCGTGCGCTATTCACGTTTGGTTAAAGAAATGTCAGAGAAAGTGCAATTCATCTACATCACCCACAACAAAATCGCCATGGAAATGGCCGATCAACTGCTCGGTGTGACCATGCATGAGCCCGGTTGCTCGCGTTTGGTGGCGGTGAATGTGGAAGAAGCCGCGGCGTTGGCGGAGAGTTAAGCAAGCTTGAAGCTGTTTACCTATACAGCCTATTAGGGCTGATATGCGTTTATATGCTCGTTTGCAAGCTTAGAGATGCTTATTTTCCTGCGGTGTTTTAATTTAAAGCTATAAATATCAATGAGTTATAAGTTATGCGGGCGGGATAGTGTGCATGCCGTTAGCATGATAGGGGCATGCTCGAATTGCTGCTGGGGAATGCCTTGTCTTTTGTGATAAAGGCTTTAATATTCAGGACGTTATATTAATTTATAGTTAGTGTGAACGATCCGCAAATCGAGCATGCTTACTAATAAGCGTTAGGCACTACATTTAAAACCCATACTTGAAGGAGAGAAAGATGTCTCATAATGAAGTCAGAAAGGGAATGACCAATGCAAAGTTCAATGAAGAGCAATCGGGAATTCTATTTGGAGAGATATTTATAATTGCTATTGGCTTGGGCTTGTACGCGCAGTCTTGGTGGATTTTTGGTATGACTTTAATCGGGCTTATTATTGCTTTGTTTATCCCGGCAATAGCAATTCCATTGATGATTCTTCTTAGTATTGGCTGGGGTATTATCGGCTTCGGCATTGGAGCAATATTTGGTTCAACTGGGGCATCGGTAGTACTAGGTATAATTGGGCTTTTAGCCGGTCTTGGCGCGCATTTCGCAGCTTTGCAATGGGCCAAAGACATTGGTGAATAATAGCCTAACAAGGCGCATCAGTCGCGGCCTGCGGCCGCTGGGACGTAAAACCGCTGACGCGTTTTTCCGCCCCTGTGCTATGCGTTAGCTTTTTGTGCAAGCCCACGAATCTATAAACAAGCTGGCGAGCACGCAATTTTAAGTGAGTGGATAAATGGCTGTTACTTACCCTGACCTAGAGAACATTCAGCGCCTTAAAGTCCCGCCAACTTCTGGGGAGTGGTCTTTGATAAATTATCTAAAAGACCATCTTGATGATACCTATGAAGTGTTTTTTAACCCTTATCTGGACGGTGATAGGCCTGACATTATCATTTTGAAAGAGCGTAGCTCTGCTTTCATTATAGAAGTCAAAGACTGGGATTTAAAAAACTACTCAATTACCGAAAATAATAAGTGGAAAGTCTTTAATGGTTCAAAATTATCTACCATAGCATCTCCGCAATCTCAGGTTTTTCGATACAAAAAGAACCTCTACGATTTGCATTTACCAGTAATAGGTCTAGCAAGAATCACAAACCCCAACTTTTATAATCTAGTTCACTGCTTTGTATATTTTCATAATTCAGACAAAAACGTAATTGATTCGCTGTACTCTCCGGCAGAAGAAAAACATAAAGAGGAGCAATCGAGACTAAACCAAGCTGTCAAGGAAAAAATGATAGCCTTTGATTCTTACGAGAAAAAAAGTGATTATCTAACTCGACAAAAGCGTAATTTGCAAAGAGATAAGAATATGTCTTTTGGTGATGATCGATTGGCTAACCTTGTAAAAAAGATCAAGCAAAATTCGATACATTCACTATTTGACGAAAATGTATATAGAGATTTTAAGCGAAGGCTTAGTCCGCCCGAACATACACTCAATCAAGGGCGGTCAATCAAGTTTGATAATAAGCAATTAGCTCTAACGAAAAGTGAGAATGGAAATAACAAAATTAAAGGTGTTGCTGGTTGTGGTAAAACATCAATTTTATCTCAGCGTGCTATAAATGCTTCTCAAAGGCACAATTCAACTGTTCTTATATTGACATTTAACATTACTCTGAAAAATTACATCAGGGATAAGATTAGTGATATTCAGGGAAGTAGGGATTTTTCAACCTTTGAAATTTCAAATTATCACCAGTTTTTTAACTCTCAAGTTAATAACAGTAATCAAGATTTCGGCGAGTTGGTCGAGAAATATGGAATAAGCAGGATCTATTTTGTTGATGTTTTTCAAGATATGGATTTACCACGGTATCAAACAATTCTTATTGATGAGATACAAGATTATCAATCAGAGTGGGTAAAAATTATTCGTGATAACTTCCTTCAGGACGATGGCGAAATGATTCTATTCGGAGATGAATCTCAGAACATTTACCAGAGAGACGTTTCTAGATCCCCTGTTATAGCTCAAGGGTTTGGGCGGTGGGTTAAGCTTACTCGATCTTATAGAACGAATTTAGATTCACCATTGAACCAGTTGTTTAAAGATTTCCAAATAAAATTTCTGCTTGAAAAGAATTCAGACATAGAAATAACTGATGTAAGTCCTACCCAAATGGGAATAGGGTTTAGCCTTTTAAAATATGAGGAGACTGGATTGGACGATTGGAAAAAGTCGGTTTTTGATTCAGTCAAGAGCTATATCATAAGTTACAATTTGCATCCAAATGACGTAGTTATTTTGTCTTCAAAAATATCTCTGGTTAGGCAATTAAACGAATTATGGATAGAAAATGAAAGAACACACTGTATGTTCGAAACGTATGAAGAGTTATCTGCATGCACTAACATGAGCTTAGATAAGTTACAAAGATTAGACGAAAGTGGGATAAACATTCTCGTAAATCACAATAAAGAAAAAATCGATAGAGTGAGAAGGGCAAAGAAGAATCACTTTTACGCTAATAGCGGTCTAGTAAAGTTCTCTACTATCCATAGTTATAAGGGGCTTGAGTCAAAAACTGTTTTTTATGTTATGGACGAGAGTGATGATCCGGAAATCGTATACACTTCGATAACGCGATCCTCAGAAAATCTCGTAGTCTTTGATGTTGGATGTAAAAACAAATGCTCTGAGTTTCTGAAAATCGCTATTAATTGACATCAGACTAAGAAAAGCCAACAAGGCGCTGCTGTCAGACACATTTTTCGCTACGCTCCAAATGTGCTGCAGAGCGCGGCGTAGCTTTGAAATCAACATTGGAGTATAAAATGAGAAAACTCATAATTCTGACCGTTTTTTGTGCAGCTATCGCAGCCACTGCCGGTTGCGCATTACAAAAAGCCAAAGGTTGGGATCAGTATGCAAAATATATGGCTGCTTATGATGTCTTGAGCGCCGACTGTCTTGAATTGAACGAAAATGACAGGGATTACATAAATTATCGAATTGCTGCGTCAAAGCTCCTAACGGTCATGGAGATTGATTCCGAGCTTTATAACAGTACATACAAAACAATCTATACAAACTCTCGCTCCGCTACCCGCGAAGAAAATATGGAATGGTGTGAAAAATTACGTCCAGCGATAGTTAATGAGACCGAGGGAATGGAGGGCGACTACCAGCTTGGCTTGAAGGTGGTTGATATATCTAGAAGAGAAAGAGCGGAGGCTTGGGCAACAGCTTTAGAGGCCACTGCTGCAATAGCCATGGCAGTTGGTGAGGGAATCCAGTCGGCAAACCAACAAGCAGCTCTTCAATACCGCTATATTCCAATGCCCTCAGGAAAGGTGACTTTCGGGCAAAACACTAAGAGCAATTACAATCATTATCTGGTTAATACGCCCAGCGGAATGAGACAGTGCCATGTGGCTAGCTCAGGCTATGTTTTTTGCAACTAGATAATATCAGCTATAAATAGAACCCCATAAAATAACGTATATGTGCGAATTTGAAAAACTATTAGCTTCTTTAGCGCCTCTGCTTTCTGCCGTTGCTGCAATTGCTGCCGCAATTGCAGCCTTTCAAGCAAACAATATATCTAAGTCGCTCAAAAGGCTTCAAAGGAATAGCATACTAAATCAGCGAGAAATTCAACTATTAAATCGTGCTCTTGAACTACTGAAGATTTATGAGGTTTGGTGTACTGATAGTGGAGCTGGTTCCGATGTTAATTTCCATGACAGCAATGAATCGAACTACAAATCAAGAGATGATGCATGGAGCCAAATTCCTCGCGATATTAAATATATACTCATCCAGCTTTCCTCGCACAGTGAACGCCTTGAGAATCTTCTCTCGCGCTGGGAGCAGGGCTTTATAAACAAAGTCGCAGAGTCCTACGCGTTGAAGGACGAGCAGGTGAAGGAAAAAATAAGTTCTTTGCGTGAAATTATTTCAGGCGGTCTATAAAGCTAATCGGGTAGCCGAGGGTTTCTAGCCCTCAGCCCCCACAACACCCTGCATGCGGCTCCGCACAGGGCGTTTCACTAAGAATGGTGAAGCTTAATCCAACCATCGCGCAATGCGTACAGACCCTGAGATTTTAAGTAAGCATTTGATAATGCCTGATTAATTCCCGGAGTTTTAGAGCTACGCCATGGGCCTTTGCTGGTGATACCGCATGCAACTGCAGCTTGCACATGAACGCCCAACCGCATTAAGTTTCTTACTTTAGTGCGCGGCTTGCGCCACTGTCGCCAATAGGCCATTCGCACTCTGCGCCGGATCCAATGATCCAGTTCAACGCAGTGCTGATAGCCACTGGCAATACCAAAGTAGTTTATCCAGCCGCGTAAATATTGGCTGACCTTAAACAGCTGGTATTTCATTGACACGCCCCAGTTACGTAAGCGCCCTTAAATCAGCATCTTTTAAGCCAACCTATACAGCTTCACACTAATACCTGTCTTTTTCAAAGAGGTATTAGCGATGAAATCACAAGAACGTCAGCAGTTTTGGCAGCAGCATGTTGATGCTTGGCAGGCATCGGATTTATCCGGTGCTGCGTTTTGCAAGCAGCATGATTTGAATTATGCACAATTTAATTATTGGCGTAGAAAGTTTCAGCCGGTAGACGCGGCTGCAAAGTCTGCTGGCTTTGCTCAGGTTACGCAGCTAGCTACCTCTGCTAGCAGTGCTGATGGGTTGGCTGTTCATCTGCCCAGCGGCATAAGTTTTTCTGGAGTGAATGCAGGTAATCTCGATGTAGTACTGGCGATGCTGAGGCAGTTGTAATGAAGGTGCGTTATTTACGGCCAGCCAAGCAGATGCCGGAAATTTATCTGTACCGTGCGCCGGTGGATTTTAGGAAGCAAGCCAATGGCTTGGCTTTGCTGGTTGAGCAAGAACTTGGCCACAATCCGTTCAGTGGTGCGCTGTATGCCTTTACCAATCGCCAGCGTAATAAAATCAAGTGCGTGATGTGGGAAGACAACGGTTTTGTCATGTATTACAAGGCATTGGCAGAAGAGAAGTTTAAGTGGCCTAAGCCCGCTGATGAGTTACTGTCTTTAACCGGTGAGCAAATAAATTGGCTGTTAGATGGCTACGATATTAGTCTGTTTAAAGGCCATAAAAAACTACAATACGATAGCTTAGGATAGCTTGATTTTACTGGGTTTTAGCTGCTTTTAAGGGTGCTTTTGATGGTGGGTTTTGCTATAATTTCGGCATGAAAAAACAGCCTAAAACCACCATAAAAACCCCTGATTTAAGCGGCCTTAGTGCCGCTGAATTACGTTTGGTTGTGGCACAGTTTCAAGCTGTTATTGATGAGCAGAACACTGCTTTGCAAGATGCCCATCGCCGTATCGAACTACTGGAAGAAATGAACCGCCTGCTGAAAACACAAAAGTTCAGTGCCAGCAGCGAAAAGTCTAAGTTTCAGCTCAACCTCTTTGATGAATCCGAGCTCGAAGCCCAGCTCGATGAATTGTTTGATACTTTGCCTGAAACGTCTGATGAAGGTGAAGGCATTGCTCAGCACCGTAAAGAGCGCCAGACACGTAAACGTGGTTTTTCTGCAAGCCTTGTGCGTGAACGCATTGAACACAAGCTCACTGAGCTGGAAAAAGCCGGTGCTAGTAAAACCTTCTTCACTAAAGTAAAAGAAGAACTGCACTACATTCCAGCGCAACTCAAAGTGCTGGAGCACTGGCAAGAAAAAGCCGTGTTCACGGCTGAAACTGATACACAAGACGAGCAGATGGTAGCCGCACAGCGCCCCGTACATCCTTTTGGCAAGTGCTCAGTTACCACCGCCTTGATTGCCCACGTTATTGTCGATAAATACCAGTACGGTATGCCGCTATATCGCCAAGAAAGTAAATTTAAAGGCTTAGGCCAACCGGTTTACCGCAACAACATGGCGCAGTGGTGTATACGCTTTGGTGGTGCAGCCAAACCCTTGCTGCAGCTGATGCGTGAGGTGCAAAATAGCGGTAATTACTTGCAAGCGGACGAAACCCGTCTGCAAGTGCTTAAAGAAGACGGTAAAACAGCGCAATCGGATAAATGGATGTGGGTTATCCGTGGCGGACCGCCCGAAAAACTCAGCGTGCTCTTTGAATATGATCCTTCGCGTGCAGGCAGTGTGGCTGTGCGCTTGCTGGATGATTTTAAAGGCGTGCTGCAAGCCGATGGTTTTTTCTGGTTATAACGCAGTATGCAAAGCCAACTCGATTACGCGCATCGGCTGCTGGGACCATGCACGGCGTAAGTTTGTTGAAGCAGATAAAGGCGCTAATCCCAAGGCTAAAACCAAGAAAGGCACCGTAAGCAAAGCCGATGTAGCGCTCAGTTACATCCGCAAACTCTATCGCATAGAAAGCAACATAGCTGACAAAACCGATGAAGAGCGTTTAAAAGCACGCCAAGAAATCAGCCTGCCAATACTCAACGAGTTTAAACAATGGCTTGAGAAAAACGCTGGCAAAGTGATGAAAGGTAGCGCGCTCAGAAAAAGCCATCGACTACACCTTAAATCAATGGCAATACCTCATTGGCTACTGCGAACGCGGCGACCTGATGATCAGCAATATCATGGCCGAAAATGCCATCCGTCCCTTCGCCATTGGCCGCAAAAATTGGTTGTTTGCTGACACCCGTAAAGGCGCAGAAGCCAGCGCCGCTTGTTACTCACTGATAGAAACCGCCAAAGCTAACAACCTCGATCCGCAAAGCTACATCAAGCATATTCTTGACCACATAACTGTCGCTGACACATTAGAAAAACTAGAAGCTCTGCTGCCCTGGAATGTAGAACTGGATTAAGCTAAGTAGCCGTTCTGCAAGGGTGCTGATTTAAGGGCGCTTACCCAGTTACGATTCGTGAGTTTGCGAACATTCTGCTTAAACTTCAGCAGCGTTTTCGGGTGCCAATGAATGCGGTTCGCCTTGAACGTAAAGCCCAAGAACTGGCTTTCATTGGTTTTAACCACACGACTTTTGTCAGTGTTGACCACTAACTTCAAACGGCTTTGCAAGTACTGACTGATACTGCGCAACACGCGCTCTCCAGCTCGCTGGCTCTTCACTAGAATCGTGAAATCATCCGCGTAGCGGGCAAACTTATGACCGCGTTTTTCAAGTTCTTTATCCAAAGAGTCGAGCATGATATTCGCCAGTAACGGCGACAATGGCCCACCTTGCGGTACACCCACTCGACTCTCACCTTTGAACTGATTATCGATAAACCCAGCTCTCAGGTAACGTTTAATCAGTCTAAGCAGACGTTTGTCTTTCACCTTGTCGCCAAGGCGCGTCATCAGTAGATCGTGATTAACTCGGTCAAAGAACTTCGACAGATCAACATCCACCGCGAAGCGGCGTCCTTCCTTGATGATGCTCTGTACCTGCTTAACCGCTTGCTGCCCATTACGACCTGGACGGAATCCAAAACTGTGTTCAGAAAACTCAGGGTCGAAAATAGGTGTTAATACTTGGGTAATGGCTTGTTGGATTACACGATCAGTAACGGTTGGAATACCCAGCTGACGAGTGCCGCCATCTGGTTTAGCTATTTCAACACGCCTTACCGGTGAGGGTTGATAACAGCCTGTTACCAGTTGTTGTTTCAATGCTTTCCAGTTGCCGGATCTTACCCAAGCGGGGAATTCATCGATGGTCATGCCATCGATGCCAGCGGCCCCTTTATTGGCTCGAACGCGTTTCCATGCCGCAGAGAGGTTATCTTCCTGCAGCACGTGCTCGAATAGATCGTTGCTAAAGGCTGGCTTCATATCGCTACGCTGAGTCACGTCATCGCCGGACGGCGTTCGTGTGTTCAAGTGTGACAAGGCTCCTCCTTTGTTCTTAATGTTCAGGCCTTCACCGTGTCCCAACCATTACGATGGGCGTTTGGCTACTATGCCGTCTGCTGACTTCTGCTTAATCACTCACAGAGTTGCCTCTGTTCGCGCTATCGGTTTGCATCTAATTCGCTCTCCAAGGTCGATACATTCCTTAGAGCCAAGGCACTTATTAACCAGAGCCTCACTGGTGAATTACCGATCGCTTGTTAAGCAGATCTCCCCAGATAAGAGCATGTACTGTCACTGCACTGCTGCATCATTTACGGTGGTCGTTAGATCACATGGCTTCGTTGTCTTGTGCCAACTCGCCTTCAGCCTACGCCTCATATGATGTTTTTGTTCATCAGCTCGCAGCTTTGCGTCCGGCTTCCTCCAGACAACTCCTCGCGGAGCTGCCCTTGCCATTCGCTAGTAGTTAACATCTAATAACGATCATAAATCGCTAAGGATGGTGACCTTCCTACAGAGGACTTTCACCTCATTAGTTCATGCCCATGCTGGGCGTACACAAGGCGCGCCAATTCGCAACCTTCGGTTGCCGGACGCTCGCAAGCTCGCGCCGTTGCGCTTTGCGTTGGGCTACATACGAAATTGCATCGGAGATGATCCATGAAGCGCATTAAGGTTTCACTTTTGGCAGTACTGCTATTGCTGACTGCGTTATGGCTGGCCGCCGATACGCTGTTGCCCGAGCCGTTCACGTACTTCTCGTTTCGCACCGTGTTCATGCAGTACAGCGGGGTGATCGGCATCGGCTTGATGAGCGTGGCCATGCTGCTGGCGCTGCGCCCGAAATGGCTGGAGCCGCATCTGGACGGGCTGGACAAGATGTATCGCCTGCACAAGTGGTTGGGCATCGCCGCCCTGGTGGTCGCCATCGTTCACTGGTGGTGGGGAAAAGGCACCAAATGGATGGTGGGTTGGGGCTGGCTGGAAAAGCCCGTGCGCAAACCGGTGGCCGGAGAAACCCTCGGCAACATCGAAGGCTGGCTGCGCAGCCAGCGGGGGTTTGCCGAATCCGTCGGCGAATGGGCGTTCTACGCGGCCGCCGTGCTGATCGTTCTGGCTTTGGTCAAGCGCTTCCCCTACCACTGGTTCGTCAAAACCCACAAATGGATCGCAGTCGCCTACCTTGCCCTGGCCTATCACTCCGCCGTGCTCACTAAGGTGGAGTATTGGACGCAGCCGGTCGGCTGGCTAATGGCGGCCTTGCTGCTGGGCGGCACCGTGACCGCGCTGCTGACCCTGACGGGGCGGATCGGCACCGGCCGCAAGGTTACGGGAACCATCGCGGGTCTGATCGATTATCCCGCGCTGCGCGTGCTCGAGACCGCCGTCGTGCTAGAGGACGGCTGGCGCGGCCATGCCGCCGGGCAGTTCGCCTTCATCACCTCGGACAGGAGCGAAGGCGCACATCCCTATACCATCGCCTCGGCCTGGAATCCCGCCGACCGTCGGCTCGTCTTCATCACCAAGGCGCTGGGCGACCACACCAGCCGCTTGCGGGAAAGATTGAAGATCGGCATGCCGGTGACAGTGGAAGGTCCTTACGGCTGCTTCAACTTCGAGGATGCGCAGCCACGTCAGATTTGGGTGGGTGCGGGGATCGGCATCACGCCGTTCATCGCCCGCATGAAGCAGCGCGCCACGACGCCGGACGCAAAGACGATCGATCTCTTTCATCCGACTGCCGAGTTCGAACAGGCCGCCATCGACCGCCTCACGGCAGATGCCAAGGCCGCGGGCGTGCGGCTGCACCTGCTGGTCGATGGCAAGGATGGGCGCTTGAATGGCGAACGTATCCGTGCCGTCATTCCGGAATGGCAGTCCGCCAGCATCTGGTTCTGCGGCCCGCCGAGGTTTGGTCAGGCGCTGCGCGAGGACTTCCTCGCCCACGGCCTGCCACCAGAGCGTTTCCATCAAGAACTGTTTCAGATGCGTTGATGGCAGCCCTAATGCAGCTTATCCGATGAGGTTTATCCACTGAATGCCCAACCCATCATTCCACCGGACGCTGCGCGATAAAGCCGCGCAGCACCGGTGAATTCAAACGTTATATACCAGTCACAAAAAAGGAGTTGCCTGATGTCAAATAAAATAGAATTACCCAATAGCTGGGTCTGTACTGGCGGCGAACTCAAGCCAAAATCAGGCGCTTCCTTATCCAACACCTGGGTGCTATCCGGCAAAGAGATCAAACCAAAATCTGGTGCAACTCTATCCAATACTTGGGTATGGGACGGGAAGGAGCTTAAACCAAAATCTGGTGCAACCCTCTCAAATACTTGGGTAGTGTCTGGTGGCAAGGTAAAACCAAAATCAGGCGCAACACTTTCAAACACATTCGAAATTGGAACACTTCCAATCCTCGTAGTAGCTGGGAAATTAGTGCTTCGACTTTGGTAAAAGGAAATTCAACATGAAATCCGATGCTGAACTATCAAAATGCAGAACGTATCGCTATGCGTTATGGAGAACATGGGACGAATCAAAACCTTTTGCTATGTTTGTCGGCCTTAACCCGTCAACAGCCGACGAGCTCGAAGACGATCCCACAATAAGACGTTGCATAAACTTCTCAAAGCTCTGGGGTTACGGCGGCTTATGCATGGTCAATTTATTTGCATATCGCGCAACAGATCCAACCGCACTATTCCTAGTCCAAGACCCAATCGGCCCAGAAAATGATAGGTGGCTGCGTAAGCTTTCAGAAAACGCCGGCATCATCATTGGGGCGTGGGGAAATACTGGCGCACATCTAAATCGTTCAAGCGACGTCAGAAAAATGTTTAAAGAACTCCACTGCCTAAAATTAAACAAAACAGGTGAGCCTGCACATCCTCTATACCAACCAAACACAGCTACTCCTATTCCAGTTGGTATATAACAACTGGTTCAATTCGCTCGCTTTGCTCACTGGGACGGGCTAAAGCCCGCCCCTTAACCAAACGTGTGTGCCGGGCATGGCACTTAACTAGCGAGGTGCAAGTCCTCGTGCCAGGTATTCGCAGAGCCGAAGGTTAGCGAAAGGACAAGGGCGTTGTCGCGAGGCAGGGTCTGAAGGAAGTCCAACGCGAAATCGCGGGGCGATGAACAAGAACTCAATATGAGGTGTGACATATTCGGGGCCAGCGGGCACGTGACTGTTAAGCCCTCCATCTGCAACTGGAATATGTTTTATAAATTGAGCGTCTACGCGAGGAAAGTTAAGTGTCTTACCCCGGGAGGTCTGCAGTGTGTTGAAGGATCAACTGACAATGGAGCAATCGATTGTGACCGCATTGCAGAAATCAGCAGAAGGCATACGACTGCATGGATGCAGGAGGTAGAGCAATGCATGGAGCAATTGCCGAGTAGGCCGCACTCTTGCAGCTGAAGGCCTGAACAAATCACGGAAAGTACTCGCTGGGGAAGTGTTTCTGAATGGCACCTGTTAAGCAGTTATCACTGCCTCTGGAAAGTGCAGAGGGTGAATCAGAAATGGGAAACCCAGTTGAACCAAAATCCACCTTTTGTTCATCATTGATTGGCCGTGTAATAGATAGGAATAATCTACTGCGCGCGTTGAAACAAGTTCGCCGCAATAAAGGTGCTCCGGGCATCGACGGCATGAATGTTGATGACCTCCTTGATCATCTTAAGCAACACTGGCCGCAGATTCGGCAACAACTCATCGACGGGCACTACAAGCCCAAGCCGGTTAGACGTGTTGAAATTCCAAAGCCAGATGGTCGCAAGCGCAAGCTGGGCATCCCGACTGTATTGGATCGATTTATACAGCAGGCCATTGCTCAGGTGTTGCAAGAAGAGTGGGATGTTGATTTCCATGATCAGAGTTATGGTTTTCGACCCAATAGAAATGCACACCAAGCCATGCGCTACGCACAAAAAACAGTACGGCAGGGCTATAGCTGGACTGTTGATTGTGACTTGGAAGCTTTCTTTGATGGTGTAAACCATGACTTGCTTATGGAACAGCTCAAAGCAAAACACCAAGACCGACAATTGCTTAGGCTGATCAACCGCTATCTAAAAGCGGGAATCCAGATAAATGGCGTAACACAAACCAGTACCGAAGGCGTGCCACAGGGTGGGCCGTTGTCACCGGTACTCTCGAATATTGTGTTGAACCAGTTGGACTGGGAGCTAGAACGTCGGAAGCACCGTTTCGTTCGCTATGCTGATGACTTTGTTGTGTTTGTTAAAAGTCGAGAAGCGGGTGAGCGCGTGATGAAAAGTCTGCAGCGCTATATTGGCGACTCGCTACGGCTCAAAGTGAATACCCAAAAGAGTGCAGTAGATCGGCCATGGAAACGAACCTTTCTTGGCTTTACGTTCAGTCAACGAGACCAAAGAATCAAGGTGGCAGATAAATCGCTACTGAAGCTCAAAGCTACGGTTAAATTGCTGAGCCGTCGAACAAGAGGCCATTCACTCAAACACATTATCGCAGAGCTAAGAAAGTCCCTGCTTGGTTGGAAAGCGTACTTCGACATAGCTGAAGTGCTGAGCCCTCTGCGTGATGTGGATAAATGGATTCGACGACGATTGCGTAGTTATATTTGGAAGCAATGGGGGCGCAAAGGCTATCGGATGCTTAGGCGCTTGGGTGTTGATCGATGGCTGGCATGGAATACTGCTAAGTCGGCTCATGGCCCGTGGCGATTAAGCGCAAGTCCTGCCCTTTACCGAGCGCTACCAAACAGATACTTTAAGAACTTGGGGCTGCCAGAACTGGCGGCAAGATGAAATTTAAAGAGATTTGAACCGCCGTGGTACGTGACCCGTATGCCCGGTGGTGTGGGAGGAGAGACGTCGTGAGGCGTCTCCCTATCCCGATTGCACATAGCCGCTACGCGGCAGAGTATTAGTATTAGAGTTGTGTATATAACAACTGAGGACAAAGGATATGTCCAGTCGAGCCATACAAAATCTGTTTGCTTGTTACTCTGAGCAACTTAAGAATACTAAGCAACCGCTTAAAAACCTCAAAGCGATTGATGCGCTAACCCATTGCCGTACACGTGCATTGGGTGCCAGTTATTACCGCTGCAAGTTAAATCATGCCGAGATAGAGCAACTGCACTCGTGTCGCCATCGCAGCTGTTATGTCTGCGCCCATAAACAACGTCTTGATTGGATTGAGAGGCAAAAAGCGCGGCTGCTCGACGTGCCGCACTTTCATGTAATTTTCACCTTGCCGCATGAGTACTTATCGCTCTGGCGTTATAACGAAGCACTATTTGCGCGGATTCTATTTAAAGCCAGCCAAGAAACATTACTGCAACTACTCGCGCAGCAGCGCCATGGCGGTGTCACGCCCGGAATTTTAATAGCGCTGCATACGTGGGGGCGACAGCTCACACTCCATCCACATACTCATTGTTTGGTGACTGCCGGTGGTCTTGACTCAAGCAATGACTGGAAGGCGCTGGGGGATTACCTCGTGCCCAGCACGGTGATTCGTTCGGTCTATCGTGGCAAGCTGCAATCTTTTATTAAAGCGGCGTTTGATGCAGGAGAACTGATCTTGCCGCCAACGATGTCGGCAGCGCAGTTTTGGTCGATGTATCGGAGTGTGTACAAAAAGCATTGGTGTGTGCGTATTGAAGAACGTTATGCGCATGGTAAAGGTGTGGTGCTTTATCTGGCGCGTTATTGTAAAGGTGGGCCTGTTGATCCGCGACAATTAAAACAAATGACTGCCGACGTTGTAACAATGAGCTATCTGGATCATCGTGATAAACGCATCAAACAGCAACGGCTCAAGCCGATGGATTTTATAACGCGGCTACTCCAGCACGTACCGCCCAAAGGCATACATACCATTCGGTATTACGGGCTGTATGCTTCGGCGAGTAGGTTACGGTATGAACGATGCAAGGAAGAGTGCGGCACGGTCGAGTCTATGCTGCATGCAAGTAGTGTCGATAGGCTATCCATGGTAGTTTATTGCAAAACCTGTGGCGGGCCAGCGCAGTTAAGTCGTCGCTGGTGGGCACGTCGGTCAAAAGGAATTTCCATTAATAAAGAAGCGCTGAGCATTTGTGTCAGCGGCTCTGTACAACAAGTCGATGAACCGCTCCTTGCGGGTGGTTTTTACAATACGTCCTAAAGCTCCGAATGGATCTTTTTTTTGGTGAAGCAAGGACGGTTATCTAAGCGTTGGGCATCAAACATCATACACATGTGTGAATATTCCGCGTATTTCGCAGGCTACCAATGAAAACTTACGATTTCCAGTCCTCCAACGCTTTTGTTGAACTCTTTGAAATAGCCCCCTATGCATCTGGCGCATTGGATGGTTTGTGCTTTGCAGTTAAAGACAACATCGATATTCGTGATCGATTTACCTCCTATGGTAGTAAGTCATGGCGTGAAGCACACCCGCGAGCTGCGTACCATGCGGTTTGTGTGGAACAACTGTTGATGGCTGGAGCGCGTTGCGTCGGCAAAACAATAGCTGACGAATTTACCTATAGTCTGGACGGCGAGAGCTACTTCTACGGTACGCCAGTGAACCCACGCGCCCCGGATCGGATTCCCGGCGGGTCTTCGAGTGGCTCGGCGTCGGCAGTCGCATGTGGGTTGGTAGACTTTGCGCTGGGTACTGACTGCGGCGGATCAATCCGGATTCCCGCCAGCCTTTGTGGGGTGTTTGGCATGCGGCCAAGTCTGCATCGCATCTCCGAAGCCGGAGTACTTCCTTTTGCACCAAGTGTCAGCACTGTTGGCGTATTGGCTCAAAATCTTCCTGTTCTGCGCCAAGCGATGCGTGTACTTCTTCGCAGCCATGACGCTGCCCTACCACCAGTGAAAAATATCTATTTGGTGAAGGAAGCCTTCGCACTAGCCGACCCCGCGATCCAGAACGCCTTGTCCGAGTGCATTGCGCATTTGAGTACTTTCCCTAATATCACCGTCGCTTCCATTTCTATGCGCGACATCACCGGCTTGAACGTCAGTCTAAAATCGTGCAACGAGGATGCGCTTCGGGTACTCCAGACGGCGGAAATTGCCAACACCATTGGAGGGTGGATTCAGGAAAATGGACCCGAACAAGGACCGAACTTCCAGGCAGGATATCGTAACGTCGAACAGTTCGACCGCAGCACGATGAGCGATGCCCTGAACTTATGCGAAGCCCTCTTTTCACGGGTTGCCGGGTTCACTCAGCCGGGCGATGTTTTCTGTTACCCGACGGCACCTGTGCTTGCCCCGAAGAGAGGCACACTCACAGGTAGTAACCTTAATTCTGTACTCGATTATTATGGCCGTACTATGGCCGTCACATCATTTGCTGGTGTTGCCCGGTTACCCGAGATCACCATTCCACTGGCTCAGGTTAATGGTATTCCTGTCGGGCTTTCTCTGGCAGCTGGTCACTATCAAGATGAGTTTCTACTCGACGCCAGTCTGCGCTTGTGGGGTTCGCAACCAATGGGGTTAGACTTATGTTCTGTAACTACGTAACACAGAGCCCAGATGCCCAACCAATCATTCCACCGGACACTGCGCGATAAAGCGGCGCATCGCCGGTGAATGCAAACGTTAATGCGTACAGAATAGTTTTATCGTACCAACCAAAAGGAGCTCAAAGTGAGTGACATCCAAAAGAATGCAAAAGACATACTCAATGATCCAAAAAAGCTGAAAGAGTTTGCAGATCTGAGCCGGCTCACTCCAGAAGCAGCGAAAGCTCTACTTGAGCGCATGATGAAAGAGCCTGAAATGTCTAAAGCAGCGGAAGATTTCATTTCCTCCGCTGAGCGCACAGACGAATTTAAGGCTTACACGGCTGGTGAGGAAAAGGGTTACGTTCGTGGCCAGGAAGCTGGCTTTGCAAAAGGGGCTGTTGTAGGTGCAATGGCAGTGATCGGCACTATGACCGTCGCCGGACTTACCTATTTGGCGCGCAGGTAAGTACTCCCTAACAATTCATTCAAGGCGGCGCTGCTCTGCGGCGCTGCTTAATTCAAGCGTTAAAGCGTAAAAACCGAGTCGTGGCACAGGCAATTAATCTGTGTCAAAATTGAGCAACACGAGAATGAGAGGCTTTATTTATGAATCTCCAGAGGATTGAAGACGAAGCGCTCCATCTTACCAAAGAGGAGCGGGCTCAATTGGTCCAGCGGCTGGTATTGAGCCTAGAGTTTCCATCAAAAGAAGAACTTAGGTCCGATTGGCTGCATGAGGCTCGACGTAGAGCTGAAGAACTCGACAGTGGCTCAGTGCAGGCAGTATCCGGCGAGGATGTTATGAGAAAGGCTCGAGCTCTGATCAAGTGAATTATTCTTTTCACCCGGCAGCGGAAGCCGAATTCTTGGAATCAGTTGGTTATTACGAATCACAAGTTCCGGGATTGGGTGGTGCCTTGATAGAGGAGTTTGAGGCCTTAGCCAATTTGATTGGCGAGACACCGAAAGGCTGGCAGGTCGAGTTGCCGCCAGATATTCGTAGAGCGCCCCTTCACAGGTTTCCGCTATCCATCGTTTACCGAGAGAAACCTGATGACTTTCAAATTCTGGCTGTTGCTCATGATCGGCGACGTCCGCAGTACTGGCTTGATAGGCTTTAACAATCGGCTGCACCGCGACCGATTTTCCGCCGCTTCGCTGCTCCAAACCAGCGCGTGAGCCGGGCGTTATGAGTTACAGCGATGTAGAGGTATACAGTGGAGTCTTCGGAATACGAACATAGATGCCAATTCATCCCTAGTAACGATATCCACGTTTATCGTTCAGAGGAGTTCTTAGACAGTGAAGTGTGGGAGTGGTGTTTAGTCATCCAGAGAAGTGCAAGTGAGAGTGACATTGAAAAGAATCATTACCTTGATGAGGTCGGCGATTCGATATGGCAAACTATTGTCGGTATCTCACATTGTCCGTATTGTGGCGAATATCTTGAATCAGTGAAGTGCAACGACATCTCCCGCGAGGGGGAGTTCTTTCATATCGATTCTTCCGGGTGGACAGGTAGAGTTCTTTAGTGATACCAATAACTCATAATCGGGTAGCCGAGGGTTTCTAGCCCTCAGCCCCCACAACACCCTGCATGCGGCTCCGCACAGGGCGTTTCACTAAGAGTGGTGAAGCTTAATCCAACCATCGCGCAATGCGTACAGACCCTGAGATTTTAAGTAAGCATTTGATAACGCCTGATTAATCCCCGGAGTTTTAGAGCTACGCCATGGGCCTTTGCTGGTAATACCGCATGCAACTGCAGCTTGCACATGAACACCCAGCCGCATTAAGTTTCTTACTTTAGTGCGCGGCTTGCGCCACTGTCGCCAATAGGCCATTCGCACCCTGCGCCGGATCCAATGATCCAGCTCAACGCAGTGCTGATAGCCACTGGCAATACCAAAGTAGTTTATCCAGCCGCGTAAATATTGGCTGATCTTAAACAGCTGGTATTTCATTGACACGCCCCAGTTGCGATTCGTGAGTTTGCGAACATTCTGCTTAAATTTCAGCAGCGTTTTCGGGTGCCAATGAATGCGATTCGCCTTGAACGTAAAGCCCAAGAACTGGCTTTCATTGGTTTTAACCACACGACTTTTGTTAGTGTTGACCACTAACTTCAAACGGCTTTGCAAGTACTGACTGATACTGCGCAGCACTCGTTCTCCAGCTCGCTGGCTCTTCACTAGAATCGTGAAATCATCCGCGTAGCGGGCAAACTTATGACCGCGTTTTCCAAGTTCTTTATCCAAAGAGTCGAGCATGATATTCGCCAGTAACGGCGACAATGGCCCACCTTGCGGTACACCCACTCGACTCTCACCTTTGAACTGATTATCGATAAACCCAGCTCTCAGGTAACGTTTAATCAGTTTAAGAAGACGTTTGTCTTTCACCTTGTCGCCAAGGCGCGTCATCAGTAGATCGTGATTAACTCGGTCAAAGAATTTCGACAGATCAACATCCACCGCGAAGCGGCGTCCTTCCTTGATGATGCTCTGTACCTGCTTAACCGCTTGCTGCCCATTACGACCTGGACGGAATCCAAAACTGTGTTCAGAAAACTCAGGGTCGAAAATAGGTGTTAATACTTGGGTAATGGCTTGTTGGATTACACGATCAGTAACGGTTGGAATACCCAGCTGACGAGTGCCGCCATCTGGTTTAGCTATTTCAACACGCCTTACCGGTGAGGGTTGATAACAGCCTGTTACCAGTTGTTGTTTCAATGCTTTCCAGTTGCCGGATCTTACCCAAGCGGGGAATTCATCGATGGTCATGCCATCGATGCCAGCGGCCCCTTTATTGGCTCGAACGCGTTTCCATGCCGCAGAGAGGTTATCTTCCTGCAGCACGTGCTCGAATAGATCGTTGCTAAAGGCTGGCTTCATATCGCTACGCTGAGTCACGTCATCGCCGGACGGCGTTCGTGTGTTCAAGTGTGACAAGGCTCCTCCTTTGTTCTTAATGTTCAGGCCTTCACCGTGTCCCAACCATTACGATGGGCGTTTGGCTACTCGGCAATTGCTCCATGCATTGCTCTACCTCCTGCATCCATGCAGTCGTATGCCGTCTGCTGAAATCTCATGGATGGAGTGAATGCAAAGAATGTTGGAACATTTTTGGTCTTCTGCTTAATCACTCACAGAGTTGCCTCTGTTCGCGCTATCGGTTTGCATCTAATTCGCTCTCCAAGGTCGATACATTCCTTAGAGCCAAGGCACTTATTAACCAGAGCCTCACTGGTGGATTACCGATCGCTTGTTAAGCAGATCTCTCCCCAGATAAGAGCATGTACTGTCACTGCACTGCTGCATCATTTACGGTGGGCCGTTAGATCACATGGCTTCGTTGTCTTGTGCCAACTCGCCTTCAGCCTACGCCTCATATGATGTTTTTGTTCATCAGCTCGCAGCTTTGCGTCCGGCTTCCTCCAGACAACTCCTCGCGGAGCTGCCCTTGCCATTCGCTAGTAGTTAACATCTAATAACGATCATAAATCGCTAAGGATGGTGACCTTCCTACAGAGGACTTTCACCTCATTAGTTCATGCCCATGCTGGGCGTACACAATCAACTGCACAGCGACCGGTTTTCCGCCGCTTCGCGGCTCCAAACCGGCGCGTGAGCCGGGCGTTAGCAGTTGCACTACTACTCCTTCCGTATCTTGCAGGCTGAGTAAAAAGGGGGTAATTTATACTCATGGAAGAATTTGAATTCGACGAAGCCAAAAGTCAGGCAAATTTGGATAAGCACGGTATTGATTTTGTGGCGGCTCAAGAGCTATGGAAAGATCCGCATTTACTGGAAGTTAGAGCAAAATCAGAGGATGAGTCAAGGTTTGCACTGATAGGCAAGGTTGGTGAAAAGCACTGGTCGGCTGTCGTCACGTACAGGGAAGGTCGTATTCGTCTGATTTCAGTCAGGCGTTCTCGTAAGAAGGAGGTTGAGTTCTATGAAAGCTAAAGACTTCGATAAAAAATTCGACGAAGGTCAAGAAGATATTATTGAAGACCTTGATTTGTCCACCGCCCGTCGTACTAATCTCAAACAAAAACGAATCAACGTGGACTTTCCCGCTTGGGTCGTAGAATCGTTGGATCGTGAGGCTGCGCGCATTGGTGTTACCCGCCAATCAATCATCAAAGTCTGGCTGGTTGAGCGTCTTCAAGCAGAAACTGCTAACAAACCGATCAAGGATGACGCCGTAGGCGGCGCACATTAGCGGAGCGTTAGGCACACAAGGAGGTATTAATGCTATTTCAACGACGAAACCGGACGTTCCGCGAGTGGTGGCGGGCACCTATTACTTCTAGAGAACGGAGTTCGGGCGTGCTCATTGGTGGCCTAGGCGGTTTCTGGATTGGAGCACTCGGTCGCATTGCCCTTGGTACAACACCAGTGTCCCTTGGTGAGGTGGCAGTTTTGGGGTTGGCCGTGGCTACTTGTTGCGCAGTTGCTGGTTTTGTATTTCCAAAACTTGTAACTATTATTCTCTTTCCATTCTCAACCTTTGGCGGCAGCAACTAAGGTGGTCATTCCGGTAGCTGCTCGGTTGATGCCTAACAATTCATTCAAGCCGACGCCTCTTCGTGGTGCGTTTTAATTCAGGCGTTAGGCCTTAAACTAGCAGCAGGGGGGGTATATGTATTGTACGAAATGCGGGCAAAAAAACGAAAACGAGACGCTCTACTGTCCAACTTGCGGAACAGCAACGCGTCAGCAAGGATTGACCCACCCGCCAACCAGAAAGGTTGCAGCAGACTTTTCATCATCCATATGTTATGCCGGGTTTTGGTTCCGTGCGCTGGCGTTGTTTATTGACGTTATTTTCTCAACCATCATGACCATTATTATTGTGTTGCCTCTTGCTTTTTCATTCGGCCTATCAATGGCTGATAGTGCAACAACCAAAGAGCTAGAGGTAATGGGAGAGGCAATGGGAAATGTGCTAGGTTGGATTGTCTCTTGGCTATATTTCACTATTTCCGAGTCGTCTAGGTGGCAAGCAACCCCAGGAAAGAAACTTCTTGGTCTTCGCGTTACTGATTTAAATGGTGGGAGGATTGGTTTTGGCAAAGCCAATGGACGCTACTGGGCTCAGATACTTTCTGTTATCACTTTGCTTATCGGCTATATCATGGCTGCTTTCACTGCGAAAAAACAGGCCTTGCATGACATGATGGCTGGCACGCTTGTTGTTAGGGGTTAAGCAAGAGCGGCCTAACAATTCATTCACGTCGCGACGGTTTAATTCCAACTTTAATCTTCACAAAATGAAGCTGACTAACATCGAACCGTAGAGAGCTTTCAATGTCGCAAATAATTGAAAATTTTACCCGGCGGCTATATGAAGATTGGTTGCCTTCATTTTGTGGGGACCTCACCGGAACTATAGTTCGGCTGGGTTTAAAGGGATGTCGATCAAAAATTTATGTGAGCACGATGCCTATTGGTTTATGCGCGCTGTCGATTCACATCTAGTTTCCGAGTCGGATGGTTTCTTTATGGCACCCCGAGGCATGGCTAAGGAGCAAGTATTTTGGCAAGGAGCGAAGAATAAAAAACCGCGCCCGGTAACTTTATGGGTTGAGCCAGTCATTACTATAGGTGCACTAGCCAGACTTAATAAGCAATACGGTTGGCCTGCGTCTAATCTTGGCGCCCAATCGAAAAGTTGGGCCTTTGATTTAGTGTGCTATGAAACCTCGTCCGATGGTGAGTTGATGTGCTGTGAAGTGAAGAAGCAGTCTGATGAGATTAGTGAGCTACTCAAATATATGTACGTTCATAGCTCGGAGCCTGTTCAGGAGTACGAGCCGGCAGATGCCAAGGAGCGAAATGCCTATCGAAAAGTTCAGGGAATTAGGGTTTCTTGGCCTTCTTATTTCTGGGCGCTTGGCCCAAGTGGGAAGGGGCAAGTATTTCAAGTACAGCGAGAGCATGAATCGCAGAATTTTAGTCTCATACCATGCAATGAAGAGTTGCTAAGGTATACAGGCGCTTAACAAACCGCTGCAACCGACGTTCGTCACCTCAAACGTGTCTGAGCTCGGCGTTAAATAACACGGGTGGAATCTATGCTTGCTCGAGAAGTAACAGAAGATGATATTGAACAAATCTGTAAGTTAGCAGAAACACGAGAAGAGCTTTTTTACTGCTTTCCTAGGGCAACCTTTCCGTTATCTGTGGCTGATGTGCGCCATAGTATTCAAACGCGTGCGAGTGCAACTGTGATAGAAAAGGATGGGCGTGTTGTTGCTTTTGCAAATTTTTATCGCTGGCAAGAAGGCGTATGCTCGATTGGCAATGTCATTGTTTCATCTGACTGCAGGGGAATCGGTGTAGGTCGTTATTTAATCTCGCATATGACCAAGCTAGCATTTGAAAAGTACCATGCAGAAACTGTAACGGTGTCATGTTTTAACCGAAATGTGGCGGGGCTTCTTTTTTACCCAAAACTTGGTTTTTGTCCTTACGAGACTGAGTCGCGAATAGATTATAGTGGAGAGCAAGTTGCTCTCATCCACTTCAAAGTCGAGCCGTATGCAATTTAACGCGTTGCTCAAGGAGTGTTCACTAGGTTCGCTGGGCAGCCCCTTAACTCTGTATTGGCCACTGTAGTGTAGCTTTGAATTATTGCAGCACAAAACGCAAATTTTAATATTTGCGTTTTGTGCTGCAATAATTCACCATTAAATGGTAATCACTAAGAATTTAGAGAGTGAGTCATGGCTAAAAACAAAGTTGAAAGGCCCCCTAAGCTTAGCGTCCCAGAGGATTTCGATATAATATTTCCCTTATTAGAAAAGTGTGATGTAACTGACTCTAAAGGGCGTTACCTTCCTTGGAGTCAGTTTAAGTGGAGGGTAGATAAGCAAAACGCAGAAAACTTATGGAAAGCTGTCAAGTTTAAACGTATGTCGCAATTTAAGTCTATTGGTTTAAATGATGAACTTGGCAAACCATTTATGTACTGCACTCCTCATTCTATGGAGGCGATTTTATACCAATTAGTTAAGGTCACTGGTGGTAATGTAGGTGCAGTTGCAGACTCAGCAGCTAGTGACAGCTTACAAAGTAGGTTTTTAGTTTCTTCTCTAATAATGGAAGAAGCTATAACAAGTGCACAGCTTGAAGGTGCCTCGACGACTAGAGAAGTCGCAAAAAAAATGCTGGAGGAGGAAAGGGAACCTATTGATGAGGATGAAAGAATGATTCTCAATAATTACCTTCTTCTTAAATATGCTGAGCAAAATTGTAAAGAAGAACTTACCCTGGATATGATTCTAGAGTTTCATAGAATCGCTACGCAAGGGACTATTGAAAATAATGTTGTTCCAGGAGAGTTTAGATTTGATAATGATATTTTTATAGCGGATGGTGACGGAAATATTGCTCATCAACCTCCAGATTATCAATTAATCGAAAAAAGGCTAAAGTCACTTTGTGAGTTCGCGAATCAAGATCATTCTGGTCAGGCAGGATGCGATTTTGTACACCCTTTAATTAAAGCTATAGTTTTACATTTTATGATTCGGCTATGAGCACCCATTCAGAGATGGAAATGGAAGAACAGCCAGAGCACTATTCTATTGGTTTATGCTCAAGAGTGAATATACATTATTTAAGTATATATCTGGGGGGGGGGGGGGGGGGGGGGGGGGGGGGGGGGGGGGGGGGAGGAGGGGGGAGGGGGGGGGGGGGAGGAGGGGGGGAAGGGGGGGGGGGGGGGGGGAGAGGGGGAAAAAGGGGGGAGGGGAAATAAGTAAACTTCTTAAAGAAAAGCCTAAGGAATATGGCTTGTCATATATGTATACCGAGAAAGATGATAATGATCTTACTTACTTTATTTATTTTCAGTTAAATATAATTGCAAAAGCATTTGAAGAACTTAAAAGCTATTTAAATAATAAGGTTTACGAATTTGAAAAGATTTCTGAAACTCTTGAGAAAACTGCCTGGGGTAATACCCTTAATTTTATTCAAAAAGATTTGATTAAAAAGGCTGTAAAAGAACCAGGTAGAGTATTTTCTATTAAAGAGGTTTCCAAATCTTATTCAATTACTGATAATACTTCGAGAAGTTATCTTAATAAACTTGTAAAGTTTAAACTTTTCCTTTCGACCAAGGATGGAAGAAAGACTATTTATATTGCGCCATCTGATTTGTTGAAAAAGCTGAATATTGTTAAAGCGTGAATTTAATAATAAAGTTGTAGGTATATAGAAATGGAATTAACATATTCACTGCGCTCGTAGGAAAAGTTGGACAGGAAGTGTTGAGGGTAAGTGAATATTTTGATTTTATATTAGAGTTGTAGTGTTTTTTATCTTCAATTTATTGCTCAAAGTTTGGCTAAGCAAATTAATTTCATTTTATAAAATAAAATCGCACCATTAACAAAATAAGAAGATGATATCGTTAGCATCGTTTTAGATCCCGCTAAAAGCGATACTGAAAAATAGCCTAATTAAATCTCGTATTGGGCAAGGTCGATTTAGGCGCGATTTACTCACTATGTGGGATGGATGTTCAGTAACAGGTTGTGTAACTTTTGATCTGCTCGCCGCAAGCCATATTAAACCTTGGAGTGCATCAAACAATGAAGAGTGGCTTGATCTATATAATGGTTTTTTATTAGTCGCGCACTTGGATAAAGCATTCGATTCAGGCCTTATTAGTTTTGATTCTAAAGGTCAGATCATGATTTCTAATGCGTTCAATGAGCAGCAATTGATTGGTATAACTCAAAATATTAAAATTGCGTTAAGGCCTCGGCGTGAAAAGTATTTGCAACATCATCGAACTGCTGTGTTCAAAAAAGCATAAAAACGACTGTTGTTGGAAGTGGGCACGGCTTAGAACAAACGAAACAGTCACTTGGTGGACGCATCATATAACAAGGGACTCAAACAAGAGCGTGCTAGACCATGCGGTAAGGCTTTGCGTTAGTCAGAAAAAGATAAGATAAATGAAAAAACGTCTGTCGGGCTGGTTTTCTGCTTCGCTTCAAGCCAGCCGTAAATGCGGGTATTAGTACAAAATGAAATATCGAGGCTCTCTTTGTATGGCTTTAACTCACACCCTAGCCGTCGACCCCATCGCAAGATCAGCTCAATTTCTAACTATGATGTATCAACATGAAAAAACTACTCAAAATCGATATTTACATGGTGTTTAGATGAGTTTTGAGGAGTAAAGCCATGCGCAGAGTATTCTTCGGAGTGGAGATTCCCGCTGAGATTAAAGAGCGTCTGTTGCAGGCGAGGGCGGAGGTGTCAGGTGCCAGTTGGCAAAGCGTTGAGCAGTTGCACCTGACTTTGTTGTTCCTTGGCAATATAGGAAAAGAGCGTTTATTGGTGGTGCGTGAAGCTGCCCATAATATCGTTTTTACGGCGTTTAATTTGAATATTGTGGGTTTAGGGTGTTTCGGCCAGTCTTATGCACCCAAGTACCTTTGGGCAGGTGTTCAGTCAGAATCTCCGGTCATTAGCCTGCACAGTGCGATTAAAAACCAAGTCGAGAGTCTCGGAATACACACTGAGCGTCATGCTTATTGTCCTCATATCACTCTCGCTAGATTTAAGCGCGAGCCCGGTTCAGTTGAGCATTTGCTAGGTGAGTACTGTGAACTACTTTTCGGAAGCTTTCAGGTGGATGAGTTCGTACTTTTTGAGAGTCAGCAAGGCTCTGCTGGCTCGATTTATACCGTACTTGAGCGTTATGCGTTATCACGTCCTAGGGGTTAGCTACTGGATTAGGCCTGTACTCAGATAAGCTCGGGCGCTTGCGCCTGACTATTGCGACTCAGTCAGCAGAGTAGTTGGTAAGGTTTTAATTGCACACTGTCGGGTAAGCGCAGTGGTATTTGCTAGTATGAGCGTTTTTAATCCTGATAACGATTAAGTCTCGCCACATGAATGCACCCTTTACACTGCGGCCTTACCAACAGGAAGCCGTGGATGCCACTTTAAAACACTTTCGCAAATCCGATGAATCGGCGGTGATTGTGTTGCCGACCGGTGCCGGTAAAAGTCTGGTGATTGCCGAATTGGCGCGTCTGGCTCGGCGTAAAATACTGGTGGTGACTCACGTTAAAGAGCTGGTTGAGCAGAATCACGCCAAGTACCAGAGCTATGGCGTGCTGGGTGGTATTTTTTCTGCGGGATTAAGCCGTAAGGAAAGTCAGTATCAGGTGACCTTTGCCAGCGTGCAGTCGGTGGCGGCCAATCTTGAGCAGTTCAAAGATGAATATTCATTGATCATTATTGATGAGTGCCATCGCATCAGTGCTGATGAAAACAGTCAGTATCAACGGATTATCGAGCAGCTGCGCCAACAGAATAAAGGTCTGAAAGTATTGGGGCTGACCGCCACGCCCTATCGTTTAGGTATGGGCTGGATTTATCGTTATCACTATCGGGGCTTTGTTCGTAGTGAAGAAGATAAGCCTTTTGTGCACTGCATTTATGAGCTGCCGCTGATCTATATGATCAGTCGAGGTTATCTGACTAAGCCTGACTTAATTGACGCCGCGGTGGCGCAATACGATTTCTCGATGCTGGCGCAGAATCGCTTTGGCGAATACGCGGAAAAAGATGTGAATACGTTGTTGGGTAAACATCAAAGGGTTACTCGCGCGATTATTGAGCAGGTGATGGGGCTGGCGGTTAAACGCCAAGCGGTAATGATCTTTGCCGCAACGGTGGATCACGCTAAAGAAATCACCGGCTATTTGCCGCCAGAGCACACTGCCTTGATTACCGGCGCCACTGATCAGCGTGAAAGGGATCAGCTGATTCAGCGCTTTAAGCAGCGCCAGTTAAAATATTTAGTGAATGTCTCGGTACTCACCACCGGTTTTGATGCGCCGCATGTGGACTTTATCGCTATTTTGCGCCCGACTCAGTCGGTCAGTTTGTATCAACAAATCGTCGGCCGTGGTCTGCGTCTGGACCAAGGTAAGCAAGATTGTCTGGTGATTGATTACGCCGGAAATACTGTCAATTTGTATCACCCTGAAGTCGGCGAGAAGAAACCAAACTCCGACAGTGAGCCGGTGCAGGTGCTGTGTCCGGGTTGTGGCTTTGCCAATATTTTTTGGGGTAAAACAGACGGTGCAGGGCAGGTGACGGAACACTACGGACGCCGTTGTCATGGACTGCTGGAGTGGGAAGACGAGGATGAATCGGCAGCGCCGCAGCAATGTGATTACCGTTTTCGTTTCAAAGAATGCCCGCACTGCGGCGGCGAAAATGATATCGCTGCGCGCAATTGTCACCAGTGTAAAAAGGCCATTATCGATCCCGATGATCAACTGCGCGATGCGCTCAAACTCAAAGATGCCATGGTGATTCGTTGTGCAGGAATCACTCTCAGTGCCCATGACAGCAATAATGCCAGCAAGCTGAAAATCACCTATCACGCTGAAGATGGCGAGGAGCTGAGTGAGTCTTTTGATTTCAGTAAAGCGGCGCAGCGCAAGGTGTTCAATAAGCTGTTTGGGCGGCGTTTAGCCAAGGGTCAAGCGCCGCAAGAATTCAGCAAAATTGCAGACGTGCTTGAGATGCAAGCTTTAGTACCCGTCCCGGATTTTGTGATTGCGCGTAAGAAAAAGCACTACTGGCAGGTGCAAGAGCGGATTTTTGATTACCAAGGCAATTACCGTAAAGCGAATGAAATATAAAACGAGGCAGGCTAAAAAAGACCAGCAGATTTAAACTGATTTTTCCGCTAGCCGTAGCACTTCTGCTACCAATCTGATGCGGCATGTGTTGGATAAACAGCAACAGTTAACCCAACGTTTGACCGATTCATATCCTCTCTGCAAAAGCAGAGATAGTCAGCCGAGGGTGGCGAAGGCGGCCTGTTGGCTGTACCCTTTCGTTTACATATAGATCTAACTTGGTAATAAATTAGATAGATTCAGACGCGATCAGCGCAGCGGCGCGGCCTCATTCTAAGCAGTGTTAACTGCCGTCTGAATACAAGAGGAATACTATGGACGACCCGGATAAAACCGACTGCAGCCAAGGAGGGCTTAAGCGTAATGCCTTCCTTTCGGTGCTTGATTCAATCGATCGTGGGCTCGGTTGGATTGAACGCACTGTCATTGCCAGTAGCGTGCTCCTCATGGCATTTCTCATGAGTGCCCACGTGGTAGGTAACCTTCTTTTCAATCGCGGCATTCCCGGTACCTACGAAATCACAGAAATGCTGATTGTGATTATCACCTTCGTCGGTGTCGGTTACGCTGCTCGCCACGCCCGACATATCCGCATGTCGGCGGTGTACGACCTTCTCAGTGGGCGCTTGCGTAAAGCTCTGCTCATTACCATCAGTGTTGGTACCGCCGCCTTAATGTTTTATTTTGCTTACAAGTCAGCGCAATACGACCTTGCACTCTATGCGCGCGGGCGCACCAGTTCTGCGCTGCATATTCCTATGTGGATGATCAATTTGGCGTTACCCGTAGGTTTCACTTTGGCGGGTATTCAGTACAGCTTGACCACCATACGCAACCTGTTCAGTGATGATATCTACCGTTCCTTCCGTGAAAAGGAAGAATATTCAGACATACCGCTCGATAACAGTGATGAGCACCTCTGCCCAAAGGGCATCTCGGTCCCTGACAAAAACACCCAACCGACTGAGCGGAGTGAAACATGCTGATCTTATTGTGCGTAATCATGCTGGTGCTGCTGTTGCTTGGGTTTCCGATGATGGTGCCCCTCGCTGTAGGGACACTCTTTATGATGTTTACGGATATGACTTTTTTTGGTCCGGACCAAGCCATCAGCTGGATGGCCAATGGCGTGAGTAGTTGGGTATTGGCTGCCGTGCCGATGTTTATTTTTGCTGCCGACATCCTGACCAAGGGCCATACCGCGAATCGGCTACTCGATTTAGTCGACTCTTTTACCCGTCATGTTCGTGGTGGATTGCCGATCACCACCGCCATTTCTTGTGCCTTGTTCGGTGCCGTCTCAGGCTCAACCCAGGCAACTGTGGTGGCTATGGGTGGGCCGATGCGTCCGCGTTTGCTGGCCAAGGGCTATCCGGACTCCTTTACCTTAGCGTTGATCATCAATGCCAGTGATATTGCCCTGCTGATTCCGCCAAGTATAGGCTTCATCATTTATGGTGTGGTGATGAAAGCTTCAATCGGTGATCTGTTTCTGGCGGGGATTTTGCCAGGGCTGATGATCATGCTGATGTTTTCGGCCTATTGTTATATCTGGGCGCGGGTCAAAGGTATGTCCTCAGATCCGAAAGCGCCTTGGTCTGAGCGTTTCAGGGCCTTGCGCAAGGCTATTCTGCCGATGGGCTTCCCAGTTATTGTGGTTGGTGGGATATACGGCGGTTATTTCAGTGCAGTTGAAGCGTCAGCCGTTGCTGTCGCTTATGCACTGCTATTAGAAGTGGTGATCTATAGAAAGGTCTCTATTCGTGACCTCGGCGGTTTGGCGCTGTCGACTGGCATGATTACTGCGGTAGTCTTTATTTTAGTGGCCATCGGTGCGGCGTTTTCCCAAGCGTTGGGCACTGCAGGTATCCCAGAACAACTGCTCGGTCCGACGATCGAACGGGTTGGCGACAATCAAACCCTAGCGTTGTTGCTGATTGCTATCGCATTCTTCATCGGTTGCATGTTTGTCGATCCTATTGTGGTCATTCTTATTTTGGTACCCATTTTTAAACCATTGATCCAGTCCACGGGGCTGGACCCGATTCACGTGGGTGTCATTGTTACACTGCAGGCGGCGATCGGTTCGGCAACACCGCCTTTTGGTTGCGATATCTTTACTGCCATTGCTGTGTTTCGCCGGCCGTATATGGATGTTATTCGCGGTACTCCACCGTTTGTCTTAATCTTGCTGCTGGCGACAGTCATTCTGATTTTGTTTCCGCAGATCTCATTATTTTTGCCTTCGCTGGGTGGGAGTTGAAGGCCTGCTGAGCAGCAAAAGAAAAGCCGGTGGCACTGGTTATTAATCAGCTCCACCGGCTTCAAGGTTAGGCATCAGATGCTGGGGTTGCATCTATGCTGCCGGGCTTATATTAAGAGTCGGACATACCGTACTCGCGCAATAAAATATCCAGCGACTGTTTGCCGCGCTCGCCAACCTCATCAATAAAGACTTGGCGTACGGGCTCAGCTAACTTGCGGAATGCGTCCTGCTGCTCGTCATTGAGTTCGATAATATTAATATCACTCTTCGACTTGATGGTGTCCAAACGCTCTTCGTTGAATGTGCTCTGGATATCGTGACCTGTCTGCACCAGCTGACTGGTCACATCCTTGAGCATCGTTTGTTCTTTATCTGAAAGCCCTTCATACCAGTCTAGGTTACCCATAAGAGTGGCGACAAACTGCGCTTGGCCGGCGAAGATCATGTGCTTCTGCACTTCGTAGAACCCCATTTCTTCATGGGCAAACACCGGCTGAATATTCCCTTGCGCCTGTCCTTGTTGCAACGCACTGTAGAGCTCGCCATAAGCAATGGTGATCGGGGATGCGCCGTAGGCATTGTAGGTTGAGCGCAACAGGCTATTGTCCATCACCCGGATAGCCAGATTTTTCATATCAGCAGGGCTCTCGATGACTTTGTTCGAGGTCCAGGCCTGATAGCCTTCTGCTAGCTCAGCCAGCGGCACCAGCCCCCGCTTACGGAAAGATTGCTGCCATGGTTCGCTGTCAATAAACTCTGGCGAGTTGAGTACTTTAACGGTTTCCAACTGATCGGTGGGCATAACAAAGTTCAGGCTGAGCAACTGACTCTCGGGTACGGTTCCGCCCAAAGCGCCAGAGCCAAAGCCGATCTGGATAGCACCACCTTGTATGGCATCGTAAAGCTCAGAATAGCTGGAACCCCATTTACCATAGGGCAGCAGTTGCACGGTGATATCACCGCTACTTTTTTCTTCTATGAGTTCCTTGAACGCTTCTGCATATTTTGCCTGGACACTGCCCTCGATTTCTTCGAGGCCAAATCGCCATGTTTCTGCGCTTGCAGCGCTAGTCGCTGTGACAAGACCAAGGACTGCAGCAACGCACAGTTTTTTATAGCGGTTCATAATTTCTCCTTCAGAAAATTCTGATTTTTGTTTTTTATTGCATTGAGCGTGTCAGTTCGTTTCCCAGCCTAGGCAGTGCTAAAGCTGGTAGCTCTTTATATTTTCTAGCATCTCCTTTGGTTACATTTGTATGCACTTTGAATAGGTAAAACCTGTTCGGTAAAGTTGCGATCAGGCGACCCATGCAACCTTACAATCAACGTAACCATGGCAAACATATTTATTTATAGCAAGAAAACTACAATGATTATTCTTTTTTGCTGAATGTTTATATGGCACAGTTTAAATAATTTCACAGTGTCCTTTGCTATCAATAAATCGACCTAGCGTAACGTCTTTGATACATTTTTTGACTGATGCTTAGCCAATACCTCGTTACTGATAGCTTACGGCAGGCCGTGGCGGTTAGCTGCAGATCGAAGAGATGACCCAAGCATTCTTCAATAAAATAAAGTCTTACTATTAGACTCTGCTAATATCATGCCCCCAAAAAATAACGACGGAGACTGCAATGCGAATCAAAAAATGGCTGTTACTCAGTGCTGCATGCTTGGCTTTTAGTGCTACATCTACTGTTGCTGAGGAAACTCACGAGTTTTCTGTTTCAACCGTGTTATCCGAAGCCTTCCCTTGGGGCCAGGCGGCTGCTAAATGGGCAGAGCTGGTAGAGGAGCGTTCAGAAGGTCGCATTACACTAAAAGTTTACCCAAATGCACAGCTGGTATCCGGCGACCAGACTCGCGAGTTTTCTGCGATGCGCAGTGGTTTGATCGATATGGCAGTGGGTTCTACCATTAACTGGTCCACGCAAGTGCCTGAAGTCAACCTGTTCTCTTTACCTTTTTTGATGCCTGATAACGCCGCTGTAGATGCGATTACCCAAGGCAAGACCGGAGAAATGGTATTTGCTGCCATTGAAAAGCGTGGTGTTATGCCCCTAGCGTGGGGTGAAAATGGTTTCCGTGAAATCTCTAACTCGCGTGGTGTGTTGAACGAGCCAGCTGACCTGAAAGGCTTAAAAGTACGGGTGGTGGGTTCACCGCTATTTTTAGATACCTTTAATGCCTTGGGCGCAAACCCGACACAAATGAGTTGGACCGATGCTTTGCCAGCACTCACCACCGGTGCCGTTGATGGTCAAGAAAACCCGCTGGCTGTGTTTGATGTGGCCCGTGCCGACCGCGCTGATCAGAAATTTCTGACACTTTGGCATTATATGAATGATCCGCTGATTTTCGGTGTGAGTAAGCGTGTGTGGTCAACGCTGTCAACTGATGATCAGGCTCTGCTCAAACAAGCAGCAATTGATGCCGGCGCTTGGGAAATAGAAAAGTCCCGTTCCGAGTTGGATGACACTCTGCAAGCGATCCGTGAGCGTGGCGTCGAAGTGACTGAACTGACACCTGAGCAGCATCAAGCGTTTGTTGATGCGACGCAGAAAGTCTATGAGAAATGGACTCCGCGCATTGGTAAGAAACTGGTTGATAGCGCGCAAGACGCCATCAAAAGTCGTTAATATTTACTAACTGCAAAACCCAGCCTCGGTACCGCTTACCGGCGCTGGGTTTTGGCTTCTCTGGTTGCAATTATTTATGTCAAAAAAACCAATCACCCTCGAGTCTTGGCTGGGCATTATTGCCTTGGCTGGGATTAGCCTGATTAGCCTGGCTAACGTTGTCGTACGCTATACCACTAACGCATCTTTTGCTTTTACTGAAGAGTTTTCCGTGTTTTTAATGGTGGTGCTGGCTTTTTCTGGTGCCGCAGTTGCAGCACGCAGCAATGAGCATATTCGTATCACGTTGTTAGAAAACTATTTAGGTTTAGTTGGACGTCGTATTGTTTATATCCTGCAGTGGCTCGGCAGTAGTGTAGTGCTAGGCTTGGTCGTGTGGTACGGCGGATTGCTCACCTATGAAGAATACTCTTGGGAATCACTGTCGCCGGGATTGGGCTACCCAACTTGGATTTACTTCATTTGGTTACCTGTATTAGCCAGTGCCATCATCGTTCGCTGCACACAAAACCTCTTTGATCGTTTACGTGATGGTGATCCGAAGATAGGGGACGAGCAATGAGCCCTGACTTATGGATGTTGTTAATTTTTGCGGCGTGTTTGGCGTTAGGTATGCCGGTCGCTTTTGCTTTAGGTTTGGGTGGTGCCGCAGGCATTGTTACCGGCTTATCACCGGATATGCTGGCAACACTGGGTACCAACACCTATAACAGTATTGCCAAATACCCGCTGATTGCGATTCCGCTGTTTATTTTGACAGGTATTATTTTTGAACGGGCAGGGGTGGCGGCCAGTCTGGTTAATTTTGCCCAATCACTGATTGGACGCCGGCATGGCGGCTTAGCACTGGTGGCGGTGCTGGTCTGTTTGATTATGGGCGGTATGAGTGGCTCAGGACCTGCCGATGCTGCCGCAGTGGCGATGGTGATGTTGCCCAGCATGACTAAAGCAGGTTATCCGCGTCCGTTCTCGGCCTCTTTAATTGCCGCAGCCTCGTCCACAGCGATACTTATTCCGCCGTCCATTGCGTTGATTTTATATTCAGTGATGATGCCCGGTTTGGATTTGCGTGCGCTATTTGCCGCAGGTTTATTCCCAGGTTTATTAGCGGGTGCATCTTTACTGGTGCCCGCGTACTTCTTGGCCAAGCGTAATGGCTGGGAAACGGTAAAGAACTCTGATGAAGAGTTGCCATCGATTCGAGCCAGTTTTGTCAAAGCCATTCCGGCTTTATTAGCGCCGGTGATTATTTTAGGTGGCTTACGCTCTGGGCTGTTTACCCCGACTGAAGCAGCGGTTGTGGCGGTGACCTATGGTTTATTGATTGGCACTTTTGTATATCGACAGCTTAACTGGTCTGGCCTGATTGAGATGTTTAACGAGGCAGTAAAAATCTCTGGCATCGTATTAATCATTATTTCCTTAGCCGGTATTTTTGCGTGGGCGGGTACCACGCTAGGCACCTTTACTCGTTTAGCAGACGTTATTCTTTCCATCTCTGACAGCTCGTTGGTCTTGCTATTATTAGTGATGCTGCTGGTGTTATTGGCGGGTATGTTGCTGGATGCCATTTCGATCTATTTGATTTTGACGCCGATCCTTGTGCCATTAATCCAATACTTTGAATGGAACCCTGTGTGGTTTGGTATTTTGTTGGCGATGAATATTGCCATTGGCCAGTTCACCCCGCCGGTGGCGATCAACCTGATGGTGACTACCAAAGTCGCCAATATACGGCTAGAAGAAACCTTTGGTTGGGCGATGCTATTTATGCTCACCATGTTTAGCGCACTGCTGCTGGTCTTGTTCTTTCCGCAAATTGCACTCTGGCTCCCTGAGTACTTGGGTTACTCCACAACTTAAAAATCATACCCTGCCTATTAGATTTAACAATGAGTAGGCAGGGTGCGGGGAAAATAAACGCTTAATCCAATGAGGATTGGTTTTTCAGTCTAAATTGTATCAATTCGACAGTACCCGTGACAGAAAGGTTTGTGTGCGTTCATTTTGCGCGTTGTCGAATATCTGCTCTGGTGTTCCCTCTTCAATGATGCAGCCTTCATGAATGTAGATCACACGGTCTGCCACTTCACGGGCGAAACCCATTTCGTGGGTGACCACTATCATGGTCATCCCTTCTTTAGCCAGCCCACGCATCACATCCAAAACCTCACCCACCATTTCTGGATCAAGGGCTGAAGTGGGCTCATCAAACAGCATCAGGCGCGGCTCCATGGCTAATGCTCTGGCAATGGCTACACGCTGTTGTTGGCCACCAGACAGTTGGCCAGGGTGTTTATGGGCTTGGTCAGCAATACCCACACGATCCAATAAGCGATCAGTGAGTTGTGCTGCGCTTTTTGCGTCTTGGTGTTTCACTTTCATGGGCGCTAGCATGATATTGCGCTGCACCGTGAGATGCGGGAAGAGATTAAACTGTTGAAAAACCATGCCGACTTCTTTGCGAATGTTATTCAACGCCTGCTGACTTTTACCCTTGGGTTCAAGGGTCTGGCCATCCACCTCGAGCTCCCCTGAATTGTACTGTTCAAGCCCATTAATACAGCGAATCAAGGTGGATTTGCCCGAGCCACTGGCACCAATAACCACCACCACTTCGCCTGCTTCCACTTGCAGGTCAATATCTTTAAGCACATGCAGTTGATCAAAATACTTGTTGAGCTTGCGCATTTTTACAATATGAGACATGACGTGACTCCTCAAACTGCGGACTTGCCGCGGTGTTCATAAATACGCAGCAGAAGAGAAAGGGATAAGGTGATGGCTAAGTACATCAGCGCAATGGCAAAGTACACTTCAAAGGCAGTAAAGGTATTGGCGATGTACACCTGCCCTTGGCGGACCAACTCACCGACACCAATCACAGAAAACAGTGAGGTGTCTTTGATACTGACAATGGCCTGATTACCCAATGGTGGAATCATGCGGCGCAGGGCTTGCGGCCATGTCACATACCAAAATGCCTGCACTCGGGTTAAGCCCAAGGAAAGACCGGCTTCTTGCTGACCTTTGGCAATCGACTGTACACCGCCACGCACCACCTCAGAAATATACGCCCCTGAGTTTAAAGCAATGGCGACAATGGCTGCGGTAACCGGGTCAATCGGCGCACCAATCAAATCAGGTAAGCCGTAAAAAATAAACAGCACTTGCACCAAAATGGGTGTGCCGCGGAAAATTTCTATATAGGCGGTTGCCGGCCAGCGCAGATACCACTTTTTATTAAGACTGAGCAGACCAAATACAATACCCAACAAAAAACCAATGGCGATACCGCCAAAGGAAATCATTAAGGTATAAGGAAGGCCTTTTAATAAAAAGGGGATAGAGTTGATTGCTGCTTGCCAGTCGAATTGGAACTGGTTTTCCACGTAAGAATGCTCCGGTAATTATAAGGAAAGGCCGGAGATATTCCCGGCCTTAAGCTGAATTACTTCGTTTCCGGCATTTCACCGAACCATTTTTCGTAGATTGTTTTGTAGGTACCGTCGGCTTTCATTTCAGCCAAGGCTGCGTTAACTTTTTCAACCCAAGGGCTGCCATTCACTAAAGCAATGCCGTACTGCTGCCCTTCATATAAAGGACCTGTCGTCTTAGTGCGGCCTTTACCTTTGGTGCTGGCAAAGTAACCCACGTTGGGTGCGTCATAGAACACGGCATCAATCGCACCTGACATCAGTGCCATATACATATCAGAGCTGCCTGGGTAAGGGGTAACGGAGCTCTTATCGCCTAACTTTTCGGAAAGAAAATTATAACTGGTGCTACCGATTTTGGTACCGATTTTAAGGCCTTTCAGATCCTCAATAGTAGTGACCTTATCATTATTGGCGCGCACCAAAATACGCAGTCCTGAGTCATAGTAAGGGTCTGAGAAGTTTACAATTTTCCCCCGGGCTTCTGTAATGGTGATCCCGGCTAAGGCAATGTCCACATTGCGGGTTTGTAAGGCAGGAATAATGCCGTTGAAGTCCATGGTCGTTAGATCATATTCAAAGCCTGCGCGCTGCGCGACTTCGGCAAGAATATCCATATCAAAACCGATCATTTCGCCGGTTGCTGGGTCCATCATTTCAAAGGGTACAAAGCTTGGGTCAGTCACCGCTTTCAGGGTCTCAGCACTTGCTAGCGTCGCAGCTGAAGTGAGTGCGATACCGAAACCAAAAGCTTTTATCCATTTTATAGGCATGTTTGCTCCTTTACAGTGACCGTTTGATAGTCATTCACGGTCACTTGCTTATTGTTGTTTTAATATTCTGCCGAAACAGTCTAAACAACACGATACTATGAAGTTATATGAGGTTAAAGGCTTGGTGTTGCTTCAGTCGACTAATGTCCCCTAAGTGTCTACTCGAGCATGTGACTCCCAAAGGTTGGCATACCATTCGTTATTACGGGCTGTATGCTGCGGCAAGTAAGTTAAGCGATCAGATATGTCGCGAACAATGCGACACGATAGAACCTTCGATCACCGGACGTCCTAGGCGGGCCGTCATTGCATTTCGCGTTAAGATTGCAGAACAAGCGATTGGTTTGAAATGACGATTTATAAAAGTAAAATATCACTAATATTTTTCTTCATTACGAATTAATAATTAACTGTGGTGGCTCTAGTGCCCTAAAGCTGAGAATGGATATATGAGTAAAAGTCATGAGCAGTTGTCATCCAGCATTCTCTAGGGTGAATGGTGTGCCAACTTTTGTAGATGTGGCTGTATTGCAGTGTTTGAGTGGTAAGGCAAGACGTTATCGCATCACTGCCCATCTTTGCTGGTAAAAATTTTAGCAAGGGTTAACGTGCCAGCCTCTAATGGGCTGCCTTTGCGATAAACGATTGATAGCGTCACATACTTTGGACCATGGGTTACGGGAGTCATGATAAGTGACTTTTCATAGCGGCTGCCGACCACCATGTTTTTGCCAATGATGGTGTAACCCTAGCCTGCTGAAATGCAGCCTAAAACGCCATCCGCGCTACTCATGATCATGAGTTCATCACTACCGCGTCCAGCTTTTTGTTGCCATAAAAATGCGTGGTTTCTGTAGCCGCAACCTTCGTCACGCACAAACAGGACAGGGTCATAATGACTCTCCGCAGGGGTCACCATGACCAGTTCTTCTTTCACAATAGGGATGACGGCAAGCTTTTCATGTTTGGGTGCATTGCCTATGGCTGCGCAGTCTACCTTGTTGTTTAAGACGGCAAGTACGAGTCTGTCGCTGGTATCCGTAAAAATCTTTGTTTGAATATTGGGGTAATCTTGTTTGAGTTGCTTGAGTGCTAAGGGCATGTGAACCGCAGCAAAGGTTTCTGGCATCCCAATTCTCAGTTCATAGCTGCCTTTGTCACGCAAGATAGCGGATTTAGCCTGATGCTCTAGCTGTAAAATGTCTTCGGCATACTTGCAGAGCTGTTGCCCGCTTGGTGTTAGCTGCAGTTTTCTGCCTGCTAATGTGAATAGCTTTGTATCTAGCTCTCTTTCTAGTTTTTGAATGCGGTTGGTGATATTTGATTGAACGGTATGAAGCTTATCTGCTGCGCCCTTAATGCCGCCTTCATCAACAACTGCCTTAAAGGTTTTTAGCGCTAAGATTTCCATATAGTTCTCTAAAATTGAAGTTTTTATTCTTAATAATTCAATTTTTAAGGTTATCAGGTCGAGGTAGTCTTTGTTAATAATCTTTTAATAATACGGTGGTTGATATGCTAATGGAGCTGACTCGAGTTCGGGTCTATTTTGCCGGAATCTGCAGCTTGATCGTGACCGCTGGTGTGGCCCGTTTTTCCTACAGTCTGTTATTGCCCATTATGCAGGATGGTGCGGGTCTCAGTGAGTTGGGCGGCGGGTGGTTGGCGACCTCTAATTTCATGGGGTATATGGCCGGAGTACTGCTTGCTTCTAAATTGCACAACCTCAATTATAAATACAATTTGCACCGTGCCTATCTTATCTTGAGCGTTATCACCTCAGTCGCTATGGTGATGACAACCGATATTGTTCTTTGGGCTGTATTGCGCTTCCTTGCGGGAACTTGTGCCTCTGGAGGCTTTATCATTGCCTCTGGTTTGATTTTAAAATGGTTGGTTAAAAATAATCATCGCGCTGAGTTAGGCATTCATTTCGCAGGTGCCGGTGTGAGTATTATAGTCACATCCGTGTTAGTCGAAGTGATGCTGAGACTGTCGGCTGACTGGCAGCAACAATGGCTGGCGTTGGCTTTTATGGCTGCCATTGTCGCGATTCCTGCATGGTTATGGATTCCACATCCTTTTGTGGATGGGCAAGATGTAACGACCACAAAAGATAACCCTCCGAGCCGAATGTTTACTTCTCTTATGATGCTTGCCTATTTTTGTGCGGGTTATGGTTACGCTGTGAGCTCCACCTTTATTGTGGATATTGTAGAAAGAACGCCAGGACTAGAAGGGCGGGGGACACTTGCGTTTTTATTGATTGGGTTTGCAGCCATGCCGGCCGCATTGGTGTGGGATAGAATAGCGAGAAAAACAGGCTATCTTTATGCGCTGTTGGTGGCTTATATTCTGCAAGTGGCCGGCATTATTCTCCCAGCCATCAATGATACCTTACCGGTTGTTTTGTTAAGTGCATTGCTATTTGGTGGAACCTTTATTGCCTGTGTTAGCCTAGTACTCACGATGGCGGGTAAGTTTTTTCCAAGTAACCCAGC
Organism: Pseudomonas sp.; assembly: GCA_034676485.1. Classification (GTDB taxonomy): domain Bacteria; phylum Pseudomonadota; class Gammaproteobacteria; order Pseudomonadales; family Pseudomonadaceae; genus Denitrificimonas. Next base: position 1,005,514 of record JAUCCC010000015.1, read on the forward strand.
TCGATTTATGGGTGTTATGACACTGGCGTATGGGGCAGCTCAAATCATCGCGCCGGTCTTTACGGGATATCTTACCGCTGCGTTCGGTAGTTATAACCTTGGGTTGTACTTGTCGGCAGGCGTAATGATCATCGGTGCTGTGTTCTTGCTTGGATTAGTGCGCCTAGAAAGACGTACTGTGGGCGAAGAAGCGTTTGGATAGAGCTGAAATGACTACAATGTAGTTTAATTCGTTTGGCTGTTTATGAATAAAAAAGAAGATGTAAATCCTGGCAATTGCCCTTTGTGCCATAAGCCTAATTCTTGTGGTAATTTGTCAAACAGGAGTACACCGTGTTGGTGTATGGATGAGGACATTACGTTCCCTGAAAGCTTATTAAGCCAAGTCGTCGATACAGCTAAAAATAAAGCCTGTATCTGCCAAACTTGTGCATTCAAGCATGAAAAGGGCCAGTAGTCAGTGAACCTAACAAATGCATGAAAATGGGCTGCTTAACAGTGGGTGGGCCCTTATCCATGCTGTTGTGGAATATTCGGATTAAAAGATCTTAGATTCCGTACCCACTCGATAAAAGTTGATTTTCTTTACTCGCCTTCATTCACGGCATCCATAGTAAGGTCAGGTAGACCGGCATGATACGGTCGAACTGTTTGCAGTGTTAATTAAATCAAGCATCAGTAGGTGCTGATAGAGTAAAAAGGAGATTGTATGAGCGATGTAAAGTACCCCATTAATGGAGCCTGTCAATGCGGGAGTGTTACTTACACGTTGAGCGAGCCGCCATTGATGATTGCCGCGTGCCATTGTCGAGAGTGTCAGAAACTGTCAACCAGTGCATTTAGTATCACTGCATTCGTTAAGTCTGAGTCCGTTGAGTTTGATGGTGAAATGAGTGAGTGGGCGCGTGGTTCAGATAGTGGGAATATAAGCGCCGCTAAATTCTGTCCCACCTGTGGAAATCGTATGTACCACTACAATCCTGATGACAAAGACATTCTTAAACTCAAGCCAACGAACTTGTCAGATACAAGGATTATCAATCCTACTGTCCATGTTTGGATAAGCGAAAAACAAGACTGGTATCAAATACCTTCGGGCGTAAAGATATTTGAAAAGCAACCGACATAGCCCTTTAGCCGCATAACGCCCACGCCCTGCATGAGGCTGCACACAGGGTGTTTTACTACGAATGATGAATCTTGGTCAGCCATCACGTATTCATACTGATCCGGAGTTTTAGAGCTACGCCATGAACCTTTGGAGGCTTCCTATTTGGGAGCCAGTACTGGATAGATTTTAGTTCTGCTCAATGAGGTTCATTAATCAGTAACTCACCGGAAATAATCTGCTCTTTGCCGGTTTCCGGGTTTTTATAAAGACCGCCGAACCTGACCTTGTAGGCGGTGATGTAAATGTCCTTACCGTCCACTTCTTCGCCCCACTTGGTTTTCGATTCTGGGATGTTATAGCTGCCAGATTGGCTAACAAAGGTTGCGTTTTCTTGCTTCTTGAAAGTGATCTTTAGATACGAGTGGTCGAGATCCTTGGGGTCATTTTTGAAAGGTGCAGCAACAATCCCAACTTTGTTACTGACGATGCGTGCCGCGATTGCAATTTCATCGTTTTCCATATTTAAATGGAACAGGTCCTTCTTCTCCTCTTTTTCTGCATAGGAGCGAGTGGTATCGTTCTTAAAGGTGACCGTGTTTGCCCATTGCCCGCTGAATTTCTGTTCGTCATCCTCATCCCGATTGATGTAAATAACGTAGAAATGAGGATCACCAACTTGCCCCAACTCCTCGGGCATCTGATCGATTTTTTCTTCAGTTTTGATGTTCTCATCGCCGCTTTTTTTGCCTTCTGCCCAAGCCGTCATTGGCGGCGCGAGGAGTAAAAGACAGGCGATGAAAGATAGGTTTCTTAGGTTTTTGCGTGTGCTGATCGTATTCATGTTGTGCAGTGTAAACATACGCCGACGGTGATGGCAAGATAGGGCAGTTTGAGTTGGCGCTGACTGCGCATTATATGTGTCGATTGTGTCTGCCCTTGGGTGCTATTTTAGTTTAGGATCGAGCCTGACATGACTTTGAATCATGAATTGCTAACTTTATAAGTGCGATGACAGTGTCGATGCCCAAAATCAAGGGCTTGGCTCTAAGCTTTTGCTGCTAAGTGGATAATAATAAAAATATGAATTTTGATATCCGCACGTTATTGGTTGCAGTGACATTAGTGACCGCATTTTGCGCAGGCGCCAGGTTTTTACTGTGGCGGATGCACCTGACCATCCCTGGGCTTGGCCACTGGGCTTTGGCGGGTGCTAGTGCTGTCATTACGTTTTTATTGATTCTTTCTTATGGAATATTTCATTGGCAGCCATCTTTATCATTGGCGCAGATATGTATAATTATTGGTCTACTGCTGAGTTGGGATGGGTTTCGACGCTTTATTGATAAACCTCCGCTAAGGCCTTCTGTTTTAGTTGGTATTTTGGCTATCGGATTGATTTGGAGCGCAATAGCACAAACGCAGTACTTCGTAGATACGGTGGTCGTTGGTAATGCTCTTCTGGTGGCAGCTTTATCATTCTTGATTGCCTGTGATTTACTCCTTTGGCCTAAAGGAAATACACCTGTTATACGATCCACTGGCGGTATTTTTGCCATCAATGCAATTGTTTTTCTGCTACGCGCCATTGTTGCTCAGAACACTCCAGAAGAGGTCGACCTATTGAATCCAAATGGTGCGGCCGCTGCTATGTTGTTGTGGTTATTGTGTTCGATAATTGCCATTACGCTGGGGATGGTCTTGATGACAGCCGAGCGCTTACAGATCGACCTCAACAAACAAGCGAACCATGATCCCTTAACCGGTGCACTTAATCGTCGATCATTTAGTTTGCTGTCTGAAAAGGCCATGGCTCATTGCCGTCGTCAGCAACTGCCATTAAGTGTTTTAATGATAGATCTTGATGAGTTCAAATATGTAAATGACCATCTGGGCCATGAGTTTGGGGATAAGGTTTTATGCAGCTTCGTTACAGTTGCTCAGACAGTGCTTAGGGAAGAAGATGTTTTTTGTCGTTTTGGTGGTGAGGAGTTTGTGGCTTTATTACCCAACACTGGGTCTGCAGATGCATTAGTGGTGGCCAATCGGTTGCGCAGCGCCTTTGAAATAGAGTCGGCATTAATAGAAACAAAGCCGAATCATGAACCCTTTGCAATTACTACCAGTATTGGTATTGCAGAGCTTCAACACGATGAAAAATTTGAAAGTTTGATTCGTCGTGCAGATACAGCTTTATATCTAGCTAAAGATAATGGGCGTAATTGTTGTGAAGTAGCGTATTTAACGAATTAAATTCATCGAAAAACACTTTCTGTAAAGTTGTTATTTGTTTTTTGCGCACTTTTTTGGATAAAACAGCAGCACTTCATACCGCCGCTCATGCTGTATGAGGCGTAGCTGAAAGCACTTTTTTTGCTGACGGAAACAGGAAAAACCAGACTGTTAAGCTCTAAAAACAGCCAGAATGCCTAAGTTGATAAGAACAAAAATAGGGTATGCCACAATGAACCTACGTCAGCACAGGATGATGAAAAGCACTATTTTATGGACTTGAACAGCGCCTGATACAGACGGGCCTTGCCACATATTAATAAAATTAAGGTATACAAGTGAGTACATTAAATATTGAAAAACTGGTGAGCGATTACCCTCTACTGAAAAAGCTGATCGCTTTAGAGAGTCTCAGTTGGTTTAACCCACATATCACCAGCTTGGCCGAAGGCCTGCCTTATGTCGGACTTGATCAAACAGATATACATGATGCCAGTCAGCGACTGCAAAGATTTGCGCCATATTTGGCCAAAGCCTTTCCGGAAACAGCCAAAACCAACGGTATTATTGAATCAGACGTTGTTGCTATTCCAGCTATGAAAAAGGTTTTGCAGCAGCAGTATCAAACTGAGATTAGCGGGACGTTACTGCTTAAAAAAGACAGTCATTTACCCATTTCGGGTTCGATTAAGGCGCGTGGCGGGATTTATGAAGTATTAACCCATGCTGAGCAGCTGGCCATCCAAGCAGGTTTGTTGTTTGAGACGGATGATTACAGCAGACTTTTAACCGATGAGTTTCGAGACTTTTTCAAGCAGTACAGTATTGCTGTCGGCTCGACCGGTAACCTGGGTATGTCGATCGGCATTATGAGCGCGAAACTGGGCTTTTCGGTGTCGGTGCATATGTCGGCCGATGCGCGCCAATGGAAAAAAGATAAGCTGCGCTCGCACGGTGTCAACGTTGTTGAGTACACGCAAGACTATGGGGTGGCTGTTGAACAAGGGCGCAAAGAGGCAGAAAACGATCCAAACTGCTTTTTTATTGATGATGAAAACTCGCAAACACTGTTCTTGGGTTATGCCGTTGCTGGCGAGCGCTTAAAGCAGCAGTTCGCAGACATGCAGGTGCAGGTGGATGAGCAGCACCCGCTGTTTGTTTATCTGCCGTGCGGTGTGGGTGGCGGTCCTGGCGGTGTGGCCTTCGGCTTGAAAATGGCTTTTGGCGATCATGTGCACTGTATTTTCGCCGAGCCTACCCATGCGCCGTGCATGCTACTGGGTATTTATACCGGTCTGCATGACGGTATTTCAGTTCAGGATATTGGTATCGATAATGTCACTGCTGCTGATGGGTTGGCGGTAGGTCGCGCATCTGGTTTTGTTGGACGCGCTATGGAGCGCTTGCTGGATGGTTTCTATACTCTGAGTGATGAAACCATGTATCGGCATCTGGGTGAGTTGAGCACGTATGAAGGTATTCAGCTTGAGCCTTCTGCATTGGCGGGCATGCCCGGCCCAGTTTGGGTTACTGGCAATCAGGAATACAGACAGCGCTTGCAGCTGGATGAGCACAGGATGAAAAACGCCACGCATCTGGTCTGGGCAACGGGCGGTGGTATGGTGCCTGAGGCTGAGATGGCGTCGTATCTTGCGCAATCGAGCATTTAGGTGCTGCCGTTCAGGCGTGCTCTTGGCTGCGCCTGAATACACGCGAACTGACAATTAAGTAAAACATGCAAACGCATCCTTGGCTTGTGCTGTATGACATGCACCGCTAGCGTTGCTGATGTGTAAAAAAGGATCTGAAGCTTTATGAGTGATTTAGCAGCATCCAGCCGGCAGCGGTTCTGGTTAGGTGCAGGACATATTCTGCCACTGTGCTTAGCTGTGTTGCCATGGGGGGTGCTGGCGGGGTCTATGGCGGTGAGTCATGGTTTTAGCCCATTACAAAGCATTGGCTTATCGGTGTTTGTTTTTGCTGGTGCTGCGCAATTAGTCACCATCAGTATGGTTGCTGCAGGCAGTGGTTTTATTGCGATTTGTTTAACCATCCTCATCATTACCGCGCAGCATTTACTCTATGCACTGATTTTGCGCGAGCATGTTTCTAGCTTGCCGTTAAAAAAACGTTTACCGGTCGCATTTTTATTGACCGATGAGCTGTTTGCTTTAAGTGTGGGCAAGCGTTCGTATGATTTTGCTTATTTAATGGGCGCAGGGCTGTGTTTTTATCTGGCGTGGGTTGGCTTTACCGTGGTTGGCGTGCTGCTGGCGGCATCGGTGCCTAACCTTGCTGACTACCACTTAGATTTTTCCATCGTTGCCACCTTTATTGCCATCATTGTGCCGATGATCAAGCGTTTCAGTAGCTTAGTTGGCGTGGTCATTTCTCTGCTTCTGTCGTTAGTGTTAAGCAGTTTGGATGTCTCGGGTGCGATTGTAATTGCAGGACTCGTCGGCATGCTCTGTGCTGTCAGCGTCGCGCGCTTACGCGGTGAAGCCGCATGATCTGGTTATTGATTTTCACTCTGGCTGGTATCGTGTTTTTTAACCGCTACCTGTTATTAGAGCCACGTTTGCCGATTCGCTTGCCGAGCTTTGTACGCCAAGCATTGCAGTACTCGGCTCCCTGTTTATTAACGGCGATTTGTGGGCCTATTCTGCTGGGTACGAGTGGTTTAAGTGGCCTCGCCAGCAACCCTTATACCTACGCAGCGCTGTTCAGTATTGGCTGTGCCTTGGTGATTAAAAATATGTTGCTGTCAGTGCTGGTCAGTTTGGCGGGGTTTTATGCGTTGCTGTATCTGCTCGGCTGAGTGGCGTAGACAACCACCCAGCTCGATCAGTTTACTGCTTGGCAGTGCTGATTTTATCGACTAGATAGACCAGATGTTGATAACTTAGCTCGCTGTAGCTGCTTAACCCCACTTCACAGGTGCGGCTGGTGGAAAATCCGGCGCTGCAGCTGCCTACGTGTGAGGCCAAGTCACGTAGCGCATGCTGATTTAGCGCGGGCAGGGTGAAGCCTTTATCACCGGCAAATCCACAGCAATGAATGCCTTCGGGCACGACAATCTCTTGCGCGCATTGCTTGGCAATGGCTAAAAGGTTATCGGCTTGATTAAGGTGTTGGGTGCTGCAGGTGATGTGCACGGCGATCTTCGTGTCGAGTGGCTTAATGTCTAAACGTGGCAGCACTTCTTCACGTAGAAAACGCACGGAATCATAGATTCTTAAGCGTGGGTCATTCAGGTCTTTGAGTAAGCGCAGGGTGCAAGGGCTGGTATCCGAATAAATCGGATCTTGGCCGTTACGGCTGGCGCGCAACAGCATTAAGGCCAACGCGTTGAGCTTCTCTGCCGCTTGCTGTGGATAACCTTTGGAGGCAAAGGGCTGGCCACAGCAGTTGCTGTCCATTGCTTCGGGATAAATCACTTGGAATCCGGCTTTTTCCAGCAATTGCTGGGTTTTATCACGCAATGGTGTTTGCTCAGCATCTACATGCGCTGGCCCCATCACCTGTGAAACACAGGATGCAAAATAGACCACGCGTGGTTTATCTACAGCGGCACTGCTGCTGTGGGTAGCGACTGACAGCTTCGCAGCCTGTGGCGTGGCCGGCAGATACACAGGTAGTTGAGGAAAACCTTGATGCAGCTGTGTTGACCAGCGATACATGCGTGGTGCGCCCAGTACTTTACGCGCCCACTCAGCACCGACCAGTGCCCAGCGTGCAGCGCTTGCCGCCTTGGCAAAAGAGCGGGCTAAGTGCCGTGCAGTATCAGGGTGTTGGGCTTGGCTGGCGCGCAGCTCGCGGATTAAATCACCGGTATTGATCCCAACCGGACAGCGCTGTGCACACAAACCAGTTGCGGCACAGGTGTCGATGCCGTGGTATTGATAGCGCGCTTCCAGCTCTGTCGTATCGATGCCGTTGCGTTTTTTGTCTTGAATGTCGCGCCAAGCGACGATGCGTTGCCGTGGAGATAAAGTTAAGCCGTGTGACGGACACACCGGTTCGCAAAAGCCGCACTCGATGCACTTATCAATTAACGGGTTCGCCTCGGGCATGGGTTTGAGGTTTTTTAAGTGGATCTCGGCATCGTTGGAGAGCACCACATCAGGATTTAAAATGCCTTGTGGATCGAGCAAGCGTTTAATCTGCCACATCAACTGATAGGCATCGCTGCCCCATTCCAGCTCAACAAAGGGTGCCATGTTACGTCCAGTGCCGTGCTCGGCTTTGAGTGAGCCAGCAAACTCGACGGCCACTAAATGACTGACGGCCTCCATAAATGCACGGTAGCGGGCAACCTCCTCAGGCTGATCAAAGCGCTGGGTAAAGACAAAGTGCAAATTACCTTCCAGGGCATGGCCAAATAAAATGGCTTCGTCGTAGTGATGCTCGTCCAGCAGAGCCAGCAGACGATTGACGCCTTCGGCCAGATGTTCCAGTGGAAAAGTCACGTCTTCAATAATCACCGTGGTGCCGTTCTCGCGCACCGCACCGACTGCTGGAAAGGTGTCTTTACGCATGCGCCACAGCAGTTCATAGATGGCCGGATCTTGGCTAAAAGCGATGTGCTGCTCTTTAGGGAAGTGCGCGATGCTGTGGTTGATCTGTTGCAGTTGTTGATCAAGTAAAACGTTATCAGCGGCGCGGGACTCAATCAGCAGGGCACAGGCGCAACGGCCCAGTTGCTCAATCCATTCAGGCATTCCAGCCATATGCTGCACGCTGCGTAGGCTGCGACGATCGAGTAATTCCACGGCAGAAACTGCTTGTTGCTTGAGCAGCACCACCGCTTGGCAGCAGGTTTCCACATCAGGAAACACCACCAGTGCTGTGGCTTTGTGCGGGTAGTCGGGCACAGTGTCGTAGGTGACTGAGCTGATAAAGCCTAAGGTGCCCTCGGAGCCCACCATTAAGTGGGTGAGAATATCTAAAGGGTCAGTGAAATCAATTAAGGCGTTAAGCGACAGTCCTGTGGTGTTTTTTAAACGGTATTTATGTTTGATTCTTGCTGCCAGCGCGCTGTTGTTACGGGTGTTTTCTGCCAGTTGGCTGAGCTGTTCGAGCAGCTCACGATGACTGTGGCGAAAACGGCTGACGCTGGCTAAGTCAGCACTGTCCAGCACGCTACCATCGGCGAGCATAAGGCGCATAGCCGACAAGGTTTGATAGCTGTTTTGTGCCGTGCCACAACACATGCCGCTGGAGTTGTTGGCGACAATACCGCCGATCTTCGCCGCATTAATTGACGCGGGGTCAGGGCCAATTTTACGTTGCAAATGCGCCAGAGCTTGATTGGCATGTGCACCAATCACTCCAGGTTGCAGGCGGATACGTTGGCCGTTATCGAGGATTTCTTTGTTATTCCAGCGATCGCCAAGGACGATGAGCACCGAATCGCTGATGGCTTGCCCAGATAAACTGGTACCTGCCGCACGAAAGGTGACTGCTACTTGGTGGATACTGGCCTGTTGCAGAATCAATGCGACTTCAGCTTCGGCTTCAACGCGGATAACCAGTTTTGGAATTAAGCGATAGAAACTGGCATCGGTACCAAACGTCAGCGTCGATAACGGATCAGAAAAACAGCGCTCGGCTGGAATCTGTTGCTCGATCGCTGTTAGAAAGGCTGCCGGTAGACTCATGCGTCCTCCACGATTAAAACGATTAAATCTTTGGGGCCATGTGCGCCATAGGCTAACACCTGTTCAATATCGGCCGTTTTGGACGGACCAGAAATCAGCAGCAAGTTGGTTGGCATGGGTTTGGGCCAGTGCTGTTGCGCTTGGTACAGATTGTCATAGATCTGGCTCGCGCTCAGCAAGGCAATATGCAGCGGCGGCACTAAACTCATCAAACGTGGCTCATCAGGGCTGGGCTGCACCACCAGTGTGCCGGTTGCAGCAATGCCGGCTAGGGTGCCTGTAAAGCTAGCGGGCACATCATCAAACAGCTCACGCTTCCACTCTTCAATGGGGCGGTCATAGGCCAATAACTGTAATGGGTTCTGCTGAGCCTGGCAGTAGCTGCTGAAAGCGTGTCCGTGTGTTGTGTTGGGTGCGATCAGCAGTTTATTTATTTGGCGCTGGCCTAAAAGTTGGCTGAGTAACGCTGGCCATGCGTCGCTGCGGGTCAGGTGCACTTCGCTGTGTACTGCTGTCATGAGTTCTTTTAGACGCGTGGTGCGCTCCGTAGCGTTGTAGCGCCAAGGCTCATCGACCAGCGTCGCATCAAAAGGATCTGCAATCGGTGTGGTGCCAGCTAGACTGCTGCGTAAGCTGGCGAGAATCGTCTCTCTGGCACTCATGATTTTTTCTCCAAATGCTGTTTAGCCAATTCATGCAAGCTGCGTTTTGCGAACTTGGGAGCACTGTGGTTTTGTGTCCAAGGGCCGAGATTCTTAGGTGTCAGTCCGCCCAAGCGCGTGGCCATAAAAGTGCCGGTTTTATACAGCCACGGCACGCTATTAAAATACTGCCAACCTTTCCACAATAGGCGCTCTGAGCCTGAATAGCGGCTGCCTTGGCCATCCATGATCTGACCGGCTTGTTGCGGTGATTTAACATTTTCTTCACGCAGGCGGCGTAATAAAGCAGGGATCGGAATTTTAACGGGGCAGACTTCACCACAGGCGCCGCAGAGTGACGAAGCTGATGGGTGATCTGGAGTGTTTTCTAAACCTAACAAGTGTGGCGAAATGATTTTACCGATGGGGCCAGGGTAAACGGTGCCATAGGCTTGACCGCCAATTCGTGTATAGACAGGACAATGGTTCATGCAGGCACCGCAGCGGATGCAATTGAGGGTTTGTCGCAGTTCGCTATCGGCAAAGGCTTGGCTGCGACCGTTGTCCAGTAACACCAAATGCACTTCTTCAGGGCCATCGAGCTCGCCGGGTTGGCGCGGTGCCGAGATCATATTCACATAAGTGGTGATGCCTTGGCCCAGCGCAGAACGGGTCAGCAAGGACAGCAGCGGTACGGTGTCTTGCAAATTGGCGACAACTTTTTCAATCCCCGTCACAGCAATGTGCACCGGCGGCACCGTGGTCGACATGCGGCCATTGCCCTCATTTTCCACCAATAATAAGGTGCCGGTTTCGGCGACAGCAAAGTTCACCCCTGAGATGCCAATGTCAGCATGAAAGAACTTCTCGCGCAAAATGCCGCGCGCGGACTGAATTAAGCTGTCGACATCATCGGTATAGGGCAGAGCTAAACGGTGTTCAAATAACCTGCCAACTTGCTCAGCATTTTTATGAATGGCCGGCATGATAATGTGGGTGGGCTTTTCATTATCCAGCTGAATAATGTACTCGCCCATATCCGATTCAAGCGCTTCAATGCCGTGCTCGGTGAGGTGCTCATTCATGGCCATTTCTTCGCTGACCATGGATTTACCTTTGATCACCTGCTTGGCATCACGCGCCTGGGCAATCTGCAGCACAATGTCATTGGCTTCTGCTGTGCTGCTGGCCCAATGCACTTGCACACCTTGCTGGGTGAGATTGGCTTCCAGCTGTTCCAGTAAATCTGGCAGTTCGGATAAGGCGCGCGCGCGAATTTTATTGCCAAGCTCGCGTAGGTTCTCCCGTTCATCTTCATCAGGCATCGAGATGATGCGCTTGCTGATCAAAGAATCCATGGCGCTGCGCATATTGTTGCGCAGTTGTTGGTCTTTTAATGACAGGCGTGCGTTGGCTTTGAGGTTGCGCGCGGTCACATCAACGGCGTGAATACGTTGGCTGATCATGGCTTAACCCCCTGCTTAGACTGGGTGCGCTGCCATAAAAAACTGGCGAGATGCTGGCCGAGCAAAGGGATGTTTTGTTTCTCAAAGGCACCGTTAATATTCAATAAGCAACCGCAATCGGCACTGACCACGTGCTGTGCGCCACTGGCCTGCAAGGACTGGGTTTTGTCAGCAACCATTGCTCCAGCAATATCCGGCATGCGCACTGAAAAAGTACCACCAAAACCACAGCATTCGCTTTCGTGGTCATGTTCAACGCGTTCGACGTTGTCCAATTGGCTGAGTAAGGCGCGCGCATGCACATGGGTATTCATTTCGCGGCGAGCTGAACAGGAGGTGTGCAATGCGATTTGCAATGGCTCGCCTTGGTCAGCAAGTTGCACCTTGCACACATGCAATAAAAACTCAGCCAGTTCATAGGTGCGTTCGGCTAAGTCATGCACCTTGGCCAGCGTGTCAGGTTCGTCTTTAAATACGTCAGCATAGTGCTCACGAAACATACCGGCACACGAGCCAGAGGTGACGACGACTGGCCAACCACCTTTAAATAAATCAATCTGTGAACGCGCCACTTCCCGCGCCTGTTCGGTATAGCCTGACGTGTAGGCTGGTTGCCCGCAACAGCTTTGCCCTTGTGGAAAATCAACGTTAATCCCTTCGCGCTCTAATAAGTGAATCGCATCCATACCGGCTTCAGGGAAAAATAAATCCACTACACAGGTGCCAAATAAGTACACCGTTTTGGGTTTGCTGGAGGGGTATTCACGTGCGGGCTTACGTGGTGGGGCAACACGTGTTTCTTGCGCTGCTGCATTATAAAATAGATCGCTCATAGTAAGCTCCGACGGTATTCAGGTAGAGCGTTTGCGGGCCGTGTTGTGTTGGCTGTAGCTACACAAGACAGACCCGCTTTGCATAGGGTTTTAAGACAGTAATGGATCGCTGATACCCAGTACTGTAACGGCAAATAAGATAATTAGGCCGGTAAAAAAGACGTAGTACAAGGTTGGCCAGATCGTCTTCCTCAGTGTAGCGCCTTCTTGCCCTAATAAACCCACAGTAGCAGATGCGGCGACGACGTTATGGATAGCAATCATATTACCTGCTGCTGCACCAATTGCTTGGCCGGCAACGATGATTGCGGTCGAAATACCGAGGTTTTCGGCAACACCAAACTGAAACTGGCTGAACATCATATTACTGACAGTATTAGAACCTGCAATAAATGCTCCGAGCGCACCAACACTGGGTGCAAAGAGTGGGTAAATGTCACCAAAGCTGTCGGCAATGAAACGTGCCATTGCAATGGGCATGCTGGGAATGTCTGCCGCATTGACGCCAGAGTTAATTAGGATACGCACCATAGGTACGGTAAACAGTAAGACAAAGCCCGCACCGAGTAAAATACGACTTGATTCGCTTAATGCTGAACGAAAGCTCTGCCATTGCATGCGATGTAAGAAAAATGCACTGCAAGCGACAAACACTAATATCCCGCCAGGCAAGTACAGCGGCATAAAGTCAGCATTAATTCCTGCTTCACCTAAGATGCTTGGAAACTTAATCACCACGGCTTTCATCGCGCTACCCACGCCTGGGAACACACGGCTGATGACCAATAGTAGGCCGACTAAAATGTATGGTAGCCACGCGAGCTTGTTACTCATAGGCTTGCAGGTGACGTTGTCCAGTTTCATTTCAATAGAGCCCAACCATTGGCTTGGCCATTCTTTGGCTGGGGCAAAATCCCAAGTGGTTTTTGGCGTAAGAAAATTAAAACGTGCTGCTGTGGTGACAATCGCTAAACCGATTAAACCACCCAGTAATGAAGGGAACTCTGGCCCTAGTAAAATACCGGTTGCGGCATATGGGATGGTGAACGCTAGACCTGCAAATAGTGCGAAAGGAAGGATGGCAAAGCCGGCTTTCCAGCTTTTTTCTTTACCAAAAAAGCGCGTCAGCATTAAAACCATAATCAATGGAATGATTGCACCAACAATGGCATGGATAATAGCCACTTGACTGGTGATCAACTGTAGAAAGGTGGCCCAGTCTGAACCGTTCTCTAAAAGTCGTGAGCCGATTGTTTCGCTATCCAAGCCACTGGTAATACCAATAATTATAGGTGTTCCGACAGCACCGAATGATACAGGTGTGCTTTGCACTAGCATGCCAAGCATGACGGCTGCCATTGCTGGGAACCCAATAGCTACCAGCAGGGGTGCGACAATCGCAGCGGGTGTGCCAAAGCCTGAAGCGCCTTCGATAAAGCAGCCGAATAACCACGCAATAATCACTGCTTGGACGCGACGGTCAGGGCTGATAGTAATAAAGCCAGCACGAATTGATTGAATCGCGCCTGAGTGCTTTAGGGTGTTCAACAGCAGGATTGCCCCGAAGATAATCCATAATACACCGGCTGTAATCACCAGCCCTTGTAGGGTTGAAGCTAAAACACGATTAAAGCTCATCTCCCAGCAATAGAGGGCGATTGCTGCGGTTATTACAAAAACCAGTGGCATGGCGCGCTTTGCCGGCCAGCGTAAGCCAACCAATAAAATTGCGGCCAGAAAGATTGGTGAAAATGCTAATAGTGCAAGTACATTAGGCGACATGGCGGAGCTCCAGTAGCTGCTCTATGCAACCTGAACGGACAAAAGTGAGGGTTGATATATTTGGCATGGTATAGACCTTTATGTGTTATTGTTTTTATAATTGGTAAGACCAATTTACAATCGAGTTTTTATAGTTAAATACGTCACGCTCTATCTGTCAATTTATTTGTTTGCGACTTTAGTCTTTATTGGTCTTTTACAGTGACTGAGGCAGGGCGTTATACGCTGTGGTAAATAGACGTTTGTGATAGCCTAGAGCTTCTTAAGCAGCTGTTTTGGTAGGGTAAGAAAAGAGCCATGAGCTTTGCACATATACAACAACGCCGTTTGTCGGATGATATTGTTGAACAGCTAGAAACCATGATTTTAGAAGGCGTGCTGCAAGCCGGTGAACGGCTGCCGGCAGAGCGTAAGCTGGCTGAGCAGTTTGGCGTGTCGCGCCCCTCGTTACGTGAGGCGATTCAAAAGTTGGTGGCCAAAGGCTTGCTGATCAGCCGACAAGGCGGGGGCAATTACGTCAGTAAAGAAGTGGGCGCAACCTTTAGTGATCCGTTACTGGCGTTACTGGCAGATAATCCGGACGCGCAAAAAGATTTACTCGAGTTTCGTCACACGCTGGAAGGTGCGTGTGCGTATTATGCCGCGCAACGCGCTACACCAGCCGATCATGAACGTCTTGATCTGGCCTTTGCTCAGCTAGAAGCCTGTTATGAAAATACCACGCAAGACTGCCGTATTGAAGAAGGCTTGGCTGATGCACGTTTTCATTTAGCCATTGCTGAAGCCAGTCATAACGTGGTGCTACTGCATACCATCCGCGGTTTGTTTGATTTATTACGCGGTAATGTGACGACCAATATCGGCGGTATGTACCCGCAACGCAGCGAAACCCGCGATATGTTAATTGAACAGCACCGTGCTCTGTATCAAGCCATTAAGGCTGGGCAGGCTGAGCAAGCACGGCAGCTGTCCAACCAGCACATTGAGTATGTCTGTGAAGTCTTGGCTGAAGTGGATGAAGAACAGTTACGCGTGCAACGCTCGGAGCGGCGTAAACGGGTTTAACAGCACAGTGGCAAACCAAGCTAATACATAACGATTGTACTGATCACGCATGTCGCACATGCTTGATGCTTTCAAAGAAACACTCAACAACAGCATTGTTCCAACATTAACATGCAGCGACATTACTCATGCGTACTGGGCTTTTAATTTTCTAAAGCGGTTTTAAAGTGGCTGGTTTGTTCTAAGTCAGGCGATATAAAGCTACTGTCTGGGAGTGCTTGGGCAGTGGCTTTGTTGTTACTGGGCTGAGCAGCCTTCGCGACAAACCATTGAATATCATGTGCGACGCTAAGCGCTCGCGCATTCACCAGCGATTATGGGCGGCAGCAGCGAATTCTGCAGGTAAACCTTGATGTAGATCAGTCATTTGAGCTTGCGTGCAGGTTTTTTCGGCAGTGATTTTCTTTTTATAACAGCTCTGGTCAGGACCTGAAATGCTGTTACGTTGCTGGAAAACGTCAGCGGACCTGCCTGTGTGTACTCAGAACAGATGCTTGGAGGTTTGCATGCGGATTTAACGAGAAGGGCAAGAGTGGTTAATTGCGACCTTCTGCCGCAGCTAAAATACACATTGCTCTGCGTTAGTATGTATTGCTTGTTTATTTCTATGGATGGATAACGCCTTGTCTCATGCGCAACTCGTTCGATATTGCAGTCGGCTTGGCCTGTTGGCCATGTTGTTGCTGCTGGTCGGACCGTTGTTGGGACAGGGGTTAAGCTGGCGTGACGAGCAGGCCTGCAACGATGAACATACTAAGTCTTCAAGTGTCAGTCATGAGATGGACTGGGCGAAGTGCGGCTATTGTGACCTGTTATTGAGTTCACCAGCCGTTCCTAGCAGTGTGCCACAAGCGCAGCCCTGTCTAGCACCGCCTATTCTGACAGCGCCGCCTGCGCCGCTGGTGATATGTCGTGACACTGTATTCATTGGCGCATTGACCCGCGCTCCGCCCATTTTCTAGTGCTTTGGCAACCATCAGTTGCCATCTTGTTGGTTACCGCTTAATTGTCGCACCGTGTCGCCCCTTTGATATGTGTGCAGATCTTGCGGTGCTCATTACTTATGCCTAGAGAAATATTTTATGTCTCATATTCGTTTTGAATGCTCCATGAACCGTCCGCGTGCCGACTACCGCGCTTGTGCCGCTTTGCTGTTTTTGTTCAGCCCGCTAGCGCTTGCCGTTGAAGCGGTCAACTCTGACCAGCACGCTGGTCACGCGGCATCGCCGTCAGCGCTACAGCTTGAATCAAGTGTGGTTAAGGCGCAGCAAGAGCCGCTCGGTGCTACTTCGGTTTCGCAGCAAACCCTCCGCAGCCTAAGCGCTGTGACCAGCGATACAGCCTCGTTACTGCGTGGTGTGCCCGGTGTTAGCCTCAACGGTACCGGCGGTATTTCTAGTCTGCCAGCTATCCGTGGTTTAGCGGATGACCGCCTGCGTATCAAGGTTGATGGTATGGACTTGGTGTCTTCCTGTCCTAATCATATGAACCCAGCTTTATCCTACGTTGATCCGAATAACCTCGACACACTGCAGGTTTTTTCCGGCATCACTCCGGTCAGTGTTGGTGGCGATAGCATCGGTGGCACCATCATCGCTGAGAGTGCTAAGCCCGAGTTTGCAGAGCCGGGAGCGGCGAGCATTAACAAGGGTGAGATCGGTGCCTTCATGCGCAGCAACAACGATGCGCGAGGCGGTAACTTCTCTGCGACGCATGCCAACGATGTCTTTAATATTCGTTACGCTGGCAGCTATAGTAAGGCCAATAACTACATGGCGGGTGGCAAGTTCAAAAGCAGCCGTGCCACCGGTCGTTATGGTGAAACAGCTGCGCTGGACGAGGTGGCCTCCACCGCCTATGAAACAGCAAACCATGATCTGAGTATGGCGCTCAAGCTGGGTGAGGATTTGTTAGAACTCAAACTTGGTTATCAGAGCGTACCGCAAGAACTGTTCCCCAACCAGCGCATGGACATGACCGATAATACTCAGGAGCGTATTAATCTACGTTACCTGAGCCAGTTCGACTGGGGTGCTCTGGAGACACAGCTCTATCACGAAAAAGTTGAACACAAGATGAATTTTGGCCCAGACAAGCGTTTCTGGTATGGCGGGGCGTCAGGCGCCGGCAGTGCCTGCAGCCCGCTAGGCCCGACCTGTGCCGCGGGGATGCCGATGGACAGTGAAGGCAAGACCTTTGGCGGCAGCGTCAAGGCCAGCATCGATCTGAGTGAGCGTGATTTGCTCCGTGTCGGTGGTGAATACCAGCGCTACCGCCTCAATGATTATTGGCCCGCATCAGGTGGTGGCATGTGGCCGAATACCTTTGAGAACATCAAAGACGGCGAGCGCGATCGTCTCGCTCTGTTCGGAGAGTGGGAAGCACAACTTAATCCGAGCTGGCTCACCCTCGTCGGCGTGCGTTACGAGCATGTCGCCAGTGATGCCGGTGAGGTGCATGGTTACGGTCACGCAGGAGGTCAGCAATTCGTTGAAGCTGCTGCTTTCAATGCTAGCGATCGCAGCCAGAGCGACAACAATTGGGATCTGACCGCTCTCGCGCATTACAGTCACGATGCTAACTTTGATATCGAGTTCGGCGTGGCGCGCAAGGTACGTTCGCCTAACCTGTATGAGCGTTATAGCTGGTCGACTTGGGCCATGGCCGCGACGATGAACAACTTTGTCGGTGATGGCAATGGTTATGTTGGTGACGTCAAACTTAAGCCGGAAGCAGCGCACATCGCCTCGGTTACTTTTGATTGGCACAGCGCCGATCGCGAACATGAACTCAAAGTCACGCCGTTCTACACGCGGGTCAATGATTACATCGATGCGGTAAGTCTGCCGGGTAAAACGATCACCCCGAATCAGTTTAATGTGTTGCAGTACGCTAACCAGTCGGCGCGTATCTACGGTGTGGATATTGCTGGACGCATGCCGCTGGCCAGCAATGAGTTGGGTCAGTGGGGTTTCAGCGGCGTGATCAACTACAGCAACGGCAAGAACCGCGATAGCGGCGATGAGCTGTATAACAGCATGCCGCTCAATGCCACTCTGACCCTAACGCAGCAACTGAGTGGCTGGAATAACAGTTTAGAAATGCTCAGCGTGCAGTCGAAGAACCATGGTTCCGATGTACGCAATGAGATTCAAACGGCCGGTTACACGTTATTTAACTTGCGCTTCAGCCACAGCTGGGACAAGGTGCGCTTGGACTTCGGTGTGGAGAACTTAGCTGATAAGTTCTACTACCTGCCTACCGGTGGTGCTTACACTGCTCAAGGCCGAACCATGTCGATGAATGGTGTTGAGTGGGGTGTCGCCGTGCCGGGAATGGGCCGCTCCTTCTATACAGGCGTCAATGTGGCCTTCTGATTCTGGCGGCAAGTCTGCACGGCCTGCTGTGCAGACTTACGTTTTTGTCGGTCTACACGGCGTAGGTTGCTTGGCGAGTTCTGGGTTGGGTTACTAAAATCACTGCTTGGTTATGCCTTGCATCCCATACACTACAAAAAACCCCAGCACCGTTGTCGATGCTGGGGTTTGGGGGCGCGCTGGATTGCCCTTAGGGCAGGCGTCTTATAGCTGTTTGGTGCAGTAGTAGAAATCAACGCACTCGTATTCACCTGACTTAACACGCTCGTCAGCACCGGCAGCAGTCGCTGAAGGTGGAACAATCACGCGATCACCGGGTTTCCAGCCTTCTGGCGTAGCCACACCGTGCTCGTCACTGGTTTGCAACGCATCCAATAAGCGTAAAAACTCATCAATTAAACGGCCGTTGCTCATCGGATAGTAAACCATTGCGCGCAAGATGCCATTGGGGTCAATGATGAAAGTCGCACGTACTGCTGATGTATCTGCAGCACCTGGGTGGATCATGCCGTAGGCACGAGCAACATCCATTTTCAGGTCAGCAATAATTGGGAATGGAATCTCCACACCAAATTTTTCTTTAATATTACGCATCCAAGCAATGTGTGAGTGGTGGCTATCAATTGATAAACCTAACAGCTCGCAGTTGCGTGCGTTGAACTCAGGTGCCTTTTTAGCGAAGGCAATAAATTCAGTGGTACACACTGGAGTAAAGTCAGCAGGGTGCGAGAACAACACCAACCACTTGCCTTTGTAATCATCTAAACACTTTTCACCGTCTGTCGTCGGTGCTTTAAACTCTGGTGCGCGTTCGTTTAAACGTGGTAAACCGTAAACAGCAGTATCAGTTGTTTGCATGATGTCTCTCCTAGGTTGTTTGCTTAACTTGGGTTCAATATATCACGCATTAATATATATTTAATTATTATATATTAATAAGCCTGATAGCTTTTTCCTATTGATGAGAAATGGATGGTAATGCGGAAGGAGTCTGTGATGCGTGACTCAATCTGCCGTGATATCAGCAAACGAGTCAAGCATCGTTATTACGTGCGAAGCTGGGCTTGCAAGTGTGATTGTCGAGCGTTTACTTAACAACCAAAATAGGCAGGGTGCTTTTTTCGAGCATTTTCAGGGTGTTACTGCCGACAAAGAACTGGCGCAAACGCGTACCAGCAAACGCGCCCATAACCAGCATGTCGATATCATGGGTTTGCTGGTAAGTGAGCAGCTGTTTGAATATGTCGCCTTCTAGATAGGTTGCGGTGACTGCGAAACCACCGTCAAGCAAGCGCTGCTCGGCACGGGCAAAGGTCTCTTGTAGATCGTCTTGTTTATTTTTAACGGTGACTAGGTGGCAGTTTAAACCGCGTAATAAATCACTGTTTAAAATACGTTGCAGCGCCTGCTCAGTAGTAGCGCGTCCGTCGAAGGCCAACATAAAGCTTTTTGGTGCACTAAAGTCATGCGGCGTGATCAGTACAGGGGTGTGGATACGGCGTAATAGGTTTTCAACATGGCCGCCTAATACGTTGATTTTTTTACCGCTGCTGCTGCCCGAGTGACCAATAATCACTAAGCGTGCGTCGCCTTCTAAGGTGAGTAGAGTGTCGATAAATTCGCCGTGGCGCTGCAGTGTGTCAACGTGCTCACATCCTGCCGCAAGTGCTTTGGTTTTGGCCGTATCGAGCAATTCTTTACCAAGTTGTAAGGCCACTTTGGCACGCAGTTGATCGAGCGTGGCAATTTCCGTCATCAGTTTAGAGCGTGCACCAAGGCCAATCGCACCGGATAAATCTTGGCTATCAGGCTGGGCTTGCTTTTCAATACTGTGCAAAAACATTAACGGGCTTTTAAGCTGCCCACCGGCCCAGATCGCTGCGTCTTGGACGCTGGTCGACCAGGTTGATTCATCAATGCAGGCTAGAATATGTTGCATAGTTTAGTCCTCAGTGGTCACTTAATAGTTTTTCAACGGCGTCGGGATCGGTGTGTACAGCAAACTTATCAATCACTGTTTTGCTCGCTTCATTCATGCCAATCACACTCACCTCAGCACCTAAACGCTGGTATTTAATCACCACGTTATCCAGTGCTGAGACTGCTGAAATATCCCAGAAATGTGCGCGAGAGAGGTCAATCACAACTTTTTCAGCGGCATAGGCAAAATCAAAAGAATCAACAAATTTTTCTGCAGAAGCAAAGAAGACTTGACCGATCACCTCGTAGTGTAGTGGTGCGTCAGTGTCGGCTTGATCTTGTTTAATCACCATTAAACGGGCAATTTTATTAGCGAAGAACAAGGTCGCCAAAAGTACGCCAGCCAATACGCCCAGCGCTAAATTATGCGTTGCTAGTACCACGCCAACCGTGCTGACCATCACGATATTGGTTGAGAGCGGGTGCTTTTTAAGATCGCGCACCGAACTCCATGAGAACGTACCGATAGAGACCATGATCATCACCGCAACTAAGGCGGCCATGGGAATCTGCTTAATCCAGTCGCTTAAAAACACCACCATAATCAGCAGGAAAAAACCGGCGCAGAAGGTTGATAAACGACCACGGCCACCTGATTTAATATTGATCACCGATTGACCAATCATCGCGCAGCCGGCCATGCCGCCGAGCAAACCTGAACCGATATTGGCCATACCCTGACCTTTACACTCACGGTTGCGGTCGCTTTTAGTGTCGGTTAGATCATCAATAATGGTTGCGGTCATTAATGACTCCAGCAAACCCACAATCGCTAGAGCAACAGCATACGGCAGGATGATTTGTAAGGTTTCTAAATTCAGTGGCACTTCAGGCCATAAGAAAATTGGCAGGGTGTCAGGCAGTTCACCCATATCGCCAACGGTGCGAATATCCAGACCCAAGTACATGGCAACGCCCGTTAACACAACAATACAAACCAAAGGCGAAGGGATGCTTTTACCGATTTTAGGCAGTAGTGGGAACAGGTAGATCAGACCCAAGCCTGCGGCGGTCATGGCATACACATGCCAGGTGACATTGGTCAGCTCGGGCAGTTGCGCCATAAAGATCAAAATGGCCAAGGCATTAACAAAACCAGTGACCACTGATTTGGAGACAAAACGCATCAGACTGCCAAGCTTTAAGTAACCGGCGGCAATTTGCAGAACACCAGTGAGTAAAGTCGCGGCCAATAGGTATTCCAAACCATGCTGTTTAACTAAGGTGACCATCAGCAGGGCCATTGCCCCAGTGGCAGCGGAGATCATTCCCGGACGACCACCGACAAAGGCGATAATCACTGCAATACAGAAAGATGCATACAGACCAACTTTAGGGTCAACACCAGCAATAATGGAGAAGGCGATGGCTTCAGGAATCAGTGCCAGAGCAACAACAAGACCTGAGAGCAGGTCACCACGTATATTGAAAAACCATTCGTGTTGCATATTTTTAAACATAAATTATCCGTGCTGCTGACGGCGAACTGCCGTCAGGCTTAAGTCATACTGAAGCGCATCAGTCTGGGTTGCAGTGTGTCGAAGGTTAAGGTTTAGTCGAGACAAATATTTTGCAGCTGAGCTGAGCTGAGTGTCACGCGCACACTTTAAGTTGGTCGGTGCGTCAACGCTCGACTGCATTTTAGCGCTGCTGTGCAAAACAGACGTAAGTCTATCAGCTTGGATGGGAGATTCAATTTTTGTTCGATGCTGTGTGAACGTTGACGTTTTTTAATATATGAAGACGCATGGCTCTGAGTTTTATCATGTAAAAGCCTATGTAAGCCATCCTTGGCTAGGCTTTATTGTGCAGCTTTAGCTGCGAGCTTCTTCAACCACAGCATCAAACTCGTGTTGGATTTCTTCGCTGGGTTCTGGGCTTAATAAACTCAAGATAATCATTGCAGTACCGGCTAAGAAAAAGGCGGGTACGATCTCATAAAGCTCAAAAATGCCACCTGTCATATTCGCCCAAGCAACCACTGTTACGCCACCGACAACGATTCCAGCCATGGCACCTAATGCCGTGGCGCGTTTCCAAAACAGCGCCAGTAACAGCACTGGGCCAAAGGTGCCACCAAAGCCAGCCCAAGCATAGGAAACTAAGTCCAGCACGGTGCTGTTTTCGTTAAAGGCTAACAGCATGGCGGCGAAAGCAATCAGAACCACGGCGATACGACCGACTCGCACCAACTCTTTTTGACTGGCCTCTTTACGAAACAGTGATTTGTAAAAGTCTTCTGTGAGCGCCGAAGAACACACCAGCAGCTGAGAGTCAGCGGTCGACATAATGGCAGCAAGAATCGCTGACAACAGAATGCCGGCAATCAGTGGGTGGAACAGGGCGTTAACCATCAGCATGAAAATGGTTTCGCCATCGCCTAAATCACCCTTAATAAAGACCGTACCGATTAAACCAATCAGCATGGCGCAGACCAGGCTGATCCCGCTCCAAATCACCGCAATACGACGGGCGGTGGGGATTTGTTTGTGTGATTTGATCGCGGCAAAACGCGCCAAAATATGCGGCTGGCCAAAATAACCTAGACCCCAAGCCACAGCGCTAACAATACCGATGGTGCTCAACGCTTGACCTTGTGCGTCGCTAAACCAGTTAAGCAGGTTTGGATTGAGTTCATTGATACTGCTAAAGGTGGCGCTCACACCACCCAGCTCGCCCATGGCCCACAGTGGCACAATCGCCAAGGTGACGACCATCATTAAGCCTTGCAGTAAGTCAGTCCAAGAGACGGCTAAAAAACCACCAAACATGGTGTAAGACATCACTGCGAGGGTGCCGACGATAACCGCGATTTTATAATCAAGATCGAAGACTGTTTCAAACAGCTTACCTGCCGCAACCAGTCCCGATGAGGTGTAGAACAGAAAGAACAGCAAAATAAATAAGGCTGAGACAACCCGCAGCATATTGGTTTTGTCACGGAAACGTTTTTCTAAGAATTCGGGGAGGGTCAGTGAATTATCAGCTTTAAAGCTATAGACGCGCAGTCTGGGTGCCATAAATAGCCAGTTCAGCCAAGTACCTGCTAGCAAACCGACCGCGATCCAGCTGGCACTTAAGCCGGAAGCATAGGCTGCGCCGGGTAAACCGAGCAGTAGCCAGCCTGACATATCTGAGGCGCTGGCCGACAGTGCTGAACTCCAAGGGCCAAGGCTGCGACCGCCCAGAATGTAGTCCGCAAGGCTTTGTGTACGCTGATAAGCAACCCAGCCTATACCTAGCATCACGCCAATATAGGCAATAAAGGTCCAACCTACGATAGAGTTATTTGCAATCATATTTTAATACCTTTTGTTGTTATATTTGAGCTGTATCTTCGTCCGATTGGGCAAGCAGACTGGCATTGCCCCCAATAGCAGCGGTATTAATAGTGCGAGTGCGTTCAGTCGCAAAGCGCAACAGGTAGTGAGGGCCACCGGCTTTTGGGCCAGTTCCCGACAGCCCCATACCACCAAAGGGCTGAACTCCAACAACCGCTCCAATCAGGTTGCGATTGATGTATAAGTTGCCAACTCTTAGCTTGCTATCCAAGTAAGCGGCAAATTGTTCGTTACGACTCTGAATGCCGCAGGTTAGACCGTAGCCTGTACGGTTGATGCTGGCAATCACTTGGTCGATTTGTGCAGCCCTGTAAGTTAAAACATGCAAAACAGGGCCAAATTGTTCACTTTCCAGCTCATCTAACTGCTCGATTTTAAGTGCCACAGGGGCAACGAAAAAACCGTTGTGCAACGTATCAGGAAGTGCTGTTTCACCGAGTACACGTTGCTGTTGACGGAATTTTTCAATATGCGCGTTCAACTTGTCTTTGGCCTGCTGATCAATCACCGGACCAACATCGGTGGCAGGGTCACGTGGGTCACCCAGTTGCAATTCAGCCATTGCACCGGCTAATACCTCGATTAAACGCTGAGCAATGTCTTCTTGAATAAAGAGGATGCGCAAAGCCGAGCAACGTTGTCCCGCGCTGGTAAATGACGACTCAACGATGTCAGCAACCACCTGCTCAGGCAGCGCCGTTGAATCAACAATCATGGCGTTCTGGCCGCCCGTTTCAGCAATTAATGTGGCTATGGGCGCATTATCACGAGCAGCTAAAGCGCGGTTAATGCTTTGTGCAGTGAGCGTCGAACCAGTAAACGCGACGCCCGCCACCCGTCGGTCACGAGTCAATAGCGGTCCAATTTCTGCGCCTTTGCCGGGCAGTAGTTGCACAACATCACGTGGAATGCCGGCTTTATAGAGCAACTCCATGCAACGGCTGGCAATTAAGGAGGTTTGCTCGGCAGGCTTGGCCAGTACGCTATTGCCTGCCACAGCAGCAGCCACCAGCTGACCTAAAAAAATGGCCACTGGGAAATTCCAAGGGCTAATGGTGACAAAAATACCGCGACCGGTTAAATACAATTCATTGGATTCCCCGGTAGGACCAGGCATCAGTTGCGCTTGAGCAAATTTTTCTTCGGATTGCTGCGCGTAGTAGCGGCAAAAATCGACGGCTTCACGCACTTCGGCCACCCCATCGACCAGCTGCTTACCGGCTTCTCGGGCACATAAAGCGATTAACTCAGGCATATGTTCTTCGAGCAAATCGGCCAGTTTGTACAGGCAGGCCGCGCGTTCTTGTACCGGTGTTGCATTCCAGCGTGGAAAAGCCAGCTCTGCAGCATCTAGTGCAGCGTTGACTTGTGCTGCGGAGGCCCATTGCATTTCACCCACCAACTGTTGCTGATCAAAGGGGCTATAAATTTGCGTAATGGCCGCAGCAGGTACGTTGATGGATTCGGCTAACCAAGGTCTACCGGACCAATGCTGGCTGTCAAAGTGGTGAAGGTGTTCGAGCAGTGGATTAAGCTGAGCATTGATATTTAAGTTAAGCCCTTTAGAGTTTATGCGCTTTTCACCGTACAGGTTTAGGGGCAGTGGAATATTGGGATTTGACCACGACTTTTTATCCTGTACGAGTTCTAGGGGGTGGCTCGATAAACGCGCAACAGGCACTTTTTCATCGACGAGTTGGTGCACAAACGATGAGTTGGCACCATTTTCTAATAAGCGCCTGACCAGATAAGGCAGTAGATCTTTGTGCGCACCGACCGGCGCATAAATGCGGCAATAGCTGCCTTTTGGTGCACGTTTAAGCGTTTGTTGGTACAGGGCTTCACCCATTCCGTGCAGGCGTTGAAATTCAACCGGTCGTTCCCCGGCCATAGCCAAGATGCAGCTGATCGTATGTGCATTGTGAGTGGCGAACTGTGGGAAAAGACAACCCTTGGCCAGATCAGAAAACAATAAGCGGGCACAGGCTAAGTAGGCTAGATCGGTATTGGCTTTGCGGGTGTAAACTGGATAACCGGCCAAACCCAGCACCTGTGCGTGTTTGATTTCAGTATCCCAGTACGCGCCTTTAACTAAACGCACTGGAATTTCATCGCCCTGTACTTGCGCCAATTTTATCAGCCAATGCAAAACAGGTAGGGCGCGTTTTGAGTAGGCTTGTAACACCAAACCAAAACCACCCCAGCCTTTAGCCGCAGGGCTGGCATACACAGCGGCAAAAACCTCTAGGGACAATTCCAGTCGATCGGCTTCTTCAGCATCAATGCTGACCGCAACGTTAAGCTCGCGTGCGCGTTGGGTCAGCTGAGTTAAGCTGGCGCTGAGCTCTTTTAAAATGCGCTTACGTTTGCTTGCCTCATAACGCGGATGTAACGCCGACAGCTTAATAGAAATAGACGGCGGCGGCGCCTCTGCGGCGAGCTTCGCGCCTTTTTTACCTAAGGTTTCAATGGCTTGTAAGTAGGCTGCAAAATAGCGCTGGGCATCATCGGCGGTGCGTGCGGCTTCGCCGAGCATATCAAAAGAGTAGGTGTAGCCTTGATTGAATAATGGCTTGCCGTTTTTTAACGCTTCATCCAGCGTGCGACCCAGCACAAACTGATGGCCCATGACTTTCATCGCTTGCGCCATGGCCTTACGGATCATGGGCTCGCCTAAGCGGTTAACCAAACGATTTAGAACCGGTACAGGTTGTTGGTCACGCTGGTCTAGATTAACCAGCTTACCGGTCATTAACAGGCCCCAAGTGGAGGCATTGACCAGTAGCGAATCACTTTTACCCAGGTGCTGCTTCCAGTCAGCAACCGAGAGCTTGTCACGAATTAAAGCATCAGCAGTGGCGCTATCCGGTACCCGTAGCAGCGCTTCGGCAAGGCACATCAGCAATACACCCTCATGGGTATCGAGGCTGTATTGTTGCAGCAGTAAATCAATGCTATCGACAGCGTCGTCTTGCTGGCGGACCGCTTTGACGAGATCGGCAGTGCTCTGCTTAAGTCGCTCAATGGCCTCTGCTGAGTGGTTCACAATCTTGACCAGCTCGGGCATAAAGCTCTGCTCATCAGCTAAATAGTGCTGAGTAATCTGCTGCTGTAACTCAATTAAACTGGCCTGCTGCAGATTCGGTTGCAGTAAGGCTGCTGCATCAAGGTGTCCGGTAACCTGATCTCTGCTAGTCATGGCAAACTCCAAATACGTATTATTATTTTTTTAGTGATTTGATTCTGGCGATTATCAACAGAGTTTATTTGTTTGAAACTCTGAACCTTTTGCTCCAAACTCAGAATTAGAGCTTTTTAATAGGTTTTTTAACAGAGTAGCAGCCATGCAGCTAAGAACACGAATACGTTGCTTTTCCCTGCCTACTTTAGAACTGATTGCAGAGCAGGTTGGTTTTGCCAGTCAAAGCTCACTGACGCATGCGTATCAGCGCTTTTATGCGCAAACACCTGGGCAAGTGAGACGTTTGCAATAAATAACCCAGAGCCAGCAAGTGGCTGCAATAACGTTCAGTTTTAGTTTGCTAAGCTGATGGTTTTGTTAGGTTTTTTCTCATAGTCCAACCCAGCTCCGCTCAACTCAACTCAACTCAACTCAACTCAACTCAACAGCACAGGCACATTGCTATAACCGCCTAAGGGCGGGCGCTCGCGTTGCAGGGTTTGCTCGGGCGCTAGGCTGAGCGTGTGGCTGCTGGTTAACAATGCTTGCGTGGCTATTCTGAGTTGCCAGGTGGCCAATAAACGACCCGGGCAAACATGTTTGCCAACACCGTAGACTAGGTTATCTGCCGCGTGAGTCTGTGGGGCGAAGGCATTGTTGCTAAATACGCTTTCATCGCGGTTGGCTGAAGTCCAGTTTAATTGCACTCGGGCACCGGCTGGTAGTTGCTGTCCGGCGATGCTAACCGGGCAGGTGGTGATACGGCGGTTCGAGACAAAAGGATTGTCGAGGCGCAGGATTTCATCGATCACTGCGTCGAGTTCGGCATCTGGCGCGCTGGCCAAGGTTTTAGCTTGTTCTGGGTGTTGCAGCAGATAGGCAACGATCACCCCAACGCATAAGGCGATAGAGCCTAAATCACCGCCCGTCCAGTTGCGTAAAATAGACACCAATTCGGCTTCGCTTAATTCACGACCATCGATCTGTTCGCGACACAAACGGCTGGTGACATCATCGGCGTCCAGCACCTCGCTATTGGTTGGGCTGGGGTTACGCCGTGGACGAAGCACCGAGAGAATAATCTCATCAAAATCCTGCGCCACTTGGGCCATTTTGCTGTCGTCTTGTGAGCGGATGGCGCTATGGTTGTCTTGCATCCACTGTAATAGTTTGGGCTCTAACGCAGCCGGCCAGCCTAACCACGCACATTGCGCGCGCACGGCAAAGACTGCACCAATATCACTGACGGCATTGAGAACGACGCCTTTCGGTAAGGCGTGGATAAGTTCTGCGGCTAGGTTTTTAAACACGGGCAAATAAGGCGTGAGCGCTTCGCGGCTGAGGTGACGCTCAATCAGTGCGCGGAAACGGCTGTGCTCGTCGCCATCCAGACCATTGGGCACCTGTAAAAAGCGTGATACTTGACTGGAGAACACCTTGTCATCCAAGGCCGCAGCCTTAACATCGGCATGGCGCAAGAGTATCCTGTCGCCAGCTGGATTTTGGACCACAGCATGCTGTTGGCGTAGCGCATCGGTCAGCGCGCGTAGGTCGCCATTGAGGTCTAATCCATCGTTATATAGAGAAGCAGTCATAGTCGATTTTTCACCAAAAGCATAGATGTGGGCTGAGCCTGAATTTAAAATCGAGAGGCATGTGCGCGTCAGCTGTTGCGTGGCATTCAGACTAACTGAGCCGTATCAGTGGATCAAGCGAGCCGATTAAGAAACGCGTTTATTCATATTCAGGATCAAGGTTGCATGCACATGAGCTGTTTAAGTGCACAGAGTGGCGCAGCAGATGAATATAAAAACATCAATATTGAACTTGAATGCTTTGAGCAGACAGCAGAGATAGATGTACACGGCGAGGCTATGTCTACAGGCGCAACAAAGTGTGCAGCGCTACAATTTAGGGCTGATGATCAGCGCAGTATGCAGTGCGCGAACTGTGCGGTGTGGGCAATGCGTCGGTAGACAATTTGGCAGGGGGAGATAGCAGGTGATCTATGAAGAAAACTATACCTTCACTGCTAAGCGCTCAGTGAAAGTATAGTTTCAATGCTCTAGATAATTAAAAATACAGTTAACTATCTAGAGCGGGTCGTGCATCAAGCGTTAACCAGCAATCACAGCAGGTGGGCAACGCCTTGTTTTTCTTGCTCAAGCTCATCCAAAGTGATGTTGATACGCTCTTGGCTGAATGCATCAATTTCTAAACCTTGAACGATTTCGTACTTACCGTTTGCACAGATCACTGGGAAGCCGAACATGGTGTCTTTCGGAATACCGTAAGAACCGTCAGAAGGAATACCCATAGTGGTCCACTTGCCATCGGTACCCAACCACCAGTCGTGGATGTGGTCGATTGCAGCGTTTGCAGCAGAGGCTGCAGATGACAGGCCGCGCGCTTCAATAATGGCCGCGCCGCGCTTACCAACGGTTGGCAGGAATACGTTCGCATTCCACTCTTGGTCGTTGATCATATCTTTTACGCTTTCGCCGTTAATGGTGGCAAAGCGGTAGTCAGCATACATGGTTGGGCTATGGTTGCCCCAAACGCATAGGCTCTCGATATCTTTAACATCTTTACCGGTTTTCTCAGCAACCTGGCTCAATGCACGGTTGTGGTCTAAACGCAGCATAGCGGTGAAGTTGTTTGGGTTTAGATCTGGTGCAGACTTCATTGCGATGTAAGCGTTGGTGTTTGCAGGGTTACCGACAACCAATACTTTTACATCACGGTCAGCAGTAGCGTTTAGCGCGCGACCTTGAACGGTGAAGATTTCTGCGTTAGCGGCTAATAGGTCAGCACGCTCCATACCTTTTGAACGTGGACGCGCGCCAACTAAGATAGCAACCTGAGCGTCTTTGAACGCAACTTCAGGGTTATCCGACGCAACCATGCCAGCCAACAGCGGGAATGCGCAATCTTGCAGTTCCATCATCACGCCTTTTAAAGCATCTTGTGCTTGTGGCAGGTCCAGCAGTTGCAAAACAACAGGCTGATCCTTGCCAAGCATTTCGCCGCTGGCAATACGGAATAATAAAGCATAGCCAATCTGACCAGCTGCGCCTGTGACAGCAACACGTACGGGGGCTTTCATTGTGCGTCTCCAAGTTTTAACAACAAAGTAAATCGGTAAAATTAAGGGCGTGTAAAAGCTCAGCCCTAAAAATTCGAAATGAAACTTTAACAAAGGTAGTGAATCTTGCACAAGCATACTAATGGGTATATGCCATTTATAGTAGTGCTTAAATCGGCTATTGAGTCTTGGGACGTAGCATAGCGCGAGTTATTGATAGCTACTTGCAAGGACATTGATTCCTTTCACCATGGCAGCTCGTACTTGGTTGTTTATGGGCTATTTTTGAGACGACTAAGAGGCCTGCCCGCTAGGTCGTTGATAAAAGAGGACAAGAAACTCCGAGAAATTTAAGTCAAATTGATTAATTCTTGGCTGGTGCGACGTTGTAGTGGCATAGTAAATAATTAAGGTTGGTGTAAAGTGTCTTACGCCAAGTTCTTACAATAGAAATGATTGATCTGAGCGCAAATATAGGTGGTTTTATGTCCATCGTTGAATCTCTTGCCCTGAGATTGAGCTATGTACCAGCAAAATAAAACGTCAGCTACCTTGAAGCTACGTTGTAACAGGAGTTATTGAATGGCAAAAGTCTATCCTCGGGTTCGTTCGGCCCTTCTCGCTGTTTCACGTAGTGACTTTGTAAGCGGTCGGGACCTACCGCTTTCCACAACTGGGCACTCCATCCCTCGCGAAGAAATTGTTACTCATATTCTGTCCGTCATCCCGGAAATTATGCCCGCGGATGTGGTGATGCATATAGGAGGCGGCTCTGGTTACTTTGCTGCAGTGCTGTCTCAGCTTGCACGACGCGTTATTTATATTGAACAGAACCCTTATGTAGCAGAGGCTGCCAGAGCACGCTTTTCTCGGCTGAAAATGAATAATGTAGATGTCGTAGCGCAAGCTGCTGAAAGTGTAATTAAGCTGAATCAGCCTTGTGATCTTGTGCTTTGTACGACATTTTTAGCTGACATTTTTATGTTGCAGAGCTATTTGCGTGAAGGCGGTAACCTGATTTGCATTGAAGGTAAAGCTGGAACGATTCCAAGTCTGGTTAAGTACGTAAAGCGTGCTGGTAAACTTGAGCGAGTGCGCATTCTGGGTTGGGTTGATTTTAACCGTAATTCAGAGCAGATTCTTATCGATATGGGCATGGTTGATGAAACTGCTCTAGCGCAGGCGAAAGTCCAAGCCGCTGAGGAGAGATGCCGTGTACTTGACATTTTAAACCTCAAAATGAATTTTGAAGAAACGGATCTCTATCGTTCTTTGGCATCCCAGCGAAATATGAAATTTGTCGATGCAGATGAAATTTTGTTGTCATTGGATGTTGAGTTATTCCGTCGTTTCTCCCGCACCTTTTTAGACCTGTCGCGACTTATTCCAGTCGCTCAGAAAGGTGAGACGTTGATCTTTATCACTGATGATCCCGATGCCCGTACTGATACGGTCGAGCGCTTGAGTCCTAATCACACTTTTGAGTGCTGGCTGGTGACGCCTACCGATTTTCGCAGAGTTTGGTCGGCATTGAACTTATCGGCTGAAGGCAACAGATTCGTCGCCGACCAAGCGATGCGGGCTGACGCGACTTCTGAGAGTGGACGTCAATACGGCAAACTCTTGGGCGATGATACTGCGAGTGATCATATCAGTCCGTACTTGGTGTCAGTGTACGAAGCAATCCTCATGGATGCTGTGAGTGATAAAGCGAGTGATATCCATATCGAACAGTATGGTAAACGCGTAAGAGTACGGTTGCGAGTGGACGGTGACTTGCGCGATTTGCCGCAATATCAGCTGACGCCGCGTGAGCTCAAAGGCGTTATCAATGTTATCAAGTTGCGGGCAAATCTCGATATTGCCGAGAGCCGGCTGCCTCAAGGTGGGCGTTCTAGTCTGCAATTGCGTAATATGTCCTATGATCTGAGGGTGCAGATCCAACCGTCACATCACGGTGAGCATGCCGTCATCCGACTGCTGCCGCAAACTGGCCGTGCGATGACCATTGCTGAACTTGGCATGTCAGCAATGATTGGTGCACATTATGAGCGTCTGCTGGATAACCCTGCAGGGTTGATTCTGGTGGTTGGACCTACTGGTTCGGGTAAGTCCACAACGCTTTATGCTGGTTTGCAAACCCTTGCCGATGATGGTCGCCGTAAAGTGATTACGGCGGAAGACCCTATCGAATACTCCATCGATAACATTCAGCAAACGCCAGTACGCAGCGAGATCGGATTTAACTTCGCCGATGCGATGCGCTCTTTCGTACGGCAGGATCCGGATGTCATCATGGTCGGTGAAATTCGTGATAAGGAAACCGCTTTGGAAGCGATCCGTGCCTCTCAAACCGGACACATCGTGCTTTCAACACTGCACAGTAATGATGCGGTTGACTCTCTGCAGCGCTTGTACGATTTAGGTATTCATCCAAACTCGATTGCTGGTGAGTTGCTGGCGGTGATTGCTCAGCGTCTAGCTAAGCGTATTTGCAAACACTGTCGCCAGCCTGCAGTAGCAGATCCGGTTATTCTTGCCGAGCTATTTCCAGAAGGGGCGCCAGATCATTTTCGTTGCTTTGAGGGCAAGGGGTGCGAAAGCTGCAGTGGGCGAGGAACTCGTGGCAGGGTGGCAATTATAGAATATATGGCCGTGGATGATGACATTCGAAACGCTATATCCAGTCAGCCCCCTATTGGCGAACTGCGTTGGCAAGCATTGGATTCTGGTCTGATAACCATGCGTGACAGTGCGCTGGATCATGTGATTGAGGGCGTTATTCCCCTGTCTGAATTGCCCCGCATTTTGCCAAAAGAGCGCATGGCACCCGAAGTCCGCGGTGGTCGCAGGAGTCCATTATGAGTGTACAAAATAAAAATCAAAAAGCAGCACAGCGACAGCCGGCTGAAGACATCTTTCATGATGAGTTAGAGAGATTGGCCAGCATGAGTCTTGGGCCTGTACCGCCGGGCTGGCGCATGTCGCCGAGGGCCGTTGAAGCCTTTGTCATGGGCGATGAGAGCTTGGCTATTGAGCGCAAGTTTGTGGCAGAGCGTGCGATGGTTGTCCGTATTATTATTTCTTTGTGCACAAACAGGGGTTGCTTGCTGGTTGGCGAACCAGGCACCGCCAAGTCTTGGCTGTCTGAACTCCTTACGGCTGCTATTTCCGGTAACTCCACCTTAACTTTGCAAGGTGGCGCTGTCACCCATGTTCAGCAGCTTTTGTATGGTTGGAACGAGTCCGTTCTTGCCACTAAAGGTCCGTGTTTCGAGGCGCTGGTGCCGAGCCCAATGTTGCGCGGTATGATGGAAGGTCGTCTGGTGCGCTTTGAAGAAATTGCACGCTGTCCTCAAGCCTTGCAAGATGCGCTGCTATCAATCTTATCCGATCGGGTTGTGGTGATTCCGGAAATTCCTGGTGATGAAGGTGTCATCTTTGCACGCGAAGGTTTTAATCTGGTGGCAACCTCCAACAGTATTGATGCTGGCGTTCATGAGATGAGCGCGGCGCTTAAGCGTCGTATGGACTTTGAGGAAATTCGGCCGATCAAGAACCTGCCTGATGAGATTGACGTGGTGCTGCGGGAAGTAAACAAGACTAACAAGGCCGCTGGGATCATGGTTGATCTCAACGAAGGGCTCATCGAGATTCTGGTTACCATCTTTCACGAGTTGCGCAACGGCCAGACCACAGATGGCCGTAGCACGAGCCGTTTAGCCGGTGCCGCGCTCTCCACGGCGGAGGCTGTGTCGGTTGCTCATGCGGCAAGCTTGAACGCCTGGTATTACGGTGGCAGCATGACCACTGAACATCTAGTCCATCACATCATAGGTTCAGCGCTTAAGGATAATCCAGATGACCGCAGGCGTCTCAAGCACTACTTTGAAACTGTCATTGCCCTGCGCAAGGGCGATCTATGGTCTGAGGTCTGTGCGCTACGCTCACTTATTCGCTGAGAGGGGTTGTTGCATGCACTGAATGCACTGAATGCACTGAATGCAACACCCTATTATGTTGATAAGGTTTGGTTTTCTCATGCAGTTTTAATGTCATAAAATAGGATGAGTCTGTATATCAAGTCAGTTGCATATGACACTGGCCTGAGGGGCTAAAAATGAGGTGGACGATGGTTGCTTTAAGACTAAGTTTTCAGCGGGTATTGATGCTGTGTTTAATCCTTTTTGTTGCCGCGTGCAGTGAAGAAGTGAAGCAAGAGGTTAATACTGATCCAGTAACATTCAATTCAGGTGATGAGTGTCATGTGTGTGGCATGTTGGTTCTTGAATGGCCGGGCGCGAAAGGACAATCGATCAATAAACAGTCCGGTGAAACATTAAAATTCTGTTCAACCACTGATTTGTTTAGCTGGTGGTTACAGCCAGAAAACAAAACTGTGCAAGCACAAATTTATGTGCATGACATGGCTAAAGCCCATTGGGACACGCCTTCAGACGAGCATCTAGTTGATGCACGTGAGGCGTGGTATGTCATAGGATCAGGCCTAATCGGAGCCATGGGTCCGACTTTGGTGTCATTTGCCGATGAAGCTCCAGCACAAGAGCTCGCGACTAAGAACGGTGGCCGTGTTTTACGTTTTGATGATATTGATCTGTTGGTTTTACAAGAGATCGGTCAAGCAGGGCATAAATACGCAGAAGATCATGGTAAGCAGATCAGAGAAAGCATGGGTGTAGGTAACTCAGAAAGCGAAGCTGAATAAATATCAGCGCTGCAGGTCGTGATGATTTAGCCGAGTGTTAGATGCAGTGGCACACAGTGGGCTGTTCTAAAATAATGACACGAAGCCAATATTTGGCTGTAGGCTTCGTGTTAAGAGAGCATATTACTGTTGATCAGCGTAGATCTGATCAAAAATACCACCATCATTGAAGTGATCTTTCTGAATGTCAAACCAGTTGCCAAAAGTGGCTTCAACTGGCATGAAATCAACTTTAGGGAAGCGGTCAGCAAACTCGGCAAGTATCTCTTGGTTGCGCGGGCGTAAATAGTTGTTAGCGGCAATACGCTGTGCTTCATCTGACCATAAGTAGTTCAAATACGCTTCAGCAATGACGCGAGAGCCTTTGCGTTCAACCACTTTATCAACAATGGTCACCGGTGGCTCAGCTTCGGCACTGACACTTGGGTAGACCACCTCAAAGGCACCGCGGCCGAATTCACGGGCGATCATTTCAGCTTCATTTTCAAAGGTGATCAAGACATCACCGATTTGGTTTTGTATAAAGGTACTGGTTGCCGCACGGCCACCAGTATCCAATACCGGTGCTTGTTTGAATAGTTTGCCGACAAAGTCTTTAGCGTCCTGTTCACTGCCACCGTTTTTCAATACGTAGGCCCAAGCAGATAGGTAGGTGTAGCGACCATTGCCAGAGGTTTTTGGGTTAGGTACGATAATTTGCACGCCGTCTTTGATTAAGTCAGGCCAGTCTTGCAGGTTTTTTGGGTTGCCTTTGCGTACGATTAACACGGTCGCAGAGGTAAAAGGTGCACTGTTATTAGGCAACCGCTCAGCCCAGTTTTCAGGAATAAGTTTGCCGTACTCATACAGCGCATTGATGTCGGTAGCCATATTCATGGTGATCACATCGGCTGGAAGACCATCAATCACCGAGCGTGCTTGTTTGCTAGAGCCACCATGTGACATTTGGATCTGCGCGGCTTTATTGCCTTGTGCTTGCCAGTGTTTTTGGAACGCGGGATTGTAGTCTTTATAGAAATCGCGCATCACATCATAAGAGACATTCAGGAGAGGCGCCGCTTGTAGAGCGGTAACAGCGCTGAAGCTTAAGGCGAAAATTGATGCAGTCAGCAAGCGTTTCATAGTGCGATCCCTTGGGTAAAACGAAGAAGGTCATCACTATAGAGAGAGTTCGTTATACTGTAAAAGAATTAAAAGTAATTTTGATATTCTTTTTTGATGTTAAAAAGCCCTCGCTAGCGAGGGCTTTTTAAGTTTATCCACCATTACATATTAGGATAGTTCGGGCCGCCAGTACCTTCTGGTGCAATCCAGGTAATATTCTGTGCAGGATCTTTAATGTCGCAGGTTTTGCAGTGCACGCAGTTTTGTGCGTTGATCTGGAATTTCTGTTCGCCATTCTCTTGCGTGACAATTTCATACACACCAGCAGGGCAGTAACGCTGCGCTGGCTCGTCGTACATCGATAGGTTTTTACCCAGAGGAATACTTGCATCAGCCAATTTTAAGTGGCAAGGCTGTATTTCTTCGTGGTTGGTATTGGACAAAAACACCGAGCTGAGTTTATCGAAGCTCAGCTTGCCGTCAGGTTTAGGATAAGCGATTTTTGTTGACTCAGATGCCAACTTGAGTTTGGCGTAGTCAGGGGTAGTGTCACGCAAGGTGAATGGAATTTTACCGCCAAAAATATTTTGATCAATATAGTTAAATGCACCACCTAGGAGCGCGCCATATTTATGAATGGCTGGACCAAAGTTGCGACTGCAGAATAGGTCGTCGTACAACCAGCTTGCTTTGAACGCATCAACATAAGCAGTGAGTTCGTCACCGCCTTCGCGACCTTGCAGCACGGCATCAGCAGCCGCTTCAGCAGCCAGCATGCCAGACTTCATCGCAGTGTGATTGCCTTTGATTTTGGCAAAGTTAAGTGTACCTAGGTCGCAGCCGACTAAAGCGCCACCAGGGAAAACCATTTTTGGTAAGGAGTTAAACCCGCCTTTAGTCAATGCGCGTGCGCCATAAGCAACACGTGTACCGCCTTCAAGGTATTGGCTGACGAGAGGGTGGTGCTTGTAGCGCTGGAACTCATCAAACGGAGATAGGTAAGGGTTGCTGTAAGACAGGTCGACAATGAGGCCAACAGCCACTTGATTATTTTCAGTGTGGTAGAGGAAAGAGCCGCCAGGGTTGTCATTGTCTAAAGGCCAGCCTGCGGTGTGCACCACTAAGCCTTCTTCATGTTTAGCAGGGTCAATATCCCAAATTTCTTTAATGCCGATACCGTAATGCTGAACATCAGCTGCGCTATCAAGGTTGTAGCGCTTGAGCAGTTGTTTGCCAATGTGGCCACGGCAACCTTCGGCAAATAAGGTGTATTTAGCGCGCAGTTCCATGCCTGGCGTATACATACCGTCTTTGGGGTTGCCTTCGCGGTCAACGCCCATGTCACCGGTTAAAATACCGTAAACAGCACCGTCTTCATTGATCAGCGCCTCTTGGGCAGCAAAGCCTGGATACACTTCTACGCCGAGATTTTCGGCTTGCTCAGCGAGCCAGCGGCATAGGTTACCCAAGGAGATAATATAATTGCCTTCATTGTGCATCGTTTTAGGCACAAAGAAATTAGGGATTTTCTGCCCTTTTTCAGCATTTTTTAGTAAATAAATATCGTCACGCTTGACTGGCGTATTGAGTGGAGCGCCGAGTTCTTTCCAATTTGGAAATAACTCGTCGAGTGCGCGCGTCTCAAAAACAGCACCAGAAAGGAGGTGGGCACCGACTTCTGAACCCTTTTCAACGACGCATACGCTGATCTCTTGACCGGCATCTGCGGCCTTTTGTTTGAGTCGACATGCGGCTGAAAGCCCTGATGGGCCTGCACCTACGATGACGACATCGAACTCCATAAATTCGCGTTCCACAAGCTATCTCCTGCACAGGTTGTTCATTATTTTATTTTTAAAGCGCGGAATTTTCACATACATCATGATTATTTAGCACATTATATCAATCATGGTGTTGACGTCCAATGCAAACGCTCGTTTGAATTATTTAAAAGCCTGCTAGAATACTACGCAAAGGTAAGTTAAAAGGCTGCATTGTTGTCTTGACCGGCTAGGGTGTTACGTTCAAGATAACAAAACTTGTGTACTTATCAGATGAGATGGTTATATATTCGACCATCTGCGTCATTCGAGCCAGGTCCGTCTTGGCAATATAATTTGTTCACCCGAGATAACGAGGAAACCATGAAGGTTCTAGTAGCTGTCAAACGAGTGGTTGACTATAACGTAAAGGTGCGCGTAAAAGCGGACAATACTGGCGTTGAACTCGCCAACGTTAAAATGTCTATGAATCCTTTCTGCGAAATTGGTGTTGAAGAAGCCATTCGCCTTAAGGAAAAAGGTATTGCGACCGAAGTGGTTGCTGTATGTGTTGGTCCTACTGCTGCTCAAGAGCAATTGCGTACTGCGCTAGCTCTGGGTGCGGACCGTGCAATTTTAGTCGAAACCACAGATGAGTTACGTTCATTAGCTGTGGCTAAATTGCTAAAAGCGGTGGTTGATCAAGAACAGCCACAGTTGATCATGCTAGGTAAGCAAGCAATTGATAGTGATAATAATCAAACTGGTCAAATGCTCGGAGCATTAACAGGTTATGCGCAAGGTACTTTTGCTTCTAAAGTAGAAGTCGAAGGCGATAAAGTTAATGTCACGCGTGAAATTGATGGTGGTTTACAAACCGTTGCGCTGAACTTGCCAGCGATTGTCACCACTGACTTACGCTTGAATGAGCCGCGTTATGCCTCCTTGCCTAACATCATGAAAGCCAAGAAAAAGCCATTGGAAGTTATTACTCCAGAATCTTTAGGCGTTTCTACCGCATCTACCGTCACTACTTTGAAAGTTGAAGCACCGGCAACACGCAGTGCTGGCATCAAAGTAAAAGATGTGGCTGAGTTGGTTGAGAAACTTAAAAATGAGGCGAAAGTAATCTAATGACTATTTTGGTTATTGCTGAACATTCTAACGTCGCTTTGGGTGCTGCTACCCTGAATACTGTTACGGCGGCTAAAGCTATTGGTGGTGATATTCATGTACTGGTTGCCGGTGCTGGATCTGATGCGGTTGCACAAGCAGCTGCAAAAATTGAGGGTGTGAGCAAAGTGTTGTCAGCTGATAACGCTGCATTTGCCCATCAGTTGCCTGAAAATGTTGCGCCTTTAATTGCTGAAGTGGGTAAGGATTACACGCATATTCTTGCTTCTGCGACCACTAACGGTAAAAACATCATGCCGCGCGTTGCTGCGTTGCTCGATGTGGATCAGATCTCTGAAATTATTGCTGTAGAAAGTGCTGATACTTTCAAGCGTCCAATTTATGCCGGTAATGCGATTGCTACCGTACAGTCAAATGCTGCAATTAAAGTAATTACAGTACGAGGTACAGGTTTTGATGCGGCGGCCGCTGAAGGTGGCTCTGCAAGCGTTGAAGCTGTAGCAGTTGGTGGTGATGCGGGTATTTCTGCATTTGTTGGTGAAGAACTGGCACAGTCTGACCGTCCAGAACTCACTGCTGCTAAGATAGTTATTTCAGGTGGCCGTGGTATGCAAAACGGTGAGAACTTTGAAATGCTTAACCGCATTGCTGACAAGCTCGGCGCGGCAGTGGGCGCATCACGCGCGGCTGTTGACGCAGGCTTTGTACCCAACGATATGCAGGTTGGTCAAACCGGTAAAATTGTTGCACCAGAGCTGTATATCGCAGTAGGTATTTCCGGTGCAATTCAGCACTTGGCGGGTATGAAAGATTCTAAAGTGATAGTCGCGATTAACAAAGATGAAGATGCACCGATTTTCCAAGTAGCAGATTACGGTTTGGTGGCTGATTTATTCGACGCTGTACCTGAGTTAGAAGCAGCCCTGTAAGGCTGGCCGATCTAAAAGATACGGTAGTATGAAGTAACCCCCAACGTTGGCCAGCCAGCTTTGGGGGTTTTTTATTGCTTGACATAAAGTTATCTAAATTGCAGGTCTTATATAACTAAAGTAACGGGGCTACAGCTAGACGGCCATGCGCGCCCGTGAGAATGTTATTGGCCTCGTTTATATCGTGGTCGTGGGTGACGCCGCACTCTCTGCACGTTCATTCTATTATTCCAAGTCCTGCGCTACGGGCTGCCGTCGGGCAATGCTCTGCAACAGTTACAGGTTTGGGTGGTGTATGCCGCGTTGATTTTTTTAAAAACAATGCCTGAGTGAGCGCATTTATAGTTCAATATTGCTTTTTATTGGTCCCAGCCAGCATCCAGTACTGGTTTGGCCATCTTGGTTTTAACGGATTTTAAACTACTGATATTGCCCGCATAGATTTCACCACAACGGTTGACCAGCTTGCGGATGAACTTGTGCAGTGCATCTTTCCTGCGATTGACGATCTTCGCGTGAATGGTTTTAACACGACGCTTATTTTTAGCGCGTTGCGCTATGGACAGCTTATTTTCAAGGCCAGGGTAGTATCGGCAAGCTTCGAGCTTTGTACCATCGGAACAAGTGGCCGTGCCGGTTAGGCCGAGATCACTACCAATACGGTCCTGGCCTGCTGGTATCTCAGCCTCCACATCAACCACAACATTGAAGTGCCAACGATCATGCGTACCTTCATTGAAACTGGTTGAGCGGAATGTGTATTGACTCAGGCCGTAGCTGTCCCGCAGCTTGAAATAGTGGCCGTTGTGGTAGATCTGTCCATTTTTCCATTGGACCGCGGCTGTGTTGACAGGAATCCAGCCGAGTAATCGGTGTACGCCGCCTGACTTACGCCAGTTCAAGCGCACCTTTTTGAGCTCGGTTGCTGGGGTAGGGCTGGATTATGAAGTCGATGATATAGTCATATTTTAAAAGTCTCTATTAGCTATTAAATGACTCTTTATTTTTGTGAGAACCTGTTAAATTGAAATTGACACTATAATTTAAAATAAAAGGTGATGCATATGAAGGTTAATATCGAGATAGAGATGAGCCCAGAAGAAGTCAGAAAAGTGATGGGCTTACCGGATGTTGAGCCCATGCAAAAAGAACTGATGGCAAAGATGCAAGAAAAAATGAATACCTATGTAGATGAAATGAGTGATCCTGAATTGTTTATGAAGCGCATCATGCCTATGGGGATACAAGGTATGGATCAGGTTCAGGAGTTCTTTTCTCGCTTTGCGAATATGGCTGCAGAAAAAACAGAGAATAAAACTGGGGACTAAAAATACACTTAAAATTAAAAGTTGACACTTGGCTGCTGAGAGTCAGTAGTGATGTCGTTTTTATCCTTACCAAGGTGGCAAAGGAGGTTAAGAGTACTCCCTTTGTCGCCCGAATCTGTTAAGTTAACTGATTCGTGGTTTGTTCGAAATAATCAATCATTCAAGGCTCGTGCGGTGGAATCTAACCTAGATAAGCTGTGTAGCTATTTTGATTGCATATTGAGCAGTCGGTGACTTATATAAGGTGCTCAGAGAATCTTTCTGAGGTATAGGCAAAAAAGTAGCTGAACCGGTGCCGCCGTAAAGAAAATATACCCTGAAAAGACTTACAGTCAAAATTGACTGGTCGTGAAAACCCTCAGCTTTAGAACAAGGCACGCTCAAGGCACGGTTTGGGCACGGTTTGGGCACGGAGGCTTTTTAGGCGATTTTTAAGCAAGGAATTGCAGGCATAAAAAAAGCCCTAACTTATTGAAAGTTAAGGCTTTAGTATTTGGTTGCGGGAGCAGGATTTGAACCTACGACCTTCGGGTTATGAGCCCGACGAGCTACCAGACTGCTCCATCCCGCGCCGATAAGTATACGCATTTTCTGATTTTTGTCAAAACCTATTTTAAAATCAACTGTTTAGTGCTCTTGCTGCGCTTATTAAGTGGCGTTGGGTAGCGCGTGTAGAGCAAGATACAGAAACAAAAAAGCACCAAACAGATGAATGCTTGAAGCTTTAAGGATGTATTTGATTGCGGAAGCAGGTTTTAGCTGATGATTAGCACACCGTTGTTGTGATTTTGGAGTGTGAATTGATAAAAACACTCTCGTTTTGACTTCCTTAAAAACAATACCTGCGTGAGCGCATTTATAGTCCGGCATTGTTTTTAATTGACCCCTGCCAGCCAGCACTGACTTGACCATTTTGGTTTTAACGAGCTTTAAACTACTGATATTGTCGACATAGATTTCACCGTAGCGGTTCATCAGCGTGCGACTGAACTGGTGCAGCGTATCTTTGCTACGGTTAGCTATCTTGGCGAGGAGAATTTTAACGCGGTGCTTATTTTATGAATTCAGGTCTCCTTAAGTATTTTATAGGCAGTGTCAGGACCGTTAAAAACTAGGGCATTATGTAACTGTATAAGGTCAGCTCCGGCACTAAGCCTGTCTTGATAATGTTGTGCTTGGCTCACCCCACCAATAGCGATTAACGCTGTGTTTTCATGTATCAGCTTTCGGTAGTGCTCAAGCTGACGGCATACGTGTGCCTGTGCTAAAGGGTCTTGCCAAAATAAAAATGTATTTTTTGTTACGGGCTTACCTAAATCAAATGAAATAGCAATACCACTGACAGAGAGTGACTGAAGCGTACTTATAGTGGCTTTTAGGTTGTCGGCTTGCGGGTTGGTGTGCAGTTTTATAATAAGGGGTAATATCTTGTTGGTATCGGTTGAAAAATGTAATTGATATTTTTTTAATTCTGAAATATTTCTAATAACGTGTTGCAAGGCCTCTTCATTGTAGTGGTCATATAGATTAATACTTATATAATCGGCTATATTATTTATCTTTTTAAGATGTGTACGTATTTTTATATTTATTTCGTCCTTGAGCACTTCATGTATATTTAGGTTTATACCTATAAGTGCTGGTTTGCAGTCTGCAGGGGCGTTTTTAATAGTGAGCGAAGTGCATTGTTCAAAGGTATGAGTTCCGAGCTCTATGTGACCAAAACCAAGTGCTCCAGCAGCCTTGCCCAACTCTCCTTGTTTGTCGAAACCGGCAGCGATACCAAGGCGATTAGCAAACTTGAGTCCCATAATCGTTGTCGCTTTATTATGAAAAGCGTGTGTTGTTTGGGCTGATATAGGTATGGATAATGCCTGCTTGCAAGCGGCCTTGAATGCCATATCTCTATTGTTGGCTGGCACGAAAGTGCTCCATAAAGCGAGTGAGTGCATTAATGGCTTCAGCAGTTTGCGCGTTATAAATGCTTGCACGTATACCACCGAGTTGCTTGTGTCCCTGAAGATTAATCAAGCCTTGTTGTTCTGCTGCAGCTAGAAACACGTGTTCAAGCTGTGTGCTGGGCAGGTGGAAACATACATTCATAACTGAGCGATAACGTGGTTGGACATTGCAAGTGTAAAAAGAGTCAGCATCCAGAACCGCATAGAGTTGCTCGGCGCGCTGTATGTTTTTCTTAGACAACTCAAGTACTCCACCTTGTTGGATAATCCAGTCACAGGCGAGGTCTGTTAAGTAAATACTGTAAGTGAGAGGTGTATTAAGGCGGCTGTTATGAATGCTGTGTTCTTTATAGTTAAATATCCTTGGTGTCTCTGGGCGCACTTGTTCTATTAAATCTTCACGAATGATCAAAATAACAAGACCTGTTGGGCCTATGTTTTTTTGCGTGCCGGCATAAATCAATCCATAGTTTTCAATAGAGATAGGGCGCGACATAAAGTCTGAGGTCATATCTGCAATCAATGGTACTGAGGTGAGGGACGGATCAGTGTGCAGAGCAATGCCATGAGCTGTTTCATTCGTCGTAATGTGACAATAATCTGAGTCTTCTGGAATACTCCATTCAGATGGCTCGGGGATACTCAGTGGAATACTCCCCTTATTGCTGGCACCAATATGAATATTGCCAAAGAGTGCCGCGTCTGTCGCTGCTTTGGCAGACCAATACCCCGTGTCTATATAGACTGCTTGCCTGCCAGGAGAGAGTAAGTTCATTGGGATTAAGGAAAATTGAGTAGACGCGCCGCCTTGCATAAATAAAATATGGTAATGATTAGGTATGCTTAAGATAGAACGTATTTTTTGCTTGGCTGACTCCATAATGCCAATAAAGTGTGAGCTGGTGAACGGCATCTCAAGTACCGACATCCCTGTGTTATGCCAATCAAGCAGCTCATTTTTAGCACGCAGCAGCACTGATTTTGGCATCACTGCTGGACCGCCTGAGAAGTTAAAAACTTGGCGTTTTAGGTTCATTAGAAAAGCACCAAGCCATGGCTGCCTGCAGCCATAAAAAATATGAGTGGAAAGGATAAAATTGTATTGGTGCGAGAGGAAAGAAAAGTGATGCGCGAACAGCGAATGCGCTCCTCTAAGGGTGCAGACACAAAACCTAAAACTTTTTTCTGGTGCGGCCACAGTACAAACCATAGATTGCATACCATGATAATACCCAGCCAGGCACCGATACCAATCACAGCTTGATAGCCATCGAGAGTTAATGCTGAAAGCAGCGTTCCGCGATACCACAGCATGGCTAATCCAGAGGCAAGCACAATCAACGAAGCATGCCGGAAAATGCCATGCTCGCGTTGCATCCTGCGCGTTAAGTCTTGCTCTCTATCCTCTATATTAGACCCACTGTTTAACGCTTTGAATGTTGGGTTCTGTACAACGTTTGCATAGTTGTGTCCAACCCATACCAAGGCGCAAAGTATGTGTAGATAGCGGAATATAATATCAAATGTAAATAATATCATTTCATATACCGTTAATTAACTTAAACGCTATGATGTAAAGAATAGAGGTGAGAATCACTCCTGCGCTTATTGTTCCGCTTAAGGAATCATGTGGTAACTTCATGATTTTACTCCAAGATCAACCCAGCCCGCTTCGCGCGCAATAAGGGATGTATTCATTGTTATTTTTGCTTGTTGCACGGCATCAGTAATGAGTGAATGGTGTGGCGATTTACTGCATGCTGGATCGGTATTGCTGGCATCGCCTGTGAGCAAGAATGCTTGGCAGCGACAGCCACCAAAGTCTGTTGTTTTTTCGGAGCAACTTCTGCAGGGTTCCTTCATCCAGCTGTCACCGCGATAAAGGTTAAACTCGTTTGACTGGTGCCAGATCCATGATAAATCTTGGTTGCGAACATTTGGAAAATTGAGATGCTTCATGCTGCGTGCTTGTGAACAAGGTAAAACAGTGCCATCAGGTGCTACTGTTAAATGGATGCTACCCCAGCCGTTCATGCAGGCTTTAGGACGG
This sequence comes from Pseudomonas sp., assembly GCA_034676485.1. Classification (GTDB taxonomy): domain Bacteria; phylum Pseudomonadota; class Gammaproteobacteria; order Pseudomonadales; family Pseudomonadaceae; genus Denitrificimonas. Next base: position 1,050,257 of record JAUCCC010000015.1, read on the forward strand.
CCTTCAAAGTAATCTGGAATGACAAAAAACAATGTCATTTTATCGCCTAAACGTTGGCGCGCTTCGATGACCTGTGTTTCTGCTTTAATCAACTCCTCTTGAGTCGGCATCAGTTGATCGCGGTTTATTAAGGCCCAGTTATAATATTGAACGTTAGCCAGCTCTAAATACTCCACGCCTATCTCTGCTGCCAGTTCAATAATTTGAGGCACTAAATGGATATTTATTTTTGAAATAGGTACGTTTAGAACCATCGGAAAGCCCAAACGTTTTATTTCTTTAGCGATTTTTATTTTTTTATCAAAACAGTCAACCCCAGCAAGCCAGTGTGTTGTAACCGACTCACTGGACTGCATGCCTAACTGAATATGCCTTAAGCCTGCTTTTTTTAAACGCTCAAGACGTTTTGTTGTTAGGCCGATACCTGATGTAATTAGATTGGTGTAGTAGCCTAAGTTACTTGCTTCTTCTACCAGTTCTTCTAAATCTTTACGCAATGTGGGTTCGCCGCCAGAAAACCCAATCTGCATTGATCCCATATTTTTAGCGTCACGGATAACTTGTTTCCACTCATCCGTTGTCAATTCATTATCTAAGTCATCTAGATTTGTCGGGTTGCTACAAAAAGCACACTTCAGCGGGCACTTATAAGTAAGTTCTAGTAATAGCCATATAGGAGCACCATTACAATCAAGACGTAATTCTGATCCAACCTTTGTCATGACTGACCTCCAAGAAATCGTTAACTTTTTCTAAAATAAAGTCTTCGTTCGCATTAAATTTTTTAGCAAGGTGCATCACAATATCGCTAATTGTATTTTTTCCATCGCAGTAACTTAATATTTCTCCCGCTGTTTGATTGAGCTTTACAATGCCTTCTGGATACATTATGACGAATGCATCTTGGGAGGGTTCCCAGCGAAACATAAATGACTCATGTATATTAAAAAAGCATGTATTTGTTATACAGCTTTTAGTATTCATGTCTTTAACTCCTTTGGTGAAAGGAGCACTGGAAAAAAATTCCAGTGCTCTATTACTAGCGGACGTAAACGTAGGCTGTTACTTCAAAGCCTAGTCTCAGGTCGCTGTATGCTGGGTTAATCCACTGCATAATTACCTCCAGTTATCTTTGATTTAGAACGATATATATCGCTCTGGTTTGAGTATATGTCTTCAGAAATAGTGAGATACACAATGCTTTAGAAGTAGTTAGTATGGCTATTGGTGTCGGTTTTGCTGGCGCCCTGTTGATATTTAATTCAAATTAAAGTAATTGATATTTGTCATTTGAATGTTAGTGTTTTTGTTGTAATGCTTTTTCGCTGAAGGATTTAGCATGAGCAAATAAAAATCGTTCGCTAAGTTTTTAAGATAATGCGATAGCAATTGATAGTTTTATAATGTGTAGGCGATTAGTTTTATTTGTAATGTGTAAATATAGTATTTGTTCAGGAACCTTGAGAAACTCAGCTTATTGTTGAGTTTTTCTAGAAAAGAAAAAAACTCAAAAAAGACCTAAAAAAGGCCGTTTTGAGGTAAAATCACCTTTTTGGCCCTTAATTCGCCGTTTTGGCGGATTAAGGGCGCACTAACCCTAAGCCAGCAAGTATTTTCTGCCGATCATGAGGTTCGTTAGTCCTGCTAGCAGGCACAAACGGTTATGGTTTTTATCAAGCCCCTTGTAACGGACTTTGTTATAGCCAAATACGCACTTGATGTAGCGAAACGGATGCTCAACTTTAGCGCGTAGCTTGGCTTTCATTTTTTCAATTTCCTGCTCATTTTCGGTCATGGTTTTACGCTTACTGATTGAGCACTGATCAGCCAGGCAAGATTTTCGCTTTTGTTTTCTCTGCGTTTTTCAACACCTACGTATCCAGCATCACCAAATACACGCTTTTCTTCGCATGGGGGTTGCAGCATGGTTACGTCGTGCACATGGCAGCCGTATTTCCAGCTATGAATCATACCTGTGACATCATCCACGCCGATATGCATCTTCATGCCAAAGTGCCATTGGTTGCCTTTCTTGCTGGAATGCATTTCTGGGTCGCGCTTGCGGCTTTGATTTTTGGTTGAGCTCGGTGCAGAAATAATGCTGGCATACAAGGGCCTTGGAAAAGCAGGCCTTGATGCTGCAAGTGCTTGTTAATTTCCTTCAGAAACAGTTGCAGCCAGCTTTTCAAGGAAGTGACGGAAGTTTAAATGCGTTTCATAGGAATATTGTCTGATAAACGCAGCCTGAAAGGGGCATTGATCAATTATAGAGAATTTCAGAGCCGGATCGCTGAGGTTGTAGAATAACTGTAAACAATGCACACGCAGCATCACACTAAGCGGATAAAGGGGACGCCCCATTTTTTTGGGTTGCTTGGGCGCGATTCTCCAAGCGCCTCCAAGGAATAATGGCATCCATTTTTCCAAGAAAATCTCACGACGCGTCTTCGTTTTTGTTCTGGTTTCTGCTTGGAAAGGTCAACTGGTATGATCGGCTCGCTGGGCTAAAAAATGGACGACGTGGCTATTATCGCAAAAAGTGGGGAGTTATTCAGAGGTTCCTTCAGTGCTGATTATTTACTTAGTGCGCGGTGGCAGACAGTGTAATGTCAACGTTAAAATAGAGTTTATGGAGTAGGGTTTATCGACGTTGTATGTTGTGCCGTGCAGGTTAAGCGCAAGGCTTATAGATCAGCAGAGTAGCGCGCAACCAATGTATTAGAGCAAACGGTTTTTGTCGGCTCATGAGTATGTGTTGCACCAGCCTTTGGTGTAAAAGGCTCTGATGGCTTAGGTAGGAGGTGCTGATATCTTGGTTTAGGGTTGTATGGCAGAGATGCTATTGAGAGTGAATATGTTTTCAATAACATCACCGCTAGGCCTTATTTGCTAACAAGTGCATTATTTTACAAGGCGCTAGCAGTGGTGCTTTTGATGGGATCTATTTTATTTTTTCCAATAGTTGTTGGCTGCTGCTACGGTTTGGTAGTTGGTCGCAACAACGTGAGCTGCGGCCATTAAGTTATCAGCATTCGTTTCATACTTAGTGCGAACTTGAGTACGTTTTTCAGCAGAAGGCTGGGTATGTTTTACAGCCATGCGCGACATCTTTAGAGCAAGCTCGTAGCCTTCTTGTGGTGTTTTGGTTTCTAGGCTTGTTAGCCATTGTTCAGCGAAAGCAGCAGGGCTAAGTAGGGCGCTCAGGCATAGTGCGGTTAGTATTTTTTTCATAAATTACTCGCTATTTTTATTTGTTAGAGGTGTGCATTTAGATTTTTTACGCACGTAAGCAGTGTGTAGAGCAATAGCCTCTGTTTTGAATACTACTTTGGTGTTTTTTTCTAGATTTTCGAATGAAGACTTAGGTTTCGCGAGGGTGGGTGTGCGCATGAGGACTAGGTACTGTTTTGCACATGGGGCAAGGCTTTAGAGCAGCAAAGATTGAGCTGTTCTAAAGCACTATTGCATTCTTGGTCTAGGCTGTTGATTGTGTAACCCATTCACGCGAAGGGGCGCATATGCAAGATAATTACTCAATGGCTGACCCGCTATGGGACATAGAGTTAGCTGATGGCTGTCAATTAACAGTATTGCAATCTGTAGGTACGCAGCAGTGCGCTTTAGCACTAAGTTTGTCTGCTGGGAGTCATGATGAGCCAGTTAAATACTTGGGTATGGCGCATTTCTTAGAGCATTTAGTGTTTCGTGGTAGTAAAAGCTATGAGCTCGATGATGGCTTAATGGCTTTTGTGCAACGTAACGGTGGGCACGTCAATGCAAAAACCGAAGCTCGACAAACGCTGTTTCATTTTCAAGTAGGTGCACCGTTATTTATTGGTGCTATTGAGCGCTTAGTCGACATGTTGGTGTCGCCGCGCTTGGAGGACGCTATGCTAGTCTCTGAGCGTGAAGTCATTAATGAAGAGTTTGGTTTGTATTGCCAATCACCTCAGATGCTTATGGATGCTGCACTAGCAGTGTGTTTGCTAGGAGCCCATCCATTACAGCGTTTTTATGCCGGGAATCGTGAAAGCTTATGCATAGAGGATGAGCACTTTAAAATAGCGTTAGCTGCTTTTCATCAGGCTTCATACATGTCTAGTCAGCTCAAGATTGCCATTGTTGTTCCTGATGATTGGCGGTGCTGGAAAACACAAGTGCTCAGCGCGTTACGGCCGTTAACACGTGTTGTACGTCATCGTTATCGAGCGCCAGTAGACCGTATAAAATGCCTTAAGGGTTCAATGCTCAAGTTGTGCTTGCCGGTGCCTGAGCAATATTTTGTTCTACATGTGCCTATTAATTGCAATGGAGCAGGTTTGGTGGCGTTGGCTGAGAAAATGCAGCACGCTTTAGTCATAGGCGTTGGGCAGACTTTTCTCGCATATGTAAAAAAACAAAATTGGTGTTCTAGTATCACCGTGCGGGCACCTTATGTTGTATCAGAGCAAGGTGTTTTAACCATAGAGTTTAAACGATTAACTGGCGAGTGCGCAGCATTGCTACCGACTTTTTGTCATTGGTTGAGGCAATGGCGTGAGCAGTTACACAGTGCAGACCAGAAAGCGTATGAGCGTCAAGCGCAAGCGAATCGTTGGCTGGTAGCGCAGCCACTAACTAAGGCACAACACATGCTATCTGGTTGTTGGCCGTTGCAAGGCGTTTCTTTAGCCTGTTTAGCTGCCTTGGATGCTGTTGTAGAGCGTATTGAGTGCCAAGCTTTTGTGCAAATAATAGCGGGACCTGAGTCGGCAGATGGTTTTTATAATGCGGGTTTACCGTTACAGGTTGAACGCATTGAAAAGAACAGTAGCAACTTGGAGTCAGTTGCTTACATGCCACAAAGTGTCTTTGCAAGTGGATTAGAAAGCACTGCTGAGCAGGCGCGCGTGCCGCAAAAAATTGAGCGTTATGCTTTGTGTCAGCATCCAACAGCCTCTTTTCCAAAAGGCTTAGCTGTGTGTTATTGGGGATGGTTAGTGGCTCATCCTCAAGATGTTGCGCAGCGTTTGCAGGACCGCATCGCACCATTATTAGAGTTGCTGGGCTACAACGCTGTGCACGGACAAGTAGAGTGCACGCGCAATTATGTATTTATCCGCACAACAGGGCCGGCGGAGTATTTGCCTGTTGCTTTGAATCAATTGCTCGCTACGCTTGAGTTGCCTTTAGTTGACCTGCCGACTGAGATTACCGGCCACTTTGCTTTGCGTCGGTTGCTGCAGCGATTACCTGCAGCCTTAGCTGGCGCTAGCAGTACGACTTACTCTGATATCTCTCTAGCGGAGCAGAAACAAAGTGCTCTATGGCTGGGTTCAGCATTGATGGCTGATGTGCTTGATGAGCGTTATCTGCAGCGGCTACAAAAACTGGTAGATACAGTATCTGTGCAGCCTTACTCGGCTGGCTGGCAGTATGTGACGGATAGTCGTAGTGATGATGCTCTACTCGTAATACATATGCCATTGCCTGCAATCAGTATCGCTGAAAAAGATCGAATGCGGGTTGTGAATAAGGTATTTAGCCAATACTTTCAAAGTGCTTTGCAGCGTTATTTACGAGATGAGCGGGGTCTATGTTATGCCGTGTTTGTGATGCCATCAGCCCTAGCAAACAATGAAGGATTGGTGTGTGCTGTGCAGTCTGGCAAGGTTAGTGCGGCACAGATACGTGTCGAGATCAGACACTGCTTGAATGCGATTGAGGAACGATTACCTGAACTATTACCGAGGCTACATGCAGAGGTATTAGTACAGGCTGAGCAGCTTGAACAAGGGGATTTAGGTCTTGATGGATTGAGTCAGATGATGTTTAGACACTGGCGTGAACAGCGTTTAGAGACGGGCTGTGGAGAGGAGGCTCATGCTGCACGTCTAGTGACCTATACTGATATTGAAAAGTATTACAGCGCTATACAGAGTCACTCGAACTGGTTTTTATTGAGTAATCAACCTTCGACTATATAGTGTATTAATAAGTATAGTAAAGGCTGTTGTTTTTAATAGTAGTCGAGATTATTAAAAACTAATGTAATGTTGTGTTGTCATACCGAATGATAGTCCAATAAGTTGTTTTAATTTATTTCAATGTTTCATTCTCCCAATGAGTTAGTTCTAAAGTATCATTTTTCTAGATAGGCCTGCTTGATAAAGGTTTGCATTTTATATTTTAAACAATATTTTTAATTCTTTTGGATAGAGACTATGGGGGTGAATTATTGCTGACTAAAGGATTGATTAGTAAGTCTTGTTAATTGCCTTCTAAAGCGGCGTATTAGTGAAGTGCATAGCTTCTAATAATCAGTACTGAAGCGACTGATAGGTCAGTTGTTCCATTTCTGTGGAGAAGACTATGTATAACAAGAAAATTGCCCAACATGTTTTTATGCCGTTAGCCTTGGCTGGCGCTATCGCAGTAGCAAGCACTCCTGCTCTAGCTGAAATCGTTCTTTATGATAACGATGACACCACCTTTTCAACCGATGGTTATGTGAATGCGTTTTATGTAAACAGTGATGTTGATCGTGCTGGGGATCAGTTTGACCGTCGTCAGTCGCGGATCAAAATGGGTTTCCTGCCCAACTACATTGGTTTCAATATGGGGAAGCAAATTGATGGCTTAAAACTGGGGGCACGTGCTTCATTTTGGGTAACGATCAATGACAGTGATGATAACGGTACAGGAACCGATATTGATGTACGTCAGTTTTACGGTACGGTCAGCAATAGCGAATGGGGTGAAGTGCTGATTGGTAAAGATTTTGGCTTGTTTGCCCGCTCTAATATCTTGCTTGATGAGCTGCTGGCTGGTTATGGTCAAGTCAGCGATACTTTAGGTTTGGTTGATGGCGGCGGCGTATCATTTGGTAATATCGGCAGTGGCTATCCCTATCCTTTCCCAACATCTCAAATTACCTATCGCTCGCCGGTGATGAGTGGTTTGCGTATTGCTGTCGGTGTGATGGACCCCGTTGATACTAACGATAACAGTGCGCTAGGTAAGGCTTATCAGAAGAATCCGCGTTTTGAATCAGAAGTGACCTATCAGTTTGATGTGGGTGGGGCGCAAATTTATTCTTGGCTCAATGGTGGTTACCAGACTTCTGAAAACACTGACAGTACAGTCAAAGATGTGACCTCGAAAGGTCTAGGTTACGGTGTGCAGGCGAAGATGGGTAAGTTTACTTTGAGCGGCTCAGGCTTTACCGCAAAAGGTATTAATCCTTTCTTTACCAATAACGCTGGCAACGCCACTTTGCGTGATATCGACAGTAAAGGTTACTTAGCGCAAGGTTCCTACCGAATTGGTAAAAACCGCTTAGCAGTGAGTTATGGCAAAACCAAAGATGATGGTAATGGTCTCGGCGTAGGTGCTGACTATGAAACTCGTGGTGTAGCCTTATTTCATGATATCAATGACAACCTAAAACTAGTGGCTGAATACAATCAGTTTGAAATTAATGGTCATAAAGGTAATAGCGCAGTCAATGAAGACACCAATACCTTTGCAGTGGGTGCTGTACTAACCTGGTAAAATGTCATTTGTAAAACCAAGCCAGGAGAGTTGAAGTCTTCTGGCTTTTTTTGTGCTCAATACTTTAGTAGGTAGCGCTCGCTACTGAAGAGGAATAGGTCTCTGTGGGGATGCTTTTAAAATAGACTCATAACAAACAGGTGAGTTATGAGTCTAGGACAACTGTCATTCGATAATGAAGGTATTACAGCAGCTTTTTCGTATGCTCAGCAGGCGGAGGAGGTTGCTCAGGATTTGGCCGGTCAGTTGATTGGCTCTTCTTTAGGATTTGTCTTGTTTTTTTGTTCTGCTGAATATGATTTGACAGCGTTATCAACAGCCTTAGAGCGGCACTTTGTTGGTGTGCCATTAATCGGTTGTACGACTGCGGGAGAGATTACTGCCAGAGGCTATGGGAGAGGGTGCATCAGTGCGATTGGCTTTGATCACAAGTATTTTTCAGTGGCCAGTGTCTTGATCGATGAAATGGAGTGCTTCAGTTTATACGATGCGCAAAATCTCGTTGAGAACCTTGTGAGTGATTGCCGTAGCAATGCGTTAGCACCGATTAAAGATCATAGTTTTGCTTTAACTCTACTTGATGGTTTATCCAGTCGCGAAGAAGTGGTATTGGCTGCTTTAAGTGCTGCCTTGGGCAGTATTCCTCATTTCGGCGGTTCCGCTGGGGATGATAACCATTTAACACATACATATGTATATTACGATGGTCAGTTTCATACCAGTGCTGCTGTAGTGGTATTGATTAATACCCATTTAGCTTTTGAAGTCTTTACTACTCACCATTTGCAGCCGTCCGAGGAAAAGCTTGTGGTGACCAAAGTCGATAGCGACTCACGACGGGTACTGGAGTTTAATGCAGAGCCAGCAGCCAAAGAGTATGCGCGCTTAATCAATTGTCGCTTAGATGCATTGAATATGCATATGTTTGCCAGCTATCCATTGGCGGTGAAAATCAGTGAGAGTTACTATCCTCGTGCGATTCAACAGGCCAATAGCGATCAGAGTTTGACATTTTACTGTGCAGTAGAAAATGGCATTGTGTTGACCGCAATGAACACCAGTTCCTTACTGGACAATGTTAATCAGTTGTTTCTAGGGTTGAATCAGCGTTTGGGTGAACTGCTGGTCACCATTGGTTGCGATTGCTTTTTACGCCGTCTAGAAATTGATATCAAGGGAGGGCAGGCGTCTATAGAAGAGGTGTTGCAAAAGCAGCATGTGATTGGTTTTAACACCTACGGTGAGCAGTTTAATGGCATGCATATTAACCAGACCTTTACTGGTGTAGCTATTGGACGACCCAAACATGACTCATACTGACCTTGGTGCACAGTTGCTGGCGCTACAGCAAGAAAATAGTAAGCTGCGCCGGATTAATACAGCTTTGGTGGAACGGGTCGAATCAGGTGCCTCGCAAAGCTCTGATGCCTATGCAGCGTTTCGCCATTCCGTAGTTCTAGCAGAGCAAGTGCGTGAACGTACTGATGCGCTTAACCAGACGATGGCTGATTTGAAAAAAAGTAATACCTTGCTCAGTTATGCGCGGCAAACTGCAGAAATTGCTCATCAGCATTTGATTGATGCGATTGAGAGCATTAGCGATGGTTTTGTACTGTTTAACAAAGACCATCGTATTGTTTTATTCAATCGCCACTTTAAAAAATTCTGGGATAAAAGTACCTATCGAATTGATGTCGGTACGTGTCTGCGTGAAGTAAAAACGTTTATTGAAAGCTCTGGCTTAATCGTGGAGAAGCAACGCAGTGGACGCCAGCGTTTATTGTACCGTTTGCGCACTGGACGTTGGTTACAAGTAACAGAGCGACAGACTCAAGAGGGTGGTTTGGTTATTCTGTATACAGATATTACTGAGCTAAAGCACACAGAAGCACAGCGTCGTGAACAGGCTTTAGCTCAAAAAATGAGCCTGTTACAACAAACCGTGGATAACTTATCGCAAGGTGTCGCGATGGTTAATGCACAAGGAGTTTTAGAGTTATGGAACCATCGTTTTCTAGAATTATGTAGCTTGCAGCCCATTGAAACGAATAATTTTTTTTTCTGAGATTATGGGTAGTAGCTTTACGACACTACTGACTCCGCACAGTGTTGATGAAAACGGTATGCCTTTGTTACAAAAAGAACAGCGCTTATGTGATGGACGGGTGATTGAGATTCGTACTCATCCACTTCCTGCTGGTGGTTTTGTCAATACGTTTACAGATATTACTGAGCGTTACCGGCATGCCGAGGCATTGCGTAAAAGAGAGCACTGGATACGCTTGATTACTGATCATGTACCGGCAATGATTGCCTATGTGAAAAATGACTTTACGTATGAGTTTACTAATAAAGTTTATGAAGAATGGTATCGCTGGCCGCGGGACAGTATTTTAGGGTGTAGCTTACGTGAAGCACATAGTGATGAGCACTTTATGCGGCTTGAGCCTTATATCAATCGCTCGCTAAAAGGCGAGAGTCTAACTTTTGATGTTGCTGAAACAAGCGTTGAGGGTCAGGCTCGTTTTATGCAGCGTTCCTACGTGCCAAATCGACAGAGCAGTGGTGAGATTTCCGGAATTTTTGTGTTAGTGCGTGATATCACCGAGCGTAGACAAACAGCAGAAGCGTTACATCAAGCCTATCAAAATCTTGAGGAGCGTGTGCGTGAACGTACTGCCGAGTTAACTCAGCTCAATGTTCAATTGGTCTCAGAGATTGAAGTTCGTAAGCAAGTAGAAGTACGCCTGCGTGACGCCAAGCGTGAGGCGGAAGAAGCCAACTTATCAAAAACTAAATTTTTAGCTGCCGTCAGTCATGATCTATTACAGCCATTAAATGCCGCACGCTTATTTACCGGCTCCTTAGTTGATCACCCAGAGGTAGCGAATTGTTTAACCCTAGTGAAAAATATCAGCAATTCGTTGGATGATGTGGAAAATTTACTGGGTACTCTAGTGGATATTTCCAAGCTTGATGCTGGAGTGATTAAGGCAGATATTTCGGCCTTTGCTGTCCATCAACTGTTAAAGAATTTGGCAGTAGAGCATCAGCAGATGGCTAAAAGTGTTGGCTTGAGGTTAGACTTTATTCCCAGTTCAGTATTAATAAAAAGCGATATTAATTTACTGGCGCGAATTCTACGTAATTTCTTAAGCAATGCGATTCGTTATACCGAGAATGGCCGGGTGCTTTTAGGTTGTCGCCGTCATACTGACTATGTTTCGATTGAGGTCTGGGATACTGGAATTGGGATACCTGAAGATAAAAAGGAAGAGATTTTTCAAGAGTTTAAACGCGGTGATGGACAACACTTAAAACAAGACCGTGGGCTCGGTTTAGGGTTGGCGATTGTAGATAAAATCACCCGTATTTTAGGCCATCATGTGCGAGTATCATCGCAGCTTGGTAGGGGTTCTGTTTTTGCTGTGCATGTGCCCTTGGCACAAGAGCACGAGTTACAAAGGCAGCCTGAGGCTGAAAAGCCATTCTGTGGTTTAGATCGGCTTAATGGCGCCCGTATTTGGGTGTTAGATAATGACATGGCTATTTGTCTGGCAATGCGTACCTTGTTGGAAGGTTGGGGGTGCCTGGTCAGTACGGGGCTTTCGGAAGAAGATTTAGCTGAACAGGTCGGTGGTTTTCAAGCAGCAGCAGACTTATTGATTGTCGATTATCACTTAGATAATGAAGTGAATGGTGTTGATGTGGCAATCAAGATTAACCGACAGCGTCACAAGCCTCTTCCAACGTTAATGATCACTGCCAATTACAGCAATGAGCTTAAACAACAAATGCGAGTGCTAGGTCATACAATGATGCATAAGCCAGTCAAGCCTATGCGCTTAAAAACCGCGATAACTCACCTGCTGGATAGCCCAATGATGACGACGGATATCAAAGCATGACTAGCATGAGTATCGCTATGATTTAGCGGCGCAGATATGTTGAAAAATCAATATCACCAACAGAGAGAATGGCTTGTACGCGATTATGCACATTAAGTTTTCTTAAAATTGCTGAAACATGCGCTTTAACAGTGGTCTCAGCAATATCTAAGTTATAAGCAATTTGTTTATTCGCTTCACCCTTCGCCATGCGTTCGAGTACCTGCAGCTGTTTGCGAGTCAGTGCTTGCAAGAGTTCAGGAGAAATGGTTGCTTCGCGTGGTGTCCGGCGTGTATTGGCTTGTTCAGAACGAATAATTTCAGCAGGTAGATAGACGTGGCCAGCCAGTACTTGCGCAATTGCTGCAGTCATTTGCTCACGAGGAGTAGATTTCGTGATGAAGCCAACTGCGCCGTAGGTAATCGCTTGTAAGACGATGTGCTTATCTTGTTCAGCGGAAACAATAACCACAGGAATGGTCGGCGCTTCATTGCGTAAACTCATGAGGCCGTTAAGTCCGCTCATGCCTGGCATATTGAGATCTAAAAGAATTAAATCCAAATTATCATGCTCAGTTGCTAACAGCAAAGTACTCTCAAGGTCTGCTGTTTCGATTATCGTGCAGTCAGGAAAACCTGAACGAATGACATTACAAATCGCCTCGCGAAAAAGGGGGTGATCGTCAGCGATTAATATGTTGTACATGGTCTTTGACCTCGTTTTTATAGGTAGAGCTAAAGTGATTAGAACGGTGCAGGTTGTGCACGCTCTAGCGGTAAACCAGCTTGCTCCCAACCGTCAGTGCCATCACGTAACCAATAAAGGTTGTTATACCCTAAAGTGTGTGCGCGTTTAACTGCATTCCAGCCCAGCCAGCAATCTGAGCGGCAATAAAATACAATTGGGTGTGCTTTATTATCTAATGTGGCTTGCTTAAGGTGCTGTTTACAGTATGCCATCCATTCATTGCTGAGCGAACCATCACCGCAATTGGCTAACCATAAACTTTTAGGTAGGTTAACGTGTTCCTCTGGCAGAGTGAATTGGCCATGCAACCAAGGATTACGATAAACATCAACTAAAAGCAGCTGAGGGTTTGTCTTTTGTAAAGCAAGTAGCTCGCTCGGTTCAATAGTCTTGGCGTTTTCGTGAAAAAGAGGAGTGGGGCTGCGGTATAGGGTGCTTCTATATCCGTCTTCAGTAAACAAATGATTTTGTTCTGCATAACTGGTTGTCAGTCCCAGGGACAGTGATATTGCAGCAAGGGCGATAAATACTAATTTGAACATGTTTATTCCTCGCAGTTGGTAAAATCATTAGACGCAAAAGAGCCATCTTTGGAAATGGTACAATGTGGTGCATATCTTGCTACTAAAGTACTGTTTTTTCTGATGTTGTTATTTACGCTGTGACGAGCGTAATGATGTGCGTTTAGGATTAAAGGTCAGCACCGCTGCGATCAAACAGACTAATGTAGTGGCTGTGCACACCAATAAAGCACTGGTATTAAATTGTAAATACAAGGCATAGCGAACTAACTCTACGGCATGACTAAAAGGATTTATTCGGCATATCCAATACAGCCAGAGGCTCGCTTCTTGCATTTTCCACAGTGGATAAAGTGCTGAGGACAAGAAAAATAGAGGAAAAATCACAAAGTTCATTACCCCCGCAAAGTTTTCCAGCTGACGAATGCCATTGGATAGCAGTAAGCCGATAGCACCAAGCATGAGTGCCACCATAAACAATGCCGGTAAAGCGCTTAATAAGCCAAGGAGTGGTGGCTGTACCCCATAGATCCACGTAATAGCTAAGAAAATATACACTTGGACTATCGAAATGCAGGCACTGGCCATCAGTTTGCAGATCAATAAAAAGCTACGCGGCTGTGGACTGGTGAGGAGAATGCGCATACTGCCCATTTCACGATCATAGACCATGCTGAGCGAGCTCTGCATGCCGTGAAATAATAAAATCATGCAGGCCAAGCCCGGTACAATATAGGTTTCGTAGGTTATATAGGTGTCATAGGGCGCAATAATGGCAATGCCCAGCGCTGCACGAAAACCGGCGGCAAACACTATCAGCCATAATAAAGGCCGCACCAAAGCGCTGAATAGACGTGTGCGTTGCTGCCAGAACCTGAGCCATTCACGCCGAAAAATCCCCGATAAACAATACCAATACGCTTTCATTTGGCCTCCTGCTCTGTCAGTTGCGCGAAGATTTGCGTCAGGGATTGCTGTTGATATTGCGCTTGAATTGCCTCAATACTGCCGTTGGCGACTAAGGCCCCTTGGTGCAGGATTAATACATGATCCTCCGGCGCGATTTCATCGAGTAAGTGAGTGGTCGAGAGCACGGCAATGTCACGCTCTTGGCACAGACTGCGTAAGTGTGTTTGCAAGGCTTGGCGGCTGGCGGGGTCCAGCCCCGCACTGGCCTCATCCAGTAACAGTAGCCGTGGATTGTGCAGCAAGGCGCGGGCAATTTCGACGCGGCGCCGGTGTCCACCATTGAGCAAGCGGACTTTGTCATGGCGGCGATCAGTGAGGTGCTGGCGTTTCAGTTCAGCATTAATTCGTAGTTTGGCGTCAGATGGTGAGAAACCATGCAGGGCGGCATGGTAGCGCAAGTTTTGCTCTACGCTCAAATCTAAGTCGAGGGTGCTTTGTTGAAAGACCACACCCAATTCACGTAAGGCTAAACGTGGTGCGTGATTGAGGTCGTGGTCACTGACCCGAATCTGCCCCTGTTGAATTGGATAGAGGCAGGTGAGCAAGGAAATCAACGTGCTTTTACCTGCACCATTGGGGCCGAGCAATGCGGTTAGCCTGCCTTTAGGGCAGGTAAAGTTGAGTGCATGTAAGACTTGCCGAGCCCCATAGGAAAAGCTGACATCGTTGACGTGCAGCGCATTCATGGTGTCACCACGACACCCCAAGGGTAGCGGCCAACTTTGATTGATTTGGTCACTTTCAGGCTGTCAATATCAATCAGCGAGACATCACCACTCACTCCGTTGGTGGAAATCAGAGTTTTTTGATCTGGAGTAAAGGCTAAGTGCCAAACGCGGCGACCGACCAGTAAATAATCTAAAATCTCCCAAGTCTTGGCATCAACCACTGCGACATGGTTGGCTGGGCCTAACGCCACAAAGGCGTAACGGCCATCGTCAGTCAGTTTGATGCCCACCGGTTGGATTTTATCTGGGTGAACACCTTTGATTTCGAAGGTCATTGTATTCAATATTTCACGTTGATCGACGTCGATAATGGTCACTGTGCCGCCAATTTCTGCACTGGCCCAGAGGCGTTTGCTATCTTTGCTGAACTCGACATGGCGTGGGCGTTGATCGACGAGGGTGTTATGCACCAACTCATTACTTGCGGTATCGATCCAGTGCAGCATATTGGTGGTTTCACTGGTATTTACCGCCCATTTGCCATCAGGGCTAACCGCCATGCCTTCGGGTTCAACGCCGACATCAATTTGTGCCATAACAAGATTATTGTCGACATCCACCACGGTAACCAATGCATCATCTTCATTGGAGATATACAGCCATTTATTGTTGGGGTGTAGGGCGAATTGTTCGGGGTCGTCGCCTGAGGCGAGTTCTTTGATAATGCTGTGGGTGCTTAAGTCCATAACTTGCACACGATCTGAGTCGCTGGCGCAAATATACAGTAATTTATTGTCATGCGAGAGTAACAGGCCGCGTGGGCGCATACCGACTTCGAGGGTATCCGTCACGGTTTGTGTCGCCAGATCAATCACGCTGATAGTGTCGTCTTTCTCATTAGAAACGTAAGCAGTCGCGGCCAAACTGGTTTGGCAAATTAGCATTAGGGCAGATAAAGGTAATAAACGGCGCATGGTATGTCCTTCTTATTATAAGTAATTAATCTGCACAACAGGCAATATGCACTGTTATTACAGGTTTTTTTCGTTTAAATGGCAGGTGGTTTCTGCTTGGTCGAAACCTAAACTGTCCATTTCATTGTGTGGATGCAGATAGCCTTCTTGTGGTGAGGTGCTGACTAGCGCACGGGGGTGGACGAGGGCGATGGGTTGACGTAACTGTCCGCTCCAAGGGCGAAAGCTTAGTTTTCGCCCTTTAAAGCCATCAATGGGTAACTGATCGCTGAGCGCCAATTCGCGTATTGCTGTGGGATCAGCGTGCTTAAGTTTAGTGACCGCAGAGGCAATACTGCGAACGGCGATCCACGCTGCAAAATCAATGCTATTCATCCAGCGTTCGGCATGTTTTTCAAAGCGTTTTTGTAATTGCGCAGCACCGTAGGTTTCAATGGTTTTATGCCAGCCCACCGGGGTTAAACCTTGGGTGCCGATTACTGGACGCGGTAACCAAGTGTTATAAGGCAGGTATTCGCCAAAATCACCAGCTTTATCGGCCACAGCTACCACATCATAGGCTTTGCTTTGGGTAAATAGCGGCATTTCTGCGCTGGCGGAGCGGCGTTGATCACTGCTGAAATCCCAGGTTTTTTCCGCCACTATGTTTAAGCCAAAACGCTTCGCTGAACGGCGCAGAGCAGCGGCGTAAGCTAAGTCCTCTGGAGTTTGCCCAACAATCAGCAACCATTTTTGCCATTGACGTAAGGCCATAAATTGGGCCAAAGCATCGGTTAGCATGGCATGGCTGGGCAGGGTGTGTAGGACATTGCTTAGGCAGGCGGACTGGCGCAGTTCATCATCGGCGCTGCCTGCGTTAAATAATAAACTGTCAGGTAATTGGGTGGCCAGTTGCTGCAGGATCGACTGTGGCGCATTAACCACAAATAGGCGGGTTCCCGCAGTATGTTGTTTCAGCGCCGCCGCCAGTAACTGTTCGGCGCTATCTGAGACATGGCTGCTGAGGCTGTAGTTTTGCTTAAGAAAGCGTCCGGTACTGTTGTTGTCGATTAAGGCAAGCTCGGCGCCACGTAAACCGGCATCGGTCGGCTCAGGGATCACATTTGACAGCAGTGGGCGTGGTGCGGGTTGGTAGGCTAGATAACCGATGTCTATTTCTAGAGGCTGTTTGTTTTCGCTTGCCGCATAGCTGATAGAAGCACAGCTTAGGCCGATTAAGAGTAATAAAATATGCATAGTAAAGACGTCCTCGCTAATTGAAAACCAGCATAGGAAGAGTACGTCGCGAAAGGAATATGCAGAAAGTACCAACTAGGCAGTACCAAGGTAGGAGATTGTTTAGATTGGTGTCTGATTAGCATGGTCTTGTCATAAAAATAACTAGGAAGACAGACTATGAGTTTTTTAAAGGCGACAACGTTAGCAACAGTTTTAGTGTGTGGCATGGCTGGTATTGATACAGTAAATGCTGCAGGTGATCTGACCACTCGACCTGAACGTTTGGCTCATTTGGTGATGGGGTCAGAGCAGAGTGATTACAGTTTTTCAGAAAAAACATATGAATTAGATACCGGTAGTTCTTACCGTCTAAAAATCATTTCTAGCGGGCAAAAAGAGTGCGCATTTCAAGCACCAGAATTCATGCAATCAATTTACTTACGCAAAGTTGAAGCTGGTGGTATCGAAGTTAAAGCCATTATGTTGACTGAGCTTGAATTTGAGGACGCTGGCCAAGCAGAGATGTTCTTTGTGCCGATTAAACCTGGTCGTTATCCGTTCTTTTGTAAAGGGCTTGAGAACAAAGGCATGCAAGGCGAATTTGTCGTTAAGTAGTTTATAGCGAGCGGAGTACAGGCGTATGTCGACGTTATGGCGTATTAATGTCTATGTGACGCTGTTCTTTGCTGCGGTAATCAGCGTCTCTTTAGCGGTGTTGTTGCGTCAGGTCGAAGCCGATGTGCAGCGTGAATTAGGTGCCGCACAGGTTTTGGTGGACTACTTAGTTGAAGCAGCACCTCATGATCCTGAGCGCTTTGTCCGCTTGGAAGGGTATTTAAGGCATGTACGTTTGGAATTGGTGGCGCAAGGAGAAAAAAGTCAATTAAGCGCTGCAAGCACACATGACCGTTTAACTCAGCTGTTGTACTCACAACCCGCACCTTTACATCGGATTAAACTCGCCGATGGTCGCGACTTATTGTTAGCGATTGATCCGCAAGATGAAGTGGAAGAAGCGCAAGACTCTATTGTGCAGTTGCTGGTGGTGTTTGCTTTAGCCTTACTTTTGACCTTGTTGACCATTCGTTGGGCGGTACGTCGTGGGTTGTTGGTGTTGGATGACGTGTTACTGGCATTGCAGCAGATTGGCGAAGGACAGTTAGCGGTACGCTTGCAAACCTACCCTGTATTGGAAGCTGAGCGCTTGGCCGAGCAGTTTAATAAAATGGCTGCTGCATTACAGTCCACGCAAGCAGAAAATATACAGTTAACCCGCGCATTGCTGAATTTGCAAGACATTGAGCGTAGCCGCTTAGGGCAGACCTTACATGATGATTTAGGCCAATATGTAGCCGGTATGCGAGCGCAAATTCAACTTTTGCAAGTGGTACGTGAGCAGCCGCAAACCGTGCTGGCGGTGGCGCAAGTGTTAGAGGAGCATGGGCGTCAATTACAAAGCGGCTTTCGTTGTTTAGTGCGTGATTTGTATCCCGCGATGTTAGATCACATCAGCGCTGCGGAAATGTTGGATAACCTGCAGGAGCATTGGCAGAAAAATCATGGTGGCCAATGCCGCTTACATATTTTAGGTCCTATTCCGCATCTAACAGTGGATCAAAAAAACCAGTTGTATCGTTTTTTTCAAGAAGCTTTAACCAATGTGAGTCGTCATGCACAGGCCACAGAGGTGCAGATCTGGTTGCAGTATAAGCACAAGGTTTTACGCGTCTTACTTAGAGATAATGGCAATGGTTCTGCAGTGCAGCGACAAGGCTTAGGTTTGCGCTCAATGGCCGAGCGTGCGCGGAGCTTAGGTGCGCAGTTGCACATTCAGGCGCGCATTAGGCGTGGATGGAGCATTTATCTCTACCTACCATTAACAGGTGAACAGAATGAAAATATTATTGGTTGATGATCACGCTGTGGTGCGTCAAGGCTATGCCAGTTTGCTCAAAGCCTTATTGCCTGAGGTACAGGTTGATGAAGCGGGTAGTGGTGAGGATGCGTTGCAGTTGGTGCCCGTGCTGGCACCGCATCTGGTGGTTTTAGATATTGGTTTGCCAGGGATCAGCGGTCTAGAAACCTGTCGACGCTTGCGTCAACGTTTACCGCAGTTACCCATCCTGTTTTTTAGCATGCATGATGAGTTATCGTTGGTTCGCCAAGCGTTAGATGCTGGCGCAGCCGGTTATTTAACTAAAAGCTCGGCGCCGGACGTGTTGGTTGAAGCAGTGCGGCGGATATTAGTGGGGCATATGTATATTGAGCAGGCATTGGCGACGCAACTGGCCTGTCATAAGAGTACACATGGGACGATTGACCCACGTTTGCAAAGTATGACACCAAGAGAAATGGAAGTGTTTGTGATGTTGTCACGAGGGTTTCGAACGCAGCAAATTGCCGAGAAACTCTGTATCAGCAATAAAACAGTGTCCAATTACATGACGTTATTAAAGCACAAGTTACAAGTAGGCTCACATGTCGAATTGGTACATTTAGCCATTGATACGGGCGTGTTACGCATTGGTGAGGCCAGCTAATAGCTGGTTATCTACCGGCTATTAGCTGTGCATGGCCTTGTGTCAGTATCACCAATCGAGCGGACATGCTGTACAGCCTTCCATAAATGTGCCTAAGAAGGTTGCATAGTGACGTCGCGCGCCAGTCATATTGGCTTTGGCCATGTTGGCTTCGCTGAGCTTAGACTCTTGCATGTTGGCATCAATAAAAGTGGACTTGCGCAGATCTGCTTTGGTAAGCCACGCCATTTCTAGGTTGGCTGCATTAAAATTAGCGCTCTGTAAATCCGCACCGGAAAAACGTGCGAAGTCTAGATTAGCACCGTTGAAATCCGTATTTTTGCCCTTTGCGCCCTGCGCCATTAAGGCCCAGCCGGTGATTGCTACTAATTTGGTATTGTTAAGGTTAGCGCCGCGTAAGCTGGCTTGCTGTAAGCTGGCACGGGTGAAGTTGGCGCCAGATAAATTAGCTTTATTAAAAGTGGATAAATCTAATTGTGCGTGACGTAAGTTTGCCCCTGATAAATTAGCGTTATTGAAGTTAATTTTACGTAGATTCATATTGCTTAGATCGGCATTGCGTAAATCCATTCCGGCACAATTACTGCCCGCTTCGAGTTTACAGCCGTTGATTGTTGGAATGTTGTCTTGACTCGCCAAGACAGTGGTGCTTAAAACCAGTGCTAAAACAGATAAAATATGGCGTTGCATGTGCGGCACCTCAGTAAAACCGTTGCCGTGAAACACGGCAACGGTGAGTGTTAAGTTAATAGACGTGGCTATTACTTGTTATCCCACTCTGGCAGTTTGAACACCCAGAATGAGCCGCCCTGTGCAACAGGTTTGGTCAGTTCCGCCATGTCGCCGCCCCACAGTGGTACAGCACCGCCGTAACCAGAGGTCACACCGATGTACTGCTGACCATCCATTTCCCAAGTCACAGGTGGTGAGATCACGCCGCTACCAGTCTGGAATTTCCACAGTTCTTTACCTGTCTTAGCGTTAAAGGCTTTGAAAAAACCATCACTGGTGCCGGTGAAGACAAGGTTGCCTTTGGTGGCCAATACGCCAGCCCATAATGGTAATTTTTCTTTATGTTCCCATGCGACTTTACCCGTGGCTGGATCCATTGCACGCAAGATACCCACGTGGTCATCAAACAAACGCTTGATGCGGAAACCTTGGCCTAAGTAAGCAGAACCTTTTTTGTAGGATACTTCTTCAGTCCAGTAGTCTTCTTTCCAGTGGTTAGCCGGTACATAGAACAAGCCAGTGTCTTGGCTATACGCCATTGGGTTCCAGTTTTTACCGCCTAAGAAGGGTGGTGAAACCTCAACTGACTTACCGCGCTTCTCACCTGGCTCAGGTTTTGGTGGACGCTGACCTTTGCCTTCAACAGGGCGGCCGGTTTCTAAGTCAATGTGTGAAGCCCAGGTAATACCATCCACAAATGGGAAGGCGTTTTTCAGCTTACCGTTGCTGCGATCAACGACATAGAAGAAACCGTTACGGTCAGCATGTGCTGTTGCTTTAGTGGTTTTACCTTTTTTGTCTTTGTAGTCAAACAGAACCAGTTCGTTGTTACCGGAGAAGTCCCAAGCATCGTTTGGTGTGTGCTGGTAGAACCATTTCACTTCACCGGTGGTTGCATCAACGCCCACTTGACCGGAAGTGTAGAGGCTATCGAAGTCTTTTGGGTCGCCACCATCCGCCGTGCGTTCCCAGCCATTCCATGGGGCAGGGTTACCTGCGCCTATGATAATAGTATTGGTTTCTGCATCAAAGCTTGCGCTCTGCCATGGCGCGCCACCACCTTGACTCCAAGCTTCTTTTTTACCTGTTGGGTGGTTTGGATCATCAGGCCATGAGGGTGCTTTAATATCACCGGTTGGCGTGCTTTCTTTACCATGGAGGCGGCCCATATGGCCTTCAACGAATGGACGCATCCACACTTCTTCACCGGTATCAGGATCACGGGCAAAGAGTTTACCTACCACGCCAAACTCATCACCGGAGCTGCCGTGAATCAGCAGGACTTTACCCGTTTTAGCGTCTTTAGCCATGGTTGGTGCGCCGGTCATGGTGTAGCCAGCCGCATGATCACCGAACTTTTTATTCCAAACTACTTTACCCGTATCTTTATTCAATGCAACAACGCGCGCATCCAGTGTGCCGAAGAACACTTTATCGCCGAAGATCGACACACCACGGTTGACGACGTCACAGCATGGACGGATATCGTCAGGCAGACGGTGGCTGTAGTTCCATAGGCGCTCGCCCGTTTTGGCATCGAGTGCCCAAACACGTGAATATGATCCTGTGACATAAATGACGCCTTCATGAATCACGGCTTGAGATTCTTGACCCCGTTGTTTTTCATCGCCAAAAGAGTAGGTCCAGGCGGGTGTTAGCTTGAAAACGTTGTCTTCATTAATTTTGGATAATGGACTGTAACGCTGCGCGTTAGTGCCCATGCCGTATTGCAAAACGTTGGTTGTAGTGACGTGGTCTTGCGCAATATCTTCCCAGGTAACAGGCTTGGCAAAGCTGAAGCTGGTGCTGACTAAGGCGGCACCAAGAATGAGACCCTTGATCGCAAGGGCTAAGGGTTTGGCAGAGTTGGGTGATTGTCTTGTTATCATTGCTTTACTTCCCATGGTTGCATGTTGTGAGTCTTGCGCCTTTTAATCGCGCAGTGACGGCATCCATGTTGTGAAAGTACGGGGCTAATGAATACGGAATTTTTCCCGCAAGTGGTGGGAAAAATTCCCATACGGCAGAGCAATTAGCAGTGCTTCTAAAACCTTTTTTTGTATGCCTTTAAACGTACGACTAAGGGTGTGGTTCTCGACAACTAAAGCAGCGTTCAACTTTTGCTGAGACATTTCTAACATGAAAACCAATATTTGACCGGATGGCGACAGCCTTACGTAACACTTAAATAATGGTGGGAATGATGAATAAGAAGAATGTGGTTTTTGGTGCTTTAGTTGCCGCAAGCTTAAGCTTTTCGACAGCCCTTTATGCGCACGGTGATGTAGTGCCGCAAAGCGTGAATACGGGTGAGTTGAGGTTGTTAGGTGATGAGTGGTTGGATGAAAACCCGTACCGGGCGACGGACGAGCAAAATGCCTTGGCGATAGAAATCGGTTCTTCAGCGTACAACCAGAACTGCGCGCGCTGCCATGGTTTAGAAGCGCAGTCTGGTGGTATTGCGCCGGACTTACGTCTTTTGGAGTCTGATGTTTCAGGCGATGATTGGTATAAAGAGCGAGTGATTAATGGTGCTGTACGTAATGGTGCAGTGTATATGCCAAAAATGGCGGAGCATTTAAGCCAAGAAGCCTTGTGGGCGATTCGCACCTATATCGAAAGTCGCCCTAAGCCGGAGTAATGATGATGCGCCGAATTGTGATCTCGTTATGTGCTTTGTTAAGTCTTTCGCTGACCTCGCAGTTGTGCGCGGAAAGTATTAGCACGCCTGTGCGCTCATACGATGACATGATTGCCGCAGGCACATTGAAAGTGGCTGTCTATGAAAATTTTGCGCCCTATAGCTTTAGTTCTGACGGGCAGGCAAAGGGTGTTGATGTCGAGCTGGCTGAACAGATTGCACAGGAACTTGGCGTAGGGCTAGAAATACTCTGGGTTATTCCAGGGGAAAAAATCGATGATGATTTTCGTAACTTTATTTGGCGCGGTCATTACTTACGTAAGGAGATCCGGGCTGATTTAATGCTGCGCGTACCCTACGATCGTGAGTTCTCCAACCGGCGCAATGAATTGGGTGAGTTAGTCAACGAGTTAGTCGTCATGTTTGGCCCTTATCAGCGAGAACGCTGGCTCACCGTGTATAACGCTCGCCGGATCAAAAGTCTGGAAACGGTCGGTGTGTTTCAGTATCACCCAGTGGGTGTCGAAGATGACTCAGTACCTTCGTTTTACTTGCTCACCGCTTTTGCTGGGCGTCTGAGCAGTAATGTTAAACACTTTGTTAGCCCGAGCGCGGCATTTGCCGCCATGCAAGATGGCAAGGTGGATGCGGTGATGGCGATGCGCGGTGAGTTGGAGTGGTTACTCAGTCAAGCGAGTGATGCGCAACTGAAAAAATCTGACGCCGCCTATCCGAACTTAGGCCAGTCGACTTGGGAAGTGGGCATGGCGGTGCATGAAAGTAATCGCCAGTTGGCCTATGCCGTGGAAGCCCTCACTGAAGCGATGATTCGAGATGGGCGTATGCAGGCGCTGTATGCGAAATATCATTTAAGTTATGAAACGCCTGAGATGTACCAATAGCTTAAATACAAAAGTAATTCCACATAGTGTAAAGCTGGAGGTGATATGAAACAGCGTATTGTCTGTGCCTTAGTCTTGTCCTTCATGTCGTACTGGGCCAGTGCGGTTGAGGGTGATCCACAACCTTCAGTGATGTGGGAGTACTTTCACGAGCGTCTACTCAATAATGCTGAGTTTGTTTTTGATGATGCGATTCAGGTTAGCGTGCCGCCGTTTGCGGAAGATGCCCGTCAAGTTCCCGTTGAAGTTGACGGGCGTGCGTTAAAGGGTCGCGTTGAAAAAATTATGCTGTGGGCTGAGCTCAATCCTATTCCTCAAGTGCTCAATGTGCATCCCACTGCTGAGTTGGAAAAGTTTCTAGCGGTGCGTATTCGTGTGGAACAGGCCACGCCAATACGCGCTGCGTTTTTAATGGATGATGGGATTTGGCATGTTGGCTCGGCTCGTATTGAGGCGGCGGGTGGTGGTTGCAGTGCGCCTAGCGTGGTTAGGGCACAGGAAGGCTGGGAGGATCATCTTGGTGAAATACTGGGTGGGCGCTTTAATGCGGGTGATAACAGCCGCTTACGCTTAAGTATCTCTCATCCGATGGATAATGGTTTGGTTGATTCCATTCCTGAGTTCTATGTTAACGAAGCTGAATTACGTGATTTGTCCGGTAATGTGCTGGCGCGTTTAGATGTGTTTTCTGCAGTGAGTGAAAATCCAACCATTACCTTAGGGATTAAAGGTCATCAAGAAACGCAGTTGTGGCTGCGCGATAACAACGGTAATGAATTTACTGCGCATATTCGATAAAACGATGCCGTACTTGGTGCGTCCTGAAGAGGTGTTAAATCGTTATTTTACTGTGTTTTTTTGTCGATTGAGGTGATGTTATGCGTTGCTTATTTATATTTCTGTGCGGTTGTTTATTTAGCTTTACAGCCTATGCTAATTATCAGTTAACACCGAAAAAAATAGCTGAAAATACGTGGCTGGTTGAGGGGTCAACTGAGAACTTTAGCGTTGCCAATGGCGGGAATATTGTCAATGCTGCCTTTATTGTGACGGCTAAAGGCGTGGTGGTGATTGATACTGGCCCTTCTTTTTCTTATGGAAAAGCTTTGCGTGCGGCCATTGCCAGTGTGACTGAGCAGCCCGTTATCCATGTGCTATTGACGCATCATCACCCTGATCATGTGCTTGGTAATCAAGCGTTTGCTGACGTGCCAATTGCTGCTTTAGCCGGTACTAAAAAGTTATTGGAAGAGCAAGGCGATCATATGGCAGAAAATATGTATCGAGTTATCGGTGATTCGATGCGTGGTACAGAAGTGCTGCTACCCACGCAAATCATTGAGCAGAGCGTGCTGGACATTGGCGGTCATCGCTTAAATTTATTGAGCATGACTGGGCATACGGGTGCTGATTTAGCCATTTTAGATGAGCGTACTGGCGTATTATTTGCTGGTGACTTAGTCTTTTATCAGCGAGCGTTAGCTACACCCAATACACCAAATCTAGCGGCTTGGTTGGCTGATATTGATACTTTACAAAAGTTACCATGGACGTTAATTGTGCCAGGCCACGGTCCGTTGGCAGAAGACCAGCAACCCTTTGAGCAGATGCGTGATTATTTGACTTGGCTGGACACTGCGTTGCGTGAGGCAGCGCAAACGGGGCAGGATATGAATCAAGTATTGCGCATGCCCATTCCACAACGTTTTGCCCAGGTGAGCTTGACCCGCTATGAGCTGATTCGCACCGTAAGTCACTTGTATCCCCAGTATGAGCAGCAGGCGTGGCAGCGTCTTGATGCTACGCCTGAATGAGCCCGCCTCTAAAGGGCATAAACGTCTAAAGAGTAAATAACCTCCAGCTTGTTATATGTATTTGCTTGGAGGTTTTTGTATCTCGCGCGATGGGTTAATTAAGGATTAAGTGTTCGCCGCGTTCCTGCTGCCAGTCATCAAATGATTGCGCTGCATGCTCACCTTGCATGCTGTGGATGATTTCAAAGTAATCCTGTTTGAGTGGGTCTTGCATGATGTCAGCACGTTTTTTAACACGGATAGCATAAATATCTTGTACATTTTGATGGTCAAAGCCGCGCCACTGCTGTGGGCCTTTAAGTAGTTGATAGCTGTGATCCTCCAGTGCGTTGATGATTGCCTCACTGCCTAAGCTACCGCTGCGCTGCGCTGCTTCAGCCCATTGATATATTACGCTATAAGCTGAAGCGGCTGCACTGCCGGGGTATTCACCATAGCGCTGGGTGTAATCCTTAACGAAAGCGATACCTTTTTCACTTTTTTCCATAGCGGGTACGCGCCATGTCCATGCTTGTGTACCAATCACGCCAGTCATGACCTGTGGACCAATGTTTTGAATCAATGTACGACTTAAATTGGGAATAATAATTTGAACTTTGTCATTTAATTTCATGGCATGCACAATACGCATGGCATGCATTACATTTTGACCTTGCAGTACCAATACCAATATATCTGCTTGGCTTTTTGCAGCCTTAGCAAGCGCTTTTTTATAATCGCTATGACTCGCATTGACTGAGTTTAAACGGGTGAAATTGTGTTTGGCTCGGTCTTGGCTTGCGGTGGCTAAACGTAGCGCTGACTCCATACTCAGTCCCCAAGTATCATCACTGATAATGTAATGGTAGCGCTGGCGAGGCATATGCCAAGACAGGTACTCTCCTAACACGCGGGCGCTCATCCAGTCATTACTTGATTCGCGAAAAATATAGCGGTGACCTTCACGGCCTGTCACGTCATTGGCGTAGCTGAGTACTGCGAAATAAGGCAGCCCTAGTTCATGGGCGCGCTGTCCTGCGGCAATGGCTTCTTCGCTAGTGGCACCGCCAAAAATCATTTTTGTGTCATTGCGAAAAAACTCATCGACATTACGCCGTGCTTTTTCAGCGCGTGAGGCGCTGTTTTTTACCAGCAGCTTTAAGGGGCGACCGAGTACTCCGCCTGCTTGATTGACTTGCTCGACTGCGAGGATAGAACCTTGCATGAGTTCAAGACCTTCGGCTTTATAGTTGCCTGTTCGTGGGAAGTTAAGACCTATTTTAATTGGGTCGTTAGCGAGTGCACTGATAGGTAAAAGACATATGATTAAGCCGCAGAGAGTCGATTGCTTCATGGTTATTCCTCCTTGTGAATGAAGTCTTTTTTTAGTCTTTATCCGGGGCTTAATCCATGCTTAATTACGGCCAATAATCTAGAACTTTAGCCTTGCGCAAAGTGTGTCGTTTCATTTGGAAATTGTTTACTCATTGCTGAGGAATGATGCTCTTAGTCAATTGTTTTGTATCGCTGTTTGCCATTATGTGAAGCCATTAGGCGTATTTGAGCGACGAGGTGTTACTACCAACGTAGGTGTTAACTAGGCATTGAGAGCAATTGTTGTTAAGCCTGCTGCAGCTAAGAATCTATATCGGTTCGGGATTATTTCCCGATCACAATAATAACGCTGTAGAGGTGGCCATAATGAAACGCACACGATTGCACCAAATGTTTGCTTTATCCGCATTATGCGGCGCAATGCTGCTACACAGTACTGCTGCGCAGGCGGTAACTGATCAAGATATTTTAGATGATGCGAGTACAACTCATCAGGTTGTTAGTAATGGTTTAGGGTTGGCAGGGCAGCGTTATAGTGCCTTAAACAAAGTCAACGTCGATACCGTTAAACAATTGCGGCCGGTTTGGGCTTTATCATTTGGTGGTGAGAAGCAACGTGGACAAGAATCACAACCGATGATTAAAGATGGCGTCATGTATGTGACTGCTTCCTACTCACGCGTCTTCGCGGTTGATGCGCGTACAGGCGAAGAACTATGGCAATATGATGCCCGTTTACCTGACGGCATTATGCCGTGCTGTGATGTGATTAACCGCGGTGTTGCCCTGTATGGTGACTTAGTTATTTTCGGTACCCTTGACGCCAAGTTGGTGGCCCTAGATAAAACCACGGGTAAGGTCGTTTGGCGTAAAACTGTCGCTGATTACAAAGCGGGGTATTCGATTACTGCTGCGCCCATCGTAGTGAAGGGTAAGTTGATTACAGGTGTCTCCGGTGGTGAGTTCGGTATCGTCGGTAAAGTTGAAGCGTACAACCCATTGAACGGTGATCTGGTTTGGACGCGTCCAACCGTTGAAGGTCATATGGGGTATGTGTGGAAAGACGGTAAAAAAATTGAAAATGGTATTTCCGGTGGTGAAGCAGGTAAAACATGGCCGGGTGACTTATGGAAAACCGGTGGTGCAGCACCATGGCTGGGTGGCACTTATGATGTTGAAACGGATTCTTTATTATTTGGTACCAGTAACCCGTCACCTTGGAACTCGCATATGCGCCCAGGCGATAACTTATTTTCGTCATCACGTTTAGCGCTTAACCCAGATGATGGTTCAATTAAATGGCACTTCCAAACTACACCGCATGATGGCTGGGATTATGATGGCGTCAATGAGGTTGTTCCCTTTAGCTATCAAGAAAACGGTAAAACCATTCAGGCTGCAGCCACAGCTGACCGTAATGGTTATTTTTATGTGCTGGATCGTACCAATGGTAAATTTATTCGTGGTTTCCCGTTTGCGGACAAGATTACTTGGGCTAAAGGCTTGGATAAAGATGGCCGTCCAATATATGACGAGAGCAACCGTCCTGGCGCGCCGAGTGCTGGTAAGCAAGGCAGTTCAGTATTTGTGGCACCCGCCTTCTTAGGTGCGAAAAACTGGATGCCAATGGCTTACAGCCAAGACACTGGTTTGTTTTATGTGCCGGTCAATGAGTGGGGCATGGATATCTGGAACGAAGGCGTGACCTATAAAAAAGGCGCGGCCTACCTCGGTGCGGGCTTTACCATTAGACCGCTGAATGAAGATTATATTGGTGTATTAAAAGCTATTGATCCGAAAACAGGTAAAGAGGTATGGCGTTATAAAAATTATTCACCTTTGTGGGGGGGGGTATTGGCGACCAAGGGTAACTTAGTGTTTACCGGTAATCCCGAAGGCTTTTTAATGGCCTTCGATGCAAAAACCGGTAAAAAACTGTATGAGTTCCAAACAGGTTCTGGTGTGTTAGGTGCACCAGTGACTTGGGATATGGATGGGGAGCAATATATCAGTGTTGTTTCAGGCTGGGGTGGCGCTGTACCGTTATGGGGTGGCGAGGTTGCCAAGCGGGTTAAAGAGTATAACCAAGGCGGTATGGTCTGGACCTTTAAGCTGCCAAAAGAACATACGATGTAATATTTTAAGTCTTACTTAGACACAACAAAACCGGCCGTGGCCGGTTTTGTTGTGTCTATGGCGCCGTGTTTTCGCTTTGTATGAGAAGGGGGCGAGAGACTTGTTGTGTACGAGTTGTTACAGGGGATGGCCTTGAGTATCAGCGCGTTCTACCTAGTTCTAAATAACTAGATCTTTGATGCGTTGGATGGATTTGGCCGCTGTGGGAGAGTGGTTATTATCAAATCATCACCTGCCCGCGGTTGGCGCAGGCATTAAATCAAAAAGGATACTCTCATGATATATGCACAACCAGGCACGCAAGGTTCTTTGCTCACAATTAAGCCGCGTTACGGCAACTATATTGGTGGAGAATTTGTACCGCCCGTAAACGGTGTGTACTTTACCAACACCACACCTGTTACTGGTGCTGTTGCGGGGGAGTTCCCACGCTCAGATGCTGACGATATCAATTTAGCTTTAGACGCCGCTCATGCTGCAGCTGCTGCTTGGGGTAAAACCTCAGCGCAAGACCGTGCTCGCATTCTACTGCGTATTGCAGACCGTATGGAAGAAAATCTAGAGCTGCTGGCTGTCACTGAAACCTGGGATAACGGTAAGCCAGTACGTGAAACGTTAAATGCTGATATACCATTAGCCGCTGACCACTTCCGCTACTTTGCTGGCTGTTTACGTGCTCAAGAAGGCTCGGCTGCAGAAATCAATGAGCACACTGCTGCCTACCACTTCCACGAGCCATTGGGCGTGGTTGGACAAATTATTCCATGGAACTTCCCGATATTAATGGGCGCATGGAAATTGGCACCGGCTTTGGCTGCAGGTAATTGCGTGGTTTTAAAGCCTGCAGAGCAAACTCCGTTGTCAGTTACTGTTTTGATGGAATTGATTGGTGACTTATTACCACCTGGCGTACTGAACGTCGTACAGGGTTTTGGTCGTGAAGCAGGTGAAGCGCTTGCTACCAGTACGCGCATTGCCAAAATTGCCTTTACGGGTTCTACCCCCGTGGGTTCGCACATTATGAAATGTGCTGCAGAAAATATTATTCCAAGCACCGTTGAGTTGGGCGGTAAATCACCAAACATCTTCTTTGAAGATATTATGAATGCTGAGCCTGCGTTTATTGAAAAAGCGGCAGAAGGTTTAGTGCTGGCGTTCTTTAACCAAGGCGAAATTTGTACGTGCCCGTCACGCGCGCTGATTCAAGAGTCTATTTATGAGCCCTTTATGGAAGTGGTCATGAAGAAGATTAAGCAGATTCGTCGCGGTGACCCACTGGATACTGAAACTATGGTTGGTGCGCAAGCATCGGCTCAGCAGTTTGAGAAAATCATGTCCTATATGGACATTGCTAAAGAAGAAGGCGCTGAGTTGCTCACAGGTGGTCAAATTGAACACCTTGAAGGTGATTTTGCCAGCGGTTACTACATCCAGCCGACCTTGCTTAAAGGTCATAACAAAATGCGCATCTTCCAAGAAGAGATTTTTGGTCCAGTGGTTGCAGTAACCACCTTTAAAGATGAAGCAGAAGCGTTAGAAATTGCTAACGATACCGAGTTTGGTTTAGGTGCGGGCCTGTGGACGCGTGATATTAACCGTGCCTACCGCATGGGTCGTGGTATTCAAGCCGGCCGAGTGTGGACCAATTGCTACCACCTGTATCCAGCACACGCAGCCTTTGGTGGTTACAAGAAATCCGGTGTTGGTCGTGAGACGCATAAGATGATGCTCAATCATTACCAGCAAACTAAGAATCTGCTTATCAGTTATGACATTAACCCTTTAGGCTTTTTCTAAGCGACTGAAGTGTTGTAGAGGTGTGTCTGTTTTCTGTGCTTGAAGCAGACATCGCCTTGACAGAGAGTCTCCGAGATGTTCGAGCCTTCTAAGAGGTTCGGACTTTATCGACAAACGAGTAGGGTCTTTTTTTAAGGCTGCGCCCCAGCACAACTTACTTTGTTTTAGTCGAACGCAGCCATATGGCTGCGTTTTTTTTGTTTGAAAATCAGTTAATAACCCTCTGAAAATAATGCGACCAATGGCAGCAAAAAACGGTCCCAAAGTACCGTTGGTGGTTTTTCGAAACAACGCTATTAATAGAGGTACCGGAATACACCGGTTTTAATAAGAGAGGAATCTACTATGTGGACTAAACCTACCTATAACGATATGCGTATTGGCTTTGAAGTGACGATGTACATTTCAAATCGTTAATAGCTATCGCTTGATGCTAAAAATCGTCTAACGACTAGGCCCCAGCTCCGGCTGGGGTCACTAAGGAAAAATCATGTATATACAGGTATTGGGCTCAGCCGCTGGCGGCGGTTTTCCGCAGTGGAACTGCAATTGCAACAACTGCCATGGTCTACGCCAAGGCACGTTACGCGCTGCACCACGTACCCAGTCGTCGATTGCTATCAGTGATGACGGCGTCAATTGGATTTTATGTAATGCATCGCCAGATATTCGAGCGCAACTCGAAGCCTTTCCCGCGCTGCAGCCCGCACGCCAAGCGCGCGATACCGCGATAGCTGGCATTATTTTACTCGACAGCCAGATCGACCATGTCACAGGTTTACTGACCTTGCGTGAAGGCTGTCCGCATGATGTGTGGTGCACAGATATGGTGCATCAAGATTTAACCTCAGGTTTCCCAATATTTAATATGCTTGCCCACTGGAATGGTGGCCTTAAGCACCGTTTGATCAGTTTGGATGGTCAGCCTTTTACTGTTCCTGCCTGTCCAGCACTGAGTATTACCGCAATGTCTTTGCGCAGTAATGCACCACCTTACTCGCCACGCCGTGACGATCCGCACCCAGGTAACAATATTGGTTTGCTGATTGAAGATACCCGCACCGGCAAAAAACTGTTTTATGCACCGGGTTTGGGTGAAATGGATGATAACGTCCGCCGCATGATGGATAGCGCTGATTGTTTATTAGTTGATGGCACCGTGTGGCGCGATGATGAGATGCAAGCCTGCGGTGTGGGCAGCAAACTTGGCAGTGAGATGGGGCATCTGGCGCAAGAGGGTGCCGGTGGCATGCTTGAAGTGCTAGCGCAGTACCCTGATGCACGCCGTATTTTAATTCATATCAATAACACCAACCCCATTCTTGATGAAGACTCAACTGAGCGCGCGCAAGTGCATGCTGCCGGTGTTGAAGTGGCTTATGACGGAATGAGTATTCAACTCTAGGAGCCTGCGATGAGCGAGCAAGCAATGACCCCCGAGCAGTTTGAGCAAGCTCTACGTGCCAAGGGCGATTATTATCATATTCATCACCCGTATCACGTCGCAATGCACAATGGGCAGGCCACGCGTGAACAGATTCAAGGTTGGGTGACCAATCGGTTTTATTATCAAATCAATATACCCATGAAAGATGCCGCGATTATGGCCAACTGCCCAGATCGTGATGTGCGTCGTGAGTGGGTGCAACGCATTTTGGACCATGACGGTGCGCCGGGTGATGAGGGCGGTATTGAGGCATGGCTGCGTTTGGCTGAGGCCGTCGGCCTTGACCGTGAGCAGGTGTTGTCCGGTGAGTTGGTGTTGCCGGGTGTGCGCTTTGCGGTGGATGCCTACCTTAACTTCGCTCGCCGCGCCAGTTGGCAAGAAGCCGCGAGCAGCTCGTTAACTGAGTTGTTTGCGCCGCATATTCACCAATCACGTCTGGATGCTTGGCCGCAACATTATCCTTGGATCGACAACAGTGGTTATGACTACTTTCGTAAGCGCCTCAGCGAAGCGCGTCGCGATGTTGAGCATGGCCTTCGAATCACTGTGCAACACTACACCACATTAGCAGCGCAGCAGCGCATGTTAGAAATCCTGCAATTTAAACTGGATGTGCTGTGGAGCATGCTCGATGCCATGAGTATGGCGTACGAGCTTAAACGTCCGCCGTATCACACAGTCACTGATCAGCCGATCTGGCATCGGGGGTTGGCGGTATGAGTGATATCAGTATTGATCAGTGCCCACGCATTCGGCGCGGCTTTCGCTTGCAGTGGGAGCCGGTACAAAATTGCCATGTACTGCTCTATCCAGAAGGGATGATTCAGCTCAATGAGAGCGCCGCACATATCTTAAAGTTAGTTGATGGGCAACGCTGTATTGCGCAAATTATTACGGAGTTACAAGCACAGTTTCCTGATGTGCAAGACTTAGACGAAGATGTTTTAACTTTTATGGGGGTGGCGTATGCACAGTTCTGGCTTGAGTCCTGCTAATGCAACACAAAGTCCTCCGTTGTGGTTGCTTGCCGAATTAACCTACCGTTGCCCTTTGCAGTGCCCGTATTGTTCAAACCCGGTTGATTTTGCGCGCAGTGGTGAAGAATTAACAACCGCGCAGTGGATTGAAGTTTTTAAGCAGGCGCGTGAATTGGGTGCCGCACAAATTGGTTTTTCGGGTGGCGAGCCTTTGGTGCGCCAAGATTTAGCTGAGTTGGTTAAAGCCTCGCGCGATTTAGGTTTTTATACCAATTTAATTACTTCAGGTATTGGCCTGACAGAAAAGCGTATTGCTGAGTTAAGTGATGCCGGTTTAGACCATATTCAAATCAGCTTTCAGGCGGCTGATGAAGAGGTCAACAATATGTTGGCCGGCTCGAAAAAAGCTTTTGCACAAAAACTTGCCATG
Organism: Pseudomonas sp.; assembly: GCA_034676485.1. Classification (GTDB taxonomy): domain Bacteria; phylum Pseudomonadota; class Gammaproteobacteria; order Pseudomonadales; family Pseudomonadaceae; genus Denitrificimonas. Next base: position 1,083,505 of record JAUCCC010000015.1, read on the forward strand.
GCTAAAGCCGTGAAAGCAGCGGGCTATCCAATGGTGCTCAACTTTGTCACGCATCGGCACAATATTGATCAAATGGACCGTATTATTGAACTGTGCATTGAGTTGGATGCTGATTTTGTTGAGTTGGCCACCTGTCAGTTTTATGGCTGGGCAGAGCTCAATCGTGCAGCGTTATTGCCCACCCGTGACCAGCTTGAGCGTGCAGAAAAAGTCACTCAAGAATGGCGGGAAAAACTCGCTGCAGAAAACCATCCCTGCAAGCTGATTTTCGTCACCCCTGACTACTATGAAGAGCGCCCCAAAGCCTGCATGAATGGCTGGGGCAGTTTGTTTTTAGACATCACCCCTGATGGCACAGCTTTGCCGTGTCACAGCGCGCGACAGTTACCGATTCAGTTTCCCAATGTCAAAGAGCACAGCGTTCAGCACATTTGGCAGGAGTCGTTTGGCTTTAATAAGTTTCGCGGTTTTGATTGGATGCCGGAACCTTGTCGCTCCTGTGATGAGAAAGAAAAAGATTTTGGCGGCTGCCGTTGCCAAGCCTTTATGCTGACTGGTGATGCTAGTAATACCGATCCTGTGTGCAGTAAATCAGAACATCATGGAATGATTCTGGCGGCACGAGAGCAGGCTGAGCACGCGCCTCTTGGTGTGGAACAGATGGTTTTTCGCAATGAGAAAATGTCTAGCATCATTATCAAAGGTTGAGGTGAAATGTTAGCTTCGCATGAGTTTGCAGCTGGATATTGGCCCAGTCAGTGGAGTGCCGAATACGCTGCTGCCGCTGGGCGCGACTTGAATGAATTAAAAGTCTCTGCGCAGGGTGTGTTTTGGTCAGAGTCTGATCCGCAAACCGCGCGCACCTTGGTGTATCGATTTGATCATGCTACCCAGGCAATAGAGGTGTTTACTTCTGCGGGCTTTTCAGTGCGCAGCCGTGTCTATGAATACGGCGGAGGTTCGTTTTGCCTCACCGATACCGCTCTAGTGTTTGTCAATGAGGCGGATCAGCAGGTGTATGTGCAGACTTGGCAAGGTGAAGCGCAGCAACTGACCCAGCGCAGCCATTGCCGTTATGCTGATATGCAATTTGACCCTGTTACGCAAAGTATTATTGCAATTGAAGAAGAACACAGTCATCAGGGTGTTGTGCACCGTATTGTCAGCTTAAGTTTAGTCAACGTAGCCGATCAAGCACGTACAGAGCCTGCGGTGATTGCCGAAGGCAGTGATTTTTACGCTGCGCCAAGACTCAGCCCCAATGGTGAGCGTTTAGTCTGGATTGAGTGGCAAAAACCTGATCAACCATGGACGCAAACGCAAGCGTGGTGCACGCAGCGAGATATTGGCGGTGAGTGGGGGCAGGCCTATTGTGTAGGCGGAGCTGAAGGTGATGCTGCCTTACAACAGCCGTTGTTTGATCAGCAGAATCGAGTGGTTGTACTCAATGATCAGCAGGGGTATTGGCAGCTGTGGCGTGAAGATAGTTTTGCTCAGTTAAATAAATTGCAAGGACTCGAGGCTGACTATGCTGGCGCACCTTGGCAATTAGGCGGGTGTAATTATGTACCACTGAACAATGATGAGTACTTGATCAGTTGGTTACATAATGGTTTTGGTCATTTGGCAGTGTATTCGTTTGCTAAAAACCGCATGATTAAAGTATTGGCTAAAGAGTACAGTCGGTTACGACACTTGGCTGCTGATGAGGCGTTTTTCTATTGCATTGCTTCGCATGTTGCGCGAGGTACAGCTGTTCTAGCGATTGATAGAGCAACCGCGCAAGTTCGCGTATTAACCCAGCTAGATAGCGGCCTTGGTATTGATGAGATTTCAAAGCCTCATGGTTTTTATTTCCCTAGTAGTGATAATGAGCAGGTTCATGCGTTTTTTTATCCAGCCTGTAATTCACGTTACAAATTGGCTGAGACAGAACGACCACCGTTAGTGATTTTTTTGCATGGTGGGCCGACTTCTGCGTGTTACCCGGTATTTGATTCGCGTATTCAGTTTTGGACGCAGCGCGGTTTTGCTGTGGCAGACCTCAATTACCGCGGTAGCACAGGCTTTGGCCGACACTATCGTCAGCGTTTACGCCATCAGTGGGGCCTTGTAGAGGTTGAGGATGTGTGTGCACTGGTTCAATATCTGATACAAAAAAATTGGGTTAATCCACAACAGATCTGCGTGCGTGGTGCGAGTGCTGGCGGATATACGGCATTGTTAAGCATCGCTGCCAGTCAGCAGTTTACAGCGGCTGCTAGCTTGTATGGTGTGAGCGATCCTTGGGGGTTGCGGCAGATGACGCACAAGTTTGAGAGTGACTATCTAGACTGGCTGTTGGGCGATTCAAACAAGTTTTCTGCGCGAGCTCCGTTAAAACAGGTGGCGCGCATTACAACCCCAGTGATTTTTTTTCAAGGTGGCCGTGATGCCGTGGTCGTACCAGAGCAAACAGCTGTGATGGTTGCGGCTCTAGAGACTCAGGGCGTGACAGTTGAATGCCATATGTTTGCTGATGAAGGACATGGCTTTCGGCAAGCGGAGAGCCTTGCTGAAGTATTGCGATTGGAATTGAGCTTTTATCAAAAAACCTTCCAACTCTTCTAAGCACTGCTCTGTCTACGTCATTTAAAACAGCGCTTAATAACACTGTGTATACTCTTGGCTAGTACTGAAAGCCCTAGTGTTTTGGTAGACTAAAGAACAGTAAATGATATGCCGTGACACACTGTCTGTGCAGTGGCTTGGCATGTCGCTTATACCGTGATATCTGCTTTACGATAATTATAAGACGAGTATTTATGAGTCGGTCAATCAGTGATTTACGTAAGTTTGTTTCTCCTGAAATTGTATTTGGTGCGGGGTGTCGGCACCGTGTAGGTTGTTTTGTTAGCGCTTTTGGTGCCAGCAAAGTCTTAATTGTTTCTGATTCTGGCGTGCTGGCTGCGGGTTGGGTTGCTGATGTTGAAGCAAGCTTACAAGAGCAGGGGATTAGCTATCATGTTTTTACTGAGGTATCACCTAATCCCCGTGCTGAAGAAGTGATGCATGGCGCAGAGATCTATAAACTACAAAACTGCAACGCGATTGTTGCGGTGGGCGGTGGGAGCCCCATGGATTGTGCAAAAGGCATTGGCATTGTTGTCGCGCACGGACGCAGTATTATAGAGTTTGAGGGCGTGGATACCATTCGCTTACCGAGTCCACCGCTGATTCTAATCCCGACCACCGCAGGTACCTCGGCCGATGTTTCGCAGTTTGTTATTATTTCTAATCAACAGCAGCGAATGAAATTCTCTATTGTCAGTAAGTCAGTTGTGCCCGATGTGTCCTTGATTGACCCTGAAACAACTTTGACCATGGATCCTTTTCTAGCCGCCTGTACGGGCATTGATGCCTTGGTGCACGCAATTGAAGCCTTTGTCTCGATTGGTAGCGGTCCGCTAACTGACCATCACGCGCTTGAAGCCATGCGTTTGATCAGTGGTAATTTGGTCGAGATGATCGCAAACCCAGAGGATATCATCTTACGCGAGCAAATTATGCTTGGCAGCATGCAGGCTGGCTTAGCGTTTTCTAATGCGATTTTGGGTGCGGTACACGCCATGTCGCATAGCTTAGGCGGTTACCTTGATCTGCCGCATGGGCAGTGTAACGCGGCGTTAATTGAGCATGTTGTGGCGTTTAATTTCGACGCGGCGCCTGATCGTTTTAAAATTATTGCGCAAACCTTAGGCATTGATTGCCGAGGCTTGACGCCCCCACAGGTTCGCCAGCACTTGATTGATTATTTAATTGCCTTTAAGCGTGCGGTTGGTTTTCATGACAGTTTGGGTATCTATGGTGTCAACAGCTCTGATATTCCCTTTTTATCACGCCATGCCATGGTCGATCCGTGTATTTTGACCAATCCCCGAGTATCGAATCAGCGTGATATGGAAGTGGTGTATGGCGAAGCACTCTAAGCAAGTATTAGCTGGGCTATTGGGTTTAAGTGATCAGTCAGCACGTAAAAGCTACTACCCAGAGCTGCTACTGCAACTCGAAGAATTAGAGTGCGAGCGTAACCGTTATAAATGGCTGTTTGAACATGCGACCTACGGTATTTTTCAGTCACGTATTGGTGGTGGGTTTAGTGCTGTTAACCCTGCTCTAACCAACATGCTAGGGTATGCCTGTGCTGAAGAGTTTTTAGCTATTAATGGCGCTGAGACTTTTAGTGTGTTTGTCGGCGGGGTCGAAGAGGTTAAAAGTATCCGTAAGGAATTACTGGATAATACGATTGTGCGCGGCTACGAAACACGCTTGTTTTGCAAAGATGGTAAACCGATAGATGTCTTGATGAATATCTTATTGAAAGATGACGAGCCGGGTGTGTTAGAAGGCTTTGTTGCTGATATTTCAGAGAGAAAAAAAAGCCAATACCGCTTACAAAAAATGAATCATGAGCTGGAGCAAAGAGTTGATGAGCGTACCAGCGAGCTACAGTTGAGCAATCAATACCTACAAGAAGAAATTAGCCGGCGTGAGCAGATCGAATTGGCTTTACGTGAGGCGCGAGATGCTGCAGAAGAAGCGAATCGCAGCAAAGACAGATACTTGGCTGCCGCCAGTCATGATTTATTACAACCTTTAAATGCGGCACGCTTATTGATGTCTACGTTACGTGAGCGTGAGTTGCCGCCAACAGAGAAGCATTTGTTGGAGCGTGCGCATATGGCGCTCGAGGGAGCTGAAGATCTACTGGTGGATTTACTGGATATTGCCCGTCTTGATCAAGCAGCAATCACACCGTCTTTTGCAGCTTACCGTATTGATGAGCTCTTTAACTCTTTAGCATCTGAGTTTGAGCCTGTTGCGCAGGAAGCAGGGTTACAGCTTAATGTATTTCAAACGTCTTTATGTGTCTTTACCGACAGCCATTTAATAACGCGAATTTTAAGAAACTTTCTTAGTAATGCTTGCCGCTATACCGAATCTGGACGCATTTTACTGGGTGTACGCCGTCGTGGTCAAAATGTACGTTTAGAGGTTTGGGATACGGGAGTGGGGGTTGCGCTAGAGCAGCAAGAGAAAATATTTTTAGAGTTTAATCAGCTGGCAAATAACCATTCAAATGGTCGCAAAGGCGTCGGTCTTGGTTTAGCTATTGTTGAGCGTATTGCCAGCATTTTAGATGCGCAAGTGGATCTATGGTCGCGTGAGGGCTTTGGTTCTTGTTTTAGTGTGGAAGTGCCAATTACAGCTGCTCCGGTGCAGCAATCAATCGCAAGCTTACCGAGTGCCACTATTGTTAATACCTTGCGTGGACAGCGTATTCTGGTGGTCGATAATGAGCCTGATATTTTACATAGCATGGCTGCGTTACTGACTCAATGGGAGTGTGAGGTGGTTTTGGCGGCAGATTACAGTGGCTCAATTAAAGCGCTTAATGGTGTTGCGCCAGATCTGGTTATTGTGGATTTACACCTAGACAATGGTGTAACAGGTTTGCGTGTGGTTGAGCAGCTACGCGCGTGTTTTTCAGACAACCTGCCTGCGGTACTGATTACAGCAGACTATACTGACCAAGAGCAAACGCTTCGAAAAAAGTTGGGTATTCCCATGCTGAACAAACCGGTGCGGCCTGGAAAGTTACGAGCTGTGATGAGTCACCAGTTAAAATTATTTGATTAAATGTTAGCTGTATTCTTCGGCGTAGAGCGGGTATTGATGAAAAATTTCTTGATTAACCAATCCAATACATCATGCAGCTCGTAACGCTTTTTAAATTTCAAATAAATCTTGAATAATATCTGATTGGTTTCTGAATTTTAAGGTAAGTATTACACCATCCCCATATAGCTGAGGCTTTCTTCAGGCCATAAGTTGCTTATTTAAATAAGTGAGTGGTTTTATGGGTGGTGAATATCGCAATACAATGCCGCGGCTGGAGTTAATTGAAGCCTTTGAGCAAAGATGGATGTGTATGTGAAAACTTAAGGTCAAACCAACCAGTACTGGAAAAGCTTTTGTTAAGATTTGACACGCACAGGGCACGGTTTGGGCACAGAGCCTTTTTAGGCGATTTTTAAGATGTGAATTGCAGGCATAAAAAAAGCCCTAACTCTTTGAAAGTTAAGGCTTTTAGATATGGTTGCGGAAGCAGGATTTGAACCTACGACCTTCGGGTTATGAGCCCGACGAGCTACCAGACTGCTCCATTCCGCGAGGCCTAGTATACTCATTTTTCTAGTAGTGTCAAAAATCTTTTTAAAATCAACTGTTTGAGCGTGATTCGCGCAGTTTTCTACGTTTTCTCCAGCTGCGATTGACCCACCAGCGCCAGTATAAAACAGTGCTGATGTAGCCCGCTATGGCAAGGGTCAGACCCATGGCAATGGAGCCTGCATAGAGAGGCTGCCAGTGTGTTGTCGTGACATGTAAAATCCAGTTGATGCTGATTTTGTCAGGCATTTGCATGGCTGGCGTGTTGAGCAGCCAAGTACCGAGCTTATAGTTAACGAAAAAAACTGCCGGCATAGTAAGGGGGTTGGTCAGCCACACTAGGCTAACGGATATGGGCAGGTTAGCACGCATCGGAATCGCTAAAAATGCCGCAGCAAACATTTGCATAGGCATAGGGATCATTGCCCAAAACAAACCCACAGCAACGGCGCGCGCCACTGAGTGACGGTTCAGATGCCATAAGTTTGCATCATGTATAAGGCTGCCCAAGAAGCGTAATGATGGGTTACGTTTTAACTTTTCAGGGTCGGGCATGTAGCGTTTGAATAGTTGACGAGGCATGAATCTTCTCTGACATGCTAAAGCTCGTCTATTATGCATCTTATTCGCGCGCGGTGCTGTTACAGGGTGTGACAAAAGCACTGGAAATACAGTTTTGCTAAGAATTTGTGTTTGCAAATGCTACAGGGAGGTAGCGGTATGCGACTATCGATACTGGCTTTTATTATTGGCATGCTCAGTTTGCGCTGGTTACCTAGCTTGCCAAGCACGGTTGTACTGAGCTTTGGCTTCGTTACTGCTTGTCTATTGTTCTACAGAGGCTTATATCCGGCGGGTTTTGTACTGCTGGGTCTGTGTTGGGCGTGCTTGAGTGCACAGTGGGCTGTGGATGATCAGCTTGCGCCTGATTTGGACGGTCGCACCTTGTGGGTCGAAGGCACTGTTGCGAGTTTACCTGAGTGGCCTGTGGTTGCTGGGCAGCCTGCAACGGTACGTTTTGAATTAGCGGATGGGCAATCACGGCGTGCGCAACTGCCCAAGCGCATGCGTTTGTCCTGGCGTGCGCCGCCACAGTCAGTAAAAGCGGGTGAGCGCTGGCGTTTAGCGGTGCGACTCAAGCGACCCGATGGTTTGCTGAATCCTCATAGTTTTGACTACCAAGCATGGTTGTTTGCTAAACGCATCGGTGCGACCGGCTCAATTAAAGCGGGGCAGCGTTTAGCCGCAGGACAGGGTTTGCATCATTGGCGCGAGCAGGTTCGCGAGCGCTTACAGCGCTATGCTCCGCCGCAGGCGCAGGCTGTGATGGCCGCCTTAATATTGGGTGACAGCTCTGCTTTGCAACCTGAGCAATGGCAAACGCTGCAAGCCACTGGAACAGTGCACTTAATGGTTATTTCGGGGCAGCATATCAGTTTGATTGCCGCTGTTGCCTATGCTGCTGTGTTCTGGTTGATGCGTTTAGGTTGTTGGCCACAGCGTCTGCCTTGGCTGCCGATTGCCTGTGCGTTGTCGATGTCTGCAGCGTTGGCCTATGGCGCTTTTGCAGGCTTTGCTGTGCCAGTGCAGCGCGCGTGCATCATGGTGGTGGTCGCGTTGTTATGGCGTTGGCGCTTTCAGTCTTTAAGCGTATGGACAGCCTATTTGAGCGCATTGTGTTTGGTGTTAGTGCATGAGCCGTTGGTGGTATTGCAGACTGGATTCTGGTTATCGTTCGTGGCTGTAGCTGCGTTGATTCTCGCGTTTTCTGCGCGTTTAGGGCCATGGCGCTGGTGGCACATACTCCTGCGTACACAGTGGGTTGCGGCCGTTGGTTTAGCACCTTTTCTGCTCGCTTTAAGTTTGCCGGTTAGTGTGATGGGACCTGCGGCTAATATTTTTGCTGTGCCGTGGCTGAGTGTATTGGCCTTGCCGCTGACGCTATTGGGTGCTCTATTGATGCCGTGGCCGCATTTAGCCACTTGGGTGTTCAGTGCCGCCGCTTGGTGCTTAGATACTATGTTTGTTGTGCTGGCATGGTTTGCGCAGGGTTGGCCTGCCTGGCAAGGTGCAGCGGTCACTGGGCAAGGACTGGCGCTGGCTGTGCTGGGTGTCTTGTGTTTTTTATTGCCACGTCCGTTATTACCTGTGTCGGCCGGCGTGCTGTTGTGTTTGCCTTTAATATATTCCAAACCTGAAATGATTGCTGATGGACAGGCGCAAGTTTGGCTGCTGGATATGGGGCAAGGCCAGGCAGTGTGGATTAAAACAGCGCAGCACAGCCTATTATACGATGCAGGCCCTTTTGTCTCTGGGTTTGACAGCGGTGAGCGTGTTATTGTGCCGCTGCTACGAGGTTTTGGTCAAACACACTTGGATACGCTGCTGCTCTCTCATGCTGACGCTGATCATGCGGGTGGGGCGCAAGCAGTGCTTGATGCTCTGCCAGTGGCGCAGGTCATAAGTGGTCAGTCAGCAGAGCATCCAATGGTGTTTTCAGCGCAGGCTTGTACTGAGCAGCAATGGCAATGGGATGGCGTGTGGTTTTGGCGTTGGCAGTGGCCGCATGCTATCGACAGTAACCAACAATCTTGTGTACTGCTAATACATGCACAGGGTGAACGCTTATTGTTAACCGGTGACCTGGATACAGCAGGCGAGGCGGCTTTATTGGCCAGCTGGCCGTGGTTAAAAGCTGATTGGTTGGTGGTCGGGCATCATGGCAGTCGTACTTCAACGTCACGGCGTTTTGTGCAGGCTATTGCGCCACAGTATGCAGTTATTTCTCGTGGTAAACATAACAGCTACGGGCATCCGCACCCGCAAGTTCTGGAGAATTTACAGCGTCAGCAGGTACGTATTTATGATACGGCGCAGGATAAAGCCGTGCGAATTTATTTAGGCGCTTATGCCGAGCCGTGGACGATGGCGATGCAATCGCGTTTTTGGCGCTAAAAATGAGAACCATAGCGTTCGGTGTAAGCGTTGGCCTGTGCTAAAGTTAGCAGAATTTATTGCTGGAGTAGCTATTGTGTGGGAACTGATCAAATCGGGCGGCTGGATTATGCTGCCTATTGTACTGTGCTCAATTATTGCAGTTGCCATTGTTGCTGAGCGTTTGTGGACGTTGCGTCCGTCACGCGTCAGTCCGCCACATTTACTCGGACAAGTGTGGCGCTGGGTGCAAGATAAAAAAATGGACAGTAATAAGTTCAATGAATTGCGCGCGAGTTCTCCATTGGGTCAGATTCTTGCAGCCGGTTTGGCCAACTCACGCTATGGTCGTGAAATGATGAAAGAAAGTATTCAAGAGGCCGGCGCTAAAGTTGTTAATGAGCTGGAGCGTTATTTAACGCCGCTGGGTACTATTGCTGCGATCACACCACTATTAGGTCTGCTGGGCACAGTGTTGGGAATGATTGAGATCTTTGGAGCCTTTATGGGCTCGGGTATGGCTAATGCACCGCAATTGGCTGGCGGTATTGCTAAAGCACTGGTGACCACGGCAGCAGGTTTGTTTGTGGCGATTCCCGCGGTATTTTTTCACCGTTTTTTACAACGTCGTGTGGAAGAGCTCGTAGTGAATATGGAGCAAGAAGCAATTAAGTTGGTTGAAGTGGTGCAGGGTGATCGTGAGGTTGAGTTGAGTGAGGAGAAAGCGTGAAATTCCCTCGTAAACCCCGCGAGCCGGTTGATATAAATTTAGCACCATTGATTGATGTGGTGTTTATTTTGCTGTTGTTCTTTGTTGTTACTACAACCTTTACCCGAGAAACACAACTTAAAGTTGATTTGCCTGAAGCCGTCAGTGGCACCCCGCCAGAGGCAGCGGTGAAAACCCCTCTAGAGATATTAGTGGGTGTGGATGGCTCCTTTGCGTTAAACGGTAAAAGTTTAGTACGTAACGATTTGACCGCGCTGATGGAAGCGTTACGTGTTGAGTCGGGCGGTGATCAGCATTTGCCAGTGATGCTCAGTGCCGATGCCAAAGCACCGCATCAGGCGGTGGTGACTGCTATTGATGCAGCATCGAAGTTGGGTTTTTCACAGTTGCGTATTACTACCGTAGAGGCGCAAGCCGAACCGTGAAACTCAGTCAGCGCTTACAGCATGCTTGGTATTATGGGCATCGCGGATTGATTCTGTTGTGGCCGCTTGAACAGCTGTATCGCACTGTGGTTAAACGCAAACGCGCGCGTTTTATTAGCGGCGATAGTGTCACCTATCGCGCACCCGTACCGGTGATTGTTGTTGGCAATATTACCGTGGGTGGCACGGGCAAAACACCGCTGATTTTATGGCTGATCGACTACTGCCGCGCGCAAGGTTTGCGGGTTGGCGTGGTCAGTCGTGGTTACGGGGCGAAACCGGCACACCTGCCTTGGACGGTCAGCGCGAATGACTCTGCTGAGCAAGCGGGCGATGAGCCTTTGCTGATTGTGCAGCGCAGTGGCGTACCTTTAGTGATCGCGCCAGAGCGTGCACAAGCGGTACAGCAGTTGCTGGCTGAGTATCCAGTCGACATTATTTTGTCGGATGATGGTTTACAACATTACGGTTTGGCGCGTGATTTAGAACTGGTATTGATTGATGCGGCGCGCGGGCTGGGTAATCAGCGCTGCTTACCGGCAGGGCCATTACGTGAGCCGGTCGAACGTCTGCAAAGTGTCGACGCGGTGTTATGCAATGGCGCGCAGCAGGACAGTGTCAATGGTTTTGCGATGCAATTGCACGCCACTGAACTGGTGCATGTGCGCAGTGGGCGGCGTGAGCCTTTGAGTTATTTTCCTGCTCAACAAAAAATGCATGCCGTGGCTGGTATTGGTAATCCGCAGCGTTTCTTCAAGACGCTTGAAGGGTTAGACTGGCAACCGATTGCACATGCCTTTGCTGATCATGCTGAGTTTAATGCGCAAGATTTACACTTTGGCGATGATCTGCCAGTACTTATGACTGAAAAAGATGCGGTTAAGTGCCGTGCCTTTGCTGCTGACAATTGCTGGTATGTACAAGTAGCCGCACAGCCCTCAGCGGCTTTTTCAAGCTGGTTTGCTGGGCAGCTCAAGCGTTTATTGACTGATTCGTGATGAGGATATGCAGATGGACCCGAAACTTTTAGATATTTTAGCCTGCCCTTTATGTAAAAGCGCAGTGCAACTTAATGAAGACAAAACTGAACTTTGGTGTAAAGCCGATGGTTTGGCGTTCCCGATTCGTGATGATATTCCGGTGATGCTGGAAACTGAGGCGCGCACCCTAAGCAATGATGAGCGCTTGGACTAAATCATGACTCAAGCCTTTAGTGTGGTGATTCCTGCGCGTTTTGCGTCGACGCGTTTTCCTGGTAAACCACTGCAAGACATTGCTGGTATGCCGATGATCCAGCGTGTCTGGCTGCAAGCTAAGAAAAGTGCGGCCAAACAAGTGGTGATTGCCACCGATGATCAGCGTATTTTTGATGTTTGCCAAGGCTTTGGCGCGCAGGTGGTGATGACCCGTGCTGAGCATGAGTCCGGCACAGATCGTTTAGCCGAAGTGGCGCAGATTATGGGCTGGGCGGCAGATGCCATTGTGGTCAATGTGCAAGGCGATGAACCCTTGATTCCTCCAGCAGTGGTGAACCAAGTGGCAGAGAATCTCGCCAAGCACCCCGAGGCGGCAATGGCCACCTTAGCTGAGCCTATTGAGGATATGGCCAGCCTGATGAACAATAATGTGGTCAAGGTGCTCAGTGACAAAAATGGCTTAGCGCTGACCTTTAGTCGTGCGCCTTTACCTTGGGCGCGCGATGCATTTTTAGCGCATCCTGATCAGCTACCAGCGACTGTTCCTTATCGCCGTCATATTGGTATTTATGCTTATAGGACTGGTTTTTTACAGCGTTTCGTAGAGTGGGGACCTTGTTGGCTTGAGTTGACCGAATGCCTCGAGCAACTTCGGGCGTTGTGGCACGGTGAGCAGATTCATGTGGCTGATGCCATTGAAACACCGCCTGCAGGTGTAGATACACCAGAAGATTTACAGCGTATTCGAGAGCTGTTTGCTTCGAGCTCGATTTAATCGAGCGCTATTTAAGGAGATGTCGTGAAAGTTTTATTTGTCTGTCTGGGTAATATCTGCCGTTCGCCCACTGCCGAAGGGGTCTTTCGCCGGTATGTTGAACAGGCAGGCTTAAGCGAAAAAATCACTATAGATTCGGCCGGTACGGCTGATTGGCATATTGGTAAAGCACCAGATCCACGTACCCAAGCTGCAGCAGCTGTGCGCGGTTATGATTTATCGACATTGCGTGGACGTCAGGCTGTGCCGGCAGATTTTGCTGAGTTTGATCTGATTTTGGCCATGGATAATAGCAACTTGAGCAATCTGCAAGCGATTCAGCCGGCTGATGGCAAAGCTGAGTTGGCGCTGTATCTGCCGCGTTTTGGCATCCGTCCTGATGAAGTGCCAGACCCCTATTATGGCGGCGAAGATGGCTTTGAGCTGGTACTGGATATGCTTGAGCAGGCCAGCCAAGTCTTGCTGAATGAAATAAAGGCGCGTTTGTGAGTTTGAACATCCAAGAACAGGTTTCTTTGCGCCCGTACAACACCTTAGCGGTTGATGTGCGGGCGCGTTTCTTTGTTGCAGTAAATACTCTTGAGCAATTACACGAGGCTTTATTGTGGGCTGAGCAGCGCGAAACGGCAGTGTTTTTGCTCGGTGGTGGCAGTAATTTAGTACTGACAACTGACCTTGAGATGCTGGTCATCCATCTGCAACTGCGTGGTATTAAGTTGCTCAATGAAGATGCTGACTGCGCGCTGATTGAAGTGCAAGCGGGTGAAAACTGGCACGCTTTTGTCCAGTGGAGCCTAGCGCAAGGTTTCAGTGGTTTAGAAAACTTAAGTTTGATTCCCGGTAATGTGGGTGCCGCGCCTGTGCAAAACATTGGTGCTTACGGGGTGGAGCTGAAAGATCATCTTGAGAGTGTTTTGGTGTTTGATCGACAGACGGGGCAAACGCAGCGCTTGAGTAATGATCAGTGCCAGTTCGCTTATCGCGACAGTCTGTTTAAGCGTGAACCCGGCCGTCGCGTGATTTTAAGCGTGATCTTTAAATTGTCAAAGCAGGCCGTTTTACACTTAGATTACGGCCATTTACGTAGTTATTTAGCCGATCAGCAGATAGCGCAACCTACAGCGCAGGATGTCAGTCGTGCGGTCTGTGCGATACGTGCAGAAAAACTACCGGACCCAAAACAACTTGCTAACGCTGGCAGCTTCTTTAAAAACCCCGTGGTTAGCACTGAGCATGCCCAGCAACTGCAGAAAACCTATCCTCATATCGTCAGCTTTGTCCAAGCCGATGGTCAAGTGAAGCTGGCCGCAGGTTGGTTGATTGAGCAAGCCGGCTGGAAAGGTGTGCGCCAAGGCGATGCCGGTGTGCATGCTAAACAGGCGCTGGTCTTGGTTAATTATGGTTCGGCAAGTGGCCAGCAGATACTCGAACTGGCAGCGCAAATTCAAGCTGATATTCGTCAGCGCTACGGAGTTGAATTAGACATTGAGCCTAACGTTATTTGTTAAGTTTATGGCTGTAGATTAACTCGTTTTAGCTCTACATCTTTTTCAGTTATGTAGCGATTAAGCATGAGTCTTGCTTACACCATTGAGAAACATGGGGTACTAATGTCGAATTGTTGACCAGAGTGTATCTGTAACAGTGTTTTGAGCAGTCGTTTGTTTTAATGGCTTAGCTTAACGCTGGAGGTGTTGAGTGAATCATCCTGCAGATACAGTAACCCCATCTGACTCACTGGCTGAGTTCAGAGCTTATGCGGCCAGCGTACGCCGTGACCGACGCCTCAGCGGTAGCGATGTTCGTACGCTGACTCTAAAAAGCCAACTGGAAAGTCAAGATAGCGTGACCCTAGATGCGCGAATCGAGCATGGCGTGGTCACTGAGTTAGGTTATCGAATCCGAGCTTGCTCTTTGGCGCAAGCGGTCACCGGCATTCTTGTCGCGAGAACTCCAGGCATCACAGTATCTCAACTACTCACTGCACGACAGGCCCTCGAGCGTGTTCTGCAGGATAAACCTCCTGAGCAATCCACATTGATATGGCCAGAATTGCTAGCGTTACAGAGCGCGGCAGGCATGCCTGATCGGCATGAAGTGGCTTTATTACCTTTTTATGTTTTACAGCAACTGCTTGCGGCGGAGGAGGAGTAAAAATTTAGAGCATCAGCAAGCGAAAGACTCATGCTGCATCCACACTTAATGGAGCACGATAATGATAAAAAATATAATCGTAGTTGGCGGTGGTATTGGCGGAACCATGACGGCCAATAATCTAGTGAGCAAGCTTTACGCGGAAATTAGTCGTGGTGAAGTGCGCATTATTTTGATCTCTAACAGCCCTTGGCACTATTACAAACCCGCTTTTATGTATGTGGCCTTTGGCGCCTTCTACAAAGATGAGCTGAGGCGTCACCAAGCCTCACTATTGCGACCGGAAATCGACTTTGTCCTAGATCAGGTTGATGGCTTTGAATTTAAAAACAGTCGCTTGAAAATGCGTTCCGGTGATACCTATGAATATGACTACCTAGTGGTGTCCACTGGTTGTATTCCATCTCCAGAGCGTATCGAAGGCTTGCAGGAAGCCGGTAATCACTTCTATCAGCATGATCCCGCGCGCAAGCTCTATGAGAAAATATCCACCATTGAAAAAGGGCGAATTTTCATTGGCGTAACCTTCCCGACTACCCCGAACGTACCTCACCAGTGCGGTATTGCGCCAATGGAAACCACCCTGATGCTGGATGAGTTTTTGCGTAAAAGAGGGGTGCGCGATCAAATCGAAATCGTCTATACCTACCCGACGATCGCTCAACTCGTACGCAATTGCTTGTTCTTGCAAAAACCAACCGGCGAAGTTCTGCCAAGTGTGTTTGATTCTAAAGGTATTATCCATAAGCGTGGTTTTACTCTGGCCAGTGTCGACCCTGATCGTAAGGTGGCCATTTCTGCAGAAGGAGAGGAAGAGGATTTTGATATTCTGATTCAAACTCCGCCGATTCGTGCTGTGGATGCTGTGCTGGATTCTGGAATATCCCAAGCACCGAACAACGAAGGTTGGCTGCCTACTGATCGCTATTCCTTGCAATTGGAAGGTTTCGAAAACGTGTTTGTGATGGGCGATACTGTGGACTTGCCGATCAGTAAAGCAGGCGGCAGTTGTCATAACCAGTCACCGGTGATTTGTAACAATATTGCTGGCCTGATGCGTTGGGGGAAAACCGTAGCCGAATACGATGGCAAAGTGCAGGCAGTGGCGCAGATGGGCATGGAAGTGGGTATGCCACTCTGGTACGACTACGATGTAGATGTTATCCCGACCCCAGCTACCAAAATAGGCGGCTTAATGCGCAAAGGTTTTAACCGGGGCGTGTATTGGTCAGTCGCTCGCGGCTTGGTTTAAGGAGATAAGACTATGAGTAATCAAAATCCTGAAGCGTCCACTCAATCCATGCAGGAGCTACTTAAGTGCTTGCCAGCGTTGCAAGACGAAGCCACTTTAGCGGGTCTTGCTGACTTGTTGGAAAAGTTAGCGCCGGTTTTGCAAGGCAGGCGTCTGCATAATATTGTTGATCTGTTGGCTGCCACGTCGGATGTTATTGAAATGACCGATGATGCCATGCTGCAAAAATTAATGGCGTTATATGAGGACAGCATTGGCGGTATTTGGATGCTGACCAATGCATTGCGCTATGCTTCGGCGCAAGCTGCAGCCAATCCTACACCGCCCACTTTGTGGCAAAGCGTTAAAAAATTCAATCAGAATGAAGATGCCCGCAGAGGTTTGGATGTGGTGTCGAATATACTGGCTGAACTCGGTCGCCAAGCTGCTATCAAAGGGCAAAAGATGCCGGAAGATTAAGATTAAGAGTTGGTTAACTGAGCCCAATATTTTTATTGGGCTTTTTTATAGGCCAAGCAATACATTGGGCGTTATCGTTGTTGTTAGTCAGCGGTAGAAAGAGCTCGTGGCACTGACAGCTGTTGTGTTATTTAAGCTTGATTTTACCCATATAGAGAGTTTATGGGTAAGGCGTTTGATTCACTTCTCGTAACACTTATTAGCGTAAATTAAGCAGAAATATCTGTCTATGTACAATGATTTGTATAGGTGTCGTGCCATAATGCACAACACTTATACATAGAGCACACCATCATGCTGTTATCAATGCGTTGGCAAGTCATCACTGTGATTGCAGTACTGGCTGCGCTGTTCATATGGTTTGTATCGAGTGGGCAGTCGTTGGCTGTGGCGAAATCTGCGCAGCTTAATTTAGCCCAGCAGGTGCATCAATTAACCGATGTGCGCGGTACACAAACGGCTGGCTTAGATACCAGCAAACCAACACTGATTAAATTATGGGCCAGCTGGTGCCCTTTGTGCTTGTCTGAGCTGGGACAAACAGAAGACTGGGTTAGCGATCCTGATCTGGCTGGGGTTAACCTGCTCACAGTGGCGTCTCCTGGTGTTTTGGGAGAGCAGCCTTTAAATGCTTTTACTGACTGGTACAGTGGTTTGGATTACCCTGATTTACCCGTGCGAATGGATCCCAGTGGTGAGTTGATTAAACGTCTCGGGGTTAAGGTCTACCCCAGTTGGGCGCTGATTGATCAGCGTGGTCAGCTGGCGCGGGTGGTTAAGGGCAGCATCAATAAGTCACAGGCCTTGGCCTTGCTGGCTAACCCCAGTGCAGACCTGAGCGATGCAGCGCATACCTTTTATCAACCGAAAAAAAATCAAGACTCAGTGCCGATTAATGCCCGTACGATTTATTTGGCCGGCGGTTGTTTTTGGGGTGTAGAAGCCTACTTTGAGCGCATTGATGGTGTCTTAGATGCTGTTTCTGGTTATGCCAACGGTACAACCGAAAACCCCAACTATGAAGATGTGGTGTATAGAAAAACCGGGCATGCGGAAACGGTTAAGGTTGTTTATAACCCTGATACACTCAGCCTCGATGATATTTTACAGTATTACTTTCGCATCATTGATCCGACCAGCTTAAACAAACAGGGCAATGACCGTGGTGTGCAATACCGTACCGGTATATACAGCACTGATCCTGCTGAGCAAGGGTTGGTTGCTGCGGCTTTAACCACACTGCAAGAGCGTTACAAGCGTCCGGTGGTGGTGGAGAATACGCCGCTGGTGCATTTTTACGATGCCGAGCAGTACCATCAAGACTATTTGATGAAAAACCCTAATGGTTACTGCCATGTGGATTTGAATCTGGCTGATGAGCCTCTGTTCAGTAAAACCGTACCAAAAGACGCTGCGCCACGGGCGTTCGATGCCAGCCGTTTTGAGAAGCCTGATAGCAAAACACTGCAGCAGCGTTTAAGTCGTGAGGCATATCAGGTTACGCAAAAAAATGGCACTGAGCGTGCTTTTAGTCACCGCTATGATGAGCTGTTTGAACCGGGGTTGTATGTCGATATCGTCAGTGGCGAGCCGCTGTTCAGTTCTCGCGATAAGTACCAGTCGGGCTGCGGTTGGCCCAGTTTTGTGCAGCCGATTAGCGCCCATGCTGTCACTGAAAAGACTGACACCAGCTACAATATGCGCCGAATTGAGATACGCAGTGCGGTGGCTGATTCGCATTTAGGCCATGTCTTTCCCGACGGTCCACGTGAGCGTGGTGGTTTGCGCTACTGTATTAACGGCGCCAGTTTAAAATTTATTCCCAAAGCGCAGATGCAAGAGCAGGGTTATGCGCAGTGGTTGTCGGATATCGAGTAAGACCGACTTGTGGGAGCACGGCCCGCTCGCCAGGGTCATCACGCAAAGCCCCCTAAGCTGCTTATTTGCAGCGCGTGCTCTTGCGCACACAGGCGCTACTCAAAGTCTTCTAGATGCATCTGAGGCGCTGGCACTGTCTGTATTTGATCTGTTTGCTTGATTTGTTCGGGCTGTGCTGTGCTTTGTTGCGCTTGAATGCGGATCAAGGCGCCAAGACTTCCGTGATCAACAAAGGTCACTTGCCCATTGACGACTAAGGTTTTTTGTTTGAAGCGCTCACTGCTGCGCAGGGTTTTATCAGGGTTAAATTGATTGATCCACAGGTCCAGCTGCACTGAGCTGGTGCGCTCCAGATCAAAGGTTAGCGTTCCTTCGATAGGGTGGTGTTGAAAATGTGCGTGTCCGTCGCTAATGGCTACTTGAGCTGTTGTGCCATCGTTATTTTGCAGCCAAGCTTTATGCATTATCACCTGATAGCCGTTGTCTGGCGTGAGTTTCTTTGCTAGCAAGTCAAGCTGAGTACTGCGCCACATCTCGGCAGTGACTCGCGTTGCGCCATTGGCCCAGTTATCGGGTGCAGTCCGGTTGGCTTGCAGGCTGTCATTGCTTTGCCGAAAGACAATCAACTCGATCACTTGAGATTCGTTGGCGAAGGCTTGCGCACTGCCTAGACTGAGCAAAAGAACGAAATGTATAAGGTAGCGCATATATTGCTCCTGAAATTATTGTTATTCGGCCAATTGTGCTAACAAGGCTTCGATTGTAGCAAAGCGTTGCTCTGGGTTATCCATTGGCACATTAAATTTAAACACCGTGGCACCTTCAAAGCGGTAGTGTTTCGGTTGGCTTTGGATCAGTTTAATTAGGCGCATTGGGTCTACACAGGTGTCATTGGCAAACTCAAGGCGGCCGCCGTAAGGGCCGGCATCAATTTTAACAATACCCAAGACTTGCGCTTTTAATTTAAGCTCGGTGACACGGATTAAATGCTTGGCTGGATCAGGCAGTAAACCAAAGCGGTCAATCATTTCCACTTGCAACTCGCGCAGGGCGGCGTTGTCTTTGGCCGAGGAAATACGTTTGTAAAGAATTAAGCGGGTGTGCACATCGGGCAGGTACTCATCTGGAATCAAGGCCGGCACACGCAGATTGATCTCAGTGCCGCTATCGAGTGGCTGCTCAAGGTTGGGCGTTTCACCTTTACGGATCGACTCGACTGCACGCTCGAGCATTTCCATATACAAAGTAAAGCCAATCGCTTGGATTTCACCGCTTTGGCCGTCACCGAGTAACTCACCGGCACCACGAATTTCCAAGTCATGGGTGGCGAGCATAAAGCCAGCGCCTAAATCTTGGGCATTGCTGATGGCTTCTAAACGTTTTTGCGCGTCGGTGGTCATACTTTTTTGCGCTGGGGTTAGCAAGTACGCATAAGCTTGGTGGTGGCTACGGCCCACCCGTCCACGCAATTGATGCAGCTGGGCTAAACCAAACTTATCGGCGCGATCAATGATAATGGTGTTGGCGTTGGGTATATCAATACCGGTTTCGATAATGGTGGAAGCAACCAGTACGTTGTAGCGGTTGTGGTAAAAATCAGCCATGACTTGCTCAAGTTCGCGCTCATGCATTTGTCCGTGACCGATACCTATACGCGCTTCCGGCACTAAAGTGGCTAAGTCTGCAGCGCATTTCTCGATGGTTTTTACATCGTTGTGCAAAAAGTACACCTGACCACCGCGCAATAATTCTCGCAGCAGGGCTTCTTTTACCACTGCATCTTCACGTTGCATCACGAAGGTGCGCACCGAGAGGCGGCGTGCTGGTGGCGTGGCGATAATCGACATATCACGCATGCCTGCAAAGGCCATATTTAGCGTGCGTGGGATCGGCGTGGCGGTCAGAGTGAGGATGTCCACTTCACTGCGTAGAGCTTTGAGTTGCTCTTTCTGGCGCACACCGAAGCGGTGTTCTTCATCAATGATCACCAGGCCCAGGTTATTAAACTTCACATCACTTTGCAGCAACTTATGCGTGCCGATTAAAATATCGACTTTGCCTTCGCCTAGGTCAGTGATGGCTTGTTTGATTTCTTTGGCGGTTTTGAAGCGGCTCATCACTTCAACCTGTACCGGCCAATCGGCAAAACGGTCGCGAAAACTGTTGTAGTGCTGCTGAGCCAATAATGTAGTGGGCACTAAGACGGCCACTTGCTTGCCGCTATGCACTGCAATAAAGGCTGCGCGCATAGCCACTTCAGTTTTACCAAAACCTACGTCGCCGCAAATTAAGCGGTCCATAGGTTTGCCTGACAACATGTCATTGCGCACGTTATCGATGGCCACTTGTTGGTCAGGAGTTTCTTCAAACGGGAAGGCGGCACTGAAGGTGGCATAATCTGTACCGGGATTGCTAAAGGCAAAGCCTTCACGGGCGGCGCGTATGGCATAAATATTCAACAACTCAGCCGCCACATCACGTACTTGTTCGGCAGCTTTGCGTTTAGCTTTTTGCCATTGCTCAGTGCCTAAGCGGTGTAGCGGGGCGCTGCTGTCGTCACTGCCGGTGTAGCGGGCGATTAAGTGCAGGTTGGCCACAGGCACATAAAGCTTGGCTTGATCGGCGTACTCAAGCATCAAAAACTCGGTAGCTTGCTCCTCGATTTCTAAGGTGACTAAGCCTTGGTAACGACCGACGCCGTGATCAATATGCACCACTGGTGCACCTTCACGCAGTTCAGTGAGATTACGAATTACATTTTCATGACTGGCGTCGCGGTTTTTCTCACGGCGACGGCGTTGCATAACCCGTTGACCGAGTAAGGCGCTTTCTGGGATGAGGGCGATGTCATCGAGCAGAATGCCGGCTTCGATCGGTGCGACGCAGATGGCGATTTTGCTGTCTGAGGTTAAAAAGTCCTCCCAACCGGTAACCTCAACAGGGGTAATGGTAATACGCTGCAGCAGTTCTAACAAAACTTCACGACGGCCTGCGGTTTCCACTGTAAACAGGCTGCGGCCGGAAAAACTATCTAAAAAATCTTTAACTTTGCTCAGCGGTTCAGCAGCGCGCGCATCAAGGGATAAATCAGGAAAAGGCTGTATGGGCAGGCGCTCACGGCCAACCCCAGGGCTGATATCCTGCGCATCAATGACGATGCGTGGATGGTCTTTCAGTGCGCCAAAGTATTCGTTAATGGCAATAAATAAGTCGGCAGGCGGCAGTAGCGGGCGTTCAATATCACCGCGACGTTCTTCATAGCGACTGCGGATGTCTTGCCAGAAAGCTTCTGCCGCAGCATCAACACCCTGTAAGGAAAACACTTGTGCATCGTCGGGCAAATAATCAAACAGGCTGCTGGTGTCTTCAAAGAATAACGGTAAGTACGCTTCAATGCCGGCAGGGATAATGCCGCCGGCTAAGTCTTGATAAAGCGGGCAACGGCGAAAATCAACATCAAAGTGCTCGCGAAAACGGGCGCGAAAATCACCACGGGCTTTCTTGTCGAGAGGGAACTCACGCGCTGGCAATAGACGAATGCTGTCGACTTTGTCATTGGAGCGTTGGGTTTCTGGATCAAAGGTGCGCAGTGTTTCGATTTCATCATCAAACAGGTCGATGCGGTAGGGTGCGTCACTGCCCATCGGGAATAAGTCCAGTAACGCGCCGCGTACAGCAAATTCGCCATGCTCATATACGGTATCTACGCACTGATAGCCGGATGCCTGCAAGCGGCTGCGCATGCTGTCGACATCAAGTTTTTGCCCAACATCCAGCATCAAGCTGGCATCTAACATAAATGACTTGGGCGCGAGACGGTGCAGGGCGGTGTTGATAGGAACAACTAAAATACCCTGCTGCAGTTGAGGCAGTTGATACAAGGTAGCCACACGCTGGGAAATAATATCTTGATGCGGAGAAAAAACATCATAGGGTAATGTTTCCCAATCAGGGAAATGCAAAACGGGTAATTCAGGGGCAAAAAAAGCCAGTTCTTCTTTCAGGCGCTCAGCACTTTGACTGTTGTCCGTTAGAAGCAAGGTGAAACGCTGCGCGCTGCGTGTTGCTTCAGCGATAGCAAGGCCTTGGGCAGCGCCAGAGAGGTTGCCCCAGAGCTGTTTTGCAGAGCTGGCGGGTGGTTTTGGAAAGCACAATACAGACACAGCTGACTCTTGTATGAACAATAAAAGAAGCGATTGTAACGGGCTATTGAGTCGCTCGCTATATAAGGTTTTCAAGAGAATAGCTGCTTAGAGCTTGCCGCTTTGCTTTATGCAGTCGATAATGGAGCTCTTTTTAAGCCCCTTAATAGGTATTCCACGTGACTCAGAAGACTGACCAGTGTCTTGGTGAATGGATTGATCGCGAAGCCCTTGCCGAGGCAATGATTCCGCTTATTGGCCATCTTTACCGCAGTAATAATGTTGTGACGTCCATTTACGGACGCGGCCTGATTAACCGCTCTGTTATTGCAATTCTCAAAGCGCACCGCTTTGCTCGTCACCGTATTGGTAACGATTCTGAGCTGTCCGTGCGTGATACATACCCTATTTTAAAAGCCATGAGTGAAATGGAACTTGGTAGTGCATCTGTCGATTTAGGCAAGATGGCTGTTAAGTTTAAAGCTGAAGGCAATGATCGCAGTATTGAGCAGTTTTTACGTGACGAGTTGGCTGACGTGGTTGGCAAGCGCGATAGTAATGTGCACCAGGGCACTGATGTTGTGCTCTATGGCTTTGGTCGTATTGGTCGTTTATTGGCGCGAATCCTCGTAGAGAAAACCGGAGCTGGTGACGGCTTACGTCTGCGTGCGATTGTTGTGCGTAAAGGTGCAGAGAACGACTTGGCTAAACGTGCCAGTTTACTGCGCCGCGACTCAGTGCATGGCTCCTTTGACGGCACCATCGTGATTGATGAAGAAAACAGTACGATGACTGTAAATGGCAATTTGATTAACGTCATTTACTCGAATGATCCGAAAACGGTGGATTACACCAAGTACGCTATTAAAAATGCATTATTGGTGGATAACACTGGACGCTGGCGCGACGAAGAAGGCTTGAGCCAGCATTTGGCTTGCCCAGGCATTGATCGCGTGGTATTGACTGCGCCAGGTAAAGGCGCGCTGAAAAATATCGTGCATGGTATTAACCACACAGATATCACCGCTGATGACAAAATTATTTCTGCGGCATCCTGTACTACCAACGCCATTGTGCCAGTGCTGAAAGCGATCAACGACCAGTTCGGTATCGTTAACGGTCACGTTGAGACAGTACACTCCTACACCAACGATCAGAATTTAATTGATAACTTCCATACCGGTAGTCGTCGTGGCCGTAGTGCCCCGTTGAACATGGTATTAACCGAGACCGGAGCCGCCACTGCCGCAGCGAAAGCTTTGCCTTTTCTGGAAGGTAAGCTGACCGGTAACGCAATCCGTGTACCAACACCGAACGTCTCCATGGCTATTCTTAATTTAAACCTTGAGAAGAGCACTGATCGTGCTGAGGTCAATGAGTACTTGCGCCAGATTGCCATGCACTCTGATTTGCAAAAGCAAATTGACTATGTGTGTTCAGAAGAAGTGGTGTCGACTGACTTTGTTGGCTCGCGTCATGCTGGCGTAGTGGATGCAGAAGCAACTATTTGCACTGATAACCGACTGATTCTTTATGTCTGGTACGATAACGAGTACGGTTACAGCTGTCAGGTTGTGCGCGTGATGGAAGATATCGCCGGCGTCAATCCACCAGCATTCCCACAGTAATTAAAGGGTAGTTGGTTAATGCGTTAACTGCAAAACGGGGCCTTATGGCTCCCTTTTGCGTTTTTAAACACATTAGAGGCTTGGGCAGCATATTCCACTAAAGTACAGAGTCATTTAGTAGAAAATTGACCTTTTAGCTGGCAAGTGATGGTCAGGCATCTTTATAATTGTGTGGATTACTTTCTAAGCGTCGAAATAACTGCATAGCTTCTATTTATATAGAAGATATAGGTAAGTGTTTCGATATAATATAAATTTCACTATCGTGGTTAGGCAAACCTATGATCAAAATAAAACGTGGGCTTGACTTGCCCATGACAGGCACGCCAATACAGCGTATTGAGGCTGCAAAGCCGGTACGTAGTGTTGCAGTCATAGGCTTCGACTATAACGGGATGAAGCCTACAATGCAGGTGCAGGAAGGGGATCGGGTCAAGCTTGGTCAGGTTCTTTTCTCTGACAAAAAAACACCCGGTGTGCTCTTTACAGCACCAGGTGCTGGGGTGGTTAAAGCCATTAACCGTGGCGAGCGTCGCGTACTGCAATCTGTGGTGATCGAACTGGAGGGTGATGATCATGTTACTTTTGCCAGTTATGCTGCGGATAAGCTGGCGGGATTAGCTGACGAACAAGTGCGTGAGAACTTGCAACAATCTGGTTTGTGGGCTGCTTTACGCACCCGCCCATACAGCAAGATTCCAGCCGTTGATGCAACGCCACGCTCGATCTTTGTTACCGCTATGGATACCCATCCTTTAGCCGCTGATCCTGCGATTGTTATTGCTGAGCATGCAGACGACTTCAGTCATGGTTTAACCGTGTTGAGTCGATTGGCAAAAGTGTTTTTATGCAAGGCTGAAGGTACAACTTTACCTGGTGAAAACCTTGATAAAGTACATACCGAGAGTTTTGCGGGCCCACACCCAGCAGGTTTGCCTGGTACCCATATTCACTTTCTTGATCCGGTTAATGCAACGCGCAGCGTTTGGCAGATTGGTTATCAAGATGTAATTGCCATTGGTAAATTATTTACCAGCGGTCAACTCTGGGTCGAGCGTGTCATTTCTTTAGCCGGACCTGTGGTTAAGCAACCGCGCTTAGTGCGCACCCGTTTGGGTGCTAATACCAGCGAATTGGTTAAAGGTGAGCTAGAAGATGGTAGCAATCGAGTGGTCTCTGGATCAGTCTTAGGTGGACGTACCGCACGTGGTACCTGTGATTTCCTCGGTCGTTACCATAATCAGCTCAGCTGTTTAGCTGAGGACCCGCATCGCGAAGTTCTGCATTACTTGCGCGCCGGTGTGAATAAGTTTTCTATTCTCAATATTTTTATTTCTAAACTATCCGCACACAAGAAGTTTGCTTTTACCACAACGACCAATGGCGGTGAACGCGCCATGATTCCTGTGGGCAGCTATGAAAAAGTGATGCCGCTCGATATTTTGCCAACGCAGTTACTGCGCGCGCTATTGGTCGGTGATACTGACGTGGCACAAAAGTTAGGCTGCTTAGAGTTAGATGAGGAAGACCTTGCGTTATGCACCTTTGCATGCCCTGGTAAATATGAGTACGGCCCGGTTTTGCGGGACAATCTAACGCGTATTGAGCAGGAGGGATAAGCAATGAGTCTTCGTGCATTCCTTGATAAAGTCGAACACCATTTTGAGAAAGGTGGCAAGTACGAGAAGTGGTATTCCTTGTATGAGGCAGCCGACACCATCTTGTACCGTCCACGTAGTGTTACTAAAACTACCGCTCATGTACGCGACGGGGTTGACCTTAAGCGTATTATGATCACGGTCTGGTTATGTGCTTTCCCTGCCATGTTCTTTGGTATGTGGAACGTTGGCTATCAAGCTAACTTGGTTTTTGCTGACAATCCAGATCTACTGGCAGCCCAAGAAGGCTGGCGCATGGCTTTAACTGCTATGTTGGCAGGCTTTGATCCAGGCAGCGTCTGGGACAATATGATTCAAGGTGCTACTTGGTTTGTGCCGATCTACCTAGTGACTTTCATCGCCGGCGGATTCTGGGAAGTGTTGTTTGCTTCTGTGCGTCGTCATGAAATTAACGAAGGATTCTTCGTCACCTCGATTCTTTTCGCGCTAATCGTGCCGCCAAGCATTCCTTTATGGCAAGTTGCCATGGGTATCAGCTTTGGTGTTGTGATTGGTAAAGAAGTGTTCGGTGGTACCGGTAAAAACTTCCTTAACCCTGCGCTTGCAGGTCGTGCCTTCTTATTCTTTGCATACCCTGCTCAGCTTTCTGGTGATTCAGTATGGACCGCTGTGGATGGCTTTGCTGGCGCAACAGCGTTGAGCATAACGGCTGAAGGCGGCATGCAGCAATTGCTTGGATCAGGTCTGACTTGGATGGATGCCTTTTTGGGTACTATGCAGGGTTCAATCGGTGAAACCAGTACTTTAGCGATCTTTATTGGTGGTGCAGTGTTGCTGATTATGCGTATTGCTGCATGGCGCATTGTTGCCGGTGTAATGCTTGGCATGATTGCTTTAAGTCTGCTGTTTAATATGATCGGTTCAGATACTAATCCTCTGTTTGCTATGCCTTGGTATTGGCACTTAGTTGTCGGCGGTTTTGCTTTCGGCATGATATTTATGGCGACTGACCCTGTATCTGCATCGATGACCAATACCGGTAAGTGGATCTTTGGTGCGCTGATTGGGGTGATGGTGGTGTTGATCCGCGTGGTTAACCCAGCGTTCCCTGAGGGCATGATGTTGGCGATTTTGTTTGCCAACCTGTGTGCACCTTTAATTGACCACTTTGTTGTTCAGGCCAACATTAAGCGGAGGCTGGCACGCAATGTCTAGTCCAAAAGAATCAACCACCCGCACGCTAATCGTAGCTTTATTGGTGTGCTTGGTGTGTTCAATATTTGTGGCAGGAGCAGCGGTTGCTCTACGTCCCATTCAAACTGAAAACCGTTTGCTCGATAAGCAACGCAGTATTTTATCGATTGCTGGGTTAGGTGATGCCAGCATGTCTGCTGCGCAAGTCAAGCAGATGTTTACTGATCGAATTGAAGCGCGTCTTGTAGACTTGGAAACCGGTAAGTTTTCCGATGCTCAGAATCCGGTTACTTTTGATCCGTTGGCTTCATCGAAAGATCCAGCTTTGTCTAAAGTACTGAAAGGCGAAGAGGATATTGCTTCAATCAAACGTCGTGAGCGTTATAGCACGGTGTATGTTGTTGAGCATAATGGGCAGTTGGATACGCTTATCATTCCTGTACGTGGATATGGTTTGTGGTCAACCTTGCATGGCTTTATTGCAGTGAAAGGTGATCTTAATACGGTTGCTGGCTTTGGTTTTTACGAGCACGGTGAAACACCAGGTTTGGGTGGTGAAGTTGACAATCCAAAGTGGCGTGACTTGTGGTTAGGTAAAAATCTGTTTAACAGCAAAGATGAAGTGGCCATTCGCGTTATTAAAGGCAACGTTGATCAGAGCAGTGCAACAGCTGTGAACCAAGTCGATGGCTTGGCTGGTGCTACCTTAACCAGTAACGGTGTCACTCACTTAGTGCAGTTCTGGCTGGGTGAAAATGGCTTTGGTAGCTTTATTGAGCATTTACGTGCTGGGGAGGCTTAAGCATGTCACAGCCAACAATTAAACAAGTTTTACTTGACCCAATCTTTAACAATAACCCTATTGGTTTGCAGATCCTTGGTATCTGCTCAGCTTTAGCGGTTACTTCAAACCTGAAAACAGCATTAGTGATGTCGGTTGCCTTAACTTTGGTAACCGCCTTCTCGAATATGTTTATTTCGATGATTCGCAAACAGATCCCCAGCTCAATTCGTATGATTGTGCAAATGGTGATTATTGCCTCGCTGGTGATCGTGGTCGACCAGGTTCTGAAGGCCTTTGCGTACTCGCTATCGAAGCAACTGTCAGTGTTTGTCGGTTTGATTATCACCAACTGTATTGTGATGGGCCGTGCAGAAGCATTTGCCATGTCCAATCCGCCAGTGATTTCATTCTTTGATGGTGTGGGTAACGGCTTAGGCTATAGCGCTATGCTAATTGTCTTAGGCATTATCCGTGAGCTGTTTGGCGCAGGAAAACTGATGGGTTACACCATCCTGCCTGTGGTCAACGATGGTGGCTGGTACTTACCTAACGGTATGCTGTTGTTACCACCGTCAGCATTCTTCTTAATTGGTCTGATTATCTGGGGACTGCGCATGTGGAAGAAAGAACAGGTTGAGAAACCAGACTTCAGCATTGCTGCGCATTCTCAAGAGAAGGAGGCATACTGATGGAACATTACATCAGCTTATTTGTTAAAGCCGTTTTCGTTGAAAACATGGCTTTGGCGTTCTTCTTGGGTATGTGTACTTTTATTGCGATTTCCAAGAAAGTGGAAACTGCAATTGGTTTAGGTATTGCGGTTGTAGTAGTACAGGCGATTACTGTGCCAGCCAACAACCTGATCTACACCTACTTACTTAAAGATGGCGCTTTGGCTTGGGCAGGCATGCCTGACGTTGATTTAAGCTTCTTAGGTTTGCTCAGCTATATCGGTGTGATTGCCGCGATTGTGCAAATCTTAGAAATGCTCCTCGATAAGTTTGTGCCAGCGTTGTATAACGCGCTGGGCGTATTCTTGCCATTGATCACGGTAAACTGCGCCATCATGGGCGGTACCTTGTTTATGGTGGAGCGTGACTACAACTTTACAGAAAGTACCGTATACGGTTTAGGTTCAGGTTTTTCATGGGCTCTAGCGATTGCACTGTTAGCCGCAATTCGTGAAAAACTAAAATACAGCGATGTGCCGCAAGGACTGCAAGGTCTAGGCATTACGTTTATTACGATTGGCCTGATGTCATTGGGCTTT
The DNA here is from genome assembly GCA_034676485.1 of Pseudomonas sp. GTDB lineage: Bacteria > Pseudomonadota > Gammaproteobacteria > Pseudomonadales > Pseudomonadaceae > Denitrificimonas. Next base: position 1,112,155 of record JAUCCC010000015.1, read on the forward strand.
ATGTCATTCTCTGGCGTTCAACTGTAAGGAGTAGCGAGTAATGAATTTTGAGATTTTTCTCGCTATAGGTATGTTCACCGCGATCGTACTCGCTCTAGTAGTGATGATTCTAGTTGCTCGTGCGCGTTTGGTATCGAGCGGCGATGTAGCCATTACTATCAATGGCGAGCGTACGGTTACAGTATCGGCTGGTGGTAAGTTGCTACAAACCTTAGCGGGCAACGATATTTTTATTCCTTCCGCGTGTGGTGGTGGTGGTACTTGTGGGCAGTGTACTTGCGTAGTAAAGAGTGGTGGTGGTGGTATGCTACCTACTGAAGAGTCGCACTTTACTAAGCGCGAAGCGAACGAAGGTTGGCGCTTAGCCTGCCAAGTTTCGGTTAAGCAGGACATGGAGATTGAAGTTCCAGAAGAAGTATTTGGAGTTAAAAAATGGGAGTGTACGGTTGAATCTAACCCTAACGTAGCAACTTTTATTAAAGAGTTGACCCTACGCATTCCCGATGGTGATGATGTCAACTTCCGTGCTGGTGGTTATGTGCAGCTGGAGTGCCCACCGCATGTTGTGCACTATAAAGACTTCGATATTCAGCCTGAATTCCATGCTGACTGGGATAAGTTTGATATTTGGCGTTACAGCTCAACGGTGACCGAGACAACCATCCGTGCGTACTCCATGGCCAACTACCCAGAAGAAACGGGTATTGTTAAATTTAATATCCGCGTGGCGACACCGCCACCAGGCCGTGATGATTTACCAGCGGGTATCATGTCATCTTGGGTGTTTAGCCTGAAGCCTGGTGATAAGGTCACTGTATATGGTCCATTTGGTGATTTCTTTGCCAAAGACACCGATGCGGAAATGGTCTTTATTGGTGGTGGTGCTGGTATGGCACCGATGCGCTCGCATATCTTTGATCAGCTCAAGCGTTTGAACAGTAAACGTAAAATCAGTTTCTGGTATGGTGCGCGCTCTATGCGTGAAGCCTTCTACGTTGAAGAGTACGATAAGCTGCAAGAAGAAAATCCCAATTTCACTTGGCATTTGGCCTTATCGGACCCATTGCCAGAAGATAATTGGACAGGTTTAACTGGATTTATTCATAATGTTCTGTATGAGAACTATTTGAAAGACCATCCTGCACCTGAAGATTGCGAGTTCTACATGTGTGGACCTCCAATGATGAACAAGGCTGTGGTTAGCTTGTTAGAAGACTTGGGTGTGGAACATGAAAATATCTTACTTGATGACTTTGGAGGCTAATATGCTGCGCAACCTGTTACAGGGAGCGTGTTTAGTTTCAATTTTAGTTTTAACGCTCAGTGGTTGCGAAAGCAACGCTGAGCGCGTTGAAGTGCTGTCGGGTCCAACCATGGGCAGCACCTTCACAATCAAGTATGTTTATAATGCGAAAACGCCTGCAGTTGATACTGTGGGCGTTGAAGTACAAAGCATTTTAGATGAGGTCGACCGTCAAATGTCGACCTATCGATTAGATTCTGATATCGCCCGCTTTAATCAATCCCCCATTAATACTTGTATGCAGATGCCACAACCTGTGTTGGATTTAGTCCAATATGGTGATGAGTTGTCGCGTATCAGCGATGGTGCATTTGATTTAACCTTAGGACCTTTGCTTAATGTGTGGGGCTTTGGTCCGCAAGCGCGTGTTAAGCATGTGCCGAGCGCTGAAGACATTGCTCAAGCAAAAGCTAAAGTAGGTTATCAGCATGTGCGCGTGGTCAATGATCAGCTCTGTAAAGATGCTGATGTGCAGGTTGAGTTCAACAGTATTGCTGCCGGCTATACGGTTGATCGCATCAGTGAGCGCTTTGCGGCACTCAATATTGACAGTTACATGATTGAAGTGACTGGTGAATTGATTGCTAAGGGGCGTAAACCTGATGGTTCACCTTGGCGTATTGCGCTTGAGCAGCCGCTGGGAGATGGTCAGCGTGTGATTCAAAGGGTGTTAGAAATTGATGGTTACGGGTTAAACACCTCTGGTGATTATCGCAACTATTTTGAGGAAGATGGTGTGCGCTTTTCACATACTATTGATCCGCAAGCAGCTGCACCGATCCGACACCGCTTGGCTTCAGTAACTGTTGTCGATCGTTCTACCCTACATGCAGATGGTTTAGGTACACTGTTACTGGTACTTGGTCCTGAGCGCGGTTTGGATTTTGCAGAAGATCACAAGATTGCTGCTTTTTTTGTTATGCGTGATGGTGAGGGTTTTGCAACACAGGTTAGTTCAGAGTTTTCTAGGATATTTCCTGAAGGAGGTAACCCATGAGCGGGTTAATGTTATTTGTCGTGGTATTTGCTGTGATGGCGCTGGTAGTGCTAGGTATGTCGGCTGGTGTGTTAGCTGGGCGTAAACCTATCGCCGGTTCTTGCGGCGGCATTGCTAACTTAGGCATTGAAAAAGAGTGTTCTATTTGTGGTGGCGTACGTGAAAAATGTGACGAGGCCAATGAGCCGCAGAACGCCTTAGCGCAGAATACTGTGCAGGCTTATGACGCGACCAAGCGCTAATTACTTGGTGTAGGTTATGTGGGCTCAATAGGCCAATTTTCTATGTGAATATGTTGCAGTATTCAGTCTTATGTATGCTGCGCATGTTGTGAAGGAGTCCAAATGGCAGTTTACAACTATGATGTGGTGATTCTGGGGTCAGGACCTGCAGGAGAAGGGGCGGCAATGAATGCCGCCAAAGCAGGTCGTAAAGTTGCAACTGTAGAAAATCGCGGCGTGTTAGGTGGTAGCAGTACACATTTAGGTACCATTCCTTCAAAAGCGTTGCGTCACTCTGTACGTCAAATTTTGCGTTTTAATACCAGTTCATTATTTCGACAAATTGGCGAACCGCGCTGGTTTTCTTTTCCTGATGTGCTGAAAAACGCGGAAAGTGTCATTGAGCGTCAAGTGGCATCACGTACCAGCTATTACGCACGCAACCGTATTGATGTGTACTTCGGTACGGCAAGCTTTGCTGATGAGCACAGTATTGATGTAGTAGGCCCAAGTCGTGTGGAGAAGTTGGTGGCCAATGAAATTATCATTGCTACCGGTTCACGTCCGTATCGCCCAGCCGATGTTGATTTCAATCACCCACGTATTTACGACAGTGATACCATTTTAAGTCTAAGCCACACACCGCGCCGTTTGATTATTTACGGGGCTGGTGTGATTGGTTGCGAATACGCGTCTATTTTTAGTGGTCTAGGCGTATTGGTTGACCTGATTGATAACCGTAATCAGCTGTTAAATTTCTTGGATGACGAGATCTCTGATGCATTGAGTTATCACTTGCGTAACAACAATGTATTAATTCGGCACAATGAAGAATATGAACGCGTCGAAGGTGTTGATAAAGGTGTGATTTTGCACCTGAAGTCCGGTAAGAAAATTAAAGCGGATGGCTTCTTGTGGTGCAATGGTCGTACCGGTAATACTGATCAGCTTGGTCTTGAGAATGTTGGCTTAACTGCCAATGGTCGTGGCCAGGTTGAAGTGGATGAGTTTTATCGTACTGCGGTGCCTAATATTTATGCTGCGGGTGATGTGATTGGTTGGCCGAGTCTGGCCAGTGCTGCTTATGACCAAGGTCGCTCGGCTGCAGGCAATATAATCGATGAAGATAGCTGGCATTTTGTTGATGATGTGCCAACAGGTATTTATACCATCCCGGAAATCAGTTCGATTGGTAAAACAGAACGCGAGCTGACTGAGGCGAAAGTACCTTATGAAGTGGGTAAAGCTTTCTTCAAAGGTATGGCGCGTGCACAAATTTCTAATGAGCCTGTGGGCATGTTGAAAATCTTGTTTCATCGCGAAAGCTTAGCGATTTTGGGCGTGCATTGTTTTGGTTATCAAGCCTCAGAAATTGTTCATATCGGTCAGGCAATTATGAATCAGCCTGGTGAGGCTAATACGTTAAAGTATTTTATTAATACCACGTTTAACTTCCCAACCATGGCTGAAGCCTATCGTGTTGCTGCTTACGATGGCATGAATCGACTTTTTTAAGCGGCTCCGGTCAGTGGCCTGATTCGGTCGGAGCCTATTTGGAACAGCGTTTCAGTGATTCCCAAGGGTGGCAATGGCCAAACCGGGAAAGTCAGTAATCAGGCTGTCTGCCCCACAGTTCGAGAGTCGACGCATCAATGTCGGCTCGTTGACTGTCCACACCGATACATGTAGCCCCGCCTGTTGCGCTTTAGCTAAGCGTTGTTCTGTACATAGCGCCCAATGTAATACCAACATCTGGCAGTGATAGCGCTGTGCAACTTTAATAGGATCCAACCACGCGTATTCAGCAACCAGTCCGCGCGCTAGGTGCGGTACAAGGCGTTCTGCTGCGCGTAAAACTGTACGCGAGCTGCTGGTAATAACGACTTTATCTTGCAGAGAAAAGCGCGCAGTGAGTTGCTCAATGGCGCGCACGATATGCGCTGCGCGAGTTCTAGACGCTTCTTTGACTTCCAACTGCCAGTGCCTAAAATTGCACTGCGTAAACAGTTGCTCAAGCGTAGGAATAGGGCAGATGCTTGGCCATGGCACCGTATTGTGCCGAGCATCCATATTCATCAGTTGCTTAGCAGTATGCTGGCTAACTTTACCGCGCAGGCCTGTGGTGCGTTTTAAGCTGGCGTCATGTATGACCATTAACTGCCCGTCTTTGGACAGTTGCAGGTCCAGTTCGCAACGGCTAACGCCAGCTTTTAAGCAAGCCTCAAAGCTGGCTAGGGTGTTTTCCGGTGCTTCACCACGTGCGCCGCGGTGACCATAAATTAGAGTCATGGCGTAACAGGATTGCGAGGCTGGTGGAGTTGCACGCTATTGATCACCGTGGAGTGTTCAAAATAGACACTAAAACTTGGATAATCCCAGCGGCTAATCGGCGGCTGGCCCACACTTTTATGGCGTACACGTGGCTCACCAAATTGTTGCAGAACCTGTGTTTGCTGATCGCCATGCGCTGGCATGCTAATGCGTGCCGCGCCTTGCTGGCTGATCGGGATGCGCAGCACCTCAGCCTGTACAGGACTGAAGCTCAGAATTGCTAAGCAGCAAAGGGTACTGATATTTTTCATTTTGCTGACTCCGAATCGTTAGGTTGCAGGGCCAGGCGCCTATCTAGGGCTTGTTTGTGCAAAATATGTCGAGCCAGGATTTGCTGGGTAGCCGCGGATAAATTTTCAAAAGCAGTGACTGTTTGTACGCCTTCTGCAGTGTCTCGATGTTCGAGCACACGGGCATCAACGTGCAAGCCAAAGCCTTGTGGAAGTAAGACTATTTTTAAACTTAATAGGCTGCCCACGGGGTGCGCAAGTTCATCGACAAAGGTTAGGCCAGACTCAGAAAGGCTAACATCTCGAGCGGGACCTATATCTTTGAGTAAATTCTGTGCAAGCACTTGCCCCAGTAAATCAATGCGCTTATTAATAATTTTTAAATAGCTGGATAAAGCGCGGTCGGTTTCACCAACTGCACGCAGAAGTGGTTGCGCTTCATACTCTAGAAGGTGCAAGTCTCCGAGTAGATTAAACAGCAAGGAGTCTTCTTGATTCTGAGAACCTGGCAAACGAATTTGCAGTGCGATTTGATCGTCAATGCGATAGTATTCACGGCGATCTTCGGTATCTTGTGTGGACATGACGAACCCATGGCTGCAATGGAGGTCTGAGTGTAAATCGGCATGCAACAAACTGCCAACCTATCGAATCTTTTCTGTGAATAAGTCCATTATGTTTCGACCTTTAGCTCTATTTATTGGTATGCGTTATACGCGTGCTAAACGCCGTAATCACTTTATATCCTTTATCTCATTAACTTCCATGATCGGTTTGGCCTTGGGCGTGTTAGTGATGATTTTGGTATTGTCGGTGATGAATGGTTTTGACCGTGAATTGCGCACACGTATTTTAGGTATGGTGCCGCATGCAACGGTCAGCTCCTATACACCGCTGGAAGATTGGCAACAGACCGGTGATCAAGTGCTAAAGCATCCTGATGTGGTAGCAGTTGCGCCCTTTACACAATTGCAAGGCATGCTGACTCACAGCGGCAGCGTACAGCCAGTGCTGGTTAACGGCGTGTTGCCCAGTGCTGAGAAGAATGTTTCGATCATTGAAGATCATATGGTGCAGGGCAGCTTGGAAGCATTGGTCAGTGGCGAGTTTGGCATTGTGATTGGCCAACAAACCGCCGCACGCTTTAATGCTTCGGTGGGTGAGAAGTTAACTTTTGTTTTACCAGAGGCTTCGATTACTCCTGCCGGCGTGTTTCCGCGCTTAAAGCGCTTTACCGTGGTGGGCGTGTTTAAAGTGGGTGCTGAGTTGGATAGTTCCTTAGCGCTGATTCATATCGAAGATGCGGCGCGTTTATCCCGTTGGCAGCCTCATCAAGTCGAAGGTGTACGCTTAAAGCTGAATAATCTGTTTGATGCGCCACGCGTTGCATGGGAAATTGCTCGTAGCATGCCAGACAGTGATTTGCATCCACGGGACTGGACGCGCAGTCATGGCAATTTATTTCAAGCCATTCAAATGGAAAAAACCATGATTGCTTTGCTGCTGCTGCTGATCGTAGCAGTGGCTGCATTTAATATTATTTCCACCTTAGTGATGGTAGTGACTGATAAAAAAGCCGATATAGCGATTTTGCGCACCTTAGGTGCTTCGCCTCGGCAAATTATGGCAATTTTTATGGTGCAAGGCACGCTGATTGGTGTTGTTGGTACTTTGATTGGTGGTGTGCTGGGTGTAATCAGTGCGTTGAATGTAACGACTTGGGTGGCGGGTTTAGAAAAATTCTTTGGTCATCAATTCCTAAGTTCTGATGTGTATTTTATTAGTTATTTGCCTTCAGAGTTACGTGGCAGTGATGTGCTGATGATTTGCTCGGCTGCATTGTTAATGAGCTTCTTTGCAACCCTATACCCTGCGTGGCGCGCTTCACGCACTGAACCTGCGGAGGCTTTGCGTTATGAGTAATCAAGCTGTTTTAGAGTGCCGTAATTTAGCTAAAAGCTACAGTGAAGGCCCAGCAGAAGTGCATGTGTTGCAGGGTGTTGAGCTGCTGTTAAAACCCGGCGAACGCGTGGCAATTATCGGCAGTTCAGGCTCGGGTAAAACCACCTTGCTGAATATGCTCGGCGGCTTAGATACGCCCAGTAGCGGCAGTGTCTGGTTAGCGGGTGAGGAATTGTCGGCGCTATCGGAAAAAAATCGTGGTTTGCTGCGTAACCGTGCACTGGGTTTTGTTTATCAGTTTCATCACTTGTTGGCAGAGTTTAGTGCACTAGAAAACGTCTGCATGCCGTTGCTGATTAGTAAATTGCCTGTGCCTGATGCACGTGCACGTGCGGAGGCTTTGTTGACCCGTGTGGGGCTTGGTTCGCGTATCCATCATAAGCCGTCGGAGTTATCCGGGGGTGAGCGTCAACGTGTAGCCATTGCGCGGGCTTTGGTCAATCAGCCTAAGTTGGTTTTACTGGATGAGCCAACTGGTAACCTTGATCGCACTACGGCGCAGACCATCCAAGAATTGATTTTAGAGTTATCAGTATCGCTGGGTACGGCATTCTTGGTCGTCACTCATGATCCCGCTTTAGCCCAGCAAATGGATCGTATTCTGACGCTTGAAGACGGTCGCTTAGTATCGGTTGCTAAAGACGTTTAAGTCATCTTGTTTTACTGAGCTGTATTTTTAGAAGACGTTCAATCCTGTTGGTAATCAATGCTCTTGCTTTGAAAAAGTCACGCTACAGAATCGAAAACTACATCAATGATCAACGAATAGCGTGCGGGTGATGCGGTATGGCGTACTCTGGGTTTGGTGTTTGTCCGCCAGTTTTAAATAGCTTGTGCGTGGCATGCCGTACTTCGGGGTAGGTGTTTTTCCGTCGACGAACCCATCCTGGGTTCAACTCCGGCGCGTGCCATCCTTGGCACGCTTGTCACACCAACCCCGAAGCACTCGTTGATCAGCGGCGTAGTCAGCACGATTGATATAAGGCTCGTCTGTTTCTGTAAGCTTTATATTTATCTGATCAGTTTGACAGGTGGTTTTTGTTTTGCGTCTGCGTCTGGTTCTTGTTCTTTAAGACCTGGTTTTGCTCTTGCTTCAAAAGAGCCGTGCTACAGAACAGAAAACAATACTAATGATTAACGAGTAGCGTGCGAGTGACGTGGCAAGCGCGCCATGGATGGCGTGCGCCCGAGTCGGGTCAGGAAGACCCGTCGAGGGAAGAACGGCACTTGTGCGGTGCAGCATGCGCAGATAATGCCCAGTTTTTTTAGTTATAGGCTGAGCGGGCAGATCGAGATGGCATATTTAAGCATGACTGACTTCGATAACTTCAATTTGCTCAAGGGTCAGATAACGCCAGCGCACCTGTACATCATAAAACTGCACGCCATAGATGCGCTCAGGCGAAGGCTGCTGATAGGCCGGTCGGGGGTCTTGGGCTAAGCATTGTTCAATCAGCTCTAGCAGAGGCTGTTCTAAACGTTGTGCGTGCTGCTGCGCTTGCTGTAAGGCAGTCGGCTGCCAGCTTACCGCAATCAATTCAGGCGCATCATCGGCAATCGCGTTATGCGCACCGGGCAAACTATCGGCATAAGGCACATAGGGTTTGATATCCAGTACCGGCGTGCCATCCAATAAATCTATTCCAGAAATCCATAAGCGACCAGGCTCTACTCGTTCTAAACGTACTGCCGACTGACCAAGGCCATTAGGACGATGAGTGGCACGACTGGCAAACACGCCGATGCTCTTATTACCACCCAAACGCGGCGGGCGTACTTTTAAGCGTGGTGTGCTTTCTAAGGTTTTATGGAATAGAAAAATCACCCAAATATGACTGATGTCTTCCAAACCCTCGATGGCTTCGGCTTGGTCGTAGGGTGGCAGTAATTCAATACAGCCCTGTGCCGCAGGCGCTAATAAGGGCTGACGGGGAATGGCAAACTTTTCTTTAAAGCATGAGCGCACATAACCAATGGGTTTGACGGAATAGGTCATGAGGTTACCTCCAAAGAATGTGCCGAGTACTGAGACACTGCGCTTGAGTCGCCGACAAGCGCAGTGTGCTCAACCGCCTTAGCCTGCGACCAGCACCCGCACCGCTTCAAGGCGCAAGGCAGCTTTAGCAAACATGCTTAAACCCTGTTCCTTATAGGCGCGCAAGGTATCGATTTCTTCATCGCGCACGCTTGGGTTGATGGCTTGCAATGCAGTAAGACGCTCGATTTCTTCTGTCATGCTGGCGGCAAAGCTGGCTGAGGCCTGCTCGACACGTTCAGTATGGCGTGGCTGCATGCTGACCTGCGCGCTGTCGACTAAACGCAATAAGGTATCACGCTGAGCGCGAGCAAATTTACTGGCGCTGGAGCGGGGCACACTTTCCAGTTGATCATTGAGCGTTTCAAAACTAACACGAGAAGCCAGATCAGTGCCTTTTTCATCCATTAAACAGCGCATGGCGATTGGTGGTAAGAAGCGGCCCAGTTGCAAGTGTTTCGGCGCAATGGCTTCGCTGACAAACAGCAGTTCCAGCAGCATGGTGCCGGCTTTGATCGCTTTGTTTTTCAGCAAAGCTACTGCGGTATTACCCATCGAACCAGACAACACCAAGTCCATGCCGCCTTGCACCATTGGGTGTTCCCAGGTGATGAACTGCATGTCTTCGCGACTGAGCGCTAATTCACGGTCATAGGTGATGGTTACGGCTTCATCGTCACCGAGCGGGAAGCTGGCATCCAGCATCTTTTCGCTGGGGCGCAAAATTAAGGCGTTATCAGAGTGATCTTCGCTATCAATACCAAAGGCATTGAACAGCTGCTCCATATATATGGGTAGCGCGTAGGTGTCATCTTGCTCTGCAATGGCTTCAACCAATGCCTGGCCACGCCCAGCGCCGCTGGAGTTGATTTCCAGTAAGCGGTCACGACCTTTTTCCATTTCGCTTTCTAGTTGCGTACGCATCGCACCAGCATTGTCTAGCAATATTTTCCAGTCAGCTTTATTGTCTGGTTCGAGCAGTAGCGCTTCTAATTGCTGAGCAAACTGCAATTGCAGGGCATTACCGGTTGGGCAGGTTGATAAAAACGCGTTCAGCGCGTGCTGATACCATTCGAAAACCCGCTGTTGCGCTGTGCCAACTAAATAAGGTACATGAATTTCAATGGTGTGCTGCTGACCAATACGGTCGAGACGGCCAATGCGTTGCTCGAGCAAATCAGGGTGTTGCGGTAAGTCAAACAGCACCAAGTGGTGACTGAATTGAAAGTTACGGCCTTCACTGCCAATTTCCGAGCAGAACATCACTTGTGCGCCAAACTCGTCATCGGCAAACCAAGCGGCAGCGCGGTCACGCTCAATAATACTCATGCCTTCGTGGAAGGTGGTCGCTGGAATGCCAGAGCGAATACGCATGGCGTCGCCCAGATCAAGTGCGGTTTCTGCATGTGCACAAATCACTAATACTTTTTCTTGCTTAAGCCCTTTCAGGGTCTCGAGTAACCAGTCGACACGTGGATCAAATTGCCACCAGTGCTGTTCGCTGCTGCTGTCGTTTGAATCGTCTGCGGTTAACGTAGTTGGGCCGCCAGCGTACAGCTCTGGATACAACTGCGCATGAAGGTCTGCAGGGTTGTTGAGATATTGCTCAGGGCAGGGCAAAGGCGCAACATGCAAAGTGCGCTCTGGGAAGCCAGAAATGGCTGCACGGGTATTGCGAAACAGCAAACGTCCGGTGCCGTGACGGTCCAGTAATTCACGAATTAAGCGAGGGGCTGCCTGTTGGTCACCGCTATTAAAGGCGCTGATCAATGCTTGGCTGCTGTCGCCTAAGAATTCTTGAATAGTGTTTTCTGCGCCAACGGTTAATTGCTGTTGATCCAGCAGCTCGCGTACGGCATCGGCAATCGCTTGGTAATGCTGGCTTTCTTCACGAAACGCGGCGAGATCATGAAAGCGGTGTGGATCGAGTAAACGTAAACGGGCAAAGTGGCTGTCTTGGCCGAGCTGCTCAGGTGTGGCAGTTAGCAATAACACACCAGCAATAGTACCAGCTAAAGTTTCGACCAGCTGATAAGCCGGGCTGGGTTGGTCTGGGTGCCAGACCAAGTGGTGCGCTTCATCGACCACCATAATGTCCCAGTCGCAATTGCACAGAGCGTCTTGCGCGCGCTCATCTTCAACCAGCCAGTTCATCGCCACCAAAGCAATTTGGCAGTCATCAAAGGGGTTGTCGGCATCACTGGCTTGAAAGCGTTCGGCATCAAATAGAGCGACATCTAAATTAAAGCGGCGGCGCATTTCCACCAGCCACTGATGTTGCAGTGTTTCCGGTACCATTAATAAAATACGGCTGGCACGGCCACTGAGTAATTGACGGTGGATAATTAAACCGGCTTCAATGGTTTTACCTAAGCCTACTTCGTCAGCTAAGAGTACGCGTGGGGCAATACGGTCAGCCACTTCTTGAGCAATGTGCAACTGGTGAGCAATGGGTTGTGCGCGTACGCCAGCCAAACCCCAGAGATTCGACTGTTGCATGTCGCTATTATGTTGTAACGAGTTATAGCGCAAGGTGAACCATGGCAAGGGATCGACTTGACCTGCCACTAAGCGGTCGCTGGCCATGCGGAACTGAATAAAGTTTGATAACTGTGTTTCTGGCAACACACACTCATCGTTAGTGCTATTAAAACCTTGGTATATTAGCAAGCCGTCGATTTCGCTGACTTCGCGAACAGTCATGGTCCAGCCATCAAAGTGACTGATCTCATCGCCCGGTACAAAGCGAACACGGGTCAAAGGGGCATTGCGCTGCGAGTATTGACGAGTCTCCCCTGTGGCCGGGTAGAGGATGGTGAGTAGACGACCATCGCAGGTTAGAACGGTACCTAGGCCCTGCTCAGCCTCGCCGTCACTGATCCAGCGTTGTCCAGGTTGATACTGCTGCGTCATGCTTGTCTCCGTGTAATGTAAAAAGCGCGTCATGATAACGGATACTTAGGCAGAGGACACGGTCGAATCGTTGTGACACAGTGCAAAGTTATTTAAGAGACAATCTAATCTGGGCTGGTTATAGTACAACTTGCCTGCTTATTACTGGAGTGGCCCTATGTTACCTCCTATCCCTCAAGGCCTTGTGCCGGTGACATCACAGCATGATGTGGTTAAGCCGCAGCCTGCTATTGCACCGGTCGTTCCAGTGCAGGAAGGTGCTAAAGGCAGTGCGATAAGTTTGGACAAAGATGAAGTGGCGGCTGCACAAGAAAAGGCACGGCAGGAGCAACGTCGGCGACAGCAGCAGCGCGAGGCAGAGCAGGAAAAACCAGCTGAAGGACAAGAACCGTCAGCTCAGTCAGAAGAGACTGAAGGGGGGGAGATGTCTCGAAAAGGTTTATGGGTGGATATCAGTGTTTAAGATAGTGCGGTGCGGATGGTCACTATTAAAGCAGCCATTGGCGCGACAGAATAAATTGGTAGGTAACAGTATGAGTAATGATACCGTAGAAAATATTATAGATTTTTCGAGTGAGCGTAAGCGACGCGTGCATGATTTAAATGAAAAACGCTTACAAAATGTACGAGCTGCATTTGTCAGCGTGCTACCTTTATCGGGAGTAGGCGCAAAACCTAAAAAAAAGATCAAGAAAAAGCGTTAAAAGTAGATTTTATTGTGTGTGCAGTACTGCGCTTTACTAGAATGCATAGAGAGGGGGTTCATTGACCTCTATCAATATGCAGCAGGGTGTTGTGATGTATCTTTATTAACAGTTAAATTTAAAGCGTAAGGAGATTGCAATGTTTATGGATGTAGTTGTTTTTGCAGGCATTGGGACAGTCGCCCTTATGGTCGCTTTCTTTTTTGGTCTTTATTATTTTGTTAAAAAAGAAGAGCAAAATCGTAAGTAAGCAAGAGTGTAAATTAAACTGTGCAACTGCTCATGATTGAATAATCCTTTTTTAAAAGGATGCCATCATGGGTGCGCACATGGACTAGGAGTAACTTAAAGCAATGGCCGCCGAGTTGGCCAGAAATATGGAGTCAGGTAAAGGCCTGAGTACCTTGGTTTAGCGCGTAATGAATCAAGAATTGGAAGTCTGTACTAAATCGCTTTATTGTTGAATTTGGTGATCGCTTGGGCGGTCACCTTTAAAGAATGGGTAGTTACGCAGAATTATTTACAGGCTCGTCATTGTTCTACAGGTTCGAGCCTTTTCATTGTCACAGCTGTTGACCTTTGCCCGCGCTGCCGTGGGGTGGCAAATGTTCAGCTCATTCGTCGCTATGCTGCCATGAGCCTTGTGCCTGTCATTGTAAACTCAATTGATAAGCCGCAATTATCGTTGCTCGAATGAATTTTTTTATACTTGTCGTACAACTTTTCTTTATCGCGAGTGATTTAGTACTTTGCGTTCTCGCGCTATGTCGCTGCTGTTCTGAGGGCGCAAGTTCTGTTCAGAGAAATGGGACTCCAGTTGATGCTGGACAAGGTTTGCGCAGCATTACAGCAGGTATTAGAATTGATTTCGAGTTACTTTTTCTGATCTCCTTTACTGGTCTGCGGTGTTATTTCAGCTCTTTTCTGTTGCTTGGTTACTGTCTTTCGTGCTTTAAATTTTGCCGGCTTTCTTACTGCAGTCTTAACTTCAGTTACCCTTTTTTCATCCGAAAAGGCTGAGTCGTCAATCTGGGGTGCCGTGATTGGTAGATCCTGTTGCTTCGCTGCTGTTGGGTGCGCTTTTGTTTTTGCTGAATCTGTTGTCTTTTCCGCAGCAATTGTAGCTTGAGTTGTTTTTTTCTCCGCTGAAGCGGATAGTTCAGTAGCGGGCCTGTCGCCGGCATTACTCGGTGCAGCAGCTAATTTGGGCTGAGTGAGGGCCGACTCGGGCTGCTCGAACAACTGTAACAATTGGTGCCACAGTTCACCTACAGCTCCGTCAGTAGTCAGCAGTTCGGGCACTAGATGCGCAATGTTATCAAGCAGTTCTTTTCGTTTAGCATCGCTGATAAGTAGCAGCGGTAAAGTTTCTAAACTTTCTACCGGTAGAGCGAAGGCTAGCTGCCCTTGCAGATCGATAATATCGTCAATGCTATCCACGTCTATATCGTGTTTCTTGATCAGATGACGACTTTGCTCAGCTAACAGATCCACTCGATCTTTGCTGAACTTACCACTTTTTTGACTCAGCAAAAACAAGATCCGCACCAAGGCTTCCGTGCCACCGCCCTGAGATAGGGATTCACGCAAATGTTCAGTTAAATCCTCATCCTGTTGTTGGATATCGTTTTGTTGGGCATCAGCTGTTTGAACGCTGGTTAGAGCACTGAGACCACCATAGATTGCATGGAAATTTATCTCTTGCGAGGTATCACGAATAGCACGATAGTTGTCTAGCTGCGCTTCGATTAAATTTGAGAATGTTTCTTGCCAAACCAATAGTGGGTTGCTAAGAGAGGCTGGCTGACGGTTTGCGCGCACCACAGGAGCACTGCTAGCCAGCCAGCTAAATGCTGGATTCAAGCTGCTGTAGGCGTATTGTCGCATCCGTAATGGATGTGTCTTGCGCATCAGTTCCGCAAAAGGTTCATTGATTGCAGCGCGCAGCCAAGGGCGTATATAGCTTTCATAAAGAGCGTTATTAATCTGTGAGATTTGATCAACCATAGCGAACTCGCGCTCGCTGTCCCGTTTCCGCGCGTCTTCGTTATCACCCAGGATATCAGCGATTTGCCTTGACTCGAAGTGCACTTCATAGCTGTGCTCAGACTCGCTTGTGCTCGGCACATCATCGATGGTCATTTCGTACAGTCCAGGAGCCAAGAGTGCTATGGCCTCACTGGCAGCAAGAAGTTCACGGTGTTCACGGCGAGCCACGTCGCCAGACACAAAAATATCTAAATGATCAATTGAAGCGTGCTTCAGATAAACAATAGTGCGACCGGCATTGCGCAGTGCTAAGTCGCTGGGGTAAATATCGGCAATCCAGTTTAACGCCTGCTGTGGCGGTGCAATAACATCACCGTAGGAGCAGAATACTACGACGGGTGCCTCAATCTTCTTCAGGTCGATCTCGCTACTGTGTCGCCCTAAGCCGCCAGCTAAGCGATTACCAATGAATAGATCATCGATGATCGCCTCGATCTCCTCGCTATTAAGTAGGGTTGGGTTGCCCCACCAACGTTCAAAATCAAGAAAACTCGAGACTTCGCTGTCGACCTTGCTAAAGAGGTTGTAATACTTGTTCCAGTGAGTATTGGCTGGATTCAAGCTTTCAAAGTAGCTGACCAACCAAGCACCATCAAAACGGCCACTGCCTAGATCGCTCGCGAGTCGAGTCGTCCAAGCGCCGCCGAGTAGCCCTCCTGCGTAGCGCATAGGGTTGTGTTCATCAACGCTCTCCCTGGCAGACAATGGTGCACCGTTGATGATCACCAACCCAGGTAGTTCTGGGCGTGATGCTGCGAGCCCCATGAGCGCCCAGCCAGCTTGACAATTGCCGATTACAATAGGTTTATCTGTATCTGGGTGGCGATGAATTACTTCCTCAATAAAATGAGCATGAGCCACATTGATGTCATGTAAGGTTTGGCTGGGCTCAGGGGCGTAGCTAAATGCAATAAAGTACGTTGGGCGCCCAGCTCGTAGGCTTTCGCCAACCGTTGAAGCTTGCTTGAAACCACCGATTCCGGCGCCAGGCCCTGCACGAGGATCAATAATAATGACTGGAGCGTATTCTTCATTGGTCGGTTGGTTAGGCGCAGGAGTTATTTTTAACAAAGAGTAGTTCACTGGACTGGACAGATCTCGCCCATCGATCAATACTTCATAAGGAAATTTAAGCAGTAATGGATATCCTGCACGCTCATAGGCCAATGTGTTATCGCCGCGTTGGCGCAACGCATCCCAATACAACAGACTACGCTGACCGAAATCGACCCAGTACTCCCAGTAATCAGCGGCGTTAGGTTGGCGTAGATGTCCTTCATGTAGAGGCCTGAGAATCGCTTTATAATGCTGATCAGAGGCCTTCGTGATGCTATCAAATTGCAGATGATGCAGCTGCCCTAAGTGTTTGAATAGTGCCAGAGCAGAGGAGAAATGCTCTTCGCGCTTGGCAAAAAAACTCTTATTGCTCATATATACCTCATGCATTGAAGTCATTGCTTTAAGTCTACTTTACTCCTGTTGCAGGAATAGGCTACTTGCTGTGCCTCCATTTATGACGAGTCCGTCAAATTGAAGAAAGTTTTTGTGCGATGCAAAATAATAGTTGCAAGATTATTTTTTGCGGTGCATCATAACAACACATAAGGGCTTCACAAATCTCGTATATAAAGCCTGATTAGATCTCAACTCAATACAGTTAGGAGTAATACCATTATGACTCTATTCAATTCAGAAAAATTACAAAACACTCAAAAAGCTCAACTCGAACTGCTGCAGCAAATCAACGGCAAGATTTTTGAAAGCGTTGAGCAGCTGACTCAGTTACAGTTCAAAAACCTGCGTGCAACCAGCAGCGACCAGTTCGAAAATTTAAGTGCGTTGTTGTCAGTGAGCAATCCACAGGATTTTGCTAAATTGCAGACATCATTGACCCAGCCAACCGCTCAAGTTGAGCGTTTAACTGAGTTTAACCGCGAAGTGTATGAATTAATCTCTAACACTCATGCAGAGATCGCTAAGCTTGCTGAAAGCCAAGCTAATGCTACTAGCGAGCAGACTCAAGAAATGCTCGAGACATTGGTCAAGAATGCTCCAGCGGGTGCTGAGCCTGCAGTTGCTCTGTTTAAAACAGCGCTAGAAAGCGTTGGTACTACCTATGAAAGCGTGCAAAAAGCTGCCAAGCAAGCAAGCAAGATGGCTGAAGATGGCATTACTGCTGCTGCATCCGCTGCTGGCCAAGCGACCGCACAGCCTAAAGCTGCCGCAAACAAATAAGAACACACCTGCGAGATAATTAAAGTCTCGTTATAAAAGGGAATGCCTGTAGTGGGTATTCCCTTTTTTGTATCTTTATTTTGTAACTACTGACGCCATAACTCGCAGCAGGTTAGCATTATTATAGGTTTTAATAAGCCGCTATCATTGTTGATCGTCTGACCTGTGCGCCCTATATTTTTCTCTGAAAACGTAAAACACAATAACTTTGTGGTCGAGATCCCTTGTTTAGGTGCGCATATTAACAGGCTCTAGACCCTTTCGTTCGAGCGGCACAGAGTGTTCTCTAATACTTAGCTGGGTATATGCCGGTTGATCAAAGCGCGTAATGCAGCAGGCTTTACCGGCTTAGCTAAAAAGCTGAGCCCAGCAACATGTACTTGCTTCAAGAGTTCCGGGCGCCCGTCAGCGCTGATAACAATACCAGGTATGGAGGTATTGAGTTGCTGGCGTAACCACATCATCAAAGCAATGCCGGTGTCGCCACCGTCTAAGTGAAAATCTACCAATGCTATGTTAGGCGTAATACCACCCTTAATCAGAGTTGAGCATTCCTCGCGGTTACTAGCGGTAATAACTTCGCAGCCCCAGCGCGATAACAAGCTGTGCATCCCGACTAAAATACTGCTCTCATTATCAATGCAGAGTACACGTAAACCAGCTAACGGTTGTGTTGATGAGTTGTCTATATTAGCTGGCACAGCGCTGCTGCTCAGCAGTCCGTGAAACATAGGTACTGTGATGCTAAATACACTGCCTTTATCTAACCAAGAGCGCACCTCTATACGGTGGCCAAGCACTTTGCTGAGTCCATCTGCTATAGCAAGACCGAGCCCTAAACCCTTTTCTTCACGGGTTTGATGACTATCTAGACGTTTAAATTCTTCGAAGATAAACTGCAATTTATCTTCCGGAATGCCTTGACCTCTATCCCAGACATCAATGCGTACGTTGTTGCCTTGGCGTCGAACGCCCAATAAAACACTGCCATTGGCATAGCGAAATGCATTGGTGAGAAAATTTTGCACAATACGACGTAACAGCCTAGGGTCGCTGATAATCTTAAGTGAAGTGCTGCGTAAGCGAAAATCAATACCTTGCTGCTCTGCTAACGCAGTAAATTCAGCACCTAGCGCTTCGAGCCAAGGCCCTAACGCTAAGGGTTGGCAGTGTGGCGTGATACGCCCACTTTCGAGTCGCGAAATATCTAATAGATCACTGATTAAATCTTCAGCTGAGCGTAAAGAACTGTCGAGATTTTTGACTAACTCTTGTGCATCTTCTGGGAGTGCTTCTTGGTGTGACAATGCCGCTGAGAATAGACGAGCAGCATTTAAGGGTTGCATAAGGTCATGGCTGACAGCCGCTAAGAAACGCGTTTTAGATTGGTTGGCATTTTCAGCAACATGTTTGGCATCACTGAGGGCAAGATTGAGCTGTGAAAGCTCAAAGGTACGCTCTATAACGCGTTGTTCAAGACTTTCATTGGCTTCTTTTAATGCTCTTTCCGCTTCACGGAAAGCAGTGATGTCGGTAAAACTCATGACAAAACCACCACCGGGCATTGTGTTGCCAATCAATTCAATGACCCGACCGTTGGGGAATAAGCGCTCAGAGGTGTGAGGATTGCCTTGGCGCATCCAATACAGTCGCTTATTAACGTGTGTATCGACATCGCCTGCTCCGCAAAGGCCGTTATTGGCATTGTGGCGAATAATATCGGCAATAGGTCGGCCTACTTGGATTAAATTATCTGGATAGTTAAATAGTTTTAAATAACGACTATTCCATGCCACCAAACGCAATGAACGGTCCACTACGCTGATACCTTGGGTGATGTTTTCAATTGCCCCTTGTAGTAGTGTGCGGTTGAACTGCAAAACTTCAGATGCTTCACCAACGATACGCACGACGTCTTCAACATACATCTCGCGTCCTTCAATCGCAGCTTTAACCACGACACGCGTTGATGACGCGCCTAGGACACCATTGAGCAAACGCTCTGTATGAGCAACCCATTCACTGCTGGCGGTTTCTGTTGGGTTGAAATCCAAGCCTTGCTTATAAGCAAAGCGAATAAAACTTTGCTTGGCGCGGTCTTCTCCAACAAAACGACCGGCTAATGTGAGCAAATCATTAATTTGTACTGTGAAGGTTTGGCGGCCACCAACATGTTGGCCTATAAAACGACTGGCTTGCCAGTGTTCTGATACCCGCGTCTTGGAGAATAAAGACACTAATATAAAGAGCGCAAAGTTACCGCTTAATGAGAGAAAAACACCAAATGTTAATGGATCTATAGGCAGGCCAAAAGGTTCGCTTGACAGCCAGGTAAGGCCAGGGAATGATGCCAGCGACCAGCCCGAGCTGCTGGCAATCAAGGGTAAAACAAGGGTGTAAGCCCATAACACTGAACCTGCAATTAGACCCGCAAAAACGCCTTGGCGATTAGCGTGTTTCCAAACTAAGGCACCAATCATAGCCGGCGCTAGTTGCGTGAGTGCAGCAAAAGCAATCTGGCCAATAGTGGCTAAGCTGGTATTGGCAGCCAGTAACCGATAGCTGGTATAGGCCAGTAATAAAATAATAATAATACTTAGGCGCCGAGCGGTGAGCATCCAATAACGAAATGCTTCAAAAGGTCGGTCTGTGGTGCGTGCAGCGAGCATTGAGGGCAATAAAATATGGTTTGAAATCATAATGGATAAGGTTAATGCTGCAACGATAACCATGCCGGTTGCCGCTGATGCGCCACCAATAAAAGCAAGAATAGCCAGGGCTGGGCTCCCTTCCGCTAGGGGTAGGCTAATGACAAATGAATCAGGCACGACTGACGCGGGTAAACGCAATTGACCAGCCAGAGCGATCGGTATAATGAATAAGGCGACTAGCAGTAAGTAAGTTGGAAACACCCAGCGTGCTATACGTAGATCGGTATATTCATTGTTCTCTACCACGGTCACATGAAACTGTCGCGGCAATGTATAAATGGCCATCATTGCAACACAGGTCTGCACTATCATGGCCGGCCAATTGGTTGTTTCGTTCCAATAGGCCTCAAGTTTTGGTGCTTGTTTGGCTTGTTGCCATAAATCACCAAAGCCATTATAGAGACCGTAGATGACAAAGAGACCAACGGCTATAAAGGCCATCAGTTTAACTAAAGACTCGAAGGCAATCGCAAACATGAGCCCGCGATGGTGCTCTGTCACATCGAGATTGCGGGTGCCGAATAAAATAGTAAATAGGGCAAGGGCCACGGTAACAATGAGGGCAGTATCTTGCGCATGCATGCCTGTCGCGTTTGCCGATGAGCCAGTTAAGATGTTAACGCCTAGCACGATCCCTTTAAGCTGTAGGGCAATATAGGGCAGTACACCCACTACACTGATCAGAGTGACAACAACAGCAAGGCGTTGTGATTTGCCATAGCGTGCAGCTATAAAGTCAGCGATTGAGGTTATATTTTCTTGCTTGCTGATAATGACCATTTTTTTCAGCACCCAAGGTGCAAATGTCAGCAGTAAGATTGGGCCGACATAAATTGGCAGAAATGACCATATTTGTTCAGCGGCTTGGCCTACAGAACCAAAAAATGTCCAACTGCTGCAATACACGGCCAGCGATAAACTGTATACCGTTGAGCGCATACGAGGACTGATTGTTGTACTGCTGCGGTCGCCGTAAAATGCAATAGCAAATAAAATTGCCATATAACCCAGTGCAACGAGTGCGATAAGCCCTGTAGAGATAGACATTAATCATATAACCTGAAACATGGATAAGACGCGCTTATGTTAAGGAAAAGTATTCGTAGAAGATAGCGTATGTTGCCGTTAAGGCTGAGTATGTTTGTCGTGACAGACATTTAGATGGCAGGGTTCAGATTGTGCTCAGTCAGCAATATGGTAACGGTTGCGGCCAGATTGCTTTGATAAGTAAAGTTGTGCGTCTGCTCGATTAAGCCAGTCCTGCCAGTTTTCATTTTCGTTCAATACAGCACCACCGCTGGAGACGCTAACTGAGCCGACTTGGCTCTGGAGATTGCTAAACACTTGTTTTTGCAGCTTGTCCGCTACAATAGTTAAACCCTGTTTATTCGTGTCAGGTAGTAATAAGGCGAACTCTTCTCCACCGTGACGGAAAAACAAATCATTTTTACGTATTGTTTTTTGTACAATGTGGACAAAGTCAATAAGGACTTGGTCGCCTGCTTCGTGGCCTAGAGTGTCATTAATATTTTTAAAATGATCTAAGTCCATAATGAGCAGGCTGTATGCGCGCGTATCTCTATTGTCGTGTACTGCTTTGTTGAGCTCGTCTGTCATGATACGACGGTTATATATACCAGTTAGAGGGTCGTGTGCGGCAAGAACTTCGAGGCGTTCACGCTGATGCTGGGTTCTATAGGCAAAGATAAACGTTAGCAGACTAGATAATAGGCAGGTGACTAAAAATTCAGACATCTGATAGTTACTGGCAAATACAGTATTGGGCTTTAATGTGTGATACATGGCAATGCTGGATAAAACGATCAGCATGATACTCAACGCGCGAGAAGGTGGGACCATGAAAAAGTTGAACAACACTAATGGGTAGATCCAAAAGAAACTATTAATACCTGAGTTTACAGCTGCAATAGTAGCCGCGGCTGAGCAAATTATTGCGAGATAAATGCCCAGTTTAGCTGCGTAGCCGGTACGCCATGCATAGATTACAGCAATAATAATTGACACTACAGCAACGGTATCGGCGACGGCTGTAATAAAGCTTTCTGTGTAGAAACGGTACACCGCATAAGGTGTGATAGTAAAAACTGCAATAAAACCCATTAAGGTAATAATTGAGAGTTGAAAATTGTGCCTTAAGCGTTTTATTGCAAGATAGAGCATATGCTTTTAGCCTATTTTATTGTTCTAGTTTTCTTGAGTATGCACATAAACTCGCGATAGTGAAATATGAGTGCTGGCCAAAGGCTATATTTGAACTATCTATGACTCAGCATAGAACATAGCGATTAATGACTTATGTTGCTGATATCGAGTTAACCGGCTGTTTAGAGCGTCTGGTAAGTGTTGTGTCAATTTAAAACCGAGGCTACTGTAAAAGCTGAATAACTCTGGGTGGCAAAATAACCAAATTGGCGCATCGGGGTAAGCGAGTTGGAGGTGTTTGATTAGAAGTCGGGCGGCACCTTGCTGACGAAATGCAGGTGCAGTAAATAAACTGGTTAACCAATGGCCGTGCGCTACAGGTGAAAGGCAAACGCTGGCAATAATGTGCGGTGCGCGTACAACCCAAACCTCTGCTTGCTGAGTGACTCGCATCCTACTGTTGTGATTACGATAAAATTTATGCACTAGCATATGCTGGTTTTTTGCTAAATATTGTACGTTAAAATTTGCGCAGTTTTGATTCATGGGTGGCACCATTGCCGGTACGGGATGAATATATTGGCTGTGTAGTTTGCTGCTTTTAGGGATGTTATGAGTACTATCTTAATCGTTGAAGATGATGTGCGTTTGGCTCAATTAACCTGTGAGTACTTGCAGGCACAAGGTTTTATAGTACAGCTTGAGCGTGATGGCGACCTAGCCGTACAACGAATTTTAAAAGAACAGCCTGATCTGGTTATTTTAGATTTAATGCTTCCAGGGCAAGATGGGTTCTCAATTTGTCGTGGCGTGCGCGCAGGCTATAGAGGGCCGATTTTAATGTTGACCGCACGCACTGACGATGCGGATCAAGTGCAAGGGTTTGAGGATGGTGCTGACGATTATGTTTGCAAGCCGGTGCGGCCATCAATATTGCTGGCGCGTATCAAAGCTTTGTTACGCCGAACTGATAACTCTGATGATAAGAGGGTTGTGGTTGAAGTGCTTAAGTTTGGTCGGCTGACTATTGATCATGGTAGGCGCGGCGCTTTTTTAGCTGGCGAACAGATTGATTTGACTGGGGCTGAGTTTGATTTGCTATGGCTGTTGGCGCTGAATGCTGGCACGCCTTTGTCGAGAGAAACTATCTTCAGTCAGTTGCGTGGCATTGAATATGATGGTGTGGATCGCTCAATAGATGTGCGTATCTCGCGAATACGGCCGCGTATCGGTGATCACAGTGAACAGCCGCAAGTTATTAAGACAATTCGCAATAAAGGTTACTTGTTTGTGCGCGAAGCGGCGCAAGAGTTATTGTGAACTCGATTTTCTTAAGAATTTACGGTGGTCTGCTCGCAGCGCTTATATTGACTGCTGGCTTTGCAGTGTTGGCCGTGCACCTGACCAGCGAGATTCGTGCTGACCAGCACAGAGAGCGTTTGGCGACAGGCACCTTTCGGCTGATGGCGTCTAATTTGACTGCGTTTGATGCAGTAGAGCGAAAGCGCGCCATTGCACTTTGGAGTCGACTGCTTGGTGTGCCGCTGCGTATTAAGTCGGCTCAGGCTCTAGAGCTGGATAGATCAGAATTGGGCCGTGTCATGCGTGGCCGCGTGGTGGTCAAGCATAGTGATACAAGCCCCGCTAAGATTTACAGTCTAATCAGTGCGCCTGAACGAGAGGTTCTGACTGGTGAAGTGCGGCGTGTCAGTGAGCAATTGGCCCGAGCTACCGTGTATTTGCTGATTGATGAATTGGTGCGTTATCCTGCTGCAGAGCAGGCGGCCAAACTCGCAGTGCTTGCTGAAGAGCATCAGTTTGGTTTTGATTTGCAGTTGCTGACTGTAGATAAAACAGATTTAGATGCTGATCAATTACGTAGGATTGAAGAGGGCGAGACAGTGATGGCGCTGGATCGAGGTGGCGCGGCAATTCGGGTATTTGCTGGGGTTAATGAAACACCTTGGGTGCTTATGCTGGGACCTGTGCATCAGGTCAATGCCTATCCAGCTTCTCTACTATTGTTTATCGCCGCGCTGGGCTTAAGCATGGTTGGTGTTTTGGTGTATTTGCTAGTGCGACATTTAGAGCGTCGTTTGCAGGATTTAGAGGGTGCTGCATCTAGGATTGCTCAAGGGCATTTAGATGTGCGGGTTGTGGAAGATGGCAGTGATTCTGTAGGACGACTAGCAGTGCGTTTTAATGAGATGGCCGCGCGCCTTAAAGTTTTGATCAATGTGCAGGGTGATATGGTTCGCGCTGTTGCCCATGAGTTACGCACGCCGTTAGCGCGTTTGCGCTTTGGCTTGGATATGGCAGCTAGCGCCCACGTGCACGAGGCGCGTAGTAAATACTTGCAGGGCATGGATCAAGATGTGGACGAAATGGATGCCTTGCTTGATGAGATGCTGACTTACGCGCGGCTTGAGGCGGGCATGCCATCGATTCGTTACAGTCGAGTTGAGTTGAATGAGCTCATTACTCAAGTCATTCAAGAGCTGCAGCCACTGCATGCAGAAATAAAGCTAAGCGCTATAAATACAACCGTTACTGAATGTAGGGTTGATGCAGAAGTCAGATATTTACACCGCGCAATACAGAACTTGGTGAGCAATGCGCAGCGTCATGCACGCCGACGAGTTTCGATTACTTGTTGGGTTCAGGATGAGTTGTGCTATATAACAGTTGAAGATGACGGGCCAGGGATTGATGAACAGCTTCGCGACAAGGTGTTTACTCCGTTTTTCCGGATGGATGACAGTCGCACTCGGTCCTCTGGTGGGCATGGCCTAGGGCTAGCTATTGTCAAACGCATCATGTATTGGCATTCAGGGCGTGTGCGTATAGAAGGTAGCAGTCGCTTAGGGGGGGCTCGCGTAGTGTTGGTCTGGCCACGGTATGCAGTTAAACCTAGTGCTATCTAGGCTTGAATAGCGCGTTTATGAGTATTTACAGATTCTTTTACAAATACTGTTGACAGGTCGGTGCTGTGCTGTAGAATGCGCACCTCGTTAGGCGAACAAGGTTTCACAGCTTAACGTAAGAGTTTGATTCTTAAGGAAATAACTTGAAAATCAGCTTGACAGTGTCGCGATTTAATGTAGAATGCGCGGCCTGCCAAAGAGAAGCGTAAGAGCCTCGATGGCAACAAGGAGTTGGACGGAAACGAAAACAAAGTTTCCAGAAAATAAGCCTTGACAGTTACTTAGGAGGATGTAGAATACGCCTCCTCGCTGAGACACTCAGCGAAACGTTCTTTAACAATTTGAATCAAGCAATTCGTGTGGGTGCTTGTGTTAGATGATTGATAGTCAGCAAGATTATCAGCAGCACAAGTTATTCAACGAATGAAAATTTGTAGAATTATTTTTGTCTTTTTTAGTTTACTAATAAAAGATATTTGCGATTGCTGAGCCAAGTTTAGGGTTTTCTCAAAACCCGATCAGTATATAACTGAAGAGTTTGATCATGGCTCAGATTGAACGCTGGCGGCAGGCTTAACACATGCAAGTCGAGCGGTAACAGGAAGAAGCTTGCTTCTTTGCTGACGAGCGGCGGACGGGTGAGTAATGCCTAGGAATCTGCCTAGTAGTGGGGGATAACTTGCCGAAAGGTAAGCTAATACCGCATACGTCCTACGGGAGAAAGCAGGGGACTCTTCGGAGCCTTGCGCTATTAGATGAGCCTAGGTCGGATTAGTTAGTTGGTGAGGTAATGGCTCACCAAGACCGCGATCCGTAACTGGTCTGAGAGGATGATCAGTCACACTGGAACTGAGACACGGTCCAGACTCCTACGGGAGGCAGCAGTGGGGAATATTGGACAATGGGGGCAACCCTGATCCAGCCATGCCGCGTGTGTGAAGAAGGTCTTAGGATTGTAAAGCACTTTAAGTTGGGAGGAAGAGCAGTTAACTAATATTTGACTGTTTTGACGTTACCGACAGAATAAGCACCGGCTAACTTCGTGCCAGCAGCCGCGGTAATACGAAGGGTGCAAGCGTTAATCGGAATTACTGGGCGTAAAGCGCGCGTAGGTGGTTCGTTAAGTTAGGAGTGAAAGCCCCGGGCTCAACCTGGGAATTGCTTCTAAAACTGGCGAGCTAGAGTATGGTAGAGGGTGGTGGAATTTCCTGTGTAGCGGTGAAATGCGTAGATATAGGAAGGAACATCAGTGGCGAAGGCGACCACCTGGACTGATACTGACACTGAGGTGCGAAAGCGTGGGGAGCAAACAGGATTAGATACCCTGGTAGTCCACGCCGTAAACGATGTCAACTAGTTGTTGGGTTCCTTGAGGACTTAGTAACGCAGCTAACGCATTAAGTTGACCGCCTGGGGAGTACGGCCGCAAGGTTAAAACTCAAATGAATTGACGGGGGCC
This sequence comes from Pseudomonas sp., assembly GCA_034676485.1. Taxonomy (GTDB): domain Bacteria; phylum Pseudomonadota; class Gammaproteobacteria; order Pseudomonadales; family Pseudomonadaceae; genus Denitrificimonas. Next base: position 1,138,392 of record JAUCCC010000015.1, read on the forward strand.
CGCACAAGCGGTGGAGCATGTGGTTTAATTCGAAGCAACGCGAAGAACCTTACCTGGCCTTGACATGCTGAGAACTTTCTAGAGATAGATTGGTGCCTTCGGGAACTCAGACACAGGTGCTGCATGGCTGTCGTCAGCTCGTGTCGTGAGATGTTGGGTTAAGTCCCGTAACGAGCGCAACCCTTGTCCTTATTTACCAGCACGTAATGGTGGGCACTCTAAGGAGACTGCCGGTGACAAACCGGAGGAAGGTGGGGATGACGTCAAGTCATCATGGCCCTTACGGCCAGGGCTACACACGTGCTACAATGGTTGGTACAACGGGCTGCCAAGTCGCGAGACGGAGCTAATCCCATAAAACCAATCGTAGTCCGGATCGCAGTCTGCAACTCGACTGCGTGAAGTCGGAATCGCTAGTAATCGTGGATCAGAATGCCGCGGTGAATACGTTCCCGGGCCTTGTACACACCGCCCGTCACACCATGGGAGTGGGTTGCACCAGAAGTAGCTAGTCTAACCTTCGGGAGGACGGTTACCACGGTGTGATTCATGACTGGGGTGAAGTCGTAACAAGGTAGCCGTAGGGGAACCTGCGGCTGGATCACCTCCTTAATCGAAGACATCATCGTCTTCATAAGTATCCACACGAATTGCTTGATTCGATCTGTAGTAGCGATTGGGTTGTTAGGCCCTTGATAATTGGGTCTGTAGCTCAGTTGGTTAGAGCGCACCCCTGATAAGGGTGAGGTCGGCAGTTCAACTCTGCCCAGACCCACCAATTTTGCGTAATGCTGCGTTATTTAAAGACTCGTTTAGTGGTACTAAACTTCGCCTTTAAATGCCTTGCCTTACACAAAATCAGTGAAAGACATCAAAAGAGATTTTGGTTTAGATAGCTGGCAATTATCTGGGGTTTGAAGGTACCGTTTGAATGTTGCTTTTAAGTGACGTTTGAAAAGTATAACGACGGATTTTTTGCTGAATGCAAGGCGCACGCCGGAACGAACGAAGGAGCATACTTCTGTATGTGACTGAGTAAGTGACAAGTGCAACGTAGCAGTCAGTAAAAAAGACAAGTTAGACAATGGGGCCATAGCTCAGCTGGGAGAGCGCCTGCCTTGCACGCAGGAGGTCAGCGGTTCGATCCCGCTTGGCTCCACCATTATCCAATCGCGCAAAGTTCAGAAATGAATATTTAGATGGCCTTAGAATTAGGGTTAGTTTGAATATTGATTTCTGGTCTTTACCAGAACTGTTCTTTAAAAATTTAGGCATGTGATAGAAGTAAAAATAGACTAGGTAGTTACTTTCACTGGTAATTATTTAGGCTAAGGTAAAAATTTGTGAGTTTTTTAATTGCGAATTTTCGGCGTAATATCGATCTTCACGTTATAGACAGTAACCAAATTGCTTGGGGTTATATGGTCAAGTGAAGAAGCGCATACGGTGGATGCCTTGGCAGTCAGAGGCGATGAAAGACGTTGTAGCCTGCGATAAGCTTTGGGGAGTCGGCAAACAGACTTTGATCCAGAGATCTCTGAATGGGGAAACCCACCCGATGTAAGTCGGGTATCTTATACTGAATACATAGGTATAAGAGGCGAACGCGGGGAACTGAAACATCTAAGTACCCGTAGGAAAAGAAATCAACCGAGATTCCCTTAGTAGTGGCGAGCGAACGGGGACTAGCCCTTAAGTGGCTTAGAGATTAGTAGAAGGCTCTGGAAAGTGCCGCCATAGTGGGTGATAGCCCTGTATACGAAAATCTCTTAGTCATGAAATCGAGTAGGACGGAGCACGAGAAACTTTGTCTGAATATGGGGGGACCATCCTCCAAGGCTAAATACTACTGACTGACCGATAGTGAACTAGTACCGTGAGGGAAAGGCGAAAAGAACCCCGGAGAGGGGAGTGAAATAGAACCTGAAACCGTATGCGTACAAGCAGTGGGAGCCTACTTTGTTAGGTGACTGCGTACCTTTTGTATAATGGGTCAGCGACTTATTTTCAGTGGCAAGCTTAACCGAATAGGGGAGGCGTAGCGAAAGCGAGTCTTAATAGGGCGACAGTCGCTGGGAATAGACCCGAAACCGGGCGATCTATCCATGGGCAGGTTGAAGGTTGGGTAACACTAACTGGAGGACCGAACCGACTATCGTTGAAAAGCTAGCGGATGACCTGTGGATCGGAGTGAAAGGCTAATCAAGCCCGGAGATAGCTGGTTCTCCTCGAAAGCTATTTAGGTAGCGCCTCGTGTATCACTGCTGGGGGTAGAGCACTGTTTTGGCTAGGGGGTCATCCCGACTTACCAACCCAATGCAAACTCCGAATACCAGCAAGTGCAAGCACGGGAGACACACTACGGGTGCTAACGTCCGTTGTGGAAAGGGAAACAACCCAGACCGTCAGCTAAGGTCCCAAAGTTATGGTTAAGTGGGAAACGATGTGGGAAGGCTTAGACAGCTAGGAAGTTGGCTTAGAAGCAGCCATCTTTTAAAGAAAGCGTAATAGCTCACTAGTCGAGTCGGCCTGCGCGGAAGATGTAACGGGGCTCAAACCATACACCGAAGCTACGGACATGTTCTTTGAATATGTGGTAGAGGAGCGTTGTGTAAGCCGTTGAAGGTGAGTTGAGAAGCTTGCTGGAGGTATCACAAGTGCGAATGCTGACATGAGTAACGATAATGAGTGTGAAAAACACTCACGCCGAAAAACCAAGGTTTCCTGCGCAACGTTAATCGACGCAGGGTGAGTCGGTCCCTAAGGCGAGACTGAAAAGTGTAGTCGATGGAAAACGGGTTAATATTCCCGTACTTCTAATTATTGCGATGGAGAGACGGAGAAGGCTAGGCCATCAGGGCGTTGGTTGTCCCTGTTTAAGGTGGTAGGCAGAGATCTTAGGTAAATCCGGGATCTTGTTAATGCCGAGAGCTGATGACGAGCGTTCTTTAGAATGCGAAGTGGTTGATGCCATGCTTCCAAGAAAATCTTCTAAGCTTCAGATAATTAGGAACCGTACCCCAAACCGACACAGGTGGTTGGGTAGAGAATACCAAGGCGCTTGAGAGAACTCGGGTGAAGGAACTAGGCAAAATGGCACCGTAACTTCGGGAGAAGGTGCGCTGGTGAGGGTGAAGTATTTACTACGTAAGCCTTTGCTAGTCGAAGATACCAGGCCGCTGCGACTGTTTATTAAAAACACAGGACTCTGCAAACACGAAAGTGGACGTATAGGGTCTGACGCCTGCCCGGTGCTGGAAGGTTAATTGATGGGGTTAGCGTAAGCGAAGCTCTTGATCGAAGCCCCAGTAAACGGCGGCCGTAACTATAACGGTCCTAAGGTAGCGAAATTCCTTGTCGGGTAAGTTCCGACCTGCACGAATGGCGTAACGATGGCGGCGCTGTCTCCACCCGAGACTCAGTGAAATTGAAATCGCTGTGAAGATGCAGTGTATCCGCGGCAAGACGGAAAGACCCCGTGAACCTTTACTATAGCTTTGCACTGGACTTTGAAGTTGTTTGTGTAGGATAGGTGGGAGGCTTTGAAGCTGTGACGCTAGTTGCAGTGGAGCCAACCTTGAAATACCACCCTGGCAACTTTGAGGTTCTAACTCTGGTCCGTTATCCGGATCGAGGACAGTGTATGGTGGGTAGTTTGACTGGGGCGGTCTCCTCCTAAAGAGTAACGGAGGAGTACGAAGGTGCGCTCAGACCGGTCGGAAATCGGTCGTAGAGTATAAAGGCAAAAGCGCGCTTAACTGCGAGACCAACAAGTCGAGCAGGTACGAAAGTAGGTCTTAGTGATCCGGTGGTTCTGTATGGAAGGGCCATCGCTCAACGGATAAAAGGTACTCCGGGGATAACAGGCTGATACCGCCCAAGAGTTCATATCGACGGCGGTGTTTGGCACCTCGATGTCGGCTCATCACATCCTGGGGCTGAAGCCGGTCCCAAGGGTACGGCTGTTCGCCGTTTAAAGTGGTACGCGAGCTGGGTTTAGAACGTCGTGAGACAGTTCGGTCCCTATCTGTCGTGGACGTTTGAGATTTGAGAGGGGCTGCTCCTAGTACGAGAGGACCGGAGTGGACGAACCTCTGGTGTTCCGGTTGTCACGCCAGTGGCATTGCCGGGTAGCTATGTTCGGAAGAGATAACCGCTGAAAGCATCTAAGCGGGAAGCTTGCCTCAAGATGAGATCTCACTGGAGCTTTAAGCTCCCTAAAGGGCCCTTGAAGACTACAAGGTTGATAGGTTGGGTGTGTAAGTGCTGTGAGGCATTGAGCTAACCAATACTAATTGCCCGTGAGGCTTGACCATATAACACCCAAACAATTTGGGAAGACGAATTGTGACCGAAAGTTTGCAAGACGCACAAATAAGCTGATACTATTACATGCCTAATTCGAGAAGACGATGATCACGAAAGTGAGAAACGGCTCCTCAGAAAGAATTGCTTGACGACCATAGAGCGTTGGAACCACCTGATCCCATCCCGAACTCAGAAGTGAAACGATGCATCGCCGATGGTAGTGTGGGGTTTCCCCATGTGAGAGTAGGTCATTGTCAAGCGCCAAATAAGAAAGGCTACCCTAATGGGTAGCCTTTTTTTTGGCTTATCCAAAATGAACTTCAGTCACTGTATAACGGGCGCGAAGCCCCATGTGACAAACGCGTCAGGAACGTGTTTGGACAGCCGCAGGCTGCCCGAAGGGTGAGCAGCATGGATGGTGCGAATCTGAGTAGGTCATTGTCAAGCTTAAACACAAAACCCTAGATCAGAAATGATCTGGGGTTTTTTTATGCTTGCAATAAAGTAAGTTAACTAGCGTTCAATGGTCGTGCTGTTTCTACGACTCAACTAACTGCTGCAACTGCAATGAGTTAAGTCCTGGGTACTGCGCTATAACTCTTCTGTCGCCGATAAGCCCGTAAGGCTTGAACCTCGGTGCAAGGCATTCATTACGGAGCTAGTCAAAGAACAGAGCTTAATACTTATTAGGCTACTTAAGCCGGCGACAAGCCAGCAATGTACTTGCGTACAGAATTGAAGGGCCTGTTTTTAGTAGGTCAGCTGAAACGCTTGTAAAGAGTCCCGTTCAAATAGAATCATATGGTTCGCTGCGCTTTATATCAGTGCACCGTTAACGATAGCACGCAACTCTTGGCGAATCGGATAGGCTGAAGAAGGAATAAGTTGCGTCATAAAGATCATTACCAGCTCTTCAAGCGGATCGATAAAGAAATTGGTGCTAGCCAGACCGCCCCAACCGTACTCGCCAACCGAACCATTGGTCTGGGATTTGGCAACATCGGTCTTGACCGAAAAGCCCAAGCCAAACCCACTTCCAGCGTAAGGTGTTTCGCTGAATGCTCCAACGGAGAGCCCTGGTAAATCCCGATTATCGGGTAAGTGGTTACTACGCATAAACTCCAGTGTTTTTCGACCAATAATCCGTTGACCCTGAAGCTCGCCACCCTGACACAGTGCTTGAGCGAAATTGAAATAATCGTCAATAGTGGAGAGCAGTCCGCCGCCGCCAGACAGAAAGGTTCCTTTACGCCGAAAGGCTGAGCTCTCAGGATCGTCCTGCAGTTCGAATTGATCCCCTAGCTGGTACTGATAACAGGCAGAGAAACGATCAAGTTGATCGTCACGGACATGGAAACCCGTATCAATCATGCCCAGAGGCTTAAAGATATGTTCGTGCAGATATTCATCAAAAGGTTGACCCGACAATAATTGCACTAAATACCCCAGCACATCGGTACTCACTGAATAATTCCAAGCTGTACCGGGTGAAAACTCTAACGGTAGTTCCGCCAACTGGTTGACCAGAGTCTCCAAGGTCAAGCCTTGGCTGCCATCAAGCCCCAATTCACGATAAGCTGCGTCCACGTTGGTACGGTGCATAAACCCATAGGTCAGTCCTGACATATGCGTGAATAGGTCGCGAATGGTCATGACGCTAGTTACAGGAGTGGTTAAGAAGTTAGGATAGATGCCACTTTTATAAACCCGCATATTTTTCCAGCTTGGAATATAGCGGTGCACCGGATCATCCAGTAAAAACCGTCCCTGCTCGTAGAGCTGCATCATGGCGATTGAGGTGATGGGCTTGGTCATGGAATAGATGCGAAAAATAGTATCTCTGCACATAGGTTTGTTGCGTTCCACATCCATCAATCCTTGAGCTTTTATATAGCTAATTTCCCCTCGCCGCGCCACTAGAGTCAACGTGCCGGGCAATTTTTCAGGTTGAATATAATTGCGATCAATGTGGCTTTCAATATTGCGAAGTCGGTCTGGTGATAGGCCTACAGGCTGGTTGAACTGGGTCATAGAGGTACCTTGTTAGGTTGGTTATTACGCAGTAACTACAGAGACACTTAATAATACGCACAATTACTAAGATGAATACATACTGGGAGCCTATCGGATAGAGCTTGGTTTTGTACATAAAACTAGATATCAAGTACAAATCCTATCCGTATTTACTGATCTTTCTCAAAGACTGAAAGCATTTGTAGAACGCTATAGCCTCCGCCCTTGCCCTGTATTGAGGTTGAAATTTGCGAGCTGGTAATCGTAGCGAATACTTTTAAGTGGCCTGCAGCAGATCGACAACATGAAGATAGTCCTTACGCAGATACCATCCGGCATTGGAGAGACTTCTCTGATGGGGATGTGTTGAGGTTCGCCATCTGAATAGCTGATTAAAAAGGTTTGCGCGGCTATCGCTTGAAAAAACAACACTGCTGATAACATTATTTTCATAATAGGTTAATGGTTGTTGCACGTTTTTACCGACTTTTTTGAGCCAGCGAAATGCAATACCGTTTGAGTTGAGTGGCGGGTAAAGATTAAGTCGAGCAATCCGCGATCATGAATATTACTGTCAATAAAGGCGACTGCTTTACCGCAAACCCACTCAATACGGTGCAATGAGCTAAAGCACTAATGGCTTGATTGTCTAAGTCAATAATCTTGATCTACATGCCCATATTCTTGAGCATTTTGTCGTAGCAGGTAGGCTATAAAAAATTAGAAGTACTACTGCCCTAAAATGTGAAGTTGAGCTGAGGACATATAAAAACCTAATGTGAACGTCAAAGATCTGATTAAAGGGCGCTTACCAACAGCGCAGTGCTTGTTGTTCGTTTGAGTTATCTGCGCTGTTGGAGGGCGAGTCAGTTAGGGTGGATCTATCTTAGCTATTCACAAGGGTTAGGCTATTGCATAGAGTTCGAACTTTAATCATGCTTTATTTTTGGCATTAGCTTGCTTCGTTTTTTCTAAGGCCGCTAAACAGCGTTCTTCTGCAGTATCAAGTTCCAGCTGTATCTGGTGAATGTCTAACATTTGTTGCTCTAATTGTGCTCGGCGCTCTTTAATCATTTCTAGCATAATATTGAGTTGTTTTTGATTTCCGGCTTGTGGGTCATATAACTCAATAAGAGCTTTGCATTCTGCCAATGAAAAACCAATACGTTTGCCGCGTAAAATCAGCTTTAAAGCAACTCTGTCTTTTGGCTTGTAAATACGTTCTTGGCCAGAACGGGTAGGGTGTAGCATGCCTTGTTCTTCATAGAAGCGAATTGCGCGTGTAGTGATATCTAGCTCGCTCGCTAGGTTAGAAATACTATAAGTACGTTGTGCTTTATTCATAGATAACCTTTTGAGAAAGATAAAAATGCAGAATTAAACTTAAAACTAAGGATTGTACTTTACACTAGTTTCTAAACGAAACTGTACAATCTATGACTCCTTGTAACTGTGTTTCTTGTGCAGAAAGTTGTCCCAATTGTTCGCTAGGCTCGGCCATGTAATATGTGCATTTTCAGCGTTTACCACAATACCTCGTATATAGACTTCAGCATTATTACTGATAACGACAAAGTCTTTTTATCTGTAATAATGCTAAGGAAACACTGAATAATTACCTGCGTTGCCAGGACGTTGTTAAAAATCAGCTCAAAATGCTCATTTACTACCTGTAAACTGCGCTTTTTCGCTGATTTTTGCCTAGCCCTGACTGCCTCGCTAACATTATTCAGTGCTTCCCTAAGCATCAAGTAACGCCTAAGGAATACCATATAAACAAAAAGTACCAACGATCAAGGTCATGCCATTTTCGATAATACTTTCAAGTACTTCCGTGATAGGTGCATATAGTTTATTCATTGTGATCTCACGTTTTAATTTGCAGAGCAGTGCCATGCGCGTGCGACTCGAGATCCTGTTTCGCGACCTAATATAGCGCTTATTTTTAGCCCTGCAGCAATGACCTTTTCTAGGTTGATACCTGTATGAATGCCTAGGCCATTAAGCATATAGAGAACATCTTCTGTCGCGACGTTACCGCTGGCTCCTTTAGCGTAAGGACAGCCGCCTAAGCCAGCAACTGAGCTGTCAAAGACGGCGATGCCTTCCGATAAACTGGCGTAAATATTGGCTAAAGCTTGGCCGTAAGTATCGTGGAAGTGTCCAGCGAGTTGTGTACGCGGTACATCTTTAGCTACTTCGGCAAACAATGCGGCTGCTTTTTTAGGTGTGCCGACACCAATGGTGTCGCCTAAAGAAATTTCGTAGCAACCCATGTCATATAATGCTTTAGCAACAGTGCGTACTTTTTCTGGAGCAATCTCTCCTTCATAAGGGCAGCCTAATATGCAGGAGACATAACCGCGTACACGCACGTTATTCTCTTTGGCAGCCACCATGATAGGTTCAAAGCGTCTAAGACTCTCGCTAATTGAGCAGTTAATATTCTTCTGTGAAAAAGATTCAGATGCAGCACCGAATACTGCTATTTCCTTTACGCCTGCCGCCATTGCTGCTTCAAAACCTTGCATGTTTGGTGTTAGAGCAGCATAGGTTGTTGAGTCAGAACGCTGGATCTGCGCAAAAACTTCAGCACTACCGGCCATTTGTGGCACCCATTTAGGTGAGACAAAACTACCAGCCTCAATATAGGACAAGCCACTATCGCTGAGGGCGTTAATCAACGCGACCTTATCGGCCACGCTGAGCGGTTGTTTTTCGTTTTGTAAGCCATCACGCGGGCCTACTTCAACTAAACGTACTTGCGAAGGAAAACTCATCACTCACCTCCATCAAGCTCAACGAGGACCATGCCATCGCTGACCATTTCACCTTCTGTACAGAAAATATTTTGTACAGTACCTGCGTGTGGGGCGATAATACTATGTTCCATTTTCATCGCTTCCAACACAACCAGCGTTGCGCCTTGTTCAACAGTTTGCCCAGTAGCCACTAAAATTTGCACGATATTGCCATTCATTGGTGCGGTTAAGCCGCCTTGCTGCTGCGAGCTTGCCTCAGCTTGAGCAATAAAATCGACCTCAGTGATTGCGTGGAGCTCACCATTCCACTCAAAATACAGGGTATTAGCAACGCGTAATGCAGAGTACTGTTGGGTGATATTGTTTTCTTCAATAATCAGCTTATCGTTTGTTAATTTGGTGTTAGCTAAGTTATTACAGTGCACCACGACGTTTTGTTGTTGCTCACCCGTTTGTAAATTTAACGTGTAAATATCTTCTTGCCCCGCGCGCCATCCTGAAGCAACCGCCCATTGCGAGGTTTGATCATCTTGACGAACACGAGCTGCTTGCGATAAAGCCCAAGCACGTCCTGCTAAGCTCCAAAACTCTGTGGGTAATTCGCTTGGAGTGATAAATAGATCTTTTTCGTGGCGTGGAATAAAGTCGGTATCAAGCTCTGCAGCAGCAAAGGCAGGGTGAGCTAAGATGCGGCTTAGAAAGGCTAAGTTAGTACGCACACCAGAGATATGCGTCTCTGCCAGCATTGCCAGTAAACGCTGTCGTGCTTCTTCACGATTCTCACCCCAAGCAATCAGTTTACCAATCATAGGGTCGTAAAATGGTGAAATACTATCGCCTTCCTCAATACCCGTATCTACACGACGGCCTTCACCAGCTGCTGGCTCACGGTATAGATTTAAAGTACCGGTTGCTGGTAAAAAGTCATTATCTGGATCTTCTGCATACAAGCGTACTTCAATGGCATGGCCATGCAGTGGTACTTGCTCTTGAGTGAGAGGCAACTTCTCACCGCGGGCAATACGAATTTGCCAAGCCACTAAATCCTGTCCGGTAATCAGCTCGGTAATTGGGTGTTCGACTTGTAGACGCGTATTCATCTCCATAAAGAAGAACTCACCACGCGCATCTAAGAGGAACTCAACTGTACCCGCGCCGACATAACCAATGGCTTGTGCTGCTTTAACTGCGGCTTCGCCCATAGTTTTTCGTAACTTTTGGCTGATCCCAGGAGCTGGGGCTTCTTCAACAACTTTTTGGTGACGACGTTGAATAGAGCAGTCACGCTCATTGAGGTATACGCAGTTACCGTGTATATCAGCAAAGATTTGGATCTCAACATGACGTGGTTTAAGGACATATTTTTCCACCAGCATTTTTGGATCACCAAAGGCTGATTTAGACTCACGCTGCGCTGACTCTAATGCATCTTTAAGCTCAGATTCTTTTTCAACAACTTTCATGCCCTTACCGCCGCCGCCTGCGGTGGCTTTAAGCAGTACAGGGTAGCCAATGAGCTCAGAGGCAACGCGGAAAGTTTCGTAATCTTGTTTATCTCCATGGTAGCCCGGTACTAATGGCACACCGGCTTCTTCCATCAGTGATTTAGCTGCTGACTTACTGCCCATAGCAATAATTGCGCTAGCCGGTGGGCCTAAAAAGATTAAGTCAGCATCTTCGATAGCTTGGGCAAAATCACTGTTTTCCGCTAAGAAACCGTAACCTGGGTGAATCGCTTGAGCGCCAGTTGCTTTAGCTGCTTCGATGATTTTCTCAATGAGTAAGTAACTTTCAGCTGGGCGCGCACCACCTAAGTTATAACGGATATCTGCTAGACGTGCATGACGAGCATTACGATCCACTTCACTGTGTACGGCTACAGTGGTTAAACCTTGCGCCTTGGCCGTTTTCATAATACGGCAAGCAATTTCACCGCGGTTTGCAATAAGTAAAGTATCAATATGACGATTCATTAGCGTGTCTCCTGCCAAGAAGGTGAGCGTTTTTCGAAGAAGGAATTTAGACCTTCTTGCCCTTCAGGGCTGACGCGTAAAGCTGCGATGGTTTGTTCGGTTTTAGCGCGGATCTGGGCATCAAGTTTGCCTTCGCCGACTTCAATCAATAACGCTTTGCTGGCGGCCATGGCTTGTGGACTGTTCAAGCACAAGTTTGCTAACCATTTTTCTGCCGCTGTATCTAAGTCTTCTGCAGGGTAACTTTCACACAGCAAGCCAAGTTGGGTGGCTGTTGCACCACTGAAACGCTCTGCGCTCAGTGCATAACGCCGTGTTGCCCGTTGGCCTAAGGCTTTCACGACAAAAGGGCTGATCACAGCTGGGGCTAAACCGATTCGTACTTCAGATAAGCAAATCACTGCATCCGCAGCGCCAATCGCCATATCACAGCAGGCGATTAAGCCCACTGCTCCACCAAAGGCCGCACCTTGCACCACGGCTAAAGTGGGTTGTGGGAGGTGATAGAGCTTATGCATCAGCTCACCCAGTTCATGGGAGTCAGTTAGGTTGGCAGCGTAATCGAGTTGTGCAGAGGCTTTCATCCAGCCTAAATCTGCACCGGCAGAGAAGTGTTTACCACGTCCACGTAATACCACGATACGAATATTTTGATCGTTTTTTATTTCATCGAGCGCACTAATTAGTTCGCTAATAACGCTTGCATTAAAAGCGTTATTTTTCTCTGGACGATTTAGCCAAAGGGTCGCAATGCCCTGCTCACCACGTTCTAATTGTATTTCTTGATAAGCCATGATTGCTTTCCTTACATGCGGAACACGCCGAACGTGGTCGACTCAATTGGGGCATTTAGTGCGGCAGATAGCGCTAAGCCCAGCACGTCACGGGTTTGTGCTGGGTCAATCACGCCGTCATCCCACAGACGTGCACTTGAATAGTAGGGGTGACCTTGATGTTCGTACTGAGCTAGGATGGGTTTCTTGATAGCGGCTTCTTCTTCTGCAGATAAACTGCCACCAGCACGCTCAATCTGCTCACGTTTAACTTGTGCTAATACGCCTGCGGCTTGCTCGCCACCCATGACTCCGATGCGCGCATTAGGCCACATCCATAAAAAACGTGGGTCGTAGGCGCGACCGCACATACCGTAGTTTCCGGCACCGAAACTACCACCCACCAGTACGGTTAATTTAGGTACTTGGGCACAGGCGACAGCAGTCACTAATTTAGCGCCATGCTTAGCAATACCACCTTCTTCGTACTTTTTACCAACCATAAAACCAGTAATATTTTGTAGGAAAATAAGTGGGATACCACGTTGGCAGGCCAATTCAATAAAATGCGCGCCTTTTTGTGCTGCTTCGGCGAATAAAATACCATTGTTACCCAGGATAGCGACTGGATAGCCATGCAAGTGGGCAAAGCCACAGACTAGAGTTGTTCCGAACAACGCTTTAAATTCATCAAACTCACTGTTGTCCACTAATCGAGCGATAATTTCACGTACATCAATCGGCTGTTTAGCATCGGCTGGAATGACGCCGTAGAGTTCTTCTGGGTCATATAAAGGTGCTTGTACGGGGCGGGTTTGTAATTCACCCAACTTTTTCCAATTTAAATTTGCCACGCAGCGGCGGGCAATAGCTAATGCATGGTTATCATCTTCAGCGTAGTGGTCAGCCACCCCAGAAATGCGGCAGTGGGTATCAGCACCACCTAATTCTTCTGCGGTAACCACTTCACCCGTTGCAGCTTTTACCAGCGGTGGACCGGCTAAGAAAATGGTTGCCTGGTCACGTACCATAATGGTTTCGTCAGACATAGCGGGGACATAAGCACCACCTGCAGTACAAGAACCCATCACCACAGCGATTTGTGGGATGCCTTGTGCACTCATATTGGCTTGGTTAAAAAAGATACGGCCAAAGTGTTCGCGGTCTGGGAAAACTTCATCTTGGTTGGGCAGGTTAGCACCACCTGAATCGACCAAGTAAATGCAGGGTAGACGGTTTTGCTGGGCAATGGTCTGCGCGCGAAGGTGTTTTTTAACCGTGAGCGGGTAGTAAGTGCCGCCTTTTACCGTGGCATCGTTAGCAATAATCATGCATTCGATACCTTCTACGCGACCAATACCAGCTACCACACCGGCCGCAGCAATAGTATCAGCATAGACCTCGTAAGCAGCTAAGGGTGAGAGCTCTAAAAAGGCTGAGCCAGTATCCAGTAAAGCATTAATACGGTCGCGTACTAAGAGTTTGCCACGTGACTCATGGCGTTGTTGCGCGGCTTGACCGCCGCCTTGGCTGGTGGCTTTGAGTAAGGCGCGTAGGTCATCTACTTGCGCTTGCATTGCTTGTGCGTTGACAGCAAATTCAGGGGAGCGGGTATTTATTTTAGTATGCAAGGTGGCCATTGGCTGTTCCTCTACTGTTATTGTTTTAGCTACCCTTGAAATGCTTCGTGCTTTCAAGGGGCGTATAGAGAAGTGTTATTTAGTTTCGCGGAATAATTCACGACCAATTAGCATGCGACGAATTTCACTGGTGCCTGCGCCGATTTCGTAGAGTTTCGCATCACGTAATAAGCGGCCTGTAGGGAATTCGTTGATATAGCCGTTACCTCCCAATATTTGAATCGCCTCTAGAGCCATCTTGGTTGCGGTTTCTGCAGTGTAGAGAATTACACCAGCAGAATCTTTACGAGTAGTTTCCGCGCGATCGCAGGCATTGGCGACGGCGTATAAATAGGCGCGACTGGCATTCATTTGTGAGTACATATCGGCGATTTTCCCTTGAATAAACTGAAATTCACCAATACTTTTACCAAACTGTTTGCGGTCATGAATATAAGGGACGACCACATCCATGCATGCTTGCATAATGCCCACAGGGCCACCAGCAAGCACCACGCGCTCGTAATCGAGACCACTCATCAGCACTTTAACGCCGCCGTTGAGCTCGCCTAGGATGTTTTCTGCAGGCACTTCCACATCGTCGAAGAATAACTCGCAGGTGTTGGAACCGCGCATACCCAGTTTGTCGAACTTAGTTCCACGGCTAAAGCCTTTTAAGTCGCGCTCAACGATAAATGCGGTAATTCCGTGGGCGCCTTTTTCCGCATCGGTTTTTGCGTAAATTACATAAGTGTTGGCGTCTGGACCGTTGGTAATCCAAGTTTTGCTACCGTTCAGGACAAAGTGATCGCCTTTACGATCGGCGCGTAAGCGCATGGATACTACATCAGAGCCGGCGTTGGGCTCGCTCATAGCTAGTGCGCCGACATGCTCACCAGAAATTAATTTTGGTAAGTACTTTAATTTTTGCTCGTGAGTGCCGTTACGGTTGATTTGGTTAACGCATAAGTTTGAGTGGGCACCATACGAAAGTCCAACAGAGGCGGAGCCACGGCTTATTTCTTCAATCGCAATCACGTGCTCTAAGTAACCCATGCCAGCTCCACCGTACTGTTCTGGAACAGTGATACCTAGCAGACCCATATCGCCAAATTTACGCCACATATCTTCAGGGAAAAGGTTGTCGTGATCAATTGCTTCGGCACGTGGTGCTATCTGGCTTTCAACAAAGCTGCGTACTTGATCGCGCAGCATATCGGCGGTTTCACCAAGAGCGAAGTTAAGGCTGGAATATGTCATGTCTAGGTACCTTTTATTTTGTTTTGTATTTGTTGACAGCGGCAAAATGCCAAGTAGTTCTATTAATTAGTGATTTTAGGGTGTTTACATCGGCTTCAATTGCGTTGTATGTTGTAGCTGTGGTTTTACCTTTACGTTAACGTAAGCCAACCATGGATTAGCTGTCAACAATAATCTTGAAAGTAGGAACGGAAACAGCGAGTCCAAATAAAGCAACCTCAATAACAAACATAAATATAGAGGGAATTTTACAATGAGTATTCCAAGTTACACCTGTGGCCCGCAGGATAAACCCCTATTAGCTATGACTATTGGTGAAGCCTTTGATCAGACAGTGGCTCGCTTTCCTGATCGAGAAGCTTTAGTCGCTCGTGAGCAAGATATACGCATGAGCTGGTCTGAGTTAGGTGTTTTAGTTAATAAGTCTGCACGTGCTTTACTGGCACTGGATATTAAGCCAGGTGAGCGTGTAGGCATTTGGTCACCTAACTGTGTGCAATGGTTAGTCGCGCAATTTGCCACAGCTAAAGTTGGTGCAATTTTAGTCAATATTAACCCTGCTTATCGTAGCAGTGAGTTGGAGTATGTTCTTAAGCAGTCGGGTTGTTCTTGGTTAATCAGCGCCTCTTCTTTTAAAAACTCTGATTATCACGCAATGATCAGTGATTTATTGCCAGAGCTCGCGCCTGCCACACCCGGCAAACTGGAAAGCCCTCGACTGCCAAAGCTCAAAGGGATAATTAGTCTGAGTGATAAGCCCGCTCTAGGCATGATGACTTGGCAGAGTGTGTTGTCTGGTGCTCACGTGATTAGTGAGGAGATGTTGGCTGAGGTTAGCAACACATTGCAGTTTGATGATGCAATTAATATTCAGTATACGTCAGGCACTACAGGCTTCCCTAAAGGTGCAACACTGAGCCATTACAATATTTTAAATAACGGCTATATGGTGGGTGAAAGCCTTGGTTTAACTGAACATGATCGTATGGTTATTCCTGTGCCGCTTTACCATTGCTTTGGCATGGTCATGGGCAATCTCGGTGCCTTGACCCACGGTAGCACCATTATTTACCCAGGTGCCGCTTTTGATCCAAGCATCACCTTGCGTACTGTAGCTGAGGAAAAAGCCACAGTACTATATGGTGTGCCCACTATGTTTATTGCCATGCTTGATAGCGAAGAATTGGCTGACTTAGATCTGAGCAGCTTACGCACAGGCATTATGGCGGGGTCAATTTGCCCGATTGAAGTGATGAAGCGCGTTATGTCAGATATGCATATGGAAGAAGTGCAAATTGCGTATGGCATGACCGAAACCAGTCCTGTTTCTACGCAAACAGCGGCCAACGATAGCATTGAGCATCGCACCACCTCAGTGGGTCGCACCCAGCCTAATTTAGAAAGCAAAATCGTTAACGATGAAGGTCGCATTGTTCCGCGCGGGCAAATTGGCGAGCTGTGTACCCGTGGTTATAGTGTGATGCTGGGTTATTGGAATAACCCTGATGCGACCAAAGAGGCCATTGATAGTGCGCGCTGGATGCATACCGGTGACCTAGCGATTATGGATGATGATGGCTATGTGAAAATTGTAGGTCGCAACAAAGATATGATTATTCGTGGTGGTGAAAATATTTACCCACGAGAGATTGAAGAGTTTCTTTATACCCATGAGTGTGTTGCTGATGTTCAAGTTGTAGGTATACCGTGCGAGAAATTTGGTGAAGAAATTGTGGCTTGGGTGCAGTTACATCAGGGTGACGAAATTAGTGAAGATGACTTAAAAGAATACTGCAAAGGAAAAATTGCACATTTTAAAGTACCTCGTTTTATTAAGTTTGTTGATGAATTTCCAATGACGATCAGTGGGAAAGTGCAGAAATTCAAAATGCGTGACATTAGCGTTGAAGAGTTTTGCCCAAAAGGCGCCTGATTTATTTCATAAACAATAATAAAGGGGTTGCACTATATGTCTTCTTTGAGTCGTTTTCCTGTGCCAGAGTCTATTGAACAATTACCAAATGATTTGCAACAACGCATGCTTGAGGTGCAAGAAAAAGCTGGGTTTATCCCCAATGTTTTTTTAATGCTGGCGCATCGCCCTGCTGAGTTCCGAGCCTTTTTCGCCTATCACGACGCGCTAATGGAGCGAGAGTCAGCGACGCTTTCTCTGGCTGATCGAGAAATGATTGTGGTGGCGATGAGTGCGCAACATGAGTGCTTATATTGCGTGGTGGCGCATGGTGCATTGTTGCGTATTTATTCGAAAAAGCCGCATCTGTCTGATCAGGTCGCGATTAATTTCCGCACGGCACCGATTACTGAAAAGCAACGTGTAATGTTGGATTACACCTATCACTTAGCGATCGAGTGTGGGGTATTGACTGATCAGTGGCTCGCCAAGCTGCAAGCACAAGGGTTCAGTCTTGATGATATTTGGGATATGGGCGCGATAGCATCTTTTTTTGGGCTGTCGAATCGATTGGTATCCATGGCAGGTACACCACCCAATGATGAGTTTTATTTGATGGGACGGATTCCTCGAAGCAAATAACTTAATAGGGCTTCAGGCCTGCACATAAGACGTTGTCAATAATAACAAGAGAGACAGAATATGCAAAATAAACTGAATAAGCTGTTTTTAATTAGCAGCTTAGCAGCTGCGGTTAGCGTGCCCAGTATTACCCAAGCTGCATTTATTGAAGATGGCGAAGGTAGCTTGAGTTTACGTAACTTCTATATGAATCGTGATTTTCGCGATAACACAGCTGGGCAGCATAAAGCAGAAGATTGGGGGCAAGGCTTTATGTTGCGCTTACAGTCGGGTTATACCGAAGGCACGGTCGGTGTCGGGGTAGATGCTTTAGGTCTGGTTGGCGTTAAGCTGGATTCCGGTGATGGTACGGGCGGTACCGGAACATTGGTACGCGGAGACTCCGGTAAGTCAGCTGATAGTCATGGGTTTGTTGGTTTGACGGCAAAAGCTAAGATATCTGAAACTGTACTAACGATCGGTACCCATGAGCCTTTGTTGCCGGTTGCTTATCGTAACGACACACGTATGTTGCCGCAAACTTTTCAAGGGGGACAGATTCAGTCGAAAGATATCGAAAACTTAACCTTAATTGCTGGCCAGTTTCAGAAATCCCGTTACCGTGACTCAACCGACTATGAAAACATGTTTATGTCGGCTGATGGTGCTGTAGGTGGTGTTCGCAGTAATAAGTTTAATTATGCTGGCGCGAGCTATCAGTTTATGCCGGGTTTGACCGGTACTTATTTCTATGCGGAACTGAAAGATAACTACAGCCAGCACCATGCTAACGTGCAGTACTTAACCGATTTAACCAGCGATCTGAAGTTGAAGACCGATCTGCGTTACTTTAAGAGTTCTGACAAGGGCAATACCAATGTTGATAATCGCTTAGCCAGTGGTATGTTCTCACTTGGTTATGCTGGGCATTGGTTAGGCCTAGGTTATCAAGACAGTAGCGGTAAGACTGGTACACCGTTCTTAGGTGGCGGTACTGACCCATGGACCATGAATACTTCAACTTACTACCACTTCCTTCGTGCCAATGAAGAGTCTTGGCAAGCACGCTATGATTACGACTTTGCTAATGTCGGTATTCCTGGCCTGAAGCTAATGGCACGCTATATCAGCGGTGATAATTTTAAAGTCGCAGGACAGAATGCTCAAGAATGGGAGCGCGATATTGATATCGGCTATACCGTTCAGACTGGGCCATTAAAAAACCTAGGTTTCTTAGTACGTAACGTCATGTACCGAGGCTCACATAGCACTGACGTTGATGAAAACCGCGTAATCGTTAACTACACATTTAAATTCTGATGCGCTGAGGCGTAAGCGAGTGGGATTGACTAATAGGTCATGATTTGGTTAATCGCACTTGCTTTGAAATTGGTTTTATCGTTATCGTTAACGTAAAGGTAAAGCATCTATAAAGCTAATAACCAACAAAAATAATCAGGGTTAGAGGGCTACACATGTCATCGGATATTATTTTAGAAACTCGTGGCTTGAGCAAAGAGTTTCGTGGCTTTACAGCCGTCAATGATGTTGATTTGAAAATTAAAAAAGGCCATATCCATGCCTTAATTGGCCCTAATGGTGCTGGTAAAACTACGTTTTTTAATCTGTTAACGCATTTTTTGCCACCAACCCGTGGCGAGATTATTTTCCAAGGTAAAGCGATTACCGGTACACGAGCCAATCAAATTGCGAAGTTAGGGTTGGTGCGTTCGTTTCAAATTTCTGCTGTATTTGGACGGATGACTGTATTAGAAAACGTGCGTGTAGCTTTGCAAAGTAAACAAGGGAATTCATTTCATTTTTGGAAATCAGAACGCAGTTTAAATCGTTTAAACGACCGTGCGATGGAGCTGCTCGAGAATGTGGGGTTGAGTCGTTTTGCCGATACAGTCACTAATGAACTGTCCTATGGTCGTAAACGCGCATTAGAGCTGGCCACTACCATGGCATTAGATCCTGTGATGCTGTTGCTGGATGAACCGACTCAAGGGATGGGCCAAGAAGATGTCGATATGGTGGTCGACTTGGTGCGTCGTGTTGCTGTGGGTCGTACGGTTTTAATGGTTGAACATAACTTGAGTGTGGTCAGCCGTTTATGTGATGCGATTACCGTGCTAGCGCGTGGTTCTATTTTATCTGAAGGCGATTATGCCGCAGTTTCAGCAAATCCAGCCGTACGTGAAGCCTATTTAGGCACCGCTGTGACTGAGGAGGTGGCGGTATGAATGCATCCAATCGCGAACAGCTACTGGTTGAGGATCTGCATGCTTATTATGGCCAGTCGCATATTTTGCATGGCGTCAATATGGTCGTACGTCGTGGTGAACTGGTGACTTTACTTGGCCGCAATGGTGCCGGACGCAGCACTACCTTGCGCGCCATTATGAATATGGTGGGTCGACGCAGTGGCTCCATTATGATCAATGGCACTGAGACTATGAGTATTCCCGCGCACCATATTCCGCGTCTAGGTGTTGGTTTTTGCCCTGAAGAGCGCGGTATTTTTGCCAGTTTAAATGTTGAAGAAAACTTATTACTACCACCTACCGTGCGCAGTGGCGGTATGGGGCTTGATGAGCTCTATGAGATGTTCCCCAATCTATATGAGCGTCGTTTTAGTCAAGGTACGCGCCTTTCCGGTGGCGAGCAACAAATGCTAGCTATGGCGCGTATTTTACGTACAGGAGCCAACTTATTACTGCTCGATGAAATTACCGAGGGTCTCGCTCCGGTAATTGTGCAGAAGTTAGCTGAAGTGCTGCTCAAGCTTAAAGAAAAAGGCCTCACTATTGTGCTGGTTGAACAGAATTTCCGTTTTGCCGCACCGTTAGCTGACCGTCATTACTTAATGGAGCACGGCAAAATTATTGACGAAATTAGTGCCGCTCAATTGTCATCAAAACAGGAGTATTTGAGTAAAAGCTTAGGTGTATAAAATATTTCTCAACAGAGAAACCTCGTAAGAAACCACTTAGTGTGACAACAAAAATAAAATTCAAAAGGTGTTCTATGAAAGGTTTAAGAAAAGCAATTGGTTTGATCGTTGCAACGGGTTTATTGTCTGGTACTGCACAAGCAGAAATTAGTGATAATGAGATTCGTATTGGCTATCTTGCCGATATGTCAGGAACCTACCGTGATCTTTCCGGCCCCGGTGGTTTAGAAGCATTAAAAATGGCAGTTGAGGACTTTGGCGGTCAAGTAAATGGTAAGAAAATTGTTATTTATAATGCTGATGATCTGAACAAACCTGATGTGGGCGCTAATACGGTACGCCAGTGGATTGACGAGAAAAATGTTGATGTGATTGCCGGCTTAGTCGCAACATCAGTTGTTATGGCGGTCAATAAAATCGTTGAACAAGAAAACAAACTGGCACTTATTTCAGGTTCGGCTTCTTCTTCGCTCACCAATGAGTTTTGTTCACCTAACCATGTGCATTGGGTCTATGACACTTATGCATTATCCAATGGTACCGCACACGCAGTACTGAGCGAAGGGGGTAAAGACTGGTTTATTCTTGCCGCGGATTATGCATTTGGTCACTCGTTAGAGGCCGATATTACTAAAGTGGTTGAAACGGGCGGTGGTCAGATTGTCGGTAAAGTACGCCACCCATTCCCAAGTAATGACTTCTCTTCCTATATCCTCCAAGCCCAAGGTTCAGGTGCTGAAGTTGTAGCGCTGGCTAATGCCGGTGCAGATATGGTCAACGCATTGCAAACCGCCAGCCAGTTTGGTTTAGCGCAGTCAGGGCAAAAGCTGGCCGGGATGGTGGTGTTCTTAAATGATGTGCACTCGATGGGCCTAGATGTAACCCAAGGGTTGATGTTAACCACTGGGTGGTATTGGGATATGAATGATGAAACACGTGAGTGGGCACAACGTTACCACAAGCGTGTTGGTCGTATGCCAAGCATGACCCATGCCGGTGTTTATTCCTCCACTTTACATTACCTCAATGCTGTTAAAGAAACAGGCTCGGATGACACTCAAGTGGTTCGAGCAAAAATGATTGAAACTCCAATCAACGATATGTTTGCTAAGAATGGAACGCTGCGTGAAGACGGCCGCATGGTGCATGACATGTACTTAGCGCAAGTGAAGACACCAGCAGAATCGACGTCGGAGTGGGATTTATATAAAATTTTGCGCACCATTCCAGGCGAGCAAGCTTATCGCTCATTGGCTGACAGCCAGTGCAAACTTATCAAAAACTGATTGTTTAATGCAGTTATGAGCTGTTGCCGCTGGGCTGCAACGGCTCTTTGGAGTGGGTGACAACCATGACGATGCTTTTTGGCGTTCCTCTCAGTGTGCTACTGGGACAGTTGCTACTTGGACTAATTAACGGAGCATTTTATGCATTGTTAAGTCTGGGCTTAGCAATTATTTTTGGCTTACTGCGCATCATTAACTTTGCCCATGGTGCGCTGTATATGTTGGGTGCATTTGTCACCGTATTGGGCTTGCAGTATTTAGGTGTGAATTACTGGTTTGCATTGTTTCTAGCGCCTCTCACCGTTGGTTTAGTGGGCATGGCGATTGAGAAAGGTCTGCTACGCAGAATTGCTGGTGAAGATCATCTTTATGGACTGCTATTAACTTTTGGTTTGGCGCTCATTATTGAGGGTTTATTCGTTAAGTTATTTGGTGTTTCAGGCAGTTCTTATCCAATGCCAGATGCGCTGAAGGGTGGCTTTAATTTAGGCTTTATGTTTTTACCTAAATACCGTGCATGGGTGATTGTTGCTGCATTGGTCGTGTGCTTAGTCACGTGGTACATGATTGAGCGAACACGGCTTGGTTCGTATCTACGTGCGGGCACTGAAAATCCAAAACTAATGCAAGCCTTTGGGATTAACGTACCGTTATTAATCACTTTAACCTACGGATATGGTGCTGCTCTAGCTGCTTTTGCTGGTGTGTTAGCCGCCCCGATTTATCCGGTTGCGCCTGGTATGGGTGCGAACCTGTTGATTGTTGTATTTGCTGTGGTGGTGATCGGTGGTATGGGCTCGATTATGGGCGCTATTGTTACTGGTTTATTGATGGGGTTGATCGAGGGCTTAACCAAAGTATTTTACCCAGAAGCGGCCAATACAGTAGTTTTTCTAGTTATGGTGCTGGTGTTGTTAGTGCGTCCAGCGGGCCTATTTGGTAAGGAGACATAACATGTCTGAAGCGATCAAAAACCCGGTACAACAGCAGCACATTCGTGTTGAGCGTGAACGACGGATTGCTGCCAGTCGGCGTAATAAAGTGTTTTTTGCAGTGTTTATTGCCATCGCCTTAGTGGCGCCTTTTGGCATTTATCCTGTGTTCTTAATGAAGCTCTTGTGCTTTGCTCTATTTGCTTGTGCGTTTAATTTGCTTTTAGGTTATGCGGGGCTGTTGTCTTTTGGTCATGCTGCATTTTTAGCGACTGGTGGCTATATCACTGGTTTTGTTTTAACTGAGTATAGTGGCTTAAGTACTGAAGTAGGCATTCTGGCAGGGACTGTTGCGTCTGCAGCCTTAGGGTTGGTTTTCGGTTTATTAGCAATCCGTCGGCAAGGTATCTACTTTGCGATGATTACCTTGGCTTTAGCGCAGTTAGTTTTCTTTATGTATATGCAGTCCAGTTTTACTGGTGGTGAAAATGGCTTGCAAGGCGTACCACGCGGACACTTATTTGGGTTTATCGACTTAGCGGATAATCTCAATATGTACTACTTTGTCTTAGCTGTGTTTGTTTTTGGTTTTTTATTAATCCAACGCACGATTCACTCTCCTTACGGACAAGTGCTTAAAGCAATTCGTGAAAATGAGCCACGAGCAATTTCGTTAGGTTACAACGTTAATGCGCATAAGCTGCTTGCATTTGTGTTGTCAGCAGCTTTAACAGGTTTAGCTGGTTCGACAAAAACGGTGGTCTTCCAACTAGCATCATTAACCGATGCGCATTGGCATATGTCTGGCGAAGTAATTTTGATGACCTTACTGGGTGGCGTAGGTACTGTGTTGGGGCCTTTTGTCGGAGCAAGTATTGTGGTGACGCTGCAAACTTACTTAAGCAGTGGTCCGCTTGGCGCTTGGGTGCATGTGATTTTAGGGGTGATTTTTGTGCTTTGCGTACTGATGTTCCGTGCGGGTATCGTAGGTTGGGCCGCTAAGTTGATCCAAAAGAACTTTAAATAACATTGACGGGGATTACGGGGGATTACGGTATGGATAGTTGTGTTGTGACAAACAGAGGTTATCAGTACTGAGTGGTCTCGTATGTTATTAAAGTAAAAACTGCCTTACCGGCTGAGGTTACACTCATTGGTAAGGCAGTTTTCTAGGCTACTTGGTAGCTAGGTCCTCAATACCTGCTGTATGGACTAGAAGAATCTAACGGAGCTTTAAACGCTAAAACCATCTGGATTACTTTGTTGCCAACGCCAAGTATCACGCATCATATCGTCTAAGTTGTGCTCTGATTTCCAACCAAGTTCTTGTAACGCCTTGCTTGGGTCGGCCCAGCATTCGGCTATATCACCACTACGCCGAGGGACAATCGCATAGGGCACCACGACGCCAGCCGCTTTCTCAAAGGCCGCAAGCATTTGCAGAACGCTATAGCCTTGCCCTGTACCGAGGTTCCAAATATGCACACCTTGTGAGCTGGTAATCGCCGTCAGTGCTTTTAAGTGGCCAGCTGCCAGATCGACAACATGAATATAGTCACGTACGCCGGTACCATCTAGCGTTGGGTAGTCGTTACCGTATACTGATAACTGCTGCAGTTTACCCACCGCAACCTGGCTGATATAGGGCAGCAGATTATTGGGGATACCATTGGGGTCCTCACCTATTAAGCCGCTGGCATGTGCACCTACTGGGTTAAAGTAGCGCAGTAAGGCTATGCTCCAGCGTGGCTCGGATAAACTGAGATCAGCAAGAATTTCTTCGATCATCAGCTTTGAACGCCCATAAGGGTTTGTTGGCGTGCCGGTTGGGCAGTCTTCGCTGATCGGCATCTGCTTAGGCTCGCCATACACAGTAGCTGATGAGCTGAAGACCAAATTAAACACCTGTGCAGCGGCCATCGCTTGAAATAAGACAACACTGCCGCTGACGTTATTTTCATAATAGGCCAAAGGTTGTTGTACGCTTTCCCCCACCGCTTTTAAGCCAGCGAAATGCAATACCGCATGGATCGAGTGGCGTGCAAAAATTGAGTCGAGTAACTCGCGATCACGAATATCACCTTTAATAAAGGTGGCTGATTTACCACAAATCCGCTCAACACGGCGCAATGACTCCATGGAGCTATTGGCTAGATTGTCTAAGACAATAACGTCATAACCTGCCTCAAGCAGGGCTAGAGTTGTGTGCGAGCCAATATAACCAGCGCCACCCGTGACGAGTATAGATTGCGTCATGCTATTTTAAACATCCTTAAATCAATGTGCAGTGTGCTGCTTGTGTGCAGGCGCTTGTGTCGCTGTTACGCGCTTTCTACGCCACTGCAATGCACTGACCACAAAGAGCAACAGTAAACCAGGAATCCACATGATTTCTTTACGCATACGATCGGTTGGAGCGCGTACTTTTAAGATTTCCTGATCGAACTGGAGTCCTAAGTCTGCAGCTTGACTGGCAAAGGCAACGTTATCAATAAGGGTTTTACCATTGTCTTCTATTAATTCTAAGCCCAGTGCTTGCATACGTTCTGCACCACTGCTACCGGCAGGTACGGGGAGCAAGATAACGAACTCTTTTGGGTCACCAATGCCATCTTGACCGAGTAGACGTAAGCGTAATTTACTGCCTTCATCCACCTGCCCTAATACCTGAACCAGTTGGCTTGGCGGGGCATCTTGGTAGGGATCATGGGCGATATCCATCCAGAAGCCTGGGCGGAATAGAGTAAAGGCAACCAGTAATAACAGGATATTTTCATACCAGCGGCTACGGGTGATAAACCAACCTTGGGTGCCGGCAGCAAAAATCAACATGGCTACAGTGGCAACAATAAAAATCAAAATCCCATGCATAAAGCCGATATTAATAAGCAGTAAGTCAGTATTAAAGATAAATAGGAACGGCAGTAATGCTGTGCGTAAGCTGTAATAGAAGGCTTGCACGCCGGTTTTAATTGGATCGCCTTTGGATACTGCTGCTGCAGCAAATGAAGCCAAGCCTACTGGCGGTGTGACGTCAGCCATGATGCCAAAATAGAAGACAAAAAGGTGCACGGCGATCAACGGCACAATCAAACCATTTTGCTGACCGAGGGTAATCACCACTGGAGCTAATAAGCTGGAAACCACAATGTAGTTGGCGGTAGTCGGCAGGCCCATGCCCAGAATTAAACTGAATACCGCGGTAAAAATTAGCATCAGCAACAGATTGCCCATTGAAAGCAATTCAACTAGATCAGCCAACACTAAACCAACGCCAGTTTGTGACACCGCACCAACAATGACACCGGCTGCTGCTGTAGCAATACCGATGCCAATCATATTGCGTGCACCGGCAATCATACCTTCGCGTAGATCAAGCGCACCATCTATCCAGCTACCATGATCATAGCTACGATCGGTGCGCATCCAGGTCAAAATAGGGCGTTGTGTTAGCAAGATAAAGATCAGCATCACGCTACCCCAAAATGCGGAAAGCCCAGGCGATAAGCGTTCAATCATCAAGCACCAGACCAATACCACCACCGGCAAAACAAAGTGTAAGCCAGATAATAGAACGGCACGGGTATTCGGCAATTCTTCGAGTGGCTTGTCTGGGTCTTCTATCGGTAATGGTGGATTGCTTGCAGCAATTTTTAGCAGGCCTAGGTAAGTGATTGCTAACAAAATACCAATGCCTAGCAGAGCATGTTCGCCTAGTGCTGGTTTAAGCCAGCCTAAACCGTAATACACCAACAAAGAAATACCAGAAATCAGTGCAGTACCAAAAGCAAAACCGGTTAAGCGGCGTAACCAGGGTTTAAGTTGATCATTGCCAATCGGCTGCATGTTTAACTTAAGCGCTTCTAAATGCACGATGTACAGCAATGCAATATAGGAAATGGCGGCAGGTAAGAAGGCATGCTTAATAATATCGACGTAAGGAATACCCACGTACTCAACCATTAAGAATGCTGCAGCACCCATCACTGGAGGCATGATTTGTCCGTTGACCGATGAAGCAACCTCAACAGCCCCAGCTTTTTCTGAAGAAAAGCCAACTTTTTTCATCATTGGAATAGTGAAGGTGCCTGTGGTCACTACGTTAGCAATTGATGAGCCTGAAATCATACCGGTCAGGCCAGAGGCAACAACTGCAGCTTTAGCTGGGCCGCCACGCATATGCCCCAGCATGCTAAAAGCAAGCTGAATAAAATAGTTACCAGCACCCGCGCGTTCTAATAAGGCACCGAATAATACAAACAAAAATACAAAACTGGTTGATACACCGAGTGCAATGCCGAATACACCTTCGGTAGTGATCCATTGGTGATTGGCTAGGGCGGTAAAGCTGACGCCTCTGTGGGCGAGCATATCCGGCATATAAGGACCGGCAATACTGTAGGTCAAAAACAGTAGGGCAATAATGGCGAGCGGCGGGCCTAAGGTACGCCGCGTGGCTTCCAGAAGCATTGGAATACCGATACAGGCGGTAATCAGATCAGCCGTGGTTAAACTACCAGGGCGCAAGGCGAGATCCTGGTAGAAAATAAATAAGTAAGCGGCACTGGCTGCGGCGACTAAACCCAGCGCAATATCAACTAAGGGTACACGATTACGTGGCGAGCGTTTAAATGCTGGATAGGCTAAAAAAGCCAATAATAATGCAAATGACAGGTGAATTGAGCGTGTTTCAGTGTCGTTAAATACACCGATGCGAAAAATAAAAGGTAAGGGTGATGCAATCCAAAGCTGAAATAATGACCAGAGTAAAGCAAGGCTGGCGATAACCTGTGCCATGATGCCGTCAGGTAAACGTGCACCTGCATCTTGCGCAATAAGTTCTTCGGCGGAAAGGTGTTTGTCTGACATGGCAGTTAACCTGCATAGAATCTAGATAACCAATACGCCAGTACGAGGTCGAGCACTGGCGTATTGAGGTTCATGTAACGGATAAGCTCTAGGCTTTTACATCCAACCACGTTCTTTATAATAACGCACAGCACCTTCATGCAACGGTGCTGACAAACCCGCATCAATCATTTCTTCAGCATTTAGATCTTTAAAGGCTGGGTGTAAACGCTTGAAGCGATCGAGGTTGTCAAAGACAGACTTAACCATTTGGTAGACTAAGTCAGGGCTGACGCTACTACTGGTTGAAAGTACTGCTTTACCACCAATAGAAGGCGTTGGTAGATCGTTACCGGTATACATACCACCAGGAATTTCAGCTTTAGTGAAGTAGCTCTTTTCTGCTAATAGCGCATCAATTTCTGGACCTGTTACTGGAACTAAAACTGCATCAACGGTTGTTGTTGCTTCTTGAATGGCGCCATTGGGGTGGCCAACAAAATACGTCATAGCATCAATGTTGTTATCATTTAATGCGCTTGCTTGCTCAGCTGCTTTGAGCTCAGCGGCTAAAGAGAAAACGCTACGGTCCCAACCTTTCTTCTGCATGATTTCTTCAAGGGTGTCACGTTGACCGGAACCTGGGTTACCGATATTGACGCGCTTACCTTTTAAGTCATCAAAATTAGCAATGTGCGAGTCACGACGCGCGAGCACGGTGAAGACTTCACTTTGCAATGAGAAAATCGCGCGCATATCATCCATTGGGCCTTCAGCTGCAAATGGTGCTAAGCCTTTCATCGCTTTGTATTGGTGATCTGATTGCATTACACCGAAGTTGAACTCACCACTACGGATACCGTTAACGTTAGCCACACCGCCGCCACTGGCCGGTGCGTTACAGCGTACACCGCTGGTTTTGCTGTCACGGTTAATGAAGCGGCAGATGGATTGCCCAGCCACGTAATACACGCCTGTTTGTCCGCCGGTGCCAATGGTGATGTATTTGTCTTCAGCCTGTGCCACACCACTCAAGGTCATACCTGCGAGGGTCATGGACAGAGCCAGTGCGAGAGTTTTGCCTTTGCTCATTGGGGATTCTCCTATAATTATTGTAAACACTGCACATGACACTGTATGTCGAGAGCGGTGCTGTAAGCTGTTGAATATTTTATACGCAACAGCATGTTTGCACTCTAATAGCTTTTAGCGCTAAAGACTATTAATTCAAAGTTTTACGAAAGACTTTGGAATTGCGTTGAAAGTTATACAGCGATGCTTTTATGTCAGGCAGCTGTTGTAACGTGCAGGCTTGGAAACCGCGCTCTTGAAACCAATGTGCAGTGCGGGTGGTCAAGACAAACAATGACTCTAATTGTAATGCACGCGCACGCTGTTCTATACGGTGCAATAATACATCGCCATGTCCGCCATGACGATAATCAGGATGGACTGCTAGACAGGCTAATTCACCAGTTGCCTGCTCAGGGAATGAATAGAGAGCTGCGCAAGCAATGATTAAACCATCACGCTCAACAATGCTGAACTGGTTGATTTCGCGTTCAAGCAAATCGCGTGAACGACGCACTAAAATGCCTTGTTCTTCCAGTGGGCGGATTAATTCTAATAAACCACCGACGTCTTCAATTTGCGCTTCACGCACTTGCTCAAACTGACCTTGATCGACCAAGGTGCCGCAGCCATCACGGGTGAACATTTCTGTGAGCAAGGCACCATCCTGTGGGTAGCTTATAATATGGCAGCGCGCTACACCGCTACGACAGGCGCTGATGGCAGCCTGCAACAGCTCAGTTGCTTCAGTTTGTTTGCTGTCTTTATAGCGCTGTAGCTGCTGTTCAGCCTGTTGTGCTGGCAGCTCGCGGATTAATTGTCCGCTAGCGTCTAGCAAACCCTGCTCAGCGCTAAACAGCAGTAACTTATCCGCCTGTAACTCAATCGCCGCTCGGGTGGCGATATCTTCACTGGTTAAGTTAAAGGTTTCACCGGTCGGCGAGTAACCTATTGGCGGCAGCAGGACAATGCTGCGATCATCCAGTAAGCGTTTAATTCCTTTGCTATCAATGCGTCGCACTTCGCCAGTGTGCAGGTAATCGACACCATCAATAACGCCAAGTGGGCGAGCGGTGACAAAGTTACCGCCAGCGACTCTTAAGCGTGCCCCTTGCATCGGTGAAGCGGCCATATCCATGGATAAGCGAGCTTCTATAGTTGCACGCAATTGGCCCACCGCATCTAGCACACAGCTTAATGTAGGTGCATCGGTGATGCGTAAATCTTGATGGTAACGCGACTCTAAACCCAGCGTGGTTAAGCGTGCTTCAATTTGCGGGCGCGAGCCAAATACGAGGACGAGACGCACACCCAAACTGTGCAAGAGCACCAGATCGTGGACAATATTACCAAAGTTATCATGGGCGATACTTTCGCCCGGCAGCATGACCACAAAGGTGCGTTCACGGTGTGCGTTGATATAAGGTAATGAGTGGCGTAGCGCGCTAACGTAATCGTGCATGAGTGCGTCCAATCATGGCGACAGCTAAAGAATTATAAGTTTCTACAGTGGCTGGCTGTCACTGAGTAGAAACAGTGCAGTTTTTTCAGGCAATACGCAATCGCGCAGTACCTGAAAAAATCATATTTAGATTATAGAAAGATTAGTTTCAAAATACTAAAGAACAGGATAGCCAGTGCTGCACCAGCCGGCAGGGTGATGGCCCAAGACATGAAGATTGAGCCGATCACGCGCAAGTTTAACGCGCCAATACCACGAGCTAAACCAATCCCCAGTACCGCGCCCACTAAGGTGTGCGTGGTTGACACCGGCAAACCAATGGCTGAAGCGCCGACGACGGTTGAAGCGGTAGCCAGTTCAGCAGCAAAACCGCGACTCGGGGTTAATTCAGTGATACCACGGCCAACGGTTGCAATGATTTTATAACCATAAGTGGCTAAACCAATGACAATACCTACGGCACCAAGTAACAGTACCCATGCTGGAACGGCTGATTTAGCTGCCTCAGTTCACCGACACCATTATTTTGAATCACGCCCGCAATGGCCGCGAGAGGACCTACAGCGTTTGCCACATCGTTAGCACCATGCGCGAACGCCATGGCGCAGGCGGTGAAAATCATCAAAGTTGCAAAGACTTTTTCTACGCTGGCAAAGTAAGTACTACGATTGGCATCGGGTGCAATTTTGACACGACGCAGCAGAAAGATGCCGAGCAGCATGACTAAAATGCCCACACCCACTGCCAGCAGCATGCTTTGCTCGCTATTTATGTTTAAACCGACATGCTTAAGACCTTTAGAAAGGGTCATTAATGCAACCATAAAGCCTGTCAGAAACATATAAATGGGCACATAGCGCTTAGCATTATCAAAAGGATGGTCAGTGTTGATAATCAGTTTTTGCACACTGACGAATAAACCAAATGCTAAAACACCGGATAAGAATGGTGTCACGACCCAACTGGCCATGATTGGTATGATTGCGCTCCAATGCACTGCATCAAATGACACACCAAAGGCCGCAAAGCCAACCACTGCACCAATGATGGTGTGTGTTGTGGATACGGGCCAGCCTTTACTTGTCGCGATTAACAACCAGGTTCCTGCTGCCAGCAACGCCGACATCATTCCTAGTACCAGCAAATCTGCGGTCATGACATCGATATCGACAATGCCATTTTTAATGGTTTCGGTCACCTCACCGCCGGCTAAATAAGCACCACAAAACTCAAAAACCATTGCCACAATAATAGCTTGTTTGATGGTCAGTGCACCTGATCCCACAGAGGTGCCCATTGCATTGGCAACGTCATTGGCGCCGACGCCCCAAGCCATAAAGAAACCAAAAAGACAGGCCAACACTAAAAGTATGAAGCCGTAGTCAGTTAAAAGAGCCATAAAAAATCCGCTTGTTCCAGGTGGGGTACGTTAACGTTAGCGCGCTAGCAACTGTTCCAATCGGTTGCCTATACGTTCAGCACGGTCAGCGACATCACCAATCCATTCGATGATTTTATAGAGAAAGATCACATCCACAGGAGGCATATCTTTCTCTATTTTAAAGAGTGTGCGGCGTACTTCAATTTGCATCCGGTCGGTGTCTTGTTCAATCGCCTCAAGCACTTCGATCATGGCTGTGACACGATTGACTTCGCGGTTACCAAAACCTGTTTCAAGGATTTCATCCAGCTCGTTCATCGCGGTGAGAGCTTGCTCACTGGCATCAACAACGCGTTGCACAAAGGCAAGAATCATGGGTTGTAATGGCTGCGGTATGGTCATTTGCCGACCCAGCATTAGACCAGCGATGTCTTTTGCGCGGTTGGCAACTTTGTCCTGTACACTGAGCAATTCTAGTAAGTCAGAACGTGGTACCGGTAAAAATAGACTTTTAGGTAGGTGAATACGCACATTGCGCTTGAGTTTATCGGCTTCTTTTTCCAGTCGAGACATCTCTTGTTGGACAAGCTCAACGCGTGACCAATCTTCAGCAATCACGGCTTGGAAAAAAGGCACCAAACTAGAGGCACACTCGTGTGCTTTGGCAATATGTTGTTGCATCGGCCCAATGGGCGAACGACCAAACAAACTTACAAACGGGTTTATCGACATAGAGAGCTGTGCTCGATTAGCAATGACAGCCTAGATTATACGGTGCTGTCATAGGGTTCGACCAGCCTAGCGATACACTAGCAACAATTTGAAATGAGAATATCATGGCGAAAGAAACCGAAATAAAGTTACGAATCAGCCCTGCAGGCCTTGCTACGCTGCATGAACACCCTATTTTAGCAGCACGTCGTGTTGGCCCGTGGCAGACCCGAGAGTTGCTTAATCGATATTACGATACAGCCGATTTTGCCTTAGCAAATGCTCAGGTTGCCTTACGAATTCGTCGCGATGGCGAACATTTGATCCAAACTTTAAAGAGTAAAGGTGCCAGTGTCGCCGGATTATCTGAGCGCAATGAGTGGGATTGGGCTTTAAAAACTAATCGCTTAGTGCTCAGCCATTTAAATGATAGCTGCTGGCCCGAGAGCTTAGCTGAGTTGGATAAAAAACAATTAAAAGCGGTTTTCAGTACGGATTTTAAGCGTCAATTTGCTGAATTGCGCTGGCAAAGGGACGGCGTTGAGACAGTCGTTGAAGTAGCTTTGGATCAAGGTCTTGTGATTGCTGATCAGCAGCAGGAAGCGATCTGTGAAGTTGAGCTGGAATTACGTGAAGGTGATCCAGCTGCACTGCTTGAATTGGCCTTAGAGTTGGCTGCGGAGGTGGCTTTGATGCCGTGTGATATCAGTAAGGCTGAGCGTGGCTATCGTTTATTTGATGCCAATAGCTACAGCGTTGCTGGCGTTCCAGCAGAATTAACCGCTGATATGCCGCTGGATGATGCCTTTACCGCGATTGCCTGGCAGTTATTGGGCAACAGTCAGCGTTTGGCTGAGCAATACCGCTTTAATGGTCATTGGAAGCTGCTGGAGCAGTGGTTGCAGCAGCTGGTGAGTTTGCGGGCATTGTTAGCCAGCCTTGGTCAAGCTGTGCCGCGACCAAGTAGCAATCCATTGCGTACGCAGTTGGATGTATTGATTGACGATTGGCGTGTACGTATTCTTGCCGGTGCTGACGATCAGAGCGCGCGCGAAGCTGCGCCGCAGGCATTTGCCAAGGAGCTTGAAGATACCCGTTGGGGCCTGTTTTCTTTAGAGATGGCTGTCTGGTTACAAAATCAAGCATGGCAGGTAAAGCGTAATGCACGCGGTGCACGCCAAGGTGCTGCGCCGTTACAGAATTGGTTACTGCAGTTCTTAAAAGACGAAGCACAGGCGTTACAGGTACACCGTTACATGCGTCAACCAGAAGATCTTGCTGAGCAAGCGCCGCGTCTTGAGCGCTTGCTGGTCTGGCTGCAAGCAGCACGCGATGTCACTGAGTTGCTCGATAGCGACCGCTTGTTTGGCGCCTTACGTGAATTGCACAGCATAGCCTTGCAACCGCTTGATGCAGACGCTTTGGTGCAGCGCCGCGAACATTTAGGCGTTGTGCTCACTCTTAATGCTTGGAAGCAGCTGTTGCGTTAAGCTTTAGCCATACACTTTGCATGACTGCAGTATAAAAACAGCCATGCAAAGTATGATTTTAAGGTTTAAATAGGAATAACCGATGCCATCCTCTGTAGCTGCTACGCCTGATCGTTTACTGGATTTAAATGAAGTGCTGGCCGAGCTGGTTAAGCAAGGGCGCATTGATCAGGATAGTGCAGAACATTGCTTGCTGGCGCGACGTGGTGATGCGGCAACTGTGCATATGCACCCGCTGGAGTACATTGCCTCTCAACAGCTGGATGACCGTAGCCGAGTAGGGCGTAAGCTTGATTTAGAAACGTTAACGGTGTGGCTTGCAGAGTGGGCGCAGCAAACCTATTTACGCATTGATCCGTTAAAAATTGATGTTGCTGCCATCACCCCCTTAATGTCCTATGCCTTTGCTCAACGCCATAAGATTGTTGCTGTGGCGGCAGACAGTGCTAGCGTAACGATTGCTAGTGCCCAGCCTTTTATGCGCGAATGGGAAGCAAATTTAGCCCATGTGCTGCGTCGCCCGATTAAACGCGTGGTGGCTAATCCTGTAGATATTCAACGCTTTACCACTGAGTTTTACCGCTTGGCGCGCTCTGTCTCCGGAGCGGCAACAGGCGATCAGTTTATCAGTGGTGTGGGTAATTTTGAGCAACTGCTAAATTTGGGTGCTAGCGATCAAGAACCTGATGCCAATGATGCGCATATTGTTAATATTGTTGACTGGCTATTCCAGTATGCCTTTCAACAACGTGCCAGTGATATTCATATTGAGCCACGCCGTGAACAGGGTTCGGTGCGTTTGCGTATTGATGGTGTACTGCATACCGTTTATCAGTTTCCAGTTCAGGTTACTATGGCAGTGGTGAGCCGCTTAAAATCCTTAGGGCGAATGAATGTCGCGGAGAAACGCAAGCCACAAGACGGCCGGGTAAAAACTAAAACACCGAATGGTAATGAGGTAGAACTACGCTTATCTACTATGCCAACGGCATTTGGTGAGAAGCTGGT
Organism: Pseudomonas sp.; assembly: GCA_034676485.1. Lineage (GTDB taxonomy): Bacteria > Pseudomonadota > Gammaproteobacteria > Pseudomonadales > Pseudomonadaceae > Denitrificimonas. Next base: position 1,172,778 of record JAUCCC010000015.1, read on the forward strand.
GATGCGTATTTTTGATCCAGAAGTGTTATTAAAAAGCTTCGATCAACTGGGCTTTTCCGGCGATGATTTACAGCGCTGGCGCAGTATGACCAGTCAACCCAACGGTATTATTTTAGTTACAGGGCCGACCGGCTCTGGAAAAACCACCACGCTGTATACCACGCTTAAACAGTTGGCCACTGAAGAAGTGAATGTCTGCACGATTGAAGACCCGATTGAGATGATTGAGCCTTCATTTAATCAGATGCAAGTGCAGCACAATATTGATTTAACGTTTGCCAGCGGTATTCGCGCTTTGATGCGCCAAGACCCCGATATCATCATGATCGGCGAAATTCGCGACTTAGAAACCGCAGAAATGGCGATTCAAGCCGCCTTAACTGGGCATTTAGTGCTCTCAACCTTGCACACTAATGATGCACCCAGTGCTATTACTCGCTTGTTAGAGTTGGGTGTTCCCTATTATTTGCTGAAAGCCACTTTGCTGGGGGTGATGGCGCAGCGCTTAGTGCGCACGCTGTGCCCACACTGCAAAGCACCGGTCGAGATTGACGCGGATGATTGGAATAACTTAACTCAACCTTGGAATGCGCCCGTTCCCAAAGGTGCACAACAAGCGGTGGGCTGCTTAGAGTGTCGAGACACCGGTTACCATGGTCGTGCGGGGGTGTATGAAATCATGTTGCTCAATGATGAAATTAAACCATTAATTATGGCCGACACTGATTTAGTGCGACTCAAGAGCCGCGCCTATCGTGCAGGTATGCGCAGCCTACGTTTGTCTGGCGCGCAAAAGATTTCTGCTGGGCAAACTAGCATAGAGGAAATCCTGCGGGTGACGCCGCAAAGCCAACAAAAATAACACAAGATGTATTACTTGAAACCTATACTCACTGCTTGATTGGCTTACTGATACGGAGTTTTTATGGATATTGGATTGGTTTTACTGTTGTTTGTAGCATTGATTGCCGTCGTCATTTTTATGGGTTTTAAAGTGGTGCCGCAAGGGTATGAATGGACGGTTGAGCGTTTTGGGCGTTATACCAATACGTTAAAGCCCGGTTTAAATATTATTGTGCCGCTGATGGACACCGTGGGTCGCAAAATCAGCGTCATGGAGCGTGTATTGGATATTCCAGCGCAAGAAGCGATCAGTGCCGATAATGCCATTGTGCGTATTGATGCGGTGTGCTTTTTTCAAGTGGTTAATACTGCGCAGGCAGCCTATGAGGTCAGTGAGCTTGAATACGCCATTTTAAATTTAGTGGTGACCAATATTCGAACTGTATTGGGTTCGATGGAGTTGGATCAGATGCTCAGTCAGCGCGATAGCATTAATGAGCGTTTGTTGCATACCGTGGATCAAGCGACCGCACCTTGGGGTGTTAAAGTTACGCGTATTGAAATTAAAGATATAACGCCACCGGCTGATTTAGTTGCGGCCATGGCCAGTCAAATGAAGGCTGAACGCTTAAAGCGCGCCTCTATTTTAGAGGCTGAAGGTCGCCGTCAAGCGGAAATTTTAGAAGCTGAAGGTGAGAAACAATCACAAATTCTAAAAGCAGAAGGTAAGCGCGAAGCTGCGTTTCTTGAAGCAGAAGCGCGTGAGCGTGCTGCACAAGCTGAAGCCGAAGCAACGCGTATGGTCTCTGAAGCGATTAGCAGTGGTAGCGTGCAAGCAGTGAATTACTTTGTCGCGCAAAAATATATCGATGCGCTGGGTAATATAGCCTCTGCGGATAACAGTAAAGTGATTATGATGCCGCTCGAAGCCAGTCAGTTAATCGGCTCGATTGGTGGTATCAGTGAAATCGTGAAGGCGTCTTTTGACGGTAAAAAAGCATGAGTGAATACTTGCAAAACTTAGCAGTGTGGGATTGGTTAGCCTTTGCTGCATTGTTATTGATTGTTGAAGTGTTTGGTACAGCGGGTTATTTTTTGTGGTTTGGTACGGCGGCGGCGCTTGTTGGATTGTTGTTGCTCGCCTTTCCTGAGTTGTCTTGGGTTTGGCAGTTCCTAGCGTTTGCACTGCTATCATTGAGCATTGCACTGATTTGGTGGCGACGTTTAAGTCAGCAGCCAACAGCTGCGTCAGGCTTAAATCAACGCGGTAGTGAGCTATTGGGTGGTGAATATCTTTTACAAGAAGCAATCAGGGCTGGGCGTGGCAAAATTAAAGCGGGCGATAGTTATTGGTTGGTCAGTGGTCCGGACCTAGCAGTCGGTCAGCGTGTCAAAGTTATCGGCCAGCAAGGAACTGTTTTACAGGTTGAGCTTTGCCCGCCGCATGAGTAACTTGAAGCTTTATCTGCTGTAGGCAAATACGGCACACCCCTATTATCGAGTGAGCTATGTGTTTAATTGTTTTTGCATGGCGGCCACAGAGCCGCCAGCCGTTATTATTACTGGCGAATCGTGACGAAGTGCATGCGCGGCCCAGCGCAGCACTGGCGCAATGGTCTGATCAAACAGATATTTATGCTGGGCGCGATTTAGAAGCAGGTGGCGCCTGGTTAGGTATTACTGAGTCTGGGCGTTTTGCTGCGCTGACCAATATCCGCGATGTGACGTTACCCTTGGGTGAGCACTCGCGCGGTGCTTTGGTCAGTGACTATCTGGCCTCGCAGCAAACACCACAAGCCTATTTGCAAGGGGTTGCCTGTCAAAGGAGCCATTACAGTGGTTTTAATTTACTGGTAGGCGATTTGCAGTCGCTATGGTATTTGCACTCAACTGAATCTCGGCCAGTGCGCTTAAGCCCTGGTGTCTATGGCTTATGCAATGGTCGATTAGATAGCCCGTGGCCTAAATTAGTCCGTGCACGCAGCACGTTTTCTGAGTGTTTAGACGCGACAGATCAAGTACTGTTTGAATTGATGCGAGATGAGCAACGTGCAGAAGATGATCAGTTGCCAGATACTGGAGTTGGCTTAGCGATGGAGCGTATGCTTTCGAGTATTTTTATTCATGGTGATGTGTATGGTACTCGAGCAACCAGTTTATTACGTGGTTTTGCTGATGGGAGGATGACTTTAACTGAGCGCAGTTATGCTGCTAATGGACGGTTTTTAGGACAGGCAAGCGTTGAGCTGCCGACTCATCTTCTTAAGCAACGGCCTGTAGGAGTCTCCTAGCATGATGAAGTGCGATCCCGTCACAGGCTCTGCCTGCTATGCTACCCGAACAGGATACAGCCAGCTTAATGTGCGATGTAGAAAATTGATGTCGCAACTAAATAACGTGCGGCCTGTCAGGTTTGTATGCTGGAAGCAGGGTTTAGCACTTTATTTAAACCAAGATTGCCCAGTGCGAGATTGAGCGTGCTGTGAATGATCTCAGGGTTGTCTATGACGGACACCTTTTTGAGCAAGGCTTGTGCATGCTTTAAGGTCATTTTGCGTAGCAGCCATTTAACCTTGGGAAGGTGAGTGGAGTTCATGGATAAACTGTCAAAACCCATGGCTAACAACAACACTGCCGCAACAGGATCACCAGCCATTTCCCCACAAATGCCGACGGGTTTACCTTCAGCATGTGCGGCGTTAACCACGTCTTGCAGAGCCATCAGTACGGCAGGGTGTAGATAGTCATACAGCGCTGCAACCCGCGCATTATTGCGATCCACCGCAAGTAAATATTGGGTTAAATCGTTGGAGCCGACTGATAGAAAATCAGCCATGCGCGCCAGTTCTCGAGCCTGATAGACTGCTGAAGGGACTTCAATCATTACACCAACTTGTGGCATCTGCACGTCAATACCCTCATCGATTAATTCACCCCAAGCGCGGTGAATTAAATATTGGGCATCATCGAGTTCGTGTACACCGGAAATCATCGGCAGCAAAATCTGCAGGTTATTTAAACCGGCGCTGGCTTTAATCATAGCGCGCACTTGTACTAAGAAAATTTCTGGATGATCCAAGGTGATACGAATACCACGCCAGCCCAAATAGGGATTGCTTTCTTTAATCGGGAAATAGCTGAGTGGCTTATCACCACCGATATCTAGGGTACGCATGGTGACGGGTAAAGGATGGAACGCTTGCAGTTGCTCACGGTACATCTGCACTTGTTCACTTTCGCTAGGAAAACGCGAGGAGCCCATAAAAGCCACTTCTGAGCGATATAAGCCAACCCCTTCGGCGCCACGTTGCTGGGCGCGTTTAACATCTGCGAGCAAACCGGTGTTGACCCATAAGGGCAAATGATGACCGTCTAAGGTGACACATGGCAGACTGCGTAAACTGTCTAAATCACGATTGATCAGGCGTTCTTCTTTAACCACCTCAGCGTATTGCTGGCGCAATAAAATACTGGGGTTGGTAAAGACATCACCATGATAACCATCGAGAATGAGTTCAATGCCATCGAGACGCGTGTAAGGCAGATCAACGGCTGCCACGACTGTTGGAATACCCATAGCGCGGGCTAAAATTGCCACATGTGAGTTGCGTGAACCCAGCACCGAAATCAAGCCCACCAGTTTCTCTGGCGGTACTTCGCCGAGCATGGCAGGCGAGAGTTCTTCACTGACTAAAATGGTGTTGTCAGGGTAAACCAAGGTTTGTTGTTGGGCTTGTTGCAGGTACGATAATAAGCGTCGACCTAGGTCTTTGACATCAGAAGCACGCTCACGTAGATAATCATCGTCCATGTGCTCAAAGCGTTGAACATGTTCACTCACCACTTGGCGTAACGCACCTTGTGCCCACTGACCTGTACGAATGACTTGGATAACATCACCGGCTAAGGCCGTGTGTTCGAGCATCATTAAGTAGACATCAAACAACGCACGCTCTTGCGGGCGCAACTGATTCGAGAGGCGTGCGGATAGACTACGGATATCGGCACGCACTGACTCTAAGGCTAAAGCAAAGAGTTCAAGCTGCTGCGCAATATCGGTAATAGGCTTATCCGGCACCACATCCAGATCGGCTATCGGCAGCACCACAACTGCGGTGCCCAATGCTGCGCCGGGTGCGCCGGGCACACCAATAAAGCGCGCTTCTTGAATACCTTTACCTTGTTTACCCAGTCCACGAATCGAGCCCGTCGCTTCAGCGTGGGCAATTACGCCAGAAAGCTGTGCGCTCATGGTGACCAGAAATGCTTCATCGCCTTCGTCAAACTGACGGCGTTCTTTTTGCTGTACTACCAGCACGCCCATAACTTGGCGGTGGTGAATAATCGGCGTGCCTAAAAATGAGGCGTAACGCTCTTCACCGGTTTCAGGAAAATATAAATAACGCGGATGACTGGCGGCATCTTCAAGTGTGACGGTTTCAGCACGACTACCGACCAGGCCGACTAAGCCTTCTTTTGAGGCCATGCTGACTTTACCGACTGAGCGTTGATTTAAACCCTCAGTGGCCATTAACACATAGCGGTCGCTATCAGCTTCATACAAATACACCGAGCACACGTGGCTGTTCATTGCCACGCGGACTTGTTTAACGATAATCGCCAACGCCGCTGGTAAATCCTTAGCAGCGTTTACTTCTTGAGATATCGTGCGCAGCATGTTTAACATACTGCTATCGGTGCGAGTCGAGTCTGACAACGTAGGGTTAATCTCGAATAGGAACTTGGTAAGCCAGCTCTTTTAAAGCTCGCCGGTATACATCGCGTTTAAATGCCACCACTTGGCCTAAAGGATACCAATAACTGACCCAACGCCAGCCATCAAATTCAGGTTTATTGGTGAGGTCCATGCGCACCTGATCATCACTGCTGCGTAAATGCAGCAAAAACCACTTTTGTTTTTGCCCGATACACAGCGGCTGGCTGTGGGTGCGCACTAAGCGTTGCGGTAAACGATAACGTAACCAGCCGCGTGTGCAAGCCAATATATTCACATCTTGCTGTTGTAGGCCAATTTCTTCGTGCAACTCACGGTACAATGCTTCTTCAGCGCTTTCGTGCGGATTAATACCGCCTTGCGGAAACTGCCATGCATCTTGCTTGACGCGCCGAGCCCATAATACTTGTCCGTGATCGTTGGTTAGGATGATACCGACGTTCGGACGAAAGCCATCTGAATCAATCATGTCCACACCCTGTACTAAAAGTCTTACTGCCATTGTTCCACAAAGCGTGACAGGGCGGCAACGCGCTTTAACGCCTGAATGGGCAGACGCGGATAAAATCGTTATGCTGAGCACTCTTTTTATCATTGATTAAGGTATTTGCCGTGCGTTTGGCTATTTTTGACTTGGATAACACCTTATTAGCCGGTGACAGTGATCACCAGTGGGGCGAGTATTTATGTGCCCGTGGTTTAGTTGATGTGGATGCATATCGTGACAAAAATGATGCATTTTATGCAGACTATTTAGCCGGTACGATGGATGTGTATGCTTATCAGAACTTCTGCCAAGAAGTTTTGGGGCGCACGAGTAAAGCACAGCTCGATGCATGGCACGCTGAGTTTATGCGTGACTGCATTGAGCCGATTATTCTCGCTAAAGGCGAAGCTTTATTAGCTCAGCACCGTGCTGCTGGTGATCTAGTGATGATTATTACTGCGACCAACCGTTTTATTACTGAGCCGATTGCCCAACGCCTTGGTGTTGAGCATTTAATCGCCACAGAGTGTGGCATGCTCGATGGTCAATACACAGGTGAGTTGGTCGATGTACCGAGTTTTCAAACGGGTAAAATTACCCGTTTAAATGCGTGGCTTGCCGAGCATCAGGCAACATTGGAGGGCAGCTACTTTTACAGTGACTCGCACAATGATTTGCCATTGTTAGAGCAGGTGACCCATCCAGTCGCGGTTGATCCGGATGACACTTTACGTGCGTTAGCGGTACAGCGTGGTTGGACAGTGATGAGCTTGCGCGATTAACTCCGCGTAATGGTGAACAGTCATAATTAATCTATAATAGTGTATTATGATTGTATTCATTAAATGGAGAGCCAATCTATGACACGTATACAAAGTTTAATCAGTACTGTAGCACTGTCACTTGCCGTGTTTTCTGTGCAAGCGGTTGAGTTGGCGATCAGTGCTGAGGATGCCTATGCAAAAACCCAGCAAACTGAGCAACCTGTTTTGTTGGTCGATGTGCGTGACCCTGTAGAAATAATGTTTGTTGGTTTTACTGATGCAGTCGATGTGAATATTCCATTCTTATTGGCTGATCGCACGCAGTGGAATACTGAGCGTAATATATTCTCCATGGATCGCAATCCTGAGTTTGTTGAGCAGATTAAAGCCGAGCTGGCTAAACGCGGCTGGGATGAAAACACCGAAGTGATCACCATGTGCCGCTCTGGCAGTGAGCGTGGCGAGCCGAGTGCCGTGGTATTACGTGAGGCAGGCTTGCCTAATGCGCGCTTTGTCGTCAATGGCTTTCAAGGTGACGCTTTAAGCGAAGGTCCGCAAGCCGGTATGCGTTTGCAAAATGGTTGGCAAAACTCAGGTTTGCCTTGGGGTCGTAGCTTAAATGGCGATAAAATTTATCGTTTAGATCGTTAAGCTTGGTTGCACTGCGCGCACGCTTGCAGTATGTTAATAGCATTGTATGGAGATTGTTATGTTGAATCGCACGCTTAAACAGAAGTTAGTTATCCAGCCATTGGTTGTATCGTTGAACTGTGCGCGTTCATTAAACAACTCTGTTGCGTATTACTTTTATGGGTATTGGTTTAGCCAAAGGCGCGCCTGATACTCATACAGGCGGGCCTCTTTTAACGGGTCGCCTACCACTGCTTTAGATAAACCCCGGTTGGCTCCCCACCCGGGGTTTTTTGTTTTTAGATTTTAACGTTTACAACATTTAGAGGGCAACAGCATGGCAATGTATGCAATTTATCCAGAGCGTTTTGATGATTTGAGCTGGCGATTTAGTAACCACAAGCTGGCGTTACCCCATTGTTTAAGACGACTTTCTCGATAAACGTACAGCGGCACAGCCGCTGATCTAAGGACTACAGATGAATTCTTTAAATACCGCTCTAGCATTAGACAACCCAGCCTGCGTAGCCTTTGAACAGGCTCATATCAGCACATTGCCAACCTCTGGGCGCACAACTCGAGTGCTCGCCAGCCCACAAGAGTTGCGTCAGCAGTTGCCGTTAAGTGCTGGGCTGGCAAGGCGCGTACAACAACAGCGCGAACAAGTACGGGCGATTTTAAGCGGTGAAGACACGCGCTTGTTGGTGGTGATCGGCCCGTGCTCGATTCACAATGTTGATGAAGCGGTTGAATATGCTCAGCGTTTAGCAGAGCTGTCAGAGCGAGTGTCTGAACACATGCTCTTAGCCATGCGCATTTACATTGAAAAACCGCGTACCACCGTAGGCTGGAAGGGATTGTTGTATGACCCGCATTTAGATGGCAGTGCTGATATGGCGCAGGGTTTACAGTTGTCACGGCGGTTGATGCTACGCATGCTAGAGCTAAATTTACCGGTTGCTACAGAGCTGTTACAGCCGTTAGCTGCCAGCTATTTTGATGACGTATTAAGCTGGGCGGCAATTGGTGCGCGCACCAGTGAATCGCAAATTCATCGTGAAATGGTCAGTGGCCTGTCGTTACCCGTCGGCTTTAAAAACGGTACGGACGGCAGTGTTGGCATTGCGCTCGATGCCATGCGCTCAGCGGCGCATGCGCACCAACATTTTGGTTTAGATGCTCAGGGTCGTGCGGCGTTAGTTGAAACCCAGGGTAATGCTGATACGCATTTGGTGTTACGTGGTGGTCATCAAGGCCCCAACTATGATGCACAGAGTATTGCGCAGGCCTGTGCGAGTATGCGCAAAGTCGGTTTAGATGCTTCGTTAATGGTCGATTGCAGTCATGCCAATAGCGGTAAAAACCCGCAATTACAGCCGCAGGTTTTACAGTCGGTATTAGCTCAGCGTGCTGCTGGCGAACGCAGCTTGCGCGCAGTGATGCTGGAAAGTAATTTGATGGATGGCCAGCAAGCACTCGGCGACAGCTTGCAATATGGCGTTTCTATTACCGATGGCTGCTTGGGCTGGGCCAGCACCGAGCAGATGCTGCTAGAGGCGGCTGAGCAACTGCACGCGTAGGCCAATGTATAATTGCACGCTGCTGTGCTCAGTACAGTCAGCGTGCAGCTCGTTAGTGACAGATGAGCTGGCGCTGATTAAGTCGTTCTGACCAGCGGTAGTGATAAAAACAGGTAGGTGCTTGCAATTATATATACGAATCATTAGCATTTGTATCAGATGTTTATTTGCTTGGATCTGTCTATGTATATCTGCTTATGCAAAGGTGTCACCGATCACAAGATCCGCCAAGTTGTTGAGGATGGTGCACGCAGCTGGCGTGAAGTTCGCGAGAGAACCGGCTGTGGCACCCAATGCGGAAAATGTGCTTGCACCGCTAAAACAGTCGCGCAACATGCCATTAAAGACACCTTAGTCGCCTCTGCTGATGACTTGGCTTACGCCATTTAAATCAGCCACTGTTACAGGCTAGCCTATATAGCTGGCTTTATGAGTCTGCTATGCTCAGTGCATCATTCCTATCAATGAGGACACGCACATGAAAGGTGACATTAAAGTAATTGAGCATCTCAACCGTATTCTCGGTAATGAGCTGGTAGCCATTAATCAATACTTTTTGCATTCACGAATGTACAAAGATTGGGGCTTAAACGTTCTGGCTAAATGGGAATATAAAGAGTCGATTGAAGAGATGCGTCATGCTGATACGTTAATTGAGCGTATTTTGTTTCTCGAAGGTCTGCCGAATCTACAAGATCTCGGTAAATTATATATTGGTGAAAATACTCAAGAAATGCTCGCCAGTGACTTGGCTTTAGAGCATCTCGCGCGTACCGATTTAGTAGCAGCGATTGCTCACTGTGAAGCTGTGCAAGATTATGTCAGCCGTGATTTGTTAAGAACAATTCTGGATGATGAAGAAGAGCACATTGATCAGTTAGAAACTGAGTTGGGCTTGATTGAAAAAGTTGGCATTCAGAATTATTTACAAACGCAGATGGGTGAGCCTGAGTAAAGGCTCAAGATATGCTCTGTGCTGTTGAAGAGCGGCATGCATGCTTATTTAAGCTGATGCAGAATGTGCGTGTTGCTGGCTGAGGCTGGCTTGCAACGCTTCAACGGCCTGCATACGCGCACTGTCTTGTTGTGGTTTATGGCCATTTAAACTCGACCAAGCCTGATAGGCACGGGCTGTTTGTAACGGTTGTGCTAATTCACCTTCACGCCATTGTTGTGCAAGTGGTGTTTCCATTTGGATCCGCGCTTGCGCTGCGTGACCGCGTAACTCTAAAGCACTAAGTAAGTGCTGCTGGCGAATAGCGAGTAAGCGCAAGGTGCTATCACTGACGGTTAGCTCGCGTTCACCGCGAAACTTTCCTTTTAAGCGTTCGCCATAGTTACGAAATGTTTGGGCTAAACCGCCCACTGCCGCGCCGACCACTGTGGCCATACCCAAGCTTAAACCGCCGGTGATAAGATCAATACCGGCACCGGTTGCAGCGCCTGCAGCCATGCCACTACCCACTTTAATACCCAGTTGTTTCATCGTAGCCGGATTAAATAAATCATCACCCCAGCGGCCTTCTTCCAGTGGCAGTGCGCTGGCCTGGGCGTCGTCTTTTCGAAATGCATAGAGTTTTAATAAGGCTTCAACGCATTGCTGTTCACGCTGGCGTACATCACGATGCAAGTCTTGTATTGCTTCTTGCAGCTGATTGGGGTGGACGCTACGCCGACATGCACCGACATCAATGAGTAACTCAGCAATTAAGCGGTAGCCGGCCTTGCGTCGCAGCAAAACTTGCGCTTGATTGTGCTCGATAAGACGTTGCAAGCGTGGACGTTGACTGTCGAGCACTAAGCTTAGGTTTTCATACAGACGTTGTTCACCGTCTTCTGGAGGTGCGACTGTATCGAAGCGCACCACTGCATGCAGACCTAAGCGTGCCAGTACCTCACGCCATGCAGATTCGCGCTGCTCGGCAGTGTTGACGAAATTCAGTACCGGCAGCAAAGGTTTGCCGCACATGGCTAAGATGGCGAGCTCATCGCGATACTTGGCCAATACCGGCTCGCGCGCATCAATCACATAAAAACCAGCATCCGATTGCAGCAGTTGACGCAGCACTTTGGCTTCTTGTTCAAAGCGTTGGCGCGCCTCACTGCTCTTGAGAAAACGCTGTACCAGTTCAGGGCCATCTAAGCGCTCATCGGTTTTTGGCAGCTGCTCAATGTATTCATACAGCGCCACCGCATCTTCAAAACCCGGCGTATCGTACAGCTCAATCAGTGCTTCGCCTTCCACCGATAAACGTGCACCTTCAACATGCTGGGTGGTGCTGGGTTTATGTGAAATAGCGCCAAAGTCTATATCACGGGTCAGCGTACGCAAAAGCGAGGTTTTGCCGACATTGGTGTGGCCAACCACAGCCAGTTTTAGTGGTGCAGATTGCTTACTCATCACCGAGCTCCAGCCATGCCCAAGGGGCTGAACGACTATGGGTTAATTTTAATGTATCCAGCTGTTCTTGCCAGTTACTCAGGCGTTCCTCAGCGGTCTCAGTTGCTAATAGCCAGACCTGTGTTTGCACGGCTGTACGTGATAACTCAGCAATTAAATGTAAGGTGCCGCGATCCACTGAGCGCTGAGGGTTGCAGGCAATCAGTAGACGGGCAGGAGGGTTAGCGCTGAGTTGATCAAGAATCTTGCGCCGCTGCTCGCGCGTATCGATGACGCCAGCATTGAGCACCTGCGCTGGTAATTCAGGCGGCCAATTGATGCTGTCATCCAGTTCAATGGCGACGATAACCGCTGCTTGCCCCGCTATCTGTGAGCCTGCAGCGCTGCTTGATAGCTGCGAGGGTGCTGCATCAATAACGCCTAAGCGCTCACTGCTGGGCTGTACGCGTTCGTGTACGGGCTGCCACACGGGGTCGTCAGCATTGAGCTGTAAACGTTTGATTCCATATCGCCAGCGCCATTCACACAATACGTTGCAGGCTAAACGTGGCAGGATACCGTAGATCAGTAGCATGCCCAGTAACCAACTGGCCCAAATATGCCGTGCTTGCTCATCTTCCAGTGCCTGCAGGCCGCTGTGTTGAATCAGGCTGCTGTCTGGCACGGCAAAGCCAAGCCAGGCAGCCGGTGTGCCGAGGCTGCTGACTAAGGTGACAAAGGAGTCGCTGGCGACAATGGTGGATTCCCAGACAAAGCCATAACGGCGGGTGGCGAGTAAGGCAATTAAGGTCAATAAGGCGCTGGTTAAAGTGATTAACCACCAGCCATGTAATAATCGCCCCAACCCCCAGCGCAGCAAGTGATTGCGTTGCAGCAAGACTAGTAGCGCTGGCGCTAACTGCGCAGCTTTGGCATCGCGTGCCAGTTTGTTACTCAGCCAGAGCCAGATTTGACTCAGTGGTGAACTGGCTTGTGTTGAAAAAACTAAACTGAGCAGCCAAACCAGCAAGCTCAATAGGTTTAAGCCAATCAAACCGGCCAGTGCCCAAAAAATATTAATCGCCTCTGGTGCCCCACTGAGTGCGGTTTTGGCCAGTAGTACACCAGCAATGATCGCACTGAGCAGCAATAACCAGAGCGCCAACTTGGCCCCTTGCAGCCAATGTTGCATGGCGCTGACCAAACCATCACGCCGAGCAAGAAAGAGTCCACGCACCTGCAGGCGCTGTGCAAGTGAGCCTGGTGTGGCGCGTGCTTTACGGCAGGCCTCACTGTCTTCGAGTAAGCCGGTTTGCTCCTCGCGCAAACGCACAGCTTCGCACAGCCAAAGTGTTTGTAAAGATGAGGATGAGTCAGTCACAAGCATTCCAATGATTCACGGTGATACTCCTATTGTGCCTTATAATACAGTTTGAAGAGCGCCACATTGCTGTAAATCCTTTAGGATATGTAGTGTGTTTTATTATTTTTAAGAGAAGAGTTTTATGACGCATTCCTTGCCGGTGAGTATGATTGTCGCTACAACGCGCAACCAAGTGATTGGACGAAACAACCAAATGCCGTGGCATTTACCGGCTGACTTACGTTATTTTAAGCAACGTACGCTGGGTAAGCCAATTATTATGGGGCGAAAAACCTGGGAATCATTGGGGCGACCTTTGCCTGGACGTTTGAATATTGTGATTACTCAGCAAGCCGATACAGTGTTTGAGGGTGCTGAAGTCTTTGCTGATTTGCAGGTCGCCATACAGCGCGGACAAGAGTGGGCGAGAGAGCAAGGTGTTGATGAGGTGATGGTGATTGGTGGCGGCCAGCTTTATCAGCAGGCCTTAGCTTTAGCGCAACGAGTGTATTTAACCCGTATTGATCTTGAGCTTGAAGGTGATACGTTTTTCCCAGTGCTGGATGCACAGCAATGGCAGCAAACTGATGCTCAAGTGCACCCAGCTCAAGATCAAGAGCCAGGATACACCTTTGAGGTTTGGCAGCGCAGATAGAGCTGAATTTAAGGTATCAGGCTTAGCAAACAGCTTGATAACCGTCAGCATCTAACAATTGCTGTAGTTCGTCAGGGTTGTTGGGCTGTAAGCGATAAAACCAGCTTTGATACGGGTGTGTATTGACCCCTTCTGGTGCTTCAATCAAGCCTTCATTTAGAGCAATCACTGTACCACTGATGGGCGCATGAATATCAGAAGCTGCCTTAACTGATTCGACCACGCCGACCGGCTGACCGGCAGTAAGCGTACTGTCTAATTCTGGCAACTCTAAAAAGACGACATCACCCAGCGCTTCTTGTGCGTGATCGGTAATGCCGACGGTCACTGTGCCATCTGTTTCTAAGCGTGCCCATTCATGAGTGTTGGCATAGCGTAAATCGGCAGGGGTTGTGCTCATAATATTCATGTCCTTAGCAGGTGCAATGCAGTTTATTAAGTTTTTATGCGCTTATAGTCAGTCAATTCGATAACGGCTGAATTAATGCTAAAAATCATTACAATTAAACGTGAGAGAACCATTTATAGGCTATTGATTCTCTCTACACAAGATTAAACAAGAATCTTTCCGTAGCGAACAAAACGCGGCTTAACCACACGTACAGGGAACCATTTGTGGCGAATCTCGACTTCAGCACGATCACCGGTATCGATGGGGACGCGTGCTAAGGCAATTGCCTTGCCCAGTGAGGGAGAAAAACTACCGCTGGTGATAACGCCGCTGATCTGATTATCAATGCGTACTGGTTGACCTGCACGTAATACACCGCGTTCTTCAAGTACTAATCCCACCAGTTTCTCCGCAACACCCTTATCTTGCTGCGTTTGCAGCGCTTGGCGGCCAATAAAGTTGCGTGACTCAGGTTGCCAGCACACGACATGCTGCATATTAGCTGTCAATGGTGATATCTGCTCGTTGCTATCAAAACCATATAAATTAAAACCGGCTTCTAAACGCAGGGTATCACGTGCACCGATACCTATCGGCGCAATACCCGCACCCACCAGTTCGTTCATAAAGTCGACGGCTTGTGTGCTTGGCAGCATAATTTCTATGCCGATCTCACCTGTATAGCCAGTGCAGGAAATAAACCAATCGCCGTCTGCCGCAGCAAAATGATGCTCTAAGGTTTGCACTAATTGACTGCGTGATGAGGATAAAATACCGCTCAGACGTTCACGAGTGAACGGGCCTTGGATAGAAAACAAGCATAAATCATTACGCCAACTGACGGTGCAGGCAAAGGGTTCGGCGTGTTCATTCAGCCACGACTGTACCCGTTGATGGGTCACTGCATTACCGACTAAACGGTAGCCGGAGTCTGTTCGAAACACCATTAAGTCATCAATCACACCGCCTTGTTCATTGAGCAAGAGGCTGTGTTGCGCACTCCCTATAGTCTCTAAAAGAGCAACATCATTGCAGAGTACATGCTGCAAAAATGCTTGGGCTTGTGTGCCTTGAATATCAAAAATACTCATATGGGAAATATCAAACATGCCGCATTCTTTACGCACATGGTGATGTTCGTCCACTTGCGAGCCGTAATGTAATGGCATATCCCAGCCATTAAAATCAATTATTTTCGCACCAAGGGCCAGGTGCATATCATACAGGGGGGTACGCAATCCCATGGGATCTCCTAACCGGCCAAACGTAATGTTTGTACCTGTGAGTAATTCTGTCGGCGCATAGTGTAGCGATGTTACTGAAGTGCTGCACCGATGATTGTAAGTATAGTTTGGATTGGCCGCGACTGTACTAGTGCCCTGGACGATGAGCGGAGCGGCGAATCAATAGAATAACCGGTAGCAGGCCAACAGTGACTAGAGTCAGAGCAGGTAAGGACGCGCGTGCCCATTCGCCTTCGCTGGTCATTTCAAAAATACGCACCGCCAGTGTATCCCAGCCAAACGGGCGCATCAGCAAGGTTGCTGGCATTTCTTTGAGCACATCGACGAATACTAGCAGCGCTGCAGATAAACTACCCGGTAGCAATAAGGGTAAATAGACACGACGAAACAACGCTACGCCGCCAATACCTAAACTGCGAGATGCTTCTGGTAGTGATGGCTTGATGCGAGCTAATGCACCTTCTAACGGGCCGTGGGCGACAGCCATAAAACGAATCACATAAGTTAGCAATAAGGCACTGAGGCTGCCCAGTAAGATCGGCCGTCCGGACCCCCCTAGCCATGTCGATACAGGAATCACTGCGTGCTCATCAAGGTAACTGAACGCCAGCATAATCGCTACGGCCAGTACTGAGCCAGGTAGTGCATAGCCTAGATTGGCAAAACCAACCAGTGCATGCATGCGTTTGGTTGGGGTCAAACGTTTGCAGAACGCTAATAGTAATGCTGCAGTCACTGTGAGCGCGGCGGCCATCAGACCTAAATATAATGTGTGGGTAATCAGCGCGGTATAGCGCTCATCTAAATCAAAACGGCCACGCTGCCAAAACCACACGATCAATTGTAAAACAGGAATAACAAAGGCACAGAGAAACACTAAGCCACACCAGGTGGAGGCTACGATGGCTTTCCAGCCATGTAATGTGTACAAGGCTTTACCGCGTGGCCGTTCATTGCTGGGGCGAATCGCGCCGCGCGCACGGTGTTCGGAAAACAGCAATACAGCGACAAATAACAGTAATAAACTGGCCAGTTGGGTCGCGCTGGATAAGCTAAAAAAGCCGTACCACGTTTTATAAATCGCTGTGGTAAAGGTATCAAAATTGAATACGGAGACAGCACCAAAGTCCGCTAAGGATTCCATCAGTGCCAAAGCCACACCCGCACCAATGGCCGGCCTAGCTACTGGTAAAGCTACGCGCCAAAAGGCTTGCCAAGGTGTTAAGCCCAGAACCCGTGCGGCCTCCATAAAACCTTTGCCTTGTGCTAAAAACGCGGTGCGTGCGAGCAGGTAGACATAAGGATAAAACACGAGAATGAAAACAATAATAACGCCGCCGGTGGAGCGTACGTTGGGCAGGCGCAGATCACTGCCAAGCCATTCACGCAGTAATGTTTGTACCGGTCCAGCGAAGTCTAATAAACCGACAAAAACAAAAGCTAGCACATACGCCGGAATCGCAAAGGGTAGCATTAAAGCCCAGTCCAGCCAGCGCCGGCCGGGGAATTCACAGAGGCTGGTGAGCCATGCCAAGCTAACCCCTAATAGGGTGACCCCCACGCCAACCCCAGCGATCAGGATTGCGGTATTGGAGAGCAGGCGCACCATCTGTGTATCCCATAAGTGCCCCCAGATCTGCATGTCAATTGAGTGCCAACTGAGCAATAAAACGCTGATCGGCAAACAGACGAGTGCAGCAAAAAATAAAGCAATGGGGTACCAGCGACGTTGAGCAGGGAGGGCCACAAAAAACCTCGTTTAATCAATAAAGCGATAAGCAATACTGCGCAGTATAACTGCCTGCTACAGGTTTGGCGCTTTTATGCTTATTTTCCGGGTGTGTTGATCAGCGTTGAAAACTGTTGAGCGCTGAGCGGGCTGCTAAGTAAGTAGCCTTGTGCATACTGGCACTGGTTTGCCCGAATTAATGACAACTGGTCTGTATTCTCAATACCTTCGGCAATCACTTTAAGCTTTAAACTGTGACCTAGGCTTATCACTGCTAGGCCAAAATTTTTCAAGGAAGATTCTTGTTGTGTGTTGCTGATTAGGCTTTTATCAATTTTCAGAATATCCAGCGGGAAGCGCTTAAGGTAGCCCAGTGAGGCGTGGCCCATACCGAAGTTATCCAGAGCAATTTGTATACCGAGCTGACTCAGTTCGCGTAAGTTGGCTAAAGATTGTACGCAGTCTGCTTTTAAGTGTTGCTCGGCGATTTCTATAATTAGATATTTAGCATCTAAATCGCTGGATTCTAGGGCGGTTTTAACCAAGGAAACCAAGTGTGCGCTGCGCAGTTGTTTGTAAGACACGTTGATTGAACAGTGCAGTTGCGGTGTTGAGGTTTGCTGCCATTGGCGCACAGCTGTGCATGCAGTTTTTAATACCCAGGCGCCCACAGCAAGAATCTCATCGGAGTCTTCGAGTAAATCTAAGAAACTTTTCGGTTTATAGTCGTTTCCGTCATGCTGCCAGCGTAGCAGTGCTTCTACTGCATAAATGCTTGAGGCATCGTATTTAAGATCTTGTTGAATGATGTAAATGGGCTGATAGAGCAGTTTAAATGATTTGCTGGCTAGGCCTTTAGTTAATGCGGCTTGCTTGTCTAGCAGCTCTTGCGCAGCCGATTGCATGTCCTTGGTGTAGTGCGCAAATTGTGCTTTGCCAGCCATTTTGGCCTGATACAGCGCTAAGTCAGCGGCTTGTAATAGCTCGCTAGGCGGTGTGCCGTGCGGTAAGACAGTAATGCCAATGCTGGCGCTGACGGATAAAAGATGGCCGTCAATGCGCAGTGTTGATGACAGAGTGTCGAGCATGCGTTGTGCAACATGCTCGGCATCATCGAGGCAGGCGAGGTCATCGAGCAAGACGACAAACTCATCACCACCAAAACGACCCAAATGATCCCCAGGACGCAAGCATTGTTGTAAGCGCCGTGCGATTTCAACTAACAGGGTGTCACCGGCTTTGTGCCCATAGTTATCGTTAACCTGTTTGAAATTATCCAGATCAATAAATAATAACGCCGTTTCACGGCTACCTGCCTGCTGATTGCGCTGCATTGATTCGTGTAGCAGTTTATCCAACTGGCGGCGATTGGCTAAACCTGTCAAGGGGTCATGAAAGGCGGCATACGACATACGCTGTTCATACTCTTTGCGCTCGCTAATATCTGCTTGAGAACCAGAAATACGCTGCTCACCCTGTTCACTGGTACTAGCAAAACCACGCAGTGAAACCCAGATGTAGTCACCGTTTTTTTTGCGGATACGGTGCTCGCAGTCTAAAAATTGACTGTATCCACTGAGGTGTTTGCCAATGGCTTTACGTACCAAGGGCAGGTCATCGGGATGAATGCGAGTGAGCCAATTGTTGCTGGTGTGTTCACCGAACTCTTGATCTGTAAGGTTGAGCATTTCCAGCCAGCGGTCAGACACATGCAGGCGATCACTGTCGATGTCCCACTCCCAGATGCCATCATTGGCGCCACGCATGGCGCGGGCAAAGCGTGCTTGGTTTTCTTCAAGGCACTGTTGGTGAGCGGCGCTGTAGCTATCGACCGTTATGGACATGTCTAAAAACACAGCTTTGAGTAAGCTGGATAGCAATTGTGTTTGCTCAGGGTTTGTACAAATCGACTTGAGCATGCAGTCTAAGTACAGGCGATATGAGCCGAGACGCCAATGCGGTTTGAGACCTAGGGTTTGGTGGGTTAATCCATCGCGTACCCGCTCTTTGATATAGTCCTCATTGTGCGGATTATGCAATAACTGTTGGTAATACTCAGCGTGTCTGGCTTCTATATATTCTGGAGGGTAGGCGCACTCAAGTTGTTGGGTGGCATCAGGAAAAAGAGAGAAATACAGCTGCAATTGATTAATAAACTCGATTTGTTGCTGTTGCAGACTGTTGGCAGCTTGCGCAAGACGTGCAGCATCATCTGATTGCCAATCCATTAAACGTTCACGCTCGCTGAAGGTCTGAGTATTTAAACCAATACGTGCGATTAAAGCGCTTAATTGTTCCTCGGAAAACATAGGTAACCTTTAACGCGAGCCGCTGAGGCTAAACATATTAGTTTTCCAATTGCAGCGAGTCATGAGTTAGAGCACTGACATTCAGTGGGGGAGTAGATGTATACCACTGAGTGATGGCTATAAGCCAGCATTCTAACGTGCTTTTATTACGCTTTTCTAGACTTTAACTATTTGATGTTATTTTATAGCGCATAAGGTTGTGCGGATTTATTTGCGCATACTTTTATAATCCCCAATAATCATCAAAACTCGCTATAGCGATTGACTACGGATATTGCACAAGTCTACCGCTATAGCCAGCTGCTACTGTACCTAGAGATTCTCTAGACAAGTAGAAAACTGCCGAGCTAAGTTGCTTAACAGGTGCTCGTAGCCTTGTGCGGAGACGGGTAATTCTGCACCGAGTGCATCCAGTTCAGCTAAGGTGACCGGCAAACCATCAGCCAAGGTATGAGCTAAGCGTGGCTGCATGGGTGGCTCACTAAAAACACAGCTGGGGCCGGCTTGTTGTAAACGACTGCGCATTTGATTGACGTGCTTTGCGCCCGGTTGCAGTTCGCTCGATAGTGCAAAGACACCTGCATGTTTTAGACCATAGGCCTGTTCAAAGTAATTGAACGCCTCGTGGAAGACAAAAAAGGACTTGTTTTGTAACGGTTCTAGTCGAGCCTTAAGTTGCTGGTCTAGCGTATTTAAGCGTTGCGTAAAAGCTTGCAGATTAGCCGCATAATGACTGGCATTGCTTGGGTCTAACGCGCTTAGGTCGCTGCTGATACGTGAGGCGATCACGCGGGCGTTGTGTGGCAGTAACCACAGGTGAGCATCAACAGTACCTGGAGCATGAGCGTGATCATGTTCGACAAGGTGGTCGGCGTGTTTGTCTTCATCTGCATGTGAGTGCGCTTCAATGAAATATTGCAGCTCTAGTTCAGGTAAGTTTTGTACGGCCACGCTGAGCTTGCTACGTTGCGTAAGTAGACGCGGTAAAAAATTCTCTAGGTCGGGACCAATCCAGTAAAACAAGTCGGCTTTATCTAAGCGCTTGGCGTCGGAGGGACGCAAGACAAAATAATGTGGTGATGCGCCTGGAGGCAGTAACACTTGCGGTTCGCCTTGGCCATCTTGTATGGCAGCTGCGATGAGCTGCAAGGGTTTAATGCTGGTTAAAATTTGCACCTGCGCCTGAGCGCTGATACCCCACAAAGATAAACAACTGATCAGCAAGAAACGAAACACTGCGCTACACTCCATTGGTAAAGAGTTATATAATAACGTCTCTTTAAGAAGGATGCTGCTGTTATGTTAAAAACATCAACATTGTGTCACTCAGATCATCACCATGATTGTATCAGTCAGGCGCTTGGGTCTGCTGAAGAGGTGTGTGCGCAGCGTGGTGTGCGCTTAACACCTTTGCGTAAACGTGTCTTAGAGCTGGTATGGCAAAGTCATAAACCGCTTGGAGCGTACGATATTTTAGAGATGTTGAGTCGCGAAGATGGTCGTCGTGCCGCGCCACCAACAGTGTATCGCGGTTTAGATTTTTTATTGGACAATGGCTTGATTCATCGCCTGGCTTCGCTCAATGCTTATATAGGTTGCAGTCATCCTGAAGTGGCACATGAAGGTTATTTTATGATTTGTAAGCAGTGTAATAATGCCTATGAGCTGGCTCAGCATACGGCGATTGATACAGCCATTCATGAAGAAGCAAAACAGATGGGGTTTGTTGTGGAAACACAAATGGTTGAATTGTTGGGCACCTGTGCTGCCTGTCGAGAGTGCGCATGAGTGCGTCAGCCTTACTGCGTGCTGAGCATATCAATTTATCTTTGTCTGAGCAGAACGTACTTATCGATGTCAGCTTAGAGTTAGCCGCTGGTGAGATTGTTACCATCGTCGGCCCTAATGGTTCAGGTAAAACGTCTTTAGTACGCGTGTTGCTTGGTTTGTTAACGCCGGATTCGGGCGCGATATGGCGCACCCCGCAGTTGCGTATTGGCTATATGCCGCAAAAACTCGAAGTGCACGCCACTTTACCGCTTTCGGTCCTACGCTTTTTACGCTTAGTGCCGGGCGTTAGCTATGATGAGGTGGTTGCTGCGCTAACCGAAGTGGGCGCGGTAAAAGTATTAAAGAGCCCCTTGCAGCGGATTTCTGGCGGTGAATTACAACGCGTGTTGCTGGCACGCGCATTATTGCGTAAACCGCAACTCTTGGTGCTTGATGAGCCGGTGCAGGGTGTTGATGTGAATGGTCAGCTTGAGTTGTATAACTTGATTGGTGAATTACGTGATCGCTATGGGTGTGGCGTGCTGATGATTTCCCATGACCTGCATTTAGTTATGCGCGCTACCGATCGAGTGATTTGTTTAAATCGTCATGTCTGTTGTTCTGGTCTGCCGGAGCAAGTCAGCGGTGATCCAGCTTTTGTTGAGTTGTTTGGTTCACGTGCGGCCAGTGATCTGGCAGTGTATCACCATGATCACGACCATAAACATGATTTGCACGGTTGCGTGTTAACCCCAAAAACTCACCAACATGGGCCGGATTGCACACATGCCTGATTTTCTTTTATACGCGTTATGCGCAGGTCTGTTTTTGGCTGTGGTGGCTGGCCCGCTCGGTTCTTTTGTAGTGTGGCGGCGCATGGCGTACTTTGGCGATACCTTGGCGCACTCGGCGCTGTTTGGTGTGGCGCTAGGTTTGCTGTTTGATATTAATTTGGCGTTGGCGGTGATTGTTGGCTGCTTATTACTGGCTTTTGTTTTAGTGGCGTTGCAACGTCGTCAGCCCTTAGCTTCAGATACCATTTTGGGGATTTTAGCGCACAGTACCTTATCGCTGGGTCTGGTCACTTTAAGCTTTATGGAGTCGGTGCGTGTTGACTTAATGGGCTATCTGTTCGGTGATTTACTGGCTGTTAGCGCAGTAGATTTAATCTGGATTGGTGCTGGTAGCGCTGTAGTTTTAGTCTGCATGATTGCTTTATGGCGGCCTTTATTGGCGATTACTGTGCACGAAGAGCTGGCCGAAGTCGAAGGCTTACCAGTGGCGAGACTCCGTTTAGTGCTGATGGTATTAATGGCGCTGGTGATTGCTGTAGCGATGAAAATTGTTGGCGTATTGCTGATTACCTCGCTGCTAATTATCCCTGCAGCTTCTGCGCAGCGCCATGCGCGCAGTCCAGAACAAATGGCGGTGGGTGCCAGCCTGCTAGGAATGCTTGCGGTGTGTGCTGGCTTAGCAATGTCATGGCATTTGGATACACCGGCAGGGCCGTCGATTGTGGTATGTTCGGCGGCGCTGTTTCTACTCAGTTTTATCGTTCCACAGCGGCGCTAAGCGGCAAGTACGCTTGAACCGCAGCACTGCTGCGCGGTCAGATAGCTGCTCAAATAACCCATTACATTGGCTAAAAGATAAGGAATGAGATAATGCGCAAAGCGCTAACCATGAGCCTAGTAACAGCATTTTCATTTGCGACAGCGGCCTGTGCCACAGGGCCTACACCTGATTTAAATAACATTGCAGATTTTCCCGCCGCGCAAGCAGGGCAGTCGCGCCATGTGATCTGGCTGCCTGAGAAGCAGGATGAAGATATGCTCAAAGTTGAGATCGTGCCTGGTAAACTGATGCTTACTGACTGTAATACACGTAGCTTGATGGGCAGTTTTACTGCGCAAGATCTGCAAGGCTGGGGCTATACCTATTATCAGTTAGATAATGTTAAGGGCTCTATTAGCACGCTGATGGCGTGTCCTGATGACAGTGAAACTGAAGCATTTGTACCCGTGCAAGGCGAAAATTTCACCCTACGTTACAACAGTAAATTGCCCATCGTTGTCTATACGCCCAATGACATTGAGGTGCGCTACCGTGTATGGGCTGGCAGTCAAGCGCTAAAATCAGCGATTAAGCAATAACGCATATAACCCATGCCGCTCGTTGCAAGGCAACCTTGGGCATGCTCATCTTGAGCTGTGTTGAAGCCTATCTTCTGCAATATTACAGAGCAGTGTAGACTGCCAGCTGTTTTGTTGGTTGGAGATATTTTCATGTCACGATTTATAAGGTGTAGTGTGCTGGTATGCAGCTTACTGGCCATCTTAACTGCTTGTCAGAATACGGCTGAGCACACCACTGCGCCACAGGTTGATGAGTTTGCTGTGGCTGAGTTGGTGTTTGCTCAGTACTTAGAGGTCAAGCAGCTGGGTTTAGCCGGTCAACAACTGGCTGACTTGCGTGACAAGTACCCTGATGAACTGCGCATTACTGATTTACAACAGCGTTTAGCCCATGCGTGGCTGGCGGTTGGTGAGCAAGCGCTGAAAGAGGCAGATGTTAACACCGCCAGTGCTGCATTAATTGAAGCCAAGCGCCTATTACCGCAAGCCCCTGCTTTAACTGAAGGATTAGATGCTGCTTTACTTGCAGTGCAAGTTCCTCGCGAGGAGCCGAGCGTCACATCTTCGCTCGCGATGAGCAAGCCGCCTGCCGTGCGCAAAACACCAGTGAAAAAACAACCGGCGGTAAAAACTGAAGTGGTGCCCAGTACTGAGCAGTTAGGGCCTGAGACTGAGCCGCAAACGCCGCAACCTGCACGCACACCAAACAAGGTCAAAACGCGTATTATTGATGTCAATACGCCGCACACTGTTGTGCCTTTGCCAATGTTGGCAACCCGTAATAATCATCGATTAGGACGTTTATTGGATGATGTTGCTGCTGATGTGGTGAAGTTTCGTGCGGCGGTCAGTATTGAAGTGGCTGATACCCGCGATTTTCATTGGGTTGCTGCGTTACTCTCGGCGCGAGTTAATAAGCTTGATGGCAGTTTCAAGCCGCGCCTCGTTGAAGTGATTCGCAGTGATGGGCCGGCGCAATTAGTGATTACGCCAAGCAATATATAATTAATTAATCTAAGTATAGAATTTTAAATAACTTTTAACGCTAAGCGATCTTGGGCACACTGTCCGCTAGTATCGCCCTAACAAGGTTTAACCGTGATTGAATTCCACGATGTGCATAAAGCTTATGCAGTAAACGGGCAGAGTATTGTTGCGTTGCAACCCACTGTGTTACAGGTACAACCCGGTGAGATTTTTGGGCTGATTGGCCACTCCGGCGCTGGTAAAAGTACGCTATTGCGCTTGATCAACCGCTTAGAAGAACCCAGCGGCGGACGCATTATCGTTGATGGCGTCGACGTGACAGCGTTAGATGCGCAAGGTTTGCGTCGTTTTCGCCAGCGGGTCGGGATGATTTTTCAGCATTTTAACTTGCTGTCATCCAAGACAGTTGCCAACAATGTGGCGATGCCGCTCAAGCTGGCCGGTGAGCTCAGTAGTGCGCAGATTAAACAGCGCGTGATTGAGTTGCTGGCGCGGGTGGGCTTAAGTGAGCATGCTAATAAATACCCCGCGCAACTGTCCGGTGGGCAGAAGCAAAGGGTGGGTATTGCCCGCGCCTTGGCAACTGATCCAAAGATTCTCTTGTGTGATGAGGCAACCAGTGCGCTGGACCCGGAAACCACGGCACAAGTCTTGCAGTTGTTGGCGGAAATTAATCGTGAGTTGGGTTTAACCATTGTCTTGATTACCCATGAAATGGATGTGATTCGCCGTGTCTGTGATCGCGTGGGGGTGATGGATGCTGGTGTGATTGTTGAAAGTGGTTTAGTCAGTGAGGTTTTTCTACATCCTCAGCACTCAACGACGCAGCGGTTTGTACAAGAGTCTGAAGGTGATTCAGGCTTATCACAGGATGAAGAGTTTCAGTTGGTCAGCGGACGCATTGTGCGCTTAACATTTTTAGGTGAAACCACTTATGCACCCTTATTGGGCAAGGTGGCCCGTGATACAGGGGTTGATTACAGTATTTTAGCTGGGCGTATTGGACGTATTAAAGATCAAGCTTGTGGTCAACTCACCCTTGCGCTGACCGGCGGTAGAGAGCAGTTAGCTGAACAACAATTGCGTGCCGCAGGTGTGCATGTGGAGGTCTTACGCCCATGAGTGAGTTACTGATTAATATTGATTGGTATGAGATTTGGCAAGCGACCTTAGACACTTTATTGATGCTTGGTGGCTCGTTATTATTTACTGTGATTTTTGGCTTGCCGGTGGGGATATTGCTGTTTTTAGTCGGTCCTCGGCAAATGTTTGAGCACCGAGGGTTGTATGCCATATTGTCCTTTGTGGTTAACGTGTTGCGTTCATTGCCGTTTATTATTTTATTGATTGTGATGATTCCGATCACAGTGGTGATGACGGGCACTTCTTTGGGTGTGGCTGGCGCGATTCCGCCGCTGGTGGTGGGGACCACGCCGTTTTTCGCGCGCTTGGTAGAAACCGCATTGCGTGAGGTGGATCGCGGCATTATTGAGGCCACACAAGCGATGGGTGCCAGTACCCGACAGATTATCTTTAATGCTCTGTTGCCTGAAGCACGGCCGGGGATTATTGCTGCTACCACAGTGACCGCGATTACCTTAGTGTCCTATACCGCGATGGCCGGTGTGGTTGGGGCAGGCGGTTTAGGAGATTTGGCGATTCGTTTTGGGTATCAACGCTTTCAAACTGATGTCATGGTCGTCACCGTGGTGTTACTGCTGATCTTGGTACAGATTTTACAAAGTGTTGGGGACCGCTTGGTGTTACGGTTTTCAAGAAAGTAACAGCTAGAAAGTAACAACAAAAACAGCCGTTATCCGGCACATGATCAATTGATTTGGAGTCTTCTATGAAAAAAACATTATTAGCGTTAGCAGCACTCAGCGTTTTTGCTGTGCAGGCTGAGCCATTAAAAGTTGCTGCTACACCTGTGCCGCACGCGGAAATTTTAGAGTTCTTAAAGCCCGCTTTGGCTGAGCAAGGCGTAGAGTTGGATGTCAAAGTCTTTACTGACTACGTGCAACCTAACGTACAGGTTGCGGAAAAGCGTTTGGATGCTAACTTCTTCCAGCACCAGCCCTACCTTGATGAGTTCAACAAAACCAAAGGTACCACTTTAGTTAGTGTGGCGGGTGTGCATATTGAACCCTTTGGTGCTTACTCAAGCAAAGTTAAACAGCTGGATGAGCTGAAAAACGGCGCTAACGTGGTGATTCCAAATGATGCCACCAACGGTGGTCGAGCTTTATTGTTGCTGCAAACAGCAGGCGTAATTACCCTTAAAGCCGATGCAGGCATCACTGCTACACCGCGTGATATTGCTGACAATCCGAAAAATATCAAAGTGCGTGAGCTTGAAGCGGCCACCTTGCCTCGTGTACTTGATCAAGTGGATTTGGCTTTGATCAACACCAACTACGCATTAGAAGCGGGTTTAAATCCAAATAAAGACGCCTTAGTGATTGAAGGTGCAGATTCACCGTACGTGAATATTCTTGTGACTCGTGAAGATAATAAAAACGCTGAAGCTGTGCAAAAATTAGTTAAAGCGTTACACAGTGACGAAGTGAAAGCCTTTATCAATGAAAAATATAAAGGTGCTGTTGTACCGACATTTTAATCATTGCAATGACTTTTGCAGCGAGTAATAAAAAACCCAGCCAAGCTGGGTTTTTTATTACGCATGTTAACGCTTAGCGGCGTGGTGCAACTCTTTGGTCATCATGAGAAATGGTAACTTCAACACGACGGTTCATCGAGCGCGATGCTGGAGTACTGTTATCGGTGATAGGGTACTCTTTACCAAAGCCGATAGTACTGATGCGGTCAAAGTCGACACCTTCTTTAACCAAGGCACGCTTAACAGACTGTGCACGGCGCTCTGACAGCTGCACATTATATGCTGCGCTACCAACGCTATCAGTGAAACCTTCGATCAATACTTTACGTGTTGGGTTTTCACGTAAAAAATCTGCCAATTGACGTACATTATTTTGCACTGCTGGTTTTAAGTCAGCCTTGTCAAAGTCGAAAAGCACGTCACCAAAAGTCACCATAGAGCCACGGTCAGTTTGCTTGGCATCTAAGTCGCTGAGTTTAGTGCGTAACTTTTGGATTTCTGCTTCGCGTGCATCTAAAATCGCTTGAGCACGTTCACTGGCTGTGTTTTTTAGTGCTGCTTCACCCGTTTTTAGAGCAATTGTATGTTTTGCTAACTCTGCACGTTGCGAGGTTAAGTAAGCCAGTTGATTGATGTTATCTTCTTTTTTACCTTCGCGATAAGCTTTGTCTGCTTGATCAAGCATTTTAACTGCATCTTTAGTTTCTAAAGGCGCTAGTTTTAATGCTTCTGGACTGTTTTGTAACTGCGTTACATTTTCCCGAGCTTGCTCTAAAGCAGTGTTTGGTTTATTAGCACAGGCAGTAAGGCCGATGCTTAAAATAAGTAGGCTAGGAATAACGATTAATTTACGCATAGGTATATCCTTAAATTCTATAAAGTTAGCGTGCAATTGGTTGCTAAGTTACTTAACGCGTAAGCTTTCATTGCGTAGCGCTTCTACGCCGCGTTGTGCATCTTCTACTGAACGCTGAACTTTTTCTGCTTGAGCTTTGCGCTCAGCTACACGTGCATCCCACTCTGCTTGTTCTGCTAGAGCTTGGGCTTTTTTATAGTCTTTCTTAAACTCTGCACTTTCTGCATCATGTAATTTTTTACGTGCAGACTGCATTTCTACGGGTGCAAACTCGGTTGCTCCAGCAGTTTCTGCAGCATTGAGTGCTTGGGTTGCCACAGCCATTTGTGCTGTTGGCGGATTGCCAGCGCATCCGGCTAAAGCCAATACACTGGTTGTAACTAATGCGGCGAGTAAAAATTTAGGTTTCTTTAACAAAATATTTGTTTGCATAGCGTCTATCTCCATTGGATTTTTAAGTATTTAAAAATCCATTTAGTTGAAAGCAATTTGAAAGCAATCATTAAATTTTCTTATTTGTAAGCTTCCAAGAAAACGTATGCCTTTTAAAGGCCTTAGCATTTTTAACAGTTTGTAGGACTGCAAATTCAGTATAAACGCTTACGAGCAACATAAGCCTAATATTTTTTTATTCTCGAGCAAAGCTGAGTGAATAAAGGTGCTGTGAGTCGTTGCGGCGTGCTAACTCAATTGCTTTTTATAGCTTTTGAACTGGATCAGAGGCGCACTTATGAATACTTGATTGCTATCAAGTGGGTTTGTTACCAACTGTTTCTATGATGTACGGGCATAACTCATTAGGAGGCGTCATGTCTGAAACTTTCACAAAAGGTATGGCGAGAAATATCTACTATGGAGGAAGCTTGTTCTTCGTCCTGGTTTTTCTTGCACTCACTTACCATACAGAAAGAACCGTTCCCGAACGCACCAATAGCCATTTACTGACTGAGTCAGTGATTCGTGGAAAAATGGTCTGGGAAGAAAATAACTGCATTGGTTGTCACAGTTTGTTGGGCGAAGGTGCTTACTTTGCACCGGAGCTGGGTAACGTGTTTATCCGTCGTGGTGGTGAGGAAGGCTTCAAATTCTTCTTGCCTGCGTGGATGAAAGCACAGCCCACCAATATTCCGGGTCGTCGACAAATGCCGCAATTCAACTTAACCGATACGCAGTTGGATGATTTAACCGAGTTCCTCAAGTGGACTTCGAAAATCGATACCAATAACTGGCCACCAAACAAGGAGGGTTGATATGCCTGCTACATTGTTTTCGAACATTTATGCACTGTCAGTCCAGGTGGTTGGCAGTCTAAGGGGAACTGATTATGTCGAATAATCCGTACATGAAATTCACCTCACAAAAGGTGGCCATGCCGTACTTGGTGTTTGCCCTGATTCTGTTTGTTGGGCAAATTCTGTTCGGCTTGGTAATGGGGCTGCAATACATCATCGGTGACTTTTTGTTTCCGCTGCTGCCATTTAATATCGCACGTATGGTACATACCAACTTGCTGATTGTTTGGCTGTTGTTTGGCTTTATGGGTGCGGCGTATTACCTGATCCCTGAAGAAGCTGACCGTGAGTTACACAGTCCAAAATTAGCGATGATCCTGTTTTGGGTGTTCGCAGTTGCTGGCGTACTGACCATCTTAGGTTACTTATTTGTACCCTATGCTGGGCTGGCGCAAATGACCGGTAACGACCTGTTGCCAACCATGGGGCGTGAGTTCCTTGAGCAACCGCTGATCACTAAGATCGGTATCGTTGTGGTTTGCCTCGGCTTTCTCTACAACGTCGGTATGACGGTACTCAAAGGCCGCAAAACTGCGATTAACGTGGTGATGATGACCGGTTTAATCGGTTTGGCTGTGATGTTCCTGTTCTCTTTCTACAACCCAGATAACCTCACCCGCGATAAGTTTTACTGGTGGTATGTGGTGCACTTGTGGGTAGAAGGTGTGTGGGAATTGATCATGGCAGCGATGCTTGCCTATGTGCTGATCAAAATCACCGGTGTTGACCGTGAAGTGATTGAGAAGTGGTTGTATGTGATTGTCGCGATGGCGCTGATCTCCGGTATCTTAGGTACGGGTCACCACTACTTCTGGATTGGTGCGCCAACTGTTTGGCTGTGGGTCGGTTCGATCTTCTCCACTTTGGAGCCGTTACCGTTCTTTGCGATGGTGTTGTTTGCCTTCAATATGATCAACCGTCGTCGTCGTGAGCACCCAAATAAAGCTGCTTCTTTATGGGCCATGGGTACTACGGTTACTGCGTTCTTGGGTGCCGGTGTCTGGGGTTTCTTGCATACTCTCGCGCCAGTTAACTACTACACGCACGGTACACAATTAACCGCAGCACATGGTCACTTAGCCTTCTATGGTGCCTATGCCATGATCGTGATGACTTTGATTTCCTACGCCATGCCGAAGCTACGTGGCCTTGGTGAAGCGGCTGATAACAAAGCACAAGTATTGGAAATGTGGGGCTTTTGGTTGATGACGATCAGCATGATCTTTATCACGCTGTTCTTATCCGCTGCTGGTATTGTACAAATCTGGCTGCAACGTGTGCCTGAAGATGGTGCTGCGTTGTCCTTTATGGCGACACAGGATCAGTTGTTTATCTTCTACTGGTTACGTTTAGCCGCTGGGGTGGTCTTCTTAGCAGGCTTGACGTCCTACTTACTGAGCTTCCGTCAGCGCGGACGCGCAGGGTTGGTCACTACGACTGCCGCTGGGCACGCATAATTACGTCAGTTAACTAGGTGATGTAACGATCTTCGGCCCGGCTTGTACAGCGGGCCGAAGTTGTTTTAGCAACAGCTGTATTGCTTTTTCTGTACAGCTGACGCAGCAGTAAGTGAGGTTGGATATGGGCATTGGTGTTGAAGTTGAAGAATGGGCCGGTGAAATTTGGCATCGGTTTATTACCCGTCGCGCTGATCCAGGCTTCCCAGAGGCACAGGTTGAGCTGGAGGATATGCAGCGCTCGCTGGCGGTACTGTTTCGTGCGTTAGGCGGTGCTGCAGGCGTAGCTGTTGAAGCCTCCAGTGCACGGAAAATGGTGTTACGCCGTTCTTTGATCCAGCAGGTAGCCGGCAGCAGCCAGCAATTGGCGGTGGCCTGGGCGGATGCAGAAAACTTACGCCTGCCGGCCAGTTTGGCGGTGTATCCTGATCCTGAACTCAATCGAGACCTCTATCGTTGGCTAGCATTACTGGCCGCTACCTCAAATAAAATGCGCCATTGGGGGCGCGACAATCAGCGTTGGACCAGGTGCTTGCTGGAACAATATCCGGCTATGCGTCCACGTTATCAACGTTTGCTGGACGCGCATTTAGCGCTACGTCCAGACCCTAACTCATTAAAGAAAAATGAAGCCGCTTTAGAGCGCGCTTTACGTCAGGCTCTATTAGAGCCGGGCAGCGTGGTGGATTTTCCGGTGACCGAACGAGCGCCGTTTCCTTTGCCGCTCTGGTTGTACCCAGCTGAGCGCCTTGGCGACCCACAAGCCAGTGATCTGGAAAATGAAGAAGATGAAGGCGATGTCGTGGGTGGCGCACAGGGCGAAGGCCGTGATGTGCGTAAGCAGGCGAAACGGGTTGAAGATAACTCGGGTAAGCAGGGTTTATTGCTGTTTCGTTTAGAAAACTTATTCAGCTGGTCTGAACATATTGATGTTGATCGCTGTGGTGATGATAACGAAGACCTCGATGCGGCGCGCGTGGCCGATGATTTAGATGAAATTGCCTTATCGCGCAAACGTAAGCGCAAAGGCGGTGGGTTAAAGTTGCACTTGGATTTACCACCTGCCGATGTGGACGATATTCCGCTGGGCGAGGGGATTAAGTTGCCTGAATGGGATTTTCGTAAAAATGCGCTACAAGATGATTTTGTTAATGTGCAAATGATGCAGCCGCGTGATCAAGAGGCTGCACCTTTACCGCTGCGTTTAAGTCAGCTGGCACGGCGCATTCGCCGTCAATTTGAGAATTTACGCAGTGAGCCACGTTGGTTGCACCAACAAGCGCAAGGCGATGAGTTGGATTTACAAGCCTGTTTGGATTTTTATGTTGAGCGTCAATGTGGGCAGGTGGCTGAGCGCGGATTGTTTATGGAAAAACGTCAACAGCATCGTGATTTATCCTGTTTGTTGCTGGCGGACTTATCGATGTCGACCGACTCACATATCAATGATGAACGCCGCGTGATTGATGTGGTGGCTGACAGTATGTTGTTATTTGGCGAGGCGTTATCCGCGGTGGGTGATGATTTTGCCCTGTATGGGTTTTCTTCGCTGCGCCGCCATCAAGTGCGTATGCAAGAAATTAAACGTTTTGATCAGCGCTATGATGATGGCGTACGTGGCACCATTCAAGGTCTCAAGCCCGGTTATTACACGCGCATGGGGGCGGCGATTCGCCAAGCCAGTGCTTTACTGAAAGATCGCCCACATAAGCGACGTGTGTTATTGCTCGTGACGGACGGTAAGCCCAATGATTTGGATTTATACGAGGGCCGCTACGGAGTTGAAGATACCCGGCAGGCAGTATTAGAGGCGCAGAAACTCGGCTTAATCCCTTTCTGTATTACCATTGACCGCGAAGCAGCGGATTATCTGCCCTATATGTTTGGCGCCAATGGTTATACCTTGATTCGTGAACCCGAGCATTTGCCCACACGTTTGCCGCAATTGTACCGCCAGTTGACTCAGTAGATACAAAGCAGCAGCGCTAAGAGAAGGATGGCATCTGTGAGTAACACTGCACAATCAGCAACACGCCAGCGTAAAAAACCTGCCAGCCAGTATTTGTTTCCACTGGCGGCAGCCTATGCTGCGCTGCTAATGCCTTGGTCGACTTTGGCATTACTGCTGGGGGTGCCTGCTCCGGTTGGCTTGTATAGCATCTTTGGCCATGCCCATGAGTTGCTGATCGGTTACGCCATGTTGGTGGTGGCTGGTTACTTATTAGGACCATTGGAAGGTCAAAAAATATTAATGTTGATCAGTGTTTGGCTGCTGGCGCGGGTTGGTTTTTTGTTTTTTCCGGGCAGCTTTTTTGCTTGGAGTGCTGCGCTGGTTCTGGCGGGGCTCATTGCCAAATGGATTGTGCCGCGCTTTGCCAGCTCGGCAAAAAAATGGCGCAATAAAACCATTGCACCTTTAGTGATTATTTTATGTGTTTTATTGGTCTTTGCTGGGCAACCCAGTTGGCAAGGACAAACCCTATTGCTGGAGTTATTGCTGGGCTTGGCCTTGCTGATGTTTTTTATGGGTGGACGCATTATTGCCCCAGCCGTGGCAGGCCATCTATTGCGTCAGCAGCGCAAGTTACAGGCGCGGGTACAGCCTACTATTGAAGGGGCAGTGCTGATCTTATTGTTTATTGTTCTGCTGCTGTATCCCTTGCCGAGTGTGTTCAGTGAGCAATTAGTAGGTGTGTTGGTGTTATTGAGTGGACTGTTAACTGCGTTACGCTTGCTGCGCTGGCAGTTATGGCATTGCCGTGATCGTGCTGATTTATTATTGCTGGGTGCTGGCTATGCATGGCTGGCATTGGGCTTATGTTTGCTCGGTTGCGCGCTGCTGTTTAAGCCGGTACTGCTCAGTGCTGGGGTGCACGCTATCACCGTGGGTGCGCTGGGCACGTTGACCTTAACCGTGATGGCACGTACTCAGTTGATGCAAAAATACCGTGATCCAAATGCACGGCCAGTCAGTCATATTGCTGGCGTGCTGATCAATTGTGCAGCTTTAGTGCGGGTTATACCTGCACTACTGGGTCAGCAAAGTAATACTTGGCTATTAACTGCAGCACTACTCTGGACGTTGAGCTTTTTGTTGCTGCTGCTGGTGTTTTGGCAAAGCCGTAGCGGGCTGTCTCAATCGACTTAGCCGCCCGCTGGATTGCTGCGTGGTAACCAGACAATCATAATTGCGCAAAAAACAACCAAGCCAAACACAAACCACTTAAAACGTAATAGACGTCGTTCTTGGTTACGTTCTGTATTCTGCGGCAAATTCATACCACAGTTTTCGCAGACAGATTGCTCGGTTGAATTATCATGTTGGCAGTACAAACAGGTCGCCATAAGCACACCCTCCTTTATGTAAATCCTGTCATAGGTTGAACTGTAGAGGGCTTGATAGCTATCAAGTATGCTTTTTATTCGTAATTTTCAAGACGTTCGCGATCAACAATACAGATCAGACGACCATCAACGGTAATAATGCCCTCATCGCTGAGATGGTGAATAATCCGCGAGAATGTTTCCGGTTGAATGGATAGGTGCCCCGCAACTAAACGCTTGGCCATTGGCAATTCAAAGCTTGGTATGTTGCATTTACTGCATGAGCGTAATGCTTGTGCCAAAATATAACGAATCACCCTATGGGTGGCGTTCTTTAAGGAAAGAATTTCAATCTCGTTCAAACGCTGGTGCATGCGTACTGAGAGTGCGGCCAGCAATGCCATAGCCGTTTCGGTGTTTTCACGCAGTAAGCGCGTATAGGTTGCATTGGATAACATCAATAACTGAGTGGGCTGCACTGTTTGCGCGGTTGCCACATAAGTACCGGTATCCATAAACATCATTGCTTCAGCAAAGGTATTGCGATCGCCGATAACCTCGAAGACTTTTTCTTGACCATCGGGGGTTAGGCGATAAATTTTCACACTGCCAGAAATAATAAAGCCGAAACCGGTACAGGTGTCACCTTGACGAAAGACATAGGCACCTTTTTCAAGGTTCAGTAACTGACTTTCTTCTATCAACTGAGTTAATTGGCTGTCACTCAGTGCAATAAAGAGATGATGTTCGCGTAATATTTTTTGATATAAAGGATGCGGTTCCATTGAATGTTCCACTGTTGTAAATGAGTGGACGGCTTTGAGCCGTAATTGGTAGGCATCCTAGCATAGATTTGGATTTAGACTAATGGACGGGAGATGGCTGCCAATCACAGAAACAGCCTACTGCCAAGGTGTTGGCCGCAGCTACAGGGCGGTTGTCGAGCAGCGCATCCAATACCGGTTCAATAAAGCTATTACTGGAATTGCACACTGCGCCTTCACTGTAAGGGCCGAAATAAGCGAGATGGCCGCTACGATCCCAAATGGCAACAGCGGGGCTGGCTGGCAGCTGTTCAGCGCCGGGTAAGCCACTTAAATGGCGCATACTGCTTAAAGCTTTTGGCAGCTGGCCCTTGCTGCCGGGTTTTTGTAAATGGTAAAACTCCACTTGCCCAGCATACTGCTCAATCATCTCGACCAAGTGTTGCTGGTTGCCCACATTGCAGGGGCAGGCGGGGTCCCAAAAGTGTACAAAACGAACCGCTCCAGCTCCGGCGATGCTATTAGGCAGGCGTAATTGCTGACCGCTAAATACTGCTGTGGTTTCGTTAAATGGTCGAATAAAGCGCGATTTATACCACCAAAGGCCTGTCAGCATAGAGCCAAGCCAGAGTACAAGGGCGATAGTAATCAGTGTTTTTTTCACAATAGATCGATTCATAAAAGCTGTATACACAAGGTAGTATAGAGTGCCATGAGTTGTTGGAAATCTATACGTCCAGAATGTCGCAGTGTCAGTTACTTAGAGGGGCGGGTTAATGCCTGAATTTGATCCACGTGCGTTACGTCATTCTTTACCTGTGTTGGATGCGCATAGTGTTGACCCCGAGTTGGCAAATGCGTGGCGGCGTTTTTATCAGATTGAATTTGCTCAGCAATATTCAGATGTAGACTGCCGTTTGGGAGTGGTTGAAGTGGGCCATTACCGGATTGCTATGCAAGTCTGGAGGCCGCCGCAAGCACTGGCCACACTTATAATTCTGCATGGCTACTATGATCATATGGGCTTGTATGGGCATGTCTATGACTGGGCCTTAAAACAAGGCTATGCAGTGTTGTGCTGTGACTTGCCCGGCCATGGTTTATCCACTGGTGTGCGTGCCAGTATTAACAGTTTCCAAGAGTATCAGCAGGTCTTGCAAGCATTGTTGGCCAAAGCTGCACAACTGCAGTTGCCTAAACCTTGGCATCTGCTAGGGCAGAGTACTGGTGGCGCGATTGCTTTAGATTACATCTTAGCTCAACAGCCTTTGACTGAGTTTGGTGAGACGGTTTTGCTTGCTCCGCTGGTCCGTCCGCGGGCTTGGCAGCAATCAAAACTACTTTATCAACTGGTAAAACCCTTTCGTAGCAGTGTGCCAAGGCGCTTTTCAGACAACTCAAACGATCCAGCGTTTGTTGAGTTTGTACGCAATGACCCACTGCAAGCGCAGGTTTTGCCCACCGCTTGGGTGGGGGCCTTAGCGCAATGGATTCCTCATATTGAGCAAGCTAAACCCAGTGCTCGCA
The DNA here is from genome assembly GCA_034676485.1 of Pseudomonas sp. Taxonomy (GTDB): domain Bacteria; phylum Pseudomonadota; class Gammaproteobacteria; order Pseudomonadales; family Pseudomonadaceae; genus Denitrificimonas. The sequence continues at coordinate 1,208,620 of JAUCCC010000015.1, forward strand.
GTCCTATTGTTGTGCAAGGTGCTGCGGATATGACAGTTGATTGGCAGTACAATTTAAATATTTTAACTAAAAAGTTCAGCGAACCGCGAATACTGGTGCTACCAGAGGCACGGCACCATTTAGTTAATGAGCAACAGAGCATCCGCGAGCAGTATTTTAAATTTATCGGCGAGCAACTGAGTTAAACAGCGTTGGCTGCTATAGCTTACTGAGCCGCATGTAAACTGGCTTGCAGTGTTTTAAAGGCGGCTTGGTAATAGGTTTGGCCTTCTGCAGACTGGGCAAAACTGACAAATTCTTCCAGTTCGGCATCGGATAAATCCTGATACACGTGCAGTAAGGTGTTATCAATATTAGCGTCTATTTGCGTATGCAGGCGCTGGCGCTGGCTTTCCAGTAAAGCATTGGTTTGCTCAGAGCCCATTAAGCCAGGCAGCATTTGGCTTAAGCTATCGGCGGCCACGCTGCCTAAAGCCAGCATGACCTCTGCGCCCGCTTGGCTGGCGGGTATAGCATTGGCGAGATGACGAATCAGTAAGCGTCGTGTTGCATCTGCGTTAATCGTCGGTAAACCATCAGCATAGCGTTGGAGTTGTTGTGGGTGGGTGGCAGCTGTTTCTGCGCTGCTAACTTTTTGGCCAACGCTTGAGGAAAAAAAAGCTAATGCCGGTGCTGGGTTATCTAAATGCTGGCGTAAGGCTTTTTGCCCACGCACTTGCATGGCGTCAGCAGCAAAACGGTTGTTGCTATTATCAACCAGAGCTTGGTAGATAGCGTTAGGCAAGGTATTTTGGTAACGCTGCTGAGCATGCTGTAGCGCGCTAGAAAAATGCGCTTGCTGCTGCGGCCAGCCGCTTTTTTTATACAAGTCTAGATACGTGTCAGCCCAAAGACTTGGGCTGCTAACGAGCACAAAAATTAATAATAAAAAGCGCATACAATTACTCCAGTCAAACCATTTGAAAAATACGCAGATATACTTGTTGGACAGCTTTTATAGGACGATTGTTGATGGTCTGCAAAAATAAATATGCAGGCAGCAGAATTGGCATATTATGCAGCAAATGCATGCCGATATGCTGGGGTAACCCTCAATAAGCAGCGTTCAAAATGAACATCATTAGCTTTTAACTTGGGTTATTCATGAACACACCACCAATCGCACCCTTGTTTGCGCGTATTGTTGATGATTTAGCCACGCATGGCTGGTCACAACAGACTATTTTTGTCCCTACAAATTTGACCAAGCAATTGGCCGCAGAGTGTCAGAGTCGCGCGCAGCGCGGTCAATTAGAGCCTGCTGCGGTGGGGCGTGGCACTACGAAAATCGTTCATGACCGGATTCGCGGTGACCACATTCAATGGTTGGATGCGGGTCATGATGCAGATGTAGACCGTTATCTGGGACTGATGGAGGAGCTGCGTAGCGCCATCAATCAGACTTTGTTTTTAGGTTTAGAAGAATTTGAAAGCCATTTTGCGCTGTATCCACCAGGCGCTTTTTATAAAAAACATGTGGACCGGTTTCGTGATGATGATCGCCGCGTTGTGACCTGTGTGGCTTACTTAAATGAGCATTGGTTGCCCGAACAAGGTGGGGAATTGCGCATGTATTTAGACAATCAACGCATTTATGATGTGCAGCCACAAGCCGGTACGTTGATGGTGTTTATGTCAGCGCAGTGGCCGCATGAAGTGCTGCCAGCCACACGTGATCGTTTATCGATAACCGGCTGGTTTCTGCGCCGCGCTTAGTTAGCTTTAAACGTGTCTGCACACACGGGGTTTGAATTGTTGTGCTGGGTTTAAGGGTTCGCCTATCGGTATGTTGTGTCAGGCTTTTGTGTTGCATGCGCCTTGTATTTCACCATGTTCGTCAACTTTACCTAGAGGCTTGCGAAGCAGCGGGTATTAAAAAAGGGAAGCCGAGGCGTCCCTTTTTTGACAGCTTACGCAGCGCTTAGTACAGAATACGGCAGCGCATGGTGCCTTCGACTTCTTGTAGCTTGCTGAGCGCTAAATTAGAGTGCGCAGCATCGATATCGATCACCACATAACCAACTGTTTCATCAGTACGTAAGAACTGACTGGATACGTTGATTTTGTTGTCAGCAAATACTTTGTTGATGGCGCCCATCACACCTGGGATATTCTGGTGAATATGCAGGATACGGTGCTTGCCAGGGTGAGAAGGTAAAGCCATTTCTGGGAAGTTAACAGAAGATACCGAGGTACCATTGTCACTGTACTTAACCAGTTTCTCAGCTACTTCTAAGCCAATATTGGCTTGTGCTTCTTGGGTTGAACCACCAATGTGTGGCGTTAAGATGACGTTATCAAAGCCACGTAATGGGCTTTCAAACTCTTCACCGTTAGAGCGCGGCTCAACTGGGAAGACGTCAATTGCAGCGCCCAGCAGGTGACCATCTTTAATAGCTTCAGCCAGCGCTTCAATCACTACCACGGTGCCACGCGCAGCGTTCATTAAAATGCTGCCTTTTTTCATGCTGCGAATTTCTTTCTCGCCAATCATCCACTCAGTGGATGGCAGTTCTGGAACGTGCAAAGACACCACGTCAGAGATGGCCAGCAGTTCATTCAGCGTTGCAACTTGGGTAGCATTACCTAGCGGCAGTTTAGTCACTACGTCGTAATAAAACACATCCATACCGAGGGCTTCAGCAAGTACAGAAAACTGTGTACCGATTGAACCGTAACCAATAATGCCGAGCTTTTTGCCACGGATTTCATAGGCGTCAGTTGCGCTTTTCATCCAGCCGCCGCGGTGGCTAGCAGCATTGCGCTGTGGAATACCACGAATGAGCATAATGGCTTGCGCCAACACCAATTCAGCTACCGAGCGCGTGTTCGAGTAAGGGGCGTTAAACACAGCAATACCACGTTCACGTGCGGCATTGAGGTCGACTTGGTTGGTGCCGATGCAGAAGCAGCCGACAGCAATTAATTTCTGTGCGCATTCAAAAACGTCTTCAGTTAATTGAGTGCGCGAACGGATGCCAACAAAGTGGGCATCAGCGATTTTTTCTTTTAACTCTGCTTCTGTCAAAGCGCCGGTAATATACTCAATATTGGTATATCCAGCCGCATTCAGTGTATCGATTGCGTTTTGGTGAACACCTTCAAGAAGAAGAAAACGAATTTTGCTTTTATCAAGCGATGTTTTACTCATCTGCGTAGACCTGTTGTCCTAATGTGAATGGCAAGTTGACGGACAGTGAGAACTGACCGGAACGGCAAAAAATAAAGCCGGCCCGGGAATCGGCGTGAGGCGCGACTAGCGGGACGCCCATGCTACCATAAGCAACAGAAAAAACAGCCAGCCTTATGACGTGAAGAGTCTTCAGGCAGACCATGAACAGTGTGAGAGTTCCCGAAATGACTGATCTTGCCCTTATAGAAGAGCTAAAAACCCTTGTTGATGTCGGTAAAGTACTGACGGATGCAGATTCATTAGATGCCTATGGTAAAGACTGGACCAAGCATTTTGCTCCAGCGCCGACAGCGATTGTCTTCCCGAAAACCACTGAGCAAGTGCAGGCCATTGTGCGCTGGGCCAATCAGCACAAGGTAGCCTTAGTGCCGTCAGGCGGGCGTACTGGTTTGTCAGCGGGTGCGGTTGCAGCCAACGGTGAAGTGGTAGTGTCGTTTGACAACATGAATCAAATTTTGGCGTTTAACCCAACTGACCGAACCGTTGTGTGCCAGCCAGGTGTGGCTACACAACAGTTACAAATGTTTGCCGAAGGTAAAGACTTGTACTATCCAGTCGACTTCGCCTCTGCAGGATCCAGTCAAATTGGCGGCAATATCGGCACCAATGCCGGCGGTATTAAGGTGATTCGCTACGGCATGACCCGCAACTGGGTTGCCGGTATGAAAGTGGTAACCGGTAAAGGTGATCTGCTTGAGTTGAATAAAGACTTGATTAAAAACGCCACTGGCTACGATTTGCGCCAGTTGTTTATTGGTGCAGAAGGCACCTTAGGTTTTGTTGTTGAAGCCACTATGCGTCTCGATCGTGCGCCGAAAAATCTAACTGCTTTAGTGTTGGGCGCTGCAGATTTTGATTCGATTATGCCGGTGCTGCATGCCTTTCAAAATACTTTGGACTTAACTGCATTTGAGTTTTTCTCTGATAAAGCTTTAGCTAAAGTTTTAGCACGCGGTGATGTGCCAGAGCCATTTGCAACCGACTGCCCATTTTATGCGCTGATAGAGTTTGAAGCGGTCAATGATGAAGTGGCGGAGCGCGCTTTGACCACCTTTGAGCATTGTGTCGAGCAGGGCTGGGTGTTGGATGGCGTTATGAGTCAAAGCGAGCAGCAGTTAGAGAACCTATGGAAGCTGCGCGAATATATTTCAGAGACTATCGCGCATTGGACGCCGTATAAGAATGATATCTCCGTGACTGTGGGTCAAGTACCGGCATTCTTGCGTGATATTGATGAGATTGTAGGGAAGAATTACCCTGACTTTGAAGTGGTTTGGTTCGGCCATATTGGTGATGGTAACTTGCACCTTAATATCCTTAAGCCTGACAACCTTAGTAAAGACGAGTTTTTTGCCCAGTGTGCAACTGTTAACCAATGGGTTTTTGAAACAGTGCAAAAGTACAATGGCTCCATTTCTGCAGAGCACGGTGTAGGGATGACCAAGCGTGACTATTTGCATTACAGTCGTTCTGCAGAAGAGGTTGCTTACATGCAGGCGATTAAAACGGTTTTTGATCCAAATGGCATTATGAATCCGGGTAAGATTTTTCCTATTTAATGGTTGTGCCGACTTGTATTGCAGTCGACCATGTCTAGAACGTTAAGGATTTTTTATGAGCTATCAACATCAATACATCGACGGCACACGGATTCATTTTCCTGTGGGTAAAGTGGTCTGTGTGGGACGTAACTATGCTGCGCATGCCAAAGAACTGAACAATCCAATACCCACTGAGCCATTATTGTTTATTAAGCCGAGCAGCTGTGTGGTGTCACCTGAGGGTGGTTTTAGTATCCCGCAGGATCGCGGGGCGGTGCATTATGAAATTGAAATTGCGGTATTGATTGGTAAACCTTTATCACGTCAGCCCAGTGAAGAAGAAACCTTGGATGCTATCTCAGGTTTTGCTCCAGCGCTGGATTTAACCTTACGTGATGTACAAGAGCGCTTAAAAGAAAAAAGTTGGCCGTGGGAAGTCGCGAAGTCCTTTGATGGCGCTTGTGTGTTAGCACCCTTTATTGCGGGCTCTACAATTAACGATACAACAGATATTGATGTACGCCTGACGATTAATGGTGAGGTGCGCCAAGACAGTAACAGTCGTGACATGCTCTATCCGGTCATTCCGTTGATTCAGCATATAGCTGGACAGTTTGCTTTGCAGCCCGGTGACGTGGTGTTAACGGGGACGCCTGCCGGTGTTGGGCCGTTACAAGAAGGTGATGAACTGGTGATGGAGTTACCCGGTCATATTGCTTTTACAACGCATGTTTTAAAGCGTAACTGACTGTGCCGGAGCTACCAGAAGTTGAAACTACACGGCGTGGCATTGCTCCACATTTGATTGGTCAACGCGTGCAGCGAGTGGTGGTGCGTAATGCACGTTTGCGCTGGCCGATCCCTGAAGATTTGGATGTGCGTTTATCCGGACAGCAGATTGTCAGTGTTGAGCGCCGTGCTAAGTATTTGCTGATTGGTGCTGAAGTCGGCACCTTAATCAGCCATCTTGGTATGTCGGGTAGCTTGCGTATGGTTGAGCAGGGCACACCTGTGACAAAACACGACCATGTTGATATCGAGCTGGAATCAGGTTTGATCTTGCGCTACACCGATCCACGTCGCTTTGGTGCCATGCTGTGGAGCACAGAGCCGCCTCTACAGCACAAGTTGCTGCAAAAGCTTGGGCCTGAGCCGCTGTTAGATGAGTTTTCCTGTAATCATCTATATGAGCGTTCACGTGGTCGTAGTATGCCGATCAAACCCTTTGTTATGGATAATGCGATCGTGGTTGGTGTGGGGAATATTTACGCCAGTGAGGCGCTATTTGCGGCAGGCATTGACCCGCGCCGCGAAGCCGGCAGTGTTTCAAAAGCACGGTATGCCAAACTCACGGAAGAAATTAAGCGTATTTTAGCGGCGGCCATTGAGCAAGGCGGCACAACGTTGCGTGATTTTGTCGGTGGGGATGGTAAACCGGGTTATTTTCAACAAAAGCTTTTTGTTTATGGTCGCTCAGGTCAGCCGTGTTTGTCGTGTGGCCGAGAGCTGAGTGAGGTTAAACTTGGGCAGCGTGCCAGTGTGTATTGTGCTAAATGTCAGCGCTAATATAGAAAACACATGAAAAGTCTTTTTTACTGACGGATTGAAGTGGATCACGCTGACAAACGCTGAACTGCTGTATATAGTCAGTGTAGTTCAATAAAAAATCTGCTGAAGGATCGCTGTTATGAATATGTTTCGAATCACTGCTGCAACGTTAGCCCTGAGTATGAGCATAATGACCATGCCGGCTTCTGCTGCAAATGTCAGCGGCAACCCAGGGTACGAGGTCGAGGCACCGCATGCCTACTCTATCGTGGCTGACGTCGTGATAGCTCGTCCACTTTTGATTGCGGCAACGGTAATTGGTGCTGGCTTGTTTGTGGTGACCTTGCCGTTTACAGCAATGGGTGGTGGTATCGGTCGTACTGGACATGCCCTTGTGGTTGAACCTGGTAAAGCCGCGTTTGTACGCTGCCTAGGTTGTACCAAAGATGGTTACAATAACCACAGCGAATAATTTAGATACCTATTAAGGGTCACCTCGCTTGCGAGAGTGGCCTTTCTGCTGAGTAACTTTCGTGCAATGCCCTGCTTATTACAGAGCTGATACAATCTTCTTCAATGTATTGCTCAAGCATTGTGCATTGTGCATTGTGCTTACGCCAGCCTAAACACGAGTCTGTAAGTCAGATAAGAGTCTACGCGTTCCTTATAACTATTTTCCTACTTGTTAGTCGTCTGCGCTTTGGTGGATGTATGAACAAGCTCAAGTCGTTTCTATTACCTATATTAGCGCTGGTTATTTTAGCAGCCAGCTTTTGGTATAGCTTAGGCTGGCTGCAGTTGTGTGCCGGTTTAGCGCTGTTTTTATTTGGTATGCAATGCCTTGAAGAAGGGTTGAAGCAGTTAGCCGGTGGGCGCTTAGAGCAGCTTTTAGAGAGCAGTACTGCAACACCTTTTAAAGGTTTCTTATTTGGTGTGGGCGGCACCATGGTGCTGCAGTCCACTACTCTAATGTCATTATTAACCATTGCCTTTATTAGTACTGGTTTGATTCAGCTGGCCGGCGGTATTTCGATTTTATTGGGCATCAACTTAGGCGCTAGCGGCGGAATTTGGTTGTTGGCCGCTGCTGGGCAAAATTTTAGTTTAAGTCCGTTAGCGTTACCCTTGTTGGTGTTTGGTGTGTTGGCTGGTTTTAATGGCCCGCACAGCAAAGCCGCGGGGCGTCTTGTGTTGGGTATTGCCTTTATTTTCTTAGGCATTGATGAAATCAAAAGTGGCTTTAACGCGTTTGGTAGCAGCATTGATATAAGCGGACAATTTTCCAGCGGTATTGTGGGGCAGCTGGCGTTTGTTGCGATTGGCTTGGCATTAACTGCCATTTTGCAATCAAGTCATGCCACCTTGATGCTGGTTTTAGCAGCACTGGCAGGCGGTCAAATTGAATTATGGCAAGGTATGGCAATTGCGATTGGCGGGAACGTGGGTAGTAGCATCACCACTGCTATTGTTGGTTGGCTGGGTGGTAATCGTGGTGGACAGCGCCTTGCTTTAGTTCATGTGCTATTTAATATTGCAACTGGCATTATTACTTTGCTGCTACTTTCGCCATTAGCATGGCTGTCGCAATGGCTGATGAGTGGACTTGGTGCAGGCAGCAATACTTTGCTGCAGTTGGCGATGTTTCAGACCTTATTTAACGTGTTGGGCGTGCTACTGTTTTGGCCGTGGCAACGACAGTTAGAAGCGTGGCTGTATCGTTTTTTACCGGAACGCCAAGAGCCTAGCGTTTTGATTGCTGATATACAAACTGGAGAGCTGGCCGTTGTTGAGCAGCGTGTATCGACTGAAACGCGCGCCCGTTATTTAAATGATGCTGCGTTAGCCACGGTAGACACGGCATCGCGAGCAGTGGTGCAAGAGCTGCAACATCTAGGTCGTTTAAGTTTAGAAGTGATTTGTCATGCCTTGTATCAGCCGGTTGCACAGTTATCTGGGTCTAGGCTAGACGAGGCGCGCTTAGATGCACGTCCCAATGATGCTGAATGCTTGGATGCAGAAGAGTTGTATCAACGCCATATTAAGGGTGTTTACTCAGATTTATTAGGCTTTATGAGCCGTCTCGACGTTGATATGGATGAAGAACATCAAAAGTTTTGGATGACCTGCCAAGTCGTAGCTTTACAGTTGGTGGATGCCGTGAAAGACGCCAAGCATTTACAGAAAAACTTAGGCCGTTATTTACGTGATGAGCACTCCCATGTGCACCATCATTATTTAGATCTACGCCGCCATGTGATGTGGATGTTGCGTCAAGTGGGTGAGGTCGGACGTTTAGATCTGCCAGATGATCTTTGGCGTAGTCGCTTGGATTGGGTCGATGGACAGGCAGCTAAATTTGATGCTGATTTCCGTCATCGTATTTTTAGCGAAGTACGTAACCAGCAACTGGATAACCTGCAAGCCAGTTCATTGATGAATGATTTGGGTTATTCCAGCCGCATTACGCAAAGCTTGCGCAATGTGTTGCAGTTAGGTTTAGTTGGTGAAAATGAACTGCTACGTGAGGTGCGCCGCTTAGGCGGTGATGATGATGACTTTCCGTTGATCAAACTGTATTAGCAGACTCAGTGATGGAGGCTGACACCTTGGCCACGAGGATCACTGGCGGCAGCACTCTGGCCTGAGTCTTTATGCCACCAGAGCACCTGCTGGTTGCCGTAATTGCGCGTTAGCTCTTGCAGTGTATGGCCTTTTCTCTCTAGGCGTCGCTGCTGCTGTAGCGTCAGCGTACCGGGCTCAAAACCCAAAACATCAGGTAAATATTGGTGATGTATGCGCGGGCTGGCGACCCATTGTGCGGGGGCTTTGCCGTCTAAGTGCTCCAGCATGGCCAATACATTCATACTGGGAATGCGGCTACCGCCTGGGGTACCAAATGCAGAAAAGTCACTAGGACCCTCTAAAAAACTGGGGCTCATCGACGACAATGGTCGCTTACCCGCTTGTATTTGGTTGGCCACGCTGCCCGTCAGTCCGTAGGCATTACTGCCGGTTAAGTCTGCGGCGAAGTCATCCATCTCGTCATTTAGCAAGACGCCAGTACCAGGCACGGTAAAGGCGGCACCAAACATCATATTCAGCGATAGGGTTGCAGCAACGGCGTTGCCCTGTTGGTCGAGCACGGCAAAGTGGGTGGTGTGATCACCTTCATGCAACTTAACGCCCGGCGTTAAACTGCTGCTGGGCGTGGCGTGATCGACGCTGATGCTCGAGGTCATCTCGACAATGTGTTTGCGGGCTAGCAGTGCTTGGGTGGGATTATCAACAAAGTCAGGGTCACCGAGCAGACTACGGTCACGGTAAGCACGGCGAAATACCTCGGCAATATAATGTGCACGCTGCGCAGGCTCTGCTTGCTGCCAAGGAAAGCGCTGTAACATCAGTAAACTTTGTGCAATAGCAATGCCTCCGGCTGAAGGTGGTGGTGCGGTAATCAGTTGCCGTTGTTCGGCCAATGGCACAATCAAGGGTGCGCGCCATTTGACTCGATATTGGGCTAAATCATCGAGTGACCAAATACCACCAGCGTCTTGTACTGCATCGACTAATTTTTCAGCAAAAGCGCCGTGGTAAAAACCTTTTTGCCCATGTTTGGCGAGCAGGCTGAGGGTGGCGGCCAGTTCGGGTTGGCGTAAAATCCAGCCTTGTTCTGGAATCGCCTGCTGGTCTAGAAATAAACGTGCTGATTCAGGATCATTTTGCAGCGCTGCTAAACGCCATCCTGCACGCTCTTGATAGACTGCATCAATGGCAAAGCCATCACGCGCTAAAGCAATCGCAGGGGCAAGGTTATCTGCTAAAGATAGGCGCGCATGGCGTTGGCTGAGCGCATCAAGCGCTGCGGGTATGCCAGGAATCGCAGCCGCCAGCGCTCCATCGAGTGATAACTTAGGATCGATCTTGCCATCCACTCTATACAGGTCAGCATGGGCAGCTAAGGGTGCACGCTCGCGCGCGTCGAGAAAGTGATAATCAGCGGTTTTACCAGCGCGGCGCAGTAGGTAAAAACCACCGCCACCCAATCCTGAGCCGTAAGGCTCTACGACCGCCAGAGCCGCGGTGACAGCAATGGCTGCGTCAATGGCATTGCCACCTTGTTTAAGGATTGCAATGCCTGCAGCGCTGGCTAAGGGGTGTGCACTGCTGACATAGGCATGCTCTGGCGGTTGCTCGGCAGCAACGTTGATAGTCCAGAGCAGTAGGGTGTTGAGTACAACTGCTGGTAACCAGCGCATAGCGTTATTTAAGCCTGACCTGTAATGATCTTATATTTTTCCATCAACTCGTCTTTGCTTTCCACATTATTAGGGTCTAATGGGATGCAGTCGACCGGACACACCTGCACGCACTGTGGTTCATCGTAATGCCCTACACACTCAGTGCACAAGTTGGGATCAATTTCATAGATCTCTTCACCTTGCGAGATGGCACTGTTGGGGCACTCAGGTTCACAGACATCACAGTTGATGCAGTCATCCGTAATGATTAGCGACATGGAACAACTCCTATAGAGCAATAAGGGCGCAATGCCAAAAGAATGCGTTGATTGTGCCGCAATCTAAGTCAATGCGCAGCATTAGTACGATAAAGACGTGCTATAAATCATTAAATCATTTTTTAAAACGTTCTGCTAACGCATGAGCGACTGCTGGATGAACAAATTCAGTAATATCACCATTCAGTGTGGCAATTTCGCGCACCAGTGTTGAGGAAATAAACGAGTACTTTTCAGAAGGCGTTAAAAATAAGCTTTCAACATCGGGTGCCAGTTTACGGTTCATATTCGCCAGCTGAAACTCGTATTCAAAGTCAGATACCGCGCGTAAACCACGCAATAGTATATTGCCGTCCACATCTTTAACGAAGTGCGCTAACAAGTTGCTAAAGCCGAGCACTTCAACGTTAGGTAGATGTGCAGTGACTTCTTTCGCCAAAGCAACCCGCTGCTCTAAATCAAACAATGGGTTCTTTTTAGGATTGGCTGCAATAGCTACAATCACATGATCAAAAATACGCGCCGCACGTTCAATTAGATCGCTATGGCCAGAGGTGATCGGGTCGAAGGTGCCTGGGTACACAACACGGTTCATTGCGACGTCCTTATAGGGCGTGAAAAGTTGTGCAATGGTAACGCAGCGGCACAGTCAGCGCAAAAAAGTTTATTTAAGCAAGGCGGTCCTTATAGTGATCGAGGATTGTTTACTTAATTTCTACTGCGTCTATGTTCTTCAGCATTTGCACAGGTTTGAGTTTTGCTTAATTGTGACTTAGAAAGCACTTGCGCCATGGTGTTGGCGGATGTCAGAGAAACCGTTACCTGCTGCTTGTCCGCAGCTAAGCTGTAAGCGCTTACGCTGGCTAAAAGCATTGCAAGTAATATTTTCTTCATTGTGGGTCTCCAGCCAATAAACGAGTTTTCATTATACGTGAATATATAATGAATAAGGCTCACCATATGGTCGCAGGCCGGAAAACACAGCGGTGCCTCGCGTTTAGTGGTCACCGCTGTGTACCTCTTAGCCTCTGGATGCGTCGGGGAAGACAATCACATCAGTGTAGTTTTCAGGTTCAATCAACGCACGGTGTAAGGCAATGATCGCAGCATCGTAATCACTTTCTTGCACAACAATCTGCATTTCCACTTGGCGGATGGTTTGCTGTAGCGCTTGCACACTGATACCGGCATCAGCCAAAGCCGTTGCGGTTTTCGCCAGAATGCCTTTGACTTTCATATTTGAGCCAATCGCTGAAACAATTGCTACGTTATGTACAGTCACTTCAGCACTGGAGTAATGCTCTTCAATCAAGCGTGATGCACGATTGATTATTTTGCGAGAGCCTGCGCAGTAATAAGTAATGCTGTTGGCGTCGCGTGACTTGTTCACCACATACAGCTTGAGTTTCTTGATGATATTGGTGATATCAGTGTCGTAGCTCATATCACCAAGCATTTCTTGGTCAAATACTTCAATACCGAACATATCTTTACGGCCGGCAATAATTTCTACTCGTGGCTTAACGCTGGCATAACCTTTTTTGATCAATGTTCCAGCATGTTCAGGCTCAAAAGCATTTTTAATGCGCAGCTCGACACCGGCACGACGCAAGGTTTTGCCTGCACGCGGGTGAATAGCCTCCATACCGAGGTTAGATAATTGGTCGGCGACATCGTAGTTGGTCATGCCAATGGTCACCACTTTGTCCGCACCAACTAGATTTGGATCAGCAGTGCTAAGGTGAAATTCTTTGTGAATAATAGCTTCTTTAGCACCGGTGGCCGCAGCAATCTGAGCAAAGGTAATTTCGGTATAACCACGATCAAAGGTATTCATCAAGCCTTCGGTGCAATGGGTATAACCCGGTGCAATCACTAGTTCCTTGCTGAAGTCGATACCTTTAAAATGATGCTCGATCATTTCTTTAAAAGGCATAGGTTCAGCCGCTTGCCAGCCGGTTAAGTCAGCAAAACGTGCATTAACGCCTTTTAGCTTGAGTGCCAGTACGGTATTAAAAGCACTGTGCGCTTCACCTAAAGAAGCGAGCATTTCTCGCACTTTCATCAGATGTTCGGTGAGCTGGAAGTGACCGAAGTGACACAGCTGATGCAAGCTGTGCATGACCTCTGCGCAGTCATCAATACGACTTTGGATAAACTGATTGGCTTGTTCTAAAGCATGGGCGCTGTCAGCAAAGATTTCTTGGTTTTTTGCCAGCATGGCCTCGCGCACTTTTTCTAAAGGCTCTTGCCATGCTTCTTCACCACTGGCTTCAGCAAAACGCTGATAGACACCCGCTTCGCCAGTTTTTTTGTGCTCCAGCAGTTGGTTGGTCATGCCGCTGTAGGCTGACACGACAAAAATACGTTGATAAAGGCCGTGTTTAGGATGTTCTGTTAAGAAAATATTGTCTAAAAGGTCTTTGAAGCAGCTCATTGAAGTGCCGCCAATTTTCTCTACGGTATGCATGTGTGCGTCCGTTCTAAATAAGTTAATTGATGACGATGAGTCAGGCGCAGAATGCGTAGCTCATAGTGTTGAGTGCCGCCACCAAGCGTGTAGGTGGCACGGACACTCGAAGTGTAATTAAGCGGCGCGAGAATAACTATAGCGCCGCTTGGGTTTCTCACGCTAAACCATTATATCGACATGGGTGATTATAGAGGGTAAACACCGTTCTCGTCGTGCACTTCTTTACCATTGAGTGGTGGGTTAAATACGCAAGCCATTTTCATGTCTTCGCTGCCACCACGTAATAAATGCTCATCATTCTTATCTAAGATATACAGAGTGCCAGCTTTAATCGGGTAAATTTTACCGTCCGCCAAGGTTTCAATCTCACCGTTACCGCTCATGCAGTACACTGACTCTAAGTGATTTTTATACCAGATATGCGTTTCAGTATTGGCATAAATAGTGGTGATATGAAACGAAAAACCCATATTGTCGTCTTTTAACAACATGCGTGTGCTTTCCCATGTTTTTGTTACAACACGGCGGTCACTGTTTTCTGCTTCAGTTAGGGTACGAACAATCATTATAAAAATTCCTCTAATCACTGCACGCCGATATACGGGTGCAGCGATCAGTAAATAAGGTTAATTAAATACGTTTTGCGGGGTCTCTTAAGACGCTTTAACCGCTGTTTGGCTGGGTAATACCGCAGCAAAGGCGTCATCTAAAATATCCATGGCTTTAGTAATTTGCTCATGGGTAATCGTCAGTGGGCACAGGCACTTCACCACTTGGCTGTGGTTACCACTGGTTTCAATGACTAAGCCATTTTCAAAGGCGTGTTTGCAGATCTGTGCAGCCACTTCACCATTGGCACAGCTGATACCAATCATCATGCCGCGGCCTTTAACGAACAAATTGTGCTCGCTGTGACGACGGGTGATTTTATGCATGCGCTTGGCAATGATCTCGCCTTTCTCGCGCACGCTTTTGGCAAAACTGTCATCCTGCCAGAATTCTTCTAAAGCAGCTGCAGCAGTAACGAAGGCATGGTTATTACCACGGAAAGTACCGTTGTGTTCACCTGGCTCCCACTCATCCAATTTCTCACGTAGCAAGACCACGGCAAAGGGTAGACCAAAACCACTGATTGATTTCGACAGAGTAATCATGTCCGGTTTAATGCCCATTTCTTCAAAACTGAAGAAAGTACCTGTACGACCACAACCGGCTTGAATATCATCAACAATCAGCAGCATATCGTGCTTGCGGCACAGCTTTTCAAGTTTACGTACCCAGTCAGCAGAGGCTGCGTTGAGACCGCCTTCACCTTGTACCACTTCAACAATCACTGCAGCAGGTTTGTCGATACCACTGCTTGGGTCAGCGAGCATTTTGTCGATCATGGCAATGGTATTGACCTTATCGCCAAAGTAGTTAGCGTAAGGCATACGGCTGACATCAGATAAGGCCACGCCAGCTGCACCACGATGATGTTGGTTACCGGTTACAGCTAACGCACCAATTGAGCAGCCGTGGAAACCGTTGGTAAAGCTGATCACGTTATTGCGACCTGTCACTTTACGCGCCAGTTTTAATGCCGCTTCGACCGCGTTAGTACCGGTTGGACCAGTAAACTGGATCAGGTAATCTTGCATTTTACGTGGTGTTAAAATCAGACGATTGAAGGTTTCTAAAAAACGTTCTTTCGCTTCTGAATACATATCTAAACCATGGGTAAGACCATCGTTTTCTATATATTCGATTAAAGCTTTCTTCAATACCGGGTGGTTATGACCGTAGTTGAGCGTGCCGGCACCGGCTAAAAAGTCGATGTAGCGTTTACCTTCAGTGGTAATCAGCTCAGCACCCTGTGCTTGCTTGAACATAACTGGAAATGAGCGGCAATAGCTTCTAACGCCCGATTCGTTCTGTTCGAAATTTTGTTCAAAATCTTGTTTGATGGCTTTCATATTTAATACCTGCAATATTTATTGGTTGGAATCGAGGGGCAATGGCCCTGCTCGGTACAGCACTTCGTCCTCATGCAGGCCGGCAAAATGTTGCTGGCGCGAGAACAGCGTTGAGGTGCTGTGAGAGATTCCTAATTGATTAAAGGCTTTTAAAAATAAAGCCTGAGAGGCGGCGTTGTCCGGTGAAATAGTTGTTTCTATAAACCGAACACCTTGTACGGTGACCCTTGCCGTGAGGGCTAATAACATGCGCAAAGCTAAACCTTGACCGCGCATACTGCTGTCGACAGCAACTTGCCACACGAAAAGGGTATCGGGGCGGGCTGGAGGGCGGTAGCCGGAAATGAAACCAACCAGGTTTCCATAGGCGTTTTCCGCGGCAATGGCAGTATCCGCAAAGTCAGTGCACTGAAGTAAGTTGCAGTACACCGAGTTGGTGTCTAGGGGCTGGCAGCGAGCGACCAGTTGATGCAAAGCGTGTCCATCGTCGCCAGTAGGCTGACGGAATGTGACAGTAGCAGAACTCAAAATAAATCCTTGTGGTTATTGGTTGAGCTCTTTAAGAATAGGCGCTTAAAAAATAATAACAACCGTGGGCTTGTGTGCAAACGGCTATATGGGCTGTTTAAATGGCTACTTTTTGACCAGCAATAATTGCCGTTTCGCGGAGCTATAGCTTGCCGAAACGGGAATAGGAAAATTGAGTTAAAAACGTCTTAAAAAATATTTAAATTATTTTTGATTTTTTCGATAAAAGGCATTTTTTGAACTAAAAATCAGCATAAAAATATAATTAGCAGGCTAATTAATCATAAAAATCAGTTAAAAATGGTATTTTTTTACCACTTCGCTGTTTTCTGATTACCAGCCAGGTACGCCTTGGCGAATGATTTTTGAATAATCAGGGCTTTGCCCCGCTTGTTTTGAGCGTTCGGTAATACGGCCGGCTGTACGTAATTGTGCTAAATCAAAGCCATCGGTGAGGCCATCTTGCTCTTCGATGTAGCTGGGTAGATATCCGGTCAGTAGTAGGCGTGAGTCGAGCGGTAAATCACCACTAATATGCTGCATCATGCCAAACACTAAGGTGGTGCAGTTGGCCGTGACAGTGTTGTAAAAACGTGGCTGCTTAAGCAGTTGGTTGGCTTGTTCGATATAGGATAGAAACAGCTGGCGACGAATCGCTGCTGGCATATCAATACGGTACAAATACGTGTCTTCGCCGCGCACATTTGGGCGTACGGCAATCGCATCGCGTTCATCTGTAGCGAGAATGCTCAGTTCATATTGTTTAAAAAATCCGGCAATTTCAGAGAACTCCTGACCTTTCTTCTTGCGTATCTCCACGGAAAAGGTAACGAACTGGTGATCATCAAAGCCGAACGAGACAAGAACGTGCGCAATTGCGTCCATGCCCCAGTGTGAAGTGATCATGTCGACTGACTTGAGTTTGCTTAAGTCATACTCGCGGGTTTCCCAGCGCGGTGTATATTCGGTGTCTGAATGCCAAGCAAAGTTACGCACGTTAAATAGGGTCACCTGATCACCCTC
Source organism: Pseudomonas sp. (assembly GCA_034676485.1). Classification (GTDB taxonomy): domain Bacteria; phylum Pseudomonadota; class Gammaproteobacteria; order Pseudomonadales; family Pseudomonadaceae; genus Denitrificimonas. The sequence continues at coordinate 1,225,436 of JAUCCC010000015.1, forward strand.
GACACGGCCTGAAGTCATCTGTGCGACATCATCTTGCCATTGCTGCTGGTTGGTCGGCGTTAAACTGTTCCACCAGAGCAGCAGCGTTGCATGGAGGGCGAGATAGATCAAGACGCCGTGTAGCCTGCGCCCGCGCCATAAATGCACAAGTGCAAACACGGACAGCCCCGTCCAGAGCAATAATCCAGCAACCAGCCAAGGCATGCTCAACGGCAGTTGGTAATACAGCGCTAAGCCACCCCAAGCCGCAGCAATGAGTAGTAGCAATGAGAGCAGCAGATTAAGGCTAACTGATAGGATCGAGTGCGCATTAGTCGACATAAGAGAGTCCGTTGGTGTCATGTAAATGTTCATGCAGGATGCGTCTGACTTCAACAATTGCTGCTGGTGTTTCTTGCACGCTATGCCATGAAGGAATGACTTTTTCCGATTGAGCACCGCTTAAGTGTGAGCTGCTGTAGGGCACCACGCCGTCACTGGACAGCTGCAAGCTTAGCTTTGGCGTGTCGTTGCCGATAATCGAGTGATAAGGCACGCGTTTGACGATAGGCATGTCAGCCGCTAGGCGCACGAAGGGATCTTGGTCGCTGAGGTTGGAAATACTGTTGAGTGGCCGAGCCAATGGTGCGGCACTGGCCGAGCTGGGATCAACTAACAGTTGCGCAATTTCAGTGACGCGACTCAGTACCGAGACCGGTAGCTTAACCACACCAGCGGCCCAGCGTGAAAAACGGTTTTCGGCAAAGGGTGTGCCGCGATGTGGAGCAGCAATAAATACCGCGCGGCTGACTTGTGGCATGGGCTTGAACCATGCGTAGTTGCGTAATTTTTTGCGTGCCTGCGCTTTGCGCTCACCTTTTAGACCGTAATTTTTTACAATCGGTTTCCAGAAACGGTCACCCGAGTCAGAGACCAGTAGGCGTGCCAAGACGCCACCCATGCTATGACCGATAAGTACCACATCTTCAGAGGCGCGATGTTGACCTTGCGGGTCAAAGGTTTTTAATGTGTGTTGAATAGCCTTGCGAATTTCATGCTGATTAAATGCCAAAGGCGCATTGGTTGGGTAGTAGACTTGCCACACTTGGAAGTTTTTACGCAAGGTTTCATCGCCCAAGACTTCGTTGGCGACATTAATCCATGCTTCTGGGCTGCTGGCTAAACCGTGCAGCATAATAATGATCCGACGTTTGGGGTCATAGGGCTGCATCAAGTACACGCGTGGTTTTTCTAAAACTTCACCGCGGCCGACCAACGTCAGTAACGATTGTCGGGCAAAACCTGAGCGCGCCAGCCATAAGCCGTAACCCGAAGTGAAGTTGGCCGCCAGCGGCACTTGGGTACCGGCTAAGCGCATGCTGCTGCGTTTGTAAGGATCAAACCCCAACAACTCGACCATTTGCGTGTCGAGTACTTCATCTAAGGTCTCACCAGGAAAACGTAGCACGGCAGTAATCGCAGGGAAGGGTGTTTCGCTGAAGACTTCTTCACGACTGCTTTTATCGACCACACGCTTGGCGGTGACTGCAACCAACTCAGCACCGATACCGTCGCGGCGGTATTGGTTGCGCAGGCCTTTAAAGGTCAATGATGAAGCAGGAATCAGTTGTTCGGGTATTTGCTGGCGCTCAGCTAAGCGCACTTCATTAAGCTGGCCGGCAATCGTCCATTGCTTCGAGGTGACCGAGAACTGGCCTTGCGCATCAATGCTATCGAGTAAATGCTGATGATGGTGATTAAAAGTGCGGGTTACAGTTTGTTGCACGGCAAAGTTGTAATAGTCACGCACTTGCGTTTGTCGATCTTCCAGTGCGCGTTCGCTTGGCGAACGTTGGGTTAAGAATAAATAGGCGTAAGCGTGTCGTGCGCTTTCTAGGTAGGCATTGAGTACATCTTCGGAAAGGATGCCTTCATTGATTTTCTGATCCACCGCCAAAGCTTCTTGCAGCCAAAGCTCGGCCAAGGCAGACATGCGTTGCTCATCATCGATACCGATATTCTTAGCGACTTGGTCGCGGCATTGTTGCGCCGCAGCGCGACACTGTTTTTCGTTAATGCCGGCGACTTGCAAGGCCACGCCCACTGCAGAACTCATTTCACCTGTGGTTAAAATATCACCACGGCGTTGCGATATATAATCATTGGTACTGACCGAAACGGTTTTTACCCCAGCACAGCCACTCAGCAAGAAAAAACCCAGTAGGGCAATAAAAATGGCACGATAAGAATAAAAGTTAAACACGTAGCAGCCTATGAAATGCTCAAGCAGAAAATAAGTCGTGTGCATGCTGTTAAGCAATGCCAGAGAGGGCCTATTTTGAAGGTTATCCAGCAGTAAGGCTATGCTGGCGTCGCATATTTTACGCAATAAGCTAAAGTCATAATCAGCATGCTGGATGTTGGCTTGTCTAAGCTGGGCTTTTCATGGAGAAGTATTATGCAGAAAAAAACAATTCAAGTACCCGTTGAGCTGGTTAACGCGTTAGCTGCTGCTCAGCATGTGGTGGTGTTTACTGGTGCTGGCGTGTCGGCAGAAAGTGGCGTTAGCACCTTTCGTGATGCGTTGACTGGCTTGTGGGCGCGCTTTGATCCAATGCAACTCGCCACGCCGGAAGCTTTTTTAGCTGATCCAGCCTTAGTCTGGGGCTGGTATGAGTGGCGACGACAGCTTTTGCTGAAAGTACAACCCAACCCTGCGCACCATGCCATTGTTGAGTTGGCACAACGCGTGCCGAAATTGACGGTGATCACCCAGAACGTGGATGATTTGCATGAAAGGGCGGGCAGTGGTGATGTTTTGCACCTGCACGGAAGCATTTTTAACCCACGCTGCTTTAGCTGTGCCCGGCCGTATAGCTTAGATCGCGCGCCAGATATGGCGCATGAGCACGCACTACCACCACCAACCTGCAGTCACTGCCAAGGCATGATTCGTCCGGGTGTGGTGTGGTTTGGCGAGGCCCTGCCGCAAGCCGAGATGGAGGCTGCTTTTACTGCTGCAGAAAACTGCGATGTTTTACTCTCGGTGGGCACCTCTGGCGTGGTGCAGCCGGCTGCGCAAATTCCACAAATAGCCTTGCGCAGCGGTGCTTGGGTGGCGCATATCAATCCAGAAGCGGTGAGCTGCCAGCATCCACGCGAGTTGAGTTTGGTGGGTGCGGCTGGGCAGGTTTTGCCGCAGTTGCTGCACAATTAAGTCTGAACCAATTACAGTCTGTCGCTATTTTCAGAATCTGACGACAAAGAGCGCAGGCGTTAACTGCATTGCATCAGCAATATGCGCTTGCGTATCAATGGACTGCTGCTGAGTTCAGCACCAATTCGCGCTGGCGTGACCGGTTATTATGGGTAATACGCCATCTGGGGGCCCGTTTGTTGGGCTAATAGCATGATGGCTCGTACGCTAAAGGTGTCACCGAGACAGATTTAAGCAGCTTGCTGTAAACGGTAGTCAGTGCGGCCGTTGCTGTACGCGGCAATCGCCGTCGTTGGAACAATTCATGAGGTAATCGCTGCGCAAAACACGATTTGTAAGCAGCATTATAATCTGCACAACAGGCTTGCATGCAGAGGCTCGATAAGAACGCGGTAGTGACTGAACGTAGAACTAAATCAAGGTGTGTTACTCAATAATGTGTAAAAATCACCTAAAGTGATGATAAATCGCTACGTTACTTCTGCGAAAGGGTTGTCCACAACAATGACAGTACACAACAGCCACTGGTTTGTTTTTATTAAAACTCTACTTGGGTTAGCGCTCTGTGTGTTGATGATTTTCGCCTGTTTAATCGGTTATGTTTGGTATTGCGCACAAGAGAGAGCGGTTACACCAGCTCCTGCCACTATTGTATTGGGAGCAGCCGCATGGGGTAATAAGCCTTCGCCGGTATTCAAAGAACGCATACGTCATGCTGTGCATCTCTACCAAGCCAATATCACACAAAAGCTTATTTTCACCGGCGGCGCGTTACGTGAAGGCATACCCAGTGAAGGTGAAGTGGGTGCACGCTGGGCGATCAAGCTTGGCGTTGCGCCTGAAGATACGGCCTATGAGTCAACATCTCGCGATACTTGGCACAACTTAAAAAATGCACACGTCATCCTGCAACAGGAACAGATTGATTCGGTTATTTTAGTCAGTGATTATTTTCATCTGGCGCGTGCAGGGATTATGGCGCGTGACTTAAACCTGCAGGTGCAATTGTCACCCACACCCACGTCTAAGTTTAATAGCTTTTCAGCAGCCGAGAAACTCAAGCTGTACGCCAAAGAAAGCTATTTCATTATTGGTCACCTGCTGCAGAAATTATTTGAATCTGATTTCTATGATGCCGAGTTAACGCCAGCACCGGTGTTTTAAACACCGATACCACCAGAAAAGTCAATAAACGTGTTGCCTTCTATATCAGTAACAGTAGCGTTTTCTGCTGACTCTACAAATATAGGGTGAAGCATTCCAACGCCACGAGCGACTGCATCGTTTTTACGCTGGATCATGGATTGGTTAGTATTATTCATTTTTATCTCCATTATACGCTCATGCAGAGGTACTTCATTTCTAAGTATTCATCGATACCATGGCGTGAACCTTCACGACCCAAGCCAGATGACTTAATGCCACCAAAGGGTGCAACTTCAGTAGAGATCACTCCGGTATTAATACCAACCATGCCGTACTCGAGGGCTTCTGCTACATTCCAAACACGTGATAAATCACGCGCATAGAAATAAGCAGCTAAACCAAACTCAGTATCATTGGCCAGTTGAATAACTTCATCTTCAGTTTCAAAAGAGAAAAGTGGTGCGAGTGGGCCAAAGGTTTCTTCTTTAGCAACACGCATATCTTTAGTTGCACCGGTAATGATAGTGGGTTCAAAAAAACTGGCACCTAAAGCGTGACGATTACCACCAAGTAATAACTTTCCACCTTTTTCTAAAGCATCTTTTATATGCAGCTCTACTTTTTCGACTGCTTTTTGGTCAATTAAAGGACCAACTTCTGTGCTGGACTCTATGCCCGAGCCCACTTTTAGTTTTTGTACAGCAATTGCAAATTTTTCTGCAAAAACATCATAAACGCCAGATTGCACGTAAATTCGGTTAGCACAAACACAGGTTTGCCCTGCATTGCGGTACTTAGAAATAATGGCACCTTCAACGGCAGCATCTATATCAGCATCATCAAAAACGATGAAGGGCGCGTTACCACCTAACTCAAGTGATAGCTTTTTAACAGTAGGGGCGCAGGCCTGCATAAGGTGGATGCCAACAGCAGTTGATCCTGTGAAAGATAACGTGCGCACGATAGGGCTAGCAGTAAGTACATCTCCAACTTTACGCGCATCATTCACATCAGCAGTAACCACATTGAGTACCCCGGCTGGAATACCAGCCTGCTCAGCGAGTTGGACTAGAGCTAGAGCTGACAGCGGTGTCTGCGGAGCAGGTTTAAGCACCATAGTGCAGCCGGCTGCTAATGCGGGAGCAGCTTTACGAGTAATCATTGCTGATGGAAAATTCCACGGCGTAATAGCCGCAGCTACACCAACAGGTTGCTTTAATACAAGAATACGTTTATCGGGTTGATGGCCGGGTAAAATCTCACCATCAACTCGTTTAGCCTCTTCAGCAAACCATTCTACAAAAGATGCCGCATAAGCAATTTCACCTCTAGCTTCAGCTAAAGGCTTGCCTTGCTCTTGGGTCATAATCATTGCTAGCTCATCTTGGTATTGCATGATCAAGACAAACCAACGATGTAAAATCTGACTGCGCTCTTTGGCGGTGCGTTTTCTCCACTCTGGCAGCGCAGCATTAGCAGCAGTAATTGCTAGCTCTGTATCTGCAGTGCTCATAGAGGGCACTTTAGCGAGTAAATCACCATTAGCAGGGTTAAATATTTCATACTGCTTATTACTTTGAGCATTGACCCATAGGCCATTGATATAAGCTTTATCGGTTACAAAAATCTGTTTATTATTGAGCATTTTAAACCTCTTGTTGTTAATGATTTTTAACACTCTAAACGTAGCAATTTTCTCTACATTATTAAATCACATCTGTTTTTTAAACTTTTCGTTGCGGCGGCGTAACAACTCCATTACCAGCAGTAGTAATACGGATAAAGCAATCATTATGGTTGCCATAGCAGCAATAGCGGGGCTGATATTTTCTCGGGGGGATTACCCGCCCACCGCACTTAGCGAGCCATGGCTCGCTTTATATTTAACTTAAGACTTATCTTGTTCAGTCTATTTTATATAGTGGCGCTTAACCCGTGGTAATAAACAGGTGAGTAGGGTGTAGCTGATCGTATCGCAATACTCTGCGACTTCATTGACGGATAAATCAGTCCCCCAAAGAATCACTTCGTCACCAATTTGTGCATCAGGGCTGTTACTTAAATCCACGGTGAGCATATCCATGGAAACACGGCCGACTAAAGCACACTTTTTACCATTCACAAGAATAGGAGTGCCATCTCTAGCGTGACGCGGATAGCCATCGCCGTAACCGCAGGCTACCACGCCTATGCGTGTCGGCTTATCAGTCGTAAATCGCGCGCCATAACCCACACCTTCTCCTGCGGGCAGGTCTCTGACGCTAATCAATTGTGATTTTAGAGTCATGACTGTTTGCAGTTGTTCACCTAAAGGATGACCAGGCGCAAGTGGTGATGCACCGTAGAGCATAATGCCAGGGCGCAAATAACCTTGATGTGTTTCTGGACAGCCAAGGGTTGCTGGTGAGTTGGCAATACTGACTGGACAGTTTAACCGTTGCTGTGCTGCTTGAAACTGAGCGAGTTGTTTCATTGTTACATCATTGCTGAGGCTGTCAGCACTGGCAAAGTGACTGGTTAGGGTAATCGTATTGATGGCTGGCAAAGCTTCAAGCTGCTGATAAATACTTTCAATTTGTGTACTAGCAAAGCCTAAGCGGTGCATTCCCGTATCAATTTTTAACCAAACATTGAGACTGCTGACAGCAACAGAATGACTATTTAGGTAGTTTAGGAGTGTTTCGAGTTGCCAGTCACTATGAATTAAGAGCTCATAGTTTTTAGCAATTGCAATGGGCAGTTCACTGCCATCAAAAAAACCTTCTAACAGCGTGATCGGCTGTTTGATCCCCGCTGCTCTGAGTTCTTCAGCTTCTTCTATGCAGGCCACAGCAAAGGCAGGAGCTAAATCAGCAAGTGCTTGAGCGACTTCTACAGCACCATGACCATAGGCATTGGCTTTTACAACGGCCAGCGCAGAAGAGGTTGCGGACTGGCTGAGAGCCAATTGATAGTTATGACGTAATGCAGTTAGATTGATTTCTGCAATGAGTGGGCGAGCCATGCTTAACTCCAAAGGGGCTGGATCTTATAATGGTTTATTGAGCAATATTAATTAGAAAGCGCTGCAATCACTGGTATTTCAACCAAGACGTCTGGTTGACACATCTTGGCTTGCACGATGGCTCATACGCGCATTGGTTTGCCGGCGTTTAATTGCCATTTTTGAGTGCCTCTTAGTTATTGCTGTAACGTGAAATATCCAAACCATCAGTCCGAATGCGTGAAGTCTTCTTTGATAACTGATCTGCTAAGACACGCGCAGAACCGCAGGCCATAGTCCACCCTAAGGTGCCATGTCCAGTATTTAAGAACAGGTTGCTGTAGCGTGTCGCACCAACGATCGGAGTGCCATCTGGTGTGGCAGGACGTAAGCCAGCCCAGAGTTCAGCGCCAGTTGTATCCCCGCCTTCAGGGAATAGATCATTGACAACCATTTTCAGCGTCTCACCGCGCAGTGGATTGATGCGGGTGTCATAACCCTGAATTTCGGCCATTCCGCCTACGCGTATACGGTTATCAAAACGGGTGATAGCGATCTTATAGGTTTCATCCAATAGAGTGGAAACGGGCGCCATGTCTGCATTGGTTATAGGTACAGTAAGCGAGTAACCTTTCAGCGGATAAATTGGTGCACGTATACCTAGTGGTGCCAGCATTTGTGGACTAAAACAACCCAGCGCAACGACATAGATGTCAGCGGTTTCTAGCTTGCCGTCAATCCACACACCATTGATGCGATCACCGGCGTATTCAATGCGCTCAATTGTTCGATTGAAGCTGAACTCTACACCCAACTTGGTCGCCATATCGGCCAAGCGCGTGGTGAACATCAAGCAGTCACCGGTCTGGTCATTAGGCAGACGAAGGCCACCGCTTAATTTGTGCGCTACCTTAGCCAAAGCAGGCTCAGCGCGAGATAGGGTGTTACGATCCAGCAGTTCGTAGGGTACACCAAGCTCTTTAAGCACGGTGATATCCTTCGCTGCACCATCAAGCTGTGCTTGAGTGCGGAAAATCTGTGTTGTGCCACATTGGCGACCTTCGTACTCAATACCGGTTTCAGCGCGCAACTCATCCAGACAGTCACGGCTAAATTCTGCCAACCGAACCATGCGCTCTTTGTTCACTGCATAGCGAGCAGCCGTACAATTGCGTAGCATCTGCGCCATAAAAATATATTGATGAATGTCGGCTGTCGGCTTAATCGACAAGGGTGCATGTTTTTGCAGCATCCATTTGATCGCCTTAAAAGGTACACCAGGTGCCGCCCATGGCGATGCATAGCCTGGAGAAATCTGCCCTGCGTTGGCATGACTTGCTTCTTCTGCCACGGCTGGCTGACGGTCAATCACTGTAACGTCAAACCCCTCTCTGGCTAAATAATAAGCGCTGGTGGTACCCACCACGCCACTTCCTAGAACCAAAACACGCATGATTGAACTCCTCGCCTCTATAGATTGAATGCTTTGGATTGAATTATAAGGTAGCGAATACAGTTTATTTCACTGATTAAAAAGTAATTATTAGAGAGATACTCTGGACTATTGAACTAAAGTATTGATTTTTAACTATGAGAAGGAAGTGTAAAGCACGGCGTAACTTGATCGGATTGACCGTCAAATTCAGCGTGAACGTCCAAACAGATGGACGTCTGCTAGGCCCAAGGTGGGGTTGCTGTACACCTACGAAGGCTGTTCACGCCTGAAAATGGCACAGTGGGCAATCCTTATAAATCATGTATAATCGCCCGCTTGCACCAGTAGCTCAGCTGGATAGAGTATCGCCCTCCGAAGGCGGCACTCAAGGCGAAAATCCAGATTTAGGGCGAGGGTCAAAAAGCTTCAAATCTGTTACACTTTTTCAAATGCACTCGTAGCTCAGCTGGATAGAGTATTGCCCTCCGAAGGCAGGGGTCGTGGGTTCGAATCCCGCCGAGTGCGCCATTTCCCTTTGAAATCAGCATGTTACAGCTGTTGGTTTTTTCTAAATTGAGACCATTTTCAGACCTCTAAAAAGCAGAGGTCATTTTTAAATGGTCTCTAGGGTAGATGTCATGACCTCCGCCCGTTTGGTCGCAAAAATCGCTGTTTTTTAATTGAGACCGAGTTGAGACCAAACAGAGACCAGCTTGTTTTTACCCGAAAAAATGTAGTCCGAGAAATGGCTACTGCCCCAGAGACCGATAAAGATCAACAAACGCCGTGCACCAAAATTGACTTACAGTCCTTTACCGGCAGCGCGGCTGCTAGATACTTAAAGGATGTTTTGGCTGAATAGCCCGAAGTGCTTTCCTTTCTCTAACTATCCGCCCACAACACCCTGTTTACGGTTTTATGGCTACTCTAGCCCAGGCCTAACGCAGCGCACTTGAAATATAGATGGTGCCGGCAGTAATGGTGATTTTGAACAAGTGCCGGTCGTAGATTAATGTCTCTGCTAGGAGCGTAGCGACGTTACCGCGCAGTCTCTGCGAGGAGCGTAGCGACATGACCGCACTGTCTCTGCGAGGAGCGTAGCGACGTGGCAGTCCATCATCTGGCTCCACGCAGTAGGTGGATTAAAAAAACGTTAAGGCGTGATGTCATCAGTGTCTTCCTGTGTGTATTTCTCATGGTCTAAATCAAGCTCATGCAAACGCTCAAGTAATGGCGCAGTTTCAGGGTGCTGTTCTTGTAGCTGTTCAAGCTCATAGATGGCCGACAGCAGCACCTTAGTGCCGTGCAGGTTTTTAATAAGCATGAGTTGCTGATAAGCCGCATCGGGCTGCCCATTGAGTGCCAGCGCTTGCGCATATTTAAACAGCGCTGCTGGATGGGTGAAACGCTGGGCAAAGCGCGATACATCGTCCAACTCTTCAGCACTCATATTGGCAGTGGCGGGCAGACGTGAGTGTTTGGTTAAGGCTTGCAACTGCGTCAGTAAGATCACATCCGGGGCGGGTTGCTCGGCTTTGAGTGTGCCGACACGGTTTTTCTCAAAACGCATTAAGCGATAATCTTCTTCAATCACTCGATACTCTTGCCAAATTACGGCATATAAACCCACTGAAACAATCAAAAAGATCAACACACACCAGCGCGGAATGCGCCAGGTTTTGCAAGGGAAATCAGCTTGCAAAATACCAATCAGCAAGCCGACAGGCAGCAGGAAATAAGCATAAGCGTGTGGGTATTCGAGCAGGCTGTGCAGCAAGAAAAAACCAACAGCCATCACCACAAATATATTTTCTGTGCTGCGGGCTAAGAAAGCTAAGCGCAAGAGGTAATAGGCCACAGCAATAATGATAATGCTGCCAAGAATTGGCCCATTCCACACCAGTAAGTCGAGCAAAATATTATGGGTGTATTCGGTGTACTCAAGCTTTGCGTAGAAAGGTGTGACTGCCAGTTGTGCAGAGCTGCCTTGCTGCCAGCCATAGCCCCATAGCGGGCCATCGAGAATGGCGTGGACAAATTGGGTGTACATGGGCCAGCGACTTGAGGCTTTGGCGCGCTCAGTAGCAGGCGTTACATCGCTTAATAGCAAAAACTCAGCCAAGTACGGCAGCACTAGAATAAAGCTGATAAATATCAGTACCCAGGCGACGGCCCAACTGCGAGGTAAACGTCGAGTTGCAGCATTAAATTTCCACAGCCACAACACCACAAAAAAGATCGCCATCAGCCAAGGGGTGCGTGATTGCGTAAGAGCAATGCCAAACAACAGCAACAGTGCGAGCAGGCCGCTGCTGATGCGGTGTAATACGTGTTTTTCGTAAAAGAATAAAACGGCTGCCAAGCCCATGCTCAGTAAAGTAGCGAGTTGGTTGGGTTGGGCAAGATTGGCGAATGGGCGGGCGTTCGGTGGTAAATCAGCAATCCAGAAACTGCTGGGCTGCAAAGTCCACTGGTAGAGCGCGATCCCGACAGAAATAAGTGCAGCAGTGGTTAAAGCACCGGCGAGCCAATTGATTAAAGCGGGGCGTAGGGGATTGATTGGTGCGAGGTTGTAGCCTGCTAGCCACATGGCAGCAAAGCCCAGTAAGTAAAGGCTACTGATCAGCGCATCGCCGCTGAAGTAAATGATGCCGGTGAAATAGTGCAGTGCAGGAATACAGCACAGAGCGATAATACATAAAACAAAACGTGGTGATTTTATCTGTAGAGCGGGGCGCGCGAAAAGAAGAGCGCCAGTCAGTAAAAACGTAGCAGCAAAAGCTGCAAAGTCATGATATGCAGAAAACCAAGGAGAGTAGTGGTTAGGTAAAATCCAGCTCACTATAAGTAACATGCTGATAAAAAAGCTAAGAAGACTCATATGACTTAGGCGCAGCTAATATAAAAACATGTTAATAATACGAAAAAATGAAGCATCTTGAGGGAATCAAAATGCTTCACGGCAACTGCTTAAACTAAGTATTAACGGCAGCTTGCAGGTAGGTATTTTTGTTCAATACCACCACTAGCTGCAGCTTTGCATTCCCAAGCGCGTACAATTTGAAGAGAGGTTTTATTAAAGTCTGCAGCTACAGATGGTGTTCCACCACTAATATCAGCTGTGCTGTATGGAATTAATTCTACTTTTGTATTTGTTGATCCTAATTGTGGAATGTTGCGTGCAGTTACAGTAATAACCCCGTTTTCATTAACTTCAACCATTTGAACATACTGCGAGACGGCTGAAGCACTTGATCCTACTGCGCAACCGAATAGGGCTGCTGCATCAGCGCCTGTAGGTGTTGTTGAAAAGCCTGATTGTGAAATCTCTGAAATAGTTGTACGGCATGAGGATGCTGCTAATACTACTTCAGATACTTTTGCGCGGGCAGTGTAATCCTGATATGCAGGCAACGCCACCGCCGCCAAAATACCAATAATCGCCACGACGATCATTAATTCAATAAGAGTAAAACCCTTTTGCATTTGTGCTTTCATGTTTGAAGCTCCGTTGTGTTTTATAGAAAAGGCCTTGTGACCTACAAGGATTAAAGCAGGACTCATGCCAACTTTGCTAGAAGCCGTTGAAATGATGAAAATCTGAATCCAGCTGGCTACTTTAGTAAGCTATAACCCTTGTTTATCAAAGGTTATAGGCGATGTTATCAGCCTGCCGTGAGTGCATTGCAGGGTCTGCGATGATCATGTGCTGTCAACCGCCTAGCTTTGTTTAGGTGTGACACCATAAAAATGTCACACCATTTAGTATGACATCCTAATAATGTCACAGCTGGATATATGACAAACGCAGTTTTTGTCGTACCCTCAGTTTCTCTATCCCCTAGCTCGGAGCGAAATTCAGTGAGTCATTTAATCAGCGTAGACACGGCTGTAGTCGTTACCGGTGTGACTAAGCGCACCTTATGGCGTTGGCTCGGTAGCGGCGCCATTGAGCATCGCGGTATGGATCAGCGCGGCAGAACGATGCTGGCATACGCAGACATCAAGCCAAAGCTCTACATGAGCTTTGCCGACGATGAAGACATTGAGCTTTTAGTTGAAGCCGATCAAGGTTGCCGTGATGCACAAAACGATCTCGGTATCCTTTGCTTAGAGCAAGAGCGCGCCGATATCGCCCTGCACTGGTTTAACCTCGCCGCCGAACAAGGCCACGCCGATGCCATGCATTTTTTAAGCACAATGTACCAAAGCGGTGATGGCGTCGAACGCTCTGATACCACCGCCCTACTCTGGCGCGTGAAAGCAGCGGAAGCGGGGCATGCAATCGCTAAAGCGCAGATGGCGCGGGGTTAAGTAAGGTAAGGCTGATGCTTGTGTAAGTTTTAGTGCCATACCGATTGTCCAGTGGCAAGGTTAGGGTTGTATCACTCTAAGTGAAGTGCTTTGGGTGAAAAATATGCGGAGTTTTTGGCATCTTCGATATGCTGAGCAAAGCTATTTTAAGAAGTACTTGGTTTAAGAGCATAAACGAGTCTCCCTAAACGCTTCTCCAAGCTGAAGAGCAGCACTCCGCCTATCGCCCATGTCGACTAGAATATCGAGAATTCTTAGAAGCTTCTGGGCTAGAGGCTGCTTCATTGGCGCATCACGATGTGCAAAGTGCTGCACTAGCTCCGCGATACGCGCGGGTATCAGCGTTCCACGCCACCCCGGAAAGTTATCCGGCCCGCTACCGATAATAGCGAGCACTTGATCTGCAAAAGCATCGGTTGGGTAGTGAGCTTTAGCACGTTCACAGAGTGTCAAGAAGGGAGACATAACCGAGGCAGCCCAGCCTGCAGTACGAATGAAACAATCAATCAGAGGTAATAAAACGTTGACTTCAGACCAGTCTCCGTTGATATAGCGAGCAGCCAAGCCTGCATGCTCGATTGAGACAAACATCAGCGCACGAATAAGCCGGGGTTGGTCGAAACCTGAGGGTTCCCCACTTCGATAAGTATCGCGAGTGAAAATAGGATCTTGAAGAAAACGCTCGAGACAGAGATCAAGGGTAGCAACTGCGTCAGCAGAAATCTCCGGTGAGTCGTACACATATAAACAGATATATCGATCCACGAGGGGGGATAAAAGAGCCCAGCAATTATCAGCCTCCAATTTCAATATCGGGTCGAGAAATCGGCTCTGAAAATCACTAAGGGGGAGCAATCCGGCTATTCTGCCAAGCGTGGCTCCTAAGCCATGCGTCCATTCAAAAATGCGATTCGTCGATTGATCTCTGTATCCAGGTTTTACCCAAGGAGGTGAGTTTTTTTGATTGGTCCAATCGAGTATTCCTTCCAGAAACTCTAGGAGCGCGCCTTTCGCGGGACTATTCAGAAGTTTATCGAACGGGATGAGTTCGAGAATTTCAGTAGCATGTTTAGAGTGCCAGTAAACATCGGGCTCACGCCACTCTTCGGTCGCACCAGAGGCATCCCCGTCGTGTTCTATATATCTTTTAGACCTACGCTGAGATGTTCCGGATTTGACCTTAACCCAGGCAGGAGGAGGTAAAGAAAGAGACGCCCACCCACTTCTGTCCATATAGAGCGAAAACGCCTCATCAACTGCCGCTTGCGCCACATTCGGCAAGTGGAGCGGTTCGCCGTGGCGATGGTTACTTAGGCACGGTGGAACATGGCAAAGGGAAAATGCCAAGAAAAGCGCTGACCAAGTTAACTTAGGATCCTTATCCCAAAGCTGGCAGGCTTCTGCGACTGCAGCTAGCGATACTATTTCAAGCGGGTGCGCAACTAGAGTGAGTAGATCGCGCGCACCTCCATCCACCGCAGTGCCTTCGCGGAAATCCGCTGCCAAGCCTCGCGCCGCGTAGATTGCTTGGTGCCACGGGATAACAGCACTGGGTGTCCACATTAGATGGGGTTTTTCTGGCAGACGCATCGCGCGGCTTAGGACATCACGAGCCCAATCAATATCTAGTGTTGCAAGCCCTTCCCGGTAGTTGAGCACCATAGCTGCAACAGCAGCGACCGCACCTCGACAGGTTGCCAGTTCGATATCATCGGTAGCGCCGTTTGAAAGCTCATACAAATTGCTGCAGTCTGCCTCTCTGCCGAGGGCTATAGCATCTGTGATCTTGAACATGCTATGTATCGCTCCGCCCTCAAAGGACTTGCACGCCCAGGTAGACAGAGCAGATAAGGTTAGGAATCTCGTAGCATTCTCTGTCTTGGTAATGTTTTCGGGCTTCGCTGCTGAAGGGCTGACATGAACCATTGCAACGTGACTTGGATCCTCTTCAACGCGGTAGGCCTGATAGTTCTTCGGATCCACTAAATAGGAATACTCAAGAGCCTGAGCTGCTAGGTCTTCCTGTACTTCTGGGTTACTGCGCTGCTCTTCATATTGGAACGGCAGGTTGTCCTGAAAACCAAGTATCGCGTTGCGAACCGTATCACGAACGGGCTTTGCCTCAAAAAAAGGCTTGGACACCATCCAGCTGAGCTGGGACTTACGAACCAGCCGAGCGTCTGCGGCCTGGACCGCTTCAATATGAGGTTTGTCACTGGGCTTCGTAAAGCCAATTAACCTCGCAGCGGATGAGAGATCCCCTACCATTCGGTGATGATCTGCGGCCAGTAAACGTTGAGAAGTAAATAGCGGTATTGTCGTCTCAGATAGCTGTTCGGTGTAAAGCGTAAGCATCGCCGCAGTACCCAAAATTGCGATGCACTCATTCCCTTCAACTATTTTCTGGATCAGCTCTTCAACTGGTCGACCGCGTGTAAGCTCGGCAATGCACCATTCTTCAAGTGCCATGAATCCACTGCCGATTACTTTCGGTGCCCATGTTGATCGACACCACAAATACTCACGATCAGAGCCCCAGAAATATTGAGCCCCCCAAGGAAACGTCAATTCGAGCGGTATAGGAGTTCCTGTCCGCTCGTGTGAGTGAACGTGCAACTGTCGCCAAGCAAGCATGGCGTGATTGCAGAGCTCTCGGAAAAGCCGAAGTCCTTCGTCAGGTGAAAACTGAAACAGCGAGTGAAAAGGTTCTTGAAGTGGCGAACAGGGCCAGAAGCTTTGGTGATCGTCATGGATTGATAGCCTTTGCCAGTCGTGGCTACTGAAATCTCCAACAGACCTGAACAATGGCGAACACGATAGAGCCATTTGCTCGCGACGCGTGCGTTCTGCTTCTGGCTTGGCCAAAATCTCATTTCGCCAAGTAGCTGCGTTATGAAGCTCCAACTCTTCTCGAGCGACTTGAACATTTGGGAGTGCCCTTCTGAGGAACGCCAGTGACAGTTCGACAAGTGGCGTGGAAAGTGACTGTGCTAGAACCGGAGCAAAGGCAGTAATATCGCTAAACACACCGTCATCAATATGCTCTGAGCTGGCCACCCGCCGTATATAAATGTCTGCTAGGTTCGGCTCTACTCTGGATGCTCTCAATATGAGTCGCACCAGAGATTTCTTGAAGTCGTTTAAGTGAGGGACTTCTCGCCAGTATCTCGAGCTCTCGTTAGGGCTGTCCGCTGTGCTCAGTGCGTCTATCTCAGTAAGCCACTTAGCGCATAGCTGCAATAGAGCCCGAGATGTCGAGTTTGAGAGATCAGCTAGAGCATTCTGCCAAACCTCAAAAATAGATAAGATTTCCGGGTAAAGCCTCTGAGGAATGCTTGATACCTTCCGGAGGATAAAATTGATGAGACGTTGCCACGTAGCGAAATCAGATGGCCACCCAAGAAGATCAGCGGCCCTCTGCAGTTGTTCTTGGGGAAGAGCACCAGCGAGAATGGTTGGATTCGGCGAAGTTTTCTCAGCTTGAAACCAAACGAGAGCCTTCCTAAAGAGTAGGAAGTCGTCGGCAAATACGACATCTGCGAACTGATGGTTATCAGCATCAAACCCTGCTGCTCCAATAGGGCCAAGCAACCATGCTCGTTGCCATTGAGATCTGTAATCTGTGTTTACAGTGAGCGCTAGATAAGCGGACCAAACTTCCCCTTGGGTGTATTCCCATTGGGAGGCAAGTTCAACAACACGCGCAACCGCAGGAGGCTCACCGCACGCTTTGATCTCTTCCATCCAGAGCTCTCCACGATCAGCTAGGACATGGAAAAATGCCCATTCAAAGAAGATATCGTGAGCAAACCGCACGGATATACCTTCTCGCGCATGCTGTAGGATTCCATCCGATATCAGGTCGTTGATGTGTGCAAGTGAATTGAGTTGGCCAAGCCCAATCGGCTGGCTAAGTTGGCGAGCACGAATGCGAGCTAAATCGAGTAGCGTACGCTGACGCTCGAGTGCACCTTGACCAGTTTCGTTGTAACCGCCAAACCGCCACCAGTTCGCAATCAGATCAACTTCAGACTGAGGTGTGAATGCTGGGTGGGCGGATGCTGCCATGTAGCTCTTGTGCAGGATTTTCGCAAAGAACGGGCGCCGGACGACCTCTTTAACCTTGGCAGAGCCAAACAAAAGTTGCCTTAAGTGTGGCTGGGCTTCTGCAAGAACTTCTGCCTCTTCCTCACCCAGCTGCTCAACAGCGAGAGTCTCGACTTGCAGGACAGCTAAAAAGTCGCCTAACCAATTTCGAAGTACTTCGATACCAGTATCTCGAAGCGAGACCACTACACACCAGTCACTGAGCTGGGGGGACTCCACGATAACGCGGATCACGTCAAGAATTATGGGCTGCTGTTCCTTCTCAACTCGATCAATTGCATCAATGAAGAGTATAGGAGTGCCAGCTGCCCCAATCTCAACGAGCAGTTGCTCCAAAGGAGCACCCGAAAGGCCTTGAGAAGCTGCGTAACTAATCCAACTGGTACCTTCAAGCTGTTCAGCTTTAAGAAAGAGCGTCGGCCCACGTTCAATTGCTTGCTTGACTGCATGCTTTACAACTACTGACTTACCACTGCCGGGTAGACCACGGACTTGTACAAGTCGAGCGGAGGCAAGTTTGGAAGACAGCCCCTCAAGAAGCCTAGGTCGGTTGAGGTGCGTTCCGCCAATATCATCTGGGATAAGATCTGCGTAGCACTTAGCGAGTTCCCCTAATCTTTTGAGATCCCCCTCAAGCCCCATTGCCTTGAGCTTCTCATCTATAACTCCCAGACGATCCCGCTGGTCTGCAGCGGTAGCTTGTACTAGCGCTGCAGTACCCTGATCACGGACTGCCCCTGTGATGCTGGCACTGAGCACGGCCACAGCAAGCGAGATCACCGATTCAGCATGCTGGCGATCCTCGTACGAGTGCTGAATGTAGTTTTCAATGAGGCGTTCATACGACTCTTGATTACCTGTCGATCCAGCTAGGTTTGCCTGAGCAGCCTGCTTAAGCAGGCCCTTAACTTCCGTTTTTGAAAGCCATTCTTGTACATATGGCTTTTTGAACCAGTCAGGCTGAATTACAGCACCGCCCAGCTTCGCCAAAGCGTCATTCCACCAAGGCTGCTCCGGATCCGCAGCGCCAAGTCTGGCGAGCGCCTCGTTGAATATTTCATGAGATATGTCGGCTGAAAACGTGTCCGGAGCTTCTCCAGCAGAACGTTCAGCGTAAAGCTGCTTGCCTTTTGGCAATAGGGCGCGGGCGATAGAGCCAAGGATTCGAAGCATTGTTGTAAAAATATCCATTTAGTAACCACTACATACCGAATCAAGCTATTTATCAGTCATTGGCTTGAGTCGCTTTGATCTGTTGGTTCGGGCAGATGCTCCGCAACTTCCCCGATAGGTACGCCGAAGTATGTGCACAGCTGATCCAGCACATTTGTATTGGTGACGTAGCCTTTCTGGTTCGCGATTTTAGAAAGCGTGGTGCGATGAATCCCAGTTTCTTTTGAAACCTCATCCATTGTTATCCGTCGCTCTTCTTTAAAGCCTTTGTCTGCCATCAGTTCTTTGAGACGAAATCGAATCATTTTTATCTCCTGTTTATCTTTCCTGATTCTACAGATAATTCCGTCTTTATGCTTGCTTTGCGCTTCTTAGGTATAGCTATCCACTCCTACGTAGACCTTACTCTACATTAAATGCTTGACACGTACTTTATACTGAACTAATGTAGACCTAGCTCTACAAAAATACATCAGGAGATACAAAATGAAGACTACATACCTAACCACTTCCGAGCTTGCCGAACGCATTAAGTACGACGCTCGCACCATCCGTAATCAAC
This sequence comes from Pseudomonas sp., assembly GCA_034676485.1. GTDB lineage: Bacteria > Pseudomonadota > Gammaproteobacteria > Pseudomonadales > Pseudomonadaceae > Denitrificimonas. Next base: position 1,244,352 of record JAUCCC010000015.1, read on the forward strand.
TCAAGGATTCTGTTCTGCTGGAAGGCATCCATTACATCCGTCCATTTGGTGGCCGGAAGATTCTGTATTTATGGGAAAAGATTGAGGTCGATATGTTTAAGGCTCCTGCTATTAATTCCCTGATGATGGGCATTCGCTAGGAGGTGCGATATGGCAAGTGTCAATGCTAGAAATGGGTTGTTATATCTGGACTTTCGTTATAAAGGGCAGCGCTGTCGTGAGTACACAAAACTTGCTGACACTGTCGCGCACCGAAAGCGCTTAGAGAAAGCCGGATCACGCATCGAAGCGGAAATTGTTTTGGGCACCTTTGTTTACCGAAACTACTTTCCAGACAGCAAGCGTGCTGATGTTTTTGAGGAATATGACCAGAAGGTGGAGGCTGCTCGAAAGAGTGAAGCCGGTGAGGAGGCTGAGGACAGCACCCCAACTTTGGCAGAGTTTGCGCAGATTTGGCTGTCTGAAAAACAAGTTGAATGGCGTGACAGCCACTACAAAGCAGTAGTGGGTACTTTGCAGGCTTATGCTATACCGACATTTGGAGAAAAGAAGCTCAACGACATCACCAAGGCTGAAATACTGCAGTTTCGTGCAACTCTCGCCAAAGATCCGCTACGAAAAAGCAGTGCATTAAAAGCATCCACCGTGAATAAGGCAATAACCCCGTTCAGGATGATTATGAATGAAGCCGCCGAGCGATACGATTTTACCTCACCGTTTCTTGGAGTTAAATCTTTAAAAATACAACGGACTGATATTGAGCCGTTTTCACTAGACGAGGTAAGCCTGTTTCTGACTAAGGTGCGTGAGGACTACAAGGCGTATTACACCGTACGGTTTTTCACGGGCATGCGAACAGGTGAGGTCGATGGTTTGCGTTGGAAATATATAGATTTTGAGCGTCGAGAAATCTTAGTTCGTGAATCAGTTGTTCAGAACAAAATGACCTATACCAAAAACGATGGTTCACAACGTGAAATCTTTATGTCGCAGCCGGTATATGACGCGCTACGCGAACAACACAAAATGACTGGAGGCCAAGAGTTTGTTTTCTGCAACCGTGATGGAAACCCACTGTATCACCACAATGTTACTCGCAGAATCTGGCACCCAACACTTCGACATTTAGGGCTGAAGCGAAGACCGCCGTATCAGACACGGCATACAGCAGCCACCTTATGGCTAGCTGCTGGAGAGGCGCCAGAATGGATTGCTCGGCAAATGGGGCACACAACTACCGAAATGCTATTTCGAGTGTACTCGCGCTATGTGCCTAACTTAACTCGCCAAGATGGCTCAGCCTTTGAGCGCCTAATCCTTACTGGCCTATCTGAGGAGAATGAGAACTCATGACGCACATAATAAAAGCAAACAAAAGACTGGGTAAGCCGCTTACCGCTCGGAATGTCCAATTACGTACTTAACGATGAGCAGGTTAAGCGCTTACTGGCCGAGCAAGTGAATGACAGTCTGGATACTAAAATCCTTAAAGGCTTTAGCTTCGCAGATTTGGATGAAGGAACCTTTCGGTCTTATCGGCAAATCTTCAGTAACCGCGAGCATACACACCCTTGGAATGACCAAAAAGACTCAGAGTTTTTGCGCTTAATCGGCGGTTGGCGCAAAGACAGAGAAACGGGCGACGAGGGTCTGACACTGGCAGGCTTACTTATGTTCGGCAAGATGGACGCCATCCAAGAAGCTTTACCAATGTACATGCTGGACTACCAAGAGCGCCCCGAGCATGCCAGCCAGCAGCGCTGGCTCGACCGCATCACACTGGATGGCATGTGGTCGGGCAATCTATTTGATTTTTACCGTAAGGTTTATTTAAAACTCACCGCAGATTTGAAGGGGGGGTGCCGTTTCAGCTGGAACAAGGTGAACGCAAAGATGAAACCCCAATCCATGATGCCCTACGCGAAGCCTTAGCCAATGTCTTAGTCCATGCTGATTATTCTGAGCGTGCTTCTGTTCTTGTTATTAAACAGGCGGATAAATTCCGTTTTCGTAACCCCGGTTTAATGCGCGTGCCGGTTTCCATCGCGATACAGGGTGGTGAGCCAGACTGTCGCAATCGCACGTTGCATAAGATGTTTCGTTTGGTGGGTGTGGGTGAGCAAGCGGGCTCAGGCATTCCTATTATTCTTCAAGGCTGGAAGTCACAGCACTGGAGCCCGCCTAACCTATATGAGCTAAGAGAGCCGTACGATCAGACTGTTCTTGAATTGCGCATGGTGGATTTGTTTCCAAGCGATGTGATGGATGCCTTGCATGCACACTTTGGCGCTAAGTTTGCAGTGCTGGACAGTGACATGCGCTTGATACTGGCCTTGGCAAGCATAGAGGAAACAGTCAACCATGCTCGCTTGATAACAGCCTTGTCCGCGCATCCCGTTGAGATTACCCGCATGCTACAACAGCTGTGCCGGTCTGAGATGCTGGTGCCAGAGGGGAGTGGTAAAGGCACGGTCTACTTTTTACCTTGGCAGAAATTACCCACCGCAGAGCAAGTGTTTGGGCCAAACCTGCGAAGCAGCTCCGAAGGTTTGAGCGGCAGCTCCTCAGTTTTGAGTTGTAGCTCCTCAGTTTTAAGCGACAGCTCCTCAGTTTTGGAGCAGGAGCGCGATGAACATGGTTACTTACATAGCGAGCAATTGCCATTGCCGGTGATTGACGAACTGACCGCTTTGTCGTCTGAACTACGGCAGCGTTTAGAGACATTAGCTGTTGAACCCCGTAACAAGAAAAAAATGGATCGCGAAGCGTTTCAAAAAGTAGTGCTCGATGTTTGTGCGGGACATTATTTAACATTGCAGGCCTTAGCTGAGTTGCTCAATCGCCAACCCGCATCGTTACGTAATGGCTATTTAACACCTATGGTGCGTGATAAAAAATTAGCCTTAGCTTTTCCAACCACACCCACGCATGAGCGACAGGCTTACTGCTTAGCTGAGTCTTTGCAGAGCCCAGAAAAAGATGATGAGTTATAAGGGAATATAATGAACAAAACTCGCGTAGAAATGATTATCGAAACCCTGCGTGCTAACCCAAGCAGCAAGTTTACTGCGCGGGAGTTAGCCGCTGAGTTTATTGAGCGTTACCCAGCGGAAATGGCTGAAAAACTCAGCAATCCACGCTATGACACTAAAGAAAAATTACTGGCACAGTTGGCGGATCATAGCGGTGAGCGCGCGTAGTACATTCGCAACAGAGCTTGTGATGATAGGCATTATAAAAAGCAGATTCTTGAGTGCTTAGAGGCCTATAAAGAGGCTAAGCGTATAGACATTAGCGCACTAGTTTTAGACAAGTTCCCCGATATTTTCGATGCAAATCCAAAAGACAATAAAGCAGGAAACCTGCTGCAAGCCATGCAGCGCGAGAGTTTTATTGAGTTGGAAGGGAGAATTTGGCGAATGTCTAAACGCTAGATGTTTAAATGGTTTTAGACACCTGTAGTGTTTGAACCTAGGCGTGTGAGCAGCGGTAAAGGCATGGTTTGCTTTTTACCATGGCAGCAATTGCCAACGGCAGAGCAGATTTTTGATCCATACCTACGGAGCAGCTCCGTAGGTTTGAATATGTGGATGTTTATAGCCAAACTAGCCGTATGCTTAAAAGCGTATGGAATAAATAGGTCAGATTAAGGAGCAACTCAGGATGATGAATGCGTCTCTACCTCACTGGAGTAATGCCGGAGTATTACCGCCAGTTCGTCCAAATAGTCCAGGGCATAGCGCAGAGCGATCGCCTTACACTGTTAGTTTATCTGTCTTTGTTGAACGTTTTTCATCATCGCCAGAGCGGATTAAAATACTACAAGGTTTCTTACAGTTTAGAGCTCGACTGCATGAGGTCGGGCTAGTCTCCGGCTTCCAATGGCTGGATGGCAGCTTTATGGAACACGTTGAGTTGTTAGAAAGCCGTCCACCCAATGATATTGATGTGGTGACATTTTTTGAGCTGCCAGCGGGTGAAACACAAGCATCATTGATGCATCGCGATAGTGGTTTATTTACTCTAGAGCAACTGAAAAGCACTTATTCTGTAGATGGTTATTTTGCTCAGCTTGGGCAGCCAACTGATCGGCTGCAAGTAAAAAATATCGCGTATTGGTACAGTATGTGGTCACATCGACGTAATGGCGTGTGGAAGGGATTTGTACAAATTGATCTTGACCCTACTGAAGATGCTGAAGTTCTAGCATTGCTAGCGATTCATGGAGGTGACTCATGAGTAATCAAACCCTATTTTTGAATAGTGAAATCACTGAACTGGAAGCTTTGCTTGAACAGATTCCTGTCAGCAATGTAATTGAGCGGATGAGTTTTGAATCGCGTTTGCAAGCGGCGAAAAAAGCATTGGCTGAACTGCCTGAACAGATTGTAGCGAAAGCCAAGCTAACATTTCGGGGTGAGCCTATATTGGGCAGTTACGGAATGACTGCGGATTTTGGCAGTAAAGCAGCGGGGGCTTTCTCTGAAGCATTTACTGCAATTACCGCAGCATTAACAGATGGCTTACGTGATATGGGTCCCATTCCTAACCGCTATAAAAATCAGCTATTGATAACCGGCACCGCTGTGGGTTCGTTTGGCTTCGAATTTGAACTGCCACCAGAAGAGCCTAATTTTTTTGCCGAAGACTCAAGGTATGCAGCGCTAGAGAAAATTGAAGAACTGTTTCGATTTGCAGTCACTGGAAGTGATGATGATGTTGCTGAAGTTATTGAAAAAGTGCATCCGCGAGCGGTAAAAAAAGTGTATGCGTTTCTTGATTTGTTAGTGCAGCAAAAAGCTTGGTGTGGTTTGGAGTTTTCAGACCGAGCATTCCGTTACTCAAATTATGAACAGCTTAAAACTGCGACTGAGCGTTTGAAAGATGACAATATTCATGAAGATGAAGAGGGCTTTCAGGGCGAGTTTCAAGGCATTTTACCATCGGCTCGGAGCTTTGAATTTCGCTTGCAGGACAACACCATACTAAGAGGCAGAATAGATGCTGCTTTCGCTGACCCAGAGAACTTAAATCGCGACTGGCTACACAAGCCTGTTAGCCTGACCTTAAGTGTGATTCACGTAGGGAAAGGGCGGCCTCGTTATATTTTGGTTTCAGCAGATAATATTCGTTCGCTGAAATAATTAAAAACATTAGTGAGTGGTGCTTAAACGAGAGTCAGCGCTGCTGCCCGTGTTTAATCTGTGCCAACGTCTAGTTTTACTATCCGGTACTCCGATGATTTGAAGAAATGCTCCGATGATTTGACCGTAAGCTCCGATGATTTGATTGTGTGCTCCGATGATATAGCTAGAGAGCAGTTATAAAATTTGCTGTGATAACGTACCGAGTTAAGCGTTGATTAAGGAGCCCTTCGGGCACAAGGATTTAATGATGACTGAAGATCAACTGGAACAGCTTTGCCTTGAATGGTTTGCTGAAGGCGGCTGGGAAATCACGAGCGGCCCTGATATTGCCCATGATGGCCCATCGCCTGAACGAGCAAGCTATCGTCAAGTATTGCTGCTAGGTGATCTTGAGAGAGCACTGCGCCATATCAATCCGCATTTACCTGGCACAGCAATTGAACAAGCCATGGCTATCGTTGCTAAGCCTGAGAGCTTAGACACCATCGTCAGTAACCGTGGATTTCATCGACTGCTGTTGGATGGTGTTCCTGTTGAGTACAAGCGTGATGATGAAGTCATCCATGATCACGCTTTCCTTATTGATTTTACTGATCTTAAAGCCAACCGTTTTCGCGCCATCAATCAGTTCACCATCGAGGGCAGCAAGCAACTGCGCCGCCCAGATATTATCTGTTTCATTAATGGCCTACCGCTGGCGGTGCTGGAGCTGAAAAGTCCTACTGCTGAGAGTGTTGATATTTGGGATGCCTTTAATCAGATCCAAACCTACAAAGACGAAATACCAGACCTGTTTGCATACAACCAAGCGGTTGTCGTCAGTGATGGCTATAACGCCCGTGTTGGCTCGTTAACCGCTAACCAAGAGCGCTTTATGCCTTGGCGTACGATTAAGCACGAGGACGATAAGCCGCTATTAGATTGGCAGCTGGAAACCATGGTGCGCGGTTTCTTTGATCGTGAATTGTTTCTTGATTACCTGCGTTACTTTGTCATATTTGAAACCGATTCAGACAAACTGGTTAAGAAAATTGCCGGTTATCACCAGTTTCATGCGGTGCGTGAAGCGGTTAAGGCCACGGTGATTGCATCCCAAGATCCAGGACAGTTCTTCCAAGCCGAGAAGCGCGCACGTTATGCGGATGAAGTGGTGCCAGGCAGTAAAAAAGCCGGAGTGGTCTGGCATACGCAGGGTTCGGGTAAAAGTATTTCTATGTGCTGTTATGCCGGTAAGTTGCTGCAGCAGCCGGAAATGAATAACCCAACCTTAGTGGTGGTGACAGATCGTAATGATCTGGACGGGCAGCTATTTGCGACCTTTAGCGCTGCTAAAGAGTTGTTAAAGCAAGACCCTGTTCAAGCGGAAGATCGTGATGAGTTGCGTGAGATGCTAGCAGTCCGAGAGTCGGGCGGCATTATCTTTACCACCGTGCAGAAGTTTGCTTTGCTGGCTGGCGAGAATGCTCATCCCATCTTGAACGACCGCCATAATATCGTGGTGATCTCTGATGAAGCTCACCGCAGTCAATACGGCCTGAAAGCCACGCTCAAAGCCGATGGCAGTTATAAGTTTGGCTATGCCAAGCACATGCGTGATGCGTTACCCAATGCGGCATTTATTGGTTTTACCGGCACACCAATTGCCAACGAAGACAAAGATACGCGTGCAGTATTTGGTGATTACGTCTCCATCTATGACATTCAAGATGCAGTCGATGATGGTGCTACCGTACCGATCTACTATGAGTCGCGACTGGCTAAACTCGATATCAATCGTGACTTAATTGATGAGCTGTCGGATCAGGTTGAAGATGTGGTTGAGGACGAGGAAGACCTTAGCCTGCGCGAGAAAACCAAGGGTGAATGGAGTCGCTTAGAAAAGCTGGTTGGCTCAGGCCCGCGCTTGCAGCAAGTCGCTGCTGACTTGATCAAGCACTTTGAAACACGCTCGGCTTTAATGGAAGGCAAAGCCATGATCGTGGCGATGAGCCGTGATATTTGTGCGCAGCTGTATAACGAGATCGTTGCTCTACGTCCTGAATGGCATGACGATGATCCAGATAAAGGTGCGATCAAGGTCGTGATGACCGGCTCCGCTGCTGATAAGAAACTGCTGCAGCCGCATATTCATAACAAGCAAACTAAGAAGCGTCTTGAGAAACGCTTTAAGGATATTAACGATCCGCTCAAGTTAGTTATCGTGCGTGATATGTGGCTGACGGGTTTTGATGCGCCTGCGTGCCACACCATGTATGTCGATAAGCCCATGAAAGGCCATAACCTGATGCAAGCCATTGCACGGGTGAATCGCGTGTTTAAAAACAAGCCCGGTGGCTTAGTGGTCGACTATATCGGTATCGCTAACGAGCTTAAGCAAGCGCTGAAAACTTATGCTGACGCTAAAGGCCGTGGTGAGCCAACCCATAGCACCGAAGAGGCGTACGCTATTCTGCTGGAGAAGTTGGACATCATTCATGGCATGTTTGCCAAGACCCCAAAAAGCCCAGGCTTTGATTACAGTAACTTTGCTACTGATGCGATCAAATTACTGGTGCCAGCCGCCAACTATATTCTTGGTTTAGATGACGGCAAGAAACGCTTCCTTGATACCGTCTTGGCGATGAGTAAGGCGTACTCGCTTTGCAGCACCATGGACGAGGCGGGTGCTTATCACAAAGAAATTGCTTTCTTATCCGCAGTTAAAGCAGCGATTACTAAGTACACCAGTGTCGATCGAAAACTCACTCAAGAAGAAAAGAACTCCACGCTCAAGCAGATCCTCGACAATGCCGTGATTGCTGAAGGCGTCACTGATGTTTTTGCGCTATGCGGTCTAGATAAACCCAATATTGGTTTACTGTCGGATGAGTTTCTTGAAGATGTGCGGCAGATGCCTTACAAAAACTTTGCCGTTGAGCTGTTAGAGAAGCTGCTCAAGGACAATATCAAAGCCAAGACTCGCAATAACGTCGTGCAAGAGAAGAAGTACAGCGATCGCTTGCAGGAAACCTTACGCCGCTATAACAACCGTGGTATCGAAACAGCTCAAGTGATTGAAGAGCTGATTGCGATGGCAAAGCAGTTTCAGGCTGACTTAGAACGTGAGGCTGCGCTTGGGCTCAATCCCGACGAAGTAGCCTTCTATGATGCGCTTGCTAACAATGAAAGCGCTGTGCGTGAGCTGGGCGATGACATTTTAAAGAAAATCGCTATTGAAATCACGGATCAGTTACGAAAATCCACAACCGTGGACTGGCAGGTTCGAGAAAGCGTCAGAGCCCGACTGCGTATACTGGTGCGCCGAACCTTACAGCGCTACAAATATCCACCGGACCAAGCTGTCGCAGCGGTCGAGCTGATTATGCAGCAGGCTGAGGTGTTGTCGAATGTGTGGAGTAAGTAAGGTGAAAACTGTATTGAAGATTCCGGCTATGATTTTTTAATGGGGTCTTCTTGTGGTAAATCATCTTCCACATACTGCGCCAACTCTTCAAGCGGCACCTCAAAATACTCACATAGCTTGTTAAGAATATCTGTCGTGGTGTTGTAACCGCGATGGTTGGCTATTTTTGAGAGCGTCGTTCGATGCAGTCCTGTTGCCTTAGCGACTTCGTCTATGGTGACTCTGCGATTCTCTTTGAACCCTTTGTCAGCTAGCAACTCTCTCAAGCGGAAACGAATCATGACATGCCTCTCTGTTAATGATTTTGTATTCTAGAAATCAAAAATATCTTTTTCATCAAATGAAGATTAAAAGCTTCTAGAGTGGCTTTACATCATCTTAATTGGTGTCAGCGTTTCTGCTTAACTCCCTAACTGTCTGTTACTAGGGGGTTTTCCATCACTGGCTGAGCAGCCAGTGATGCCCTTCATAGCCAGCCTATAAACATTATTTATGGGCTCACGGCATATTTCTATCAAATAAAAATCGTGCCGAGTCCCAGCCTGTTGCACAAGTTGTACTGTTTCGTGAGGCTCAATTTAATAGCGGTATTGATCAGGTTTTGGTTTGCGATCGTACGCTATACATAATGGTGAGCTTGCAGAATTAGCACTTAGGCATCTTCAGCGATTAACTGCTCAAATGTAGTGATATCACCAGGATTGTCTGGCGCGTAGCCGGAAACCTCATGGATACGATCGATAAACGGCTGTGAACGTATTACCTCCAGTAAAGGAGCAAGCGCTTCTGAAGAAAGTTGATCTTTGCGGAACAGTAGTAGGTAGTGCTCACTGGCCAGTTCAATAAAGCGTAGATCGAACTGGTCAGCGGCAGTTTTAACGCCAAAACCGGCGTCGGCCATGCCTGAGGCCACAAATGCTGCAATCGCAGTATGAGTATATTCCTGCTGTGAGGTGCGGTTGATGCTGTCCTCTGTCAAACCCTGCTGTTGCAGTAGTAGGTTAAGCAGGAGACGAGTGCCGGAACGGTTATCGCGGCCGATAAAACTCAGTTGTGCAGTGCTTAGGTCTTGTAAGGTGTGAATGTTGTCATAACTGCCTTTGCGCAGCATCAAGCCTTCATTGCGGATCACCAGTCGGATTAGCTGATGTTGGTTATCTGCCAATAGGTGTTGATAGTGACTGAGAATTTGTCGTGCCAGCAGTGGGTCGGTGGGGACGTGAAAACTGGCCAGATCGCATTCCCCGCGATTTAATGCAGATAGAGCTTCCTCGGGATTACGATACTGCAGGTTGATTTTAACCTGATCAGAAAACTCCGCCAGCAAGGCAACGGCATAACCATGACTGGCGTGAATACGCAGCATGGGCTGAGTACCAGCAATAAGCTGGCGTATCTGGTCGTTCAGCTCAGAGGCCATGCTCTCAAGTTGCGGTCCTAAACGTGCTTTGACACGCTGATCTGTCCACAGCAGCTTTTCCCCAAGGCTGGAAAGTCTCGAGCCCTGACCTTTGCGCATTTCGACCAAGGGTAGACCAAAGATATCGGCACCACGTTTCAGCAGGTTCCAAGCATGTCGGTAGGATATTCCTACGGCTGCTGCTGCGTGGGTGAGTTTGCCGCTAGCACGGATGTTTTCCAGCAAATGCAGCAATACTGGTTCAAAAAATTCGTCAGTTTCTGTTTGGAAAATCCATGCTGGGGATATTGAGAGTTGCTTGTTATGCATGTGAGTTCATATTCCGTTGCTGCGGGTGAGGTGTTAAGTTGCTGGTATTACTGTGTTAGAACAAAACTAGGTAGGAACTATTATGCATATGTCAGAGAGCGTTGACCAACAAATGGTCACTATTGCCGCTAGCGAGGGCTGGACCCCTGACATGGTCAGGCAGGAAATCAGCGCGCTGAAGCATAAACCCGGTGCGCTGTTACCTATTTTGCACGCCATTCAGGACCGGATAGGTTATATCCCTGAAGCTGCAGTTCCGATTATTGCTGAAGAATTACAGCAGACTCGCGCTGATATTCATGGTGTTATTAGTTTCTACCATCACTTTCGTAACCAGCCTGCGGGGAGCCATATTGTGCAGGTATGCCGCGCTGAAGCCTGTCAGGCACAGGGTGGTCGTGCTTTAGAGCGTCACATCCAAGAAGCGCTGGGTGTTGGCTATCACCACACTACTGCCGACTACGAATTTACCCTTGAGCCGGTTTACTGTCTGGGCAATTGTGCTTGTGGACCGTCAATTAGTATAGATAACGCAGTGTATGGGCGTATGAGTCCAGAAAAATTTGATCAGCTGACGGACAGACTGACGACTTCTATTATCCAGCTGAAATAAGCGCAGGAGCAAAACATGACAACAATAATTTATGTGCCCTGTGATACCACCGCCCTATCATTGGGCGCTGACCAAGTTGCAGAAAATATTCATCACTATGCTGACCAGCACAGTGCAGATATACGCATTGTACGTAATGGTTCGCGCGGCTTATTCTGGTTGGAGCCTTTGGTGGAAGTAGCCACAGCTGAGGGCCGCGTGGCCTATGGTCCAGTTGAGCCGGAGCAGGTTGCAGAGTTGGTAGCCGCTGGCTTGTTTGATGGCAAGCCGGGGCATCCTTTGTATTTAGGCTCGATTGAAGAACACTCTTATCTTAAACGCCAGCAGCGTCTGACGTTTTCGCGCATTGGCATCACTGATCCGCTGTGTCTGGATGACTATATCGCCCATGGTGGTTTTGTCGGCTTAAAAAAAGCTGCGGCACTGACTTCGCAGGGCATTGTGGACGAAGTAAAAAACTCAGGCTTGCGTGGTCGTGGTGGCGCGGCGTTTCCTGCTGGGATTAAATGGCAGACGGTGCTGGATGAGCCGCACGATCAGCAAAAATATATTGTCTGCAACGCCGATGAAGGCGATTCGGGGACCTTTGCTGATCGACTGGTCATGGAATGCGACCCCTATATGCTGATTGAGGGCATGGTTATAGCCGGCTTGGCGGTGGGTGCAACTCAGGGTTATATCTATCTGCGTTCTGAGTATTTGCTGTCACAGCAGATGCTTAATGCAGCGATTCGCCGGGCCGAAGTCGCAGGTTATCTCGGTGAGAATGTATGCGGTAATGGCCGAGCCTTTCACTTGGAAGTGCGTTTGGGCGCGGGTGCTTATATCTGTGGTGAAGAAACCGCTTTGTTGGAAAGCCTAGAAGGTAAGCGCGGACTGGTACGCGCTAAGCCACCTTTGCCTGCGATTAAAGGTCTATTTGGTCAGCCCACAGTGATGAATAACGTCCTGTCCCTATCAGCCGTTCCTTTTATTATGGCTAGAGGCGGACAAGCTTATGCGGATTACGGAATGGGCCGCTCACTGGGTACGCTAGCCATTCAACTGGCAGGTAATATCAAACAGGGCGGACTGATTGAGGTAGCCTTCGGGGTTACTTTGCTAGAAATTTTGCAAGATTTTGGTGGTGGTACTTTTACTGGACGACCGATCAAGGCGGTGCAGGTGGGTGGGCCATTGATGGCTTATATGCCTGAAGAACAGTGGCATACCCCCATGGACTATGAAGCCTTCGCTCAGCTCGGAGCAGGTATTGGTCACGGTGGCGTGGTGGTGTTTGATGACAGCGTCGATATGGGTGAGCAAGCCCGGTTTGCTATGGAGTTTTGTGCCTTTGAATCCTGCGGTAAATGCACCCCGTGTCGTATCGGATCGGTGCGAGGTGTGGAGGTGATTGATCGTATTCGTGCGGGTGAAAACCGTGATAACAATCTCGAGCTGCTGGAAGAGCTCTGCGAAACCATGGTTGACGGTTCGCTGTGCGCTATGGGCGGCATGACGCCTTATCCAGTGCAAAGCGTGATGAAGTATTTTCCTGAAGATTTGCTGGCGTCACCACGCCCGTTGGAGGTCTGACATGTTGCATTATTATGATCCTGCTAGCCAAAGCTACGAACCTAGCAGCAGTCGACTGAATCCGGACTTTGATTACGGCACGCCAGCAAGCCTGTCAGAAACTTTGGTCTCTATTGCGGTCGATGGCCGTGAAATCAGCGTGCCAGAAGGTACCTCGGTGTTACGCGCAGCAGCTTTGGCCGGGATCAATATTCCTAAACTCTGCGCTTCCGATAATTTGGAAGCCTTTGGCTCTTGTCGACTGTGCGCAGTAGAGATTGAGGGCCGCCGTGGTTATCCTGCTTCATGCACCACACCGGTGGCAGAGGGTATGGCGGTGACCACGCAAACCGCTAAGTTGGCGAAACTGCGCCGTAATATTATGGAGTTGTATATCTCCGATCATCCGTTGGACTGTTTGACCTGCCCAGCCAATGGCGACTGTGAATTACAAGATGTCGCCGGTGTGGTGGGACTGCGTGAAGTGCGGTATGGCTTTGACGGTGAAAACCATCTGGATGCTGAAACCGACAGCTCCAATCCCTATTTTAGTTTTGATCCCAGCAAATGCATTGTCTGCTCACGCTGCGTGCGTGCCTGTGATGAAGTGCAGGGCACTTTTGCGTTGACCATCGAAGGCCGTGGTTTTGACTCCAAAGTGGTTGCCAGCCAAAACGATGCTTTTATGGATTCTGAATGCGTCTCCTGCGGTGCTTGTGTGCAAGCCTGCCCAACCTCGACCCTGATGGAAAAAAGTGTTATCGATGCCGGTCTGCCGGAGCACAGTGTGGTCACCACCTGTGCCTATTGCGGTGTCGGTTGCTCGTTTAAAGCAGAGATGAAAGGTGAGCAAGTGGTGCGCATGGTGCCTTATAAGGGTGGTGATGCGAATCAAGGGCACTCCTGTGTGAAAGGTCGTTTTGCTTTTGGTTATGCCACCCATAAAGATCGCATTAAAGAGCCGATGATCCGCGATTCCATTAACGATCCGTGGCAAGTGGTGTCGTGGGAAGAAGCGCTGGCGTTTTCTGCTAAGCGACTCAAAGCGATTCAGGCACAATACGGTCGAGACAGTATTGGTGGTATTACCTCATCGCGCTGCACCAACGAAGAAACCTATTTGGTACAGAAACTGGTGCGTGCGGCTTTTGGCAATAACAATACCGATACTTGTGCTCGCGTCTGTCACTCACCCACGGGCTATGGTCTCAAAACCACATTGGGAGAATCCGCAGGTACGCAAACTTTTGAATCAGTATTGCAAGCCGATACCATTATGGTGATTGGCGCCAACCCCACGGATGCTCATCCGGTGTTTGGCTCGTTGATGCGCAAGCGCTTGCGCCAAGGCGCCAAGCTGATTGTGATTGACCCGCGGCGTATTGATATTCTCAATACACCCCACGCTGGTGAAGGTCTTCATCTGGCGTTACGTCCTGGCACCAACGTGGCCATCGTCAATGCGCTGGCCCATGTGATTGTCACTGAAGGGCTGGAAGATCAAGACTTTATCCGGAGTCGTTGTGACGCTGATGCCTATAGCAGTTGGCGTAGCTTTATTGCCGAAGAACGCAACTCGCCAGAAGCCACGCAAGGGGTCACCGGTGTATCCGCAGAAAAAGTACGTGACGCAGCAAGAATCTATGCACAAGCAGGTAACGGCGCTATCTATTATGGCTTGGGTGTGACTGAGCACAGTCAAGGTTCCACTATGGTGATGGGCATTGCTAACCTCGCTCTGGCCACAGGTAATATCGGTCGTGAAGGTGGCGGTGTTAACCCATTGCGTGGTCAAAATAATGTGCAAGGTTCCTGTGATATGGGTTCTTTTCCGCATGAACTGCCAGGCTATCAGCATGTTAACGATGACCTAGCGCGCAGTCGTTTTGAGAAAGTCTGGGGCGTAGCGGTCGACAACGAACCAGGTCTGCGTATCCCTAATATGTTTGATGCGGCCATCGCTGGGACGTTTAAGGGCTTATACATTCAAGGCGAAGACATTGCTCAATCTGACCCCAATACCCAGCATGTGGAAGCAGCACTTAAGGCATTGGACTGCATAATCGTGCAGGATATTTTCCTTAACGAGACCGCAAAATTCGCACATGTTCTGTTACCGGGCTCCACTTTTCTAGAGAAGAATGGCACCTTTACCAATGCCGAACGACGCATCAATCGAGTGCGTAAAGTGATGGCACCCATTGCTGGTATGGAAGATTGGCAGGTGACCATGGCGCTGTCGAATGCTTTGGGTTACCCCATGAACTATGCGCATCCGTCAGAGATTATGGATGAAATAGCCTCGCTGACGCCAACCTTTACAGGTGTGAGTTATGAAAAGCTGGAGCAGCTGGGCAGTATTCAGTGGCCGTGTAACGATGAGCACCCTGATGGTACACCGACCATGCACAGAGTCGATTTCCCCATTGGTAAAGGGCGCTTTGCGGTCACCGAATATCTGGCCACTGAGGAGCGAGCTAGCCGACGCTTCCCATTGTTGTTGACCACCGGTCGCATCCTTTCGCAGTACAACGTTGGCGCGCAAACTCGACGCACCAGCAATAGCGATTGGCATGAAGAAGATGTACTGGAACTGCACCCCAGTGATGCTGAGCTGCGCGGGGTCAGCGATGGCGACTGGGTGGGGATCAGCAGCCGCGTGGGCCATACTGTGTTGCGGGCAAAAATCAGCGAACGTATGTTGCCGGGGGTGGTATATACCACCTTCCACCATCCGGGCAGTGGTGCTAACGTGATTACCACCGATAATTCCGATTGGGCCACCAACTGCCCAGAATATAAAGTGACTGCAGTACAGGTTGAGATCGTTACTCAGCCATCGGAATGGCAACGAGACTTCCAGCGTTTTGATAAGCGCCAGCAAGCACTGCTGCAGCCGGCCATGGATTCTGCAGGTGATCAGTATGCAACCACAGTTAAGTAATCTACAGCTGATGACTGTGGAGACGTCCGTCAATGATGAGCTACCAGCGGCAGTGGCCGATACCTGGGTGGATGTGCGCGGTGGTATTGCTGGTGCTGGTTCTCGCGATTTGGTGGCTGAAGAACTTCCCGTAGCGATGGTCTATAACGGTGTGTCACATGCAGTGATGATGGCGTCGCCCTGTGATCTTGAAGATTTCGCCTTAGGCTTTAGCTTGAGCGAAGGTATTTTGCAGCGGCCTGATCAGTTGTTTGCGCTCGAGATACAGGTGAGTGATGAAGGCATTATGGTCAATATGCGCATTGCCGGCGGCCGCTTTGCTCGTCTGCAGGAGCAGCGGCGTAATATGGTGGGTCGCACCGGTTGCGGCCTGTGCGGTACTGAGTCATTGGCCAATGTAGTGAGAACCATTGCGCAGGTAACGCCGCAGAGCGTGCCCAGTGATAAAGCGGTGCAGGCTGCACTGCTGTCTCTGAAGAACCATCAGCCTTTGCAAATGCAAACGGGCGCGACCCACGGTGCGGCTTGGTGCGATAGTAACGGCCGGATTTTGCTAACGCGGGAGGATGTCGGTCGTCATAATGCGTTGGACAAGTTGATCGGTGCCGGCATCCGTGAGCATGCCGATAAAGCATTTGCCGATGGTTTTGCCTTGATTTCCAGCCGTGCCAGTTTTGAAATGGTGCAGAAAAGCGCTAGCGTCGGTATTGCTAGCCTCGTGGCAGTGTCTGCCCCGACCGCGTTAGCTATTCGTCAGGCGCGCAGCAGTGGTATGAATCTGATCGGTTTTGCCCGTCCTGGCCGCCACGTTATTTACACCCGAAATGGTGATTGTTCTGAGGAGAGCACGCAGTGAGTGATCAACAAGTCAGTAACTTGGTTAAAATGCTCGAGCAAATTATTGCCAATAACTTGCACCATGGTGATGACGAGCAGGTGGTGGCAATTGTAACCGATCACTTGCATAAATTCTGGGCCCGCAGCATGAAGCAACTGATCATTGTCTATGCCAATGAGAAGCCTAAAGAGCTGTGCACAATAGCCCAAATGGCCATTGCTCGACTGGAAACAGAGATAGCAAATGCTATGTTGAACTAAGACTGCTCATGCTCGTAAAATTAGAGCATACACCTCTCATTATTATTGCTTAGCAAGTGATTTAAGCTGAAGTGATTCAAGCCATTGCTGCTTAGCGATACGTTAATCTAACTATTTTTATTTTTCGGGAAAACTTGGCGATGAGTGGGGTTTTGCATTGTCAATCAGACAAATTTTATAAAATATAGTGTCTGAAAAGTAATACTATTGCGCGTTACAGAAAATTTTCTTGAGCGCATGCAGTACCTTATCAAGGCTAAAAAAGGTTATTTTCTCGTATTGTTAAGCGGTTCATACAAAAGAGAATAATACCTATGTTGCATCACCTTTACTTAATGCATTGAAAACATTTGTGGTTGCGGCGGGGCACCTGAACTTTACCCGCGCTAGCAGACGATCTTCTGGTTTCGCCGTCAGCAGTCAGTCACCAGATTCGAGTGCTTGAAGACTATCTTGAGGTTAAGCTGTTTATACGTCAGAACCGAGCTTTGTCGCTGACGTCAGAGGGCTTGCGTCTGTATCAGTCTCTGAAGCAACCCTTCGACCAGATAGCTCGAGCTATTCAAGAGACAGCCCGTAATCGGGATGGTGATTCTTTACGTATTGCTTTGCGTCCATTCTTTTCGGGTGCTTGGCTGGCGCATCGACTTAATGGCTTCTGGGGCAAATGGCCACAAATCAAGATTGATCTGATTCACACCATCAAAGCAATGGACTTCAATACGGAAAATATTGATTTGGCCATTCTATGGGGCAAAGGTCACTGGCCCGGCTTGCAGTCACACTTATTAGTGCCAGGAAGCCTAACACCGATTTGCAGTGCCGAATTTATTAAACAGCAGGGTCGTCCTCCACGCCAGCGGATCTAGCTAAATATACTCTCATTCATGATGAAGACCATTCTGCTTGGGACGCTTGGGTAGATAAGGCCAAAGTGGGACCGGTGGATGTTTCGGCTAATTTGACCATTGATGACACTAACGTTCGACTGCAATCCATCCTCAATAATCAAGGCATTATGCTGGGATGTCCTACCATTCTGAAAGACTACCTTCTCAGCGGCAAGTTAGTGCAGCTCTTTGATATTTGCTTGGAGACTTATTCGTACTATCTGGTATACCCGAAAGATTTACAGCTCAGCAAAAATATGCAGATCTTTGTGGATTGGTTATTAGCAGAAGCGAGTATTGAACAAGGGATGAGATGAACTCATATAAGCGTGAGTACAGCTTCATTCTTGTTGTGTTTTTTTATGACAATATATTAAAAAGCCGTGAGTGATCATCACTGCTTTCTAATTACAATAATTATGCGCAAGCGAGTGGAGATAAATAATGATAAAAACAACAAGTACTATTTTAGGTCTTTCGCTAACTTTGTCCTTGACTCATATCAATTTCGTAGTCGCGGCTGAGATAAATTGGGATATGCCAAACGAATACCCATCAACTTCTGTCCAAGGCAGAGGAGATAAAATTTTCTCAAAACTGCTAAAAGAGAAAAGTGCTGGTCAAATTAAAATATCCCACCATTTCGGTGGCGCTTTGGGTTTGAAGTCCAAAGATCAGCTTGATGCGGTGGGTGATGGTATCGTTCAGGTAGCTAATACTTTTATCCCACCACTAGGTGGTATCGATCCGATTTTTCTCTTGTCATCTCTGCCGTTTCTGAGCTCTAACTCCGACGAGGCACGTATTTTGTTTGACAGTGCTCGTCAGGACTATGATCGCGTGTTAGCTAAGTTTAATCAGCGTTTGCTTTATTCTTCACCATGGCCGCCAAGTGGTATTTGGGTAAGGAGCCACTGGTCAGTCATAGCACTACCGATAATCTTAAAATGCGCACCTATGATGCCAATGGCACTATGGTGTTCCGCAGCATGGGTTCCGCACCCATTAGTTGAGTTGGGCTGATATCGTCCCACAGTTAAGTACCGGTGGGATTAGTGCGGTACTCACGTCCATTGAGTCTGGTTTGAGCTTCTAGCTTCAACGATTACGTTACTCACTTCACCGCCATTAACTACGATAGCACTATCAATCTAGTCACTATGAACAGAGATGTCTGGGATGACTTGGCTCCCGGAATTGCAAGCAGCAGTCACCGCCGCAGCACAAGAAACCGAAGAGCAATTGTGGAGTAATGCGAACGAGGTTATCCAGAAAAATTATGTGGAAGCTGAACGTCGTGGGGTAACTATCGTGAGTGATGTTCCAGAAAGTTTCCGTAAAGAAATGCAGGATGCCGCTACTCCCGTTATTGAGTCTTGGGCGAACAGATATGGGCCCTAATGGCCGTATGATCCTAAGCGCTTATCAAAGTGCGATCGATACTCTTCAATAAGATTAGAGCCTGAAGTGCTCTGGATAAGACCAAGTCAAGAGATTGTTCGAACAGTTCAGTCGAATCCAGAGTGCATCAAAAGGATCTTTTGTGGTTGTTAATAAACGGGATGACCAAGGTATGAATAATCTCTTTATGAAATTCTTATGTGCATTTGCATCTGGATTTTCTGTTCTTGCAAGTCGGCTTTCAACAGCTGGTGCCATAGCTGCTGTCATCCTTATGATAGGTATGACTCTGCACATTATGACCGAGATAGCCCTGAGGTATTTTTTCAGTACATCGACTTACGTACTTGATGAGTTTGTTGGTTATGGTGTTGCAGCCATGACTTTTTTAGCATTGGGCCATACCTTTGAAAATAATGTATTGATAAGGGTTAACTTTATCTTGCTTAAAATTCGTCGCAATATCGTACGTAAATTGGTAGAAATTACTTGCGTCGTTATTACCTTAATAATGTGTTCTTTTTTAGCGCGTTATTTCTGGAAAAGTGTAAGTCGTAACTTTGAGCGTGGTTCAACCAGTGAAACTATCGCTCAGTCCCATTATGGATTCCATAGTCATTAGCCTTAATTGGTCTGGCTATATTTGTTATTCAGATGTTGGCTTATGTTTTACGGGTTGGTGTCTGGCATAAATTAATGTCTGAACAATAAAAAAGGGAAAATAACGATGGACGTTCTATTAAGTATGAGCTTCATGCTGTTGCTGATTATACTTTTCCTTGGTCTTGGGGTTTGGGTGTTTACAGGATTAATACTGGTTTCAATCGTCAGTCTGGTGGTTCTTGTGGACTTTCCAGTAGACAGAATTGGGCTTATTGCAAAAACTATAATCTGGCGCAGTTCGAGTGCTTGGGAATTGTCAGCCATCCCGCTATTTATATGGATGGGGGAGATTATTTTCCGGACGGATATTTCTGATCGTTTGTTCCGTGGTTTATCGCCATTGGTGCAATGGATGCCAGGTCGTCTTCTGCATACCAATATATTGGGTTGTACTCTGTTTGCGGCGGTAAGTGGTTCTACGCTCGAAACCACTGCTACGGTTGGAAAAATCACCACTACAGCGCTACGCGAACGTAATTACAGTCAGTCACTGTCAATCGGATCGCTGGCGGGTGCTGGTTGTCTTGGGTTATTGATTCCGCCTTCTATCGTAATGATTATTTATGGTGTTATGGCAGAGGTTTCCATCGCCAAGCTTTTTGCTGCAGGAATTTTGCCCGGATACTCGTCGCCTTTACTTACTCTATGTATATCATCATCCGCTGTGTCATTAATCCAGAGTTGGCGCCTCGCGATGATAAGCCGTTTAGTATTAAAGAATGTATTAAGGGGTTGGGCAATCTGTTTCCGGTTATGGTTCTGATTTTCATGGTACTTGGTAGTATTTATGCCGGTATCGCTACGCCGTCAGAAGCTGCTGCAGTAGGTGTTGTGATAACTGTTTTGTTAACGATTTTTATGCGTACCCTTTCATGGAAAATTATCATGGAATCCGCTATGGGTGCGATCCGTACGTCCTGTATGGTCTGCTCGATTCTGATCGCAGCGGCAATGTTGTCAACCACCATTGGTTATCTGCATATTCCTGCTCAGTTGGTTGTCTTAATTGATGGTATGGGACTGTCTCCATATGGACTGCTGCTGATTTTGGCGTTGTTCTATGTTGTTCTTGGCTTCTTTCTTGATGGTATTTCTATCATCGTCATGAGCTTGCCTATCACGTTGCCGTTAATTTTAGCTGCTGGCTTTGATCCAATCTGGTATGGCGTGTTTTTGGTGCTGATGATTGAGTTGGCACAAATGACACCGCCGGTAGGCTTTAATCTGTTTATTCTTCAGGGACTCACGGGTGAGCCAATTGGGACTATTGTAAAAGCGGCATTCCCATTTTTCTTACTCATGTGTCTCGTTGTTTTACTCGTCAGCTTGTTTTTCCAAGCATTGTTCTGTTCTTCCCCGCAGTTGATGTCATGATGATCAAGAGAGGATACGTTTTATGAATATGCCAAAAGTTAACAAGGTGCTATACACCACGTCCCTTGGTCCTTACAGCCGTCATGTATCGTCACGCACTGCAACTGGCATACGCCAATCAGGCCGAGTTAATTATGTTGCATGTGATTAAGCCGGTTGGGGCTATGGGTGAGGAGTTGATTAAGGAGTATTCCCCGGCTGATCTGGTTGATGAGGTTCATAGAGAGTGGTGTGCGTCGGGTTATGGAGAAAATGAAGACCAGAGTCCAAGAGATCATGGCAGACGAAAGTAATGATATTGGGTCGATCCGGCGAAGTGGTTGTACGCCAGCGCATTGAGACCGGTCGTTACGATGAGACCATTCTCAATATTTCGGTGAGAGGAAGGTGCAAGTGTCATCGTGATGGGCAGTGAAAACCGCCTGGGTATGCAAAGCAGTAAAGTCCAGCGGGGTGATTCGTGGCTCCAAAATACCTGTGTATGTGGTACCTACGGGTAAAAATTATCCTCAATAAAAGTGTACTCAGAATAAGTACACTTACTCCACTGAATAAAAAACAGCGATTTTAAAATCGCTGTTTTTTATTAAGCTATAGGTTCATTCAGTTCAATGATGTAACCGTCTGGATCATAAATAAAGCCAAGCATGCGTGTGCCATGGTTCATCGGTTTAGCTGGGCTACGAATAGCAACCCCTTGTCTTGAAGATAAGTCATGGCTTCTTCTACGTTTTCAACATTAAAAGCAATGTGCCCATAGCCAGCGCCTTTTTCGTAGGGTTGGTTGGTATCCCAGTTGTACGTTAGTTCCAGCGTGGTGGTTTCATTTTCAGGGCCAAAGCCAATAAAAGTGTTAGTGAAACGACCTTGTGGATATTCACTCTGTCGTAAAACTTTCATACCCATAATGCGGACATAAAAATCTAGAGATTTTTCCAAGTCAGACACACGAATCATAATGTGATCAAGTCGAAACTGTTGTTT